>NZ_JAHCDI010000004.1:3062301-5641280 GCF_019697375.1 Micromonospora tarapacensis | reverse complement strand
ATCAGAACACCCACCAACAGCAGGCACCCCTCCGGGGCCACACCACACCCACCTCACAGCGGGCACTTTTACCACGTTACCTTACCATCTGGAGCGAGTCAAACCGTGTGTCCCGGTCCGTCACGCTTGCGCTGGTTCGGCGCCGCGAACCAGCGCAGCGGTAGCCCGCTCCGCTTGTTCGTCGGATTCGGCAGACCGGCCGCCGCGGTTTCCCGCAAGCTCGCCCGGTGCCCTGCCGGTCGTCAACCCTACCCGGTCGGTTTCGCTCGGCCAAATCCGCCCCTGGGGCGGCTTGTCGAGCTCCAGCCGGCCGTGTCCACAAGGGAGGAACCTTCGCAGACTCGGTGCCGTCGCTTTCCGGGGGTACAGGACTTTCGCCCTGTTTGCCCGTTCCGCGCTGGCAGAGAGAAAGTTACGCGTCCACCGGATTGATCGTCAAATCCGGTGGACGCGGCGCCCGTCACACCCAGGTCGACGGTCACGGTTCGTGCCGGGACCAACACCGACATTCGCCTTGCGGAGTGCTGGGCGGCCGGCCTCGGTGTGCTCAACGCGTACCTCGTCGGGACGCCCGCCAGCCGAGCACACCGAGCACGCCCACGGCCGTGCCGGCCGCCAGCGATGCCACGATGAGCAGTGCGTGCACCCAGAGGAAGCCCGTCGGCGGCCATTCCCCGACGACGCCGGCGGACCAGGATCTCGGGTCTTTCCAGATGGCTACGGCGAACCGTGGCCAGATCACCCAGGTCCAGACTCCGACCGCGGTGAGGAAGATCGCCCAGCCGCGCGCCAACACCATGACCGGCGAGTATGCCACCGGTCCCCCGCCGGGGCGTTGCCGGAGGCGTCCGATCGGTACCGTGGTCCGCATGACCCCGCTGCTGAGCCGTACCAACGCGGAGGCGCACCTCTACATGGATCTGCACCCCTGCTCTTGCGGGGCGACGGGGTTCCCCCGGCAGAGCACGGTCGTCACCCTCGACGACGGAGACCTGGCCAGCCGTTACACCGGGGCCTGCGTGGGGTGCGGTCAGGAGCGGGAGTTCGTCTTCCGGCTGCCGCCCCTGGTCGCTCCGGCGGGCGGCGGCTTCCGCTACGGCGGCGACGAGCCATCGCAACTGCTCGACCCGGGTGAGTGGCTGCTGGTTTCCGACGCGTACGCCGGTCAGGTGCCGGCGCAGCCCTCGGCCGGCGAGGCCGGGCAACGGGCACGCGCCGCGCTGAGCCGGGCAGTGGCCGCGCTGGACGAGGTGGGCAAGTTCATCCCGACCGGTGCGGACGCCGTCCCCCCGGACGCCTTCACCAGTGACCGGGGGCGTCAGCTGCACCAACGCGAGCCCGGCCGGTTCCGGCGGGACCGACTGGCCGCGATCCGCGACGCGTACGCCGGCCTGTTCTCGCGGCTCGGCTGAGCCCCAGATCAGGCCATCCGGGCTGGGTTACTCCGGCCCGGCCTCGTAGTTGCCGGGGCCCGTGGTAGCCCCCGGCGGGACGATCTGGGCTGGAGGGAGACGGTCCAGTTCCATCGGGGTCAACTGGCCGATGAGGTATCCCATCGACCGAGCTATCCCGTGCAGCTTCCGTTCCCGGGCCGCTGAGGCGTGCGGGCCAGGCGGGCCGACCAGGTCGAACTCGTGCATGAAGTAGATGCTCTCGTCACTCGACCGCGTCGAGATGACCAGAAGGCCGCCCGAAGGGTTCGCGATCACCAGCCAGGCTGACGACAGCCAAGGATCTCGATGTACGTGCTGGGCCTGCACCAGGTCGAACGGCGGGTAGTCGGGATGCACTCCGAACAGCGGGCGCTCCGGCATCAGGGTGAACGGCACGCCGGGAATCTGGTGCTCCACCTCGGGCTGTACGCCGTTGTTCCGGCGCAGCCAGTCGCGGTAGCTCGGTGGCAGCCGGACCCCGAGCGCGGCTTCGACCGACTGAAGCTGCGCCTCGTCCAGCTGCCCGTAGGGGCGCAGCCGGGCCGGCTTCCAGAGGTTGCCGGTGGGCGGCTCCATCACCTCGTTCTCGTCTACCCGGCGGACCGTCACCTCCCACTCATCGGCGCTGCCCATGTCGAGATCCGCAAAGCGCCAGGTCTCCTCGCCCACCGGGAAGGTCTCACCGAGCGTCACCTCGTGATGCGGAGACTCCTCGCTCCGGTGCGGCATGACGATCATTTCGGCGCGGACCGGTGGCCCCACGTCGACCCACCGGACCCCAAGGCGGGCCTGGCCCACGTCGACGGGCACGTTGTTGGGGATCGACGCCACAGCGGTGAACGAGCGCAACGGCGCTACCTCCTGCCAGTCATCGCCACCGGCAGCGGGACCGTGCCCGCCCGCGCCCTGCTCATAGCTGCCCACTCTCGTAGTTGCTGGGGTCCGTGAAAGTCCCCGGCGGGTGGATCTGGACCGGGGGAAGATGGTCCAGTTTCATCGGGGTCAACCGGCCGATGAACTCGAACATCGACCAGGCCACCGCCTTCAGTTTCCGTTCCCGAGCGGCCGAGCCGGCCAAGCCATGCGGGCCGACCAGGTCGAAGTCGTGCACGAAGTAGACGCTCTCGTTGCCCAGTTCCGCCGACACGACCAGCAGACCACCAGCCGGTTCGGCGATGACCAGCCAGGCCGGCGAGAGCCAGAGGTCCCGGTGTTGACGCTGGGCGTGCACCAGGTCGAACGGGGGATATTCCGGGTGGACGCCGAACAGCGGACCCGACGGAAGCAGAGCGAACGGCACGCCAGGGATATGGTGCGCCACCTCCGGCTTCGCGCCGTTGTTCCGACCCAGCCAGATGCGATACCCCCGCGGCAGCGGGGCCCCGAGCGCGGCCTCCAACGACTGGAGCTGGTTCTCGTCCAGCTCCCCGTAGGGCAGTAGCCGAGCCCGTTTCCAGAGCCGACCGGTCGGCGGCTCCATCACCTCGTCCTCGTCCACCCGGCGGACGGTGACCTCCCAGTCGTCCGCGCTGGACATGTCGAGGTCGGCAAAGCGCCAGGTTTCGCCGTCCACCGGAAAGGTCTCGCCGAGTGTGACCTCATGGGCGAAACTTTCGTCGCTCCGGAAGGGCATCACGATGATCGCGGCTCGCACCGGCGGCCCGACATCGACCCAGCGCACCCCGAACCGCGCCAGCCCGACCTCCGTCGTCGTGTTGTTCTGGACGACGGCCACATGAGTAAACGAGCGCACCAGTTCTCTCCCGGCTCCCTCAAGCACGATCAGGTGTCCAGCATGTCGTACAACGCCGGCTCGGCGGGAAGTAGGAAACCGAGCACGTCACGGGCGATCCGTTCGGCCTCCGCACGCTCCACCGGTGCCGGCGTCGCCTGCCCCGGCGCCACGCCGCCGGCCGTCCAGTGCAGCGAGCGCCCCGGGCCACCGACCTCCGACACCATCAGGCCGATCACGGTACCGTCGGTGGCGAGCAAGGCGAAGTAGCTGATCGCATGCCGCTCGTCGTCAAGGTGAGCGCGACCGCGAGTGCGGGGTGACGACGCGGGCTCTGCCAGCGGACCGGGCTCACCGACCAGCGGCGGGCTCGGGACAGCCAGCGGGCGGTTGACGGTCCGCTCGGCGGACGTCCGAGGCGACGGGATGGGTGAGTGGCCGATCGCTGCGGAGCCACCACCCGCCGGCGGCGAAACGGCGGCCGGCGCCTGTTCCAGGTGCGCGCACCATGGCTGCATCAGGTCGAGAAGCGCCCGTACCGGCATCGGTGACGGATGCTCCGTGTTCCAGGGGTTATGTAGCTGCACCTGGCCGTCCTGCACCGTGACGATCTCGTAGACGTGCTTCGCCTTGAGCCCGTCCGGCAATCGCCCGGCATAGCTCTCCTTCGGCCAGGTCGCGATGGTGATCGGGCTGCCGGCACCGAGCAGCGCCGCCAGTTGACGCTCGACCTCCGACTCCCGACCCGGCGTGACATCGAGCAGCGTCTGCCGGGCCGGCAGGCCGGTGAGCTGGGTAAGCAACTCGGCCTGCATCAGTGCGGTGCTCCCGACATTGAGCCGCGCGTAGCCGGTCGGTGCGGCACGGTGCGGGTCATCCTTGCTATGCCATCCCCGCCACTCACGCTGCCACTGCTCGTGCCGCGCACCGGTCCAGGTTCTGTCGACCGCAGCGAGCGCCTTCTCCAACACCGATGCCCAGCTGGTACCCGCCTGCGCCTGGTTCGCATACGCGGCCCATGAACTGCCGGCGCGCACCGGGACGTCGGGCCGCACGTTGATCCGGATGCGCCGCCCGGTCGCCGTCGACCCGTCTCCACGCAAGACACTCTCGTGCAGCAGGACGTCCACCGTGCCGTCCGGTCTCGGCTGGAACAGCTGGGGAATGCTCTCCGGTCGGTGCCCGGCGAGGGCCGCCATCGTGGCCAGCATCCCGCAGTCCCCCAGCATGCCCTGCTGCACCTGCGTCCGCCGGGGCGGGCCGTCCAGGAGTGGCGCCGGCTGACCCGTTGCCGGTTGCAGGGCGCGACCGTACTCGATCGGATACTTGGGGTTTGGGTCGGGCAGGGTCACCCGGTCGGCGACCACCGCAATCTCGCTGGTGGTCACGGTCGGGGTGACCTCGACCTCGACGTCCGGCTCCGGCGGCATCATCGCCTGCAGCGCCTTGGTCAGCGCCTTCGGCACCAGCCCCATCCGCCGGGCGTCGGACAGGTAGTGGAAGGTGTGCGTGGTGAGCACGGCCACGGCGGCGGGATTCGCCCCGTACTCGACGTTGAAGGCGGCCTCGATCCGGGACCGGTCCTCGACCAGCAACGCGTTCCGGCCAGCGCCGGTGTTCAGGTCGTACGCGGGCGCCGACGTGTCCAGGGTGAACTCCGGGGCGCCGTCGAGGGTGTACGGGCGCAGGTCGAAGCGGCCGGTCAGGTCGACGTAGATGCCCTCGGCGGCGATCCGGTCGGCCAGTTGTGGGTCGACCTGGCGGATCGGGTCCAGCAGGGCAGGTGGCAGGCCGATGAGCTGCCCTGCCAGGGCGGGCATCCGGGGTATCGAGGACTGGCTCTGCTCCCCGTGCACGGCCAGTTCCCGCAGCTTCGCGTCCAACTCGGCGGCGGGCGGTGGCAGGAAGTCGGGAGCGAGCCGGGAGCGATAGTCGATCGCGCGGAACCGCTCGACCATCGTCGGGTTGGGGTTGTAAGCCAACACTCCGGACACCGCGTCGGGCGTGATCACCGGCAGGCTCAGCTGCATCACCTGGGTCCACACGTCGGCGGGGAGGACGGCGAGGCGGGCGGCTGCCTCCGGCGTACCCCAGCGCAGGCCCAGCCGGTCGACGAGCGTGTCGATCTCGGCGCGCAGGGCCAGCCGGGCGGTCGGGTCGGCCTGCGGGTAGCCGGCGGCCATCAGGCGCAGCTCCGCCAGACGACCGCGATCCCGGGCGGAGAGGCGGGCCGGGTCGATCGGACCCTCCGCGGCGCCCTGGTCGAAGAGCCCGACCTGCGCCTCACCGGTCTCGTGCCGGGCCAGCAGCTCGGCGGCCTCGTGGGCCACCGCGCGGTCGACCACCGCGTCCGAGGCACGGTCGGAGACGGTGAGGGTGAAGGTGCCGTCGAGGTTGCGGGTGGTCTGCGCCACCACGCCGTCGGCGAGGGTGCCGGCGGTGACCCGGACGCGCAGTGGATCGAGTCCGGTCGAGCGGACCTCGAAGACGTCGGGGCCGACCGCGACGACCTGATCCGCGCCGATCGGCTCGGCCAGGGCGGGCAGGACCGTCCGGGCCCGGTCGACCACCGCCGGGGCATCCGCCGCCGGCCGACCGTGACCATGGAATTCGGAGCCCGGCAGCGCCGGCACGGTGCTGCGCGCCAGCTCGACGTGCGCGTACCAGGGGCTCATCAGGTCGAGGAAGGCGCGCACCGGCATCCGCGACGGGTGCTGCGAGTTCCACGGGTTGCGCAGCTGCACCTCGCCGTTCACCACCGCCACGATCTCGTACGCGTGCCCGGCGACCAACCCGTACGGCGGTTTGCCGCCGGGGTGGGCCGAGTAGGCGTCGGCCGGCCGGGTGCCGGTGACCAGCGGGCTGCCGGCGGCCAGCAGCGTCGCCAGTCGCGTCTCGGCGTCGGCCTCCCGGCCCGGCGTCGGGTCGAGCTGGCTCACCCCGATCGGCAGCCCGGTGAGCTGGCTGAGCAGCTCCGCCTGCACCAGGCGACTGCTGCCGTTGTCCAGCCGGGCGTAACCGAGCGGGGCGGCCTGCGCCGCGTCCGTACCCGGGCGGGCGGTCCACTGCTGTTGCCACTGGTCGTGGCGCTGCTGGGTCCAGGTGCGGTCGACGGCGGCGATCGCCTTCTCCAGCAGCGACGCCCAGGCCGCACCGACCGTCGACTGGTCGGCGTACGCGCTGCGCCCGTTCGAGTTCGGGTACAACGGCACGTCGGGCCAGACGGTCACCCGCAGCTGGCGGCCGGTCGGGGTGACCGCATGGCCGGGCCCGCTGGTCTCGTGCAGCACCACGTCCACCGAGCCGTCCGGGTTCGGGTGGAACATCTGCGCGATGGTGTCCGGTAGGTGACCGGCGACCGAGCCGATCACGGCGATCATGCCGCAGTCACCCAGCGCGCCCTGCTGTACGTCCGTCCGCTTCGGCGGACCGTCGAACAGTGGCGGCGGTTGGCCGGTCCGCGCGTCCAGTGCCGGCCCGTAGACCGGGCCAGGCTTCTTCGGGCTGTCCGGCGGCAGGGTCACCCGGTCTGCCACGATCCTGACGTTTCCGGACGGTTCGCCGGTCGCGGCGGTCTCCGCCGTGGCGGCGGGTGCCGGTGCGGGAGTGATGCCGCGCAGCGCCTCGGTCAGGGCGTCGGGTACCAGGCCCATCCACCGGGCCGTCCCCTGGTAGTGGAAGTCGTGGCCGGCGAGCAGTGTTGCCGCCTGGTCGCCGGGTAGTCCGCGCAGCGCTGCCCGGGCCCGCTGGCGGTCCTCGTGCAGTTGGGCCCGCCGCCCGTCCTCGGTGGTCAGGTCGAACGTCGGCCGGGCCGCGCCGAGGTCGATCGCCGGGACCGCCGCCACCATGTACGGGCGCAGATCGTAGCGGCCGGTCAGGTCGACGTAGACCCCCTCGACGGCCAACCGGTCGGCCAGTTGCGGGTCCGCCGTCCGGATCCGGTCGAGATGCCTGGCGGGTAGGGCGACGATCTGCCCGGCGAAGGCGGGCATCCGCGGCATCCCGGACTGCGCGTGCTCGGCCGTCGTGGCCAGTTCACGCAGCCGGGCGTCCAGGTCGGCCTGCGGTGGCACCTGGAAGTCGGGGGCCAGCCGGGCCCGATAGTCGATCATCCTGACCCGCTCGACCTCGGTGAGGGTCGCCGCGCCCGCCAGTACCCCGGAGACCGCGTCCGGCGTGATCGACGGCACGCTGAGCTGCATCAGGTGGGCCAGCACGTCCCGCGGAAGCAGCGCCCACCGGGCCCGGACATCCGGGTCACCGACCCGCAGGCCGAGGTGGCCGGCGAGGGAGTCGATCTCGCCGCGTACGGCCAACCGGGTGGCCGGGTCGGCATCGGCGTAGCCGGCGGCGAGCAGCCGGAGCTCCGCCATCCGCCCCCGGTCGTGGGCGGTGAGCCCGGCCGGGTCGATCGGGCCCTGCACGTTGCCCGGGTCCAGCGGGCCGACCAGCGCCCGACCGGACTCGTGCAGCGCCACCAGCTCGGCGACCTCGTGTGCGAGCGCCCGCGCCACCACCGGGTCGGCGGCCCGGTCCGACACGGTGACGGTGAAGGTGCCGTCCGGGTCACGGGTCGCCCGGGCCACCGTGCCCTCGGTCAACGGGCCGGTGGCCAGCCGCACGGTCAGCGGGTGCTGCCCGACCGTGCGGATCTCGAACAGGTTCGGCCCGACCGGGACCACCGCGTCCACCTGGGCGTACGGGGCGACCTGTGGGAGCGCGACCCGGGCCAGGTCCAGCACCGCCGCCGGGTCGGCGACCGGTCGACCCAGACCGTGGAAGGTGGAGCCCGGAACGGCACCGGCGGTGATCGAGCCGTCCGTCGATACGCTGGCGTCATGGCCACGCCCGCCGACCTCTACGCCGCCATCCTCGCCGACCCCGACGACCTCGACCTGAGACGGCGCTACGCCGACGCCATCGAGGCCACCGACCCCGAGCGCGCCGAGCTGATCCATCTCTACCTGGCCAACGCTTACGGCACCCGAGAATCGGTGTACCTGCACCGGCGGATCCGTCCCCGGCTCGCTGACCCGGTCAGTCATCTGCTCAACAGATGGCAGCTGCGTAACGGCCTGATCGAGTCGGTCACCATGACCGCTCGCACCTTCATCGACCATGGACCCGAGGTCTGGGCCCACCACCCCGTCCGCCACCTGGTCCTGGTCGACGCCGCCGGGCTGATGCCGCGGATCGCCGAGATCGCCTGCCTCGACCGTCTGGTCGCCCTCGACCTGAGCGGCAACCCGATCGGCGACGACGGGCTTGCCGCGCTCGTCGACTCCCCGCACCTGCGCCGGTTGCGCTGGCTGGGCCTGTCGGGCTGCGGCATCGGCCAGACCGGAGCCGAGGCCCTCGCCGCCAGCCAGAATCTCCCTGCCCTGCGCTACGTCGACCTGTCCGACAACCTCGTTGAGGTCACCGCCCAGGGTCACGGGGAGCACATCGACGGATCGCCCGTCTGGGTCGAGATGCCCCCGCTCGGGCAGGAGCTGATCGAGCGGTACGGCCCGCTGCCCTGGCTCGACATCCAATGGGGCTGGAAGTTGTACAGCACCGCCCTCTGGGAGGAGGTCTGACGGCGAGTCCAGTGGTGCGGAGCCGCCGCCGTCGGGCGACGGCACGGGCGGCGTGCCGCGGTTCGCCTCGGCGATCCGCTGGGCATGGAAACGGATGCTGGGCGGGATGCCCCGCGAGTCGTCCGGCAGCGCCGCGGCCTGAAGCGCCACCGCCCTTCTGACGGCGGTGCCGGCCTCGGCCATCAGCGCCCCGGCCACGCTGGCACCGCCGAGGACTCTGAGCTGGCCACTGCCGTCTCGTAGGCCCAGCACGTCCGGAACCGGGTTGTCTGCATCGAGGGACGGCCCCTCAAGCACTGACAGCTCCACCTCGGACAGCAGGGTGTGTACGCCACCGGGCAGCCGGGGCTCCTGCCCGATGGAGAGCACCACCCGGTCATAGACCTGCTCGGTGCCGTCGCTGAACCTGACGAGGTACGCCCCGTCAACGGTGTGCCGGATGCCGACGACCTCGCGCAGGGACATGTCCGCCACCCGCGCCTGGGCGGCGTCGGAGTACGCACCAAGGCCGGGCAGGTTGTTGCGTCGGTTGTCACCGCCGCTGAAGCTGTACTCCAGTTGCCTCTGCGCGTCGACCACCGGGTCGCCCGTCACCCGGTCTGGCGGTAGGGGCCTGGCCTGGGCCGACCAGTCGACACGCCCCGCCGTGGAGGCTGCGGCCTGCTCGATGTCCCACGCCCCGGACGGGCCCGCGCCGTAGACCAGCACCCGGTCGCCCGGCTGGTAGGCGTCGGCCAGGTTCTGCCCGCCGAAGTCGACCGGCGGCGCGGTCGGTCGGGGGTCGGTGAACGAGCCGTCCGGGGCATGGCCGAGACGGGCGGCCACCTCCTCGGGCAGCGTCCGTGGATCCACCGGCCCACCCGCCGGGTCGTGGAGCTGCCCGGTCACGGTGTCGACGGCGTATCCGGTGGTCGGCTCGACCACCAGCGGATCCGTTGGACGGCCGGTGAGGTCGGTGAGCAGCGGCAGATCAGCCCGACCGTTGCCAGGGCCGCCGAGGACGGCTCGTACGGTCGGGGGCAGGCTGGCCGGGTCGACGGCGACGCCGGCCGGATCTCGGAACACCGGCGCCCGGCCGGAGCGGTCCACGCGGTAGCCGGTGGCCGGGTCGACGTACCGACCGCTGGTGGTGGTCGGCGCGCTCGGCACCCGGGAGGGGCCTGGACCGGTCGCGATGTCGACCGACGCGGTGAAGACCGCCCGCCCGCCGATGGTGACCCGATAGTTGGCACCGTCAGGCCACCCGACGGCGTCGACCGGGCGAGGCGTGACCGACGTCGCCAAACCCTGGTAGGTGGGCATCCCGCTGAGCGCCCGGGCCGCGCCCACCGCGTCGGCGAAGACGTCAGACGGGGTGAACTGGGTGCCTTCCTCGGCCAGATCGGCCGGTTGGAACGGCAGCCCGGGAAGTTCCAGCTCCGAGGGGACCTGCCCCATCAGTAACGTCTGCCGCTCGGCCCACGGGTCGTGTCCCTGCGAGACGCAGAGCACCGGCGGCAGGCCGCTCCCGGTGTCGGCGGGGGCGCCGATGGTGACGAAGTCGGCGGTGGCGGCCCAGCCGCCACCGATCACCAGCCGGCCGAAGACGTGGTCGGGTGCCGCGTCCAGGGCGGCGTCCACCGTGGCGGTGAGGGCGAGGTCGGCCTCGTTGCGCAGGGCGGTGGCCTGCTGGGCCCAGGCCCGGGCCTCGGCACGGACAGCCGACTGGGCCGCTCTGAGGTCCGCGACGAGCTGTTGCCCGTCGCTCCGGGCGATCCCGATCAGGCTCTCGACCTCTGGCGCGAGGCTCCCCAGCCGGTTCCGGATCACGTCGAGGCGGGCCTGGGCCGCCGACGAGCCGACCACCGGTCTGTTGCCGCTGCGTTCGTGTCCATGTACGGAATGCGCAGGCGCCTGCTCCAGCAGGCCGGAGGAGACGAGCAGGCTCAACGCCTCGGCCCGCAGTTGACCGACGCGGGCCGGACCGGACGCGGCGGAGCTGTCAGTGAGCACCACCCGAAGTTCGGCAAGGTGGCCGATGTCCCGCGCGGTGAGGACCCGAACACCGCTGCCCTCCGGCCGAGCGCCCTCGGCGAGCGCCGTGGTCGCGTCGAACCGCAGGCCGGCAGCCCGATCCTGGGCCACGGTGTCCACCTCGGCCAGGGTCGAGGCCACCGCGCGGCGGACGTGATCCGGGTGCGCCCCGGTCGACATCTGCACCACCGCACCGTCGGCGGTGTGCTGGATGGTGGCGACGGGCACGATCGGCGTGTCTGCCGGAGGGTCGGTCAGCTCGATGCGCACCTGGTAGGGGCCGTTCAGTGTGTCCAGGGTGACGATGCCGGTGGCCAGTTCGACGCTCGCCCCGTCGGGCAGCAGCCCGCCGGTCAGGGCGGCCTGCACGGCCTCCCCGGTACGTGCCGGATCGGCATCGAGCAGCGCGCCACCGAAGGTGGTACCGGCGGCGGCCTGCCGCAGGTCGGGCCCGTCGGCGTGGCTGGTGGAGTCGCGGTCGCTCGGCGGCCCCGGCGGGCCGTCGGGGTTCGTCAGGCCGTCGGTTCCGCCTCGGGCCACACCTGCCGGCCCTTGGTCCGGCCCTCGCGGCGTGCCTGCGCGTACTCCTCCATCACCCGGCGGGGCGGCAGGCTGGAGTGGACCGTGATCACTCCCGAGCGGTCGATGATGTAGCTCCCCTGACCCACGTGCATCCCCGAGGCCCGTTCCTGTGCCGAGAGTCTCTCCCGGGCCAGCCAGCCGAACTCGAACTCCCGAAGCACGATCGGGTTCCGGGTCCCCAGCAGTCGGCTGATCAGCGTCAGCGCCTCGTCCTCGGTCAACTCGCCCCTCTCGGTCAGGCATCATCATCGCCCAGAGGGCATGGGTTTCCCATACGTCGGCGGCCGGCATGTCCGGTGACGTCGTCCCGGTCTGCGGATCCCACCACATCGGTGCGTCGGCGTCGGCCGGGAAGACGATCACGAAGGCGTGCGAGCCGTCGACCTCGGGGCGGCCGGTTTCGTCGAGAACGACGTCGCCAGCGTCGTCGACGAACAGCCAGTCGGCCACCACCAGCGCCGACGCGCCCGGCCCGGCGTCGGCCACCCGCTGGTAGAGGTCGGCGTACTGCCGGGCGACCGCATCCGTGCGCGCGGCCGGGTCAGCCGGCAGGCTGTCGGGCCCTCCGGTCCACTCCCCGCCGATCCACGCCCCGGCCCGCGCCAGACCGCCCCGCTCGCCGGAGACGCGGTCGATCGAGCCGTCAGCGGACCGGTCCGCCCAGCGCGGCACGGACACCTGGGGGTCGCCGTGGAAGCTGGCCAGTGCCGCCAACGAGCAGTCGAGGCAGTTGTTGCCCCGACCCGGCTGGTCCGGTCCGCCGTCGTTGACCAGCTGCCCGTACGGGTGGGTGGACGGGTCCGCGAAGGTCGAATATCCGTCCGGGGTGGCCAGGCTCGCCGCGAGGTCACCCTGGAAGCGGATGTCCTCCAACGGTGCCAGTTCGCCCGGCCCGTACCGCCGGCTCTCCGGCAGCGAGGGCTCGGGGGCAGCCGTCAGGCCGTAGGTTCCGCCGTCGGCCAGACCTGCCGACCCGTCATCCGGCCCTCCCGGCGGGCCTGTGTGTACTCCGTGATCAGCAGCGGTACCGGCAGACTCATCTGCGCCGTGATCACTCCCGTCCGGTCGATGATGTAGCTCCCGTGGCCCAGTTGCCTGCCCTCCGCCCGTTCCTGCGTCGAGAGCTGTTCCTTCGCCAACCACCCGAACTCGAACGGATGCAGCTCGATCTCGTTCGCCGTGCCCAGCAGACGCTTGATCAGCGTCAGCGCCTCGTCCTCCGTCATCCGTAACCCCTCCGACCGAGGTCGTCATCGACCACAGTGCATATGTCTGTGCCACGTACGCGGCCGGGGGCTGCGGCCACGTCATCCCCCGTTGCGGATCCCACCAGACCGGCCCGTCCGCACCCTCCGGATAGACCAGAACGAAGGCGTGTGAATCCTGGACCTGTACGCTCCCACGGTCGAGGACCACGTCGCCGGTGCGGGGATCTGTCCTGATCCATTCGGCCACGACCAGGGCCGCCGAGCCCGGCCCCGCCTCCGCGACACGCTGATGAAGCCGTGCGTACTGGTCGGCCACGGCCGCCGCGTGTTCGGCCGGCGTCGTGGGCAGCCCCGCCGAGCCCCCGGACCAGTCGACACCGAGCCATTGCTCGGCGCGGTCCAGGCCACTCGCCTCGCCCGTCACGGCCTCGATCGACCCGTCGGGCCGGACGTCGGCCCAACGCGGGAAGGAGACTCGGGGGTCGCCGTAGAAGCTCGACAACGCCGAGAGCGAGGAGTCCAGGCAGTTGTTGCCACGACCCGGCTGTCCCGGCCCGCCGTCGTTGACCAACCGGCCGTACGGGTGCGTGGACGGGTCGGCGAACAGCGCGTACCCCTCCGGGGTCCGCAAGCTCTGCTCGACGTCCCACTGGTAGCCCGGATCCTCCAAGGGCGCCAGCTCACCCGGCCCGAGTCGCCGGGTCTGCGGCAACCCGTGATCGGTGTCGATCGGCACCGACGGAGCGGCTCCGATCGCACCCGGCACCTGCGGGCCGGCACCGCTCAGGTCACCGGCCCACGCCTCCACTCCTCGGGCGTCGGCGGCCGGGTCGCCCGGCGGCAGATCTCCGTCAACTCGGCCTCGGTCGGCAACGGAACCGCGGTGAAGTGCGCCGCCTGGCGCTCTGCCGTCGCCCGGTCGACCTCTTCGATCTCGTGACGTTCGGGGTTCGCCCACAGGATCGCCGCCGCCACGTCCGGGCGGAACGTCCAGGCCTGCTTCGGCCGGTCCCAGATCACCGCCTGGGTCGACCCCATGCTGTTCGCCTCCGCGATCACGTTGACCGGCGGGCCGGTCGGATCGTCCGGTCTCCGCAGGAGGAAGTAGCCGAACGTCAGCGCCGCCATGTGGGCCCCCCATCAGGTCGAAGTCCAGACCAGGCAGGTCTGACGCCGTCAATCCTCGCTCGGCGAGCACGTCGGCGAACGTGGCACCCTGCCCGGCGAGCCAGTCGAGATACTCCTGGCGCATCTTCGCCTGCTTGGGCGACGCCATCCACTTGGCGAAGCTGGTGTCCTTCGGCGGAGGGAACCGCGTGGTCTCCATGCCACCCGGCATGCTCGCCGCGATGCCGTTGGCCTTGTTGATGGCGAGGATGTCGAGGAATGCTTGCACGCGGGCGGCGGGAGACTGCTCCGGGTCACGCATCACCTCGTACGGCACGTGGGTCCGGGTGCCGATGGCGTAGCTGGTGGCGGTGGGGAACTGCAACTCGAAGGTGCGCCCGGACGGCGCCGTCAGCGTGCAGTTCAGGCCGAAGAACCGGTTTCCGGGATGCCAGAAGTTCTTCAGGTCGGTGACCTGGTAACCCTGGGCCTCCAATGACGAGAGGATCGAGTCCACCGCCGGCCCGTACGCCTCGGACTCCGGCCCACGCACCGAGAACCGCACGACGTCGTTGACGGTGTCCAGCGCCGATGCCATGTCGTAGCCGAGCGGTTCCATCTCGCTGCGGAACTTGCGGGCCAGGGACTCCGCGCCCTTGACCCGGTGCTGCTCGCCGAGCACGCTCAGCGCGTCCGCACCGGTCAGCCCGAGCCGCGCAGCCACCTCCGCGTTGACGCTCTGCAGGTCGGCCAGGATCTGGTCGGCGTCCAGCCGGGCCTCGGTCAGCGCGTCGAGCAGGGTGGCCTGGTCGGTTTCCGAGAGCCCGTCAAGGTAGCGGGTCTCGGCACGGTCACCGTCCGGCGCCGACGCGTCGGCGTCACTCAGTCCATCGGATTCGGTGCCGGCCAGACCTGACGGCCGGTTATCCGGCCCTCCCGTCGGGCCGTCGCGTACCGCTTCATGATCAGTGGTGGCGGCAGGCTGGGATGTGCGGTCACCACCCCCGTCTGGTCGATGATGAAGACCCCCTGGCCCAACTGCCGGCCCTGGGTCCGCTGCTGCGGGGAGAGAGTCTCCTGGGCTGCCCAACCGAACTCGAACGGGAAGATCGCCACCGGGTTGTCCGTCCCGAGCAGTCTGGTCATCAACTCTCGGGCTTCCTCCCTGCTCATCGGCATGGCTGGGCTGCACCTCCATCGACCACAGGTTGTGCGTCAGTTCAACATAGTCCCCGGGCAACGGGTCGGTGGTGGTGCTGCCGAACTGGGGATCCCACCACACCGGCCCGTCCGCCCCCTCGGGATAGACGAGCAGGAAGACGTGCTGAGCTGCACCCCGCGTCGATCCGTCGGCGTCGACCAGCGGGGCGCCGGTGTGCTCGTCGAACTGGAGCCACTCGACGGCGACGACGGCGGCCGAGCCTGGCCCGGCGTCACGGATCCGCTGGTAGAGCTGCTCGTACCGGTCGGCCAGCGCGGCGGACCGCTCATCGGGCGTACCCGGCAGGATGTCGTTGTCACCCGTCCAGTCCCCGCCGATCCAACTTTCGATCCGGCCGAAGCCGTCCAGTTCGCCAAGCTCGGTTTCGAGGGATCCGTCGTCGAGCCGATCCGGCCAGCGCGGGTAGGAGACCTGGGGGTCGCCGCGGAAGCTCGCCAGGGCCGCGAGGATGTTGTCCACGCAGTTGTTGCCGCGCCCCGGCTGGTCCGGCCCACCGTCGTTGATCAGCTGGCCGTACGGGTGGGTGGACGGGTCCGCGGAGACCTCGTACCCCTCGGGCGTGCGCAGGCTGTCCGCGACATCGTCCTGGTAGCGGGCGTCCTCCAGCGGCGCCAGCTGATCCGGCCCGATCCGGCGGGTGTCCGGCATCGGCCAGCCCTGCATGTCGGGCCAGGCCACCGGGTCGGTGTTGGCCACGGCGTCCGGCCCAGGATCGCTCTCGGGATCCATCGCGGGATCGCTACCGGGGCGCGCGTCGCCGGGCGGCGTGTCCGAGGTGGTCGGGCCGCCGGGCGGCGTGTCCGGCCGGGTCGCGTCCGCGTCGATGCCGGGCCGGCCGGTCGGTCCGGCGTCCCGGTCCCGTCCCGCCGGCGGAATCGCCGCCGCTGCGTCCGCTGTCGAGGCCGGCGGGACCGGTGCCGGTCTGCTCACTTCGGGCGCGGAGCGTCCGACCGGATCGCCCTCGGCGTCGAGCACGATCGACCAGACCTCGTCGACCCGCGCCGCGTGCAGCGGGTCGGTATCGGAGACCAGTCGATTCTGGCCGTCGAACCAGACGATGGTGCCGTCGTGGTTGACCGCGTTCCAGGTGTGCGCGCCGGGCTCGCCAGCCCAGCTTGTGACGATCAGCGCCGCCGATCCGGGACCAGCCGACCGGAGCGCTTCGGCGACCGCGTCCAGCCCCGTCGTGCCGGAGCCCTGGTGGGCGAAGCTGGCCCGCAGCGCCTGTTCCTGCCGGGCGGTACTGCCCACCTCCACCGTCGCCGACGGCGCCGTCGGCGCGGCAACCTCGGGCCGGCCGAACCACGTCGACAGGACGGAGAGGCCGACGTCGGCGCAGTTGTTGTCGCGACCCGTGACGGTCGGCCCACCGTCGTTGACCAGATCTCCCCAGCGGCCGACACGCGGATCAGGGTGGGCGAGCGGGCGCCCGGTGCTCGGATCCTGGGGGACCGCCGCGTCGAGCGCGTCCTGGTCGGCCCGGGCCGGCGGTACCAGGCCATCCGGCTGCCCGAGCGGCCGGCCGTCGCTCAGTGGCGGGCCGGTGCCGGCCAGGCCCGGCACGGGCGGCTGGTAGACGCTGACGTCCCGATCCGGATCGGTGATCGGCTCCACGTCGAACTGCGGCAGGAAGTGCGCGCAGGAGTTGCACGGTGGTCGGTGGTGCCCGAGCTCGTACCGAACCCTGTTCGAGACCGCTGGCGCGACCTGATGCGTGACGATCTTGGACCCGGCCAGGGCGTCCAGGGCGTACTGCTCGAAGTTGCCGGGCTCGCCAGCCTCCCGCCACTGCATCTCGAGTCGATAGAGCTGGTCGGAGACCAGGGCGACCTCGGCGCACTTGCCGTGCCCCTTGCCCCTGCCCTCGCCCAGTGCCGCCGCCGTCCGATCCAACGCCGCCTGCGCGAGCGGATGCGTCCTCGGCTGGGTTGTCGGCTTGGCGCTCTTGTCACCGGTCATGCTGGTGTGCGTCGTGATCTCGCCGTCGGGCGTCAGCAGTGCCCCGGCCATGCCGGGCTGCTTGCCCCTGGAGACGGTGGTGGCCTTGACCGCCGTCCGGACGGTCTCCGCCAACGTCCGCGACGCCTCGATCAGGGTGCGCTCCGCGTCCGGGCCGGAGGGATCGCCGTCGACCGCCGTCGGGTTGAGCTGCCAGCTGTGCGTGCCTCGTCCGGTCGGCCCCGCCGAGCGCCTGAGGGTCTGTGGATCGACCGGGCCTCCGGGCACCCCTGGCGCGGTCGGGTCACCGGCCAGGGTTCCCGTACTGCCCGGCACCGGGACGACGACCGGCCCGCCGTCGCCGGTCCGCTGCGGCGGGTCGGTCCGGTCCGCATCCTGATCGGTGTCGACGGTGGGGGTGATGGAGGGCCGGCGACGGCCGCCGCCGGCACGGTGCCGGCCGTCGCCGCCGGCACCGCCGGGGCGACCGGTCCAGGCACCTCCGGTCGGTCGGTGGACGGTGGGCGGGCCGGCTGGTCAGGGTCGGCCGAGGTGGTGCCGGCGGCCGGCGCCAGCGAGATCGACCCGGACGTGTTCGCCGCCGTGGGATCGACGACCGGTGCGGCCGGTGCGGCCGGCGTCGTGCGGCCGGGCACCGGTTGCGTGGCGGTGTTGCCGGTGGTGGGCTGGGTGCCGGCCGCTGGTGGGCTGTTCGTGCCGGCCGTGGGCGGCGTCGACACGTTGGGGCCGGTCGTCGTGGGCGTACCGGTCGTCGTGGGCGTGCCGGTCGTGGGGGCCGGGTTCGTCGGAACCGCGGCGCCGGCGGGTGTCACGTTGGCCGGCGTCGGCCCAACCACCGGGGCGGCGGGCGGCGTGGCCACCGGGGCGGCGGGCAGCACCGTCGGTGGCGCGTCCGCGACGACGGGACCGGCTTGGCTTTCGACCGGACCGGCGCCGGTGAAGTCGCTGGCGGGGTCTGCGTGACCGGGCGACCAGGGCTGGCCGAACCGTCGCCGGGCGCGGCCGGGCCGGCCTCCGTTCGCAGGCCCGGCACCGACCCGCCGTCGGTCCGACCGGTCGCGTCGCTTGTGGGTCGGTCGAAGCCGGGCGAGGCGGTGACCGCTGCGTCGCGGTTGTCCGGCGTCGCCTGTTGGTCGGCATCGGCGGTGGAAACGCCCGTCACGGTGCCGTCGCCGCGCGCGGGGGTGGGCGTAGTGGCCACGCCATCGGCGGGGAGAGCCACCGGGGATCCGGTCGTGCCGTCGACGCGGGATGTGCCGTCGCCCGTGGTCGGGTCGCCGGTCGGCGCGCCACCGTCCACGGTCGACGCTACCGGCGCCGGCGCTACCGGCGCCTCCGCCGCCGGCATCACCGACGCCTCCGGCACAACCGACGCCTCCGCCGTGGGCGGTGCGAGGCTGATCGAGCCGGACCCACTGTCCGGTACCGTGCCGGGACCGTTCTCGGTCGTGCCGCCGGTGACCCCGGCGCCGGACGTGCCACCCGCTCCGTTGGCACTGCCGGCACCATCCGAGCCGGGCGCGCCGAGGCCCGCTCCAGCGGCGTCGCCGGCGGACGGGCCGGCACCCGACGTCGAACCGGCACCCGACGTCGAACCGGCACCCGCGTCGGTGGCTCCGCCGAGGTCGCCGAGACCATTCGCACCCCCGACGCCGGACGCCGGGTCGATACCGCCCGCACCGGGCCCGGCGCCGGGCGCGAGCTCGATGCCCGACCTGCCCAGGCTCCAGTTGGTGGCCCTGGCTCCCAGATTGCCGGCGGCCCCCCCGGCGAGAGTCGCGCCGGTGCGGCCGGCGCCACTGGCGAAGCCACCGAGGAAGGCCTCCGCGCCAGGCATGTCCCACTTCCCGGTGACCGTGCGGTTGGCGAGCAGGCTGGCGGCGGGTGAGACGACAGCGTTCTGGGCGCCGGAGGTGAGACTGCTGCTGCCCCAGCGGACCATGCCGCTGCCCCGGAAGGACAGCTGCGACGGACTGAACGAGAACGGCATCCGCGGTGCCACCCGGCGACCGGCCCAGCTCACGCCAGTGCCGAGCACTGCGCCGTAGGCACCGCCCAGACCGGCGGTGAGGGTCCGATTGCCCTCCCACTGGCGGCGCTCGCCCGTGTTCATCTGGTACGCCTGGGCGCCGACATCGATGATCAGCTCTTCGCCGATCTCCTCCAGCAACTCCAGGCCGAGTCGGTTGAGACCCCGCCGGAAGCCCTGACTGGTAACCAGCTGCCCGATCCTCGTCCCGGCCATCCGCAGGGCGGCCCGCGCCCCAGCCCGGGTGAGCAGTTGGCGTCCCATCTGAGCGATCAGTCGCCGGAAGGCGATCGTCACGGCCTGCCGGCCGCCGGCCAGGATGCCCGGGATCGCGCCGGCCGACACTCCGCCCAGCCAGGCCATCAGCAGCGCGACGAACACGGCGATGACGGTGATGATGACCGCGATCAGCACCGTCAACTTGGCGTACTCGATCTCGAGCGCGGCCTGGTCGCAGCCGACCGCATACGCGCCGGCGATCTCCTGGATCAGTGGCAGGCCGCCGTTCGGGTCCACACCGATCTGGTTCCACAGCCCACCGAAAGCCTCGCCGGCACCGCCTCCCCAGCTCTGCAGGATCTTCATGACCGCCGGATCGGCCTGGCCCAGCGCGTCGCCGACCGCGTTCGCCAGCGCCTGCCAGGCGTCGGCGAGTTCGCGCATCTTGTCTTCGTCGCCGCTGGGCCACGCCTCGCCCGCGCTCACCCAGCAGATGGCGTCCCAGACCCAGGCGTACTCGCCCAGGGAGTTCCTGGGATTGGGTACCGCCACCCCGAGTGCCCCTCCGTCCGAAGCCGACCGGCTGCTGGTTACGGCTACCGGCCGTCGCCGCCGAACAGGGTCTTGACCATGTCGTCGACGTCGACGGTGCCTTCCACCGCACCCTTCACGGTCGGGCCCAACAGCTCGACCACGGGGATCAGCTCGGCACCCATCTCCAGGACCCGCTGCGCCGGCTGGTCCTCGCCGCCGAGGTAGTCCTTGTTGAACGCGTTGCCCGGCTCGTCGTCACCCCAGGGGCTGGGTTTGCCGCCGTTGAGGGCCGTGATCGTGCCCGAGAGGTTGCTCCAGGCCGTGGCCAACCGGGCACCGGCGGCGCCCAGATGGTTCGCGCCCTCCAGGGCCGCGTCCGGCTTGACGAAGGTTTCCTGCAACTCGGTCATCGCTTGTCCTCCCCGGGCAGGTCACTGTCCAATTGCCGGAAGATGCCGTCCAGGTCGTGGTCGATGTAGGCCTGGAACTGGCTGTCGGGCACGAACGGCCGGACCAGCTCCTCGACCTCGGCCATGGCCTTCTCGGTCGCTCGCCGGATCGTCTCGGTGACGGTGGTGGAAAGTTCCTTCGAGTTCGGCCGGCGGTAGATGCGGGGGTCGAACTCGACTTTCGTCACCTGGCCTCGTGCCCCCACCGTGACAGTGACCAGGCCATCGTCGGAGGTGACCGTGGCCTTCACCGCCCTGAGGTGCTGCTGAAGGTCGCCCACACCGGAGCGCATCCGCTCGAACTGAGCCATCAGCTCGTCGGCACGGGCGCGCAGCGCCTGTACGTCCATGGCGTGTCCTCCCCGTGCACGTCCACGTCCCGCCCGCGCCTGGGCGTGATGCCTCGACCATACTGAATCGGTGCGACGTCGGGGCGCCCGATCTGCGGTCGCCCGCCGCTACGATGCAGCGGACACGGCTCCGCGGGGAGGTCGCACGAATGGTCCGGGACCGTCCTACAGCGACGTACGCGCTGGTGGGAGCAGCATTGGCCACGATGTTGTCGGCTCCCGTGGCCAACCCTGCCCGTGCCGCACCGGCGATTTGCCAGAATCCGAGCGATCCGGGACAGGTCAACACCGAGACTCCCTGGCACCAGCGGTGGCTCGCACCGCAGCGTGTCTGGCCGTTCAGCACCGGCGCGGGAGTGCGGGTCGCGGTCGTCGACTCCGGCACCGACAGCGGGCACCCCCAGTTGGCCGGACGGGTGACCACCGGCTTCGACGCACTGCGCGGTACGCCCGGGGGCGACGTGGACTGCGTCTCGCACGGCACGGCGGTCGCCAGCATCATCGCCGCCGGCCGGCAGGACGGGGTGGGCTTCTACGGCCTGGCGCCCGATGCCACGATCGTGCCGATCCGGGTCAGTGAGCGCAACGCCAACGACCCGCAGGGCGCCGACGGGGAGACCGTCACCGGGGCGGTGTTCGCGGCGGCGATCCGGCGCGCGGTCGACGACGGCGCCGATGTGATCAACATGTCGGTAACGCTCTACTACCCTGACCAGGAGGTGCGGGAGGCCGTCAGGTACGCCGTGGAGAAGGACGTCGTGCTGGTCGCCGCCGCCGGTAACGAACACCAGGATGGTGCCCGCCCCGACCCCGTTCCCTACCCCGCCGCCTACGACGGCGTGATCGGCGTGGGCGCCATCGATCAGAACGGGAGCCGGATCCGGCAATCCCAGATCGGGTCGTACGTCGACGTCGTCGCCCCCGGTGGAGCCGTGGTCGCCGCCACCCGGCTGGCCGGTCACCAGGTCTGGGACGGGACCAGCTTCGCCACTCCGATGGTGAGTGCGACCGCCGCGCTGATCCGCTCTGCCGAGCCGGAGCTGTCGGCGGCACAGGTCACCAGACGGTTGCTGGCCACCGCTGACCCGGCCCGGGGCGACGCCTCACGCGGTTACGGCAGCGGGGTGGTCAATCCGTACCGGGCGGTCACCGAGCGCCTGACCACCGGGGCGCCGGTCGTCCAACCGCCGCTGCCCGACGTACCCCAGGACGCGGTGGCACAGGCTCGCGCGGAACGCTGGGCGGTCGCCGGCCGATGGGCGCTCTGGATCGGAATGGCACTGGCCCTGGTCGCCGTCGGCGTCGCGGTGCTGGCGACGCTGCTACCGCAGGGCCGCCGCACGCGGTGGCGTGCCACCCGCCCGTCGGCGCCGCCCCCCGCCGCGCCCGAGATCGACGAGCCCGAGGCGGTCTTCTTCCGGGTGCCGAGTTCGATGCCGCGCAGCTGACGACGACACCGCGTGTCGGCGCAGTCGGCGGGAGCCGCCGCCCGGGACGTCGGTCGGCCCGGACGCCGCCGGTCACAAGGATGCCGTACGGGCGGCGATGGCCCGGCGCGGGGCCGGGCCATCGGGTGCTGCCGTCTGCTTCAGTCGCCGAACTTCGCGCGGTTCGCCGCCTCACGGGCCTGCATCTTGGCGGCCGACTCGCGTAGCGCCCTCTCGATCCGGCCGAGCAGGTCACGAAGGTCGTTTGCGGCCGACTCCCACTCGGTCTGCCGACGGAAGTACGCCTCCCGGGCGTCACCGTCCCAGGTGGCCAGCAGCGGAGCGATACCGGTCTTGAGCCCGTCCAGCTCGCCGTTCAGGTTCCTGACCGCGCCGCTGCAGCTGTCCGCCGCGGCGTTCAGGCCGGCGAAGTTGTACCGGATCTCCATTTCGAATCCTCCCCGTCAGAGCTTCAGCGCAGCGGTGATCTGGCCGGCGGTCGCACCCGCGCTGTCCATGTCGGACCGGATCTCCTCGTCACTGACGTCGTAGTCCTTACCGGCCGACCCGACAGCCTCGGCGATCGCGCGCAGCGCGACGTTGAGCCGGGCCATGTCCTGGTCGAACCGCTCACGCACCTGCTGGAAGGAACCCGCACCAGCGCCCTTCCACTGGTCGTACAGTGGCGCGAGCTGGTCCATCAGCGAGTTGAGGTTGCCGGTGAGCCGGTCGGCGGCGGCATCGACGTCACCCTCAGTCTTCAGCATCAAGCCGGTGTCGGTATTCATCGACATGGCGGAAGTCACCCCCGTCCTCGTTCGATCGCCCCGCTTTGCCGGGGGCGGCCTGGTAGTCGGCGCTCACGCACCACCGTCGTACGAACGGTAACGGGTCGTGTCCAGCCCGCGCTAGACCGTGACGTGACCCATATTTCCATTGTGGCTGGTCGGGTCACTCCGGGTCGATGGCGAGTTTCGCCGTCGCCGGGTCGAGGGCCGGGCCGGCGGGCAACCGGACCACCAGACTCGCGGGCAGCCGCACCGGATCCACGCCCGAGTAGCCGAGCAGCGCCGGCACCGCCTCCGAGGCAAGTGGGTACCGGTGACCCAGATCGGTGACCAGGTTGAGGGTGCCCGTCTCCTGCTCGGGCGAGGAGACTGCGACGACCAGGACGCCGTATCCAGGTTCGATGACCACCCGGTCGGCCAGCGGGACGCCGTCGCCGGTCTGCTCACCGGTGCGCACCGGCTCGCGCACCGGCTGGACCTGCGCGTCGAGCAGCACCGTCGGCTCATCCTGGCCCGGCCGGTAGGCGGCGCAGATCGCCGGCTGGTCGCCGGCCAGCCGGGCGATCTCGGGCCGCTGTTCCGGTGCCCGGTAGCGCCCCTGGTCCGGGGCGGCGGCCTTGGGCGCGGCAGCGGCGGCGCCGACGGCGAGCTCGACCGGGCGCGGCTTCCCCCCGTCCGGGTACGCCGCCTCCGTCGCCTTGTCGGCCAGGAGCACGTCGGCCTGCACGGGGGTGATCGGGACCAGTCGCGCCCGCTCGGCGAGGTAGTACTGGCGGCTGCGGTTCTGACTCTCCACCATGAAGACCTGGCCGACCCGGGCGTCCGGCAGCGCCGTCGACGGTGCGCCCCGGTCGGTAACCCGGCGGGCGGCGATCGGCTCGCCGGCGGGCAGCGCGTTCAGCCACGCCCCACCGACCTCGACCACCGGCTCCGCACCCAGGGTGAGGCCGGTCAGCACCGTCTCCTCGTCCCGGATCTCGTACCGGTGGTCCCGCCAGACCAGGTGCAGCCGGTTGGTCTTACGGTCGCGGACCAGCAGGCCGGCGTCACCCGGCTCCCGCCCGCCGTCCGGTGCCCGTCCGACGGTGAGCACCGTGGTGGCGACGATCCCACCGGCGGCGTCCCGGGCCGGCTGGGTGCACAGGGTCCATGGCCCGTCCAGGATCCGGTTGGCCGGCGGCAGCGCGTCCGGCGCGAACGGGATGCCGATGCGGGGGCCACGCGGCGTACCGACCAGCGAGTTGCGGGAGACCGAGACCGTCGGCGCGGCGGACTCCATGGCCAGCAGGGCAGAGGCGTAGTTGAGCACCGGGTGCAGGCGACCCTCCCGGTACAGGTAGCGGGTGCCGGTCTCCTTCTCCAGGATGACCCCGCCGCTCTCCTTCCACTTGGTGGCCCCGCCGGGACGCAGCAGGCCGTACACCCCGACCGCCGCCAGGCAGAGCACCGCCACCATCACGCTGGCGAAACCGGCGCCACCGAGCCGGCGGAACGGCGCCGCCTCCGGATCGGGCTCGCGCGCCACGAGCGCGGAGGTCATCCGTTGCACGAAGAACTGGTACGACTGGACCTGGTCGCGCCGCGACGGCATGGCACCCTCCCCTGGCGTACGCCGGCACGGTCACGAACACCGGACCGCGGTGCCTACCATAGGCACGGCGTCGAGCCGCCCGGTGCCCGCACCTGGCGTCGGCCGGCGGAACCGACCACGGCAGCCGAGGAGTCCTTCGATGATCAGTCGCGACGAGGCCCTGGCCATCGCCCGCGGGTGGGCCGGCGAGCGCCGGCCACCCGTGCTCGACGTGACGCTGTTCGAGTTCGACCTCGGCTACGTCGCCTGCCTGGCCGAACCGGCCGCACCAGCTGGCAACGGACCGCCAGTTCCGCCGCCGGCGACGGGATACCCGCGGGCAGTCATCGACCGGGATTCGGGTGAGGTGTCCCAGTGGCCTTCGCTGCCCTGGCAGCTGATCGCCGAGCGGTATGCGCAGCGCCAGGCCGCCGAGGGGCGCTTCCCGCCGGACGTGCGGTACGTGCTGGACGAGGCCGGATGGTTCCCGGGCCGCGACCGGACCGCGTCGGTCGAACACTGGATGGTCCGCTTCGCCGACGAGTTGGCCGGCCTGGAGTGCCCGCCCGCCGCCCGGGCCGCACTGGTCGAGTTCGGCGGCCTGCAGTTGCCGCAGTTCGGCCGGGACGGCAGGCTGGGCGGTGGTTTCTCCAGCTACCTCCACCCGACGGAGGGCGGGGTGGTGACCGAGGCGGCCCGGGCCTTCGCCGAGGAGTACGACAACCCGGTCTACCCGATCGGCAACAACGAGGACGGCCCGTCCGAACTCGTCGCCGACGCCCAGGGGCGGGTCTTCTTGCTGCACTGGGCCGAAGACTTCTTCGTCGGCGCCGACATCGACTCCGCCATCGTCAAGCTGATCCGTGGCGACGCGCTGGCCGAAGCCGGCGACCGCGACTGGTGACGCGGCCGGTCAGCCGTTGATGGCGCGCATGAACGCGTACAGCCCCAGGACACTGCACGCCACCGGCACCACGGCGAGTTGGAGCAGGATGTCGAGCATGTCGCCGAGCCGGGCGAGCCGGGGCGACGGGGCGCGCCGGCTGTAGGCGAGCCCGGCGGCGGCCGAGATCGCGGCCGAGACCAGTGCCACCGGCAGCACGGCCAGCACCCGGGTCGCGGTCGACGCATCGGCTGCACCGACCAGCGGCAGCAGGCCGAGACCAACCAGACCGACGGCGAGCATCGGCACCCGGTGCCGGACCGTCGACACCAGTCGGGCCCGCAGCAGGTAGCCCAGCGAGATGATCCCGGCGAGCAGCAGCGCGGAGAGCGTGCCGGTCGCACTGAGCACGACCAGGCAGCCGATGGCCACGACGAACGAGCCGAAGATCATGCCGGTGAACACCTCGTCGGCACGGGCGGTGGCCTGGTAGACCACCTCCCGCTTCGGCTGCGGCTCGTCGCGCAGCAGGTCCTCGGCGGTACGCGGCAACGCCGGCATCGGCATCTTCCCGAGCCGGACGGAGAGCAGCGGCATGGCCGGCAGCAGGAGAGTCACCGCGCCGACCACGATCGCGGTGCCCTGTGCGGCGTCCATGGTGCCGAGGGCGAGCAGCCCGCCCACCATGCCCCAGCACCCGACGAAGACGGCGGCTACGAAGACCCGCGTCGCATCGCCCACGCCGAGCAGACCGAACAGCCCGGAGAGCAGCAGTACGGCGGACCCGAGCAGCACGTGCGGGGCGCCCAGTGCCCACACGGACTCGCCCGTGCCGATCACCAGCACGCCGCCGACGAAGGCGTAGGGCAGGCCGGCGGCGGCGACGACGGCGCCGGCAAGGGAGTCGGCCATCGCCCGGGACAGCACGATCCCGCAGATCAGCAGCATCCCGGCCGCGCCAAGGGCGACCACCCCACCGAGCCAGCCGGGCTCGCTGGAGGTGACGATCACGACGAGGCCGAGCAGCAACAGCACCCCGGCCACGATCAGGCCGGTCAGCCGGGTCGCGAAGGGAGTCCAGGTCACGCCGCGCCGCCGGGCGCCGTCGGCGACGGCCTCCATCAGGTCGTCGTACGTCAGCTCCGGCCACTCGGTGCGCCGCGGCACCAGGTGCAGCGTCTCGCCGTCGCGGACGTTCTGGGCGGCGAGCGTACGGGCCAGGTCGATGGCACTGCCGTCGCCGCGCCGCAGCATCCAGCCGCCGTGGCTGGTGCCGTCCGACGGTTCCTCGTCGGCCTGACGAAGCACAGCGGGGAGCAGCCCGACGAGCGGCAGATGCTCGGGCAGGGCGAGATCCAGCCGGCGGCTGGGTGCGACGACGGCGATACGCGCGAGTCCGGTTCCGGCCTGGGTGACCACTGACGACCCCTCGGTACGAGGAGCGGGCCGGCGGCCCGCCACTGTCCTGACGGGCAAAGGCTACCTACCATGTGCCGGTGACGCGGGGGCGGTTCACCGCGGCGCGCACCAGACCCGCGAAAGGCGACGGAGGTCTGTCACGTGAGCACGGTGGTCGTCAAACGACCCGCCCGGCAGCCGGAACCGGAGTATCCCTCCGGCGAGGTCCTGCTGGAGGCACCGCCCGAGGTGCCCGCACCCAGCGGCAAGGCCTGGGGGCAGATGATGATGATGCTGCCGATGCTCGCCGGATCCTTCGCGATGGCACTGATGTTCGCCGGCCGGGGCGGCTCGACCCTCGGCTACGTCACCGGTGGGCTGTTCGGGCTCTCTGCCATCGGCATGCTCGGCTCCCAGCTGACCAACAACTCCGGCGGCCCGGGCAAGCAGGAGATGCTCCAGAAACGCCGCGAGTACATGTCCCACCTGTCCCGCCAGCGCCGCCGGGTGCTCAAGACGGTCCGCAAGCAGCGCGAGGCCGCTTTCTACCGGCACCCCGATCCGGACAGTCTCTGGTCGCTGCCGCTGGGCCCACGGCTGTGGGAGCGCCGACGCGGTGACGTGGACTTCGCCACCGTGCGGATCGGGCTGGGGCCGCAGGAGCTGGCCACGCCGCTGGTGCCGCCGCCGGCCACGTCGCTGGAAAAGCTGGAGCCGATGTGCGCGCTGGCGCTGCGCCGGTTCCTGACCACCTACGGCGAGGTGCCGGACCTGCCGGTGACCATGGCATTGAACGGATTCGCCCGGGTGCACCTGCGCGGCGACGCCGACGCCGCCCGGGGGATGATCCGCGCGGTTCTCGCCCAGGCCACGGCGTTCCACGCGCCGGACGACATGCTCGTCGCGATCTGCGTGGCGCCGGACCGGCGGGCCGAGTGGGAGTGGACGAAGTGGCTGCCGCACGCCCTGCACCCGTCGCGCACCGACGCGCTCGGTCAGCTGCGCCTGGTGGCGCCCTCGGTGACCGGCCTGGAAGCAATGCTCGACGACGTGCTGGCCAGCCGGCCCCGGTTCAACGCCTCAGGTGGGGCACCGCACGTCGGCGGGCCGCACGTGCTGGTGGTCATCGACGGTGGCGACACCGCCGGTTCGGACCATCTGATGACCGACGGCGGAGTGGAGGGTGTCACCCTGCTCGACCTGTCCACCCCGGCGCCCCGCGTACTCGACCGGGCGCGGCTGGTGCTGGACGTCACGACGGACCGCCGGCTGCGCAGTACCACTGTGGACGGACCGGCGGAGATCGGTCGGGCCGACGGGTGCCAGGTGGCGGAGATCGAGGCGATGGCCATGCAGTTGGCCCCGCTGCGCCTGTCGGCCGCCTCCCGGGGCAGCGGCGACACCCCGCTCACCACCGAGCTGGGCCT
This sequence comes from Micromonospora tarapacensis, assembly GCF_019697375.1. Lineage (NCBI taxonomy): Bacteria > Bacillati > Actinomycetota > Actinomycetes > Micromonosporales > Micromonosporaceae > Micromonospora > Micromonospora tarapacensis. The sequence goes on along the minus strand of NZ_JAHCDI010000004.1, from coordinate 5,613,371 downwards.
CGCCGAGTTGCTCGACCTCGGCGATCCGTACGAGTTCGACGTCGACCGGGCGTGGCAACCGCGCCCCAATCGCGACCGGCTGCGGGTGCCGATCGGGGTGGGCACCGACGGCGGGCCGGTGGAACTGGATCTGAAGGAGTCGGCGCAGGACGGCATGGGCCCGCACGGGCTGCTCATCGGCGCGACCGGTTCCGGCAAGTCGGAGCTGTTGCGCACGCTGGTGCTCGCGCTGGCGGCCTCGCACTCGTCGGAGAGCCTCAACTTCGTCCTGGTCGACTTCAAGGGTGGTGCCACGTTCACCCGGTTGGACGGCCTGCCGCACACCAGCGCGGTGATCACAAACCTGGCCGACGAGTTGCCCCTGGTGGACCGGATGACCGACTCCATAAACGGCGAGCTGGTGCGCCGGCAGGAGTTGCTGCGCGCGGCGGGCAACTACGCCTCGCAGCGCGACTACGAGAAGGCCCGGGCGGCCGGTGCCCCGCTGACTCCGCTGCCGAGCCTGCTCATCATCTGTGACGAATTCTCCGAGCTGCTCACCGCGAAGCCCGACTTCATCGACATGTTCGTCCAGATCGGTCGGGTCGGCCGGTCGCTCGGCGTGCATCTGCTGCTGGCGAGCCAGCGCCTGGAGGAGGGGCGACTGCGGGGACTCGACACCCACCTGTCGTACCGGATCGGCCTGCGGACGTTCTCCGCGATGGAGTCCCGGGTGGTGCTCGGTGCCACCGACGCGTACGAGCTGCCCCGCTCACCGGGGCACGGCTACCTGCGCTTCGGCACCGAGCCGCTGGTGCGGTTCAAGGCCGCCTACGTCTCCGGCACCTACCGCAGCAGGACCGCCGCCGCGGTCGCGGCCGGCGACGGCGAGGACCGGGTACGCGAGTACAGCACCACCTACGTCGCGCCGCCGGTGACCCGCGCACCGAAGCAGGAGGAGGCGCCCGAGCCCGTCGACGGGATCGGCGAGAGTGTGCTGGACATTCTCGTCGGCCGGCTCGCGGGTCGGGGCAAGCCGGCGCACCAGGTGTGGCTGCCGCCGCTGGCCGAGCCGCCCACGCTCGACCAGTTGCTGCCCCCGATGACCGCGGATCCCAGCCGGGGGGTGACCGTGGCGCACGCCGGGCTGCTGGGCGAGTTGCAGGTGGCGGTCGGCATCGTCGACAAGCCCTTCGAGCAACGCCGGGACGTGCTCTGGTTCGACCTGGCCGGCTCGGCCGGCCACGCGGTCATCGTCGGCGGCCCGCAGAGCGGCAAGAGCACCGTACTGCGGACGGTCGTCACGTCGCTGGCGCTGACCCACACCCCCAGGGAGGCCCAGGTGTACTGCCTCGACCTGGGCAGCAGCGCGCTCTCCTCGCTGCGCGACCTGCCGCACGTCGGCTCGGTGGCGACCCGCCTCGACGCCGGCCTGGTCCGGCGTACGGTCGCCGAGCTGCAACTGCTGATGGGCGAACGGGAACGGCGGTTCGCCGAGCGCGGCGTCGACTCGATGACCGAGTACCGGCGGGCTCGGCGGCACGGCCAGCACAATGACGATCCGTTCGGCGACATCTTCCTGGTCATCGACGGCTGGGCGACGCTGCGGAGCGAGTTCGAAGACCTCGAACCCACCGTCAACGACATCGCCAACCGGGGACTCTCCTTCGGCATCCACCTGATCGTCACCGCCGGCCGCTGGATGGACCTGCGCCCGGCCGTCCGGGACGTCTTCGGCACCCGGTTGGAACTGCGGCTGGCCGACGCCGGCGATTCCAACCTGGACCGCCGGGCCGCGATGAACGTGCCGGAGAAGTCGCCGGGTCGCGGCATCACGCCGGCCGGTCAGCAGTTCCTGGCGGCGCTGCCACGGGCGGACGGCGCGCAGGAGGCGGAGAGCCTGTCCGAGGGGGCGCGCAAGCTGGTCACCGATCTGGCCGCCGCCTGGCAGGGCCCCGGGGCCCCGCCGATCCGGCTGCTGCCGCCGGTGGTGCCGTACGGCAGTCTGCCGAGCACCGGACGCCCCGGCGTGCCGATCGGCATTGCCGAGGTGGACCTCCAGCCGGTGCACCTGGACTTCGCCGCCGACCCGCACTTCATCCTGTTCGGCGACGGTGAGTCGGGCAAGAGCACCTTCCTGCGGGCGCTGGCCCAGGCCATCGTCGACGGCCATGAGCTGACCGAGGCGCGGCTGGTCCTGGTGGACTACCGGCGTAGCCTGCTCGGCGACATCGACACGCCGCACCTGATCGGGTACGGCTCGACGGCGCAGGTCACCGAGAGCATCGTGACCGAGGTGGCCACGGTGATGCGGGACCGGCTACCGCCGCCCGACATCAGTGCCGAGCGGCTGCGGGCGCGTGACTGGTGGAAGGGCCCGGACCTCTACGTACTGGTCGACGATTACGACCTGGTGGCCGGCGCCGGCAGCAACCCGCTGACCCCGTTGCTGGAATTCCTCCCCCAGGCCCGGGACATCGGCCTGCACCTGGTCATCGCCCGGCGGACCGGCGGTGCGAGCCGGGCGCTGTACGAGCCGGTGCTCATGCGGCTGCGTGAGATCAGCACGCCGGGCATCGTGATGTCCGGCAACCGGGACGAGGGGGTGCTGCTCGGCACCGTCCGGCCCGGGCCGCTGCCACCGGGCCGGGGCTGGCTGGTGTCCCGGCGTGGTGGCACCCGGCTGGTGCAGTTGGTGCACCTTCCGCAGCGCTCGTGAGGCGGTTCGGGGTTGCCCGATGCGGCTACCGTCGGCCAGAGTGGACTCACGCTGCGCGGCCACGGACGCCGACCCGTCGAGGAAGGAACCAGCCGCGCCGGCATCGTGTGAGCGATCGGGGGACGGACATGGGTGACGAGTGGCTCGTCGACGAACAGGTCGACGTCGACATCCAGCAGCTGAAGGACTTCGCGCTGGCCATCCAGAAGGAGCTGGAGACCAACTTCCGGCCCAGCTTCGACAACGGCCTGCGGCCCATGCTGACCGTGCAGACACCGTTCGGCGGCGGCGGGCTGAAGGAGGCCGCGTTCTTCCGGGGCCGACACGACGAGAGCCGCATGGCGGTGTCCCACCTGATGGGCGACGTGATGAAGGGCCTCGCCACGTTGAGCGTGGCCGCCACGTCCATCTCGGCCGAGTACCTCACCGGAGACGCGCTGGCCCAGGCCACCAACGAGGACGTGTACAACGCGTTCTTCGCCGTCGACGGCCAGGACACCCTGAGCGGGCAGTGGGAGCAGAGTGGGGAGAGCCCGACGGACGCGGTGCCCGAGGCGGCGCTGAACCCCGAGCCGATGAACCCCTACTACGGCATGGACTCGTGCCCGACCGGCGACCAGAGCGAGGAGGCTCCCGAGTGGGCCGGCGCCGAGGTCGTGGGCGAGGGCTCCGGGGCCTATCTGATCCACGGCGACGGTGAGCACATGCACGGCGATGGGCTACGGCTCGACCAGTCGGATCTTCGCTGACGGGCGGCACGGGCGGGACTGAGGAGCGGGGATGACCGGCGACTACTACGGCTGGCAGCCGAACAGCTACCAGATGTACTCGGGCGTGTCGGACGACTACGCGGCTGAGCGGGCCGCCCAGGCCACGCCGTACGAGCCGACGGCGTGGGACTCGGTCAACATCGAGCAGATGTGGGAGTACGTCCGCAAGGAGAGCGACGAACGGACCACGGCGCTCGCCGACATGTGGCGGCGGGCGGCCAGCCTGCTACAGGCCACCCGGGACAACCTCAAACGGCACGCCGACTCGCTGGACGCCCGGTGGCAGTCGCCCGCGGCACGCGTCTTCATGTCCCGCGTGGGCGCGACGCTGCACTCGCTCGACGAGTGGAAGGACGTGGCCACCAACAACGCCACCGGGCTGGACCAGGTCGCCAGCAAGATCGAGACCGCCCAGCGGGAGATGAAGACGCTCTGGCAGGAGTACCAGGCCGAACAGACCCGGCAGGGGGAGCGCCGGTCGGACGACGAGGGCTTCCAGGCGCCCGACCTCGTCGACTGGATGCCCGGCATCAACGGGAACGACGGCAGGTCGTACGAGGACGTGCAGAGCGAGTTCCACCAGCGCGCCAAGAACATCGCCAAGCCGCTGGCCGACCTCTACATCGACGTGTACATCTCCAACATCTCCCGCGGCGGCAAGTTCAAGGGCCCGACGGACGCGGTCATCAACACCCCCGGGAACGTGCCGGGCCCCGGCGTTCCGGGAGCACCCCCACCGGGCGCACCCGGGGCCGTCGCCGGGCCGAACCGGCCGAGCATGCCGCCCCGCGCGGATTTGCCAACCCGACCTGACCTGGACGCCACACCGCCCGGACCGACGGCCCCGCCGCCAGCCAACCTCCCGGAGGGCGTCGGTCTCGCTGGCGGCGCTGCCGCGCCGGTCGCCCCACCGCCGACCGCCCCGCCCGTCAGCACGGCACCGAACGCCCCGGCGACGCCCGGTCCGGCCGTGCCGCCGGTGACCAGGCCCGGGCCACGGCCGGTCACCCTGGCCGGAGCGCACCGAACCCGGGAGCGCGGCCGAACGCGCCACGGACGACCCTGCCGGGCTCCGGCGGTCCGCGCGGCCCGGCGCCGAACCGTCCCACGCTCCCCGGCGCCGGCGGCCCGGGCAGCGGGTCCGGAGCGCCGGGCGGCGGCCGCCGCGGCTCCGCGCCGAACCGCCCGACCCTGCCCGGCAACACCGGCACCGGGACGCCTGGCGGCGGCCGGGGCCGGCCGGGCACCGGAACCCGGCCGGGCACCCCGGCCACCCGCCACCGTCGAGCCCGCGACTGCCGGGCTCCACCGCCGGACCCCGCCCCGGTGCCGCACCGGGACGTCGTCCGGCCGCGCCACCGCCGAGCCTCGGCGGCCAGCGCGGTGCCGCGCCGGGCGGCCCGCCCCGGGCGGGTTCCCCGGTGACCGGCCGGTCCGGCCAGCCGCCGGCCGCCAAGCCCAGGGCCGCCGGTGCGCGACCCGATCTGAGCGGGCGTGCCGGAGCCGGCGCCGGCCGCCCGGCGCCCACCACCGGGCCGGCCCCGTCGCTGGGCGGCCGACGCGGCGGACCGGCCACGCCGGTCCCGCGCAAGGGCGCCCCGCGCGACGGGGAGCAGGAGACCTGGGAGTACGGCGACGGTGACGACGAATTGTGGGTCACCGAGTCGTCCGCCGCCGGTGTGGTCGAGGCACCCGCGGAACACCGGCCCGGCGAGCAGGGCAGAACGCTCGGCCAAGCCTGACCAGGAGCGGGCCGGTCACCCCACCTTGGGTGTCCGGTCCGTACCATGCGGTTACCGTTCATCCCCGGCCGTCCGACGCGACAACCCACAGAGGAAGGTTGACGGGCATGCGTGTCCTCACCCGATCGGCTACCGCTGCCGCGCTCGTCACCGCGAGCGTGCTGGCCGCCCTCACCCTGCCCGCCGCACCCGCCCTGGCGGATGCCGTCCGCGACGACTCGTGGCACGTGAAGGCCCTGGAGCTGACCGAACTCCATAAGATCACCCAGGGTGACGGCGTCATCGTGGCGGTGGTGGACACCGGGGTCGACGCGACGCATCCCGACCTGCGGGGAAATGTCCTGCCCGGCATGGACCTCTACGACGACGACACCGAGGGCCGCGTCGACCGGCAGGGACACGGCACCGGAATGGCCTCGCTGATCGCCGGTCACGGGCACGGCCCCGCAGGCCGCGACGGGGTGCTCGGCATCGCGCCGAAGGCCAAGATCCTGCCGGTGACCATCAAGAGCGAACGCAGCGCCGTGACCGCGCCGACGGCGCTCGCCGCCGGCATCAACTGGGCGATCGACGCCGGCGCCGACGTGATCAACGTGTCGCTGTCCAGCAGCTTCAACGAGGAGTTGAACCGGGCGGTCGAGCGCGCCTACCAGAACGACGTGATCGTGGTCGCCTCCGCCGGCAACGAGGATCAGATCCTGGTCGGCAGCCCGGCCTCGCATCCCGGCAGCATCGCCGTCAACGGCATCGATCGCAAGGGCGTCATCAGCGAGAAGGCGTCCGTGCCGGGGACTCCGGACCTACCGGTCAGCATCGCCGCGCCCGGCCAGGACATCGTGATAGCCGCCCCCGGCGGCCGGTACCGGACCGCGACCGGCAGCAGCACGAGCAGCGCCATCGTCTCCGGTGCGATGGCCCTGATCAAGGCCGAGTACCCCGACCTGAGCGCGTACCAGATGTTCCAGCGCCTGCTCGAAACGAGCAGAGACGCCGGCGATCCCGGCCACGACGACTACTACGGCTGGGGCGTACTCGACCTGCGCGAGGCGCTGACCGGCGAGCCCGACGGTCGCGGCAGTCGCACCGCGGCCACCGGCGAGCCCGACCTGGACGACCCGCTCGCCGCCGCCCGCGCCGCGGGGCGCGACGGCCCTGATATCGAGGAAATCGTGATCGTGGTGCTGGTGTGGGCCGCGATCCTCGCCATCCTCGTCGGCGGGGTGGTGGCCGTGGTCAAGCTCCGCCGTCGCGCACGTCGGCGCCGGCTGGCAAGCACCGCGGCGGAGCCCGCGTTCACCAACGCCGGTGCCGCGGGACAGCCAGCTCGGATCGCGCCTGACGGGCCGGCCGCTCCCGCTCCGACCGACGACGCGGCCTGGCGCCGCCCGGCGGAGTGACCAACGCGGTCGAAGGAGATCCATGCAGCCCACGGCACCGACTGCCGTATCCTCACCGGCGCCGCGGCGGCGACCGGTCGTCGTAACCCTCGCCATCCTGCTGATGCTGCCCGCGATCGTCATCTGGTTGATCGCCGGGATCGCCTTCTTCCGGGCGATGCTGCACACCGAGGGCGACGGGCTCGGCAAGATCCTGGTGGTCGGCATCGGCGCGGGGGCGCTCGCGATCGCCCTGCTTGTGGCCCTGCTCGCATCGCTCGGGATCCTCATGGCCTGGACCGGTGACAGCGCGGCAGGACTGGCCGTGCCGGCGGGTTTCACCTTCGGACTCTTCGTCGTCGTCATCGTCACGCTGCTGGCGCAGGGCAAGCTGGGCTACCACCCGACCATGGTGACGCCACTGGTCGTGGGTGGGCTCGCCGGTATGTCGCTCGCTCTGATCAAGAGCCCACCGGCCCGCGCCTGGTTCGCCGGCCGCCGCCGCTGACCCGCCCGGCCGCCGCCGCGCGGCGCGGTCCGCAAGGCCGGTGCCGCCGGTCAGGCCGGGGACCAGTGGCGGGCGGTCGCGTCGAAGCGGGCCAGCAACTCGTCGCGGCCGTCCTGGTGCAGGCAGCGCAGCTCGGTGCCGTCCGGTACGACCAGCGACTCCATCCGGGGTCGACCCTGGCCCCACTGTTCGGGCGTGGCCTCGCCGGGCGGCCAGCGCAGCACCGCCACCCACTCGTCGGACTCCTCGAAGGGTGAGCCCGCACCGAGCAGTCCCAGTCGCCGGTAGAGCCGGATCGGGGTGTCCCGCCCCGGGCCGTGCCAGGAGTGCACCAGCCCGGCCGCCCGGTCGTAGCCGTCGTCCAGGTAGGACGGCAGGTAGCGGTGCGGGATGACCAGTTGCAGCAGCAGCGGCACGCCGGGGTCGGGTCCGTCGTCGTCGGCGGGTTCCGTTGCCGGCCGTTGCGCCGGTACGCCCACCGTCGACGGGTCGGCGTAGGCGGCCGTCTCGCGGCGGCGCTGCTCCTGCTCGGCCGCCTCGGTGACCACCTCGCGCAGCTCGCCCAGCCAGTCGCGCAACGTCAACAGCGCCTCGCCGGGCAGCGCCGCGGCCAGCGGCGTCTCCGGGTTGAGCAGCAACTGCCAGGAGAGGTCCGGCCAGCGATCGGTCAACTGCAGGCTGCTGACCAGCACCAGATCCCGTTCGCCGAGCGACTGCCGCAGCCGCGCCTCCGAGGTGAACACGGGCAGGCTGACCCGGCCCTGCTCGTCGGGGAGGGTCCACCACGGGAACTCCGGGTCGGACAGGTCCCGTGTCGCCGGACCGCCCGGCCTCAGCGGCAGCACCAGTTCGGCCCGTAGCAGCACGGACATCAGGACGTCCGGGTCCTGCCGCAGGATGGCCTCGCGCAGTGGCCGCTCGGCCTCCACGGTCGGCGCGGCGAGCGTGCGCAGTTCGTCGGCGGTGAGCCGGACGCCGATCGGCAGCCCGGCGTCGATCGCCAGCACCCAGTCGTCGTCGGGCCAGTCGACGGCCAGGTCGGCCAGCCCCGACACCCGGTAGCTGACCGACTGTCCGGGCAGGCCGGCGGCGATCGCCGCGGGTGAGGTGTACGCGACCACGTGCGTCACCCCGTCGTGGTTGCCCGTCGGCCAGGCCGCCGGTTCCCGTCCCGCCGCCGCACCGGCCGACACCGGCACCAGCAGTGGACCGCTGGCGAGTTCGGTGAGGAAGCCCTCCCGGTCGTCGGCGTCGACGGCGGTCAGCAGAGCGCGTTCCGTGGCCGTGCTCGGCTGCCAGCCGGTCACCAGGTGCCGTCCGCGCGTACCCGCCGGGGATGGCGACCGAGGACCAGCGTGCTGAGCGCCTCGTCGAGACTCCCGCCGAGGAACCAGTCCCCGGTGTGGTCCAGCACGAACACCCGGCCCTGCTCGTCGACGGCGAGGATGCCGCGTCCGCTCCCCTCCTCGCCCAGCGGGCTGAGTGGCGCTCCGGTCGCCTCGGCCAGCTCGGCGAGCGTCGCCACGGAATGTCGCACCAGGAACGGATCGAGGTGGACGTCGCTCGGCGCGATCTGCTCGCCCTCGTCCTGCGGGCGGATCCGCAACCCACCGAACTCGGCGTACGCCTCGATCGCCGCGGCCGTCACGGTGTGCTGGCTGCCGTCCGGCGCGGCGTGGGCGGCGATCCGCAGCGCCCACTCGCGGCCCCGGCCTTCGTCGCGCCGTCCGGGCGACCAGCCGGCGGCGGCGAGGGCGTCGGCCACCGGGCGTGGAAAGCGTTCGCTCACGTCAGCGCCTCCATGCCGAACCAGTCGAGCAGGGCCGCGCAGGAGCGGCAGGGTGCCTGGACCGCGCCGTGGCGCGGATCGCCCTCCTCGCGCACTCCGGTCACCCGGATCTTTGCGCCCCACAGCAACGCGCGGGCGCGGGCGGGATCGAGCGGCGGGCCATCGGCTTCGGCGGCGTACAACCGGTCGGAGATCAGCACCGGCTCGGCACACCAGCCGGTGAAGCGTTCGCGTTGGGCGGTGGGCAGCCCGTGCAGGAAGCGCCGGATCACCGGGTGCAGGTCCGGTGCCACGTCGCCGCGTACCGAGGTGTGCGTGTGGACGGTGCCCTCGGCCAGCATCGCACCGGCCGCCAGCGGCAGCACCCGCAGCTGCGCCATCCGTCCTCCCAAATGCCGAAGCTCCCCCGACGAGCCTAACCAATCCGCCCCGCGAACCGGGCCCCGTCCCCATTGCGCCGATCATGAAGTTGTGGCACCCCACAAAGGCCGCGAATGCGGTGATGGCGCCTACCACAACTGCATGATCGGCGAGTTTGGGGTGGGGCGCATTTTGGGGCTCACGTGGGGTGGTCGGGCTGGGATATCGTCGGGGTCCAGCCCTCTTTGCCGTTCAGAGCCGGAGCCATGACGCGCACCCTTCTCGTCTCCCCGGACCAGCCCGGCGCCTTCCCGTCCATCGGGGACGCGCTGGCGGTGGCCGGCGACGGCACCGTCGTGTCGGTCAGCCCCGGCACCTACCACGAGGCGCTGTTCGTCAACGACCGCGACGTCACCGTGGTCGCCGCGCAGGGCACGGGCACGGTCACCATCGACGCCTCCGCCGGAACGTATCCGACGGTTTCCTGCAACTCGGGGCGGCTGGAGCTGCGCGACCTCGCCCTCAAGGCGGGTGACGCGCCGGTCGTGGTGGCCGACCGGGCGAAGCTCACGATGACCGGGTGCGGGCTGACCGCCGGCTTCGGCGCGGCGATCCAGGTGACCGGCCGCTCGGAGTTCGTGCTGACTCGCTGCCGGGTGGCTGGTGGGCGCTACGGCCTGGTGGTGGAGGATTCCGAGGGCAGCGTCGAGGGGTGCGAGTTCACCGATCTCAGCGAGGACGGCATCATCGTGCGGATCGGTGCCGCACCGACGATCCGGACGAGCACGGTGGCCCGCTGCGGCAACCGTGGCATCTACGTCTATCAGTACGGCCGGCCCATCATCGAAGCCTGCGACATCTCCCAGACCACCCACGCCGGGGTGGCGGTGGTGCACCAGAGCGCACCGGTGCTCCGCCGCTGCCGGATCCGCGACACCGGTGGCCCCGCGGTCTCCTTCGCCCGTGGCTGCCACGGCACGGTCGAGGAGTGCACCACCGAGAACACCGCCCAGCCGGCGATCGAGGTCGCCGAGGGCGCCAACCCGACCGTCGTGGCGGGCACCGCCAACCGGAAGGCCGCCTTCGGGGCCGACGCCGCCCGCGCCGCCACCGTTCAGGACACCGCCCGGGTGGAGAAGCTGCTTGCCGAGCTGGACGCGATGGTCGGCCTGGAGTCGGTGAAGGACGAGGTCCGGGCCCTCATCGACGAGATCCAGGTCAACGAGTGGCGGCGCACTGCCGGCCTGCCGGTCGGCACGGTCAGCCACCACCTGATCTTCGCGGGCGCCCCCGGCACCGGTAAGACCACCGTGGCGCGCGTCTACGGTGACCTGCTGGCGGCGTTGGGCGCGCTGCCCGGCGGCGCGTTTCGCGAGGTGTCCCGGCGTGACCTGGTCGGCCAGTACATCGGCCACACCGCCGAGAAGACCGCGGCAGCGTTCGAGCAGGCGCGCGGTGGCGTCCTCTTCGTCGACGAGGCGTACACCCTGTCGCGCGCCTCCGGCAGCGGGGGGGACTTCGGCCAGGAAGCCATCGACACGCTTGTCAAGCTGATGGAGGACCACCGTGACGAGGTCGCGGTGATCGCCGCCGGCTACACCGGCGAGATGGTGCAGTTCCTCGACGCCAATCCCGGTCTGGCCTCCCGATTCGCCAAGACCGTCGAGTTCGGCAACTACTCGCCCGAGCAACTTGTCGTCATCGTGGAGCGGATGGCCGGCGGTGACGAGTATCTGCTCGCCGACGGCGTCTCCGAGGTGCTCCGGGAGCATTTCGGCACCGTCGAGCGGGACCAGAACTTCGGCAACGCCCGCGAGGCCCGCAAGCTGTTCGAGGGTGTCCGCAAGGCGCAGGCACAGCGGCTACGGCAGTCCGGCCAGCGCCCCAGCCTCGACGAGCTGCGTACGGTGACCGTCGCCGACGTGCGTGCGGCGATCGGACGTTGACGATGCCGCGCCGGTCAGAGAGGGACGTACGGTGACGCATCCGGGTGCGGCCCAGCCGGGCGAGCCGGCTTGGCAGCAGCACCAGGGGACGGCACCCGCGCCGCAGCAACGGACGGTGCAGCCACCGCAGCAGGCCGGCGTGCCGGCTCCGACGCTGGGCGGGACCGGGCCGGGGCACAGCTGGGCTGCCCAGCGCGGACCGGGACGGGCCACCGTCGGCACCGCGTACACCAGCCAGGTCGCCGCCGCGGCACCGAGCGCAGCACCGGTGCCCGTCGCCCGTGCCGCGCAGGTCCGGCCCGCGCCGCAGGCGCAACCCGCGGCTCAGGCCCAGCCCGCGGCGGAGGCCGCCGCGGCGAACCCGGCCGTACGCCCGCACCGGCGGCAGCTCCGGATCGCCGGCATCCACGTCGCCCAACTCGTGGCCTGGCAGGCCGGCGCGGCAGCGGTCCTGGCGGCCACCCCGCACGGCGCGCCGCTGACGGTCGCCGTGGCCGTCGGCGTGGTGCTGCTGCTCGCACCGACGGCGCTGCGACACCGGGGGCGGTGGCTCCACCAGTGGCTGGCCGTCTGGTGGGCCTACCGGGGGCGACGCCGCCAGCTTGCCGCAACGGGGCCCGATGCCGCCTGGCAACTGCTGACCCATCTGGAGAGCAGCGTCGAGCTGGATCAGGTCGAGATCGACGACCAGCCGGCCGTGCTGCTGACCCACCGGAGCGGGCTCAGCGCGGTGCTGGAGGTCGACCCGACCGAGGGCGCCCTGTTGATGGGCGCGCCGCAGGCCCTGCCGTCGGCGGTGTCGCTGCTGCCCGCCGCCGACGCGAAGACGCCGGCCGTGACGGTGCAGGTGCTGGTCCAGGTCACCCCGGCGCCGCGCGCCCGCTCGGCGGCCGTGGACCGGGCATACCGCGAACTGACCAACGGGGTGGTGCCCGCGAGCCGGCAGGCGTGGGTGGTGCTCCAGGCTCCGCGTACGACGGACTTCCACGCCGACCGCGACCTGCGTCCGGCGCTCACCGCGGCGATCCGCCGGACCCGCCGTCAACTACGCCAGGATCGGGCGTCCGCCCGCCTGCTCAACCGGGACGAGGTGCTCGCGGCCGTCGCACACCTGGCCCACCTCACCTTGGGCCCGGTGATGGGTGCGGATCGGCCGCTGGCCCGGGAGAACTGGCGGAGCTGGTCGGCCCAGGGCACCCCACAGAGCTGCTACCGCCTGCGCGCCTGGCCCGGTCAGCCGTGGGAGGTGGACCCACTGCTGCGCGGGTTGCCCGCCGCGGCCGGCGTGGTGTCCATCGCGGTCGCGCGGGAGAACGATCGGCCCGGTGTCGACGACGCCGTGGTGGAGGTGGCGTTCCGGCTCATCGGAGCCGACGCCGCCGCACTCGCCGCCGCCGATCGGGCGCTCGACGAGGCGATCCGCGGTCACGGCGGTCGCCTGCAACGACTCGACGGCGAGCACGCCCACGGTGTGGCCGCCACCCTGCCGTTCGGAGGCTTCCTGCGGTGAACAGCGTCGGTTTTCCCGCCAGCCGGATGGGCTTGCACGTCGCCGACGGGGCCACCGTCGCCGGGCTGAACCTGGTCGCCGGGGGTGGCGGCCTGGTGGTCGGCCGCAACCGGCAGCAGGAGCCGGTGGGGCTGCGGATGTTCCGGGCCGAGCCGACCCGGCTGATGCTGACCGGCGGGGTACGCGCGGCCGAACTGCTCGCCTTCCGGTCCCTGGCGCTGGGCACCCGGCTGTTCATCCAGACCGCCCGGGAACAGGAGTGGGACGCCTACCTGCGGCGCTGCGTCATCGGCCGGGAGATCGCCTCCTTCCTGCCGCCCGGGGTCGCTCCCCCGGTCCCGGCCACCCCGACCGAACCTCAGCTCGTGGTGATCGACACCGGCCCGGTGGCCGGCGCGGACACCAGTCTCAGCGCACCCTGGCGGGCCACCCTGGTCGTCCGCGACGATCTGGCCGGCTGGGACGTCGAGGTGCTGGTACGCAGCGACATCGTGCTGCTCCAGCGGCTCACCGCCGCCGAGGCGGCCACGGCCGCGACCGCCCTCGGGCTGGTCAGCGTGCAGAACTGGTTCACCCAGCTGCACCCGGAGATGGTCGGTCTGATCACCAAGGGCAAGGTGCAGTGGGTGATGCTCAGCATGACCGGCACCGAGCGGCACCTGATCGGCCCGGTGGCCCGGGGCAGCTGAACCGCCGGCCGGACATCCGCTCGTCGCGACGAATGCCGGTTTAGGTACACCCGGTGGCTCCCGCCTGGACACCGCTGCCGCTTATCCTCCAGCGGTCTACTCCCTCGGAGGCCGCTTACATGTTGCGAACAAGAAGCACACGACTAGTCACGATCCCGGGCGTACTGGTCACCGCCGCCGCGCTGACCCTGTCCAGCGGCACCGCCGCCGTCGCCGAGCCGGCGTCGACGACGCCGTTCATCAGTGAGATCCACTACGACAACGCCGGCACGGACACGGGTGAGGCGGTCGAGGTCGAGGCGCCGGCCGGGTACGACCTGACCGGCTGGCAGATCGTCCTCTACAACGGCGCCAACGGCACGGCCTACAGCACCAGGACGCTGAGCGGCGTGGTTCCGGCGGCGGGCGTGGTCGTCGAGTCGTACCCGACGAACGGCATCCAGAACGGTGCGCCCGACGGCATCGCGCTCGTCGCGCCCGGCGGCGACGTCGCGGAGTTCCTCAGCTACGAGGGGACCTTCACCGCGGTCGGCGGGCCGGCGAACGGCCGGACCGGCGCCGCCCTGGGCGCGCAGGAAACCGCCTCGACTCCGGTTGGCCACTCTTTGCAACGGGTCGACGGCAACTGGCAGACCGCGGCGCCGCACAGCTTCGGTGTCCGCAACGGCACCCCCGATCCCGATCCCGATCCCGACCCGACCGGCTGCACGGTCACTGTGGACCACACCATCGCCGAGGTCCAGGGCACCGGCAACGCCACACCGGTGGCGGGCACCCGGGTGACCGTCGAGGGCATCGTCACCGCCGACCACCGCACCGGTGGCTACAACGGGGTGTACGTGCAGACGGCGGGCAGCGGCGGGGACCGCGCCGTCGCGGGCGGTACCGCCTCGGACGGCATCTTCGTCTACCTGACCACCAACACCGCCAACCACCCGTCCGTCGCGATCGGCGACCGGATCCGGGTCAGCGGCACCGCGAGCGAGTACAACGGGCTCACCCAGGTCACCATTGCCGCCAGGGGCGACGTCCAGGTCTGTGCGCAGGACGTGCCGCTGCCCGCGCCGGTCCCGGTCGAGCTGCCGCTGGACGAGGCGGCCCGCGAGTCGGTGGAGTCGATGCTGGTGGCGCCCGTCGGCCAGTACGCCGTCTCCGAGGTCTACAACACCAACCGGTACGGCGAGGTGGTGCTCGCCGCGGGTGACCAGCCGGCCCGGACCCCGACCGACGTGGCCCGGCCCGGCTCCACGGTCGCCCAGCAACTGGCCGCCGAGAACAGGCTGCGCCGGCTCCTGATCGATGACGGCAGGACCACCAACCTGGCCACGGCCGGGCTGCTGCCGCCGTACGTCTCCCCGGCGAACCCGCTGCGGGTCGGCGACTCGGTGGAGGCGTTCGGATCATCGGTGCTCTCGTACGGCTTCAACGAGTGGCGTCTGCAGCCGACCCTCCCGGTCGACGCGGACACCCCGCCGGCCGCCCGGACCACCTTCAAGGTCACCAACCCGCGTACCGCCGCGCCGGTCGACGTCGGCGGCGATCTGCGGGTGGCCAGCTTCAACGTGCTGAACTACTTCGTGCACTTCGGTGGGGACGCACGCGGCGCCGCCGACGAGGCCGCGCTGGCCAAGCAGGAGGCGAAGATCGTCTCGGCGATCACCGCGCTGGACGCCGACGTGGTCGCGCTTGAGGAGATCGAGAACTCGGTGCGGTTCAACGCCGAGGACCCGCAGCAGGCACTCAAGCGACTTGTCGCCGCCCTGAACACCGCCGACGGCGCAGGCACCTGGGACTACGTCCGCACTCCGGCCGAGCTGCCCGGCGCGGCAGAGCAGGACGTCATCACCACGGCGATCATCTTCAAGCCGGCGAAGGCCCAGCCGAAGGGTCCGTCGCGCTCGGTCAATGACGAGACGGTCTGGTTCAACGCCCGCGAGCCGATCGCGCAGGCGTTCACCGCCGGCCCGGTCGACTTCGTCGTGGTCGCCAACCACTTCAAGTCCAAGAGCGGCGCCGGCACCGGCGACAACGCCGACGCCGGGGACGGGCAGGGTAGCTGGAACGGCGACCGGGTCCGGCAGGCCCGGGCGCTGGCCGCGTTCGTCGACCAGGTGAAGGCCGACAGCGGCACCTCCGACGTGCTGCTGCTGGGTGACTTCAACGCGTACACCCACGAGGACCCGATGCAGGCCCTCTACGACGAGCAGTACCTCAACCTCAACGACACCGGCCGGACGAGCTACGTCTTCAATGGTGAGTCCGGCTCGCTCGACCACGCGGTCGCCTCGCCGTCGCTGGCGGCCCGGGTGACCGGGGTCGACGTGTGGCAGATCAACGCGGTCGAGTCGTACGCCTTCCAGTACAACGGCCTGCCCGAGTTCTTCGCGGCGGACCCGTACCGGGCCAGCGACCACAACCCGCTGGTGGTGGGGATCAGCACCGGGCCGAATCCGGTGGACCTGCAACTGCTGAGCATCAACGACTTCCACGGCCGACTGGAGTCACCGGCCACGGTGGACGGTCAGCCGGTCGGCGGTGCCGCCCAGGTCGCCGGCCTGGTGGGTCAGCTGCGGGCGGAAAATCCGAACACCGCGTTCGTGTCCGCCGGTGACAACATCGGCGCGTCCACCTTCATCTCGGCGATCGACGACGACAACCCGACGATCGACGCGTTGAACGAGGCCGGCCTGCTCGTGTCGGCGGTGGGCAACCACGAGTTCGACAAGGGCATGGCGGACCTGACCGGCCGGGTGGCCGACCGGGCCGACTTCCCGTACCTGGGTGCCAACGTGTACCGGGGTGACACCCGGGCGCTGCCGGCGTACTCGGTCGACACCATCGGCGGGGTCCGGGTCGGTTTCATCGGCGTGGTCACCGAGCAGACCGGATCACTGGTCAGCCCGGACGGCATCGCGGGCCTGACCTTCCGCGACCCGGTGGTCGAGGCCAACCTCGTCGCCGGTCAGCTCAAGGACGGCAATCCGGACAACGGCGAGGCCGACGTGGTGGTGCTGCTCGCGCACGAGGGTGCCGCGACGGAGCACATCGACTCCCCCGAGGCGTTGGCGAACGACCCGGTCTTCGGCAAGTTCACCCGGGCCGACGCCACCGTCGACGTGATCTTCAGCGGGCACACCCACCAGCCGTACGCCTTCGAGGTCCCGGTTCCGGGCACGGACAAGCTGCGTCCGATCGTCCAGGCCGAGGACTACGGCAAGCGCCTGGGCAAGGTCACGCTGACCTTCGACCCGGAGGCGGGGGCTGTCACCTCCGCCGATGCGTCGCTGGTCGACGTGGTCGGCGCGCCACAGGACCCGGCGGTCGCCGAGATCGTGGCCATGGCCAAGGAGAGGGCCGCGGAGCTGGGCCAGCAGCAGCTGGGTGAGATCACCGCGGACATCCGGCGGGCCTACACCGACGGCAACGAGGACCGGGGCAAGGAGTCGGTGCTGGGTAACTTCATCGCCGACGTGCAGCTTGCCGGCACCAGTGACGCCGGCCGGGGCGGGGCGCAGATCGCGTTCATGAACCCGGGCGGGCTACGGGCCGACCTGCTGTACGGGACCGACGGCACGGTGACCTACGCCGAGGCGTTCGCCGTCCAGCCGTTCGCGAACGACATGATCACCAGGACCTACACCGGCGCCCAGATCAAGCAGGTGCTGGAGGAGCAGTGGCAGCCGGCGGGCGCGTCCCGTCCGGTGCTGTGGTTGGGCGTGTCGGACGGCTTCAGCTACACGTACGACCCACAGGCCGCCCAGGGCTCGCGGATCACCTCGATGCAGTTGGACGGCACGCCGATCGAACCGGCGGGCAGCTACCGGGTGACGGTGAACTCGTTCCTCGCCGCGGGTGGCGACAACTTCACCACCCTCGCCGAGGGCACCGATCCGGTGACCACCGGGGACAACGACCTCACCATGCTGGTGAGCTACTTCTCGGCGAACTCGCCGGTCACGGCGGACACCGAGCCGCGGTCGACCGTCGGCCAGGGCGGGCCGCAGTGCACCACGACGATCACCGGCCGACACAACAGGCCGCTGATCGTCACCACCGGCCTGACCTGCGTGGAGAACGCCACCATCTCCGGTCCGGTATCGATCGGCGCGGGCGCCTCGCTGCGGGTCACCGGTGGCACCATCCGGGGTCCGGTCTCCGCCACCCGTCCGGTGCTGTTCGAGCTGTCGGACGCCACGGTGTCGGGTCCGGTCACGGTGGCCGGCGCCACCGGCGACCTGAAGATCAGCAAGAGCAAGGTCAACGGTCCGGTGTCGCTCGTCGCCAACCTCGGTGGGGTGCGGGTCGACACGCTCACCGTCAGTGGCCCGGTCAGCGTGACCGGCAACGCCGGCAGCCGGCCGGTGGTGGTCGCCGCGAACACCATCAACGGGCCGCTGGCCTGCTCGGGTAACACCCCGGCGCCGGTGAACGAGGATCGGGCCAACACCGTGCGGGGCCCGGCGTCGGGCCAGTGCGCACGCCTGTGACCGGTTAGCGGAACCGCCGGTCCGCGGTCGGAGTGCTCCGACCGCGGACCGGCCACCCGGTCGGTCCGGCTGCTCTGCCCGGCCTGCCCGCCGGTGGCCAGCCGTTCCACCAGGACGGTACGTAGCCCCTCCGACGCCCCGTACACGGCGGCACCCAGCCCGGCCGGCCCACCGCCGACGACCACCAGGTCGTAGAAGTCCGGCGCCGGGGTGACGGTCAGGCCCACCAGCCCGGCGAGTTCCGCAGGTTGATCGCGTCGATCGCCTCGCCCGTGTCGGCGTACGCGGTCAGCAGCACCCGGCGGGCCGCGGGGAACAGGTCCATCGCGGCCTCCAGGAACTCGATGCCGGTCATTTCCGGCATCCGGTAGTCGGCCAGCAGCAGCGCCACCTGTTCGCCACGGAGCTTGACCTCGCGCAGCGCCTCCGGCCCGGAAGCTGCCCGGACCACCCGGTAACGGTCGCCGTAGCGCCGCCGGATGTCCCGGGCGACCGCGCGGGAGGCCGCCGGATCGTCGTCGAGGGAGAGAATCCCCGGGTTGGCCATGGGCTCATGAAACCACGCGGTTTTTCCCCCACCGTTGCCGGCGAACTCCGTGACCTGCTGGCGCGTCGCGGGGCGTCGTCGTGGAGCCCAGCGCCGTACGCTTCGGACATGCGGTCGTACCGGTGGATGGAGATGGGTCGGGGATGGCTCGCGTACCGCACCGTCGAGGGCGTGCCGGGCGCGGTGGGTGAACCGCCGATGGTGTTGCTGCACGGCGGCGGGGGCGACGGCACCACCTGGGACGCGCTGGCCCCGACATTCGCCCAGCGCCGCACCGTCTACCTGCCGGACCTGCGTGGCATGGGCCGCAGCGACCGGGTCGGGCCCTATTCGCTTACCGTCCTGCGCGACGACCTGCTGGCGCTGCTGGACCGGTGGCAGCTGGACCGGGTCGTCCTGGTCGGGCACTCGTTGGGCGGGGTTGCCACGTTGCTGGCCACCCAGTTGGCACCGCAGCGGGTGGCCGCCCTGGTCCTGGAGGAGTGCCCGCCGCCGGTGCCGCTCGGCTTCACCATTCCCACCGGCCTGCCGGACTCGGCACCGTACTACGACCGGGAGATCCGGCCCTTCGTGCTGGCCGAGCTGAACGCGCCCGATCCGGCCCGGTGGGAGGCGCTGGCGGCGATCCCGGTCCCGACCCTGGTTCTGGCCGGTGGGCCGACCAGCCACCTGCCGCAGGAGGCGATGGCCGAGATGACCGCCCGCATCCCCGCCGGCCGGCTGGTGACCCTCCCGACCGGCCACCACATCCATCCGAACGCGCCCGACGCCTTCCGCACCGCCGTCGAGTCCTTCCTCACGGACTCGGCCGCCTGATCAGGTCAGGGTCGGGGCCCTCCACGACTACCTCGACGCCACCGAAGGGCGGCGGCCTGCACCCGCCCCGGGCAGCTGGGCGCGGAGCCCACGGAGCAGCACGTCGGCGTAGAGGTCGGCGTCACCGCCGACCCGGACCGCGTGCCCCGGCTACCTGGGCCGGGCCCGGCCGAGCAGCGCCCGACGCTCGGCCTCGCCGGGCACCCGGTCCGCCGCCGCGCGGAACAACGCCGCCGCCCGTTCGTGATTGCCCTGCCGGGCGGCGAGATCCGCCTCCACCGGGCATGACGAACGGCGAACCAGCCGTCCGGACAACCGCAGCGTCCCATCTTCGATCCGGCGCGGTCAGCCACGGCCAGCGGCGGCGGGTGCCGCATCGGGGCGTGGCACCGGCCCGGCGTCGGGCACCGCCATCCGCACGGTCAGCGCAGCCCGCGGATCAGGTTGTCGACCAACGTCACCACGAACTGCTCGGTCAGCGGCTGGTCGGGAATGAGCAGGCGGTGGTAACAGGCGCCCCAGAGCTGGTCGATGACGGACTCCGGATCGATGTCCGCCCGCAGCTGCCCCCGGGCCACCGCCTTCTCGAGCGCCTGGACGCTGATGGCGCGGCGCGGGCCGGAGTAGCGCTCGCGAAAGGCGGCGGACAGGTCCGGGTCGGTCTGGGACTGCGCGATGAGCTGGCTGACGACCCGGCCGGCGGAGGTGTCGGTCAGCAGGTGGACGAAGGACACGAGCTGGTTGGTCAAATCGGCGACGATGTCCCCGGTGTCGGGAAAGGCCAGCACCGGTGCGACGACGCTGAAGTAGCCGTCAAGGGCGAGTGCGCCCTTGGACGGCCACCACTTGTAGATCGTCATGCGGCTGGCCCCGGCCTGCGCCGCGACCTTCTCGATGGTGAAGCCGGCCATCCCCTCGTCCAGGAGGAGGTTCCCGGCGGCAGTGAGGATCTCCGCGCGGACCTGGCCGGCGGGACGGCGGCCCCGTCCGCGCCGCAGCGGTGGCCCGGCATCTGGGGTGAGCTGCGTCACTAACCCTCCCGTTATGCGGACACTCTGTCTTCATGTTGTTTATATGGACGCAGCGTACACAAATATCGAGCCCGGAGGCACCATGAACAGCACATCCACCACCCCCGGCCGGGTCGCCGTCGTCACCGGTGGCTCCCGGGGCATCGGGCGTCAGGTGGTAGAGCGGCTGGCGGCGGACGGGTATGCCATCGTCGTCAGCTACCGGGGCAACCACACCGAGGCCGAGGCTGCGGTGGCGGCGGCCCGGGCGGCCGGCGGCGACGCCGTCGCGATCCCGGCGGACGTCGCCGACCAGGCCGAGGTGGCCGACCTCTTCGACGCCACGGAACGCCGGTTCGGCGGCGTCGACGTGGTGGTGCACGCGGCCGGCATGATGGCCCTGGCTCCGCTCGCCGATCTCGACCTCGACCAGCTCGACCAGTTGCTGCGGGTCAACGTGCGTGGCACGTTCGCGGTCGACCAGCAGGCCGCCCGCCGGGTCCGCCGTGGTGGCGCCATCATCAACTTCTCCAGCTCACTCACCCGCTTCGCCCGGCCGGGCTACAGCGGGTACGCGGCGAGCAAGGGTGCGGTCTCCGCGATCACGCTGGTCCTCGCCCGCGAGCTGCGCGGTCGCGACGTGACCGTGAACGCGGTGGCTCCCGGACCGACCGCGACCGGCCTCTTCCTCGACGGCAAGGACGAGCAGACCCTGGCCCGGATTGCCGCCGAGCCGCCGCTGGAGCGCCTCGGCACCCCCGACGACATCGCCGAACTGGTGGCCTTCCTCGCCGGGCCGGGCCGCTGGGTCAACGGCCAGGTGCTCTACGCCAACGGCGGCGCGATCTGACCGGACCGGGTGCCGGTGAAGCGGTGCAGTTGCGGGCTACCCGTCGCGGGACGGTGATCTCGAGCGGGCCGCGCGTGAGACCAGTGCGTCGCCATGGGCTATCAGGATCAGTATTCCGGTGGCGATCGCGGAGTAGCCGAGCAGCGGCAGGTTCCGGCCGGCGACCGCGCCAGCCACGATCGCCACCAGCCCCAACGCGCGGTGCCAGGAGACCCGGCGATGGACGGCCGCGGCGAGCAGGATCCAACCGACCAGGAAGAGGGCCGGCCCGGCAGCCAGCGTCACGAACACTGCCGGGTGGTGGGAGAACGGATCCTCGATCATCAGCTGCGAGCCGACCGAGATGGCCACGACACCGGAGATCATCACGAGGTGCAGGTAACCGGCGAGCAGAGCGAGGTGGCTTCCCGTCGGCCCGATCGCCTCGATCACGGCACCCAGCCGCATCCCACCCGGCAGCAGGTACAGCCGGCCGATGCTGACCGCGCTGACGAACACCAGCGCAAACGCCAGGGTGCGGTGCGGGTCGAAGCCGCGACCGCTGTAGGTGATACCCGCGGTCAGGATCAACTCGCCGAGCGCGATGATGTAGATCTGCTGGTAGCGCTCGGACAGGTGCTCCCCGATGACCTGCAGGTCCGCCCAGTTGCTGCGACCGAGCGCCGGTGTCGGCCAGCGCAGCCGCGCCATCGACAGGTCGATGACCACCGCCACCGTCCAGAGGATCACCTGGGCCGGCTCGACGAACGCGCCCACCAGCCACAGCGCCCCGGAGGCGGCGAACCAGATCGCCACCCGCAGCGTCCGCAGTTGCAGCGGATGCCCGCGCAGGGCGGGCAGCAGCATCGCGGCCCGGCCCAGGTGGATCGCGACATACGCGCCGGCGAACACCAGCGCGTGCCCGGCGTACGCGGTCGGTGCCGCGGCTGCCATCAGCATCCCGCCGAACATCACCCAGAGCAGCAGCGCGATGATCAACGGGGTACCCGGATCGAACCAGTCCGTCGACCAGGCGGTCACGAACCAAACCCACCAGATGGCGGCCAGCAGCAGTGCCGTCCGGAATGCCCCGACGGCGGTGAGGTCTTCCTCCAACGCCCGGGACACCCGGTTCAGCGCCAGGATGAAGGCCAGGTCGAAGAAGAGTTCCAGGAACGATGCCCGGCGGGAGACCTCCCGCCGCCGCAACAGTCGCCCCGGCAACCCGCTGGTCATCTTGGCGTTCAGCTGCGGCTCAGCGCCGAGCGACGGATGTCGTCGAGATCGGAGCTGCTGAGCACCTTCTTCGTCGGCACGACCTCACCGTACGTCGGTGACCGCCCACCGGACGGCTTGATCGGGCTGTTCCCTCGCCTCGGGTCGGCGCGGCGCCGGTTTCGGCTCACCCGATGACGATGGGCGCGGTCGCCTCGCGACTGCGCCCATCGTCCGGAACTGGTTCAGCCCTGGCGGCTCTTCCACTGCGGGTTGAGGCGGTTCACCACGACCACCCGGCCACGCCGGCGCACCACCGCCGAGCCTGGCTTCCGCTTCAGGGACCGTAGGGAGCTGCGTACCTTCATGTCCGTCTCTCCTCGGCTCGGCTCGTCGTGCCGTACACCGGAGAAACGCCGGCCCGGGCGGTGGGATTCCCCGGTACGCGGCAGCGGCCGGGAGCCCGGTCGAACCCGGCCCCGCACGGCCGGCGCCGATCGGCGGCCCGGCTACGGGGGTGGCGCGGACGTCGATTCGACCGACAGCAGCGCGGCGAGTTGCCGCAGGACCTGCGGTCGGGCCCGGTAGTAGACCCAGGTGCCCCGCCGCTCGGCATCCACCAGACCCGCCTCGCGCAGCGTCCTGAGGTGATGCGAGATCGTCGGCCCGGTCAGATCGAACGCCGGCGTCAGATCGCAGACGCACACCTCTCCGCCCGCCGCCGAGGCGATCATCGACATCAACTGCAGTCGCACCGGATCACCGAGGGCCTTGAACGCGGGCGCGAGCGCCGCGGCGACCTCACCCGGCACCCGCTGCTGTGCCAGCGGGGGGCAACACGCAGCGGCGGCCGTGAGATCAACGACCGAAAGTGGCTCCGCCTGTCTCGACATATCCCTAGGTTGACAGTTGTCTAACCAGCGTGCAACTCTCTGTTTCGAGAAGCATCGAGACAAGGAGTTGTGATGAGTGACCTGGACCAGCTGCCCGTCGCCGTCATCGGCGCCGGGCCGGTCGGCCTCGCCGCCGCCGCCCACCTGCACGAGCGCGGCCTGCCCTACACCGTCCTCGAAGCCGGCGCCGCCCCGGGCGCCGCCGTCCGGCAGTGGGCCCACGTCCGCGTCTTCTCACCCTGGCGGTACGACATCGACCCGGCCGCCCGCCGGCTCCTCGACGACGCCGGCTGGGTCGCCCCCGATCTCGACGCCCTGCCCACCGGCGCCGACCTCGCCGACGGATATCTCCAGCCCCTCGCGGACCTGCCGCAACTCAAGCCACATCTGCGCTACGGCGCCAGGGTCGAGGCGATCAGCCGGCTCGGCTACGACCGACTGCGCACCGCCGGCCGAGAGCACGCCCCCTTCCTGATCCGCCTCGCCGACGGCCAGGAACTCCTCGCCCGCGCTGTCATCGACGCCTCCGGCACCTGGCACACCCCGAACGTCCTCGGCGCCTCCGGCCTGCCCGCCCGCGGTGAGTCGGACGCCGCCGCCCACCTGGAGCACGCGCTGCCGGACGTGCTCGGCGCCGACCGGGACCGCTTCGCGGGCCGGCACACGCTCGTCGTCGGCGCCGGCCACTCCGCCGCCAACACCCTGCTCTCCCTCGCCGATCTCGCCACCCAGGAACCCGGTACCGAAGTGACCTGGGCGATCCGTTCCACGTCACCGACGCGCACCTACGGCGGCGGGGAGGCCGACGCCCTGCCCGCCCGCGGCGCGCTCGGCTCCGCCTGCGCGAGCACGTCGACGCCGGTCGCATCCGCCTGCTGACCGGCTTCTCCGTACACGCGATCGATCCGGCCGGAGGCCCGGTGGCGGTGATCGTCCGAGGCGTCGACGGCACCGAAGATCGGGTCCTGGTGGACCGGATCGTCGCCGCCACCGGTTTCCGGCCCGACCACGCCATCGCCGCCGAGCTGCGCCTGGACCTCGACCCGGTCATGGGTGCGACCCGCGCCCTCGCCCCCCTGATCGACCCGAACGAGCACTCCTGCGGCACCGTGCCCCCGCACGGCGTCGACGAACTCGCCCATCCCGAGCCCGGCTACTACGCCGTCGGGATGAAGAGCTACGGCCGGGCGCCCACCTTCCTCATGGCCACCGGCTACGAACAGGTCCGCTCCGTCGTCGCTGCCCTGGCCGGCGACTGGACCGCCGCCCGCGACGTCCAACTCGATCTGCCGGAGACCGGCGTCTGCAACAGCAACCCCGACGAATCCGCCACCGGCGACGACTGCTGCGGCACGGCCCCGGAGCCGGCCGGCAAGGGACTCGCCACCGGCATCTCCGGTGGCCTGCTTTCCCCACCGCTGAACCTCGTCAGCCTCGGCAGCCCGCCGACCAGCCAGGGCTGCTGCGGCGCCTGACAACCACACCCGCCACGGTGCCCGTCGACCGGACCCACGGCCGGCGGGCACCGCCCGCCGCGCCCCGCTGTTCGCCATGGCCCGGGAACGTCGTCCGTACGCGGCGAACCCGGCCACGAACGCTGGACGCCGTGGACCACCCGGGGCGGCTGACCGGCGGCACGCTGGCCGTCGAGGAGGCGCCGGCCGGTACCGCCCTGGCACCCCCCGCTCGGGCTGTGGCAACGGCTGACCCGCCAGCGGCGACTGGCCCAGAGTGCCGTCGCGCCCTCGACGGTGGCACGGGAGCGCGCTAGCGCTAGCCGCACAGCTACCGGGCACCCGCATCCTTGCGCTGCACGCGGACACCTGCGGCGAAGGATGCTGGGCACCCAAGGTGGTCGCCGAGATCGTCGCTGGGTGAGCGACCGCGCTTCCTCAGCCGGCCCGCGACGAGGAGCGGGCCGGACGCCCGGACGCCGAAGCGCGGGCCACCGCCACATCGATAACGATTTACATTGATGGATGCCTCTATTACTATCTCTGTCGGGAGCCGCCAAGCCGTCGCAGGCCGACATCCTGCCTGCATCGAGATCGTCCGAATCGATCGACGCGTACTCCTCCCCGGGACCGGGCATCCCGGCGAGCGACACCGGCGTCGGCGGATCAACTGGAGCATCGATGAAATTCTCAAGAACAGCACGCCGTCTGGGACTGGGCGCGGTCACCGTCCTCCTCGCCTCGTTCACGATGGTCGTGGTCAACCAGGCCGGCCCGGCCTCGGCGCACGGTTCCGTGACCAACCCGCCGTCCCGCAACTACGGGTGCTGGGAACGCTGGGGTTCCGACCACCTCAACCCCACCATGGCCCAGACCGACCCGATGTGCTGGCAGGCCTGGCAGGCCAACCCGAACACCATGTGGAACTGGAACGGCCTGTACCGCGAGAACGTCGGCGGCAACCACCAGGCCGCCGTCCCGAACGGACAGCTGTGCAGCGGCGGCCGCACCCAGGGTGGCCTGTACGCGTCGCTGGACACGGTCGGCGCGTGGACCGCGAAGCCGATGCCGAACAACTTCACCCTGACGCTGACCGACGGCGCCCGACACGGTGCCGACTACATGCTGATCTACATCACCAGGCAGGGCTTCGATCCGACCACCCAACCCCTCACCTGGAACAACCTGGAACTGGTGCTCCGCACCGGCAGCTACCCGACCACCGGGCTCTACGAGGCTCAGGTGAACGCGGGTAACCGCACCGGACGGCACGTCGTCTACACGATCTGGCAGGCGGCGCACCTCGACCAGCCGTACTACATCTGCAGTGACGTGACGTTCGGCGGCGGCGGCACCCCGCCGCCGACCACCCCGCCCCCGACCACCCCGCCCCCGACCACCCCGCCGCCGACCACCCCGCCGCCCACCGGCAACGGCGCCTGCACCGCCACCTACCGGAAGACCAACGAGTGGTCCGGCGGCTTCGGCGCCGAGGTCACCGTCCGGGCCGGCAACGCCGCCATCTCCAGGTGGACCGTGAGCTGGACCTGGCCCAACGGCCAGAGCATCACCAGCTCCTGGAACGCGTCGATAACCTCGAGTGGATCGTCGGTCACCGCCTCGAACGCCAGTTACAACGGCTCCGTGAGCGCCAACGGCACCACCAGCTTCGGATTCAACGGCTCCTGGAACGGCACCAACTCCACACCCACCCTCACCTGCACCGCCAGCTAGGAGAGACCGACACCGCCAGTCCTATTGCCGGTCTCTCTAACAACACCCGCGACGGGGGTGGCGCCGGTCGGCGCCACCCCGTTCGCCGCCGTGGTCGCCCGCGCGGATCGGTGGAGGTGCCGCGTCCCACCACCACGGGTTGCCCCGCCGGTGTGACGACACCAGCCGGACGTGCCGTGGGCCGTCCTCAGGGAAGCCCGAGGACGGCCCACGTGCTTCCCGATCAGGTGGTGAAGTCGTCCGGCGCGTCCCGCGCGTCCTCCTGGACATGCTCGCCGGGCCGCTTCCCGCGGGTGGCGTCCCGCTGCATCACCCGTTCGGCCTCGGACCGCTCGTTCCGGTTCAGATCGCCCAACCGGGCGCGGGCCGGGCCGGCCAGTTGCTCGACGTTGTCTGTTGCCCGTTCGACACTCATCTCGCCTCCCCGCTGTCGTACCGAACCACTTGCACTGCCGCTTGCTGACGCGTCCCCGCCCGCCGGTGCCCGAAACCCCGGCCGGGTCATTGGAACGGGGTCGAACAGCTGGGCCGACTCACCGCAGCACGGTAGTGGGGAACTGCCGGCGCGCCCGGACTCGGTCGGCCGGGCCGCCGACACCCCATCGGCTACGAGCGGCTGAGCCCGTACTCAGAAGACGAGGAACAAGACCGCCGGGGCGACCAGCAGGGCGACCATGGCGCCGCGGAGCGGACGGGACACCCGGGCAGGCAGGCGAGCGCGACCGCGGCGTAGCTGGCCGCCCAGGCCAGCGCGCAGAGCGCGACCGGCGGTGCCGCCGAGGTGCCGGCGACCGTCGGGTACAGGCCCACGGCATAACTGCCGGCGGCCAGTCCCGCAATGGTCACCGCGGGTGCCGCCCAGGCGGGGCCGGTCAGCGCCAGTACGCCCCAGCTCACCACCACCAGCACCGGCAGCCCGATCACCGCGGCGAGGTAGAGCAGGCCGAGGGTGTCCTCGGCGGGTCGATCGGACTCGCTCAGCGCCCGCCACGTCACGCCGATCACGGTGCCGATCACCGCGCCGATCAGGGCTGCGATCGTGACCCGCCAGCAAGAGGATGCCGGCAGTCTGGCACTGGCAGGTTCCGGGCCCTGCGCCGACGCGGGCGGCGGCTCGGACGGTCCCGACGACGGCTCGATCACGTCATTCTCCTCCGGACGGCCGGCGTCCCCGCCGCACGGGCGGGGACGCCGGGATGGCACGGCAAGCGCCGGCGGTACCGGTCAGCTCCAGCGGTAGCCGAGTGCGCTGAGCCGGTCGGAGACCGCCCCGCCGTACGCCTGGAATCCGCTGACGTTCGGGTGGAAGGAACCGGCGCCGAAGTACGAGTCGTTCGGCTCACCGTCATCGTCGGCGAAGCGGAACACGTCGCCCAGTATGTAGCCGTTGAGCCAGTTCTCGCTGGTGTCGGCCGTGCCGAGTTCGTGCCCGGCGAAGTCGGCTCGCACGTCAACGCCGTTGATCTTGTTGGTCAGGTCCGTGTAGAGCAGTTCGGTGGTGGCCACCCGGGCCATGTCGTTGAGCCAGTCGACCTCCTCGGCGGTGATCCCGATCGTCACCCCCGGCAGCGGGTTGACGTCGTACGTGGTGCCCGACTTGAAGATCTGCGGGTAGCCGGCGAGCACGATCCACGCGTTCGGTGCCCGTTGCCGGATCTCGGTGACCACCCGGCGGACGTCCAGCTTGATCTTGTCGCGGAACCGGGCCGGGACCGCCACCGTCATCGGCTGGCTGTCGCCGGGCAGCGTGAAACCCGGTTCCATGCAGTTCTTCAGCGCGCACTCCTTGAACACGTCGGTCCAGCCCGCGTCGTTGCCGCCGATGGTGAGCACCACCAGTGTGGTGTTCTCGTCCAGGAAGCCCTGGTCGATCTGGGTCAGCTCCCCGTTGGTGGTGTCCCGGGGGACGTTACCCATGGCGTTGGCCGGCGCGGGCTGCCCCGCCGCCGTCCTGGTCGCCATCACGTGGTGCGTCTGTGCCCCGGCGCAGGCGATGTGGTGGAAGTCCACGTTGGCGTCCAGGCTGTCTGAGAAGCTGCCCAGCGACCGCCCGCCGGGTGCCCCGGCCAACACGATCTGCCGCGCCCAGCCGTGGGCGTTGCGCCGGCAGGAGTTCTTGAAGCCCGGCTCGTCGCCGTACTGGTCGGAGACGCGGGTGTACTCCCCGGCTCCCTCGCCGGAGGAGAACGAGTCGCCCATGCCGACCACGAAGTGCCGGGGCTTGGCCGACAGCGGCTGCACCGCTATCGCGTCCCAAACGATCTTGTGGACGCCGGTGCCGTCCTGGGCGACCGTGGAGAGCTCCACCTTCGGGGTGCCGCTGCCTCGGAAGTCAAAGACCCCCAGGTCGAGCCACTTGTGCTGCTGCCACCGGGTGGGCACCGAGCGGTGCCGCGTCGAGGTGCTCTGACCGGGCAGGTAGATCTGGTAGTCGGCCTGCCGGGTGTACGCGGCGTGGTCTGGGATGTGCACCAGGACCCGCGTCCACGCGTTCGTGGGGTTGATCGTCCAGGTGCCGGTGATCTTCATCTGGTCGTTCAGGTTGCCCGCCTTGCGGGTGTAGCCCATGTAGAAGTGTGCGCCGAATCCGCCACCGAGCTGATGGAAGTCCACCTTGGACGGAAATTCTTCGAAGTAGTTGGTGCCGAACCGGAGCCCGAAACTGCCCGCGTTCGACCAGGGTCGGCCGCAACCGGAGCGGACCGCCGGCACCCCGTCCGGCAGGTTGTCGATGACCCGGGCGCCGGCGGGCAGCCCGGACAGGTCACACCGGGGCGGGAAGCTCGTACCGTCCTCCTGATAGGCGTACCCCGGATCAAAGCGCAGCACCTCGTTGCCGCAGTCACAGGCCAGCCCCGGCCCGCCCTTCCAGGCCACCGGCTGGTTGTACCAGCAGCGCAGGTCGTAGTAGCCGGCCGCGTTGCGGTGCGCGCACGGCCCGGTCGGCTCGCCGATCACATCCGGGTCGTCCGGCACGTAGCGGCCCGTGGGGTCGCAGTGGTTCGTGGCGTCGCAGAAGAGCGCCCTCGGCGGCTTCACCGCGGCCCGCGAGGCCACGCTGGTCCACCACGCGGCCCGGTAGCCGGCGACCAGGTCCGTCGGCGACTCGCTGATCTCCACCGGGTGACCGGCCCAACCCATGATCTTCTCCGGGTAGGGCCACTTCTGCGGCGTCCGCGCGTCGGCGTACGTCTCCTCCAGGAACGGCTTGCGCACCGGGTCGTACCGGGGATTGATCGGGTTGTTCAGCCAGCCCACACCCCACGGTGACCCGTCGCCCTTGTCGGGATAGAAGCCCGAGTTGTACGCCCAGGCGGCGAAGAACCAGTTCTCCATGTACTCCGGGTAGCCGTTGTTGACGATCAGACCCGCCGACCGGGTCTGGTTCCACTTGTCCTGCAGGATCTGCAACCCGGCCGCGACGTTGGTGGCGAAGTCCAGCGCCACCGCCCGCTGGGTCTGGTACGGCAGCGCCGTCTCGCCCGGCTTCTCCCGCCCGGCCAGCCGCATCCGGTCGGTCACCTGCGCCACGCCGTAGCCGCAGTCGGCGTCCTCCCAGCGGATGTCCCAGTCGTCGTCCGGGGTGTCGTTGTAGATGTCGCGGCCGTAGAAGTTGCCGATCAGCGGGTTGCCGGTGACGCCCGGCAGCGCGTACCGCGACGCCTGCCACATGTTCGACTCCTGCGCGATGATGCCGAGCATGATCTGGGCCGGCACCCGACCGCCGCCGAGCAGATCCCGGCGCGGGAACAGGCCCTGCGGGGTGTACGCGGGCATGCCCAGGTTCTTCCAGTTCGCCTCCCGGGTCACGTGCAGCGAGTTGGTGATCGCCTGGTTCACCGCCCATTCGACCTGCCGTGGCTTCGGCTGGAGCACCTGGTTCCGGGGGTCGTTGCGGGGCACCGAGCAGTACCGCTCGCTCTCCACCGGGTCGGTGGGCGAGCCGGCGGCGGCAGCCCGGGCACCGGCGGGCGCCCCTGCCCGGCCGACGTACCGAGCTTCGGATGCGTGGCCCGGCCGCTGGAGGCGGCGGTCCCGGTCGCCTCCGGCCGCACCTCGAAGGCGACGTCGCTGCCGGTGCCGAGCGCCGTGGCGTTGATCTGGACGTGCTCGGGCACCCGGGTGTCCGGGTCGCGGCGCGCGGGTCGCCGCTGCCCGGGCCGGCGACCCGGGTCAGGGCGAGCTGTCCCAGTGAGGAGATCTCGCTCTGCTGCGGGGCGTCGACCGCACGGATCCCCGCCGGCAGCGTGCCGACCCGGTCTGGCCGGCCGGTGAGGAAGACCCGGCCGGCGGCGCCCCGGGCGACGCTCAGCTCGCCCTCCGGCCCCTCGGCCAGGGTGCGCACGGTGGCGCCGGCGCGCGGCGTGGTCCGCTTGACGCGCACCCGCTGCTGGGCCAGATCCAGGAAGACCAGGCCGTCGGCACCATCCGGGACCAAGCGGAACGGCACCCCGGAGGCGGCGGCGATCCGCCGCGTCGTGCCGTCCGGCGCCACGTCGACCAGCGCGCCGTTCGCCGCGGCGACCACCGCGCCGCCGACCGGCACCGCCGAGCTGACCTCGGTGGCCAGCTTCACCGGCGCCGAGACGGTGCCGGCGGCCGCGTCCACGGTGCGCAGCCGGCTCTCCACCCGGGTCGCCGACGGGTCGTCCACCAGCTTGCCGCCGAACTGCGTCAACACGGCGGTCTCACCGGCGCCGCAGCCCGGGTTGAAGTACGCCAACGAACTCTGCACCGGCAGCTTGCGCACCGCGCCGGTGCCCAGGTCGACCACCGCGGTGAACCCGCCCCGGTCGAACAGGTCCGCGTCGTTGGTGAAGGTACGCGGCGCGTAGACCACCACCAGCCGGCGACCGGAGCCGGTCAGGCAGGCGTTGCCGATCCACTGGTCGACGTCGAAGCCCGGCTCCGCCAGGCTGGTCACGGTGCGCCAGGTGTAACCGGTGCGGGCGTCGGCGGCAAGCACGTGGAAGCCCTCGGCATCGCCGAAGGTGGTCCAGGCGACATCCTTCGACGAACGCCAACCCTCTGCCAGCAGCGTGTCCCGGCGGTCGGGGTCGACGGTGTCCGTCCGCGCCCGTGGTGTCGCACCGGGTTCCGCTCCGGTCCTCGGTGCGACACCGTTGCCGGGGTCGTCAGGCCTTGGTGCGGCACCGGCCGGGCCGGCCGCCGCGCCGACGATCAGCAGAGCGAGCGTGCAGGCCATCGCCGCGCTGATTCTGGAAACTCTCACAACCGCGCCTCCCTGGGCCGTCCGGAGCGGGCGTCGTCTGGGTGCCGCCACCGGGGTCGGCGCGAGTCTGCCGGCCGCCGCCACCGCCGCCCCACCACGACGCCACCGCCACCGCCATCCCCGCCGCCACCGCCCGCCGGCATGAGGAGGTCTTGGCCCGGCCGCTCGGCGAGGTACGCCCGGCGCTGACGGGTGGCGGCACCCGGGTCGCCCCGATCAGGACGCCGTCAGGTGGGTATGAGGCGTGGACATGTGCTCTGCTCAGGGACGACACTCGGGCGGCGCGGCGTGACCGCCGGCACCTGGCCCCTCGTGCCCAGCCTGATCGCGCTGCTCGCCGCACTGGTGGCGATCCTGTTCGCCGGTGCGGCGTTGACCCGTACGGCGGACGAACTGGCGGACCGGACCGGCATGGGCGAGGCGGTGGCCGGCGCCCTTCTGCTCGGCGCGGTGACCTCGCTGCCCGGCATCGCCACCACGGTCATCGGTTCGGTGCGGCAGGACGCCGAGTTCGCCCTCGCCAACCCGATCGGTGGCATCGCGGTGCAGACGGTGTGGCTGGCCATCGCCGATCTGCTCTACCGCCGGTCGAACATCGAGCATGCGGCGGCATCCCTGGAGAACGTCATGCAGGCGATCGTCCTGATGGCGTTGCTCTGCCTGCCGGTGGTGGCGTACGCGACGCCTGAACTCACCCTTCTCTGGGTGCACCCGGCGAGCCTGCTTATCCCCGTCATCTACCTGTACGGTCTGGTGTTGCTCCGCCGACTGCGCCGGCAACCGATGTGGTTCGCCCGGCACACCACGGACACCCGTCAGGACGAGCCGGCCGCCGCGACGTCCGGGGTGACCGTCCGCCGGCTGTGGTTCCGACTGGCCGCGCTGGCGGCCGTGGTGGCCGCCACCGGCTTCCTGATCGGTCAGGGCGGGCTCGGCGTGGTGGCCGCCTCGGGTCTGCCGAGCGGCTTCGTCGGTTTCACCCTCACCACGGCGATCACCTCCCTGCCTGAGCTGATCACCCTCATCGCGGCCATCCGCATCGGCGCGTTGACCCTCGGCATCGGCAACATCCTCGGTGGTAATGCGTTCGACTCCTTGATGATCTTCCTTGCCGACGCAACCTACCGGCGTGGATCGATCTATTCCGAGGCGAACCTGTCGGGACTGCTGTTCACCGGGATGACCACCCTGATGATCGCCACCCTGACCGCCGGGCTGATCCTGAGGGAACGTCGGGGCATCGGCTTCGAGGGGATCGCCATTCCGGCGATCTACCTGGCCACCATCGTCCTGCTGCTGATCCGGCCCGGCTGAGGGTCGCCCGCCACCGATGACAGTCGCGTCGACGAACCGTCCATCCCGCCAGGCGGACGCGGAGCACACCGGTCACCGGCCCGGACGCGCCGGTCACCGGCCTGCGGCGTGATAGAAGAGATGGCCCAGGCCGACGGTGAAGGCGAGCACACCGTAGAGGGCGTGTTCGACCGACGTGGTCAGCAGGGAGCGGTCCGGCGTCGTCAGGGCCACCACCGCGACAGCGGCCACCGCCGCCACCGCCCAGAGACGCAGGATCGCTGGCAGCGCGGGCCTCAGTGCTTCCAGTCGCCACAGGTCACGCCGGTCGGCGCCGGGCCGACGCCACAGGGTATCCCGGCGGCCGCCGAACCGAGCAGCAGCAGCGGCGGGATGGGCCCGCCCGGAACGTCGACGATCGCGTAGACGGTCAGCGCGGCGCCGGCGTCCCAGATGGTGCGGTGGTGCCGATCCGCTGGCTGCGACCGTGCTGAGCACACCCAACTGCCGGACTTCGTCAGGCGGTAGGTGAGCTGCCTGCCGCTCCAGAACTGGAACGTGAGGGTGACGGCGCCGTCGTTGACCTCGACGAAGAACTCGGGCGTCAGGAGCATAGTGTTCGCGCTGTAGTCGGGTCGGAAGTGGGTCCCGAAGGGTGAGCGAGGAAAGGACTCCCGCATGGATACTTTCGGTCACTCGACTCAGAAAGTTTCCGGGCTAGACGTTACATGTTTCTTCGATCTGCGTCAATGTGTCGGTGCTGATGCCGGCTGACGGTCGCTGCTCGGGGGGACTCGCGCCCGACAAGTCTCGGTGCCGGACCGACCGGCTATCCTTGCGCCCTGAGCGATGTCGCGGCGACCGGCCGCGCGGACAGGTCCGGCGCGGGCCCCGCGACCACGGGGGATCGGCACTAGGGGGGCCAGGTTGACGTGCGCCGAGTCGAGCGAGCCGATCGTCGACCTGGAACCACGACTCGATGACCCGTCGAGGCCGGTGACGATCGCCGCCATCGCCGAGTCGGCGGGAGTGTCGGTTCCGACCGTATCCAAGGTTATTAACGGGCGTTCCGGCGTGGCGGCGGAGACCCGGGCCCGCGTCGAGGCACTGATCAACGAGTACGGCTACCGCAGGCCATCGCCGGTCACCCGTTCCAACATGATGGAACTCGTCTTCGACGAAATCAAGGACATGTGGGGGCTGGAGATCATCCGCGGCGTCGAGCGGGTGGCCCGGCAACAGGGTGTGGGAGTCGTTCTGACAGAGCTCGGCCCGCACCGCAACGCGATCCGGTACTGGATCGACGACACTCTCGCCCGCCGCCCGGACTGCCTCGTCACCGTCGCCCAGCTGGACGAGGAGCAGCGCAACCAGCTACGCGCCCGGGGCATTCCATTCGTCGCCTTCGATCCCACCGCCGAGCTGCCCGACGACGTTCCCTTCGTCGGAGCGACGAACTGGGCGGGCGGCCGGTCCGCGGCCCGTCACCTGATCGGGCTGGGCCATCGACGGATCGCCATGATCGCCGCCCCCGAGCACATCCTGTGTTGCCGCGCCCGGCTGGACGGCTATCGCTCCGCGTTCGACGCCGCCGGCTTGACCGCGGAGGCAGACCTCGTCGTCCGCGCCAAACTGACCCGGGAAGACGGCGAAGCGGCCGCGCTCGACCTGTTGAGCCGCCCCGATCGTCCGACGGCGATCTTCGCGGCAAACGACCTGCAGGCGCTCGGCGTCTACCAGGCGGCCCGGCGGTTGGGATTGCGAGTCCCGACGGATGTGAGCGTGGCCGGCTTCGACGACCTGCCGTTGGCCGCCCTGGTCGATCCGCCACTGACCACTGTCCACCAGCCGCTCATCGAGATGGCCGTCACCGCCACCGAGTTGGCGCTCGCACTGAGCCGTGGTGAGCGCACGCCGCAACTCGGGCTCGAGTTGGGCACGACGCTCACGGTCCGGCAGAGCACGGCACCACCCGCGAGCTGATTCGACCTGGGCACCGTCACCGGCTGTGGCCGTTGACGTCACGGTCCGCTCGGCTCCCCCGCTGGCAGCCCGATCGATCCTGAGCTGGACGCCCCAAAACTTTCGCTTGAAAACCCTGGAATTTTCTGAAAATCTGGATCCATCGATTGGTGTGAGCGCTAACACCGCTCGTTCACCCCCGCTGGTCACAACTACCAACCCCTGGAGGCCCGCACCGATCAGCAAGAGGTCCACCTTCCGCAGCCACCACCAATCGGCCCGGGCGGACGGTCGGACCAGCCATCAACCGCTCTCTCCTGAGCTGACCCATTTGGCACGTCCATCCCTCGGAGGATCAGCATGATCTCCCAGACCCGTCCCCCCGGTCGTCGACGTCGAACACTCTCGGTCTCCGGAGCGGCCGCGCTCGCCGCGGTCCTGACCGTGTCGCTGGTGCCCAGTCTCGCCCAGGCCGCCGAAACCACCCTCGGGGCGGCCGCCGCCCAGTCGGGCCGGTACTTCGGTGCCGCCGTTGCCGCGAACAAGCTCAACGACAACACGTACACGACGATCCTGAACCGCGAGTTCAACAGCGTCACGGCCGAGAACGAGATGAAGATCGACGCGCTCGAGCCGCAGCAGAACCAGTTCAACTACAGCAACGCGGACCGGATCGTCAACCACGCCCTCAGTCGGGGGTGGAAGGTGCGCGGCCACACGCTGGCCTGGCACTCGCAGCAGCCCGGCTGGATGCAGAACATGTCCGGCACCGCGCTGCGTAACGCGATGCTGAACCACGTCACCCAGGTGGCGACCTACTACCGCGGCAAGATCGACTCGTGGGACGTGGTGAACGAGGCGTTCGACGACGGCAACAATGGTGCCCGGCGCGACTCGAACCTGCAGCGCACCGGCAACGACTGGATCGAGGCCGCGTTCCGGGCCGCACGGGCCGCCGACCCGGGCGCCAAGCTCTGCTACAACGACTACAACACCGACAACTGGACCTGGGCCAAGACCCAGGCCGTCTACCGGATGGTGCAGGACTTCAAGCAGCGCGGCGTGCCGATCGACTGCGTCGGGTTCCAGTCGCACTTCAACGCCAACTCGCCGTACAACAGCAACTACCGCACCACGCTCTCCAGCTTCGCCGCCCTCGGGGTGGACGTGCAGATCACCGAGCTGGACATCGAGGGCTCCGGCACCGCGCAGGCCAACACCTACCGCAACGTGGTCAACGACTGTCTAGCGGTCCCCCAGTGCAACGGCATCACCGTCTGGGGCATCCGGGACACCGACTCCTGGCGGGCCAGCGGCACCCCGCTGCTCTTCGACGGCAACGGCAACAAGAAGGCCGCGTACAACTCGACGCTGGACGCGCTGAACAGCGCCGACCCCGGGCCCACTCCCACGCCCACCACGCCGGGGCCCACCCCCACCCCGACACCCACCGGCTCACCCGGCTCCGCCAATGAAATCGTCGGCACGCAGTCGGGCCGGTGCATCGACGTACCCAACGCCTCACGCGACAACGGCACCCGGGTCCAGCTGTACGACTGCAACAAGCAAACCAACCAGTCCTGGACGTACACCGCGAGCAAGCAGCTACGGGTGTACGGCGACATGTGCCTGGACGCGGGGGGCTCCGGCAACGGCGCGGGAATCCAGATCTACAGCTGCCACAGTCAGACCAACCAGCAGTGGAACGTCAACTCCAACGGCACCATCAGTGGCGTGCAGTCCGGGCGATGCCTGGACGTGTGGAGCACGTCCAACGGGGCGCAGGTCCAGCTGTACGACTGCCACGGACAGCCCAACCAGCAATTCCGGCTCGTCTCCCTCGGCGGTCCCGTCCCGACGCCGACGGCAACGCCCACGCCAACGGCAACCCCGACCCCCACGCCGACCGGTGGTACGTGTGATCTTCCGTCGTCGTACCGGTGGTCGTCGACGGGTGCGTTGGCGCAGCCGCGGTCGGGGTGGGTGTCGTTGAAGGACTTCACGCACGCGCCGTACAACGGTCAGCAGTTGGTCTACGCGACGACGCATGACACGGGGACGTCGTGGGGCTCGATGAATTTCGGGTTGTTCTCGAACTGGAACCAGATGGGGTCGGCGTCGCAGAACCAGATGCCGTTCTCCGCGGTGGCGCCCAGCTTGTTCTACTTCGCGCCGCGGAACGTGTGGGTGCTCGCCTACCAGTGGGGTGGGCCGGCGTTCTCGTACCGGACGTCGACCGACCCGGCCAACGTGAACAGTTGGTCGGCGCACCAGACGTTGTTCACCGGGAGCATCTCCAACTCCGGTACCGGGCCGATCGATCAGGCGCTCATCGGTGACGACCAGAACATGTACCTGTTCTTCGCGGGGGACAACGGCCGGATCTACCGGGCCAGCATGCCGATCGGGAACTTCCCGGGCAGCTTCGGGTCGAACTACACGACGATCATGACCGACTCGACGAACAACCTGTTCGAAGGGGTTCAGGTCTACAAGCTGCAGGGCCAGAACCGGTACCTCATGCTCGTCGAGGCGATCGGCTCGCAGGGACGCTACTTCCGGTCGTTCACGGCCACCAGCCTGGGTGGCTCCTGGACGCCGCAGGCCACCTCGGAGAGCAACCCGTTCGCCGGCAGGGCCAACAGCGGCGCCACCTGGACCAACGACATCAGCCACGGCGAACTGCTCCGCAGCAACGCCGATCAGACCATGACCGTCAACGCCTGCAACCTCCAGTTCCTCTACCAGGGACGCTCACCCAACTCCGGCGGCGACTACGGCCTCCTGCCCTACCGGCCCGGACTGCTGACCCTCCAACCCTGACGACCTGACGCAGGACCACCACGGGTGATCCCCCGAAACGGATGGACCTGCCCGGGCGGGCTCGACACACACCGAGCCCGCCCGGGCCACCCGAAGAGGGAGACGCGGGTCGTCTCGGGTCTCCGCCCACCGTCGACAGGGTCACTCGCCTGCGCAGCACGTGCCCGCTACCCACCACCACCAAGGAGGCACCACCATGCGAGGACACGAATACCATCCCCCGCCTTCGGGGGGTACCGACGCTGACCGGCGGTCCGCCGGCCCTCGGCGACGGCTGTTCAAGCTTGCCACGATCGGAGTCGCGCTCGCGCTCGGGCTGATCAGCACGGCGGTGACGACCGGGTCGGCCTCGGCCGCCGACAACCCGTACCAGCGGGGCCCGGACCCCACCCGGGCCAGCGTCGCGGCCGAGAACGGCCCCTTCGCCAACACGTCGGTCAGCGCCCCGACCGGGTACGGCTTCAACGGCGGCAGGATCTACTACCCGACCGACACCAGCCAGGGCACCTTCGGGGCGATCGCGATCTCGCCCGGTTACACCGCGCTGTTCTCCGCCGAACTGGCCTGGATGGGGCCGTGGCTGGCGTCGCACGGCTTCGTCGTGATCGGCATCGAGACCAACAGCCGTAACGACTTCGACACGGCCCGAGGCACCCAGTTGCTTGCCGCGCTGGACTACCTGACGCAGCAGAGCCCGGTACGCGACCGGATCGACCCGAACCGGCTGGCGGTCTCCGGTCACTCCATGGGTGGCGGTGGGGCGCTGAGCGCAGCCATGCGGCGCTCGTCGTTGAAGGCAGTTGTCGGCATCACGCCGTACTCGCCGTCGTCGAACCTGGCCAACGTCCAGGTGCCGGCGATGGTCATCTCTGGGCAGGCGGACACGGTGGTCACCCCGTCCTACGCCCTCGGCCTGTACAACAGCCTCCCGGCCTCGACAGAGAGCGCCTACCTGGAGGTCGCCGGTGGTGACCATGGGTTCATGGTCGGACGGTCGAACCCGGTGTTGATCCGGACCATGCTGCCGTTCGTCAAGATGTTCGTCGACAACGACGCCCGGTACAGCCAGTTCCTGTGCCCGCTGCTGGACAACAGCGGCGTGGTCACCTACCGCAGCACGTGCCCGTTGCTGCCGCCGCCCACCGCCACGCCGACGCCGACTGGCACGCCGACGCCGACGCCGACGCCGACCGTTTCACCCACTACCCCACCCAACTCCGCCAACCGGATCGTGGGCGTGCAGTCGGGCCGGTGCATCGACGTACCCAACGCCTCACGCGACAACGGCACCCGGGTCCAGCTGTACGACTGCCACGGGCAGTCCAACCAGTCCTGGACGTACACCGCGAGCAAGCAGCTACGGGTGTACGGCGACATGTGCCTGGACGCGGGGGGCTCCGGCAACGGCGCGGGAATCCAGATCTACAGCTGCCACAGTCAGACCAACCAGCAGTGGAACGTCAACTCCAACGGCACCATCAGTGGCGTGCAGTCCGGGCGATGCCTGGACGTGTGGAGCACGTCCAACGGGGCGCAGGTCCAGCTGTACGACTGCCACGGGCAGACCAACCAGCAATTCAACCTCGTGCCCCTCACGTAACGATCATGACCGACTCGACGAACAACCTGTTCGAGGGCGCGCAGGTCTACCAGCCGCAGGCCCAGACCCAACCCACCTGAACAGGCGCGAACTGACCCGGGCGGGCTCGGCGTGACGCCGAGCCCGCCCTCATCACGCCGACACCTCACCGCCTACCACCCCGCCCGCGACGACCTCGGGCTGCGGCGGGCCTGCGCCGCCGGAGGTGCGAGCGGCTGGGCATCCAGGTCACGTGGCCTCCAGCGAAACCCGCCGCCGGTAGGTGCCCAGGGCGAGGCCGAGTACCGACCGGAACTCGTTCGGTGGTGAAACCGTACCGGCGAGCCATGTCGCGAATGCGCCGATCGCGCGGCGGCGCCGGGTCTGCCGGTCGCCCGGCCCGAGCATCGCGCTCCACACCTGCTCGTGCAGGACGGGTAGGTCCATCGGCTGGTACACGCCGCGCAGGGGCCGCCGGTTCGACGACGAGGTTGCAGGCGGGGAAGGCGATCAGGTGCGCGCTCGTTCGCGACAATCGTCCGGCCGGGCGGCTTGGCGATCCGGACGGAACACGCCTGCCGCCTGGAATGAGGCCCTTCTATGTCACG
Source organism: Micromonospora tarapacensis (assembly GCF_019697375.1). Lineage (NCBI taxonomy): Bacteria > Bacillati > Actinomycetota > Actinomycetes > Micromonosporales > Micromonosporaceae > Micromonospora > Micromonospora tarapacensis. Next base: position 5,573,500 of record NZ_JAHCDI010000004.1, on the reverse strand, counting down.
ACTTCCCCGTGTCGGCGTGATGAGGGCGGGCTCGGCGTCACGCCGAGCCCGCCCGGGTCAGTTCGCGCCTGTTCAGGTGGGTTGGGTCTGGGCCTGCGGCTGGTAGACCTGCGCGCCCTCGAACAGGTTGTTCGTCGAGTCGGTCATGATCGTTACGTGAGGGGCACGAGGTTGAATTGCTGGTTGGTCTGCCCGTGGCAGTCGTACAGCTGGACCTGCGCCCCGTTGGACGTGCTCCACACGTCCAGGCATCGCCCGGACTGCACGCCACTGATGGTGCCGTTGGAGTTGACGTTCCACTGCTGGTTGGTCTGACTGTGGCAGCTGTAGATCTGGATTCCCGCGCCGTTGCCGGAGCCCCCCGCGTCCAGGCACATGTCGCCGTACACCCGTAGCTGCTTGCTCGCGGTGTACGTCCAGGACTGGTTGGACTGCCCGTGGCAGTCGTACAGCTGGACCCGGGTGCCGTTGTCGCGTGAGGCGTTGGGTACGTCGATGCACCGGCCCGACTGCACGCCCACGATCCGGTTGGCGGAGTTGGGTGGGGTAGTGGGTGAAACGGTCGGCGTCGGCGTCGGCGTCGGCGTGCCAGTCGGCGGGGTCGAGTCCAGGCCGAAGAACTGGATGGCGACCCGCGCCATACCGCTCGACGGCAGGCTGTGCCCGGCGCCCTGGATGGCGTATGCCTCGACCTGGGTGCCGAAGCGTCGGCGGTTCCAGTTGGCCTGCGGGGTGTCGGTGGACGTCGGGGTCTGGCTCAGCCCGTGCACGTTGGTCCACTGCTCGACCGACTCCTGGAGCAGCGAGTACGGCACCAGGGTGTCGTTGGTGCCGTGCCACAGCTGGATCGGCGGGCGAGGGCCGGTGTAGCCCGGGTACGCCGCCCGGACCAGGTCGCCCCACTGCTGGGGGGTCCGGTTCATCGAGCCGTTGGTGCACGGACCGCCGGGCGGGTAGGCGGCCGCGTTGGCGAAGCAGTTGAAGGGCACGCCCATGAAGGAGGCGCCCGCCTTGAACAGGTCGGGGTAGACCGCGAGCATGTGCTGGGTCATCATGCCGCCGGACGAGCTACCGGTGGCATAGACCCGGTTGATGTCACCGCCGTGCTGCGTCCGGGCGTAGTTCACCATCGACTCGATGGAGACCGGGTCGCTGCCACCACCACGGCGCTTGGACGCGTCCGACCAGGTGTCGAAGCACCTGCCGAACCCGGCCTCCTGCATGGCGCTCGGGTAGATCACGATGAACCCGTACTGGTTCGACAGCGAGGCGAACTCGCTGCCCGAGTAGAAGCCGGGACCCGAACCCCCGCAGCCGTGCATGGCGACCACGATCGCCGGGTTGGCGGGACGGTTGTCCGGCACGTAGATGTGCATCCGCATGCCGCCCGGGTTGTTGCCGAAGTTGGTCACCTCGACCAACGACGCTGCGGACGCCGGCGAAGACAGGGCGACAAAACCCATGGCGAGGAGCAGGGAGCTGGCCAATCCGGCCAGCACTGCCCTGGTTCGTCTCATGACACCTCCATCGATAGATGTTTATATGGACACTAGACACTCTGTTGACGACCGTCAACCAAGTGCTTAATGTTCTTCCGGGGATGGCGGGTTCAGGCCCTGTGGGTACGGGTCGCCAACGGCCCACGCCGAATTGCGCAGACAGGTGGCCCGGGCGGGCTCGGTGTGTGTCGAGCCCGCCCGGGCAGGTCCATCCGTTTCGGGGGATCACCCGTGGTGGTCCTGCGTCAGGTCGTCAGGGTTGGAGGGTCAGCAGTCCGGGCCGGTAGGGCAGGAGGCCGTAGTCGCCGCCGGAGTTGGGTGAGCGTCCCTGGTAGAGGAACTGGAGGTTGCAGGCGTTGACGGTCATGGTCTGATCGGCGTTGCTGCGGAGCAGTTCGCCGTGGCTGATGTCGTTGGTCCAGGTGGCGCCGCTGTTGGCCCTGCCGGCGAACGGGTTGCTCTCCGAGGTGGCCTGCGGCGTCCAGGAGCCACCCAGGCTGGTGGCCGTGAACGACCGGAAGTAGCGTCCCTGCGAGCCGATCGCCTCGACGAGCATGAGGTACCGGTTCTGGCCCTGCAGCTTGTAGACCTGAACCCCTTCGAACAGGTTGTTCGTCGAGTCGGTCATGATCGTCGTGTAGTTCGACCCGAAGCTGCCCGGGAAGTTCCCGATCGGCATGCTGGCCCGGTAGATCCGGCCGTTGTCCCCGGCGAAGAACAGGTACATGTTCTGGTCGTCACCGATGAGCGCCTGATCGATCGGCCCGGTACCGGAGTTGGAGATGCTCCCGGTGAACAACGTCTGGTGCGCCGACCAACTGTTCACGTTGGCCGGGTCGGTCGACGTCCGGTACGAGAACGCCGGCCCACCCCACTGGTAGGCGAGCACCCACACGTTCCGCGGCGCGAAGTAGAACAAGCTGGGCGCCACCGCGGAGAACGGCATCTGGTTCTGCGACGCCGACCCCATCTGGTTCCAGTTCGAGAACAACCCGAAATTCATCGAGCCCCACGACGTCCCCGTGTCATGCGTCGTCGCGTAGACCAACTGCTGACCGTTGTACGGCGCGTGCGTGAAGTCCTTCAACGACACCCACCCCGACCGCGGCTGCGCCAACGCACCCGTCGACGACCACCGGTACGACGACGGAAGATCACACGTACCATCCGGCGGCGGGGTGGTGGGGTTGCCACCGCCGTCGACGCGGACGAGTTGCCACTGCTGGTTGTTGCCACCCCAGTCGTCGTACTGCACGATGTTGCCACCGTCAGCGGTCGAGGCGCCCTGCACCTCCAACACCTTGTTGCTGTTCCGGTTGATGAACCGGACGTAGCCACCGGCCGAGTCCGCCAGCCGGAACTGCTGGTTCGACCCATTGTGGTCGGCCCACTGCACGATCGCCGCACCGTTGGCCGTCGACCAGTTGTAGACGTCCAGCACCTTGCCGGACAGCCGCGACTTCAACCGGTAGTAACCACCGCCGGAGTCGACGAACTGCCACTGCTGCTGGTTGCCGTTGTTCCGGGCCCACTGGGTGATCCGCGCCCCGTCGTTCGTGGCCAGGTTGTACACGTCCAACGCCTTGCCACTGTTGCGGTTCAACAACACGTACCACGCGCTCGTGTCCACCGTCGCCGCTGCGGCGGGCGTCGACACCACCGCGGCGGCGGCAACACCGACGACCACCGACGTCACGCTGGCGGCGACGACCCGCGGCAACCATCCACGCCGCCGCGATGGCGGCGCGATCGATGGAGACCTACCAAAGGCAGACATGATCCTCCTCTAACGACAAGAGCCGAACGGTCCACCCGAAGCTGGGTGCACCGCGACGCATGAGCCGGGCACGAGCGCCAGGGATGTCAGCGTTAACAAGACCTCCACCCACCCTTGGCGCACGCCTGATCAAGGACCGGCGAAGCAGGCCCTGCCGGGGCAGGCCACCCATGCATCGCCGTCCTTAACCATCGACTGTGAGCGATAACATGCTGGTCGTCAAGCCGTAATGTTCTCGGAACACTGGCCGGCGTGCACACCGCGACACCGGGGGTGCGCCCGCACCCCCGCCGATCACCCAGGCATCGCCCCGCCCACCGGCGCAGACCGGGGATGGGCGCCCAAGAGGGCATGAATGATGGCGCTAACATCGACGTTTGCGCATGATTCGGCCGATGAGTCGCGTCGCCCTCCACTGCCGGCCGGTCAGGAATTGGTCGACAGGAGGTCGAGCTGCCTACGATCAGTGACAACAATTCCCTGCCCGGTCAGTCGGACAGCGCCAACGCCGGTGAGCCGCGCCAGAGCCCGGTTGACGGTGACCCGACTCAGCCCGAGCATGCGCGCCAACTGCTCCTGCGATCCCCGCCAGGCAACCCGATCCGACGGATCCTGCGCGTTCAGCCAAGCAGCCACCTGAGCGACGGCCGGTAGCGTGACGGCCTGCGCGAGCCAGGTAGGAGGTTGGGCCGATCGAGCGAGATGGCTCCGCAACTCGGTGACTTCCTCGTCCGCGGGAACGGGGGCGATGTCGAGGCACTCGCCGGGGTGAACGGCCGTGCCGAAGCCGGCTACCGTGACGAACCAGGCGCCCTCGTGGCCGAACCAATGCGCCTGTCCGGCGGCACCGAGGTTCACGAAGTCCTCCGGGTTGGTGGAGTCGCCCGCCGAGACGATCCGCACCCACTGCCCGTCGCGCCCGTAGGGCGGCCGAGGGATCGAGACCTCCAGGTGCTCCCCGGCGGTCCGGTCCGTCGGCACGCCGAACCCCTCCCCTACCCGAGCCACCCGACGCCCGCCAACACACCACCCATCGACGTCATGACCACGAGCGACCCGACGACGTAACAGCCGCGGAACACCCTTGACATCGAAAGCCGCACCTGGCCACACTACCGATGCTAATTCGATTTAGCTGAGCGCCAGGTCCATAGAGTGCCAGAACGGGTCACATCGGGGCAGAGAGCCTGGGTGGCCCAGGAGGAGGCTCTGCATGTCCAACCACCACACCACGCCTCGCGCCCGAATACGTTTCCTGGCGGTCGCCGGCGGCAGGCTCTTCGCCGCGCCCGCCCGAGGCGTTCTATGAGCCGGACCAGCACCGGGCGGCGACCCACGAGGACGCCCCCATCCTCCGGCGGCTCATCCGGCAGTGAGCCGGATCAAAAGGTCGCGCCTGAGCTTGGGGCTCGATTGGAGGCGCGATAGGGGGCCCACAGCTGCGGTGTCCGAATAGGACCGTCAAATTCGAATAGGGCCACTGGAACAGGACACAGAGGAGTGCAAAAGATGAGGAAGGCGATCGGAAGGCGCAGGCTCAGGCGTGCGATCTCGTTGCTCGCGTTCATGTCACTCGGTGCCGGCGCCGTCGTCTCCGCGCCAGCTGCCGCCGCAGGCAGACCGGCGATTGTGGAAGGCGCGACCGTCAGGGCGGATCACCGTTCACCAACCGGATTCACGGTCAAGTTCGTCTACCACAATCCCAATGCCACGCAGGTCCGCCTTGCCGGGGATCTGACTCTACTCGACGTCGACACCGGCAACACGCGGTATCAGCCGGAAGAGTGGCAGCCGGGGCGGTACCACGCTGGAGGTACCGAGTTCCTCAGGGACATGACCAAGGATTCGAGGGGATACTGGTCGGTCTCGGTCCCGCTGCACGCCGGAAGTCTCAGCTACTGGTACCGGGTCTGGGACCCGACCCAGGGTTGGGAGAACAAGCGCATCTGGGATCCCGCCTCGACGCATCCCCGACCCCCGGGCGAGTCCTCGTTCCGGGTCAGGAACAACGACGTCCTCGATGCCGCGTACGTGCCGTACGCCAGGAAGCAGAACGACCCGGTGCTGAAGGAGCGTGCGGAGTACGAGCTGCCGGCGGCCAAACGTTCGCAGCGAGGCACCGTCCGGTACGTCCCGTACACGACGATCCTGGGCGACAGCGGCCATTACCTCGGCGTCTACCTGCCGCCCGACTACGATGCCAACCGCGCCGAGCCGTACAAGGTGGCCTACCTCGCCCACGGCATCTTCGGTGACGAGACCGACTTCATGGTCCCCGCGAACGTCCCGAACATCCTGGACAACATGACGGCCAAGGGCGAGATCGAGCCGACCGTGGTTGTCACCATGGGAAATCACTTCACGGGCACCAGCCTCGGCTTCGGCTCCTACAACCAGACCAACGCCGCCAACAATCTGGTCCAGACGATCCTCCCCTTCATCGAGGACAACTACAACGTCTCGACCGAGCGGGCGGGGCGCGCCTACGCCGGGTTTTCGTACGGCGGGATGACGGGCGCCCACGTCATCAGGGGTTACCCGACGACGTTCGCGTTCTACGGACACTTCTCCGGTAATCCGTCCCTCACGGCACAGGATTACGACAACGTCGCCGCCGCGGTCGGGGACGACGACCTCTTCGTGTTCCTCGGCAATGGCGTATTCGAGGGCAACCTCAACGCCCAGAACGCCATCGCGAACAATTTCCGGGCTCGGGGTTACGCCGCCGAGACGACCCAGGTCCCCGGCGCGCATGACGGGATGACGGCGAGCCAGCTGTTCACGATCTTCGCCAGGGACCACCTGTGGTCGGGGGTCGACTCCGTGTCGGTGACGCCCCCGGCCATCAATCTGACGACGGGCTGGAACTGGGTCAGGCAGTTCAGTGCTCAGGTGACGACCAACGAGGATGTAAGCCCGGCGGTGACGTGGTCGGTCAAGGGCGCGACCTCGACGGGCACCACCATCTCCGCGGATGGCCTGCTCTCGGTGGCCGCCAATGAGACCGCGTCGTCGCTCACCGTCGTGGCAACGTCGGTGGTCGACCCGACCAAGTCAAGCTCAGCCCAGGTCAGGCTGAGGCCCACGGGCACGGCGAGGGTCGTGGTGAAGGCGAAAGCCGCACCTGCGTCGATCGTCCGTGGTGGCACGTTCAAGCTGAACGTCGAGGTGCGGGCACAGTCCCGACACAAGAAGACGCCGAAGGCAACCGGTGAGATCGCCGTCACCTTTGGCGGGACCACGCGGGTGGTTCCGCTGACCGGCGGCGCGACCGTCATCAAGCTGCCGACCACCGGGCTGTCGGCAGGGGTGTATCCGGTCCACGTCGCCTACTCCGGTGACCCGACCCATGCTCCTGCCGCGGCAGTCCAGCAGAAGCTGCGGGTCCGGTAGCCAGCAGGCATGGTGGGCCGGCGACAGTCCGTCGTCGGCCCACCATGAGCGGTCACGAATGCGCACCCGGCCAGCACGAGGACCGCCGCGAACCCATCCGAGACGGACTTCCCGCCTCGGAGCGCCGGCAATCCGCGCTAGCTTCGGGGGAGTACGGCGGCGGCCATGATGGCACTGTTGACGACGGTAGCCGTCACGGTGCGTGTCACGGCTTCCCCAGCGGCTCCGGCGCCCCAGTTGCCTCGCTCAAGTTCCTTGGCACGTGTGATCACGGATGATTTCCACGGAATCTCGCGGTGGAACAGTGGGAGAGTCCCGCTTGCCGAGAGCAGTGCCGCGAGCGCGGCAACACGTGGCCGCGGCTCGGCGCCTTCCACCAGAACCTGCCGGACTTCCCCGAGGAGGCCCGCCCGGCGTCCGTTTCCACCTTCCTTGAGGGTGGTCGTACGGAACAGGCCGAGCACCTTACGATCCCCTCGATCGATGTCGCCGCGTTCGACGAGCCGCTCCAGCACCGGCTTGCGCAGCGGCGGGCCGATCGCGGCGAGTACCGTCTGAACACCCCGAGGCCTCTCGGAAAGGTAGTCCCACGCCGAGCGGAGGATGTCATCCGACGGTGCCCGACCCTCCACCGTCTTCACCCGACCTCGGTCCGCCGTGGTCAGGTGATCACCGAGGGCGAGATCTGCGAGTACGGCTCCCGCGAGAACATAGAAGAGGGTGTTCTCTCCCGCGATGGTGCCGGAGCTGGGCTGGAACAGGAGGAGCAGGAGGTCTTCCGGCAGAGTCGGGGCGTCGAACTGCTTCGCCTCCTCGGGCGTCCCGGTCCGCGCTGCGGCCGTCCGTCAGTGCAATCACGTCACGACCGCATGTGACGTGGTGTCACTGGTCGTGGCCGGTAGCTGCCGGATACTGGGGAGGTGACCGCAAGATCGCCGCGCTTCACCGAGTCGACGCAGGGACGGCTGCGCCGGCTCAACCTGGCGACGTCGCTGCCGCCGATCGTGATCGCCGCGGTGGTCCTCCTGTACGTCGACGCGCGCACCTGGTGGCACTTCGTCGTCCTGGCCCCCGGTGTCGGGGCGGCCGTGGTGGCCTTCGAACGGTGGACGGCGAACGACCTCGCTCGGGTCGCCCTGCCCTGCGTGATCGTGGCGGGAGCGGTGTGGCCGCTGGGGGTGCTGGTGACGGGCAGCCCGAACGCGTACTGGGGTGTCTGCGCCGTGGGTTCCCTCGCCCTGCGCGAGGTGCGTCGGCGGCGGGCGATGGCGATGGCCGGGCTGTTCGCCTACGTCGCCGCCGTCGGCGCGGCGCGGCTGCTGGTGGAGCGGGACGACGTACGCGGCGTCCTGGTCAGCTACGTCCTCGTTCCGACGGCCCTCACCGTGCTGGTGACGGTCATGACGATCGTGGGCGAACGGTTCTACGACATCATCCGGGAACTCGAACAGACCCGGGAGCGCGAGGCGGAGCTGGCCGTCGTCCGGGAACGTGTCAGGTTCGCCAGCGATCTGCACGACATCCAGGGTCATACCCTGCACGTGGTGAAGCTGAAGATCGCGCTGGCGCGGAAGCTGGTACTCCACGACGCCGATCAGGCAGAGAAGGAACTGCGGGAGACGTACGCTCTGGTCAGCGATACCATCGCCCAGACCAAGGAACTCGCGTACGCCCAACGGCGGCTCAACCTCTCGGCTGAACTCGAGAACGCGAAGAACCTGTTCGAGGCCGCCGGCATCCGCGTACGGGTGACCCGAGAGGCCGAGGTCGACCCCCGTGCCAGCGAACTGCTCGGCCAGGTGCTGCGCGAGACGACCACCAACATCCTGCGACACGCGCAGGCCACCCAGGTGCAGGTCACCCTCACCGAGTCCGGCATCAGGATCATCAACGACGGCGCAGCCGGCGACACACTTCCCGAACTCAGAGGGCTCTCGGCCCTGAAGCAACGAGTGGCAGGCGACGGAGGCGAACTGACCGTGGAACAGACGGACGGGCGGTTCCTGACGGCCGCGACCTTTCCGCCCGCTCGTGCCGATGCGGCGCCAGCGACGGCGCGGGAGGATGGCCGATGACCACAATCGTGCTCGCCGACGACGAGGCGCTGCTCCGCAAGGCCCTGGCCGCGCTGCTCCCGCTGGAGGGTGACATCACCGTCCTGGCCGAGGCGCACGACGGCGAGACGGCCATCGAAGCGGCCCTGCGGCACCGGCCCGACGTGCTGGTCATCGACCTGGAGATGCCGGGCGTGGACGGACTCGGCGCCGTAGCGGAGATCCGCCGCACGCGCCCGGAACAGGTGATCCTCATGTTGACCCGGCACGCCCGGCCCGGCGTGCTGCGCAAGGCCCTGAAGCTCGGCGTCCAGGGCTTCGTCAGCAAGTCCGCCGAGCCGGCCCACATCGCCTCGGTCGTGACCACCCTGCACGCGGGCAAGCGCTGGATCGATCCGGACGTGTCCGCGCTCGCCGTCGTCGACGACTGCCCCCTCACCGAACGCGAGCTCGACGTGTTGCGGGTTACCGGCGAGGGTTACTCGGTCGCCGACATCGCATCCCGGCTCCACCTCGCCCAGGGCACCGTGCGCAACTACCTCTCCAGCGCCATGCAGAAGACCCAGACCCACACCCGCCACGAAGCGGCGCGCTACGCCCGCGAACACGACTGGCTGTGAACGGCGACGAGAAAGCGGCACCTGCACTACCTCGACGGCCGCGACCTCTACGGCGAGGCCGACTTCGCCGGGCTGCCGCTACCCGACCAACTCCACCCCGGACGCCGCCACCCACCGCCGCATCGCCGACCGCTTCGCCAAGCAGGTGTTCAGCCCTGACGGTCCCCTCACGGACCGCAGAACCTGAAACCGTCCGCCAAGCGGACCGCCTCTACACCCATGATCGGGTCCTAGCGCTCCGCCCGGAACACGATGGTGAAGCTGAACGACGTGCCGTCGACCTGGTACGCGTAGCAGCCCGGACCGCTCACCGTGGTGGTCCCCGGAAGGTCGGTGTCCGGACTGGTGAGCACCGCGTGGTGCCCGTCGTCGCGGGTCTCGCCCAGGTAGGAGAACTTCGCGGATGCGGAACCCGCGCCGTCGATGGGCGCCGCCCGCAGCAGGACCGGGCCGGTGTAGCCGGTGGCCAGCCAGCGCACCTTCGCCGTGTAGCTGCCGTCCTGCTGCCGGTCTCCGTCACGCAGTGGTAGCGCCCCGTCGGGGAAGTAGTCGGCGATCGGGTAGACCGGGCCCGGGCCGAACACCCGGCTGGCCTGCTCGGGATCGGCCCACGAGTGGGGCTCGGTGACGGGGCAGGTGCCGTCGGGCGCCATGCCGGGCAGTCGCAGCGAGGGCAGGGCGAATTCGACCGGTGCCGCAGAAGGGGAGACCGCCCATGGGGTTCCGGTCGGGTCGTCCGGCATCGTGCGGTCGCAGCCAGCCACCGCCACCACGAGCGCCCCGACCGCCACTGCCCGGGCCAACCCCATCACACCAGCAGTATCGGCGCTGCACGCCGATCGCGCTACCCTGCCCAGCTGCGAGCAGTCTGGCAGCCGGTTGCCGGTGGAGCCCGGCACCAGGTGGTGTCGGGCTCCACCGATCGAGCGGCGGCCGAAACGCCGGCTACCCGATCAGATCGCGGTGCAGGTCAGGGTCGGGGCGGTGTTGCTGCCGTTCCAGGTGCCGATGAATCCGAAGGTGGCGCTGGCCCCGGCGCCGAGTGAGCCGTTGAAGGAGACGTTCGTCGCCGTCACCGCCGAGCCGCTGGCGCTGATCGTCGCGTTCCAGGACTGGCTGATCGTCTGGCCGTTGGCGAAGGTCCAGGTCACCCGCCAACCGCTGATCGGGGACGAGCCGGCGGTGACCCGTACGTCGCCCTGGAAGCCGCCCTGCCACTGGCCAAGGATGGAGTACGTCGCCGTGCAGCCGCCCACGCCCGGCGGCGGGGTCGGCGGGCTCGGCGGGCTCGGCGGTGGCGTGGTCGGGCTCGGCGATGGGGTGGTCGGCGGTGGGGTGGTCGGCGGTGGGGTGGTCGGCGGTGGGGTGGTCGGCGGTGGGGTGGTCGGCGGCGGCCAGCCGGGACCACCGGGCGGCCAGCCGATCAGGCCGCCGCGGTACTGCCCGGCGGTGACGGTCATGAGTCGGGTGGCTCCCCCGATGCTGCCGCCGGTGGTGGCCATGCCGCCGATCGTCGTGCCGGTGAGGCTGCCGCCGAGGTAGACCTCGTAGGTCTGCCCGTGCTGGATCCGGTTGGAGGAGAAGACCACCTCCCGGAAGTTCTTGGGGGCGCGGTAGGAGGCGAGCACCTGGCCCCCGGAGACAAGATGGAGGAGGGCGCCGGCCGGCTGGCTGCTGGACAACTGGGGGGCGACCCAGCCCTGGCCCGAGGTCGGCGGCAGGCCCAGCACCGCCATCGAGGTCGATCCTGCCCCCAGCACCGTGGGGCTCGTCGATCAGATGTTCGTGTCGGCATCATCGGTGCGGACCCGGAGGCGAGCTGGACTCATACCGTCTGGTTCCCGACCAGCTCCGCGTGTTCTCACCGACCGCGACGGGGTTCCTGGTGGTGCCCGGCCCTTCATGGCATCGCACCCCTCGCGAACCGCGGTCAGAATGTGGCGATCGGGTTGACCGGGCTACCGGACGCACCGGCGAAGCGGACCGGTGCGACCGCGAGTTGGAAGTCCCACTGGCCCAGCTCGGCAGCCGTCGTCGCGCACACCTCCAGGTCGCAGTTGTCGAGCAGCCACATGCCCATCGCCACGAGACTCACGGCATGAACCGGCATCAACACGTCTTGGTACCCCGACGGCTGAACGTCCTGGGGGGTGTCCGCGCCGATCAGCGCGACCTGCCGTTCATGCAGCCAAGGCAGGCAGGACGCGTGCCAGCCGGCCTGCGTGAAACCGCTGGCCGCACCGGCCTCGTGCCGGACGCGGCCATAGCCGGTCCGCAGGAGCACCGCATCGCCGGACCGCACCCGCACACCCTGGCGACGCTCGGCCTCCTCCAGATCGTCGGGAAACACACCCTCCCCCGGCTCCAACCACGGCACATCACGGACCCTGGCAATGTCCAACAGGACACCACGCGTGACGATGCCATTCGCCGCCGCCGTGACGGCCGCCCACCCCGATCCCGTCGCGGCATCGACCAACGAGTGGGATCGCCCGTTGTACATCATGCCGTTCCAGAAGATGTGGCACGGCGAGTCGACGTGCGTGACGGTGTTGCCGTGGAACGTGATGCCAAGCCGCTCGGACGAAAAGCCCCAGCGCCGGTCGGCGCGGAATCCGGGTGCCGGCATATCCTCGGCACCCGGCATGTCGGCGGCGCACGGGCACGTCGTCGTCGACCGCTCCATCTCTTCCGGTACGGCAACCTCCCATGAGCACGACACGCTCCTGCCGTGGCGCACCGCCCGCGCCGCCGCCAGCCGGACCTCGTCGGTGATGTGGTTCAGCGTCCCGAGCTCGTCGTCGTCGCCCCACCGTCCCCAGTTCGACAGCGTGTTGAAGTACCCGAGCACGTCGTCCTGTGTCGGCATCGGTCGCCCTGCCGCCATCCCTGCACCGACTCCTCCGGTCACGCGGTTCGAGGCACCGCGGGTAAGCCCCGACCGTACTTCAATCACGGCCGGGTTCGCCAAGCACCGACCAATGTGCAAGGTGACGCACAAACAGCGGCGCGACAGTGCGTGCAAGTTATCGCACGAGTTCGCGGCCACCTGCCAGTGACAGGATCTGCCCGTTGATGTGGCCATTGGCTGCCGAGGCTAGGTAGGTGATCGCGGTGGCTATGTCATCGGGAGTGCAGATCCGGCCGGTCGGGGTCTTCGCCGATTCGGCCGCGACTGCTTTCGGGCCCAGAAATGGTGCGTTCAGGGCCTTGTCGGTGAGCGTGAAGCCAGGGCGGACGATGTTCGTCAGAATGCCGTGACGGGCTTCCCGGACGGCGAGCACTCGCGCGGCGGTCTCGAGTGCTCCCTTCGCAGTGGCGTAGGCGAGCGGCCCTGCCATGGGTTGCTCGACGATGTCGGTCGAGATGGCGACGATGCGTCCCCAGCCGGCGACGCGCATGGCCGGTAGGGCCGCATCGATCAGAGCCGCCGGGCCGACCGTGTTGACGGCCAGCGACGTGGCGAGGCCGTCGATCTCGTCGGCGTCGAAGGAGGGCCACTGTACGGCGTTGGCGACCAGGACAGCGATCGGTCCGAGACGTTCGGTGATCTGTTCGATGACACCCTGCACGGTGGCGAGGTCGCCGTGATCCAGGTGGACGGCGCAGGCCTGGCCGCCTGCCTTCGTTATGGCGTCGACGACATCCACGGCGCCGTCGCGGTTGGTGTGCCAAGACACCGCGACGGAGGCGCCCTCGGTAGCCAGGTGCCATGCGGCGGCTCGGCCGATGGCGCCGGAAGCGCCGGTGACGAGGGCGACCCTGTTCGACAGACCGGTTTCCATCACCACTCCATAGTCGGCTATAGGTTAGCCGACTATGGATCAGAAGTGGATGGCCTGTCAACTCGTACACTGCCCAGGTGGAACCCTCGGATGTCCTGGCAACCAACAAGGCCCTGGTCAAGGCGGCCAAGCTGTACCGGAATGCGCAGGCTGACCTGCTGGCCGGGCTCGCCTTGCACCCGGGGCAGGACGTCCTGCTGTGGATGCTGGGGCAGGAGCCTGAAGGCCTGACGGTTTCTGAGATCGCGACTCGGCTCGGCGTGGAGCAGCCGACAGTGACGCGCAGCCTCAGTCGCCTCGAACACGGCGGCTGGTTCGTCAGAAAATCCGTGCCGGGCGATCGACGCGCCACCCGTATCGTGCTGACCGACAAAGGTCGGACCGGCATCTCGGAGATCGAATCGGCCTGGCGCACCCTCGCCGAGACCGCAACAGCCGGAATGGCGAACGATCAACGAGCCACGTTGATCGAGCTGCTCGAAAAGGTGCGCGAAAACCTTCTCACCCTGGCTGTCGAGATCGACTAGAAAGACCGCCAGGCATCCCCGAAGACACACACGGAACACACTTCCATCGATCAGATCCGAAAGCGAGCGACCCGCGGTACTCGGCATGACAGTGCGCCGGTCGACCGCATCCCCGGGGGGCGCTGCGCGTCCCCACCCGTCGACAAAGGGCCGCAGCCGGGGGGACGGTCGAATTCGGTGGGGTCGCCGTCCCGCCATGTCTCCTGGCTTCCGCAGGGCCGGCGGCGAGCACCCGGGAGGACGACAGTCGGCCGGCCCGCTGCCGGACGAGGGAGCTTGTCGTCACCCGTTGGCGACGTGGTAAACACGTACGGCTAATCGGTGGTGGCGAAGCGTTCGACGTTGTCCATGGTGCCGACGACGAGGATGAGGTCACCGTAGGCGAGGACGGTGTCGGGGGTGGCGTAGGTGAAGGTGCGGGGTTTGCCGCCGGGTGGGGCGGCCTGTTGTTTGACGGCCACGACGGTGACGCCCATTTGCTGCATAGGCGGGATTCGCGCAGGGGCATGCCGACGATGTCGCGGGTGGGGTGCAGGGCCCCGGCGTTGGCGGCTGGCTCACGCGTACGACATCGCCAACTCGCTCGGGGCCACCCTGATCCTCGCCGACATCGCCGCACTAACCGGCGAATCCGGCACGGCCTTCCGGTGTCGGGCTGACCCTCAATGCCAGGTACCATAAGTTGATCATGGTGTTGGGCTGGGCGGGTAACAAGTTCGGTGTGGCTGCGTAACTGCGTCGGGTGGTGGTGCTCTGGTCACGGGTCATGGCCTCGGGCCTGACGGTGACGCCGGATCAGGTGTCGGTCGGTGTGGTGGCCTCCTCGATCCCTCGGGATGTGATCGACGTCTCTACGGCGCCAATACCTGTCGCACCTGCTGCGAGCTGGGGGCAATCTCTGCGGGCGCGCCGCTGCGGGCTCGGGCGCGAGAGATCAGCGGGTACGGAGGACGACGTCGGTGACGGCGCCGTCGCGGGAGAAGAAGTGGTCCCGCTTCCAGATCACCATGACCACTGCCACGACAGCGAACACGTAATTTTCCCACGGCTGCCCCTCGGGGTAGGCGGGGATGTTGGCCTGGAAGTGGAACAGGGCGGGAATGAGGATGCTGCCGCCGGAGACGTTGAACAGGGGCGTCATGATGATCGACAGCGCGAACGCACCGACCATGAACGGGCCGAAGGACCATGCGCTCTGCGGGGTGCCGCTGAGCAGGAACGCGGGCAGATGCCACAGCCCCCAGAAGAATCCGAGGATCAGGCTGGTCACCAAGGGGTTGAACCGGCGTTGCAGCATCGGCTGGGCGTAACCGCGCCAGCCGAGTTCCTCGATCGGCCCGAGCAGGAGCGCCGGGATCAGCGCGGGCAGGACCAAGTACCACGGCGAGAAGGGGAACTCGTCCGCCGTCCCATTCAACAGCGCGCTCACGTACTTGCCCGCGGGCATCGCGAGCAGCAGGAACCACCACCACCCGGCAGGCATCCGCCACAGGGTCAGACGGCGCAGATGGTCCCGGACATCGCGCAGGCCGCCCTCCCGCCAGATGACGTAGAGGGCCGCGAACTCGGGCGAGTACACGGCCAGGACGAACACCGGGTGCGTGCCGGACGGAGGGCCGAAGACCGGCTCCATGAGACCGCCGAATGCGATCAGGGACGCCAGAGCTCCCCAGCCGAACAAGAAGGTCAGGGCGAAGAACACGACGAGAGGCCGACGAAGACGGATCTGCGGGGATGTCCAATTGGTCGCCACGACGCCCATCATCGATCTCCTCGCCACGCGCGTGGATCCGGATCTCCCCGGAGCAGCACCCTGAACCTGCTGCCGCGACGATCTCAGGGTGGGTCCCCTTGCGGCCGGGTGCAGGGCAGTCCGGAACGGATCCGACAGCCGGCGACGATGTCACCGATCCGGCGTGGGCTGATCGTGGTGTGACGCAGGGCTTTCCAGCGGCCGATGAAGGTGGCGAAACCGCGTTCGCCCTGCGGGCGCAGACCGCGCAGGAGCCGGTTGTAGGCGCGGTTGTCGGGGGCGAGTTGTGCGCCGTCGGTCGATTGCTTGACCGGGGTCTTGATTCCTTGACCAGTTCACTCGTAGCCGGAGTCGGCCAGGACGGGCAGGTCCTTGACCGACCGGGTGGTCTCGGTGATCAGCTTATTTCACCGATCTGGGCAAATCGCAGGTACCGCTGCCAGGGACGAAGAGTCGTCCGTCCGGATCGGTACGGCGCGGTTCGTATGAGCGAAGGGCGGCCCGACAGGAGCCGCTGCAGTTCCGCGTTCAGCGGTAGCAAATCCGCGGGTGCGCTGTTTGCCCTGTTTTGCGATAGCGGTCGGTCGACCAACATCATCAAATTCGTTAGCCGAGGTCAGGGTAGGTTCCAGGGCTCAGGCAAGATAGCGATATGCCCGTCGTGAGTGTTTCGGGGCGGACGCTCCTGATCATGGTGATATGAGGCCGGGCGCGGCCTTTCGGTGATCATTCAGGTGTCGAAGCCGAAAGATCATCCGAGGACCGCGCCCGTTGGGAACATCATCGCTGATCGGTGTGCTGGCCGTGCACGCGGATCATGTTGGAGTGTCGCTGCCTGCCTCGCGCCGGACGAGTCTTGTCGAGGCGTTGACGGCCGTGCCGGATCGGCGGGACCCGCGGGGTGTGGTGCATCCCCTCGCGGGAGTCCTGGCGACCGCGGTCGCGGCGGTGCTGGCCGGTGCCAGGTCGGCGGCGGCGGTCGCCGAGTGGGCGAACGACGCCCCGCAGCAGGTCCTCGCCGGGCTCGGCGCATGGCGGGACCCGTTCACCGGGGTGTACCGGGCGCCGGACGAGTCCACCTTCCGCAGGATCCTGGCCGGTGTCGACACCGACGCCTTGGACGACACGGTCGGCCGGTGGATCCTCGCCTCGCGGCCGGCGACGACCACGGGCCGGCGGGTGTACAGCGTGGACGGCAAGACGCTGCGGGGCAGCGGCCCAGCCGGTGAACAGGTCCATCTCCTCGCGGTGCTGGACCAGCACACCGGGACTGTCCTCGGCCAGGTCGACGTCGACGGCAAGACCAACGAGCTGACCCGCTTCCAGCCGCTGCTGGACCCCCTCGACCTGACCGCGGTGCTCGTCACCGCAGACGCCTTACACACCCAACGCGAGCACGCCCGCTGGCTGACCGAGACCAAGCAGGCCGGTTACGTGTTCACCGTGAAGCGCAACCAGTGCGCCACGAGGCGCTCTGACACATCCCCGTTTCAGGCGGGACAGACTCGAAGGGAGGTCTGCTGGGTCCGATGGCTTACCTGGATCCGAAAGGTGAAGGGGACAAGAGCATGCCAGGAAATCGGCGGCCGGGTTCAGATGCCCGAGACGGCGTGCCGGGAGACCCGTGCGGTATGGCGAAGACTTGATTGTTTGAACCCTAATCTCCAGCGGCAGCAATTTACTGCGACCGGAAAGGCATCTGAAACCGGTGTCCGTCGTGGTCGGGGTGTACTGGTTCGCCCTGGCCAACCTTCGCGGCGGAAGCGATACCCGGCGAGGGTATTCAAGGAGATGAGTGGGGCGCCTGCAGCCGCGCTATTTCGTGTGTCAGAGACGAACGTGGGATCACCGTCCCAGTTCGGCTGGCGGTGTCGGAGCACTCGTAGTAGTCGCCGGAGTAACGCCCGGCCAAGGAGAACGGGAAAGCCGTTCACAGGGCGAAGGGGTGCAGGTGATGCGGACTGTGAGAAACAGTGGAGGTATGCGTAATGCAGAGCGCTGACACGGTACTCAAAGTCCTGCGTGGCAGGGGACGACGAAAACTGCCCCTGGAACGGCTGTATCGGCAACTGTTCAACGAGCAGTTGTTTCTGATCGCCTACGGGAGGATTTACGCCAACGACGGCGCGATGACGC
Source organism: Micromonospora tarapacensis (assembly GCF_019697375.1). Lineage (NCBI taxonomy): Bacteria > Bacillati > Actinomycetota > Actinomycetes > Micromonosporales > Micromonosporaceae > Micromonospora > Micromonospora tarapacensis. Next base: position 5,555,956 of record NZ_JAHCDI010000004.1, on the reverse strand, counting down.
CCGGAGTCGATGGGAGAACACCCGACGGGATGAGCCTGGAAGCCATCCGGGACATCATCGGTCGGCTTCGCGCCGAACGCTACCGGTTCACACCGGTCCGCCGGGTTTACATCCCGAAGAAGAACGGAGCCCAACGGCCCCTCGGGCTGCCGGCCTGGACCGACAAACTGGTCGGTGAGGTGGTGCGCCTGCTGTTGGAGGCGTACTACGAACCGCAGTTCTCGACCAGGTCGCACGGGTTCCGCACTGGTCGGGGCTGCCACACCGCACTCGACGAGATCGCCTCGACATGGACGGGCACGACCTGGTTCATCGAGGGCGACATCGCCGACTGCTTCGGGAGCCTCGACCACGAGGTCATGCTCGCGATCCTCGCCGAGCAGATCCACGACAATCGGTTCTTGAACCTGGTAGGAGGAATGCTGCGGGCGGGATATCTGGAAGACTGGAAATGGCATGCCACGCATTCCGGTGCGCCACAAGGCGGCGTCATATCGCCGATCCTGTCGAACATCTATCTCGACCGTCTCGATACATTCGTGGAACAGGAAATGGTCCCGGCCTGGACCCGCGGAACAGTCCGACGGCCGAACCGGGCGTACTACAACGCGACGTCAAGAGTCGGCTACTGGAAAAGGAAGGGCGACCGCGACAAGGTCAAAACCTACCGCAAGATCCAGCAGTCGATTCCCACTCGCGACGTTCACGACCCGGACTACCGCCGGCTACGCTATATCCGCTACGCCGACGATCACCTCCTAGGATTCGCCGGCACCAAGGCCGAAGCCGAACAGATCAAGAACGAGCTAACCGCGTTTCTGCGCAAGGATCTGAAGCTCGCTCTTCTACCGAGAAAACCTTGATCACCCACGCCCGCACCCACAAGGCACGGTTCCTCGGCTACGACATCTGGACACGGCAGGCCGACACCTGGCACACCAAGGGCAAACGATCACTCAACGGCTCCATCGCCCTCGGTGTCCCACCGGAAAACGTCAACGCCAGATGCCGAAAATACCTGCGGAAACAGAACAAGCCCCTGATCCGTAACGACCTGATCCGCACCAGCGACCACAACATCGTCGCCTCCTACGGCGCGGAATATCGAGGATATGTCCAGTACTATCAGATGGCCGGAAACATCAGCTGGCTCAACAAGCTCCGTTATGTCATGGAACGGTCGATGATGTCGACCCTGGCAGCCAAATATCGCCGACCACCGTGGGTGATGCGAAACCGCTACCAAACCACCGTCGTCACCCCCCACGGGAAACGCCGGTGCTTCGAAGCGACCCAGCGCACCCCGAACGGAACGGTATTCACCGCCAGATTCGGCGGGATCCCGCTACGCCGCCGCAAACACGCCCGCCTCATCGACGGAGCGTGGCCGACCCGGCGGGGAACCCAACTCATCGCCCGGCTCACCGCCGGGATCTGCGAACTCTGCGACGCCCACGACGGGATCACCGTCCACCACGTCACACGACTCGCCGACCTCAACAGATACAGCCCTGCGGCCACACCACCCTGGGTGCAAGCCATGCGGGACAGCCGACGGAAGACCCTGATCGTCTGCGCCCGCTGCCACGGCGACATCCATCAACAGCCGCACACGCAGTAGCAACACTGGAGAGCCGTGATGCGGGGAAAGCTCGCACGTCCGGTTCGGGGAGGAGTCGCGCGGAAACGGACCCCCACAAGGGACACCGCGCCGCGCGGCTTACTCCACGCCGCGTCTGTATCGGCAGCTCAAAACCCTGCTCTGGGCGAAGATCCCGGTCCAGGACGAGACCAGCAGTCGCGGACACGGCCGCTACGACATCCGCCGCCTGCAAGCAGTCACCTGCACCGGAGCACTCGCCCTCGACTTCCCACACGCCGTGCAAGCACTACGAATCCGACGTCGCCGACTGAATCTGGCCACCGGCCGCTGGTCCACCGTCACCGTCTACGCGATCACCAACCTGACCGCCGGCCAGGCCAGCCCGGCAGACCTGGCCGACGCTCTGCGCGGACACTGGGCCATCGAGATCCTGCACCATATCCGCGACACCACTTACGCCGAAGACGCCAGCCGCCTGCGCACCGGCAACGCACCCCGCGCCATGGCCACCCTGCGCAACACCGCGATCAGCCTGCTCCGCCTGGCCGGCATCACCACCATCGCGAAAGCCCTACGCCGCAACAGCCGAAACCCACACCGACCCCTACAACTACTCGGGATCACCTAAAAACGGGCGTATGGCTACCTTGCCTGAACCCTGGGGTAGGTTCAGGGGCGAATCCCCGGGACAAGCCTGATGCGCCCCTCAAGACGGCCTGGCACGTTGGATGTTCGTGAGAGCTGTTGTCTACACGAAGTTCGGCCCACCTGAAGTGCTGCGACTTGTCGAGCGCCCGACGCCCGAGCCCAAGCCGAACGAGGTTCTGATCCGCGTGCACGCCACGACGGTCACGTCCGCCGAGAGCGGGATGCGCCAGGGCCGGCCGCTGTGGGGACGCGTGATCATTGGCTTGACCGGCCCGCGCCGCGCGATGCGCACGCTGGGCATCGAGCTATCCGGCGAGATCGCGGCCATCGGCGAGAAAGTGACCCGGTTCCGGTTGGGCGACAAGGTCTTCGGGTTCGCCGGGTTCCAGCCCGGCGCCAACGCCGACTACATGTGCCTGCGGCAGACCGCGTCACTGGCGATCAAGCCGGCCAACACGACCTTCGCGCAGGCGGCGGCCGCTGTCGATGGCTCGTCTACGGCGCTGTTCTTCCTGCGGGACAAGGCAAACATCAAACCTGGTCAGCGAGTACTCGTCATCGGTGCCTCGGGCAGCATCGGTACGTATGCCGTTCAGCTGGCCAAGCACTTCGGCGCACACGTCACCGGCGTGTGCAGCACCCGCAACCTCGACCTGGTCCGAGAGCTTGGCGCTGACGATGTCGTCGACTACACCACCGAGGACTTCACCAAGCGCGGTGAACGCTACGACATCGTGTTCGACACGGTCGGCAAAAGCTCCTATCGCAGGTGCCGCCGGGTGTTGCGGGACGACGGTGTCTACCTTCCCACGACCGGATTGGTCACCAATAACCTGCTGACCGCGTGGACCGCAATGCGCCGTGGCCCGAAGGTCAAGGCCGGCATGTCCGTGGAGAAGAGTGAGGCCCTGGTCTTGCTGCGCGACCTGATCGAGGCGGACAGCCTGCGCATCGTCGTCGACAAGACCTATCCCCTGGAACGTGTCACCGACGCGCACCGCTATGTCGATCAGGGCCGCAAACGCGGCAACGTCGTGGTGACCCTGATCGACGACTGAGAGTAGAAGGCAACCTGGGAAGCGCCTATAGCCGGAGGTCCTTCGTCGGTGGGATTGAGCGCCACCCACGTCAGGATCGAGATTGCCTTGTATCCCGCTTCTAATCGAAGACCTTCGAGAACTTCAAGTTGCGGCGATCAGACATCGACTTCGCGAACGCGCCAAGGAGCCCGCCTACTTCAAGAATGATCGCGGTATCCCGACGCGATTCAAAGTCCGACCCACTGCACTCCGCCAGCGAGGCGGCGTCATCTTCCGCATCGGCGACTCCGGCATCAGTTCCTCCCGTACGGCCGGCCCAGTTGTAGAAGGCCCGCAGCGCCCGGTACCGCCCGGACGCCGAGGCAGCCGACCGGCTCTCCAGGACGTGGAGGATGTAGCCCTCGACCTCCGTCCGGCTCAGCTCCAGGAGGTCCGCCCCCGACACGAACGAGTCGAGTTGGAGCAACGTCTCTCGGTAGTTCTGGGCCGTCCGGAGCGAGCGGTTACGGATCTTGAGGTCACGCTCGTACGCCTTGATGTGCAGCAAGTTGATCTTGTTCATGCACGGAAAGTAAGATGTGTGAACGAACTCGGCAGCTCGCGGAAGCTGCGAACTCCGGCTGGGTCCCGGTGTGTCCGTGCTGGCTCACCGACGTTCGAGCACCCATGGAGCACCACGCTCGCCGCTGCTGCTGGCCGGGTGCATGGTCCGAGCGCCGGGGCCGTACGGACCTCGGCGCTTTCGGGCGTGCCAGGGCAGCGAGACCTCGACATGAAGGCCCTGACCTGGCACGGCAGACGGGACGTACACGTCACCGAGATCCCCGATCCGAGGCTCGAGGAGCCGACCGATGCGATCGTACGGATCACCTCCACCGCCGTCCGCTCAGCGACCCGGACCGTCTCATCCACCTGAACATCCACCGACGTGACCGCCTCGGCGGCATCCTCCACGAGTACGAACATGCCGCCTGACCTGCCCGGATGACATTCTCGGCAGGTACAGGGTTCTGATTTGCCCCCTGGCGAGGGTAGGGGTAACTCCCAACCCGACTGGGTGGTAGCAGGATTGAGCAGGATCCAGAGGCCGTGGAAGCTCATTTCCATGACCACGCAGAAGATCTCCCGGTTCCATCGGGCCGCCCTAGCCCTTGTCCTTCCCGTCGCCGTGATAGTGGCAGTCGCCGGGTGTAATGGCTCGGCGGCGCCGAAGGCCGCACCCGCGGCCAGCTCGGTAGCCGCGGTTCCCTCGACCTCGACGAACCCGGCCGGCCCGGCAAGTGCGGCCCCCGCAGCGGGCTTGCACATGATCGCCAACAACGGGCATCAGCTCGCCTTCCACGTCACGCCCGGAAGTTCTCCCACCATCGTGCTGGACGCCGGCGGCGGCGAGGACTCCTCGTACTGGGATGCCCTGGTGCCTCAGCTGTCGCAGGCCACCGGATCGCAGATCATCACCTACGACCGGGCCGGTATGGGCGCCAGCGAGGAGGTGAAGGGCCCCTGGGACCCCCAGGCCGCCGCCTCCGACCTGCAGGCCGGTCTGCGTGAACTCGGCGTCACCCAGAACGTGGTCCTCGCGGGCCACTCGCAGGCAGGGGAGGTGGCCCACTACTTCGTCCTCGCGAACCCCGGCGTTGTCTCCGGGGCGGTGCTGATCGATGCCAACGTGCCGCAATTCTTCACCGACACCCAGATCCAACGCCTCGTCGCGCTAACCGCGCCGCAGATCGAAGAGCTCAAGAAGGCGCCGTCGACGAAGGCGAACCGCCAGCTCATCGCCACGGCCGACAACTTCGGTCCCACGCACCAGGCGTACCACAAGATCTCCTGGCCCGACAGCGTCCCCGTCATCTATGTCGTGTCGGACAAGACGCCCTTCGACGGATCCCCGCAGGACACTCAGGCCTGGCGCGACGCGGCAGCGGCGTTCACCAAGGCGGGGCCCGACCGCACACTCGTCATCGCCAAGGGAAGCTCGCACGATGTTCCCCAGGACAAGCCCGCCCTGGTGCTCAAGGAAATCGAACAGATGACCGCCACCGTCAAGTAACGGCCATAGTGCCGGGGGAATGGGGCCGGCGCAGCCTGGTTGACCAGCACCGCCCAGGCGGTCTCGATCAACCAGGCTGCGGAGACGGCCTCACCGCGTGCGGCCACCGCTAGAGCCCGCTAGAGCAAGCACGAAGTGTCCGGCCGACTCGGAATTCGTTGCAGCGCAGCTGCCGATGACCCGGGCAGCGCCGTAGGCGAACGCGACAAGCCACACGGTCCGGATCCCGATGACGGCGAGGTGGTGGTCGAGATTCGGGGGAGCGGGCCGGAACTGCTTACGCGATGGGTAACGTGTGCGCGGGTGTCGATCGATCGAGCCGTCGACCGGCAATGCCAGCCTCCGTGGGCCACGGACGGACACCATGGTCGCTGGATCCCACGCGGAGTGGCGGAACCCACCGTGGGGAAGTGCGGATCGCCGGCCGCTGTGAATCACCAGCCCGGCGATTCGGCACGATGCGCAATGATGGAGTGAGATGACCGATTACAGCGGAACCGCCCTTCCCGGCGGCTCCTCGCCCTCGCGGGACGGCTCCGGGCCGGGTCGCGTCGCTCGCAACGGTCCGATTCCGCGCTCCGCGCTGGCCCAGCGGATGAGCCTGCTGGGCTGGTCGCTGGTGCTGCTGCCGGGCGCGGTCCTAGGTGCCGTGCTGGCCACGCTCTGGATCACCTCGATATCGATCGCCGTGCTTGGCGCCGGAATCCCACTGACCCTGCTCGCGACCGTACTGGTGCGCTGGTTTGCCGACCTGCACCGCCAGTGGGCCGCCGACCGGCTCGGCGAACCGGTGCCCGCCCGGCCCTATCAGCCGACGCCGGACGCCGGGTGGCCGGTGCGGCTCTGGACGATCCTGCGCGACCCGGCGACGTGGCGGGACTGGATCTGGTTGGTGGTCAACTCGATCACCATTTGGTTGAGTTGCGGACTGTCGCTGCTGTTCTTCGTCTTCGGAGTCGTATACCTGACCTATCCGCTCATCTATCAGCTGACGCCTTCACAGGTGTTCCGCACTCCGATGGGGGAGGGCTTCCGGCTGCACAGCGTCGCGCAGTCGTTCGGGCTGGTACCGCTCGGTCCGGTTTTCCTTCTGCTCTGGTACGTCACTGCGGTGCGCCTCGCGAACCTCAACGCTAGGGTGATCCGCGCTCTGCTCGGCCCCACCGAACAGGCGCGCCTGCGCGCCCGCGTCCAACAGTTGGCGACCTCGCGAGCTGAGAGCGTCGACACCCAGGCCGGTGAACTGCGCCGAATCGAACGCGACCTGCACGACGGCGCGCAGGCCCGGCTGGTGTCGCTGGGTATGAGCCTGGGCTTGGCCGAACAGTTACTGCCCAAGGATCCGCAGGCCGTCCAGCAGCTGCTGGCCGAGGCCCGCGAGTCGACCTCCAGCGCCCTGACCGAACTGCGCGACCTGGTACGAGGCATCCATCCGCCGGTACTGGCGGACCGTGGCCTGGAGGGCGCACTCAAGGCCTTGGCCCTGGTCAATCCGATCCCGACCACGGTGGTGACCCGCCTACCCGGACGGCTGCCGGCCCCGATCGAGTCCGCGGCCTACTTCGCCGTCGCCGAAGCCTTGTCGAACGCCATCAAGCACGCCCAGGCCCAGCAGATCCGGATCACCGTGGAGTTCGCACCCCACCGGGGCGGCGTTGCCGGGGAACTGACGATGCTGGTGTCCGACGACGGCCGTGGGGGTGCTTCGATCGATTCCGGCACCGGCCTGCGTGGCATCGTCCGTCGCCTGGCGGCCCTCGACGGCACGCTGACCGTTGACAGCCCGCCGGGCGGACCTACCGAGGTGAGGATGTCGCTGCCGTGCGTATCGTGATAGCCGAGGATCTCGCCCTGCTCCGCGAGGGCCTGATCAGGATCCTGCGGGCCAATTCATTCGAGGTCGTGGAAGCCGTTGACAACGGTCCCGCGCTGATCCGGTCGCTGACGACGCACCGCCCCGACGTCGCCATCGTCGACGTGCGGTTGCCGCCGACCTTCACCGACGAGGGGCTGCGTTCCGCGATCGAGGCCCGCCGCCAGATTCCAGGGCTGCCCATCATGGTGCTCTCGCAGTATGTCGAGCAGATCTACGCCAGGGAGCTGATGTCGGATCGCGCGGGCGCGGTGGGCTACCTGTTGAAGGACCGGGTTACGGACGTCGACCAATTCGTCGCCAGTGTCCGGCAGGTCGCTACCGGCAGCACCGTTATGGACCCCGACGTGGTGAGTGCGCTACTCACCCACCGCTCCACCGACCCTAAGCTCCTGGAGCTGAGCCCACGCGAGCATGAGGTCCTCACCCTGATGGCGCAGGGCCGCTCGAACGCTGCGATCGCCGCCCGGATGTTCGTCACCGAGAAGACCGTCAGCAAACACAGCAACAGCATCTTCACCAAGCTCGGTCTCAAGCCCTCCGAGGACGACAACCGCCGCATCCTGGCGGTACTCGCCTACCTGGAAGGCTGAGTCCTTGGCCTCTGCCCCTGTACCTGCCGAGAATGACATCCGGGCAGCTCAGGCGGCATGCTCGTACTCGTGGAGGATGCCGCCGAGGCGGTCGCGTCGGTGGATGTTCAGGTGGGCGAGCCGGTCGGGGTCGGTGATCGGTTCGGGTAGTGGGCCGAGTGGTCGGGCGTTGGCGATGCTCTGATGCGGGCGGTGTTCGTTGTAGAACGTCTCGTACTGGCGCAACGCGTGCAGCAGGTGCCGCTGGTTGAGGATCAAGGTCCGGTCGAGGAGTTCGCGCCGGCAGGTCCGGATCCAGCGCTCCATGATCGCGTTCATCCGAGGAACCTGGACACCGGTGCGTACCACGGTGATGCCGGCGTCGGCCATGATCGTGTCGAACAGGGCCGGGTACTTGCCGTCCCGGTCGCGGATCAGGTACTTCACCCGGCAGCCGGTGTCTTCGAGGTCCATGACCAGATTGCGGGCGGCCTGGGACACCCAGGCTGCAGTGGGGTGCGCGGTCGCGCCGAGGATCCGGATCCGGCGGCCAGGAGCGCCTCGGCCTGTGACCGCAGGAACTGGGTCCAGGTCGTGGTCGCGCGGTCCGGGGCTGGATCGGTCCCCGCCGTGTGAAGCACCGACGACCCCAGCTCGACTGGGATGGGGATCACTTGGTACGTGGCGCAACCCCACTTGCAAGCAGGCGCTTGCGCAAATGGTTATTTGCATTAAAGTGGAGCTATGCCTTCCTTGCTTGCGGCATCCAGCCCTGACCTCGACTTGGCCTTCGCCGCCCTCGGTGACCCCGTCCGTCGCGCCTTGGTGACTCGCCTCGCGCGAAGTGACGCCACGGTGGGAGAACTCGCTGAGCCGTTCGACCTGACCCCACAGGCGATCTCCCACCACGTCGGTGTGCTCAGGAAGTGCGGCCTAGTCGAGCAGCGACGCGAGGGCACCAGACGCCCCTGCCGACTGAGGGTCGATCAGCTGTCGTCGCTCGGCACCTGGATAGACGACCAGCGCCGCGCGTGGGACGACCGGCTCAACGCCCTCGAGCAGCACCTCACCGACGGCAACGCAGTCCGTTGACCACCAACGCAGAGCTCCACGGCGACGAACTGATCGCCAAGCGCTACCTTCCAGCGGATCCCGAACGCGTCTGGGCCGCCTTCACCTCGCCGGCAAGCATCGCGGTGTTCTGGGGCGGTTCGCACGCCGCTGTGCCTCCGGAGTCCGTGACCGTCGATCTGCGTCCCGGCGGAGAGTTCACAGTCGACACCCGCGCGCCCGACGGCGCGACCCGCCGGCTCCGGTTCGTCTACGTGAGCATCGCCGCACCGCACGAACTCGTGTTCGACGAGCCCGTCACCGGCCTCCGCACAACCGTCACCGTCCATCCCGCCGGCGACGGCACGGACCTCACGGTCCACCAGCGCCGGCTTCCGCCTGAACTCCAGACGGCCCAGGCCATCGATGGGCTCGCCTCGATCCTCGACGCCCTCGCAGCACACCTGCAGCACTGACACCACAAAGACGGAGAACACCATGACTCAGACGACCCAGCGCGACCTCGTCGCGGAGTACTTCGAAGGATTCCGGACGAGCGATCACCCGCGAATCTTGGCAACCCTCACCGACGACGTCGAGTGGGTCATCCACGGCCACCGGACCACCCGCGGCAACGCGGAGTTCGACGGCGAGATCGAAAATCCGGCGTTCACCGGCAGCCCCAAGCTCGACGTCCAGCGTGTCCACGAGGACGGCCCGGTCGTCGTCACTACGGGTGAGGGCCTCGGCGTCAGCATCGACCACGGACCGCTCCGCTTCGCCTTCAACGATCTGTTCACGTTCCGGGACGGGCTTATCGCCCGCATCGACTCCTACGTCGTTCCGCTGCCCTGAGGTGGCGGGCACCTCAGCCGGAGTGCCCCGAACTGATCAATCAGAGCGACCACACCATCGTCGCGACGTTCGGGGCACAGTATCGGGGACTCGTCCAGTACTACCTGCTCACCGGCAACGTCTACCGACTGAGCCGGCTCGAAGGGGCCATGCGTACCTCGATGCTACGAACCCTCGCCGCGAAGCACCGCTCGTCGGTGTCGAAGATGACCGCCCGTCACCGGGCCAAAATCCAGACACCACACGGCCTGCGGACCTGCTTCGAAGCCAGGATCGAACGGCAGGGCAGGAACCCACTGGTCGCCAGGTTCGGCGGGATCCCCCTCCGGCGCAACAGGATCGACGAAGATCCCCTCCACGGTCATCGGAGGCGTCGATCACCGCTCGCTACGCATCCCTCACGGCAACGTGACACCAACCGAAGACGGCCGGAAGGGATTGCCCTGACACCAGCCCCACCATGAACAGCTGGAGGTACCGCCGAACCAGCCTGTATTGCGTTGCAGACCGCCGAACAAAAAGCCGTCCCAGGATCCGGGCGTCAGGGTCGACACCCTAAACCATGATCAAACCCATCCGGACAAAGCACCTGCCCACTGGACAGGGCCGGACGTGAGGGATGCTCGTCGCACGAGCACCCACCGAGCACTCAGCCGACCACAAGGGACGGAAAAGCAAAGGGGCCTGACTGTCGTTCGGGCAGGTCAGACCCCTTCTGATCTTGTGCGCCCGAAGGGACTCGAACCCCTAACCTTCTGATCCGTAGCTGGAGAAGCAGTCTCCTTCAGGATCGACTGCAACCAAGGAGGCGTCCGAATGCAACCCACTCAGTCCGGCCCCGTCCCGGTGCATCCGCCCCCCAGGTCCTAGCCCCGCGCACCGCCTCGATCGATATTTATGGTTGTCTTGGTTCGGCTGATGGAAGCCGCGAATCCGGCTACGTCCGGGTGCGTCCGTGTGAGTTCCCCGACGTCCGAGCACCCACGGATCACCGCCAGTGCCCCGATGGCCAGTGCGCCAATCGCCGAGCGATAGCGATCGGAGAGGGTGCCGCTACGGGGTCGCCGCCCAAGGCGGCGCGGGCGGGTTTGCGCTGACCTCGGTACGGGGTGGGACCGGCCAGTCCGGGATCAAGGTGGTGTCTCCGGTGAGTTCGAGGGCGGTGATCGTGGCCAAGTCCTGTACGGCCTGTACGAAGCCCTCGACCCACATCAGCGTGATCGACGTCTTGCCGTCCTTGCGGTCATACAGCGTCCCGGAATCATTCGGCGCGGTCTGCGGGTCGTCGCCGTGCGCGAGCCGGTTCCGGACGGCCTTGGCGTCGCGTAGGTAGTGGTCGAGGCGCTGCGTCTCGATGGTGGTCCAGAGCCAGCGACCACCGCGACCCGGCTCGGGCTGCGCACGGACCCGGGCCCGCCACTGGCCGGTGACATCCGGCGTGCCGAGGTGCTGGCCGAACCGCTGCCGTAGCCGTTCCATGGTCGCCGGCGTGTTCTGCCGGGGGCCGCCGTGCGCGCCGATCACCTGGTTGAAGAACATCTCGAACGGCCCGTACGTCAACAGGAACGCCCCGTACCTCATGCTCCGGTACCGGGAGTTCCGCCTCGCCTCGTCCATCTTGTCGCGGTGGATGGTGATCAGATCCACCGGGGTCACCAACCGCACCGCCAGCACGCCCAACGCTTCCTCGACCGCTGCCGCATCCACCACGACGGCGAGCGTACTGACAAACGTGAGTCGTCGACAGCCAACCTCGACGCAGGCAGGCAACTTGACCCCTGCCGCCGGCAGACCGGCACGCCTCAGGTCGGAATCCTGGGCCAGCCGCAGCGCCGGCCTGGGCGCTCCCGGCTGCTCCTGCTGTGGGGCAGACCCGAAGTGACCTCCGGCTGAGGGCCGCCCCGACGGTTCATCCTGACGGAGCCGTGGCAGCCAGCCTGGGCCGACGGCGCCGCCGATGCGTCGGGGGTGGTGCGGCGGACCGCATCCCGGTTCGGGTCACCTGCGATTGCAGATGCCCGTAAACGACGCCCTTCGGCCATTCGTGCAGGCGGGTTGGGTCAGTGGCGTGGGCGAACGCCTTCGGTCGGGCGGTCGACGTCGGTGCTGATGGTGATCGGCGGCCGTCAGGTGGCCTGGGTGAACAGGTCCGAGTAGCGCTGTAGGTAGAGGGGCCATCCTTCGTCGTGGGCGACGCCGTCACGCATGGACTTCCAGCCGGGGCCGTGTCGGTCGAGGTGGCGGTGTTCGAGTTCGACGCGGGTGCGGTGTGGGGTTTCGGCGATGAATCGGACTTCGACCTCGCTCGTGTTGTCGGGGTCGGTCTCGACCTGCCATTGCGGGCTGATGTCCCAGCTGAACACGACCCGGTCGGGGGGCTCGTAGGCGAGCACGCGGGCCCAGCGGCATTCGGCGCCGTCGGCGGCGCGATCATAGATGTAACCGCCGATTTTCGGTTCGAAGACGGTTGCGGCGATCGGCGCACCGAGCAGGTTGTGTTCCGGCGGCTTGAAGTCGCCGAATCGCTCGGTGAACACGGTGAAGGCGCGCTCGACCGGCGCCTCGATGACGATCTGACGCTGTATCACTACGGCGGTTGCCTCTGTCACGATTTCTCCTCGCTCGATGGTCGGTCTGTGATCGGTTGTTCGGCGACGTCCTGGTAGCCGCTCAGCGCGCGGTTCCAGAAGGTGTCCAGCTGATCTCGTAACGCGGCCACGCCGGCTGGGTTGAGCCGGTAGACCCGGCGGGTGCCAGCCGCTTCGTCGGTGACCAGGCCGGCGTCCTTGAGCACCTTCAGATGCTGAGACACCGCGGGCCGGCTGATCGGCAGTTCGTCGGCGAGTTCACCGACGGCCCGCGGCCGTTCGGCCAGGCACGTGACGATGGAGCGTCTGGACGGATCCGCTAGAACGCCCCAACCGTCGCCTGCTTGGTAAGTTACCACGAACGGTAAGTTACGACTTACCGACGATGGTGTCAAGCGGATGGTGTAGAGGAGGAGGTTGTCGTGGCAGACCGCAGGTCGGGATGCTCGCTACGAGAACTCACGATCGGCGGCTGGCGCACCGGTTTGCGAAGCCGCGCCCTACTTTCCGTTGTTGGCGAGGCGCTGCACGTGTGCGGCGCGGGGGTTGACCAGCCATCGGCCGGCGACGTGCACGGTGGGCACGGTCTCGTTGCCGTCGGCGACGGCGCGTACCGCAGCAGCGGCTTCCGGCTGTTGCCAGATGTCAATCTCGGTGAAGGTGACGCCCCTGCGCCGCAGTCCGCGACGCAGGAGGTAGCAGTACGGGCAGCCGGGCCGGCTGTAGACGGTCACTTCGGCCTGGCTCATCGTGACATCTCCCTGGAGGGACGGGTGGCGCTACCGCGGATGTGCGGGGACGCAGGGGTCGTGGGGCCGTTCGGCGGGAACCGGAACCGGTGAACCTCGCCAAGGATGAATCCGGCGGCGGTGATGGCCGCGAGGGTGTCGCGGCCGGTGTGGCAGCCGCCGAACAGGCGCGGCCATAGCGTGACGTCGGCGATCCTCTGGGCGCGGCGCAGGTTGCCGGGTTCGGCGAGGACGTGTTCGAGGAACAGCAGCTGGCCGCCGGGCCGGAGCACTCGGTAGATCTCGGCGAAGGCGGTCGGCTGGTCGGGGACGGTACAGAGTACGAGGGCGGTGACGGCGGCGTCGAACTCGCTGTCGCTTGCGGGTAGCGCCTCGGAGAGGCCGTCGACGACCCGGATCGGCACCGGCGCGGATCGCGCGGCGGCATGCGCGGTAGCGCGGAGCCGGGGTTCGGGCTCGACGGCGAGGACGTCGGTGACCGTGGGTGGGTAGTGGGCGAACATGCGGCCGTTGCCGGCACCGATCTCGATCACCCGACCGTGCAGACCCTCGGTCAGTGCGCGGCGGTGTTCGGCGGCTCCGGCCCGGTCCATCTGCACGCTGATCAGTTCGTAGACGCGGGCGAAGATCGGATGTCGCATCGGTCGCCTCCAACCGGTGTGGCCACTATCCTTGCCCGGGAGGCTATACATAGTGAATGGCATACACAATACTAGCCCGGAGGCGTGCTCGGACTTCCCGGCCGTCCTGGAGCGGGTGTTCGCGTTCGCGACGTCGGTGCAGCACTACATGGAAGCCGGGCTGACGGCGCACGGGTTGAGCCGTCCCCGGGCCTCGGTGGTGTGGCTGGTGCACCGTAACGGGCCGCAGACGCAGCGGGCGCTGGCGCGGGCGATCGGGGTGACGGCGCGCAACGTCACGGCGCTGGTCGATGGCCTCGAGCAGTCCGGGTTCGTGCGGCGGGTGGCGCATCCGGAGGACCGGCGGGCGCTGCTGGTGCAGCTGACGGATCAGGGCAGGTCGGTGACCGCCAGGCTGGCCGCCGAGTACGAGCGGCATTCGGCCTATCTCTTCGCCGGGCTACCGGACGAGCAGGTGCGGCAGTTCGTGGCGAGCATGGACCTGGTCATGGGCCGGTTGGCGCAGGTCGCCACGGGGACTGTGGATCGGTGAGCGCGGTAACGTCGGCCACCTGCACCGCGTATGTGGGGTGCTCGCCGGGCACGGGGCCGAGGTAGGCGTGGCCGGTCAGGTGGCACCAGGCCGGCAGATCCAGCGGCGCGGCCGGGTCGCTGGCGATCAGACGGATGAGCGCGCCGCTAGGCACGGTGGTGGTCAGTCGGCGCAGTTCGAGCAGGAGCAGGACGCAGCGGCGGTCGCCGCCGTCGAGGACGATCGGGGTCATGCTGCGATCGGCAGTTGGTCGCGGCGCCATTCGAGCATCCCGTCGGCCAGTCGTACCGCGTGGCGGCCGTGGGCGGTGAGTAGCCGGACCGCCTCGTGGGCGAACACGCAGTAGGCGCCGCGGCAGTAGGCGACCACCTCGATGTCGGCGGGTAGGTCGGTGATCCGGTCGGCGAGCTGGTCCAGGGGGATGGAGACCGCGCCGGGGATATGCCCGGCGGCGTACTCCTCCGCCGGACGGACGTCCACCGCGATCACCGCTCCGGTGGCGAGGCGGCGGCGCAGTTCGTCGCGGTCGACGGCTTCGGTGTCGCCCAGGCCGAGGTAGGCGTCGCGGGCGGCAGCCGCCTCAGCGTTGCGGGCGCCGGCGACGTCACGGAGCAGCGCGTAGAGGGCGGCGACGTCCGGCCCCGCCAGCCGGTAGTGGATCTTCGTGCCGTCGCGGCGGGTCGTGACCAGGCCCGCCTGCCGCAGCGTCTGCAGGTGGGCCGAGCAGGTGGTCAGGCCGAGACCGGCCGCGGTGGCGAGACGCTCGACGCTGCGTTCGCCTTGAGCGAGCAGGTCCAGCAGCTCCAGTCGCTTCCCGCTGCCCAGCGCCTTCCCGACGCGGGCAAGAGCGTCGAACAACTCGGCCTTGCCGGTTGGATCACCCACGGTACCATCCTCCAAAGTTTCATGGAATAGTGTAGGAGAATGAGGGTCAGCCCACCACACGAGAAAGAGGGTGTCATGCACCTGGTGCCCCTGATCGACGAAGGACTGGGGAACAGCGCCTACCTGCTCGATGTCGGCGACGGCCGCGCCCTGGCCGTGGACGCCCCTCGTGACCTGCGCGTCATGCGCGCCGCAGTCGAACGGCGCGGACTGAAAGTCGCCTGGGCCGCCGACACCCATCTGCATGCCGACTTCCTGTCGGGCGCGGTGCAGCTGGCCGCGACCGACCGGGCGCAGATCCTCGCCTCGGCGGCCGGAGCGCGCGCCTTCGAGCACCGTGGCCTGGCCGACGGCGACGAGGTGGACCTCGGCGGCCTCACCCTGCGCGCGATCGCCACACCAGGGCACACCGACGAGCATCTGTCGTTTCTGCTCCTTGACGGCGCGAGTCCGGTGGGTGTGTTCACCGGTGGCTCCCTGATCGTCGGCTCGGCCGCTCGTACCGATCTGCTCGGTGACGACCGTGCCGTGGAGCTCGCCCACGCCCAGTACGCCTCCCTACGCCGGCTCACCGAACTGCCCGACAGCACGCAGGTGTGGCCCACGCACGGCGCCGGCTCGTTCTGCTCGGCACCTCCCGGTACGGCACGAACCTCCACGATCGGTGCCGAGAAGTCAGGCAACCCGCTGCTGAGCGCACCCGACGCCGACACCTTCGCCGAGCGGCTCCTCGCCTCGCTGGGCTCCTACCCGGCCTACTTCCGGTGGCTGGCCGAGGTCAACCGGCAGGGCCCCGCCGTACTCGACAACCAGCCGCAACTGCCCCCTCTGACCACTGAACAGGTGAAACGGATGCTGGCCGACGGCGCGACCGTCGTCGACGTCCGCCCCGTTGCCGACGTCGCCGCTGGACACATCCCGGGTGCCGTCGCGATTCCGCTGCGCGCACAGTTCGCGACCTGGCTCGGCTGGATCGTCGGCCGTGACGCTCCGATCATCGTCGTCCGCAACCGCGACCAGGACCCCGCCGACGTCCTCTGGCCGGCCTTGAACATCGGTGTCGAGCACATCGCAGGAGAACTCACCGGCGGCATGGACGCCTGGACCGGCCAGGTCACCACCACCCAGCTGGTCACCCCCGATCGCGTCGACGCCCAGGTTCTCGACATCCGCCAGGACAACGAATACACAGCCGGGCACCTGCCCACCGCGACCCACATCGAACTCGGCGACCTGCCCACCTCTGCCGCCGCACCGGACGGCCCCACCGTCGTGATGTGCGGCCACGGCGAACGCGCCATGACCGCCGCCACCCTGCTCGAACGCGCCGGCCACCACGACCTCGGCGTGCTCGTCGGGGGCCCCGCCGACTGGGCCGCCGCCACCGGCAACACCTTGCGGAAGGGACGATGACCGCCCCGGCCACCGACGGCCCACGACTCGGTCTCGCCGTCAACGCCGCCCAGTTCACCCTGCTCGTCGTCGTCAACGCCCTCGTCGGCGGCGTCCTCGGCTCCGAACGCACCGTGCTCACCCCACTCGCCGAGCAGGAGTTCCACCTCGACGGCTACACCGCGGCACTCACCTACATCCTGGCGTTCGGCATCACCAAAGCCGCCACCAACTTCTTCGCCGGCACCCTCGCCGACCGCTATGGACGCAAACCTGTCCTGATCGCAGGCTGGCTGGTCGCCATCCCCATCCCCGCCATGCTGATCTGGGCCCCGAGCTGGGGCTGGATCATCGCCGCGAACGTGCTTCTCGGCATCAACCAAGGCCTGGCCTGGTCCACCACCGTCATCATGAAAATCGACCTCGCCGGCCCGGAACGCCGCGGCCTCGCCATGGGATTGAACGAAGCCGCCGGCTACCTCGCCGTCGCGGCCACCGCAATGGCCACCGGCGCCCTCGCCGCGCAGCACGGGATGCGTCCGGCGCCGTTCCTGCTCACCGCCGCCTACGTCGCCCTCGGACTGGGCCTCTCCCTGATCTTCGTCCGCGAAACCCGTGACCATGCCCGGCACGAAGCCAGTACCCACGCCAGTGGCGGCGGGGATCTGTCCACCCGCAGCGTGTTCGCGCTGGTCAGCTGGCGCGAGCCGGCCCTCTCCTCGGCCAGCCAGGCCGGTATGGTCAACAACCTCAACGACGGCCTGGCGTGGGGACTGTTCCCTCTGCTGTTCGCCGCCGCCGGGCTATCGCTGACCCAAATCGGCGCCCTCGCAGCCCTCTACCCCGCCGTATGGGGTCTCGGCCAGCTCGCCACCGGCCCCGCCTCCGACCGGTGGGGGCGTAAACCGTTCATCGTCGCCGGCATGCTCGCCCAGGCCGCCGCCCTCGCGACAATCGCGGTCGCCGACTCGTTCACGGTATGGGCGCTGGCTGCGGTACTGCTCGGCGCCGGCACAGCTGCGGTCTATCCAACGCTGCTGGCCACGATCTCCGACGCCGCCCATCCCCGCTGGCGGGCCCGCGCCGTCGGCGTCTACCGACTCTGGCGCGACGGCGGCTTCGCCGTCGGCGCCCTACTCGCCGGCATCGTCGCCGACCTCGCCGGCATCCGCGCCGCCGTCTGGACCGTCGCCGCCCTCACCGCCGCGTCCGGACTGCTCGTCGGGGCCCGCATGTACGAAACCCACCCCCGCAACAAGGAACCCACCCCCACGTAACTTCCACCAGCACCATCGAGAACCCGACGCACTGCAACGGCGCACCCTGGCCGTGGTCATGGCCTCCCAGATACTCGGCGGCGTGGGCCGCGGTCGACCTCGAACGGGGGCTGCTCTTCGTCGAACGTCAGCGCACCACCGCCGGCTACACCGTCGTCGAAGGCGAACCCAAGACCGCCGCCAGCCGCCGCGCCGTCGCCCTCGACAAGCACACTGTCCGAATCCTGCGAGCACACCGCCGCCACCAACTCGCCCAACGCGACAAGCGGCACGCCGCCGGGAAGGTGTGGGTCGAGTCCGGCTACGTGCTCACCCGCAAAGACGGCGAACCGATCAACCCGAGCTACGCCACTACACGCTTCCGGACCCTCACCAACCGCGCCGGCCACCCCCAGTTCGCCCGCACGACCTTTGGCACGGCGCCGCATCACTCGCCCACGAGGCCGGCGCGGACCTCAAGACCCTGCAGGACCTGCTCGGCACTCCAGCATCGTGGTCACCGCCGACACCTACACCAGCGTCCTCCCCGACAGTCAACGCCGCTGCGCCGACGCCACCGGCGCCCTCGTGCTACAGCCGCTGGGGGGTCAAGATCGGGCGTAAAATGGTCGGGTGAGCAAGGCGTCCGTTGCCGATTCCGATCGGTTCGCGCTGATCAAGTACCGGACATCCCAGCACCAACGGAGCACCATCACAGCAGGCGACCGTGGGCTCGTGCCCGCCGGGGGCGGCTCGACCCGCCCGTGGGCCAACGAGGCATGTGCGGCAACCGCTCCGGATCCGCGTTCACGCCATCGTCGGCATGATATCGTGATATCATTCCTCCCAGAGAGGTGCTACATGCCCAACATCCTCGTCCGTGATCTCAGTCAAGAAGCCGTGGACCGCATCGACGCCGCAGCCGCCAGCCTCGGGCTGTCTCGCAACGAGTACCTACGCCGCAAGTTCGAGGAGAACATCAGCCCTGCCAGCGACCGGACGGTCACCGCCGAGGACTGGCAACGGTCCGCAGAGGCCTTCGCCGACCTCGCCGACCCTACGGTGATGGAGACCGCGTGGCGGTGACGAGCTGGCTGATCGACAAGTCCGCGTACGTACGCCTCCAGCTTGGTCAAACAGCGAACCGCGACGAGTGGAGCGCACGCATCAGCCGTGGCCTCGTCCGGCTCTCCACCATCACGCGCCTCGAACTCGGCTACTCGGCGCGCTCCGGAGAGGCGGGACGCCGACAGTTCGCTGCCCCACCGCTGTCACTGATGCCGGTCGAACACCTCACACCCGCAATCGAGGACCGGGCGCTGGAAGTGCAGATGCTGCTCGCCGACCGCGGCCAACACCGTGCCCCGTCAATCCCCGACCTGCTGATCGCCGCAACCGCCGAAAAGACCGGACTGACCGTCTTGGCCGTCGACAAGGACTTCGACCTCATCGCCACGCTCACCGGCCAGCCGATCGAAACCCTGCCCAGTTGAGCCGCACCCGCGAAATTAAAGCAGCGCCCGCAAGACGTTCAGGCCAGGGGAGATCCGGGCCGTCAGGCCGACCCATCCAGACGACTGGGCCGCCAGAAGGCTGATGCGAATCCACTTCGACTGAGCCGCCTCGCATCCTGTGACGCGACGCCACGAAGTCGTCGGCCAGAGGCACGTAACGGCCGCCCGGTCCAGGCGCAGGACCTGCGCATCAGCGGTCCCGGCCCGCCAGCTCGAGCACGGGCACCCGGGAGACCCGGAACGCGGGCCACGCTGCAGCGACGACGCCGGCTGTGACCGCAACGACGAGCGTCACTGCGAGGCGGGACCACGGTACGACGACGGATGGGATCTCCGCGCCACCGGTGACGTCGATCAGCGCCCAGCCGAAGCCGACTGCGACGGCGATACCGATCGATGCTGCCACGAACGACAGGAGTGCCACCTCGAGCCGCACGATTCGACGCAGCTCTCGGCGAGTCGCGCCGACCGCTCGCAGCAGCCCGAGCTCTCCAGAGCGTTCATTGATCGCGAGCGCCGTGGTGTTGGCGACTCCGAGGAGCGCGATGAAGCTCGCGAGGAGGAGCATCCCGTCGATAAAGTTCCGGAACGCGGCGATTTCGCTCCCGCTGTTGGCGACGTGTTCTGCCCGGGTCTCGAAGAACGACCCGGGCGTGGCTCGGACCAGCGCCCTCACGTCTTCCTCGGCGTCCGCGACCACTCCGTCGGCGAGGTCGACGAACAACAGAGCGTCGAGCAGACGACCGACGAAGGCGTCGAGTGTCGCACGGTCGACGAAGTACAAAGGGGCTTCGAACCCGCCGGTGCTCCTCGCCACCACGGCAACGATCGGCGCCTCGAGTGTCGAGCGTTCGAACTCGATCGCGAGGGTGCCGCCAAGCAGCGCCGGGTCGTCGCCGACCACGGCCACGCCCCCCTTGCTCAGGTCGGCGAGGTCGCCGGCGATCGGGTCGAGGTCGAACATGGTGGGCAGTGCGGTCGGGTCGATGCCGCCGATCGCCTCGGCTTTACCTGCCGCGATTCCTTCGGCGATCGACAGCGCAGCGACTGCGTCGACGTCGGGCAGCGCTGCGATCCGGCCGGCCAGGGTGGGGTCGATCGTCGGGAAGTCGGCGGTCGCCGACGTGACCACCAGGTCGGCCTGCAGTCCTTCACGAACGTCCGTCCCGACCGCGCTCGTCAGTGAGCTCGCGAAGATCGCGAACATCGTCACCATCGCGGTGCCGAGCATGAGCGTGAGCGCCGTCGACGCCGATCGACGAGGGCTCGCAGCCAGGTTGCCCGCTGCGATCGAGCCACACACACCGGCGGCGCGACGGGCCACTTGAGCGCTCCCACGCGCTGCGGCGGTCACGATCGCCGGGCCACACAACACGAGCGCCGGGACGATGGCAACGACGAGTACGACCCACGTCGCGCTCGAGCGCACCACAGCCACAGCTCCTCCAGCGATCGCCACCGCGGCGAGCACGAGCCCGCTCGCAGTTCGCGCCGGACTCACGACCCGGGGTTCCGCCGCGCTCTCGCGCAGCGCCTCGATCGGCGGTGTCGCCGCCGCGCGGCGAGCCGGGATCCATGCCGACAGGATCGTTGCGCCGATACCGACGGTCGCGGCGACCGCGATCGAGGTCGTACTCACGATCGACGGCCCGGTGAGCAACGTGATCCCGGCGAGTCCGACGAGCCAGCGCAGCGCGCCCACTCCCGCGACCCCGCAGACGAGGCCGACGAGCGTGGCGATCGTCCCGACGAGCGCCGCCTCGATCACCACTCCGCCGAGCAGTTGGCGTCGTTCCGCACCGATCGCACGCAGCAGCGCCGACTCCCGCCGGCGGCGGGCGACGGTGAGCGCGAACGTGTTGAAGATGATCGTCACACCGATCAACACCGCGACCACGGCGAAGGCCAGGAGAAACACGGTCAGGAACTGCAGCGGTGACGTCGCGGCGTCCTGCATCGTCCGGATGTAGTCGGGCCCGTCGATGACCTCGGCATCAGTCAGCGCCGACAATCGGCCGAGCACCTCGGCGCGGTCAGCGCCCTCCGCGACGTCGACGAGCACCTCCGTCGGCGCCGCAGTGTCGAGCCAGGCGGACACCGCTCCGTCGGGCAACAGCACCGTTCGCTGCAACGGTGCCGCGTCCGCCGACGCGAACGTCGCGACACCGGTGATGGTCGCGTCGTACATCCCCGTCGTGGTCAGGATCTGTACGACGTCACCCGGAGCCAAGCCTGCGTCACCGGCGAGCGACCGATCGATCACGACCTCTCCGACCTCGGTCGGTGGTCGCCCGCTCGTGAGCCGGAACGGATTGAGCGCCGGGTCGGCGACCCAGTTGCGACCGACGTCGCTCGCCGTGCCGGTTCCGACTGACGATCCATCGACGACCAGCTTCGCGAAGCCGACCCATTGCGAGGCGGCCCCGTCGACGACATCGACCGTAGCCACGCGCTCGGTGATGTCCGGATCCAGTGATCGCCGAACCGACCTTTCCGGATCTCCCGGCCCTCCGCCGGGCTCGCCGAGGACGACGCCCTGCACCACGGCATCCGTCCCCGCCAACGCTTCGGCGATGTCACCGGCCGCTCGGCCACGCATCGAGTCGGACAGCACCAGCGTCGCGACGAGGAACGCCACCGACAGCATGATCGCCGTGCCCGTTAGCACGAACCGACCCCGACTCGCGAGCACGCTTCGAACCGCACTCCGCATCATCTGGCTCATCGCCCCAGGCCCTTCATCACGTCGATCACCGAATCGGCCGACGGGTGATCCATCACGTCGTGCACTCGGCCGTCGACGACGAACACGACGTGGTCCGCCCAGGCAGCAGCGTGGGGATCGTGCGTGACCATCACGATCGACTGGTGATGCAGATCGACTGCTGATCGCAGGAATCCGAGGATCTCCTGTCCGGACCGGGTGTCGAGGTTGCCGGTGGGCTCGTCGGCGAAAACCACCTGCGGCTGGGCGACCAGCGCCCGGGCCACGGCAACTCGCTGTTGCTGGCCACCCGAGAGCTCCGTCGGCCGATGATGCACGCGATCACCGAGGCGCAGCAGCGACACGACCTGATCGAGCACTGCGACACTCGGCCGGCGCCCCGACAACGTCATCGGCAGGCAGATGTTCTCCTCGGCCGTGAGCGTCGCCACGAGATTGAACGCCTGGAACACGAACCCGATCCGTTCTCGGCGCAGCCTGGTCAACTCGCGATCGTTGAGCGTCGACAGATCGGTGTTGCCGACGAATGCGCGGCCCGACGTCAGTTGATCCAGCCCGGCGGCACAGTGCATCATCGTCGACTTTCCCGAACCCGACGGGCCCATCACAGCCGTGAACTTCCCCGCCGGGAACGCGATGGTGACGTCGTCGAGCGCGACGACGGCCGACTGGCCAAAACCGTATCGCTTGACGGCGCCGACGAGCATGGCCGCAGCGTCATCAGCGTTGGCTGACAGCGCGCTCCCGAACTGCCGATCGACAGCCGTGGAACCTGGACGTGAGGACACGAGACCTCCGATGAGTGATTGGTCGGGGTTTGTTGGTGATTCCGATGGGTGGTTGGTCAGGGTTCACACGGTGGTCCACGAAACCGGTGGTGCTTCACGGCTTTGTCGTCGTCGCCCCGGCCGGGAGCGGTGTGCACACAGGCCCGGCGGCACCCGCAGCTGTCTGAGGCCCACTCAACCGAGCGAACCTGAGACGACCGTTAATGCGGCGCTCCCAGGCCGGGTCCGGTCGGCTGATTCAGGTGCCGAGCGCACCCACCAGCGTGGTGGCGTCGAGGTCCTGCCCGGTAGGCAAGGCCCAGGCGACACAGAGCACCAAGTCCTGCTGGTGGCGGAGGGAATCCACCCAGACGTGTGGGAGCACGACGTCGGCGGCATGCGCACCGTGCGTCACTGGTTCTAACCGTCGTCTCAGGTTCGCTCGGTATGAAGTGGGCATCGCCGGGCGACGCGGGTCTCGGCCTCGCCGGCACAGCCGAATGCGCCGCGCTCTACGGCTGCACGGTCAGCGCCGGCCCCGCACCGGACGGCGGCTGGATCGTGCACGCGACCCGGAAAGGCAGCCATTCGTGATCACTGTGCTCGTGGTGGAGGCCCAGCCGCTGCAGCGCTTCGGGTTTCGCATGCTGCTGGAGAGCACCCCCGACACCGAGATCGTCGGCGAGGTCGAGAACGGCGCCGCGGCCGTTCGATGGACCACCGAGCTGCATCCCGACGTGGTGCTGATGGACATCCGCATGCCGGGCGTCGACGGGATCGAGGCCACCCGGCGCATCGTCGCCGCCGGCGGACGTTCGCGGATCCTGGTGCTGACGTTCGACGTGGACCGGTACGCGCTCGCCGCGCTGCGGGCCGGGGCGAGCGGTTTCCTGCTTCAGGACACCCGCCCGGAGGAGCTGCTCGCCGGCATCCGGGCCGTCGCCGCCGGGGACGCGGTGATCGCGCCGGCGCTGACTCGGCGCCTGCTCGACGCGTTCGCCGACCGGCTTGACGATGACCTCCGCGGGGCTGTGCGGCAGGATCCCCGGCTGGACTCCCTGACCGAACGCGAGCGCGAGGTCTTCGTCGCCATCGGCCACGGCCTCACCAACGCCGAGATCGCGCAACGGTTCACGCTGTCGGAGTCGACGGTGAAGACCCACGTCGGGCGGGTCCTCGCCAAGATCGGCGCACGGGACCGGATCCAGGCCGTCACCCTCGCCTACGACCTGAGACTCACCCGGCCGATTTAGCGCTTCATCTCGCGCGTCCGTCGGGAGCGCGACCGTAGTTCCCAGCCGTGCCGCTCCGGGCGGACCCGCTCCGCGTGATCGACAGCTCCGGTGCCGGATCAGCCTGCAGCCGCCCACGCCACCGCCCGTCCGACCGCCACGACGCCGTACGGGTGTGAGTTCCCCGCGGACGTGTGTGAGCTCAGCGCTGTTCGGCTTGTGACCTCAGCGAACTCACACACGTTCGACGCTTCGTCAGGACTTGCGGGGGGAGACCACCATGATGCCGATGCACATCTCGTCGCTGGTACCGTCGCCCCACACCACGTAGCGCGGCGGCAGCTTCTTCAGCTGCGGCACTAGTTTGCGCAGCCCCGCGTCGTGCGTACACGTCACCCGCAGCGTGTCCCCCGGACCGATCTCCACCGGCGACGGCAGCTTCATCAGCCGCTGGTTGTCGAAGTCGAACTGCGGCACATCCAGCACGACCTTGGCCTTCGGCGTGCCCGGGTTGAGTTCGACCTTCAAGGCCCGCCCGAGCATGTGCATGTGGCCGAAACCGGCGAACAGCGTCATCGGCGCCTCCACCTCGTGGTCGCAGGTCTGGGTGTCACCGGGTTTCGGCGCGCCGCCCTGGTTGCACTCCTCCACCTGGCGGTCCGCCATTTCGCCGACATCCGCCCCGAACCGCTTCGTCACGTCCGCGATCGAGGCCGCCCGGTCGCACAGCGGACCCGCCTCGTCGGCGGCGCAGGGCAGGTCGACCGGCGCGTCGAGCGACCACGTCTCGAGTTCCCGGGTCTGCGGCGTACCGTCCGTCAGCCGCAGCCGCACCGCCGAGCGGTCCGACCCGGCCGGCTTGTCGCCGGTCGCGAGCAGGTTGTAGTGGATCTGAAGGACGAGCAGGCTGCCCGGCTCCAACTTGTGGCCGGCGTCCTGGTCGAGCAGCGTCTCCGTGGCGCCCGGCGCCCAGGTGTCCACCCACGCCGCGTCACCTTCTTCTACCTCGGCGCCGGCCACGCCGGTCCCGCCGAAACACTGCCAGCCGAGGCCGGGGGTCTTCGCGTCGTGCTCGCGCACCGCTTGAGCGCCGCCCGCCGGCACCGCGTACACGATGGCGTGGTGCGCGATGGCGACGTTCTCCGGCATGAACTGGGTCCCGGTCAGGAACGCCGTCTTGGTCAGGCCCGGATCGAGCACCTGGCACCGGTACTCGTCCGTGCCGCCGCCCGCCGGCGGCGCGGGCGTGTAGGCCTCGGCCATCTTCAGGCCGACGAACCGCTCGCCGGCGCGCAGCGGCTGCGGGGAGCCGACGACCCGCCCGCGTGCGCGCTGTGCGAGCCGGCCTCAGCGGGCGCCGCACTGTTGTCGGCGTCCGACCCGCAGGCGACGGCAGCGAACGCGGTCGCCAGCGCCATGGTGGCCGCCCCGAACCTCCGCAGTGGACTGTCAAGCTTCGTCATAGCCTGGAAGCTAGGCCCGATTCCGCCCTGTTTCGTCGTACTGCGGTCGTCTTCCTCGGCAGAGCGGCGGTACCACGGTGCCACTTCACCTGCACCGTACGCACGTCTATTAATCGTCGTCTCAGATTCGCTCGGTACGAAGTCGGCATCGGATAAGCGATGTAGCTCGTGCCTGGAGGCCATTGATGGCAGTCAACGCGGCGCCGTCCGGGGAAGCGCCGGCCGGTCGGCTGGCCGGCCGGTGGATGCCGCTGCTGGTCGTCGCGACCGGGCTCGGGTTCGGGCTGCTGGTGCTCCTCGTCCGGTTGCACCTGGAGCCGGTGACGAACGTCGACCGCGGTGTCGCCCGGGAGCTCAACGAGGTCGTGTCGCCCCGGCCGTACCTGGTGAACGCGCTCAACGGGACAACCCGGCTGGGCGGGCGGCCGATCATGCTCTGGCTGGTCGGCGTCGCCGCGCTGCTGCTGGTGGTGCGCCGGCAGGTCCGCCTCGCCGCCTACCTGCTGGCCACCACCGCCGGCGCGCTGCTGCTCGACCCGTCGGTGAAGTCGCTGGTCGGCCGGTTACGCCCGGTGGTCGAGGCACCGGTGGCGATCGCGCCCGGCAACAGCTTCCCGAGCGGGCACGCGCTCGGGTCGATGGTGGTCTACGGCGCGCTGCTGCTCGTGTTCCTGCCCGAGGTGCGCTACCGGAAGCTGTTCGCGGCGGCCGTCGCGCTGCTCGTGGTCGCGATCGGGATGACCCGGATCGCGCTCGGCGTGCACTACCTGACCGACGTGCTGGCCGGCTGGCTGCTCGGCGCGGTGTGGCTGAGCGTCACGGCGTACGCGTTCCGGCTGTGGCGGCGCGAGGCGGGGCACCCGGTGGCACCGCTCGACGACGGCCTGGAGCCGGAGACCGATCAGGCGATCAAACCGGCGCCGGACTCCAGCCGCCCGATCCCGCACCGCTGGGTCAAGACCACCGAGATCCTGACCGGCTGGGTGTTCACGTTCGGCATCCTGTACGCCGTCGGCTACCTGTTGAAGAACTACACCGAGGGCACCTGGCTGGGACGTTTCGACGACGGCGTGGTCCGGTGGCTGCAGACGTTGCGCACGCCCCCGCTGGACGATGTCAGCTGGGTGTGGAGCAAGGCCGGCGACATCCGCGCCATCCTGGCCATCTCGCTGGTGTTCTGCGCGATCGCGTTGGCCGTGTGGCGGCAGGGGCGACCTGTGGTGTTCGTGCTGCTCGCCATGCTCGGCGAGCTCGCCCTGTTCCTGTGCACCGCGGCCAGCGTCCAGCGGGACCGCCCGCCGGTGCCGCAGCTCGACAGCCCGATGTCGACGTCGTCGTTCCCGTCTGGGCACATCGCCGCGACGATGTGCATCTGGGTGGCGGTCGCGGTCCTGATCATGGACCGGGTGAGCAGCCGGTGGCGCTGGTTCGCCGTGGTGCTCGCGGTGGTCATGCCGGCCGGTGTCGCGCTGTCCCGGATGTACCGCGGCATGCACCACCCGACCGACCTGCTCGGCGCCGCGATCCTGACCGCGCTCTGGGTCGGCCTGCTGTGGTGGGTGCTACGGCCGAACCTGCGGGCGGCGCCGGCCGACGTGCGTACGTGACGCTGCGCTTCGTCACCTGGACATCAAGGTCGGCGGGATCGGCTGCGGCCGCGTGGACCGCACGGGTCAGCACCGTCACCGCCCGCACGGACCGGGTGGGCGGTGACACGTTGCTCATCCGGCCCGACGGCTGCGTCGCCTGGGCTTCGTCTGCCGGGCAGGACCTCGACGCCACCACGCTGGTGCGTGCGCTGGGCACCTGGTTCGGCCACCCGGCCTGAGCGCCGCTTTAACGGTCGCCTCAGGTTCGCTCCGTATCACTAGACCTCAGACAAGCGACGTAACCCGCATGTAGGGGGCTAGTGATGGCAGTCAACGCAGCGCCGCCCGGGGAAGCACCGGCCGGTCGGTTGGCAGGCCGATGGGTGCCGTGGTCGGTGATCGGATTCCCTACCACGGAGCTACATCGGTCGGCCCCGCGGAGGGACGACCGGTGCAGAACCTTCGGCCGGAGCTTCTCGGCATGGATGTGACACAGGCCGTGCTCGAGCACCCCTACCTGGTGCTCGGTCTCTTCGTGCTCATCGAGGGGCCGGCCGCGACGATCACCGCGGGCACCCTGGTCGCCGCCGGCGCTGCGGCGTTCTGGCCGATTTGGGTGATCGTCGCGCTGGCCGAGGTGGTGGGCGACAGCCTGCTCTACCTCGTCGGCCGGTCGGCCCGGCGGCCCTGGGTGGCGTCCCTGCTGAGCAGGCTCAAGGCGACGTCGCTGCTCGACCGGCTGGCCGGGATGTCACTGCCTCGGCTGGTGATCACCGCCAAGCTCGTCGACGTCTTCGCCCTCCCGGCGTTCGTGTCGGCGGGACTCGCCGGGCTCCCGTACCGGAGATTCGCCGCCTGGGTGGGTGCCACCGCCGCCGTACGCGGCCTGGTGCTGATCGGTCTTGGCGCTCTGCTCGGCAGGCAGCTGTCCGGCCTGCTCGCACTGCCCGGCGGCATCTTCCTGCTCACCGCGGCCGTCGCCGTGCCGGTCGCTGTCTTCCACCTCGTCATGAAGCGATACCACCTACGAAAAGCGACACCATCTACGAAAGGTCGTTGTCCCATGCGCATCCTCATCGGTGCCGACACCTACGCCCCGCACGTCAACGGGGCGTCCTACTTCGCCCAGCGCCTGGCCGTGGCACTGACCGCCCGGCACGAGGTGCACGTGGTCGCGCCGTCGACGGACACCCGCAGCCATCCCGGCATGTCCAGCGACGGCGTCGTCGAGCACCGCGTGCGTTCCTTGCCGGTGCCGGGCCACACACGTTTCCGGTTCTGCCCGCCAATAGGGCTGCGCGCGGCAGCGCGCCGGATCCTCGACGAGGTCCAGCCCGACGTGGTGCACGTGCAGAGCCACTTCCCGCTGTGCCGGGCGCTGGTCGACGCGGCGCGCGAGCGCGGCCTGTTCGTCATCGCCACCAACCACTTCATGCCCGAGAACCTGATCCACTACCTGCCCATCGGCAACGCTGGCCGGACGAGGGCGCACGCGTGGGCATGGCGCGACGCCGCCCGGGTGTTCGCCAAGGCAGACATCGTCACGGCGCCGACCCCGTACGCCGCCGCGCTCGCCGTCGTCTCCGGTGTGTCCGAGCCGGTCCTGCCCATCTCGTGCGGCATCGACCTCACCCGCTTCCGCGAGCAGGCGCCCGCGGCCGAGTTCCGATGGGCCTACAGCCTCGCGCACAAGCCCACCATCACGTACGTGGGCCGGCTCGACGCCGAGAAGAACCTCGACGTCGTGATGCGGGCGTTCGCGCTGGTGGGGCGCTCCCTCGACGTCCAGTTGCTCCTGGTCGGCACCGGGTCCGAGGACCGGACGCTGCGGTCGCTCGCCGGAGAACTGGGCGTCGCCGAGCATGTCACGTTCACCGGCTTCATCCCTGACGAGGACCTTCCCGCCGCATACGCGGCGTCGACGGTCTTCGTCAACGCGGGCACCGCCGAGCTGCAGAGCCTGGTCACGCTCGAGGCGATGGCCAGCGGAAGACCCGTGATCGGCGCCGATGCCGCAGCCCTGCCCCACCTCGTACGGGACGAGGAGACCGGCTACCTGTTCCCGCCCGGCGACGTTGTCGTGCTCGCCGAGCGACTGCTCACCGTGCTCTGCGACCCGAAGCACGCGGAAGAGCTGGGGCACCGGGCTCGTGCCGTGGCCGAGCAGCACGACCAGACCGGCACGGTGTCCGCGTTCGAGCAGCTCTACCGGATCCGTCCGGCCCGTGAGGCGCCCGCGCCCGCCGAGGTCGCCGCATGACAGCGACGATCGTTCGAACGGGCACCTCCCGCTGGTATCGCAACGTCCAGCTGAGCCTGGGCCTGGGCACGGCGGCCGGGGCGGGCCTGCTGCTGGTCGGCGACGTCGACCCGGTGGACCAGATGGTCAGCGAATCGATCCGGACCGTGCCGGGCGCCGTGCTGCTGGCCCTGGCGGCGTGCGGGCTCGCGGCAGCCGGCGCATGGCTCCTGGCCGGCGCCCGGCGCGTGCTGCCACCGGCCTGGCCCCTCACCGTCCTGCTGTCGGCGTGGTGCGTGTCCCTGGTCGCGGTGGTGGTGTTCCCCACGAACCTGCCGGGGACCGAAGCGGGCGTCGCCGCCGGGCTGCATCGCTTCGGCGCGGCGCTGATGGCGGCGCTGCCACCGCTCTTCGCCCTGCTCATCGCCAAGCATGCCGGGCGCGGGGCCGACCCGGCCCGGGTCCGCTGGCTGCGCGCCGCCGGGTGGTCCGCGTTCGCCGCGTGCGTCGCGTTCGCGGCGATGAACGTGCCGGCGGTGCTGCTCGGCCAAGGCCTTCTCCCGTTCGCGGGCCTGGCCGAACGGGTTCTGCTGGCGCTCGTGCTCGTCGTAGTCGGGCTCTGCGCCTGGGTGCTCGAAGGGGAGGAGCGGTCCCGATGGACCTGATGACCATGATCGAGAACGCGATGACCTCTCCGGTCATCTATCTGGCGATCCTCGCGCTGGCGATCCTCGACGCGTTCCTGCCGTTCCTGCCGTCGGAGTCGGTCGTCATCGCGGCGGCGGTCTTCGCCGTGTCGGGCATCCCGTCGCTTCCGCTGATCATCGTGCTCGCCGCGCTGGGCGCCTTCGTCGGTGATCACATCGGTTACCTCATCGGGCGCTTGTTGCGCGAGCGCCGTCCGGGCGGCGGCCTGATCCGCGCCGCCGACAGGATCGCCCCCCACCTGCACCGCCGGGGCAGCGCCCTGATCATCGCGGGCCGGTTCGTCCCCGGCGGCCGCACCGCGATCGTGACCGCCAGCGGTGCCGCCGGCTACCCGCTTGTCCGCTTCACCCTGTTCACCGCCATCGCCGCCGTCACCTGGGCCGGCTATTCCGGCCTGATCGGCTACCTCGGCGGCGCCGCCTTCGAATCCGACTCGATGCTGGGCCTGGCGGTCGGCCTCGGTCTCGCACTGTCCATCACCGCGCTCGGCGAACTGGTCCGCTACGTGTTGCGCCGCCGCCGAGCGGCGACCGCGGCCGGATGACGTCGTCGGGCATCGAGTATGGCAGGCAACGTTCGTACCCGAGTCGTGCGCCTGCGTGCGTGCGGGCGGGCTCAGCTGCCCGCCCCGCGTCTGCGGTGCTACAGAGGTTGAAAGGCTGACGTCTGTGTGGTCCGGGTGGCTCGGGGTCGAGGGTCATACCGGTCTGGGCGAGGAAGCCGGCGATGAGGTCGGTCTGGTTCTGGCAGGCGGGGTAGCCGCTGTCGAACCAGGTCGGCGAGGTGGTCGACGCCGTGGACGGCGATGTTGGTGATGCCGCGTTTCATCCAGGCCCAGACGCCCTCGGTCGGATTGAGGTCGGGTGCGTATGCCGGTAACCGCACCACGGTCAGCCAGTCCCGGGCCGCGATCAGGGTCCGCATCCGCACGCTGACGTGGGTGTTGAGGTTGTCCCAGACCAGCACGATCGGCGCGTTCAGCCCGTCGGTGGGCCTGGTCCAGGAACGCGATGTAGTCGTCCTCGCTGAAACTGCCACGCTCCCCGGCCCGGCCGCGGTGCAGCCGGGTGCGCCAACATCAGCCGCCCACGATCACCGGTCTGAGGCAGACGAGCCCGGCGATCGTCTACCTGCTCGTCAAGGGCTTCGGCATCGTGGTCAACGACCAGAACTCGGCGCTGCTGACGATCCTGGTATTCGATGTCGGCACGGACCACGCGCTGTTGCTCATCGCCCGGTACCGGGAGACTCTGCACCACCACGAGTCAGCCGCCACCATTGGGTGGCGACGCTCAGCTCGCTCGGAATCCTCGGCGTACTCGCCATCCCTCGGGTTCGAGGGCGTCGACTATTCGGTGCCGCTGTTGCACTCCTGTTCCTGGTGGCGCTCGGCGTCGACTACAACATCTTCCTGGCCAGCCGGGCGTGGGAGGAGACCGTGCGTCTCGGCACCAGAGTCCTGCCCCGACAGTGAGCGCCGCGGGGCCATGCCCGAGGGCCGCCGTCCCTTGTCCTACGCCGCCGGGGCGGGGGCGGGTCAGCGCACCGCGCTGTCCCCCGGCGGCGCGGCGCGCGATCGGGGCGGTCGGGGTCGCGGCCGGAAGGTCGACCCGGAGCAGCGCGCCACCGCGTGCGGAGCGGGCGACGGTGGCCCGGCCGCCGTGGGCGTCGACGACCCGCTGCACGATCGACAGCCCGAGACCGGATCCTGGCAACGCCCGGGCGCTCTCGGCACGGTAGAACCGGTCGAACACCCGCGGTACGTCGGCGGCGTCGATGCCCGGCCCGGCGTCGTCGACCTCCAGCACCGCCGACGCGCCCTCGGCACGGAGCCGGACCTGGACCGGCTGGTCCGCGGGGGACCACTTGCCGGCGTTGTCGACGAGGTTGAGCACCGCCCGCTGGAGCGCAGCCGGACGGCCGCTCACCCATACGGCGGTCACGTCGAGCGCGATCTCGATGTCGGGCACGCGGGAACGCGCCCGGGTCGCGGCGGCCACCACCACGTCGGCGAGGTCGAGCAGCTCGGTGTTTTCGTCGCTGACGTCACCGCGGGCCAGGTCGGTCAGCTCGGCGGCAAGGGTGCTCAACTCGGCCACCTGGGCGCCGAGATCGTTGAGCAGCCGGGTCCGGCTCTCCGCCGAGAGGGCAGTGTCGAGGGTGCCGCGCCGGTCGAGCCGGATCAGCAGCTCGACGTTGAGGCGTAGGCTGGTGAGCGGGGTCTTGAGCTCGTGGGCGGCGTCCTCGGCGAGCAGCCGCTGGGCCTGCCGGGAGTCCCGGAGCGCGGCGAGCATGTCGTTGATCGACTGGATCAGCCGCCGGATCTCCCCACCGCCCTCATCCGGGATGTCGGCGTCGAGATCCCGGGTGTGCGCGACACGTACCGCGGCGGCGGTCAGCCGGTCGATCGGTGCCAGCCCGGTCCGCGCCACGGTCCGCCCGACAAGGGCGCCGCCGACCACGCAAAGCAGCCCGATCACCAACATGCCAAACCCGAACTGGTTGATCGGGCTGTCGTCGGCGACGCGGGCCACCTGGACCGCGCCGTCGCCCGCCCGCAGCGTGTAGATCAGGTAGCCGTCCTCGTCGCCGTCGTTCGACTCCATCAGGTCGACCAAGCCGCCCTGCGCCACGCGCCCGGCGTGCTCGCTGACCGGGGGCAGCGCGGGTTGGCCGGCCGGCGTCCGGGTCGAGCCGTCGGGCAGGATGACCCGCACCAGCGGACCGGATCCGGGATACGGCGGTAGCGGAACCTGCGCCACACCGGCGCGCTCCGCGGTCGCCGCCAGGACGCGGGAGTCGGCGCGCAGCTGATTCTCGGCGGTGTCCCGCAACTGCCAGTCCAGCAGCTCACTGGATACCTGGAAGGCCATGAACACGCTCACGGCGATGGCCGTCGCCGCGATCACCGTCAGCCTGGTCCGCAGGGACCGCCGGCGCCACCATCGGGTCAGCCGGCGCGGTTCCCGGCCGGCGGGCCTGCTCACGGAGGAGTCTCCCGCAACGTGTATCCCAGACCGCGCAGCGTGTAGATCAAACGCGGCTCACCCTCGGCCTCCAACTTGCGGCGCAGGTAGCTCACATACACCTGAAGGTTGTTGGCGGTGGCGCTCATGTCGAAGCCCCAGATCGCCTCGAACAGCGCGTCGCGGGTCAACACCCGGGTCGCGTTGCGCACGAGGACCTCCAGCAGGGAGAACTCGGTCCGGGTCAGGCGCAGCGGCCGCCCGCCCCGCCACGCCTCGAACCTGTCGGGATCAAGCCGGACATCGGCGAACGACAGAACCTGCGACTCACCGTCGCCCGGCGTGCGCCGGCGCAGCAGGGCCCGCACCCGGGCCAGCAACTCCTCGGTGGCGAACGGCTTGGGCAGGTAGTCGTCGGCACCCGCGTCCAGCCCCGCGACCCGGTCGGAGACCTGGTCACGGGCGGTCAGCATCAGCACCGGCAGATCCCGACCCGCGGCCCGCAACCGCCGGCACGTCTCCAACCCGCCGAGGCGAGGCATCATCACGTCGAGGATCAGCAGATCAAGCGCGTCACCGCCGGCCCCACCGACCTCGTCGAGCACAGCGAGACCGTTGGCGACGCTGCTGGTGTCGTAACCCTCGACCTGGAGCACCCGCTCCAACGACTCACGAATGGCCGCGTCATCATCCGCGATCATGATCCGCACGCCGGCCCGCCCCCTTCCAGTCGATGCCTTGCTGCTCATTGTCCCCGACCAAGCTGAGACCAGGATTAGCGCTTCGTAGTCACCCGCCGTGAAGCAGATCATGCTCCATAGGTTCATTGATCCCAGTCTCCGCCTTCATGGCGAATGACGATTGACTAGACCTCGACAGCCGGACCTCAATCCGTCTGGGCCGAAATTCGGCCTTTTCGATCGCTTGCGGCTAGCTAGCACTCCAGCCGCACCTGATGAAGTTGGAGTCTTAGCTGGTAGTGGGCTGTTCTGGCGCGGTACTTGGTGTAGGCGTCGCCATCGTGACCATCGACGCACGTGGTCGAAAGGTCGGACGGTGGTGATCAGGTGTGCCAGGAGACGTCGGACCTCGCCGTGGGCAAGAATGAGGCCGTCATCGGATTCAGCGCCCCCTTTGGCCAGCGCGGCGGTGACGGCGAGGTAGGCGTGGCGCACAGAACGTCGCTCTCCGACCCTCCGGCTACCCGCCAATTGTGGGCGGAGGTGTGGCGTAGCTGGTGTGGGTGGATGTGGCCGATACCGGCCTGCTTCGCCCGGCGCTCAAGCATCTGGTACAGCCCACTTGCCGTAAGGGGCTTACCCCGGGCTCCGAACCACAGCGCGTCCTCACAGCCACTCCCCTCCTCCGCTAGGGGGTGGTCTTTCCGCGCCCGGAGGTAGCGGTAGAGGGCCTGCCCGGTCTTGGAGCCGTAGGGGATCATCCGAACCCTCCCGCCCTTCCCGAAAAGCTTCACGAGGTCGAGCACCTGATCTACGTCCCCCATCGTCATGCCCGCTACCTCACTCACCCGAGGGGAACCCGGCTCGCACCACAGGCGGATGATCGCGGTGTCTCTGCTACTCTCGAAGTCTGTGCCGCTGCATTCTGCAAGCAACCTCCGCAGAAGGTCATCACCGACGACCGGGATCGGCTTCTCCACGACCTTCGGGGGCGTCATCTTCCGCATTGGGGATTCGGGGACTAGCTCCTCCCGTACCGCCCAGTTGTAGAAGGCCCGGAGAGCCCGGTACCGGCCGCAGGCGGAAGCGGCCGAACGCGTCTCCAGGACGTGGAGGATGTAGCCCTCGACCCCTGCCCGGCCCAGCTCCAGGAGGTCTGCCTCGTCGACGAACGTCGAGAGCTGGAGCAGGGTCTCCCGGTAGTTCTGGGCGGTGCGAGGGGAGCAGTTACGGATCTTGAGGTCACGCTCGTATGCCTTGATGTGTAGCGAGTTGATCTTGGTCATGCACGGAGAGTAAGAAGGTATTCACAGTCCTGGCTAGACAAGAAGAAACCCCCTACCGCCTCGGGAGGCTGGTAGAGGGCTGTCTGTGCGCCCGAAGGGACTCGAACCCCTAACCTTCTGATCCGTAGTCCGAACCCATCAGATGCTCTCTACGCGTGTAGTCGTCACTTCCGGCGTGTCGCTGAGTGCTGCTACGTGCCGAAATGGGTGGCTGAGTATCTACTGGTCAGGGCGTTGTCGCGAGCGGCATGCGACATCCTGCAGTGCGGCGGTCGGCCCTGCAGGACGGGCTGTGCTGGTTCTGTTCCAGGCGTGCTGGTCATGCGCCGAACATCCGAGCACCAACGGAGCACCATCACTGCAGGTAACCGTCGCTCACCGCCGCGCAGATGGCATCCAACGGCCGGTGCACCAGTCAGCCATCTCCTTGATGACCCTGTCGGTGATCCACGAGATCGTCTCCTTACTGACCGAGGCGCCATAGATCTCCGCGAAGTGAGCGCTGAGTCGAGTCGGCCCGCAGCGCGGTTCCGGTGTTGCCACCGGCCCGTTTCTGCGGACCGCTCGCCGAACCCGCCGTGCGCCTCTCAACGCAACGGGCTCTCCACGGTTTCTGCCGTCAGGCTTGGTTCGTTGTTGCCCAGGGGGTAGGGATTCTGCTGCGACGGCGATACCGAGTAACGGCGGTCGACGCGATGTTGTGCAGTTCGATCCCGTCCGCCGTGATGGTCCGCCACCCGGTCGGGGTGCGTAGCCAGCGGTGGACGTCCTTCCATCTCCAGCGTCGTTTGGCCTTGACCCAGCGAACAACTCGCCACCAGATGAAGTAGCCGAGCCGGTCGAAGGTGTGTTTGGCGACGGCGTGTCGGAAGTAGTTGGCCCAGCCACGCGTGATCTGGTTGATCCGGATCAGCGTTTCTCCCAGGTCTTGCTGTGACAACCTGCGCGTCAGGGCACGGATCTTGTCCTTCAGTGACCGGACTGGGCGGTCACCGATGAACGTGTAGACGTGCCACTGGTCGCGGGTGCCCATCTTGCGTCTCCACCGGATGCGGAAGCCCAAGAAATCGAACCCGTCGGCCATGTGTCGGGTAGCCCGAGGGAATCTCACCCTCGGGCTCCCACAGAACGGAGCGTGACGGTCTCCCGTCACTCCGCTCTTACCACCCAGCCGGATGGAAACGGTGAGTCCACTCCCAGTGCGCGAAGAGGACGGGGTCACGTTGCGTAACCGCTTTCCACCACGCCTTGAGGCGCTTGAACCCACGCAACCGCCTGTACTTCTTGCGCGCCCACCGCATCAGGTAGGTGTTGATGCGTTTGAGAAGCGGGTCCATTTCGGTCCGGTAGAACCGGCCCCAGTAGGTCATCCAACCTCGCACGATCGGGTTGATCGCCTCCGCGAGGTCGTCCAGAGTGTCGTTTGGTCGCCGGTGCAGCCGCCAGCGGCGGACTTCCCGGCCCTTCTCGGTCAGCTTCTCCCGGCTCATCGCAGGCTGGAACGAGGTGAACCGCACCTGCCTCCGCGTGTTCCGCGCTCGCCGGGGTTGGAAGGTGTAGCCCAAGAACGTAAACGAGACGGCATCGTGCTCGTCCCGCCGGTTGCTGTCCTTGCAATAGACTATTCGGGTCTTGTCCGGGTGCAGTCGCAACCCGATCTCCACCATCCGCTGATCAATTGCGGCCCGCAGCATTTCCGCTTGCTGGCGGGTCGCGCAGTGCACCACCGCATCATCCACATATCTTTCGAACCGGACAGCCGGAAACGTGCGGGCCATCCACAGGTCGAATCCGTAGTGGAGGAAGAGGTTGGCCAGCACGGGCGAAACGGCCGAACCCTGCGGGGTTCCTCTGTCTCGCTCGTGCAGGGAACCGTCGGGATGCTGTATCGGCGCAACGAGCCACCTTTTCACATACAGCACCACCCACGGTTGGTCGGTGTTGGCCTCTACCGCCTTGACCATCAGCGAGTGATCGACACTGTCGAAGAACTTTTGGATGTCCAAATCGACCACCCAATCGTATTCCCAGCAGCGTTTCCGGCACGTGCCTACCGCGTCCAACGCGGAGCGCCGTGGCCGATAGCCGAACGAGTCCCGGTGGAACATCGGTTCCACCCGTTTCTCCAACTCGATGGCAACCACCGTTTGCGCAATCCGATCAGCCACAGTCGGCACGCCCAAAATTCTTACCCCGCCATGCGACTTCGGCATCTCCACCGCCTTCACCGGGGGTGGGAAGTAGCTACCCGAAGACATCCTATTCCAGATCCGGTACAGATTATTCTCCAGATCGGCTTCGAACTCTTCTATCGAGCACCCATCCACACCCGGCGCACCCTGGTTGGCCTTGACTCTCAGGTACGCTTCCCAGACGAGCCGCTTCGAGATGACAAACGGCTTTCCCGGCGACTTCAGCTCGCCCACTCGATCCCTCCCAGAATCTTCTGGTTGCCCGAACGAACTCACCCCGGATGGTCCGGCCCCTTCGCTCCCCCTCCATTACAGAGGGTTCCTCACTACTATGAGCCGGTCCGAATGCCAACCCCGCGACAGTACTCAACGCCTTACGGTTTCTGCCGCTTGGCGCACTCCCTCTCGCCGCCGCTCCCCAGCGGCGGCAGTGTCGGGGCTGGCCTTCCCACGTTCCACGTGAAAGCAGCAAACCGGGCTCGCGTCGCCTACATGCCGGGCACCGCCTGGCCAGTAACCGGGTATCCGCCAGACTCATCCTGGAACCTCGTGCACGCTCCAGTTCTGATGCCATCTAAAACTAATTTCGACACTTCAATAGCGATTCGCTTACGCTCGCCTTCCCGATTCCCACCTGACACCTCTCACGGCGCCTTTTCCTCATCGCTCACCACGCCGGTCTTCAGCCAACGCAGCATGAGGCGGTTTGACACCACCCCCCGAAGGGCGATGCCGAAGGGCCACAATCCTTCATCTTCCACGCAGCAGCACATCGATCGAGGTCTCCTACCTACATCCCAACCTCTCCCTCTGCGCGCGTGGCACACTCACGATCCGCGTCTTGGACGGCGACAGTCGCAGTCCCAGCGGAGCGAGCACGGCCGCGACGTCCTCGCGCAGCGCCTCGACGTGATCTCGGGTGCCGAACACCATGACGACGAAGTCGTCCGCGTAGCGGACCAGTCGCCACGTCGCCTGCCCCCGATCACGTCGATAGTGGCGCCGATTGTCCGTCGACATCCGCCCGCCGGGCTTCCACTCACGGTGCAGGTGCTCATCGAGCACACTCAACGCGATGTTGGCCAGCAGCGGTGACAGGATGCCCCCTTGCGGTGTGCCGGTCGGGGTGTCGCGTTCCTCGCCGAGCTCCGTGAGGACCCCGGCCTTGAGGAACGCTTTGACCAGCGCGAGCACACGCTTGTCCTTGACCCGATGCCGCACCCGGTCCATCAGGGCCGTGTGATCAATCGTGTCGAAGCACGCCTCGATGTCGGCATCCAGCACCCAGCGGTAGCCTCGGCTGCCGAACAGGTGGATGTCGGCGATCGCGTCGTGTGCTCGCCGGTTGGGCCGGAACCCGAACGAGACCGGCTCGAAATCGGCCTCGAAGATGGGTTCCAGGACGAGTTTCAGGGCGGCCTGCACGACCCGGTCAGCAACGGTCGGGATGCCCAGCTTGCGGACCTTGCCCGACCCACCCGGCTTGGGGATCTTGCGTTCCCGCACCGGCTGCGGACGAAAAGAACCGTCCTTGACCGCTGACCTGATGTCGTCCAGGAACGCCGGGACGCCGATCTCCCGTTCGATCCGGGCAACCGTGAGGCCGTCCGAACCGGCAGTCCGCGCCCCGGTATTGCCCGCGACCCGCTCGAACGCCACGATCAGCGTCGCCGGGTCGTGCACGAGGTTGAACAGGTCGTCGAACCTGCGGCCAGGATCAGCCGCAGCCCAACGGTGAAGCTTGGTCTGCATCCCCGATACCCACCCGAACCCGTCCTCACGGACGTGTTCCGGTGGAGCGCCGCCGTTCAGTGGCGCGTCTTTCGGCATTACAGCGTCCTTCCTTCTCGAAACCGCTGCCGTCCTTCCCCATGTGGTCGGCTCTCCCGACCTCGGAGTACTACGACGGCTCCGCCCCGCCCGACGCGTTCAGCAGACGATGTGCCTATCCCGACCATCGGACTGGCTGCCCGCCGTCGGGACCCGCCGCCGGACGGTTCCCGTGTTCACTGCTGGATCGCTCATCGAAGGAGGCACCCGACTTTGTCCCCGCGGCATCGCCACGGCTACGCCGCAGACCTTCACCATGGCCTCCCTGCGGAGGTGAAAATCCCCGCTCAGAAGTTCCCCGCCCGTCTGAAAGAGCAGGTGCGCACCGCGACCGGCCCAGATCCGCCAGGTTCGAGCCGGTGACCACTTAGGAGACGTAAACGCCGGTTCCTCGCGTATGCCTTTCCGATTCGCTAGCCGGACCCGCACCATCTGGCAGTGCTGACACGCCCCGGCGTTGTCAGGGCCGCTTGCCACCCTCCCCGGCACCTCCCGGATCAGGCTGCCCCCAGCTTCGCCAGACCGCTGCGACGGCCCGACGGAGAAGGTCTCTCACCTCCACACAATCCAACAGCGCCTCACGGCGCACTCTCCCCGGTCGTCAAACCCTTGGCATACAGCGACAACACGACCTCGTCGACGCCGGACAGGTGCCGTTGCCGCTTGCGAACGATCTGCGGCTCGAAGGTGCCGGCGCGGTCGATCTGCACCGGCCCGGTCGTGTCGGTCCGCACGGTCTTCGGCCGGGTGCCGTGCGAATGTTGCCCGAGCCGACGCCGGCCTGGTCGTGTTTTTAGCCGAGGTGCTCGGTCACCTCCTCGTTCAACGCGGTCTCCAGGACCGTCTTGGTCAACTGCTTCAGCAGCCCGCCCTGGCCGGTCACCGACAAGCCCTGCTCCTTCGCCGCCCGGGCCAGCTCGGCGGCGGTCTTCGCCTCCGCCGACGGCTCGGGCCGCTTCTTACGTCCGGTCTGGTCGTTCAGTTCGCGGTCATCACGGCGCCCTCCTCACCAGGCACGACGCCCGGCAGGTCAGGCCGGAAGCACTTCAGATCCACAGACCCTCCTACCGCTGCCGCAGGACCTACGCGCCCGACTACGGCCAGCCGAATCACCACCGACACAGGTCGCCGCCGATCTCGGGCTCTCGTCGCCCGACTGGCGGTGGACCGGTCGCCTGCGGTCCGGTTCGCCGTGTCGGTGCGCCCCGAACTCAGCAAGGAGCATCGCGCCGCGATCCATTAGAATCGCCTTGCTGCGAATTTCTGGGCGAACACACGATACGACTTCGAATAGACATCTGAGGCGTCGCCGATCCGGTCTAACTCCTGAACAATTAGCGAATCTGCGCGCCTGCGGTCCCCATTCAACGCGAAAACCACCGGGAGAACCAAAAACCTATGATTGTCGAGCAGGAGCCCTGAATCGGCGATGTTGGTTGAGAACGTGTTCCAGTTTACCCACGTGTCGATAAACGGCTGACCGTAGCGGGCGACAGCCGCCGCCAAATCCTCCGCCACCGGGGCAGGGTCCCCGTCTGCCGGGAAGTCCCATTGCGCAAATGCGTTCTGCGGCATCAAGTAGCCTAGAGGTTTTGCCACGCACACGACCGGCGCTTTCCAACCGGCTAAATCGACTAGCGCCTTCTCAAGTGGAACGTGCCTTGCACCAACGACCGGATTTATCTGCAACTTGGCAGGCAACCCCCATGTTGCCAGATTCAGGCCGAGCCAACCGGTCACGTCTTTGACATCTTGCGGTTGCAAGAGGATGCCACGGCGCTTAGACACGAAGCCGTACTGCCTCAAGGCGGATGCGCAAGCATCCTGGCTAGACTTCTCCAAGTCAGTCATCTCATCACCCCTCACGTCAGCAGTGACGATAGCCCCCAAACCCTGCGATGTTCACACGTGTCGGCCCCACCGAGGTACCAGCGAGGCCAGCCTTCTGAGCGTTCGGACCGTAGAAGGTGCCCCCGTGCGTTTCGACCGCCGCATAACCGCCACGAGCGCCCTGGTTCTTGGTAAAGCCGGCCGAGGGACCGTTTTTGGCATCGTACACCGATAGCACACCATTTTTTTCCGCCACGACATCGAATCGCACATTAACGCCGTTTGCTGCTGTCATACTAATCTCCGTGCCTCGAATCACGTATCCACGGGCTTGGAGGTCATTGATAAGCATTTGAGTACCAGCAGCACCCGCGGCTGGACTAGATGGCCCACCCGTGTTGTGCACGAGAACTGGCGCGTTACCGGCGAGCACATGGTACGTGTGGATGTCGGCAACGGTAAGGTTGTGAACGGCCTGCTGCTGGCTCCAAGTACGCAGGCTCGTCACCTGAACGTAGGTCCCAGCAGAGGTCCTCAACAGGTCGCCGGGGCGCAGGTCTTTGGCCTTGACCCACCGTCGGTGTTTTTCAAGCCAGAAGGGGTGGTTCTCTGTCGCGACGACCTCGTCAGCGGACCCGGAATGTGTTCCGGTAGCAACAGTGATAGCGACGAGCTCCTTTGACCCTTCGCTGTTGATCACGTGCGTTACCAAACGTTTGCCTACAAATCCGCTTTCGGGATCGGCAGCAAGTATGAGGTCGCCTACCATGACGTCTTCGATCGGCTTCGTAGAGCCGTCTGCCATCAGAACGCGGGTGCCACCCACAAAACTGCTCGAGCTTTTACAGGCAGACAGTTTCGCCTTGTATCCAGCCCGGCCGCCCGCGCCAGCCATGGCGCCTCTTGCCCCCGGCGCTGCACCGCCGCCAGCCTCGAAAAGACCATCAGCCAACATGTTGATGAGGATGTTGTCGTCAGTGATGGCGATGCGGACGGAGTGGCCGCATTCTCCGGTGCTACATATGCTGTAGAGGGCATTGACCGACGCTTGATCTGAATAAATGTCTTCACAAACGAGGACCGTTCCACAGTAGAAGTGATCGTTACACTGCTCTCCGGCAGCGTCACACCATTCCCCGAGCAGCTTGGCAACCTTGGTGCCGCTGATGCCGGGGGGCACCGGATAGCTGTTGACATATACCTTGCCGTCGTCTTCGACAGTCACTTTGTAGTTCGGGGTGTGGACGATGACGATGGGTGGCCGCGGTTCAGTTGAGTTTTTGGTTTTGGGGGTGTAGTCGACGATTTTGTGGACGCCGCGTTTGGGGCTCATGTCGCGGACGTGGCCTTCGTTGTCGCCGGTGGCGTAGAGGCCGCTGGGGTCGCTGAGGGTGATGGGGTTGTTGTTGGCGTAGGAGTAGCCGTGCCATTGCTGTGGCTGGGCCATGTCCTGGATGGGGTCGACGGAGATGAAGCGGCCGATGGCGGGGTCGTAATGGCGTGCGCCGAGGCGTGTAAGGCCGGTGGGTTCGGTGTCGCCGTTGACGAATCCCTTGAGGTTGGGCCAGGCGGGTTGGCTGCTGCCACGCGGCTCGCCATAGGGGGTTTGGCGGCGTGTAGTGGCGACCTGGGTGATCGCGTCGATGGCGAGGCTTTGGGTGCCTTGGTGGTCGTCGGCGAGCCAGGTAAGTCCGCTGGCGGTGCGGGAGGCGATGGTCCTGCCGGCGTGGCTGTAGTAGCGGGTGCAGGTGTTCGCGCTGGTGGCGTTGGTGTAGCGGATTTCCTGGCCGGGGAGGTAGAGGGTGGCGCCGGTGGGGTCGCGGCGGATGATCCGGTTGCCGTCGGCGTCGTAGATGTAGCGGGTTTGTCCGGTGGTGTCGGTGGCGGTTTCGAGGAGTCCTTCGGCGTCCCAGGTCAGGGTTTGGGTGCCTGATGGGCTGGGACGGGTGAGGGTGTCGCCGGTTTCGTTGTAGGTGTAGGTGCCGGTTTTCGCGCCGCTGGTGGAGGTCAGCCCGTGAGGTCGGGCGGCCCCAGGGGTGGGGTAGTGGTAGTCGGTGGTGCTGACGCCGGTGGTGGTGTGGATGTTGTGCTTTTTCCGGTTGCCGATGGCGTCGAACGTCCAGGAGTGCCAGTAGGGTGCCGGGCCGCCGAGGGTGGCGGCGCTGCGGGTGGCGGCGCAGTCACCTGAGGTCGGTGTCCAGGCGTGGGTGAGCCGGCGGAGGTAGTCGTAGGTGAAGCACTGGGTGTCGTCGACGGGGTCGGGTGCCACGTCGGCGATCTTGGTGATGTTGCCGGCGGGGTCGTAGGTGTAGCGGGTGTCGCCGAGGGTGTGCGGGGCGACGCTGTCGCGGTCGGTGCGTATGCCGATGAGACGGCCGGTCTCCAGTTCGCGGGTGAAGCGCTGCCAGACGTGTCCGCCGCTGCCTGTGTGCAGGTCGACCTGGTCGAGCTGACCGAGGGCGTTGTAGATCGTTTCGTCGACGTAACTCGTGGTGGTGCTACCCGTCAGCGTCTCAAGTGTCGTGGGCAGCCCCAGGTCGCTGTAGCTGTACAGCAGTGTTTCGGCGCCGAGGTCGGACCGGGTCGAAGGCATGCTGAGTGAGGCGAGGGTGCCGTCGGGGTTCCAGGTGTTTGTGTAGTTGTAGGTGCCGCCGAGGCCGGTCTCGGAGGTGGGGATGATGTATTGCGTGCCTTCGGGCTGGTAGGTGTCGGTGTATCCGGTGACTTTGACCTGGTAGTTGGCGCCGCCGGGGAGGAAGCGGGTGGATTGGGTCAGGTGGCCCTTGGCGAGGGTGTCGTAGATCCATTGGGCTCGCATGGTGCCGCCGACCTGGTTGTCGTAGGCGAAGCGTTTGCGGTTGAGCGGGTCGTACACGAAGGCGATCGTTTTTTGTCGCGCGTCGGTGGTGGTCTTGACCCGGCCGGCGTTGTCGTAGGTGAAGGTGGTGGTGCCTCGGTCGGGGTCCTCGGTCGTAGCCTGCCGTCCGCGCAGGTCGTAGGTGTATCCCCAGGAGTTGCCGGCCGGGTCGGTGATGAGTTCCGTCTGGCCCTTGCGGTTGTAGGTGTAGGTGGTGGTGTCCCAGCTGCCGGCGACGGTCGGGGTGGGCGCGGGTCCGTGGTATTGGCGCAGTTGGACGACCCGGTCGCGGGCGTCGGTGACGGTGGAGGTCGCGGTACCACCGTTGGGTGGGGTGACGTCGGTACGATCACCCGCGTAGTAGGTCTTGGTTCGCCACCGTTCCACGTCGTACGGCTGGAAGACGCTGGCGATGGCGCGCCCGGCGCCGTCGTAGTCGGTCCTGGTCTGCGTGGGCACCAGTGCCCGTTCGGTGGCGGTGACCAGTGATCCGCTGGGGTTTCCGGTCGTGTGGTAGGCGCCGAAGACCTTCTTTTCCCGGCCGGCCGAGTCGTAGAACGTCTCGGTGAGCAGTCGTCCTCCGGACGGGGAGGGTGCTTGGGTCTGGCGGGGACGTAGCAGCCCGTCGTAGAGGGCGTAGGAGGTGACGTAGCCGCCGGTGGCGTTGAGCCGGGAGGTGGCGACGTAGCTGGCGGCGGCGTTCTTGATCCGGTAGTCCATGACGACGCTGGCCGGATCGGTGTCCTTGTCGCGGTCGGCTAGCCAGACTTTGGTGATGCGGCCGAGTCCGTCGAAGGCCAGGTCGGTGCGCTTGCCGTTGGCGTCGACGCTGCTGGTGACCGAGCCCCAGGCCGGTGACACCGTCGTGGTGGTGTCGTGCAGCATCGCGTTGGTGATCTTGACCGAGGTGACTGGTCCGCCGGTGAGGGGGGTGTAGGCGGTCTTGGTCTCGTAGTTCATCGCGTCGCGTGAGGAGGTGATGCGACCGTGGGCGTCGTAGCTGGCCTGGCCGGTGGTGGTGAACGTGGGGGCGCCGCTGTTCCAGGTGGCCATCTCTTCCGTGCGGGTGGTCAGGCCACGGGTGGGGGCGGTGCCGAAGGAGTTGCCGTCGT
This sequence comes from Micromonospora tarapacensis, assembly GCF_019697375.1. Taxonomy (NCBI): domain Bacteria; kingdom Bacillati; phylum Actinomycetota; class Actinomycetes; order Micromonosporales; family Micromonosporaceae; genus Micromonospora; species Micromonospora tarapacensis. The sequence goes on along the minus strand of NZ_JAHCDI010000004.1, from coordinate 5,511,229 downwards.
AGGAGGTCCGGGTCTCCCCGATGACCTGGCTTTCGGTGAGGGTGCCGGTGGTGTCGGCGCATTTGACGGCGAAGGTCTGCGTGCGGTGGGGCCGGTCCATGAGCCAGATGTCGCCGTTGCGTGGTGTGTAGTGCACTTTGGTGCATTGTTCGTCGCCGTTGACGCCGTCGTGGCCGTAGTCGTCGATGGTGGTGGCCATGCCGTAGGCGTCGTAGCTGGTGGTGGTGCGGGTGGCGCGTTCGCCGCGTCCTGCGTCGAGGGCGGTGTAGGAGCGGACGGTGGCGATGCGGGTGAATCGGGCGGTGACGGTGTCGCCGTTGATGGTTCGGGTAGCGGTGGCGGCGGATGCCCAGGGTTCGTTGGTCACCCGGGACACCGACGGCCCGCCGGGGCCGTTGAGGGTTTTCTGCTCGCGGACCATGCCGGCGTAGTAGTCGTGGTCGGTGATGCCGTCGATCGTGACGCTGCGCCGGTCACCGACGGTGGTGGAGGCCCGGTCTCCGTGCATGCCCTGGAAGTAGCGGGTCTCGGTGGCGGTCTGCTCGCCGGGATCACCGGTGGTGACTTCGACTCGGCCGTAGCCGCGCCAGTCGGACCAGGTCTTGGCCTTCTTGTCGATGATTCCGTCGTCGTCGTTGTAGTGCCAGGCGGCGTCGAAGTACTTGTAGGAGTAGACGACGCGCGGGCTGCCCTGGGGTGGGGCGCCGCCGGTGTTGTCCGCCTCGTAGATCGTCGTCACGACGTACTTGTGGAACCAGTCGGTGACCGGTGAGCTGTAGCCTTCGGGTTCCCAGATCACCGGGTAACACCGCCGCTTGTTGTCCGCCGGGGCCGGCTTCGGTTGGCCGGCGACGCAGTCGGCGTCGGAGTAGTTGACGCTGATGGTGCCGCCGGTCTCGGTGCGGATCCGGGTGATCCGCATCCAGTTCATCGCCGGCGAGTGATCACCGATCGCGTCGACCCGGTTCGGCTTCTGAACCGGCGTGAACTCGATGTCCGGCACGGTGCTGGTGGTGCCGACGAGCCCCGCGTGGGAGATCTTCTCCAGCCAGAGACCCGCTCGGGTGCCGTCACCGGGGTCCGGGAAGCCGTGGGTGAAGGTCCACCGCTCGACGTTGTCGTAGCCGCTGCCGTTGCGGACCTGGGTGGTGATGCTGGCCAGCCTCTTGGTCGACCAGAACGTGATCGAATGGTTGTCGGTGCAGGGCGCCGCGGTGCATTCGCTGTCCCACGGGGTGTCCGGCCACGTGGTTTCGGTGTGGTTGGTGCAGTTGCTCTTGCAGCGGTCTGCCTCGGCGAAGTCGACGCGCATCGGGGCGGGCGTGGAGAAGATCGAGTCGACGTTGTTGGTGTTGCGCGTGCCATATTCGATCTTGTCGAGCCAGCCGCCGCGGTCGTAGCGGGCGGCGTCGGTGGCGGTGAGGTTGCGGCCGTAGCGGTTGGTTTCCTTCTCGTACCAGTAGGAGATCGAGTTGCCGTTGAGGTCGACGACGTAGTCGAGGTTCCACCGCCATGCCTGGTTGTCGCCCCCGCAGTGCGAGTTGGCGAACGTGGTGGCGTGGCAGGGCTCGTCCGGGTGGTTACCGAAGACGGGAGCTGTCCAGGTCGAGTTGGTTACCGGCTTGTTCGACGTCCAGCCGGGCAGGCGGTTCCGGCCGAACCAGTACTCGATGCCGTTGGTGGTGGTGACCACCCAGTGTTCACCGTTGTTGTCGCCGTTGGTGGCGCCGGTCTCGCGTCGGATGCGAGTGCCGTCGTCGGCGCGCAGGTGCCACCGCTGTTCGCTGGCGTTGTAGATGAGCTCGCCGGAGTGCCCGCCCAGCGACAGCACCGCGTTGTCCGTTGCCCAGCACAGGTCGCCGGTCTTGGTGGTGTTGTTGGCGTTGCCGTCCATGTCCTTGGCGCAGGCGCGGTAGCGACGCTCGATGTAACCGCCGGGCCAGGCTTCGAAGCCTTCTCCCATCCAGGACGGCTGGTTGTTGCTCGCGACGTGCCGGCCGTCGACGGACTGGGCGGAATAGCCGAGCGCGAGCTGCGGGGTGAGGTCGCCCGGTGCCGGCGGCACGCGCATGGGGTAGGACCAGGTGAAGTCTCCGCTGTTGCCGCCGGCCGACCAGGTCGATGAGGACTGCAGCGGGGTGGCGCTGTAGTCACCGGCGGGACCCGAGGCCGCAGCCGACACCGCGAACAGCGACGCCTGCGACGTGACGCTCACGTCGGCGGACACCGTACGGGTCGCCAGGTTGTTCGTGGACGCCAGCGGGGTCGCCGCGCACTGCTTCTGCTGCGGGGTGGCCAGGGCGCACTCGGGTACGGCGACGATTCTGAGCCGGGTGGCCCAGTCGGCGCCGTAGGCGGTGGCGAATGACCCGTAGTCGATGCTGAGGTTCAGCTTTCCGCTGCTCGCGTCCCTGGCCGCGGCCCGCAGCAGGACACCCTTGATTCCACCCTTGGTCGTGGTCGCCCGATCCAGCACCTCGACGTCGACCTGTCGTGGTGGCGCGCCGAGCCGTCGCATCGTCGAGTCGCTGGTCGTCGCCCGCACGGGCAGGCCGCCCGGTTTGCCGAGTGCGGGTCCGCCGTCGGCGGCCACCGCGATGCGGGCGGCACCAGCGGCAGGCCAGACCGGAGCCGGCTTTTCGCTGGCCCGGCTCAGGCGCGCCTGCGGGACGCCGGCGGGTGCGACGTCGGTGACCGGCACGGCGGGCACCGGTGTGATGGGCGGCTTCGTGTAGGCGGCGGCGACCGCGGCCCGTTCTGGTACCTGCAGGAGGCCGGCGGCCATCACGACGGCGGCCGCGACGGCGATGGCTCGCCGTCGGGTACGGGAGCGGGTGATCGTGAGCATGCCGTGGCTGGGGCGGTTCGGCGTCACCGGGTGACCTCCGGGGGTGTCCGAGGGGCGACAGGGCGAGTAGCGGGAGCCGGTGTGTCGCCGGCTTACGGGGTGGGTGCGGTGAACCGCAGGCCCAGTCCGGGCCGCAGGACGGGTTGCCGGTAGGTGTACTGCATCGCGGTGGTGCCGTCGGCGTTTTCGATGCCGATGGTGGCGCCGCCGCCGCGTTCGAGGAAGGTGCCGTCGTTGTCGGTGTAGGCGAAGCTGTAGCCGCCGGCTTCGTCGAAGATCACCTGGAAGGTGACGCGGGTGCGGGGGTCTTCGTAGGAGTGGACGTTGCGCCATTCGACGACGAACTGCCGGTGGGGTGCGGTGCCTCGCACAGCGGTGCGGACGCTGGCGTTGCTGTCGACGACCCAGTCGTGCCAGAACGGGTAGAGGGCGGCGTTGGGTTCTCCGGGGCTGGCCGGTGACGGGATGGGCCACGCTTCGGGTGCGGATCTACCGGGGTTGATGAAGCTGACCAGGCCGTTGATGTCGACCCAGCCGGTGGTGTACGTCTGCCCGTAGAGGCCGACCGGGAACGGCAGAGCGATGGAGGTGTAGGCGTCGTCGCCGGTGAGCGACAGCACGGTGCCGTTGGCGGGGGTGTAGGTAACGGGTTGCTCAGCGAGCCGGTAGCCGCCGCCGGCGGGGGTGGCGGCCAGGCCGTAGTCGGCGTTGGCCTGGGTGTTGGTGCCGACCACCACTTGGCGTACGTCCGAGCCCCGGCATGTTCCGCTGGGCACGGTGGCGATGACGGCCCAACTTCCCGCTGGTAGGGCGTCAACGCGGTAGGTGCCGTTGGCGGCGGTGGTGGTCGTCTTGTCGGCCACCGCGATCGTGGCCCCGGCCACCGGCGTGCCTTCGCAGGTGACGGTGCCGGCGACGCTGCCCTGCCCAGGCGGGTTGGGGGTGAACGTGACGCCCTGACCACTGGCAAGCCACGGCTCGCGGAACAGGTACTGGAAACCGATGGACCCGTCGCCGTTCTCGATGCCCACGGTGCCCTCACCGCCACGCTCGATCGACTTAGCTGGATCGATGTCGGCGTAGGCGAGGGTGATCTCGCCGTTCTCCTTGAAGATGACCTCGAAGGTGGCGCGAGTGCTGGTGTCGCCGTAGATGTGCACGTTGCGCCACTCCACGACCCACTGCCGGTTCGGGGCAGTGCCGCTGATCCTGGTGGCGATCCGGGCCTGGGAGTCGACCACCCAGTCGTCCCAGAGCACGTAGACCGCGGCGTTCGGCGCGCCGTTGGGCGACTCGGGCAGGAACGGGGACGGGATCGGGCCCGGCCAGGAACCGATCCACCCGAAGTACGCCGGGTCCTTGAAGCTGATCAGGCCGTTGGCGCTGATCCACGCCGAGGTGTACGTCTCGCCGTAGAGCTTGATCGGGAACGGCGGGTTCTTCTGCCACACCGTCTCATCACCCTGCCATCCCTCGACGGTGTCGCCGGGAACGAACGTCTGCGCCGCGGTGGTGCACTTGTAACCGAACTCGTCGCCGTCGACCATCACCGACAGATCCACCTCCGAAACACCGCCCGGGTGGTTGATGATCTCGCGGGCGTACTGGCCGGCACACCGGTTGTCACCGGTCGCTGCCGCGACCTTGTACTCCCCCACCGGCACCGCGGTGAACTGGTAACTGCCGTCGGCTGCGGTGGTGGTGCTGCGGTTGCCCGGGTTCAGCGTCACCGTCGCCCCGGCCACCGGGTTACCGGTCACCGCCGTGGTGAGCACCCCTTCCACCGGCCCCGCAGGTGCCGGGGTGTAGGTGATCGAGCTGTTCGCCGTCAGCACCGCCTCCTGGAAGGAGTACAGCGCTGCCACTGTCCCGGAGGCGTTCTCCAGACCCACCGTCGCACCCGCGCCCTGCTGGACGGGAGTGGACATGGCACCGTAGTGGAACGCGATCCGCCCATCCTCATGGAAGATCACCTCGAAGGTGACCCGCTCCGCGTTCGTCGGCCGGAACCCGACGTTGCGCCACTCCACCACGTACGACCGGTTCGGGGCGGTCCCCAGCGTCTGGGTCCGCACGCTCGCCGACGCGTCGACCTCGAAGTCGTCCCAGAACGGCGCCACGACCGCGTTGGGTGCCGCCACCGTCGGCATCGTCGGGTTCACCCAGGTGTCCGGCTCACCCGACACCGGCCCGAAACTCACCAGACCGTTCGTGTGCACCCGCCCGCTGGTGTGCGACTCCCCATGGAAACGCACCGGGAACGGCAGGGTCACCATGGTGGCCGCGTCGTCACCGGTCAACGCCAGCACGGTCGACGCCGACACGAACCCGGACGGCCCCGTGCTACAGCCGTAACCGAAGCCGCCGTAATCAGGACCCAGCCTCAGGTCACGGACCACATCGGCGAACAGTTCGACCTGGCTGCGCGCCACCGCCCCACACCGGCCCGCCATCTGCACACTGACCGTGTAGCTGTCGGCGACCAGGCCGGTGAAGCTGTACGCGCCACCCGCACCGGTCGTGGTGCTCACCCCACTCGGGTCGAGAGTGACCGTCGCACCGACCACCGCGGCACCGGCGGCGTCGGTCAGCGCGCCGGACAGGCTGTGCAGCTCCAACTCCCCCTCCGACTCGGGACGGGTGAAGGTGATCGCCTGACTGCTGGCCAGTACCGGCTCGGCGGTCGAGTACCGCAACCGGTCCTGGCCGTCCTCCGCCTCGATGCCGACAATGGCGTGGGCACCGCGTTCGGCGGCGTTGTCGAGCTGGTCGTAGTTGGTCGTCACGGTGCCGTCAGGGGCCAGGACCGTCGCGAAGGACACCCGCTGCCCGGTGTTGCCCTTGCGGTGCACGTTGCGCCACTCCACCACGAACCGTTGAGAGGCGCCGGACCCGGTGGTCGCGGTGCGCACGCTCGCTGAGGCGTCGACGACAAGATCGTCCCAGAACGGAGCCACCGCAGCTGCCGGGGCCACCGGTGTGGGCTGCTGACCGCTGTACGGGTGTGAACCGCCCGGATCGGTGAACGTCAGCAGGCCGTTGGTATCCACCCAGGCGCTGCGATACGCCCCGCCGTAGAACGGGAACGCGAACGGCAACGGCACGGCAGCGACCGCGTCGTCACCGGTCAACGCCAGCGCGGTGGACGCCGTCGTGAACGTGGTCGTCTGCTCCGAGCAGGTATGTCCAAGATCGTCGCGGAACTCCGCCAGGAGGATGTCGTACGTCGTGCCCTGCCCGTCGATCTCCAGCGGTGCGCTGAACGACAGGCCGCATCGGCCGCCGAGCGTGGCGGTGATCGTGTACGTGCCGGGTGCGAAGCCGGTCATGGCATAGCTGCCGTCAGCGGCGGAGGTGGCCTGGTGGCCGCCCGGTTGCAGCTGCACCACCACATCGGCCTGCGGCATGAAGTACTCGTTCCACACGGTGCCGGACAGGCTCGCCGCCGGCCGTGCGGTGAACTCGTCGGTGGTCATGTCGCTGACCCGGTTCCCGTCGTCCACGGCAACCGCATATACCGGGCGGGGTCCGAGGCCGCTGCCGATGTTGACGGTCACGGTCGCCGTACCGCCGGCGATGGTGGCGTTGACGGTGCTGCCCAGACCGGTGCCGTCGATGCTGTACCGGAATTTGGTGACGTTGGTGTCTCCGCCGGCGTCGAATTTGACCGTCAGTTGCCCGCCCGCGGTGGCTTCGCTGCCGTTGGGGAAGGTGACCGCTGGTGGTAGCGGCACCGCGAGTTTGGCGATGTTGGTCGCGGTCTCGACGAAGTTGTAGAACCGCACGTCGTCCACGACGCCGGTGAAGAAGCTGTCGTAGCCGCCGTTCCACTTACGTCGGCCGACGGAGAAGTCGCTGGTGGCGTTGAACCCGCCGGACAACGTCACGGTCTCGGTCTGCGCCACTCCATTGACATACAGGGTCAGCTTCTTGGACGCCCCGTCGAAGGTGGCGGCCAGATGCGTCCATTTGCCCGCCGTGGGCGCGGCGTTGGAGTGCACGCTGATCATCGGGGCGTTGTCGGTGTCGGCCGTGGCCATGGTGAACCGCCACCGTTGGCTACTGACGACATAACCCAGGTGGTAGGCCGGCATGCGGGAACCGTTCGCACTCACCACGGCCTGCGCGCCGGAACCAGACAACGAACTGATCTTGACCCAGGCGGCGGCGGTGAAGCTCGCGTCGGTCCGCACCGGGGTGGACGCGCCGGTGTCCGGATGGGGGGTGTTGATCGTGCCCGTCTTGCTCGCCGCCGTGTTCCCCGGCAGGGACAGCGCCGTGCCGAGCCCGGACCGGCCGGCGACACGCGAGGCCGAAGCACCGATGGTCAGGGCGTTACCGTGGCCGGAGTCGTCCGTGGCTGTGGTACCCGTCTCGTCGAACGTCCACTCGCCGGCAGGACCGGAACCGGCCCGGACGGTGAAGGTGTACGTCACCGGGGTGGAGAAACGTCCCGCATGGTCCTTCGACCACACGTGGAGGATGTTTACGCCGTCGTGCCGCGGCGCCACACTGATCGACGCGCCGTAGTCGCTCGTCCGCGCCGGAACGGTCTTCGCCGCAGTTAGCACACCGGAGTCGAGGCTGTAGGCGTACTCCTTCACCTCGAACGGACGAGTCGTCGGCGCGGTCAGGTTGAACGTGCCGGACAGGCCGACACCGCCGCGGGGAACGCCGTCATTGGTGTAGTTGGTGGAATCCACGGCGGTCGGCGGTGGCGGCGGTGTCGCGTCGACGGTGAACTCACAGGTGCCGGACCAGTCACCGTGATGCGAGCCGTCCCACGTGCGGGCCTGCCACACATAGCTGCGCCCGTCGGTCAATTTGCCGGCAGGGATCGCCTTCGACGCCAGCGACGGGTTACCCGCCGAGAAGGACACCTTGTCGGTGTCGTTACGTGCGCCACCGACCGGCCACCAGTGGAAGTCAGTCCTCAGCGACTGCTGATCCTTGTCCGGGTCCGAGTGCTTGACGGACAGCTGCGGCGTGACCGTGAGCACGTACGGCCGCGACGCACCCGTCGCGCAGCCCTTACCGTCCGATTTCCGGTCCGACGGAGCGTTCGCCCGCGTGTTGAAGGTGATGGCGAGCTTCGGAGAAGAATGGTTGAACCTCTTCCACTGCTTCTTGGTGCCCTCGTCGATCGCCCGCAGCCCCACCGTCAGATCCGACTTCCGGTTCTTGGCCGCCTCCTTCACCATCGTGGTGACGTTGAACTCGATGGTGCCGGTACCAAGACAGCCGTGCGCGGCCCCGTGCTTACGGTTGCCCTTCACCTGCGCCGTACGGCTGCTGTCCCAGGTCGGTTGGTTGTTCCAGGTCGTACTCGACGAGATCGTCCCGGTCTTCCACAACTTGGCGTTGCTCACCGGACTACACGTCCACGCGTGTCGCTGTTGGATGCGGAACTCCGCCTTACTGACCTCCGTGCCCGCCACCCGTGCGATGTTCATCCGGAACAACGACCGAATGATGTGGTCAGCGCAGCCGGAGCAGTCCTCAGTGCGTCCGGCACCCGCCGAACCATAGGTCGACCCGTTGTTCAACGCCGACGAGTTCTTCCAGAACGAGCTCGACTTGTATTTGCTCCACACCGACGTCCACGCGTTGCTGGCGATCCCACCGGTCCAGGACGGATCGATGTAGATGGGCAGCTTCGTCCGGGGGTCGGCCAGCATCTTCTTGTCGGGAACGATCGTCATCGCCTGACCATCGACCCGCACCGGCATCACCGCCCGCCGTGCCGTCTCTCCTATCTCGGCGCGGCTCGGCTTGTCCTGCACCGACGCTTGCTCATCCAGCTGCCTCTGCTGCTGCGCGGTACTCGGCTTGCGCTGCGGACTCGTGGCACGCGAACGCTTCTCCGCCGGCCCGGCCAGCGAATCGGTCTCCGACGCCTCCGAGGAGTCCCACATCATCGGGGCCGGCGCGGCGAACACGGTGGCACCCTTGCCGTCACGGGCCGCCAACCCACCTGACGTCGTCGCGCTCACCGTGACACCCTTGGTCGCCAACCCGAACCTCAACGACGCCAGTTCGGAGCTCGTCGCCGCCTCGCGGGACTTCACCACCAGCACCTCGGAAAAGCCCATCGGCTGGGCGGTGACCCGCAGATCCACATCCGGCAGGACGTCACGGTAGACCGCCGTCGCGCCCTCCAGCACCGGCGCCGGCAACCGACCTGGCCAGGTCATCGCCACTTCCCGATCACCGTCCCGGATCCGGGCCAACGGCGCGTCGCCACCGGTCGAGAAGACCATCGGTAGCACCGTCGCGCGCGGCGTGATCCCCTCACCGGACACCTTCAGCGTGGTGTCCACCGGCGCCCAGGACTTCCCCTTGCGCACCCGCGTCGGCTCGATGGTCTGCTCCAACGTCCGCGAACCGTCGACGTTCAGGAACATCTGCGACCACTCGGTGCGCTCGGCGAGGATCTCCACCCGCCGACCACATACACCGACCATCGCCCCCGCAGCAGCGGCATCCGGCTGCTCGTCCTGGCACACCGTCGCCAGCTCCGGAGCCGCCGCCCGGGCCCGGGTAGGCGCTGCCAGCATCGACGCCACCAATGTCGGCACCAACGCCGCTATCCACCAACGCTGCGACGCAGCCATGCAGACGCCAGCCACCCGGCACCCCCGTGATCAAGCCCGATCGATGCGCGAACTGTAAAGATGTCGAACGATCGATGTAAAGAGCGGTCACAAGCTGCAACCACAAACCGGACTTCGTCGCTCGTTACGCACACCCTCATAACGCAGTGTGGCCGAGTTCGAACCTAGCCCGTGGCGTCGAGGTCGCCAGCCCTCGGCATCCCTCATCAGCGGGGCAGGGCGTGAGCCACCAAGCAGGCCAATCAGGCAGACCGGACACCGCCGCGCCTGGCCACCAACGTGCCTGCTGGCGTGGAGGGCACCGCAAGGAGTCTCCTCGTACGGTGTTGGCGAGACCGAGTACACACGCCACCGGCGCGACCAACGCGGATCGGTCACACCCCTGAGAAGGGACCACCCATCGGACTACGTCATGCCATGATTCGCGCGTGTTCACACCATCTGCCCGACGGAACGTCTCCGCGCTCGCCCTTACGCTCCTGCTGACTGGCTGCGCCAACCAGGCCGCCCCAGTGCAAGCCGAGCCGACACCCCCGACCTACCAACTGGTCGACGACCTGTGCGAGCGACTCGACCACAGCTGGATGATTGACCTCGCCGAAACGCCCCCCAGGTACAGGTCGATCCCCTCGCTACCTGCTGGCAAGGACCATCGGCGGTGTTTCGCGACGGCATTTGACAAAGATCGGCGCACCCTGATCCAGGTGCAAATCGATACGTCAACGCCCTCGGACGGCCAGGCCACCCTGCCCGGATCCTCGCAGCCATTTGACGGCCTAGGAGACCAGGCACGGATCCAGTTCGGGGAGCCCGTCACAGGCCCGAGCGAACACTTGGGGGGCCAGATCACCACCCGCATCGACCGCCTCGCAGCAGTTCACGGCACCGCGAAGGTATGGGTGACTCTTACAGTCCACGCGCCAGCGGTTCCCGAAAAGACAGCAACCGAAGCAGTACTCAACGACTACGGGAACGAGATCCTTACGTTCATGGCGGCCGTCCAGTAACGGTAGGCGGTCCTGGACCGCGTTGGGGGCGCCCACGTCGAAGAGGCCAACGGCGGGTTCAGCGACGCCAGCACCAACGGCCTCTCAGCCAAGCCCGTTCGCTTGCGCATCGCTTCCCGTCTTCGCATCGCAATCCAGAGTTCCGAGATGGTGGACCGCAAGCCCGGAGCAGTGGCCCATCGACTCTGACCTCGACGCGCTGGAGATGCCCAGCAGGCGGGCTCCGGCCTTCGACGACAGTCACTACCCGGCCCTCGGGCGGGCCGCCGCCCCGCCAGTGTGCGAATCGCCGGAAGGCGCACGTGGCGAGCGCCGATCGACGAGCCCGTACCTGCAGGTGAGCCGGCATCGGTGGAACACGTGACTCCACAAGAAGGGCACGGTCATGGCGACGTCAGGTGTGATCTTCAAACGGTGCGGGTGCCGAGACGACCAACGGCGGCGACTGGAACAGTCCTGCCCCCGGCTGTCGGAGCGTGGGCACGGCACCTGGTACTTCCACTGCTCCGCCACGAATCTGCTCGGCCGGCGGGAGCGGGCCCGTCGTGGCGGCTACCCATCGCAGGCCGCCGCCCGTCACGGCCGCGATGAATGGCTGAGCAGCACCGCGGCGGACCGCACCGCTCAGGGCTGGACGGTCGAGCGGTGGCTGCGGCACTGGCTCGACAACCGCAAGACGATCCGGCCCACCACCCGCTTCCACTACAACCGCGACGTCGACACCGTCCTCATCCCGCAGCTCGGCCGCTACCGCCTCGCCGACCTCGACGCCCCGCTCCTGCGCACCGTGTTCGCCCAAATAGCGGCGACGAGGAACAGCAAGGGCCGCCCGCAGTCCGCCTCGGCGATGAACCACCTGCGCACCACCCTGCGGGCCGCCCTCAACCTGGCGGTCAAGGAAGGCGTGCTGGACTGCAACCCGGCCCGGCACATCGAGATCACCGGCTACCAGCAACCCCACGCCAAGGTCTGGACCGACGCCCGCGTCGAGTCCTGGGAACAGACCGGCGCCCGGCCGGCCGTGGCCGTCTGGACCGCCGACCAGCTCACCGAGTTCCTCAGCAGCGTCAACGACGACCCCCTGTTCGCCCTCTGGTGGCTCGCCGGCCTGCGCGGACTTCGCCGCGGCGAACTGTGCGGGCTGCGGTGGAGCGACATCGACCTCGACCGCGGCGTCCTGACCATCGAGCGGAACCGGACCACGGCCGGCTACCATGTGGTCGAGGGCAATCCGAAGACCCCGGCCGGGCGCAGGGCGGTTGCCCTGGACAAACGCAGCGTACGGATCCTGCGGGTGCACCGCCGCTACGAGCACGATCGAAAGGCGGAGGCGGCGGAGAACGGCACGCCATGGGCCGACACCGGCTACGTGTTCACCCGCGCCGACGGGCTGCCGATCAACCCGAACTATGCCACCACCCGCTTCCGGCTCCTCTCCCGCCGTGCCGGGCTGCCCCCAGTCCGGCTGCACGACCTGCGCCACGGCGCCGCGTCCCTCGCCCACCAAGCCGGCGCCGACCTCAAAACGCTGCAGGACCTGCTCGGACACTCCAGCATCGTGGTCACCGCCGACACCTACACCAGCGTCCTGCCGCAAATCCAGCGCCGCTGCGCCGACGCCACCGCCCAACTAGTCCTCAACGCCGCCCGCCGCACCCGCACAAAGATCAAAGCCAGCGCCCGCAAGAACCGGCCCCACCGCGGCCCCAAAGCCGGCACCCCGGCGCCGACGAAACCAAAAACAGGTGCTCCGTGCCGGCCGAAGCGCGAGCAGGCTACAAAGCCGCAGGTCACGTCCCGACAAACCCGCGAGAAGGCCGTCTCCGGGCCTGCACCCACGTCGCACCCACGTGACACCCACCGTCCACATGGGCCAGACAACAAGAAGGGCCTGACCGCCATACCGGCAGGTCAGGCCCTTCATGATCTTGTGCGCCCGAAGGGATTCGAACCCCTAACCTTCTGATCCGTAGTCCGAGGTGGAAATTAGAGTGATCCAAAATCGACTCTAGCCTAGGTTGTGTCCGAATGCAATCTGTTCAGTCCGGCCCCGTCCCGGTGTATCCGCCCAGGTCCTAGCCCTGCGTACCGTCATCATCCATACTTATCGACTTATCCGGAGTGCCTGATGGAGCCCCGGATCCGGCTACGTCCCGGTGCGTCCGTGCGAGTTCCCCGACGTCCGAGCACCCACGGAGCACCCCGCATCATCGCCAGCGCCCCGATCGCCAGTGTGTCATCGCCGGACGATCGCGATGGTCGGCGATCGTGCGCAGGGGTTGCCGCTACGGGGTCGCCGCCCAAGGCGGCGCGGGCGGGTTTGCGCTGACCTCGGTACGGGGTGGCACCGGCCAGTCCGGGATCAAGGTGGTTTCTCCGGTGAGTTCGAGGGCGGTGATCGTGGCCAAGTCCTGTACCGCCTGCACGAAGCCCTCGACCCACATCAGCGTGATGGACGCCTTGCCGTCCTTGCGGTCATACAGGGTCCCGGAATCGTTCGGCGCGGTCTGCGGGTCGTCGCCGTGCGCGAGCCGGTTCCGGACCGCCTTGGCATCCCGTAGGTAGTTGTCGAGGCGCTGCGCCTCGATGGTGGTCCAGAGCCAGCGCCCACCGCGACCCGGCTCGGGCTGCGCACGAACCCGGGCCCGCCACTGACCGGTGACATCCGAGACGCCGAGGTGCTGGCCGAACCGCTGCCGTGTCCGTTCCATGGTCGCCGGCGTGTTCTGCCGGGACAACAGAAAGGCCCAAACCCGCGCATCCGCAGGCATTGATCGTGAAGTCTGCACGAAGGGACCCGATCCCCTACCTTCTTCCGTATCGCCAGCCCTACTCCTTGGGGTACTTAAGGCGGACCGCGCGCAGTACGACGTCGTTGACGTGGTGCGTGCTGACCGCCCCCGGGGGGCGCGGGCGGGTCTCGTTCACGTCGATGCGCCAGTCGTCCGAAGCGGTGATCTCGGCGGTGATCTCGGCGATGCCGACGTACGCCCCGGGGTCGTACATGCGGGTTTGCTCGTCGGGGTTCGACGGCTGCTGGAGCCAGGTCAGGTCGTGACCGACGACGAGCAGCGTCCCACCGACGGCCACGGCGTCGAGGAGGTTGCGCAGTCCGCGCTGCTCGGGGGTGCGCTGGAACGAACCGTACTGCAGGGAGACGAGGTCGTAGGTCTCGGCTGCGAAGGCGGCGGGGTCGTTGGCGTCGCGATGCAGCGTACGCACGTCGAGCCCGCGACGTTCCGCTTCGGCCAGGAGGCGGTCGAGTGCCCTGCTGGAGACGTCGGAGGCGGTCACCTGCCAGCCTCGTTCGGCCAGCCACAGGGCGTCGGCTCCTTCACCCGCGCCGACGTCGAGCGCCCGCCCGGGGGGCAGGTCCGTCACCTCCGCGGTGAGGGTGCCGTTCGGGTTGGCGCTCCACACGCGTTCCTGGTCCCCGTATCGGCTGTCCCACTCGATCGCGACGCCGCAGGGGCGGATGCCGGCCGTGGTGTCCTCGGCGGCGAGGCTGAGGGCGATCTGGGCGCCGATCCAGCTACCGTTCGCCGCGGACTGCAGGACCTGGGCGCTCGGGTCCGTCAGGTTCCCGGCGGCGAAGACGCCCGCCACGCTGGTTTGTCCGGTGTGGTCGACCGCGACGAGGTTACCGAGTCCGCTGGGGTGGGCCGTGGTGTCGACGCCGAGCCCGGCGAGCATCTCGACCCGGGGAACGAACCGACCCCGGTGAGGATCGCGTCGGCGGGCAGGCTGCGGCCGTCGGCGAGCTCGACGACGAGCGACCCGTCCGGGTCGGCGTCGACTACCCGGCGCACCGCACTCTCGACCACCGGGACCCCGGCGGCGACGAGGGTCTGCACCGCGGCCGGGTCGATCCCCGTCGCGTCATGCAGCACCACGGTCAACCGGTCGGTCAGGTGCCGCATCAGGTGGGTCGGATGCAGTCCGATCGCCGTCGTGACGATCTGTACGACCCGCAGGTCGCGGACCTCCCAGCCGTGGCAGAACGGACAGTTGAACACCTGACGGCCCCAACGCCCGGCGAGGCCCTCAATGTCGGGAAGCTCATCAACGATGCCGGTCGCGGCCAACACCCGGCGTGCGACGAGGCCGTGGCCGCCCGAGAGTGCGAGGTGGAACCCGTCGTCCTCTTTCCGCACCGCCAGGACCCGGCCGGTGAGGACGTTGCCGCCGTAGCTACGGACCTCCTCCCGCCCGATGGTCCGCATCGCCTCAGGCGGGATGCCCTCGCGTCCGAGGTAGCCATGCATGTGCGCCGCCGGCGCATTCCGCGGCGTGCCGTCGTCAACGACGATGACCGAGCGTCGCTGACGAACGAGTTGCAGCGCGGCCGCCAGACCGGCCGCTGATCCGCCGATGACAGCGACGTCGCACCTGCGGCTGATGCTCTGGTGTGGTTGGTGTTCGGGGGTTTCGTGGGCATGTTCGGTCATGGGTCAAGCGTAGGAACACCTGACGGCATATGAAAGGAATCTTGCAAGATTCGCAAGGAGCCCCCATGCTGAGAAGATGAGCGACCGCAGTGACGTGGAGCGTTTGGCACGTACCCGGCTGCGAAGCCTCCGCACCACGCTCGGCTACTCCCTGGACGACCTCGCCGAGCGCACCAACCTCAGCCCGTCGACGATCAGCCGGATCGAGACGGGCAAACGTACGCTCAGCCTCGATGTGCTCGTGCCCCTGGCCAACGCGCTACAGGTCAGCCTCGACGTCCTCTTCGAGGCAACCAGCGACGAGGACGTGGTGATCCGCCCCGTGCAGCACCGTTCGGGCTCGCGCACCACGTGGCCACTGAGCCGCGTCGACGGGCGCACCATGGCGATCAAGCTCCGCCTGGAACCCGAAGCGACGATGCCGGCCCAGCGGGTCCACCCGGGGTACGACTGGTTCCTGGTGCTCGAAGGCAGGGTACTGCTGTGGCTCGGTGAGCGGCAGATCGAAGTCGAAAAGGGCGAGGCAGCCGAATTCTCGACGATGACACCACACTCGATGACAGCACTTGACAAACCGGCCGAGCTGATCATGATCTTCGACCGCGAAGGGCAGCGCGCCCACCTGCACCAGTGAGCCCGAAGCAGGGCAGGACGGAGACTGGTTGGTACACGCCGCCGCCCGGCGCCTGTACGTTCCGTTCCCGCTCCCGCCCAACGCCTGATCAGCCAGTTCGAGGGCTTCACCGACCTCGCCGGACTGGACCGCGACGCATATCGCGACCGGTACGGCGACGTCGGCCGCCTCAACCTGTGACGCGCCAAAATGTGGGGCCGCTGTGTCGGACGGATAACCCATCAATGCCTCCGTGCTGAGAACCTCTCATCGCACGGATACCAGCAGTCCTGCCCTTACCGCTTCGGTCAATTGTCGTTGCCGGTCAGGATCGCCGTCGGTCAGGTCGGCGACGGAGCGGGTGCCGTCGCACTGGTGGTAGAGCTCAGCGGCCGCGGAGTTTAGCCGGAAGACGTCGGAGCGACCGTCCGGGTGCCGGCGGACCAATGCGAGATGCACGGTGCCGGCCTGAGCCGATGGAGGGCCCGCGGCGGAAGCCAGTACGTCGGAGCGCAGTTCGACGACTCGGACATGTGCGGCGAGCCTCAGTTGGGCTTCTGGCCCCGGGGCGGGGCCTGTCCCAGCCGCCGCCGCTGCGATCGCTGCGGCGCTGCTGTAGCGCAGGTCGGCGCGGAGCCATTCGAGCTGGGCCAGACCGGCGAGAGTGGAGGGGACCGTGCCATCTTCGGCCAGTCGTTCCAGATGGGCTACGAAGCGTTTGCCCTCGGCAACCCACTTGTCGGCGTCGTTGCGTCCCTCCAGCGGCAGGTCGCCGTCGACGAAGCCGGTCACGATCCGGTCAACGATCGACGCGTCGCCCACCCGCCGTAGGGTGGTCGCGAACATGCGTTTCAGTGTCCGGCTGCGAGCGCGGGTGATGCCACCGGCGGTGAATGCCAGCCGGTGGGCGTCGATTCCCGCCAGCATGGCGACTTCGCGGTCGGTCAGGGGAAACTCGGACAACGCGCCACCGGGATCCGTCGTCCAGCGTTGACGAAGTCGCGGGTCGACCAGCAGACGCGCGAGGGCGATCTGGACGGCTTCTGTACTCACCTGCTCACCTGGCCGGTGGTGGCGAGCACCTGCCGGGTTTGCGCGATGTCGGCCAACACCTCGGGGAAGTCGTCGGGGAGTTTGCCGTCGCGTTCGATCAAAAAGCCGCGCAGCGGTGATGTGGGCACGACGTGCCGGAGCAGGTCCCATACCTGCGTGTGTACGGGTGCCCGGTGGTTGTCCTGCAGCAGCTCACCGGCCCAGGTGCCGCCGGCGAGGTGGACTTGGACGACGCGCCCCAACGGGATGGCGTCCAGGTAGGCGATGGGGTTGAAGTCGTGGTTGACGGCGTTGTTGTAGACGTTGGTCAGGTCCAGCAGGATGCCGCAGTCGGCCCGCTCGACGACCGCGGTGAGGAACTCGGCGTCGGACATCTCCCCCGGCAGGTCGATGAACGAGCTGATGTTCTCCAGCAGGAACGGCACGCCGACCGTTTCCTGGATGCGGCGCACTCGGGCGGCCACGCGGTCGACTACCTCCTCGGTGCGGGGCAGGGGAAGTAGCGCGCCGAGGGCGATGCCGCCCGCCCGGGTGTAGCACAGGTGGTCGCTGCACCAGGGCGCGTCGACCTCGGCGACGAGGCAGGCAAGGGCGGTGAGGTACGCCTCGTCGAGCGGTTCGATGCCGCCGATGGACAACTCGACCCCGTGCGGGACGAGTGGAAACCGTTCCCGCAACGAAGGGATGGACTCCCGCCGTTGCGGGTTGACCAGGAAGTCCTCGGTGATGAGTTCCAGCCAGTCGATCTGGTCCGGGTGCTCGACGATCTGTTGTTCCATCTCCGCTCGTAGACCGACCCCTACTCCCAGTTCGGGCAGGTCGGCAGCGCGTGGCCACGGGGTGTCCATCCGGGTCCTCCCTCGATCTACTGCTTGCGGACCTTCCAGATCGTGTCGAACGGCCACTGGGCCAGCCAGCGGCGCCACCTGTCGGCGTCGAGATGATCCGGTAGCTCGATCTGTGGGTCGGGCTGCGGCTCGATGAGCGCCTCCACCTGCAGGCAGCAGCGCCGGAACACGTCGATCCATCCGCCGTAGGTGAGTTGGAAGCGCACCGTGCCGGTGTTGCCCGGGCTGCGGGACAGGTCGAAGTAGCTACGACGGAGCCGCTCGTCGGGCTGCTCGTTGTGCCCGTCGCTGGCGAGCCAGAAGATCGGGCTTGAGGTGCAGACCACCAGGAGGCCGCCGGGCCGCAGGACGCGGGCTGCCTCGGGTACCGCCCGGGTCGGGTCCGCGAAGCTCAGGGCGCCCCAGTTGGACACGGCGATGTCGAAGGTGGCGTCCCCGAACGGCAGTCGTTCGGCGTCGGCGTTGACCAGCCCGAGAGGGGTTCCGGTTGTCGCTGCGGCGGTGACGGCGTGGTTGAGCTGTCGAATGGCGGCGTCGATGCCGACGACCCTGGCGCCGGCGCGGCTCAGCGTGCGGGACCAGCCGGCACTGCCGCAGCCGAGGTCGAGCACGTCGCGGCCTGCTGGATCGCCGAGGACACCAAGCTGGCTCTCCGGGTGCTGCCACCAACCCCAGGTCAGCCCACTGGGAGCAGTCAGGTGGGCCATCATCTGCTGGTACTGGTCGGCCATCCGGTTCCAGGCGCGACGGTTGGCCAGGCCGTGGTCCTCTTCGGTGGAGGTCTCATTGGTGGAGGTGTCGGCGGTCATTGGTCGGGCTCCGGGGGTAGGGGGTGGAACGACAGGTGGACCCGGCCGGTCACCGGGTTGACCGTCGAGACGGCACCGACACCGAACACGGTGCCCACCAGTTCGGGAGTCAGCACCTCTGCCGGTGGGCCGGTGGCGACCACTCGGCCGTCGGCGAGGACGTAGAGCCGGTCACAGTAGGCGGCGGCGAGGTTGAGGTCGTGCAGCGCGGTGAGCGTCGCTACGCCCAGCCGGCGCATCAGCTCCAGGGTCTCGAGTTGATGCCGAATGTCGAGGTGGTTGGTCGGTTCGTCGAGCACCAGCAGGTCCGGCTGCTGCGTCAACGCCCGGGCGAGAAGGACTCGCTGTTTCTCGCCACCGGAGAGGGTCCGGAACCTGCGGTTCTGAAGGTCTGTCGCGTCGACCCGTCGCAGGGCCTCGTCAATGATTCGTTTGTCGTCGCGCCCGGCAGAGCGGAGCAGGCCCAGGTGTGGCGCCCGGCCCATCCGCACGATCTCCTCGACCTCGAAGTCGAAGTCGGTAGGGCTTTCCTGCACCAGGACAGCCATTCGGCGGGCCGCAGCCCGGGCGGACATCCGCCACACGTCCACCCCGTCGAGCGCGACCTGCCCATCCTCGGGGCGCAGAACGCGGTAGATCCCCCGTAGCAGCGTGGATTTGCCGCTGCCGTTGGGGCCGACGAGACCGACGATCTCCGACTTGTCGACCCAGACGTCGACGTCGTGGACGATCGGCTGCTGGTCGATGGTCATCGACAGCGACGTGGTCCGGAGCATCATCGTTGACCCACCATCGACAGCCGGCGGCGTGACCGCATCAGGGTGATGAAGAAGGGTGCCCCGACCAGCGCGGTGATGATGCCGATCGGTAGTTCCTGGGGTGCCACCACGGTTCGGGCGAGGACGTCGGCCCAGACCAGGAAGATCGCGCCGAGCAGGACCGACACGGGTAGGACCCGGCGGTGGTCGGAGCCGACCAGCATCCTGACCGCGTGCGGCACCATCAGACCGACGAAGCCGATGCCGCCGCTGACCGCGACCATGACCCCGGTGACCAGGGCGGCGACGCTGAACATGACCAGCCGGAACCGGGCTACCTGGACGCCGAGCGTGGCGGCGGTCTCCTCGCCGACGAGCAGCGCGTTGAGCGATCGGGCCTGGGTGGCCATCGCGATGGTGCCGGCGGCTGCTGCCACCGCCGGCAGCAGCACGTGTGACCACCGGGCTCCGCCGAGCCCACCGAGCAACCAGAACAGGATCGTTTCGGCGATGCTCGACTGGCCGGCGGTGCTGGCCAGGAACACCATCAGGCTGGTCACCGCAGACATGGTGTAGCCGACGATCAGGCCGGCGAGGATGAGCCGACTCGGCGAGATCCCGCCCGTCCCGCCAGCGAGCATCAGGACCAGGGCGAAGGCGACGACCGCGCCGAGAAACGCGGTCACGGACAGCGAGGTGCTGCCGAAGGCTCCGATGCCCAGGGCGAGCATGGCGGTGGCGCCGGTAGACGCCCCGGAGGTGATACCGAAGACGTACGGGTCGGCCAGCGGGTTGCGTACCAATGCCTGCAGTGTCACGCCGACCACGGCGAGCCCGGCGCCGACCGTCGCCCCGAGGATCACCCGGGGCAGCCGGAGGTCGAACACGATCTGCTCACGAGCCGGAGTCCAGGTGACCGGCCCTCCCCAGCCGGGGTGGATCTGTTCGGCGACGATCTGCCACACCTGCAGGAACGGGATCGCGACCGGCCCGATCGTGACGGCCGTGGTCAACGTCATCACCAGCGCCGCTGTCAGCACGGTGATGACCAGAGGAAACGGCAGTCGAGGTCGGGCCGCGAACCTGCCGCCCCGATGCAACGCAACCGGGGCGGCAGGTCTCGTGTCGGTGACCATTCGGGTCAGGGAAGGGTGGGAAACGTCAGGTCGGGGTGCAGGCACTTGCCGACGACGTTGGCGTCACGTGCCAGCCGAAGTGGTGTCCCGAACGCGTAGAAGTCGATGGTGCAGAACCTGCCGTTACGCACCGCGCCGGTCTCGGCCAGCACGGAACGCAGGAACTTCTCCTTGTCCTGTGGCGACTGCTCGTCCTCGTCGGAGATCAGGATGGCCTGCGGATTCAGGTCGACGACGGACTCGACACTCACCTCCGGCGGCGGCAGCGCGGCCCGGTCGCCGAAGATGTTCTTGCCGCCGGCGCGGCCCAGCCCGTAGTCGGAGCCGCCGCCACCTCCGAAGGTCGACAACGGACCGGTGCCCGAGCGGTACACGAAAGTGGGCACCGCCTGGCTGCTGCCGAGGACGGCCTGCGTCTTCTCCAACGACCCCTTGACCTCGGCGACGATCTTCTCCGCCTCGGCGGTGACGCCGAAGATCGAGGCGAGCTCGACGAACCGGGTGAACATCCGCTCCGGGTCGGGCTTCTCACCCTGGCACTGCAACGTGTACGACTTGATTCCGCTGTCGGTGAGTTCCTGGCGGGTGAAGTTGGTGCCGGGCGGGAAGCCACTGTAGGTGAAGAAGTCGATGTTGCCGACGATCATGTCGGGCTCGGCGCTGAGCAGCACCTCCTTGGAGGGGTACATTTCTGCCAGCACCTTGACCTGCTGGTACTCACCGGCGACCGTCGGGAAGATCTCGTCGTTGCGAAACGCGGTGCCGGCCAACGCCTCCCGCAGACCGAGGTGCAGCAGCGATTCCGTGGATATCTGGTCCATCGCCACCACCCGTTTCGGTGGCGCTTCGAACGTCACGTCGGTGCCGCAGTTGCTGATGGTGATGGGAAAGGCAGCGCCAGAGGCGGTAGCGCTGTTGCCGTCCGTCTCGGACCCACTGTCGGTTCCGCAGGCGGCGAGCAGGACGACGGCCGCAGCGGCCGCGATAGACCTCGACCATCGAGAGAATGTCACGCTGTTGACTCCCTGAGAGAAATTCCGAGCTGATGGGACCTGTTGACGGACTCGGCTCAATAGTCGGATTCCTTCGGGCTGTGGTTCCCGACTTCTTCGCGTTGTTCATCGACCGCCGACGTCGGGGTGCCGTCGCCCAGTTCCCTGTCGGGTAATCGCCAGCTCAGCAGCCACGCGCCCACCGACAGCCCGACGGCGGCGAGGATCGTCTGACGAAAGCTCGCGGCGTACGCCTCTCGGACGGCGTCGCGGGTTTCGGGCGCGAGCATCGCCACCTGTCGCGGCGCGTCGATGATCGCGTTGACCCCGCCGGTGAGGTCCGGCAGCGCCGCCACGAGGTTTACGTCCAACCGGGCGATGAGTACGGCGCCGAAGACCGCGGCGCCGATCGCGCCGCCGAGGGACCGGAAGAAGGTCACCGCGGCGGACGCCACCCCGACGTGTCTCGGGTCGGCGGCGTTCTGCACGGCGACGAACAGCACCGGCGTGGACATGCCGACCCCGACCCCGAGAAGCAGCAACGGCACCACCAGCAACGGGTACGGGGTGTCCACCTGGAGCTGGGTGAGCAGGGCCAGGCCCAAGCACAACGCCCCCATGCCGAGGATGGGGAACGGTCGGTACCTGCCGATCCGGCTGACCCACCGGCCGACGATGGTCGACGCGACCAGCGCCGCCGCGAGGACCGGCACCAGGGCGAGCCCGGCGACGGTGGCGCTGAATCCCTGCGCCAGTTGCAGGAACTGCGGCAGGAACGCAAGCGCGCCGAGCATGATCCCGCCAGTGAGGAAGGCCAGCAGTACGCTGACGGTGAAGACCGGCTCGGTGAACATCCCCGGCGGAAGCATCGGCTCCACGAACGCCCGTTCCCGTCTGACGAAGAGAACGACGAGGCATGTCGCGGCGGCCAGCAGGGCCAGCATCGGCGGCGAGGTCCACGCCAGGTGACGGCCGCCGAGGGACACCGCCAGCACCACCGCGCTGACCGCAGCGACCAGCAGCGCCGCACCCCACCAGTCCACCGCCACGGTACGGGTCACCGCCGGCAGGGTGAGCACCATGCTGATCACCACGAGCACCGCGACGGCGAGGACGGCGCTGCCCCAGAAGGCCCACCGCCACCCCGGGCCGTCGACCAGAACCCCTCCCAGGGGTGGTCCGAGTATCGCGGCCAGGGCGAACACGCTGACGTAGGCGCCCTGGTAGCGACCTCGCTCCCGGGGCGGGATCAGGTCAGCGACGACGCCGAGGGTCGCGGCGATGATTCCACCCGCGCCGATGCCCTGCACGGCCCGAAACGCGGCGAGCTGCCACATGGCCCCGGCCAACGCGCACAGCACCGATCCGACGGCGAAGACCAGCACGGAGACCTGGAGGACGCGCTTGCGACCGTACAGGTCCCCGGCTTTGCCGAAGACCGGCGTCGCCGCCGTCTCGGCCAACAGGTAAGCCGTGAGAACCCACGCGTACTGGTCCGGTGCGCCAAGGTCTCCGACGACGGTCGGCAGGGCTGCGGCGACGATCGTCTGATCCACCGAGGCGAGGAACATGGCCACCAGCAGCCCGCCCATCACCACCGTCACCCGTTGGTGGGCCACCGCCTTACCGGTCACGCTGACCGGCCCCCGGCCACCGCCGGGGCTTTCACACCCCCGATGACCAGGGGCGCGATCGGTTCCATCCGGTCCAGCGGCAGGAACATCGTGGCCCGGGCGCGCAGGTCCGGCTGCCCCCCGAAGCCGCGGTCGAGCATCGCCGTCGTCGGATCTGTGACGCCCCACCGGTGCGCGACCCAGCCCCGGATCTTCGCGTCCGCGATGTAGTGCGCATTGAACGTCGGGCGCAGTTCCGCCAGCCGCGCGTTGCACTGGTGCGCGCGGGCCACCAGTTCCCGGGCCCTGTGCCACGCCTCGGTGCCGGCCAACGCCTCGACGATCGGCTCCACCACCCGCACGTTCGGCGACCACCGAAACGATCGCACCATCGCACGAGTCAGGGCCTCGTCCGGTGGCAGGGAGAGTTCCTCCGGTGCGAGCCAGTGACGAAACGCCGTGGGCACCTCGGTCACGAGGTGCGGGATCAAGCCGCGTCGCCGCGCCGCGTCGAGTGCCCGCTCGGTCAGTCGTGACTGGTCGTCCTCGCCGGGCGTGATTGGTTTCGGTCCATTCGGCGGAGCCGTGCAGCGAAGCAACTCGCCGAGGATCAGCCGCCGGTGCAGGGCCGGGTAGTCCTCCGCGAAAAGCTGGACCGCGGTCAAGGTCGCGAGGTCGGACACGCCGGTGTCGAGGACGGACGCGACCGGGGCCGACCGCATCCAGCGAAGCAGAAAGGAGGTCATGGGCATCGGCTGCCCGTCCGGGAGTGGCGGGCCGGAGTCGCGTGGCGATGCGGCGAGGCGGGCAAGCAGCGCGAGCGCGTCCCGCCGTTTGACGTCGGTGTCGCGTCCGGCGACGAAGTCGCGGAAATCCTTGGCGGTGCTGGTGGGCAGACCGTCGGCGGCGGCCGCGGCGGTGATCCGGCGGTAGGTGCGGTCACCGAACGCCAGGCTTTTGGCGACGGCGCAGAGGTGCTTCTCGTCGGCGGCCGTGACGACTCCGGCGACCCGGGCGCGGCGGGTGGCGACCCGCACCGACACCAGGGCCTCGCTCATCACGCGGTACCCGTCGTCGGCTTCGGCGTGCAGTAGGGCGACCTCGTCGTCGCCGTCGATCACCCCGGTGCGGTAGAGGCGGTGGACGACCCCGACGCCCCGCATGCCGTACCGGTCGAGTTCGGCGGCGCGCAGGGCTCCCATGCTGCTCGCGCCCCACACCGTGACACCGGACTGGAGCAGGTGCAGGATCTCCTTGTGCCGGATCGCGCCGGTCCGGAAGAACACCCCGTCGATGATGGCCACCGTGTCACCTGGGACGAGCCCCAACGCGAGCAGGTCTCCGTGTCGTACCGGCGGGTGCACGACCGCCTCGGGTAGTCTTTCGCCGATCGTCGCGGCGTCGATCGTCGGGCCGGCGAAAACATGGACGCTCATCGCGGTGCGATCCTTTCCACCAGGCCGTGTGCTGCTTCGAACCGCAGACCTGGCGCTATCGCCTTGGCCACCGCGAAGCCCGAGTGACCACGGCTGAGGTCGACGTAGAACGGCTCCCGACCGCGTCGGTGGGTCAGGATTGCGCTCACCGCCGCCAAGTCGTCGGCGATCGTGTCGTGGGACCGGTCGTCGCGGTCGAACCGCCGGACCTTGGCGTCGTCGGCCAACGGTTCGGGGCGTTCCTGAGACGTGTTCTGCAGCAGGTACACCTGCTCGGGGATGCTCTCCCGGGTGCCACTGATGATGGCCAGGCGCGACTGGGCCGCCTCGGTGAGGGCCCGGTTGAGTGCGACGGCCGGATCGAGGTGGCAGCCGGACCCGGACACGAGGATCGGAAAAGACGGCGACCAGAGGTTCACCAGGTAACAGGGCAGGTCGAGGTCGTTGGTCGCGTCGACGATTTCGAACCAGTTGTCAGCGGCCCGCATCAGGTCCATGAGCCACCGGCAGTCGTCGTCGGCGACGCTGTCCGCATCGATCCGCACGTGCTCGGCGCGCGGCTGGGACTCCACGTCGGTCAGGCAGTCCCGCTCGACGAGCTCGTAGAGCCCGTGCAACACCGCCTCGTCGAGGGAGTTGCCACTGGCCAGCCCGTTCGTGGACGTCTCGAACAGCGGTGGTGACCACTCACGGACGAACTCGTTGGTCATCCGCACGTAGGCCAGGGGCACCGGAACCGCCCGGCGGCTGCTCACCTGCCGCCCGGCCACCCAGTCCAGCACGACACTGTCGCTGACCAGCGAACCGGGAACCAGTTGCAGCTCTCGCAGGCCGTAGGGCAGGTCCGTGAGATCCGCCGTCGGCCCGCGGTCCACCGGCAGGTCGACCTGCTCGGCGAGGGCGAACTCGATCATCTCCATCACCGCGGAGACCTTCGCGAGAGTCCGCGTCACACCCTTGCCCTGCGACACGGCGAGGGTGGCCGACGTCGGCCGGATCGCCTGGTAGACAGGGATTCCGAGGGTGTCCAGGCCGGTGACGTCGGCGACCCGGGTGATCCCGAAGTCGGGCAGCAGCGGACGTACTCTCTCCCAGGTCTGCTCGGGAGGCACCAGCCGGTGGGTGCCCCGTCGGTGTCCCTTGTGGCCGCCGACGACGGCCGGTGCGATGCTCAACTCGAACTCCCTGAGGTTGACGAGGTTCCGGAGAGTCCCGTCGACAGGACTCCCCGGAACGTCACGCTTCGGTGTTACCGGGACAGTCCCGTCACTCGTCCTCGAAGGAGAGTGCCTTCGTGCAGGCGAACGCCAGGATTTCACCCTGGATCGAGTCCTCGAAGAGGTCCTCGACAAGCTCCAGACTCATCATCTCTGTCACCTCCCTCCACCGGCCGAGGAGCGGCACACCACCCGAGCGCGCATCGGATGGCTTCGATCCGCTCGTCCTGAAAGTCGGTCGATGAGCCGCGTCGGTTCCCGCGACTCTCGCCGCGACCAAGAATGTCGCCGGGAAGTCACCTGGAGGTACCAGGCCGGCCTGCGGCTGCCTGGGTAAACAAGCACGGCATGCCCATCGGCGGCCCTGAGAGGCCCGACGAGGGCGGTGGTTCCGCTGCGGTGGCGTCGGCTGTCGGCATCGCGGCCCTGGTGGTCGCCGCAGCGGCCCTGCTGCTGGGACTTCTCAACCAACCAGTGCCGCTGGGCGGCGGCGGTGATCAACGGTGCCGCGTCGTCGCAGTCGGAGGTGCCGCACGTCATCAACCGACGCCGGGTCGACGCCCGCGAGCACGGCTTCGGGCCAGTCGCCGTTGGTCGGACCGGCAGGCGGGGAAGTTCCCGCCGGCGCGACGTTGGGCGCGGATCGACAAACACCAGAACATCACACAGCCGGCGGTGTGTACGGGTCCTAGCCTGGACTGACTCGAAGTGCTTTGGAGGCGGAGATGGCAACCGACGGCCTGGTACACGTCCTCACGCTGTGCGGCAACTGCAACTGCGGCTGCCCAGAGCTGTACGTCGACCCGCAAGCCCCGGCGGAGCAGCGGGTGGTCATCACCGACGATTTCGGCAACTCCATCCGGCTCAGCGGGGGCCAGCTCAGCGACATCGTTGCGATGGCTCGCGCGGGCGCTCTCGACGGCATCGCCGCCTGACCGGCGGCCTGTCCGGCACGCCCCCGTCGGGGAGTTCCGGGTGCGTACCCATCCTCGCGGCGCGTCGCCCACCGATGGCGGCAGCCGAGAACAGGTGATCGCCCACCCTGTTTCCGGCGGCCCGTGGTTGTCGGGCCTATGGCCGCGGCGTGCGGTACGGCGGGTCCACGTCGCGGGCTTCCGGGTTGTGCTGCTCGGCGTCTGCGCGTTGCCGTCGGAGGCCCTCACCGCCCAGGTCGACCCCGGAGGCGAAGGCCGCGACAGTGTGCCGGCTGCGGGACGAGGGGCACACCGTGGCGATGGTCGGCGACGGCATCAACGACGCCGCGGCTCTGGCCGAGGCCGACCTCGGCATCGCCGTCGCGACCGGCAGCGACGTCTGGTGGTGCTGAACAGCCTGCGCCTGTCCCGTTGGCGGCCCGGCCCCGCAGCCAGATGGCACTCGGCGGGGCAGGGAACTTCCTCCGGTGGCGGTCCGACTATCTGACCGGGCGAAGGTCATCGCTCCGGCAGCGTGGCCGGCGTCTTGGCAGCACTCACGCCATGGCGACGGGTCCGGTGAGTCCGGTGGGAGAGCATGAACAGCACGTACCGGCCGGTTCACCCGGCAGGACGGCGGAACCGATGAGACTCGGCTTCGTGGCCTTCCTTGTCATGATCGTCATGGCGGTCGTCCTGGTGCGGGCACACGACGGTAGACGGCCGGGGCAGGCGCTGCCCGACGCCGAGCCGACCGGGGCCGACGCGGACCTGCCCGTCGAGGGTGACGTTTACGCCATCCGCTGCCTGACCATCCCGTGCACCGGAGGTCAGCGCCGGACACGGGCCACCATGGCGACCGCGCGGCACCGGGGGCGCCCTCGTCAGGGGGCACCTGCGCCGGGACCGACCGTGCGACGATCGGCCGAAGCGTGGGACGGCGCCTGCGTCGGGCACACCTTGACGCCCCGGCCGCGTCCCGCCCCCGCGCAGGAGCCAGTGGCAGCCCGACGCCGCGCGCCGGTGGCACTCGGGGTGTCCACCTTCACCGTAGCTCTGCTGTGCGCAGCGACCATCCCCGTTGCGGTCGGCCAGGTCTCCCCCGACCAGGAGTTCTGCCCCCGACGCCAGTCGGTGACGATCAGCGACGGGGGTAACACGCTCCAGGCCTGGCTGGTGCACAGTGTCCGGGGGACGCTCGTGCACCTCTGTTGG
Organism: Micromonospora tarapacensis; assembly: GCF_019697375.1. Lineage (NCBI taxonomy): Bacteria > Bacillati > Actinomycetota > Actinomycetes > Micromonosporales > Micromonosporaceae > Micromonospora > Micromonospora tarapacensis. Next base: position 5,483,708 of record NZ_JAHCDI010000004.1, on the reverse strand, counting down.
AGCGGCGCCGCCGACACCGGCAACGTCGTCAACCGTTGGGCCGCCACCGCACAGGTCGCGACCACGGACGACCGCACGAGAGTCGACGTGGTCCCCCTGACCGACCGGACCGCCCTCGGCAGCGTCTATCTCGACCCCGGCCGGGTCTGGACGCTGTCGTTCGAGGTCCACACCGTGGCCGGGGCCCATCCGGTCCTGTCGACCGCAGTCACGAGATGAGCCGGCCCGGGAACCCCAGAGCGTCGCGGACCGACCACCTCTGAGGAGGGTGTCGGTCAGATCCGCAGGCCGCGCCGGAAATGCGACAGGGGTGGGGCGATGGGCAGGAAGCGTCCGCAGCAGCAGCGAGCCGGAGCCGGCACAGCCGCGTCCCGGACCGGTCGGAAGCAACGAGTCGCGAGCAAGGCCACCCGGGCGATGCAGCAGCGGGGCATGAGCACCAACACCACGGTGACCCTGGGCTTGTTGGCGGTGGTGCTCATCGGGCTCACCGCGCTGTTCGTCGTCGTGCAACGAGGATCGGACCGCGCCGGGACGGTGGCCGCCGAGCGACTGTTGCGCGCCGACAGCCACCGACTCACCAGCGCCACCGACGACCGGGTCACCCTGGTGGAGTTCCTCGACTTCGAGTGCCCGGCCTGCGGGCAGGCCTTCCCCGAGGTCGAACGACTGCGCACGGAGTACGCCGGCCGGATCACCTACGTCGTCCGGAACTTCCCACTATCGGTGCACGCCAACGCCGACCTCGCCGCCCGGGCCGCGGAGGCCGCCGGCCGACAGGGCAAGTTCGAGCAGATGTACGTGAAACTGTTCGAGAACCAGTCCGCCTGGGGCGGTCAGCAGCAGGACCAGTCGGCGATCTTCGAGGGCTACGCCCAGCAGGTCGGCCTCGACGTGGCCCGTTACCGCGCCGACGTCGTCGACGGGGCCATCGCCGCCCGGCTACGGCAGGACCAGGAGGACGGCACGGCCGCTGGTGTCCAGGGCACCCCGACGTTCTTCGTCAACGGTCAACGCTTCGACGGCCAGCCGACGTACGACAGGCTGAAGGCCGCTGTCGACGCGGCCCTGGCCGGATGATCAGCCCCGCCACCACGGCGGCTGCCGGTCCGCCCGACACCGACGTGCCGTCCGCCCCGCCGTTCGCGGTGCGCGTCACCCGCTGGATCCTGGCCGCCGGGGGCGGCATCGGCCTGCTGGCTGCCCTCACCCTGACCATCGAGAAGATCAACCTGCTGGTCGACCCCGGCTATCGACCGTCGTGCAGCATCAACCCGATCCTGTCCTGCGGATCGGTCATGACCACCCCTCAGGCCGCCGCCTTCGGCTTTCCCAACCCGCTGATCGGCGTCGTCGGTTTCAGCGTGGTCACCACCGTCGGTGTGCTGCTGCTCGCCGGCGTCCGGCTACCTCGGTGGTGGTGGCTCGGTTTGCAGGCCGGTGCCACGTTCGGCGTCGTCTTCGTGCACTGGCTCATCTATCAGAGCCTCTACCGCATCGGGGCCCTGTGCCCGTACTGCATGATCGTCTGGGTCGTCACCATCGCCATCTTCTGGTATGTGAGCCTGTACAACCTCCACCACCGTCACCTACCAGCGCCGCCCGGTGCCACTGTGCTGGTCAGACTGCACACCGTCGGGGTGACCGGGTGGTACATCGTCATCCTCGTCCTCATCGGCGAACAGTTCTGGTTCTACTGGCGCACCCTGCTCGCCTAGGTGGGCGGCAACCGAAGACGCTCTGACGTGAGTGGAAGGTGCGAAGGGTGACGGATGACGCGCAGATCACCGCGTGGGCGTTCGCAGCAGGTCGAGGTGATCGCGACGCAGCCGGTGCGTTCGTCCAGGCAACCCAGCGCCATGTCCGGCGATTCCTCGCCGCGCTGGCCTCCCCCGCAGAGGCGGACGACCTGGCGCAGGAGACCTACCTGCGGGCCTGGCGGTCGCTGCCCTCCTTCGCCGGCCGTTCCTCGGCGCGGACCTGGCTGCTCGCCATCGCCCGCCGGGTGGCGGTGGACCAGGTACGGACCGCGGCGGCTCGTCCCCGCACAGTTCCCATGTCGGGTTACCACGACGCTGTCGACCCAGAGCGCAGCGGCTTCGACCGGCAGCTCGCGCTGGAGCACCTCATCGCGACACTGCCCGACGACCGGCGGGAAGCCTTCGTCGCCACCCAGCTGCTCGGCTTGTCTTACACGGAGGCCGCTGAGGTGTGCGGCTGCCCGGTCGGGACGATCCGTTCCCGGGTGGCCAGGGCCCGAGAGGATCTGATCGCCGCCATGGACATCGAGGGCGGCGGAAGGCGCCGCAGGCGGGGCAACGCCGCAGGGTGACCTGCCGGACCTGGTACGACCGAGTCGCTACGGCGACCCGCCTAGCTCGGCTGGCGCTGGCCGACGGCGGCTGGAGGCCGCGGCCTGATCCGTGACGAGGGTTACCCGCCGGGGAGGGAACTACCTGCCGCCCGGTCCCGACAAACCGTATGACAACTACTTGCAAGGGGATCGTCATGCCCAGCACCACCACCGGCCGGCTCCTGCGCCCGGCCGTCCTGCTCACCGCCGCCGTCCTGGCCGCCACCGTCACGGCAGGCTGCGGGGCGGACGACTCGACGGCCGCCGCGCCCGGTCCTTCGGCAGCGGCGTCGGCGAGCACCGCCGCGGGGGTGCTCGGCGTCCGTGACCTTGGGTGAAGGCCGCCGACAAGGGCATGACCGCGGTGTTCGGCACGCTGGTCAACGACGGCGACGCCGACGTGACGCTCACCGCCGCCTCGACCGAGGTCTCGCCGATGGAGCTGCACGAGATGGCCATGCAGGACGGGAAGATGGTTATGCAGGCCAAGCCGGGCGGCATCGTGATCAAGGCGAAGAGCACCCACGCCCTGGAGCCCGGCGGCGACCATCTGATGATGATGGACCTCGCCCAACCGGTGCAGGCCGGCGACGAGGTCGCCTTCACGCTCACCTTCGCCGACGGCCGCACCCAGACCTTCACGGCGGTGGCGAAGCCGTTCACCGGCGCCCAGGAGACCTACGCCCCCGGTCACGGCCAGCCGATGCCGGGCATGTCCGCCACACCGGGCATGAGCATGAGCCCCGCGTCATGATCACGACCTCAGATGCCCGGTCGATGAGCCGGCGCGGCCGGCCCGCAGGACATCAGGGACGCAACCCCGATTGGAGAGACGTGCGCACCCCTATCCGCCCGACCGTGGCCGGCCTGCTCGCCGCCGCGCTGACCGCGATGGCGCTGCTGCTCGTACCGGCCTCGCCCGCCGCCGCGCACAACACCCTGAAAGCCGCCACCCCCGCCAAGGACGCCCGGCTCAGCGCACCACCGAAGCAGATCACGTTGGAGTTCATGCAGAAGCTGAACCCGACGTTCACCACCATCGCCCTGTCCGACGCCACGCAGCAAAAGGTCGCGACCAGCGAACCTGCCGTCAGTGGCACGAAAGGCACCGTGACCCCCGAGGAGCCCCTGGCCAACGGCACCTACACCGTGGCCTATCGGGTGGTGTCCGCCGATGGGCACCCGGTGCAGGGTTCGTACCGATTCACCGTCGCCGACCCCACCGCGACCGCCAGCCCTGAGGTCACCGAGGCCGCCAGCCCGACCCCCGCCACGGCGACCCCGGCGGCAGCGGAACCCACCGTTTCGGCCAGCCCCGCCGCCGCATCCGGCGGTTCCGGAGGCGGTCCCGGCGCGCTCGTCCTAGCCGGCGCAGGGATCCTCCTGGTGGCGGTTGTCGCCGTCGGCAGCTTCGTCGTGCTCCGCCGACGGTCCACGCAGCCGTCCTGACCGTCGGCGGCGTTACCGTCCGCCGGCCACCATCCGGGACCGATATTCACCCCGAGCCCACCCGCCCCACCATTGACACCAAGATCATCACGTGCCACTAGCCCGTTCCCGGCCCGATGCGGCCACGCTCGCTCCAGCAGCCCTTTCCTGCGACTAACAGTCCGAGCCCCGCTCAGCCGTCCGTAGCGCCGTCGAGGAGTGCGCGGCGCAGCGTCAGGCGGTGTTCACGCCGGATCTGCGCCTCCCGGTAGCGGCGCCGGTCGCCGTCGGTCTCGGGTAACAGCGGAGGCACCGACCGAGGCTGACCGTCGTCGTCCACAGCCACCATCACCAGGTGCGCGGTCGCCACATCGACCGGCGGCACCGCGCGGTCCCAGCGGTCGGCACTGACCTTCACCGCCACCTCCATCGAACTGCGGCCGGCCCAGGTGATCCGAGCATCGACGTGGACCACGTCACCGACGCGGACCGCACGCAGGAACGCTGTCTCGTCGATGGCGGCCGTGACGGCAGGACCGTCGGAATGGCGTGCCGCGACCACCCCGGCGACCGAATCGATCAGGTTGAGGATCCGGCCACCGTGAACTGTGCCCATCAGATTGGTGTGATGCTGATCCATGATCTGCGACAGAGTCAGGTGCGACGCCGACGGCGGCCGGCCGGCGAGAGTGGTGCTGTCAGGCACTGTGCGGTCCCGTCCTCACAGAAGCGGACCGCCGACCAGCCGGGAAGCACACGTCGAGGACACGCCGACGGCTCGCGTACAGCGTGTCACCCGCCCGACCCACCCGCGAGGTCGACGGCAGCGCGCACCGGTGGCGCGCGCGGCACGGGCAGGTCTTCGGACTCGCGGGCGTGACACCATGTCGCCTACTGGCCGTCGCTTCCCAGACCTCGCGGTCCAGTGCGTGATGACGGCGGTCGTTCCCACTCACCGCTGCGGGGCAGTCCCGGTTTCGCACCGGGTTCCCTCTTACGACACCCAGCCGTCGCCGACCAGGTGAACCAGCACCGCAACCATGCTACTCAGTCGACGAGGCAATACCGGCAGGGCCGTCGCGCTCGGCACAGATCTCAGCGGCGAGCAGCCGGGTCAGTCGACGCGCCGAGCGGTCCGGTAGCCCGGCCAGCTCCGCGGCCCGGGCCAGCGATAGCGCTCGGTCCCCAGTCGCCCCGCCGGTACGCCTGGACATACCGGGTTGGTGACGGCGAGGGCATGTTCCCAGCTGTACGACCGCGTCAGCGCGGGCCGTGCAGGAGTGCGCCGCGCAGGACGGCGGACGGGTCCGGCCCAAGATCGAGGCGGTCGGGCGTGACGTTCGCGCGGACGAGCAGGTCGCCGACGGCGGCGATCATGGCGCCGTTGTCTGTGCAGAGCCGGGGCGACGGTACGCGGAGTCGCACTCCGGCGGCGGCGCAGCGTTGTTCGGCGAGTTGTCGTACCCGGCTGTTGGCGGCGACGCCACCGACGAGGAGCAGGGTGTCGACTCGGTGGTCGTGGCAGGCCGCCAGGGCCTTGCGGGTGACGGTGTCGGCCACGGCTTCCTGGAATGAGGCGGCGACATCGGCCACCGGTACCGGCCGGTCGCCGCACTTTTCGATCCAGCGGGCCACGGCGGTCTTGAGGCCGGAGAAGGAGAATCGGTAGGGCGGGTCGTTCGGGCCGGTCATCGGGCGCGGGAAGGTGATCGCGGCGGGGTCGCCGTCGCGGGCGATCCGGTCGATGGCGGGGCCGCCGGGGTAGGGCAGGCCGAGTAGGCGGGCGACCTTGTCGAAGGCTTCTCCGGCGGCGTCGTCGGCGGTGTCGCCGAGGTGGATGATGGGGTCGCGGGCGAGGTCGCCGAGCAGGAGCAGCGAAGTGTGGCCGCCGGAGATGATCAACGCGACGCAGCGGGCGGGTAGCGGTCCGTGTTCGAGGATGTCGACGGCGGCGTGGCCGGCGAGGTGGTGCACGCCGTAGAGGGGCTTTCCGAGGGTGAGGGCGTATGCCTTGCCGGCGGCGAGACCTACCTGTACGGCGGTGGCGAGGCCGGGGCCGGCTGTCGCGGCGACGGCGTCGATGTCGGCGAGGCCGATGCCGGCGCGGTCGAGGGCGTGCTGAACCATGGGGGTGATGGCGTGCAGGTGGGCGCGGGCGGCGATCTCGGGTACGACGCCGCCGAAGCGGGCGTGCTCGTCCATGCTGGTGGCGAGGGCTTCGCCGAGCAGCACTCCGTCGGCGACGATACCCACCCCGGTCTCGTCACACGAGGTCTCGATGCCGAGAACGGTCGGCACGGTTCAGACGTTCTCTGCGGTGCCAACGCCGACGCCGGGGTGTTCGGCGCTGGCGGCGAGGAGCTGTTTGCGGAGTTTGCCGGGTAGCCGCTCGACGTAGGCGAGGCCGTCGAGGTGATCGACCTCGTGTTGGAAACAACGGGCCAGAGTCCCGGTGCCATCCAACCGGATCGGCGCGCCATGAACATCGACGCCGGTCACGACGGCGGTAGCGCACCGGGCCAGTTCGGCGTGCTGACCTGGTACGGACAGGCAGCCCTCCGACTCGACCACCAGATCGCGTTCTTCGGGTAGGTGCAGCACGGGGTTGACCACGTGCGCGATGGTGTGGGCGCCACTGGCGTCGGCGCAGTCGACGACGAAGACCCGTGCGTCGACGCCGATCTGGTTGGCGGCCAGACCTACGCCGTGGGCCGCATACATGCTGGCGAACATGTCCTCGACGAGTTGGGCGAGGGCATCGTCGAAGACGGTCACCTCGGCACAGCGGCGATGCAGGACGGGGGTGCCGTATCGGGTGATGGGACGCGCCGTCCCGGGCGAGTTCCGCACAGCCGCATATCTTAGGCAACTGCAAAGTGTTGGCGTTAAGGGCGGCGTACCGTCCAGAGCGAAGTCGGTCCGAACAGTAGGGGTGCCGTAAAGCTCCCTTGGTCGTGGGTCCGGTCTCAGCGGGCCATTGTCCGGCACCCCGCACACTGCCCGTAGACGACGACCCCAGTGGGGTGACCGGAGGGGTCCGCCTCGATCCCGACTGCCCGTGCGGCGGCGACGCTCGCCGCGACGGCCTCGGCCGGCAGTTGTCGCAGGTCGCCGCATCCGGCGCAGATGGCGTGGTGGTGTGCGATGTCGGCGAGGCCGAACGTGAGAGTCCTGCCGGTCGGCACGGTGTGCGCGACGCCGACCTCGACCAGTTGTCGCAGCAACCGGTGCACCGTGGACAGCTCCACCGCCAGACCACGGGCGAGTAGCGCATGGTGCAGTTGGGTGACGGTGAGGTGACCTTGGCCACCAACCGCCTGGGCGAGCTCGTGGAGGACGCCCAGGCGTGCCCGGGTTCTACGCAGGCCCGCGTCGCGCAGACGCTGTACCGCGGCGTCCACCCGATCCGTTTCCGTTGTGCTCAACCGCCACTCCTCAGCGCGCGCGCCCCAGCATGTTGCAAGATACTGGCAACAGCATATTGTTGGCAGCAACGATGAGGAGTTCTGATGGCCGTCTACCAACTGCCGGATCTGCCCTACGACTACGGCGCGCTGGAGCCGGCGATGTCTGGCCAGATCCTGGAGTTGCACCACGACAAGCATCACGCCGCGTACGTCAAGGGGGCCAACGACGGCCTGGAGCAGCTCGCCGAGGCCCGCGACAAGGGCGACTTCTCGACCCTGGTCGGCCTGGAGAAGTCGTTCGCGTTCAACCTGTCGGGTCACGTACTGCACTCGATCTTCTGGGGCAACCTGTCCCCGGACGGCGGCGACCGCCCGGACGGGGAGCTGGCCGCGGCGATCGACGAGCACTTCGGTTCGTTCGACGCGTTCGCCGGGCAGCTCTCTGCTGCCACGAAGGGCGTGCAGGGTTCCGGGTGGGGTGTCCTGGCCTGGGAGCCCCTCGGGCAGCGACTGATCGTGGAGCAGGTGTACGACCACCACGGCAACGTGGGGCAGGGCTCCACGCCACTGCTGGTCTTCGACGCCTGGGAACACGCCTACTACCTGCAATACAAGAACGTCCGCCCGGACTACGTGGACCGGCTGTGGAACCTGGTCAACTGGTCGGACGTGATCGCCCGCTTCGACGCCGCCCGCGCCACCACGCCGAAGATCTGAGCGGCGTGACCGGCACCACCCCGGCTGCGGCGGAGCTGCTCCAACGGGCCGCCGGGGTCATTGCGGCAAAGCATCGCGGTGACCTCGGCGGTGCCGAGGAACTACTCGCGGCGTTCGGCTCCGAGCAGGCCAAGACCCTCGGTTTCTACCTCCTGGCTGACCTGAGCCTCGGGCTGCTCCGGGCACAGAGCGGCCAGTCCATGGACGACCTCGTCCGCGAGCTGTCTCTGCTCGTCGCCGCGACCGCCACACCACCCGAGACCTGATCTGAGTTCGTCCTCCGGTAGGTGTCGGCGGCACGCACGCCGAGTCGGCGGCGCCTACCGGGGGCAGCAGCCCGGGCGGTTGCTGGGCCAAGGGGTACCCGAATCCCCCTCGCCGTAGGCAAACAGCATGCAATTGCACAGAGTCGACAACAAGGGGGCCTCGGTGCGGACGGCGGAGATCAAGCGGCGCTTCCTGGCGCACTTCGAGGCCAACGGGCACGCGGTGGTGCCGTCGGCGCCGCTGCCGGCGATCGCGGACCCGAACCTGCTGTTCATCAACGCCGGCATGGTCCAGTTCGTGCCGTACTTCCTCGGCCAGCGGGCCGCCCCGTACCGGGCCGCCGCGTCGGTGCAGAAGTGCATCCGGACACCGGACATCGACGAGGTCGGCAAGACGTCACGGCACGGCACCTTCTTCCAGATGAACGGCAACTTCTCGTTCGGCGACTACTTCAAGGCCGGGGCGATTCCGCTGGCTTGGGAGCTGTCGACTAAGCCGGTCGCGCAGGGTGGTTTCGGGCTGGACCCGGAGCGGATCTGGGCGACGGTCTACCTGGACGACGACGAGGCGTACGACCTGTGGGTCAAGATCGGCGTGCCGGTCGAGCGGATCGTGCGCCGAGGTAAGGCCGACAACTTCTGGTCGATGGGCATTCCCGGCCCGGCCGGACCCTGCTCCGAGTTGTACTACGACCGCGGCCCCGCCTACGGCGCCGAGGGCGGCCCCGAGGTCGACGAGGACCGTTACCTGGAGTTCTGGAATCTCGTGTTCATGCAGTACGAGATCGCCGACGTCGCGTCGAAGGAAGACTTCCGCATTGTCGGTGAACTGCCGAACAAGAACATCGACACCGGCATGGGCCTGGAACGGATCGCCTCGATCCTGCAAGGTGTGGACAACCTCTACGAGATCGACGAGGTCCGTCCGATCCTGGCCCGGGCCGCCGAGATGACCGGCAAGCAGTACGGTGTGCACTCCGGGCATGCGGCCGCCCAGTCCCACCCTGACGACGTACGCCTGCGGGTCATCGCCGACCACGTCCGCACCTCGCTCATGCTCATCGGCGACGGGGTCAACCCGTCCAACGAGGGCCGCGGATACGTACTACGCCGGATCATGCGCCGGGCCATCCGCGCCATGCGGCTGCTCGGCTGGCAGGACAAGGCACTACCCGAACTGCTGCCCGTCGCCCGCGACTGCATGGCCCCGTCGTACCCGGAACTGGCCGCCGACTTCGACCGGATCTCCTCGGCCGCCTACGCCGAAGAGGACACCTTCCTCGGCACGCTACGCGCCGGCACCACCATCCTCGACACCGCGATCGCGGAGACAAAGCAGGCCGGACGCTCCTCACTGCCCGGCGACAAGGCGTTCCAGTTGCACGACACCTACGGCTTCCCGATCGACCTCACCCTGGAGATCGCCAACGAGCAGGGCCTGACCGTGGACTCCGACGGTTTCCGGGCGCTGATGACCGAACAGCGCGCCCGCGCCAAGGCCGACGCGAAGGCCCGCAAGACCGGCCACGCCGACCTGTCGGCGTACCGGACGGTGCTCGACGCGCACGGGCCGACGGACTGGCTGGCCTACGAGACGCTCGACACCGACTCCCGGATCGTCGCGATCTGGTCCGGGGGCGCTGCCGTCGGTGCCGCCCAGGCTGGCGAGATCGTCACCGTCGCGTTGGATCGCAGCCCGTTCTACGCCGAGAGCGGCGGCCAGGACTCCGACGCCGGCACCCTCACCGGCCCGAACCTGCGCGCCGAGATCATCGACGTGCAGCGCCCGGTCAAGGGCCTCATCGCGCACACCGTACGGATCCTCGACGGCAGCCTCGCCGTCGGCGACGCGGTCCACGCCGCTGTCGACCCGCAGTGGCGCATCGGCGCCCGGCAGGCGCACTCCGGCACCCACGTCGTGCACGCCGCGCTGCGCCAGGTGCTCGGGCCGAACGCGTTGCAGTCGGGCTCGTACAACCGGCCCGGATACCTGCGCCTGGACTTCGCCTGGCGCGGCGGCCTCTCCGACGCCACCCGCAGCGAGGTCGAGGAGGTCGCGAACCTGGCGATCCGCCGCGACCTGCCCGTCGACGTGCGGTACCTGCCACTTGCGCAGGCCCGCGCCGAGGGTGCCCTGGCCCTGTTCGGCGAGACCTACGACGAGATCGTCCGGGTCGTCGACATCGGCGGCGAGTGGTCGCGCGAGCTGTGCGGCGGCACCCACGTCGACCGTGCCGCGCAGATCGGCTCCCTCGCCGTCACCGGTGAGTCGTCGGTCGGCGCCGGTCAGCGCCGCATCGAAGCGGTCACCGGCATCGAGGCGTTCCGCTACCTGGCCCGCGAACGTGACCTCGTCACCCAACTCGCCGCCCAGCTCAAAGCCCGCCCCGAAGAGCTCCCCGACCGCATCACCGCCCTGCTGGCGCGGCTCAAGCAGACCGAACGCGAAGCCAACGACCTACGCGGCCGGCTCATCGACCTGGACGCCGCCACCTACGCCGACGATGCCGTCGACCTCGACGGCGTCGCCTACGCAGGCGTCACCACCAGCGGCGACGCCCGCCGCCTGGCTGAGAAGATCCGTGACCGCATGGGTCACCGCCCCGGTGTCGTCGGCGTCGTCGCCGGGGCGAGCATCGTCGTCACCGTAACCCCCGCCGGCGTGCAACGCGGCCTTGCCGCCAATGACCTGATCAAACGCCTCCTGTCCGGCAAGGGTGGCGGCAACGCCGCGTCCGCCCAGGGCAAGGCCAGCTCAGACCCGACGGAGCTGCTCGACCGACTCCGGGACCTCACTCGCGCGGCATGACACCTGAACGCGGCGCAACTGCTGACCGGGATGCAGCGCGCCGCCGGCATCGTCGCGGCCCGCCAGCGCGGCGACCTCGACGGCGCGCGGGCACTCACCTACGCGTTCACCGACGACGCAGAACGCGCCCACGCTTTCCTGCTCCCCACTGAACTCGCCCCTCACCATCACCAGCGACCACACCGGCACCGACCTACGGACCTGGTCCGGGAGATATCCCTGCGCATCGCCGCGCTCGCCGCCGCGGACTGACAGTTTCGTCCAGCATCGGGCGGGGCCTGGGCCTTCGACGTCCGGCCCGGACCACCGCCATCCGCAGGAGCCGGACGAACAGGCGCGCCAAAGCCGCCACATATCGATGCTTTCCGAGGTCGCCAACCAGCCCGCCCACGACCGCGTGATCTTGTATCGATCGCCTCGCCGCCGCTCGAAGCCACCACAGGGCCCGCCCAGAAACCGCCGGCCCACGATCCTCGGCGCGTCGTTGTTCAACCACCTGAGACCGGATCGGCGTACAGCGGGAAGCGGCCACCAACCTGGCCCAGGGATGACATCACGCCGTCAGGATTGCCATCGCGCGGTCGACGACTTCCGGTGGCGCGGAGTCCACGGAACCCGCGTCGTAGGGTGGCTCCGGAGCGTACTCGACGATGAGCTGCACCGTCTGCGCGACATCGTCGCCCGCGATCAGACCGGCCAGGGTCAGTGCCATGTCGATGCCCGCGGACACCCCGGCCGCGGTCGCGTAGTGGCCGTCGATCACGACCCGGTCCTTTACGGGCGTCACCCCGAAATCGGCGAGCATGTCGAGCCCGGCCCAGTGGGTCGTGGCCCGCCGGCCGGTCAACAGCCCGGCGGCGGCCAGGACGAACGCGCCGGTACAGACGGACGTCGTCCACGTGGTCGTCCGGTCGACGGTCCGCAGCCACTCGAGCAGCGGGCCGTCGTCGGCCATCTGGTCCTGTTGGCCCGCTCCCCCGCCGACCAGCACGATGTCCGGCTCGGACACGTCGGCGTACGTCGCGACGGCATCGACCGACAGGCTGCTCAGGGCGTTCACGACCAGGCCCGGGTGCTCGGCGACGAACACGACCTCGGTGTCCGGCAGACGACCCAGAACCCCGTACGGCCCCAGGACGTCGAGCGCCGTGAAACCGGGATAAACAACGATGGCGACCTGCATGTCAGCATCCCTTCGGGATGGCGAACCGTTGCGGTGCCGCCCGGAACTGCTCCTGGCACCAGTCGCCGCAGAAGTGCCAGGCACGTCCGTGCAGTTCGAGGGTGATCGGGGTGTCGGGGGATACCGGCATCTGGCAGACCGGACACATCGGCTGTCCCGAGGTGACCGCAGCGGGCTTGGCGAACTCGGCGTTGCTGCTGGGGTACATCCAGCCCGTGCCCTGATACTCGAGGTAGGTGGCGGTCTGCTGCGCGACGGTACGCCCGAAGTAGCGTTCGACGATCCGCAGGGCGAGGTCGGTGCCCGAGGTGAGCCCGCCGGCGGTGGCGATCCGGTCGTCCTCGACGTATCGGACCCCGGGAACAACGGTGAGAGCGGGAAACATGGCCTGAAGGGCTTGGTAGGCGCTGTGGTGGGCCGTTGCGGTCCGGCCGTCGAGGAGGCCCGCCTGGCCGAGCACGAACGATCCGTTGCAGACCGACATGGTCACTGCGGTGTTCTGATGGACGCGCCGAAGCCAGTTGAGCACCTCGGGCGCGAGCTTGCCGGTGTCCAGGGCCGGGACGACCACGATGTCCGGCGCGGGTAGTGTCTCGACGTCGTGGCCGGGCACGACGACCATGCCTCCAGAGATTCGGACGGGGTCGGTCGTGGCCGCCACTGTGGTCAGAGTGAACGGGGTGCGCCCGTCGTCGAGGCGGACGTACTCGAACACTCCCCACGGGCCAGCGAAGTCGACCAGTTCCGCGTGGGGCGAGAGGACGACAGCCACAGTGATGGTGCCGGTCGCGGGCGGTTCGAGGGGTGCGGTGAGCCTGGCGTCGGGGACGGGCTCGCTGAGCGGGCTCTGCGTGGTCATCCGGAAAGCTCCCGTTCGGAACGTGGTGCCGCGAACACCAGGTGCGGCCGGCCGGTGAGTGGGTGGGTGGTCATCGCTCCCCGTACGCCGAAGACGTCGGCCAGGCGTTCCGGAGTGAGCACGGTGACGGGATCGTCGGCCGCGACAACCCGGCCATGGTGCAGCAGCACGACGGCGTCGCAGTAGGACATCGCGTGGTCGAGATCGTGCAGGGCGGCAACGGTGGTGAGCCCGAGTTCGCGGATCAACTCGAGCAGCTCCAGTTGCGCGCCGATGTCGAGATGATTGGTCGGCTCGTCGAGCAGTAGGACCGGGGCGTTCTGGGCGAGCGCGCGGGCGAGCAGGACACGCTGGCGTTCGCCGCCGGACAGCCCGACGAAACGCCTGTCCTCGGCCCACTCGAGGCGGGCGCGGGCCAGCGCCTCGTCCACGATCGTGCGGTCGGCCGTGCTCTCCCGTTCGAGCAGTCCCTGGTGCGGGATCCGGCCCATGGCGACGATGTCGCGGACGCTGTACTCGTTGTCGAGTTCCTGGTCCTGGGCGACCACCGCCCGCAACTGGCCGGCCCGGCGGGCGGGGACCTGCCAGACGTCGTGCTCGCCGATGTGTACGGCGCCCTGCTGCGGCCGGATGATGCGGTAGAGGCAGCGCAGCAGGGTGCTCTTGCCGGAACCGTTCGGCCCGATCAAACCGGTCACCCGGCCATCGGCGGCGGTGAACGAGACGTCATCGAGGATCGTCGTGCCGTCGATGGCCACCGAGACACCGGTCGCCGTGACCCTCATCGCACCGCCCCGGATTGGCTGCGCAGCAGCCACAGAAAGAAGGGCGCGCCGAGCACGGCGGTGAAGATACCGATCGGCATCTCGTTCGGCCGGTCCAGAGTGCGCGACACCAGGTCGACAAGGATCAGGAAGACAGCCCCCACCAGCAGCGACACCGGAATCACCCGGCGATGGTCGGGGCCAACCAGCAGCCGGACCGCGTGCGGCACCAGCAGGCCGACAAAGCCGATTCCGCCGGCTACGCTGACGATCGTCGCGGTCAGCAGCGACGCCACCGCGAGCAGCCCGAGGCGCAGCCGGTTGACGTCGATCCCCAGTCCGGCGGCCGACGTCTCGCCCATCGTCAGCGCGTTCAACCGGCGGCCGTCGACCAACAGCCAGAGCAGGCAGACCACCAGGGCGACGGTCGGTGCAGGTAGGTCCGGCCAGGACGCCGCCGCGACCGAGCCAAGCACCCAGAACAGGATGCCGCGTAGTTCGCCCGGGTTGGCCTGCAATTGGAGGTAGCTGGTAACGGCGCTGCCCAGATAAGCGACGGCCACCCCGGCCAAGATCAGCCGCCCCGGCGCGACCCGGCCGGCCCGCTGCGCCAGCCCCACGACCAGGGCGACGCTGATCACCGCCCCGACGAAGGCCGCGCCGGAGACACCCAATCCGGCGATCGCCGCAGGCCCGAAGCTCAGCGCTAGGGCGGCTCCGATGGAGGCACCCCCCGAGATGCCCAGCAGGTAGGGATCGGCCAGCGGGTTGCGCACCAACGCCTGCAGACACACTCCGGCGACGCTGAGGCCCGCGCCCGCGACCCCCGCCAGTAGCACTCGAGGAGCGCGGAAGTCCCACACGATCTGGTCGTAGAGCAGGCTGCGCTCGGTGTCTCCCGGTGTGAGGTGCGCCCAGGTGACCGCGAACACGTCGGCCAGCGGAACCGGCACCGTGCCGATGGCTATTGCGACCGCCGCGGCCAGCACGACCGCGACGGCCAAAAGCACGATGAACAGCGGAACGGCACCATCGGGTACGAGGTGAGCACGGGCCGCTTCCGGGCGGGTGCGCCGGGTGCGGTCAGCTCGCTGCGCGGACGGCATCGCTGATCTTCTTGACCGCGACCGCGTTCAGCGGTCCGAGGTAGAAGCTGTCGGAAACCGATGTATAGGTCTTGGTCCTCGATGCCGGCCACTGCGGATACTGCGCGAACAACTGCTCCGCGAACTTCTTGGCGTCGTCGTCCGGCTGATACAGGCCGATCACCAGAACGTCTACGTTCGCCGCAGCGAGGGCCTCGACGTTGAGTGCGGTGAGCTGCTGGTCAGTCAGGCCGCCGAACGCGTTGACACCGCCGGCCCGGGTGATGATGTCGTCGAAGATGCCGCCGCCGAACACGGCAGGCACCTTGAGACCCATCGCCGACCCCATGCTCGGATAGGCGGCCAGCACCCGCTTGGGTGCCCCGATCGGCGCCGGGATGGCGGCCAGCGCCCTACGCGACTCCTGCACGGCCTGCGCCGCCCTGCCCTGCACGTCGAAGATCACCCCGAGCTGATTCAGCAGCTCGAACGACGACTCGACCGACCGCTTCGCATACGCGGCCGTGTCCTGCGGTCGGGGCGAGGCCGCGCCGTTGGCGCAGTTCGACGGGGACACGAAACTGTTGATACCGGCCTTACCAAGCTCGTCGCGGGTGATCGAGCCGATCTTGTCGTCGAACCCGCCAGCCCACGTCGAGATCACCAGATCCGGCGACTGGCCGATCACCTGCTCGCGGGGGACCTCGAAGTTCCTGTTCAGCTTCAACCCGCCGGTCGGGATGGCCTTGATCCGCTCGACCATCGCCGGGTCGTCGGAGACGCCATAGCTCTGGCTGTTGGCCACGATGGATCCCTCGACACCGAGCGCGATCATCGACTCGACCTCGGCCACGGACGCGCCGTTCAGCAACACGACCCGGCGGGGCGCCTGGGAGAACGTGACCTCGCGGCCGCAGTTGTCGATCGTCAGCGGGTATGTCGTCCGCGGACCGGCGGCGGCCGACTCATCCGCCGATGTGACTGGAGCGTCCGGCACCGTCGTCCCCGAGCAGGCACCGAGCGCGACGGCGAGGCCGATGGCCAGCGTTGTACGGATAATACGATCCGGAACGAGAGTCACGTCGGGGCTCATATCTCTGTCATGAAGCGTGTGCGGAAAGCTCGAACTGGCGTGGACACGGTCATTTCGCCATTCATCAGGGAAGCCTAGAAGGCGGCCCGCTCTCCCGCCTATGACGTACCGGCCAACAAATCTGCCATCGACCGAGATCCGCCGGGGATCATCGGCTCCTTCGCAAACGCGCGGCGATACTCGGTCGGCGAGGTGTCGAGTTCGCGCATGAATGCCCGGCGCATCGCCTCCGCCGACCCATATCCACAACGGTGAGCGATACCGAGTACGCCATCCGTGGTGTCTGTCAGCATGCGCTGCGCGGCCTCCAGCCGGATCAGGTCCACGTACCGGCCCGGTGGCATCCCGACCTGTTCCCCGAACGCCCGGGCGAACTGCCGCGCAGACAGCCCGGCACGCTCCGCCATCGCCGGGACGGACAGGTCAGCCGCCAGGTTCGCGGCGGCCCAGTACTGCACCTCGCGCAGCGGATCGGTCCGGGCGATCTGGGTCGAGAGCTGGACGCTGAGCTGGGCCTGATTGCCCGGCCGGCGCAGGTAGCACACCAGCAGCCGGGCGATGTCCAGAGCCACCGCGCGGCCGAAGTCCTCCTCGACCAGCGCCATGGCCAGGTCAAGCCCGGCTGTCGCCCCCGCCGACGTGGAGATCGTCCCGTCCCGGACGAAGATGGCATCCGGATCGAACGTCACCTGAGGAAACATCTCCGTCAGGTAACCACAGGCCTCCCAGTGGGTGGCGGCCCGGCGACCGTCCAGGAGACCGGCCTTGGCCAGCAGGTACGCCCCGGTGCACACCGAAACCACCCGCGGCACCCCGGGAACACGCTCGGCGAGCCAGGCGATAAGCCGGTCATCGACGTCCCCCACGCCCGGCCCGCCCGGCACCACCAGCAGGTCCGGATCCTCGGCGCCGCCCAGGTCGCCGTCCGGGACGAGGCGTAGACCGCCGGCGGCCCGGACCGCCTCACCACCGAGAGAGGCGGTGCGGATGACGTACGGCGGGGTGTCCGGATCACCCGCGAAGCGGGCAGCCGACGTGAACACATCTACCGGCCCGGCCACGTCGATCGGCTGCACCCCGTCGAACAGGATGACCAGCACCACACGGGTGCGTACCCTACCCATCCCGGCGTCTCGAACGTCAGTCATCACTCCGGGTTGGTCGCGGCCGGGACGGTTTTAGTTCCCGGTCCGGCGACCCGCCAGCAGCGGAGCCGGTCCTGGAAAGAACCGCTGCCCGGAAGACAGGAACGCTTCGGCGAGATCGGACCACTGGACGTCGTCCGGGCCGTGAGCCCTCCCTGACGTCGCGAAGCCGATATTCCATGGTCCACCGACCTGTCGACCAGCCAGTCGAACCCCGGCATCGCCGCCCACTGTCCAGCCCATCGATGCGCGGCCCGGGCGGGACCCCATACGCCCGTCGATTCGGACTCGCGGCGCGGTGCGATAGGAGCGTCCGACGGGCTGCAGGTCGGCGAGGCACCGGGGGCGACAAACCA
Source organism: Micromonospora tarapacensis (assembly GCF_019697375.1). Classification (NCBI taxonomy): domain Bacteria; kingdom Bacillati; phylum Actinomycetota; class Actinomycetes; order Micromonosporales; family Micromonosporaceae; genus Micromonospora; species Micromonospora tarapacensis. The sequence goes on along the minus strand of NZ_JAHCDI010000004.1, from coordinate 5,466,243 downwards.
AGGCGGCGAAACCCGAGGTGCCCGGTCTCTACGCGGTGGCACCCGGTCAGCTCAGGCCGGCGCAACCACCGACACCCCGTAAGCACATTAACACTATTGACGTCACTCGAACATGTGCTCCCATTCACGAACCTCCGTCACGTCACTCTCCGCGTTCACATCCGCCCCTGGGAGCCCAACAAGCACTTGCAGCTACTCCTGTCGGGAACAGGCGTTGACGTCCCGGCGTTGCCCCGTGGCGTGCCCGAAATTCCGCAGCAAGGGCACCCCACCGAGTTCGTCGGCACTCACCAAACGGGGAGACATCAAATTGAAGGGTCGCGTTTTCAAGCACTGCGCGTGCACCGACCGCGTAACCGGCAAGCGCCAGGGCAGTAATTGCCCGCGGCTGGCCGAGCGTGGCCACGGAAGTTGGTATTTTCACTGCTCTACGACCAACGTTCTCGGCCGCCCGCAACGGGTGCGGCGAGGCGGTTTTTCGTCGCAGTCCACAGCCCGTCAGGCTCGTGACGAGCTGCTGGCCATGTCGTCGGAACGCCGTACCGCCAAGAGTTGGACGGTGGCCCGCTGGCTTGAGCACTGGCTTCAGACGCGAGCCCGGCTGCGCCCGACCACCAGACTGCTCTACACCCGCGACGTCGAGCGATTCCTCGTGCCGCACATCGGACGAACGATCTTGTCCGAGCTGGCCACCGCGCAGCTCAACGAGGCGTTCCAGGCCATGGCGCGGCAACGCACCAAGTACGACGAACCGCAATCAGCATCGACGCTCAGACACGCCCACGCCACCCTGCGGGCCGCCCTGAACGCCGCGATCCGGGACGGCCTCCTCACCGACAACCCCGCGCGCCGCGTCGAGCTACCCCGTGCGATCCACACATCAGCCAAGATCTGGACCGACGAGAACATCGCAACCTGGCAGGAAACAGGCGTCCGGCCGCGAGTGTCGGTCTGGACAGCGCCGCAATTCGCCGCGTTCCTCCAATTCACCGCCACCGACCCGCTGCACGCACTCTGGCGCCTGATCGGCCTGCGCGGCCTGCGCCGCGGCGAGATCGCCGGCCTGCGCTGGTCGGACATCAACTTCAAGGCCCGGGAGCTGAAGGTGGTCCAGCAGCGGATCTCAGCTGGACACCAGGTCTACCAGGGGCCACCCAAGAGCGCGTCAGGGCAACGCGTCGTCGCCCTCGACAAGGCGACCAACACCGCACTGTCGCGCCACCGCCGGCAACAACAACACCAGGCCGCCCGACGCGTCGACGCCGGCAAGCAATACCGCGACACCGGCTACGTCTTCACCCGCCCGGACGGGCAGCCCTACCACCCCAGCTCCTTCACACAACGCTTTTCCATCCTGACAAAAAGATCCGAATTGCCGCCTATTCGGCTTCACGACCTACGACACGGGGCCGCATCCCTCGCCCACAGCGCCGGCGCCGATCTGAAGTCAATTCAAGACCAGCTCGGCCACTCACGAATCGACACCACCGCAGATGTGTACACCAGGGTGCTACCAGATACCCAGCACCAGACCGCCGCAGCCACAGCTGCACTCATTCGGAAGGCGGCACGCGAACGACGAGCGACCATCGGACGCACCGCCCGCAAGGCCGCCAAGACCGCGAAAAAACCGGGCGGTCAAGCCACTCACCACCAGCGCGCGAGCGACTAAACCCCAGGTCAGAGGCGTGACGATCACTGGGCAACTACGGATAGTAGTGGCGCGGGCGTGACAACCACGTGACAACGAGTGTCCACACTCTAGTGACAAAAGAGGGGCCTGGCCTGCGTTTCCGCAGGTCAGGCCCCTCTTGATCTTGTGCGCCCGAAGGGACTCGAACCCCTAACCTTCTGATCCGTAGGCTGGTGCGGGATTAGCGCGATGAACATCAATTCAATCACCACTCTTAGTCAGAGTCAAAAATCCGGCGCAGTCCAGCCTGCTAACCCCTAGTTCCCCGACGTCCGAGCACCCACGGAGCACCCCGATCCATCCGACCGGGGCCAATCCAGGTCGGGCGCGAGGGCCACGCTCTCTCCGACGCGGGAGGTCCCTGATGGCGGACTGCGGCGCTCTGCCCGCCACCCGCAAGCGATACGACAAGACGGTCGTCGGCCTGAACCGCACTGCGCTGCACTGTGTCCGGCGCGCTGCCACCGCACATGCCATCGGGCGGCGGAAGCCTGCCCAAGGCCGGCCGCCCTTCCGGCCAACCGCTCGACGGGTTGCCGCCCGCAAACATCGCTCGAAGCGTCGCGGGCTCGCCGTTCACGGGTTCCCATGACAGCCCTGAACAGCCCCGAATCAGCAAAAGCGGGTTGGTCCCGCCCCCGAGCGCGGGACGCCACCCTGACCGGCCAGCACAAACTGCCTTCCGCTCAGGTGGGCATAGAACAGTCGCCGTCAGGTGCCCACGCACCGTACGTGCGACGCGCATGCGAGTGGGCGCGATCAGGTTGGATCGGCGCGTTAAGGTGCCGGGTGATCCCGACTACCGCAGGGCCGCTACCCAGACGGCGATACAGGAGAGGTTGATGGCCGCCAACCTCCGCAACACCAAGCTTTTCAAGGAGCGACTCGCCCAGCTTGAGGAGGAGACGAACCGGCTCGGGGTGGTCTTCGCGCCGACCGAAGCAGCGGACCTCTTGGCGGAGCGCGTCGCCTTCACCGCCGCCCAGCTCGGCGTCACTGAACGCACCGCGCTACAGAGTTACATCACTCCGCACAACATCTCGCTGCTGGCGAAGGTTCTCGGCGAGCACGCCGCCACCTACCGCGACGTGATGGCCGAAGCCGAGCCGGTGACCATCACCGTGCCAGACGCGGGACGGGTGATCGCCGCACTCGGCATGGTGTGCAAACTGGCCACCGGACAGATCGAGAAGGATCCCGCCGATGCCGCCGGTCTCCTCACCGACGCCGCCGACGCGATCGTCGGCATCGGCGCGGAGATCAGGACCAGCAAACGCGACGAGCCGGTGACCATCAACGGACGAACGCTCGTGTACTCGCGTTCGGTGCTCACGCGCGCCATCGGACGACTCACGACTGGCATCTGGGAGTGCCCGTGCAGGGAAGCACACCGACCCGGCGGGAGCCCCTGCACTCTGGTGCAAGAACTCACGGCCGACCTCAACGTCGTCGGCGGCTGGCTGGCCGCGCACCACGAACGGCCCGGCGACGAAAGGTAAACCCTTCGGACGGATGCCTCCCGGGACGGCCTGTCCTTCTCTGTCAACACGAATCAGAGAAGCAGTGAACCAAACTCCAGCCGGTGAAGCTGACAAGGGTTTCCGCCCGGCCGACAGACGATTACCTATCCCCGGCGGTCATCACCTGGTGCCGAAGCCGGCTGAATCCCTTACCGCTCGGCTTCTTCCATCGAGCCCTCCGGCCCACCGGCAGGCTTCTCCTTCCCCACATCATGTGTCTCTTCCGTCTGGGACCAGCGTGATGACGATGTCCTGGCCCGATCTGCCGACGGTGGTGACCCGGTGTTCGAGCCGGGAAAGGAAGTCCCGGAACGTGCGGCATCCGTAGTTGGCCTGGTCGAACGAGGGGTCAAGGGAGAGCATCTTGTTCTTGACCGTACTTGCGGTCGGCGTGTCGGTGGTGAGCTGCTCGAACGCCCTTACAAGGAGTCGTTCGGCCTGCGTGAGATCGAAAGCGGCGGTGACGGCGGGACGGGTGGCGGGCTCGACGGCTGCGACGATGGTGCCCCAGAACTTGTACTCCGAGCACACCGATACCAGACGCTGGCTGGCGCTGGCCTGGGTACCGACGCCGACGACGTGCTTGCCGAACTCGCGCAGCCGATGCACGAGTGGCGAGTAGTCGCTGTCACCCGTCACCAGGAGGAACACCGCCACGTCTGGGTGGGTGATGAGCACCTCCATGGCATCGACGGCCATCCGGATGTCTGCGGAGTTCTTACCGGTGCCACCGCTGCGGGCGATCTGGACAAGATCGACGCCGTTGTTGGCGAGGGCGTGTTGGTACTTCCCGAAGCCCGAATTGGCCCAATCAGCGTAGGCGCGGCGAATGGACGCGTTGCCGTGGAAGCCTCGGCACAGGTACGTCAGGGCGGTGGCGGGAATCGGGTCACTCTGGCCGGGCAGACCCTTGCCGGCGCCGCACACCAGGTTCTCGAAGTCGATGAACACGGCTACGCGCTCCTGCTCCGGGTAGGTCACAAACGGTTGCGGCCTACGCCATCGCGCCAGCGAAGAGGACTTGCCGTCCGCGCCCTCGGTCATTCCGCACCAACCACTCTGTCCTCCTGACCCCGCGCGGCCGGTACCGACGGTCCTCGTCCGACCGCGTCACCACGCAGAGCCCTAGCGCAGGCGAAGGCAGCCCAGTCCGCAGGTCGGTCAGTCGCCCACGCTCCAGCGCCGGCCGAGTTCACTGGCGCACCCGTGTCTCCGAGATGGATGGCGAGCCTGATCGCGATCGCCTCGGCAACCGCCACCGGCTGGGCAAGGGCCACGTCGGCAAGGAGGCCCGCAACAGCCTCGTCCCCTGCCGCTACCCCGGTACCGGGGAGACATTCCAGGGGCACAGGCGAGTAGGTCACCGGGCCGCCGACGACCGCGGCACCAGTCCGATGCATCGCCATGCCATGTCCATGGTCGGAGTCCTCACCGATCCAGCTCCACTCGTCCTGGAGCCGTCCACGCCAACCGCCCAGGCCAACGCCCGCACCTATATAGAGAGCAGCGCCCTGCATCGGATCAACCAGTTCTCGCCCGAATCCCGCGGCAACCCAGCAATACAGACCCCCCTCGATCCCAGCCCCTTGGCGATAGCTCTGCGCCGACCATCGGAGGCCGAGCAGCGCGAGTCCGCTCCGTAGGGCAGTCGGCGTCGCGAGGCGCAACGTCACCAACGACGTGAGCGACGCTGGCGCGGCAGATTCGTCGGCGGCGCTGGACGGCTGAGTCACCAGGACAGTATGCATACTTCTGGCTATGTTCCCGACACGGGAAGTGAGCCTGGGGTTGATTCACGGCTGGAGTGCCTCTGGGTCTAACGCCGACGCCTGGCGCATTTGGTACTGGTCGCACCCACGTTGCCACCCCACCAAACATGTTCGCCTAGTACTCCAACGTCACGTGGCTTCGGTCTTGGGCGTGGTGTGGGCATGAAGTCGGCCACCGCGTTGATCATCGATGGTTTGTGAGGACAATCGAAGATCGTGCGGTGGCCGCGTGCCACAGCGTAGACCCCGCCGGGTGGCGGGTCATCCTGGACGAGGCGATGACGCGTGTCGCGGGCCGGTTCGTGCGGGCCGAGCCGCGGGCGACGGCCGGGCAGTTCGTAGAAGGGCTGCTGTCGGAGGCCGAACGGAAGACCTGCTGGTCGCTTGCGGAGCGGGCAGGCCACGGTGATCCACAAGCGATGCAGCGGCTGCTGCGCACGGCGGTGTGGGACCCCGACGCCGTCCGCGATGACATGCGTGAGTGGCTGATCGAGCAACTCGGCCATCGCGACGCGGTGCTGGTGACCGACGAGACCGGGTGTGCGCCACGAGGCGCTGAGGAACCGTGCGGAAGGAGGAGTCCGCCGCTGGTCATCGCAGTGACCGGCTGAAGCTGGAGACAGGTCGAGCCCCGGGTCAGGGGTGAGGCTGGGAGCAGTCTCGACAACGTAGGAGCGTGTCGGCACCACCAGACGGCACGTGTCCGCTAGCTAGGACGGGAAGGTGTAAGGAGATCTGAACCAGTGGTTGAAGCCCCGTGAGTCGTCAGCGGTCTGTCGAACCTGGTGGATGGGCCGCTCTGTGGTGCTGGAGGAAGCCCGAGCCTGTGGTTCCTCCTCTTCCGCCGTCTCTATCCGGTGGACGGCGGGAGGCCCGGACCAAGACTGCGATGTGCGGTCCGTGGCGATGCCGCCGGGGTGAAGCTGGGCACCGATCCCCGTCGCAGAGGTCCTCAGTGAACGTGGGAAGCGGCTCGATGTCGCCCTCTCCGGGCGGCTGCCGGTCGTCCGGCGGGCAGGCGTGACGCCCGCTGATGGCATCGGGTCGTGGCGGAGTCGCCGTAGTACTCCGAGCCGGGGAAAGCCCGGCACATGGGGAAGGGCGGCAGCGTGATCGGCATCTTGACAGGCATGGAGGAGGTCGTCGTTGAACAGCGACGCACCAGCCTCGCAGTGGCCGTTGTTCGGCCAGGCCGAGGCTCGGGTACTCGAACACCAACGCAAGCTGCACCGTTGGGCAAGGAACGAACCGGCACGCCGGTTCGACGACGTTTTCAACTTGGTCTGCGACCGGGCGACGCTGATGCACGCCTGGGAGCGGGTGGCAGGCAACAAAGGCTCCATGACCGCAGGGGTCGACTCGGTGACCCGCTTCGCCGTCACGCGTGACGACGGGCTGATCCCGTTCCTGGATGACCTGCGGTCCTCGCTGCGCGACGGGAGCTTCTCCCCGTTGCCGGTGCGGCGGGCGGCGATCCCGAAGAAGGGCGGCAAGATCCGCTATCTGGGGATCCCAACGCTGCGCGACCGGGTGGCGCAGATGGCGCTGAAGTTGGTCCTGGAACCGATCTTCGAGGCCGACTTCTACCCGTCCAGTTACGGGTATCGGCCGGGACGACGGGCCCAGGACGCTATCACCGAGATCCACCATTTCACCCGCAAGCCGTCGACCTACGAGTGGATCGTCGAGGGCGACATCAAGGCTTGCTTCGACAACGTCAACCACCAGGTGCTCATGGGCCTGGTGCGCGAACGCATCGCCGACAAGAAGGTGCTGCGGCTGGTCCGCGCGTTCCTGCGGGCCGGGGTCGTCGAACAGCATGGTGGCTTCGCGGCGAGCCTGACCGGCACGCCGCAGGGCGGAGTCATCTCCCCGCTGCTGGCCAACATCTACCTGTCCGTGCTGGACCGGCATTTCGCCAAAGTCTGGGACGAGCAGATGAGCCCGCCGTGGCGGCGGCAGCACCGCCGCCGCACGGGCCGGCCGAACTACCGCTTGATCCGTTATGCCGACGACTTCGTGGTGCTCGTGCACGGCACCAGGGAGGAAGCCGAGCAGGTCAAGCAGGAGATCGCTGAGATCGTGGCCCGCGACGTGAAGATGACCCTCTCGGAAGAGAAGACCCTGATCACCCACATCGACAACGGCTTCGACTTCCTCGGCTTTCGCATCCAGCGCAAGCAGTGGAACCGAGGCCCGATGGTGCTGACCTACCCGTCCAAGGACACCCTGGCGGCGGTCATGAACAAGATCAAGAAGTGGACGGGGCGTGGAACCACATCCCTCGCCCTGCACGAGGTGCTGCGGAAGATCAACCCGATCCTGCGGGGCTGGGCCGCGTACTTCCGCTACGGCGCCTCCAAGAAGACGTTCTCCTACCTAGGCTGGTATGCCTGGTGGCGGATGATCTACTGGTTACGCCGTAAGCACCCCACCTGACCTGGGGCCAGATCCGCCGCAGCTACTACGGCAGCGACCGGATCGCCGAGGACGGCATCGTCCTCTACAACCCGGCGAAGATGCGGGTCGAGCGCTACCGCTTCCGCGGAGCGCAGATCAGCACACCGTTCAACATCGACGTGGTCGACCCTGCGGGAGCTCGTTTCCGCAAGACCAGCCACGACGACGTTACGTTCGTCGCACAGGTCAGCGAACTCGTCACCTGAACCATCGTGATCACGTAGAGAGCCGGATGCGCGGGAACGCGCACGTCCGGTTCGGCGGGCGGGGACGAGGAAACCGACAGCCGAAACGCTGCACGGCGCCTCGTCCCCGACCCGACTCTTGAAGAAGGGCGTGTGCTCGGTCGGGGTGCAGCGGCAGTACACCGGCACCGCTGGCCGGGTCGAGAACAGTCAGGTCGGGGTGTTCCTGGCCTACGTGTCACCTGCCGGGCGGGCGATGATCGACCGCAGGCTCTACCTACCCGAGACGACCTGGTGCGACCAGCCCGACCGCCTCGCCGCCGCCGGGGTCCCGGACGATGTCGGGTTCGCCACGAAGCCCGCTCTGGCTCGGCAGATGATCGCCGCCGCGTGGGATGCCGAAGTTCCGTTCGGGTGGGTAACCGGCGACGAGGTCTACGGCGCCGACCCCGCCCTACGCGGCGACCTGGAACACCGCGGAATCGGCTACGTCCTCGCGGTCGGCTGCGACCGACGCGTGCACGTCAACGACGGTCGCACCCTCGTACGCCTCGACGACCTCGCCGAGCGGATCCCCACCCACGGGTGGCAACAGCACAGCTGCGGACCCGGAGCGAAAGGCCCCCGCGACTACCTGTGGGCCTGGATCACCACCGCCACCCAGCCCGGTGAACACCGATGGCTACTCATCCGCCGCAACCGCACCACCGGCGAGCTGGCCTTCTACCTGTGCTGGTCACCCCGACCAGTGCCACTACACACCCTCGTCCGGGTCGCCGGCTCCCGCTGGAGCATCGAGGAGCTGTTCCAAACCGGCAAAGGTCAGGTCGGCCTCGACCACTACCAGGTCCGCAGCTGGACCGGCTGGCACCGGTTCGTCACCCTGGCCATGCTCGCCCTGGCCGTCCTGACCACCCTCACCGCCCAGCAACCCGACACCGACCCGGCGATCATCGCGTTGACCGTCGCCGAGATCCGTCGACTCCTCACGCCTTCGTCCTCGCCGTGACGCTCCCACCAACGCACACCTTGCACTGGTCAATCTGGCGACGAACATCCCAAGCCCGAGCCCGCCGATCCCACTACCAGCGCAGACAAGCCAACTGACGTTGGAGTACTAGCTTGATCGTGAATCTGCGGCGGCCCGTTGTCGACACCAACTGATCATGGTGGCAGCCCTTGGCCGATCATCCTTCCTATAGAAGAGGTTGATCAATAGCCAAGGCCAGCCTTGTGCTCGGAGACGCCGCCTACCGCAGAGCGATTAGGTTGTTGAGCAGGGCCAGCGCGCCGCCGCTGGCGGCGTCGCCAGCGAGCACGGCGACGGGTAGCGGCTGGTGGGCCAGATGGGTGAGCACCCCGGCGGCAACCCCGGCTCCTCGGTGTGCCGCACGTTCCTACTCCAGCAGGAGTGTTCGACATGGCACTGAGCCGATCGTTGCGTGGAGCGGCGCGTGTGTGACGATCAGTGGTCGTGACGGATAGGGATGAAGAACCGGAGCGCCCGCCCACCGGACCTCTCGGGCTCGACGTCGCACCGATCCCCGACGCCGCTTCCGATCTCGTCGAGTTCGGGCAGCTGTACTGGGACCTCTTGGGCGTGACGGACGGCAACAAGGTGGTGTGGCACCGCTCGTTGAACACGTTGTACCGAGAACAGGGCGTTTCGATTCGCCGTAGCCATGTCATCGCTGCAGCCGGCTCCCGCGCCTGTCTCAAAGGCCTGGACTGCCCAGAGTGCGGCAAGCCGATGGGGTTCCGCGCACGGGAGGACCTCGAACGGTACGTCCGCGACGAAGTGCTAACCCAGTGTGTCGAATGCGACGACAACCTCCAGCGAGCGGTAGCTCTCGAGCACGCACCCACGGCGGGCCAGCGCCGTATCGAGCAGCGCCGCCGTGCCCAACATGACCTCGCGGTCCACGAGGCGCAGGCCGCCTGGGAGGAAGCGCAGCGCGCCCATGTGGCTACCGTTCACCCTGGACGTGCGCCTCGGGACGACGACGGCAGATCGGCCTCGACGTTGCGTGCCCAGTTGGTCACATTGACCCTGCTGCGGCATCGGCCGAACGACCCGGTGGTTGCTCCAGTGAACACCTGGGATGTGCCATTGACACCCAACCAGGCAATGACCGAGGAACTCCTGGGTGAGTGCCTAAGTCTCGGTCTGCTGCGGATACACCCCGAATCGCCAACCCGCGTCTGTCACTGGCGGCAGACGTTTGCGACCGCGCTCGCGAGCGTAGACAACGATCCGAGCCGGGTCGGGCAGCCCGAATGCGACGGCTACCTCCTGGGCTGGGCGGTGTGGCACCCCCCGGGAACAGCAGGCAATGATGAGACGGCGAACAGGCAGCTCCATGACGATCTCACCCAGCGCTTCGCAGGTGACCAACTCGTCTCCGCTGACCGCGCCCGGCTACTAGACCTCGCAGTTGAGCTCATCGCCGCTGAGACCGTCCGGGTGTTCGAGTCCGGACTACGAGACGCCGATCTGCCAGAGGTACCCGAGCAGCACCGGGCGACGTTGGAGGCCGCCGCATTACATCTCGCGCGTCTACTCGACCTAAACGAATGCCTCGCCCATGCCGACGCTGCTGTTTACGGCGCGGCCAAGGCAGCGCGAGCCAATCCAAAAGCCCGCCGCGTCAACATGACCGTGCACGGCGTGAACCGTCTCGCCGATTCCGCCCAAGACTGGTACCTGGTCCCAAACCTTGATCGGCTACCTGGCGAACGAGCCGGCCGAAACCATCTATCGGCTCTGACCTGGGTGCTGTTCCGTGGAGTGCTCGGCATCGACCCCTTCACCGCCTCGCGAACACTCGCCGCCTCCACCCTAACCGTGGGCCACGACGCCCCCGATGCCGAGCCTCCGCCAATCGACACGTGGCTGCAGGCCGTACTCGACCTCGAACTCCGCAGCGACCCGCATGCCGTATACCGGGCGCTCCAGCAGGAGGCGCATCATCAGCACCCGGCGATCGCTGTCGCAGCCGAGTCGCTGATCGAACTTGTTGATCGCCTTAGAGCAGCAGCAGGCGATCTTCGTGGCGCACTCGCCGCGGCAGTCGCAGCAACCGCGCTCCTCCGAACCCGCATCCTGCTGCCCCGAACCACCGACACCGTATGCGTGGGTGAGTACCTGGCCAGGGCTATGGTGCAGGCAGCAAGCGCTGTGCGCCATTCCTAGTCCAAGCCTGCTACGTAGCGCCGTAGCGATGGCTATCACTCTCGTCCGCAGCACCCACCCGTTGCCGGGAGAACCTCACTCGGGCGGGAGGCCGATCCTCTGGTCGGCCGCCTGCGCAAGGCATAGCGGGCTATGGACCTGCGGACATCGAACGGCATCGTGTCCCCTGCAGAGCCTCATGGCTTTGGCCAAGGCGGTACTGCCTTCATCGAGGAGCGCCGCGCGCCGCAGGATGGGGCAGAATCGTGGGGTCGACGCTCAGCGTCGCAAGATCGGAGCTGTGAGCCCACACTCGGCAGCAGCTCAGCAAGCAGGCAAGAACAGTGACCTTTGGAAGGAACTAGGTGGACCTGCAAGAGGCCGAGGGGCACGTCAAAGCCCTCACCCGCAGAGTGACGATCAAGGACGCTCTTGCCTGGCTGAACGAGGATCGGGGCATCGAACGACCTGTTGATCTTCCGAAGCTGCTGCAGGCTCTCCTCGCGCTTGAGGAACAGACACCCGATCCTGAACTGCGAAGCCTCGCTGGTCGAGTGAGCCGTCAGGTCTGCCGTACCGAGATCCGTTCCGATCTGGATCCGAGCCAGGAGTTGTTGGGCCTTGACGATGTAATCAGGCCCGCCCAGTATCGAGCGGCGCTCGACGCGCTCGCGGCGCGCACTGCCCAGCGCTCGTTGGCGGACGTGACCTTGTCGGCTGTCATCGCGGCACAGGAGGACGACCCGAACGTGGTCACGGCCCTCTGTGCCGCCGCCGGTCTCGCTCACCGCGATCTCAGGGCACGGGTGCGAGGCTCCTCGCTACCCGGCGAACTGCGGGGCAAGTGGAAGAACCACCAGCTGAAGGCGGTCTTTGAGGTCATCGATGCCGTGATCAGCGGGCGGGTCAGCGCAAGCAGTCCCGCCGCGCAGCCGGCACGGCCGGTGGAACACTTGTTGCCTGAGTTGGACGAGCCGCCGGCTTCCACTGTCGCGCGGCCGCGGGGATGGGCCCTCGTCGAGCAGATGCGAACCCAGGGCGTGCCATACGAGGTGCTGCTTGCCCAACGGGCGGTCGGTGGGGCCTGGGTCGCGCACCGCAACAGCACTGGGAGCATCCTGCAGGCAGCCATCACAACAACCCTATGCCGCTTGCTCGACGAACGAGGCGTTACCCACCACCGTCTGAAGCTTAACGCTGCATCACGTGCGCTGCTGGAGAAGGCCGGGGCAAACCCAGCCGCGGACGCTGACGGCGGCAAGCGCGAGGGCGGACAGCTCGCGATCCTGATCGACACCGCCGAGGTCACCCATGCTGTCGCCATCTCTGTGGCACGGGACGGCGGCACGGCGCGCAAGAGCGGCGGTCGGCTCGCCGCGCTGCCGACGAGGCTGGGGATCGACTGCACGGTCGTCTTGGTAGGACCGGGGTGGGCGCAGCGGAACGAGACGTCCGAGTTGGCCAGGCCCTTTCAGGGGCGGATCTACACCGAACGCACGCTGGCGGAACTGGCCGACGCGCTTCAGAAGATGATCATCACAGGAGCGCGTGTCGTAGCCGGAGCCGATACTGGCACCGTCCCATCACCTGACGTCGCAACGCATGAGGTATCGCAGGAGGCCCGCACGTGACTTTGCTGACGCAGAACGCCCGGCGTGAGATGATCGCACAGGCTCAGAAGGCCGTCGTGCCGGAGCAAGCTGATCGTCGTCCTTTCGAGTGGCGCGGCGCCAGGCTCATGATCCCGGCGATCGCAATTCCTGTCGCTGACGTTCTGCTCAATCCGAGAACACATCGTGTGCGGGCACAGGTCAAGGGCCTGGGTGCTCGGGGCTCTATTGTTGCGACGGAACCATACGGGGACGAGTCCCAGCAACTGCTCGCGGATCTCATCCGTAAGACAAAAGGCTATAACGATGTCAAGAGAACGATTCATCGAGAGGAGCAGCAGGAGCCGGGACTAATCACGTATGAAGGCGTGTTGATCAACGCCAACACGCGGGCCGTGGCGCTGCGGGATCTTCACGCCGAGCTTCCGTATGATGAGGCAAGACGGTTCCGTTTCATTAAGGTCCAGGTTCTTCCGCAAGAGGCGACCAGCGATGAGATCATGCAGCTGGAGTTCGATTTCCAGATGCGGCAACGGACCCAGCAGGATTATACGTTCACGAATGAGCTGTTGTTCATCAAGGATCTCCTCGACGCGGGGCGAAGCCCGGAGGACATCGGCCTGCAGAAGAACCGGTCGTACAATCCGAGTTCCCGCAGGGATCGTGATGCAGCGGCAAAGGAGGTCCAGACAGAGGACCGCCTGCGGCAAATCATCGAAGAGCTGATCGAGGCGAGCGGGGGTGCGCTCGGCTGGGAGGACTTCGACGATGACAGACAGAACCTGCTTGAGATTGACACAACGTACCAAACCATGAGCACTCGTAAGTCACCGGACGCGGCACGGAGGGTGCGTCGGGCTAAGCTGGTGGGACTCCTCGCTGGGATGGACTACCGTCGCGTACGCCACATCGACGAGTCGTATCTCGACGGGTACGTCCTCCCCGCGCTCGAGGAGGAGGATCCGCTACGCACTGCGGCGCAGGCTCTGGCCATCGGACAACGACAGGCTCAGCGCGCCGACGTTCAGGGACTTTCGCTTCTCGACGACCTAGACGAAGACGGACCCGTCACGGGCAGCGGCAGCGTCACCTTGCAGCCCTTGTTCGACGTCCTCGTTCGCACGGGCAAGGTCGACCCGACGAGGGACATCGACGCGCACGTTGAAGTGCCAACGGACACCGGGACGAGGAAGCTGCCCAAGAGCACGTTCCTGGACGCCGTCAGGCATGCGATGCAGACCGCAGCTGACAACAAGGCGCGCGACAACCAAGGACTGGATGCACTTGACGTGCCTCGCCGCCAACTAAACGCGGCAGCAGGGGCCTGCGACAAGGTACGACGGGGCTACGACGAACTCGAGGACGGCGGCGAAGAACCGAACCGGCAGGCTGTTGAAAGCGCATTGGACGCCTACCTTCGCGCCCACGACGAGCTGATCGAGTACCTGGCGCAACGCGGATTCCACGCTGCGGAGAACCGCCAGTGACAGAAGCGCCTGTGATCTCGCTCAACCTCGATCCGGCTGCCAACATTGTGGTCGCGAAAAAGATGGGCGCGGTTCCTGACGTTTTTTGGGGACAGTTACGTATTGAGTGGGGATACGACGGAGATCCCGCTCGGAGCGTACGGGTGCCGCTGGAGCGTTTTCGCGAGAACCTGGGCTGGCTTGGCCCTTCATGCAATCGGTATGGAGTGGGCATCAAGTGGTCGCCCGAGGTCGTCGCCATCATCCAGACGATCAAGCAGGAGAGGCGACTGCTGGAGGAAGCACGACGTGCCACGTCTCCGAAGTTCAGCCCGGAGGATGTCACTCGGCTACTTGATTCGAGCCGGTTCTCGAGGCAGCTGAAGTCCTTCCAGCTCCGTGATGCCGCCAGCATACTGAGCATGACCCACGGCGCGAACTTCTCGGTTCCTGGCGCCGGCAAGACGACCGTTGCCTACGCCGTCTACGAGGCAGAGCATCAGAACGGCCGCGTTGAACAACTACTTGTCGTCGCCCCGCTCTCAGCCTTCGATGCTTGGCAGACCGAAGTCAATGAGTGTTTTCATCCGAACGAAAGGCCACAAGTAGGCGTGTTCGGCACCCCGGGAAGCCGAGACGCAGAGGTGCTTCTGGTCAATTATCACCGCCTTGCTGCGAACCTCAGTCAATTGACAAGTTGGGTTAGCAGAAGGCCGACGCTCGTCCTCTTGGACGAGGCTCACCGAATGAAGGCGGGGCGGGTTAGACAGCATGGTACGGCTTGTCTCGACCTGGCCTTTTCGGCTACGCGGCGTGACATCCTGTCTGGTACCCCTGCCCCACAATCGGCTCAGGATTTCGTAGCTCTTTACGACTTTCTCTGGCCAGGCCAAGCACGCCGAATCCTGCCTGCCGAAGCACTTACCCCGAACCCGCCCCGCGAGGCCCTGCAGGCTGTCAACCGCGCGATAGAGCCCCTCTTCGTCCGCACTACCAAGAAAGAGCTGGACCTTCCCGACACCACTCGCCAAACTGTTCCCGTACCCCTAGACGGACTGCAGCGAGAAATTTACTCGGCACTGCGTGATCGGTATGCCGGCATGCTCCGCATTTCCATGAATGATCGTTCTGAACTGGCGCGAATGGGCACGATCGTCATGTACCTACTTGAAGCGGCGAGCAACCCTCAGCTTCTGGCCGTCGGCTCCCGAGACCTTCCCGGTGAGTTCGCTCATCCGCCACTTCCAGTCGAACCCGGAAGCCGCCTTTGGGAACTGATCGCGGGCTATGGGCGGTACGAGACACCGCCCAAGTTCACTCGGCTTCGCGAAATCATCGCTAAACACGCCTCAGATCCGAATGGACCACGCAAGACTCTAGTCTGGTCCAACTTCGTCGCCAATCTGGAGGGATTGCGACGCTGGCTACGTGAATACAACCCAGCCGTGATCCACGGAAGTGTTCCATCAGTCACCAGCGCCCCAAACGCCTCCGTCACAAGGGAGTCAGAACTACGACGATTCCGAGAGGACAGTGACTGCTTAGTGCTGCTGGCAAACCCCGCTGCGATGAGCGAAGGGGTGAGCCTCCACAACGAGTGTCACGACGCCGTGTACTTCGACCGGACGTTCAATGCCGGACAGTACCTGCAGAGCATCGACCGGATCCATCGCCTCGGCATGCGGCAGGACCAGCGGACCACGCTTCTTTTCATGGTTACTGATGGAACCATCGACCGAGTTGTCGATATTAGACTCCGCGATAAAGCCTCGAACCTCGCCGACGCCCTTAACGACAAGGATCTCGTGAGGATGTCACTACCTGACGAGGAGGACTATGGGCCGCCAATCGAGAATGAGGCCGATATGGCGGCTCTCCTCGCACATATCAGCGGCCAGGGCGAGTAACGAACCATGATCTCCACCTCGACGCCGCCCATCCACCCTAGCCACTCGCAGCTCCAGGCGGCATACTACGTCGCTCGGATGCTAGGCCCTGATGGCGAGTCGCGGTCTTCGCTCGAACGCAGCTACCGCAGTCTTGCGACCGGCGCCCTCCACGACCATCTCAGCCTCGCCGACGGCGAGCATCTGCTGCTCCGCGTCGGGCTGCTCTCCAACCGACGACACCTCGTGGTCCCGACCCCCGAACTGGTCGCCATGACTCGGCTACCGTTGGAGCCGTTCGTCGAAACACTCCTGTTCAGGATACTAACTAGCCAGCGGGAAGTTTGGCTCGCCCAAATGGCGACCACAGACGAGGTACGCTGGGAGTTAGTCCCGTACGATGTCGCCACGGCGCTGACATCGACGCTTGAGGACCTTCGTGAACGTGATGCTCTACTGCTCTCCGCCGCTCGAAAAGTAGATCTCGAAGTCTTGCAGGAGTTCGGCGACGAAGGCGAGTTGGCAGTCCTTACTGCCTGCCGCGAGCACCTCGTCTCAGCCGGACTGCGACACATGCTCAACGACGTTGCGCACGTAAGCGTCGTTGACGACACCGTGGGATATGACATCTCAAGCCCTGACGCGAGCGGCCAGCGACACCGGCTTGAGGTCAAGGCGACCTCGGCACCCCCAGGATGGGTCGAGTTCTTCATCAGCCGGAACGAGGCGACGGTTGCCGAACGAGACCCACGGTGGTCACTCATCGTTACTCGACGTGAACCCCGACCTGATGCACCCGAGCCCGTCATGCAGGTGGCAGGGTGGCTAACCTACAGCGACTTTTCTGGTGCCCTACCTGCGGATCCCCTGCCAGACCAAGGTGAACTGCGGGGCCGCTGGGCTTCCTGTCGCGTCACGCTCAGTGCCCGACGTCTACGCCCTGGACTGCCCTTGCAGCGGCCACAGGCGGCAGGATAGTCATGCCGTGGCCAACAGGATTCCCATCTCGGCGAACATCGTCGTATCATGATCGTTCTTCCAGCATGTGTCACGACACGAGCGACTCGGATCGTGGCCACCCCATCGAGCTAGCACGCAACCATAGGACAATGATGACCGCGACGACGGCCCAGACCTCCGACCTGCCCGTCTCGGTACAGTCGCCTTCAACACACGAGCCACTTTGCAGCCCTCTTAAGTATCTTGATTACGTCAATGTCAGTGCCGCAGCCAAAGCAGAGAGTCGCAACCGCGAAGTTCATTTACCTCCGGTAAGTACCTACCGATGGTGGGCGAGACGTACTAGCGCCGTAAACGGTGCCGTCATCGACGCTTTCAATCGGATGATTCCCGGCCGTTTGCTGGTCGCGGATATGTTCGCTGGTGGTGGCGTAATTCCGCTTGCGGCTGTCGTAAGAGGCCACCAGGTATACGCACAGGATCTCAATCCGTGGCCTGCTGCGGGCCTAACGGCGATGCTCAGCCTACCCGAGCCCGAAAAGCTACGTAAAGCAGCAGCCACAATTCAGCAGTACATTCGCACCGCAGTCGACACTGCGTACGGGACGACTCTCAAAGACGGCACCGAAGGTGTCGTCTCTCATACCGTCCGCGTTGCCACTGGCGAGTGCACAGGCTGTGGCGCCCGTGCAAAAATGTTCCCTCACGCGCTCGTTTCCTTATTGGTGCGCAAGGAAAGCGGGAAACCCGACGCGTGGCTCGCCTGCCATAAAGGTCACCTCTTCAAGGCCAGCTCTGACAAGCGGCAGCGCTGCCCAGAGTGTCAGAGCATCGTCGATCCATCCACGATTTACACCCCAAAGAGAACCATCACCTGCGAATGCGGGAAGACGGACCGCCTCGCCGACAGGTCAGAGTCCTGGCAGTGGGAGATCGTTCTCGTAGAAAGATCAAGTCGGGTCGCGCGTGAGATCGATCTTCCCACTCAAGTCGAACATGACCAGGCAACCCGAGCACTTCGGAAGACTAAGCAAGATTTAGGGCCCATCCCACCTGGACGCGAAACCAACGTTCTAATACGTCATGGATTCAAACGCTGGGAAGATCTCTATCCAGAACGACAGCGACAGATGCTGGAGCGGATGCTCGAACTGGCAGGCCATTGCTCTGATGATCCATCCGTGGTGCGGGCTGTCGAGCTTGCTGTCATCGGAAGCGCTGAGATGGCTGGGCATCTGTCCCGATGGGATCGTTACTACCTCAAAAGCTACGAGGCGATGGCTGGACATCGCTTCAATCTAACGACCCTTGCCGTCGAGCCGAATGTCTGGGGAGGCGTCGGTCGCGGCAGAGGAAGCGTGCTCCGGCGACTGAACCAGCTGGTAAAATCGGCGACCTGGCTTCATGAGAAAACTGGCCGAGGACTTCTCGTCGAGGGCCCGGTCCCGTGCGCCTCCACCGTTACCCCCTTGGGCGAGTGGGATGTACGCGTCGTGGAGGGCAGCAGCGAACGAATGGTCCTCCCGTCACAATCGGTGCACTTGGCGCTAACTGATCCGCCTTATCACGACGACGTTCAGTACGCCGAACTGTCCGCCCCGCTTCGCGCCTGGCAACGCAAGGCACACGAGACCCTAACCGGCGAAGCGGTGGTCAACGCCACGACCGGACAACTCACCAATGATGGCGCCTACGAGAATCTACTAAGCAAGATATTCGCAGAGGTGAGACGAACCCTTCGTCCAGACGGCCACCTCATCTTTAGTTACGCCAACCGAAGTCCCCACGCGTGGACCGCAGTCTTCGGCGCACTTCAGTCTGCCGGAATGCGGGCGGTTGGCTGCGAGATCGTGCACAGCGAGAACGAAACGGACCACGCGAAGCGCGGCGTTCGCGCCTGCACGCTCGATCTCATGCTTGACCTCGTGCCTTCAGGTGAAGCCCTTATCGAACAGCATAGGCCTGAGCCGGTGCCAGATCTGCCCCTCACCGACGAACGGCGGTTCCTTGACCAAGTCTCGGAGATCTTTCTCCGGGTAGGAAGTCTCCAAGACGGCTGGCGAGAAGATGCCTACAAGATCCTCTCGGCACACCCCTTCATCGGCAAGCCGAATGATGTGCGCCCAGAAAGGGTCGCGAGGGAGGCGTAGAGTGATCAGACGTCCGATCCGACTGGTGGCCTGACCTCGGCCTGCGGCGATGTGTAAGCCGCACTGATCGGATCGGCAATCGGTCGCGCACCTACCGCCCAATCAACGGAGGTTCGCCGGGATGTGGACACCTGGTTATGCCGCGATCCGGTGGTATGTAGTCGTTGCGCCGCTCTGTTCGTAATCGGGCGGGTTGATGTGGCCCAGCGCGGAGTGGTTTAACGGGCATCCCGGCCGGTGCCGTCGCAGCCTTGTCGGGCCGGGGTGCCGCAGCTTCGCGGCGTCGTCACCCTGCCGGGTCGGTGAGCCTTCCAAGTGAAGTAAGGGCGAACGGCTGATGCGCGAAGCGGCTGGCCAGCATCGTAGCGGCGGCTCTGGTTCGCGACGTGTTGTCGAAGCGTAGGTGAAGGTCGACCCAGGCGTGGATGACGCCTGCATCCGTGACGTCCGGTCGCAGATGGCGATATGACGTCCATGCCGCGTCCCAACGGTTCTGGTTAAGTTGAGAGATGATCAGCGCCCATGCGTGATCATGTTCGGCGGGTTCGTCTTTGAGTGCTGCCCGGCAGCAGGCCTCCACACCAGCCCAGTCGTTTCGCGTGGCTCTGCGCTCTATGAGGCGGCGATGCAGGGCTTTGCGATGCTCGGCTGCGAGTTCGCCGGTGGCGAGTAGGTCCTTGGCGCACTCGTCGGCGCCGTCGAGGTCGCCCCGAATAGCCAGGATGTTGACCTTCTCCTGCAGCGCCTTCAGCGCCCCGTATCCCGTCCAGGTCTCGTCGCACACGACGAGGGCCTCGTCGTAGCGTCCCGCCTCACGAAGGACCTCGATCAGCAACTCTCCCGCAGCGGGTGACCATGCAGACCGCAGCAGAGTGACAGCGCCGTCGAGGTTACCGCTACCAGCGGCGTTGCGTGCGGTGTAAGCGACGCGGTCGCCGTCATCGAGATTCGCCAACGCCGCCACCCGGTCGAGGTCTGTCGGGTCGAGTGCGCCTCTGGAGGCGAGTTGGTTCAGGCATATCCTGGCGGCGAGCGTGGTGTCCGCGTTGTCGAGCGCGATCCGCCACACTGCGACCGTAGCGGTGGCGGGTTGGCACGAATCCGCGGCGAGCGCACGGATCAGTGGTTCGGTGGGTGTGCCCCGCATGGCGTCGCCGAACCGGACGGCGCGAATGCGGTCGTCCAGGGCGATGCTGGCCTGGGCGCCCACGATCGCCACGACAGGGTCGCTCGCTTCACGGTCGTTTGCGTGGCCGCCGAATGCGGTGGGCGTGGCCAGCTCGATGACCTCCATGAACGCGCCGACGAGCATGCGCTCCTGTACGAGGAGGCGATGTACGGTCTCGCTGGGTCCAGCCCATCGCCGTAGGTCGTCACGGACGGATGTGGCGAGTGCTACTACCTCCTGCTGGTCGCGGAACGGTAGCGGCGTGGCGCCGCGCAGCAGGCGCTCCATGAGCGCCCTGGCCCGGCCGAGCTTGCCGCTGGTGCTGGTCGGTTGTTGTTCGCAGACGCGGTCATACAAGGCCAGCGCCTGGTCGAAGTCGCCCCGGCCGGCAGCGCGCTCTGCGAGGAACGACAGGCAGGTCGGCTCCGCATCGAGTTCACCATCGGTCCGATCGATTAGTAGTTTCTCCAGCAGGTCTTCCCTGCCTGATTCACTGGCTTTGAGGACGCAGACGGCGACGTCCATGAGCAGGTGCGTCTCTGCCCGCTGCGGGCCCTGGGTCGAACGGAGAAGTCCGGCTGCTCGGCTCATGTCCCCGACAATGATGGCCATGATCGCCGTGATGCCACGCAGCCGCGGTTGGTTGTTCGGGTCTCGGTCGGCCGCCAGCGCGAACGCTTCCATCGCCAGGTCCTGGTGGCCGTGGTCGTTGGCATACGCCCCGACGGTCGCCAGCCGCGCCGTCGTCGCGTGAACCCAACCCCGGCTCGCGGCAAGGAGCGGCTCCACGACCGCCCTCGGGTCGTCGCGGCCTTCGCTGAGCATCCGCGCGAGCCGCCGCGCGCCCTCGGAGTCGACCCGGCTGAGAGCCGACAGCATCTCTACCGTGGATGGTGGTAGCAGCGGCAAAACCTCCGCGACAGGATCCGGATTGGCCGAAGGAGCGGCGATCGCGATGTCACGCAGGGCGTCATGCGACGACGCGTCGAGTACGTTGGCGGACGGCACCTCGATCGACCAGCCACGGTCGGTCTCGCGCACCGCGTCGGCGCTGATCTGAACCCAGTACCCGACTCGGGCCTCCGTGTCGACGATGACCAGCACCACGGGCATCAGGTGGGCCAGCCAGTACGTGAGGTGCCGAGGCTCTCCGGTGAAGCGCCACCCGATCCGCGTCCTCCGTCTGAAGAACGTAGGTCCGCATTTGATCTGAACGGCGATGTACCGTCCGGTGGGGTTTGTCGTCAGACCATCGAGCTCGACTAGAGCATCGATACCCTGATCCGCCTCGCGCTGCTCCCGAAACGCCCAGTTCAGATTGGTGAACGCGAGTTGCACCTCGGCCACGCCGCGGCGCTCCACACTCAACGACGACATTTTCACCCTTCAACACCATCCGCCTCGTCGCCGGCCGTGCACGGCCGGCACCAGCTGCCACCGTTCGCCTCATTGACTTCAGCCGCTCTGGCACCAGGGATCGCCTTGTCAACGTCTCGGACACCAGGCCACGGCGTCCATCACCGCAAGTACCCGGAGCCCGCCCAGAGCGCCCCACCCCTGTTAGCGGAGACCGAAGCGTCGCAGCTCAGGTGCCGATGGGATCACCGCCCGACTCATGGGTTGGGCCGGCGTTCCTACGTGCGGCGGAAGGCTCAGTCGCCAATGTCGGGGTCGAACTGGGTGAGCCATTCCACGTCGCCGTTCGCCTCGGTGGCGACCAGCCCGGCGACGAGCCAGATCAGGGCGGGAAGGAACGCGTCGCCGAGCCGGTCGAGTGCCTCGTTAACGGTCAGGTTTGGGGCCAGAGGGCTGCCGAGCAGGCCCGCGAGTTGGAATGCCTGGTCGGCGGGTTCGTCATCAAGGTTCTGGCGGATCCATCCCAGCGCGGGGCCGGCGAGGTCAGTGGTCGCGGTTGCCTTCGCGCTGGTCAACCAGGTCATCAGAACAGCGGTCAGGGTCGTCGCGGCTAGACCGACGGCATCAGGGTCGTCAGCATGGTCGAGGGCTTCCCCAATCCGCCAGGCGGGTTCCTCCATACCGCTGGTGATCGTCTCGTCGATCAGGTCCCGCAGCCCATCTGCGGAGAGCTCGACCGTCGACGCAAGGTCGATATCCTCGACGTCGCCCCGGTGGCGGGTCACGGCGTCGGCGTAAGCCTGCACCTCGGCGGCGCTGAACAGGTGCTGGTTCTCCTCCGTGACGAGGTAGCCGACCTCCCGCCAGGCATGGATCGGCGCCTGGTCCACCCCCGCGTCCTCAGCGGCCTTCAGCATGTGGTCCACGGCGTCATCGAAGCTCCGCTGACTCAACGGGGTCGGCTCGTCAGCATCAGGGTCGAAGAACACCGGATCCTTCGGCCCCGGCTCACGGCCGAACTTCTCCCGGAACGCCGCGAACTGCGCCTGGAACCCCTCACGCAACTCCGTACCCGCCTCGGACCCCGCGTCCCACGTCAACGTGGCAACGCCGTCCGCGCCGACGGTGCGCTGCACGAACCGGGGGTCCCCCATCCGGTCCAGGACCAGACGGGCGTGCTCTTCGTGGAACTCCTCCTGCCGAGCCACGTCTTGCCGCTGCTGCAGGCGTGCGCGCTGCTGCGCGGCGCGACGCTGACGAGGTGTGCGCTTCTTCGGCATGACCCGCTCCTCCCGCCACCCCTTCGACAGGCGACCCGGGCATTATCCCTATGCGACAGCCCGCCCCGACTCCGCGACACAGGCCCATGCGGACACGACTGCCTCAACCTGGCTCGGCTATCAAATCCGTCCCGTAGACCGCTTTTCGAGTTGCCCATGCGCCGGCCGGCTATCGTGCGGATGGAGGCCACCACAGGAGGACGCGTGCGTCGGATGACCAAGTTCCAGGAAGCGGTCGAGCGGCTGCGCGAGGAAGGCCACCATCGCGGCCTGGACATTCCGGCGGTCACCGCGCAGGACATCCTCGCCGACCTTGTCACCAGTGCTGCCGCCACCCTCGGCATCCGCGAGGAGACCTACGTACGGTCGCACCTTCCAAACGTCGACCTCGCCGACCTCGTGACCCACCTCAAGCAGGCGGACGACGCGCAGAAACGCGAAGTGGCCGACGCTTCCCCCGCGGTGATCAAGCTGGAGGACACCGGCCGGCTCATCGCCTCGCTCGCCCAAGCGGTGCGATGCGTCAGCCTCAACCACGATCGGCTAACGACAGGACGCCGCGACAAGTGGGAGGCCGTCGGTGTCCTCGACGACGCCAGCAACTGCCTGACCCTGCTCGGCGAAGCCGTGACCAACAGCCACACCACCTCACAGGGCACCGCCGTGCTCTGGAGCGACGAAAGCGTCGTGTACGCACGGCGCGCTCTCACCCAGACCATCACCAACATCCGCGACGGTGGCTGGACCTTTGCCCACGGCCCGCAACTCGATTCCGACGTCGCCTCCCGCATGAACGCCGATCTGAAGATCCTGCCGCCGGAGTGACCACCCGGACGCCGCATAACTCGCCGGCTTCACGCGATGCGACGGCCGACACCGCTCCGACGCATTCCGCGATACCGGACTGGTGTTCTTGCTACGACATCGGTCACCGCATCCGAACCATCCGGTCCACCAGACGCTCCCGCGCGCTGAGTGCCGGCGGGCCGTTTGCTTGCTGACGGCGCTGGACGGCCAATGCAGGGGAAACGCCCGATGAGGTTGCTCTGAACCGCACGGGCGCCGACGTCGGCTGCCCTGGGGATTGTCCTGCGTTGATGACCAGGTCTACCGTGACGGCATCGTTGGGCAGGGCGGCTCCCCCCGTGGTCGCCCTGCCCAACGTACACAAGCCGGGATGCGCCAGGCGCCGGCCACGCCTCGACGACCCACGCAGACCGCACCCCACCCACCTGTTTAGTACATTCGTTCTAAGTTCGCGGTATTGTCCTGGGGTGACCGCTCCTGACATGCCACCCGATCCGGTGTCGTTGACTGCCCGGCAACGGCAGATCCTCGACGTGATCCGTGGTTGGGTTCAGCGGCATGGATACCCGCCGACGGTGCGGGAGATCGGGGCGGCTGTTGGGCTCGGTTCCCCCTCGTCGGTGGCGCATCACCTGAAGACCCTCACCCACCACGGCCTGATCCGACGGACTCCTGGCGGACCGCGAGCGGTCGACGCACGTCCACTGCTAGGCGACGACCCGCCGGGCAAGTCGGAAGCCCCGCGCGGAACCGCTGTGCCTCTGCTGGGAGCCATCGCCGCCGGAACGCCGATCCTCGCCGAAGAGCACGTCGAGGAGGTGCTGTCCCTGCCCGCCGAGCTGGTCGGCCGGGGCACGCTGTTCGCGCTTCGGGTACGAGGCGACTCCATGACCGAAGCGGCCATCACCGACGGCGACATCATCGTGGTCCGGCAGCAGGCGGTCGCCGACAACGGCGACATCGTCGCCGCCATGCTCGACGGGGAAGCCACCGTCAAGCAGTACCGAACCCGCGATGGACGCATCGAACTCGTCCCCCGCAACCCCCGCTACCCGGTACTGCCTGGCGATCACGCGACGATCCTCGGCAAGGTCGTCTGCGTCCTACACCGCCCGTGATCCCGACGGTCACCGCCACGACCTGCCTCCAGCACGGTGGCTCGCTGGGGACTACTGCTCAGCCAGGTCCGGGCGCCACGTGGTGATCTCGTCGTCGAGGTCGCCGCTGCGGATGTCGTTCAGGGCGGCCATGTATCCGACCTCGGTGGCGTCGATGAGCATCCTCAGGACCTCAATCGGCGCGTCCTGGTAGCCGTAAGCCGACCACACGTTGGCCATCGCCTCGTATGCCCGCCGCACGTCACCCTCATCTTGTGCGGTATTGCCGTGCAGGTTCGCCACGGCCTCGGACCAGCCGCTCACGTCGCGTTCCGAATAGGACATGAGAGAAGTATGCGCGACGCGATTCCCGCTGTGGGGTTTGCCTGCAGTAGCGGACAAGCCCTACCGCCGTGGCCAAGCCGGGCTGTTGTCAGGTCTTGCCCGCACGACTGCCCGGCGGGAGGGCTACCAGCCTCTGCGCACCTGGTAGGGCGGTAGCTGACCACGGAGAATCTGCATGAACTCGGCCCGTAGTCTCGTCAGGTCGATCGGGTGCCCGGCCATGCGTTCGCCCAGCTCGGCGATCGGCCACGTCGCGAGGTGGCCGAACCTCGCCGCATACACCGCGATGGTGTGCAGCCCGTACTGGTTCGAGTAGTCCATCAGTGTGTACCCGAGGAGCTGGTCGAGGTCGGTACGCGCCAGGGACGCGGCGCGGGTGCCGTCCGCACGGGGTTTGCCGCCCTGCCCGGCCTTGAAGTCGACCAGCATCCCACCGGCGATCAGGTCAGCGTCGGCGTTGAGGTCGGCGCTACCGTCGAAGGTCATGCCGGTCGTCACGGGCCCCGCCGGCAACCCTGGCAGCAGACGTTCGACTGCCAGGTCCCGCATCGCGACCATGTCGGTCACCTCCGCATCGGTGGCCAGCGCCAGCAGGTCCGCGGCGCCGCTCGACTCGGTGAGGCGCATCAGTCGGGAATGCTCCACCGACGGCGCCCGATACAGCTCCACGAGGAGCGCCAGGGCGTAACACACCCGCGCCCACCACTCATCACCACGCTCAGCGAACCCTGCCGGCCGCATCCGCAGTTCCACCCCGCCGTCGGCCACCCGGCGGGGGGTGTCCCCGGCCGCGAGGTCGGCGAGCAGTTCCCGACCGGCCCGCAGACACGGCGCCCTCCCCGACAGCAGCCCCATCAGCGGCAGGGCGATCGACGGGTGCGGGTCAACGAGCATCCGTAGCCAGAAGTCGATCGCCGCCCCCTGCGTTCCTGGCGCGACCCCGGCCGGCATCACCACCCGCTGCGGGCCAGCCGCGAGCCGGAACTCCGCCTGGATCTCCTTGGCCGCCGGAAACGTCGTCCGCAGCCACACGGCGACCGGACTCCGGACGTCTTTCACCTCATACGTCAACGCAGACATACACCAGAAGCTACAGAGAGCCACCGACAAGAAGCTCAGAGTGTGCGACGGGTGCGGGGAGGAAGGGATGAGGCCACTGTCGGGCTCGCCGTGCCGCAACCGTCGTCGTCGAGAATGCTGTCTCCTGCTGGGCGTTCAACTGGTCCCGAGGGAACCGCGAGCCTGCTCGCTCCCGGCCGGCACCACCAGTGCTACTCGGTGTCGGCGGGTAGGCGGGGCGGCTTGCCGCCGGTGGCGAGGAAGGCGGTCGCGATCTGGATGGCCGTGTCGGGTCGGATCTGTAGGTGCTCGGCGGGGTACTCGGTGGGTACTCCGCCGAGGTCGAAGCTGAATCCGGCGGCCGGGGCCTCGACTGTCGGATCGTTGAGGTAGGCGCCGTCGTCGGCGATGTGCACGGCGAAGCTGTGGGTGGGGTGGCCCAGGCCGATCTGCAGGCCGGGGGGCAGGTCGTCCGGATCGTCGGTCGCTTGGCTGAAGATGGTGACCGCGACGGGCTCGCCGGCTTGGTGGATCTCGTGCAGTACGGCGCTCAGGGCGGCGGAGTCGCTCAGGTCGACCTCGTGGTTGTCGCGGTGGTCGCCCCGGTCGTATGCCCACGTCACCTTCATGCGATGGCCTTTCCGTTACCGGTGTAGGTACGCCACAGACGTACCCGCCCGTCATCGTCGCGTATGTACACGGTCAGCTGCGCACCGGACGGCAGCAACCGGGAGAGGATCCTCTCGCAGCCGTAGGGCTCGTAGTCGCACGGCGGGTTGTTGGTCAGCACGACCGCGTGCGTTGCCTGTTCGCGGCGCATCCGGGCGGCGAGCTTGGCCTCCAGGTGATCGGTCGTGGTGGCGATGAGCTTGTAAGCCGGTTTGAGGTCCGCAGCGGCTTCCGGGTCGCGGCCCGACTTCATGGGCACCCGTCGGCCGTTGATCAGTGCCACGCCGGACGTGGGGTCTTTCGCTCGCCGTTGGGGCAGGTCGCGGGCGGCCTCCGTCAGCCAGCCCGGAAGCCGTTCTGTTTCGGCCGGCACCGGGGTTGGGCTCGCGGAGGTGTCGCTCGTGCCGGGCGGTCGGCTGACGCCGCCGCCCGTGGTCAGTTTCCCAGGTCACCGACCTGCCGGGCCTGCGCGAGCGCCGCTTCGACATGTTGGCGTGCCTCGCCTCCTCGGGCCCTGACCGCCGCGAGTCCCTGTCTGACCTGCAGAAGGCGGGCCAGGGTCGGTCCGGGTTGCCCACCCTGCAGCACCGCGGCGACGAGACGCCGTGCTTCCTCGATGCCCGCTGCCGCCACCTCGACCGCCCCATCGACAGCGGCGAGGGCCGCGACCAACGGCGCGAGCGCGGCGATGGCTTCTTGAGGCGACGGCTGTTGCGGTACCGCGGACACCGAACGCGACGCCTCGCCCAGGATCCCACCGACCGTGCTCAGTCGTGCGCGGACCTGTCCCACCTGCTCGCGTACGCGAGCCAGCCCCACAGCGATGCCCGCGAAGCCCGCCCCGGCGGCCCGTGCCGCGATCTGCTCGACGGCGTGGTCGACCCCGGCGACACCCTGCTGCGCGGTCGCCACGCCTTCGGCCATCACCCGCAGATCATCACCGATGCTGTCGGTCAACGGCATGTTCACGCCCTTCCACCCTGTCGGCTTCTGCACCTCGCTGAACCCTGGCACTTTAGAGATCGATGTCGATAGGAACAACCCGCATCCGGAAGGCGCGCATGCCAAGACGCTCTTCGGTCCGGTGCGACAAGGCCGAGACTGTCCTGCCGGCCGTGGTCACGGCTGACCGTGCCGGGGCGGATTCGGAGGCCGTGCTTGCGATGTTCGGTTCCGGGACGACGAAGGTGCGGATTGTGGCGGCGGATGCGGACACGAAGTCCCACACGGTGAAAGGAGTCTCGATGGCGGGCACTGCGGTTGCCGTCCTCGATCCGGGTTTCACCCTGCTGCCCGCCACCTCGCCGCGAAGGAGAAGGGTCCCTACCCCGCGGTGGGGGCGTCGTCGCATCGGTGGTGAGTGAGCGGCGGGGCCGAGGCCAGGAAGGTGAGGGGTCCTTTCTGGTCGACTGCCGTGTACTGCTCGCTCATGCCGATCTTGGTCGCGACGCGCAGCGATGTGGTGTTGTGCGGTCGGATCGTCGCCCAGATTCGAGGTAGGCCGGCGGCGAACCCCTCCCGCAGCACGAGGTGTGCGGCCTCGGTGGCGTACCCGAGGCCCTGGAATGCGTGCCTGATCTCGTAGCCGATCTCGGGCTCGGTGATGCCAGTACGGCCTGCGAACAGGCCACAGTTGCCCAGGAGCCGGCCGCAGGACCGCTCGCGCACTGCGTACCAGAGCAGGCCGGTGTTCCGCTCAAGTTCAACGCGACGCTGGATCCACGACCGAGTCTGGTCGATGGAGCTAAACGGTCCGTCACCGATGAGGTGCGTCAGCGGGTCCGCGAACACCTCGTGCAGTTCGTCAGCGTCGCCGCTGCGGAATGGACGTAGGTCCAGTCGGCTGGTCGTGATCAACGGTCGCATGGCGCTCCTTCGATCTCAGCGGGCCGATCGACGCTGCGGGTCGGTCGGCGGCTGTGGCTTGTCGCTGCGGTCTTGTCTCCTCCGACGCCGTCCCCATTACGGCTCGGTGCCCGGCCGGCCCGGATCCGGCAGGCGACCGCTGGCCGTGCTCCCTGGGGTCGGCGGCCGACCCTGGTGTGAGCCAGACGGCGTAGTCGCGCCCGGCATGCCGTCACCTTATGCGGCTGCGGCTGTGCGTATGCAGGTCGCGGTTGCTCGATGGTGGGGGTGGAAGCCGGGACCTGCCCAGCTGCCTCCGGTCACGGCGCGGAACCCCCGCGCCCCGTTCAAAGGACGGGCCACCTCTGGAGCATGGGTCAAGATCGCTGCCCGACCCCGGATGTCGAGATCGATTGTCGGCTCTGTTCGACACCGCGTCCGAGGGCTGCACTGGCAAGAGGCAGCTGCCCCCGTTGCGACCCCACCGCATCAGAGTCGGCAAGTGCCTGGGTTCAGTGTCGAACCGCTCGGCGATTGGCGCCGGGGCAGTCTGCACCGCGACGGCAGGCGGGATGGGCGCACCAGCGACCAACAGTGGCTGCGTCGTTGAGGCCGGTATTGGGCGACGCAGATCGATTGGACCCGCGTGGCCGCGATGGCGACCCGACGCCATCTCGGCCACGCAAGGAGCGGACGGATGGGAAGGAGTGGCCTCCTCACACGTCCGTTCGCGTCACCGACCCGTCAGCTCTGTCGAAGGAGGCACGGCACCATGACCGACACGATCCCCGGTAGCCCGAGCACCGAGGCGGCCTACAGCGGCCCGGTCGATCTGACCCGACCGCACTTCGTAGGCGTGGGCGGACCGGTCCTGTCCGGCCTGGCCCGGCTGCTGGCCGAGCTGGGCCACCAGGTCAGCGGCAGCGACATACGCGAGTCGGCCACTTTCAAGGGGCTGCGCACGGCCGGTGTTCGGGTGCACCTGCACCTGGACGACGACGTGGCGCCTGCCGAGGGCGCAAGCTGCGTGGTCTGCCCGGCGAGCGCGCGCAACGTGCTGGAGGTTCGGGCGGCGCGTGCCGCTGGCGTCCCGGTGGTGCACCCGGCGCAGGTCCTCGACCGGCTGGCCGCCGGGCGGCAGCTGGTGGCGGTGGCCGGATCGCACGGTAAGTCCACCACCTCCGGCATGCTGGCTCACATCCTACGGGCCTGCGGACAGGACCCGACCTACCTGATCGGCGCCGACCTGACCGGGCCCGGCTCCGGTGCCCAGCTCGGCCGGTCGAGGCTGCTGGTCGCCGAGGCCGACGAGTCGGACCGCTCGTTCCACTACCTCACCCCGTCGATCGCGGTCATCACCGGCGTGACCGACGCGCACCCGGAGAACTTCACCAGCCACGCCGACCTGCTGCGCGCCTACGTCACGTTCGGGTGCCGGACCGTGGTGAACGGATTCCTGGTTGTCAACGCCGACTGCGTGGGCGCCACGGTGGCCGCCCAGGTCATCGCCGACGAGCGACCCGACCTGACGGTGCTGCGCTACGGCCGGGACCGGACGGCGGATGTCCGGCTCCTGGACGTGCACGCCGAAGGGTGGAGCGCGTCGGCCACGGTGCGGATGCCGGATGACACCCAGGTACGGATGACCCTGCCGACTCCGGCGGCGCATCACCTGGGCAACGCGGCGGCGGCCATGGCGTGCGCGGTGGCCCTTGGACTCGACCCCGCCGAGATAGGTGCCACGTTGTGCACCTTCGCCGGAGTGCGCCGCCGGTTCGAACACGTCGACACCCGGGCCGGGGTGACGGTGGTCGACTCCTACGCCGCCCATCCGCACGAGATCGCCGCCGACCTGGAAGCCGCGCGTACCCTGGCCCGGGGCCGGGTGTTCGTGGTGTTCCAGCCGTCCGGACATGCCCGCGTCCTGGCCTTCGGGGAGCGGATCGGGAGGGTCCTGGCGGACCACGCCGACCACGTCCTGCTGCTCGATGTGCATGACACCGCGCCGGAGAGCCGGCCGCTGGCGGACCTTACCGCCATCATCGCCCAACTGCGCGACGGTGCCTACTGCCTGCCCAGCAGACCCGACCATGCGGCCCGGGTGATCGCGCGGATGGCCGGACGTGGAGACCTGGTGCTGACGATGGGCACCGGTGACGTGACCAGCTACGGCACGGCGATCCTGGACAAACTGAGCTGCCGATCCGAGGTGACATTGTCGGCCTGATCTCCTTCCGTCAAAGGGTGACGCTGCCGGGGTCGCTCGACCGTCTGCTGGCCCGGGTGAGCAGTCCCGCGCTGTTGGCCAAGTTCACCTGGTCCAGTCGCCCGGGCCGCTCGGGCCGCACGCAGCAGCTCCCACGTCTCGGACACGCCGCTGCCCAGCCCACCGCCATGCCGCCCCGGGCGTACAGGTTGGAATGCATAGGGAGGTACGCCGTTACGCACAAGAAATCACATGACGACGCAGCCCAGGATGGCCGACCCCAGTGCCCCTCGTCACCCAGACGGAGCACTCCCTCCGGCTACGCTCGGCAATCCCATCGCAGACGCATACGCGCCCGAAACGCGGCATAAGCGTGCACGCGATCTTGTGGACAGCGCCACCGACCGTCGCGGCAAAGTAGTGCTTGTCGGACTGCCGTCTCATTATGCCGCAAAAGAGAATCTCGCAAAACGGCTCAGTCCGCGCTACCAGGACCCCACCGTCGGCTCGTTGGACGGGCCGCGAACGGGCTTCGGTGTGAGCAGGCAGGGACATATCATTATTTCTCGGTGGCTGTGAATGAGAACGTCGACGTCGAAGCGCGGGTGGCGGCTGTCGAGGTGTGGATCGCCGCGACGAAACAGGCGCTCATCATCGGCGACCTGACCTGGGATGCAGCCTGGCCCGACCTTCGCCGCATTGCGGTCAACTACATCCTTCGGCGTCAGCTCGAAGCGCTTGACGCCACCGTGGTGCTGGCCAAGGTCGGGCTAGGTCATCTGGCAGTCGGGTTTGTCCGGCCCGCGCTCGATGAGTTGCTTTGGATGCTGTGGGTGAAGGATCTGCCGCAGCAGGACGCCCAGAATTTGCTTATGGCCATGGGGCGGTCCCACGGTATCCGCTCACTGCTCGCCCAACGTGCCTACGTCGGTGACGCTGTGATGCAGGAGCTATGGTACCCGGTAACGTTTCTAGACGCCCAGGACCAGCAGCTAACTCGTGCCAACGCCGAGCTGGCGAAGATCCGCGAGCAGTTCAATTGGTCGGGGCGCACGCTGCCGAGCGCGAGCTGGGTCGCAAAGCAGACCGGCCATGAGGATCTGTACGAATACTTGCATGCCGCCGCGAGTCGGGCCCTGCACTTCTCGATGGGCGAGGTTTTGCGCAACAGTTGGGGCGAGCCAGGCGGAAAGCTGGTCACCCTGCAACCAGAATTTCGCGAGTACCGGACCAACTTCGCGCTTTACCAGTTACCTTTTTTATTCCTCGAAACCGCGGACGCTTGCCAGAAGTTCTTCGAACATGCGGGAGTTACAGGACGAGAGGACGAGATCGTAGAGAAGCAGATTCTCGCCGCAGCCCAGGCCCTCGGAGAGTTCGGGCGCGTACCGCTCGTCCACGCTCACGAATGGAACCTGACGCCGAATGGCCCGCTGCGCCATACTGAGAAGAATTGACGAAGCCTGAGGTCGCGAAACGCATCAGCCGGGCAAGCCGGCGAGTGGGTGCACATACGCCTCCGAGCCAACGAACGAAAGCCGATCAAGCCCGACCTCAGTTCCCGGCCAGCTTGACAGCTCGATCCTTTGGAGTTCGCCAATCTGCGGGAGCCCGATCGTCAGCGATACCCGGATTGGGGGACGGCAGGTGCCGTTCCTCGATTCGCACCACGTAGCGGTGCCATCCCGACTCTGCTTGAAACCTTGCCAACCATAGTTCCCAAACGCCCAATGGTTGGTCACTATCCCGCCGTGCCCGACCTCGGAACCAGACGTCCGAGATGCCGTGTGGGAGGACAATGTCAGCGATGTGCTCGATTGTTCCGTCGTCATAAGAATCGGACAGCCGGTAGAAGTAGTGGCCACCTTCCTTGTGACCCCGTGCCAAGAGGAAGAGGTGTCGCTCATCGGCTGGTTCGGCCAAGAGTTTGTCGAAGTTCTCGCGGGCACAGTCCTCCGCGAGCATCTCAGAACAGACCTGCGCCAGCTCGTTCAAGCGCAAGGGGATCGATCCACCCTCGGTCCGGGGCTGTCCTGCCTTCTTCGCGCGTGCCCATTCACCCATCAGGCTTGTGGCTGGTGGTGAGGTGACCTCAACGATGCCCCGGCGCTCCCGGCCATCGACGTACACCCAAGAACCGTCAGGCTTCTTGTCGCCAGCGCCAGCATCCGCGAGCTTGATGTCGACCCCGAGCACCTGCTCTAAAGCCAGAAATGCGATCTCTTCCTCACGGCTTGCCTTCGCCCCGGCCACGTTGCTCATGGCTTGGAGAATAGCTGGGCCGGCACGTGAAGCGATACCGGTGAAACCGTTCGACGATATGTCGCAGGAGCGGGTTCCACGAACCTCGCCGTCCGCTCTAGGACGAATTAGACGAGCCGGCACACACTGGACGCGGCAGATATGGATGCCGATGGAGTTGGACACTGCCAGCCGGGTCACCGGTGGGGATCGGTGCGGACAACTCCGGTGGAGTCATCCCATCGGCCGAGCTGCATCTGCGCGGCCGAGACTAGCGAGCCTGGGATGTCGAACGCCGAGCGCCTCCGGGGGCCGCCGACCGGCTGGCTGGTTGACGCACTCAATTCGGCAGATCCGGACGCCGATCCGCGTTTCGTCGGACGGTCACCTGTTACACAGCGTCACCTACAGAGACCGGCCGACGGTCTCTGTAGGTATCCAGCAGCCGATCAGCCAGTAGGCCGACACCGGGCGTCCCAGCTTCAGCGCCGAACGCCTGACGCGGCTCGTATGGAAGCGCGGCCCGCAGCGTGACGGTCCGCCCGGGCGATCCGAAATGGGCCGTGATGAACAGCGCAGTTCTGAGGAGGGTTGTGAAGGGGCCGTAGAGCTTCGGGTCCGGCTCGAAGAGCTGCCGGTGCCGTTACAAATCGATGGTGGCGGTGACGAGGTGGTGGTCGGACGGGAACGGCGGCCCGTCGGGGACGTGGACCTGGTAGCTGCTGGCGATAACGTGTGAGCGCATGGCGTTGTTGACCAGCAGGTAGTCGATGAGGTCCGGGCCGCCTTCACCGGCCTTGTCGATGATGGTGGGCGCGATGACGAAGTCGGGGTTGGCGAGCCAGGCGAGTTCGGCGACGGCGTGGTAGCCGGCGCCGTCGAGTCGGCGGTTGCTGGTCGGGTCCCATCGGCCGATGAGGTGGTCGAGGGCGTCGGTGTCGGCTTCCCAGTGCCCTTCGGGGGTGCCGTCGTCGATCCGTTTGCCTTTGTGGGTGCGGATGTGGTGGTTCGCGGCGTGCCAGTCTCGTTGTGGGAGGTGTCCGCCGCTGGCGGTGGAGTTGAGGTCGCCGCCGCCGATGAAGGGGAGCGGGTCGTTGCCGTAGCGGTCGAGCAGTTTCGCCTCTTCCAGTCGGGTGGTGCCGCTGCGGGAGTTGAAGTGGGCGACCCAGGCGCCGAACTCGGCGTCGGTGGTGTTGACCCGGAACCGGCCGACGTTGCGTTTGTCGGGGAAGACGTCGGGGTCGTGTGGGTCGTCGCCGGGCCAGGCCAGGTGGGTGACGAGGTGGGTGTTGTAGAAGATGGCCGGTGGGATGGGTCCGTGCTGGCTGGTGCCGAGGAGCCCGGTGTAGGGGGCGTGGTGGACCTCGGTGAGGGCTTTCTCCGCCAGGCGTAAGCCTTCGTGTTGGTTTCGCCGGTAGTGCTTGGCTTCGCAGAAGAGGATGATCGCGGGCGGAACGTCGAGGGCGGCGAACGTCTGTTGCAAGGGCCGCATGTTGAAGGTGCCGTCGCGGTAGCCGCCCGCCTCGTAGTTGTAGGTCGCGATCAGCAGGCGCGTCATCAGCGGGTCCCTTCGGATGTGGTGGATGGCGGGTGCTGGTGCCGGTGTCCCGCGGGTAGAAGCGAGACGTCGGGCTGCAGGCGTGGAGCCGGCCCGCCCGTATGGCACGGTGCGGGAAGGGGTTCGGTGGGTTCGTTGTCGTCGCTTGTGCGGCTGCTTCGGCTGGCGGTGACCTGGTGCATTCCGGTCCAGCCGCTGGCGATCTCCCATTGCATCCCGATCGCGTCGAGGGCGGCGACCCGGTCCTGGGGGAGTTTGCCGTCACGTCGCGCGATGCGCTGGGCATGGATCCACCGGGATAGGTCGATGTCGTCTTCGCGGTGGCCTCTGCGTGGGTGCAGGTGTCCTTCGCGGTGGAAGAAGGTGGTGGCGGTGGCGAGGTTGCGTTCCCAGGCGGCGTCGCGGATTGACCATTGCATGCCGAGTGCTTCGAGGCTGCGTGTGCGGTCGTCGTTGAGGCGTCCGAGTCGGTGGTCGGTGCGTCGGGCGGCGAGCCAGTCGTAGAGGTTGATGCCGTTGACGGTCGCGCCGTAGGGGACCTGGATGTGGCCGTGGGTGGCGTGGAAGTGCTGGAGGGCGGTGAAGCCGTCGTGGTAGGAGGGGCGTTTGACGGTCCAGGCGATCCCGAGGTCGGTGAGGGCGGTGATCCGGTTGGCGGGGAGGGTGTTCTTGCGGTGGTAGCGGCGCTGTTGTCCTAGCCACAGGTTGAGGTCGAGTCCGTCGATGACGTGGCTGGTGGGCACGTCCAGGTGGCCGTGTTCGGCGTGGAACGCGGTGGCGGCGGCGATGCCCCGCTCCCAGGCGCGCGTCATGGGTGTCCAGTCGAAGCCGATGTCGTTGAGGTGCTGGACCCGGTCCTGGGGAAGCCGGTGTGCCTCGTACTCGGCGCGCTGCCGGGCGGCCCAGCGTTCCAGTCGCACGCCGTGGCGTACGTGTCCGACGGGCACCCGCAGGTGTCCGTGGTCGGCGTGGAACGCGCGCAGGGCGGCGTACCCGACAAGCCACTCCGAGGTGGTCTCCTCCAGCACCCGCACGGTGAGGGTCAGGAGCAGGTCCTCGGAGGCGTAGCCGTCGGGAAGGCGGACGAGCAGCCGCGGCGGCAGCGCCGCGGCCCCCGTCGACGCCTTCGTGCGCTGGGTGTCGAGGTCGGCGGCCAAGCCGTTGTCGTGGGCGCGCAGCGCGCGTAGCACCTGGAGGAGCGTGGTCCATTCGGTCAGGTCCGCGGTCAGGTCGCGGGTGGTCTCGGCGGGGTCGTCAGGCAGCAGGACCGGGAGCAGGATCGTGGCGATGCCGGACCCGGCGGGGTTGCGGCGCAGTGCCCGGCCGACGGCCTGGATGACGTCGGACTCGGACTCCTTCGGGGCGGTGAAGACGACGGCGTCGACGGCGGGCACGTCGACGCCCTCGCCCAGGCACCGCGAGTTGGAGATCACCGTCCAGCCGTCCTCAGGAGGGTCGGCAAGGTTGGCCAGATGGATCTGCCGCTGCGCCATCGTCTGGGTGCCGTCGACATGCCCGACGGTCAGGCGGCCCTTGGGACGGTCCTGCTCAGGCAGGGCAGCCAAGGCGGCCGGCAGAGTACGGGAGAACTCCTGGGACTGGGCCACCCGTGGGGTGAACACCAGCACCCGGCGAAGACCGAACTCGGCGGCAGCGCGTGCGAGCGCGGTCTGCACCACCGCGGTGCGCAGCGGCGCCGCGCCGGCACGCACGACGGCGTGGGGGTCGAGGCGACGCAGGGTCGACAGCGCTTCCTCGGAGGTCACCCCGATCACCACGATGCGGTAGTCCTCGAGCCAGCCATCGGTGATCGCGCTCGCGAACGGGTAGCTGTAGTGGACCGGACCGAACACGTCCGCGTCGTCCATCGACAACACGTCCTCACCGCCACGGCCCGCGCGGCGTCGTGCGCTGAGGACCCGTGGTGTGGCGGTCATGTACAGCCGCCGGGTGGCCGGCAGGTGCTCGTCACGGTGCACCAGGGCAACGTGCTTGCCGGGCCATCCGGCGGTGTGGTGCGCCTCGTCGATGACCAACAGACTCGCGGTGGTGTCCGCGGCGTGCAGCCCTTCGCCCACCAGAGCCGCGGAGACATGAGTTACCAGGATCAGCCGCAAACGGCTGGTAGGAGTTCGCCGGACCCAGTCCGCGATCTCGCCCGGCCGCGTGGTGACCGGACAGTGAAGGTCGGTCGTGCGCACCGCCGTGTCGGCGACGGTGTCATCGCTGCACACCGCGAGGACCTGCGCCGCCATGCCGGTAGCGGCCCACACCGTCAGGGTCTGCGCGAGCAGGGGCAGCGACGGGCAGGCCACGACCACCAGCCCGGTGGGGCAGAGCCGGACGGCGGCGTGCACCGCGACAAGTGATTTGCCGCTACCGCAGGCTGCCCGGAACTGGCCGCGACCACCATCGGCCTGGCCTCCCACGATCGCGTCGACGGCCTCCTGTTGGTAGTCCCGCAGAGGCGGCAGCTTCTCGATCGCTGGTGAGTCCTTCACCTCAGGGCTCTCCTACGGCGCGTTCCGGCCGATGGCGTGCGGGGACCGCGCCGCCCCGGCGCGGCCGGATCGACGCCCTGATATGGGTGCTGGAAGCCGCCAGAGGGTCGAGAATCCGGATGGGCGTTATCACTGCTCACTGCTGTGAGGCGTTGCCCTGCGCCTGGCCGGAGGGTGGGGTGTTGGCAGCCGGCCGCCGGTGTGTGGGTGTCTGGGGTGCGGCGGCTGTCGACGTAGAGCCGGTAGCTGGCGGCGTCGGCGATGATCACGTCTGTGGTGTCGGGTCCCAGGCGCGGGTCCTGGGGTGGGATGGGGCCGGTGATGGTGCTGCGGGCGGCGAGGAGGACGCCGCTGGTCGCGTCGATGGTGAGGATGTCGCGCCTTGGCACGCCGGAACGGCCGGTGTACGGCAGGATGACGTCCACGCCGGGACGCTGGAAGCGGTCGGTGACGTTGGGCTGCGCGAGGAGGCCGGGCTGCTCCGCGAGGAGCCGCAGGACCGCGGCCCGGACCGGGCGGGTGAGCGCGTGGCGTTCGTAGAGCATGGCGATGCCGCCGACGATGTCCTGGGGACGGGTCTCGCCGGGACCGCTCGCGATGAGCAGGTGGGTGCGTAGGGCAGCTGGTTGTCTCGGTGGTGGTTGGTCGAACCGATCTCCGGCCTGGCCGGTCCAGCTGCTGTCTCCGCCGTCGGGGGTGCAGCTTCCGCTGTCGAGTTGCACGCTGATCTGTCGGCCGTCGGCGGCGTCGTCGGTGCGCCACAGCTGGTCGATGCGGACCCGTTCGGGCCATCCTGTGGGTCCGGGTGGCCCGATGATGTCGTGGTACCAGGTGCGGCGTTCGACGTACTGGTAGTCGCCGCTGGTGGTGTCGGCGGGTGCGTCGCCGAGGGTGTTGGCCAGGCGGGTCAGCACGGGTCCGGCCGGGACCGGTGGTGTGCTGTTCGGGGGCGTCGTCGGAGACGGCGGGTTGGGGTTCACGCCGTCGGAGGGGCCGGTGCAGGCGGTGAGAAGAAGTGACGCGGTGAGCAGCAACGCGCCGGTTCGGGTGCGGGTCACCGCGTGGCCTGGGCCATGTCGATCGTAGGTTCCTCGGAGCGGTCGACGATGAGGGTGTACGAGCGCAGACGTGGTGCGTCCTTGTCCATGCCGGGTGGCGGGCCGAGGTCGGTGCTCTCGTGGGCGAGGACCCAGCCGGCTCGGTCGATGATCAGGGTGTCGCGGGCCTGCTGGTGCTCGACGGCGACGGCGATACCGGCCCGGCCTGCCCGGTCCGCGACCGTGCCATGGCAGACGACGGCCTCGGCGGTGGCAAGCAGGCGGAGCAGGGCGATCCGGGTAGCTGCGGCGGGGTGTTGGGTGAGATGCACGTCTGCGACCGCGCGGATGATCCACTGCGGACCCATCTCGGGCGGCTGCACCGTGGCGAGGTGGGTGGCGAGGGTGCGCGGGTCGGTGGGGGTCGGCTCGGGTAGCGGTGCGGGGATTCCCTCAGCGGGATAGTCGGTGACGGTGTGGCCGGCGGAGCCGGGTGTGGTGCTGACAGTGCGACCAGATCCGTCGGCGGCCCGCCACTGCCAGGTCTCGGTGGTGACGATCGTGCGGCTGCTGGTCCCCGACGGGATCATGGTGTCCTGCGCGGCCCAGGACCGGGTGTGTGTGCGGGCGTATGTGGCAGGGCTCGTCGGGGTGGCGTTGACCGAGCTGCTGGCGTCGGCCGCCGTGGCGAGCGTGTCAGCCAACTCCGCGAGGCACGGTGCGGTGATCACGGCGGCGGCCGGCGTGCCGCCGGGGACGGTGCTGAGGCCTGCGGGGATCGCCGTCGTCTCTACGCCTGGGCGGTCGCCTCCGGTGGGGAACTGGTACGCGATAACTGCCGTCAGGGCGATGGTGACGGCGACCAGGGCGACCAGCAGTGGCGGACGCCACGGGTTGCCCCTGCGCCGGTGCAGGCTCTGCGCGTCGAGTGGAGTCATGGCTGTTGCCTCATCGTCGGTTGTCCGGACGTGACGGAGGAGCGATCGAACTCTGCTGGGCTGGCCGGATCAGCTAGCCGCGGCCCGCGTTCCGGCGGTGCTGGAGAGAGAAGCTTCAGGAGGTCTCGGATGGCGTGGGTGACGGTGGGATACGCGGGCACGGTTGGTGGTCGCGGCGCGGTGGCCGCCGGCTGGCGGGTGATCCAGATCGGGATCATGCCGGCGGTGAGGGCGCCTTCGACGTCGGTGTGCCAGTTGTCGCCGATGTGGAGAAACCGTGTGGGGTCGACGTTCAGCGCTCGGCTGCACGCGTGGAAGGGGCCGGGGTCGGGCTTCGCGAGGCCGGTGTCTGGACCGCAGATGATGGCCGTGACGAACTCGGTGAGGGCCGCCTTGTCCAGCTTGCGTTGGATCGATGCACGGTGCCCGTTGCTGCAGACCGCTACCGGCGCCAGGTCGGTCAGCGCTCGCAGGAGACCGCGTAGTTCCGGGTCCGGGGTGATCTTGGCGAGTTGGGCGGTGACGCAGGCGTGTACCAGCCGGTCCAGCCCGTCGGTGTCCAGCGTGACGCCGACGCTTCGGAGAGCCGTCCTCCAGACACTTCGACGAAGGTCCTGCAGGCCGTCGGCGCCCGCTGCGGCGGGATACCGCCAGTGGGCGTCGAATGCCGCGTGGTAGGCGTCGGTCAGTGCGCTTGCGTTGACGCGGGAGGTGAGGGTGGCCGCGAGTTGGGCTCCCGCCCGCACGCCGTGAGCCAGGCTGGTGCTGGTGTCGATGAGTGTGTCGTCCACGTCGAAGCTGACGGCCGCGTATGGCCGGGGCGGCGTGCCGAGTCGCGTGTGCAGGTATGTCGCCAGGACCGGCAGCGTGTCGGTGGGCTGGTCGCTGACGAGGGTGCAGGAGGTGGTCAGCATGCGAGGGACCCCGTTGCGCTCGTTCCTGCCCGCGGCGTGGGCCTCGCCTCGCCACGCTTTCGCCTCCGCTGGGGGACGGAGGAGTGGAACCGGGTTGACCAGGGTTGTTTGGTGGTGCCGAGGGCGTGTTCGGCCAGTCGGAGGAGTTGGATGTCCGAGGTGCCTGCGGGGGCGAAGATGTGCAGGGCGTCGCGGAAGTAGCGTTCGATAGGCGATTGGGCGGGGT
The DNA here is from genome assembly GCF_019697375.1 of Micromonospora tarapacensis. Lineage (NCBI taxonomy): Bacteria > Bacillati > Actinomycetota > Actinomycetes > Micromonosporales > Micromonosporaceae > Micromonospora > Micromonospora tarapacensis. The sequence continues at coordinate 5,426,125 of NZ_JAHCDI010000004.1, read as the reverse complement.
GAAGGCCGTGTGCGGCGTGGATTTCCATCGCGGTGCGGGCGGAGTCGATCGCGTGTTCGGCGTTGATGAGTTTGGCGTTGACGAGTTCCGCGTCGCAGGGTTGCCCGCTGTCGAGCAGGTGTACGGCGTGGTAGGCGGCCAGGCGGGCGACCATCAGCCGGGACTGCATGGCGCCGATGCGCTGCTTCACCGTTGGCAGGTCGGCCAGGGGTTTGCCGTAGCGGCGCTGGCTGGTCGCGTAGGCGACGGTGGTGTCGAGGACGGCCTGGTGGATGCCGAGGGCGACGGCGGCGAGGTTGGGTCTGCCGTACAGGACGCTGGAGGAGTAGGCGACGTCGAGGCCGTCGCCTTCGGCGCCGAGCCGGTTGGTCGCGGGGATCCGGCAGTTGTCGAAGGTGATCTCGCCGAAGCTGAAGCCGTGCAGGCCCATGCTCGGCTCGTGTGGGGTGAGGCGTAGGCCGGGCCGGTCGGCTTCGACGAGAAAGGCGGACAGTCCGCGGGTGCCGGGGCCGGTGCGGGCGACGACGCCGTGCAGGTCGCCGATGTGGCTGTTACCGACGAAGGTCTTCGTGCCGGTGAGGAGGTAGTCGTCGCGGTCGGATACGGCGGTGGTGGTGATGCCGAGGACGTGGCTGCCGGATCCGGGTTCGGTGACGGCGATGGTCGGCAGGCAATCGCCGGTGGCGATGGCGGGCAGCCAGGTCCGCTTCTGTTTGTCGTTGCCGAAGTGGATGATCTTCGCGGTGCCGAGTTGGGACGCCTGGAGCATGGCGCCCATGGCGGCCGAGACCCGGGACAGCTCTTCGATGATGATCGTCTTGGCGAGGTGCCCCAGCCCGAGCCCTCCGTAGGTGGGGTCGATCGTGACGCCGAGCCACCCTTGGCGGGCGATCTGCCGGGACAGGGCCCGCGCCACGCTGCGGTCCGCCTCTAGCTCCGCAATGCGGGGCCGGACCTCGGCCTCGGCGAACGCCCGGACCGTGTCCCGTAGTCGGGTGTGGTGGGGGGTGAGGTGGTAACCGTCGACCATCTGCCGCTCTCCTCGTGAGTCGCCAACGGTGTCCGTCGGTGGCGGTGGGTTGCGCCACGGGCAGGGCCGTGGCGGGGTCACCAGCAGTTCCTGGAAGGTGAGCTGCCGGCCTGGGCAGCGAGGCGACGAAGGGTGTCTCGTGTGCGGTGGCGCGATCGGGATTGTCGGGCCGTGGCCCGGTTACCTCAGGTGGTGTTCGCGCTGGCTGATCCGGGCGGACAGCTCGGCCGCCCAGGTCTTGATGGTGGTGAGTCCTTGCTGTCCCCAGGTGCGGGATTCGGTGCCGACCACGCAGATCGTGCCGAGGGTGGTGCCGGTGTGGTCGATGAGTGGGGCGCCCATGTAGGTGCGGATGCCGAGTTGGTCGACGACCGGGTTGCCGGCGAACCGTGGGTAGGCGCAGACGTCGTCGAGGACCAGTGCGCGTCGCCGGTGCACGACGTGCGGGCAGAATCCTTGGTCGCGTGACATCCGGCGCCCGGGTTCGAGGGGGGTGGCCGCTGCCGACACGCCGGGCTGCGTGGTCCGGCCGGTGTAGAGGCCGGCGAAGAACTGGCCGTTCTCGTCGAGGAAGTTCACCATCGCCCACGGCATGTCCGTGACGTCGGCGAGGTTGCGGGCGAAGTCGTCGAACTCTCGCTCCGGTCTGCCGAGGCCGAGCGCCCGCAGCCGGTGGAGCCGCTGGGGTGCCTCCGGGTCGGGCGGAGTCAGGGGTGGGGGTTCGAAGTTGTCGCTGGTCATGCGCGATCACCTACCTCGGTCGGTGCGGAGCTGGCATGTGTGGGCGAGGGAGCGGCGAGTAGGTGCCGTACGAGGGTCACCAGGACGGTGGTCGCGGACCGTCGGTCGCGGGCGTCGCACATCACGATCGGGACCGCGGGCGGCAGGCCCAGGGCTTCGCGTACCTCCTGCGGGTGGTGTCGGTAGGCGCCGTCGAACTCGTTGACGGCGACGAGGAACCGCATGCCGCGGGACTCGAAGAAGTCCACGGCGGCGAAGCAGTCCGGCAGGCGGCGGGTGTCGACCAGCACCACCGCGCCGAGGGCGCCGTGGCTCAGGTCGTCCCACAGGAACCAGAACCGGTCCTGTCCGGGCGTACCGAACAGGTACAGGACGCTGTCGCGGTCGATGGTGATGCGACCGAAGTCCAGGGCCACCGTGGTGGTCGTCTTCGCTCCTATCCCGGTGAGGTCGTCGGTGGCGACGCTGGCGGTGGTGAGCAGTTCCTCGGTGCGCAGCGGCGGGATCTCGCTCGTGGCCGTGATGAAGGTGGTCTTCCCGACCCCGAACCCGCCGGCGACCAATACCTTGAGCGCGTGCGGTGCCCAGTCAGAGTCGCTGTTGGAGGCCGACAAGGAGTTTCTCCAGGATCGATCGGTCGGTGGGGTCGGCGGCCGGGCTGGGTGGGCGGGTCAGGACCGCGCCGACCGCGACCAGGTCCGACAGCACCACCTTCGTGACCGCGGCCGGCAGTCTCATCCGGGCGGCCACCTCGGCGACCGTGGTCGCCGCGCCGCACAGGCCCAGCGCCACGTCGTGGTCGGGCTCTAACGTGCCTCGGGGTCGCACGCCGGTGGCGACGACCCACGACAACAGGTCCATCGCCGTGGTGGGGCGGGTCCGTCCCGCGCTGACCGTGTAGGGGCGCACCAGGCGCCCGGCCGCCTCGTCGAGCCACGGGTCTCGATGCGCGCTGCTGGAGGTCATGACGGGACGGGGGACGGGGCGCTGCTTCGGGCGGGTGTCGCCAGGTACGGTCGGACGCTCTTGACCATCTGCGACATCTCGTAGCCGAGCACGCCGACGTCGGCCTGGCGGCCCGCCAGCACCGCCAGGACCCCGCCGTCGCCCGCCGCCGTGACGAACAGCAGCGTCTCGTCGAGCTCGGCCACCACCTGCCGCACACCGGAGCCGCCGTTGAGCATCTGTCCGGCGCTGCGGGTCAGGGAGAACAGCCCGGAGGCGATCGCCGCCAGGTAGTCGGCGTCGTCGTCGGTCAGTCCGTGGGCGGCGCGAGGCAGCCCGTCGGAGGACAACAGCAACGCGCTGCGGGTGTGCGGCACCCGCCCGACCAACCCGGACAGCAGCCACGCCAGTTCCTGGCCAGACGTACCGGTCATCGCAGACAACTCCTTCTCACATCTTCGGTCAGTGGCGTGGGACAGCACGCGCGGCGGGCGGCTCGCCGCTGTCGGAGGTGGCCCCGCGCAGGAAGTCAGCCATAAGCGTCGGGTCGTGATCACCAGCCGGCTGGTTCACCGATCCCGGTCCGCCCCGCGCTAACGGGGCCGCCAGATGCGCCTGCCGCGTCCGGCGCGGCAGCAGCGGGCCCGCAGCGCCGGCCTCCCCGGGGCCTGCCTGGACGCGGCACCGGTGCGGGATGCGGGCGTCGGCGCAGGTGGCGGCACCGGTGGGTGGTGGCGAGCGCCGACGGGCGAGGGCGAAGCACCGGCCGCCGGCGAGGACACGGTCGCCGCCACGGTCGGCTCGCCACGCGATGGCATCCGGCCGGGCTCCACCGCCGGCGGTTGCCCGGTGGGTTGGTCCCCGAGCAGCGGCGTCGGCAGGATCACCACCGCCTGCAAGCCGCCGTAGACGTTGCTCTGCAGCTTGACGGTGATGCCGTGCCGACGGGCCAACGCCGAGACCACCCACGCCCCGATACGGCCGTCGCGCAGCAGGTCACCGACGTCCACCCGGCCCGGGTCCAACAACAGCGCGTTCACCCGGTCCTGCTCCGAATGCGGCATCCCCAGACCGCGGTCGTCCACCTCGACTGCCACGCCGAGTGCCACCCGCCGGGCACGCACCGTCACCTCAGTATGGGGAGGCGCGAACGCGGTCGCGTTCTCGATCAACTCGGCGAGCAGGTGCACCACGTCGGCGCCCGCGTGGCCGCGTACCGTTCCCTCGACCGGTGGCACCACCCGCACCCGCGCGTACTGCTCCACCTCGGCGATCGCCGAGCGGAGCACCTCGACCAGCGGCAGGGGCCGGCTCCACTGCCGCCTCGGCACAGCCCCGCCGACCACGGCGAGGTTCTCGGCGTAGCGGCGGATCCGGGTCGCGAGGTGGTCGACTTGGAACAGGCCCTTGAGCAGGTCGGGGTCCTCGACCTGCGCCTCCAGGACATCCAGCAGCTGGATCTCCCGGTGCACCAGGCCCTGCAACCGACGGGCGAGGCCGACATACACCTCTACCTGCTGCCCCACCACGGGCTGGCCTGCAGCAGGTGAGGCGCCCACCTTGGTGCTTACTTGCGCTCGGGCGAGTCGATGCACGCAAACGGCCGCGCCGGCAGTGATCGCTATGCTGGCCGCCGCCGCGCATACCAGCACCAAACCGGCCGCCGCCGGAACGGGCCCCGGTGATTGCGCAAGCGCCCATGTCGCCGTTCCTAGGCCGACCGTTGCCACCCCAGCGGCCAGTGCCAGGCACACCCGCACCAGGCGAGCGGGCAGGCCAGCCCCAGACGGCCCCCCGGCCGACGCATCGAGTCGCACCCTGCCTCCCTCTGAGTCGCAGATGACGTGTGCCAGCGGCTCCGCCGACGGTGGGGACCCGGCGGGCTCTGGCAGTAACTGGCCAGCGCCGGACCTAATAGGTCGTGGCGTCGCGGTGATCGATAACGCCGGAGCTCAGTCTTGGTCGGCGACTGGGCGTCGAACACTGTCGACGCAAGGAATTAGCGCGGATTCCGGCGGTCGCGGCCGACCTGGTCGGTGTCGGTTATCGGCGTCGAGGGTGTTCGACACGAGTAGATGCCGGGTTACTGGACGAGGTAGTCCCGCGAGGTTGGCGAGGCGGTTTCGGCGCCTCCTGCGAGCGGGTGGGCGCTGGGAGGGGTTCATGAGTAAGCGTCTGGTCGTCGAGACCCACGCCAGTTCCTGCTACTTCCGCACGTCCGTCGACGACGGTGAGCGCAAGGCGCTGGTGCAGATCACGGAGCGGTGCAACCTGCATTGCGCTCACTGCTTTGTCTCCTCCACCCAGGTCGGCGCGGACATCGCGCTCCACGACATGGTCGAGACCGTGCTGCCCCGGCTGCGGCGGGCGCAGGTGACCCGGTTGACGTTGACCGGCGGTGAGCCGTTCGCGCACCCGCACCTGCTGGAGATCTGCGCGGCCACGGCACGGATGGACCTACCCGTGAAGATCTGCACGAACGCCACCCTGACCAGCGACGAGCAGATCACCGCCCTCGCCGAGCTGGGCAACGTGCGGGTCAACGTCAGCTTCGACGGATTTCGGCCCTCCTCGCACGGCCGGTTCCGGGGCAACCGCGACTCCTTCGCCGTCACCCGGGAGACCACACAACGGTTCGCCGACGCGGGCCTGCTACACGGGATCCTGTCGACGCCCAACGTGCTCACCCGCCCGCAGGAGTTCACCGAGCTGTGCGCGTTCGCCGCCGACTTGGGTGCCGCGTACGTGCTGATGAACCCGCTGTCGAGCTTCGGCCGGGGCGTGAAGTCCCACGGGCGGCTCGCCGCCCCGGAGCAGACAATGCGGGCCATCGCCGCCGCCACCGCGCCCCTGGCCGACCGGGTCGAGCTGGTGCCGATCCGGTTCCCCAACGACACCCGGCCGCTGTCAGGCTGCGACGCCGGCACCCTGATCTACGTGTTCGCCAACGGCGACACCGCCGTCTGCCCCTACCTCGTCTTCGCCGCCCGCACCCCCCAATCCCCACACGCCGACCGCGAGTTCCTGGTCGGCAACATCCTCGACGGGGAAATCGCCGACGCCCTCGACCGCTACCGCTTCCACGACCGCTACCAGGTCGGAGCCAACCCGACCTGCGGGGCGTGCGCGATCAACGCCTCCTGCGGCAAGGGCTGCCCCGCCGCGGTGATCGCCGCCGGCCAACGCATCGGCGCCCCGGACACCGAACAGTGCCCACCCGAGGCGATCCGGCTCCCGCTAATCCCGATCCCGTCCGCGGGAGCCTGACCTGCCGTGTTGATCGTGATCGAGGGACCCAACGGCGTCGGCAAGACCACCATCGCGGGACTGCTGGCCGAGCGGCTACGCCACCGTGCCGATCAACCCGTACACCTGACGACCGAACCCACCCGCACCCGCCTGGGAGAACTGCTCCGCGAGGCCGAGGCCGTCATCCACGGGCGTGCCCTCGCGCTCGCGATCGCCGCCGACCGCACCACGCACGTCGAAGACGAGATCATCCCCGCCCTCGACGCCGGCAGCATCGTCATCACCGACCGGTACGTCCAGTCCTCACTGGTGCTGCAACGCGTCGACGCGGTCGACCTCCGCGAGATCTGGAGCTACAACCGGTACGTCCTGCAACCGGCCATCTCCCTCTACCTGGTCGACGACCCGCAGGTCATCGCCGGCCGGCTCGCCGCGCGCCGGCGACTGACCCGGCTGGAGGCCACCGGCACACCCGAACGCGAGTTGCAGCTCTACCAGCAGGCGTTCGACTTTCTCGACCGCCAGTCGTGGCACCAGGCGAAGGTCGACTGCCGCAGCCGAACCCCCGAGCAGGTCGTCTCCGCCATCCTCGACACGCTGGCCCCGTTGCTCGCCCGCCGCCTCGCGGCGTGAAGACTCGACGCCGTGCTATCGATCCTGACCCTGAACATCCAGGCCACCTCCCGGCGGCGCGCCGACGCGCTGCTGCGGTGGCTCACCGGCCGCCCCGAGCAGATCCTCCTGCTCACCGAGACCAGCAGCGGCGACGGCACCACCCACCTGCTCGACTGCTTCCGCCGCGCCGGCTACCAGGTGCACCACCCACCCCTGCCCGGCGACCGCGGCACGGCCATGATCAGCCGGGTGCCCGTCACCGTCCGCCCGGACATCACCGCCGGGCTGAGCATCCCCGGCCGGGCCGTCGCCGCTACCGTCCACACCGACCCACCGGTCACCGTCCTCGGCGTCTACGTGCCCTCCAGCGACCGCGCAAAGGCCAAGGTCGAACGTAAGCGGGCCTTCGTCGCCTCCCTCGTCACCGTGATCGGTGACCTGACAGCCAGCGAGCGGGCGCACCTGGTGCTCGGCGGGGACTACAACGTCATCCCCCGCGACCACCAGCCCACCTACCCCGGGGTGTGGCTGTCATTCGAGTACGACCTGTTCGACGCCCTGACCGCCGCCGAACTCACAGACGTACACGACCACCTCGCCCCTGGAGCACAGCAGCACAGCTGGTTCGGCCGGGCCGGCAACGGCTACCGCTTCGACTACCTGCACGTCGGCACGGCTCTGCGCGACCGGCTGTGCGGCGGCAGCTACCTGCAGGAGCCCCGCGAACAGCGCCTCACCGACCACGCGGCGGTCACCCTCGACCTGGACCTGCAGGTCCACACCCTCGACGTACGGCCCACTTCGCCGGTGGTCGAGCCGGCGACCCTGTTCTAAACCCTCGCCCGTGCCGCTCGGATCAGCGAGTCGTACGTGTCGGTGGTGCGTTCCAGGGACACGTCTAGCGTGGCGGCGAACCGGTTGAGGTCGGCCTGGATCCGCTCACCCGCCTCGCCGTCGGTGACGATCCGCTCGATCTCCACAAACGCCCCAAGGCCGTCCACCTCGTCAACGCACAACGACATCAACCCGAACGTCGCCGTCCTGCGGGCCTTGCGGATGCGGACCGTCGGGTAGAAACCCATCTGCCGGATCGCGGCGTCCATCTGCTTCCGATCGGCCACCTCGGTCTCGTGCTCGACACACGACAGCTCGTTGGCCACCGGCGTCTTCACCGTCAACAGATGCCGCCCCCGCTCGGTGCGCAGACGGGCGAACGGTACCCCGATCTTCGACTGGCCGTACTCCCAGCCGACCGGCGCGTACGCCTGATCATCCTGGTCTGCCGGCGCCGACAGGACGACGCCGCGTACGGCGAGGGCCGCCTCCAACGCGGCGAGATCACCGATCCGGTACTTGACCTCCACCTCGTACGCCGACGTCTCCGTCATACCTGTCGTCTGGAGCGCGTCAATGCCCGTCACGTCGTCGCACCCTACGGCTCGATCGCCCTGGTCCGTGTCCCGCCGCGCCCACATGCAGTGACTCGGCCTCCAAAACCGGAACAGTCAAGCTCCGCGATGCTCGGTGCCGTCGCCCCTCGATTATGGGCAGCACCCGTTGTATCGATTCCACGGGACACGAATAGCAACAGGTGAACGGCAGCGCCATCAGCTGATCCGGCAGGGCAACGCATCCGACCAAAAGCCGGGCGCCCCTGAAGAGCAGTTGGACCCACGACGTGGGTAAACGGTCAGGGTGAGCCCTGAGTACGTTGGCTTCGGGTTCGGCGGGGTGTAGCGGCTGGCGTCGCCGTCACGGTACCCGGCGCGGGAAGCTGACTGGGACGGGACACGATGATCACGTCGATGATGTCGTCACGTTCAAGAAGCGCTGCGGTGGTGATGTCGTGTTCCTGGCTGGAGGCCGAGGCGTCGTAGATGAAGACGATGAGCTTCGTGTAGGTGCCGCGGTCGCGCAGGTAGGCGATGGAGTCCTCGAGAATCTCCTTTTCAACTTTCTTGAACTCGGCGGCCGAGCGCACGTACTTGAGCTCGATGAGCACGCCGAGGCGCGGGATTCCGAAGTCCGCTCGGTAGGAGCTGTGACCGAGCCGCGGCAACGGCTCTTCATCGACGAGGTCACTGAACACGGACCGGAGCATGATCCAGACGATGTCCTGGATCTCGCGTTCGGAGCCGACCTCCCAGCGGACCGGGTGCCGGACGTCGTCCGGATCGTCCCAGCGCCAGCGCTTCATCGCGGCCGGGAAGCGGCGAAGTACGACGCCGACGTGGCTGCGAGTGAGGATCGTGCTGTCGATGCTGGCGTCGATGATCCGGCCGGCGGCTGCGCGTACCAGGGCTGCGTCGCAGGTGGACAGGTCGCCGACGTCGGTGCGCAGAAGGCCGGTGAGGATCCGGCGCTGGATGAAATGCAGATCGGCGGCCGGGTCGGCAAGTCGCGCTGCGCCGACGATCGACATCCAGTGCACCATGGAAAGCTCGGGCAAGCTCTTGATACTGGTCACACTGCCGAGCTGCGCGGGGTCGTCGGTCAGAACGGCGAGTGCGTGACGGCGCGCGAGGTCGGTGCGGGGGTCGTCGGCGCGGAACCGGGAGTCGGGCAGGATCTCGAGAAGCCAGCTGCGAAACGCCGGCAGCGCGTCCTGGGTGACGAGCGCGGCGAGGGTGATGCCGAGCAACTGTCGCCGGTCAGTGGCGAAGGTCGTTCGGTCGGCGGGGAACGGGTCGCGACGCATCAGGTCGCGCAGGCCGTCCACCAGGCGTTCGTGTGTACCGAGGTCGTGGTGGGACCTGTGGTCGTGCAGGGCGAACCCGAGGACGGCGAGCCCTGGTGCGTGGCGCAGCCTGTCGGTGTGGTCGTCGAGCCATTGCGTAGTCAGCGGGTTCACCTCCCAGGCGAACGACACGTCGACGCCGTTCAGGATGTGGTGGGCGAAGAGCCCGTCGAGATCCCCGGGCTTGTTGGCGGGACTAAGGTGCCGGTCGAGGGCGGCCATCTGGTCGGCGAGCTGTGCGCCGACGACCGTGTGCGCGCCGGGTTCATGGTTCGTCATAGGAACCACCTGCTGGTCCGGAATGAGGTGCGCAGGATGTCGGCGTTCCAGTTACGGACGTGCCGGAGCTGGCCGAGCAGGGACGCGATCAGGTCGGAGTACATGATCGTGACCGGGGACCTCGACGGGTAGAACCGCCGCCACGACATCGCGGTGAACCGGAACGCCTGACCGGCCAGGTACTCGATGTCGGTGAACGTCGACGCCCGGTGCAGCTTGAGCAGCAGCGGCCGGGGCAGCCCGTGCGTGGGCCGCTTGATGTCGTACGGCCCGGCGACGGTCAGCAGCACCTCGCAGGAGCTGATCGTCACGGCGTGCCCGCGTTGGGGGACGTAGCGGCCTTTCGGCTGGCGGCGCCCCGAGGGCATCGCGGTGTTGCCGATACCCTGCGCGGCGGTGTCGAACAGGTACCAGTCGTGCTCTTCGCTGACGTGCACGAACGCGAACTGCACGGCACGGAACTCGGCGAGCAGCCCGGAGACGAGGTTCTTCACGGCGTCGGCCTCGGTGTCCTTGAGCGGCTTGAAGACGTGGAAGATCAGCCGGATCGCGTCCTCGGGCCGCCAGGCGTTGCGGGTCTTCACCTCGTCGATGCAGACGCGCAAGGCGCGCAGAAGTTCCTCGGGGTATCGGTCGTAGTCGGCCTCGCGAGACATGTTGGACAGCAGGTAGTTGCCGTCAGCGCTGAAGACGGTGGTGATTCCGACGACCCGCTCGGGGGCGCTGAACCGGCTCGCCTTGATGTGCGCGCTGCCGATGCCGATCACCAGCTCGTGCATGATCGTGCCCGGGGCGGCGATCACGAACGGGATGCCGCCCAGCTTCGCGTAACACTGCAGCGCCATGCTGTCCAGCGGATACGCGATGTCGCCACGTCCGATCGTCTCGTACTGGATCTCCTGGACGGGGACGCCCTGGCCCATCAGCGTGGATTTCGCCACGAGGTACGGGCTGTCGTCCCCTTGTAGGTCCTGCTGCGCCTCGCTGGTAATCACGATCGCCAGATGTGGCTTCTCGTCGCGGTCCAGGGCGGCGAGACACGCGTCGCGGTAGGCGGTCGCGTCGCGGGGGCCTGTGGCATCGAAGGCCTCGATACGGATGTCGCAGTCGGTGAGGCGGTACTTGCGGGCGAAGCCCTCCGTGAACACCTTGGCGTTCGGGACCCCGCGCCGGAACTGGTTCATGAAGACCTCGACGCTGCCCTGGTACGCCCGGGGAGTCATGACGAGGATCCGCGGCCGGCGAGGCGAGAACGACTCGGAGTCGAACGGGCCCAGCCGTGTCAGCCCTCGTTGGGCCGACTTGTCGGTCTTGCCGCCGCCCGGGTCGAAGACGAAGGTCGGCTCCGCGAACGGCGTCGACCGCACGTGACCGCCGCTGCTTCCGGTCGAGCCGTTTCCCAGAGGCACCCCGACCTCGACCTCGACGTCTGCGGCGATCCGCAGGGGCCCGCCTCGCGCGAGCCGTCTGGCCAGCGCGGTGATCCGTCCGAGGCGCCCCTCGGCCCCGGTCAGAGCGAAGGCCTCCTCATCCAGCCGTTCCAGCAGCGGCCCCTGGCGTCCACCGGTGAGGAAGGCGACGACGTCCTGAAAGGTGTCGAGACGCCCCTCCAGCCACGCCTCGCCAGCATCGACCTCCGACACCGCCGGAGCGTCACGCAGATGCAACCGCCCGGTGCGCACCGACTCGACCGCCCCGACCAGCTTGCGGTAGGCGCACTCGTCGAGATGCGGGTGGAACGGCACCTCGCCGGTCCGGGCGAGGACGTACCGGCCCTCGACACCGAACCCGCGGTCGAGCAACTCCCGCACGGTGAGGTCGAACTCGTACCTGGTCTTCAGGCCCACGACGATGCCCATCCTCGCCGACGGGCCGTTGGCCCGCGCGTCGAGACGGTACTGCGGAAACACGTGCACACCAGCGAGCGCCTCCCGCTGGTCGCCCGCACACTGAGCGAGCAGATCCTGCTGGCGAAATCGGGACACGAAGCAGGGCTGCTTGAACGAGCGAAGCCGGTACCCCATCCCGATGACCTCGTTGACCAACGCCTCGCGTACCAGGCGCATGGTGAGATGGCGGAAGTCGTTGATCGCGAACTTCTCCTCGGTGCCGACGAGCCGGGAGTCCGCAGTCAGCGGCACGCACACGATCTGGTTGCCCTCGCGGGCCACCACGTGCGTCCCCTGCAACTCGGCACGGAGCCCGTGGAGCCGCTCCCGCGAGTCGAACGGGACAACGCCCGCGTGGAACGCCTGTCCGTGGAACCGGACCGGCAGGAAGTTCGCCACCAGACTCGGCGCCGCCCGGTGGGGCGGGGCGGGCACACCACGCACTGCCTCGACCACCTTCCTCCTCAACTCGCCGCGGCTACGCCCGCGTTCACCCTCGACCCGGGCAGAGCTCGCACCTGGTTGGACGACCACGCTACCCAGGGGGTGCGACAGATCGGGTTCTGAGAGCCGTGAGGGGCAAGTCCCCTGGGCCTCGGATCTTCGCCCTGAACGGGAAGGGATCCGTTACCTCGCCCGGTCGTGACCGCAGAAGGCCAGCGCCAACTGATCACGGTGCAGCCCCGGCACCGGGTGAGTCCACGAGGCGGGACGCGGTGCGACGACCGGGATCAGATGCGTCGCGGCATCGTGATCAGATCCTTGTTCGGCCACACCCCGCCGATCGTCCATCGCTCCGCGAGGGGGACGAGCTGCGCAACGAACGAATCCTCGTCGGTGCCCGTCGCCCGCGCTTGGCCGACCTGGCGGACGGCACCTGCCACCCAGTCAGCGATGATCAACTGCGGCGTCGTGCTGCTGTCGGCGAAGGTGATGTCAACGACCGGCAACGCCTGTGCCGGGAGGCCGGGCGTGACCGCCGGGACCTGGTCGAGCGACAGCAGCAACGGCAGGTGCCGGTTGATCGTCTTCGACGAGTCGTGCACCAGGTGGAACTCGCCGATGGCCGCCCCGACGTGACGGCACAGCTCGATCAGGCACGGAACGGCGGGGTCGAGAACATCGCGGATCTTGCGAGCGTCGATGAGGTTGACGAGATCCTGGGCGTGCCAACGCGCAGCGAGCAGAAGGCCGACATGCGTGTCGAGGCCGTCCCGGGTTGTCCGGCGGTACGCCTCGACCGCATCGAACAGATCGTCAAGGACGGTCGGCTGGTTGGGCCGGATCGCGTTGACGAAGGTCGCCAGCATCGACTCGTAGGCGCTTTCGTCACCGAGCACGGGACCGGCCAGGTGCATGAGGTTCGCCAGCCCGACTGCGGAACCGTCCGCGTACATGTCGTAGCCGTCCGCCCATGCCAGCTCGACCACGAGACAGTCGATCATCTTCGAGATGATCATGAATCGCTTGTGCGCGACGAACGCGCTCGCAACATCTTCCCCCAGGGTCGGCAGTACCGACATGAGCGCCGCCTGGCCCTGCCAGCTCTTCGCCAGCGACCCGTACTTCGGCTCGCCCTGCCGCGGCGGCACCGCGTCCAGCACGGACTGCACCATCGCCTGCGCATCGACGGCGCTCAAGCGCACGGCGGCCACGGCGAACACCGGCTGATACGGATCGAGGAGGTTCTCCCCGGAGTTGCTGGACTCGTCGGCATAGACCGTGGGAGCTTCGTCGAACACGACACCACTGTGCCGACCGCCGCGAGATCCCGCGCGGCATTTCTCGCGCCGCTGCCGCGACACCCGGAGATGCGGGCCGACGTAGCTTTCAGGTCGCGTCAAGGCTCAGAGGCGCTGGCATCAGTGACGGCCTGAAGACCAGTAAGACCCGCGATGTCGAAGGCTCAACGCCGTCGCTGGCCGGCGACACTGATCAGTCGGGGTGCCGGCCAGCGGTGGCGCGTCGACGTGGCGTTATGCAGCCTTCGGTCGGTTTCTGCGAGGGATGAGCTTGATCGTGGCCTCGGCGGTTGTCTTTTTCAGCTCCGCGAGGACGGAGGTGTAGATATCGGCGGTCATCTTGTAGGAGGAGTGGCCGAGGGTGTCCTGGATTTCCTTGATGCTGGCTCCGGCGGCGAGCATCAGGGTCGCGGCGATGTGCCTGAGGTCGTGGAACCGTACAGGCGGCAGGCCGCTGCGTTCGACGAGCCGGTCGAATCGGCCGGTGACCGTTTCCGGGTGCCAGGGTTGGCCGTCGCGTTTGCGGACGAAGAAGATGTCGCTGTCGGCCCAGGCGTCGCCGGCGACGACCTTCCACGCCGCCCGGCGAAAAAGGTACCGGCGCAGACTTGTGACGGTCTCGTCGCCGAGGTCAACGATCCGGTCCCCGGCCGCCGACTTCACCCCTTTCTCGATCACCTGGTAGCCGACGCTGGTGCGTTGGCCGGTGATGGTGATCGCCGCCGCATCCAGGTCGACGTCGTAGTCGTGCAGACCGCACAGCTCGCCCCTGCGCGGGCCCCGGTGGATCGCCACGTCGAACAGGGCGTACAGCTCGGGGTCCTCGGCTTCGGCGAAGTCGAGGAACTCGCCCGCCTGGACGGGCGTCCAGACCATGACCGGGCTGGGCCGCTGTCGGGTGCGGCGCCACCGGTTGACCGCCGCGTCGGTCCAGAGCCGGGGTTTCGGCGATCTGCCTGACCCTAGCTCGACGGATTCGGCGGGATTGTGGTCGACCAGCTTGTGGTGGTACAGCCGGCGGGCGTCGTTGAGGGCCTTGCGCAGGGTCGCGAGGATCCGCTGCTGGCTGGCGTCGCCGACCGTGCGGATCCCCTTCACGGTGTCCCGGATCTCCCTCACGGGGCTGGCTTTCGCGGCGCGGATCTCGTCGTTGCGGGCCTCGATCGTGGCGAAGACCGACTCGATGTGCGCGGCGGTGAGTTCCTGCAACGCCACCTGCCCCAGATGAGGGGTCCAGTACTTGGTGATGTGGTCCTGGTAGCTGCGCCGGGTCGCGGGTGCCAACCTGACCCGGTTGGTGATCCACTCGGCGAGGTACTCGCCGAGGGTGAGTCGGGTGTCGGCGGGCACGTCTGCGCGGATGCGGCGGGCCACGTGGTCGCGGTCCGGCAGCGGCTGGTTGGGCTTGCACGCCTGCAGCAGGTCGGCGATTCGCCGGCGCTGGATCTCGTCGCGGCCGGCGAGGTCGAGCAGCGCGCGGACGTGGTCGCGTTCGGCGGCGGCCTCCTCGCGGGTGTCGAACCCGGTGCGGCGCAGCTGCCGCCGCCCGTTGTCGGCGTCGAGGGGGAGTTCGAGCTGGTAGCGCCAGGTGCCGTGGTGGGGGTTCCACCCGTTGCCGCGGCGCAGCTTGGGGCACTGGGCGCCGAGGCGTTTGCCGTTCTGTCGGCAACCGCAGCGTTTGGTGATGGATCCGTCTGCCATGACGAGTTCTCTCCTCGCCGACGCCGCCGTCTGGCGAGCATCGGATTGTCGGGTGTCCGGTGGGTGGTGATCACCGCTCGTTTTGGCCGGGTGATCAAGTCGCGGGCGGCGGCGACGCCGGGGGGTCGCTGGGGACGCCGAGGGCGGCCAGGATCGCGGCGACGGAGACCCGGTAGCGGGAGCCGACCCGCAACACCGGCACCGGCAGGCGGTCGCGGCGCGCCAGCTCGTAGGCGGTGCTGCGGGACATGCCGAAGATCTCGCCGACTGTCGCGACGTCCGTGACCGCTCCGAGCGCCCGGATGCCCGCAACGGTCCACACCGGCGAATCCTCCGCGGGAGTGCTGGCCTTTCTGCTGTCCATGGGATTTGGTCCTTTTGCGCAAAGAGGGAGAGAGCCCGCCACCGTGGTGGTGGCGGGCTCTCGGGATGGTGAGGTTTGCTGGTGTGATGGTCAGCCGGTTGGCTCGGTCGGCTCCCACCGACGTCGGTCGATCTCGGCGGTGCCGTGGTCGACACGGGGGCGGCTCGGTCGTGACCAGCCCGGCTGCGCCGGCCGGGAGGCGACCACGCGCCACCCGGCCGCCCGCAGGCTGGCCCCGCTCTCTGCGTCCTGCGTGTAGGTGACCAGACGTCGGTAGCCCAACGCCCGGGCGGCCTTCCACGCCGCCGCGTAGAGCAGGGAGCAGGCGTTACGAGTGCCGTCCGTGGCCACTCTGGTGACCTCGAGTGTCATCCCGTCGTCTAGCCTGCTCGCGACGGGACGCCCGACGACGGCCACGCCGACCAGGACGTCGTCGCGGGCCACGCCGACGCTGAACTTGTGACCCCGCGGGGGCCGATGATGCCGGTGCCAGTCCGCGACGAAGCCGCAGGCTTCGGCGAACGTGACCGGCACCGTCCGTAGGCTCACCCGCTCTCCTCGATCGGCACGTCGTCGGGCAGATGCGGGGCGAGCCGGGTCAGCGCCTCGTCGTGGAACGCGGCGCTGATGTCGACCCCCACATAGCGGCGGCCGAGCTGCAGCGCGGCGAGCCCGGTCGTCCCGGCGCCGGAGAACGGATCCAGAACGACACCGCCGGGTGGGCAGCCGGCCGCGATCGCCCGTAGCGGCAGGTCGATCGGAAAGGGGGCCACATGCGACCCCCGGTAGGGGCGGGTCGCGATCCGCCACACATCCCCCGGGTTGCGTCCCTTCGGATGGGCGGCGGTGTGAGCGTGCCCGAGCGGGACGAGGTTGCCCCGCCCAGCCCGAGGCTCGACCTGTACCTCCTCGGCGCCGTACTTACCGGCGCCGTACGCGGTGGCGCCGCGGCGGCGGGCGGTCGCGCCGATCCCGCCGATGCGGCCCTTGCGTGCCCCGCCGATGATCCGGGTTCCGTCGGCGGCCTCCGGCCGGACGAGCGGGATCCGGATCGGGTCAAGGTCGAAGTAGTAGGAATGGGACCTGGTGAGCAGGAACAGCAGTTCGTAGCCGGTGCTGAGCCGGTCGGTCACGGACTCGGGCATCGGGTTGGTCTTCGACCAGATGACCGCGTTACGCAGCCGCCAGCCGCGCGCCTGCAGTGCGAACGCGGTCCGCCAGGGCACGCCGATCAGGTTCTTCGCCGGCAACAGCGCGGACATCACCGGTGTTCCGATGATTCCGCCCCTGGTGTCGTGGGCGCGACGGGTACCGCCGGTGTAGCTGTCGCCGAGGTTCAGCCACAGCGTCCCGGCGGGTTTGAGCACCCGCATCGCCTCGTCGAACACGCCCACCAGGCGGTCGACGTACTCGCCCACGGTGGGTTCCAGCCCGTACTGCGGGTCTGCCCACGTCGCCCCGCACCGGCGGCACGAAGCGCCGCCGCGGCGATGCCCGGCAGGTAGCGGGGGTGCCGCCGTGCCACGCACCGGTGCCGTAGTCCCGCAGCGACCAGAACGGCGGGCTGGTCACGATGCTGTCGACGCTGCCGTCGGGCATCGCGGCGAGCACCTGCCGGGCGTCGCCGAGATACAGCTCGACCGGGCCGACCTTCCGGTACCGGTAGGCGTCCAGCAAGGTGGGATCGGTCATGATGGCACCGCCCACCGGTGCGGACACAGCAGCATCCGCAACGCGGCGGCTGCCTGTTGCGGGACGACGCCGTTGCCGAGGACCCGCAGCGCCCCGGTGCGCGGCAACGCGAGCACCGGGTCAGTCACCCACTGCCGGTCGAGGCCCATGAGCCATTCCACGAACGGCGGCGCCAGCACCGGTTTGCCGTGCCGCCCTGGTTGGGTCGGCTCCGGCACCGGCCGGCCGAGCAACAGCTCCCACCGTGCAGCCCGTACTGGTGGCCGGGGCCCTTGCCATCACGGGCGCACGGTGTCGGCAACGTCCGCACCCCCTCCCAGACGGCCGGTGGGGGTGGCCAGCAGGAACAGCCGGTCGCGGCGGTGGGCTGCGCCGATGTCGGATGCGCGTAGGCATAGCCAGCTCGTGTCGTACCCGATCTCGGCCAGGTCGGCGTGGACGACGTCGAGTCCTCGTCGTAGGAGGGCGGCGACGTTCTCCACGAACAGCAGGTGCGGTCGTAGGACGCGAACGGCTGCAGCGACGTGGTTCCAGACGCTGGAGTGCTCACCGGTGATGCCGACGCGTTTGCCGGCGTTGCTGATGTCCTGGCAGGGGAATCCGGCGGTGAGGATGTCGACGGGTTCGACCTGGGCCCAGTCGACGACGCTGATATCGCCGAGGTTCGGGATACCGGGCCAGTGATGGGCGAGAACGGTGGCGGCGTGTCGGTCGGTCTCGGCGTACCAGGCGAGCCGGCCGCCGAGCACCAGCTCGACGGCCAGGTCGAGCCCGCCGTACCCGCTGCACAGGGAACCGACTCGTGGTGCGGCGGTGGCTTCACCGTTCACGCCACCTCCCCACGCCCCGCGGCGGCAGGTGCCGTCGCGTCGTGCGGGCAAGTCCACGGCCCACAGCCAGGAGAATCCGCCGGCCGTGGGCGTGGGCGCAGCACTACCTCGTCGAGCGGCACTCGGGCTCGGTGCAGGAAGAACTGCCCGCGCAGCGGGTGCCCCTGCACATTTGCCTTCGCGGAGCCGTGGCGGATCGCCCGGTCGAAGGCGACCGCGTCGGCCCACTCCGCGGGGCTGTTCGCCCGCAGGCCAGCCCAGAAGCCGTCGTCGTGGAAGGGGCACCCCACGCACGACGACTTCGGGGTGTCTCCGAGGCCTTGGTCGGCCAGGTAACGGAGACAGTCGGTCCGCCGCCAGCCCAGGTCGAGCAACGGGTGGACGTTGTGCATGTAGCCGACGTCCGAATCCCGGGCGCGGCCGATCTCGTCCAGGCTGATCCCGATCGCCATCTGCGCCCGCACCCCGGCCGGCACCCGCGTCGGGTGCGGGTAGCCGAGCCGGCGCCGCACCTCCACCTTGATCGGTTTGATCTTGTACTCGGAGGTGCACTGCCGGCGGGCCATGCCCCGCTGACCGTTCGGCCCGAGCGTGAACAGGGGCATGGACGCGAAGCGGTGCTCGGGGTCGAGCGCGTCAGCCCGGATGTCTCCGGTGCTGACGCGCACGACCTCGATGCCGGCTGCCTGGGCGATGCCTGTCAACCGGTCCAGATGGCGGTAGACCGCAGCCGGTTCCCAGGACGTGTCGGCGAAGATCGCCGCGTCGAACCCGGGGATCGTGCCCCGGGCGGCGAGCAGCAGGAGCGTGGTGCTCTGCACGCCTGCGCCCAGGGACAGGTAGCGGTGGGTGGGTGCGCTCACGCGACCACCCCAGTTCCGTCCACTGGCGATGGCCGTTTGGTGAAGATCAGGACGTCTTCGTGGGCGATGAGGTGCATCGGCACCCCGCCGGCCCTCGCCTTCCGCACCTGCTGGAGCTGGAAGAAGCTGGGGCGGGCGACGAGGTGCCCGTCGCGGACCGCCGCGAGCAGCGCCACACACCGCTCGATCGGGACGAGGCCGGCACGGAGACCGGCCGCGATGACGGCGCTGGGCAGGTCGACCAGCTCTCCTCGCTTGCGCCACGGCCTCGCGGTGACCAAGACCACGCCGCCCGGCCGCAGCAGGGTGGCGCAGCCGCGCAGGATCTGCGCGAACCCGCCGGCCAAGCCGGTGAGGTCGCGGTAGGCGAGGTTGCCCTTGTCCTCCCCATACCGGTCGTCGTACTTGACGACCCCGCCCTCGCCGGGGCGGACCAGTCCGTGCACCGTGGGCCCGTACGGCGGGGAGGTGACCACGAGTGCCACCTGGCCGGTGAGGGCCTTCGGTACGAGCGACATCAGTCGGGTCGCGTCGCCGCGGATCACCGACGCCCGTCCACTGGCACCCTGGTCGTGGGCGTGGCGGATGTTGGCGTCGGCGATGTTGCTCCACTGTGGCTCGTACTCGATGCCGAAGGCGTCGCGGCCGGCGTGGACCGCCTCGACCAAGGTGGTGCCGATCCCGCACATCGGATCCAGGACCAGGTCACCGGGCTGGGTGTAGGCGCCGATCGCATGGGCGGCGATCGCCGGCAGCATCCGGGCAGGGTGCTTGACCGACTCCTGCAGATACCGGCCGCGCCGTTGCACCGGGCCGGTCGACTGGGCGGTGGCCCAGACCGACAGGCCCTCGGGGTCGGCGCGGTGGCGGCCCTCGTACTCCCGGTGCCGGCCCGGGTAGTCCTCGCCGGTGGCGGGGCTGGTGGTGTCCGGCTCGTGCGGGTCGGGTTGCCCGGGGGCGGTGTGCTCAGGCACGGCGACCACCGCCGTTGCCGCGTCGTCGCGACTCGGTCGACGGGGCCTGTCGTGGGGTGAAGACCAGCAGGTCAGCGTGCACCCGCAGGTGAGCCACCGCCCACTGTTCGGGGTTGGCGTGGGCCAGGGTGAGCAGTTCCTCGTCGGTGACGACGTGGTAGACGAACTGGTCGCCGTCGGTGTCGGCCTCGACCGCGACGATGTGCTGCAGGTAGCCGAGCCCGGCACTGGAGGCGGCAGCCACCAGCGGGCCGAAGTCCTCCGGCGTGGGCTGCGTACCGGCGGGCACGCCGACCACGAGGACGAGGCAGCCGCCGGGGCGCAGCAGCCGCGCACACGCGGCGAGGAGCCAGGCGAGCCGGACCCGGGCGGTCGTGTCCGCCTCGTGCAGCGGCCAGCAGGCGACCACCAGGCTGGTAGCCGCGTCGAGGGGGCCGTCCTCGGGCGGCCGGACGGCCTCGGTGTCGATTCCGGACAGGTCGGGGTCGGTGAGGTCGTCCCCGAACCACTCGGTCAGTTCGGGCGGCTCCTCGCCATCGCTGTCGCCGGCCTCCGGCTCGTGCGAGGTGGCCAGCGGGTTAGTCTCGGTCGCCGCCGGCAGGTCGGTGGTGGCCGGGCCGATAAGCAGGCCGGAGCCGTCGGTGAACCAGGCGCGGTGGTGTCGGCGTCCGCCCCGGCCGCAGATCGCAGCCAGGGGGTGGTCGGTGGTGAGGTCGACGACCGCCTCTCCGGGCCGGCTGTAGGCGGCGACGAGGCGGTAGGCGAGACGGGTGGGCAGGCTGGTGTGGGGTTCGGTGCCGGTACGTGCCGTGCGCCAGACCGTGATCGGGACCGGCGGGTCGCCGGCGATCAGGTCGATCAGTGTGGAGTCGGCCGGCTCGATGTGGTCGGCAGGGTTGTGCTGGTGCGGCGTGTGCTCGCTCATGTGCTGTCGGCTCCGCGCCGCGCCGTGAAGCGCTGACACTCCCAAACCGGAGTTTGTGAGTCCTGGCGAACACTTGCCGCACTCACAGCCGCTCACAGGCAGGGGTTCGACGGTGTTTCGTCCCGGTTGGTGTGTTTTTTTCCGGTCTGCTCGGCGTGGTGGACGAACATCCGCAGGCGCCGGGCGTCCGCGAGGTGTTCCTAAGCCCCGCCACTTCTGTCAGTCACGGTGTGTTACTGACAGAAGCGGCGGGCGTGGCCGGTCGCGACCTGTTCCGAGATGTGGATCGTCGCGTTGACCAGCACTGTGAGAGACGTCTGAGTGTCAAAGGTCGAGGCTGATAGCGCCGGCACAGGTGTCTGTCACAGGTTTCTTCGTGTCAGCGGTGACAGAGATTCCGCGACTGTCACAGGTGCGTGGCGAGCTGGCACGGGTGGGCGGGTGGTGCCCTTGACGCGACCGCTGTGAGCGGGTCGGGTTGTCAGAGGGCGGTTCGGAGGTTTAGGTCCGTTTCGGGATAAGGGCGAACACTCCGGGCTGGTCTTCGGTCAGGACTTGGCGGTTGACCATGCGTTTCAGCTTCGCGCGGGTGCCTTCGACGTGTTTCGGTGAGGGCTCGACGCCGAGCGCGAGGCAGATGTCCTTGGCGCGCATGCCGGTGGGCGTGGTGCCGAGGATGTGCAGGATCTGCTGGTAGGGGGCGCTGGCGATGGTCGGGTCGTCGGCGGTGAACTCGGCGGCGGTGACGGCGCGCAGGGTGGTGCGGGTGGTTGCCAGGTCGGCCAGTTCGCCCTCGACGCGGGCGAGTTCGCCGGTGAGCGCGTTGATCTGTTCGCGGAGCCGGGCCGCGGTCTGGTCGGTGGCGGCTTCGCGTTCGGTGATCAGGTCGAGGACCGTGGTCAGGTTCATCGGTGTCGCCAGGACGGGGTGCTCGTGCCGGTGAGCCGGCGCACCATGTTGGCCATCGATGCCCAGAGGGTGCGGGACACCGATGACTCCGGGCGGCTTTCGTACTCGCGCACGAGGCGTCGGTGCAGCATCAGGGTGCCGTTGACCTGTTCCACGATCCACCGTTTGCGGATCGGTACGAACCCGGGCCGGGTGTCGGAGCGTTTGACGACCTCGACGTCGACACCCAGGACGGCCCCGTGCAGCGCGAGGTCCTGTTTGAACCCGGCGTCGACCCACGCGCGGGTGACCGTCGGGGTGTGCGTGGTGACCTTGTCGAGCAACCGGATGCCGATGGTGTTGTCGGTGACCGACGCCGCGGTCACCACGACCGCGATGACCAGCCCCAACGCGTCCACGGCCAGGCCTCGCTTACGCCCCGGAACCTTCTTGCTGGCGTCCTTGCCGGTCGTGGCCGCGGGCACGTGGTTGGCCGCGCGGATCGACTGGGTGTCCAGCACCACCGCGCTCGGATCCTCGGCGCGGCCGGCCTTCTCCGCGCCTGGCAGCGCAGCAGGTCATGGATCACCTGGTCGGTGCCGTCGTCACGCCACAGGGCGAAGTAGTAGTACGTCGCGGACTTCGGCGGCAGGTCATGCGGCAGATACGCCCACTGACACCCGGTCCGGTTCTGGTAGAAGATCGCGTTCACGATCTCCCGCAGGTCGTAGTCGCCCTGCTGACCCGACACCGACACCGCGACCCGCTTGGCCTTCCACGCCTGCAGAAACGGCCCGATCAGCTCCCACTGCTCGTCGGTGACATCGCTGGGATACCGCTTTCGATCACCCATGACCGGGCTAACGCCACAGCCGCCCGACGGTCACGACCAAGACTCACATCCGACGCCATCGACCATCGCTAACACTGACGAACCTGCCGGAATGCCTCCAACCGGGCACAACGCATAGATCAACTCAACGATCTTCGAACCGCCCTCTCAAAGCCGCCGGTGCCGACCTCAAGGACATCCAGGAACTCCTCGGCCACTCCTCGGCCGCCATGACCGACGTCTACACCTCGGTCATCGCCGAACTCGACGTCGAACGCGCCAAAGCCGAAGCTGCCGCCGAACTACTCCCCCGCCGACGCAAGCGCGCCGCGTAGACAGACAACACCCGCCAGACGGGGGCGGCCGCCCTCGGGATGCCGCCCCCGCCGTCGCAGGTCGACGCCATCGGCTGCGATGCGGCCCTTCGCCGCGGGCAGCAAGGCAGAGCTTCAACTCAAGACGTTGCCGACGTTTTGCCCTTGCCATACCTTTGTGCCCGATATATTGGGAAGGTGGATGCACCTCTGCGGGAACCGACCTTTTGGATCCTGACCGCACTCGCCGGCCCGCCTATGCATGGTTACGGGATCATCAAAGAGGTGGCGGCCCTGTCCGAGGGCCGGCTCTCCATGCGGCCTGGCACCCTGTACGGCGCGCTTGACCGATTGGTGGACGCCGGCCTCATTGAGGCCGACCGAGAGGAGGTCGTTGACGGCCGTCAGCGCCGCTACTACCGCCTCTCCGTAACCGGCAACGCCACCCTCGCCACTGAGACTGAGCGCCTGCGGCGCAATGTGGAGGCGGCGACCGCCCGCCTGGGTGCCTTGGCCCCCGCTGCCCGCCCCATTGCCCCACGCGCCTTGGAAGGTTTGGCATGAGGGACTTGGAACGCCGTTACCGGCAGCTGCTGTGGGCTTACCCCGCTGGCTACCGCCAAGCGCGGGGCGGCGAAATCGTCGGTACCTATCTCGACTTGGCGGAGCCCGATCGCCGCTGGCCGTCGATTTTCGATGCGGCGGATGTGCTGGCTGGAGGTGCCCGTGAGCGCCTACGCACTGCCGGCGCCGCTGACCTCTTACCTGGCGTACGTCTCGCCGCTGTCTTCAGCTTCATGACCGCGACCGCTCTCGCGGGTTTCTGGGGAACCGCCGAGGTGGTCACGACTTCGGCCAGTTGGGGTGCGCCAGCCTTTGGACCATTCGCTACCACTGGCATCGTCGTGTGGGGCTGTTGGCTGCTGGCGGCGGTCGTTCATGTCATCGCTCCAGCGCGGTGGGTCCGAGTTGTCATCGGACTGGCACTGTTCCTCACCGCCGCGGTGGTGCCCGTCGCCGCCCTGTTTGAGCTGCCCCGCCCGTACTTGTTCGTTCTGGTGCCCCAGGTAACGCTGGGCCTGCTGGCACTGGCATTCCCCGCCCAGATGGCGCGACGCCATCGCCTCACGCCCTTGGCGGTCGCATCGGTGGCAGCCCTCATCGCAGTTGGGATCCTGTCCGGAAGAAGTTCGTGGTTCTACCGGTTCAGTTACGGGGCCGCGTTCCTTCCGGAAGCCGGCGCGGTTCTCCTGCTGACCGCCATGCTGGCCGCGATCGTACTGTCGCTGCGCGGTGATGCCCGAGGACTTTGGGCTCTTCTTGTCCTGCTCACCCCGATCGGACTGTTGGGGCTGTACCCCCTGACCGAAAACATCGCCCCGGTCGTCGGTGCTGATTACGCCGACTTCCGCGTCATCATCGGAACGACCGCAGCCATATTCCTCCTGGGCGGAACCACCCTGGCCGCGGCGCTCGCAATCCGTGCACGGTCCCGCACGATGGCCAACACCCAGGCGCTACCCGTAGACGAGCGATGCCCGAACTGCGGCAAATAGCGGGCTACGGACGTGCCAGCACTGGTCGAACAGATTCCCGTGTCGGGCAGTAGTAGACCTTGCAGGAAGACAAGGACTGACCGGTGGCCTAGTACTCCAACGTCACTTGGCTTCGGCGTTGGGCGTGGCGCGGGCGTGAAGACGGCCACCGCGTTGATCATCGATGGTTTGTGAGGACAATCGAAGATCGTGCGGTGGCCGCGTGCCACAGCGTAGACCCCGCCGGGTGGCGGGTCATCCTGGACGAGGCGATGACGCGTGTCGCGGGCCGGTTCGTGCGGGCCGAGCCGCGGGCGACGGCCGGGCAGTTCGTAGAAGGGCTGCTGTCGGAGGCCGAACGAAAGACGTGTTGGTCGCTTGCGGAGCGGGCCGGTCACGGTGATCCACAAGCGATGCAGCGGCTGCTGCGCACGGCGGTGTGGGACCCCGACGCCGTCCGCGATGACATGCGTGAGTGGCTGATCGAGCAGCTCGGCCATCCCGACGCCGTGCTGGTGACCGACGAGACCGGGTGTGCGCCACGAGGCGCTGAGGAACCGTGCGGAAGGAGGAGTCCGCCGCTGGTCATCGCAGTGACCGGCTGAAGCTGGAGACAGGTCGAGCCCCGGGTCAGGGGTGAGGCTGGGAGCAGTCTCGACAACGTAGGAGCGTGTCGGCACCACCAGACGGCACGTGTCCGCTAGCTAGGACGGGAAGGTGTAAGGAGATCTGAACCAGTGGTTGAAGCCCCGTGAGTCGTCAGCGGTCTGTCGAACCTGGTGGATGGGCCGCTCTGTGGTGCTGGAGGAAGCCCGAGCCTGTGGTTCCTCCTCTTCCGCCGTCTCTATCCGGTGGACGGCGGGAGGCCCGGACCAAGACTGCGATGTGCGGTCCGTGGCGATGCCGCCGGGGTGAAGCTGGGCACCGATCCCCGTCGCAGAGGTCCTCAGTGAACGTGGGAAGCGGCTCGATGTCGCCCTCTCCGGGCGGCTGCCGGTCGTCCGGCGGGCAGGCGTGACGCCCGCTGATGGCATCGGGTCGTGGCGGAGTCGCCGTAGTACTCCGAGCCGGGGAAAGCCCGGCACATGGGGAAGGGCGGCAGCGTGATCGGCATCTTGACAGGCATGGAGGAGGTCGTCGTTGAACAGCGACGCACCAGCCTCGCAGTGGCCGTTGTTCGGCCAGGCCGAGGCTCGGGTACTCGAACACCAACGCAAGCTGCACCGTTGGGCAAGGAACGAACCGGCACGCCGGTTCGACGACGTTTTCAACTTGGTCTGCGACCGGGCGACGCTGATGCACGCCTGGGAGCGGGTGGCAGGCAACAAAGGCTCCATGACCGCAGGGGTCGACTCGGTGACCCGCTTCGCCGTCACGCGTGACGACGGGCTGATCCCGTTCCTGGATGACCTGCGGTCCTCGCTGCGCGACGGGAGCTTCTCCCCGTTGCCGGTGCGGCGGGCGGCGATCCCGAAGAAGGGCGGCAAGATCCGCTATCTGGGGATCCCAACGCTGCGCGACCGGGTGGCGCAGATGGCGCTGAAGTTGGTCCTGGAACCGATCTTCGAGGCCGACTTCTACCCGTCCAGTTACGGGTATCGGCCGGGACGACGGGCCCAGGACGCTATCACCGAGATCCACCATTTCACCCGCAAGCCGTCGACCTACGAGTGGATCGTCGAGGGCGACATCAAGGCTTGCTTCGACAACGTCAACCACCAGGTGCTCATGGGCCTGGTGCGCGAACGCATCGCCGACAAGAAGGTGCTGCGGCTGGTCCGCGCGTTCCTGCGGGCCGGGGTCGTCGAACAGCATGGTGGCTTCGCGGCGAGCCTGACCGGCACGCCGCAGGGCGGAGTCATCTCCCCGCTGCTGGCCAACATCTACCTGTCCGTGCTGGACCGGCATTTCGCCAAAGTCTGGGACGAGCAGATGAGCCCGCCGTGGCGGCGGCAGCACCGCCGCCGCACGGGCCGGCCGAACTACCGCTTGATCCGTTATGCCGACGACTTCGTGGTGCTCGTGCACGGCACCAGGGAGGAAGCCGAGCAGGTCAAGCAGGAGATCGCTGAGATCGTGGCCCGCGACGTGAAGATGACCCTCTCGGAAGAGAAGACCCTGATCACCCACATCGACAACGGCTTCGACTTCCTCGGCTTTCGCATCCAGCGCAAGCAGTGGAACCGAGGCCCGATGGTGCTGACCTACCCGTCCAAGGACACCCTGGCGGCGGTCATGAACAAGATCAAGAAGTGGACGGGGCGTGGAACCACATCCCTCGCCCTGCACGAGGTGCTGCGGAAGATCAACCCGATCCTGCGGGGCTGGGCCGCGTACTTCCGCTACGGCGCCTCCAAGAAGACGTTCTCCTACCTAGGCTGGTATGCCTGGTGGCGGATGATCTACTGGTTACGCCGTAAGCACCCCCACCTGACCTGGGGCCAGATCCGCCGCAGCTACTACGGCAGCGACCGGATCGCCGAGGACGGCATCGTCCTCTACAACCCGGCGAAGATGCGGGTCGAGCGCTACCGCTTCCGCGGAGCGCAGATCAGCACACCGTTCAACATCGACGTGGTCGACCCTGCGGGAGCTCGTTTCCGCAAGACCAGCCACGACGACGTTACGTTCGTCGCACAGGTCAGCGAACTCGTCACCTGAACCATCGTGATCACGTAGAGAGCCGGATGCGCGGGAACGCGCACGTCCGGTTCGGCGGGCGGGGACGAGGAAACCGACAGCCGAAACGCTGCACGGCGCCTCGTCCCCGACCCGACTCTTGAAGAAGGGCGTGTGATCGGTCGGGGTGCAGCGGCAGTACACCGGCACCGCCGGACGGATCGAGAACAGTCAGGTCGCAGTGTTCCTGGCCTACGTGACACCTGCCGGGCGGGCGCTGATCGACCGCCGGCTCTACCTACCCGAGACGACCTGGTGCGACAAGCCCGACCGCCTCGCCGCCGCCGGGGTCCCGGACGACGTCGAGTTCGCCACGAAGCCCGCTCTGGCTCGGCAGATGATCGCCGCCGCGTTGGATGCCGGAGTTCCGTTCGCATGGGTGACCGGGGACGAGGTCTACGGCGCCGATCCCGCCCTACGCGACAACCTGGAACATCGCGGGATCGGCTACGTCCTCGCGGTCGGTTGCGACCGACGCGTGGCGGTCAACGACGGCCGCACCCTGATCCGCGTTGACGACCTCGCCGAGCGGATCCCCACCGCCGAGTGGCAACTGCACAGCTGCGGACCCGGAGCGAAAGGTCCCCGCGAGTACCTGTGGGCATGGATCACCACCGTCACCCGGCCGGATGAGTACCGGTGGCTGCTGATCCGCCGCAACCGCACCACTGGCGAGCTGGCCTTCTACCTGTGCTGGTCACCCCGCCCAGTGCCGCTACACACCCTCGTGGCCGTCGCCGGTTCCCGCTGGAGCATCGAGGAGTTGTTCCAGACCGGCAAAGGCCAGGTCGGCCTGGACCACTACCAGGTCCGCGGCTGGACCGGCTGGCACCGGTTCATCACCCTGGCCATGCTCGCCCTGGCCGTCCTGACAATCCTCGCCGCTCAGCAGCCCGACACCGATCCGCAGATCATCGCGTTGACCGTCGCCGAGATCCGTCGACTCCTCAACGCCTTCGTCCTCGCCGCATCGCTCCCGCCAGAACACACCCTGCACTGGTCAATCTGGCGACGAACATCCCAAGCCCGAGCCCGCCGAGCCCACTACCAGCGCAGACAGGCCAAGTGACGTTGGAGTACTAGCCGTCGATGTGGCCGCCCTAGTCGCCGGCAGGATCGGCTGAGTAAAGCGCTTGATGGTGGACCGGATGTGGCACAACCCGAACCGCATTCGCCCTGTTCGGGGGCCGATCGTGACGCTACCGGCCGTGCGCCGACGCGCACCCTGACCGGCTCAGTACGCGCCATAGCGCTTCAGAGACTCCCTGTGGTGTTCGTGCGAGCGTCACGTGCGGCCCGCGTTTCGCTCGGAGCGAGGTACGCGTCGATCAGAGTCACGCCTGAATGACGCGCCGTGCTCGTCTCAGATTGAGGGCCAACTCGTCGCGGTTCTGATGCGCGTGCCGGATCCAGGCAGGTTGACCCGGACCGGTGCGCCAGGATTCGCTCAGCGGGCTGTTGTCCACTGTGTCGAAACCGAACTGGTCGTACAGTCGCGTCACGAGCTCGACGGCTTCGGGGAAGTCGCTCGATACCGACAGTGCCAACCGGTCGGGTGCGCCGGCAGGCCGACCGGAGGTGAGCAGCCGGGGAGCCTGGATGTGGGTGAACGCCTTGGCGACCTTGGAAGTCGGGAGCTGTTCCTGGCGTAGCTCATGGACCGTTTTCTCGCCCGAGTCGACGACCGGGATGTTGCCGTCGCGCCAGACCATGTAATTGTTTGTGTCCAGCACGATTTTGCCTGCAAGCTCGTCAACCGGCATGTCGTTGACGAGCTTGAGGGGCACCGCCACGACGGCGAAATCGCCGGCTGCCGCAGCGTCCGCGGCGTATGCCGCGCGCGCTGACGGACCGAGCTCAGCTATGAGGCTTTCCAGCGTATCGGGCCCCCGAGAGTTGGCGATGACGACCTTGTATCCGGTTGCGAGTGCCGCACGCGCGATCTGGCTGCCGACCTCACCGGCGCCGATGATCCCGATCGTTGTCAAAATCGTTCCACCTCAATAGTTGCTGGGGCACCCGTGAGCCGAGCGGCTTTCCTTGGACGGCGATCCTCACGGCTGGCGCCACCGTCGACGCAGATTCCGCGCCGTGCCGAAGCGGCTGCGGCCGCAGCCGCTTCCGCCCGGGCTGATCTCCGGAAGCCGGCCATTGATCCACGACCTCAGGCGGTCAGCTGTCGAAGCATTTCGGCGGAGTCGTGCAGGGCCGTCATCTGCACGAATCGACCGTCGCTGACCTTGTATATGGCGTACTCGACAATCTCGAACGAGGCGCCGGAAGGAGGAACCCCGAGCCACTGCTTCACCGGAGTGCCGGTGTTGATCGCGCGTACGGCGATGCGGTCGCGGTCGAACAGCAGTTCCTTGACCTCCCAGCGAAGGTCCGGAACGGCTTCGACGTCCTGCTTCTGGACCCTGAGGACGTCGTCCCGGGTGCCGGGCTCGCCGTTCAGCAGGACCTGGTCGTTGATGAACTCGTCCATCCCGTCAAATTCGTGGGCGTTGAGCGCCGCGACGTAGCGCAGGTACCAGCTACGCAGATCATTGTCCGTCATCATTTGCCCCTTACCAGCCCAACGTCCCGAGCTCGTCCTGAAAGGTCCCCGTCGGGCCGTCCGCGCCGAGCGTGGCCAAGTGCACGATGGTCTTGGCGCTTTCCGCCGGTGGCTTTCCGCCGCCCATGGCCGCCGTCATGTCGGTGGCGGTGTGGCCGGGCTCGATCGCGTTGAACTTGATACCCGGGTGGGATTTGGCGTACTGGACGGTGAGCATGGTGGCAGCCGACTTGGACGCCGAGTAGAGGGCAGCCGACAGATTGAACTCCGGCCGGTCCGGGTTCGTCACCGCCCAGAAAGATCCCATGCTGCTCGAAACGGTGACCACCGTGGGATTCGAAGACTTCCCGAGCAGGGGCAGTGCCGCCTCCGTGACGCGGACAATTCCCACCACGTTGGTGTCGAACACCCGCAGGGCCGTCGGGCCGTCGACAGTTCCGAGTCCGAGGATGCCCGCGTTGTTCACCAGGATGTCGAGTCGGCCCTCGGCCGATTCAATGATTGCCAGCGCGTCGCTCACCGATGCGTCGTCGGTCACATCGAGCTGCACGAATCGTGCGCCCAGCGTCGCCGCGGCCTTCTCGCCGCGCTCGACGTCGCGTGCGCCGATGTAGACGGTGTGGCCCAGCTCGAGAAGCTGTTTGGCGGTCTCGAAACCGAGGCCCTTGTTGGCGCCGGTGATCAGTGTGACGGTCATGCGTCTCCTCCAGGTATGCGGCCCGGCGGGCCGCTTGCAGGCCATAAGCAGCCGCGGTGCTGTCTTGGTCCCGTGGTTGCAGCGAAGGACGCCGGACTAGCACATTTTTGTACCGCTCGGTTGCGGAGCAACCGTAGCAGATTTTGTACCGATCAGTCGGTGAGCCGGATCACGATTTGTACCGAGCGGTAGAGTGGGCTCATGGGCACTGAGACGCACACCGTCGGTCGACCGCGGGCCTTCGACGAGGAGACGGTCCTCGACCGGGCCGCGGAGGTCTTCTGGCGGTACGGCTACGAAGGTGCGTCGCTGAGCGCCCTCACCGGCGCGATGGGCATCAACCGGCCGAGCCTGTACGCCACGTTCGGCAGCAAGGAGCAGCTCTTCCAGCGCGCCTTCGCCCGCTATCACGAGATCCGGCTGGCCAACGCTCGCGCCGCAATAGAACAGCCCACCGCGTATGCCGCCATTGAAGCGTTCCTGCGCTCCAGTGCCGACGGTCTCACCGCCGGCGATCACCCCGCGGGTTGCCTCTCCGTCCAGGGAGGCCTGGCCTGCTCGCCCGAGAACGCCCGGATCTCCGGGATCCTGGCTGCCGGCCGGGCCGCCACCGAGTCCGCCCTCGAAGAACGACTGTCCCGCGCGGCTGAGGAAGGCGACCTCCCGGACGGCATGGATGCCCGGGCGTTGGCTCGATTCGTGATGGCGCTCAGCGAGGGCCACGCCGTACACGCCGCGGCCGGCGCCAGCCGCGAAGACCTCCATGCCTCCGTCGACATCGCCCTGCGAGCCCTCGTGGCGCCACACCGCCGATGAGCGGCTACCGAAGCAGCGCCACCATCCCGGTTCGCGCCTTCGCGCACCGCCAACTATGTGGGCCGCCTGGGACTCGAACCCAGAACCTAAGGATTAAAAGTCCTCAGCTCTGCCATTGAGCTAACGGCCCGTAGTGCCCTCAGGCTACCCGATCACCCGCCTTGGGTTGAGGTCCACCTGTGGCGGCAGCAGAGACAGTGACGGCGGGAGTGAAGCCTCCCTGGCGGCCCCGCTGGATGATCCGAGACCCCAAGTGAAGAACCTCGAAGTACAGGACGCTCCGCCGCCAGCCAGCGTCGCCGGAATCCTCGTCGGCGGCATCCTCATCCTCATCGCCACCGCGTGCCACACCGCCGCCGCGATGATGGTCCACCTTCGGTACGCGGAGAACCCGTCCCTCGATGTCGCGGGAAGATCGCGAAGTTTGCGGATCAGGCGGTCAGGTTGGACGTGCGATCTCGAAGGCGCAGCCCCAGGAGAGAGTGAGTCCGGCCCCGCCATGGCCGTAGTTGTGGACCACCCTCGCGTCACCAAGCTGCTCTTCTTCGACCCGGACGTACGGCCGGGTAGGGCGTAGTCCGACTCGGTGCTCGATGACCCGGGCATCGCGAAGGCGCGGCTCGACCTCGGCGCAGCGGGCGACGATCGCCGCAGCGATCCCTGGATCTGGTTCTCGGTTCCACTCGCCGGGTTGGGCGGTGCCGCCGAGCACGAGAGCCTTACCCTGGGGATAGAAGTGCAGCAGGTCCGATGAGAGTCCGGTGTCTTCGGAAAAGAACTCTGTTACGCCTGGGTTCTCCACCACGACGAGCTGCCCGCGGATCGGTGTGAGGTCGGGGTCAGGCACGAGGTCTCTGGCGCCCATCCCGGCGCAGTTGACGACAAACGGCGCAACGGAAACGGCCTCGTCGAGTGAGTTGATACGGCGGATCGCGATCTCGCCGCCGGCTGCCCTCAGCCGTCCGCGAAGGTAGCCGAGGTAGACCGGCATGTCGACCAGCGGGGCGGTGTACCGCCACCCGGTGGCGAAGCCGCTCGGCAGTTCGCTCGGCTCGCACATCCGGAATCCGTCAAGCTGATCGCCCCACTCCGGCGGTTCAACGGGCTCTCGGGATGCCTCGACACCGGAGACGAGCCGTACCCCGGTCGCCGGGTCGGTAGCGAGCAACCGCAGGACCTCCAGTGTCTGGGCGCTCCACAACCGCACCCGGTCGACGGGCTCGACGAGGTACGGGCCCCACATGGCCCCGGCGGCGTACGACGTGGTCCGCTCGGATGGCTCGGCTGCCCAGATCGTGACCCGCAGTCCGGCTTCGGCGAGGCAGATGGCGGTGGTGAGGCCGTTAACGCCGGCACCGATGACCAGGGCGTCGAGATCGGTGCGGCTCATCGGTTGACCGTAGTGTCAGGCTGGTTGGCGCGCGAGCGCGTTCTCAAGCTCGGGGAGCAGGTCGGCGACGCCCTGGTTCCGCTTCCTTCGGCGGAGTTCCTGCGCGAGGGTGCTGAGCAGGGCGCTACTACGAGGCGAACGGACCTGGTCGAGCCGGGGCAGGGCCATCCGGATTACGGCGCAGGCGTCGTCGAGTTTGCCGTGGGCGGTGTAGCCGAGCGCGAGCCAGGCACCTTCGTAGAGGGCGCGCCGCTGGTAGGGGACGTCTGGCCGACGGGCGTACGCCCCGGTGCGCAGGAGTGCCTCGCCCTTGCGGAGCAGGGCCCGCCCGTCGGTTCCCCTGCCACCGGCCACCACCTGTCGGCCGGCGAGGATCATCGCGTAGCCGGCCTGGCAGTCGAGGTGGTTCGGCGTCAGGTAGTACATCCACTCCGGGTCGCGGTCGGGATTCCGCTTCGCGAGCTGGTCGTGGGACTCCGCCCAGCTTCGTTCGCACTGGTCGACGCGTCCGGCGGCGGCGTGGGCGTACGCGAGGCGGGACAACACGGACGCCTGGACGCTCGCGGCAGACCGGTCGGCAACCCGGCGGGCGGCGTCGCCGAGGCGCAGGCCGTCGTCGGCGTCACCGAGTGAGGCGGCCTGGAAAGACAGGTCGGCGAGGATGTGTGCCTCCATCGACCGGTAACCGGCGTCATGCGCGGCCCGCAGCCCCGTGAAGAAGTAGCGCTGGGCGAGACCTTGTTGTCCGGCGTCGAACGCCTTCCAGCCGGCGAGCTGAGCCATATCGGCGAGGGCGACCAGGAGACGACGGGTGGTGGCATCGGTGTAGCCGCCGTCGCGGAGTACGAGCAGGACCGCGCGGACCTGGGCGCCCACGTAGCCGAGGCCGGATGCGCCGCCGCGCTCGTCGTCGAGCAGTTGCAGGCG
Organism: Micromonospora tarapacensis; assembly: GCF_019697375.1. Taxonomy (NCBI): domain Bacteria; kingdom Bacillati; phylum Actinomycetota; class Actinomycetes; order Micromonosporales; family Micromonosporaceae; genus Micromonospora; species Micromonospora tarapacensis. Next base: position 5,392,914 of record NZ_JAHCDI010000004.1, on the reverse strand, counting down.
CGGCACGCTGGCTTCGATCTGGTCGACGAGCGGGTCATCAGGGGTCGCGGTCGGGAGCAGTGTCCCGTCCGCCGGTAGGTGTACGCCGAGGTAGATGTTCACGGCCTGGGTGAGGGCGGCTCCGGAGACGGAGAGGAACATCCTCCGATCCACCAGTCCTCCCAACAACCAGTCCTCGGCGACCAGCATGGTGCTCGCGAGTGTCCACGGCCCGTCCATGCCGGTGCTGGCCGCCATCACCAGCGTGCCATCCGTTGTGTCGGGCTGCCCATGCCAAAGGTCCCCTGCGGTCACGATGCGGCCGAGGCGCCGGGAGATGACGTACGCGGTCAGCGCCGGCAGCGGCGGGCGGGGATGCCGCCCGCGTCGCGCCAGTGGTAGGGCGCGGTTTCGGCGAGCGTCCCCGCGCCGAAGAGGCGGTTGATCTCCCGCGCGAGGGTGCGCGGGGTGAGGTCCGCTTCGGCCATGTACGCGGCGAGGGTCTGGTTGGTGCGGTCGGGTGCTGATCCCATCGGGTCCTCCGCAGGGTCAACCGACAGTACCGCGACGGTGTCGGATCGTGTTGGCCGCTGCGGCCGGCGGATTGACGGTCTTGACGGTTCCATCCCCTGCCCGAGCGGTGCCCGCTCGCGGTCTGCTGAATGCGTCCCCGCCGGCGTACCGCCAGAAGGGGCTGCGCCGGCGGGTGAATCCCGACGGGCGAGCGGAGGACCTGTTGCGTACTTCAGCCATGACCCAGGCCAAACCCCCATGGGACTGGGAGTTCGACTGGCACCTCACGAACCGCTGCAACTTCTTCTGCGAGTACTGCCACCCGCAGATCCGCTACGTGCTCAACCGCAAGCACCTCGACGAGCCGGCCCCGGAGCTGGTGGTCCGGCGCTTCGACGAGCTGGGCAAGGTCTGCCTGGTGCACATGTCCGGAGGCGAGCCGTTCATGTTCCCCGGCTTCGTCGAACTGTCCCGGGGTCTGGCCGGCAACCACTTCATCAGCATCAACACCAACCTCGCCTCCGACGACGTGGCGGAGTTCGCCGAACGTGTCCCGGCCGACCGGGTGGCGAAGATCGTCGCCGCGATCCACCAGCCCGAGCGCGAGCTACGCGGGCTGGAACTCGACGCCTACGCCCGCAACTACCTGATCCTACGGCGCGGCGGGTTCGACGTGACCGCCCTGTACGTGCTCTATCCGCCGCTGCTCGGTCGGTTCGCCGCCGACCTCGACCGGCTGCGCGAGCTGGGTGTGGACCACGTCCGGGCCAAGGTGTTCAAGGGTGTGTACGAGGGCGTCCGCTACCCGGAGGGCTACACCGACGAGCAGAAGGCCCTGGTGCTGGCGAACTCCGGTGAGTACGTCTTCAACCGGCCCTACCTCGACGGGATGCTCTCCTTCCGAGGCCAGGCGTGCACCGCCGGTGTCACCTCGTTCAAGGTCACCGTCACCGGTGACGTACGCCGATGCGCTTCCGTGCCCACCGGATACGGAAACCTCTACGACGGCACCTTCCGGCCCGCAAACGCGAACGAGCCGTGCCCCGCCAAGCGGGTGCTGGTCCTGTCGCAGTGCCTGTCCTACCTCGTCGATCCTCCGGTCCGCCCCGAACAGGGCGTCGACCCGGACGACCTCTGACCCGAAGGGCATCCCCATGCAGATCTCGATCCGTCACGCCTGCGTCGACCCGGACGACCAGCCGTTCGACGTCGCCGAACGCAAGGGCATCGGCCACCCGGACAGCCTCGCCGACCTGGTCGCCGACGTCTTCTCCCAGCGCTACTCGTCCTGGTGCCTGCGCGAGTTCGGCGCCATCCCCAACCACTGGGTCGACAAGGTGAACCTTGTCGGTGCCGCCGCCGACGTCCGCTTCGGTGGCTTCGACATCCTCAAGCCGGCCGACTGCTACCTCTTTGGGAAGATCACCGACCAGGTCGGTGCCACGCAGGTGCCGATCGAGGAGATCTTCCGGGCGGTCGTCCTCGACGTCCTCCCGGCCGCGCTCGGCGAACGCCGCATCCTCGAACACCTTCGCCTGCACATCAACAACACGCGCGGCACCGCCGTCGACCATGACCGCAGGTTCTACCGCCCGGAGGCGGCACCGGACATCAGCGCCGTGCTCGCGACCGAGTCCGTCGCGAACGACACCGTCGTCTGCGTCGGTACCAGTCGGCGTGGCCTCGCCGCCGATCTCGCCATCCGACTGGAACGCCGGCTCACCGCCGAAGAGTTCCGGCAGGTCGTGCCGGCAGCCGGAACCGACGTGAAGGTCATGGTGATCCGGATCGGCTCGGCACTGGAGGTCACGGCCGCCGTGCCGTTCCATCCCGAACTGGTCGGCTCCTGGGCGGCGTACCGGACCGCGCTCGCCGAGGCTCAGAGCACCGTCTCCGCCGAACTGAAGTCCCTGCTCGACCAGGACCCCAGAGCCCGGCACGTCACCGGCCTGTCGCTGCTTATCAACACGAAGGATGTGCCGGGTCGCGGCTACCTGGCGCCGTTCGGCACCTCGCTCGGCAAGGGCGACTGCGGCGCGGTCGGGCGTGGCAACCGGTACAGCGGCGTCATCGAGCCGCTCCGCCCGTCCAGCGGCGAGGCGCCCGCCGGCAAGAACCCCGTCCACCACGCCGGAAAGATCTACACCGCGCTCGCCGCCGAAGCGGCCGAGCGGGTGCTGGCCGAGGCCTCGGTGTACGCCGAGGTCACCGTCGCGGCTCGCAACGGTGGCCAGCTCGACGCTCCCGCCCACGTACTGATTTCGGTGGACCGCGAGGTCGACGCCATCACCGTGGCCGAGATCGAAGACGTGGTGCGACGCGTCGTCGCCGGGGCCCCGACCTTCGCCGCCCGCTTCCTCGCCGCCGAACCCCTGACCCGGTTCCGGGACGGAGTCCCGCTGTGACGACGAAGATCTTGTCCGAGGTGCACCGACGACACATCGCCGCCCTCCGCGAACAGCCCGCCCTCATCGACGCGGAAGGCCTTCGTATCGGCTCGCAGTACGTGATGTTCTTCGCCGAGGCCGACCTGATGCGTGAGCACGTCGCCCGCCTCACCGAGGGTTTCAGCCGCCCCGACGTGTTGGAGGTGGGACTGGGACTCGGCGTGTTCGCCGCGCAGCTATCGGTGCGTGAGATCGGCTCGTACTGGGCGATCGAACCACACCCCGGCGTCGCCCTGATGGCCCGCACGCGGGTGGTCGAACCCTTCGACGTACCGGTACGGGTGTGCGTCGACCCGTGGCAACTCGTGACGCTGCCAGCCGAAGCCTTCGACGTGATCATGTACGACACATGGCCGCCGGACGGCCACGCCGATCCGGACTTCGCCGCGTTCGTCGCCGACGTCGCGATTCCCTGCCTGCGCCCCGGTGGCCGGTTCAGCTTCTTCCACAGCGGCACCTCGATCAGCCCGGCCCGCCGCGCGGTCCTCGACCGGCACTTCGCGGAGTGGACCACCTCACCGCACACCATGCCGGCCGAGCAGACCCCACCGCACTGGACCAAACCAAGCCGCGACTTCCTGATCCCGATCGCCACGAAGGGCGACGCTCGATGACTCCACCGATCATGCCGATGGTCTCCGCGCAGCAGATCGACCGGTTCGCCTCACACGGGTACCTCGTCCTACCGGACCTGATCCGACCCACCACCATCCAGGACCTTCGGGTCGAGGCCGACATGCTCCTCGCTGACCGGCTCTCCCGGATGGTGGCCTCCAGGACACTCGACCCGCGGGTCACCTGGTGGCGTCTCGCCAGCGGCAAGCCGTACGTCCTCAAGGTCAAACCCGTGGTCGACCTGTCCCCGGCCGTGACGGCCGTGGCCGACGACGATGCGTTGCGTGCCGTCGTCGCCGATCTACTCGGCGCGCCCCCGACGCTGATGGACAACAAGCTCATGTACAAGCAGACCGTCGACATCACCGCAGGTTGGGCGGCGCTGCCGGTGCTGGGCGAGGAGGTCCGCAAGCACACCGATGCCGCCTACTACGCGACACGCGGCTACCCGCGTGTGCTCACCGTCGCCGTCTGCCTCGACCCCTGCACCGAACAGGCCGGCGCGCTGCGGGTCTGGCCTGGCAGCCACCGCCGCACCATCGAGATGGTCCCGACGGACAACCAGGGACCCGTCGTACCCGACGCCGCAGCCCCGGACAGTGCGGCCGTGACGCTGGTCGCCGAGCCCGGCACGGTGCTGATCTGGGACGCCGCCCTGGTCCACGCCAGCGGATCCAACACCTCCGGTCACCCACGCAGGCTGCTCGTGCTCGGCTACAGCCCCGCCCACCCGGACAACGGGACAGCGCGATGAAGATTCTCATGCTCGGCGGCACCCGGTTCGTGGGCCGGCACATGGTGGAGGAATGCCTCAAACACGGCGACGACGTCACCGTGCTGTACCGGGGCCGCTCCCCGTCACCCTTCGCCGGAATCGCCCGCCACGTCCTGACCGACCGGCGCGCACCAACCGTCGAAGCCGCCGCCGTCCTCGCCGAACCCTGGGATGCGGTCATCGACACCAGCGCCTGCGACGTTGACGACCTGCGCCCGGTCCTGCCCCTGCTCGGCGACGTTGGCCAGTACCTGTTCGTCTCCAGCTGCGGGGTCTATCGCAGGACACTCGGCCGGCATGGCCTAAACGAGCGGGCGCCCACGATTGCGGCTGACGTGCTTCACCCGATACGCGCCTCCGCCACCCGCAAGCTCCGCTGTGAGCGATACCTCCGGCGCCGCCTCGACCTGATCGACGTGCCTCTGCTCATCGCCCGTCTCGGCCTGGTCATCGGCCGGTACGACGACAGTGAACGTCTCGCCTACTGGCTCGAACGTGCCCTGCGCGGGGGCGACGTCCTCGTCCCGATGGACGATCACCAGGCCATCCAACTCATCGACGCCAGCGATGTCGCTCAGTTCCTGCGCAACGCCGCCGACCAGCGCCGTGCCGGCATCGTCAACGTCGCCGGTGCCCGGACCACCGCCCGAAACCTGGTGGACACAGTCCTGAGCAGCGTCGACCGAGCCGTTGCTCCCTGTCGGGTCGGCGAGGGGTTCGCCCTCGCCCATCACCTCCAACCGTGGACCGAGATTCCGCTGTGGCTACCCGCCAGCAGCCCCGAACTGGCTCTCATGTCGGTCAACAACAGCCGCGCCACCGACGCCGGTCTTACCCTCCGCCCCCTCGCGGACAGCATCACCGACGCACTCGGCTGGCAGTCGCTGCGGCGCAGTTGGTCGCAGCGGTGGCTCGATCACGCCCGCGAGCGGGACCTGATCGAACGGTGGAGGGGATGATGGCGATGCTGCCCTACACCCAACCCGCGCCGTACCACTCCCAATGGGGCGAGGACCGCTGGCTCGCCGAGAACTACCACCTCCCGGCGCACGGAGTGTTCGTTGACGTCGGCGCTGGCGACGGCGTACGCGGCAGCAACAGCCTCTACTTCGAGAACCGCGGCTGGCGCGGACTCTGCGTGGACGCCGACCCCCGCAACCACGAACGCCTCCGGCACCGCTGCTGCGCCGTGGACACCTGCGCCGTATCCGCCACCTCCGGACTCTGGCCATTCGGCATGTACGCCCACAAGCCCTCCTGGTCCGGCCTGCACCGGCGCGGCACCGACTATCGCGAGATCCTCGTCGCCTGCCGGACCCTCGAAGATCTCCTCGGCCAGTGGTGCATCGACCAGATCGATCTGCTCAGCATCGACGTTGAAGGCACCGAACTCGACGTCTGGGACTCCTTCGACGAGGCCCGGCACCGGCCGACCATTGTCATCGTCGAGTTCGACGACGACCAGCTCGATCGGCAGCGCCACTCGATCCGCCGTCACCTCGGCCCGGACACCTACGAACTCGTCCACGAGACACCAGCGAACCTGATCCTGCACCGAACCGACCGGCCCTGGCGGCGACGCCGATGACCAGGCCCGTCCTGCCGGTCAACCAGTTACTACCTGACGGCAAGCTGATCGTCGTCTGCGGACGTGCCGACGACGCGGCAGCCTGGCAAGAACTGCTCGGATCGGCCCGCTGCCTCGCCATCGCCCTGGACGACGCACCACCCGAGGCTCGGCCCCGGACGCTGCGCGGCGCATCCGACCACCTCGCGTGGCAACATCACGCCGTCGGCGGGCTGGACGGCTCCGGCTGGCTCGCCGGCCCGGCGGACGCCTTCGACCCCGACTACACCGCGACGCGCGTTCTGCCCGACCCGCTCGATCCGCCGAACGCTGGGGTCCGGCGACGGTACGGCACCAGACCGCCCGCGTGGCGGCTGTTCGAGTACAAGACCGTGGTCGACACGCTCTGGGACGCCGCCGGGGTGCCCCGCGCACCGTCGGTCGTCGGCGACGGCACCGCTGACCTCGCGATGCTTGGGGCGATAGTCGACCAGGGCAGCGGGGTTGTCTGCTCCTGCCAGCCCAGGGAAGCCGTACCGTCGGCGGGTGGCGACGGCATCTGGTGGTGGCGGGACGGCTCACCACCGACAACCATCCCCACCGCCGACTCCGGAACCTGGCGCGTCCGGCTGATGCCATTCTTCGAAGGGGTGCCGGTACGTCTGCACGGACTGGCCCTCGCCGCCAAAGTGGTCCCGTTCCCACCCATGGAACTCGTGACGCTTCCCCGCCCCGAACAGGGGACCTTCCTCTGTGCTGGCGCCGTTCCCCTGCTTGGCGCTGCCGCCGACCTCGTCACCCAGACCGAGCGGATCGGGGTTGGTCTACGCGAACGCCTCGGCTACCGCGGCGGCTTCTCCGTGGACGGCGTCCTCACCCCCACTGGGTTCCAGCCCACCGACTTGAACGCTCGGCTCACGTCCGCCATGGAAGCGACGCCGTCCGACCGTCGAATCCTGCTGCACGCGGTCAACCTGCTCGCGCGGGAAGGAAACGAACCCGACACCAGCGCGGTCGAGGACCTCGCGGAGGACGTGTTTGCCATCGGCACCACCTGCACGATCTTCGGCGCGGCAACGCATGTCGACGAAGAAGCCTCCCGGAAGACATCGGTTCGCTGGGATGACGAACGCCTGGCCCCTGCCGCAAGCAACGACGCAGACGGAAGCCTCGTCATCACCCCGTCCCCACGCGGCTGGCTGCTGACCGCGACCCTGACCACCGCCCGGCTCCCAGGCGGTGGCCGGGTCGGACCATGGGCACCCGAGGTCTTCCGGCTCAGCGACGAGATTCTCGGCACCAACTTCGGCCACCTCGCACCGCCATTCGACACCCGGTCCAGCACCTGTCTGCCGAGGGCACGACTCAGCTCCGAGTCGGCACGGAAGTAGACCTGCCGTGAGCGGGCGTGGTTGAGGGGTCGATGGCTACATGCGTTCCGGGGTGGTAATACCCAGCAGGTACAGGCCTCGGTGCAGGACCCGGGCGGTGAGGTCGCACAGGGCAAGCCGGCTGGCCCGCACTTCGTCCTCTGCACGCAGAACCGGACAGTGCTCGTAGAACCCGCTGAAGGTGGCGGCGAGGGTGTGCAGGTATCCGGCGAGCCGGTGGAACTCCAGAGTCTGCTCGACGCCGGTGACGACGGTGCCGAAGTTGACCAGTTCGAGGGCGAGGGCGTGTTCGGCCGGGTGCGCGATCGAGATGGGCGTCGCGGTGATCTGCTCGATCCCGGCGCGGCGGAAGATAGACCGGATCCGCGCGTGGGCGTACTGCAGGTACGGGGCGGTGTTGCCGTCGAGGGAGAGCATCCGATGCCAGTCGAAGACGTAGTCCTTGATCCGGTCGGTGGACAGGTCGGCGTACTTGATGGCACCGATGCCGACCGCGCGGGCGACGTCGGCGATGGCCGCCTCGGACAGGTCGGGGTTCTTCTGCCGGGCCAGATCGGCGGCCCTGGTCACGGCCTCGTCGAGCAGTCCGACGAGCTTGATCGAGCCACCGGCCCTGCTGCGCAGCATCTTGCCGTCCGAGCCGAGGATCGAGCCGAAGCCGATGTGTTCGGCCACCGCTGGCGGGCTCAACCAACCCGTCTGCCGGGCGACCGCGTACACCATCTCGAAGTGCTGACGCTGTGGCAGCCCCACGACGTAGAGCAGCCGGGTCGCGCCGAGGTCCCGGGTCCGGTGCCGGATCGCCGCGAGGTCGGTGGCGCCGTAGCCGTACCCGCCGTCGCGCTTGCGCACGATGATCGGCAACGGCTGCCCGTCGCGGCCGGTGAAGCCCTCCGGGAAGACGCAGGCCGCGTCACCACTGTCACGCAGCAACCCGAGCCGGTCCAGCTCCTCGGTCACCGGGGCGAGCATGTCGTTGTAGTAGCTCTCACCGCAGAAGTCCTTCTCGGTGAGCAGGACGCCGAGTTGGTCGTAGACGGTCAGGAAGCACTTCTCCGACTCGGCGACCAGCAGCCGCCACAACCGCAAGGTCATCTCGTCGCCGCCCTGCAGGGCGACCACCCGCCGCCGGGACCGTTCCTTGAACGTGCCGTCGGCGTCGAACTTGACCCTGGCCGCCTTGTAGAACGAGTCCAGGTCACCGAGGGACAACTCGTGGGCGGCCTCCGACTCGCCCAGGTCGAGCAGGTGCTCGATGAGCATCCCGAAGGGAGTGCCCCAGTCGCCCAGGTGGTTGGCCTTGATCACCCGGTGCCCGAGCCACTCCAGCAGCCGGACGGCGGCGTCGCCGATAAGGGTCGACCGAAGGTGCCCGACGTGCACCTCCTTGGCCACGTTCGGCGCCGAGTAGTCGATGACGACCGTCTGGGCAGCGGCGCTCACCGCGACGCCGAGCCGGGTGTCGGTGGCCATCCTCGACAGCAGCGTGCCAAGAGCCGGGTCGGCGACGGTCAGGTTGATGAACCCCGGGCCGGAGACCTCCACGGCCGCGCAGAGGTCCGTCAGCTCCGCCTGGCCGAGGACCTCGGTGGCGATGTCCCGGGGCGGGCGGCCGAGCCGGCGCGCCAGGGACAGAGCGGCGTCGGACTGGTAGTCGGCGTGCTGCGAGCGCCGCACGACCGGGTCGACCGGCCCGCCGGCCACGGCTTCGAACGCCTGCGCCAGCCGGCCGGCCAGCAACTTTTCAAGATCCATGAAGGTACGCCAATCTCGCTCCGATCCGCCTCAGTAGGGAGGCGGATCTTCTGGAAAACGCTCAAGGAGCGGATCGATCGACGACCAGGTTGACCGGCGGGATCGATCCGCCGGTCGCGAAGGGGTCAGCTCAGGCGGTCGAGGGCGGCTCGCAGGCGAGCCAAGGTTCGCTCACGTCCGAGGAGCTCGATCGACTCGAACAGCGGCAGCCCGACGGTGCGGCCGGTCACCGCGACACGTACCGGGGCCTGGGCCTTGCCGAGCTTGAGCCCTCGCTCGGCGCCGATCGCCTCCAGCATCGACTTCAGCACCTCGGCCCGCCACTCGCACGTCTCATACGCCTCGACCACAGCGGCCAACAACGCCGGGGCATCGGCTTTCATGGCCTTCGCCCACGCCGCCTCATCGGCGACCGGCTCATCGAGGAACAGGAAGTCGACCATCGGCACGATCTCGGAGAGCAGCGCGATCCGGGTCTGCGCCAGCTCGGCGACCGCAGCGAACGCTCTGGCGTCGTACGCCTCCGGCCGCCACGGCGCTGCCTCGACGCTCAACCAGGGCTGACACGCCTCGATGAACGCCTCCACCGACAGTGCCCGGATGTAGTCCCCGTTGAAGGCTCGGAGCTTCTTCACGTCGAAGAACGCCGGCGAGGGGTTGACATCTTCCAGCCGGAACTCCGCCACGATGTCATCCCAGGGCAGGATCTCCCGGTCACCGGACGGCGCCCATCCGAGCAACATCAGGTAGTTCCGCATCGCCTCGGCGAGGTAACCCTCGGCACGGAAGTCCTCCAGGGCCACCCGGTCCCGACGCTTGGACAGCTTCTGCCGCTTCTCGTTGACCAGGATCGGCGCGTGCACCCACACCGGAGGCTCAGCACCCAGCGCCTCCCACAGCAACTGCTGCTTGGGCGCGTTGGGGAGGTGCTCCTCAGCCCGGATCACGTGGGTGATGCCCATGACCATGTCGTCGACCACGTTGGCCAGCAGGAACACCGGCGACCCGTCACCACGGGCGATCACGAAGTCCTCGATCAGCGCGTTGTCGAAAGTCGGCTTGCCACGCACCAGGTCGACGATCACAGTCGAGCCGTCGTCCGGCGTGCGGAAACGCAGAGCGCGACCTTCCCCGGCGGACAGGCCACGGTCCCGGCAGAAGCCGTCGTAGCCCTTGTGCTCGCTGCCCGTACGCGCGATGACCTGATCCCGGGCACAGTCGCAGTAGTAGGCGCGCCCGGCGGCGAGCAGCCGGTCGATGGCCTCGCGGTGCTGCGGGGCGTAGTCGGACTGGAACAGCGGACCCTCGTACTCGCTCGGGCCGATGCCAAGCCACTCCATCGCGTCGAGGATGCCCTGGACCCATTCCGGGCGGTTCCGCGCCGCGTCCGTGTCCTCGATCCGCAGCACCATCGTTCCGCCCGACTGTCGGGCCAGCACCCAGTTGAACAGGACAGACCGGGCATTGCCGACGTGGAACATGCCCGTCGGGGAGGGCGCGAAGCGAACGCGGAGATCGGAACTGGTCACGGATAGCAGGCTACCGAACAACCCGCGGTCAGCCTCAGCGATATCCAGGGCAGAACGCTGGAAGCGACGCCAGCACCACGAGATTCGCCCGGCCGCCGGCCGAGACAATCGGGTAGTAGTGCACCGTCATCACATTCTCACGCCCGACCAATCGCCAACGCTGTCACCGTGAGGGCTCGTCTCCGCGACGCGTTCCAGGCCCTGCGGACATCCTCAGGAGGCATTCAGCCATGACTCGTCGATACGCCTCCGCCGGGGCCGTCGTCGCGACCGGCGACCTCAGCTCTCCACAAATCCTGCTCCTCGATCAGGTCCGGAAGAGCGGTGAACAACAGACCGTTGGCCCGAAGGGCCGCCTGGAACCAGGCGAGTCACCACTCCAGGCAGCCAGGAGGGAGGTGGCCGAGGAAGCCGGCCTGACCAATACGCACTACGGCGCCTACCTGGGGCAGGAGGCCTACACCTTTACCGACAACGACGGAACAGTCGCGGCGAAGACCGTCGACGTGGAGTAAGCCGCGCGGCGCGGTGTCCCTTGTGGGGGTCCGTTTCCGCGCGACTCCTCCCCGAACCGGACGTGCGAGCTTTCCCCGCATCACGGCTCTCCAGTGTTGCTACTGCGTGTGCGGCTGTTGATGGATGTCGCCGTGGCAGCGGGCGCAGACGATCAGGGTCTTCCGTCGGCTGTCCCGCATGGCTTGCACCCAGGGTGGTGTGGCCGCAGGGCTGTATCTGTTGAGGTCGGCGAGTCGTGTGACGTGGTGGACGGTGATCCCGTCGTGGGCGTCGCAGAGTTCGCAGATCCCGGCGGTGAGCCGGGCGATGAGTTGGGTTCCCCGCCGGGTCGGCCACGCTCCGTCGATGAGGCGGGCGTGTTTGCGGCGGCGTAGCGGGATCCCGCCGAATCTGGCGGTGAATACCGTTCCGTTCGGGGTGCGCTGGGTCGCTTCGAAGCACCGGCGTTTCCCGTGGGGGGTGACGACGGTGGTTTGGTAGCGGTTTCGCATCACCCACGGTGGTCGGCGATATTTGGCTGCCAGGGTCGACATCATCGACCGTTCCATGACATAACGGAGCTTGTTGAGCCAGCTGATGTTTCCGGCCATCTGATAGTACTGGACATATCCTCGATATTCCGCGCCGTAGGAGGCGACGATGTTGTGGTCGCTGGTGCGGATCAGGTCGTTACGGATCAGGGGCTTGTTCTGTTTCCGCAGGTATTTTCGGCATCTGGCGTTGACGTTTTCCGGTGGGACACCGAGGGCGATGGAGCCGTTGAGTGATCGTTTGCCCTTGGTGTGCCAGGTGTCGGCCTGCCGTGTCCAGATGTCGTAGCCGAGGAACCGTGCCTTGTGGGTGCGGGCGTGGGTGATCAAGGTTTTCTCGGTAGAAGAGCGAGCTTCAGATCCTTGCGCAGAAACGCGGTTAGCTCGTTCTTGATCTGTTCGGCTTCGGCCTTGGTGCCGGCGAATCCTAGGAGGTGATCGTCGGCGTAGCGGATATAGCGTAGCCGGCGGTAGTCCGGGTCGTGAACGTCGCGAGTGGGAATCGACTGCTGGATCTTGCGGTAGGTTTTGACCTTGTCGCGGTCGCCCTTCCTTTTCCAGTAGCCGACTCTTGACGTCGCGTTGTAGTACGCCCGGTTCGGCCGTCGGACTGTTCCGCGGGTCCAGGCCGGGACCATTTCCTGTTCCACGAATGTATCGAGACGGTCGAGATAGATGTTCGACAGGATCGGCGATATGACGCCGCCTTGTGGCGCACCGGAATGCGTGGCATGCCATTTCCAGTCTTCCAGATATCCCGCCCGCAGCATTCCTCCTACCAGGTTCAAGAACCGATTGTCGTGGATCTGCTCGGCGAGGATCGCGAGCATGACCTCGTGGTCGAGGCTCCCGAAGCAGTCGGCGATGTCGCCCTCGATGAACCAGGTCGTGCCCGTCCATGTCGAGGCGATCTCGTCGAGTGCGTGTGGCAGCCCCGACCAGTGCGGAACCCGTGCGACCTGGTCGAGAACTGCGGTTCGTAGTACGCCTCCAACAGCAGGCGCACCACCTCACCGACCAGTTTGTCGGTCCAGGCCGGCAGCCCGAGGGGCCGTTGGGCTCCGTTCTTCTTCGGGATGTAAACCCGGCGGACCGGTGTGAACCGGTAGCGTTCGGCGCGAAGCCGACCGATGATGTCCCGGATGGCTTCCAGGCTCATCCCGTCGGGTGTTCTCCCATCGACTCCGGGCGTCATCGCGCCGTCGTTGGCGTAAATCCTCCCGTAGGCGATCAGAAACAACTGCTCGTTGAACAGTTGCCGATACAGCCGTTCCAGGGGCAGTTTTCGTCGTCCCCTGCCACGCAGGACTTTGAGTACCGTGTCAGCGCTCTGCATTACGCATACCTCCACTGTTTCTCACAGTCCGCATCACCTGCACCCCTTCGCCCTGTGAACGGCTTTCCCGTTCTCCTTGGCCGGGCGTTACTCCGGCGACTACTACGAGTGCTCCGACACCGCCAGCCGAACTGGGACGGTGATCCCACGTTCGTCTCTGACACACGAAATAGCGCGGCTGCAGGCGCCCCACTCATCTCCTTGAATACCCTCGCCGGGTATCGCTTCCGCCGCGAAGGTTGGCCAGGGCGAACCAGTACACCCCGACCACGACGGACACCGGTTTCAGATGCCTTTCCGGTCGCAGTAAATTGCTGCCGCTGGAGATTAGGGTTCAAACAATCAAGTCTTCGCCATACCGCACGGGTCTCCCGGCACGCCGTCTCGGGCATCTGAACCCGGCCGCCGATTTCCTGGCATGCTCTTGTCCCCTTCACCTTTCGGATCCAGGTAAGCCATCGGACCCAGCAGACCTCCCTTCGAGTCTGTCCCGCCTGAAACGGGGATGTGTCAGAGCGCCTCGTGGCGCACTGGTTCCTCTTCACCACAGCTACCACCGCCACGACGCCGGCCCGAGACGAAGGCTTCGTCCGGGCCCGGTGGCTCGATGCTCCCGCCGCCCGGCAGGCCGCCAGTCATCCCCAGTTCCAGGAGGTACTGGATCGCGCACTTGCCGTCATCACCTGGCGTGCTGCCCAGCAACAGCCCTTCAGCCAGAAACTCAGTCATCTGGTCAATGAGGTGGGGGCAGAGGCTCAGGCCGCTATCGCCGGGCACCCGGATGCCGGGGTCGGGCTGTGGGGATCCGCAGCACGGGGAGAATTCGTGGAGGGCTGGAGCGACGTTGACTCCATCGCCTGGAACCTGCCCCCGACGTCGAGCACCGTCATAACGCTCTACAAGATCGTCCGTGAAGCCACCCGACGCCATGGTTTTCGCGCGTCTCTGTACCTCGCCGACAACCACGGGGCCGACGCCCGTCGCCTTGGTCCCCTCCACGACACGAAGATGCGGGCGGTGCTGGACCGCGTAGGGATCGAGACCGCCGTGATCGCAGGGGCCGAACCCCACGCCGACCGTCACTCCAGAACTGGGTGACCGCGCTGGTGACCTTTCCGCGCTGCACGAGTTCTCTGTAACCCGTCTGGCCGCGAGCCGTGGTGCAGAATCGGAACGCGTGGACACCGCATGTCCGGTGTTGTCCGTTCTGTCGAGCGCCGGTCGCTGCTCGGCATGCCTCGGCAGCCAGCGCGATAATGCTGATCATCGACACTGTCTCCGTTGCCAAGATGGGGCAAGCGCCTGCAACTCGTTCGGACTCAGTGCTTATGCAACATCGTCGACGATTGGAGAATGGCTCGACGTGTCGAACATTGAGAAGGTTGACGCCGAGTTGCGTGCCTTGACAGCCGGCGTCGACAGAGCTCGCGGCCTCACCGCTGTAGCCGGTGACCAGGCGCAGGAGGTCGGTCTTCGTGCGGCGGGTGCCGGTTTCGCTGCGGTGGCCGCTGGCATGGTCCGGGTCCGTGGCGCGATCGGTGAGATTCAGGCTGGTCTGGGCCGCCTCTCCACGTCGATCGGGGAGGCGGCGCAGGCCACCGCTGCGGTGCCCCGCCACGGCACACCGCAGGAGACAATCGGCGGGCTTGCACCGGTGCAGAGCGCGTTGGACAGCGCCCGCGACGCGGCAACCGGGGTGATCAGTCAGGTCGGCGCGGCGCAACAACTCGTCACGGCCGTCCTGCTCGGCGGGCAGCCGGGACCCCTGTTACAGGCCCTGGATGGCGTCAAGCAGGTCATGGTGCTCATCGTTCAACGCGCTGGCGCCGCCCGGCAGTTCGTCGACGCGGCGACCGCCGAGGCACGACGGCTGGGATCAGCGGGAAACTGACCGGGGCTGGCGGTCTCTCCCGGCCAGCCCTGCCCCCGACGCCACCGGCGGTCCGACCGCAACCGCCATGCGCGACCCCGACCTGCCCGGATCGGGCCCCACCCTATGGAGCAGAACGCCCACCGGCGTTCCCGGCGGCTCTCCGACCGGACCACGGACCAGAATCCCACCACGCGAAGACGACGCGGTACGGCGCTCGCTGGAGTTGGAAAACGAGTGCGCCGACACGCTCGCCCACGACGGCTACCGCGTACACCAGAACCCAACCCGGCGGGAGATCGCCGACGCCCGGCAGAGCACCGGCGACGTGGGCAAGCCGGACAAGGAACCCGACTATCTCATCGAGGGCCACGTCTTCGACTGCTACGCGCCCACCCCCGGCAAGGCGGTACGCGGGGTGTGGACAGAAGTAGCGGAGAAGGTGGCGAGGCAGCAGACCCAACGGGTGGTGTTGAACCTGCAGGACTGGCGTGGTGACATCGCCGCCCTGCAGAAGCAGTTCGACGACTGGCCGGTCCCGCACCTCAAGGAACTGGCAGCGGTGACGCGAAGCGGTGCGATCATTCAGATCGTCCGACGAGACTGAGAAGGCAGGCAGCACGTGGGCATCGAGTACCGACTGACCCTGGCCGGCGACATCCCGCTGGAGGACCTCGCTCCCCTCGTCGCCCCGCACGGCGTCGAGGAGTCGACACAGCCCGGCTACCCCCGGCTCCTCACCGCCGACCTCGGTGACGAACTCGGCTACACCGTCACCATTACCGGGGGCAGCAACGGCTACTTCGACGCCGAAAACGACGACGGCACCCAATGGGAGTGGGAACCCGACACGTACGCCAACGTCGTCTTCGACCTGCGCAAGATCGACCCACCGGAGGGTGCGGTTCCCGCCATGGTGTCGGCCGTCGGCCGTGTCCTGGCCAGCCGACCCGAAGACGTCGCACTCGTGCTCAACGGCAACTGGCTCCTACTAACACGAATCGCGGGAGAGCTCCGCGAACACCGGCCATCGTGGTGGGACACATACGGCGTCCGGGAGATGATCGTGCGGTAGGCCAGTCCCACGGCGCAGGAGGCTTTGGACAGCCCCCTCAGACACCGAGCACCGAAGAATGCCGCCATAGATCTTCAGGTCATCCTGCATCGAGTTGTAGGCGGGCGCGCATCAGTGCGAATCCGAGGAGGTTCTGGCCGCGCCACTGGGCGGGATCATGCACACGTGGGTCGGTGGCGACCAGGCCGATGCCCCAGACTTGATCCACGGGGCTGGCTTCCACCAGCACGCGGTTACGCGTGTGCGACAGGTACCGTCCGAGGTCGGGGTGCTGGCTGAACTTCGCCACGTTGGCGGCGACGACCAGGTCGAAGCGGTGCGCGTCCCACAGTGCCTGGTTGAAGCCGCGTACCTGGCGGCCCAGGGCCTTGACCGCGCCCGGATGCGACGCGGCCAGCATCTGTTCGGCAATCGCCTCGTCGCCGAACAGGCACGCCTTGCCGACCATCATGTAGTGCTCCGCCGTGGCGTATCGAATGCCGTTCACGACGAACGGGGCCGGCCACCACTGACTCAGGCACCCCGGTCCGATGCTGCCGTCGGGCTGGGGCTGATGACCCCAGAAGAACAGGTATTTGATGTGCCCTTTCGCAGCGGCGAGCGCCTGCAACTCCGCCAGGCTGCACGGCAAGAAATCCGTCTCGGGCACACCCAGCAGGCTGCCAGACTCGCGTGGTGCGGCACCAGCGCGTTTCGCGACTGCCGGTACCGTACCTCGATCTGACAGAGGAGGGCCGTGGTGACGGAGACGATGACGCTGTGGCGGCCGACCGGCCCGCAGGAGCTTGAGCTCGTCCGCGCGTCCGGTTGGAAGGCGTGGCCGCCACGGCTGCCCGACCAGCCGATCTTCTATCCCGTCCTCAACGAGCAGTACGCGATCATGATTGCCCGGGACTGGAACGTTCCCGCCTCCGGCGTTGGCTACGTCACCCGGTTCCACGTGGACCAGGAGTTCGCCGCCCGCTACCCCGTCCGGCAAGTCGGCGGCCGCGACATCCTCGAGCTGTGGGTACCGGCCGAGGAACTCGACGAGTTCAACCGGCACATCGTCGGGCTCATCGAGGTGGTCCACGAATTCCGGCCGGCCGAGCAGGCCGAGTGATCGGCGGTGGATATCACCGAACGGCTCGGACGGATCCGGCAGCTTATGGCCGGGCTGTCAGGCCCGTACGGCAACGGCCATCTCTGGACCTTGATCCGATCCACGGACGCCAGCGATCCCTTCCCTGACGCGTTCGCGTTCCTGACCGGCGCTGCCGTTCTGGATGCTGGCGGTCCAGCCGGAGCCCCGCCGCAGGCCCCGCAGGACGCGGCGCAGTTGTCGGCGCGGATGAGTGAGGCAAGCCAGGACGTTGCCTCCGCCCTACTGATCGGAATGACCTCACGCACACTCGCCTACGGGACGCGGCGGCGATACTCGCAGGAGCGCGCTGGTGAGTTGTTCCGGGCGCTGCTGAAGCTGCTGGGCCATGGAACCCGGTGGTGGACGAACACCGACCTGGTCTCATGGGAACCGGTCACCCGACACGTCGTGGACGCCTTCGTGATCGGCAAGGGCGGCGGCCTCATGGTCGCGGTGCTGGCTACTGACGAAGACTGAATCACGACTCCCTACCTGCCTGACGACGTCTCCGTCACCCGTAGGGTCGTCCGGTGACCGCGTACGACGTCGCCGCCCGACTGCCCGCCATCGACGAGCTACGGAAGCGCTGCAAGGCGCTGGCCGTCCTGGAACGCATCATCGACGGCGGCGCGCCCTACTACGCCTACACCTGCCGCTGGGGGCGGGACGAAGCGGCGTCGATGAGCAACGGCAGCGGCGACGAGTGGACCGTCGTGTTCACGAGCCACGGCGCGTTCATCCGGGTCTTCGATCACGAGTCGGCGATGTCGCCCTACCGCGACGCGGACCACGAGTTGTGGCCGGGCCTGCTCGACGGCCTTCCCGAACCGTTGCACCCGCAGGTGGCCGAGCCTGCGTTCGGCGACGAGACGGACCAATTCGTGGCCACGGCGGTGCTGTGGCGGTTGACCGGAGACGACCGCTGGCACGCCGGAGAGGGCATCGTCTTCCCGCCCCTGCGGAGGCCGTACGACTTCGGCCTGGATGGCTCCTACCTGCTCGACATCCTGGGCGACGACATCGTCGACCGGTTCGTCGAGTTCTGCGGCGACTACTACGAGATCGAGGTGGACCGGGCGGCGGTCGCGCACGTCGTCGCGCACCGCCCACTCACCGACGCGGTAGTTCGCGCCCTGAACCCTGAACTCACTGTCGCCCTGGTGCGCGAGGACCTCGCCGAGATCGATTACCCGGTCGCCGCGCCGTAACGTATGCCTGGATAGAGGTTGCGGAAGTCCCCTGTCCCACCCTCGCCGTCGTGGATCTGCACCCGGTAGTGTGCCGTGCCCTGTGCGCCATCACCTGTGTGCTGTACTGGGCATGCGATGTATTCCGGGGAATCGAACCCCTGCGCCTGCCCGGACTGCGTTCAGCGCCTCGATGATCCGGTAAGACCGGCCATGCCTTGTGCCACTGGGGCCTGTTGAGAAGAACCGGCCTGCCATTTAGATAGTCCGTACCGTCGTTGGCGGGGTAGTCGTCAGATGCCTCGTGGCGGCCCGAGCGCTCGGAGCGCTGCCACGAGGTCGGGCGGCACAGTGAAGTGAGTCGCTTGAACCCCGTGGTCGTAGCCCGTTTGGAACGGATACTCCACTTCCTCGGGAAGGCTGCCTTGGTCGATGAGAGAGGCCGCGATGCGGTTAGTGGGACGTGTCAGCCCACGCAGCGTGCGATCCGGTGGGAACTCGGCGATCGCGTACACCTGTGCCCGCTCCAGCCGACCGTACTGGTGCGCAGCGGTACGGATCAGAGCCGCTCGCGTCGGGTAGGAGTTGTCGAGCACGGTCATCAGCGTCTCAGCTGCCTGAACCGACCAGCCTCGAACCTCGCGTGGCACCCGCTCAGTCTGATCTTCGATGACCACTCGTTCCTCGGGACGATGTCGCTGCCGAGGCCGTGCCGGCAGGTTTTGCCGCAGGAACGAGGTATCGGCTGCGTCAGTCCCCGCGCCACCGCCGAGCTGCTCCTCGTCCAAGGGAGGCCGGGGGGGCGCCTGCATCGGTTGATACCGCAACTGGACCAGGCGGTCTTCCAAAAATAGGCTAATCGTCGGTAGCAAGAATTGTCGGGCGTCGGCCGCACGTCGGCGTTCCTGTTCCGGCACGGACAACAACCATGCCTCGAGCGCGCCGGGGAGACCGAACGACAGCCGGAAAGCGTCAGGATGTTCCGTGGGGGTGATAGTCCAATCTCCACGAGCCCCTTCTCGGCCGAAACGAATGTCCACTGGAATGTGAGTGCCGTGCTCCGCGATGAAAGCCTCGAAGTCCTCCATGCTGTCGGGGTGCATGGCCAAGATGAACGGGGCTGCTGGGAAGCCCAGGATAAGTCCTTCACCGGTTGCTGAATCCTGCAGCTCAGCGGTCACGAGGGCCGCCCAGGATGCCAGGACATCCGCGGGCAGGCCGCCGCCCGTATTTTCGGAGGGCACTCCGGCGGCGATCAGTTCGGCTCCTGCGCTGCTGAATGCAGTTCGGAGTGCCAGTCGTACTTGCCCGACAGGAAAAGTCGTGAGATCTGCGTCTTTTGCGTGAGCGAGGACCCGCCAGGCGGCCCCTTCTACCGTGGCGATGAGGGGTTCGAAAGCGGGGCCGGATAGGTCGACAAGCGAGATCTGCTGAGCGAGCGCATAGCTTTGCGCTTCCTTCTTGAAACCAGCCGCCGAGAACAATGCGTAGCGGTACTGATACCGGCGTAACGGTTGCCGGTACGACGTCGACAGCTCGGTCGAGTACTGCTGGTTCACGTCATCGATGACCCCGTGGGCGTTGCGCACCTCCGCCAAGCCGACCTTCGATCTGCGGTTCTTCGCCTCGACGAACAGCCGAACGGGTAGGGAAAACGGTGTGGGCATCAGCAGATCACCCAAAACGTCAGCCTGGTGATCAGCACCCCGGCCGCGAACGAGTAGACCATGTCCCGCTTGACGCAAGGCTTGCTCATCAGCGTCCGAGTCCTGCAAGAGGCGGTATCCGTTCGAGCTAAGCAGGAAGGCGATGGCCTCCTCGAGGAGATACCCGGCGAGGGCATCGGCGGATATCAGTGCCATGACCTGATCCTCGCATGGGGCGGTCGATGATGGACGCCCGGGTACCTGTAGCAGGCGGTGGGTTGGCGACGGGGTGCTGTAAAGCGAACGAGCCACAGGGAGCTGGCGCGTTCTTCCAGCACGCGAGGTGAGGGCGTATCGGACTCTCCACCGCCATTCGACCAGTTGACCAATTTCGGTGCGATGACGCCAGCGAGCTGCCGGATTCCAGTCCCAAAGTGCGGATACCAGCTGCGGCCATCCTGGCCTCCGGCAACCTGATCGGCCTCAACACCGCATTCTTCGCGTACGAGCTGCTGACCCGATACCCGTACGCTCCGCGGCGGGCGGAACCGCGTCGTACCACCGATGGGCCGCTCCCCGGGTGCTCGGACGTCCCCAACCCAGGACGGACGCACCAAGCCACCCTCGGACATCACCCCAAGGCGGGCCGCACACCGCCGCGCGGTACACCGCAACCAGGCCATGGACCAGCGCGGACACCACGGGACAGCACTGCCGCTACTCGGACGGCAAGCCGAGGCCGCCCTGGCATGGGACGTTCGTTGCACTTTGTCTATCTCTGCGCACTTTTAATCCATAGGTTCAGGGTTCGAGTCCCTGGCGGCCTACTCTGTTGATCTTTTATGCGAACCAGTTGACCGCGACGCATCGTGACGCTTGGCTCGGCTTCTCGACGCGGACTGTGGCTGGCCACGGCGGCGCGGTGCTGGACGGCCGGGATGTTGTCCTACGGCGGGTCGCATGACGACGGCACGCAGACCGCCGCAGGGCCGTGTCCCTCGGCGGAGGGAGTGGTCCTCTACCTCATTCATAGTGGTAGCGGCACTGCGCGATCTGCACTGTGTCGTCCATGATCCGGTATACGAGGCGGTGTTCCTGGTCGATGCGTCTCGACCAGAATCCCGCCCAGTTTCCGCGGAGCTGCTCCGGTTTGCCGATGCCTTGGTGGCCGTTGCGTCGGATGTCCTCGATCAAGGCGTTCACTCGTTTGAGCATCTGGCGATCCCGTTGCCAGGTCAGATAGTCTTCCCAGCCTCGGCCGGCGAACTGGACCTTCACGCTGCCGACGCCTCGCCTGAACTGGCGTCGGGGTCGATCAGGTCGCGCATCTCCCCACCCCCGTTGCGCAGCTCTTCTACGGCTTCATTCAGACGGCGCGCGTTGGCGGGGCTGGCCATCAGGTAGGCCGTCTCCTTCAACGACTCGTACTCGCGCAGCGAGATGATGACCGCGGCCTCCCGGCCGGAGCGGGTGACCACCACTTCCTCGGCGTCGTCCACGACATGGTCGAGCATCTTGGCCAGGTTCTGCCGGACTTCTGAGTAGGGAACGGTGCGCATGCTGCTGCCTCCCAAACGTTACGTACAATAAATTGTACAAGCTTGCCGGAGCTGCTCGCCAGACGGTCCGACGTCTGGCCTTGAACTGTTGATCAGGCCCAGGAGCGGCGCGGGTGTAGCGGGAGCGGATCACCGGCGATCGTGGCGGCGTGGTTCGCATGGTGGTACCTCCGGCCCACCTGTGGAACAGCGGTTGGCGGCCGGGTCGTCGCGCCGCGACCCTCGAGCCTGCGCCGAAGACCGCCGGCCATCTCGCCGTACGGCTGCTCCACCCGTTGGCGCTGGATGGTTGCTGACTGTCGATCATCTTGAGTGCGGCCAACTTGACCGTACGCTGACGGAACTCCCGGCCGCTGTGGTGCGGCATCCGTGCACGGGGGATGCTCAGTCGGGCGGCATGATCGAGTGCAGGAGCGCCTGCGTCGCAGGCATCTGTCATGTTGTCGATTCATGGTTCTATGTGGACGTGCACAACGATGTCGGACTTACCGCCTACCTAGTCAACGAATCACGAGCACGGCGGGAGGATCTCGCGGCCGATCCGCTGGCGAGGGAGTGGATTTCGGACGAGCAACGCGGCGCGGTTCGGGACATGTGGGACGAGTTCGCCGAATCGGTGTACCCCCACGACGACCTGGTCGTGTCTTTGCGTGGCCGCATCATCCTGGAAACCCTGACCCAGGCCTTGGAGAAGCGCAGCGACACGGTGCTGGTGGTGTGCGGCGCTGGCTTCTCCTCGTACCCATGGCTGCTGCCGTTCGCCGCGGCGATGGAGGTCGACCTGCCCAACATCGTGGCGACCAAGCGGCGACGAGCTGCCGAGCTGCGGGCAGCCGGGGTGCTCGATCAACGAGATGTCGATCAAATCGCGACGGATCTCAACGACCCGGAGGCACGTCGTCGTCTCCTGGGCCGCATCCGGCAGTTCGCCGCCGGGCGGCCCATCGCGTACGTGGCCGAGGGGCTGATCTTCTATTTGCCGCCGGATGGCGCCAGGGCGGTCGTCGGACTGGGGGTCTCGGCGGGACCGGACACCCTGACGATGGTCAGCTACTGGCCGTTCTCCACCATGGACCATCCGGTGTTGTCAGCGCAACGCCGGTGGTTCCGGAAACGGTCGGTGCCCGAGGACGCTACCTACCTGACGACCAGTGATCTCTCGACGATCGTGGGCAGCCCGGTGGACAACCACAGTCCCGAGGACCTCCAGCGCAGGTACCTCGGTGCGGTCGTCGTACCCGAGACCGAGCTGATCCCGGAGCATGTGGCGGTGGCCAGGCTATGACCGATGTGCTGCACATCCAGACCAGGGCCTACCCCCTGCACTACACGCTCGACCGTACGGTGAAGCGGGTGGTGCTGCCGGGACGGGGTGAGCTTCACCCCGTCCCGGGAACGCTCGCTTCGGTGGCCTACAACTCCGAGGAAACGCTCGAGGTCGATCTCACGGACATCGTCCGGGCCACGGTCAGCCTGCCCGAGGCAACGATCGTCAGCTGTCGGATCCGGGTCCTCGCCGCCGGTGCCGTATTCGTAGCGTACGCCCTGCTCCACCCGACCGATCTCCGAAAGCTCGACGCACACGACTTGGCCGCGCTGGACGCGACGATCAACCGCAAGCTCCGCGAAGCCGACCGAGCGTTGCTGGGGGACGTGCTGGCCGGCGCGCAGCAGTCCGGGCTTCTCGGACACCTGGTGGTACCGCCCGGTGGTGCCGCGGCCTCCGAATGGAAGGAGGTCGACCCCCGCGCCGTTCGATACAACTGTCATTTCATCGCCCGCAAGCCCGCCTGGGAACCAGATTGTCGGGTGCCGAAACTGGTCCTGGGCCCCCGCTGCCAGATCCTGCTGCCCTACACCTATGCCTGGGACGATGATCCGTCCCCGGAACGTATCGACGACATCCTGACGATGCTCGAACCCGCCGATATCACCGTCGCTCAGCAGTCGGTGCTGGTCGGCGCCAGCGTCGGCGGGCTCCGGATCCTGACCGAACTAGCCCGGGCGATCCCTGGACGGCTCGAGGGACCAGAGTTTCGTCGTTTCCTCGACAGCGTCTGGGCCGACTACCACCGACTCGACGCGTACCGCGTCGAGTCGGGCCAGGACCACCGCGCCACCTACCTCGCCGCCCGTGAGACCATCGGGCTCGACGGTACGCACGAGCGTGCGGAGAAGCTGCTCACCCACGTGAACGCCTCGCTGCTCGCCGAGTCTTCACTGCGCAGCGAACAGCTGGACGGGCGGCTCAATCGGGTCGCCGCCGCGCTCACCGTGGTCGCGTCCGCGGCGTTCATGCTGGACATCGCCGCCTTCCTGCTGCCGGACGTGAACGGGCAGACGAAGGCGGTAACCGTCTCCGGGGTGGCCCTGTTGGCCGCCGGCCTGCTGGGCGCGACGGTCTTCTGGTCCCGGAAACGGAACACTGACGGGGACAGGGTTCGCAGCGGTAGGCGTAACCGCGACTCGTGATCGGATCGGCGCTGGACGGCCGGTCCACCCTGGCCGAGGTGACGTTCCCCGCTCATCGACTTCACCTGCCCACATGCAGCGGCAGCGGGTCACCAGCGATGGTCGTCGGTTGGTTCGCATGGTGGTACGTCCGGCCCACGCACCTTCCTGACCTGCTGGTTCGTGGCGGGATGTGGGCACCATGCGAACCTTCGGCGTGGCGTCTGGAGGAACGGTAGACGCTCTGAAAGATTTTGGTCATACTTGTGACCATGACGACGCTGCCGTTGGGGGAAGTGAAGACCCGGCTTTCTGAGCTGGTGGGGCGGGTGCACGACCACCACGAGCGAGTGACGGTCACGGTGCACGGCCGGCCGTCCGCCGTGCTGGTTTCGGTGGAGGACCTGGAGCGTCTGGAGGAAACCGTCGCGGTACTCGGAGATGCAGGCACCCTGCGGCGACTGGTCGACTCCGACGCGGAACTGGCCCGAGGCGAAGAGGTGTCCGCCGACCAGCTCGCGGAGACCATTCGCGCCCGTCGCGCCTCGGCCGCGTGAGCCCTCGGCTGCCGCAGGATCCGTACACGCTTCGCACCACGCCGACCGTCCGTCGAGCGCTCGCCGAACGGTTGCCAGAGGCCGTCGCGGTCGCCGCGTACGAGTTCATGACCGGGCCGTTGGCACGAGAGCCCTATCGGGTCGGGAAGCGCTTGCTGCCGCCGTTGTCTGATCGGTTCAGCGCCCGGCGAGGCACCTACCGGATCATCTGCCGCATCGACGACGACAACCACACCGTGACCGTTGTGGACATCGATCATCGAAGGGATGTGTACCGTTCCTGACGCCCCTGGCCCTCCGTGTCTGATGGTGCCATGGCATTCAGTACGGTGAGCACCGTGTCATCGCGCGGCAACACCCACGACGTAGGGGATCCGGACGCCGAGTGGCTGGGGCAGCTCGAACCGCCGAAGCTCGCGCACCTCAAGCCCGGACCTGCGGATGATCGACTCGGTTTCGCGGAGCGGGTCGCAGCCGTGGTCGAACCGACGCGACAGGGGGGCGATGACGCGCTGCGCCTTGCGCGACCAGGTGCCGGCCGGAGCGGCGACGTGCTCGGCGAACACGAACCGACCAGCTGGCCGGAGCACGCGACGAACCTCCGAGAGTGCCAGTTGGGGATCATCCACGCTGCACAGCGTCACGACAGACAGCACGCCGTCGACGGTTGCGTCAGGCAGCGGTATGTCCTCGGCTGATGCGCGCAGCGGCGCGCTGCCATGACCGTGGCGCAGCGCGACCTTGCGCAACCGGGCGTGCCGGCGGCGGTCGGGCTCCAGTCCCTGCCAGGACACGCCGGCAGGCAGCAGCGCGAGGTTTGCGCCGCGTCCGGCGCCGATCTCCAGGACCCGTCCCCGCAGAGACGCCACGGCCTGCATCCGGTAGGCCTCGTAGGCCGAGTATCCGCTCATCGCGGCTCTTCCTCTTCGCCAGGGGTGAGGGCAGGTCGCTGGTCACTCATCCGTCGCGGATGCCCCGGTGCGGTACCGGCCCAGGATTTCGAGGGCGTGAAGTGTGCAGTCGCGCAAGGATCCCTCTCCGCGCAGCCACGCGTTGTTGGCGGCCTCGAACGCCGCCGCAACGCAGCGGGCCTCGATCTCACGTTCGAGCAGCGGGCGCCGGCCGTCGACCTCCGGCGCAGCGAGGATCGCGGTGATGAACGACTGGGCCTTCTCCCCGGCGGCGGCTTGGAGCGACGGATGGCCGGCGATCAGCCGCAGTCGAGTGCGTGCGGTGTCCTCGATGGCGTCGACCGCGTCGTCGGGCAGGGTGCGCGCAAGGCTCACCGCTGCGCTGGCGAGGGTCTGACCGGACCGGACAGCCGCGAGGAGTGCGGCCATGCCCCACTGCTCGTCCGACTGCCAGCAGACCAGGTTCTCCTTGGTGGTGAATCGGCGATACAGGGTCGCGACCGACACGCCTGTCGCCGCTGCGACCTCCTCCATCGTGACGTTGTCGTAGCCGCGCTCCTCGAACAGACGGATCGCGATCGCGGAGACATCCCGCATGACGCGGATGCGCTCCCGCTCCCGCGCTTCTGCCAAGCGACTCGACGTCCGCCCCCTGATAGCGTCTATCATACCTGAATCATACTATCAGGGAGTTTGAAGGATGCGCTGGTTACGGATCTCGATATCGGCGACGGGCCTCGCGATGATCGCCGTGGGGCTCCTGTCAGGCCAGCGCTGCATCAGCGTGCCCGAGCACCCGCCACACGGCGGCGCCCTCCACCCGCAGCGTGCGGAGTTGGCCGAAAAGGCGATAACGGGAGAGGTGCCTCTGCCCGTTCCGCTCCACTGATGCAGGCACCACACCCCTTCGCACCGGATCCGGTTGATGCCAGGCGGCCCTCGGATCGGGTCGGAGGTTGCGTCCGTTGTGGACGACCGGCAGGCTTGGCGCCATGTCGATTGAGTCGATCGGGTGGCAGGACGTCAACGGCGGCGGCGTGGAGGCCCCCGGCTCCGGGCCGCTGAGCGCTTCCGCGCGTACGGACTGGTTCGTCGACCCTGCCGGCGGCGACCCGGTCGGATCCGCGCCGCTCACGGTGGCGCGGCTGGACGGGGATTTCCAGTTCAGCGCGCTCGTGGAGGCGCCGCTGGCGGTGATGTACGACGCGGTCGCGCTCTTCGTCCACGGTGACCCGGTCACCTGGGCGAAGCTGGCCCTGGAGCGATCACCGGGCGGTGCAGACATGATCGTCACCGTGGTCACCCGCGGGGTCTCGGACGACGCCAACGGGGTCACCGTGGCGCAGGCAGGCCGGTCCTGGCTGCGGATCTCCCGGATGGGCGCGGTGTACGCGTTCCACCACTCCGCCGACGGGGTGCGCTGGTCGCTCGATCGGCTCTTCACGCTCGGACCGGCAGCCGGTCACCGGGTCGGCTTCAGCGTGCAGTCCCCGACAGGTGAAGGGCTCAGCGCCCGCGTGTCGGATATCAGGATCATGCCCACCACGCTCGCGGATGCGCGGGACGGCTCCTGACCCGCGTCGGGATCAGGGCTGGTTCAGGTCGTTGATGGCGGGCAGGGGTTTCAGCCAGGCCAGCTGGCCGTCGACGGCGGCGATGGTCCGGCTTCCAGTCGAACCGCAGTGGCGGAAGGTCATCCCACTCCCTGCCATCTCCAACATATAGCGCAGTGGGGGTCTTGCGGCAAGACCGGGGTGGCGGCGCAGAATGTCCAGCCGAGACAAGGACCTGCGGAAATCAGAGACTCGCGAGCTATGCGCGCTTTCTTCCGATCGTGGGTTTCGTGGCACCCGCCCCCGAGGGCGCGGGTGTGCCCGCCGCGGGGCCGCTGCACGGCCGGACCAGGCCACGCGGCCGGGCGAGATGCAATGGGGGTTTCATGATTGACGTGATCATTGCCGGCGGTGGACCGACCGGCCTGATGCTGGCCACCGAGCTGCGACTGCACGGAGTGCACGCGGTCGTGCTGGAGCGGGAGGCAACGCCGACCGGGGTGGTCCGCGCCCTGGGTCTGCACGTGCGCAGCATCGAGGTGATGGATCAGCGCGGCATGCTGGAGCGGTTCCACGCGCACGGCAAGCAGTTGGCGGTCGGCGGATTCTTCGCCGGCATCGTCAAGCCGTGGCCCGACCGGCTGGACACCGCACATTCCTACATCCTCGCCATCCCGCAGACCGTCACCGATCGCCTGCTGGCGGAGCACGCCACCGAACTCGGCGCCGAGATCCGGCGCGGCTGCGAACTGGTCGGGCTGAGCCAGGACGAGCACGGGGTGACCGCCGAACTGGCCGACGGCACGCAGCTGCGCTCGCGCTACCTCGTCGGCTGCGACGGCGGCCGCAGCACCGTACGCAAGCTGCTCGGCGTCGGCTTCCCCGGCGAACCCGCCACGGTCGAGACGCTGCTGGGTGAGATGGAGGTGGGCGTACCGCCGGAGACGCTCGCCGCCGTGGTCGCCGAAGTCCGCAGGACCCAGCTCCGGTTCGGCGCCGCGCCCCTCGCAGGTGAGGTGTACCGCGTCGTCGTGCCCGCCGACGGGGTGGCCGAGGATCGGATGGTCCCGCCGACCCTCGACGAGTTCAAGCAGCAGCTGCGGGAATACGCTGGCACCGACTTCGGCGTGCACTCTCCGCGCTGGCTCTCCCGCTTCGGCGACGCCACCCGGCTCGCCGAACGCTACCGGGTGGGCCGCGTGCTGCTGGCCGGCGACGCGGCGCACATCCACCCGCCGACCGGCGGGCAGGGGCTGAACCTCGGCATCCAGGACGCGTTCAACCTCGGCTGGAAACTGGCCGCCGAGGTCAACGGCTGGGCGCCGGAGGGGCTGCTGGACAGCTACCACACCGAGCGGCACCCGGTAGCCGCCGACGTGCTGAACAACACCCGGGCGCAGATGCAGCTGATGTCCACCGAGCCGGGCCCCCGGTCCGTACGCCAGCTGGTGTCGGAACTGATGGACCTCGATGACGTGAACCGCTACCTGATCGAGAAGATCACGGCGATCGGGGTCCGCTACGACGTCGGCGAGGGCCACGAACTCCTCGGCCGGCGGATGCGCGACGTACGACTGAAGCGGGGACGCCTCTACGAGCTGATGCACCGCGGCCGCGGACTGCTGCTCGACCAGACCGGCCGGCTCTCGGCAGCGGGCTGGACGGATCGGGTCGACCACGTCGTCGACGTCAGCGAAGAACTGGACGTGCCCGCGGCGCTGCTGCGACCGGACGGCCACGTGGCGTGGGTCGGCGGAGATCAGACGGAACTGCTCGACCAGTTGCCGCGGTGGTTCGGCGCCGCCGCCGACTGAGTTCGCAGGCGTGGCGGACTCCTCCCGCCGGGTCTGTTCAGGTCGGCTCGACGGGTAGCCACAGTTCACAGGTCGCGGTGCTGAGGTCGGCCGCGCGTTCGAGGATCGCGACGATCGAGGGCCCCGGCCGCAGGCGCCACGGGTTGGCCGGGAACCACTCGGTCGCGGTCGCGGCCCAGGTCCGCTGAAGGGCCTGCGGGTGGGGGCCGGCGGTGCGGAAGACCGCCCACCTGCCGGCCGGCACGACGATGGCATCGAGATCGTCGGGGGCCGGCCTGTCCGCCGAGAACGCGACGCCGTGCAGGTAGGTCAGTTCGCTGCCCTCGGTGTCGTCGGGGTCGAGGTCGTCGCAGACCTGCAACAGGCCCTGCGGCTCGGTGTCGCCGAGGGCCTTCAGCCGGGCATGCTCCTCCGGCGGCAGCGCGGCGATGTGCCGCTGGATGTGCGGGTTGATGCCCTGGTGGATCAGCGGCACCCGGGCTGCGTGTCCGACCAGCCGGAACGCGGGGCGGTCGACGATGCGGGTGTCCATGGAAATGCTCCCTTCGACGGTCAGGCGGAATCTGAGCTGTGGTTGGGCCCGGAGGGGACCTCCGTCCCGGCGAACGTCACCGGGGCCGACGCCATGGACCGCCCGGAACGCGCGCCCGAACGCCTCGGTCGAGCCGTACCCGTGGCGGACGGCGATGCTCAGCAGATCGTCCTCGCCCCGCACGACGTCGCCGGCGGCGACGGTCATGCGGCGACGGCGCACGTACTCCGACAGCGGCATGCCGGCCAACGACGAGAACATCCGGCGCAGGTGGTATTCGGTCGTGCCGAGCGTCCTGGCCCATCCGTCGACGTCGAACTCCCCGGTGAGATGCTGCTCGACAAGGTCGACGAACCGGTTGAGTGCCGAGATCATGCGGCCTCCCTTCGACGTCAAGCCTGGCCGAAGAACCACCGGCCGTGCCCGACCGCGGCGAACCGATCCGATCAGGTGCGGGGCCGCCGCGGCGCGTCGGCTACCACTCGCCCACGACCACCTCGGCCCGACCGACGAGCCGCTGCCGGTGGTGGCCCGGCGGTTCGGCTACCAGTCCGAGGTGGTTTTCTGCCGGGCCTTCAGACGGGCTTACGGGATGCCGCCGGGCCGGCTGCGCCGCGGGCATTCTCCAGACCGTCGAACAGCAGATCGAGGGTGAACTCGAACTCGGTCTGACTGTCACACCAGCCCAGGGTGGGGTCGGCGACGTCGTGCATCTCGGCGGCGACCATCGCCGCCAGGTGGGGCAGCTGCTCGGCCAGCACGGCCAGCTCCGCCTCCGCGGCGTCGACATCCGCGCCGGCGGCGGGCTGGAAGACCTCCTGGGCGAACCCGAGCGCCAGGCTGCCGAACGCGTGCAGCGCCCGGTGGGCGATCCGGTACGAGAAGCCGCCGTCGACCAGAGTCGCGAGGATGCCCTCGTAGTAGCCGTACACCCCGGCGGGAATGGTCGGGCGGGAGCTGAGCAGCGCGGGCGCCCACGGGTGTCGCAGCATGACCGCACGTGCGGCGAGGAAACGCAGTCGCAGCCCGGTACGCCAGTCGCCGCCGGCCGCCTCCGTCTCGGCCTGGCCGGCGGCCGTGGCGATCTCGGCGACGACGGCATCGACGAGGCCGTCGAGCAGCCCTTCCTTGCCGGGCAGGTGGTGGTAGAGCGACATCGCCTCGACGCCGAGGTCGGCGGCGAGCCGGCGCATCGTCAGCGCCGCCATCCCCTCCGCGTCCACCAGCGCGATCGCGGCGGCCAGTGCTCCGTCACGGCTCAGCGGCGCCCGGCGCTTCCTCGCTCCCATGTGGCTCCCATCTTCCCTTGACCTTACAAGTATGGTTGCCTTACGGCGTAAGGTTGATCCACCTGGCCCGCCACCGGAGCTGCCGAAACCGAAGGAGCCACCATGCATCCGCTGATCCGCACCGCCCGTACGACCGGGCTGCTCTACCTCGGCCTCGGCCTCGCCGGCGTGCTGGGTTTCCTCACCATCCGCCCCATGATTTTCGACGCCGGTGACGCCGACACGACCCTCGCCAACCTGGTCGCCAACGAGTCGCTGGCGCGCCTCGGGGTGGCCCTCGAACTCCTCCTCGTCCTCACCCAGACACTCGCCGCCGTCTGGTTCTACCGGCTGTTCCGAACCGTCGACAGCACCGCCGCCGGCAGCATCGCCGTCTTCGGCATCGTCAACGCCGTCGCGATCCTCGGCAGCGCCGCCATGCTCGCGACCGCCGTCGGGGTGGCCACCGGCGGGTACGGCGATCCCGCCGACACCGTCCAGTTGCTGTATCTCGTCAGCGAGAACCTGTGGGGGGTCGGCGGGCTCTTCTTCGGCCTCTGGCTGATGCCGATGGGCTGGTGCGTACTGCGCTCGGGGTGGCTGCCCCGGGCTCTCGGCTGGATCCTCGTCGCCGGCGGTGTGGGCTACGTGCTCATGACGTTCATGAGGTACCTCGCCCCCGGCGCCGGCGTCGCCGGTGACCTGCTGGTCATCCCCGCCACCGTGGGCGAGTTCTGGATCCTCGGCTACCTGATCATCTTTGGCGTCCGGAAGCGGGCGCTCACCGAGGCTCCGCACGCCGCGCCCACCGCGCCGCTCGCCATCCGGTCACCCGCGTGACACCCCCGCCGGCCCGGTTCGCGGTGGGCTCCGGCAGGAAGCACACCTGAACCAGGGCCGGCGGCCCCGGCCTGTCGTTGATCCGGTTGTGCCGGCCACCCGCCGGTGACCACGGTGGGAGCGCCGAGAAGTCCAGGAGGACGCCGATGACCAGCGAGCGCGAGACCGTCGAGGTCGAACCCGCCCTGTTCCAAGCCGTCTACGACTCGCCCGCCTCGCTGCCGGGCCGGCACCGCTGGACCACCCCCGAGGCCGACGTGCGGCGGATCGAGAAGCTGCTCAACATGCCGCCGCGCACCATCGGCGCACCGCTGTGGGTCAGCGGCGACCAGCCGGACTGCCCGAAGTGCGGTCGCCGGATCACCTGGTACGACATCGTCTCCTCGGCGGTCAAGGGCAGGCACGACCCGATGATGATCGCGGCGGTGATCCTCGGCGACCGCCGGTACGTCAACACCGGCCTGCCCGACGCCATCGCCGGCGTGCGTTGCGCCGACTGCCGCTCCCCGATCGAGGGGCTGCGCAGCTTCAAGTGCCACAACTGGGCGTACGCCTTCGAGGAGCTGGCGGCCGTGCGGCAGCGGATGTCCGGCGGGTCGGTCCTCGGCGACCAGCGTGAGCAGCTGCCGCAACCCGGGGCAACCGTCGAGTGACGCCTCCCCGTGACGCCCGGGCCGGGTGCGCCGTCGTCGCAGGTCAGCGGCGGGTGGGGCGGCGGCCGGGGGCGAGGGCGGTTCGGGGCCGAAGTCGGGCAGCGGTGACATGGGGCGGGTCACCGGGTCACCGGCGGTCACCCGCAACCGCTCGCCGTGGTGCCACAGCTCGACGGCGGTGTCCGCGGGGGCGTCGGGCAACTCGTAGCGGGCCTGGTCGGCGGTCAGCGTGACCCGCAGCCGGTGACCGTGCCAGCGCAGGCTGAACGCGAGCCGGTCGATCCGGCCGGGCAGCCGGGGGTCGAACGACAGCAGCTCCCGGTCGTCCCGCATGCCGCCGAAGCCCTGCACCAGCGCCAGCCACGCCCCGCCCAGGGCAGCCAGGTGCAGCCCGTCGCCCGTCTTGTCACCGAGATCCTCGAGGTCCTGCAACACCGACTCGGCGAACAGGTCGTAGGCCAGGTCGAGGTGGCCCAGTTCGGCGGCGAGCACCCCCTGCGGGGCGGCCGACAGCGACGAGTCGCGGACCGTCCGCGCCTCGTAGTAGGCGAAGTTGGCCGCCTTCTCCTCGGCGGTGAACTCACCCGGGCAGCGCAGCATGGCCAGCACCAGGTCGGCCTGCTTGACCACCTGGTGGCGGTACAGCTCCAGGTAGGGAAAGTGCAGCAGCAGCGGGTAGTCGTCGTCGCCGGTGCTGGCGAAGTCCCACTCCGGCCGGCCGGTGAAGCCGGCGGCCTGCTGGTGCACCCCGCGCTTGGCGTCGTACGGCACGGCCATCGAGTCGGCCGCGGCCCGCCAGCCGGCCACCTCGGCCGGGTCGACCCCAGCCGGTCGGCCGCCGCCGGATACCGCTCGACGGCGCCGGCCGCACCGCGCAGGTTGCGCCGGGCCATCAGGTTGGTGAACAGGTTGTCGTCGACCAGCGCGGCGTACTCGTCGGGGCCGGTGACACCGGCGATGTGGAACACACCGTCGTCGGTGAAGTGTCCGAAACCGTGCCACAGCCGGGCGGTGGAAACCAGCATGTCCAGCCCGGGGCCGGCGAGGAAGCCCTCGTCGCCGGTGGCCCCGGCGTAGCGCAGCACCGCATCGGCGATGTCGGCGTTGACGTGCAGCGCCGCGGTGCCCGCCGGCCAGTAGCCGGAGCACTCCCGACCGCCGATGGTCCGCCACGGGAATGCGGCTCCGGTCAGCCGCAGCTCCGCCGCACGGTCGAGCGCCTCCGGCAGGTGCGCATGCCGCCAGCGCAGTGCCGACCGGGCCACCTCGGGAGCGACGTAGGTCAGGACCGGCAGCACGTACCCCTCGGTGTCCCAGAGCACGTGGCCGTCGTAGCCGTTGCCGGTCAGTCCCTTGGCCGGGACGGTCCGGTCGCCGTCCGACCGGCCGGCCTGGATCAGGTGGAACATCGCGAACCGGATCGCCAGTTGTAACTCCTCGTCGCCGTCGAGGAGCACGTCGGCGGTGCGCCAGGCGGCGTCGAGGGTCGCCCGCTGCCCGGCGAGCAGGGCCTCGAAACCCCGGGCGCGGGCGGCCTCCGCCTCGGCCACCACCTGGTCGGCCAGCTCGGCCGGGGAGGCGCCGTCGACGGGCGTCCACTCGTACGCCACGAACTTGGTCAGCCGTACCCGCTCACCCGCCCGCAGCGACCCGCTGACGGTGAGTCGGATCCGGTCCGGGCTGGCGTCGACATCGGCGGCGAAGTGCTCCGGAACCGTCGGCCGGTGCGCGACGGCCACGGCGACCCGCTGTCGGCTGCGCTCGGTGCGGTGCACCAGCACCCCGTCGGTGCCGGCGGCGTGGTGCAGCTCGGCCACCAGTGGCTCCTCGACGAGCGAGGCGGCCCGCGGGTCGTCGGCGCGTTCCGGGATGCGTTCGTTGGCCAGCAGGTCCGCGCTGACCCGCACGTCGACCGGCCCGTCCAGCGGCTCCACCGTCCAGTCGACCGCGGCGACCCGGCGGTGGGGTAGCGACACCAGTCGGGTGCTGCGTACCCGCACTCCGTGCCCGGCCGGCGAGATCCATTCGGTGAGCCGTTCGACCACCCCGGCCCGCAGGTCCAGCACCTGCTCGTGGGCGCGCAGCGTGCCGGTCCGCACGTCCAGCGGCTCACCGCCGACCCACAGGCGGACGAGCGTGGCGTTCGGCGGACTGATCACCGTGTCGCTGAGCTGCGGAAAGGCGTAGCCGTCCTCGGGATAGGTCAGCTCACGCCGTTCGTGCAGCCCGTTGAGGTAGCTGCCCGGCATGTCGCTCGGCGCCCCCTCGTCGAGGTTGCCGCGCCAGCCCAGCCAGCCGTTGCTCAACGCGAAGACCGACTCGGTCTCGCCGAGCCGGTCCAGGTCGTCGCGGGTCCGCCGGATCCGCCAGCACTCGTCGGACTGCGGGGGCGGCCGGTCGGGGATGGGGTGCACAAGTGCCTCCTGGGGGATTGCGGCGGTCCCTGCGGCCTACCCTTTCCCCGCCGGTCTGCTCACCACACCAGCAGCAGCGCGCCGAGGGCGCCGAGCACCAGGTACGGCCCGAACGGCAGGTGGCTCGACAAGCGGGCCCGGCGACTGACCAGCAGGCCCAGGGCGACCACGCCGGACAGCGTCAGCGCCAGCAGCAGCCCGAGCACGGGCACGCTCCAGCCGTACCAGCCGAGCAGGGCACCCGTGCTCAGCGCGAGCTTGGCGTCGCCGATGCCGAAGCCGCGCGCCCCGAGCAGCAGGGTGGTGGCCGCGAAGAAGAGCGCCAGCCCGAGCCCGGTGGCGGTGGCCCGCAGGAACGGCGCCGCTCCGGCGCCGGCCAGCGCGGCCGATCCGAGCAGCAACCAGGTGCCGGCGGCGGCCGGCCAGGTGAGCCGGTCGGGCAGCCGGTGCACGGCGAGGTCGACGAAGAGCAGCGGCACCACGAACGCCAGCCACCAGGCGGCGGCGATCAGCTCGACGGCGGACGGGCGGGCCAGCAGCAGCGCCACCGCAGCCGCCACCGTGGCCAGCTCGACGGTGGCCGGCGGCGCGCCGACCCGGCCGCCGCAGCCGCCGCAGCGGGCGGCCGGGCCGAGCGCCGGCCATGGGCGGTCCAGGCCGATCGGCGTGTCACAGGCGTCACAGCGGGTCCGGCGATCGCTTCCCGGGGGTACGGCGTGCCGGGCGACGGCACACCGCAGCAGTGGGACGAGGGTCAGCACGGCCAGGGCACGGCGCCACGATCCGTCGGCCGCCGGGGTCTCCGCCGGCCGCGGATCGCCCACCACGGCGCGGTCGGGCAGCCGCCCCGGGACGGATGGCCGGCTCACGTCGGCGGCCCCACCGCGAGCACCACCACGGACGGTAGTGTGTCCGGTCGGCTCGGGTGGCGGGCCGAACGTCCTGCAAGGGCTTCCGTCCCGCCGGCCGAACGCCGACCGGAATGCGCCGAACGGGCAGATGGAATTCCCACCGAACGCAATTTAGGCCCAGCCGGTACCCGTTTTGCGGGGGACGGATCGGACCCATTGCCATTTCCCACCCCATGGCGGCCCGGCGCCGGAAAGCCCGTTCCGTGGCCACGACGACCGCTCGGCCCGCCCCGCCGGCCCGTTGCCCGCACCGACTCGGCCGGCGCTCGAAACCCCGCGGCAGCCATGCAGTACCACCACCTTTCATAACCCAGAGTGTTCGATTGAATTGCCTCTGTTGTATCGGCTGGCGTCAGCCTATGCTCGCCCCTTGGATGTGACGCAACCCACGTCCGGAGCCCACGACCCGCCGAGGCAGTGCATTTGTAGAAGATCCATAAACGTAAATGCGGCTGCGCGTCCGACAGGACCGGAGACACCCGTCCGGCCGGGCTGCCGCACGCCCGCAAACGCCGGCGACCGCGTTCGCCGGGCGGCACCGAGGAGGGCACGAGGGTGCGAGCACGGCAGCTGAGCCGCTGGGCGGCCGGCCTGGTCGCGGCGGCCACGGTCGGCACGACCACCGCCTGCGGCGGCGCGCAGGAGGCGTCCACCACCACAGCACCCGAACGGGACAGACCCGCCGGTAGCCAACGGGCGACCGAGCAGGCAGCGGCGGAGAAGGCGGCGCTGGCGGCCTACGCCGGCTACCTCGCGGCGTCGCGTACGGCCAGCCGGCGCAGCGATCCGCAGGAGCCGGAGCTGACCCGGTTCCTCGCCGACCCGCTGTTGACCCGGGTCCGGCTGAGCCTGCGGCAGGCCCGCGAGCACGGCGCCGTCAGCACCGGCAAGCTGCGCTCCGACCCCACCGTGGTCGCCGTGGACCTGGACGCCGAACCGCCCACGGTGGAGATCCAGGACTGCCTCGACGCCACCGGCTACCGGCTGGTCTACCTCGCCAACGAGCGGGTGGTGCCCGGCACCCGAGGCTCCCGCCACCTGGCCACCGCCGTCGTCACCCGCTACCCCGACGGCCGCTGGTTGATCAGCGCCGGCGCCGCCCACCAGGACCAGCCGTGCTGACCGCAACCACGGCGCGGAGCCACCGGAACGGCCGGCTCCCGCGCGTCCGCAACGCGGCCGACCGCCGTCACGGCCGAGACCGTCGGCGGGCCGCAGGTGCCCGCCGGGCCCTGCTCGGCAGCGCCGTGGCGCTGCTGCTGGCGACCGGCCCGGCGCTGCCCGCGACCGCCGCCGACCCGGGCGCCGAGTGTCCACCGGCGCAGCCCAACTGCAGCGTCTGGGACGACGACCCCGGCACGCCCGGCGGCGGGGGCGACGGTGGCGACAACGGCGGCGGCGACAACGGCGGCAGTGGGGGCGGGGGCGGCTGCCAGTGGAACGGGCGCACCATCCCCTGCTACGACGACGTGCTCGGCTGGTTCGACAACAGCAACGGCTGCTACTACAAGCTCGCCGAGCCACAGCAGGAGGCGCCCGAGGGCCAGCAGTGGTACGTGCGCAGCTGCGTCGACGGCGCGCTCGGCGACGAGCGCGTCGTGCCGCTGGACGAACCGCCACCGGGCTTCGGTGCCCCGCCGGACCCGGAGGAGTTGGCCCGCCGGGCGTTCGCCTCGATCACCCTGCTGGCGCCCCGGGCCGCGGTCGCCCCGCGCAAGTCCGTCGGCCCCGGGCTGGTCGGTCTGCCCGTCTGGATGTGGGCCAGCCGGGGCGACAACTACTTCGGCCCGCTGAGCGCCTCCGCCTCGGACCGGGGCCTGACCGTCACGATCCGGGCCGAGGTCGACCGGGCCGTCTGGGACATGGGCAACGGCGACCAGGTCACCTGCACCGGCCCCGGCACCCCGTACCACCCCGACGGCCCGTACGCCGGCCGGCCCTCACCGGACTGCGGCTACCGCAACGGCTACCTCCAGGCCGGAACGTACCGGGTCCAGGCGACCACGTACTGGTCCGTGACGTGGACCGGCACGGGCGGTGAGAACGGGAACATTCCCGGCGTCACCCGCACCACCGGCACCGTCGAGATCCAGATCAACGAGCTTCAGGTGGTGACCCGGTGAGCGCGAGGAGTGAGCCGGTCCTGCGAGCCCCGCAGTCGCGAACGAAAGGTCGGAACCGGTGAGCGTGGCGACCCGCAACGGAAACCCCCCGGTGGACGCACCGGTCGCGCCGCCCCGGGTCGTCCGGCAACGCCGGGTCCGCCCCGGCCTGCTCGGCCTCGCCGTCCTGCTGATCGCCCTCGGCGGGCTCGGCTCGGCGTTCGCGGTCACCTCGGTCCGCGCGACCGGCAGCTACCTGGCGGTGGCCCGGACGGTCGAGGTCGGCAGCGTGGTCGGCGCCGACGACCTGGTCTCGGTGCAGGTGGCCGGCGGGCAGGGACTCGACCCGGTGCCGGCCGGCCGGCTCGCCGACGTGATCGGCATGCGAGCCGCCGTCGCGCTCACCCCCGGAACGCTGTTGACCATGGCGCAGCTCACCGACGACCCCCTGCTCGGCCCGGGGCAGCAGCAGCTCGCCCTCGGGCTGCGGGCGGCCCAGGTGCCCGCCCCGAAGCTGCGCCCCGGCGACCAGGTGCTGCTGGTCAGCACCCCGAGCAGCGACGACAGTGGCCCGGCCTCCGGTGCCACCCGGTTCACCGCGACCGTCACCGACGCCGTCTCCACCGACGGCCGCGACGAGGTCGTCGTCTATCTGGCGCTGGCCGTCCGGGACGTGCCATCCGTGGTCGCGCTGGCCGCGCAGGACCGGATCGCGGTCGTGCTGACCAAGGTGGCCTGAGCATGGCGATCATCGCGCTGGTGTCGGCCAAGGGCTCGCCGGGGGTCACCACCACCGCGCTGGCCTGCGCGCTGAGCTGGCACCGGCGGCTGATCCTCGCCGAGTGCGACCCGGCCGGCGGCTCGGTCCTCGCCGGCTATCTCGGCGGCGCGCTCGACGGCCCGCGGGGCATCGGCGAACTGGCCGTCGGCGAGCTGCGCGACGGCAACCTGGAGAGCGCGTTCTGGTCGCAGCTGGTCGACCTGGACGCGCCGCGCCGCGAGCGGCTCCTGCTGCCCGGGGTGACCGATCCCGCCCAGGCGGGCAGCATCACCCCGCTGTGGCAGCGGTTCGCCGACTTCTTCACCGGGCTGGAACGCGGCGATCCACCGTACGACGTGATCGTCGACTGTGGACGCCTGCACGTCACCGGCCCGCCCTGGCCGTTGCTGCGGGCCGCCTCGGTGGTGCTGGTGGTGACCCGGGCGCAGCTGCCCGACCTGTCCGGCACCCGCGCCCTGCTCCGGGCCGTCGAGCGCGACTTCGCCGAGCACCGGGTGCCACCGGGCACGCTACGACTGCTGCTGGTCGGTGCCGGGCACGGCAAGAGCGAGATCAGCAAGGCCCTCCAGCTGCCGGTGGTCGCCCGGCTGCCGCACGACCCGCGTACCGCCGGGGTGCTGAGCCTGGGCGGCACCGTGCGGGCCGGGCGGCCGTTGCTGCGCGCGGCCCGCGGCCTGGAGGTGCCGATCGGCGCGCTGCTGGAACGGCGACGGGCCCGACTGGCGTGGCCCGTGTCCCAGGGGGTGCCGGATGCGATTTGAACCGGTCTCGTCGGATCCGCGCCGCCCCCCACCGGGCGCCACCTCCACGGCCCCGCCACTGCCTTCCGTCAACGGCCGGCACCACCCTCCACAGGTGCCGGTGCCCGTGGTGGCGGCGCCACCGGCGGCACCGCCCCGGCCACGGGTGGACTTCCAGGTGGTGCGCGAGCTGCGCCGGCAGCTGAGCGAACGGCTCACCCACTGGCAGCGTGGCCGGGAGTTCAGCGTTGACGAGGAGGACACCGAGCGGGCCCGGCTCGCGGTCGAACTGGTCGCCGAGTACGCCGACTCGGTGCGCCGGGCTGGTACCCCGATGGCCGCCGGCGAGGAACGACTGCTGCTCGACCAGGTCACCGCCGAGCTGGCCGGTCTCGGCCGGCTCCAGACGCTGCTCGTCGACGACACCATCGAGGAGGTGCACATCCTCGGCTGTGACCAGGTGCGCATCACCCGGCACGGCGGTGGCGTCGACTGGGTCGAGGCCATCGCCGACAGCGACGACGAGCTGGTGGAGATCCTCCAGGCGGCGGCCCGCCGGGCCGGCGCGACGGAACGCTCGCTGTCCACCTCGAAACCCACCCTCGACCTGCAACTGCCCGACGGCAGCCGACTGGCTGCGGTGTTCCTGGTCAGCCACCGCCCGTACGCGGTGATCCGCAAGCACAACACCCTCGACGTGACCCTGGACGACCTGGCCGGCACCCGGGGCGACCTGGACGAGATGGTCGACCCGCTGCTGCGGGACTTCCTGCGGGCTTCGATGCGGGCCGGGCTGAACATCATGGTCGCCGGGCTGGCCGGTGCCGGTAAGACCACCGTGATCCGGGCGCTGATGAGCGAGATCCCGCCGGACGAGCCGTACGTGCTGCTGGAGGAGAGCCGGGAGCTGCTGCCGGCCCGGCGGGGCGACCGGCACCGGGCGGTGATGAGCTTCGAGTCCCGCGAGGGACACGGCGAGCGCGGACCGGACGGCCGCCCGGCCGGCGAGGTGAGCATCGCCGACCTGATCCCGGTGTCGCTGCGGATGGGCGTGCTGCGGATCATCGTCGGTGAGGTGCGGTCCCGGGAGATCGTGCCGATGCTCCAGGCGATGACCACCAGCCGCGGGTCGATGTGCACCATCCACGCGCGTACCCCGGCCGGGGTCAGCGAGCGGATCATCGAGCTGGCGCTGGCGCACGGCCGGGAGATGACGGTCGACCAGGCACGCCGGATGGCCGGTAACGCGCTCGATCTCATCGTCTACGTCAACGTCGACGACGAGACCGGCATCGGTGGACGCAAGCACCGTTTCGTCTCGCACGTCGAGGAGGTGCTGGGCGTCGGCGAGGGCAGCCGGATCATCACCACACAGGTCTTCGGCCCCGGCCCGGACGGCCGGGCGATCCCCCGGCACCTGCCCGAACGGATCCGGGACCAGCTGTTGCGGGTGGGCTACGACGCCCGGTTGCTGAGCCGCTGGATCGAGGCCGGCCAGGGCGCCTGGCGCCGTCCCCGGCAGACCCGACTCGGTCGGCGGTGAGGCGGTGGGTACGAACATCGAGCTGATCGCCGTGGTCTCCGGGGCGGCCTGCGTGGCCGGCCTGGTGCTGGTGGTCGTCGCGCTGGTCGGCACCCGCCGCCCGCCCGGCCCGGCACCCGGCGCCGGCCCCGGGCTCGGCCGGCTCTGGCGCGGCTCCGGCAGCACCGAGCGCGAGCAGCGGGCGCACCAGGCGCTGCTGCTCGGTGCGGTGGTCGCCGGCGCGGTTGCCTTCCTGCTGACCGGCCTGCCCGTGGTGGGTGTGCTGGTCGCGGTGGCGGTGCCCGGCACCCCGTGGCTGTTCTCGGTCGGCCGGGCCGAGCAGCGGGCGATCGCCCGGATCGAGGCAGTCGGCGAGTGGACCCGCCGGCTCAAGGACGTCTCCGCCACCGGTCAGGGGCTCCAGCAGGCGATCATCGGCACGGTCACCACCGCACCGGAGCAGATCGAGGAGGAGGTACGCCTGCTGGCCGCCCGCCTCCAGGCCGGTTGGGTGGCCCGGTCGGCCCTGCTGGCCTTCGCCGACGAGATCGGTGACCCGGTCGGCGACCAGGTGGTCGCGGCGCTCATCCTGCACCTGAGCGACCGGGGTGAGCGGCTCGGCGACGTGCTGGGCTCGATCGCCTCGGCCGCCGCCGCCGAGGTGGCGACCCGGCGGGAGATCGAGGCCAAGCGCACCCAGCCCCGGTTCGCGGTCCGCTTCCTCACCGGGATGACGCTGGCCACCATCGCGTACGGGCTGCTGAACCGCGAGTACGTCCAGCCGTACGACACGCCGTTCGGGCAGGTGGTGATGGCGGTACTCGGTGCCGCCTTCGTGGGCCTGCTGGCCTGGGTGCGCTCGATGAGCCAGCCGCCCCGGCCGGCCCGCTTCCTGCCGGCTCCCGACCCCCGCGAGGTGGTCGCGTGAACACCTTTCTCACCCTCGCCGTCGTCGCCGGGGCCGTGGTCGGGTTGGGCGTGTTCCTGGTGGTCCGCGAGCTGGTGCCGGCAACCCCCGCGCTCGGCCCGGCGTTGCGCCGGCTGCACCAGCCACCGGGAGCAACCGGGCCGGCCCGGCCGGCCGGCGCCTGGAGTGGCTGACCGGGCTGGCCCGCTGGCTGCACCCGCCGCACCGGCAACTGGCACTGCTCGACCGGACGCCCGAGCAGTACGCGCTCTCCCTGCTGCTGTCGGCCCTGATCGGGCTGTCCGCACCGGCTCTGCTCGGCGTCACGCTGCTCGCTGTCGGCATCTCGCTGCCGCTGACCGTACCGGTCCTGGGCAGTCTCGGTCTGTCGCTGCTCTGTGCGTTGGTGGCGCACCGTGCGGTGCTGGCCAGGGCCGACGTCGCACGGGACGAGTTCCGGCAGGCGGTCTGCACCTATCTGGACCTGGTCGCGTTGCAGTTGTCCGCGGCGCACGGTCCGGTGCAGTCGCTGGAGCGGGCGGCGGCCATCTGCGAGGGCTGGGTCTTCGACCGGATCTCGGAGGCGCTGCGGATGGCCCAGATGCAGATGCACTCGCCCTGGGACGAGCTGCGCGACCTCGCCGACCGGATCGGCATCCCGGAACTGGGTGACGTGGGCGCGATCATGCGCTCCTCCGGCAGTGAGGGCGCGCAGGTCCACGAGACCCTGCGCAGCCGGGCCGACTCGCTGCGCGACCAGATCCGCACCGACAACCTCGCCCGGGCGGAGGGGGTGACCAGCCGCCTCGACATTCCCGGTGCGCTGCTGGTCTTCGTCCTGCTCGGCTTCGCCATCTACCCGTTCCTGGCCCGTCTCTGAGACCGACCCCCGAGTTAAGGAGTACCGATGTCCGTCCTCACACACATGCAGGGCGCGCTGGGAGCGCGGCTGCACGTCGCGCTGCGCACGCGGCTCGCCGAGTTGCGCGGTGATCGCGGCGACAGCCCCGTACCGACCGCTGTGATCATCTTCGGCCTGGTGGCGGT
Organism: Micromonospora tarapacensis; assembly: GCF_019697375.1. Lineage (NCBI taxonomy): Bacteria > Bacillati > Actinomycetota > Actinomycetes > Micromonosporales > Micromonosporaceae > Micromonospora > Micromonospora tarapacensis. The sequence goes on along the minus strand of NZ_JAHCDI010000004.1, from coordinate 5,350,498 downwards.
GGCGATGGCGGTGACCGCCGCCGCCCTCGGCGCGGCCAACGACTGGATGGACAACATCCCGACCCACCAGGACCCCGTGGCCGACTGACCCATGCGCCGTCACCTCTCCGCCGGCTGGTGCCGGGTGGTCGCCGCCACCCGGCGCCTCCGGCTGCCCGGCGACGGAGAGCGGGGCGGCAACCCGGTCGAGTTGGCGGTGGCGCTACCGGCGGTCCTGGTGATGCTGTTCGCCTCCATCCAGGTCGCCGTCGTGTTCGTCGCCCGGTCGACCGCGCTCAACGCGGCGCAGAGCGCCGTCAACGCCCAGCGGCTCCACCAGGCCCCGCCGGGGACCGGCGAGGACCGGGCCGTCAAGTTCCTGCAGGCCGCCGGGGACTGGCTGGTCGACTGGGACGACCCGGGCCCGAGTTGCACCGTCACCGCCACCGACGTGACCTGCACGGTGACCGGTAGGTCCCTCTCGGTGGTGCCGGGCGTCAGCTTCTCCGTCCGGCAGACGGCACACGGAACGGTGGAACGATGGACCGCACCATGAGCCGCGGCTCGGTCTCGATCGAGGTGGCGGTGCTGGCGCCGGCCTTCGTGGCACTGATGGTGCTGGCGGGGGTCGCGGGACGCACCGCGGTGGCCAGTGAGGCGTTGGAGGCCGCCGCCCATGACGCGGCCCGCGCCGCGTCGATCTCCCGGGACGCCCCCACCGCCCGCCGGGAGGCCCGGGACGCGGCCCGCAACCAGCTCGACTGGCGCGGAGTGTCCTGCTCCGGCAACCCTGAAGTGATCTTCCGCGGCTCGGTCAACGGTCGGTCCACCACCTTCAACGCGGCTTTTCGCAGCCGGGCCGGCCAGGACGCGACGGTCACCGTCGAGATCGCCTGCTCCGTCTCCTACGACGACATCGAGTTGCCGGCGTTGAAGATGCCGGGCGGCAGCCGGATCACCGCGTCGTTCACCTCGCCGCTGGACCGCTACCGGAGCCGGGGATGACGGCCGGAGGCGGCGACGCCGGGCGGGTGAGCATTTTCCTCGCCGTGGCCATGGTCGGCGTGCTCGCCGTCATCGGCATGGCCTTCGACGGCGCGGGGCAGCTCCGCACGCTGCAGCGCGCCGAGAACCTGGCCGCCGAGGCGGCCCGCGCGGGCGGCCAGGCCATCGACCGGGCGACCGCGATCGAGGGCGGGCCCAAGCAGATCAACCAGCCGCAGGCCCGCCGGGCCGTCCGGGATTATCTCGCCGCCGCCGGCGCCAGCAGTCACACGGTGAGTTTCCCGGTGGTCGACGGCGAAACCCACATCCGGGTACGCGTCTCGGTCACCTACGACCGGGCCATGCTCGGTCTCTTCGGCCTCTCCGACTCCGTCACCGTCTCCGGCGAGGCGACCGCGCGGGCGCTCACCGGCGCCCTCTAAGGGAAGGAAGGTAGCCATGGCCGCATCGGGTGGTACCGCCGTCGTACGGCGGGCCGGTCGGGTGCTGACCGGGTTCGGTGCGCTGGTCGTACTGATCGGTCTGCTGGCCGGCGGACCTGTCGCGTTGCTGGCCTTCGCCGGCAACCCGCTCCCCGACCACGTACCCACGCTGGCGGAGATCGGCACCACGCTGACCAGCCGCGACGACGGGCAGCTATTCCTGCGTACGCTGGCGGTCGCCGGCTGGTTCGGCTGGGCCACCTTCGCCCTCTCCGTCCTGGTGGAACTAGGTGCGCAGTCGGCGCGCCGGCCGGCCCCCCGGCTACCCGGGATGGGCCGCCAGCAGCGGGCCGCCGCCGCACTGGTCGGGTCGGTCGCGCTGATCCTCGCCGCCAGTCCGGCCGCCACGGCCGCCACCACGACCTTCGCCGGCCCGACGTATCGGCCCCCGCCCACGGCGAGCGTGACGCTCGTACCGGCGACGGCGCCCGCGTTGGCGGGGCCCACGGACACGCCGGCCGACACGCCGGTGTACAAGGTGGCCAAGGGCGACTACCTCGGTGGGGTCGCCGACCGGTACCTCGACGACTTCGACGACTACCGGAAGCTGGCCGCGCTCAACGAGCTGCGCGATCCGGACCGGATCCAGCCCGGCCAGTTGATCAAGTTGCCGGCCCGGGCGCAGGACCAGGGCTCCCGCCCGCACGCCACCGGCCGCCTGGTCGCACCGAAGCCTCGGCCGACACCCGGGCCGACCGCACCGGAGCGGGCCGAGGACAAGCGCCCGACCCCGGCGAAGCCGGGCGCCACGCCCGACAGCGCGGTGGACCAGCCCGGCGGCGCGGGGCAGCCGGACGGCGCGGGGCAGCCGGACGGCGCGGCGCCGGAGGGCCATCCTCCGGTCGTGACCGTGGGTGCGGCCCGGGCCGGCGAGCCCGACCGGGTGAACCGGCCGCTCGCCGTCTCCGCGGTGCTGGCCGTGGCCGGCATCGTCGGTGCGCAGATCGGCGCGGTCCTGGGCATGCGCCGCCGGCCGGTGGCGGCACGCGCCGGTACGCGAAAGCACCCACCGACCAGCCTGCCCCGCGAGCTACCAGCGGGCCGACATCGCAAGGATTGACGGTGAGCACACCGCCCGGCCGGAGCACGGGGCGTGGCCGACTCCCCCGGCGGCAGACAACCGCGGTGCGGTCCCTGTCGAGCTGAGAGCACAGACGGGGTCACTTCGCCGACCGCTCCCACGACCCGACTCAGGCAAGCTGGGCTTCCCGTCAACAGGGCTGCCGGGAGTCGGGGGCCGGGGCACGCCGGGGATCAGGAACCGGCAACCAGGAACCGGACACCGCGTGACGAGCGACGAGCACAGAGCCAGGAGCCACGGGCGACGAGCCACGAGCGACGAGCCACGAGCGACGAGCACAGCGCCAGGAGCCAGGAGCCACGGGCGACGGGCACCGCGCGACGGGCACCGCGCGACGGATGCCAGGCGACGGGCGGCACGCGATCGATGACGGGTGACAGGCGACCGGGGCGTGACAGCACAAACGGTTCAGCTCGACGGGGCGCGAGCTAGTAGTTCCGCCCCGGCGGGTGGCCCAACATCCGTCGACCACGTCGCCGCCGTAGGCGTATTTCCCCCACGGTCGGCCTCGTTCCCCACGGCCGGCAGCCGAACCGGGTCAGGGCAAGCGGGTCTCCAGCGTGCCATCGACGATCCGGGTGGGCAGGATCTGCTGGTCGTTCGAGGACGGCCCGTGCACCACCTCGCCACCGTTGAGGCGGAACGTGCTGCCGTGCCACGGGCACACCACGCACGCGTGGCCATCGACCTCGCGCACCTCGCCCTCACCGAGTGGGCCGCTCTGGTGCGGGCAGCGCTCCAGCATGACGGTGACATCGTCGCCGTGCCGGTAGAGGATCAGCGAGACGTCGTCCACCTCGCGGGTGACCAACTCCCGTTGTGGCAGCGTGGCCAGCTCGGCGAGCGAGTGCCAGCCGTCGCTGATCAGGTGCAGGTCGGAGACGCTCACGTTCACCTGTGCACCCTGCTTGTAGGCCAGGTGCCCGCCGAGGTAGGCCCCGGCGCCGACGGCGCCGAGGCCGAGCCAGCCCAGGGCACGACCGAGACCGTGCCGGCCGGACAGGCGAGCGGCCAGCGAGCCGCCGTACAGTGCCAGCCCGACGGTGTTCGACGCGGCGTGCACCAGGCCGATCCGGCGCTGATCGCGGGCGAGCGCCGCCCAGTCGTTGAGCCCGGCGACCGCCGCCGGCACCGCGCTCAGTGTCCCGACCGCGGTGAGTGTGGTGGCGGCCCGTCGCTGGCCGGGCATCAGGTCGAGCACGGCCGCGCTCATCCAGGCACCGACCGGCACCTGCACCATGGCCGGGTGCAGCGGATGGCCCAGCCAGACCCCGTGCAGCAGGTCCCGGACCCGTTGCCCGCGGAGGGTGCCCTGCACCACAGCTTGCAGCCGGTCGCCGAACCGGTCCAGGCCGGCAGCTTGCTCGATCTTCGTCAGGAACGCTCGCACGGTTACCGACTTCCCGCCGTACCCGGTCGCAAACCGGTCGCCCGTGACGAATCGCCGGGCGGGCTCCGGCAGGGCATGCTGGTGGGATGGCGGTACGGGTGGCCCGTGACGGGCCGGTGACCACGGTGATCCTGGACCGGCCGGCGGCCCGCAATGCGATCGACGGGCCGACCGCGCGGGCGCTGGCCGACGCGTTCCGCTCGTTCGACGCCGATCCGGACGCCTCGGTGGCGGTGCTCTGGGGAGCCGGTGGCACGTTCTGCGCGGGCGCCGACCTGAAGGCGATCGGCACGCCCAGCGGCAACCGGGTCGAGGCCGACGGCGACGGCCCGATGGGACCGACCCGGATGGTCCTCGGCAAACCGGTGATCGCCGCGATCTCCGGCTACGCGGTGGCCGGCGGGTTGGAGCTGGCGATCTGGTGCGACCTGCGGATCGCGGAATCCGACGCGGTGCTCGGGGTGTTCTGCCGGCGCTGGGGGGTGCCCCTGATCGACGGTGGGACGGTACGGCTGCCCCGGCTGATCGGCGAGAGCCGGGCGATGGACCTGATTCTCACCGGACGCCCGGTGCCGGCCGAGGAGGCGTACGCGATGGGGTTGGTCAACCGGCTGGTCGGCCCGGGTGAGGCGCGGACGGCGGCCGAGCAGCTGGCCGCCGAGATCGCCCGCCACCCCCAGACCTGTCTGCGCAACGACCGCGCCTCGGTGCTGGCCGCCGCCACCCAACCCGAGCCCGACGCCCTGGCCACCGAGCTCGCCTACGGCCTGCACTCCTCGCCACCGACGCGGCGGCCGGCGCCGCCCGCTTCAGCGCGGGCGCCGGCCGCCACGGCCTCCCCGCCACCTGAGCGTGGCGGGAAGGCTGGTGGTCAGTTGCGGGTGATGGTGAAGGTGGAGGTGGTGTTGCGGATGTCCTGGTGATTGTTGGTCAACCGCAGGTTGTTGAAGGTGACCGAGCCGACGGCGGGGCCCTGGCCTGCCTCGGGCATCTCGTTGACCCAGATCCCGAAGCCCGACTTGGCGTCGAAGGCGTCACCGCTGCGCTGTGCGCCGGAGATCGACACGTTGGTGAAAACCGTGTCGGTGATCGGGTTCTCCGGCTGACTGCCGGTGTACTTGGTCTGGAACATGATGCCCGAGTAGGTCGGGTCCACGATGTCCACGTCGGTGACGCGGATGCCGCGGAACTCCTTCGACGCGGAGAACACCCAGATCGCCGGGAAGGTCTGCGCGCCCCAGAAATGGCCGCCGGACCGGATCAGCGAGATGTTCTCGAAGCGGGTCGGCGGGCTGGCCCCGAACCCGATGAACGGGTAGCCGAAGTCCAGCGAGCTGATCGTGATGCCGGAATATGTCAACTGGTCGGCGATGTAGAGGTTGCGGAACACGTTGTCGTAGCCGCCGTACACCGCGATCCCGGCCGCCCGCCAGGTCAGCGTGGCGGTCAGGTTCTCGAACACGTTGCCGTGGTTGCCGGTGGACGCGCCCTGATCGGTGGCGGAGAAGAGCGCGAACGCGTCGTCACCGTTGGACCGGCCCTCCGAGTTGCTGACCAGGTTGTCGGTGCTGCCGTTGGTCAGGTTCACCGCGTCGGCGAAGGTGTTCCGGAACCGGCTGTTCGTGATCTCCAATCCGCTGACGCTGACGCCCCAGTACGCGCACACCGTGTGCTCGACCCAGACGTTGTCCAGGGTGAGGTTGTCGACGTCCTTCAACTCGCCCCAGACCTTGCCCGGCCCGTCCTGCCGGACGGTGTAGTTGCCGAAGAAGGCGAGGTGTTCGAAGGAGGAGCCGCTGGCACTGGGCTCCACCCGGAAGCCGGCGTCGGTGTTCTGCTGCGACGCCGGGGTGGCGAACCGGGTGAACCACATGCCCGCGCCGACCACCTTGACCGGCTTGCCGTACACCTGGAACTTCTGGGCGGTCTCGTACATCCCGGCCGGCAGGTAGACGCCGACCAGGTTGCCGGTGGTGTCCATCCGGACCGCGTCCAGGGCACTCTGCACGTCGGCATGGCTGAACCCGTTGGGCACCCGGTACCGGGCCGGATCCGGGTTCTCCCGCGGTGCCACCTGCTCCAGGTTGATGAAGTCGATGGCGTACGTGGTGGTGTTCGCCGGATCCTTCTGCAGGCGGATCCGGCTGCCCGCCGGGATGGTCGAGTTCAGCAGCACGTTCGCCTCGTCGTAGAGATGCCGGGGCGGCCCGGCACTCGGCGAGTCGCTCGGGCTGGCCTCCGCGCCGTACAGCCAGATGTGCTTGGAGGTGAGGCTGATCGGCTTGTGCAGCACGCCGTTGACGTAGATGTTCAGCGTCGAGTTGATCCCGCCGCCGTTCGGGGCGTCCGGGATGGAGAAGCGGGTGACCAGGGCGTTGGCCGGCGCCTTGGTGGTCCACTCGACGTACGCGCCGGTGGTGTTGAGGGTCACCGCCCGCCGCCCGGACGCCTCACCGGCCAGGTCGCCGATGGTCCGGTTCGGCCCGACCACCTGCGCGCCGCCGCCGACCGAGCCCTCCTCGGCCTCGTACATGTCGTACGGCAGGTTGGCGCCGCGACCCACGAACAGCGGTCGTTCGCTGGTGTTGTTGGCCCGCTTCACCGGCAACTCGTTGGCATCGGCGGCGAGCACCACCCGGATGGTGTAACGGCCGTTGGCCGCCGTCCAGGTGCCCAGGTTGACCGGGCCGGCGGTGGCACCGGCACCGATGGTCCCGCTGTACGAGCCGGTGAGCGTGCGTACCGCGGTGCCGGAGTCGTCGAGCACGGTCAGCGTGACGCCGTGCGCACCGCCCGCCGAGGCGATCGTGCCCTGGTTGCGCAGGGTCACCGCGAAGCTGACCGTGGCACCCGTGCTCGGCGTGCCCGGTGACCAGGTCACCGCCGAGGCGACCAGATCCGAGCTGGCCACCGGGCTCACCACCAGCGGGCTGGGGTTGGACCGGCTGTTGTTGGACTCGTCCTGCTCGATGACGGTGTTCGCCGGGTCGACCGTGGCACTGAGCTGGTAGCTGCCGGCGTCCCGGGCGCTGACCGTGGTCGACACGGTGCTCGACGCGCCGGCCGCCAGGGCACCGACGTTGGCCTGGCCGACCTTCGTACCGTCCAGGGCGAGGTCGACCGTGGTCGCACCGGAGCCCAGCGTGCCGGCGTTGCGCACGGTGGCGGAGAGGGTGAGCTGGTCGGTCTCCACCGGCGCGGCGGGGGCGAAGGTCACGTTGGTGACGGTGAGGTCCGGGTTCGGCGCCGGGGTGCCGAGCACCTGGAGTTCGGCGACCTGCCCGTTGGACGACCCGCTGTTGGCGGTGAACTGGAGCCGGACCTCGGCGGCCGTCGCCGACACCGGAATGGTCACCGTGTTGCTGCTCGCCGGGCTGAACGAGTAGTTCGCCGAGCCGACCACGGTGCTGAACCCGGCGGCCGACTGCTCCCGACCGAGCACCGAGAAGGTCTGGGTACGCGGACCCCAGGCCGGGTCGGGGTTCAGTTTCACCACGACCGCGCTGAGGCTCGCGTTGGCGCCGAGCGCGACGGTCAGCGTGCTCGGGTACGCCCCCGGCGCACCCTCCCAGTAGGTGGTGACGTCGTCGTCGACGGCGTTGGCCGCGGCGAAGACGTGCACCATCGAGGAGGCGGTGGCCGGCTTGCCGGCGGCGAGGTTGGTGCCCCCGGGAGTGCTGCCGGTGCGGGTCACCGTGTTGCTGTTGGCGGAGACGTTGCCGGCGGCGTCCTTCGCCCGGACGAAGTACGAGACCGTCGCGCTCGCCGGCTGCGTGTCCAGGTACGTCAAGGTCGAACCAGACACGCTGGCCCGCAACGACCCGTTGGCGTACACCTCGTAACCGGTCACCCCGACGTTGTCCGTCGACGCGGACCAGGTCAACCGGATCTGCCCACTCCCCGGCTCGGTGAACGCCAGGCTCGTCGGTGCCGACGGTGCCTGGGTGTCGCCGCCGCCGGCCGGGCCGTACACCTCCAGTTCGGCGAGCTGCGCGGCCGGCCAGGCGGTGTTCGCGGTGACCAGCAGCCGGACGTGGCGGGTGCTGGCCGCGCCGGCGGTGATGGTCACCGTGTTGTTGCCCGCCGGGCTGAAGGTGTACCCGGCCGAGGCGACGAGGGTGCTGAAGCTCGACCCGTTGGTGCTGCCCTGCACGGTCAGCGTCTGGGTACGCGAGCCCCAGCCGCCGGGCAGCTTCAGCACCAGCCGGTCGACGTTGACCGTGGCGCCCAGGTCCACCTGGATCCACTGCGGGAAGGCGTTGTTGGCGCTCTCCCAGTAGCTGCTCTGGTTGCCGTCGTTGGCGTTGCCGGCGACGTAGACGTCGGAGTGGCCGCTGGCCGACATGCTCCGGCCGGCCGCCAGGTTGGTCGACGAACTGGCAGCGCCGTACACCTCCAGTTCGGCCAGCTGGGCGGCCGGCCAGCCGGTGTTCGCGGTAATCGCGATGCGGACGAACCGGGTGGTGGTGGCCGGGAAGTCGAGGGTGACGGTGTTGCCGCCGCCGGGGCTGAAGGTCCGGCCCGCCGAGCTGACGATCGTGTCGAAGCCACTGCCGCTCGTGCTGCCCTGCACCGACAGCGTCTGGGTGCGGGCCTCCCATCCGGCCGGCAGCTTCAGCTTGACCTGGTCGATGGGCTGACCGGAGCCGAGGTCGACCTGGACCCACTGCGGGAGGGCGCCGCTGCTCTCCCAGTAGGTCGCGGCGTTGCCGTCGGTGACGTTGGCTGCGGCGTACGGTCCGTTGACGCTGCTGGCGGTGGTGGTGCGACCGGCCGCGAGGTTGGGGCCGCCGGCCGCGAGGGCCGGGGTGCGGGCGCCGCGGTCAGGGCGAGGCCGACCGTGGCGAGCGCGGCGGTCAACCGGGTACGGAATCTGGACATGGGAGATCGACACCTTCTTCCGGGACGTGGAGAGGCGTTACGGGGGTTGCGCTCTTGCGACGTGGGTGGGCCCCGCTTCGGCGGACGGGACCCACCCACGGGTCAGGAGGTGTGCACCTCGAACTCGGCGAGCTGGGCCGCCGGCCAGCCGGTGTTGCCGGTGACGTCGAGTCGCAGGAACCGGCGTTCGCCGGCCGGCAGGTCGATGGAGACGGTGTTACCGGTGGCCGGGTTGAAGGTGCGACCCACCGAACCGGCGAGGGTGGTCCAGGAGTTGCCGTCGGTCGAGCCGAGGACCGACAGCGTCTGGGTGCGGGTCTGCCACGCCGACGACGGTGGCAGCTTCAGCACGACCCGACCGACCTGCCGGGCGCTGCCCAGGTCGACAGTGAGGGTCTGCGGGAAGGCGTTGTTGGCGCTCTCCCAGTACGTGCCCGGGTTGCCGTCCACCGCGTTGGTGGCCACGTACACGTCGGCGTGGCTGGTGGCGGCGACCGGTCGGCCCAGCGCCAGGTTCCCGGCCGGTGGTGGGGTGGTCGTCGGCGGCGGGGTGGTGCCGCCGTACACCTCGAACTCGGCGACCTGGGCGGCGGGCCAGCCGGTGTTGCCGGTGATGCTCAGCCGGAGGTACCGGCGTTCACCGTCGGGCAGGTTGATCGACGCGCTGTTGCCGTTGGCCGGGTTGAAGGTGCGCCCGGCCGAGCCTGCGAGGGTGGCCCAGGAGTTGCCGTCGATGGAGCCGAGCACCGACAGCGTCTGGGTCCGCGTCTCCCAACCGGCCGGCAGTTTCAGCACCACCCGGTCGACGGATCGGGCGCTGCCCAGGTCGACGGTGAGGGTCTGCGGGAAGGCGCTGTTGGCGCTCTCCCAGTAGGTGCCCGCGTTGCCGTCGACGGCGTTCCCCGCGACATAGCTCTGGTTGTGGCTGGACGCGACGACCGGCCTGCCCTGCGCCAGGTTTCCACCGGCCGGCGGCGGCGTGGTGGGCGGTGGAGTGGTCGGTGGCGGGGTGGTCGGTGGCGGGGTGGTCGGCGGCGGCGTGGTGGGCGGCGGGCTGGTCGGGCCGCCGCCCCACTGCGGCTCCGGCCACGGGCCGCAGTACGGGTTGGCGGTGTACCAGCCGGAGTTCCCGGCACCCTGGGTGATCTGGAACCCGCTGCCCACACAGTTGTGGATCGGGTTTGTCTGCGCGATGCCGGTGGCCCGCACGTTGGTGAAGGACACCTGGCTCGGCGCCTGCACCTGGAGGGCGTACGTGCCCGCGCCGTCGATGCGTACGTTGGTGAAGCTGATCCCGCTGGTGGCGCCCTCGATCCAGTGCAGCGCCGCATAGGAGCTGTCCAGGATGTCGGTGTCGCTGACCACGATCGACGCGCCCTGGATCGGCTCGTTCAGCGCGGAGAACCAGATCGCGCCGACGCCGAACTGCCAGTTGTAGTCGGAGTTGCCGTTGCGGATCAGGGTGTTGCGGGCGACGGTGATGGTGCCGGCGACGGTGGTCGGCCCGTTCACGCCGGTGTACCGGTTGGCCACGTGGATGCCGCCGCCGTTGGTGACCGAGTCGGCCGTCACGTTGTCGGTGATCCGGATGTCCCGCCCGCCGTAGGTGACCAGGTGGTTGGCGAGGAGGGTCACCCCGATGGTGTTGTGGGTGAACGAGTTCCCGACGTTCGGCACGGTGTCCGCCCACATGGCGAGGGCGTCGTCGCCGGTGTTGCGGACGAAGGTGTTGGTGACCGTGGAGTTGGTGACGCCCCAGTGGAAGTTCACCCCGTCCGCGGTCTGGTCCAGGATCCGGCTGTTGCGGATGGTGAAGTTGTCCATCGGGCCGTCCATCCAGGCACCGACCTTGGTGTGCTGCATCCAGACGTTGTCCACCACGGAGTCCGACATCGCTCCGCCGATGGCGTTGACCTGGTCGTCGTCGATCCGTTCCCGGATGTCGCCGATGATGGCGAAGTCCCGCAGCAGCACGTTGCGGCTGGGTCCGCCGGCCTCGTGCGGGCGGATCCCACCCCGGTAGCCGCCGCCGTTGACGTACTTGCCGTAGATGCCGGCGGCCCGCTTACGGTCGGTGGGGTGCCGGCCGCCGAGCACCGAATGCCAGGGACCGGCACCGCGCAGGGTCACCCCGTCGACCACCACATGGTCCCAGAGGGTGAAGGTGCCCGGCGGGATCCACACCGCTCGGCCCTGGGCCCGGCCGGCGTCCACGGCGGCCTGGAACCGGCCGGTGGAGTCGGTGACGCCGGTCGGGTCGGCACCGAAGTCGGTCACCACGTCGAGCACGTTCGCCGGCTTGGCGATCGGCGCGGCGACCAGCTCGAAGTCGGCCAGGTCGATGGTGAAGGTCGGCGACTGGGCGGTCGAGGAGACCTGGAGCCGGATCTTCGCACCGGCCGGGTAGGTGGTGCCGAAAAGCGTCCGCGTCTCGTCGTAGAAGTGGTGCGGGTTGGTGTCGCCCGGGTTGTTGTTGAACGGGTAGCCGCCGTAGTACCAGCCGTACTTCGAGGTCACCGGCACCGCCTTGACCAGGGTGCCGTTGGCCCGCAGGTCGATGCTGGCGTCCCGGCCGGTGCCGGCGGCGTTGTCCGGGATGCTGTAGCGGAACGTCACCGCGTTCGCCGGGGCGGTGAGCGTGAACTCGACGTATTCCCCGACCGCGTCGAGGGTGACCGCCTCCCGGCCGCTGGCCTCGGACGGCAGGGTGCCGTAGCGCCGGTCCGGGCCGATCCGGGTGCCGTTGTGCGCGGCGCTCTCGGCCTCGTGCTCGATGAACGGGACGGTGGCGCCCCGGCCGGCGATGTCGAACGGTGAGAGCCCGGCGGCCTGCGCCGGGGTCGCGGTGGTGGTGAGGGCGACGACCGAGATCGAGGCGGCGGCGAGGGCGGTGCCGGTGAGGGCGGCGAGCGCCGTACGGATCCGGTTTCTGGGCGGCTGGTGCGGGGCGGTGTGGTCGGCCATGAGCAGGCTCCCTTTTTCTCAGGTGGCCAGGTCCCCCGTGGATGCGGCTTGCCGGTTGTGCGGATACCTCCTCGTCCGAAGCGGCTGGCGGGATGGGTCGGCGGCCTTTGGCGGGGCGATCCGCCGGCCGGGCGGCGCCGGTGGCGGGACGGGACCACCGGCGCCGTGCGGGCTATCCGGGCCCGCCCGCGGTGCGCAGCCAGACGGCGGTGTCCGGGGCAGCCGGCCGTCGTCGAGTGGGCCGCTGGCCAGCAGTTGCCCGGTGTGCGGCGGCAGTGGCACCGGCGCGCCGGAGAGGTTGACCAGGCAGGTGAACCCGGGATCCCGCCGGAACGCCAGCACGCCGTCCGGGGCCGGCAGCCAGCTCAGCGCCCCGTCGCCGAGCGCAGCCTCGGTACGGCGTAACGCGATTGCCGCGCGGTACAGCTCCAGCATCGAGTGCGGGTCGTCGGCCTGTGTCCGGGCCGTGCGGTCCTTCCAGTCGGCCGGTTGGGGCAGCCACGGCTGCGCGGTCACACCGTCCGGGCTGAAGCCGAACGGTGGCCCGTCACCGGCCCAGGGCAGCGGGACCCGGCAGCCGTCCCGGCCCGGGTCGACACCGCCGGAGCGGTGGAACATCGGGTCCTGCCGCAGCTCGTGCGGGATGTCCTCGACCTCCCACAGGCCCAGCTCCTCACCCTGGTAGACGTAGGCGGCGCCGGGCAGCGACAGCGACAGCAGCGCGGCGGCCCGGGCCCGGCGGGTGCCCAACTCCAGGTCGGTGGGGACTCCTCCCCGCTTGCCGGCGAAGCTGAACGTGGTGTCGCCCCGGCCGTAGCGGGTGACGTGCCGGGTGACGTCGTGGTTGGAGAGAACCCAGGTGGCGGGCGCGCCGACCGGCGCGTGGGCGCCGAGCGTGCCGTCGATGCTCTCGCGCAGCGCGGCGGCGTCCCAGGCGCAGCCGAGGAAGTCGAAGTTGAAGGCGGCGTGCAACTCGTCCGGGCGCAGATAGTTGGCGAACCGCTGCCGGTCCGGCAGCCACACCTCGCCGATCAGCGCCCGGTCGCCGGGATACGCCTCGGCCACCCGCCGCCAGCTCCGGTAGATTTCGTGCACCCCGTCGAGGTCGTGGAACGGGTGCGCTTGCTCCGGCCGGATCTCGGGCAGCGTCGCGTCCTTGACCAGCAGTCCGGCCGAGTCGATCCGGATGCCGTCGACGCCCCGGTCGAACCAGAACGCCAGGATGTCCTCGAACTCGGCACGCACCCGGGGGTGGTCCCAGTTGAAGTCCGGCTGTTCGGGGGCGAAGAGGTGCAGGTACCAGTCACCGGGGGTGCCGTCGGGGTTGGTGGTCCGGGTCCAGGTCGGGCCGCCGAATTCGCCGACCCAGTCGGTGGGGCGCTGGTCGCCGCCCGGTCCCCGACCGGGGCGGAACCAGAAGAGGTCCCGCTCGGGCGCGTCCGGGCCGCCGGCGAGGGCCGCCTGGAACCAGGGGTGCGCGGCGGAGCAGTGGTTGGGCACCACGTCGACGATGCTCCTGATGCCGAGAGCGTGCGCCTCCGCGATCAGCGCCTCCACCTCGGCCAGGGTGCCGAAGACCGGATCGATGTCCCGGTAGTCGGCCACGTCGTAGCCGGCGTCCGCCATCGGCGAGGGATACCAGGGGCTGAACCAGATCGCGTCGACGCCGAGCGCGGACAGGTAGCTCAGCCGGGACCGGATGCCGGCGACGTCGCCGATGCCGTCGCCGTTGCCGTCGGCGAAGCTACGCGGGTACACCTGGTAGATCACCGCTCCCCGCCACCACGGACCGCTGTCTGTTGTGGACACGAGCACCTGCTTTCTGGATTCGGGAGTCATCCCTTGAGGCCGCCGGTGGTCAAACCGGACATGATGTTCCGTTGGAAGATCAGGAAGATGACGACGGTCGGTATCGCGGCGATCACCGACGCGGCGATCACCACGTTCATCGGCGTGCCGCCGGCGAAGGCATAGATGCCGACGCTGACCGTCCGGGTCTCGGGCGACGGCATGACCAGCTTCGGCCAGAGGAAGTCCTTCCAGACCGCGGTCACCGCGAAGATGGAGACCACGCCGAGGATCGGGCGCGACATCGGCAGGACGATCGACCAGAGCGTGCGCAGCGGCGTCGCACCGTCCATCAGGGCCGCCGCCATCAGGTCCTCCGGAATCGAGTCGAAGAACCGTTTCAGCAGGAAGATGTTGAACGCGTTGGCGACCAGGGGCAGCCAGATCGCGAACGGCGAGTCGAGCAGGTTGATGTGCAGGATCGGCAGGTCGATCACGGTCACGTACTGCGGGACGATCAGGACCATCGCCGGGATCATCAGCGTCGCCAGCATCATGCCGAGGATCACGTTGCCGAAGACCGGCCGGAGCTTCGACAGGGAGTACGCCGCGGCGGTGTCGAAGACGAGTTGGAAGAGCACCGCGCCGGCCGCGTAGTAGAAGGTGTTGAACAGCAGCTTGGCGAGATCCAGGTTGTTCCACGCGTCGGCGTAGTTCTGCCACTGCGGATCCTGCGGGAACAGCGACGGCGGGGTCTGCGCGATCTCCTGGCCGGACTTGAGCGCACCGGTGACCATCCAGTAGAGCGGCCCGAGGAAGACGAGCGTGAAGCCGATGATCACGACGGCGAGCAGCATCCAGTAGGTCGCCCTGCCGCGCCCTCGCCGCAGCTGGGCCTGGGAGATGAGGGTCCGGGTCCCGGAGTCGTGTGCCATGGGTCGTCCGTGTCCTAGTCCTGTTTCGCGGTCAGCCGCAGGTAGACGGCGGAGAAGCCGGCCAGCACCACGAGCATGATCACGCCCAGCGCCGCGGCCCCGTTGAGATCGTTCTGGAAGAATCCGTGCTGGTAGATGAGGTACGCGACGGAGGTCGCCGAGTCCTCCGCGCCCGCGCCGTTGGCGAGGATCAGCGGCTCGATGAAGAGCTGCATGGTGGCGACGATCTGCAGCATCGCCAGGAGCGCGAGGATCAGCCGGGTCTGCGGGATCGTCACGTGCCGAATCCGGCGCCAGACCCCGGCGCCGTCGAGCTCGGCCGCCTCGTAGAGCTCGCCGGGAATGTTCTGCAACGACGCCAGGTAGATCAGCACCGCGCCACCCATGTTCATCCAGGTCGACGCGATCACCATCGCCGGCATGGTCATCTCGGGGGATTGCATCCACTGCGATGTCGGCAGGCCCAGGGATTTGAGGATCGCGTTGAACAGCCCCGCGTCGCTGGGGTCGTACGCGTAGAACTTGAAGAGGAAGAGCGCCGAGGCGGGCGGCAGCATCACCGGCAGGTAGACCAGGATCCGCAGGTACCCCTGGGCGTGCCGGAACTCGTTCAGCAGGATCGCCACGAAGAACGGCACCGCGTACCCGAGGACGAGCGCGAGAGCGGTGAAGTAGAACGTGTTCTTCCAGGCGGTCCAGAAGCTGGGGTCGTCGAGGATCCGCAGGTAGTTGTCCCAGCCGACCCAGGTGGTCTCGCCGCGCCGGGTGCGCTGGAAGCTCATCACGACGCCGCGGACCATCGGGTACCAGGAGAAGACCGCGAAGCAGAGCACCGCGCCGATCAGGAACGTGTGCCCGGTGAGGTTGTCGCGTACCTTGCGGCCGAGGCTGGTTCGCGGTGGCCCCGCCGGAGACGACGGCGCGGGGCGACCTGGTGCTCGGCCGGCACCCGGGACGGTGGTGATCGCCAACGTAACTCCTGGTGAGTCAGTGTCCGGACGTGCGGCGCGGTTGGGGTGGGGTCCGGCGCGCCGGACCCCACCCCGTTCGGCTCAGCTCTGCGCGGCGAGGATCTGGTTGACCTTCTCCTCGGCCGTCTTGAGCAGCGCGTCGATGTTCGCGTTCGGGTTGGTCAGCACCCCGGACATCGCCGCGTCGAGCACCGCGTAGATCGCCTGTGCGTTGCGCGGCTCGCCCTTGATCGGGACCGGGTTCGCCTCGAAGAGCACGAAGTTGGCGGTGTCGACGTTCGCGTTCGCCCTGCGCAGCTCCAGTTCCTGCTTCTGCGCCTCACTGCCGTTGGTGAAGAGCAGCGGCTGGGGCAGACCCACCGGGTAGTTCTGCGGCTTGGCCCGGACGTAGTCGAACTGACCCTTGCCGGGCGTCAGCTTCTGGTACGCGATCCACTTCAGACCGGCCCTGACCTGCTCGGGAGTGAGGTCCTTCTTGAAGAAGTAGCCCTCGCCACCGCCGAGCGTCCCCTTGGCCGCGCCGTCCTGGCCGGGCAGCGGGCCCATCGCCCAGTCCTCGAACTTGCCCTGGAACTGGCTGACGATCGCCTGAGTGGTGTCCGGCGCACCGATGAACATGCCGACCTTGCCCGCGCCGGCGTTGGTCAGCAGGTCACCCCACTGGAGCAGCTGGCGGGCACCCATGCTGTCGTCGCCGTACCGCATGTCCCTGAGGTTCTGCAGGACCTGCTTGCCCATGGCGTTGTTGAAGTCGGCCCTGGTGCCGTCCGCGGTCAGCACCTGGCCGCCCTGGGAGTAGAGCAGCGAGGTGAAGTGCCAGCCACCGGTGTTGCCGGCGCTGTACTCCGCGTAGCCGGCGATGCCGTCGCCGAGCGCCGAGATCTTCTTGGCCGCGTCCCGGACCTCGGGCCAGGTCTTCGGCGGGTTGTTCACGTCGAGCCCCGCCTGCTGGAACAGCACCTTGTTGTAGACCAGGCCCATCGAGTAGTTCTTCACCGGTACGGCGTAGAGCTTTCCGCCGTCGGTGAAGACCTCCTTGAGCGCGGGGTCGACGCTGTCCCAGGTCGGGATCGTCTCCGTGGTGGCGAACTCGGAGATGTCCATCGCCTGGCCGGAGTCGAGCACCTGCTGGAGATCGGTCATGTACCCGTAGAACACGTCGGTGACCGTGCCGCCGGCCAGCCGGGCGGTGAAGTCCGGCGGGTTGTTGCACTGCTCGCCGACGCTGACGCTCTTGATCACAATGTCGGTGTTCTGCCGCTGGAACTCGGCGACATCCTCGTTCCAGTTCTGCAGCAACTCCTTCTGGGCGCCGACCGGCTGGCAGTCGACGGTGATGGTGACCTTGCCGCTCGCGTCGTTACTCGCGTCGTCGCTCTTCGTGGAGCACGCCGTGAGGCTGAGCCCCAGCCCGGCTACGAGCGCCAACGCCGCAGCCTTCCGGTACTGCGGTACGGACATCTGTCCATCCCTTCGGGAACGAGTGTCGCCATGAAGTTCGCTTGATCCGCGGTGATCGGTCACCGCCGCGTCGCCTGCTGCTGATCGGTATCTGCCATGCGAACTGACCCGGAGTAGCCACTCCGCGGCCAGGTGTGAGTGGAGTCACTGTAGCGAGGGCGACTCATTTCAGCAAGGTATCGTGCTTGTTTTGCAAGGACACGACTTATCCACGAGAGATCGCGACAGGGCTACATCGGGCGGCCACACAGGTCCGCTTCTCGATGATTTGTCCTCAAGCCGGCCGCAGCGCTGCCGACCACCGACCGGACGGCGCAGTGCGGTCGGGGGCGGTCGGGGGCGGTCGGGTCAGCGGCGCGGCGTGGGCGCGGTCGAGCCGCGCACCACCAGTTCGGGCTCGAAGAGCAACTCGTCGGTGAGCACCCCGCCACCCTCGATCTGGGTGACCAGCAGGTCCACCGCAGCCTGCCCCATCGTCTCGATCGGCTGCCGCACGGTGGTCAACGGCGGGTCGGTGCAGGTCATGAAGACGGAGTCGTCGTAGCCCACCACCGACACGTCGTCGGGCACCGACCGGCCGAGCCGGCGGACCGCCCGGATGGCGCCCAGAGCCAACACGTCACTGGCGCAGATGATCCCGGTGATCCCACGGTCGACCAGTTTGGTCGCCGCGACCCGGGCACCCTCCATGGAGAAGCTGGAGCGTTCGACCCACTCGACGTCGTCGGCCCAGCCGGCCACCGGCCGCATCGCGGTCAGCTTGCGCTGCGACGGCACGTGGTCCTCCGGCCCCAGCACCAGGCCGATCCGCTCGTGGCCCAGTGAGTGCAGGTGACCGTACGCCTGTTCCACCGCCACCGCGTCGTCCGTGGAGACCCGGGGGAAACCGAGCGCGTCCACGCCGGCGTTGACCAGCACCACCGGCAGCCCGCGGTCGGTCAGCCGCCGGTAGTGCTCGTGCGACGCGTCGGCCAGGGCGTACGACCCACCGGCGAAGATGACGCCGGAGACCTGGTGGTCCAGCAACATCTCGACGTACGCCGACTCGGAGACGCCGCCGATGGTGCGGGCGCAGAGCGCCGGGGTGAACCCGCGCTGGGCCAGCGAGCCGGTGACCACCTCGGCGAGCGCCGGGAAGATCGGGTTCTGCAACTCGGGGAGTACCAGCCCCACCAGCCGGGCACGTTCTCCGCGCAGCTTGCTGGGTCGCTCGTAACCGAGCACGTCGAGGGCGGTGAGCACCGCGGTCCGGGTCGCCTCGGCCACCCCGCCGCGGCCGTTGAGCACCCGGCTCACCGTGGCCTCACTGACGCCCGCCTTGCGAGCAACCTCGGTCAGCCGTTTCGTCACGGCCGCAATCCTACGTCTACTGGCTGCAAGAATCGAACAGCCATCTGCTGCGAATTGAAGCCAGACGTCAGATCACGAGGCGAGGTCGCGCAGCGCCTCGGAGATGGCCCGGTGGAAGGTCGGGTACGCGTAGATCATGTGCCGGAGCTGGGCCAGCGGGACCGCCGCGTGCACGGCCACCGCCAGCCCGGACAGCACCTCGCCGCCGGCCGGGCCGGCCGAGGTCGCCCCGATGAGCACCCCCTGGTCGGCATCGGCGACGAGCTTGATGAAGCCCACCTCGTCGGTCTTGTGGATCCAACCCCGGGTGGACGAGGCGAGCTGCGTGAAGCCGACCTGCACGTTGATGCCACGCTCCCGGGCCTGCCGCTCGGTGAGGCCGACCGCGCCGATCTCCGGGTCGGTGAAGGTGACCCGGGGTAGCGCCCGGTAGTCGGCGCGGGGCACCGACCCGGCCGTGCCGCTCGATCCGGTGGCGGCCAGCGAGCTGGCCACACCGGCCGCGCCACCGACCACGCTGGCGGTGCCGCTCGGATCCGCCCCGCCCTGGGCCCGCCGCATCTGGTCGAGCACGTCGGCGACGACGATGGACGCCTGGTACATGGCGATGTGGGTGAACGCGCCCTCGCCGGTCACGTCACCGACCGCCCAGATCCCGTCGGTCACGTGCAGCCGGTCGTCGACCGCGAGGTACCGCCGACCGGCATCCACGCCGACCGTGTCCAGCCCCAGCTCATCGAGGCGCGCGCGGCGGCCGGTCACCACCAGCAGCCGCTCGGCGGTGAACTCCTCGCCGTCGGCGCCCCGCAGGGTGAAGCCTTCGGTGCCGTGCTCCACCCGGGCGGCCTTGATCCCGGTGCGGATCTCCACTCCGTCGGCCCGCAGCGCGGCTGCGGCGGCCTCGGAGGCCTCCGGCTCCTCGACGGCCAACACCCGGTCGGACGCCTCGACCACGGTGACCCGTACGCCGAAGCGGGCGAACACCTGGGACAGCTCCAGTCCGATCGCCCCGCCACCGAGCACCAGCAGCGACCCGGGCAGTTCCTCGACCTCGATGGCCTCGCGGTTGGTCCAGTACGGGGTGTCGGCCAGCCCGTCGACCGGGGGGATCGACGGGCTGGTCCCGGTGCCCAGCACGATTCCGTGCCGGGCCTGGAAGACCTGGTCACCGACGCGGACCCGGCCGGGCCCGTCGAGCCGGCCACCACCCCGGACGAAACGACCACCCTTGCCGGTGAACCGTTGCACAGCGGCCCGGTCGTCCCACCCGTCGGTGGCCTCGTCGCGGATGCGCTTCGCCACCGGTGCCCAGTCCGGGCTGACCTGGGCGGCGCCGGCCAGCTCGCCGACCCGGCGGGCCTCGGCCAGGGCGTTCGCCGCGCGGATCATCATCTTGCTCGGGATGCAGCCCCAGTACGGGCACTCCCCGCCGACCAGATTCCGCTCGACCCCGACGACCGTGAGCCCGGCCTCGGCGAGTCGCCCGGCCACCTCCTCGCCGCCGACTCCGAGCCCGAGCACCACCACGTCCACAAGTTCCGGCTCCGCCATGACGCCAGCATCGCGCACCCTGCCGCCGGCGGCCAGCCGGCCACGCGGCAGCAGCCGCTCAGCGCACCTTCGGTCCGGGTACGGCGACCGGCCGACCGGTCGGGGCGAGCAGGACGCCGGCGGCCACCGCCATCCGTCGACGCTGCGGCACGGTGGCCCGTCGGGCGAACACGTCGTAGTCCTGGGCGGCAACCTCGTCGAGGATCCCGCCGTAGAGCAGGTACGCGGTGCGGATGCAGGCCTGCGAGGCACCGTCGAGCAGCACGACGCCCGGCGCGGCGGCGGCGTAGTGCGCCTGGGCCCGCGTCACCTCGTACCGGATCAACTCGCGGACCGGCTCGCTGGCCCGGCCGGCGGCGCGGCAGGCCGCCAGGTCGTCCCGGCTCACGCCGAAGGCGGCCAGGTCCTCATCCGGCAGGTACGTCCGGCCCCGGTCCAGGTCCTCGGCGACGTCCCGGATGAAGTTGGTGAGCTGGAACGCGAAGCCGAGTTGGCGGGCCGGCTCGCGGGCCGCCGCCGCGTCGCTACTGCCCAGGACGGGCAGCATCATGGTGCCGATGACCGCGGCCGAGCCCTCCATGTAGTCCACCAGATGGTCGTAGCTGCGGTAGGACGTGACGGTCAGGTCCATCGCCATGCTCTTGAGGAACGAGGCGAAGTCCTCCCGGTCGAGGTCGAAGACGGCGATGGTGTGCAGCACCGCCGGAAGCAACGGGTCGACCACCCGCTCGCCGTGCAGACCGGCGACGAACCGCCCGCCCCAGTCGTCGAGCCGCGCCGCGCGCTCGGCCGGCGGCAGGGCGTCCGTCTGGTCGACGATCTCGTCGGCGTACCGGGTGAATCCATACAAGGCGTGTACATGCCGCCGTTTCCATGCGGGCAGCAGTCGGGTGGCGAGATAGTAGGTGCGGCCATGACGTCTGTGCAGCTCACGACACCTCTCGTAGGCAGCGGCGAGATCCAGGTCCACCGGCCCTCCCTTGAATCGATGCACCAATCGACGCAACTTGTCACCTTAGGGTACGCTCGGTGGCATGGCCAGCGACGGACCAACCGGTAACCTCCTTCGCGTGGCACCTGAACAGACGGTCGACGGAGACGACCCGATCGGCGCGGTGCTGGCGGCGTACACCCGGGATCTCGTCGCGGCGGTCGACGAGACGCTTGCCGAATTCCTGACCGCCGAGGTCGACGGGCTGACCGAGATCGACGCGGCGATGGGCGACTTCGCCGCGACCGCCCGCGACTGCGTCCTCACGGGTGGCAAGCGGGTCCGCCCGACCTTCGCCTACTGGGGATGGCGCGGGGTGATCGGCGGTGACGAGCCGATCACCCCGGTGCTGCCCGCGCTGGCCACCTTGGAGCTGCTGCACACCTTCGCGCTGGTCCACGACGACGTGATGGACGCCTCCGCGACCCGCCGGGGCAGACCGACCGCACACGTGGCGGTGGCCGCCCAACACGCCGCGGCCGGCCGCAACGGCGACTCCGATCGCTTCGGAGAGGCGGTCGCGGTGCTCATCGGCGACCTCTGCATGGTCTGGGCCGATCAACTGCTGGCCCGCGCCGACCTGCCAGCGAGCCGGTTGCTCAAGGTACGCCAGGGCTACGACCGGATGCGGGTGGAGACGGTCGCCGGGCAGTACCTCGACATCCTCGGCGAGACGGATGCGGGAAACTGGTCGGTCGACCGGGCGCTGCGGGTGGCCCGCTACAAGACCGCCAGCTACACCGTCCAGCGACCGCTGCTCTTCGGCGCCAGCCTGGCCGGTGTCGGCGAGGACAACCCCCTGGCCACCGCCTACACCCGCTACGGCGTGGCCGTCGGCGAGGCGTTCCAGCTCTGCGACGACCTGCTCGGCGTCTACGGCGACCCGACCACCACCGGCAAGCCGTCCGGTGACGACCTGCGCACCGGCAAGCCGACCGCGCTGCTGATGCTGGCCCGGGAGTTGGCCACCCCGGCTCAGTTGCGGACGCTCGACGGCGCCGACCACCCGTCCGAGGCACCGGAGATCGCCCGGCTCGCCGAGATCGTGGTCGACACCGGCGCGGTCGGACGGGTCGAGCGGATGATCGACGAGCGGGTCGAGGACGCGCTGGCCGCGCTCGACGCCGTCGCCGTCGACGAGACCGCGCGCACCGCGCTGATCGGTCTCGCCAGCGCCGCCACCCGCCGGCGGGCATGATGGGCTCCCTACCCAGAGAGGTGGTCGCCGGTGCGGACCGTTGACGGGCGTACGGATCGGGTGGTGGTCGTCGGGGCCGGCCTCGGTGGCCTGGCCTGCGCGCTGCACCTGGCCGGCAGCGGACGACAGGTGACAGTGCTGGAACGCGAACCGGTACCGGGCGGGCGGGCCGGCCGGCTCAGCGTCGACGGCTACGAGTTCGACACCGGCCCGACCGTGCTCACCATGCCCGACCTCATCGCCGAGGCGCTGGCCGCCGTCGGTGAGGAGCTGTCCGACTGGCTCGAGTTGGTCCCACTCGACCCGGCCTACCGTGCCTACTATCCGGACGGCTCCACGCTGGACGTGCGCACCGACACGGCCGCGATGGCGGCCGAGATCTCCCGGGTGTGCGGGCCTCGGGAAGCCGACGGCTACCTGCGGTTCGTCGACTTCGCCCGCAACCTGTGGCGGCTGGAGCGGGCGGACTTCATCGAGCGCAACCTCGACGCGCCGACCGACCTGCTCACCGCCAACCTGCTCAAATTGGTCGCCACCGGCGCCTTCCGGCGCCTCCAGACCAAGATCGACCAGTTCTTCCGGGATCCACGCACCCGGCGGATCTTCTCCTTCCAGGCGATGTACGCGGGGCTCGCCCCACACGACGCGCTGGCCATCTACGCGGTGATCGCGTACCTCGACTCGGTGGCCGGGGTGTACTTCCCGCGCGGCGGCGTCCACGCGGTCTCCCGGGGGCTGGCCGGCGCCGCCGAGAAGCACGGCGTGAAGATCCGGTACGGCACCACGGTCACCCGGGTGGAGACCGCGAACGGCCGGGCCACCGGGGTGTCGACCGCCGACGGCGAGTTCGTCCCCGCCGACGCCGTGGTGCTCAACCCCGACCTGCCGGTCGCCTACCGCGACCTGCTCCCGCCGACCCGTCCGCGCCGGCTCACCTACTCCCCCTCCTGCGTCGTCCTACACGTCGGCTCGACCCAGGGCTACCGCCGCATCGCCCACCACAACATCCACTTCGGGCGGGCCTGGAAGGGCACGTTCGACGAGGTGATCCGGCGCGGTCAGCTGATGTCCGACCCCTCGCTGCTGGTCACCAACCCGAGCCGGACGGACCCGGCGGTGGCCCCGGCGGGGCGGCACACCTACTACGTGCTGGCCCCGGTGCCCAACCTCGACCGGGCGCCGTTCGACTGGCGCGGCGATCTCACCGCCCGATACACCGACCGGCTCGTCCGCACCCTGGAGCAACGCGGGTACGTCGGCTTCGGCGCGGGCGTCGAGGTATTGCGGTCGATCACCCCGGCGGAGTGGGCCGAGCAGGGCATGGCGGCCGGCACCCCGTTCGCCGCCGCGCACACCCTCTTCCAGACCGGGCCGTTCCGGCCGTCGAACCTGCACCGGTCACTGTCCAACGTGGTCTTCGTCGGCTCCGGCACCCAGCCGGGCGTCGGAGTCCCGATGGTGCTCATCTCCGGCAAGCTCGCCGCCGCCCGGGTGACCGGGGGAAACCGGTGAGCACGAACAGCGACGCGCGGCGCAGCCCCGCGGTCGCGAGCGAAGGACGGCTCTGATGCCACAGTCGCGGGAGGGCCACCTGGTGGAGCTGGTCGACGACACGGGCCGGCCCGTCGGTTCGGCCACGGTGGCCGCCGCCCACCAGCCGCCGGGCCGGTTGCACCGGGCGTTCTCCGTACTGCTCGTCGCGCCGGACGGCCGGGTACTGCTCCAGCGGCGCGCCGCCGTGAAGACCCGGTTCCCGCTGCGTTGGGCCAACTCCTGTTGCGGGCATCCGCGGCCCGGCGAGGCGCTGACCGAAGCCGCCAACCGGCGGCTGTCGGAGGAACTGGGCGCCGGCCCGGTCCCGCTCACCGAGGTCGGGATCCATCTCTACCGGGCCGAGGATCCGGCCACCGGACGGGTCGAGGTCGAGTACGACCACGTCCTGCGCGGCGAGTTCGGCACCGACCAGCCGCTGCGCCCGGATCCGGCGGAGGTCGCCGAGTTGCGCTGGGTCGACCCGGCGCAGCTGGCCGTCGCCATCGACCGCGATCCCGACGTGTACGCGCCGTGGCTGAGCGGCGTGCTGGACCGGCTGCTGCACCCCTCGGAACCCACCGGGCGGCGAGCCGGCGACGCGTCGGAGCGGTCGGGTGACCGATGAGGCGCTGAGCGCGGGGGTCGTCGCCCGGCGGCTGGGGGTCGCCGTGACCACACTGCGCACCTGGCACCAGCGGTACGGCCTCGGTCCCAGCCAGCATGCCCCGGGTCACCACCGGCGATACACCCCGCCCGACCTGGCCCGGTTGGAGATCATGCGGCGGCTCACCGCCGAGGGGGTCAGCCCCGCCGAGGCGGCCCGCTGGGCTCGGCAGACACCCGACACCCAGGCCGCGGGCATGCCTGCCGGGAAGCGGGCGCGCGACGGCGGCGGCGCGACCATTCCGGTCGGCCGCGCCGGGCCGGCCGCCCGCGGCCTGGCCCGGGCCGCGATGCGGTTGGACGCGGCGGCGATCAGCGAGGCGATCTCCCGTGCCATCGCCACCGACGGGGTCGTCGGCACCTGGGATCGGCTGCTGCGCCCGGTGCTCGCCGCGATCGGCGAGCGGCACGCCGCGACCGGGGTGCTGATCGAGGTGGAGCACCTGATGTCCCGGTGCGTCTCGGCGGCGTTGACCGCGGCTGCCATGGGCCGTCCCGCGCCCGGTCCGCCCCGCATCCTGCTCTCCTGCGCCGACGAGGAGCAGCACAGCCTGCCGCTGGAGGCGCTGGCCGCGGCGCTCGCCGAGGTCGGCGTCGGCTACCGGATGCTCGGCGCCCGGGTGCCGGTGGCGGCGCTGCTGGACGCGGTCGACCGGACCGGACCGGCCGCCGTGGTGGTCTGGTCGCACACCCGGGCCACGGCCGATCCGGCCCAGCTCAGCGCCCTGCTCACGGCGCCACGCCGGCCGCTGCTGGTGCTCGCGGCCGGGCCGGGCTGGCGAGCCGGCACGCTGCCCACCGCAGTGGTGCGCCCGATCGACCTGTCCGAGGCGGTCGCGCTCGCCATCGCCGTACGGGACTCGCTGGACCACTCGGCCGGGTCCTGACCGCTCGGCACGCCGCGGACGGCGGTCGCGCTGACGGGTCCGGCGTACGCACGGAGTGCGGTCACGTCCTGACCCGCCGTCGGTCCACCCGGAACAGGTGAACTAGCGTCTGGAGGTCCGCGTAACCCGAACTCCTCTCGGGAGCGAACGATGCGTCCCCACGCCCTGCTCGCGTGCCTCCTGGGCCTGGTCGTCCTGCTCGTCACCGGCTGCGGTGGTGATGGCGGCAGTTCGCCCGGGGCGGGCGCCCCAGCCAGCCCGCCGCCCTCGGCGGCCCTGCCGCCGGAGACGACCCCGTCGCCGGTCCGCACCGTGCCGCCGACGCCGCCGACGCTGCTGCCCCTGCCGGCGAAGCTGCCGGCCGGTCTGATCCGCACCACCGGCACCAAGAAGGTGGCCCTCACCTTCGACGACGGCCCGACCCCGGCCTGGACGCCGAAGGTGCTGGACCGGTTGAAGGCTGCCAAGGTCACCGCCATCTTCTGCGTGGTGGGTACGCAGGTCCGCAAGCACCCCGGGCTGCTCCGGCGGATCGTCCGGGAGGGGCACCAGCTCTGCAACCACAGCTGGAACCACGACCTCGACCTGGCTCGGCGGCCGGTCGCCGAGATTCGCGCCGACCTGGTACGCACGAACAAGGAGATCCGGCGGGCCGCCCCCGACGCGGAGGTGCCGTTCTACCGGCAGCCCGGCGGACGGTGGACGGCCGAGGTGGTGAAGGTCGCGAAGCAGTTGGACATGCGGTCGCTGCACTGGACCGTCGACCCCAAGGACTGGGCCAAGCCGACCGCCGCCACGATCGAGAAGCGGGTGAAACGCGCCGCCCGTCCCGGAGCCGTCGTCCTGCTGCACGACGGGGGCGGTGACCGGGCCGCCACCCTCGCCGCCTGCCAGCGGCTGATCGCCGGCCTCAAGCGCGACCACGGCATCACGGAACTCGCCTGACCTGCGCTTCTTCGGGTCCGCGTAGCTGCGGCCATACCGGTTTGGTCGACCGGTTCGACATCACGTATGCTTTCGAGGCCTCCGGCGGGGCCGGGTGGGAGCAAGTCCGCTCACGTTGCGAGTGTGCAATGATGGCGGGGCCGCCCTCATCGTCTAGCGGCCCAGGACGCCGCCCTTTCAAGGCGGTAGCACGGGTTCGAATCCCGTTGGGGGCACGGTCCGGCTTCGGCCGGATGCAACACGACAGCGAGGTCCTGTGGAGCAGTTGGAGTGCTCGCCGCCCTGTCAAGGCGGAGGTCGCGGGTTCAAGTCCCGTCAGGACCGCAAGCGCTGACGCCGCGCAACACGCGCGGCGTTCTGCGTATCGGGGCGTGTGACCCTTCCGGCGGCGATCCCCCGGGCCGGGTAGCATGAACCGAGCATCATGGCCAGGTAGCTCAGTTGGTACGAGCGTCCGACTGAAAATCGGAAGGTCGGCGGTTCGACCCCGCCCCTGGCCACATAGCCTTTCGCCGGGCTATTGCAGCGCCGATCAGCGGAAACGCCGGTCGGCGCTTTTCTTTGCTTTCGCCCGTCACCAGGCGGGAGAGGCATCGGTGGAAGCTGCGCACCCGGGCATCAGCCGGTATGGTCCGGGCCTATGGGACAGGGGATGGCCGATCCTGCCGACATCCAGCAGGACCACGAGCGATTCGCACTCCGCAGCACCCTGCTCGTCCCCGCGCCGGCCGAGCGGGCGTACGAGGTGTTCAGCGCCCGACTCGCCGACTGGTGGGTGATGGAGTACACCTGGTCCGGACCGGCCCTCCTGGCCGAGTTGGGTATGGAGCCCCGAGCCGGCGGCATGCTCTACGAGATCGGCCCCTACGGTTTCCGCAGCGACTGGGGGCGGGTGCTGACCTGGGACCCACCCCGCCGGCTGGTCTTCACCTGGCAGATCGGCGCGGATCGGGCGCCGGTGCCCGACCCGGCGCGGGCCAGCGAGGTGGAGGTGCTGTTCACCCCGGCCCGTTCCGGCACGCTGGTCGAGGTGGCGCACCGGCACTTCGACCGGCACGGCACCGCCGCGGAGGGCTACCGGCGAGCGCTCACGGCCGGCTGGCACGAACTGCTCTCCCGCTATGCAACGACACTGATCCACGACCCGGCATGAGAACCGACGCGACCGCCGTGACGACCGGCGGAAACGGTCAGGCGGCCCGGTGCCGCAGCGTCGCCACGGTCGAGCCGGCGAGAGTGAGCAGGCATTCCGGCAGCCGCCCGTCGGCTGCCGCCGCCCCGAACAGCGCCCGGGCCGTGTCGAGGTCGGCATTGGCGTACGCGCTGACGAAGCGGGCCACCCACCGGGCGTCGTACCCGGCCTGCTCGATGCCGGGAAATTCGAGCGCACACGCACCGGGCGGCACCGGATCACCGACCATCGTCGCGGCCAGGCACCACGCCACGTCGTACGCGCCGACGAGGCCGGCCCGGTCGACGACCGCGTCGAAGGTCCCCGCCACGGCGTCGGAGTCCCCGTCGAGCGCCGAGCTGAGAATGGCTGCGGCGTCGTCGAACGTCTGCTGTGGCGAGTCGGTCACCCACCGCACGGTAGGGGTCGCGGTCAAGGAAGCTTCTATGGTTACTCTCCGCACATGGTGGAGGCGACCTGCGGATAGACCGCCCTCCACGGTCCCGCGGCCCAGCCAGGCACGCTAGTCTGCGCAGCGGACCTTCGCCCGAGGAAGGACGACCATGCACATGTCACGCGGCTCGCGGACGGCCATCCTGGCTGTCTGCGCCACGGCCCTGCTCGCCACCAGCGCCTGTGGGGATGACCAGCCCGAGGAGGCGACCGCCCAACAGGTGCGCCTCTACGGCACGGATGGCAACATGCTCAACTCGTACCCGGAAGAGTTGCAGGATCGCGCCAACCTGGTCGACGGGATGAAGGGCACCACGCCGCTCACGCCGCTGCCGGAGGGCTTCAAGAACCGGCTACGGTCGGTGGACTCGAAGCTGACCGACTACCTCTACGCCGCCGAGTCGTACGACGCGGTGGTGATCAGCGCCCTGGCGGCGCAGCTCGCCGGCAGCACCGATCCGGCGGACATCGCCAAGCAGATCGTCGGTGTCACCAACGGGGGCACCCGCTGCAGCACCGCGAACCAGTGCCTGCGCCTCGCCCGCGAGGGGACGGACATCGAGTATCGCAGCGTCTCGATCACCCGGGCCGGTTTCACCGACGCGGGCGAGCCGGCCACCGCCAGCTACGCCACCCTGCACTTCGACGGCCGGCAGCTGAACGACGCCAAGACCGAGTTCGTCGGCGCCGGTGACGACTCCGCGGCCAGCTCCAAGAAGCCACCGGCGGGCAGGCGGCAGTCCGGCAACTTCACCGGCCTGGCGAGCGGTGCGCCCCTCGTCATCGGCGGTCTACTGCCCAAGACCGGCGACCTGGCGCTGGCCTATCCGCCGATGGCCGCCGGCGCCGAGCTGGCGATCAAGGAGATCAACGCGGCCGGCGGGGTGCTCGGCGAGGACGTGGTCTGGATCGACGGCGACGACGGCACAAGCCCGGCGGTGGCCAAGGCGACCGTGGCTCGCCACGTGGGTGCCGAGGTACACGTGATCATCGGCGCCGGCGCCTCCGGGATCTCCGCCGCAGTGCTGGAGGACGTGGTGAAGGCCGGCCTGATCCTCTTCTCGCCGTCGAACACGGCCGCGAGCCTGACCGAGGCGGACGACAAAGGGCTCTACTTCCGCACCGCGCCGCCGGACAGCCTCCAGGGTCGGGCGCTGGCCGACGTGATCCTCCGGGACGGGCCGCACAAGATCGCGATCGTGGCTCGGAAGGACTCCTATGGCGAGGGCCTCCAGGAGGTCGTCCGGGCCGAGCTGGAGCGGGCCGGTTTCGGCAGCGACACGGTGAAGCTGCTCGGCTACGAGCCCGGTGAGGACGCCGAGGCCGCGCCCATCAACTTCAGTGCCGGCGCCAACCAGATCAAGGACTTCGGTGCCGACGCCGTGCTGATCATCGGGTTCGGTGAGTCGGCCGCGGTGATCCAGGCGCTCGCCGACGCCGGCGTGCCGCTGGCGGCGCTGGACGGCTGACCCACCCGGCACGGACGGCCGCACCGGAATCCGGTGCGGCCGTCGCCGTCTTCCGGCCCGGTCAGCGCCCGCGCCGCTGGAGGAACTCCGTCATCCGGCGATGTTTCTCCTCGTCGGTGAAGAGCACCGCCTGGCTGACCAGGTCCAGGTGCGGGTGCGCGGCGGCCGGGGCGTCGACGGCGAGCTTGGTCAGCCGCAGCGCCAACGCCGACCCCTTGGTCATCTCGTCGATCAGTCCGTGGGCTGCGGGCAGTAGCTCGTCCGGGGTCGGGACCACGCGGTTGACCAGCCCGACCCGCAGCGCCTCCGCGGCGTCCACCCGTCGCCCGGTGAACAACAGCTCCTTGGCCCGGGCCTCCCGACCAGCGCCGGCAGCCGGTGGGTCGCGCCGGCGCCGGCCAGGATGCCGAGCCGTACCTCCGGCTGGCCGAAGACCGCCCGCTCGGTGCAGACCCGAAGATCGCAGGCGTACGCCAACTCGGCGCCGCCGCCCAGCGCCGGGCCGTCGACGGCCGCCACGGTCGGCATCGGCAACGCCCGGACCCGGGCGAAGGCGGCCGAGTTGATCGCGGCCAGTGCGTCCAGTCGTCCCCGCTCGCGAAGCTGGGCGATGTCGGCACCACCGGCGAAGATCCCCTCCGTGCCGCCGGTCAGCAACAGCATCCGGGGGCGTGCCTCCAACTCGGCGCAGACCTCGTGCAGCGCGGCGATCAGATCGGCGTCGATGGCATTGCGCTTCTCGGGCCGGTCCAGCGTGACCACCAGCCGGTCCGGCTGCTCCTCGACGCGCAGCCCCCCACTCACCGGGCCGCTCCCACTGCCGACCCGGCGCCACCCGACCCGCCGCCGGGCGTCGGGCTGCCCGGGTGCGGCCGGGCACCTCGAACGGCTCCGTGCCGCCGGACCGGACGCCGTCGACCCACCGGTAGAAGCCCTGCCCGGACTTCTTGCCCAGCCGTCCCGCCGCGACCAGATCCACCAGCAGTGGCGGCGGGGCGAACCGGTCCCCGTAGGCGGCCCGCAGGGTGCGGGCGATGTCGAGGCGCACGTCCAGACCCACCAGATCGGTCAGCTCCAGCGGCCCGACGGGGTGTCGGTAACCGAGCGTCATCGCCTTGTCGATGTCGGCGGGGCTGGCCACCCCGTCGGCCACCATCCGGATCGCCTCCAGCCCGAGCGTCACGCCGAGCCGCGAGGTGGCGAAGCCCGGCATGTCGCGGACCAGGACGGGATCCTTGCCCAGCCGGCCGGCGAGCGCGACCGCCGCGTCCGTGGTCTCCGGTGCGGTGGCCGGCCCGATCACGATCTCCAGCAGCGCCATCGCCCAGACCGGGTTGAAGAAGTGCAGCCCGCAGAACCGCTCCGGTCGTGACAACCCCTCGGCGAGGCCGGCGATCGGGATGCTGGAGGTGTTGCTGCCCAGCAACTCGGGGCGCAGCGCCTCCGCCTCGGCCAGTACGGTGCGTTTGAGGTCCAGCCGTTCCGGTACCGCCTCCACGATCACCTCCGGCCCCTGGCCCACCTCGGCGAGCCCCGACCGCAGGACGACCCGCTCCCGGCTGGCCGTGGCCTGCTCGGCGGTGAGCCGGCCGCGCTGCACGGCACCCTCCCAGAGCTGGGCGAGCCGGCGCACTGCCGCGCTGCCGCGCTCCCGATCCACCTCGACCAACTCCACCGCGTGACCGCTGCCGGCGGCCACGTACGCGATGCCCAGGCCCATCGTGCCGGCCCCCACCACCACGAACCGTTCAGTCATCGCGACACCACCGCACAGTGACCATCGACCGCTCGCTGACGCCGCCGGCGCGCGGGATCGCCGCCACGCCGGAGCCAGCCCGTACGCTCCGCTCAGTCATGCTGCGACCCTATGCAGCGCCGACCCCGCGCCGATGCGTGGGGGCGGGCCGGATCGGGTACAGATCGCCGACAACCGAGGGAAGGACGAGCAGATGAGCCAGGCACCGGAGACCGTGGACGGCGCGGGCGCCGAGGAGACGGTGGAGACGCGCGGCGACGCGCGCGTCGAGCTGCTGCGCGCCGACACCAACAACGACGGCCGCACCGATGTGTGGGTGGTCGACACCGACGGTGACGGGAAGGCCGACCTGTTCCAGTTCGACACCGACGGGGACGGCAAGGTGGACGTCACGATGGTCGACATCGACGAGGACGGTCAGCCCGACGAGGTCGTCGACGGTGACGGCGGACTCCCTCCGGAGCAGCTTCCCCCGACCGTCCAGGTCTGAGATTCAAGGTGGGGCCCCTTGTCGACGCCGCCGGCCGAGCAGGGGGCCCTCTTGACGCCCGCCGCCGGCTCAGCCGGCCAGTCGCAGAGTGGCGAGATAGTACGGCGCGTCGTGCTCGTCCACGTCGGTCAGTCGCCAGGCGGAGCCGCTGACCAGCTCGGCCAGCTCGGCCGGCGAGCAGACCAGGTAGTCGAACCAGGGTGTGGCCAGCTCGCGGTAGCGCAGCCGCAGCCGCAACTGCCCGCCGAGGCGGCCCCGGCGGCGGTTGTGCTCGTGATAGCCGGTGTGTACGGGGTCACGGGTGCCGTACGGATCGGTGCCATGGGCGATCAGCTGGGCCCCGGGGCGGGCCATCGCGGCCAGCGCCGCGAGGAAGGCGGGTGCCCGCTCCCGGCCCTCGATCAGCCCGAGGTTGTTGCCGAGCAACAGGAACGTGTCGTAGCGCCGCCCGCTCGCGGCGTGCTCGTCGACCGTGGCCTGCACGAGGTCACGCACGCCCCGGCGGCGGCAGACCTGCAATGCGCCGGGGGAGACGTCCAGCCCGGTGACGGGTACGCCGCGCTCTTGGAGCAGCAACGCGATCCGTCCGGCACCGACGCCGACATCCAGCGTCGCGCCGCGCACCCGGTCCACCGCCCGGTGGTCGTGGGGTTGCCAGTCCTGCGGCCCGTCGAGGTAGTGCGCGGCCGGCGCGCCGTTGACCAGCCCGTCGTCCCGCTCGATGATCTCGATTACCGGGCGGGGCAGGCGCCCACCGGCCAGGGGCCGCGGGCCGACCCCGGTCGCCACGGCCAGCGCGTCGCGCAGCAGTTCCCCGAAGACGTCACCGATTCGTGGTTCCCCCGTCACGTGCTTAACGCTATCGGGCTGCTCAGGCAGCCGCAGCGCCCGTATCCTGGCGGCGTGACCACGTTGGACCGCCTCTCGGCGGAGAAATACATCCTCCTGACCACCTTCCGCAAGGACGGCCGCGCGGTGCCGACCCCGGTGTGGGCGGTCCGCGACGGCGATGCCCTGGCCGTCTGGTCGGCGGCCGACGCCGGCAAGGTGAAGCGGATCCGCCGCAGCGGGGACGTCACGGTGGCCCCGTGTGACGTACGCGGCCGGCCGCACGGCGAGGCGGTGCCCGCCCGCGCGAGCCTCTACGACCCGCCGGCGACCGGCCGCATCCGTGGCCTGATCAAGCAGAAGTACCGGGTGATCGGCCGACTGACCCTGCTCGGTAGCCGGCTGCGCCGGGGCGAGGGCGGCACGGTGGGGATCCGGGTCGAGTTGACCGACTGAACCCGGCCGGGTCGCCGCTCGCCCGGGCATGACGAGGGGCGGCGGAACCTGTCCGCCGCCCCTCGTGAAATTCTGCTATCTGCCAGCCGGCCGGTCAGTCCCCCTGGCGTTGCTGCGGGATCTGCCCCTGCAGCAACGCCCTGACCTCAGACTCGCGGTACCGGCGGTGGCCGCCGAGGGTCCGGATGGCGCTCAGCTTGCCAGCCTTGGCCCAGCGGGTCACCGTCTTCGGGTCGACACGGAACATCGACGCCACCTCGGCCGGTGTGAGTAGCGGCTCTGGTTCGTGCGTTCGCGATGCCATCGGTCACTCCTCCACATGTATAGACATCGGCCGGGGTCCCGCCGGCCGACGCGTCTCCCATGGTCCGGCTAGTCCCCGATGTCCGACATGGGCCGAACGGCCGGACGTCCCTAGACGGACGGATGAACCATGCCCGATTTATACTACTTTTATACCCCAGAAACCGCCTTATTCGGACTCATGATCACGGTTCGTGATGCGTCAACTACGAAGCTGCCTCATGTTACGTCCCGAAATTAGGACAATTTCGGACTAGTTGCAGCGCTCCAAAAGTTGCACCGCGCGCCAGCGGGCGACGAGCTTGTCGTACGCCGCCGAAGCCTCCTCCGCCTCGCCCCGGGACAGCCCGGCAAGTCCCGCCGCAACCAGTTCGGGCGAGTCGTCCTGGGCCAGCGTCTCGTCGGAGAGCAGGTCGACCAGCCCGCCGTAGTCCAGTTCGACCACCGAACGGGGGTGGAACTCCTCCAGCCAGCGGGCGGCTTCCTCGACCGCCTCGGTGATCGGCGCGTCGCCGACCGACTTGCGCAACACCGCGAGGGCCCGGGACGAGCGGCGGCGGGCCTTGGAGATCTCCGTCCGGAAGCGCAGCGAGCGGCGCCCGGGTGCGCTCACGTGGTTGCGCTCCTGCGCCTCGAAGAGCACGAACCAGCGCAGTGGCACGCCCCAGGTCGCTATCTGCTCGTGCACCCGGGGCACGCCGTGCTCCAGCACCCGGGCCCCGCTGCGCCAGTCCTCCACCACCGCCTTGGCCTGCCCGGCCAGCACCGGCGGGACGAACGCGTCGGCCAGCACCGGGGGCACCCCGTCCCGCGCGCTCAACGCCGCCTCGGCCACCCGGATGCGCAGGTTCCACGGGCACACCAGCAGGGTCTCGTCGGTCTCCAGCACGTACGCCTCGTCCGGCAGATCGGGCAGCCGGGTCCAACCGGCGCCGAGCGCCTCGATCACCGCGGTCCGCTGCCGGCCGGGCCCCTCCACCGGCGCCACCGCCCGCCCCTGCTCGACGTAGCGCCGCCAGTACGACTGGCGATCCCGGTCGAATGCGGTCAGCGGCTCGTACACGCGCAGGTATGAAGCGAAGAGCGACGGCACGGCGCGATCCTCCCATGAACCGCAAGCCGAGCGTTGCTCGGCGTCATCCCCGGGACAGCGGGGCGGGGCGCACCGGACGGCTCGCTGCGCGGTGCCGACTCCTGGTCGCGGTGCCGCCGGCTGCCCGGAGGGCGGGACGGCGCCGCCGGGGAGGGCGGCGCGACGCACGCCGATACTAGGCTCGCAGCACCGGCAGCATCCCGCCGGTGTTGACCAGGTCCGCGTCCCACAAGGACGCCCGCCGACACAGGAGCCAGTCATGGGCGTATTCGCCAACACCGACGACCCGGAGTCCACGGGTCACGAGCAGGTCGTGTTCTGCCAGGACAAGCAGACCGGCCTGAAGGCGATCATCGGCATCTACTCCACCGCGCTGGGCCCCGCGCTCGGCGGCACCCGGTTCTACCCGTACGACAGCGAGGCGGCCGCCCTCGCCGACGTGCTCGACCTCTCCCGCGGCATGGCGTACAAGAACGCCCTCGCCGGCCTGGACCTGGGCGGCGGCAAGGCGGTCATCTGGGGCGACCCCGAGCAGGTCAAGAGCGAGGCGCTGCTGCGCGCGTACGGCCGCTTCGTGGAGTCGCTCGGCGGGCGCTACTACACCGCCTGCGACGTCGGCACGTATGTGCCGGACATGGACGTGATCGCGCGCGAGACGCGGTACGTCACGGGCCGCAGCGTCGAGCACGGCGGGGCCGGAGACTCCTCGATCCTCACCGCCTGGGGCGTGTTCCAGGGCATGCGGGCGGCGGCCGAGCACGTCTGGGGCGTGCCGACGCTGCACGGCCGGCGGGTCGGCGTGGCCGGCCTGGGCAAGGTCGGCAGGTGCCTCGTCGGCCACCTGCTCGACGACGGGGCCGAGGTGGTCGCCACCGACGTCAGCCCGCGGGCGGTGGAGTGGGCCCGCACCACCCATCCCGAGATCACCCTGGTCCACGACGTGGCCGCACTGGTCGCCGCCGACATCGACGTGTACGCCCCGTGCGCCCTCGGGGGCGCCCTGGACGACGACACCGTGGCGGTGCTGCGGGCGAAGGTGGTCGCCGGGGCGGCCAACAACCAACTCGCCCACACCGGCGTCGAGAAGCTACTCGCCGACCGGGGCATCCTCTACGCGCCGGACTACGTGGTGAACGCGGGCGGTGTGATCCAGGTCGCGGACGAGATCGAGGGCTTCGACTTCGACCGGGCCAAGCTGCGGGCCACCCGGATCTACGACACCACCCGGGAGATCCTCCGGCTCGCCGACGCCGACGGCGTGCCGCCGGCCGTGGCGGCCGACCGGTTGGCCGAACGGCGGATGGCCGAGATCGGCCGGCTGCGC
The DNA here is from genome assembly GCF_019697375.1 of Micromonospora tarapacensis. Classification (NCBI taxonomy): domain Bacteria; kingdom Bacillati; phylum Actinomycetota; class Actinomycetes; order Micromonosporales; family Micromonosporaceae; genus Micromonospora; species Micromonospora tarapacensis. Next base: position 5,315,100 of record NZ_JAHCDI010000004.1, on the reverse strand, counting down.
ACGATCCACCTGCGTTGAAGACGCGCCGCCGGGGGCGGACCGGTCGGTCCCGCCCTCAGCGGCCGGGCCCGGCTAAGCTGAAGATACGACGCGTTCGTGGAGATTTGCCCTATGTCAGGACCGTTTTTCGCCATCGGTCCTTACCGGGTACAATGGGTGACGACCGGTTGACCGAAACGCGCGGCTGCGGTCGTCGGTAACCCGAGGTGCCGAACGGTGGCATCCCCATGTACCGTAAGAGCCACGAGAGATGCCTGACGTCATCGGGGCCCGCCTTCGGGCTGCCCCGCATTCTGTGCGAGGGGGTCGAGCCATGGGGCGCGGCCGTGCTAAGGCCAAGCAGACAAAGGTGGCCCGGGAGCTGAAGTACCACTCCCCGAACACCGACCTCGCCGCCTTGCAGCGAGAACTCGGCGGCAGCGGCAAGTCGGACCGCAACTTCGACGACGACTACAAAGAGTACGTCGACGATGACGAGGACCACTCCGACGACGACCCGGACAACTGGGTCGGTCCGATCCGCTGACCCCCGGTCACATCTGAGCACGCGGTGACTCCCCGCGTGCTCACGTATGTGCCCGCTCGTGGCGGTGCCACGGTGTGTGCCACCCGACGAGCCGAGGGCCCGCCACGCCCGGACGGTGTTCCGGCGGCATGGTGGGCCCTCGGCGCCAAGCAGTCAGCGGGGGCGGTTGTTCCAGTTGTAGAACGTCGGGATGTTCTCGAAGTGGTTCCAGGCACAGACCGCGCTGGCCCCGTCGCCACCCGCCACCTCCGCCCGTAGCTGACGCGCGACCTCGGCCTCGTGGAGCAGGGCGGTGAGCCCGGCGGCGGCCTCCCGAACCCGGTCGGCGACCTGGTCGGGCTCGTCTCCCGGCACGGTCTCAGGCTCCCGGTGACTGGTGGTCTCGGGCATGCTCCAACACTCCCTCCAGTAAGCGGATCTTGCTGTTGCGGCAGTGCTCGGTCTCCGTACCGTCAAAACGCCCCAGCTCGAAGTAACGGTTGGCCGCGTGCCCCCCGCCACAGAAACCGAAATACGGGCAGGAGGAGCGGCAGGCCTCCACGCCGTCGATGAACTCGGCGACCCACGCCGTCCGCTGGGCACCAGCCAAGATCGTGTGCAACGGGGCGGTGAGCACGTTCCCGCTGGAGAAGTCGCCGTAGCGGGGATCGCTGAAGCCGGCCAGTTCCGGCGAGAGCACGACGACCGAACCGTCGTACGCCACTGTCGGAATCGGGTCGAGCCGACTGGGCAGCAGGTCGGCCGTCGTGTCGTCCAGCACCGCCGCGGTGTACCGCAGCGACCACTCGACCTCCCGCAGGTGGATCCGGGGATCACGCCGCCAGGCCGAGACCAGCTCGGCCCAGAACCCGGTCACGGCGGCGGGGTCGTGAGCGTTGGCCCGGGTGTTGACCCCCTCGGTCTCCTCGATGTTCACGCCGAGCACCTCGCAGCCGAGGTCGAGGAAGTAGTCGTACAGCTCCGCGGCCCGGCCCGGCGACGGGTCGTTGACCACCGCGAGCGCCGAGAACGGCAGCCCGTGCCGGCGCAGCGCCGCCACCCCACGGACGATCCGGTCGTACGCCGGCCGGCCGGCCCGGGTCACCCGATCGCCGTTGCGCGCCCGGGGGCCGTCCACGCTCACGCTCACCCGCATCTTGTGCGTGGCGAAGAACTCGCACCAGCCGTCGTCGATCAACGTGGCGTTGGTCTGGACGTGGTGCTCCACCTCCGGCCCGAACGGCGCCATCAGCGCCGCGAGCTGTTCCCGGCCGGCGGCCAGCGGTTCGCCGCCGTGCCAGACCACGGAGAACCTCCCCGAGGACGCCAAGCGGTTGACCGAGGCGGCCACCGCTTCGGCCACCGCGACGGACATCCGCCGGTCGGCCGCCCGGAACGGGAGATAGCAGTAAGCGCAGTCGAGGTTGCAGAGGGTGGTGGGCTGCATCACGACGTACGACGGGACGGTGGCCAGGCCCCGCATCCCGCGCAATGACCGTCCCCGCGCAGCCATCGCCCTCCTCTGTAGCGGTTGACGGCTGCCGGGCACACCCCAGGTGGGGGCGCGCCCCACAGCTTCGAGGGTGCCCTTCAGGCTAGGCGGCGACAGCTACTCGGGTGAACCCCTGATCAGGTGATTGGACAATCAGCGCAGGGTAATGATCACCCACGGGTGTGCTGGCCGACCATCCGCACCTCGCCGGTGCCCTCGATGATCTCGCCGGCCTGCCAGGCGTCGACACCGCGACCGGTCAGCGTGGCCAGCGCGCGGTCGGCGTCCTCGGCCGAGACGATCGCGAACATGCCGACGCCCATGTTGAAGGTCGCCTCCATCTCCGGGTCCTCGATCCGGCCCTTGGACTGGATCAGGTCGAAGATCGGCTGCGGCTTCCAGGTCGAGCGGTTGACCACGGCGTCCACGTGCTCCGGCAGGATCCGCACCAGGTTGCCGGGGATGCCGCCGCCGGTGACGTGGGCGAAGGCCCGGACCTCGGCCTCGGCGATCAGCTTGAGGCAGTCCTGTGCGTAGATCTTGGTGGGGGTGAGGAGCTCCTCACCGAGGGTGCGCTGCCGCCCGAAGTCGTCGATCACCACGTCCAACCGCATCCGGCCCGCGCCGAGCAGCACGTGCCGGACCAGCGAGTAGCCGTTCGAGTGCAGGCCGGACGAGCGCATGGCGAGCACCACGTCGCCCACCTCGACCCGCTCCGAACTGAGGATCTCGCTCTCCTCCACCACGCCGACGCCGGTGGCGGAGACGTCGTACTCGTCGGGGCGCAGCACACCCGGGTGCTCGGCGGTCTCCCCGCCGAGCAGCGCGCAGCCCGCGTACCGGCAGCCGTCGGCGATGCCAGCGCCGATCTCGGCGACCTTGTCCGGCACCACCTCACCGGTGGCGATGTAGTCGAGCAGGAACAGCGGCTCGGCGCCACAGGCGACCAGATCATCGACGACCATCGCGACCAGGTCGATGCCGACCGTGTCGTGGATGTTCATCTGCTGGGCGATCACCAGCTTGGTGCCGACGCCGTCCGTCGACGAGGCCAGGATCGGGTTCTTGTATTTCGTGGTGTCCAGCCGGAACAGGCCGGCGAAACCACCGAGGTCGCCCATCACCTCCGGCCGGCGGGTCTGCTTCACCTTGGACTTGAGCAGCTCCACGGCACGATCACCAGCCTCGATCGACACGCCGGAGTCCGCGTACGAGACCGAGCGTTTGCGGGCCGGGCGGCCGGTGCCGGCCGTCCAGGGCTGACGGTCCCCGCCAGCGCCGCTCGGGCTGCTTCCTGCGCCGCTGCGCTCGGACACGTGCGTCACGTTTCTCCCCTTTGGTTCTCGGCTGCCGCGTCGACGGTGACCGGCGTGGCAGCCGGGTGGTGCTACGGGCGGTGTGTGGTCGCCGAGCTGAGGCTGTCGCCGCCACTCGGAGCGGTGACGAGTTGCTCCGCGGCGTCGGTGTCGTCGGCCGCGCGGTTCGCGACCCGACGGCCGATGCCTTCGAGCACATGCTTGCCGATCAGGTTGCCGACCGGAAGCTCGATCGGGTACTCCCCGTCGAAGCAGGCCCGACACAGCCGGGTCTTCGGCTGCTCGGTCGCGGCGATCAGACCGGGCAACGAGACGTAGCCCAGCGTGTCCGCACCGATCGACCGCCGGATGCCCTCGTTGTCGAGGCCGTTGGCGAGGAGCTCGGCGCGGGTGGCGAAGTCGATGCCGTAGAAGCAGGGCCAGGAGACCGGCGGTGAGGAGATGCGTACGTGCACCTCCACCGCGCCTGCCTCGCGCAGCATCCGGACGATCGCGCGCTGGGTGTTGCCGCGGACGATGGAGTCGTCGACCACGACCAGGCGCTTGCCGCGTACGTTCTCGCGCAGCGGGTTGAGCTTGAGCCGGATGCCGAGCTGCCGCAGGGTCTGCGACGGCTGGATGAAGGTACGCCCGACGTACGGGTTCTTCACCAGACCGGCGCCGTAGGTGATGCCGGACGCCTCGGCGTAGCCGATCGCCGCCGGGGTGCCCGACTCCGGCACCGGGATCACCAGATCGGCCTCGGCCGGGTGCTCCTTGGCCAGCTGGCGACCGATCTGCACCCGGGCCGCATGCACGTTGCGGCCCGCGATGGTGGCGTCGGGGCGGGCGATGTAGACGTACTCGAAGAGGCAGCCCTTGGGCTCCGGCGCGGCGAACCGGGTGGACCGCAGCCCGTCCGCGTCGATAGCGATCAGCTCGCCGGGCTCGACCTCGCGGACCACGCTCGCGCCGACGATGTCCAGCGCGGCGGTCTCGCTGGCCACCACCCAGCCCCGCTCCAGCCGGCCCAGCACCAGCGGGCGCACCCCGTGCGGGTCACGCGCCGCGTAGAGCGTCGACTCGTCCATGAAGACGAAACTGAACGCGCCCCGCAGTTGCGGCAGCACCTCCAGCGCGGCCGCCTCGACGGAGAGATCCGGGCGACTGGCCAGCAGCATCGTGACCAGCGAGGTGTCGTTGCTCGACCCGTCGGTGCCCAGGCCGCGCTCGGCCACCTCGCGTTGCAGCTCGGCGCTGTTGACCAGGTTGCCGTTGTGGGCCAGCGCGATCGTGGTGCCGGAGCTGGTCGCCCGGATGGTCGGCTGGGCATTCTCCCAGGTCGACGCGCCGGTCGTGGAGTATCGGGCGTGCCCGATCGCGAGATGACCACGCAGGCTGGCCAGGGTCGGTTCGTCGAAGACCTGGGCCACCAGGCCGAGATCCTTGTAGACCACGACCCCGGAGCCGTCGCTGACCGCGATGCCCGCCGCCTCTTGCCCCCGGTGCTGCAACGCGTACAGCCCGAAATAGGTCAGGTTGGCGACCTCTTCACCCGGAGCCCAGACACCGAAGACGCCACACGCGTCCTGGGGACCGGGTCGTTGGGGATCAAGGTCGTGGCTCAGCCGGCCGTCGCCTCGGGGCACCTGCCGCTCCCTCTTGCTGGTCTGGACTGGCCTGGCGGAGCCACGGGGGCTGCTCCGCACCACTCGGCCGGGACCACACTGTCGTCGCCTGACAGTGTACGCGAATCCATGTCGCCACAAACAGTCACACTGTCACTGCTTTCGGTCACGAGAAACGGGCGTCACTCCGGTTTAGAGCGGCAGGTACGCGGACAGGTCCGCGCGAGCCCCGCTCGCCCGTACGCGACCCTGCGTGACCGCCCACCCCCAGTCGAGTCGCCCCGTGGCCAACCCGAGCCACGTTTCCGGATCCATCTCCACGGTGTTCGGCGGGGTACCCCGGGTGTGTCGCGGCCCCGGAACACACTGAACTGCACCGTAAGGTGGGACACGCACCTCCACCGATCGGCCGGGGGCCCGATCCGCGAGGATGGTCAACAGGGCCCTGACCGCCTCCCGGAGCACCGGCCGTTCGGGTGCCCGCCCCTCGTCGAGCGCGGAGAGCGCCGCCGCTACCGCGGCGGACTTAATGTACGGAGAGGACACGACGGGACGATACGGCGTGACCGCGCCGTGCCTCACGACGGCCCTGGGTCGCGCCGATCCGGCCCGACAAGGCATAGTTGCCGACGGCGTATTCGTACCGTGATGTTCCCTCGCCCGGCACCCGCCGGTCAGGGGAGGTCAGTCCGGAAGGCGGTGGACGTGTCAACACACCGACGAGCCTGGCACAAGCGGGCCGGTGTGGTCGTGGCGCTGATGGTCGGTGCCCTGCTCGCCGTCCCCGCCACACCCGCCTCCGCTGCTCCGGACGTGAACAACGTCTCCGCCTCACCGAGTGCAGTCGAAGCGGGCAAGACCACCACAGTCAGCTACTCGCTCAACTTTGGGGACGACGAGGCAGGCCCTGCCGACGTCACCGTCAGCTCGAACAATGACAAGCTGACCTGCGTCGATGGCTGCGAACGTCGACGGGTCGACTCGGACAACACCTTCCAGGCGACTTTTCGCCTCGCCAACGACGCTGCCAAGGGAACGGCGACTATCACCGTCAAGGCGGTCGACTCCCAGGGGCCGGCGACGGAACAGGAAGCGTCTACCACGGTGACGTTGGTTGCCGCGCCGCCGCCGACGACGCAGGCGCCGCAGACGGTTCGGTCGATCGCCGGCAAGGTCGTCGACCAGGGCGGCGACGCGGTGTCGAACGCGTACGTCCTGCTCAAGGACAGCGCCGGCAAGCAGCGCGACACCACCAGCGACGGCAACGGGAACTTCCGGTTCACCGGCAGCAGCGGCAACCCGATCGCCCCCGGGCGGATTGACCTGGGCGCGAGCAAGGACGACAAGAACGCTGTGGTGAGCTTCACCGCCAACGCGGGACAGAGCGTCACCGGACGGCGGATCACGCTGCCGATCCAGGCCTCGGCCAGCCCGAGCGCCACCCCGTCGGCGACCGAGTCGGTGGTGGCGACGGAGGACCCGTTCGAGGAGGAACTCACCGAGGACGAGGAGACCGCCGCCGAGAGCGTCGCCGCCCAGGCCCCGGCCTCGAACGAGGACTCGGGTGGTTTCGGCAGCTGGCTGCTGATCCTGCTGGGTGGTCTCTTCGTGGCGGTCGGTGTCGGCACGATCGTGCTGCTCTGGATGAAGCGCAAGGAGAACGAGGACGCCGAGGTCGACGGTGACGCTCCGATGGGCGCGCCGGCCGGCGCGGTTCCGGCCGCCCGCGGCTCCTTCGTCGGCGCGGACGACCACACCCGGGTGGTGAACCGGGTCGGCGCCGCACCGGATCCGACCATGGTCGGCGGTCCCGGGCTGAGCAACGCCCCGACGATGATGCACCAGCCGGTCATCGACGACATCCCGCCGGACCCGTACGGTGCTCCGCCGCAGCCTTACGGCGCTCCGGGCGGGCCGGGGCAGGGCTGGCCGGGTGGCGGTTACGGCGACGAGCCGGGCGGCTACGGCGCACCCGCCTACGGCAATGCGCCCTCCTCGGGCAGCGGCTACGGCAGCGCTCCGTCCTCGGGCAGCGGCTACGGCACTGCTCCTTCGTCCGGCAGCGGCTACGGCACTGCTCCTTCGTCCGGCAGCGGCTACGGCACTGCTCCTTCGTCCTGCAGCGGCTACGGCACTGCTCCTTCGTCCGGCAGCGGCTACGGCAACAGCCCGTCCTCCGGCGGTGGCTACGGTGGCCGCGACCACGGCGCGGGCGGCGGCGGGTCGGACTACCCGCCCGCGGGTGCCCGTGCCGGCTACGGTGAGCGGTACGACGAGCCGACCGGCCGTTACAACGGTGAGGAAACCCGGTATCCGGCTCCCGCCGACCCGTACGCGACCGGCCTGTACCAGCCGGAGGGGGGCCAGGGCTACGGCCCGTCCGAGCCCGCCGGCTACGGCCAGAGCGAACCGGGCGGCGACTACCGCCGCAACGAGCCGGCCGGCGGCGGCTACGGCCAGACCGCTCCGACCCGAGGCTACGGCCAGGGTGAGCCGGGCGGCGGCTACGGGCAGAGCGACCCGTCCCAGGGCTACGGCCAGGGGCAGCCGGCCGGCGGCTACGGCCAGGAACCGGCCGGCGGGTACGGCCAGGAACCGACCGGCGGCTACGGCCAAGAACCGGCCGGCGGCTACGGCCAAGAACCGGCACACCAACGCGGCGGGTACGGCAACACCAGCTACGACAGCGCCTACGACCAGGGCGGCTACGGCCAGGCCGGGAGTAGCTACGGTCAGGAACCGCAGCAACGCGGTGGCTACGAACAAGGTGGCTACGACCAGAGCGGCGGCTACGGCCAGGAGCCCCCGCGTCAGCGCGGCGGCTACGACCAGGGCGGCGGCTACGGTGACCCGGCGCAGGCCAGTCGTGGTCGACCCGACGGCCCCGCTCAGGACCGTGGTGGTCGCCGGTTGGACTGGCTGGACGACTAGGCCGTCCGGCCCGGGTGCAAGGTCTTCCCCACGAGCGTGATTTCAAGGCGAAATAATTATCTCGCTGTGAAATCACGCTCGCCGCACAGGGACACCCTCTGATTCGGCGCCCCGGCATGGTGCAGCTGGCGCGGGCGGATGACAGGTGGTGCTCCGGCACGATCCGCCCTGAGAGGGCGGGCGGTCAGGCCGCGGAGAAGACGCCTTGGCGGAGCAGCGGGACCACGTCGGACGTGCCGAGGCGTACGGCGATCTCGACGTCCTCGGCGAAGCCGCCCTCGACAAGTTCGCGGCCGGAGACACATCCCCGGATCGCCGCCGGCACGTCCGGAGTGCTGGCCAGCGCGGCGAGCGCCATGGCCGCCTCCACCGACAGGCCGCCCGGCACCCCGGAAAGGGCGTCCAGCACGCCGGCCGCACCGAGCTGGTCCTCCACCGACGGCCGCAGCGACCCGTCCGGCCAGCGCTCACCGGCGGCGACGACGCCGATCGGGGCGGCGTTCGAGCCGTACCCGTGGCGGATCAGCCAGCGCCCGACGGCGCGGGCGTTGCGCAGGTTGGCGGCGACCACCGGTAGTCCGGTGGCGCTGGCGGCGGCGCTGATGGCCGAGCCGTTCGGCGACGGCAGCACGAGGTCGGGCACGATCGGTGCCCGACTCAGCGCGGCCGGCGACAGCGACCACGGGTGTTCCCGGGTGACCTGCCGGCGGCCGGTCGCGGCGACCGCGCCGACCCGCCGCGCGTAATCGGCGGCCTGCTCACCCCAGGGAAACGGGTGAACGCGCATTCCCCGGCCGACGGCCACCTCGACGGTGGTGGTGAACGACAGGACGTCCACCACCACCAGAACAGCGCAGACCCGGCCGAGTTCGGCTGCCCCCGTGAGGCCCCAGTCGAACCGGGCCCCAGACCCGGGCTGGGCGTGAACGGCCGCGGCCAACGCCTCAGCGCTCGTCAGGCGCGGCAGGCTGCTTGTTGACACGGGATCTCGGGGCGTCTGTCCCGGCCTCGTCGCCGGTCGGGTCCGCCGGCCTCCCCGCCGAAGGCGTGGCGGCCTCGGGATCGTCGGTACGCACCGGCGGGGTCGCCCGCTCGGCCGGCCGCTCGGCCCCCTCGGCGATCAGATCCGACCCGGCCGGCTCGGTCCCAGCCGGCTCGGAGTCGGCCGGTACGGAGTCGGCCGGTACGGCCACCGGCCCTCCCCGGCCCCGGAAGCGGTCTCGACCTCGACGGCCACCGCCCGGGCCTCGGCGGCACCGGGCACCGGGCCGGTCGCACCGTCAGCCACCGCGGCGCCTGCCGGCTCGTCATCGGCCGGCCCGACGGCCTCGGGTGCGGTCACCTCGAACGGCTGCCCGCCGCCGAACAGTCTCGGCAGCGTTCCGGTGTGCGCCTCGCGCAGCTCGTCCAGGTCGATCCGGAACTGGCCGTGCACCTCCAACGCCCCGCCGGCCGGGTCGGTCACCCCGATCAGCTCCCACGGCACGTCATGCTCGCCGCAAAGCGCGGAGAACGCCTTCTCGTGCCCGCGCCCCACCGAGACCAGCACCCGGCCCGCGGACTCGCTGAACAGGTAGACGAACGGCATCGAGCCGCCCTCGAAGCGGTCGGGCACCGCGATCCGTGCCCCGACGCCGTGCCGCAGGCAGGATTCCACCAGGCTCTGGGCGAGACCACCGTCGGAGAGGTCGTGCGCGGAGCTGAGGTGGCCGACCCGGGCCGCGGCGGCCAGCAGCCCGGCGAGCTGCTTCTCGCGCGCCAGGTCGACGTGCGGGGGTACGCCGCCGAGGTGCTCGTGGGCGACCCAGGCCCACTCCGAGCCGGACAGCTCGACGTGCGTCTCGCCGAGCAGGAAGAGCTGCTCGTGGTCGCCGGTGGTGCGCGGGACGAAGCCCGACGCCACCCGGTCGGCCACGTTCTCCAGCACACCGAGCACGCCGACGACCGGCGTCGGATGGATCGCCGCGGCCCCGGTCTGGTTGTAGAAGCTGACGTTGCCACCGGTCACCGGAATGCCCAGCTCCGCACAACCGTCGGCCAGTCCGCGTACGGCCTCGGCGAACTGCCACATCACGCCCGGGTCCTCGGGCGAGCCGAAGTTCAGACAGTCGGTGACCGCGATCGGCGTCGCGCCGGTGACCGCCACGTTCCGGTAGGCCTCGGCCAGCGCGAGCTTGGCACCGTGGTACGGGTCGAGCCGGGCGTACCGGCCGTTGCCGTCGACCGACAGCGCCACGCCCAGGCCGGTCCGCTCGTCGACCCGGATCACGCCCGAGTCCTCCGGCTGGGCTAGCACGGTGTTGCCCAGCACGTAGCGGTCGTACTGCTCGGTGACCCAGGTCTTGTCGCACAGGTTCGGCGAGGCGATCATGCGCAGCACGGTCTCGCGCAGCGTGTCCGGGTCGCTCGGCCGGGGCAGTGTCTCGGCCCGGTCGGCCTGGAGCAGGATCAGATCGGCCGGCTCACGCATCGGGCGGGCATAGACCGGACCGTCGTCGACCAGTGACCCCGGGGGCACGTCCACCACCAGGTGGTCGCGCCAGGTGATCAGCAGCCGCCCCGGCTGGCCGTCCGGCTCGGGCGCGGTCACCTCGCCGATGGCGGTGGCCAGCACACCCCACTTCTCGCAGGTTTTGAGCACCATGTCGAGCTTGGCCGGCTCGACCACCAGGAGCATCCGCTCCTGCGACTCGCTGGCCAGGATCTCGTGCGGCTCCATCGACGGCTCGCGCAGCGGCACCCGCTCCAGCCACACCCGCATGCCGGTGCCGGCCGCGGCGGCCGTCTCGGTGAGGGCGCAGGTGAGCCCGGCGCCGCCAAGATCCTGGATGCCGGCGACGAGTTGGGCGTCGTACAGCTCCAGGCACGCCTCGATCAGCAGCTTCTCGGTGAACGGGTCACCGACCTGCACCGAAGGGCGACGCTGCTCGCTGCCCTCGGTGAAGGTGGCACTGGCCAGCACCGAGACGCCACCGATGCCGTCCCGGCCGGTCTTGGCGCCCATCAGCACCACCACGTTGCCGGGCCCGACGGCTGCCTTGTTCTGCAGGCGGCTCACCGGCAGCACACCGAGGCAGAGCGCGTTGACCAGTGGGTTGCCCTGGTAGCACGGGTCGAAGACCACCTCACCGCCGATGTTGGGCAGCCCGAGGCAGTTGCCGTACCCGCCGACGCCGGCGACCACACCGGGCAGCACCCGGGCCGTGTCAGGGTGGTCCGCAGCACCGAAACGCAGCGGGTCCATCACCGCCACCGGACGCGCGCCCATGGCCAGGATGTCGCGGACGATGCCACCGACACCGGTCGCCGCACCCTGGTACGGCTCGACGAAGCTCGGGTGGTTGTGCGACTCGACCTTGAAGGTCACCGCCAGCTCGTCGGAGATCCGCACGACGCCCGCGTTCTCGCCGATGCCGGCGAGCAGGCGATCGCTCGGCGGGGCCTTCTCACCGAACTGCCGCAGGTGCACCTTGCTCGACTTGTAGGAGCAGTGCTCGCTCCACATGATCGAGTACATCGCCAGCTCGGACTGGGTCGGCCGGCGGCCCAGGAGGTGCCGGATGCGGTCGTACTCGTCATCCCGGAGCCCAAGCTCGGCGTACGGCTGGAGCTCCTCCGGGGTGCCACCGGCGCGCGGCACGGTGTCCATCCCGTCGGCCCAGCCGGAGGCCTCCGGCGCGACGGCGTGCCGGGCCGGGGCGGCCGGCGGCACGGCTGCCGGTTGCGACTGCGCCGGGAATGCCTCCGGGGTCTCCCGTACCGGGTCCGGATGCGTGGTCATGACCTCTCCTCGTTGCGCTCGCCGCCCCTGGGGCGGGTGAGCCGACCGATGATCCCGCCGCGGACGGTCACGCCGGCGTCCCCACCAGGTGCTTGAGCACCGAGGTGAAGAAGCCGAGGCCGTCGAGGGAGGGGCCGGTGAGCGCCTCCACCGCGTGCTCGGGATGCGGCATGATGCCGACCACGTTGCCGGCCGGGTTGGTGATCGCGGCGATGTCCCGCTGCGATCCGTTGGGGTTGCCGCCGACGTAGCGGGCGACGACCCGGCCCTCGGCCTCGAGCTCGTCCAGCGTCGCCGGGTCGGCGACGTAGCAGCCCTCGCCGTTCTTGACCGGGATCAGCACCTCCTGGCCGGGCTGGAACGTGTTGGTCCAGGCGGTGCCGGTCGCCTCGATGCGCAGGATCTGGTCACGGTTGCGGAAGTGCAGGTGCTGGTTGCGGGTGAGTGCCCCGGGCAGCAGGTGGGCCTCACAGAGGATCTGGAAGCCGTTGCAGATGCCGAGCACGGGCAGGCCGCCGGTCGCGGCGTCGACGATCTTCTCCATCACCGGGGCGAACCGGGCGATGGCGCCGCAGCGCAGGTAGTCGCCGTAGGAGAAGCCGCCGGGCAGGACGACGGCATCCACCCCGTGCAGCTCCGCTTCGCCGTGCCAGAGGCGGATCGGCTCCGCGCCGGCGATCCGGACCGCCCGGGCCGCGTCCCCGTCGTCGAGCGAGCCGGGGAACGTCACCACACCGACCCGCGCGGTCACGACCGGGCTTCCGCGGGCTCGTCGGCCTCGACCAGGCGAACCGTGAAGTCCTCGATGACCGGGTTGGCGAGCAGCTTGTCCGCGATCTCGCGGGCCCGGTCCAGATCAGGTTCACCGGTGAAGTCGATCTCGATCCGCCTGCCGATCCGTACCGAGGCGACGTCGTTGACGCCGAGCCGGGGCAGCGCGTTTGCGACGGCCTGGCCCTGAGGATCGAGGATCTCGGGCTTGAGCATGACGTCGACGACGACGCGAGGCACTGGGCACTCCTGACTGTGTACGCAGTTGGGTGCCGACCCACAACGGGCGAGCGCAGCCAGCCTACCTGGCAGATACCGCGCGAGACGCACCGGCCGGACGCCGCCGGAGTGGTGCCCGACGCTCCCCGCAGGACCCCTTCAGGACCGATACGGGTTCGTTGCGATCCCGATACGGGTTCGTTGCCGGGCTCCCGGCGGGTCGGAGTCGACGCCACCCCCAGCGCCACCCCCAGCGCCACCTACGGCCGCTACGACCTGGCCCTGATGCGGCTGTCCAGCTCGGTGAGCACCGGCTACGTCACCCTCGCCACCAGCAACAGCGTCAGCGACACGTACGGCGGGCAGGTCGGGGTGGCCTCCACCGCCGACGGCGTGAACATCCAGATCTACGGCAGCGTCGCGTACAACCGGGCCTGGATCACCTCGGTGGCCGGTGTCTGACGGTTAGCGCCCCCGGCGGCGCGGATGGTGGGCTACGCGCCCGCCGTCCGCGCCGCGTCGTTTTTCAGCATCCGGGCAGGTGAACACGGCTCACGATGTGCCGCAGTCGAGCCTGCCAGCATCGGAACCGTGCTGGTCGTGACGACGGATCAACTACCCGGTTACGAGATCCGCCAGATCCTCGGCGAGGTGGTCTCCTCCATGGCCAGAACCCGCAACCCCTACCGCGAGGGCGTGAAGAACCTGCGCGGAGGCGCGTACGACCCGATGGCGCCGGACAACCTCACCCGGTGGCGTACCGACTCGGTCGCCCGGCTCGGCGAGGAGGCCCAGCGGCTCGGCGCGAACGCCGTGATCGGAATGCGGTTCGACAGCCGCGACTGCGGCGAGATGTGGATGGAGATCTGCGCCTACGGCACGGCGGTGATCGTGGTCCCCAAGGTCCCCGACATCATGCCCCCCGACCAGCCGCTGGTGGCGGCCGAGACGGCCCAGGAGCCGGCCTTCGCCGAGGAACCCGGCGGCATCGCCGAACCGGCGAGCGCCCCCAACCTCTCGTCCTCCGCCGATACGGCCACCCGCGACTCCTGACCCACCTCCGGTCGCGCCGACCCTCGGCCCGGTTGGTCGGGAAGGTTGTGGCCGGGATCCGGCCGGAACTTCTTGATCACTGCGCCTGGAGAGGGGCGGTGGGGGTCAGAGGATGGGGGGTGGTGAGTAGGTGGCGGCGGCGGGGTGGGCTTCGACGATCTTGGTGATCCTTGCCGTGACCGCCTGGATCTGGGCGGGGGCGGCGCCCACGAAGGCCGCACGGTCGGCCACCAGCGCGTCGATCTCGGAACGGGTCAGGTTGAGGCGGGGGTCGGCGGCGAGGCGGTCGAAGAGGTCGTTGTCGGGAGTGGCCTTCTCGCGCATGGCCAGCGCCACGGCGACCGCGTGCTCCTTGATCGCCTCGTGCGCGGCCTCCCGGCCGACACCCCGGCGCACCGCCGCCACCAGGATCTTGGTGGTGGCCAGGAACGGCAGGAACCGCTCCAGTTCCCGGTTGATCACCGCCGGGTACGCGCCGAACTCGTCCAGCACGGTGAGGAACGTCTGGAACAGCCCGTCGGCGGCGAAGAAGGCGTCCGGCAGGGCCACCCGGCGCACCACCGAGCAGGAGACGTCCCCCTCGTTCCACTGGTCACCCGCCAACTCTCCGACCATCGACAGGTAGCCCCGGATGATCACCGCAAAACCGTTCACCCGCTCCGACGAGCGGGTGTTCATCTTGTGCGGCATCGCGCTGGAACCGACCTGGCCGGGCTTGAAGCCCTCGGTGACCAGTTCCTGACCGACCATCAGCCGGATCGTGGTCGCCAGCGACGACGGTGCCGCCGCCAGTTGCGCCAGTGCGGAGATCACGGCCAGGTCGATCGAGCGCGGGTAGACCTGACCGACGCTGTCCAGTACCCGGCTGAAGCCAAGGTGTTCGGCGACCCGCCGCTCCAACTCGGCCACCTTGCCCGGGTCGCCGTCGAAGAGGTCCAGCTGGTCGGCGGCGGTACCCACCGGGCCCTTGATCCCCCGCAGCGGGTACCAGGAGATCAGGTCCTCCAGCCGCTCGTACGCGATCATCAGCTCCTCGGCGGCCGACGCGAAGCGCTTGCCCAGCGTGGTCGCCTGCGCCGCCACGTTGTGCGACCGGCCGGCCATCACCACGTCGGAGTACTCGTGGGCGTGCCAGGCCAGCCGGGCCAGCGTCGCCACCACCCGGTCCCGGATCAGCTCCAGCGACCGGCGCACCTGAAGCTGCTCGACGTTCTCGGTGAGGTCCCGCGAGGTCATCCCCTTGTGCACGTGCTCGTGCCCGGCGAGCGCGCTGAACTCCTCGATCCGCGCCTTGACGTCGTGGCGGGTCACCCGCTCCCGCGCCGCGATCGAGCCGAGGTCGACATCGTGCAGCACCCGCTCGTACGCCTCGACCACCCCGCCCGGCACCGGCACCCCGAGGTCCCGCTGGGCCCGGAGCACGGCCAGCCAGAGCCGCCGCTCCAGGCGGACCTTCTCCTCCGGGGACCAGAGGGCCACCAACTCGGGCGAGGCGTACCGGCTGGCGAGCACGTTCGGGATCGTCGTCACCCGCCCATTCTCCGGCACCGGCGTCCGGCCCCCCGTTCGGGTACGGCTGGCGGATGCGGCCCATCTCTGCCGGACCACCAAAGACCCGACACCGGAGACCCAACACGGAAGACCTCACACAGGAGATCCTACACCGAAGAAGCGACATCAGAGAAGCGACATCGGGGGCCTTCGGCGCGGTCACCCCGCCGGCAAAACGGGACAATATTGCACCAATCGCGCCTTGAGCAAACCTGGCCGGGCGGACACATTTCGAGAACCGTTCGGTTCGGCGGAGAAGGTTAAACGCGCGACAGACGGACAGGCGATCAACTCGCTAGCGTTACGGGAACGGGAATGAAGATCATTAGCAGTCCGGCATGGATGCCTGGGAGGACCGCTGTGTGTCTGACACCGAACACACCGACCAACCGATGTGATGGCGTTCACCGTCGCCGGGATGTTAGCAGCCGTAAGTAACCACAGCGGCAGTGGAATCGATGAACCTCGAAGGGAGGTTGATGGCACCTGTCGCTGCGCAAGCAACTCTTCGAGTCCTCCGCCGACCTCCCGCACGGACCCACCGCCCGCCGCAGGACAGCGTTCTCGCTGCCGGTTCCGAGCTGACGACATGTCTGGACGGTGAAAGAAGAGATGACCATGGCCAGCACGGGGACCGCCACGAGGGTCCTCGACGACATGCTCGTTCCGCGAGGATCGGAGCTCTCTTCTCGGCTGATGAAGGGCATAAAATCCACCCTCCACACGCGGGCCGTCCCGACCCGCCGGGTCGAACTGGCCGACGGTGAACTGCTCCACCAGCCGGGCGCGACCGATAGCCGCGTCTATCTCATCGAGACCGGTGCGATCTGCCTGGAACACTATTCTCCGACCGGGCGGCGGACCATTCTTGACGTGTTGTCGGCAAACGAGTACTTCGGCGAGGATTCGCTTCCCGGAATGCCGAGTCAGTACACTCCCGCCGCCATCACACCCACCAGACTGATCGTGATGGAGAGCGGCGTTCTCCATGGCCTTCTGCGCGAGGCGAATGTCTTCGACGTGTGGCAGCACAGTCAAATATTGAAAGCCCGCCGTCACCGGTCCCTGCTGTTACAGCATGTCACCTCCGACAGCGAGGCCCGGCTGGCGATGCGCCTGCTCGACTTGACCCAGAGCTTCGGCACGAGGACCGGTCAGGACATCCGGATCGGCCTGAAACTCCGCCACGAGGACTACGCCGCGATGATCGGCACGACCCGTTCCCGGGTCGGCCTGTTCCTCCAGCGCTTCACCGACCGCAAGATGATCCGGCGGGCGCCGTGCGGGGCGATCGTCGCCAACCCCCGCCTCATCGTCGGATACATCATGGAACGGATGGGCCTGCGTCCGACCGGCTGACCTGCCCGGCCACGCCCCGCGACCTCCGCTTGCGGCCACGACGGGCCGCAAGCGGAGTCGGCGAGGTTCACTGCTGGCCGCTCGGTTCCACGACCGGCGCCGCGAGGGCCGCGGTGGTAGTCGCCGGCGCTGCGGGGGCTGCCGCTCGGGCCGTGGCCCGGGCCGACAGGATGGCCTGCCGGCGGCGCCGCTCCTGGGCGCCCCGGTAGAGGCTGCGACCCCACAGCAGCAGGCCGCCACCGTCGAGGAGCACGCCGATGATCGCAATGGTGGCGAAGTCCAGGGAACCCATCAGGGAGTCCTGGCCGGAGGCGAAGAGGATGAACTGGTACAGGAAACCCCACAGCAGCGGGATACCGACGAAGACCAGCATCATGAGCGCTATCAGACGTCCGCTGAGCCAGGCGAGCGAGTACAACCGGACTATCCGCATCTCCCGCTTGGGCACACCAGACTGGTCCACCCGGGTCCTGCGCCTCAGTACCCGCGCGACCACGTTGCGCAGGAAGTTCTCGGTGTCGGCCATCAGGTTCCGGCACCCGAGCGCCGTGGCGACGATGTAGTAGCCGTCGGTCCGCATGAACAGGAACGACTGCCAGATGATCCGGACCAGGTACGTGAACAGCAGCGCCGTCAGCAGCAGCGCGGCCCATTCCGGCAGCTGAAGGAAACCGTGCCGGTTCGCCCACAGGGCGAGCACGAAGGACGAGGCCAGTACACCGTCGATGAGCGTGCCGGAGATGAACGCGACGAAGCGCTGGCGCCTCGGCGCCATCCAGATGCCGCTCATGTCGGTCTGGACCACCAACACGTACAGCTGGTTGCCGATGACGAGCCTCGACGGCACGCCGGCCGCCCGCGCCGCGACCATGTGAGCGGCTTCGTGGATCGCGACCCCGGCCAGTGTCAGGATGAACGTCGCCCAGGTCAGGGCTGCGAAGTGGATGGGGAACAGCAGCGTCTCGCCGGGCGTCGGCAGCACGTCCGGATCGTCCGAGGCGAGGTACACACCGGTCGCGATGATCAGGACGCAGGCGATCAGCACCGGGAGGCTGACCAGGCGGCGGGCGATGGTGGGGCTGAGCCAGTTCAGGCTGTAGCTACGCCGGGGCCGGCGAGCCGGATCCGCGGCGGCGACCGGACCGGCGACGGCAGCCGCGACCTTCTCGTCGATCTCGATGAAGCCCTCGTCGCCGAGGGCGTCCAGGAAGTCGGTGATGTCGGGCGTCTCGGCGTACTTCTGCTCGTACAGGCGGACCGCCTCGCCCACCGATTTGCCGGCGGCGAGCGATTGGAGGAGGTCCAGCCCTTCGGCGGGGATCGACAGGAACACCTGCCGTTCGACGTCGCCGATGATGACGGTGTCGCCCTCCGGTCGGTGGTCGAAGGGGCGCACTCTGACAAGTGTGTCTGACGGGTAGCCGGCCATGGATCGTCGTCCTTTTCGCTCATTTCGCAGGCGGGTCGATGAAGGCCGGCACCCGGCGTTACCGTCCGGGTGCCGGCCTTCAGGTTGGTGGCGTCACCGTCAGGAGACGACACACGCAGCAGCGACAGCGCTGGTCTTCACCGACTCCAGCCGGCGAACCGTGAGCTTCTTCATGACATCACCTCCCTCGCGACATCTGGTAGGACAACGATGTCTGCCGCGGGAGTAACCGTCTGCTCACTTATGTACATACGCCGATCGGCAGGGCGGTCACCAAAGGTCGCTGCCGGGGCGTGATGGCAGCCGGTAACCGCGGCTGACCTCGGTCAGCGCGCAGCATGGTGAGGCCCGGCACGGCGAGACGCCGCCCGGCACGGAATGACGAGGGCCCGGCCTCCGGTGACCTGGAGCGCGGCCGGCGGGTCAGCGTTCCAGGATGGCGGTGACGCCCTGGCCGCCGGCCGCGCAGATCGAGATGAGCCCGCGACCACTGCCCTTGGACGCGAGCAGCTTGGCCAGGGTGGCCACGATCCGGCCGCCGGTGGCGGCGAACGGGTGCCCGACGGCCAGCGACGAGCCGTTCACGTTGAGCCGGTCGGTGTCGATGGTGCCGAGCGGGGCGTCCAGACCCAACCGGTCGACGCAGAACTCCTTCGACTCCCAGGCGCTCAGGGTGGCCAGCACCTGCGCGGCGAACGCCTCGTGGATCTCGTAGTAGTCGAAGTCCTGGAGGGTGAGCCCGGCCCGGGCGAGCAGCCGGGGCACCGCGTACGCGGGGGCCATCAGCAGGCCCTCGTCGCCGTGCACGAAGTCCACCGCGGCGGTCTCCGACCAGGAGAACCAGGCCAGCACCGGCAGGTTGTGCTCGCGCGCCCACTCCTCACTGGCCAGCAGGACGGTGGAGGCGCCGTCGGTCAGCGGCGAGGAGTTCCCGGCGGTCATGGTGGCCCGCTCGGCGTCCGGCCCGTTGGCACCGAAGGCGGGCTTGAGCGCGCCGAGCTTCTCCAGCGTGGTGTCCGGGCGGAGATTCTGGTCCCGGGTCAGCCCCAGGTACGGGGTCATCAGGTCGTCGAAGAACCCCTTGTCGTACGCGGCGGCGAGCCGCCGGTGCGAGCGCAGTGCCAGTTCGTCCTGGGCCCGCCGGTCGATGTTCCAGCGCAGCGCCGTCTGCGCGGCGTGCTCACCCATGGACAGCCCGGTCCGGGGCTCGGCGTTGCGCGGGATCTCCGGCCTGAACGGCTGGGCCGGACGCAGCCGGGCGGCGATCCGCAGCCGCTCGCCGAGGGTGCGGGCGGAGTTGAGCTTGAGCAGCGTGCGGCGCATGTCCTCGTTGACCGCGAGCGGGGCGTCGGAGGTGGTGTCGACGCCGCCGGCTATGCCGACCTCGAGCTGGCCGAGGGCGATCTTGTTGGCGACCAGGATCGCCGCTTCCAGGCCGGTGCCGCAGGCCTGCTGGATGTCGTACGCGGGGGTGCGCGGGTCGAGCTTCGAGCCGAGCACCACCTCGCGGGTGAGGTTGAAGTCCTTCGAGTGCTTGAGCACCGCCCCGGCGACCACCTCGCCGACCTGCTGGCCGGCCAGCCCGAACCGGGCGATCAGCCCGTCCAGGGCGGCGCCGAGCAGGTCGGAGTTGGTGGCGCTGGCGTAGCGCGAGTTGGAGCGGGCGAAGGGGATCCGGTTGCCGCCGATGACCGCGACCCGTCGAACGTTCTGCACGATCCGCCTCCTCAGGAGTGTTGCCCGCACCTTACTCGCCAGTAGGCTACGCCTATGACCGACAGGTACGCGAGCTTCGTCCAGTCGGGCGCCGGGCGGGCGCTGGTCAAGCGCCTCGGGCTGCCCGATCCGCCGCGACTGCGCCGACACGCACCCGGCGAGCCGATCCTGCCCGGGCTGGCCCTGCTCGGCGCCGCCGCCGGAGGACGGCTCGCCGACCCGGTGGGCAAGATGCTGGCCGCCGCCGGGCTCGCCCTGCGCGATCCGGCCACCGCCGTGCCCGACCCGGCAACCGGCCGTACGCCGGAGAGCGCCGCCCTCGTCTACGACGCTACCGGCATCACCGACTCGTCGGGACTGCGGCAGCTCTACGACTTCTTCCACCCCCAGGCCCGGGCGGTGCAGCCCAGCGGGCGGGTGATCGTGCTGGGCACCCCGCCGGCCGAGTGCGCCACGCCGCGCGAGGCGACCGCCCAGCGGGCCCTGGAGGGGCTCACCCGCAGCGTCGGCAAGGAGTTCGGCCGGGGCATCACCGCGCAACTGGTGCACGTCACCCGCGCGGCCGACGCAGGCACCTGGACCAGCCTGGAGGCGACCCTGCGGTTCCTGCTGTCCGGCCGGTCGGCGTACGTCTCGGGCCAGGTGATCCGGATCGGCGCCGGACAGGCGACCGCCCCGGTCGACTGGGACCGCCCGCTCGACGGGCAGGTGGTGCTGGTCACCGGCGCGGCCCGGGGCATCGGTGCGGCGCTGGCCCGGGTGCTGGCCCGCGACGGCGCGACCGTGGTCGCGCTGGACGTCCCGGCGGCCGGTGACGAGCTGGCCGGCGTGGCCAACGAGATCGGCGGCAGCGCCGTGCAGCTCGACCTGACCGCCGCCGACGCGCCGGCCCGGCTCGCCGAGCACCTGGCGGGCCGGCACGGCCGGGTCGACGTGGTGGTGCACAACGCCGGCATCACCCGGGACAAGACCCTCGGCCGGATGGACGCCGACCGGTGGGACCAGGTCGTCGACGTGAACCTGTCCAGTCAGGAACGGATCAACGACCTGCTGCTGGAACGCGGACTGATCCCGGCCGGCGGCCGGATCGTCGGCGTGTCCTCCATCGCCGGGATCGCCGGCAACCGGGGCCAGACCAACTACGCCACCAGCAAGGCGGGGGTGATCGGGTTGGTCGAGTCGCTCGCCCCGGCGCTGCGGGAGCGGCAGATCAGCGTCAACGCGGTCGCGCCCGGGTTCGTCGAGACCCGGCTGACCGCCCGCATTCCGCTGATGCTGCGCGAGGCGGGGCGCCGGATGAACAGCCTCTCCCAGGGTGGGCTGCCGGTGGACGTCGCGGAGACCATCGGCTGGCTGGCCTGGCCCGCGTCGGGTGCGGTCAGCGGCAACGTGGTCCGGGTCTGCGGCCAGAGCCTGCTGGGGGCTTGATGGCCGGGCGCAGCCGCGACGACGAGCCGGCCGACGACCTGTCGGTCGGCGAGCTGATCGACGGGCCCACCGAGGCCCTGACGCCGGAGATCCTGGCCGCCGCGGCCAACTCTCCGGGCCACGGCGGGAACGGTGGGCCGACCCGCGACCTGTCCGGCCCGGGCCGGCCCGGCGATCTGACCGCGGTGGGCCAGCCGGGTGGGGCGCGCGGCCGGCGCGCGGCCGGCGGGACTCGTGGCGGCCCGACCGCACCAGGCCAGGCGGCGGCGCGGACGCGGGTGGAGCTGGCGGGGCTGCCGGCGGCCGGTCCGCTGTACCGGCGGGCGCTGCTGGGCGCGCTGCCGGGGCTGGGCGGCCGGCGGGATGCCGGGATGCCGGCGGTCGAGCTGACCGTCGGCGGGGTCGCGGTGGACCCGGAACGGCTGGCCGACTACGACCGGGTGTGCGGGTTCCGGCTCGCCGACCGGCTGCCCGCGACCTTCCCGCACGTCATGGGCTTCCCGCTGGCGCTGCGCCTGATCACCGCGCCGCAGTTCCCGATCCCGCTGGCCGGGGTGGTGCACGTCGGCAACCGGATCACGGTGCACCGGCCGGTCACCGTCGCCGACCGGCTCGACTTCACCACCTGGGAGGAGAACCTGCGCCCGCACGACCGGGGACGGCAGGTGGACGTCGTGCTCGTCGCGACCGTGGCCGGGGAGGAGGTGTGGCGCGGCGTCTCGACGTACCTGGGTCGGCAGCGCGGCCCGGGCGGCGGCGAGCGGCGTGACCGCGGTGCACCGCCCGCACCGCCGGCCGCCACCGCCCGCTGGCCGGTGACACCCCGGGTGGGTGTGCGCTACGCGCGTGTCTCCGGTGACCACAACCCGATCCACACGTCGCGGCTGGGGGCCCGGCTGCTCGGGTTCCCCCGGCCCATCGCGCACGGGATGTGGAGCAAGGCGCGTTGTCTCGCGGCGCTGGAGAGCCGGCTGCCCGAGGCGTACACGGTGGACGTGTCGTTCAAGCTGCCGGTTCCGCTGCCCGGCACGGTGGCCTTCGATGCCACGCCGACCGGCTCGGGCTGGGATTTCAGTCTGCACGACCCGCGTGGCCGTCCACATCTGGTGGGCGCCATCCGCTGATCGAGGCCCGGGTACTTGCCCGGCCCTCGATTTGCCGCTAGGTTGTTCTCAATCAGAGATATTCTCGGGATGAGAGTGATCTAGCGTGAACGAGCCGGACTTCCTCGCCACCTACGACCCGCGCGCCTACCCGGCCGTGGCCGTCACCGCCGACGTCGTCGCCCTCACCATCCGCGACCGCGCGCTGCACCTGCTGCTCATCCGCCGCGGCGAGCAGCCGTACGCGGGTCACTGGGCGCTGCCCGGCGGCTTCGTCCGGCCCGACGAGGACCTGGCCGCCGCCGCCCGCCGGGAGCTGGCCGAGGAGACCGGTCTCGGTGGCGAGCGGCTGCGTCGCGTCCACGTCGAGCAGTTGTCCTCGTACGGCGCGCCCGACCGCGATCCCCGGATGCGGATCGTCTCCGTCGCCCATCTCGCCTTCGCTCCCGACCTGCCGGATGCGGCGGCCGGCACCGACGCCGACGAGGCGGCCTGGGTGCCGGTCGCCGAGTTGGCGAACCGGCAACTCGCCTTCGACCACGGTCACATCGTCGCCGACGGGCTGGAGCGGGCCCGCTCGAAACTGGAGTACACCCCGCTGGCCACCCGCTTCCTCGCGGCCGAGTTCACCATCGGTGAGCTGCGATCCGTCTACGAGACGGTCTGGGGGCACCAGCTGCACGCCGGCAACTT
This sequence comes from Micromonospora tarapacensis, assembly GCF_019697375.1. NCBI lineage: Bacteria > Bacillati > Actinomycetota > Actinomycetes > Micromonosporales > Micromonosporaceae > Micromonospora > Micromonospora tarapacensis. The sequence goes on along the minus strand of NZ_JAHCDI010000004.1, from coordinate 5,292,146 downwards.
CCACCGCAAGGTGCTCTCCGTGCCGGGCTTCGTGGAGAGCACCGGCGCCAGCACCGAACGCGGCGGCACCCGGGGCGGCCCGCGCGCTCGGCTCTACCGGGCCGGTGACGCCCGACTCCTGCATCCGGCGCTGCTGCGCCCGGCCCGGGAGGAGACGGTCCGGTGACGACCGAGGAGGCGATCCGCGTGGTCACCGCCGCCCATGACGGCGACGAGATGTTCGGCGGCGACGCGCCGCAGCGGCGCTACCGGGACCTCGTCGCCGCCCTGCACCCCGACCGGCTCCGCTGGGCCGGCCCGGGCGTCCGCGCCGCCGCCGCCGACGCCTTCCTCCGGGTCACCAGCAGCTGGCGGGCCCGCCAGTTCACCGTGCTGCGCGGCTACCGCTGCGGCCGGCCCGCGCACTCCGGTGACCTCGCCGACCTCTACGACGTCGGCGCGGACCGGCTGCTCAAGCTGCCCCGCAACCCCGCTGACAACGACCTGATGGCCCGCGAGCAGCATGCCCTGCGCACCCTCGCCGAGCGGGGCGACCCGCGCTGGCTGCCGTACGTGCCCCGGCTGGTCGACAGCTTCGCCCACCGGGACGCCGCCACCGGAGCCGAACGCCGGGTCACCGTGCTCGCCACCGCGCCCCGCCTGCGCAGCCTGGTCGAGGTGCGGCGCGCCCACCCGGACGGGCTGGACGGCCGCGACGCGGCCTGGATGTGGCGGCGACTGCTGGTCGCGCTCGGCCTGACCCACCGGGCCGGCGTGGTGCACGGCGCGGTGCTGCCGCCACACGTGTTGATCGAGCCGGACGCCCACGGCCTCGTGCTGGTCGACTGGTGCCTCTCGACCGAGCCCGGTGGGACCGTGCCGGCACTGCTGCCCGGGTACCAGGACTGGTACCCGGCCGAGGTCACCGAGCGCCGCCCGTGCGGCCCCGGCACCGACATCGCCCTGGCCGTCCGCTGCATGACCTGGCTGATGGGCCGCCACGCGCCGCGCGAGTTGCTCGCCTTCGCCCGCGGCTGCCGGCAACGGCTCCTGCGCGCCCGACCCGACGACGCCTGGCGGTTGCTCGGCGAACTCGACGAGGTGCTGCACCGGTTGTACGGGCCGCGCACCTTCCGACCCTTCACCCTCGACCCGTAAGGAGGCTGCCATGGGCAGTGGAATGTGGTCCACCGACGTGTACGACGCCGCCGACCGGTACCGCCGGGCGACCGGCACCAGCGCCTTCTCGTACAGCGACAGCGGGGCCCGGGTGGTACACCCGGCGCTGGACCCGCGCGGCGTGGTACGGGAGAGCCGCGACTCGGACGAGCATCCACGGTCGACCCCCGTCGCCGTGCTGTTCGACGTGACCGGGTCGATGGGGTACGTGCCCCGCACCCTCCAGGCCAAGCTGCCGCAACTGCTGGGCCTGCTGCTGCGCCAGGGGTACGCCCGCGACCCACAGATCATGTTCGGCGCGATCGGCGACGCCACCTGCGACCGGGTGCCGTTGCAGGTGGGCCAGTTCGAGTCCGACAACCGGATGGACGACGACCTCGGCCGATTCGTGCTGGAGGGTGGCGGCGGCGGCCAGATGCGGGAGTCCTACGAGTTGGCGCTGTACTTCATGGCCCGGCACACCGTCACCGACCACTGGGAGAAGCGGGGCCGGCGCGGCTACCTCTTCATCATCGGCGACGAGCTGGCGTACCCGAGGGTGAAGGCCGCCGAGGTGGCCCGGCTGATCGGCGGCGGTCCGCGCGAGGACGTGCCGCTGCGGCAGATCGTCGACGAGGTCACCCGCCACTGGGACACATACCACCTGCTGCCCGCCGGCAGCCACTACTCGGGCAACCGCCGGATGCTCGACTTCTGGCGCGGTCTGCTCGGCCAGAACGCCCTGGAGCTGGACGACCTCGACGCGGTCTGCGAGACCATCGCGCTCGCCATCGGCCTCGGCGAGGAGGCCATCGACCTCGACGCTGGTCTGCGGGACCTGGAGCAGGCCGGCTCGACGGCGGCCGGAACGGTGTCGAAGGCCCTGGACCGCCGGGACGAGGTCCGGCAGGCCGAGGTGACGAAGCTGCCCGCCACCCGGAGCGCCGGCGGTGGGGTGGTGCGGCTGTGACCGGCCCGGCGGCTGCGGTCGTGGACGGCCCGGAACGCCGGCCGGGCGGTCCGGGCGGCGGGCCGGCGGCGAGGGGCCGCGCGGCCCGCACGCGATCGTGGTCGACCTCGGGTACGGCGACGCCGGCAAGGGCACCGTCGTGGACTGGCTCTGCGCGACCCGACCGGTGCACACCGTGGTGCGGTTCAACGGGGGTGCGCAGGCGGCACACAGCGTCGTCCTGCGCGACGGCCGGCACCACACCTTCGCGCAGTTCGGTGCGGGCACCTTCCACCCCGGCGTACGGACCCACCTGTCCCGGCACGTGGTGGTGGACCCGCTCGCGCTGGCCGCCGAGGCCGACCATCTCGCCGCCGTCGGGGTGCCCGACGCGCTCGACCGGCTGACCGTGGACGGGGAGGCGCTGCTGGCCACCCCGTACCACCGGGCCGCCAACCGGGCCCGGGAGTTGGCCCGCGGAGCCGACCGGCACGGTTCCTGCGGGCTGGGGTGGGCGAGGCCGTCGGGTACGGCCTCGCCCACCCGCCGAGGCGCCCCGGGTTGCGGACTGCCGCGACCCGGGGCGACTGCGCCGCCGGCTGGCCCTGCTGCGGGACCGGCTCGGCGCGGAACTCGGCCCGCTGGACGTTCCGCCCATCTCCGACTGCCTGCGCGCGTACCGTCGCTTCGCCGAGCGGGTGGCGATCGTCGACCGGGCCTGGCTGGCCGGGGCGTTGCGGGCCGGTCCGTGCGTGTTCGAGGGTGCGCAGGGGGTGTTGCTGGACGAGTGGCACGGCTTCCACCCGTACACGACCTGGAGCACCACCACCTTCGGCAACGCCGAAACGCTGCTGGCCGAGGCCGGGCTGGCCGGGTCGGCGACCCGGCTCGGGGTGCTGCGGACCGTCACCACCCGGCACGGGCCGGGGCCGCTCGTCACCGAGGACCGGGCGCTGCCGCTGGCCGACCCGCACAACCCGACCAACCCCTGGCAGGGCCGCTTCCGGTTCGGCCACTTCGACGCCGTCGCCCACGCGTACGCCGTGGCGGCCACGGGCGGGGTCGACGGCCTGGCGCTGACCCACCTCGACCTCGTCGATCGCGGCCTGGATCTGCGGATCTGCCGCCGCTACGACACCCTGGACCGGCTGGCTCCGGGCCCACCCGGGGACCTGGCACAGCAGGCGGCGCTCACTGCCCGCCTGCTGTGCGCCCGCCCCGTGTACGACCACCGGCCGGCGGACTGGCCCGCGGCGGTGGAGCACGCGCTGGGCGTACCGGTGGTGCTCACCTCGCACGGCCCGGCGGCTGGCGACAAGACCGTACGAGGTGCGCTGCTCACGCGGCCGGCGGGTGCGCTGATCTGACCCGCCGCGGCGGGCCGGCGGCGAGCGCACAGCCGGCTCAGCTCGACAGCGTGCGAGGGGTAGCCGTCTCGCCGATCACCGCACGGCCGGCGCGGTCGACGACGAGCATGGGTCCATGGAGGCCGCCCTCGACCTGATCCGGCAGACCCTCACCTCACCGTGGGTTTACCTGCTGCTGTTCGGGTTGACCACGGTCGACGCGGTCTTCCCGCTGGTGCCGGCCGAGGCGGCGGTCATCAGCGTCACCGTCCTCGCCACCGGGGGCGAGCCGAACCTGGTGCTGGTGATCGTGGCGGCCACGATCGGTGCCACCGCCGGCGACCACATCTCGTACGCGATCGGACGTGGGGGCGGATCGCGGCGATTGGAGCGCTCGCCGGCGGACAGCCGACGCCGGGCCGGTTCGGCGTGGGCCCGTCGGGCGGTGGACCGGCGCGGAGGCATGATCCTGGTCGCCGCCCGGTACCTCCCGGGCGGGCGGACGGCGGTCACCCTCACCATGGGTGCGGTCCGCTACCCGCTGCGGTCGTTCGCCCCGTTCGACCTGATCGCGGGTGCCACCTGGGCGCTCTACTGCGTGCTACTCGGCGTCTTCGGCGGGCTGGCCTTCGAACGCCACCCGCTGCACGGCATCCTCGCCGGCATCGGGCTTTCGATCGCGGTGACCTTCCTGCTGGAGCTGGCCCGCCGGTTGCGGCACCGGGCACACCGCGGGACCAGCCGAGGTCGACCCCCTACCCCCCGGGGGGACGCCATGTGACGCCGCCCAGCAGCTGGCCGGCACCGAGCCAGGCGACGTTCATCATCCGGGTGGCGGTCTTCTCCGGGTCGACGCCCGGTCGGTCGGCCAGCCAGTCCGCGAGCGACTCGGTCGCCCCGACCAGGGCGTACGCGACCACCTCCAGCTCCGTCTCGGCCACCTCCCGACCCTCGGCGCGCAGCGCGTGGTCGAGCATGCCGGCCACCACCTCGACCAGCCGGGCGCGCATCACGGCGAGTTCCCCGGCGAACGGCTGCTCGCCCCGGGCCTGCCGGTAGAGCACCGCCCAGCCGTCCCGGTGCGCGCCGACGAATCCGAAGAACGCCCGCAGCCCGCGCCAGAGTCGCTCGTCGGCCGGCAGGTCGGGGGCGACGGCACCGGCGATGGCCTCCATCATCCGGGCGCCCTCGCGGTGCAGGCAGGCGACGAAGAGTTCCTCCTTGGTGCCCAGGTACGCGTACACCATGGGCTTGGAGATGCCGGCGACCTCGGCGATCTCGTCCATGCTGGCACCGTGGTAGCCGCGCCGGGAGAAGACCCGCACGGCGGAGTCGAGCATCTGCTGCTCGCGTACGGCGCGGGGGAGGCGCTTGAACGCAGGACCGGTGGACACCTTGCTAGCATACCTACTCATGCGTAAGGTTACGCCGGAGTAACCACTGTCCGAGAGGTGCTTCACCATGACTGACTTCGACCCGGCCAACTTCTCCAACGTCGGCCCGAAGGAATTCGCCCAGCTCGTCAAGAACACCCCGGAGAGCAAGCTCGCCGAGGTGATGTCGGGCGACCTGCGCGGCAAGATCCTCGGCGAGGTCTTCGGGCGGATGCCGCAGTTGTTCCGCGCCGACCGGGCCGGGTCGACAAACGCGGTCATCCACTGGAACATCACCGGCGCCCCCGACGGTGGCACCGACACCTACGAGGTGGTCGTCGCCGACGGCACCTGCACGGTCAACGAGACCCCGCAGCACGACCCGCGGCTGGGCCTGACCCTGGGACCGGTGGAGTTCCTGAAGATCGTCTCCGGTGGCGCCAACCCGGTCATGATGTTCATGACCGGCAAGCTCAAGGCCAAGGGCGACCTGGGCCTGGCCGCGAACATCGCGAACCTCTTCGACATCCCCAAGGCCTGAGATGGTCGAGTTCTCGCTCGACCTGAACGAGGAACAGCGGGATCTGCGCGACTGGGTGCACGGCTTCGCCAGCGAGGTCGTGCGCCCGGCCGCGGCCGAATGGGACGCCCGCGAGGAAACCCCGTGGCCGGTCATCGCCGAGGCGGCGAAGGTCGGCCTGTACGGCTTCGAGTTCCTCGCCACCTGCTGGGCAGATCCCACCGGCCTGTCGCTGCCGATCGCCAGCGAGGAACTCTTCTGGGGCGACGCGGGCATCGGACTGAGCCTCTTCGGCACCTCACTCGCGGTCGCCGCCATCTACGGCACCGGCACCCCTGAACAGCTCGTCGAGTGGGTGCCGCAGTGCTTCGGCGAGGTGGATTCCCCGGCCGTCGCCGCGTTCTGCTCCTCGGAGCCCGAGGCCGGCTCCGACGTGGGCGCCATCCGCACCCGGGCTACCTACGACGAGGCCACCGACGAGTGGGTGCTGCGCGGGCAGAAGGCGTACGCCACCAACGGCGGGATCGCCGGGGTGCACGTGGTGACCGCCTCGGTCGAGCCGGAGCTGGGCTCGCGGGGGCAGGCGGCCTTCGTCGTGCCGCCGGGCACGGCCGGGCTCAGCGCCACCCGCAAACTGCGCAAGCTCGGCCTGCGGGCATCGCACACGGCCGACGTCTTCCTCGACGACGTCCGGGTGCCGGGGCGGTGCCTGCTCGGCGGCAAGGAGGCGCTGGACGAACGCCTGACCCGCGCCCGGTCCGGGCAGCGCGCCACCGGCCAGGCCGCGATGCGCACCTTCGAACTGACCCGACCCACCGTCGGCGCGCAGGCGCTCGGCGTGGCCCGAGCCGCCTACGAGTACGCCCTGGACCACGCGATCCAGCGCGTCCAGTTCGGCCGGCCGATCATCACCAACCAGGCGGTCGCGTTCGCGCTGGCCGACATGAAGATGGAGATCGACGCCGCCCGGCTGCTGGTCTGGCGGGCCTCCTGGATGGGCCGCAACAACCGGCCGTTCACCGCCGGCGAGGGCTCGATGTCCAAGCTCAAGGCCGGCGAGGTGGCCGTCTCGGTGACCGAACGGGCCGTCCAGTTGCTGGGCGGAGCCGGTTTCCTGCGCGACCACCCGGTCGAGCGCTGGTACCGGGACGCCAAGATCTACACCATCTTCGAGGGCACCTCGGAGATCCAGCGGCTGGTCATCTCCCGGGCGATCTCGGGAATGCAGATCCGCTGACCAGGAGGCATGCGGGCAGGGACCTGCCATACATGGTCCGCGGGTGTGTCCGGCACTACAGCCGGTCGACCGCCCTGCGGGTCATCCTCCTCGCGAAGTCGCGGGAGCCGCCGAGGTCGGAATGGGGCTCGACCACGGCCACCAGGTCACCGCGCCGCGCCACCCCGAGGTACCAGCCGGGGTAACCGGCACCCTTCTCGCCCGAACCGACGTAGATGAGCAGGCTCTCGTCCCCGGCAAAGTTCCGCTCGACGATCAGGGCGTGCCACTCCTCTGGCATCCGTTCGTTGTTGAACGTGGCACACCGGGCGACCCGCTGGCGGATCTCGTCGAGGAAGTCGCTGGCGGCACCGGGGCGGTACCTGGTCACCGACTCGAACCCACCGATCTCCGGACCACCGTCGAAATGCCGGAACCGGCCGGCGAGCCGGTCGGCGTCGGCGTCGTACCCGGCGTCGTCGAGGCAGACGTTGGGCTTCGCGCCGCCGGTCCTCCCCGGCTCGTACACCGGATATCCCGGACCGTCGGCGATCACCACATAGCACCTGCCCCAGTCGGCGCCGGTGAGCATCAGCGAGACGTTCAGGGCCTGCCCGGCGTGGGTGGGTGTGGTGTCGGGGAAGGGCGGGCTCTCGTCGCACCCGGGCCGGGGCGACCCGGTGGTGCGGTCCGGTGCCTCCGAGGTCTCGGAGTTGCCGGTCGGCTCCGGCGATGCGCCGACCGGTGCGGAACTCGACGAGAGGCTCGGCGACGGGGTGGGCGATGGCGTGCTGTCGATGATCGGTGGTATCGACGGCGCCGGATCCGCGAGCAGTTGGCGGGTGCCGACGGCAGTTCCGCCGACCACGAGCGCGACGGCGAGCAATCCCCCAACCGCACGTACCCGGCGTCGCCGGTCTCCACGCGTACGCACCATGTCAGGCATCGGCAGCGCCACCCGGTCGCTGTCCGTCCCGAGTGACGAGAACATCCGCTCCAGGTCAGCCGACATCGTGCGCCTCCGGGGTCACATCGTCGAGTACAGCGGCGAGCCCGGCCCGGCCACGGGACAACCATGACTTGACCGTCCCGGGCGACGTACCGGTTTCGGCAGCGATCTGCGCCACCGACAGGTCACACAGGTAGTGCAGGGCTACCGCCTGCCGCTGGGCAGCCGGCAACCGCCGCAACGCCCCGACCAGCAACACCGTGTCGTCGCTGGGGGCGGCTGCGTGGCCTGGCGGTCCGGCGCGGCGCAACGCCAGCCGCTGGGTGTGTATCCGACGCCAGCGGTCGGTGGCCAACCGAGCCACCACCAGGCGGACCCAGGATTCGGTGTGGTCGTAGGCGGCAACCTTGCGCCAACGCTGCCAGGCCCGGACGTACGCCTCCTGCACGATGTCCTGCGCCTCGGCGAGGTCTCCGGTCAGGGCGTACCCGTATCGGAGCATCCGGCCGGCCGTGCCCCGGTAGAACTCGTCGAAGCCCTCGGCATCGCGCATCCCGACCACCCTCTCCTGCCCGTACCTCAGACACGGCTGACCACCTGTCCCGGTTGCACGAGAGAAGGATCGACAGCCACCCCTACCGGTCGGCCCAGGGCTGTATCGGGGTGATCCCCGATCCGGCGGCCGGGAAGGCCCCGGCAGGCTCGGCCCATGCGAATCACCCGACGCAGCCTCCTAGCCGGGTTCACCCTCGGCATGTTGCTGGCTGGCACCCTGACGGCACCTGCCCACGCGACTCACCAGGGCTGCGCCGCCGGCACCCTCGACCCGGCCGGCCTGGTGGCGGCCGTCGGCCAGATCCCCGACCGTGAACTCACCACCACCAGCGTGCAGCTGCGGGTCACCACACCGGACGGCTGCTGGCGTGGTGCCTTCGGCGTACGCGATCTGCGGTCGTCGGCACCGGTGCCGGCGAACGCCCGGGTCCGGATCGGCAGCGTGACCAAGGTCTTCACCGCCGTGGTGGTGTACCAGCTGGTGGCGGAGGGCCAGCTGGACCTCGACGAGCCGGTACGGCCGCACCTGCCGGACCTGATCCCGGCCGACTGGCCGACCATCACCGTGCGACAGTTGCTCGCCCACACCAGCGGCCTGCCCAGCCCGGTCCTACCGGACGGGCTCGACTGGCAGCTCGCGCACCGCTACGACCGGTGGACCCCGGAGCAGATCGTCCGGTCGGCGCTGACGAACCCGCCGGAATACGCTCCCGGCGCGGCACAGCGCTACACCAACATGGGCTACATCGTCGCCGGCATCCTGATCGAGCGGGTGACCGGGACGTCGTACCCGGAGCAGCTGCGGCAGCGGATCCTCCGGCCACTCGGATTGCGCGACACGTACGCGCCCGGCACCGCCACCGGCATTCGCGGACCGCACGTCCGGGGATACCAGCAGGTGAACCGCGCCGGCCGCACCGAACTGGTCGACGCGACGCGCTGGAGCCAGACCTTCACCCCCGCCTCCGGTGACCTCGTCTCGACCCTGGCCGACCTTGATCGGTTCGCCGCCGCCCTTTTCGACGGCCGCCTGCTCGCCCCGGCGCAGCAGCGTGAGCTGTTCACCCACCCCTGGGCCGGCGCGGGGTACAGCAATGGTGGGCTCTCCTCGGTTCGGCTGCCCGACGGCCATACGTTCTGGGGCAAGTCCGGCGCCCGGTACGGCTACCAGGCTCTCATCGGCGCCCTCGACGACGGCAGCGTACGCCTCGCGTTCGCCGCCACCCCGACCGACGCGAAGGCCGACGGGCAGTCGGCCCTCGCCCAACGAGTCTTCGGCGCCGTCCTGGCGCTCGCCTGAGCAGGAGCGCGGAGCCGGCCGTGCCGGCTCCGCGCTCAGCGGTGGTTGATACGGGACCCCTGCTCTACCGCAGGCGTCAACAGGGGGCCCTTCCTTACCGGTCGGTGGCGCGGCCGATAGCGGCGGTGACTCCGCTTACCCGGTCGGCGAGCAGGCCGAGCGCGCCCACCGCCCGGTCCACCGGGTCGTCGCCCGCCCCGCCGAGGGCCCGCGAGCGCCGGAAGGCGTCCTTCACCTCGGCCCAGCGGTGGGCCTGCTCCGGGTTCAGCCGGCCGCGCAGCTCGGCGAGCTTGAGCAGACTCGCCTCCGCGCCCGCCGTCAGGGTCTGCGCCTCGCCCAGGTAGTGGTCGTCGATCACCGCCTCAAGCTCGTCGTCGGTGAGCACCGGGACGATCCGCTCGGCCAGCTTGTTCCATGTTGCGGTACGATCCTTGCAGCTGGAACGGCGGTTCGACACGCGCGTCGTCGGACTGCGCCGCCGAGGCGATGTACGCCTGGTTGTTGGTTAGCACCACCTGCTGCACCCGCAGCAGCTTGCGCAGCACCGAGACGATCTGCTCCAGCTCCACCGGCGGTCCGGCCCCGGGTGGGCTACGCGCCCGCCGTCCACGCCGCGGACTCGCCGGCCGTCACCGGGATCCCGAGGCCGGCCGACCCCGATGAACCGTCAGCCGGAAACGGCGACCCGGCCGTCGATCGCGGCGGCGGCGATGTCCGAGCGGTGGTGCGAACCGGCGAGCGCGATGCCGCGAACCAGCTGGTAGGCCGCGTCCCGGGCGGAGGCCAGGTCGGCACCGGTGGCCGTACCACAGAGGACCCGGCCGCCGGCGGAGAGCAACGCGCCGTCGGCGGGCCGGCGGGCGGTGCCGGCGTGGATGACGCCGGGCCGCTCCGCGCCGGTGATCACGTCGCCGGTGCGCGGCTTCGCCGGGTAACCCTCGGCGGCCACCACGACGGTCACCGCGGCGCCGGCACGCCAGCTCAACGGCGGGTGCTCGGCGAGCGAGCCGGTGGCCGCGGCGTGCAGCAGCCCGCCCAGCGGCGTCTCCAGCAGGGCGAGCACCACCTGGGTCTCCGGGTCACCGAAACGGGCGTTGAACTCGATCACCCGGGGCCCGGTGGCGGTGATCGCCAGCCCGACGTAGAGCAGCCCGGCGAAGGGTGTGCCCCGGCGGCGCATCTCGGCCAGCGTCGGGTGCACCACGTCGCGCATCACCTCGTCGACCAGGCCGGCCGGCGCCCACGGCAGCGGCGCGTACGCCCCCATGCCGCCGGTGTTCGGGCCGCTGTCGCCGTCGTCCACCCGCTTGAAGTCCTGAGCCGGCAGCAGCGGCACCGCGGCCTCGCCGTCGGTCACCACGAAGAGCGAGACCTCGGGGCCGGCGAGATATTCCTCGACGACCACCCGGCCACACTCCCGCGCGTGCGCTTCGGCCGCGGCGCGGTCGTCGGTGACCACGACGCCCTTGCCGGCGGCGAGCCCGTCGTCCTTGACCACGAAGGGTGCGCCGAACTCGTCGAGCGCCTTGCCGACGCTCTCGGCGTCGGCACAGGCGTATGCGCGAGCGGTGGGCACCCCGGCGGCGGTCATCACGTCCTTCGCGAACGCCTTCGACCCCTCCAGCCGGGCCGCCTCGGCGGACGGCCCGAAGACCGCGATGCCCTTGGCCCTGACCGCGTCGGCGACCCCGGCGACCAGTGGCGCCTCAGGCCCGACCACCACCAGGTCGGCCTGCGCCTCCACGGCCAGCGCGGCGGCGGCGGCCGGATCGACCGGGTCGACCGCGCGCAGCTCGGCGATCGCGCCGATCCCCGGATTGCCGGGCGCCGCGATCAGCACCTCGACGGACGGATCGTCGACCAACCCCAGCGCGAGCGCATGCTCCCGCCCGCCACCACCAAGAAGAAGAACCCGCACGCCGAGTCATCCTACCCACCCCACCACTGGCCCACGTTGATCATGAAGTTAGCGGGTGCTTTGATCTCCAGAACACCCGCTAACTTCATGATCAACGCAGGGTTCGGCGGGGGTGGGGTGGGGTGGGGGTGGGGTGGGGGTGATCAGGAGCGTGCAGTTAGGGCCTGGCGGACCAGGTCGGGAATGTAGTCGGAGCGGAGAGTGTCGGCCCAGGTGAAGCGGAGAACGGTCCAGCCGGCGTTGACCAGGCGATTTTGCCGTCGCCGGTCGGCGAAGACGGCCTCCGGAGCGGAATGGGGTCCGCCGCCGTCCGCCTCAGCGATCACTCGGGCCCGGCGCCAGCCGAGGTCACCGATGCCAAGCAGGTATCCGTCGTCGTCGCGCACCTCCAACTGGAGCACGTCGGGCGGCACGCGACCGTCGACACACCGCAGCCGGGTACGTGTCTCCAGTGGTGACTGCGCCCGACCGTCAGCCTCGGCCAGGTAGCCGCGAGCGGCCACCGCCCCCCGGCGTCCCCGGACCAGTGCCGATATGGCAGCCAGGTCGTCAGGGGTCAACAGCCGCCGGTTGAGCGCCGAGTCCAGCACGGCCACCGCCGCGTACCGCTGCGCGCGAAGCAGGACGGCGGCAACCGTGTGCCTCGGGTCCGACACCGCGATTCCCGCCACCGACGTCATCGCGCCAGGTGGCCGGTCGAGTTGATGGACCACCACCGCCGGATCGTGCAGCCTGGCCGGCCTGGCGGCGTTGCCGGGCAGGCCGACGTGGATTTCCTCGGTGGGCGGCAGACCGGCGATCCGGTGCAGCTCGGCTGCGGTGTCCAGCACGGCATGGGCATGCGGGCCCAGTGACAGAACGGCAGCCCGGATGCGAGCTCGCCGGGGTGCCACCTCGACCGCCCGGGCTTCGGTCAGATAGACAGCCCGAGCCAGGGGCCGCCACCGGCCGATCGCCACCAGATGGTCGATGTCGTTCCGGCCGAGCCCGCCGCGAAGTGCCTGATCCCGCGTGACCACGCCGTCCTGCGTGGCCGCAAGCCTGCGAATCATCTCCACGAGACCCGACCATGGCCCCTCGTCCACCCCGCCCGCGACCCCTGTGGACAACCACCGCGCCCCTGTGGACAACCCACTGCCACCAACGTGGTCGATCATGAAGTTGGCGGGTGCTTTGATCTCCAGAACACCCGCTAACTTCATGATCAACGCAGAGTCAACGCAGAGTTAGGGGAGGAGGGGGTGGCGGGTTACGTTTTCCTCACGGCCGGGGCCTACGCCGACGACGCTGACGCGGGTGTTGCAGAGTTGCTCGATCCGCGCGATGTAGCGTCTCGCGTTCTCCGGCAACTCGGCCTCGGTCCTGGCCTCGGTGATGTCCTCCCACCAGCCGTCGTGCTCTTCGTAGATCGGGGTGGCGTGGTGGAACTCGGTCTGGGTCATCGGCATGTCGTCGACGCGCTTGCCGTTGATCTCGTAGCCGACGCAGATCGGCACCGTGGACAGGCCGGTGAGCACGTCGAGCTTGGTGATCACCAGATCGGTGACACCGTTGAGGCGGCAGGCGTACCGGGCGACGACCGCGTCGAACCAGCCGCACCGCCGTTCCCGGCCGGTCGTGGTGCCGTACTCGTGGCCGACCTTGCGCAGGTGCTGACCGTTGTCGTCGAACAACTCGGTGGGAAAAGGCCCCGAACCGACCCGGGTGGTGTACGCCTTGCTCACCGCGATCACCTTCGTGATAGCGGTCGGCGGGATGCCGGCGCCGACGCACGCCCCGCCGGCCGTCGGGTTCGACGAGGTGACGAACGGGTACGTGCCGTGATCCATGTCGAGCATGGTGGCCTGGGCACCCTCCAGCAACACGGTGTCGCCACGGTCCAACGCGTCCCAGAGCATCGCCCGGGTCTCCGCGATGTACGGCCGCAGCCGCTCCGCGTACTCCAGGTACTCCTCGATGGTGGCGTCGACGTCGATCGCCTTGCGGTTGTAGACCTTGAACAGCACCTGGTTCTTCTCGCGCAACGCGAGTTCCAGCTTCTTGCGCAGGATGCCCGGGTCGAGCAGGTCCTGCACCCGGATGCCCATCCGGGCGACCTTGTCGCCGTAGGCCGGGCCGATGCCCCGGCCGGTGGTGCCGATCCGCGAGCTGCCCAGGTAGCGCTCGACCACCCGGTCCAGTGCCCGGTGGTGCGGCATGATCAGGTGCGCGTCACCGGAGATGCGCAGCCGGGAGACGTCGACACCTCGTTCGGCCAACCCGTCGATCTCGGTGAGCAACACCTTCGGGTCGACCACCACACCGTTGCCGATGACGATCACGGCGTTCGGGGAGAGGGCACCCGACGGCATCAGGTGCAGGGCGTACTTCTGGCCGTCCGGGGTGATCACCGTGTGACCGGCGTTGTTGCCGCCGGAGTAGCGGACGACGTAGTCGACCCGCTCACCCAGCTGGTCGGTAACCTTGCCCTTGCCCTCGTCGCCCCACTGAGCGCCGATGAGCACGATCGCTGGCATCTTCTCGCCTCCAGAAGGCTCGGGTGCCAGATGGCGACCGGTCAGCGAGCCCGGGGTGTCAGGTTAACAAGTAGTGACGGCACGACCGGCAGGGGTCGCGCCGAGAGGCAGCAGGAGGAGCTACCCGTGTACGACGTGGTGCTGCTCACCCTGGGCGCGGAGCGGACCGCTCCGGGGGCCGGGTGCGGCGGCGGGGCCTGCTGCGGCGGCGGGAACGGCACCGCCGAGGATCGGGGCGAACGCTGCGAGACGCCCCGCGTACCCGTGCTGGCCTGTTCGGACGCGCTCACCGCACGGGGCGCGCGGGTCGAGACGGTGACCGCCCGGTCGGACGCGCAGATCGACGAGGTGTTGGCCCGGCTGGACGGGCCGCCCCGACCGGACGGCCTCACCTGGCCCGACTCCGATGCCAAGACGCGGCTCGTGGTCGCGGTGGCCGGTGACGCACAGTTACGGGCCGTCCTGCGCCGGCTGGTCCGGCGGTACGCGCCGCCGCCGAGCCGCCGCCCGGCCGACCTGGCCGGCAACCGCACGGTGCCGGACCTGCCGCCGGTCGGCGTGCTGCCGCTCGACCCGGCGGGCAGCACGACGCACCGCGACCTCGCCGCGCAGCTCGGGCTGCCCCGCGACCCGGCGGCGGTGGCCGCCGCGGTGCTCGACGGCGTCCCCCGCCGGCTCGATTTGCTGCGCAACGACGGCGGATCGGTGACCCTGGACGGCGCGCTGCTCGGTGCCGCCGCCGAGGACGGGCGCCCGCTGCACTGGCGCGGCCGGGTGGAGGTGGACGACGCCGTCCTCTCCAACGGCGACGACCCGCTGCTCGCCTGCGCGGTCGGCAACGCCGGCGGGTACGCCCGGCTCGACGACGTGACCCTGCTCGCCACCCCTGATCCGACCGACGGGATGGTCGACGTGGCGGTGGCCGTGCCGGTGGTCACCCGGTCGCGGCTGGGGCGACGCCGGGTGCGCCTGGAGGTGCGCCGGGCCCGTGGCCGGGCCGTGTCGGTGCTGCCCCGCGACGACGCGGCGCTGCCGTACCTGGACGACGGCGTGGAGGGGCAACTGACGCGTAAGCGGTCCTGGTGGACCGAGCCGGGCGCCTGGGCGGTCTGGTCGGCCTGACCCGGCGGAGACACCAGCGGCCCGGGTCGGCCGGTGGGCCTATCCTCGGCAGGGGGAATGGGGAGGAACCGTGGTTGACGAGAACGCCGACCGGGTGCATGTGCCCGGCCAGCACGGGGTGCCGGAACGGGACATCGAACCACTCTGGCCACCCGATCAGATCGACGGCTCCGGCCCGCCCGGGTGGGCCGCCCCGCCGCCGGTGCCGCCGGCCCCGGTGACCGGCAACGCGCCCTCGCCCGCCGACTACCCGTCGCTGACCGGCGGTGTTCCAGCCGCCACCGGCTGGGAGCCGGAGCCCGCCCAGGTCGACCTGGACCTGCCCTTCACCCTGGACCGGTCCACCTCGGTCGCGCCCGCCCGCGACGGTGCACCGGCCGAGACCGGCCCACCCGACTCCGGGACCGGCGAGGAGACCGACGGTGTCGCCACGACCGCCGCGCCGGGCAGTTCCGGCGGCACGGGCGGCAGCGCGGGGCACGGTGCAGCCCCGCCGCCGGCCCGACCGCCGGCCGAGTCGCCGTGGGCACACCCACCGCAGCGTCCCGCGCCCGACGCCAGCGCACCGGCCGAGGCCGATGCCGGCCCGGCGCGGCCCAGCTGGGCCGCCGCCCCGCTGCAACCGCTGCCACCGGTGCCCCAACCCCTGCCCCAGCACGGTGGCCCGCATCCTGCCGCTGCGCCCCTGCCGGCACCGCAGCGCGGCAGCCCGCCCGTCCCGCAGCACGGTGCCGCCACCGGCCCCGACCACCACCACCCCACCCCGATGCCGCCAGCACCGCCGGCCCCGGTGCCACATCCGGCGGACGGCCCGCCTGGGCCGCCCTATCCCGGGTCGCTGCCGCCGCAGGCCGAGCCGCCGTACGCGGCAGCGCCACCCGGACCGTTCCCACCGCAGCCGGCCTGGCACCCGGCTTCCTGGCAGCAGGGCACGCCGGTGGCTCATCCGGTGCCGCAGCAGTCCCACCCGGCGACG
The DNA here is from genome assembly GCF_019697375.1 of Micromonospora tarapacensis. NCBI lineage: Bacteria > Bacillati > Actinomycetota > Actinomycetes > Micromonosporales > Micromonosporaceae > Micromonospora > Micromonospora tarapacensis. The sequence goes on along the minus strand of NZ_JAHCDI010000004.1, from coordinate 5,276,269 downwards.
AACACGGCGTCCCGGATGCCGCCGGCGTACGACGAGCCGGCCTGGAGCCCGGAGCCCGGCGCCGCACCCACCGCGGAGGACTTCGCCCGCCGCCGGCAGGTCCGCCCCGCCGATCCGGTCGCGACAATGGGCGTACGCGCCGTGGTGAACAAGACCGGCCTGGTGAAGCTGCCACCGGGGCGGCACGAGCAGGAACTCAAGCGGGACATCGAGATGGTGCGCCGAAACTTCGGCGGGCTGCGGCAGGTGACCGTGGTCAACCCGAAGGGCGGAGCCGGCAAGACCGTCGCCATCCTGCTGCTCGCCATGACGTTCGGGCAGAAGCGCGGCGGGTACGTGCTGGCCTGGGACAACAACGAGACCCAGGGCACCCTCGGGATGCGCGCCCAGCAGGACTTCCACTCGCGTACGGTGCGTGACCTGCTGCGGGACCTCGGCCAGTTCCACGGCGCGCACGGGCGGGTCGGCGACCTGTCGCAGTACGTCCGCTCGCAGAGCGAAGGGATGTTCGACGTCCTCGCCTCCGACGAGTCGGCCACCGGCGGCGAGATGCTGACGGCCGCCGCCTTCGGCGAGATCCGTGAGGTGGTCAGCCGGTTCTACAAGCTGATCTTCGTAGACACCGGGAACAACGTCCGGGCGCAGAACTGGCAGGCGGCGATGGACGCCACCGACCAACTGGTGGTGACCATGTCGGCCCGTAACGACTCGGCCGAGACCGCCGCCCGAATGCTCGACCACCTGGAGCAGAGCGGACGGCAACGGCTCGTCCGGCAGGCGGTGACGGTGGTCTCCATGCCGCCGTCGCGCAAGGAGATCGACCTGCCCGCGATCCAGGAACACTTCGCCGCGCGTACCCGGACGGTGCTGCTGGCCCCGTACGAGCGGCTCATCGACACCGGCGAACCGCTGCGCTACGCCCACCTCTCGGCGGCGACCCGGGACGCCTGGCTCAAGATCGCCGCAGCGGTGGCCGAGGGGCTCTAGGACTTCCACGGCGGCCCAGCAAACCGACGTCGCCGAGACAACTCCTGGTCTCGGCGACGTCAGCCCGGTCGGGGACGGGTGCGGCCGGCGGCAACACCGCCGGGCGGATCAGTTGCTGGCCAGCGCGTCGGCGGCGGCCGGGTCGCAGTCGCGCAGGAACTGGGCGCAGCGGGCCGCCTCGTCCGCCTCGCCGATGGCGTCCGCGGTCCGGGACAGCACGTAGAGGCAGCGCAGGAAGCCGCGGTTCGGCTCGTGCGACCAGGGCACCGGTCCGTGCCCCTTCCAGCCGCTGCGGCGCAGCTGGTCCAGACCTCGGTGATAGCCGGTCCGGGCGTACGCGTACGCGGACACGATCTGGCCCTGCGCGAAGGATCGGGCGGCAAGCGCGGCCCAGGCCGCACTGTGCGTCGGGAACCGGGCCGCCGCCTCGGCGAACGCCTCGTCGCTGCCGGCCTGCTCGGCCGCGGCCAGCGCGGAGTCGGCCTCGACGTGGGTGGGCAGTAGCGTGGCGGGCGGCTCAGGCAAGAGGTTCTGCATCGCCCCATTCAACCCGCTTCGCACGACGGCTCGCGAGCGGGTCCGGCGAGCCGGTCGGCTGAACGGCCGAGAGGTCGGTCACGCCTGCGGCCCATGTCACCGTCGGGCCGCTTCCACTACAACTGTGGGTCCGGAGCCTCCCCAGGACCCGGAAACGCGGGAGCCCGGCCAGGCCGCCGGGCTCCCGCCCCCAGATCGTGGTGTTCCGGGGCCGCATCCGGCGACGTCGAGCCGGCCGGGCAGGATGATCCGGTGCCGACCCCACCCCCCGCGGACGTCATCGAGCCGCACACCTGGACGGACGAGATCCAGACCCGGGCCGAGTTCGACCGGCGGCTGGCCACCGGCAGCCTGGTCGGGCTCACCGTCCAGGGACTCCGGCTCGACCTCGACCCGATCCCCGACCTCACCGGCGTCGACGTGACCGGGACGCTCTTCGTCGGCTGCCGCTTCGCCGCCCGCCAGGTCGGCGCCGACCTGGTCCGCCGCGGCGCCAACGTGGTGCCGCCGTTCTCCGGGCTGCCCTACCCGACCCAACCATCCCACCTCTACACCCCGGAGGAGTTGGCCACCGGCTTCGCCGAGGGCGGTTTCGCCGCGATGTACGACACCCGGGTCTACGCGCACTTCCGCACGCACGGCGGGGCGCTGCCCGACGTCCGGGAGGCGCTCGGCCAGCGCCTGCACGATCACGGCGTGGACAACGCGCTCGCCGACGCGACCCGGGCGTGGCTGGCCACCCACGGGCCGCAGTCCGTGGTCGGGGTGATGGGTGGGCACGCGGTGCGCCGCGGCAGCGAGCCCTACCGGATGGCCGCGGTGCTCGGCCGCGAGCTGGCGCGGGCGCACCGGCTGGTGGTCACCGGGGGCGGGCCGGGAGTGATGGAGGCGGCCAACCTCGGTGCGTACCTGTCGACCCGGTCGGCCGAGGACCTCGCCGCGGCCATCGACCTGCTCGCCACCGCGCCGGACTTCGCCGACCACCACCGCTACACGGCGGCGGCACTGCGAGTTCGGGAACTCTTCGGCCGGCCGGTCACGCCGCCGGTGAACGGCAGCGAACCGGCCACGGCCTTCCGGGCGGACTCGGCCGCGTTGGCCGGCGACCTGGACTGGGCGGGCTGTGGCGGGCTCGCCGTCCCCACCTGGCTCTACGGTCACGAGCCGGCGAACCTGTTCGCCGGCCGGATCGCGAAATACTTCTCCAACGCCATCCGGGAGGACACCATCCTGCGGCTGGCCCGGGGCGGAATCATCTTCGCCCCGGGCCGGGCGGGCACCGTGCAGGAGGTGTTCCAGGCGGCCACCAAGACCTACTACGGCACCGACGGGGTCAGCGGCGCGTACGTCTTCCTGGACCGCGCGTACTGGACGAGGGAGTTGCCGGTGGAGTCGCTGCTGCGCCCCCTGCTGGCCGCCTCGCCGTTCGGCGACCTGTCGGACACGGTGCACCTCACCGACGACGTCCACGAGGCCGTCCGCCTGCTGGTCCGCTAGAAACGGCGGCCGGCCCCGTGCTCGGGGCCGGCCGCCGGATCAACCTCAGCGGGTCACTTCGTCATCGTGGTGCCGGTCGAGCGCAGGTGCTCGCAGGCCTCCGCCACGCGGGTGGCCATGCCGGCCTCGGCGGCCTTGCCCCACACCCGCGGGTCGTACATCTTCTTGTTGCCGACCTCACCGTCGACCTTGAGTACGCCGTCGTAGTTGCGGAGCATGTGGTCGGCGACCGGGCGGGAGAAGGTGTACTGGGTGTCGGTGTCGATGTTCATCTTCACCACGCCGTAGTCGAGCGCCTCCCGGATCTCCGAGAGCAGCGAGCCGGAGCCACCGTGGAAGACCAGGCTGAGCGGCTTGTCCTTGCCGTGCTTGGCGCCGACCGCCTCCTGGATCTGGTTGAGGATCTCCGGACGGAGCTTGACGTTGCCCGGCTTGTAGACGCCGTGCACGTTGCCGAAGGTCAGCGCCGCCATGTAGCGGCCCTTCTCGCCCAGGCCGAGCGCCTCGACCATGGCCAGGCCGTCCTCGACCGTGGTGTAGAGCTTGTCGTTGATGGCGTTCTCGACGCCGTCCTCCTCGCCGCCGACGACACCGACCTCGATCTCCAGGACGATCTTGCCCTTGGCGGCCTCGTCGAGGAGCTGGGCGGCGATCTTCAGGTTCTCCGCCACCGGCACGGCCGAGCCGTCCCACATGTGCGACTGGTACAGCGGCTCCTCGCCGCGCTTGACCCGCTCCTGAGAGATGGCCATCAGCGGACGGACGAACTTGTCCAGCTTGTCCTTCGGGCAGTGGTCGGTGTGCAGCGCGATGTTGACCGGGTACTTCTTGGCCACCTCGTGGGCGTACGCGGCGAACGCGACCGCACCGGTGACCATGTCCTTGACCGACGGGCCGGAGAGGTACTCCGCGCCACCGGTGGAGACCTGGATGATGCCGTCGCTCTCCGCGTCGGAGAAGCCCTTGAGCGCCGCATTCAGCGTCTGCGAGGACGTCACGTTGATCGCCGGGTATGCGTACCGGCCGGCCTTGGCGCGGTCCAGCATCTCGGCGTAAGCCTCGGGGGAAGCGATGGGCATGTCGAACGCTCCTTACTTGCCACTGTCGGCCGTACGGCCGCTGTTCTCCTTGGGGCCGGCCCTGCGGCCGCCTGGTCTCTTCGAGGGCCGGCCGGTCTGGCCGCCGGTTCCCTCGGGGTGCCCCGGACCGCGCTGTCCTCCGCGGGCAGTATCCCGTAGCTGGACCGGCCGGGCGCAACCGGGCCGGTTCACCGCCGGTCCGCGGAATCCGGCACCGCGACGCTGATCAGCCAGGTGACCACCGCCATCACGATGGCTCCCCAGAAGGCCGCCCAGAAGCCGTCCACGTGGAACGGCTGGTGCAGGGCTCCGGCGATCCAGTCGGTCAACAGGAACAACAGTGCGTTGACCACCAGCGCGAACAGGCCGAGGGTCAGCAGATAGAAGAGGCAGCCGACCACCCTGATGACCGGCTTGAGCACCGCGTTCACCACGCCGAAGATCAATGCCACGACGATCAGCGTGAACGCCGTGTGGTAGCCGGTCCGCCCGGTCACCTCGACCCCGGGCACGACCAGCGTGGTGATCCACAGCGCGACCGCGGTCGCCGCCAGCCGGATGAGGAAGCCCACGGCACCATCCTGGCACCGGGAGCGGCCTCCGGTGGGGCGATTCGAGCGACCCGGTCCGGGCCCGCGCGTATCCTCGCCGGCTCGGCGCACGGCCGGTTCCCAGCGCGGCACCGGGACACCCCGTACCGTGGGTGGGTACCGCCCACCGACATCCCGGAGGCACCGAATGGGCCAGACCGACGAGGACTTCGCCCCCGGCGACCACCTCAGCCCGCAGGAGCGCGACCCGGAGGCGGAACCGGCCGACGCGGTCGAGCAGGCCGCCGTGGTCAACCCGGCCGAGGTCGAGACCGAGCCGCACCGCGGCCTCGAGGTCGACGACTGGGACGCCATGGAGCAGGCCCGCGTGGTCGGTGCCGACGAGGACGACTACCGCTGATCAACCTTTCGCCTGGACTTCACCCCGGGACGGTCGGGGGCTGCGCGCCTGTCACGTCGACCGACCCCTGGAACGGCACACCAGCTACGTCGCCACCCTCGCCTACCGGATTGCCGAGGACGCGTTCGCGCCGGGCTACGACCACGGCGAGATCCAGTGGTTGACGCCGGCCGAGTTCGAGGACTTGGAGGCGTACCTGACGAGCCGCGGTGGCACCCTCGGCAAGCCGGGCACCGGCGGTGAACTGCTGCTGGACGAGGCCGGCCCGAGCATCGCGGCGCGCAGCTTCCAGGCGGACACCGAGCCGGACAACAACTGGTCGAGCCTCCGGGTGACCGTCACCGGCAAGAACAGCGCCGGCCTGGAGGCGGTCGGCGACGAGGTCTCCGGTGCGGAGGGCGACGAGGTCGTGGCCACCGTCGGCTTCCGCAACAACGGCCCGGCCACCCTGGACTACGGCCGTTCCGGATCCTCGGTCACCCACATGCAGGTCGGCATTCCGAACGGCACCAACGCGGTCAAGGTGCCCGACAACTGCTACCCGCTTCGCGGCGAGGACGAGTGGGGCGAGCCGGGAGCCGGCCGGTACCGCTGCTACACCAGCTGGTTCATCAAGGCCGGTGACGAGGAGATCGTGGAGTTCGGGCTCCGGATCGACAAGGTCGTGCCGAACGCCACCGGTGACGTCAAGGTCAACGTCGCCTGCCAGTGCGACGGCGGCCTCTACACCGACCTGAAGCCGGCCAACGACGTCGCCAAGCTCATCGTCAACCCGAGCGGCGGCCAGGGTGGCGACGGCGGCAACGGTGACGGTGACGGCGGCGAGCTGCCGATCACCGGCGCCAACACCGCGCTGATCGCGGGCGTCGGCGGCGTGCGGCTCGCCGCCGGTGCGGCCGGCTTCGTGCTGGCCCGCCGCTGCAAGCCGGCACTGCCGCTGCAAGCCGGAACCCCCGCCGCACCCACCGAAAACCGGACGGCGCAAGATCGAGAGAGCTGACACCATGGGCGGGTGCTGCTCACCCTCACCACGACGCACCAGCCGGCGACGGACCTCGGTCACCTGCTGATCAAGCACCCCGACCGGGTGCACGCCTTCGACGTGCCCGTCGGCACCGCGCACGTCTTCTACCCGGAGGCCGACGAGCGGCGCTGCACGGCCGCGCTGCTGCTCGACGTCGATCCACTGAAGCTGGCCGCCACCCGGGGCCGCGGCCGGAAGTCGACCACGCCCCCGGAGAGTTTCACCCTCGGGCGGTACGTCAACGACCGGCCGTACGCCGCGTCCAGCCTGCTCGCCTCGGCGCTGTCGAAGGTGTACCGCTCGGCGCTGCGGGGTACGTCCAAAGAACGCCCCGAGCTGGCCGCCCGAGGCATCCCGCTGGAGGTGCGGGTGCCGGTGCTGCGCTGCCGTGGTGGGGCCGACGTGGCGCAGCGGCTGTTCGGCCCGCTCGGCTGGGCGGTCAGCGCCACCGCCATCCCGCTGGACGAGTTGCACCCGCAGTGGGGCGACAGTCGCTACGTGGACCTGACGCTCACCGGCACGCTGCGGGTCGCTGACGCGCTCAACCACCTGTACGTGCTGCTGCCCGTGCTGGACGACGCGAAGCACTACTGGGTGGCCCCGGACGAGGTGGACAAGTTGCTGCGGGCCGGTGCGGGTTGGCTGGCCGACCATCCCGAGCGGGGGCTGATCATCCGCCGCTACCTGGCGCACCGGCGGGCGTTGGCGGGTCAGGCACTGGAGCGGCTGGCTGCCCAGCGACCGACCGACGAGCCGACCGCCGACGACGGGGTGGAGGACGCGACGTCGACCGGGTCGGCGCCGCGAGCGCCGCTGGCCGCCCTTCGCCGGCAGGCGGTGCACGCCGCGCTGGTCGACGCGGGTGCCCACCGGGTCCTGGATCTGGGCTGCGGCGGGGGTGCGCTGCTGGCCACGCTGATCGGTGACCGTCGGTTCACCGAGATCGTCGGCACCGACGTCTCCACTCAGGCCCTCACCCTGGCCGCCCGGCGGCTGCGACTGGACCGGCTGCCGGAACGCCAGCGCATCCGCGTCACGCTCCGGCAGTCCGCCCTGACCTACCGGGACGAGCGGCTGCGCGGGTACGACGCGGCGGTGCTGATGGAGGTCATCGAGCACGTCGACCCACCCCGGCTGCCGGCACTGGAGGACGTCGTCTTCGGCTACGCCCGACCGACGACAGTCGTGGTGACCACGCCCAACGTGGAGCACAACGTGCGCTACGAGGGGTTGCCCGCGGGCGCGTTCCGGCACGCCGACCACCGGTTCGAGTGGACCCGCGCCGAGTTCGCCGAATGGGGACGGCGGGTGGGCGCCACGCACGGCTACTCGGCCGTGGTGCACGGCGTCGGCGCGGACGATCCGGAGGTCGGAGCACCCACCCAGATGGCCGTGTTCACCCGTGCGGAGGCAGCCCGATGACCATCCTCGACATTCCCGAGCTGGCACTGGTGGCGCTGGTCGGGATCTCCGGCTCCGGCAAGTCGACACTCGCCGGCCGGCATTTCACGCCCAGCCAGGTTCTCTCCTCCGACGCCTTCCGGGCGATGGTCGCCGACGACGAGAACGACCAGTCCGCCTCGGCCGAGGCCTTCGACGCGCTGTACTACGTGGCGGGCAAGCGGCTGCGCGGTGGCCGGCTCACCGTGGTCGACGCGACAAACCTCCAGCCACACGCCCGAGCCGCCCTGGTCCGGGTGGCCCGCGAACACGACGTACTGCCGGTGGCGATCGTGCTGGACGTGCCGGAGGCGCTGGCCTGGGAGCGGACCGAGGCCCGGCCCGACCGCGCCGTCGGCCGGCAGGTGCTGGCCCGGATGTCCCGGGACCTGCGGCGCAGCTACAGCCAGCTGGCGCGGGAGGGCTTCCGCAAGGTGCACGTGCTGCGCGGCATCGAGGAGATCGAGGCCGCCGAGATCCGCTACGAGCGACTGTTCAACGACCGGCGCGAGCTGGCCGGTCCGTTCGACATCGTCGGCGACGTGCACGGCTGCCGGGCCGAACTTGAGTCGCTGTTGACCCGGTTGGGCTGGCGGCTGCACCGCGACGACGCCGGCCGGGCGGTGGACGCGACGCATCCGTCGGGGCGGACCGCCGTGTTCGTCGGCGACCTGGTGGACCGCGGCCCGGACTCGCCCGGGGTGCTCCGCCTGGTGATGGGCATGGTCACCGCCGGTCACGCGCTCTGTGTGCCCGGCAACCACGAGCAGAAGCTGCTGCGCAAGCTGCGTGGCCGCAACGTCAAGATGGCCCACGGTCTGGCCGAGACGTTGGCGCAGCTGGAGGCGGAGCCGGCCGAGTTCAGCGCCGAGGTGGCGGCCTTCGTCGACGGACTGGTCAGCCATTATGTGCTCGACGGCGGCCGGCTGGTGGTGGCGCACGCCGGACTGAAGGAGGCGTACCAGGGGCGGGCGTCGGGCCGGGTACGCGCGTTCGCGTTGTACGGCGAGACCACCGGCGAGACCGACGAGTACGGCCTGCCGGTGCGCTACCCGTGGGCCCGGGAGTACCGGGGTTCGGCCATGGTCGTCTACGGCCACACCCCCACCCCGGAGCCGGAGTGGGTCAACAACACCATCTGCATCGACACCGGCTGCGTCTTCGGCGGGCGGCTGACCGCGCTGCGCTACCCGGAGCGGGAACTGGTCGCGGTGCCGGCGGAGCGCGAGTGGTACGCCCCGGTCCGGCCGCTGACCGCCGCGCCGGCCCGGCCCGACGAGGTGCTGGAGCTGACCGACGTGACCGGTCGGCGGCACGTGGAGCACGCGTACGGCTCGCTGACCGTGCCGGCGGAGAACGCCGCCGCCGCGTTGGAGGTGATGAGCCGCTTCGCGGTCGACCCGCGCCGGCTGGTGTGGCTGCCGCCGACCATGGCGCCCTGCTCGACGTCCCAGGTGGACGGCTATCTGGAGCATCCGGCGGATGCCTTCGCCGACTACCGGGCTGCTGGCGTGGACCGGGTCGTCTGCGAGGAGAAGCACATGGGCTCGCGGGCCGTGGTGCTGGTCTGCCGGGAGCCGGACGGTGGCCCGTTCGGGGCGGGCGGCGGGGTCGTGCACACCCGCACGGGTCGGCCGTTCTTCGGTGACCCGCTCGACACCGAACTGCTGGACCGGGTACGCGCGGCGGTGACCGGCGCCGGGCTCTGGGACGAGTTGGCGACCGACTGGCTGCTGCTCGACTGCGAGCTGCTGCCGTGGTCGGCCAAGGCCGCCGGCCTGATCCGCGAGCAGTACGCGGGGGTCGGCGCGGCTGGCCGAGCCGGCCTGCCGGTGGCAGTGGCAACGCTGGAGGCGGCGATCGGTCGAGGACTGGACGTGACCGAACTACGGGACCGGATGGTCCGTCGCCACGACGCCGTCTCGGCCTACACGGCGGCGTACCGGGCGTACGTGGGACCGACCGACGGGCTGCGCGGGGTGCGGCTCGCACCGTTCGCGGTGCTGGCCGGGGCGAAGGCCAGCTACAGCGACCGCGATCACGTCTGGCATCTGGCGTTGGCCGATCGGCTCTGCGCGGCCGACCCGGAGTTCTTCACGCCGACCCGGTCTCGGGTTGTCGAACTGTCCGACGCCGGGTCGGTGCGGGAGGCGACGGACTGGTGGCTGGCGCTGACCGGGGCCGGCGGCGAGGGCATGGTCGTCAAGCCGTACGCGGGCCCGGCCGCCCGTAGCGAGCGTGGCTCGCTGCTCCAGCCCGGCATCAAGTGCCGGGGCCGGGAGTATCTGCGGATCATCTACGGGCCCGAGTACACCGAAGCGGAGCAACTCGCGGTGCTGCGGCGCCGGTCCCTGGGACGCAAGCGGGGCCTGGCGCTGCGCGAGCACGCGCTGGGCCTGGCCGCGTTGGACGCCCTGGTCGCCGGCGCCCCGCTGTGGCGCCGGCACGAGCTGGTCTTCGCGATCCTGGCCTGCGAATCCGAGCCGGTCGACCCGCGACTGTGACCTGGCCGGGCCGGCGGCGGGCGCACCGGTAGCCTGATTGACCGTGGCGAACGCCACACGGGCGACTGGTCGAGCGATTCACGGAACGGAATCTTCATGGCATTGGGTGAACGGGTGGGCCATGTCCTGCGCGGCGCGGCCATCGGCGTGGCCGAGGCCGTGCCAGGGGTCAGCGGTGGGACCATCGCGCTGGTCACCGGCGTGTACGAGCGGGTCATCGCGTCCGCCGGGCATTTGGTCAACACCGTGCGGTACGCGGTTTCGGACGTCCCGCGCGGGCGCGGCTGGACCCGGGCGGGACATCAGCTGCGGCAGGTGCACTGGGAGGTGGTGGTCCCGCTGCTGATCGGCATGCTGCCCGGCCTGCTGGTCGCGGCGAAGGTGCTGGAGCCGCTGCTGGCCGACCATCCGGAGCAGACCCGGGGGCTGTTCCTCGGGCTGGTGCTCGCCTCGGTGCTGGTGCCGATCTCGATGGTCGGCAAGCCATGGCGCGGGCCCGAGGTGTTCGCGCTGGTGGCCGCTGCGGTGGCCGCGTTCGTGCTGACCGGGCTGCCACAGGCCACCATCGAACCGCATCCGCTGGTGGTGCTGGTCGCGGCGGCGGTCGCGGTCTGCGCGCTGGTGCTGCCCGGGGTGTCCGGGTCGTTCCTGCTGCTGACCGTCGGGCTCTACGAACCGACCATCAGCGCCGTCAACGACCGTGACTTCGGCTACCTGGCGGTCTTCGCGACGGGCATGGTCTTCGGCCTGGCGCTCTTCGTCAAGCTGCTCCAGTGGCTGCTCGAACGACACCGCCGGATGACCCTGGCGGTGATGGCCGGCGTCATCCTGGGCAGCCTGCGCGCACTCTGGCCGTGGCAGTCGGAGGAGCGTGCCCTGCACGCACCCGGTGACGGCATCGTGTCCATCGTCGCGCTGTTCCTACTCGGCATCGCCGTGGTGACAGCAATGATCATCGCCGAGCGTCGCCGGCTACGCCGGGCCGCCCGGGACCTCACCGAGGAGACGTACGAGACGCCGCACGTCCGCTGACGCCACCGCTTGGTGGCTGCCCGGCTGGGCGGCCACCAAGCGGTTCCGGTTCAGCGAGCCTTTTTGGTGGCCCGCTTGCGCGGAGGGGTCAGCAGGTCGGCGATCGTCGCGATCGCGCTCGGGACCAACCGGTAGTAGGCCCACACACCGCGCTTCTCCCGCTCCAGCAAGCCGGCCTCGGTGAGGATGCGCAAGTGGTGGCTGACGGTCGGCTGGGAGAGGCCAAGCGGTGCGGTGAGGTCACACACACACGCCTCGCCCTCGGGCGCCGACTGGATCAGGCTGAGTAGCCGCAGCCGAGCGGGGTCGGCAAGGGCCTTGAGGACCCCCGCCAGCCGCTCGGCGTCGGCGCGTTCGATCGGCTCGCCGGCAAGCGGCGAGATCTGAGGCATAGTCATTTCGGCCAACGCAGTTCCCACGTATTCCATCCTTCCACCAGCAGCATCGATCCGCCTGCATATCAGCAGATACGAATCGGCAGACTTTTACGCCACAAGGCCGAGGTCAGCCAACGTATAGGCCGCCCGATACGGCACTCCGGCGGCTCGCACCGCGTCGCCGGCGCCACGATCAACGATAACCGCCACCCCCACGACCTCGGCCCCGGCCCCGCGAAGCGCTTCGACGGCGGTCAACACGCTTCCGCCGGTGGTGGAGGTGTCCTCCACCGCCAGCACCCGACGACCCGCCACGTCAGGCCCCTCGATCCGGCGCTGCAGACCGTGCGCCTTGCCCGCCTTGCGAACCACGAAGGCGTCCAACGCACGCCCGGGGGCGTGCAGCATCGCCAATGCGATCGGATCGGCGCCCAACGTCAGACCCCCTGCCGCGTCGTACGGCCAGTCGGCGGTCAGCTCCCGCATCACCCGGCCGACCAACGGTGCTGCCCGGTGATGGAGCGTGACGCGGCGCAGATCGACGTACCAGTCGGCCTCCCGCCCGGAGGAGAGCACCACCCGACCATGGACCACAGCCAGGTCGGAGATGAATTTACGCAGGTCGTCGTGGTCCCCCATGGCGATAGAGCGTACTGCGCAAGTCTGTCCGCCGGGTGTGCGGGCCAGCCGGGTCAACCCTTCCGGGGGACCGATGAGTGGCAATGTCTCGTTACGCTACGTTGATCGTCCTGCCCGGATCGGGTGACGTGGCGCCGGCCGGGGCGCCCACCGCCTTCCGTACGCCGATCAGTCGCGGTCGCGGCCGATGCGCCCTCGGGTGTCTCGGGAGACCGCCTCGAGCAACCGGCGCGGGGCGTGCCGCAGGCCCGCCACGGCCAGCTTGTACTTCCACGACGGCACGCTGACCAGTTTGCCTTTTCCCAGGTCACGCAGGGCTTCGTCGACCACGGCCGGCGCGTTGAGCCACATCCATTCGGGAGTTTTCGACATGTCGATGCCGGCTCGCTGGTGAAATTCGGTGCGCGTGTAGCCGGGGCAGAGCGCCATCACCCGCACCCCGAACGGGCGGGCGGACTGGCCGACGGACTCGCTGAAGTTGGTGACCCACGCCTTGCTGGCCGAGTACGTCGAACCGGGCATCACCGCACCGAACCCGGCTACCGAAGAGACATTAATCACTGCCCCACTGCGACGTTCGGTCATCGTACGCAGCGCGGCAAGGGTCAGCCGCAGCACCGCGTGCACGTTGAGCCGCAGCAGCCGGGCCTCGTCCTGCGGCGACGACCGCAGGAACGGGGTGTTCAGGCTGATGCCGGCGTTGTTGACCAGCAACTCGACGGGCGGCCCCTCGGTCAGCCGCCGCTCGACCGCCGCGCAACCGCCGTCGGTGGACAGATCCGCGGCGATGATCTCCGTCTCGACGCCGTGCCGGCCGGTCAACTCGGCGGCGTGGGTGGCCAGCCGGTCGACGTCGCGGGCCACGAGCACCAGGCGCCACCCGTCGGCGGCCAGCCGGGTGGCGAAGGCCGCCCCGATCCCCGCGGTCGCTCCCGTGATCAACGCCCATCGCTCGCTGGTCGGCTGGTCGGGCGGCACGGGCATCCTCACCTCGGCGGGTGCGGGGGCGACGTCGGCGCCCCGGGCGGTGGATATGGCTGATACGGCGGCGCCGACGGTGGATATCCGGCTGGCGGTGCGGGCGGCTGGTACGGCGGGGATGCCGGGCGGCGACGGAACCAGGCGTTGGCTCCAGGCATGGCCAGCAGCACGGCTACCACAAGGTAACCGAGCACCTGGCCGACCGAAAGGGTTGCGCTGAGCGGAATCCACCAGGACGGGTAGGCGTCCGGGACCAGCGCGAGCAACTCGGCGGTCGCCCGGTCGTCGCCGAGGTCCAGGGGTGTCGCACGCTGCACGACCAGGGCGGCGATCCCGCCACAGCCACAGCACATCCCCAACCCGGCGACCACCCAGGTCGCCACCCGGGCCGCCGGACGACGGGCGGCCAGGCCCAACGCCAGGCCGGCGAGGAGGAGACCGGCGAGCACACTCAGCACCGCCGACAGCACGACCGATGCCCGCAGCAGGGCGACCACCGCGTCGACGTCCGCGGCCGAGGACGAGGTGGCGGCCGCCGCACGGAAGCGGGCAACGGTGCCACCCACGGCGCTCAGGCCGGCCACCGCGTACCCGAACGCGCCGAGCGCCAACACCGCCAGCACCGCCACGGCCAGCAGGACCACCGCCGGCCGCCGGGCCGGTGCCTGTTCGGGGTACGACACGACGAGTCCCTCCGGTAGGCGTTCGGGAAGCAACCTACTCGGAGGGACCGTCGTAGTCGTGCCTAACTCACCGGCGGTCAGCCAGGACGCCCGCCGGGCGGCTGCTCACCGGGCTGCTCAGGGCCGCCGGCCGCCGGGTTCTGCCCGCTCGGCCCACCGGGCTGGTCGCCGGTCGCCGGGTAACCGGGATCGGCCGGCTGCTGCGGGGTGCTCGGGTAGCCGGGCTCGGCGGGTGAGGCGGCAGGGTAACCCGGCGCCGCCGGGTAGCCGGGCTGACTCGGGTAGGTGCCGCCGGGCGTCGGCGGCTCCCACTGCTGCGTCGGCTTGCGGAAGAACGCGTTGGCCTTCGGCAGTGCCAGCAGGATCAACGCCGCGAGCAGCGAGATCAGGCTGATCACCCCGAGCAGGGTGCTGACCGGCGTGGCCCAGCCGGGCAGCGCCTCCTCCAGCCGGCGCTGGACCTCCTCGCCGCTGGGCATGTCGCCACTGGTCTCGCCCGGCGCGCCGAAGCTGCCCGCCAACCCGCCGACCAGGCTGAACCCGGTGCAGCAGAACAGGATGCCGCCGACGATCCAGGTGGCGATCCGGGCACCGTTCTTGCCGCGCAGGTTCAGCAGCCCGAGGCCGAACAGCGCGAATGCCACCACCAGCAGGAAGATTGCGGTGCCGACGCCGACGACGACCACGATGTCGGCGACGTTCTGCGCCCCCTCCGCGGTGGAGTCCCGGTAGGCGTCCTCCATCACCTCACGGACGGTGCCGATGGTGGCCAGCGAGATGATCACGCTGATCAGCTGGCAGATCGCGAACAGCAACAGCAGGTAGGTGGATATCGTCACCACGCCCGGCCGGGACCGGGCCGGGGTGTTCTGAGGTTCGACCATCTTTCTCCTTCCCTGGAACGCGCCTCACCGTATCGGCAACGGGCCAATCCGGCACGACACGACGCCAAGCGGCGGCGCGTCACCGGTCCCGGGGCCGGCCGGGATCGACCGGACGGCCCCGCCGCCGGCGCGTCAGGCCCCGTCCTGCGGGTGGACGTTCACCTCACCATCGGCCAGCCGCTCGCCCCGAGCCATCTCCCAGCCCGTCTCGCCGTACGCCTCGAAGGTGAGCCGCGCACCGCCCGGTGCCCGGTAGTCGTGGTAGCGCATGGTGCCGCTCGGCGCGAGCCCGGTGGCGCCGGAGGCGGTGTAGCGCGCCTGGCCGGACTCGTGCCAGCTGTAGCGGCGGCCGTCGAACTCCACCACCGGGACGCCCGGAGTGACGGTGGCGGCGCGGGGCGCCGGCTCCCAGAGCACCAGTTCGAACCCGGGGCTCTCCGCCACGGAGAGGCGGTGCCGGCCGCCGAGCCGGTCGGGGTCGTCGAAGAGGTGCTGGGCCCAGCTCCATTCGCCCTCCACCAAGCGGATCGAACCCCGCACCGGGTAGGCGCCATCGCCGACCTCGACGACGTCGCCGACCTCGATCCGGCGCGGATCACGTCGAGGCCCGCCACCGTGCCGCCGCTGCCGGCCCACCGGCGCCCGCCCACGGTTGCGCCGCCGTCGGCGCAGCACGGCCACCACCACGGCCAACCCGACCAGGCACCCCAGTGCCACCACCAGGTACGCCGATGCCCCGTCCATCCGGTCACCTCCCCTGGCAGGTCGGCGAGACACTGACCATGATCCGGCAGGGAGCACGTCCTGCCAGCCGGCTACCGGAAGCCGTCGGTCGGACCCGCCCGGGCGGACGGATCACGTTGCGGCGAGCCGCTCGGCGGCGTACTCGCCGACCGTCGTGCTCCCCATGACGCAGCCGGTGGCGGTGTCCAGCTCCGCCGGATCGCCGCGCAGCGCCGTCCAGGCCGCCCGGCCGGCCGCCGGGTCGAGCCGCTCCAGCAGGGTGGCGGCGTACACGCGACCCGCCGGGGCGCCGGTCGTGAGCAGGCGGTCCAGCAGGTCGCGCACCTCCTGCGGGTGATCGGTCGCGGCGGCCTCGATCCGCTGGTACGCCTCGGTCTCCGGGAGCAGCGACCCGGCGATCCCGACCCCGCCGAACGCGAGCCTGCCGGCGTGGGACAGTTCCGAGGCCACCCACGCCAGCTCTGATTCCTTCTTGCGTCGCATCCCGAACATGCCTCCAATCCTCGCCCCGGCGGCTCCTTGCTGCCCGGTGAAGCCGCCCGGTGAAGCTCGGTCGGTGCTCAGGCAGCCGTCACCACCAACCGGTCCTTGCCGTCGGCGAGGTCGACCCGCACCCGGTCGCCGTCGCGGATCTGGCCGGCGAGCAGGGCCCTGGCGAGCTGGTCACCGATCGCGGACTGGACCAGGCGGCGCAGCGGGCGGGCACCGTAGATCGGGTCGTACCCGTGCTCGGCGAGCCAGCCACGGGCGGCGTCGGTGGTGTCCAGCGACAGGCGACGATCGGCGAGCCGGCGTCGCAACCGGGCCAACTGGATGTCCACGATGGCCCGCAGGTCGCCGCCCCGGAGGGCGGCGAAGACCACGATGTCGTCGAGCCGGTTGAGGAACTCCGGCTTGAAGTGCGACCGGACCACCGCGAGAACGCCCTCGCGGCGCTGCTCCTCCGCCAACGTCAGGTCACTGATCACCGCCGACCCGAGGTTCGAGGTGAGGACCAGGATCGCGTTGCGGAAGTCGACCGTGCGGCCCTGCCCGTCGGTGAGCCGTCCGTCGTCGAGCACCTGGAGCAGGATGTCGAAGACGTCCGGATGGGCCTTCTCCACCTCGTCCAGCAGGATCACCGAGTACGGCCGGCGGCGCACCGCCTCGGTGAGCTGACCACCCTCCTCGTAGCCGACGTAGCCGGGTGGGGCGCCGACCAGGCGGGCCACCGAGTGCTTCTCGCCGTACTCGCTCATGTCGATGCGGACCATGGCCCGCTCGTCGTCGAAGAGGAACTCGGCGAGCGCCTTGGCCAGCTCGGTCTTGCCGACACCGGTCGGGCCGAGAAAGAGGAAGCTGCCGGTCGGCCGGTCCGGGTCGGCGACGCCGGCCCGGGCCCGGCGTACCGCGTCGGAAACCGCGCCGACCGCCTCGGACTGACCGACCACGCGCTCGCGGAGCGACTCCTCCATCCGCAGCAACTTGGCGGTCTCACCCTCCAGCAGCCGGCCGGCGGGGATCCCGGTCCAGGAGGCGACCACGGCGGCGATGTCGTCCGCACCGACCTCCTCCTTGAGCATCGCGCCGGCGGACTGGAGCCCGGCCAGTTCCTCCTCGGCGGTGGCCAGTTCGGCCTTGAGCGCGGGAATCCGGCCGTAGCGCAGCTCGGCGGCGCGTTCCAGCTCGCCATCGCGCTCGGCCCGCTCGGCCTCGCCGCCGAGCCGCTCCAACTCCTCCTTGGCGGTGGAGAGCTTGGTGATGTGGCTCTTCTCCAGCTGCCAACGCTCGGAGAGGGCGGTGAGCTGCTCGCGCTTGTCGGCCAACTCCTTGCGCAGCCGCTCCAGGCGCTCGGCCGATGCGGCATCCGGCTCCTTGGCCAGTGCCATCTCCTCGATCTCCAGCCGGCGCACCGCCCGCTCGATCTCGTCCACCTCCACCGGACGCGAGTCGATCTCCATCCGGAGTCGGGACGCCGACTCGTCGACCAGGTCGATCGCCTTGTCGGGCAGGAACCGGTCGGTGATGTACCGGTCGGAGAGGGTGGCGGCGGCCACCAGGGCGGCGTCGGTGATGCGTACGCCGTGGTGCACCTCGTAGCGCTCCTTGAGCCCGCGCAGGATGCCGATGGTGTCCTCCACGGTGGGCTCACCGACCAGCACCGGCTGGAAGCGGCGTTCCAGGGCCGGGTCCTTCTCGATGTGCTCGCGGTACTCGTCCAGCGTGGTGGCGCCGACCATACGCAGCTCACCACGGGCCAGCATCGGCTTGAGCATGTTGCCGGCGTCCATCGAGCCCTCGCCCTTGCCGGCGCCGACCACGGTGTGCAGCTCGTCGAGGAAGGTGATGACCTGGCCGTCGGAGTTCTTGATCTCCTCCAGCACGGACTTCAACCGCTCCTCGAACTGGCCCCGGTACGACGCACCGGCGACCATCGCGCCGAGGTCGAGCGAGACCAGCTTCTTGTCGCGCAGCGACTCGGGCACGTCACCGGCGACGATCCGCTGGGCCAGGCCCTCGACGATCGCGGTCTTGCCGACGCCGGGCTCGCCGATCAGCACCGGGTTGTTCTTGGTACGCCGGGACAGCACCTGGATCACCCGACGGATCTCGGAGTCCCGGCCGATCACCGGGTCGATCTTGCCGTCCCGCGCGCTCGCGGTCAGGTCGACGCCGTACTTGGCCAGCGCCTGGTAGGTCTGCTCCGGGTCGGCGCTGGTCACCCGACGGTCCCCACCACGCACCTGAGGGAAGGCGGCGACCAGGCTCTCCTCGGTGGCACCGGCGGCCTTCAGCGTGCCGGCGACGGCACCACCGACCCGGGCCAGCCCGGCGAGCAGGTGCTCGGTGGAGGTGTACTCGTCGCCCAGCGGCCGGGCGATCTGCTCGGCGGCGCCGATGGCGTTGACGAACTCGCGGGCCAGTGTCGGCTCGGCAATGCTGGAGCCGCGGACGGTGGGCAACGTGTCGACGGCCCGCCGCGCGGCCCGGCGCAGCTCGGCGGGGTCGGCCCCGACGGCGCGCAACAGACCGGCAGCGGTCGAGCCCTCGGTCTCCAGCAGCGACAGCAGCAGGTGCCACGGTTCGACGGTGGCGTGCCCGCGCTGGTTCGCCAGCGCAACCGCGCCGGTGATGGTCTCGCGGCTCTTGGTGGTGAGGCGTTCGGTGTTCATGGGCTCCCCTGGATCGGCGTGTCCACTGAGACAGACACAACCAGACTTGAGTCTATTCCACTCAACCTTAACCGTGACCTGGGTCACATCAGCTGTCAGTCGCCCTCCAGGTTGCGGGCCCGACGCATGGTCATTCGGCCTCCGACGCGAGAGGTAGCCTGAGCTCGTGCGAGTACGTGTCGAACAGACTGCCTTACCGGGGATCGGTGTCCGCCACGACATGGTGACGGAGTCGGGTCGCCGCCTCGGCGTCGTCTCCCATCGCAACGGCCGGCGGGACCTCGTCCTCTACGACCCGGATGACCCGGACGCCTGCGCGGCGGACATCCCGCTCACCGATGACGAGGCGGAGGCGCTGGCCGACATTCTCGGCGCGTCGCTGATGCTCGGCCAGCTCTCCGGGCTGCGGGAGCAGGCCGCCGGGCTGCTCACCGAGCAGGTCGCGATTCCGGCCTCCTCGCCGTACGTCAATCGGCAGCTGGGGGACACGAAGGCCCGGACGCGCACCGGCGCCTCGATCGTGGCCGTGCTGCGCGACGGCGAGGTGAACGTCTCTCCGGCTCCCTCGTTCCGGTTCGCCGCCGGCGACGTGGTGGTCGTCGTCGGGACCCGCCACGGTCTCGACGCGGTGACGGCCATCTTCGCCGACGGCGATCCGGACGGCTGAGGCGCGGATGCACGAAACCACGACCCTGCTCGTCGAAGTCGGCGCGCTGCTGTTCCTGCTCGGTCTGCTCGGCCGGCTCAGCCGCCGGATCGGCCTGTCGCCGATCCCGCTGTACCTGCTCGCCGGCCTCGCCTTCGGCCACGGCGGCATCGTGGAACTCAACGCCAGCGAGGAGTTCTTCGCCGTCGGCGCGGAGATCGGCGTGATCCTGCTGCTGGTGATGCTCGGCCTGGAGTACTCGGCCAGCGAACTGGTCGGCAACCTCCGAGCGTCCGCGCCGGCCGGCCTGATCGACGTGCTGCTCAACGCACTGCCGGGGGCGGCCTTCGCGCTGCTGCTCGGCTGGGGTTGGGTCTCCGCGGTGGTGCTCGCCGGGATCACCTGGATCTCGTCCTCCGGCGTGATCGCCAAGGTTCTCGCCGACCTGGGCCGGCTCGGTAACCGGGAGACGCCGGTGGTCCTCTCGGTGCTGGTGATCGAGGACCTGGCGATGGCGTTCTACCTGCCCCTGGTGACCGCCCTGCTGGCCGGCGTCGGTCTGGCCAAGGGCGGCCTCGGCCTGGGCGTCGCGGTACTGACCGTGATCGCGGTGCTGGTGGTCGCCGTCCGGTACGGCAAGGTCATCTCCCGTTTCATGTCGGCCGACGACGCCGAGGCACTGCTGCTCGGGGTGCTCGGCCTGACCCTGCTGGTGGCCGGGCTCGCGGCGAAGCTTCAGGTGTCGGCGGCGGTCGGCGCGTTCCTGGTCGGCATCGCGCTCTCCGGGCCGGTCGCCCACCACGCCACGCAGCTGCTGACGCCGCTGCGGGACCTGTTCGCCGCCGTCTTCTTCGTCTTCTTCGGCCTGGTCACCGACCCGCGGGACATCCCGCCGGTGCTGCTGCCGGCGCTGCTGCTCGCAGTGGTGACGATGGGAACGAAGACCCTGACCGGCTACCTGGCGGCCCGGCGGGCCGGAATCGCCGAGCCGGGACGCTGGCGCGCCGGGCTGGCACTCGTACCCCGGGGAGAGTTCTCCATCGTCATCGCCGGGCTGGCGGTGGCCGCCGGCAGCGTCGAGCCTCAGCTGGCGGCGCTCGCCACGGCGTACGTGCTCATCACGGTGGTGACCGGGCCGATGCTCGCCCGGTTGCCGGACCTGAACTGGTTCAAGCAGTGGCTCCGCGGGCGGGCCAGGGCCCAGCGGGCGAGCCCGGCGCCGGTGGCCGAATGAACCGGTGGCGGCCGGTGGTTCGTGCCCCGGCCGTTCCCGGATGGCGGACAGATGCCGAATTGCCACCCGCGGGGGCTACCCGTGACTCACCAGTACGCGTTAACGTTTCGCCCCAGCAGCCAGGGTTCACGGCGGGCGGACGCCCCCGTGGGCGAGAGCGGAAGGTTGGCCGGTGAGCGTGCAGGAGTCAGCGTTCCACGGCTTTGCCAACCCCGTCGACCCGACCCCGGCGGAGTTGCGAGCGTGGGCATACCACCCGGATTCCGTCCCGTTGACGTCCATGCCACCCGACTGGGACCTGCTGGTCTCCGGTGACCGGCTGGTGATGACGCTGTTCGAGTTGGCGATGGACACGCGCTGCCCGGCTCGGCGGTTCGCGCTGCACTGCCTCTACATCTACGCCGCGGACGGGATCCGGACGAATTTCCGGGCCCATCCGAAACGGCGCTTTCGCAAGCTGGTGGACCAGGCCGGGCGCAACGGCGACGAGATGATGCGGACCTGGGCCCACAACAGCCGGGTGCTGCTCACCCGGCCGGAGATGTTCGTCTACCGGGAGTGGTGCGAGGGCGGGCTGGTTCGGGAGAACCGTCGCCTCTGAGGTCCAGCTCCGGTTCGTGGATTGCCCCCCGGCCAGCCGGCGAACGGGCCGGGACCCCCCGTGGCTCCCGGCCCGCACGACGGCGGATCCTCAGCTGTCCGATCCGCCCCGCTGGCGGCGGTGCTGGTCGGTACGCGCCCAGCCGGCGCCGTGTCCGCCCGGGCCGGCGCGTCCGCTGAACCTGCCGGCCTTCACCTGGTCGGAGAGGCGCCCCTGGGTGATCCGATCGAATCGCTTCCGGACGTCCTCGGCCAGGTTGTCAAGCCGATGTTCCGCCTCTTCGGCCACCTTCTTCGCCGATTCCGTCACGGCGCCCCCCGCCACGCTAGGAGTCCGGATTGGGATAGTTGGATCTGATTTCGAGGCTAGCGGAGGTGAGCCGGCTCGCACTCGGGTTTCGGGAAAGTGCGGCAACCCCCGGGCGGGCTCCGGTCAGCGGCCGGGACTGCGGCGGGGACGCCAGACCACCAGGGCGGTCGAGGTCTGGTTGGTCGGGACCAGGTCACGACCGGGGAAGCGGGCCAGCGACTCCAGTTCGGCCACCCGCCGGTACGCGGCATCGAGTTCGGCCTCAAGCTGGGCGAGCCGGTGCTGCGCCTGCTCCAGCAGCTGCTCCAACCCGATGATCCGCTTGATCCCGGCGAGGTTGACCCCGTCGTCCTGGCTGAGCCGCTGCACCTCACGCAGCAGCACCACGTCCCGGACGCTGTACCGCCGCCCACCACCGGCCGCCCGACCGGCCTGGACCAGGCCGAGCCGGTCGTACTGGCGAAGCGTCTGCGGGTGCATCCCCGCCATCCGCGCCGCAACCGAGATCATGAGCACCTTGGCCTCGTAGGCAGGGTCATCCGACCCGATGAACCCGTTCATCCCGCTCACCTCCGCACCGCTTCACCGATCAACCGAACCGACGCACCCGTACGTCGAGGTGTTCCCGAGCCGCCGGCGGGGTCTGCTCGGCGAACGTCTCAAGGGCTGCCCGTGCCTCGTCCGAGACTCGTGCCGGCACCACCACGTCGAGGGTGACCAGCAGGTCACCGGCCTGACCGTCGCGGCGGCTGACCCCCTTGCCCCGGGCTCGCAGGATCCGCCCGCTCGGCGTACCCGGTGGCACCCGCAGGGTCACCGCACCGTCGAGGGTCGGCACCCGCAGGTCGGTGCCGAGCACGGCCTCCGCGAACGTGATCGGGACGGTCAGGGTGAGGTCGTCACCGGTGCGCCCGAACAGCTCGTCCGGCCGGACCTTCACGTGCACGAACAGGTCACCCGCGGGGCCGCCGCGCTCGCCCGGCTCGCCCCGGCCGGCCAGCCGGATCCGCTGGCCGTCGGCCACCCCGGCCGGGAACCGGACGTTGAGCGTCCGGGTCTTGGTGACCCCGCCGGTGCCCTGGCACTCGGGACACTTCTCGTCCACCACCGTGCCGACGCCCTGGCAGTTGCGACACGGCTCGGAGAAGCTGAACGCGCCCTGGTTCCGGGTGGTCACTCCGGCCCCACGGCAGACCGGGCAGGCCCGCGGCCGGGTGCCGGGCTTGGCGCCGTTGCCGTGGCAGGTGTCGCAGACGCCGGGCGCCCGGAGCGTCAACGGCAGGGTCACCCCCCGGACGGCGTCGTCGAAGTCGAGCGCCACCTCGGTCTCGATGTCGCGCCCGCGGGCCGGGCCGGGTGCGCCCGCACCACCGCCGGCGCCCGAGAAGATCGAGCTGAACAGGTCGGAGATGCCGCCACCGGCGAACCGGCCACCGCCGGGCTGCCCGCCGTCGAACAGGTCGGAGACGTCGAACGGCACGCCGCCCGGCTGGCCCGGCTGGCGGGCGCCACGCCGGAACGCGCCCGAGCCGAACAGCGAGCGCATCTCGTCGTACTCGCGGCGCTTCGCGTCGTCGCCGAGCACCGCGTACGCCTCGGAGACCGTTTTGAAGCGTTCCTCGGCCCTGGTGTCACCGGGGTTGTGGTCCGGGTGCGATTCGCGGGCCAGCTTCCGGTACGCCTTCTTGATCTCGTCAGCGGGGGCGGACTTGGCCACGCCCAGGACCGCGTAGTAGTCCTTCTCGATCCAGTCCTTGGAACTCACTCGGGCACCTCCTCCCCGCCTCCGGGTCCGGGTCGCCCCGCCCACCGGGTATCGGCGGGCGGGGCGACCGGGTCACCATCACGCACTATTCCGGCTCGGCGACCGCGACCAGCGCGGGCCGCAACAGTCGCTCACCGATCTGGTAGCCCCGACGCATCACCTGCACGCAGGTCGGCTCGCTGACGTCGGCCGAGGTCTGATGGGCCACCGCCTCGTGCCGCGTCGGGTCGAACGGGTCGCCCTGCTCACCGAACGGGGTCAACCCGAACTTGCCCAGCGCGGTGGTCAGCTGGTCCGCCACCGCACCGAACGGGCCGACCAGATCGCCGTGTTCCCGGGCCCGGTCGAGATCGTCCAGGATCGGCAGCAGCGCGGCGAGCACCGAGCCGGTCGCCTGCTCGGTGACCAGGCCACGGTCACGCTCGACCCGCTTGCGGTAGTTGGCGTACTCGGCCGACACCCGTTGCAGATCCCGCGTGCGCTCCTCCATCTCGGCGCGGAGCGCTTCCAGTTCGGCGCCGAGCCCGCCGCCACCACCGGCCGATTCCGAGGGCTCATCGGCGGGTTGCGCCGGGGCGTCCACCACCGCCGGGCCCTCGCTGGAGGACGATTCGCTCAGCGCGCCGGCCTCGACCTCGATCGAGTCGACGACCACCTCGGCGTCCTCGACCAGACCCTCCGCCGGGACGTCGGGCCCGGCGTCGGCGGCCGTACCGTCGGGCTCCCGGATCTGGCTGATCTTGCGGTTGTTGCGGATGACGACCCGCGGCGCGTCGCCGGCGGCCGGCTCGGACGCCGAGCCACCCGGCGCCGACCCGGTGCGGCCCGGGTCGGCGGCTCGTGGCTTCTCCGTCATACGACTACCTCATCCCTCTGCCCGTGAGCTCGGGTCGCCAGGACCGTCACTTCTTGTCCTCGTCCACGATCTCCGCGTCGACCACGTCGTCCGCACCGGGTCGCGCGCCACCGGCCTGCCCACCGCCGGCCGCACCCGGACCGGCTGCGCCGGCGCCGGCCGCGTCCTCCGTCGGGGGCTGCTCGGCCTGCTGGGCGTAGAGCAGCGAGCCGGCCTCCTGCGAGACCTGCGCGAGCCGCTCGTGCGCCGACTTGATCTTCTCGATGTCGCTGCCACCGAGGGCGCCGCGCAGCTCACCGAGCGCCTCGTTGAGCTTGTCGCGGTTCTCTGCCGGGAGCTTGTCACCGTTCTCGGCGAGGAACTTCTCGGTCTGCCACTGCAGGGCCTCGGCCACGTTGCGGCTCTCGGCCTCGTCGCGGCGGCGCTTGTCCTCCTCCGCGTGTTCCTCGGCGTCCCGACGCATCCGCTCGATGTCGTCCTTCGGCAACGAGGAGCCGCCGGTGATGGTCATCTTCTGTTCCTTGCCGGTGCCCAGGTCCTTCGCGTGGACGTTGACGATGCCGTTGGCGTCGATGTCGAAGGTGACCTCGATCTGCGGCACACCGCGCGGGGCCGGCGGCAGGCCGGTCAGCTCGAAGGTGCCGAGCTTCTTGTTGTACGCGGCGATCTCGCGCTCGCCCTGGAAGACCTGGATCAGCACCGACGGCTGGTTGTCGTCGGCGGTGGTGAACACCTCGGAGCGCTTGGTCGGGATGGTGGTGTTGCGCTCGATCAGCTTGGTGAAGATGCCGCCCTTGGTCTCGATGCCCAGGCTCAGCGGGGTCACGTCGAGCAGCAGGACGTCCTTGACCTCGCCCTTGAGCACACCGGCCTGGAGGGCGGCGCCGACGGCGACGACCTCATCCGGGTTGACGCCCTTGTTGGGCTCCTTGCCGGTGAGCTGCTTGACCAGCTCGGTCACGGCCGGCATCCGGGTCGAACCGCCGACCAGGATCACGTGGTCGACATCGGAGATCTTGATCCCCGCGTCCTTCACCGCCTGCTCGAACGGACCCTTGCAGCGGTCCAGCAGGTCCTGCGTCATGCGCTGGAACTCGGCCCGGCTGAGCGTCACGTCCAGGTGCAGCGGGCCGGCGGCACCGGCGGTGATGTAGGGCAGGTTGATGTTGGTGGTGGTCGCGGCGGACAGCTCGATCTTCGCCTTCTCGGCGGCCTCCTTGAGCCGCTGCATCGCCATCTTGTCCTGGGCCAGGTCGATGCCGTGCTCGCCCCGGAAGGTCTTCACCAGGTGGTCGATGATCCGCTGGTCCCAGTCGTCACCACCG
Organism: Micromonospora tarapacensis; assembly: GCF_019697375.1. NCBI lineage: Bacteria > Bacillati > Actinomycetota > Actinomycetes > Micromonosporales > Micromonosporaceae > Micromonospora > Micromonospora tarapacensis. The sequence goes on along the minus strand of NZ_JAHCDI010000004.1, from coordinate 5,251,022 downwards.
AGCAGGTTGTCACCGCTTGTCGACTTGACCTCGATGACGCCCTCGGCCAGTTCCAGCAGCGACACGTCGAAGGTGCCACCGCCGAGGTCGAAGACCAGGACGGTCTGCTCCTTGGAGCCCTTGTCCAGCCCGTATGCCAGGGCGGCCGCGGTCGGCTCGTTGACGATCCGCAGCACGTTGAAGCCGGCGATCTCACCGGCCTCCTTGGTGGCCTGGCGCTGGCCGTCGTTGAAGTAGGCCGGGACGGTGATCACCGCATCGGTGATCTGCTCGCCCAGGTATGCCTCCGCGTCCCGCTTGAGCTTCATCAGGGTGCGGGCCGAGATCTCCTGCGGGGTGTACTTCTTGCCGTCGATGTCGACGGACCAGTTGGTGCCGATCTCCCGCTTGACCGAGCGGATCGTCCGGTCCGGGTTCGTCACCGCCTGACGCTTGGCGACCTCGCCGACGAGCACCTCGCCGTTGCGGGCGAACGCGACGATCGACGGGGTCGTCCGCGAGCCCTCAGCGTTGGCGATGACGGTGGGCTCACCGCCCTCCAGGACGCTGACGCAGGAGTTCGTCGTGCCGAGGTCGATGCCGACCGCACGTGCCATCTTCGCTTCCTCGCTTCGTAACGTTGAGCAGGTGACGGGCCCTCCCGTCGCACTGCGCGGCGGGTGCCGCCCTCGGCGACCCCACCCCAAGTTGAGTGAACTTGACTCAATAGTGCCACGTCCCCGCAAATCGTCAAGTCAAGGTTGAGCCGGATGGGCGCAACTCGCCGGTCGCTACCGACTGGTTGTCTTACCTTGTGTCGGTCGGGCACGCTTTAGCGGTGACGACGAATGGCGATACCGACTCACTGTCCGGCACGCCCGCCGTCGCAGCCCGCACCGGCCTCACCGGCGCCGGGGAGGACCGGCCCGCGGCCAGCGGGGACGACGCCCTGCCGGACGCCCTGACCGGCCTGCGGGCCGCGATCGGCGCGGCCCGGTTCCCGCTGGTTCTGCCCTCCGCCGAACCAGCCGGACGAATCGGTGCCGCGCTCGCCGACCAGCTCGACGACTACCTGCTGCCCCGCCTCGCCCGCCTCGACGCCCCGCTGCTCGTGGTGGTCGGCGGCTCCACCGGCGCCGGCAAGTCGACCCTGATCAACAGTCTGGTGCAGGCCCGGGTCAGCGTCGCCGGGGTGCTGCGGCCGACCACCCGCTCCCCGGTCCTGGTCTGCAACCCCGCCGACTCGCCCTGGTTCCGCCGTGGCGAGTTGCTGCCCGGGCTGACCCGCACCAGCCAGCCCAGCGGCGACCCCCGCACCCTGCACCTGGTCACCGCCCCCGCCCTCCCCCCGGGGCTGGCGTTCCTGGACGCGCCCGACATCGACTCCGTGGTCGACGCCAACCGGGCGCTGGCCGGCCAGCTCCTCGCCGCCGCCGACCTCTGGCTCTTCGTCACCACCGCCGCCCGGTATGCCGACGCGGTCCCCTGGGACCTGCTGCGCGGTGCGCGGGCCCGAGGCGCGGTGATCGCCCTGGTGCTCGACCGGGTGCCGGTGGAGGCGACCGACGAGGTCGCCGCCCACCTCGCCGAGATGCTGGCCGAGCAGGACCTCGGCTCGGCACCGCTGTTCGTGCTGCCGGAGACCTGGGTCGACGGGCAGGGCCTGCTGCCCGGCCGGGCCACCGCACCGCTGGCGGGCTGGTTCGCCCGACTCGCCGCCGACGCGGACGCCCGCTCGGCGGTCGTCCGGCAGACCCTGGGCGGCGCGCTGGCCGCCCTGCAACCCTCCGTCGAGAGCCTGGCCGTGGCCGCCGACGAGCAGGTGGCCGCCGCGGACGCGCTGGACGATCGGGTACGCGCGGCGTACCGGGCCGCGAACCGGACGGTCGACCAGGGGCTGCGCGACGGCCGGCTGCTCCGTGGCGAGGTGCTTGCCCGTTGGCAGGAGTTCATCGGCACGAGCGACCTCTTCCGCAGCCTGGAGGCGCGGATCGGCCGGCTGCGCGACCGCGTCGTGGCCGCGTTCACCGGGCGTCCGCCGCCGGCCGCCGAACTGCGCGACGCGATCGAGTCCCAACTGGTGACCTTGCTGCGGGGCGTGGCCGCCGAAGCGGCCGAGCACGCGTACACCGGGTGGAAGGCGCATCCGGCCGGGGCCGCACTGCTCGAACCGGACCTCGCCCATCATTCCGCCGAGCTGCCCGAGCGAGCCGAGCGGCTGGTTCGGGACTGGCAGCGCGGCGTGCTGGAGCTGGTCCGGACCGAGGGCGGCGACCGACGTTTCGTGGCCCGCACGGCGGCGTACGCGGTCAACGCCACCGGACTGGTCGTGATGATCGCGGTCTTCGCCTCGACGGCGTTCATCCCGACCGGCCTGGAGGTCGCCACCGGGGCCGGCACCACCGTCGCCGGCCAGGCGGTGCTCCAGGCCGTCTTCGGCGACCAGGCCGTACGCACGCTGGCCAGCAAGGCCCGGGAGGACCTCCTGGAGCGGGTGCAGGGCCTGCTGGACACCGAGGCCGCCCGGTATCTCTCCCGGACGGACCAGGCCCGGCCGGCGGCGGGGACCGCACCGGCACTGCGCCGGGCGGCCGGACGGGTGGAGGCGGCCCGACGCAGCAGCGGATTCGCCGATGCCGCCGGCGCGCTCGGCGGGCCGGCGGGCGCGGACGCCCCGGATGCCGGTCGGGAACTGCGGTGACCGGCATGGGCGGGCGCCTCCGTGAGGCGCTCCGGGTGGCCGACGGGCGGGTCGACGCCGACCAGTTGTTCGCCCGGCTGGAGGCGGTGCAGCGGTTCCTCGGCATCGTCGACGGCCACCTGCCGGACACCCCGCTGGTTCCGGCCCGCACCCTGGTCGAACGGGCCGCGACCCGGCTGGCCCTGTCCCGGGACCACACCGTCGTCGCCCTGGCCGGCACGACCGGCAGCGGCAAGTCGAGCCTGTTCAACGCGATGGCGCGGATGGACCTGTCCCCCGTCGGGGTACGCCGGCCGACCACCGGGGTGACCCACGCCTGCGTCTGGGGGCCGCTCGACGGCGGCACCCGGCTGCTCGACTGGCTCGGCGTGCTACCGCGGCATCGCTTCGTCCGGGAGAGCCTGCTGGACGGCGACGACGAGTCCACACTGCACGGTCTGATCCTGCTCGACCTGCCGGACTTCGACTCCGTCCAGCACTCGCACCGGCTGGAGGTGGACCGGCTGCTCGGCCTGGTGGACCTCGTGGTCTGGGTGGTCGACCCGCAGAAGTACGCCGACCGGGTGGTCCACCGCAGCTACCTCCGCGAATTCAGCCGGCACCGGGACGTCACCCTGGTCGTGCTCAACCAGACCGATCGGCTGCCCCCGGCCGAGGTGCCCCGGGTCCTCGCCGACCTGCGCCGGCTCCTCGACGCGGACGGGCTGGACGGGGTGTCGCTGCTGGCCGCGACGGTCGCCGACCCGACCGGCCCGGAGGGGTTGCGGGCGGCGCTGCAACGCACCGTGGCCGAGCGGCAGGCCGCGCTGCGCCGGCTCTCCGGCGACGTGGACGCCGTCGTCGCCACCCTGGACGACATGGTCGGCGCGCCCCGGACGGCGCTGCCGACGGACGATCCCGCGGTCACCGCGCTGGATCGCGCGCTGGCCCGCGCAGCGGGGGTGCCGACGGTGGTGGAGGCGGTCGAGCAGACGTACCAGCACCGTGCCGCGGCGGCCACCGGCTGGCCGCTGGTGCGGTCCTGGCGGCGGCTGCGGCCCGATCCGCTGCGCCGGCTGCACCTGCCGGGGCCGCAGGGTGGTGATCCGGCGGCGAGCCTGGTCGCCGCGACGTCCGTACCCGAGCCCAGCGCCGCCGACAAGTCCGCGCTGGCGCTGGCGCTGCGAACGGTGGCCGAGCAGGCCGGCGCCGGGCTGCCGAGCGCCTGGCCGAACGCGGTGACCGCGGCGGCCCGGTCCCGCCTCGGCGACCTGCCGGACGCCCTGGACCGCGCGCTCGCCGGTGCCGACCTCGACCTGAGCCGCCCCCGCGCCTGGTGGCGCCTGGTCGGCGGAGTGCAGTGGCTGGTGACCCTCGCCGCGGTTGCCGGGCTGGGCTGGCTGCTCCTCGGCTATGCCATGCGGGCCCTGGGGTTGCCGGAGCTGCGGCACCCGATGGTCGGCGAGGTGCCGGTGCCCACACTGCTGCTGCTCGGCGGACTGCTGACCGGGCTGCTGGTGGCGGCCCTGACCCGCCCGGTGACCCGGTGGGCCGCCCGGCGGGCCCGGCAGCGGGCCGAAACGCAGCTGACCAGGGCGGTCGCCATGGTCGGCGACCAGCACGTGCTCGCCCCGGTGCGGGCCGTGATCGCCGCGCACGCCGACGCGCGCACCGTCCTGGAGGTCGCCCGGCACCGGTGAGGCGGCACCCGGGGCGCCGGGTCGGTTCGCGCACCGCGCGGCCGGGCGCCTCGCCGGTCGGTCCGCTCAGCGCGTCGCCGGACAGCGAGCGGCGTAGGGTCGAAGCATGGCCACGCCTCAGACCCCCTACGACGCGGTGCTGCACGCCGCACGCGACGTGACCAAACTCGATTCGGCCCTTGACGCGGAGATGCTCGGCGCGGCACTGCTGGGCAGCGTTTACGAGGTCGCGGAGACGGACCGGGAGGCGGCGGTACGCGATTTCGTCGGCGGCTTCCTCGCCGCCACCTCGCGGCGGCGGGCCGCCGCGGCGACCACCGTCCGGGCGGTCTTCGCCGCCCTGGTGCCGGACGCGGACGGCGCGGACCGGGTCCGCCCGGGAGCGACCGCACCCGCCTGGTCCGGGCAGCTCGGCCGGGTGCACCTCACCGGCACCTGGGCATACGGCGACGTGTACGGCGACCAGACCTCCTACCTCGCGACCTTTGCCTACGACGACGCCTCGGGTGGGCCGGAACACGCACTGGTGGCGCTCGTCGACCACAACATCGGCATCACCAAGGACGTCTTCGTCGGCGGGCCGGCCGGCCGGATCCTGGAGCAGGTCCGGCAGCTGTGCGCCGACGACGAGCTGACCTGGTTCCGGGAGGAGAGCCCGACCCGGATGCGCGACGAGGTGAGCCGGCACCTGACGGTCACCGACCAGCTCGGTCAGCTGCCCGGCGCCGGTTCGCTGGCCACCGACCGTGCGCTCGTCGGTGCCCGCCTCGCGGTCCTGCCGGCCGCGACCGCGCCGCCGCCCCGGTTGCCCGACGAACCGCTGCCGGACGCCGAGCGGGCCGCGGAGATCCGCCGCTTCCTGGCCTCCCCGGACGCGGCCCGCTCCGGGCTGGACGCCGTCGACGGCGCCGATCTGGCCTCCCTGCACTTCTGCCTGGGCCTGGTGCTCGACCACGCGGCCACCTTCCCGGACGCCGATCCGTTGCGGTGGAGTCCGACCGTCGCCGGGCTCTTCCTGCTCGACTGGGTGCACCGCCGAGCCGTGCTGGACATGGACGACGCGGCGATGTTGCCCCGGGTGCTGCGGGCCTGGGCCGGGTACGCGGCCCGCCGGCGCGGACTGCCCGAGTCGGCCGTCACCGGGACCGACGCCGCGATCGAGGAGATGGTGCCGGAGTTCGTCCGGCTCTACGCGACCGGTGAGCGGCGCAGCCCGGCCACCGCCGCGGTGGCTCAGTTGATGGCCGATGGCGTCGACCCGGACGACCCGGCCGCCCTCGACGCCTGGATAGAGGCCAACCGGCACCGGCTCGCCGACGACGGTTGAGCGGCACGCGGATCCGTCCAGCCGGCCGGCCGGTGCGCCCGTGGCGCCTCAGCGGGCGGCCGGCAGACCGGCTCCGGCGGACGGACCCGCGCCGGACGTCCGGCGGTGCCGGAGGCGGATCCCGGCCCGGGAACGTGCGCTGCCGCTGCGCTCCGGCGTGGAGGGCAGCACGGGTTCGGTGCTGACGTTGGTCGGCGAAGCCTCGGGCGGGACGCTGCCGGTCGGGACGACCGACGCGGTCGGCCCGGCCGTCGGCGGGTGACTCGACTCGGTCGGCGCCACCGGTGCGGACGGGTCACTCGACTCGGTCGGCGCCACCGGTGCCGACGGGTCAGCCGACGCCGACGGGTCACCCGGCGCGGTCGGCTCCGTCGTCGGCGGTGGGTCGCTCGACGCGCTCGGCTCGACGGAACCGCTCGGCTCGACGGAACCGCTCGGCTCGACGGAACCGCTCGGACCGGCCGATGCCGTGGGTGGATCGCTGGTCGGCGACGGCGAGCCGCCCGGTGGTGTCGCGGTCGACGAGGGCGCGGGCGTGCGGATCGGGGTGGGTGCCGGCCGTGGGGCGGGCGTGTTGGTGGGCGGCGCGGGTACGGTCGCCGGCGGCTCGGGGTGACGTGCCGGCACCGGCTCGGCCGACGGGGCGGGCACCGGACGCGGCCGGTCCGCCGCCGGCTCGACCGCCGGCACCGCCGACACGGTGGCCGTCGGGGTGGTGGTCGGCGGGGTGGTGGTCGGTGGCGGCGGGACAACCACCGGACCGATCGAGGGCGTCGGGATGAACGGCGTGCCGCTGTCCGGCAGCGCCGTGCTGCCGACCGTCGCCGATCCGGTGCTGATCGCGGCCAGCACCGGCATCGAGGCCGTGCCGGCGAGCAGGGCCACGGTCAACAGGTAACCCCGGGCCGGCCCGCTGGTGCGCGCGGCGCGGTGTGCACCCACCACGCGGCGGTAGCCGCCGGGCATCCGGTGCCGGCCGAGGATCGGCCCCCCGGGACCTGCACCTGGTTCGGACACCACGCACTCCTCGTCGTCGCCCCTGACCGGGCCCGCCAGAGCGAGCCCGGCGGGCCGCCGGAGCTGGATCGGGCCCGCGCGAACAGCCTGGGTCAGTGACTCTGCGTCGGCCAACCCCACACCGCGTGTCGACACGCGTATCTGGCCGAATAGTGACGAATCATCACCGGATCGGTCGCGCGTCGCTCGACCAGACAGTCCGGTATTTCGGGTAACGAAGCGGGCCGCGCCTGAGGTGCGGGGCAGGTGGAGTGTGGGAGGACTCACCTCTGATGCGAGTATGGAGCCACGGCGGCAGCGCAGCCGCGACCTCCGCGCACCCATGCGGCAGGCGCGACTGGGCACCGGCGCTCCCGAACCGGGTTCGGCCATGGAATCCGGCTCATGCCGCGCGGCAACCCCTACCGGGGCTAGGCCCGGCCGCCAGGAACCGATCCCGGCACCAGCCGGAATCGGGCGCACGAGTCGCGCGGCCGGGTGACCCCCCGGTGCCGACGCAGACACGACAGGGAGAGACGGATGGCAAAGGGCGACCCCGGGGCCAGCACCCGCGGCCGGCGAGCCGCACCCCGAACCAGGAAGGCCAGCAGCGGCGACCCGGAGCTGGTGCAGCTGCTCACCCCTGCGGGCGAGCGGATCGACAGCGTCATTGGTCCGGACGGCATCGAGTACCGGGTCGACTTCACCGACGAGGAGTACCGCGGCCTCTATCGCGACCTGGTGCTGGTCCGCAAGCTGGACGCCGAGGCCACGGCCCTGCAACGGCAGGGCGAGCTGGGCATCTGGGCGAGCCTGCTCGGCCAGGAGGCGGCCCAGGTCGGTTCGGGCCGGGCCCTGCGTACGCAGGACATGGCCTTTCCCACCTACCGCGAGCACGGCGTGCTCTACTGCCGGGGCATCGACCCGATCATGCCGCTGGGCCTGTTCCGCGGCGTCGACCAGGGCGGCTGGGATCCGAACGAGTTCAAGTTCAACATGTACACGATCGTGATCGGGGCGCAGACCCTGCACGCGACCGGGTACGCCATGGGCGTCGCGATGGACGGCCGGACCGGCACCGACGACGGCGAGGCGGTGATCGCCTACTTCGGCGACGGCGCCACCAGCCAGGGTGACGTGAACGAGGCGTTCGTCTGGGCCGGCGTGTTCAACTCGCCCCTGGTGTTCTTCTGCCAGAACAACCAGTACGCCATCTCCGAGCCGCTGGAGCGGCAGACCCGCATCCCGCTCTACCGGCGCGCGGCCGGCTTCGGCTTCCCCGGCATCCGGGTGGACGGCAACGACGTGCTGGCCACCTACGCGGTGACCCGGCAGGCGCTGGACAACGCCCGGCACGGGCAGGGCCCGAGCCTGATCGAGGCGTACACGTACCGGATGGGCGCGCACACCACCTCCGACGACCCGACCCGCTACCGCATCGCGAGCGAGGTCGAGGCGTGGCAGGCCAAGGACCCGATCGCCCGGATGAAGACCTTCCTGGAGCGGGAGAAGATCGCCGACACCGGCTTCTTCACGGAGGTGGACGAGCAGGCCCGCCGGGAGGCGGTGGACCTGCGCGAGCGGGTGCTGGCGATGCCGAACCCGGAGCCCGCCACCATGTTCGACCACGTCTACCCCAACGGGTCGCCCCTGCTCGACGAGCAGCGCGCAGAGTTCAGCCGGTACTTCGCGTCGTTCGAGGGGAGCGCACACTGATGGCCACGGAGACGCTCACCCTCGGCAAGGCCCTCAATGTCGGTCTGCGCAGGGCCCTGGAGAACGACCCGAAGGTCGTCATCATGGGCGAGGACGTCGGCAAGCTCGGCGGTGTCTTCCGGATCACCGACGGTCTCCAGAAGGACTTCGGCGACCAGCGGGTGATCGACACCCCGCTCGCCGAGTCCGGGATCATCGGCACCGCCGTCGGCCTGGCCATCCGTGGCTACCGGCCGGTCTGCGAGATCCAGTTCGACGGCTTCGTCTACCCCGCGTACGACCAGATCGTGTCGCAGGTGGCGAAGATGCACTACCGCTCGCGCGGCAAGCTGAACATCCCGATGGTCATCCGGATCCCGTTCGGCGGCGGCATCGGCGCCGTGGAGCACCACTCGGAGTCGCCCGAGGCGTACTTCGCGCACACCGCCGGCCTGAAGGTCGTCTCCTGCGCCAACCCGCAGGACGCGTACGTGATGATCCAGCAGGCGATCACGTCGGACGACCCGATCGTGTTCCTGGAGCCGAAGCGACGCTACTGGGAGAAGGGGCAGGTCGACCTGGAGGCCCCGCTGTCGCAGGCGTACCCGCTGCACGCCGCCCGGGTCGCGCGGGCGGGCACCGACGCCACCCTGCTGGCGTACGGCCCGATGGTGCGTACCTGCCTCGACGCGGCGACCGCCGCCGCCGAGGACGGCCGGGAGCTGGAGGTCGTCGACCTGCGTACGCTGTCCCCGCTGGACCTCGGCGTCGTGTACGAGTCGGTGCGGCGCACCGGCCGCGCGGTGGTGGTGCACGAGGCCCCGGGCAACCTGGGCATGGGCGCCGAAATCGCGGCACGGATCACCGAGCAGTGCTTCTACTCCCTGGAGTCGCCGGTGCTGCGGGTGACCGGCTTCGACACGCCCTACCCGGCGTCCCGGGTGGAGGAGGAGTACCTCCCCGACCTCGACCGGGTGCTCGACGCCGTCGACCGCTCCTTCGGGTGGTGAGCGGCATGTCTCGGATCAAGGAGTTCAACCTGCCCGACCTGGGCGAGGGGCTGACCGAGGGCGAGATCCTCGCCTGGCTGGTCAAGGTCGGTGACACCATCGAGCTGAACCAGCCGATCGTCGAGGTGGAGACGGCGAAGGCGGCCGTCGAGATCCCGGCGAAGTGGGCCGGCCAGGTCCAGGCGATCTTCCACCCGGAAGGCAGCACGGTCGAGGTCGGCACGCCGATCATCGCGATCGACACCGATCCGGGCGCCGGTCCGGTCGAGTCGACCACCGGGACGTCCGGCGCGGATCTGCCCGCCCCGTCGGCGGCCTCGCTGGCCGCCGTCGAGGTCGCGCCGGCCGAGGGGCGGTGGAGCCGGGCCTGATCGGCGGTCCCGCCCCGGGCGGCCGGACGGCCGTCCTGGTCGGCTACGGCCCGCGCACCACCGCGGCCAAGCGCCGTCCTCGCCGGAGCACTGCGGCGCAGGCCACGCCCGTCCCCGTCGAGGCCGCACCGGTCGCGCCGGTTCCGGCACCGATCCCGGCGACTCCGGTCTCGCCCGGCCCGGCGGTGAGCGGCAACGGCCGGGGCGGTGGGCCGGTGCTGGCCAAGCCGCCGGTACGCAAGCTCGCCAGGGACCTCGGCGTGGACCTGGGCACGCTGGTCGGATCGGGGCCGTCGGGCTCGATCACCCGCGAGGACGTACAGCGGGCGTCTTCCCCGGCGGAGCCGCCGGTCGGCGCCCCGGCGACCACGGCCGCGAGTTTCGGCGCGGACCGCGAGCAGCGCATCCCGGTCAAGGGGGTACGCCGGCTCACCGCCGAGAACATGTCTCGCTCGGCCTTCACCGCCCCGCACGTCACCGAGTTCCTCACCGTCGACGTGACCCGGGCGATGAAGGCCCTGGACCGGCTGCGTGCCCGGCGGGAGTGGCGCGACGTGCGCGTCTCGCCGCTGCTGCTGGTCGCCAAGGCGATGCTGCTGGCGGTCAAGCGGCATCCGTTGGTCAACTCCACCTGGGCGGGCGACGAGATCGTCGTCAAGGAGTACGTCAACCTCGGCATCGCGGCGGCCACCGAGCGTGGCCTGATCGTGCCGAACGTCAAGGACGCCGGCCGGTTGTCGCTGCGCGAGCTGGCGGACGCGTTGACGGAACTGGTGCAGACGGCCAAGGCGGGCAGGACGTCGCCGGCCGACATGTCCGGTGGCACCCTGACCATCACCAACGTCGGCGTGTTCGGGGTGGACACCGGTACGCCGATCCTGCCCCCGGGCGAGTCGGCGATCCTGGCCTTCGGCGCGGTCCGGGAACTGCCCTGGGTGCACAAGGGCAAGGTCAAGCCGCGCCTGGTCACCACGCTCGGCCTCTCCTTCGACCACCGGATCATCGACGGTGAGCTGGGCTCGAAGTTCCTGCGCGACGTGGGTGACTTCCTCGCCGATCCGGAGGCGGCGCTGCTCGCCTGGACGTGACCGATCCAGCACGGCGACGGCCGGTGTGCCACGGGTTAACGCCCGGCACACCGGCCGTTGCCATTGCACGAAGAAAGTACCGCCGGAGACCACGCTCCACCTAAGATTCTTAGGCTGGTGGTCCAACTCACCTAATAATCGCTGGACCCTGAGGGCTTCTCGCGCTTCAATTGAGACAACGACGGGACGACAACCGAATAGCCAGCAGGAGAGACCCATGAGCATGATCGAGCGAATCCGCAACCGCCGCGACGCCAGCCGCCGCGCCCGCGCCATCGAGCGGGCGCTGCGCTCCGCCGGTTCGCCCGCGGTCCGCGACGAGATCCTCGCCATCGCCCAGCGTCACATGCACTGACGCCACACGGACGTTATCCGCCTCCTCCAGATCGACGACCCGCCCGGAAGCAACCCGGGCGGGTCGTCGGCGTCGAGCGGGCACTGACACCGGGATACCGCCCCGCCGCAGCGCCCGGTACGGTGGGGCTCGGTCGTCGTCCACGCTCAGGGACGTGTCGAGGCGATGAAAGCACCTCGACACCACTCGGCGACGGACAGTGATGGCCACAGCTCCCCGGAAGCCCTCCGGCGGCAACCGGGATACGGTGCGGGGAGCCGGCACGGCCGGTACGCCGGCACCGCCGGCTGCCCTGCCGAGACATCGGCGACGGCGGCCGACATGTGATGGAGGAGGCGCACGCATGACGTCCGAGGGCCCGCACCGCCCCGGCCAGGAGCCGGACGAGGTGCCGCCGGGCGGCGGCGGACCGGCGCCGTACGGCGACCGACCGGCTCAGCAGGACAGCGGGTACGCCACACCCACCCCCGATCTGGGCTGGGCTCCCCCGCCACCCAACCGACCCGACGCATCCGCACCCGCCTGGGCGAACCAGCAGGAGGCCCCGTGGGTCAGCGGACAGGCGACCCGGCAGGCGGAGTCGCCGACATCCGGCAGTTGGGATCAGCCCGCCGGAAACCAGCCGCCCTGGGCGGCTCAGGCAGGCCAGCCGCAGCAGCCCCCCCAGAGTTGGAACCAGGCCGGCCAGTCCACTCCGGATCAACCCGCCTGGGCCGTCGGCGGCCAGAGCAGCCCCGCCTGGGCGGCGGATCCCGCCCCGGCTGACGCCCGCCAGCCAGCAGAGTGGACACCCCACCAACCGGCCCCGAGCCAGCCCGACTGGGCCAATGGACAAGCGACGCCGAGCCAGCCGCCCGGCTGGGGCGGTGGTCAGCCGGCCACCGGCCAGCCCGGCGGATGGGCCGACGGCCAGCAGCCGGAATGGACGCCCACACCGCGTGCCGGCGACCCGGCTCCCGGCTGGGCCACGGCCGGCAGCCAGCCCGAGCCGGCACAGCCGGGCTGGGCCCAGGTCGACCAGCCGATCCCCGGCCGCGCCGAGCCGGCCGCCCGGGCCACCGCCCAGGTTCCGCAGAGCGACGCCGCGCAGCAGCACCGGCCCGCCGCCGAGGGATCGCCCCGAGCCGACCCGTGGCCGGCAGACCAGCAGGAACAGCCAAGCTGGGCCACCGGCCAGCGATGGGAGCCCGCCACCAGCGGCAACGCCGGTGAGCAACCGGCCGAGGCATGGCCCAGCGGTGGCGAGCGTCCGGCACAGCCGGGATGGGCCACGCCTGCGCCGGACGCGCCGACCGGCTGGGCCGGCGGCAACGCGGCGGCCGGACCACCACCGTCCTGGAGCCCGGCACAGGAGCCGCTCCCCTCCCGTAACGCCGACCGGTCGTCGCTGCCCGACGTCCAGCCGTGGGCACCCGGTGAGGCATGGGGCCGCACCGGGGGAGCGGAAGCCGGGCCACCCCGCGCCGACGGCGAGCCCGACACCGGTCGGCCGGAGGAGGCCCCGGTCTACCAGCCGGCACCGGCCCCGGGCATCTCGCCGGCCAACATGGTGCCGTTGCCGCCGCAGGAGCAGCGGGTGCCGGGTGCCAGCCTGGCCTCCGCACCGCCCACCGACTACGGCCAGCCGAATCCGTACGACGACCAGGCCGGGCAGGGCGCCCGCCCGGGTTCCGACCAGCCGGCCGGAGGGATGGGCTGGGGCCAGCCCGAGTCACGCCACGATGACCCGCAGCCGCCGGCCGGGCCGGTCGTCCCCGCGCCCCGCAACTCGCCGGAGAACGAGGGTCGGGCCACCCCGACACCGGCTGGCGGCGGCGTCACGGCGAGCGCCTCCGTGCCGCTGGCGAGCCGGGTGATGCCGCCGGCCGACCATGCGGTCCACCCGACCGGGTCACCGGCGCCACAGCCTCGCGTGTACGGCCGGCCGGCCCGCCCCGAGCAGGCCGAGGAGCCGGCCCAGGAGCGGGACGAACAGCCGCCGGCGCCCCGGTTCGACCAGGCCGCCCCGGAACGGTTCGACCAGGCCCTGGAGCCACGCTTCGCCGATCGGGAGCCGCCGGCCGGCGGGCCGAACGCCTTCGCGGGCGCGGCTGCCCCGGCGTCTCCAGCGGCACCACCGGCCTTCCCGCCGGGACTGCCGTCCTTCATCGACGCACCGCCGAGCAACCGCCCGGTCAACGGCAACCGGCCGCATGCCGAGCCGGAGCGCCCGGCCGAGCGGTTCGGCGGCCCGGGTGGTGGCGATCCGTTCGGTCCGGGCGGTGGCGATCACTTCGGCGGCCCACCCGAACGCTCGGGCGTTGCCTACGGGTCCGCCGTGCGGTCCGAGCCGACCGGCCACGATCCGGCGTTCCCGCCGCCGCCGCAGTCCGCCCCGCCGTGGAGCCCGACCCCCGGTGCCGGTTCGGGAGATCCGGACCAGGGCCGCTTCGACGCCTTCAAGCCGGTTGCCGAACCGGCCGCGGAAGCACCGGTGCCGAAGGTACGCAACGGCCGGGTGCTCGCCGCGGTGCTGGTCGCCGCGGTGCTCATCCTGGCCATCCCGCTCGGCCTGCTGATGCTCCTCGGCGCGGTCGGCGGGTCGGACGAGGCGGGCGGGTTCGACCCCACGGTCGGCTCCTGCGTGAAGCGATCCGGCGACAGCGCCGTCGCGGCCGACTGCGCCGAGACGGACGCCTTCACCGTGGTGTCGAAGGTCGAGTCGAAGGACAATTGCCCCGACCCACTCATGCCGCACGTGGACCTGCGCGGCTCCACCGCCAACCCGGTGCTCTGCCTCAAGCCGGCAACCGGCGGCTGACCCGGCTGCCTGCCCGACGGGGTCACGGGAGACCGTGACCCCGCCGGGTCTGCACCGCTGGGCCTGCCCGACGCGCGTTCGGCCCGGGACAGCAAAGAGCGCCCGCCCCCTGCCCGGGGGACGGGCGCTCTCGCGCGCCTGGGGTCAGGCCCGATCAACGACCTGGCGGACGAACGCCTTCCAGGCCACCGGCCCGAAGGCGAGTGCCGGGCCGGTCGGGTCCTTCGAGTCACGCACACCGACGACGCCGGGAAGGTTGTCGGCCACCTCGACGCAGTTGCCGCCGCTGGTACCGCTACGGGTGGCCTTTCGCCACCGCGCGCCGTTCAGGTCCATTGGTTCGCCACTTCCTTGATCAGGTCTAGGGACTGCCTCCGGGGAAGAGCCTCGGTACGGACGCTCTCCCACCGCTCGAAGAGCGTATCCAGGTCGGCTGGCCGGTCCACCACATCGCCGCCTAGCTGGCTTTCGAGGTGCCCTATCCAGCTACCGTCCGGCATGTGCGCCAGGGACAGTGGGCCGGAGAGCCCGGCGTGAAGGCCAACGTCCACCGGGATGACGTGGACGCTGATATTGGGTCGCTCTGCGCAAGCTACAAGGTGAAAGAGTTGTTCGGCCATCAGTTTTTCAGCCCCGTCGCCGGCTCGGCGGATCGCTCCTTCGTCAACGGCGACGACGATCCGAGGCGGGGACTCGCGCGTGAGGATGGCCTGCCGCTCAAGTCGACCAGCGACCCGGCGATCTACCTCCTCATCCGTCAGCCGAGGGTCGAGCCGTAGGACGGCGCGAGCGTATGCCTCGCTCTGCAACAGGCCCGGGATCAGGTTCGGCTCGAAATAGCGAAGCTGCGTCGCCCCGCGTTCGGCATCGAGCCACGGCAGAAACCAGGAAGGGGCGCCCAGTTCCATTGCTAGGCGCCCGAACAGGCCACCAGTGTTCAGCGCGCGGTCAGCCCCTCGGACGAAGTCCGCCGTCAGCGCCCGCGTGCCGCCTTCAACGGCGCTGACATGGGACGCGCTGAACCCTGCGCCGCGCCCAAACGCCTCCTGCGTCATGCCAGCGACCCCCCGGCCCCGACGGATCTCGCTAACGATGAAGGCCGCCAAGGGGGTCGGTACGTCAGGCATTCAGAGCTCCTCAGAATGAAGATCAACTATCCATGTCGCCACCGGATCCACGGCTGTTTCGCCAGCTCAGCCCGGACACCAAAAGCACCTTTCGAGAGTAGCGGTCTCCACATCAGAGTGTCACTAGACGGCACGAGCCAGTGGAGGACCCGGGGTGGCCCGCTGGTCGCGCCGTCAGGGGCCGCCCCCATCCGGCGAGCGACCTTCGGGGCGGCCCCTTCCAACCATCCCGCGCTGACCGAGGAGGCCCGCCGTGCCTGTGTCAAAGCCCGCGAACGTCGTATCCGCCTCGCGCTGGCCCGACCGGCTCGACCGCCGCGATGTCCGGTGACCCCCCGGGTCTCCCCCGGCGTGTACCTCCTGACCCGGGAAGCGTCCCCGCAATTCGTCAAGCCCGTCTTGGTCCGCGTGATCCGGACACTGGGCCGGACGACGTACGACGGGTGGGCCTGGGTCGACGTGTATCAGCTCGACCGGCACGGGGACGCGACAGCGCGGCGGGCCCTGTTCCTGATGCCGAAGGGCCTGCGCCCGGTGAAGGTGACGCCCGTCCCGTACGAGCGTCGCTGCCGGCCGCGCTCCGGCGCCGCGAGCGTGACCGGGTGAGTGGCGACCTCGAAGCCCACATTCCGTCCCGCCCGACGTGGCGCTGCGCGGCGTGCGGCGCGGCGTGGCCGTGCTCCCCGGCGAAGCTGCGCCTGCTCGCGGAGTACAAGGGCAGCATGGCCGCCCTGATGGTCTACCTCGTGACGCTGCGGGAGGAGGCCGCCGCCCAGCTCGCCGAGCTGGATTCGGGCCCGCGTCCCGTGAGCCTGCACCGGCGGTTCACGGACTGGGTTCCGGTCCGCCCCCCGAAGTGAGCCGCCCGCCCCGGTCGTCCGGCAATCCCCCTGCCGGCGGCCGGGGCGGGTCTTCGTGCGCAGTGTCACGTACACCTCTCCTACCTCCCCGTCCGACCGGTTGGCGTCCGCTGGTGAGGCACGATGGGGTCATGAGTGCACGTGTGCGGGCTCCCGAGCTTCGGGGCCGGGCCTGGTTGAACACCGGCGGGCGGGAGCTGACGCTCGCCGACCTGCGGGGCAAGATCGTGATTGCGGATTTCTGGACCTTCTGCTGCATCAACTGCCTGCACGTGCTGGACGAGCTGCGGCCGATCGAGGAGAAGTACGCCGACGTCCTCGTGGTGATCGGCGTGCACTCGCCGAAGTTCGAGCACGAGAAGGACCCGGACGCGCTGGCCGCGGCGGTCGAGCGGTACGGCGTGCACCACCCCGTACTCGATGATCCCGAGCTGGACATGTGGCAGCAGTACGCGGCCCGCGCCTGGCCGACCCTCGCGGTGATCGACCCGGAGGGCTACGTGGTCGCGACGATGGCCGGCGAGGGGCACGCCGACGGGCTGGCGCGGCTGATCGACGACCTGGTCGCCACCCACGAGGGCCGCGGCACGCTGCACCGGGGCGACGGCCCGTACGTGCCGCCGGCCGAGCCGCGGACCACCCTGCGCTTCCCGGGCAAGGCGGTGGCGCTGCCCGGCGGCGGCCTGCTGGTCACCGACTCGGCGCGGCACCGGGTGGTCGAGTTGGCCGCCGACGGCGAGACCGTCGCCCGGACGATCGGCACCGGCAGCCGGGGCCGGGCCGACGGGCCGGCCGATGTCGCCACCTTCTCCGAGCCGCAAGGGCTGTGCCTGCTCCCGGCGCAGGTCGCCGAGGTCGCCGGCTACGACCTGGTGGTCGCCGACACGGTCAACCATCTGCTGCGCGGCGTACGGCTGGCCACCGGCGAGGTGGTCACCGTGGCCGGCACCGGGCGGCAGTGGCGGTCCGCGGTCGACGACCACGCGCACGACGCGCTCTCGGTCGATCTCTCCTCGCCCTGGGACCTCGCCTGGTACGACGACAAGCTCGTCATCGCCATGGCCGGCATCCACCAGCTGTGGTGGTTCGATCCGATCAGGCGGACCGCCGGCATGTACGCCGGCACGACCGTGGAGGCGCTGCGCGACGGGCCGCTGGCGCAGGCGTGGCTGGCTCAGCCGTCCGGGCTCGCGGTCTCCGGCGACGGCGCCCGTCTCTGGGTCGCCGACAGCGAGACCAGCGCCATCCGGTACGTCGAGGACGGTGTCCTGGGCACCGCCGTCGGCCAGGGTCTGTTCGACTTCGGTCACGTGGACGGGCCGGCGGCGCAGGCCCTGCTGCAACATCCGCTCGGCGTCTGCGCCCTGCCCGACGGCTCGGTGCTGATCGCCGACACGTACAACGGCTCCGTGCGCCGGTACGACCCGGTCGGCGACCGGGTCGCCACCGTGGCCACCGGCCTCGCCGAGCCGAGCGACCTGGTCCTCACCCCCGACGGCGCGGTGCTGGTGGTGGAGTCCGCCGGGCACCGGATCACCCGGCTGGCCCCGGGCGCGCTCTCGGCGGCCGGGGCGGACACGGTCGACGGCCCCCGGCGCCGCACCGAACGCAGGCCGACCGAGCTGACCGCCGGCGAGGTGGTCCTGGACGTCGTCTTCACCCCGGCGCCGGGACAGAAGCTGGACGAGACGTACGGGCCGTCGACCCGGTTGGTGGTTTCCGCGTCGCCGCCCGAGCTGCTGGTCGAGGGGTCGGGTACCAGCACCGAGCTGTCCCGGCGTCTGGTGATCGACGGCTCGGTGCCCGACGGGGTGCTCCAGGTCACCGCCCAGGCGGCGACCTGCGACGCCGACGTGGAGCATGCGGCCTGCCACCTCACCCGGCAGGACTGGGGCGTGCCGGTGCGCGTCGTCGACGGCGCCGCGGCCCGCCTGCCGCTGGTCCTGCGCGGCATGGACGCCGGCTGACGGCGCGGCGGTTTCAGCCGAACGGGGCGGGGGTGACCCCGGCGTCGATGAGGGCGGCGCGGACGAGTTCCGCGGCGGCCACCGCACCGGGGCTGTCGCCGTGCAGGCAGACGGACTCCACCGGGCACGGGATGGCGCTGCCGTCGACGGCGACCACGACCCGTTCGGTGGCCATCCGCACCGCCCGGCGGGCCACCTCGTGCGGGTCGGTGACCAGCGCGTCCGGCGAGGTACGCGGCACCAGTTGGCCGTTGGGCAGGTAGTTGCGGTCGGCGAATCCCTCGGCCACCACCCGGATTCCGGCCCCCTGGGCGAGTTGGGCCAGCACGGAGCCGGGTGGGCAGAGCACCGGCAGGTCCCGGTCGTGGTCGCCGATCGCCGCGACGAGCGCCGTCGCCTGCATCTCGTCGCAGGCGGCGGCGTGGTACAGCGCCCCGTGCGGCTTGAGGTAGCGGACCCGGCTGCGGTAGGCCCGGCAGAAGGCGTCCAGCGCGCCGAGCTGGTAGAGGGTCTCGTCGCGCAGCTCCGCGAAGTCGTACGCGATGTGCCGCCGGCCGAAGCCGGCAAGGTCCCGGTAGCCGACCTGGGCGCCGATGGCGACGCCCCGCTCGGCGGCGGCTGCACAGACCCGGCGCATCGTGGACGGGTCTCCGGCGTGGAAGCCGCAGGCGACGTTGGCGGAGGTGACCAGGTCCAGCAGGGCCTCGTCGTCGCCGAGCCGCCAGATGCCGAATCCCTCGCCCAGGTCAGCGTTGAGGTCCATGAAACCTCACCGTAGTGCCTGGGCGGGCCTGCGCGAGCGGGGTCACGTCGTCCACCACCGCGATGACCGGATAACCACCGGTGGTGGGATGGTCGGCGAGGAAGATCAACGGTTGGCCGTCCGCCGGCACCTGCACCGCGCCGAGGACGAGCCCTTCGCTGGGTAGCTCACCGGCCACCGCGCGGGGCAGCGGTGCGCCGGTCAGCCGCGCACCGACCCGATTGGTCAACGGACTGACCTCGTACGCCGTGCCGAGCAGCCGGTCCAGGGCGGCCGGGGTGAACCAGTCGTGCCGGGGGCCGAGCCGCACCGCGAGGCGTAGTTCCGTCGGTGGGGTGAGCGGCACGGTGAGGTCGACGGGGGCGGGTGGGCCGGTCGGCGCGCCCAGCGGCAGCAGGTCACCGTCGCGCAGTGGTGCCGGCCCGAGGCCGGCGAGGGTGTCGGTGGCCCGGCTGCCCAGCACCGGTGCGACGGCGATCCCGCCGGCCACCGCGAGCCAGCAGCGCAGGCCCCGTCGGGCGGGACCGATCCGCAGCACCGCCCCAGCCGGTACGGCCAGCGGGCGTCCGGGGTCACCGGGCCGGTCGCCGACCCGCACGTCGGCCTCGGCTCCCACCACGGCGACCGTGGTGGCCCGGGTCGGTCGCAACGTGCAGCCGGTGAGGGTCAACTCCAGCCCGGCCGCGGACTCCGGGTTGCCGACCAGGCGGTTGGCCAGCCGCAGCGCCGCCGGGTCGAGTGCACCGGAGCGGGGCACGCCGAGGTGCGCCCAGCCCGGCCGGCCCAGGTCCTGCACGGTGGTCAGCGCCCCGGCGCGGAGCACCTCGACCTCGCCGCCGGCCACCGCCGGCCACCCGTTCACCGGTTCGACCCGGCCGGCACCAGCCGGACCCGGGTGCCGGGGTGAGCAGGGCGGGCGGGTCGGCCGTCACGTCGAACAGGGTCCGCCCGGTCCGCCCGACCAGCAGCCAGCCACCGGGCGACGCGGTCGGGTAGATCCCGGCGTACGGGCCGGCCAGCGCGACCGACCCCGCCGGCACCCGGGGCGCGGGTGGCGAGCCGGGGCACCGCCAGTTCGGCGGGCAGACCGCTCAGGTAGCCGAAGCCGGGCGCGAAGCCGCAGAACGCCACCCGGAACTCGGTGTCCCGCAGGCGGCGCACGACGTGTGCCACGTCCACCCCCCAGTGTTCGGCGACGCGCGGCAGGTCCTCCCCGTCGTACGTGACGGGAACCTCGACGCTGCCGGCGGCGGTGCCGGTCACCTCGGGCGTGGTGGCGGGTGTCCAGGTGGCGATCCGGGACGCGGTGGCGGCTGGGTCCGGGACGCCGTCGAGGAGCACGGTGGCGGCGGCCGGCACGATCTCGGCGGCGACCAGTTCACCCCGGGCGCGGCGGTGCCACAGCTCCGCCCGCCAGGCTTCCACCGCGACGGCGGCCTCCGCTTGCCGTCCCTGCGGGGCGGGCGGGCCGGCGTCGGTCGCGGCGAGGTCGAGCAGGAGGGCGTGCGAGCCGACCGGTCTGATCCGCATTGCGCCATCATCCCGGCCCGGCGGACGTGTTCGCGTCGTCCGCTGGTCGGACGGCGTGACCAGTTACACTACCCGAAGGTAACCTACGCTGCCGTAACCTAAGGGCGTGACCACCTCAGCACGCCCCCGGCTCAAGCCGGTCGACATCGGGAAACCCCGGATGCGCGGCTGGCTGCACACGTACGCGTTCTTCGTCGCCCTGGTCTGCGGCATCGTGCTCTGCTCGATCGCCGCCACCCGTCCCGGCTGGACCCCCCTGATCAGCTCCGCCGTCTACAGCCTCACCGTCTGCGGACTGTTCGGCACCAGCGCGCTCTACCACCGTCGGGTGTGGTCGGCGCGCGGCTTCGCGGTCATGCGCCGGATGGACCATTCGATGATCTTCCTGTTCATCGCCGGCACGTACACGCCCTTCTGCCTGCTGCTGCTGGAGACCCGCGACGCCGTGATAATGCTGTCGGTGGTCTGGGGCGGCGCACTGGCCGGCGTGGCGCTCAAGCTGGTCTGGCCGCACGCGTCCCGCTGGGTCTCCGCGCCGCTCTACCTGGCCCTCGGCTGGGTGTCGGTGGCGATGCTGCCCGACATCCTCCACCAGGGCGGAGTGACTCCGTTGGTGCTGCTCGCCGTGGGCGGCGCCGTCTACACGGTCGGCGCGGTCTTCTACGCGCTGCGGCGCCCCGATCCGTGGCCCAACGTCTTCGGCCACCACGAGTTCTTCCACGCCTGCACGCTGGTCGCCGCGATCTGCCACCACATCGCCATCTACTTCGCACTGTTCGCCTGACCCGGCCGGCACGACGGTGGGGGTGGTGCGTGCACCACCCCCGCGCCGGCCGTTCGCCGAAGGTCAGACGGGGGGACCGGGCCGGCGCACCTCGCGGTACTCCTGCACCACCCGGTCGTCCTGCACCGGCACGGTACGGTCGGCGACCACCCGCTCCTCGCGCACCGGGGCGACCGTGCGCCGACGCGAGTTCCAGAAGTAGAGGGTCACGATCAGGCCGGCGACGCCCGCGAGCATCAACACCCAACCGACGACGCTCAGGTCGAGCCAGCCGACCTCCGCCTCCACCGCGAACGCGAAGATCGCACCCAGCGCGATCAGGAAAATACTGCCACCGATGCCCATCATCGTCTCCTTGGCTATCGAAGCTGGCATTCCACTCCGCCGCGGCCACCGATGAGGTTGCGGCACCGAGGGACTACCCCGGCACGGAGAACTCCAATCGGGCAAGCTGGGGGCATGACGGACACCCCGGTCGACGAACGGACGCTCGTGCTGTTGCGACACGCCAAGGCCGAACAGCCCACAGCGGACGGCCCGGATGCGGAACGTCCGCTTGTCGCGCGGGGGCGGGCCGACGCCGCGGCAGCCGGCGCCTGGCTCGCCCGGCACGGGCTGCTGCCGGAGGTGGTGCTCTGCTCCGCGGCCCTGCGCACCCGGCAGACCTGGCACGACGTCGAGATGGGAATGACCGGTTCGGCGCCGGAGAGCGGTCCCGCCGGCCCGGTACCGGTCGTCCGTTATGAACCGGATGCGTACGAGGCGCACCCGGAGGATCTACTGACCCTGGTCAAGCGGGTGGAGCCGACGGTCGCGACGGTTCTGCTGATCGCCCACAACCCGGGCATCTCACTGCTGTCCGAACTGCTCGATCCGCTGCACGCCGACCCGGCCGGGCTGCGGACCAGCGGCTTGGTGGTGCATCGCGTCCCGGTGCCCTGGGCGGCACTGGCCGGCGGGGCGGCCGGCGTCGGCGCCCGGCACACCGCCCGCGGCTGAGCCCGGCACACCGGCTCGGCCAGGTCGGGTGGCCGGTCAGCTCGGCGGCGCGGTCGGCGGTGGCGGGTCGGGAGGCGGCGGCATCATCGCGGTGGGATGCGAGAGCCGGTTCTCCTCCACGATCAGCGTCCGTGCCCGTTTACGGCGGTCCTGCCAGAACCAGAGCGTGGTGAGCAGGACGGTCAGTCCGGCCAGGATGAAGACCCAGCCGACCGCCCGCAGGTCGACCCACCAGACGTTGGCCCGGATGGCGAAGGTCAGGATCGCGCCGATCGCGATCAGGAAGATCCCACTACCAATGCCCATGTGCGCGGCACTCCCCCGTGCGGTTGCTCTGGGCGTACTCGGACTGGCCGGCGACGATTACCCGCCAGCCGTGGGGTTACCCGCACCGCCGCCCGGCGAACTCCCCGGCCGGCCCCTACCCTCCGTGTCGTGCGTCCAGATCCGCTCGACGGCAGGGGGGCCGGCCTGCCGGACAACCTGGTTGGGCCGGGGGCCGGCGGGGTCGTCCGGCCGCTGCTCGCGGGCCAGCCGACTGGCCAGATGCGCGTCGCGGAGCACGCGGGGGATTTCCATGGTGATGTCACCGACCCGGTCCGGGGTGCGCACCTCCCGGATCGGCGCGGGTCCGTCGGTCGCCGCGGCCGGCGCGGCAGCGGTCATCCGGAGATCCCGCCGCCACAGTGCGATCGGGGCCAGGCAGATCAGCAGGGCGACGACCGGCCAGAGCAACGCCGCGGGGCTGGCGTAGCCACGGACGAACGCGACGACGATCGCCGCGGCCAGCACCGCCAGCCATCCCAGATGGGCCCGGAACGTGTGAAGCCCGTCGCTGCTGCTGTGCGCCCCCTTCGGGGTGACCACGAACCGGGCCGGCCGGCGCAGCAGCGTGCTGACCAGCTGCCCGGCGTAGATCGGCGCCGAAATGATCGACATCAGCATGCCCTTGAGCCCACGGGAGCCGGGTGGCTCGTACGGGCTGACGTTGTACTGCCGGTTGTACAGGTAGAGCCAGAGGGAGAACGCGGTGGCGTCGGTGTACAGCGCGAACCAGAGCTGCGGGGAGATGGTCATGCCGGTGACCCCGAGGGCCAGGAACAGCAGCGCGTTGACGATGCCGAGCAACCAGGCGATCGCCATCGACGGGTAGAACGTGGTGATCAGCGTGTAGTGCAGCATGCCGCCGACGGAGAGCCGGGGAAAGCGTAGCCAGTAGCGGCCGAACAGCAGCTCGAAGGTCCCCCGGGACCATCGGCGTTGCTGCGAGAAGTAGTCGCTCCAACTGGACGGACCGTCACCCGCGGAGAGTACGTCGGGGGTGTAGACCGACTTCCACCGCCGGCCGGTGGCGCGATTGCGGGTGGTGTGCACGGCCAACCCCGTCGCCATGTCCTCGGTGATCGAGTCGCTGAGGCCACCGATGTCGCGCAGCGCGCGGATCCGGATCGCGTTGTTGGTGCCGACCAGCATCGACGTGCCGTACGAGTTGGCCGCCCGCTGGATCACGCTGTGGAACGGGAACTGTTGCGACTCGGCAGCGCGGGTGACGAAGGCCTCGCCGTTCTTGTAGCACTGCGGACCGACGACGTAGGCGACGTCCGGGTCACGGAAGTAGCCGAGAATCCGCTCGGCGAAGTTGGCCAGCGGCACATGGTCGGGGTCGACCGAGAGGAACACGTCGTACGCGTCGCCGTGTGCGTCGACCCAGGCGTTGTAGTTGCCGTGCTTGGTCCTGGCCCGGAACGGGCCGCGCGGCTGGTTGTAGTTCGCCGCGCCCTTGCGGGTGAAATGCCGGATACCCAGTCCCGCGCACATCGCCTTGACGTCGGGGTCGTCGCCCTCGTCGAGCAGCCAGACGTCGAACACCCCGCGATGGCGGATCCGGGTGGCGGCGCGCAGCGTGTCCCGCACCACCGCGATCGGCTCCTTGCTCGGCACGATGGTGGTGAGGAAGGCGACCTTCAGCCTGGGCGGTGGTGTCACCGGAATCGGGTCCCGGGCGATGACCGAGGCGAGCGACAACGACAGGACGTTGATCAGCCGTAACGCCTCGACGGCGAGGATCGAGCAGATGACGAAGACGTTGGCGACCCGGGCCAGCTCGGCGACCGGCCCCGGATTGGTGTCGGCGAGGTGCCCGGGCTGTAGCAGCCAGATGAGGAAGACGACCTCGAAGCAGATGTTCGCCAACGCGATGCCGGCCGCGGTGACGATCCGCCGGTTCCCCGTCACCCGGTGCATGCTGCGGTACCGCACCCGATAGGGCTGGCCGTCCGGCGGCTCGGTCAACGGGCCGGCGATCCTGCTGAACGCTTCGAGACGAGCCCAGGATCGCCCATACACCGGAATGTCCAGGGAATCGGTCACCGGTAACAGCCCTGCCATCCTGCTCGCATTGCCGCCGACACCACGCCCTGGTCGACGGTTCTGCGCGATCGTACGGCACCGCCGTTACCGGCTGGTTGAGCTAGTCTCGGCGATGCGCTACGCCCGCGACGGAGGACGAACGGTGTTGTTTTCGCTGCCCCGCTGGTCGGTGCTCGCCCTGCCCACGGTAGCGCTCCTGCTGGTTTCGGCTGGTTGTGGACGACCGGAGGCCCGACCGGCCCCCGATTCGACTCCGGAGCCGGGCACCGCGACGAGCGCGGGACCGACCCGCTCGGGTGACGCGCCGGTGAGGCTGGCGGGCGCGAAACTCTTCGTCGACCCCACCGGTGCCGCAGCCGAACAGGTCACCGCGTGGGAGAACGCCGGCCGCACCGACGACGCCGACCGGATCCGGCGGATCAGCGAGCAGCCGGCGGCAGTCTGGATCACCGACCCCACGGCGCAGGTGCAGTCGGCGGTCGACGCGGTGCTGACCCGGGCCGCCGGATCCGGCGGGATGCCGGTGCTGGTGGCCTATCACATCCCGGGCCGCGACTGCGGCAGCTTCAGCGGTGGCGGTGCACCGGACGGCGACGACTACCGGACGTGGATCCGCAACTTCGCCGCCGGCATCGGCAGCCGGCCGGTGACGGTGATCGTCGAACCGGACGCGGTGGCCCACAGCCTGGACGACTGTGCCGACGGCGACGACCGGCTGGCGCTGCTGGCCGACGCGGTCGCCGTCCTCAAGCAGACCGGCACCGCCCAGGTCTACCTCGACGCCGGCCACCCCCGCTGGGTCCGGGACGTGTCCCGGCTGTCGAGGGCGCTGCGTGCGGCCGGGATCGAGCAGGCCGACGGCTTCACGCTCAACGTCTCGAACTTCATCCGTACGTCGGAGAACGTCGACTACGGCCGGCGGTTGTCCGACGCGCTCGGCGGTCGTACCCGGTTCGTCGTCGACACCAGCCGCAACGGTGCCGGGCCGGTAGAGCGGGCGACCGTCGACGGCGGTCCGGCCTGGTGCAACCCGCCGGGTCGCCGGCTCGGTGCGGCGCCGACCACGTCGGCCGGTCTGGACCGCGTCGACGCGCTGTTGTGGATCAAACGGCCGGGCGAGTCCGACGGTGCCTGCCGGCCCGGCGAGCCGCCGGCCGGCCGGTGGTGGTCCGACTACGCCCTCCGGTTGGCCGGCGACTGACGCCGGGACGCCGACGGGTCAGGACACCATCACCGGTACGCCGATCGACGGGACCCCGTCGCTGTCGACGGCGAACAACAGGTACGGCCCGGAGAGCAGCACGCCGGCCTTGCGCGGCATGGTCAGCTCCAGCTGGCCCGCCTCGGCGGTGAACTCGACCGCCACCGAGCGCTGCTCGTTGTTGAGCATGTGGGTGGCGGCGCCGGGCCGGATCAGTCGCAGCCTGTCGATGCGGGCCGCGTCCGCGGTGGTGATGCTGACCTTCTCACCCCGCTTGACCTCCGGCGGCACGGTGCCGAGCCGGGGGCGGTCGCCGCGGAACAGGTACGGCGGCGAGAACAGCTCCAGCCGCTGCTCGAATTCGCCGCTGATGCTGTTCTTGGCATCGCGGAACAGCGGGTCGGAGCCGACGGTGAGCACCCGCCCGTCGGGCAGCAGCAGCGCCGCCGCGTGGTAGTTGCGGCCGACCCGCGGGTCGGCGGCGACAGTGAGGGTGTCGGAATCCGGGTGGTAGATCCGTGCGGTGTGGTTGTCGCTGGCGCTTCGGCCCCGGTAGTCGTTGGACCCGTTGGTGATCAGGGTGGTGTCGTCCGGCAACTGCACCAGGTTGGGGTAGCGGGTGCCCTCCGGCAGATCCGGGCCGGGGGTGAACCGCGGCTCGGGGCCGTCCAGGTCGATGATGTCGATCCGCTCGGTGGACAGCTCGGACTCACCGACGCCACCCCCGCCGACGACCATGATCCGCTGGTCCTGGACCGGGCCGATCCAGGCACTCATGCTGGTCTCCAGCTGGTCGGTGTCGCGCAACCCTTCGACCTGGGTGAACGTGTTGTCGCCGAGGTCCCAGAAGCCGGGGTCTCGGCCCTGCTCCTCCGGTCCGTAGCCGGCGTTGGAGCCGCTGTAGAACAGCCGATCCCGCACGGCGGTCTGGAACAGGCTGGGATAGGTCGGGAAGTAGCGTTCCAGGTCGGGCCGCGACGTCCAGCTCCGGGTGGCCGGGTCGTAGATCTCGTTCTGCGTGCCGTCGAGGATCCGGCCGCTGCCGTCGAGACCGGACACGGTCAGCACCCGCCCGTCGGGCAACCCGGTCAGCGTCGGGTACCAGCGCTTCTCGAACATGTCGTCGACCCGTTCGTAGCGCTCGGTCCACGGGTTGAACTCGAACGCGTCGGCCAGACCCTGGTAGTCCTGTTTGTCCATGGTGATGGCCTCGGCGAGGCCGTAGATGTTCTCCGCGTCGGTGCCGACCAGGGCGTTCAACCGGTACTGGGTCTGCCGGTCGACGACGTACTCGTCGCCGAAGCCGGCGGCGTCGACCCAGATCGCGGTCTCGCTGGCGGTGACGGTGACCCGTTCGGCGGGGTGGTCGGCGTCGGCGTGGCCCGGATCGTGGTCGGGATCCCCGGGCTCGATCCGCTCGACCGTCTTGGTGGCCGGCGGGATCACGAAGTCCTCGCCGGCGGTGTAGCGCCGGCCGTCGGGCGCGACGAACTCGGTGCCCTTGACGAAGCTGCGCGGACCGCCGTCGGGGGACTCGTTCTTGACCACCATGGTGCCGCCGGCACGTTTGACGTCCTCTTCGAGGACCTCGTAACGCTGGGTGCCGCCGGCGACGAGCAGGTTACCGTCGGGCAGGAACGCGTGGCCGGAGCAGAACAGGTCCACCGGGGTGTCGACCAGTTCGGTGGCGTTGGTCGCCGGGTCGAACAGCAGCGTGCGGAACGTGCCGGCTTCGAACTGGTCGCGAACGTTGCCCGACCCGGCGACCAGCAGGACCTTGCCGGTGGGCAGCAGTGCCGCGTGGATGGCGTTGACCCGCCGGTCTTCCGGCAGTTCGAGAATCTGCCAGGAACCGTGCTCCCGTTGATACTCCACACTGTTGATCTTGCGCTCGTGCAACCAGTTGCTCGAGAAGTCGTACAGTGGCGGGACATTGGCGGTGAGCAGGATCGATACGCCGACCACCGGGAGCAGCACGCGCTGCCGCAGGGTCTGACCGGTTGGCCACTTCACGCCGTGCAGACTAGCGCCCCGAGCACCCGGCGGTCATCGGCCCCGATCACCGACCACCGGCGGGCCGGGGCGGCCGACGGACCGAAGCCCACCGGCCGCCCGGCTGCCGGTCGGGTCAGAACGCCTCCTCCGGGAGGTCCATGATGTCCAGGTCGGCGCCCTCGATGATCCGCCGGTCGGCGCCGATGCGGGGCAGCACCTCGCGGGCGAAGAACCGGGCCGCGGCCACCTTCCCGGTGTAGAACGCCTGGTCGGCGGCCGACACCTCGCCGGCCAGCGCCTTCAGCGCCACGTCGGCCTGCCTCTGCAACAGCCAGCCGACCACCAGGTCGCCGAGCGCCAGCAGGAACCGCCGGCTGCCCAGCCCGACCTTGTAGACGGCCCGGGTGTCACCGCTGCCCACCTCGCCCAGCCACCCGGTCATCACGCCGAGAATGCTCTGGATCTCGGCGAGCGCCTTGCCGAGCGCCTGACGCTCCTCCTTGAGCTGACCGTTGCCCGCCTCGGTGGCGATGAACTCCTGGATCTCACCGGCCACCGCCATCAGCGCCTTGCCGTTGTCCCGGACGATCTTCCGGAAGATCAGGTCGAGGCTCTGGATCGCCGTGGTGCCCTCGTACAGGGTGTCGATCTTGGCGTCCCGGACGTACTGCTCCAGCGGGTAGTCCTGGAGGAAGCCGGAGCCGCCGAAGGTCTGTAGCGACTCGTGCCCGAGCAGCTCGTAGGCCCGCTCGGAGCCGACCCCCTTGACCAGCGGGAGGAGCAGGTCGTTGACCCGCTTGGCCAGCCTGGTGGCCTTCTCGTCGCCGGCCGCCTCGGCGATGGCGATCTTGTCCTGCCAGGAGGCGGTGTAGAGGACCAGGGCCCGCAGGCCCTCGGCGTACGACTTCTGCAACAGCAGCGAGCGGCGCACGTCCGGGTGCGCGGTGATGGTCACCCGGGGGGCGCTCTTGTCCGTCATCTGGGTCAGGTCGGCGCCCTGCGCCCGGTTCCTGGCGTACTCCAGGGCGTTCAGGTAACCGGTGGAGAGGGTGGCGATCGCCTTGGTGCCGACCATCATCCGGGCATACTCGATGATCATGAACATCTGCCGGATGCCGTCGTGCTTCTCGCCGAGCAGCCAGCCCCTGGCCGGTACGCCGTGCTCGCCGAAGGTCACCTCGCAGGTGTTGGAGACCTTCAGCCCCATCTTGTGCTCGACGTTGGTGGCGAAGACGCCGTTGCGCTCGCCCAACTCGCCGGTGCTCTCGTCGAAGTGGTACTTCGGCACGACGAAGAGCGACAGGCCCTTTGTGCCCGGGCCGCCCACGCCCGCCACGCCGACCGGCCGGGCCAGCACGTAGTGGACGATGTTGTCGGTCAGGTCGTGCTCACCCGAGGTGATGAAGCGCTTGACACCCTCGATGTGCCAGGAGCCGTCCGGCTGCGGGATCGCGCGGGTACGCCCGGCGCCGACGTCCGAGCCGGCGTCCGGCTCGGTCAGCACCATCGTCGAGCCCCACTGCCGATCGATGAAGAGCTTGGCCCACTTCTTCTGCCGCTCGGTGCCCTCGACGTGCAGCACGTGCGCGAAGGACGGGCCGGAGGCGTACATCCAGACCGGGGCGTTCGAGCCGAGCACCAGCTCGGCGAGCGCCCACCACAGCGCCCGGGGGGCGTTGGTGCCGTCCAGTTCCGGCGGCAGGTCCAGGCGCCAGAACTCGGACTCCATGAACGCCCGGTACGACTTCTTGAACGACTCCGGCAGCGGCGCGGTGTGCGTGGTCGGGTCGAAGACCGGTGGGTTGCGATCGCTGTCCTGGTAGCTGGTGGCCAGGTCACCCCGAGCCAGCCGGTCGACCTCGGCGAGGAAGCTCCGCGCGGTGTCGATGTCGAGGTCGGAGTACGGCTCCTGGCCGAACGCCCGGTCCGCCCCGAACACCTCGAACAGGTTGAATTCGAGGTCCCGAAGGTTGCTCTTGTAGTGGGTCATGTCGCTGGCCCCGCTTCCGGACAGGTGTTACCGATCAGTAACCCTGACTGTATTACTCGCGGGTAGACACCGACAAGCCACCCCGGGAAGTGACAGCGATCACACACCTGCGGTTCAGGTTCCGGTCAGCCGGGGTCGCGGGCACCGGACAGCGCGGGCCTCACCCCTCGGCCGCGCCGACCTCCCAGCTCGGCACCGGCACGGTCGCACCGCCCGGCGAGCCCGTGTACTCCATCAGGACCAGCGCGATGTCGTCGTCCAGCCGGCCGTGCACCCATTCGACCAGGGCGGTCTCCAGCGAGGCGAGACCGTCGCCCACGGTGCCGTGCCCGAGCAGCCGCCAGGCACGGTCGGCGGTGGGGAAGAACTCGCCGTCCCGCCGCGCCTCACCGAGCCCGTCGGTGAACAGCAGCAACCGGTCGCCCGGCTCCAGCCGTTCCACCCGCGGCCGGACCGCCGGCTTGAAACCCAGCGGAGGCGCCGGTGCCGGCGGTTCGAGGGGAATCACCGCACCCCGGCGCAGCAGCAGCGGCGCCGGATGTCCACAGTTGACGATGGTGAGGGTGCCGCCCCGCTCCTCCACCAGTGCCGCCGTGACGAAGTCCTCGTCGCCGACGTTACGGGCCACCGCCCGATCCAGGTCCGTCACCACGGCACGCAGGTCGGCCCGCTCGTACGCGACGTGCCGGTACGAACCAAGCACGATGCTCGCCAACCGGACCGCCTCCAGGCCCTTGCCGCGCACGTCACCGATGATCATTCGTACACCGTACGGAGTGTCGATCGCCTCGTAGAGGTCACCGCCGATCTCCGCGGTGGCGGTCGACGAGATGTACCGCCCGGCCACCGACAGCGCGCCCACCCGGGGGCCGAGCGGACGCAGCACCGCCTGCTGCGCCACCGTCGCGAGTCTCGACAGCTCGGCGATCTGCTCCGCCTGCCGTTCCCGCACCGCCGCCACCGCCGCCGCGATGCCGGTGCCCAGCACGATGCCGACCACTGCGACGGCCGTGGAGAGCGTCACGGTCCGTTCGGCCATGGCGAAGGCCGCTCCGAGCACCGAGGTCGCGGTGCCGACGCCGAGCACGATGCGCCAGGACGCGAGTGCCGCGGCCAGGAACGGGGCGGCCACCATCAGCGCGATGTAGTTCGCCGTGCGACCGTCCGCCAGCTCGACCGCCGAGACGATCGCGAGCAGCACGAGGGCCGCGCCGAGGCCGGCGCGGGATCCGGGCTCAGCGGGCCGCGGCCCGGCTGGAGGAGTTGTGTGCGTACATCCGACAGCATGCCCGATGGATGGGGGTGAAAGAACGACCCTGGCTCGTCGGACGAAACGGTTCTGGCCGCGAGGAGCGCGGCCCGGAGCCGACCACCGCGCGACACGGGCTCAGCCCAGCACCTCGTACCGGACCTCGACGTGGCCGAGGTCGAGCGAGGCGATCTCGGCGAACGCGGCCCGCGACAGGTCCAGGCAGCGGCCGTCGATGAACGGGCCGCGGTCGTTGATCCGGACGGTGACCGACTTCCCGTTGGTCGGGTTGGTCACCCGGACCCTGGTGTCGAAGGGCAGCGTCTTGTGCGCGGCCGTCAACTCCTCGGGGTTGAACGTCTCGCCGTTGGCGGTCAGCTGCCCCTGCGAGTAGAACGACGCGCCACACGAGCCGGTGTCGACCACCGGCCGGGCCGTCGTCTTCTTGGCCGTCGTCTTCTTGGCCGTCGGCTTCGGCGTCGGGCTGGCCGTACGTTGCTTGCTGCGGGACGGCGCCTGCGTGGTGCGGATCGGCGTCGGACTCGCCGTGGCCGTCGGCGAGGCGCCGGCACTGCCGCTCGGCGACGCCGTCGGCGAGCCGGCGCCGTCCAGGGTGGGCGAGAGGTCGATCGCGGCCGGCCGGGCCGGCTCCGAACCGGCGGTCAGCCGGACGGCGCCGACGGTGCCCCCGACGGCGAGGGCGACGGCGACCACCGCGCTGGCCGTCAACCCGGCCGGCGAGGTGATCCTGCGGGTACGGGAGTGCCTACCAACCACCGGCCCGGTCCTTTCCTCGGCGCATCAAATCGGGTCGGACCATAACGAGAGAAGCACTTCCGAAGTCAACGTGATCATGTTGGTATGATCGGAATTAGGGTGATACGTGAAGCTGATCATCCGATTCGCCGTGGGCCGGGCGGCCCGGTGCTCGCCGTCGCGCTGGCGCAGGATGGTGACATGCCCGCTGAGCTGAGGAATCGCCTGGTCGAGCTGTTCGCGTGGATCGATCCGGGACCGGGCGCCAGCCACCTGGTCAGCGACGTCTCCGGCTGGTGGCGTGACCCCGGCACGCTCGCCGCCCTGGGGCCCGCGCTGGTCGGACCGTTCCGGGCGGCCCGGCCCACGGTGGTCGTCGCACCG
Organism: Micromonospora tarapacensis; assembly: GCF_019697375.1. Taxonomy (NCBI): domain Bacteria; kingdom Bacillati; phylum Actinomycetota; class Actinomycetes; order Micromonosporales; family Micromonosporaceae; genus Micromonospora; species Micromonospora tarapacensis. Next base: position 5,219,046 of record NZ_JAHCDI010000004.1, on the reverse strand, counting down.
GCCGTCACCGGGTTCCTCCTCGGGCCGCTGGCGGCCACCGCCCTCGGCGTGGGATTCGTGCCGGCGCACAAGCCCGGCGACGGACGGCTGCCCGCCGGACCACTGACCTGGGCGCAGAGCCCGCCCGACTTCCGCGGACGGCAGGTCCACCTCGCCGTCCGCGACCGGCACCTCGGTCCGGGCGACCGGGTGCTGGTGGTGGACGACTGGGTGGCCACCGCCGCCCAGGTTCGCGCCCTCTACGACATCTGTGCGGCCCGGGGCGCCGAGCCGGTCGGCACCGCCGCCGTGGTGGTCGACTGTCCACCGGCCGTGGCCGACGAACTGCGCATCACCGGCCTGCTGACCGGCGCGCAACTGCCCGCCTGACCGGGAAACTGCCCGCCTGACCGGGAATCAGCGGACGAAGTCCTCCACCACGGTGCAGACCTGCCCGAGGGCCTCCGCGGAGCGGGCCAACGGACCGGGCACCATCAGCGCGTGGTCGCCGGCCGGGATCTCCAGCACGTGTGGCGTCAGCCGCCGCGCGACCGAGCCGTCCCAGGACGAGTCGGCGGCGCCGCCGACCAGCATGAACGGCGCGGTGGCCCGCCGCAGCGCATCGATCACCTCGCCGCGGTGCAGCGCCGGGGTCAGCCAGACGGCCGGCAGCCCGCGAGCGGCAGCCAGCGGCGCGGCGAGGGTGCCGAGCGACTTGCCGACCAACAGGTCGGTCCGCTCGGTCAACGTCGGGGCCACCTGGTCGCAGACCCAATTGCCGATGGTGTCGACGTCGAAGTCGTCCGGCACCTGCCAGGAGATCCCGTGCAGCCCGAAACCGGCCCGGCGCAGCGCCTCACCCAGATAGAGGAAGAGCGGGTACCGGGTGTCGTACCCGCGTCCCGGAATGAGCACCGCACGTCGGTCCGCCATGGACGTCTCCTTGTCGTCGAGCATCGACCGTACCCTCCCGGGAGGGCGTTGGGACGCTGGAGCGCCACCGACCGGGCGGTAGCCTCGGCACCATGTGGCCACGAATCGGCGGACTCCGAGCGCTCGCCCTCGGCACTCCCGGGGAGCTGCGGGCGAACCTCAACACCCTCGTGCTGGCCGGGGTGAAGACCGCAACCGCCGGCCTGCGCGCCGAGTACGCCGACGAGGGCGAGGAGTTGGAGCAGGTCGGTGAGCGTTTGGCCCTCGTCGACGACCAGGACGCCCTGGTGGGCGTCGTCGAGGTGACGGGTGTCGAGGTGACCCGCTTCGCCACGGTCCCATGGGATTTCGCCCGCTCCGAGGGAGAGGGCGACCGCTCGATCGAGGAGTGGCGCGCCGGCCACGCCGCCTACTGGACCCGCGTCGGCACCCCGGTCACCGAGGACACCGAGATCGTCTGCGTACGCTTCCGGCTGGTCTCCGCCGGCGACGGCGGCGTCGCCACCGGCGACCTCGGCAGCTGAGCCGACCCGCCCGGAGGACGGCGCCGCAGGTTCAGCCGCGCAGTTCGGGCAGCAGGCGGGTGGCGACGTCCACCAGGACCGCCTCGTCACCGGCGTACCAGCTGCTCTCCCGGGGCCAGTGCGTGATCACGTCGGTGAAGCCCAGCTGCGCCGCGCGGCCGACCTGGTCGGCGAAGAACTGCGCGCTGCTCAGCGAGAAGACCGGCGCCGAGTCCAGCGAGAGGTAGCGGTCCAGACTGGCCGGGTCACGCCCCTGCGCCGCGAGGATCGCGTCGAGCCGGGCCACCAGCTCGGCCACCGCCGCCCACCAGTCGTCCAGGTCGTCGACGCCGGGGCCGGTGGTCACCCAACCCTGCCCGAACCGGGCCGCGAGCCGCATCGACCGGGCCCCGTTGGCGGCCACCACAAACGGCACCCGGGGACGCTGGACGCAGCCCGGATCGCTCCGCGCATCCACCGCCGCGAACCACTCACCCCGCCACGTCGTCCCGTCCTGCCGCAGAATCGCGTCGAGCAGCCCGGTGAACTCGGCGAACCGGTCCACCCGCTGCCGTGGAGGTAGCGTCTCGCCGCCGAGCACCGCCGAGTCGAACCCGATCCCGCCCGCACCCAGCCCGAGCAGCACCCGCCCGCCCGAGATGTCGTCGAGCGCGGTCACCTGCCGGGCGAAGGCCGCCGGATGCCGGAAGTTCGGCGACGCCACGAGCGTGCCCAGCCGGATCCGGGAGGCCACGGTCGCGGCGGCGGTCAGCGTCGTCATCGAGTCGAACCAGGGACCATCCACCAGGTCGCGCCAGCCCAGGTGGTCGTACGTCCAGGCGTGGTCGAAGCCCCAGTCGTCGGCCTGCCGCCAACGGTGCCGCGCCACCGACCAGCGCTGATCGGGCAGGATCACGATGCCAATCCGCATGATCGCCAGCGTACGGGGACCGGCCCGCGCCGGCCCGGCCAGGCGGCCAGCCACGGATGGTGCGGTGCCGGGAGCCCGAGGCGCACAAGCCGCGGTGCGAGTGCCCGGCTCACGAAGCGGTCATGCGCGAAGCCCAGGTCGGGGACGTGTCCTGGCCTGGGCTTCATGCTGGAGCGGGTGACGGGAATCGAACCCGCACTGTCAGCTTGGGAAGCTGATGTTCTGCCATTGAACTACACCCGCAAGCGGGACCACTGTACCTGAGCCACCGCAGCGGTGCACCCAGGCACCCGGACCAGGGGGTGGCAAGAAGTTTCATCACCGCAACATATGTCTATGTTCAGATCTATCGATGGGTTGTAACGTCTGCCCCACGTTTTCCGCACGACGCGACACAACCCCCGGTCGCGTCGCCAGAAAGAGGTGGGCTTATGGGACTGCGTCCCGTCCTGCTGAACCGGCATGTCGCCGGCCTCGCATCGACGTCGTTGGCCTTGGTGCTCGGTGCGGCCACGGTCGGCCTGCTGCCGGCCGCCACCACGACCGCGGGCCCGGCCGCGGCCTCCGTCGCCGACGAGGTGTGTGAGGATCCGACGGGCACGGCGGCCCGGGTCCGCGGCGATGCCGTCGTGAAGCACGACCCCAACGAGCTGACCATCGCGCAGGTTCACCAGCGCGAGGCCGAGTTCGCCGACCTGCTCCAGGAGCGGGCCAAGCGGGTCGGGCAGCGCACGCTGAACGCCCAGGCCGCCGCGGCCTCGGTCACCATTCCGGTCGTGGCGCACGTGATCCGCAAGAACACCACCCGGTCCGGCGGGAACATCCCCGACTCGATGATCCAGTCGCAGATCAACGTGTTGAACCAGTCGTTCAGCGGGGCGACCGGTGGCGCGTCCACCGCATTCGCGTTCCAGCTACAGAGCATCAACCGGGTCACCAACACCTCGTGGTATCCGATCCGGCAGGGCTCGACGGCCGAGCGGCAGATGAAGACCCAACTGCGACAGGGCACCAAGGGCACGCTGAACATCTACTTCGGCGCGCTGAGCAACGGCCTGCTCGGCTGGGCGACGTTCCCGCAGAACACCCTGAACGTGATGGACGGCGTGGTCGTGCTGAGCGAGTCACTGCCCGGCGGCACCGCCACCAACTACAACCAGGGTGACACCGGCACCCACGAGGTCGGCCACTGGCTGAACCTCTACCACACCTTCCAGGGTGGCTGCTCGGGCAGCGGTGACAGCGTCTCCGACACACCGGCCGAGGCGTCACCGGCCTACCAGTGCCCGACCGGCCGGAACACCTGCTCCAGCACGGGCCTCGACCCGATCACCAACTTCATGGACTACACCTACGACACCTGCATGTACCAGTTCACGTCGGGCCAGGCGACCCGCATGATCAACGCCTGGAACACCTATCGGGCCTAGTACGGTGTCCAGGAACGTTGGCGTTGTCGCGGCGAGGCCCGGTAAACGTTTCTGGCCACCGCACTAGCGGACGTACGACCGGACCGGTGCCGGCCCCGTCGACGGGGCCGGCACCGGCGCGCTCAGGCCGCGCGGCGGTGGTGCCGCCCGGGTCGGGCGGGGGCCGATGCGGCCATCGGGCGGACGGCTTCCGGGGTGACGGCTTCCGGGGTGACGGCGGACGGGTCGAGCCAGACCTGGACGGCCGGGCGGGCGGCTGGCTCTCCGGCACCGGCATGCTCGCGCCGGGCGAGCATCGCCACGTCGACGGTGAACTCGAACAACCGCCAGTCGGCGTGTGGCGCGGCCCGCGCGGCGAGGGCCAGGCGGGCCACCGTGGCGTCGTCGGTGACGGGCCGGGCCCGGCCTGCGACGTACGCCTCGTCGTCACTCTCCTCCGGTGGGAACGAGTGCAGCGCGTAACGACCGTCGCGTTCCAGGTCGCGCCGCTTCGGCGAGTCGATCACGAAGCAGAAGAGACCGTCGTCGGCGATCACGGGGGAGACCGGGTGCACCCGGGGCCCGCCGTCGGCGCGGACCGTGGCCAGGTAGCCGAAGCCCGGGCCGTACTGCTGCATCAGAAGGCGGATCCCGTCGGCGAGTCGGGGCTCGTCGGCGGCGAATTCGGACCAGGAAGCCATGCCGACATCCTATCGAACACACGTTCGAAGCGGGTAGCCCGACACGCAGGTCGCATACCGGCAGCTATGGTGTGGCGATGCTGCTCTCCGACCGGGACCTGGTCTCCGAGATCAAGGCGGGCACCCTGGCGCTCGAGCCGTTCGAGCCCACCCTGGTGCAGCCCTCCAGCATCGACGTACGCCTGGACAAGCTGTTCCAGGTCTTCAACAACCACCTCTACACCCACATCGACCCGGCCACCCAGCAGGACGACCTGACCTCGGCGGTCGAGGTCCCCGACGGCCAGGCGTTCGTGCTGCACCCGGGTGAGTTCGTGCTCGCCTCCACGCTGGAGGTCATCTCGCTGGGCGACCAGCTCGCCGGCCGGCTGGAAGGCAAGTCGAGCCTGGGGCGGCTCGGTCTGCTCACCCACTCCACCGCCGGCTTCATCGACCCCGGCTTCTCCGGTCACGTCACCCTGGAGCTGTCAAACGTCGCCAACCTGCCGATCACCCTCTGGCCCGGCATGAAGATCGGTCAGCTCTGCATCTTCCGGCTCTCCTCGCCGGCCGAGCACCCGTACGGCTCGGTCGTCTACGGCTCGCGCTACCAGGGTCAGCGCGGCCCGACGCCGAGCCGTGCCTGGCAGAGCTGGCGCACCTGGCCCACCCGCTGACGCCCGGGCTGCCGGCCGCACCACCGGCCCGCGCCCGCGCCGGAGCAGGCCCGACGTGCTGCGCCCGACGCCTCAGCCGGGCCGGCCGAAGCTGTGCACGGGGCTGCTGTCCAGCTGCTTCATCTTCACCGGCTGGCCGGCGCGGGAGGCGTGCACCACCCAGCCACCGCCGACGTACATGCCGATATGGTGCAGATCCCGGTAGTAGAAGACGAGATCCCCGGCGCGCAGCGCACCCCGGCTGACCGACGCGGTGACCCGGCGCTGCCGCGCCGCGTTGTGCGGCAGCGCCACTCCGGCCCGCGCCCACGCCGCCAGGGTCAACCCGGAGCAGTCGTAGGCGTTCGGCCCCTCGGCGCCCCACGAGTACGGCTTGCCGATCTGGGCGCAGGCGAAGGTCACCGCCGCTCCGGCCGGCCCGCCCGGGTAACTGGCCGGGCAGGGCGCCGGCCGCAGTGGGCCGCCGGCTCCCTTGTCGTACGCCCGCAGCCGCACCCGCTGCAACCGGTCGATCTCGGCGTCGATCTGCCGGCGCCGATCCGCGAGTTCGGCCTCGGCGCGGGCCAACTCGTCGATGGTGCGGTCCAGCCCGGCCCGGGCGGCGGCGAGTTCGTCACGCAGTTCGCTCGCGTGCCGCACGTCCTGCTGCTGGTAACGGGCGTACCGGTCGAGCAGGCCGAGCTGCTCGACGACCTCGCCCGGCGACCGGCTGCCCAGCAGGGTGTTGACGGCGCGCACCTGTTCACCCCTGTACGCCCGGGCGGCCAGCGCACCGACCCGGTCCATCGCCTCGTCCACCTGACGTTGCAGCGGCGCGATCCGGGCGGTCAGGGCGTCGGCCGTCCGCCGGTGGACGGCCAGGTCCTGCCGGGTGGCGTTGTGCCGTTCGATGACGGGTTCGAGCCGGTTCCAGTCCTCGTCGATCTGGCGCTCGATGTCGGCGACCGTCGGGTCGGCCCGGGCCGCTGTCGCACCGCCGGTCAGGATCACGGCGATCGCGGCCAGCGCGGCCAGGGGGCGTCTGGTGCAGCGGTACCAGCGAAGACGCGGTGCAGCCGTCGATCGGCCGGGCATCGCCGGCCGTTGCGACGGTGGCCGCGGGGCTTGGTGTGCCACCGGGCTCGGTTCTCCCTCTCTCCGTACCGCCTACCGGGTTAGCTGACGGACCGTCACCACCCCGGCTGGGCGGATCGACCTACGGGCCAACGATTGACCAGCGTAGAGACGACCTGCGTCGATACGCAACACATCCGCGCCGTCACTCTCGGTGCTGACATCCGACAACGAGGAGGGCCCCCGGCAACTTGACCGGGGGCCCTCGGACGTTCCTGCTCTACCGCTCAGCGACGCTGGCCGAAGACGGTCAGCCGGGTCGACGGAAGCCGGCGACCGGCATGGTCGTGATGGACGAGACGTTCACCGGTTTGCCGGCGCGGGCGGCGTGCACCATCTGGTTGTTGCCCAGATAGAGCCCGACGTGGTGCAGGTCGCTGAAGAAGAAGACCAGGTCGCCGGGGCGGGCGTCGGAGCGGGAGATGGCCTTGCCCTCGTTCCACTGGGCACCGGTGAAGTGGGTCAGTGAGATGCCGGCGGCCCGGTAGGCGTACTGGGTCAGACCGGAGCAGTCGAACGAGTTCGGCCCGGTGGCACCCCAGACGTACGGCTTGCCGACCTGGTTGCACGCGGTCTTGATGGCGGTCCGGGCCGCCGCGCTGACCACGCCGTTGATGGTCGGGCAGTTGGTGGTCTTCACCGTCGTCACCGGCAGCGCCCGCTCGAGCCGCTTGATCTCGGCGTCGATCTTCTTCTTCTTCGCCGCGAGATCCTTCTCCTGCTTCTCCTGGGCAGCGATCAGCTTGTCGAGCTTGGCCTTCTGGTCGTCGTACTTCTTCCGGATCTTCATGACGCCCTCGAGCTGCCGGCGCTCTGCCGACGCCAGCCGGTCGAGGAATGCCATCTGCTCACCGAGCATGTCCGGACTGGCGTTGAGCAGCAGCGCGCCGAGTTCCTGGGACGGGCCGCTGATGTAGTACCGGGAGGCGAGGTCGGCCACCCGGTTCATCGCCAGCTCGGCCTCCAGGGCCAGCGGCTGGATCTTCTTCTGGAGGTCCTTCGACTTCTTCCGGTTGACCTTCAGCTGCGACCGCACCTTGTTGTACTGCTCGATGGTGGGCTCCAGCACCCGCCACTGCTTGTCGATCTGCGCCTCGATCTCGTCGACCGAGGGCTCGGCGTACGCAGGGGCGGCGAGCAGGCCGGCACCGACCGCGACGGCGGCGACGAGGACGACCAGCCGACGAGCGACCCTGCGCAGGCCGCCCGGACGGGATCGTCCCGCCGCATGACGATGGAGGGGCATGGTTGCCACCGGCAGCGACTCCTTTGCGACCGACCACCGGGCGCCTCGCGAGCGGTAGGGGGCGAGGCAGACGACCTACGGCGGTCGGTGCCTCACATTAGGGAAGGCGCCGTACGGAATCAAGGCGACCAACGGCTCATTCACCTTTGCGCGACTGGACGCACACAAAGGGTGTCGGCCATTCCGTTACAGTTATGCCCTTCAATGCTAAAGCGGACGCGGCGGCATCCGGTGAAGGATGCCGCCGCGCCGTCGCGTACGCCGCCGGTCAGCCGGCCACCGACGCGGCCTCCTCGGTGCCCGTGGCCTGTTCGGGCCGGACGGAGCGGAGCAGGACGCTCGCCACATCGACCACCTCGACCTGCTCGCCGGCGTCCTTACCGTTCACGCCGTCGTTGAGCATCGTGGAGCAGAACGGGCAACCGACGGCGACCGTTCTCGCCCCGGTGGACATGGCCTCCTCGACCCGGTCCACGTTGATCCGCTTGCCGATCCGCTCCTCCATCCACATCCGCGCGCCACCGGCGCCGCAGCAGAAGGAACGCTCGCTGTTGCGGGGCATCTCGGTCAGCTCGCCCTGGATGGCGCTGCCGAGCACCTCGCGCGGCGGGGTGAAGACCCGGTTGTGCCGGCCGAGATAGCACGGGTCGTGGTACGTCACCCCGCCGTCGACCGGCTGCACCGGGGTGAGCCTGCCGGTGGCGACCAGGTGCGCCAGCAACTGGGTGTGGTGCACCACCTCGAACTCGCCGCCGAGCTGGCCGTACTCGTTGCCCAGGGTGTTGAAGCAGTGCGGGCAGGTCGCGACGATCTTGCGCTTGGACCGCTCGCGGCCCTCGAACGCCTCGTTGAGGGTCTCGACGTTCTGCTGGGCGAGCATCTGGAAGACGAACTCGTTCCCGATGCGCCGCGCCGGGTCGCCCGAGCAGGTCTCGCCCTCGCCCAGGATGGCGAACGACACGCCCGCCTCGTGCAGCAGCGTGGCGACGGCCCGGGTGGTCTTCTTGGCCCGGTCCTCGAACGCCCCGGCGCAACCCACCCAGAAGAGGTACTCGAAGTCCTCGACCTCGCCGACACGCGGGACCTCGAAGTCGAGGCCCTTGGTCCAGTCCTCGCGGGTGTTCTGCGGGGCCCCCCACGGGTTGCCCTTGTTCTCCAGGTTGCGCAGCATCACGCCGGCCTCGGAGGGGAAGTTCGACTCGATGAGCACCTGGTAGCGACGCATGTCGACGATGTGGTCGACGTGCTCGATGTCCACCGGGCACTGCTCCACGCAGGCACCGCAGGTGGTGCACGACCAGAGCACGTCGGGGTCGATCACCCCACCGGCCTCGGCGTCGCCGATCAGCGGCTTCTCCGCCTCGGCGAGCGCCAGCACGTCGACGTGGGCAAGCTGCGCGGCGGTCGCCTTCTCCTCGCCGGTGAGGTCCTTGCCACCACCGGCCAGCAGGTAGGGCGCCTTTGCGTAGGCGTGATCCCGCAGGCTGAGCACCAGCAGCTTCGGCGACAGCGGCTTGCCGGTGTTCCACGCCGGGCACTGCGACTGGCAGCGGCCACACTCGGTGCAGGTGCTGAAATCCAGCAGGCCCTTCCAGGTGAACTGCTCGACGTGCGCCACGCCGAACTGATCGGAATCCGGGTCGGCCTCCTCGAAGTCGAGCGGCTTGCCGTCGCTCATCATCGGCCGCAGCGCGCCGAGACCGGAGCCGGCCGCCCCCGGCTCCCGCTTGAAGAAGATGTTGGGGAAGGCGAGGAAGCGGTGCCACGCGACACCCATCGTGACGTTCAGCGCGATCACGATGACCCAGGCCATCGAGATCGAGATCTTGATGAGGGCGGCGACGCTGACGCCGGACTCCCAGCCCGGCAGCACCGAGCCGACCGCGTGGCTCAGCGGCGTGGCCCAGGTCGGATACTCGAAGTGGTCGGTGGCCACCTTGAAGCCGCGGATCAGGAAGCCCATGATCAGCACGGCGAGGACGACCGCCTCGACGAAGTAGCCCTGCCACATCGTGGAGCCGGTGAACCGTGAGCGGCGACCGGCCCGGTTCGGCCGGTTGGCCAACCGGATCGCGATGAGCACCACGATGCCGACCACGCCGAGGATGCCGATCGCCTCGGTGACCAGTCCGTAGAGCGCCCAGCCGCCGATCAGCGGCAGCCCGCCGGTCGGCGAGACCACCTCGAAGTACGCCTCCAGCACCAGCAGCGACAGCACGATGAAGCCGACCATCACGAACCAGTGCGCCGCCCCCACCACGCTCCAGCGGAGCATCCGGGTGTGCCCGGCCGTCTCCGCGAGCATGGTCGTCGTACGGCTGCCCTTGTCGCCGAACCGGGTCGGGTCGGGCCGACCCAGCCGGATCACGGCCGCCATCCGGATGACCGCGCGTACCGCAAGCCACACCGCCACGGCGGTGATGGCGGCCGCGAGGATCGTGGTGACGATCTGGACGCTGCCCATCGAGTTGGCCTCCCGGTCTGCTGCCTGTCGAGCGGCTCGGCGACCGGGCCGGCGGCACGGGCGGTCGACCCATCGCCGCCGCACCTCAACCTGACCGGTCGATGACCTCGCTCCGCTCGGTCATGCAGTGCAGCCTACGCGCAAGGTTACCCAGCAGTAACGTGAGTCTTCTCGCACCCGAGCCACGCCGCCCTGCGGACACCTTAGGAGGCCGCACCGGCGTCCGCTCGGTCGGCCCTGGGCCGACCGCCGGCGGTCGTGGGCGTTGACCTGCGGGTCAGCGCCAGCGGGAGAGCAGGATCAGCGAGGCGACCATCGCCCCGAAGCCCACCGCCAGGTTCCAGTAACCCAGCTCCATGACTGGGTACTCCTGCTCGGAGAGGTAGTAGACCACCAGCCAGCCGATGCCGAAGACGATCAACGACACTGCCGACACCGGCAGCCACATCGGGCTGGGCTTGCGCGTCGCCGCTGTCGCCGTGGGGCGGACGTCCGTCGGCGGGGTGTACACCTTCTTCTTGCGGACCTGAGACTTTGGCACGACGCTCTCCAGAGGGGTTACGACCTCGTCCGGCCTGACAACCGGGCGCGAGGGCGACGGTCCATGGCCAATAATGTTTCGACAGCTAGCGTAGTCCGGAAGGCCCGTCCAATCCACGAATGGGGCCAGCCGGGTGCCAGGCGGCAGCGGGGGCGCCCCGCAGGGCTGCTGCTGCCACCACCGCACCGGGTGGGGCGGAAGCGCTGGGATAAGGGGGAATTGTCCGTGGAGTACACATCCGGCGCCGCGTCGTGGCAGAAGGCGCTGCGACGACTCGTCGCCGGGTTGCTGCCCCGCCGGCCGCAACAGCGGCAGCCGGGCTGGTCCGTCGGCGTACCGTTGATCGCTCTCGCCGCCGGCCTGCTCTTCACCACCGCGGCGACCACCGCCGGCGGCACCGCGCTGCGTGAGGACCGGCGACCCCAGCTCACCGAGCTCATCGAGGACCGCCGCGCCCAGGTGGCGGCGAACGAGGAACGGGCCGCGACGCTGCGCGGAGAGGTCGAGAGCCGCACGGCCGACCTGGCCGACTCCGACGGCCCGATCAAGAAGCAGCAGGAGCGCGCCGACGCCAGCCGGGGGGCGGCCGGCTTCACCGCCCTCACCGGCCCCGGCCTGATCGTCGAGCTCGACGACGCGCCGCAGCTCGGCAGCCTGCCGGAGGGTGCGACCAACGACGACCTGGTCGTCCACCAGGGCGATGTCCAGGCGGTGGTCAACGCCCTGTGGGCCGGCGGCGCCGAGGCGATGTCAATCATGAACGTCCGCGTACTGACGACCAGCGCGGTACGCTGCGTGGGTAACACCCTGCTGCTGCACGGCCGGGTGTACTCCCCACCTTTCAAGATCGTTGCAATTGGCGATCCCGCCGCGCTCCGGCAGGCCCTCGCCGTTTCCGAGGGAGTCCGGTGGTTCAGGGACGCGGTCGACAACTACCAGCTCGGCTACTCCGAGGAAGCCTCGACCGTCACCGTGCCCGCATTCGAGGACTCCACCACTCTGCGATCGGCGACCGTGCCGCAGTGAGGCCCGACAGTGCCGCAGTGAGGCCGCAGTGAGCCAGCAATCTGACGGCCGGCACCGCGACCGGGCCGACGAGCCCACCGCCTTCCTGCCCAAGGTCGAGCGGGCGGATTCCGCCGGCCCCGACACCCGTCCGGCCGGCGCCTGGCCCGATCCGGTCCCGCCCACCCCGTCCGGGCCGCCGCGCTCGCCGTACGGCACCCAGCCGGCGACGCCCCGACGTCCGGCCGACCAGGCAGCGGCCGGCACCCAGCCGACGGAGAGCCAGCGGCCCACGAACTCGGGCCGTTTCGAGGCCACCGAGGCCGCCCAACCCGCCGGCACCACCCGGTGGGACCCCACGGCGGCCCGGACCAGCCGGCCCGGGCCACGGCCGGACCTGCCACCCCGGACGACCGGGACGCGACCGCCGGCGCGGAGAGCGGCGGCGGCCCGGCGGCCGACCGCCGGGGCGGGCGACCCGCCCAGGAGCCGCAGACCCCGGCCGCCGGTCGCTGGGACCCGGCGCCAGCCGCGGATCACCCGGCGAGCCAGTGGGATGCCCCACCGGCCGCGGGCCGCAACGCCAACCAGTGGGACCCGCCGCCCGCCCCGGACCGCAGCGCGAAGCAGTGGGACGCCGCACCAACCCCGGACCGCACCGCGAAGCAGTGGGACGCCGCACCAACCCCGGATCGCGGTGCGACGCGGTGGGATCCGGCGCCGCCCCGGAGCGCACGGCGAGCGCGGGCCGCACGCCGACCCAGTGGGATGCTGCGCCGCACCCGGCGCGCGGCGGGACTTCCGGTCAGCCGCAGAGCACGGGGGGCATCGAGCAGTGGCCCGGCGTGCCCCTCCCGTCCGGCCAGCCGGACCTCCCGGTGGGGCCGACGCCCTGGCGAGGAGCCTTCGAGCCGAGCCGGCCCCCGGCCGGTCCGGGCCACCCGGACAGCGCCCGGGCCGCCGGTGGGCCGCCGCCCTGGCCCGGCACACAGCCGGCACAGCGGGCACAGCCGGCACAGCCCACCCAGGCCCCACAAGGGGCGCAGGGCCTGCGGCCGGCTCAGTCGCCGCAGCCCACCGAAAGGGCGCACTCCGCGCAGCCGGCCCAGCCCGGACCATCGGCGCAGCCCGCCCAGCAGTCCCACCCCGCACAACCGGCGCGACCAGCACAGCAGGCCCAGCCCGGCCAACCGGCGCAACCAGCACAACCGGCGCAGGCTGGGCAGCCAGGCGTCGGTGCGGGCTGGGCCGGAGCCGATCGGGCGCCGGTGCCCGGTGGGTCGACGACGGCGCCGACCGGGCAGCCATCGCGACCTCCGCAGTCGGGAAACGACCCGACGCCGCACGGCGGGCAGACCTACGGGCCGCCTCCGTACAGCGGGCACCCGGCTCGCCCGGGGCGCGACGCCCAGCCCGAACCCGGCACGCCAGCCACATCCACCCGGCCGACCCAGGTGCCACCGCGGACCGTGCCGTCCTGGCCGGCGGACGGGCGTGGCACGCCGGATGCCCAGCCCGCACGGCAGCCTTCGAATGGCTCCGCCGGCCCGGCCGGCTGGTCGGCCGAGGGCCCTACCGCGCTGATACCGAAGGTCGGCGACGCCGCCACCCGGTCGACGGCCGGTGACCGGGCGGCGGAGCCGACCCGGGCGAACCCATCGGTCTCCCCGACGGCACCGAGCCAACCGGCCCGTCCGGCAGCGGCCAACCAGCAGGCTCAGGCGGCCCCGCACCGGCCGAACCCGAACCAGCAGGCCCAGCCGGCCGCCGCGAGCCGGGCGGCCGACCCCGCGGCCACCGCGCTCATTCCGGCGGTCACCGGAACCCGCCCCGGCAGCCCGCCGCCCCGGCGGACTCGACCGCCCTGATGGGGGCCGTACCCCGGCCGCCGAAGGTCGAGGAGTCGTCCGACGGCGCAGGCCAGCCCGCCGAGGCGCCGAAGCCACGACGCGGCGACCGGGTGGTGCAACTGCGCCCGCACCAGACGGGTGAGGGCTACAAGAGCGTCTACTCGGAGCTGACTCGCCCGTCAATCTGGTCCCGGGTGCGCACCGGCCTCCGGTTCAGCGGCGAGTTGCTGATCACGTTCGGCCTGGTGGTGCTGCTCTTCGCCGGCTACGAGATCTGGGGCAAGTCGGCGATCGTCGACGCCCACCAGGGCGAGCTGAGCGAGCAGCTGGCGCAGGCATGGGCACCCGAGCCGGACCCGACGGTGGCGGCCCCCTCGGCGAGCCCGTCCGCCTCGCCCAAACCAGCGGTGCACGGCACGCCGATCGCGGGCCTCTACATCCCGAAGTTCGAGAAGGAATGGATCGTGGTCGAGGGAGTCGGCCAAAAGGACATCCGGTACGCTCCCGGCCATTATCCGGACAGCGCCCGACCGGGGCAGGTGGGCAACTTCTCGGTGGCCGGGCACCGCAACCGGGCCACCTTCTGGCGGCTGGACGAGTTGCGGGACGGCGACCCGATCATCGTCGAGGGCCGCGACGAGTGGTACGTCTACCAGGTCACCGACAGTCTGATCGTGAAGCCGACCCAGGTCGAGGTGGTGGCCCCGGTGCCGGGCCGGCCGGGCGAGAAGGCGACCAAGCGGATGCTGACCCTGACCACGTGCAACCCGAAGTTCGACAACTACCAGCGGTTGATCATTCACGCCGAGTTGACACGCACCCAGCCGAAGGCCGCGGGGCGCCCGGCGGAGCTGGGGACCTGACGATGTACGCGTGGATCTGGCGCAAACTTCCCTTCGGGCTGGCCGGCAAGCTCGCCGGCAGCCTGCTGCTCGCCACCATGGCGGTGGCGCTGCTCTGGTATGTGGTGTTCCCCTGGGCGGAGCCGCTGCTGCCCTTCGACGACGTGCAGGTGACCCAGGAGGACTCCGGCGTTCCGGGCGGGCCCGGCGGCGACGTGATCCCCGGTGACGACGGCTCGGTCGAGGACGCCCCACCGGGCGACGAGCACGACCTGCCGTACGACACCGATCGGAACAACACCCCACCACCCGACGAGGACGAGTGAGCCGATGCGCGTCCTGGTGATCGACAACTACGACTCGTTCGTCTTCAACCTGGTGCAGTACCTCGGCCAGCTCGGCGTCGAGTGCGAGGTACGACGCAACGACGAGATCGACGTGGCCGAGGTGGGCCGGGTCGGTGTGGCCGGCATCCTGCTCTCACCGGGGCCGGGCACGCCCGACCGGGCCGGCAGCTGCCTCGACGTCATCCATGCGTATGCCGGGAAACTGCCGATCTTCGGGGTGTGCCTGGGTCACCAGGCCATCGGCGAGGCGTTCGGGGCCACCGTCACCCGCGCCCCCGAGCTGCTGCACGGCAAGACCTCGGAGGTCCGGCACGACAACACGGGCGTCCTCGCCGGCCTGCCCGACCCGTTCACGGCGACCCGATACCACTCCCTCGCGGTGCTGCGCGAGACACTGCCGACCGAGCTGAGGGTGACCGGCTGGACGGCCTCCGGGATCGTGATGGCGATGCGCCACCGCACCCTGCCGATCGAGGGCGTCCAGTTCCACCCGGAGTCGGTGCTCACCGAGGGCGGTCACCTGATGCTGGCCAACTGGCTCGCCGCCGCTGGTCACCCCGAGGCGTTGGAGCGCGCACCGGAGCTGGCCGCCGAGGTCGACGCCCGCCGCCGCGCCGCCTTCGCCACCACCTGAGCGCGCTCAGCCTGCCAGGGCGTCCGTCACGGGTGAGGTCACGGCGGCCGGCACCCCGCCATTCACCGCTGGGCCTCCTGCCGCGGAAATCGGTGGGTCACTCGCCGGAAAGGCGGAACGGGGGGAAG
This sequence comes from Micromonospora tarapacensis, assembly GCF_019697375.1. Lineage (NCBI taxonomy): Bacteria > Bacillati > Actinomycetota > Actinomycetes > Micromonosporales > Micromonosporaceae > Micromonospora > Micromonospora tarapacensis. The sequence goes on along the minus strand of NZ_JAHCDI010000004.1, from coordinate 5,203,764 downwards.
GACGGCAGGACATCCCCGCCGCCGCTTCAGCCGTCGTCATCGCCGTCGGGCGGCGGGGTCGTCGGGTCTCCGGTCGGCGGCGGCGTCTGGGTCGACGGATCCGGTTCTTCCTCCGGCTCCTCGACCGACACGACGATCGTCACCTTGCTGCCCTTGGTGCGCGGAGTGTCGGCGTTCGGGTTCTGGTCCACCACCCGGCCGGCCTCGTTCGCGGGCACCTCGGGGCCGATCTCCACAACGGCCTCGAAGCCGGCGCTGTCCAGTTGCCGCTTCGCGTCCGCCTCGGTGAGGCCCTCCACGTCCGGCACGGCCACGACATTGCCACGGGAGACGGTGAGGGTGACCTCGCTGCCCTCCGCCACCTTCTCGCCGGAGGGCGGGTTGACCTCCAGCACCTGACCCGCCGGCTCCCCGCTGTCCTTCTCTTCGACCTCGACGGTGAGCTTGAGTTCATCGAGGCGGGTCTCGGCGCTCTCCCGGGTGCTGCCGACCAGGCCGGTCGGGATGGTCACCTTGGGCTTGCCGCCGCAGACCTGCACGGTCACCGCGCTGTTCGGCTCGGCCCGCTCCCCGGCGGCCGGGGTCTGGTTGGTCACCGTGCCCTCGCGGCAGTCCGAGGTGAAGACCGGATCGCCGAGCGCGGGTGTGAAGCCGTCCCGCTCGATCTGGGCGAACGCGGCGTCCTGGCTCAGCCCGGTGACCGTCGGCACCGGAGCGTCCTCGGGTGGCTGCTCGTTCAGCAGCAGGGCGGCGACCAGGGCGATCACCGCGAGCACGCCGAGCGCGGCGAACATCGCGATCAGCCAGGACGAAGCCTTGCGCTGGCGCGGGTCGCCCACCCGGGCCGGGATCTGCCGGGTCTGCGTCCCCCCCGCGGACGGGTAGCCCGCGCCGCCGGCCGCGGCCATCGCCACGGTCTCGTCCTCGCGCATCACCGGGGTCGCCAGCACCGGCCGGCCGGCCGCCGCGCGGAGCAGATCCGCCCGCATCTCGCCGGCGCTCTGGTAGCGGTTGAGCGGGTTCTTCGACAGCGCCTTGAGCACGATCGCGTCGACCGCGGGGTTGACGTCCGGGTTGAGGTCGCTCGGCGTCGGCGGGGCCTCCCGGACGTGCTGGTACGCGACGCTGACCGGACTGTCGCCGACGAACGGTGGATGCCCGCAGAGCAGCTCGAAGAGCACACAGCCGGCGGCGTACACGTCGGAGCGGGCGTCGACCGCCTCGCCGCGGGCCTGCTCGGGGGACAGATATTGGGCGGTGCCGATGACCGCGCTGGTCTGCGTCATCGTGGTGGCACCGCTGGCCAGGGCCCGCGCGATGCCGAAGTCCATCACCTTGACCTGGCCGGTCTGGGTGAGCATCACGTTGCCGGGCTTGATGTCGCGGTGGATGATGCCGTGCCGGTGGCTGAAATCCAGCGCGGCGCCGATGTCGGCACAGATCTCCAGCGCTCGGCGGGGCTGCAACCGACCCTCGGCGCCCAGGACCTCCTTCAAGGTCCGCCCGTTCACGAACTCCATCACGATGAACGGAAGGGTCTCGCCGGTCGGCGCCTGCTCCTCACCGGTGTCGTAGACGGCGACGATGGCCGGGTGGTTGAGCGAGGCGGCGTTCTGCGCCTCCCGCCGGAAGCGCATCTGGAAGGTGGCGTCCCGGGCCAGGTCGGCCCGGAGCATCTTGATCGCGACGTCCCGGCCGAGTCGCAGGTCACGACCGCGATGCACCTCGGCCATTCCGCCATAGCCGAGCAGCTCGCCGACCTGGTACCTGCCACCGAGCAGGCGGGCCTGCGCTGTCATCGCGTTTGTCGTCCTTCGCTCGTCGTCGTCGCGTCGCCGCCCGGTCGGGGCCGATCCAGTCGACGGTACGCCGTACCGGCTGGATCGTCTCGTCCGTCGTGCCGCAGCGCGTCGGACGTCACCGCTCGCACGGAAGGACCGCCCGGCGCACCGGCGCCGGTGTTGTTCCGCAGTTGGTAGGAAATCACGCCGGAACAGAGAAGGACCAGTGCGCCCAGCAGGATCGCCAGGAACGCCATTCCGGAACGTGACCGTCGAGGCACCGGCCGTGACTGGCCGGGCTGCGGGGCGTATCCCGGTGGCCCGTTGACCGCCCCGCGCGGATAGCCCGCCGCCGGTCGGGCGGCCGGCGCGACCGTGGTCGGTCGCGGCGGCTGCGCCACCGGCGGGCGGCTCTGCTGGTGGGTCACCGGCGGCCGATGCCCCGCCGCCGGGGAGTACGGCACGGCCGGGGAGTGTGGCGCCACCGGTGGGCGCGGCGGCTGCGGCGCCGGCACCTGCGCGCGGCCCGGCGCCGGCGAGGCGGGCGCCGCCGAGATCGGGGCGGCCGGGCCGGCGGCCCGCGCCTGCCGGGACAGCGCCGTCTTCAACTGTCGCGCCACCCCGGCCAGCGCCGCGGCACTCGGCCAGCGGTCCTTCGGATCCTTGGCCAACGCCCGCTCCACCAGCGCGCGGACCTGGGGCGGGATGTCGGACGGCAGCGGCCTGGGGGCCTCCCGGACGTGCCGCATCGCGATGTCGAGGGGGTTGTCGCCCTCGAAGGGCCGCCGCCCGGCGAGGCACTGGTACGCGACCACACCGAGGGCGTAGACGTCGGAGGCGGGCGAGGCAACCTGGCCGGTGGCCTGCTCGGGCGAGATGTACGACGCGGTGCCGAGCACCGAGCCGGCCGCGGTGAGCTGGCCAACGAGGTCGGAACGGGCGATGCCGAAGTCGGTGAGCACCAGCGTGCCGTTGGGTCGCACCAGCAGGTTGCCGGGCTTCACGTCCCGGTGCACGATGCCCTTCACGTGGGCGGCGTGCAGTGCCTCGGCGGCCTGCGCCACCAACGCCATCGTCCGTGCCGGGGTGAGCCGGCCGACCCGGCTCAGCGTGGCCGACAGCGCGTCGCCCTCGACGTACTCCATCACCAGGAAGGCGATCTGCTGGTCGTTGCCGAAGTCGTAGACGTCGACCACGCCCGGATGGTTGATCGTCGCCATGGTGCGGGCCTCGCCCCGGAACCGCTCGGCGAACCCCGGCTCGTCCAGCAACGCCGGCAGCAGGCTCTTGACCGCCACCGTACGCCCGAGCACCTGGTCGGTGCCGCGCCAGACGTCACCCATGCCGCCGCTGGCGATCCGCTCGTCGAGGCGGTAGCGGTTGCCGAGCTGCACCCCGGGACTGAGCATGTCAGCGCCCCCCGGGCTGGGCGATGGCGGCCCGCATGATCCGGCCGGCGATCCGGGCGGCCTCGGCGCTGCCGCCGCTGCCGGCCTCCTCCAGGACGACGCAGACGGCCGAGACCGCGTTGCCGTTGGAGTCGAGCGCGAAGCCGATGAACCAGCCGTGGTCGGGCCGGTCGGGCGCGGACTGTGCGGTGCCGGTCTTGCCGCCGACGGTGTAGCCGTTGATCCGCGCGTTGCGCCCGGTGCCGTTCTCGACCACGCTGACCATCATGTCCCGCAGGTCGGCGGCGACCTGGCCGCTGACCGGCCGGCGCAGCTCGCGCGGGTCCGCGGTGTCGTAGACGGTGGTGCGGTCCGGTGCCAGCAGCTGGCGCACCAGGTACGGCCGCATCTGGCTGCCGTTGTGGGCCACCGCCGCGGCGATCATGGCGCCCTGCAACGGGGTCATCCGCACGTCGCGTTGCCCGATGGAGGACTGGGCCAGCGCCGCCGGGTCCACACCGCCGTCCGGGTTCTCCATGCTGCCGGTCCGGCTGGCCTCCACCCCCAGACCGCCCTCGCCGAGCCGGCCGACGGTCAGATCCTCCTGCTCGAACCCGAACTGCCGGGACTTCTCCTTGATCACGTCCGGCCCGAGCTGCACGCCGAGCTTGGCGAACCCGGTGTTGCAGGAGTCGGTGACCGCGGTCATCAGGGTGACCTGGGCCTGGGGGCAGATCGACGGCGCGGCGTTGCGGATCGGTTCGCCGGAGGTGGGCGGGGTGTAGCTCGAACCGGCCGGGATCTGGGTCTCCTTTCCGATGCCGTTCTCCAGCGCGGCGGCGGCCACCACGATCTTGAAGGTGGAGCCGGGGGGCAACACCTCGGCGAGCGCCCGGTTGCGCAGCGGCCGTCCGGCGGCCTGTTCGAGCTCGTTGTACGCCGAGGTCGCCTCGTTGGTGTCGTGGCTGGCCAGCGGGTTCGGGTCGAAGCTGGGCATGGAGACCAGCGCCTGCACCGCCCCGGTACTCGGGTCGATGGCGATCGCCGCACCCTTGGTCGCCCCGACGTTGTTGTTGCGCAACTCGTCGTACGCGGTGTCCTGGGCCTGCCGGGAGAGGGTGAGCAGCACGTTGCCGCCGGCGGTGCGGTCGCCGGTGACCATGTCCCGCAGCCGGTTGACGATGAGCTGGTCGCTGGTGCCGGCGAGGAAGTCGTTCTCGACGCGCTCCAGGCCGGTGGCGGTGCCGTTGACCGGCTCGTAGCCGAGCACGTGGGCGTACTTCGCACCGCCCGGGTAGGTGCGCAGGTACTTCAGCTCGCCGTCGGTCTCCTTGCTGACCGCCAGGGCGGTGCCGCCGGCCTCGATGTTGCCGCGCTTGCGGTCGTACTTGGCGACCTGGACGCGGCCGTTGTAGTCGCTGGTGCGGTACTCGTCGGCCTTGTAGGCCTGGATCCAGTTCAGGTTCGCGAAGAGCAGGCCGAACAGGACGATGACGACGATACCGACTCGCCGCAGGGGTGCGTTCACGGCTTGATCACCTCCGTGGGTGCACCGTGCAACTGCTCGGGCGGGCCGCCGGAGGGGCGGTTCACCTTGCCGCCGACGCCGTTGACCGGGCGCCGGCCGGCGTCGGATACCCGCAGCAGCACCGCGATGAGCAGCCAGTTCGCCATCAGCGAGGAGCCACCGGCGGAGAGGAACGGCGTGGTCTGACCGGTGAGCGGGATGAGCTTGCTGATCCCGCCGACGATCACGAAAACCTGCAACGCGAGGGTGAACGCCAGCCCGCCGGCGAGCAGCTTGCCGAACGAGTCCCGCACCGCCAGCGCGGCCCGCAGTCCCCGCTCGACGATCAGCAGGTAGATCACCAGCAGCGCGGAGAGGCCGAACAGGCCGATCTCCTCGCCGATGCCGGCGAAGATGAAGTCGTTCTGCACCTCGGGCAGCAGCAGCGGCTGGCCACCGCCTGGCCCGGCGCCGAACAACCCGCCGGTGCCCAACGCGAGCAGCCCCTGCACCAGCTGGTAGCCGTCGTCGTACGGCTGGGCGAACGGATCCAGCCAGATCTGCGCCCGCAGGTAGAAGTTCGCGAACGGCCCGCCCACCGCCTCGCCGAGCACGTACGCGAGGTAGGCGCCACCGAAGAAGAGAACCAGACCGATGAGTAGCCAGCTGACCCGTTCGGTGGCGATGTAGACCGTGGCCACGAACATGCCGAAGTAGAGCAGCGAGGTGCCCAGGTCCTTCTCGAAGACGAGGACCAGCAGACTGATCACCCAGACCACGAGCACCGGGCCGAGGTCGCGCCCGCGCGGAAAGTCGATGCCGAGGAACCGGTGGCTCGCCAGCGACAGCACCTCACGCTTGCGCACCAGGTAGTAGGCGAAGAAGACCAGCAGGGCGAGCTTGGCGAACTCGCCGGGCTGGATGGAGAAGCTGCCGATGCGTACCCAGAGCTTCGCGCCGTTGATCTCGGAGATGCTGGCCGGCAGCACCGCCGGCAGCATGACCAGCACGATGCCCGCCAACCCCAGGGTGTACGCGTACCGGGAGACCGACCGGTGGTCACGCATCACGGCCAGCAGGGTGGCGGCGAGAATCACCGAGATCAGCGTCCAGGCCAACTGCCGGCCACCGATGCCGGCGAAGATGGTCAGGTCGGCCCGCTCCTCGGGGGTCGCCCGGGCCAGGTCGAGCCGGCGCAGGAAGCCCACCCCGAGGCCGTTGAGCAGGGCCACCGCCGGCAGCAGGGCCGGATCGGCGAACGGCGCGAGGAACCTGATCACCAGGTGCATGCCGAGGAACACCGCGGTGAGCGCGGCGGCCGGCACCCAGAATCCCGGGGTGACCGTGTCGAGCACCTTCGCCTCGACCATCGCACCGTACGCGGCCACCAGGGCCATCGCGAGGAACAGCAGCGACAGTTCGGCGTTGCGGCGGGACCGGGCCATGCGTACGCCGGGTCGCTCGCCCGCGGTCGCGGGCGAGGATGCCGGGGTGGCCGCTGCGGTCACGATCGTCCTCGGGTCGGTGCCGGTGCCTATTCGGGCGACCGGCAGGCCGCCGGGTCGACCGTCGGCGAGAAGGCTTCGGTGGGCGGGGCGTCGGGCGTGCTGGCCGGTGCGGTCGCGGATGTGCCGTCGGGCGTGGCGGTCGACGGGGCCGCGGATCCGCCCGCCGGTGAGGCCGGGGCACTGCCCCCGGACTCGGCGAACCGGCTGGGCTCGGCGAACCGGCCAGCGCACTCGGGGTCGGGGAGGGCAGGTCCGCCGTGGGGGCCGGGCTCGGCGTGAGTGGGCAGAGCGGCTTGAGGTTGACGTTGGTCGGGCTGTCCATCGTCAGCTCGGCCAGCCGCCGTTCCGCGTCCGGTTCACTCCGGGCCGGGATGCCCTGTTTGACCTGTTCCTGTGCGGCGAGGGTGAGGTCGTCCAGCTCGGCGGTGCTCTCCGAGTGCACGCTGGAGAGATCCATGCCGGCGATCTGGCCCTGGATCCCGCGGAACACGGCCACCTGACCGTTCTCCGTCGCACCGACGTAGTACTGCCGCTGGGTGTAGCTCCACCCGGCGAACACCCCGCCGCCGACGATCACGATGAGGGCGGTCGCCATCGCGAGCGCACGCAGCGGGCGGCGGCGGGCCTCCGGCTCGTCGTCGGCGTTCGCGGCGGACTCGTCCGGGGTGGCGGGTCGGGGGCGGAGAGGGCCGAGGCGCGGGCGGCCGGGGTGGAGACGTCCGCCGAGGTGGCCATGCCCCGGTCCCGGGCCGCCGCCCCGCCGACGATCGGCGCGGCCTCGACGATGTCGCGGTCGGTGGCGTCGGCGATGATCACCGTGATGTTGTCCGGGCCGCCGCCGCGCAGGGCGAGTTGGACGAGCCGCTCGACGCACTGCTGCGGGTCGGCGTACTCCCGCAGCGTCTCGGCGATGGTCTCGGCGCTGACCACCCCGGACAGACCATCGGAGCAGATCAGGTAACGGTCGCCCGGCAGGACCTGCCGGACCGAGTACTCCGGGTCGATGTCGCGGCCGTCCAGGGCCCGGGTGAGCAGCGAGCGCTGGGGGTGACTGCTCGCCTCCTCCGGGCTGATCCGGCCCTCGTCGACGAGCATCTGGACGTAGGTGTCGTCCTTGGTGACCTGCGCGAACTCTCCGTCACGCAGGAGATAGGCCCGCGAGTCGCCGATGTGGACCATGCCCAGCTTGCTGCCGGAGAAGAGGGTCGCGGTCAGCGTGGTGCCCATCCCCTCCAACTGCGGGTTGGCCTCCACGGTCTCGCGGAGCTGCTGATTGGCGGTGCCCACGGCGGAGCGGAGCGCATCGACCAGGGCGTCACCGGGGACGTCCTCGTCCAGCGGCGCCATGGCACCGATGACGATGTTGCTGGCGACGTCACCGGCGGCCATGCCGCCCATGCCGTCGGCAACGGCGAGTAGCCGCGGTCCGGCGTAGACGGAATCCTGGTTACCGTCTCGGATCAGACCGCGGTCGCTGTGGGCCGCGTAGCGCAGGGTCAGAGTCATGGCCGTAATTCGAGAGAGGTGCGCCCGATTCGGATCGGCACGCCGAGGGGGACGGGGGTCGGTCCGGTGACCTTAGCGCGATCGAGGTACGTCCCGTTAGTCGAGCCGAGGTCCTCGACGAACCATTGCCCGTCCCGCGGGACGAGTCGGGCGTGTCGCGCCGAGGCGTAGTCGTCGGTGATGACGAGGGTGGAGTCCTCGGCCCGACCGATGGTTATCTGAGCCTCACCCAACGTGATCCGCGTGCCGGCCAACTGGCCCGCGGTCACCACCAACTGGTGGGCCGCCCGGCCCCGCTTCGCCTTTGCCGGTTTCGCCGCCGCCTGGCCGGTCGACGCGCCCACCGCCCGGGGCGCGGCCACCAGCCGGCCCGAGCGGGCCCCCGCGAAGAGGTCCCGGCGGATGACGCCGACCACGGTGAACACGAAGATCCACAGCAGGACGAGGAATCCGAACCGGGCGACGGTGATGACGAGTTCCGGCAAGGCGGGTCAGCCGTCCACGCGGAAGGTCAGGGTGGTTGTGCCGAGCTGGACCATGTCACCGGGGTTCAACGCCACGGCGGAGACCCGTTGGCCGTTGACCATGGTGCCGTTGGTCGAACCGAGGTCGGTCAGCACGACCTGCCCACCGTCGAAGTCCAGCCGGGCGTGTCGCCGGGAGATGCCGACGTCCGGCAGGCGCAGGTTGGCCTGGTCGCCGCGGCCGATCACGGTCGAGCCCATCTGCAACGGGTAGGTGCGGCCGTCACCGGAGACGAGCCGCACGTTGCGCCCGCCGCCGTGACCCTGCGGTGGGCCGTAGCCGCCGCCCTGGTCGTAGGACGGATATCCGGGCGGGCCGGCGTCGTAACCGGGCGGCCCGGCGTCGTAGCCGGGCGCGGAGACCGGGGCGACGTCGCCACCGGTGTAGACCTCGGCGGTGACCCGGAACATCCCGGTGTCCAGTCCTTCACCGCGCTCGATCTCGACGATCACATCTCCGTAGACCGTCCACGCCTGCTCGCCGATGAACTCCGCCTGCGACTGGGCCAGTTCCTGGGCCAGCGCGGCGGCGTACGGCGCCAGCCGACTGTGGTCGTACGGCGAGAGATCGATCACGTAGCGGTTGGGCACCAACGTACGCCCACCAGCAAGGATGGCCTTGTGCGCCTCGGCCTCCCGCTGCATGGCGTTGAGGATCTCCACGGGGTGTACCACCCCCTTGAAGACCTTGGCGAAGGCCCCTTCTACCAGGCCTTCCAGACGCTTCTCGAAGCGTTGCAGCACGCTCACCGGCTCCTCCTCGGGTCCCGAGGACATGATGGTATCCGCCCAGAGCGCACGCAGCTCACACGCCGCTCGCCCGGCAGGCCACGGCCCGTTCGGACGGCTCCGGATTGTCGTGCTACTCTTTCGACCGCCACGAACGGTAACCGCTGCGAGCAGTGAATGCCATTCGCGGCGACGACCAGGGCAACGTGACCTGACCGAGGCCCGCTGGCGACAGCGGCGTCGGCGGGGCATTGTCGTCCGAGGTCAGGCCACGGGGAAGTGGCGGAATGGCAGACGCGCACGGTTCAGGTCCGTGTGCCCGAAAGGGCGTGGGGGTTCAACTCCCCCCTTCCCCACCACAGCCGAGGGCTCCGCATTGTGCGGGGCCCTTGCTCCGTATCGAGGCGTGCCGGATGTCACGCTATGCTCCGATGGTTTCTGCCTTCGACGCACCAGGAGTGGCATGTGAGTGTCGCATTCGTGACCGGGTCGGGCGGGCTGATCGGCTCCGAGGCGGTCCGGCACTTCGCCGGCCTCGGTCTCGACGTCGTCGGCATCGACAACGACATGCGGCAGGAGTTCTTCGGCGCGGAGGCGTCCACCGCGTGGAACGTCCGCCGGCTGACCGACGAGCTGGGTGACGCCTACTCGCACCACAGCATCGACATCCGGGACCGGGTGGCGCTCGGCGCGCTGTTCGGGCGGTACGGCCGGGACGTGGCAGTGGTGATCCACACAGCCGCGCAGCCCTCGCACGACTGGGCGGTCCGCGACCCGTTCACCGACTTCGACGTGAACGCCGTCGGCACCCTGAACGTCCTGCAGAACGTCCGGGAACACTGCGTCGACGCGCCTGTCGTGCACTGCTCGACCAACAAGGTCTACGGTGACCGCCCGAACAGCCTGCCCCTGATCGAGCTGGAGACCCGCTGGGAGATCGAGCCGGGCCACCCGTACGAGCAGGGCATCCGCGAGGACATGTCGATCGACGCCTGCCTGCACTCGATCTTCGGCGCGTCGAAGGTCGCGGCGGACGTGATGGTGCAGGAGTACGGCCGCTACTTCGGCATGCGCACGGCCTGCTTCCGAGGCGGGACGTTGACCGGCCCGGCGCACTCCGCGACCGAGCTGCACGGCTTCCTCGGGTACCTGATGCGGGCCAACATGGAGCGCCGGAAGTACAAGATCTACGGGTACCAGGGCAAGCAGGTGCGGGACGCCATCCACAGTTCGGACGTGGTCTCCGCGTTCGAGGCGTTCTTCCGCAACCCGCGTTCGGCAGCCGTCTACAACCTCGGTGGCGGCCGGCATTCGAACACCTCCATGCGCGAGGCGTTCGCCGAGGCCGAACGGATCACCGGCCAGGAGATGATCTCCGAGTACGTCGAGGCCAACCGGATCGGCGACCACAAGTGGTGGATCGGCTCCAACGAGGCGTTCCAGGCCGACTACCCGGACTGGAAGCAGGTCTACGACGTACCAATGATCATGCGGGAGATCTACGAGGCCAACGTGGACAAGTGGGTGCCGGGGTCATGAGGAAGCGGAACGTGCTGGGCGTCCTGGTGGACGCCACCGACTACCCGGAAGCCACCGAGCGGGTCGTCGCCGCCGCGCAGGAGCGCCGCCCGCTGGCACTTACCGCGCTGGCGGTGCACGGCGTGATGACCGGTGTGCTGGACCGGGCGCACAACGCCCGACTCAACTCCTTCGACGTGGTCACCCCGGACGGCCAGCCGGTGCGCTGGGCGCTGAACCTCCTGCACGGCGCCGGGCTCACCGACCGCGTCTACGGGCCGACGCTGACCCTGCACGTGCTCTCCCGTTTCGCCGACGAGGGCCTGCCGGTCTATCTGTACGGCTCGACCGAGGAGACCCTCGCCCGGCTGATCCCGGCGCTGGAGGAGATGTTTCCCGCTCTCAAGATCGCCGGGGTGGAGGCGTCCAAGTTCCGCCGGGTGCAGCCGGGTGAGGACGTGCAGATCGCCGACCGGATCAGGTCCAGCGGCGCCCGGCTGGTCCTGGTCGGGCTGGGCTGCCCGCGCCAGGAGGTCTTCGCGTACGCGATGCGCCCGTTGCTGGACATGCCGTTGATGGCGGTCGGTGCAGCCTTCGACTACCACGCCGGGCTGCTGCCTCAGCCGCCGGCGTGGATGCAGCGCGCCGGGCTGGAATGGTTCTGGCGGCTCGGCCTGGAGCCGAAACGGCTGTGGCGGCGCTACGTGATCCTCAACCCCGCGTACCTGAGCCGGCTGTTCGCCCAGAAGTCCGGGCTGTGGAAGGCCCGGCCGCCCGCGCCGGCCAACGAACGGCCGACCGAGTTCGCGGTCTGACCGAAACGGCGAACGGGCCCCGGCGGGAAGCCGGGGCCCGTTGCCGTGCGGACGTCAGAGGGTGAGCGTCCAGGTGTTGAGGTAGCCGGTGTCAGCGCGGTAGACGTCGCGCACCCGCAGGCGCCAGGTGCCGTTCGCCGTTTCGCTGGAGAGGTTCACCGTGTACGTGGCGTTCACGTTGTCCGTGCCGTCGAAGATGCTGCTGTTCTTCAGCCGGTAGGACGAGCCGTCCGGGGCGAGCAGGTCGATGACCAGGTCGCCACGGTAGGTGTGCACGATGTTCACCGCGACGGTCGACGCCGACGAGGCGTTCCGGTTGCAGCCGGAGATCGTGATCGAGCTGGTCACGGCCGAACCCGCGTCCGGGATCGCCACGTCGGTGCCGTTGGTCCCGGAGCAGCCACCGCCGCCGCTGCCAGTCACCGTCAGCGAGTACGTCGCGCTTCTGGTGCCCGAGGCGGCGGTGCCCGTCACGGTCACCGGGTACGTGCCGGCCGGGGTGCTGGCCGAGGTGCCGATGGTCAGCGTCGACGACCCGCCCGAGGTGACCGTGGCCGGGCTGAACGAGGCGGTCGCCCCGGACGGCAGGCCGCTGGCCGAGAGGCTGACCGACTGGGCCGAGCCGTTGGTGGTGGCGGTGGCGACGGTCGCGGTCACCGAGCCGGCGGGCGCGGTGGAGCCGGCGGTCGGCGACACCGAGACCGAGAAGTCGTTGACCGGCGGCGGGGTGCTGCCGTTGACCACGTAGAGCAACTTGTTGGGTGATCCGCTGCCCGGGTTGGTCACCACGTTGTTGGTGGCGTTGTTGACCAGGTAGTCGCGCACCTGCTGCGGGCTCCACGAGGGATTGGTCGAGAGCACCAGGGCGGCGGCACCGGCCACGTGCGGCGAGGCCATCGAGGTGCCGTTGATGGTGTTCGTCGCGGTGTTGCTCGTGTGCCAGGCCGAGGTGATCGACGAGCCCGGCGCGAAGATGTCCAGGCAGGTGCCGTAGTTGGAGTACGAGGCCCGTGCGTCCGTGCTGGTGGTCGCGCCGACCGTGATCGCCGCCGGGGTCCGGGCCGGCGAGGTGTTGCAGGCGTTGGCGCTGCTGTTGCCGGCGGCCAGCGCGTACGACACGCCGGAGTTGATCGAGTTGGTGACCGCGTTGTCGAGCGCACTGCTGGCCCCGCCGCCGAGGCTCATGTTGGCCGCGGCCGGCTTGACCGCGTTCGCGGTCACCCAGTCGACACCGGCGATGACGCCGGCGGTGGTGCCGCTGCCCGAGCAGTTCAGCACCTTGACCGCCACCAGGCGGGTGGCCTTGGCCACGCCGTACGCCGAGCCACCCACGGTGCCGGCGACGTGCGTGCCGTGGCCGTTGCAGTCGGTGTTGTTGGAGTCGACCGTGTTGGTGCCCCAGGTGGCCCGGCCGCCGAAGTCCGAGTGGGTGGTCCGGATGCCGGTGTCGATGACGTACGACGTCACGTTCGTGGCCGTGTTGGGGTACGTGTACGAGTTGTCCAGCGGCAGGTTCCGCTGGTCGATCCGGTCCAGCCCCCAGGACGGGGGGTTCGTCTGGGTGCCGGCGATGGAGACGACCTGGTTCTGCTCGACGTACGCGACGGCGGGGTCCGCCGCGATCCGCGCGGCGGCTCGGGCGCTGACGCGCAGCTCGGCGCCACGGACGGCCGAGTTGTACGTGCGGGCCGTGGCACCGCCGTGCCGGCGCAGCAGGCGGTCCACCGAGGAGCCGACAGCACCGCGGCTGACCTCGCTGTTCTTGAAAACGACGATGTAGCTGCCGTCGACGGCGGTTGCCGCGTCGGCGCTTCGGACGGTGCCGACCGGCTCGGCCGCCATGGCGGGCGTGGCCGCCGCCACCATGGCCAGCGTGGCCAGACCGACGAGTACGGACCTGTGTGGAAGACCCATCTTCCTACCTCCCTCCGACCGGCATCGACCGTCCACCTGCTCGTGGCAGGTTGATCGATGAATGCCAATCGAGCTGAGAGTAGTTGTACGCGTGCGGACAGATAAACATGTCGGATCCCTCATAACATCGACGAGATGGTCCCCCTACGGGGGCGGGTACGGGACGAACGGGGGGCGGGCCCGGATTCGCCGGGCCGGAAATCGGGCCAGGCTGATGACCATGCAGAACCACCTCGCCCTCCTGCTTCCGGTCGCCACCGTCTGGTGGACCGCCGGCTATCTCGCGGACGGGTTGCCCCGCATGGCCCATGCCCGCGACCTGCGCCGGCACGCCGGTTGGCTGCTCGCGCTGACCCTGACCGGGCTCGGCCTCACGGTGGCTCTGCCGATCGCCGGGCTGGCCACCGTCGGTGCGACCCCGGTGGACCGGGCCGCCGGCGGGCTCGCCCTCACCGCCGCCCCGGCCCTGGCGGTGGCGATCTGGACGGTGCGCCGACTGCGGCGGCTGCGGGCCGGCGCGACCGCCCTGGCCGCCACGCCCCGGACGCCGACCCCACACGGACTGCGTGCCGCCGCCGCCCACCCGCTGATCGGGCTGCCGTTGCAGGTGACCGGCCTGGCCCTGCTGCCGGCCCTGATCGTGGCGAGCGGCGCCGGCGAGTTCGTCGGGCCCGGCGTGACCGGCCCCGCGATCACCATCGGTGCGCTGGGCGTCACGGCGATCGGCGTACGCCACGCGCTGCGTCACAACCGGCTCGCCGAACGGGCCTTGCCGCAGCGGGCGGCGTCAGCGCGCCCGGCCGGCGCCCTGCACGTATAACAGTTCCAGGATCGCCCGGGTCGCCTCGAACCAGCGGTCCAACCACCCGGGTGGCGGCACGCTGCCCTTCGGCGGCAACTCCATCAGCAGGCCACGCAGCAGCGGATGGTCCACAAGCGAGCCGTCGTCCACCGTCGACCATCCGGTGGCCGGGAAGGACGGCTCGGTGAGTGGGTTCGGGTCCAGCGACGGCAGGGTGAGCGGCGACGAGGGCGGCTCGGTCGCCGTCGCGGCTTCCCGGCCGGCAGGTTCACTGTCCGGCGACACCACCTCGGTCAACACCGTGTCCCGCCGGGCGCCGCGGTACTTGCCGCCGAACCTTTCCGGCTTTCCCGGCCCGTTGGTGAGGTTCTCCGACCCGATACTCGTCATCCGTCTCGCCTGCCTCGCTCGGTTACCCGCCCTGCCGGGGGGATGTCGACCAGCGCGTACCGAGAGGTACAACGAGACGGGCACGATGTGGCGACGGCAGCCGGCGGACCAGGCCGGCCGGCGCCATCCACGCGAGCTGTGCGGACAGCACGGATCCCCGCCCGGCCACGCCGGACGGGGACCCGCCACCAACACCCCGGGAGTCAGTCCCGGCCGAACGCGCCGTCCCTGGTGCGGGCGACGAAGGCGTGCCAGCCATCCGGGGCGAAGACCAGGGCCGGGCCGGCCTTGTCCTTCGAGTCCCGGACGCCGACCGCCCCGGTCACGTACGCCACCTCCACGCAGTTGTCACAGTTCGGTCCGCTCTTCGAGCTCTTGAACCAGCTTGCCTGCGTCAGGTCCACGGGGATTCCCTGCGTCGCCATTTCCACAACGGCTCCTCTGCCAGTCTCGCGATGAATGCGACGGACTCCTCCGGACGTATGGCCGCTGCTCGAATGTGATCGAAGATGAAGCTGTACTTCTGTAGTTCGTCGCTCTTCTCCAGGAAGAGCCCACCCGTGGCGTTCTCCGCGTACACGACATCCGGATCACCGGGTTCGGGGAAGCTGAGGATCGTGAAGGTGCCGTCCATGCCGGCGTGCGCCCCCACCTCGAACGGCAGGATCTGCAGCGTCACGTTCGGCAGTTGGGCCACCTCCACCAACCGACTGAGCTGGTCACGCATGACCGTGTCCCCACCCACCGGACGGCTCAACACCGCCTCATCGAGCACCACCCACAGATCGACCGGATCATCCTGGGTCAGTAACGACTGACGACCGAGTCGGACACGCACCCTTTGCTGCACCTGGTCAGGGGTGAAATCGGGGCGGGCGGCGCGGATCATCGCGCTGGCGTAGTCCTCGGTCTCCAGCAGGCCGGGCACCACCTGCTGCTCGTACGCACGAATCGAGCTGGCCGCCGCCTCCAGGCCGACGTACGCCCCGACCAGCACCGTGCTGTAGGGGTGCCACCACCCCTTCTGCCGCGCCTCGCGGGCGATCTGCACCAGCTCGTCGCTCTCGGCACCCACGACGCCGTAGATCCGGAGCATGTCCCGCACGTCGCGGGGAGTCGCGGTGGTGTGCCCGGTCTCGATCCGCGAGACTTTGGACGCCGAGCATTCCAACTGCTCCGCGACCGACTCGATGGTTATCCCGGCGGTCTCGCGCTGGCGGCGCAGTTCCGCGCCGAGCCGGCGCCGCCGGATGGTCGGGCTGCGCCGCTCGCTCACCGCGTCACCTCTTCGCTTCGCCGCGCCGCTGTCGCCGCCCGCCCGCGGCGCGACCATCGGGGCGGGCGTGTCGCGGCGTGGGGTGGAGCCGGTCCTCGACCGGCCGCGGCGGGCGAACCGGCCCTCAGTGTGCCGTCCGGGTGGTGGCACGTTCAAGCGTTGTTTCACGCGAGCCACTCATGTATCGGCAAAACTCGACGTGCAACTTGCATCAAGCACGCCGCTGATGCACCCTGTCCGTATGACACGGGTTACGGAAAGTCTCCGACTCGTCTCCCCGGGTGATCAAGGTCGTGGAGGCGGGGGCAGTAGGTCGGCCCGTTCGTCGGTGGGGGTGGCTGCCAGCGACGCGGGTCGCTCGCCCACACCCCACGGTGGCGGCTCCAGCGACACCTCCTGACCGCCGGCAGCGTCGGTCGTGAGTCCGCCACCAGCGGCTCCGGCGCCGACCAGGCCAGCGCCACCAACCCGGCCCCCCGAGCCACGACCTCGTCGCCGGAGCCGAACAACCCCCCGATCACCCTCGCCGGCCCTCCCCGCCGGCCGACCTTTCCAGGAGCCCATGTGCTTCCCCGCTCCGGTGACGTACTGCACGTGACACGCGCGGCGAGTGTCCAGTTCCTCAAACCCATCCTGTTCCGGGTGATCCGGGTGCTCGACCGGCCCACCTACGACGGGTGGCTCTGGCTCGAAGGCTACGAGTTGAACGCGGCGGGGGACGCGGTCAACAGGCGTTCGATCTTCGTCCAGCGGGCCGGGCTGCGGCAGTTGCAGGCCGCTCCGCAGCCACGCCCGCACACCGTGCGTTCGGCCCGTCGTCCGCCCACCCGGACCCCGGCCCGGGTGAGCTGAGCGGCCCGACGACCGCACGAGCGCCGCGCGGTTCAGGTTGAAACGGGTCCAGGAGACATGCCGGCGCAATAGAATCGGTCATGCCCACCCCGGCATGTCTCCACCCCGTGCGTTCCAGGCCCCGAACCTGGGACGGCCATGGTCAACTTGTCCGCGCGGGAACCTCACCGGTCCCGAATCGCCTACCTCTTCGGACTACTGGCGCTACTCGGCGCTGTCACCACCGTGGTGGTGCTGGTCCGCGATCCCGCCCTGTCGTCGACCCGGCTGGCCGAGCCGGTCCCCGCCCCGGAGATCACCGTGGTGGAGAGTGAACCGGTCGGGCCGGACGACCCACCCGCCGCCTGGGACGACTTCCTCGGCGGCCCGGCCGACCAGCCAGCCGACGATCCGGCGGAGGGATACCGCCGCCCCGGCCACCCGGTCGACCCCCCGCAGCAGGAGTCGGACTCCTCCGTACGCGCCGCCGGTGGGGACGCGCGGGAGGAACTCAGCCGGTCGCTGTTCTGGTCCGGTGTCTTCGGGCTGGCGATCTCCCTCGCCGGGCTGGGGCTGGTCGGCACCAGACGCCGGATGTGGTGAGTTCGCCGGTCACCCGGTGGGGCTCGCCGTGGCGGTCGGCTCCGTCGTCGGCTCGGTCGTCGGCTCACCCGTCGTCAGCGACGGGCTCGGGCTCGTCGTGGCGACGACCAACGTCACCTGGTCGCCCGCCTCGACCAGCTCGCCCGCCTCGGGGTCGGTGGAGATGACGGTCCCGGCCGGCTGGTCCGACGGGCGGTACTCCACCTGATGGTCCAGGTCGAGCCCGTCGAGCAGCGCCCGCGCCGCAGCTTCCGGCAGGCCGACCAGCGGTGGCACCGGCACCTCGACCGGGGCGGCACTCGTCGGCGGTGGCGACGGTGAAGGTCTGGTCGGCGACGGCGACGCGCTGGTCGGCGGGGCCTGCGTCGTCGGCTGCGGTGACTCCGGTGACGACCCGCCCCCGTCCATTGCCTGACGGGCCAGCCAGATCCCGACACCCAGCAGGCTGAGCAGGATCAGCAGGACGATGCCCCAGAGGATCGGCAGCCACCATGGTCGACCGCCCTGCTCATCGGGGTACCACTCGCCACCGGCCGACTCGGGGTCGGCACCCGGCCGCACCGACGGCACCTCCGCGCGCCCCGACCACGCCGCCGGCCCCGATCGTTGCGCCGGCGGCAACGAGGCATCCTCGTCCGCCCGAGCGGCGGACCCGGCCGCACGGTCCAGCGGCGCGGTTTCGTCCGGAGCCCGCCCCAGCGGCGCGGTTTCGTCGGGAGTCGGGCCCAGCGGCGCCGTCTCGTCCGGGTCTCCGCCGGCCGGCGAGATCGGACGGGTCCGATCGTCTGGTTGTCCCTCGGTCGGCTCCTGGCGGTCGTCGCTCATCGCACGTCCTTTCCGCCGGCCGGGCGGGCATCGGGGCCCTCGACGGTCAACCTAGCGGTTCGGCCGGTCAACGGCCGACATCAGCGTGTCGGGTGCGCGTCACAGCGCCGGCGGGCTCTCGTCCTCGTTCGGGGCTCTGCCACACCAGATCCGCACGATGTCGTTCCACCGCGCGATGGTGCCGCCGGTCGGCTGCTGGGCGGTGACCGTTCCGGAACGCCCGGTGGGATAGCGAGGCGAGAAGCCGTCCTCGACGAGTTCGTTCCTCGCCTCGCCGCACGACTCACCGAGCAGATCCGGCACCTCGTTCGGTGGCGCGGCCCCGGCCACGGTGACCACGACCGTGACGCCGCGCCTGACCGGCGTACCCGGCGCCGGTCTCGTGCTGAGCACGCTGGAACTGCTCCCGCTGCCGAAGACGAACTGCCAGCCCAGCCCCCGGTCCCGCAGTTCCTCCCGGGCGTCCTCGAAGTCCATGCCGACCAGGTCCGGCACGGTCAGCCCGCTCGGCCGGGAGGTCATGGGACTGCTGCTCGGTGTGCTGGTGGGCGTCGGCCGTTCGCGCGGCGGAGAGGTCTGCGCGACGGGGGTGCTGCTGGTGGTGCCGCCGGACGGTGCGGCCACCGGCCGCTGCTGGTCGCCGGCCAGCACCCAGCCGCCGGCCGCCCCGATGACGGCGAGCAGCACCGCGGCGAGACCGCCACCGACGATCAAGGTCGTCCGATTCCGGCCGGTGTCACCGACCCCCGGTCGCCCGTCCGTGGTTTCGTGCGTCATACCGCTCCACCGCCTCATCACCGGCGACCGTATCCGGCTGCGCCAAGCACTCTCCGTCACCATTGCCTGCCGATGCCGCGCACGACTCGCCGCACCGACCACAGGACGTTACGCTGCCCGGCATGGCCAGACAGGGCTGGGGAGGATCGATCGCCACCGCGGCCGGCGTGGCAGCCGGCGCCGGGGCCGCCCAACTGGGTTTCGGATACGGTCTCGGCATTCTCAACTGGGTGCCGCCCGAGTCGACCGGCGGCACGGCGGCCTGGGTGGCCAGCCTGATCTGGGCCACCTGGATCGCCGCCACCTCGACCATCTTCGGTGCGGTCTGCGCCCAGCGGCTGCACGAGCGCCGCCGGGTCGCCTTCCCGTCGGACACCGCGACGGAGGGCGCTGCGACGGAGGCCGGTGGTGGCCCGTGGTCGGCCGCCCTGGCCGTGGCCGCCGCGCTCGGCGCACTCATCACGGTGCTGCTGGTCGCCGTGCCGGCGCGGGTCGCGGTGGTCCCGGACACGCCGTCCCCCGGGACATGGCCGCCGGGTACGCCGCGGTCGGCGTGCTGATCGGGGCCCTCGTGGCGGTCTGGGCGCTGCGCTGCCGCGCGGCGGCCACCAACGTCATCGCCACGGCGGGCTGGCTCTGGCTGCTCGCGGTGGTCGCCGTGGTCGACTCGGTGCTCGCCGGTCGCGGGCTGACCACCGCCCAGCTCGGCATCTGGCAGCTCAGCTCGGACAGCGACCAGTTCTGGATCCGGGACTACTTCTACTGGCCCGGCGCGGTCCTGTCGCTCGGGTCGGCGCTGCTGATCGGTGCGCTGGCCGCCCGCAGTGGCGTCCGAGCGACCGGCCGCCGGGTCGGCGCCACCGCCTCCGGTGCCGCCGGGCCGTTGCTGGTGGCCGTGGCGTACTTCCTCGCCGTACCGAGGCTCACCGCGATCAGCCCGGAGCAGGTGTCCGCCCATCTCATCGCCCCGTACGCGGCGATCGTCGGAATCGGTGGGTCCGTCCTGGTGGCGGCGCTCGCCCAGCGGGCGGCCCGGCGGGCGGAGAGCCGGTCCACCCCCGATGCGGCCACGGTGGTGGTGCCCCGGCAGCGCGTGGGGGACGACCACCGCACGCACGAACCCGACTCGGATCTCGACCGCCCGGGCCACACCGGAACCGGCGAGGCGGAGCTGGACTCGGGTGCTGCGGCACCGGCTGCCGACGTCGGGAGCCGCCGTGCGGCGGCGCCCGCGTCGTCGGGTACGGCCGTGGCAGCGCCCCGGGCCGGACGGCATCGTCGAACGCCACGACACCGCCGACCGGGCCGGCCGCCACCTCCGGCCGGACGGGCGCACCCGGGTCGACCGCACCGGGCTCGACGGCAGCCGCGGCGCCGACGGCGGCAGGGGACGGTGCCGCCGCGTCGCCGGCAGGATCGTCCGGTGGCGGCGACGCCGCGGAGGGTGGTGCCGGCCGCCGGGCCCGACAACCGCGGCGGGGACGCTGAGCGGTCAGTCGAGCGGCCAGGTGTGCACCGGCTCGTTGGTGTACTGCAACTCGGCGTAGCGCTGCAGCATGTGGTGCAGGGCGGCGCGGCGCTCCAGACCCAGGTGCCGCTCTGCCGCCCACACCGTGGCGGTCTGCCAGACCGCCCCGTTACGACCGGTACGGCAGCGCTGCTCGATGATGCCGAGCAGGCGGTCCCGCTCGGCCGCGGCGACACCGAAGCCGTCGAGACCGTCCGCGGCGATCGGCAGCAGCACGTCGAGCACCAGCGTGGTCGCCGGCACCGCGCCGAGCCGGGGCCAGTGCAGGACCGCGTCCATGCCACGCCGGGCGGCGGCGTGGAAGTTCTCCTCGGCGGAGCTGAAGGTGAGTTGGCTCCAGACCGGCCGGTCGGCCTCGGCCAGGCCCCGGACCAGCCCGAAGTAGAAGGCGGCGTTGGCCAGCATGTCGACCACGGTCGGCCCGGCCGGTAGCACCCGGTTCTCCACCCGCAGGTGCGGACGACCGTCCATGATGTCGTAAACCGGCCGGTTCCACCGGTACACGGTGCCGTTGTGCAGTCGCAACTCGGCCAGCTCTGGCACCCCGCCGGCGTGCAGGACCTCCACCGGGTCCTCGCTCTCGCAGATCGGCAGCAACGGCGGGAAGTAGCGGACGTTCTCCTCGAACAGGTCGAAGATCGACGTGATCCAGCGTTCGCCGAACCAGACCCGGGGGCGCACGCCCTGGGCCTTCAGCTCGTCGGGTCGGGTGTCGGTGGCCTGCTCGAACAGGGCGATCCGGGTCTCCGCCCAGAGCTGGCGGCCGTACAGGAAGGCCGAGTTGGCGCCGACCGCCACCTGGGCCGCGGCGATCGCCTGCGAGGCGTTCCAGTAGTCGGCGAAGCTGTCCGGCGCAACCTGAAGGTGGAACTGGAGGCTGGTGCAGGCGGCCTCCGGTGCGATCGAGTCGTTGTGCGTACGCAGTCGCTCGACGCCCCGGATGTCGAGTTCGATGTCCTCGCCTCTGGCACCGACGATCTGATCGTTGAGCACCCGGTACCGCTCGCTGGTGGAGATGTTGTCCGCCACCAGGTGCCGTTCGTTGAGCGTGGGCAGGATGCCGACCAGGACGATCCGGGTGTCCGACCGCGCCGCCCGATCGTTCGCCCGGCCCAGGCTCGCATGCAGGTCACGCTCGTAGTCGGCGAAACCTGTGCCGGAGATCAGGCGAGGATTGGCGTTCAACTCCAGGTTGAACTGCCCCAGTTCGGTCTGGAACAGGGGGTCGGCGATCGCGGCGAGGATCTCCTCGTTGCGCATGGCCGGCTCGGCGGCCGGGTCCATCAGGTTGAGTTCGATCTCCAGCCCGGTCATCGGCCGGTCGGCATCGAAGCCGAAGTCGTCCAGCATCAGCGCGAACACGTCCAGGCAGCGGCGGACCTTCTGCCGGTACCGGACCCGATCCTCACGGGAGAAGGCGGCTCGATCGACGTCCCTGCCCATGTGCCCTCCCGGCGCGCGACACCACGGAGCGATGCCACCCCGCAGCGCATTGTGAACCATACTCGCTCAAAGCGCCGGGCCCGGCCGCCCCGAAGATCGGTCCATTGCCGCAGTCCACCCACCTTTTCCGAGGTGGATGGTCCGGCACGCGGTCAGGTCGGACACCTCCGCCGGGATCCCTACCCAGCGGCGGCGGACCCGCACACGACGGGCAAACAAGTTGTGACAATTGGCACGCATGCGCCCAGCCGACAGGCCCGCGCGGTGCGGGCGCGGGCCTGTCAGGGCTGCGGAGATCAGGACTGCCGGATGGCCTCGCCCTCGATCTCGATCTTGATCTTCTTGCCGACCAGGACACCGCCGGACTCCAGGGCGACGTTCCAGGTCAGACCGAACTCCTCGCGGTCGATCTCGGTGCTCGCGGAGAAGCCGAAGATGTCCTGACCGAAGGGGCTGCGGCCGACACCCTCGAACTCGACCTTCAGCTCGACCGGGCGGGTGACGTCCTTGATCGTGAGCTCACCGGCGAGGACGAACTCGTTGCCCTGGTGCGACTTCACGCCGGTGCTGCGGTACTCCAGCGTGGCGAACTTCTCGGCGTCGAGGAACTCCGGGCTGCGCAGGTGTGCGTCCCGGTCGGACTGCGCCGTGTTGATGCTGGCGGCCTGGATGGTGGCGGAGACCGAGGACTGCAGCGGCTCCTCGGCGATGGTGATGGTGGCGCTCGCATCGGCGAACTCGCCGCGCACCTTGCTTACCATCATGTGCCGGGCAACGAAGCCGACCCGCTTGTGCGCCACATCCAGCAGGTAGGTGCCGGCTGCCGGGATGGTGAGGCCGTTCCATTCGCGGGTAACCGACTCGGTGCTGCTGGTCATGAGAAACTGCCCTCCGGAAGAGATTGTTTAGTAGCCCAACGGCTGCGTCAGCAACTATAGCCTCGACAATATTCCTGATGTCAAGCACTGGTAGGATGGGCTGGTGAAGCAGAACGTGTTCGAGGACCCTCGGATCACCGCTGTCGGGCTGCTCTTCGAGGTGCATGCCGGGTTGTCCGCCCGGTTCGCCAGCCAACTCGAAGAGCACGGTCTGTCATCGGTCGAGTTCGAGGTGCTGACCAGACTCACCCGGTCGCCCGGCAACCAGTTGCGGATGACCGACCTCGCCGCCCAGACCTCGCTCTCCACCAGCGGCGTCACCCGCGTGGTGGACCGGATGGAGCGCGACGGACTGATCACCAGGCGCGCCTGCCCCTCCGACCGGCGCAGTTCGTACGCAGTCGTGACACCGGCCGGCCTGCGCCGGCTCGACGAGAGCCTGCCCGGACACCTTCAACTCATCGAAGACTGGTTCACCGGTCAGCTCGACCCGGCCGCGTTGGCTGCACTGCTCGACGGCCTGCGCCGGGTGCGGGACGCCGTCCATCCCTGCGCCACCGCCGGCAGCAGTTCCGCTCCGGCCGAGGACGAGTCCCCGGCCGAGAGCGGGGCGACTTCCGTCCGCCGCTGATCCGCCGGCGGCCCCGCCCTTTGCCGTCCTACCACCCGGTCGAGACCCTCGGTGGGCAACGGACCAGCCGAGCGTGACGCCACCGGCAGAAAGACCGGCAGAACCAACCGGCCAATGGTCGATAGCCCATCAAACCCGACAGATGCCGCTGCTGCCCCTCGCTAGTCTCGCTGCAGCGGGGGCGTAGTGGGGGGCAGCGGCGCGGGCGATGAGCGAGGGGTGGCACCAGGGGGCTTCCTCGCCCGCGCCGTCCCCTTCTCCGCCGCCGGTTGGCCGGGCTGCTCGCCCGGCTGGCCACGCCTCGCGGTTGCATCGGTTGTCGTCCGCCCCCGCTTCACCGACAACACGTAGAGCAGCTCCTCCTCCTGGCGCAACAGCCGGATGCCGCCGTCCCGGCAGGCCAGATCCAGACGGTCGAGGACGGTCGGGTCGGAGGTGCTCGCGGCCAGACCCACAAGAGCCTCCACGACCGTGCGCCGGTCCCGGCTGCCGACGTCGGTCTCGACCGCGGCGGCGAACCACTCCGCCGCGACCTCCCGGTCGCCCCGATGCAGCGCCAGGTGCCCTTCGATCAGCGCACCGGTTTCGTCCAGCGGGCGCAACTCGACGAGCACCGCGGCGGCGTCGGCCGCCCGGCCGTCCTGCGCCAGCGCCAGCCCCAGCGTGCCGAGCACCTGATGGCGATGCCGCGGGGCGCCCAGGTCGGCGAGGGCCGTCAGCGCCCGTCGTGCCTCGTCGACCGCGTCGGCGTACCGGCCTTCGAGGCGGAACACCTCCGCGACCGTGCCCCGCGCGAGCACCCGAAGCCGCTGTTCCCCGCACTGCCCACCGAGCCGGTCCACCGCGGCCAGCCGGCGCCGGGCGGCGGCCAGATCGCCGAGTCTGATCTCGTGCCACGCCAGGTGATGCTGCGCGACGGCCATCTGGCGGGTCAGGCCCCGCTCGGCGGCCAGGGCCAGCACCGCCTCCGCCTGCTCCCGCGCCTGCCCCGGCCGGCCCGTGGCGGCCAGCAGGGCACCCAACACCGTCCGTGCCTCCAGCTCGCCCGGAACGTCGCCGAGCCGGCGGAACTCCGCCAGCGCCGCGCGGGCGGTCGGCACCTCCGCGGCAGCCGCGCCGTGCTCACCGGCGAGCATCGCCACGCCGAGCGAGGCCCACGCCCGCAGCGTGGGATCCGCGTCGGCGGTACGCGGGTCGGCGCGCAGGCGCAGCAGCCACTGCCGGCCCAGCACGTCCCGCCCGCGCAGCCGCCACCACCGGGGCAGACTCACCGCCAGGCGCAGCGCGGTCAGTGGGTCGTCCACCGCCGCGTACGCCAGCGCCGAGCTGATGTCGCCGGTGACCTCGTCGAGACGGTGTGCTGCGGCACCGGCACCGGCACCGGTCAGACCGGGCGCGGTCCGCTCCACCATCCGGGTGATCACCCGGGCGTGCTGGCGGCGGATCACCGTCGACTCCCCGCTACCCGATGCCTGTTCGACGGCGTAGTCCCGGACCGCGTCCAGCAACCGGAAACGGAACGAGCCACCGCCTCGTACGCTCAGCAGCCCCAGGTCGAGAAACCGGTTCAGCAGCG
The DNA here is from genome assembly GCF_019697375.1 of Micromonospora tarapacensis. Lineage (NCBI taxonomy): Bacteria > Bacillati > Actinomycetota > Actinomycetes > Micromonosporales > Micromonosporaceae > Micromonospora > Micromonospora tarapacensis. The sequence continues at coordinate 5,179,014 of NZ_JAHCDI010000004.1, read as the reverse complement.
GAACGGGATCGACCGAGGCATCCGTACCGGCCAACATCTCCTCGGCCAGTTCGACGGACCAGCGGTTGCCGAATGCGGCGAGCCGGCGCAGCGCCGCCCGCTCGTCGGCGGCGAGCAGCCGGTAGCTGGTCGCCACCGCGTCACGAAGCGTCTCCGCCACCGCCGTCCGGGCGTCGTCGCCGCGCGACCCCGGCGCCCAGCCACCGCGGATCGCGGCCGAGGTGTCCAGGTCCAGCACCCGGTCGCCGTAGCGGTCGAGCAGTTCGGTCAGGTCGAGCAGCCGGCCGCGGGCGGCCATCAACTCGATCGCCAGTGGCAGCCCGCCCAGTCGTCGGACCAGCGCGGCCAGCGCCGGCAGTTCGGCGTCCGACGGCGGTTCCCGCCGCACCTGGGCCAGCCGCGAGGTGAACAGGGCGACCGCCGGGTAGCCGGCGAGCGCCACCGGATCGGTGTCGTCCGGCGGTGGCACCTCCAGCGGTGACACTGGGCGTACCCACTCGCCCGGCAGCCCCACCGGGTGCCGTCCGGTGACGAGCACCCGCAGCGACGGCACCGCGCCCACCAGCCGCTGCAACGTCCCGGCCACCGGATCGGGCGCCCGCTCCGCGGCGTCCACCAGCAGCAGCGCCCGCCGGTCCCCGAGCCGGGCGGCCAACTCGGTGATCCGGGCCGCACCGAAGACCGTCACCGAGGCGGCGAGCACGTCGGCGGCGTCCGAACCGGCCCCGATCAGCACCCCGGCGGCGCCGCCGGGGTGAGCGGGCGCGACCGCGTGGACCACCGCCAACGCGAGCGCCGTCTTGCCGACCCCGGCCAGCCCGACCAGGCTCACCACCCGGGGGCCACGCGGCTCGGTCAACAGGCTGGCCAACTCGGCCACGTCCCGTTCCCGACCGATCAGTTCGGGCGGAGGCGGCAGCCCCGGTGGGGTACGGGCAGCGGGCCGGGCGGGCGCGGCGCCGGCGCCGCGAGCGGCGGCCAGGAACGCGCTGCGGGTCGCGTCGGTCAGCCCGAGCGCCTCGGCGAGCAACTCGACGGTGGTGCGCTGCGGTCGCGAGGAGCGCCCACGCTCCAGGTCGCGGACCGTCCGTACGCCGATGCCGGCGCGGACCGCCAACTCGGCCTGGGTGGAACCGGCGGCCAACCGATGGGCCCGCAGCAACTCCGGGAGGCCGGGGTGGGCGGGCGGACCGGAGGGACGATCATGACCCGAAGTCATGGCCAGGGACATTACGGGCCAGGCCCGACATCGGACACGGGATCGTCGGCCACCCGACGACGCCGCGCCGAAACCCGACAGGCACCGGGCCGGCCGGCGGCTCACATGCCGAGATCGCGAGCGATGATCATGCGCTGTACCTCGGACGTACCCTCGCCGATCTCCAGGATCTTGGAGTCCCGCCAGAACCGGGCCACCGGGTACTCGTTCATGAAGCCGTACCCACCGTGGATCTGGGTCGCCTCCCGGGCGTTGTCCACCGCGACCGTGCTGGCGTGCAGCTTGGCGATCGCCGCCTGCCGCTTGAACGGCTCACCGGCCGACATCCGGGCCGCGGCGTCGTAGTAGGCCAGCCGCGCGGTGTACGCCTTCAACTCCATGTCGGCGATCTTGAACTGGATCGCCTGGTAGTTGCCGATCGGCTGGCCGAAGGCGTGGCGCTCCTTCGCGTACTTGATCGACTCGTCGACGCAGCCCTGGGCGAGGCCCACGGCCAGCGCGGCGATGGCGATCCGACCCTCGTCGAGGATGCGCAGGAACTGGGCGAAGCCCCGGCCACGCTCGCCGAGCAGGTTCTCCGCCGGCACCCGGCAGTCGTCGAACGTCAGCTCGTGGGTGTCCGAGGCGGTCCAGCCGACCTTGGAATAGCCCGGTGCCACGGTGAATCCGGGCGTCCCGCTCGGCACGATGATGGTGGACAGTTCCTTCGAGCCGTCCGGCCGGATGCCCGTCACCGCGGTCACGGTGACCAGGACGGTGATGTCGGTGCCCGAGTTCGTGATGAACGCCTTCGACCCGTTGATCACCCACTCACCCGCCGCCTCGTCCAGCACGGCCCGGGTCTCGGTGCCTCCCGCGTCCGAGCCGAAGCCCGGCTCGGTGAGCCCGAAGCCGGCCAGCGCCTCGCCGCTGAGCAGCCGCGGCAGCCATCGGGCCCGCTGCTCGTCGGTGCCGAAGCGGTAGATCGGCATGGCTCCCAACGAGACCGCCGCCTCCAGGGTGATCGCCACGCTGGAGTCGACCCGGGCGAGTTCCTCCAGGGCCAGGCAGAGGGCGAAGTAGTCGCCGCCCATGCCGCCGTGCTCCTCGGCGAAGGGCAGGCCGAACAGTCCCATCTTGCCCATCTGCCGGATGATCTCGTACGGGAAGGTGTGCTGCTCGTAGTGCTCCGCGATCACCGGCGCGACCACCTCACGGGCGAAGTCCCGCACGCTGTCTCGCAGCGCCTCGTGCTCCTCGGTGAGCCGGAAGTCCATCGGGTTCCTCCTGTGTGGACGGCCCGCCGGGCGCTCGTGACGCCGGGCGGGAACGTGCTCGCTCGGGCTGGCTGTGGGGCTCGTGCCGGCGGGACGGCTCAGACCGGGGTGACGCCGTGCCGTCGGCGGGAGAAGTGCCGCTGCTTGCCCCGGGCGGCGGCGAACCGGCGGACCAGCTCGGCGCGCAGCTCGTCCGGCTCGACGATGGCGTCGACCACCAGTTCGCTGGCGAGCCGGACGATGTCGATGTCCCGCTCGTACTCCTCGCGCTTCGCGGCGACGAACGCGGCCCGCTCGCCCTCGTCCTCGATCGCGGCGATCTTGTTCGCGTACACCGCGTTGACCGCGGCCTCCGCGCCCATCACCGCGATCTTCGCGGTGGGCAGGGCGATGGTGGCGTCCGGCTCGAAGCCCGGCCCGGCCATGGCGTAGAGGCCGGCGCCGTACGCCTTGCGGACCACCACACAGATCTTGGGTACGGTCGCCTCCGAGATCGCAGTGATCATCTTGGCGCCGTGTCGGATGATGCCCTGCCGCTCGACCGCACTGCCCACCATGAACCCGGGCACGTCGGACAGGAACAGCAACGGCACGTTGAACGCGTCGCAGAGCTGCACGAACCGGGTCGCCTTGTCGGCCGAGTCGACGAAGAGCACGCCGCCCTTGAACATCGAGTTGTTGCCGACCACGCCGACGACCTCGCCGTTCAGCCGACCGAAGCCGATGGTCAGCTCCTTGGCCCAGAGCGCCTGGATCTCGAAGAACGAGTCCTCGTCGAGCAGACCCTTGACGTACCGTCGCATGTCGAACGCCTGCCGTTCGCTCGCCGGCACCAGCGCGGCGAGGTCGACCCTGGCCGGCGCCCGGACGGCCGGCGCGGCCGGTGGGGCCTGGGTCCAGTTGGCCGGCAGGTACGACAGGTAGCGACGCACCACGTCGAGCGCGTCGGCCTCGGTCTTGCAGAGGAAGTGCCCGACGCCGGACTCGGCGCAGTGCACCCGCGCCCCGCCCATCGCCTCCAGGGTGGTCTTCTCACCGGTGACCATCTCGACCATCCGGTCGGAGCCGAGGTACATGCTGGCGTTGCCGTCGACCATGGCCACCACGTCGCAGAACGCGGGAATGTACGCGCCACCGGCCGCGCTCGGCCCGAACAGCGCGCAGACCTGCGGGATCGAGCCGGAGGCGCGCACCTGGTTCCAGAAGATCTTGCCGGCGCCGCGCCGACCCGGGAACAGCTCGACCTGGTCGGTGATCCGGGCACCGGCCGAGTCGACCAGGTAGACCATCGGCACGGCCGTGTCGTACGCCCGCTCGATGATCCGGATGATCTTCTCGACGGTGCGCGCGCCCCAGCTGCCGGCCTTGACCGTGGAGTCGTTGGCCATCAGGCAGACCTGCCGGCCGTCGATGGTGGCGGTGCCGGTCACCACGCCGTCGGCGGGCAGCCCTTCGGCGAGCGCGTTGGCGTGGAGCCCGTCCTCGACGAACGATCCCTCGTCCACCAGCAGGGCGACCCGTTCCCGGGCGAACAGCTTGCCCTTGGCCGCGTTCGCCGCATGGTACCTGTCCGCACCGCCGGCAAGGACCCGCTTGCGCAGCTGCTCCAGCGCCTCACCATCAACCGTCACACCGGCTCCCCACCCCGAGCACCTGAACGATCGTTAGGCTACCCCACTCCGGCCACCCCGTCACGCCTCCCATCCGACCCACCCCCACGTGGGATGGGGGTCAAGAGGTGGGCGTCAGCCGGGTGCGGGGGCCGGCGCGGAGGATGGCGGAGGGGAGGCGGCGGCCGGTCAACTCCTCGGCCAGCTCGGCGGCCTCGACCAGGGCGTCCAGGTCGATGCCGGTGTCGATGCCCATGTCGTGCAGCATGTGCACCGCCTCCTCGGTGGCCAGGTTTCCACTGGCACCGGGGGCATACGGGCAGCCGCCGAGACCGCCCACGCTCGCGTCGAACTCGGTCACCCCCAGGTCCAGCGCGGTCAGCAGGTTGGCCAGCGCCGTGCCCCGGGTGTTGTGGAAGTGCAGCAGCAGCGGAATGTGCGCATTGCGGCCGCGTACGGCGGTGAGCAGGTCCCGGACCCGTCGGGGCGTACCCATGCCGGTGGTGTCGCCGAACGCGACGCGGTCGGCACCGTCGCGGACGACCCGGTCCACGATGGCGGCGACGCGGCCCGGATCGATGTCGCCCTCGTAGGGGCAACCGAAGCTCGTCGCGATGATCACCTCGGCGCGGGCTCCGGCGGCGTGCAGCAGGTCGATCAGCTCGGCGATGTCGTCCAGCGACTCGTCGGTGGACCGGTTGACGTTGCGCCGGTTGTGGGTGTCGCTGGCCGAGACGACCGCCTCGATCTCGGTGAAGCCGGCGGCCAGGGCACGCCGCGCGCCGCGTGTGTTCGGCACCAGCGCCGAGTAGCGAACCCCGTCGGCCTGCACCGCCCGCCGCCACACCTCATCGGCATCCGCCATCTGCGGAATCGCCTCGGGGTGCACGAACGACACCGCCTCGATCCGCCGTACGCCGGTGCGGGAGAGCGCGTCGAGCAGCCGCACCTTGGCGTCGGTCGGGATCGGCTCCTCGTTCTGCAGTCCGTCGCGGGGCCCGACCTCCCGGATGGACACGAACTCCGGCATCTCCGCCATCACGTCACCTCGCTGTGACACGTCGCTGTCGTCTACTCCACCAGCATGTCACTCGCAAGCGGGGGAGACGGAGTCAGCGCATCCGGGAGACGATGGCGGTGTCGTAGTCGCCGGAGGTGAACTCCTCGTTCTCCAGCAGCTCGGCGAAGAAGGGCAGGTTGTTCTTGGGGCCGGTCAGCTCGAACCGGGCCACCGCCGCCTTCGCGCGGCTGATGGCCTCGGCGCGGGTCGGCGCGCTGACGATGAGCTTGGCCAGCAGGCTGTCGTAGAACGGGGTGACGGTGTTGCCCTCGACGTAGCCGGAGTCGACGCGTACGCCCTCGCCGGTCGGCTCGACCCAGGTCGTGATCGTGCCCGGCCCGGGCAGGAACCGCTTCGGGTCTTCGGCGTTGACCCGCAGCTCGATGGCGTGGCCGCGCGGGGCCAGCGTGTCCGGGTCGAAGGTCGGCGCCAGGCCGGCGGCCACCCGAAGCTGCTCTTCGACCAGGTCGAGGCCGTAGACCAGCTCGGTCACCGGGTGCTCCACCTGGAGCCGGGTGTTCATCTCCAGGAAGAAGAACTCGCCCGTGGCCGGATCGAGGAGGCACTCGACGGTGCCCGCGTTGCGGTAGTGCACCGCCTCACCGGCGCGTACCGCGGCGGCCAGCAGGCGCGACCGCAGGTCCGGCGAGACCGCGGGGGACGGCGACTCCTCCGCCAGCTTCTGGTTGCGCCGCTGCACCGAGCACTCCCGCTCACCGAGGGCCAGCACCCGGCCGTCGGCCAGGCCGAGGATCTGCACCTCGACGTGCCGCACCCGGGGGAAGTACCGCTCGATCAGCACCGAGCCGTCACCGAACATCCGCTCGGCGAAGGCGCGCACCTTGTCGTACTCGGTGCGCAGCGCCACCTCGTCGACGGCCACGCCCATGCCCATGCCGCCACCACCGGCGGCGGCCTTCACCATCACCGGGTAGCCGATCTCGGCCGCCGCGGCGACCGCCGCCGCCAGGTCCGCCGCCGGCTCGGTGGTGCCGGGCGCCACCGGCACGCCGGCCGCGGCCATCAGGTTCCGCGCGTTGATCTTGTCACCCATGGCGGTGATCGCGTCCGCGCCGGGTCCGACCCAGATCAGGCCGGCGGCCTCGACGGTACGGGCGAAGTCGGCGTTCTCCGACAGGAAGCCGTAGCCGGGGTGGATGGCCTGCGCGCCGGTCGACCTGGCCGCGGCGAGGATCGCCTCGGTGTTGCGGTAGCTCTGCGCCGGGTTGGCCGGGCCGACGCACACGGCTTCGTCGGCCTCGACCACGAACGGCAGATCCGCGTCGGCCTCCGAGTGCACCGCGATCGCGCGCACGCCCAACCGCCGCGCGGTACGGATGATCCGGCGGGCGATCTCGCCGCGATTGGCGACCAGCAGCGAGTCGATCATGGCTCTCCTCCGAGCGTCCAGATGGTGGGAACGCGAGCTAGCGAACCACGCCGCCCGGTGCGGGAGGAAGGGACCCCTGGCCGTCAGGCGGGCTCGGTGGGGGCGAGCAGCGCGGCCAGGGTGGCGGCGCGCAGCAGCTCGGCCCGGCGTCGACGGTCGACCTCGCCACCGAGGAACGGGGTGGAGTTCATCAGGCCGAACGCGGCGTGCGCCAGCACCCGCGCCTCACCGTCGGGCAGCCCGGGGTGCAGGACGGTCAGCACGGTGACCCATTCCTCGACGTACATCCGCTGGAGCCGGCGGATCCGCCGCCGGGGCTCCTCCGGGAGCCGGTCCAGCTCGTGCAGGTGCAGGGCGATGACGGCCGGGTTGGCCAGCGCGAACTCGACGTGGAAGTCGATCAGCGACTCCAGCACGGCACGCGGGTCGCCCGGGTGGGCGGCGGACCGCTGCCGGCCACCCTCCAGCAGCCCCTCGCTGACCGGCACCAGCGCGGCGACCAGCATCGCCTCCTTGCCGGCGAAGTGGTGGTAGAGCGCCGGGCCGGTCACCCCGGCGGCGGCGCCGATGTCGTCCATCGACACGCCGTGGTAGCCGCGGGAGGCGAACAGCCCCACCGCGATCTCCAGGATCTCGTCCTTGCGGGAACGGCGCCGTCCCGCCCCCGTGGTCCCGCTGCTCGCGCCACGGGCCTGCTGCTCCAGCGTCACCGGGCAAGCCTAGACCCGGCCGGCCACGGCGTGTCGCCCTGGTTACCCGCCGGTCCGACTGCCGGGAACACCGTCGTCGGGGGCGACCGGCCGGCGCTGGTTGAGGCCGGACAGCCGCAGGGCGATCCGCTGCCGCACCGGTGGCAGCACCGAGACCAGGCGCAGCAGCGCGTCCCGGGCCGGGCGGGCGGCGGGTGGCGCGGTGGCCAGCAGGGTGAGCCGGTCGGCGAAGCCGGCCACCTGGTGAGCGGCTGGCCCCCACCATCCAGCGCTACCTCCGCGCCCCCGTCCCCGGGTGATCGGCTACTTCGGGTCGGGGCCCTGGACGACGGGGGCGCGGACCAGGTTGCCCCACTCGGTCCAGGAGCCGTCGTAGTTGCGCACCTGCGGATAGCCCAGCAGGTGCCGCAGCACGAACCAGGTGTGGCTGGACCGCTCGCCGATCCGGCAGTACGCGATCACGTCGTCGTCCGGGCTCAGCCCGAGCTGGTCGGCGTAGATCGCGCGCAACTCCTCGGCCGACCTGAACGTGCCGTCGTCGTTGGCGGCGGACTTCCACGGCTTGCTGACCGCGCCCGGGATGTGCCCGCCGCGCAGCGCGCCCTCCTGCGGGTAGTCCGGCATGTGCAGCATCTCGCCGGTGTACTCGCCCGGCGAACGCACGTCGACCAGCGGCCGGCCGGCGGCGATGTGCGCCGACACCTCCTCGCGGAACGCCCGCACCGGCGCGTCGTCACGCTGCGGCACCGGGTACTCCGCCCGAGGCCGGGCCGGCCTGTCGCGGGTCAACTCCCGCCCCTCGGCGATCCACTTCTGCCGGCCGCCGTCGAGCAGCCGCACGTCCCGGTGGCCGAAGAGGGTGAAGACCCAGAGGGCGTACGCCGCCCACCAGTTGAAGTTGTCGCCGTAGAAGACGACCGTGTCATCGCGGCCGATGCCCTTGGCGGCACAGAGTTCGGCGAACCGTTCGGCGTCCAGGTAGTCCCGGGTCACCTGGTCGTTCAGCTCCAGATGCCAGTCGACCTTGACGGCACCGGGGATGTGACCACTGTCATAGAGCAACACGTCCTCATCGGACTCGACGACCACCAGTCCACTGTCGCCCAGGTGTTCGGCCAGCCAGTCGGTGGTGACCAGCCGCTGCGGGTCCGCGTACGACTGGAGTCGGGCATCGGGATCGTTCGGCACAGACATGATGCCCAAGGTACGCGCGATCCGTGGCCGTTCATCGAGATTCGGGTGCAGCGGATGCGGCCCGTGGCACGTGACAGTGGCGAGACCCGCCGACACCGAGGACTGCCATGACCGCACGGCCACCAGGGGCCGCCCCACCGCCGGTGGACTTCAGCGAGTTCTACCAGGCGCACTTCCACCGCGTGGCGGTGCAGCTCTACGCGTACCTCGGTGACCACGCCGAGGCGCAGGACCTCACCCAGGAGGCGTTCTGCCGGACGCTGGAACGCTGGGATCGGATCAGCGGGTACGACGACCCGTCGGCCTTCGTCCGCCGGGTCGCCTGGAACCTGGCCACCAGCCGGCTGCGTCGGGCCCGTACCGCCGTCCGCCACCTTGCCCGGCAGCGGGAGGCGCACGTGCCCGGCCCGACCCCGACCGGGTGGTGCTGCTGGCGGCGCTCGCCACGCTGCCGACCGCCCAGCGGCAGGCCGTCGTCCTGCACCACCTGGCCCAGCTCACCGTCGCCGAGATCGCCGACCAGCTCGGCGCACCGGAGGGGACCGTGAAGTCCTGGCTGTCGCGGGGCCGGGCCGCACTGGCGCGTCACCTCACCGAGCGGCAGGAGGCCGGCCGTGCGTGAGATCCACCTGGACAAGCTGTTCGCCGAGTTCGAGGCGACCGCCGCGCCCACCTTCCGCCCGCCGGGGGCGGAGGCCGCCCGACGCCGGGTGCACGATCGACGGCGCCGTCGCCGTGCCCTGCTCGCCGGCCTGGTCGCGCTGCTGCTCGCCGGCCCGGGAGCATATGCCGTCGCCGGCCGGGACGGGGATGGTGATCCGCCCACTCCCACCCCCTCCCCCACGCCCGACGGGCGGCCGATCGAGCGGAAGGTGAACCCGGTGGGGGTAGCCGGCAGGCTGGACACGCTGCGGTTCGTCGACGCCCGGCACGGATGGGCCCTCTTCGACACCTGCGGTCCGACCGACGACCTCGGCCGGACCGACTGCCGGCGTGACCTCGCCCGGACCACCGACGGGGGCGAGACTTGGCAGCGCACGCCACTGCCGGAGGCAGTTAACCGCCCGCTGCTGAGCGGACCGGCTCACCTGCTGCCGGTCGACGGCCGGACACTGACCGTGTGGGCGGGCGAGGGATACCTGGTCACCACCGACGGTGGCGCCACCTTCACCGAGCACCCGCTGACGTCTCCACCGGAGGCCACCCAGTTGGGCGTGGCCACCCGCAGCGGCTACCTGCTGCGGTGCCCGGACGGCAACGGCGTGCACGACCTCCCGTGCTCCCGCTACCGGCTCGCCCGGATCGGCCCGGCGGCCATTCCGGCCCAACCCCCGCTGGTCATGGATGGGGACGCCGCCCGGCAGCTCATCGAGGGCGGCGACGGCCGGCTCTGGGTGACCGTCCGGGAAGGCGACGAGTTGAGCGTGGTGGTCAGCAGCGACTCGGCAGCCACCTGGCAGGAGCTGCCGGTCGTGCGGGGCGCCGCGCGCCTGCTGGTCTCCCCCGACGGCCAACACCGCTGGCTGGTCGGCATGAGCGACGCGGAGTACAACGCGTCGACGAGTAAGCGCGTCTGGCAGTTGGTGGGCGACTCGTGGCGGGAGCGGGTCGGGCTACCGCCCGACACGAACTCGGTGGCCGCGATCAACGGTGGACTCCTTGCCATGACCACCGCGTACGGCAACGTCGGCTACTGGACGGGCGACCGTTACATCGACGCCCCCGAGCCCCGCGAGCGCTTCGGCAGTGGTGAGGATGCGCCCTCGGTGCAGGTGCTCCCCGACGACACAATCGTCATCACCACGCTGAACACCACGATCCTCGCCCCCGGCACCGCTCAAACCCGCACCTGGACCCGCCTCCTCCACTGACCCCACCACCACCCCACCCCGCCCCTGACCGACGTGTTGATCATGAGGTTAGCGGCGTTCTTGATCTCCAGAACTGCCGCTAACCTCATGATCAACCGAGTGGGGGTGAGGGGTGGAGGGTGGGGAGAGGGTGGGGCGCTTGGCGGTCAGGGTGTCGCCGGAGGAGCGGCCGGTCAGGCGGCGCTTGATCCAGGGGGCCAGGTGTTTGCCGGCCCAGCGGAGGTCGGCGGTGCGCGCCGACAGCCAGGGGGTGGGTTCCGGGCGCGGCGGGACGAGCAGCCACTCCTCGTCGCAGCCGACGCCGAGCGCGGTGAGCACCTGGCCGGCGACGCGGCGGTGCCCGGCCGGCGAGAGGTGCAACCGGTCGGTGCTCCACAGCATCGGGTTGAGATATGTGTCGTCGGCGTACAGGTCGACCATGATCGCGCCGTGGCGCTCGGCGGTCTCCCCGACGGCACGGTTGAGCAGAGTGACCCGGGGCGCGATCAGCCGCTGACCGGGCAGCCGCGACATCAGGTCGGCGAACCGGAACAACACCACGTCGGCGCCGCCCGCCCGCAGCCGGCCGATCACCTTGTCGTAGCGGCCGACCAGGGTCTCCGGGTCGAAGCTGCGGCGCAGCACGTCATTGCCGCCGGCCGCGAAGCTGATCAGGTCGGGCTTCATGGCCAACGCGGCCGGCACCTGCTCGGCCACCACGCTGGGGAAGGTCCGTCCCCGGATGGCCAGGTTGGCGTACGCGAAGTCGGGACCGACCTCGGCGGCCAACCTGGTGGCGACCAGATCTGCCCAGCCCCGGAAACTGCCGTCCGGATAGGCGTCGTCCAGGCCCTCGGTGAAGCTGTCCCCGACCGCGACGAAACTGCGCCAGCGCATGCAACTCCTTCGGAGTAAGGAAGGGCCCCTTATTGACGCCTGCGGTAGTAGCGGGGCCCCTTCTTAACACCGGGAAGTCTGGCACCGCGCCCGCTCACCGGTCTGCCCCGCAGGCGGGAACGTGTCAGAGGTCATCCACACTGCCAGGGTGATGATCTCAATTCCGGCGGGACGGGTGACGCTGTCGGATCGGCGTACGCAGCGTCGGTGGTCGGTGGAGGTCGAGGCGTACCAGATCGCCGCCTTTGCGGTGACCCAGGCGGAGTATGCGCTGATCACCGGCGCGCGACCCAGCGCGGCGCGCGGCGACCGACTGCCTGTCGAGAGCGTCTCCTGGTGGGACGCGATCCGCTACTGCAACGCCCGCTCGCAGCGGGAAGGGCTACGGCCCGCCTACCGCCTGGACTCTGAGAACGGCGAGGACGTCGGGTGGGTCGACTCCGCCGACGGGTACCGGCTGCCCACCGAGGCCGAATGGGAGTACGCCTGCCGGGCCGGCACCACCGGGCCGCGCTACGGGCCGCTGGACGAGATCGCCTGGTACCGCGACAACTCCGGCGGACGCCCGCACGAGGTGGGCGGACGGCAGCCCAACGCCTGGGGACTGTACGACATGTTGGGCAACGTGTGGGACTGGTGCTGGGACGTCTACGACGCGGAGGTCTACGGCAGCTACCGGGTGCTGCGCGGCGGCGGCTGGTTCGACGAGCACTGGAGCTGCCGGGCGTCGGTACGCCGCCGCAGCCATCCGACGTTCACCGTCGACGACGTGGGTTTCCGGGTGGCCCGCTCCGGCCGTACCTAGGTGGCGCGGCAGCGGCCGGTGCAGGCGGGCGGCAGGGCGACAGCCGGGCGACGGTACGGGCCCCACGCCACGAACCGCTGGAACAGCTCACGCGGGGTCGGGCCGCCCTCCGGGTCCAGCCGGAACAGGTCGTGGGTCGGCGGAGCGGAGCCGGGTGCTGCCGTGACCTCGGGCGTACGGGACCAGCACCCGGTGACCGGCCGCCGTCAGCAGCGGTGTCGCGGCGGCGAAGCTGTGGATGTCGTACGGCCAGCCGTGCAGCAGAAGCACGACCGGACCGTCCGGCGGACCGGCGTCGACGTATCCGACGTCGAGGAGACCGGCGTCGATCTGCCGCACGTCATCGAACAACGGACTGCTCCCTGCGCTCGGCGGGGTGGTTCCCCCGGAACGTAGGGCTCCGCGATGGGCACCGGCAGCGGTTCACCCAAGGACGAGTTGGCCGGTCGCCGGGTGGTTAGGATGCGCCGTCAGCCTGCCCGATCCGCCACCTGGCTGCGGCGGAGCAGGTCGAGCAGCCCGTGCCCGTCCTCGATCCGGGCATCCGGCGACACCTCGGGGCGCTCCGGTTCCCGGTCGGTGCGGGGCGAGCGCATCAGCACGGCCGCCCCGGTGCCGGCCCGCCGCGCACAGGCGATGTCCCGGTGCAGGCTGTCACCGACGAACCAGCACTTGCCGATCGGTACGCCGATCGCGTCGGCGGCCAGCTGCGCGAAGCGCGGATTGGGTTTACGCAGCCCCGTCTCGTCGCTGTAGAACTCGACCTCGAAGAACCCGGAGAGCCCGACGGCGGCGAGAAAGTCACGATGGGCGGCACCGCAGAGAGTGTTGCTCACGATGGCCATCGGCACTCCCGCGTCGGCGGCAGCCCGGAGGGCCTCGGGGATGCCGGGTCGCACCTCCCACTCGATGCGCCACGTCCAGGCGTACGCCAGGGGAGTGGCCTCCCGCTCGACGGCGGCCCGCGCCGCCTCGGGCCAGCCCTGGGTGACGAAGTCGGCCCACACCCGGTTGTGCGGCAGCTCGATCGGCTCCGCCGAGGCGCTGATCTCGTCCCGCCACAGCGAGTACGCCCGCGCGCCCTCGATCAGGTCGGCCGTGATCCGCTCCTCGGAGACGTCCCCACCGACCACCTCGGCGACCCGCCGCACCATCTCCGGAGCCGCCGCCCCACCGGCCGGCGCATCCGCCAACACCCCTCCGAAATCCAGCAACAACCCACCAGCCGCCCGCATCATGCGCCCATCCTCGCGTAGATCTTGGTACAAAAGCGCCCACCCGAGGGCACTTTCGTACCAAGATTCAGTAACCCGGACACCGGCCTAATGGGATCGCCTACCGACAGTCGTCGGTCGTACGCTGCGGCAATGCTGCTGCGCATGTCGACATCGCTGATCCGGACCCTGCGCGAGGACCCGGCCGACGCCGAGGTGCCGAGCCACCGGCTGCTGCTGCGCGCCGGCTACATCCGCCGGGCCGCACCGGGCGGCTACACCTGGCTGCCGCTGGGCAAACTGGTGCTGGACCGGATCAGCGAGATCGTCCGGGCCGAGCTGACCGCGATCGGCGACCAGGAGGTGCACTTCCCGGCGCTGCTGCCGGCCGAGCCGTACCGCACCAGCGGCCGATGGACCGAGTACGGCGACGACATCTTCACCCTGGCCGACCGGCGGGGCGCCGAGCATCTGCTCGCGCCCACCCACGAGGAGTTGGCCGCGCTGCTGGTGAAGGACCTGTTCACCTCGTACCGCGACTTTCCGGTCACGTTGTTCCAGATCCAGACCAAGTTCCGCGACGAGACCCGCCCTCGTGCCGGACTGCTGCGCGGGCGCGAGTTCCTGATGAAGGACGCCTACTCGTTCGACCTGGACGAGGCGGGCCTGCGGGCGGCGTACGAGCGGCACCGGGACGGCTACCGGCGGATCTTCGACCGGTTGGGCCTGGACTACACCGTGGTGCACGCCGTGTCGGGGGCGATGGGCGGCTCGGCGTCGGAGGAGTTCCTGGCCACCACGCCGGTCGGTGAGGACGCCTACGTGGGGTGCACCGACTGTGACTACGCGGCCAACACCGAGGCGGTCACCACGCCCGCCCCGTCGGCCGGCGATCCGCAGGCCCGACCGGCGACCGAGGTGCACGACACCCCCGAGACGCCGACCATCGCCAGCCTGGTCGCGCTGGCCAACGATCGCCGGCTCGCCGGCCGGGACGACTGGACGGCCGCCGACACCCTGAAGAACGTGGTGCTGACCGTCCGCCGGCCGGGTGCCGAGACGGCCGAGCCGCTGGTGGTCGGGGTGCCCGGCGATCGGGAGGTGGACCTGAAGCGGCTCGCCGCCGCGCTGGCGCCGGCCGCCGTGGACGTCTTCGACGCCTGGGACGAGCACCCCGAGCTGGTCCGTGGCTACCTCGGGCCGCAGGTCTTCGCCAAGCTCGGCGTGCGCTACCTGGTCGACCCCCGGGTCGCGCCGGGTACCGCCTGGCTGACCGGCGCGAACGAGCCGGGCCGGCACGCCACAAACGTGGTGTGCGGCCGGGACTTCGACCCCGACGGCACGGTCGAGGCCGCCGAGGTGCGCCCCGGCGACCCCTGCCCGACCTGTGCCACCGGCCGGCTGACCATGCGCCGGGGCATCGAGATCGGGCACATCTTCCAGCTCGGCCGCCGCTACACCGACGCCTTCGCCGTCGACGTGCTCGGCCCGCAGGGCAAACCGGTCCGTCCGACCATGGGCTGCTACGGCATCGGGGTCTCGCGGGCGGTGGCGGCGATCGCCGAGCAGCACCACGACGAGCGGGGACTGGTCTGGCCGGAGTCGGTCGCCCCGGCTGACGTACACCTGGTGGCCGCCGGCAAGGGCCCGCAGGTGGAGGCGGCGCTCGACCTCGGTGCCCGGCTGTCCGCCGCCGGCCTGCGGGTGCTGGTCGACGACCGCGCCGGTGTCTCCGCCGGGGTGAAGTTCACCGACGCCGAGCTGATCGGCATCCCGCGCGCCGTCGTGGTCGGCCGCCGCCTGGTCGACGGGTACGTCGAGCTGCGCGATCGGGCCACCGGCGAGCACACCGACCTTCCGGTGGAGGACCTGGCGGAGCGGCTGCTGGACGGGGTACGCGGGAACGTGGTGTAGCCGTCACACGACGGGGTACGGCATCTCGATCGGTTGGACGTTCTCTGGAGGCTGCGATGACCGGTTACCGGGTCGCTGACGTGATGACCAGGCAGGTGATCTACCTACCTGCGGAGACCACCCTCGACGAGGCGGCCAGGGTGATGAAGGAGGCCGACATCGGCGACGTGGTCGTCACCGACGGCGCCAATCTGGCCGGCATCCTGACCGACCGGGACATCGTGGTGCGCGCGGTGGCCGAGAACGCCACCACGAACGCCACCACCATCGGCTCGATCATCACTCGGGAGGTCGTGATGATCGAGCAGTTCTGCACCGCCGCGGAGGCCGCTTCGCTGATGCGTGAGCGAGGCATCCGGCGGATCCTGGTCTGTGACAGCGAGCGCAAGTTGGTCGGCATCGTCTCCCTCGGCGACCTGGCGATGCAGCTCGACCCCACCTCCGCGCTCAGCGAGATCAGCGAGCAGTCGACGACGGGGTAGGAAGCGACGCCGGTAGCCTGGCGTAATGCCCGAGATGCCGAGCAAGCTGGCCGAGATCGTCGACGAGTTCGCCGCCGCGCCGCGGGACGTGGTGCTGGAGATGCTGCTGGAATTCTCCGACGCCGTGCCGCCGCTGCCGGCCGGCTTCGCCGGCCACCAGGGCATGGAGCAGGTCGTCGAGTGCCAGACGCCGTTCTTCCTGCGCGCCGAGGTGACCCCGCAGGGCACCGTGAACACCCTGTTCGACTGCCCGCCGGAGGCACCCACCACCCGGGCCTTCGCCGGCATCCTCGCCGAAGGACTGGCCGGTGCCAGCCCCGAACAGATCCTCGCCGTGCCGGACGATCTGTACCAACGGATGGGCCTGGCCCAGGCGATCAGCCCGCTGCGGATTCGCGGCGGCACCGCCATCCTCGGCCGACTGAAGCGGCAGGTCCGGGAACAGATCGGGTGACCAGCGGGTTGTCTCCGATCATGGAGATCGACATCTACGCCGACGTGGTCTGCCCCTGGTGCTGGATCGGCCGACGCCGGCTTGAACAGGCCCTCGCGTCGTACGACGGCGAGGTGACCGTCCGCCACCGCCCCTTCCAGCTCGACCCGTCGCCGGTGCCGTCGCCGCGCCCGACGCTCGACGCGCTGGCCGAGAAGTTCGGTGGTCCGGAGCGGGCCCGGCAGATGGCCGCCCAGGTCGCCGAGGTCGGCGCGAGCGTCGGTCTGACACTCGACCACGAGCGGGCGATCGCGGCCAACACCTTCGACGCGCACCGGCTGATCGACTGGGCCGAGCAGCGGGGTCGTGGTGGCGAGATGGTCGAGGCCCTGCACCGGGCCCACTTCACCGACGGCGTCGACATCTCCTCCCGCGCGGCGCTCGCCGGGGTAGCCGCCGGGGTCGGGCTCGACGGCGACGACGCCCGGCGCTTCCTCGACTCGGACGAGGGCGTGACCGAGCTGAGGTCCGAGCTGGCCGCCGCCCGGCAACTCGGAGTGACGAGCGTGCCCACCTTCGTGCTCGCCGGGAAGTACGCGGTCACCGGAGCCCAGGAGCCGGCCACGCTGCTCGCCGCCCTCGCCGAGGTCGAGCAGCGTGAGTCCGCCACCGACTGAGCCCGCCGCCATCGACGCCGTTGATGTTTCACGTGCAACAGCATCGATATCTGTCGACGGTCAGGCCGACCTGGCCAGGTTCTCCACCACCTGCGCGCCGGGCAACACGGCGAGCGCCGCGCCCGGCAGCGCGATCTTGCTGTGCCGCACGCCCGACCCGATCACCACGTACGGCGTGGCCACCACTCGGGCGTCGACCAGGATCGGCCACTGCGGCGGCAGCCCGATCGGGGTGATCCCGCCGTACTCCATGCCGGTCAACTCGACTGCGTCGGTCATCGGGGCGAAGCTCGCCTTGCGCACGTCCAGCGCCCGCCGGGCCACCCCGTTCACGTCGGCCCGGGTGGTGGCGAGCACCAGGCAGGCCGCGTACCGGATCACCCCTTCCCGCTTGCCGGCGACCACCACGCAGTTGGCCGACTCGTCCAGCCCGACCTCGTACGCGGCGCAGAACGCCGCGGTGTCGGCGAGGTCGGGGTCGATCGGCGCGACGAGCACCGCGTCGACGTCCACCGGAGCGTCGGCGGGCCACCGGGCGAGCGCGGCGGCGACCGGCGGGGCCAGCAGGTCGGTACGGAGGCGGGCCGGCTCGGTCTTCAACGTTCCCATCACGCATGCGATCGTCGCATCCGGGCGGCCCGCGGGTCTCGCCACGGTTGGTCGAGCCGCGGAGCCGAACCGCCGCGTCGAGCCGAGGTCAGGTTCCGTTGGTCAGGAAACCGTGCCGCTCCAGCATGGCCCGGTCCCGGGAGACCGCCATCTCCTCCGCCCGCTCGGCCTGCACGCGCCGCATCTCGATGTCCTCCAGCGCGTGCCGGACGGCGAGCCGGATCACCCCGTAGAGGAAGACGAAACCGCAGACGTACAGGATGACGGTGACGACGATGGTGAGCATGAACCGACGGTAGGGCGAACGTGAACGGGAGCGAGTGTCATCTTGCGGCCGTTCGCCCGTACGTGTCGGTCAGGTAGTCGGCCCACGTCCGTCGGCCAGTCGGCCGGGCATCGGTGACCAGGCCGCCGGAGCGCAGTTCCCGGCCGACCCGACCGGGGAACCGGATCGGCAGCAGCGGCCGGCGGGATCGGCGAGCCTGCCGCCAGCTGCGCACCGCGTCGTCGAAGCGCAGCACCTCGGGCCCGCCGTACTCCACGATGCCGCCCTGAGCTCCGGCACGGAGCAGCTCGACCAGCTTCTCCGCCACCTCGCCCCGGTCCACCGGCTGCGCCACCACTCCCCGGTCGCCGATCACCGGCCCGAGCCGGCTGGAGGCACGCAACAACCGGTCGAGAAACTGGGGGAACTGGGTGGCCCGCAACACCGTCCACGGCACCTCGCCCGCGGCCACCACCTTCTCGGCCGCCAGCTTGTGGCGGTAGTACGGGTAGGGCACCCGATCGACGCCCACGATCGACACGTACACCAGGTGCCGCACCCCGGCGGTCGCCGCCGCGCCGACCAGCCGCCGGGTGCCGAGCACGTCGACCTGGTGGGTCCGTCGGGTGGGCGAAGACGCCAGATGCAGCACCGCGTCCACCCCGGACACCGCCGCCGCGACGCCCTCGCCGGTGGCCAGGTCCGCCACCACCCACCGCACCCCCGATCCGGTACGCGGCCGGCGGCTGCTGGCCCGCACCTCGAATCCCTCGGCAAGCGCCCGGGGCAGCACCGCCCCGCCCAGCGTGCCCCCTGCTCCGGTGACCAGTACGCGCATCTTGACCTCCCTCGTCGGCTGCCCCGTCGACGGGTCGGGCGGGCCGTGGCGTGACAGCTGTGACCCGACTCACCGCACCAGGTCGAAGATCGTAATCACCACGAAGAATGCGATGACCGCCTCGCTGACCAGCCACGAGTGGCTGTTCGCCCAGTCCCGGATCCGGGGCAGCACCCCGGCGGCGCGGTGCCCGAGCAGCAGCAGGGCGAGCAGCGGAAGGGCGAGCAGGGCCAGGGTGAGCAGCACGAACGGCAGCAGGTGCCACCAGGGCAGGTCGTGCCGAGCGGCACTGGCTCCGACGGTGACCATGGTCAGGTCGTCGGCCGGCATGGCCAGGAAGAGCAGCAGACCGACCTTCAGCGCGTACGCCGGGCCGGCGTGCTGGAGCCGGCCCATCCAGCCGGGTGGTCCGGAGCGCCGGCGCCGGAACACGACCACCGCCAGCACGGCCAGCAGCACCAGGACGAGCCAGTCGATCCCCCGTTCGATGGCACCCCGACCGCCGTCGCCAAAATTGATCTTGAAGAGGCGGGCCGCCAGCCAGGCCAGCGTCGTACCGCCGCCGACCACGATCGCCGCGCCCGCCAGGTAGCCCAGCGAGGCGGGCCGTGGCCGGTCGGACGAGGCGAAGAAGACCGCCGCCACCAGCTGGGTCCCGGCGATCATCACCACGGCCAGCGGCAGCAGCGTCAGGAAGTTCATCGCCCGCCCATCCTCCCGGCCACCCGGGACGGACGCCGCCGTTTCGACACATCGACCCGGTTGTCCGACGCCGGCCGACCGCCTCAGACGGGTGCCGCCACCGCGGCAGCGCCACGCTGCTGACCCCCGATGTGCAACAGTTCGGCGCTCCCATGGGTCGAGCCTCGAACCTCAACCCGGCTTCAGGTCAAGCGTGACCTGGCGGCCTACCCTCAAGCGGTCTCCAGCGCCTGGCCGACCCC
Organism: Micromonospora tarapacensis; assembly: GCF_019697375.1. Classification (NCBI taxonomy): domain Bacteria; kingdom Bacillati; phylum Actinomycetota; class Actinomycetes; order Micromonosporales; family Micromonosporaceae; genus Micromonospora; species Micromonospora tarapacensis. The sequence goes on along the minus strand of NZ_JAHCDI010000004.1, from coordinate 5,159,647 downwards.
CTTCGCAAGGCCGGACAGGTGCTGGTCGGCCAGCAGATGCCCGGCCGTGATCACCAGCGCCAACGGCCATTCGATGACCTGAAGCGCGGTGAGCACCCCGATGCCCGCGTAGTAGGCGAGCTTGTCCGGCGGCGGCACGGCCACCTCGCCGAGCCAGGGGACGTCCACCCGACGGGTGAACGCCCGCAGCGTCTCGTGTGTCCCGCTGAGCTGTCGTGTCAGCGCACTCATCTCGCCTCCCCCGTGCCGATGGCACCCGACCCGGATTCCACCGCCGGCGCCGTCCATGCCCCGCGTGAGCAGGAAACTTCCCTGGCCGGGCGGGCATAAGGGACGTCCGGCCGGGAAGCCAGGCCGTCTGGCACGAACGGTAGGAGGCGAGATGCGGCGTGGCACCGTCCCCATACCTCCGGTGGTGGGCGAGGCCTCCCGCAGCGTCGGCGCGGTCGCCACCCGACTGGCCCGAGCGGTCGGGCTGACCAGCCGCCGCGTGTGGTCCCGTCCGGGGCGGCACCACATCGAGGTGCACGGCGTGTGCCAGGACGGCGGCGACGTCCTGGCCCGGCAGGTGGAGGCGGCGCTGGAGCGGATGCCCGGGGTGCTCTGGGCTCGGGTCAACGCCCCCTCCGGACGGGTCGTCGTCGCGGTCGACCCCCCGGGGCCGAAGGTCCGCGAACTCGTCGCCACCATCGCCCGTGTCGAACGCACCTGCCCGCACGAACCGGACCCGGAGATCCCACCGCCCCATCCCCCGAGGAGGCCCCCGCACCCCGCGCACCCTCGGCGCCCTCGCCTCCGACGCGCTCGGCCTGACCATCTCCGCGGCCACCCGGATCCTGCCCGTCACACCGGTCCCCGGCGAGGTCTCCGGCCTGCTCACCGCCTTCGACCTGCACCCGAAGCTGCACGCCCTCGCCGGCCTGGGCCTGCGCCGCGACCCGCGGGCCGAGGTGCTGTTCCCGCTGGCCGAGGCGGTGGTGCAGGGCCTCACCGGCGGCTGGACGGGAATACTGCTCGACGGCGCGCAGCGGGTCGTGCAGTGGGGCGAAGGGCTGGCCCAGTTGCGCGCCTGGGAGAAGGCCGAACCTCAGCTCACCGGGCAACCGGACCGCGCCGTGGCGCGTACGGCGGCCTACGAACGCCCCTGCCCGAAGCCGGACGGCCCCGTCGAGCGATACATCAACCGGATGCTGGGCAGCGGTGCGGCGGCCTTCGCCGCGGCGACGCCGGTGGTCGGCGCGAAGCGGGCCGCCGCCCTGGGTCTGTCCGCGCTGCCCAAGGCGCCGGGCAGCGGGCGCGAGGGGTACGCGGCCCAACTCGGCCGGATCCTCGCCAACCGCGGCGTCATCGCGATGGACCGCAGCGTGCTGCGGCAACTCGACCGGATCGACACCCTGGTCCTCGACGCCCGGATGCTCGGCTCCGACCGAGGGGTGCTGGCCGACCTGGCCCCACTGCCCGGCGCCGACACGTCCCAGGTGGCGACGCGGGCGTTCAATCTCTTCGAACCCGCCGCACCGACCGACGTACGCCAGCTCGACGGTTGGCGGCTCGGCCCACTCGACGAACTCGACGTGCGCGACCCCGGCGACACCGACGACAGCCGGCGGCTGCGCGAACACGGCAGCAACCTGCTCGGCCTCGCCCGGGGCGACACCCTCACCGCCGTGCTGCGGGTCGAGCCGGAGCCGGCACCGGGCGTCGAAGCGCTGCCGGCCGTCGCCCGGCAGGCCGGCCTGCGGCTCGTCGTGGCCGGCGGTGACGCCCAGCGACATCCGCCCGTCGACGCGCTGGTGCCGGGCAATGACCAGCTGGCCGAGTCGGTACGCACATTGCAGCGCGAGGGCGCGGTGGTGATGCTCGTCTCCGGCGACCGGGCCGCACTCGCCGCGGCAGACTGCGGGTTGGGTCTCGCCGGCCCGGACGAGCTGCCGCCGTGGGGAGCGCACCTGTTGGTCGGCACGGACCTGCGGGTCGTGGCGCTGATCATCGAAGCGGCCGGGGTGGCCCGGCGGATGACCGCACAGAATCTGCGCATCGGGCTGGCCGGCACCGGCCTCGGTGCGCTCGGCGCCTTCACCGCCGACCCCGCCCTGCTGCCCGGTCGCACCCTCGCCTCGGTCAACGGCGCGGCGGCGCTGGCCTTCGCGCACGGCGTCTGGCGGGCCGGTCGACTCTCCGAACGGACCGCGCCACCCGCACCCGCGATCACCGCCTGGCACCTGATGCCGGCGCCCACCGTCCTCGACCAGTTCCACACGCGACGCGACGGGTTGACCGACATCGAGGCCGAGCAGCGGCAGGCCACCGGACCGGGCGAGGCGTCCGGCCCGGGCGGGCTGCTCCGCGCCTTCGTCGACGAACTTGCCAACCCGCTCACCCCGGTGCTCGCCGCCGGGGCGGTGCTCTCCGCCAGTTTCGGCTCGCTGGTCGACGCCGCCCTGGTGGGCGGCGTGGTCGGCGGGTCCGCGCTGGTCGGCGCGGTGCACCAGCGCAACACCGAGAAGTCGCTGGCCGCGCTGCTGTCCCGCTCGGCGGTGACCGCCCGGGTCCGCCGGGACGGTGCCGACCGGGTGGTGCCCGCCGACGACCTCGTCCCCGGTGACGTGATCGTGCTCGAATCCGGCGACGCCGTACCCGCCGACTGCCGGGTGCTGGAATCCGTCGGGCTGGAGGCCGACGAGTCCTCCCTGACCGGCGAGTCGCTGCCGGTCGGCAAGTCCGACCAACCGGTGGTGGCTGCGGCGTTGGCCGAACGCTCCTCGATGGTCTACGAGGGCACCACGATCGCCGCCGGGCGCGGCGTCGCCGTGGTCGTGGCCACCGGCGCCGACACCGAGGCCGGACGCAGCCTGGCCCTGGCCCGGCAGGCACCACCCACCAGTGGGGTCGAGGCTCGGCTGGGCCGGCTGACCCGGGCCGCCATCCCGCTGGCCGCCGGGTCGGCGGTCGCGGTCGCCGGTGCCGGGCTGCTGCGGGGCGTACCCCTGGCCCAGACCGCCGCGACCGCCGCGAACCTGGCGGTGGCCTCGGTGCCCGAGGGCCTGCCGTTCCTGGTCAGCGCCGCCCAACTGGCCGCGGCCCGGCGGCTCGCCGAGCACGGTGCGCTGGTCCGCAACCCGCGCACCATCGAGGCGCTGGGCCGGGTCGACGTCCTCTGCTTCGACAAGACCGGCACCCTCACCGAGGGACACCTGCTGCTCGCCGGGGTGGGCGACGCCGACGGGTACGCCACCGTCGAGCAGCTCGACGACCGGCTGCGGCGGACGCTCGCCGTCGCGTTGCGCGCCACCCCGGCCGCCGACGACCCGGAGGAACTGTCGATGCAGACGGACCGGGCGGTACTGCGTGGCGCCGGTGCCGCCGGGGTGGAGGAGCAGTGCGGTGCACCGGGCTGGCGAGCCGCCGGTGGTCTGCCGTTCGAGCCGTCCCGCGGCTACCACGCCACGGTGGGCGAGACCCAGGGCCGGTTGCTGCTCAGCCTGAAGGGTGCGCCCGAGACCGTGCTGCCTCGCTGCGCCGCCCGCCGCACCTCCGGCCGCGACGAGCCGCTCGACGATGCCGGCCGCGCCGAACTGGAGGCGCTGCTCGGCGAGCGGGCCGGGGCGGGGCACCGGATCCTCGCCGTGGCGGAGTGCACCGTCGCGAACCCGACCATCACCGACGACGGCGTACGCGGGCTGGTCTTCACCGGCTTCCTGGCCCTCGCCGACGGGGTACGCGCCAGTGCCGCGCCGGCCGTGCGCCGGATCCGCCAGGCCGGCGTGCACACCATCATGATCACCGGTGACCACCCGGCGACCGCCGAGGCGATCGCCGCCACCATCAGCGACCACGACACGCAGCGGGTGGTCACCGCCATCGAGATCGAGCAACTCGACGACGACGCGCTCGCCGAGCGGCTGGCCGCCACCGACGTGGTGGCACGCTGCACCCCGGCGCACAAGGTCCGCATCATCCAGGCGTTGCAGAAGTGCGGGCGTACCGTCGCGATGACCGGTGACGGCGCCAACGACGCACCCGCGATCCGGCTGGCCGACGTCGGCATCGCCCTCGGTCAACGGGGCACCCCGGCGGCCCGGGCCGCCGCCGATCTGGTGGTCACCGACGACCGGCTGGAGACCATCATCGCCACGCTGGTCGAAGGGCGGGCGATGTGGTCCTCGGTACGCCACGCGCTGAGCATCCTGGTCGGCGGCAACCTCGGCGAGATCGCGTTCAGCGTGTTGACCGCCGCCGCCACCGGCCAGGCCGCGCTCAACGGACGCCAGTTGCTGCTGGTCAACCTGCTCACCGACATGGCGCCCGCGTTGGCCATCGCGGTGCGGCCACCCGGCGACGACCACGCCGACGGGCTGCTCCGCGAGGGGCCCGACAGCTCGCTCGGCGAGACCATGACCAAGGAGATCGGGTTGCGCGCCGCCGCCACCACGCTCGGCGCCACCGCCGGCTGGACCCTGGCCCGCTACACCGGCCGCCGCCAGCGGGCCGGCACCGTCGCCCTGGTCTCCCTGGTCGGCACCCAGCTCGGCCAGACCGTGCTGGCGGGCGGCACCAGCCCGACGGTGCTCGCCTCGACCGCCGCGTCGTTCGGCGTGCTGGCGGTGGTGGTGCAGACCCCCGGGGTGAGCCAGTTCTTCGGCTGCACCCCCCTGGGGCCGGTGGGCTGGACCATCGCCACCGGCTCCGCGCTCGGCGCCACCCTCGCCAACGGCGCCCTCACCCGGCTGGTCACCCGACTACCGCAGCTCGACCAGGCGCAGGGCAGCCCGGTGGGGCCGGCCGACCGGCCGGAACAGGCGCCCTGACCGACCCGACTCGGGAGACAACCGTCGCGGCCGGGCCGGCCGCTGATCGAGGCAGGAGCGGGAACGCCGGCGGCAGGCCGGCCCGGCTGCCGTCAACCGGCGGGGTGCCAGGTGGCGGCGGCTCGGCGGAGCCGGTCGTTGACGGCCCGGCCGAGGCCCGTCTCCGGCACCGGCTCGGCGACGATCTCGGCCACCCCGGCCGCGTCCAGCCGGTGCAGCGCGTCGAAGAGCCGCGCCGCCGCCTCGGTCAGGTCGCCGGCGGCGGAAAGCAGTTCCACCGCCGCCCAACCGCCCGCCGGCCGGTCCCGGAACGCCAGATAGCCACGCCGGAGGCCCGCCGGCATGGCCTTCGCACCACCCACCGCCGGTCCGCCTGCCGCCAGCAGCCGCAACGGCGTCCGCGGAGCGTAGTGCGCGGCCAGCGTGCCCGGCGCCACCGGCTGCCCCGAGCTGCCCGGGCGCACCGTCACCGGGCCGGTGACCTTTGCCAGTTCCTCGACCGGCAGCGCACCGAGCCGCAGCACCACCGGACGTGCACCCCGGGCGTCCACGATCGTCGACTCGATCCCGCACCGACTCGGCCCGCCGTCGAGGACCACGTCCACCGCGGCGCCCAGCCCGCGCACCACGTGCTCGGCGCGGGTGGGGCTGAGCTGGCCGAACCGGTTGGCGCTCGGTGCGGCAACCGGCACCCCGGCGGCGGCGATCAGCCGGCGGGCATGCTCATGCTCCGGCACCCGGACCGCCATGGTGGCCAGCCCGGAGGTGACGATCGGCGGAATCGCGGCCGGTCGGTCCACGATCAGCGTCAGCGGCCCCGGCCAGAACCGGGCGGCCAGCGCCGCCACCGCCGGCGGTACCGGCCCGACCAGTGGCACCAGGTCTGCGACGTCGGCCAGGTGGGTGATCAGCGGATCGAAGCCCGGCCGCGCCTTCGCCTCGAAGATCCGGGCCGCCGCCCGCGCATCCAACGCGTTCGCGCCCAAGCCGTAGACGGTCTCGGTGGGAAACGCCACCAACCCGCCGCTACGCAGGACGGACGCCGCCTCGGCGAGGTCACCGTCGGCGGGCAGGACGCGGGGCGATCCGATGCTCACCACCACGACGCTAGCCTGCGACCGGTTGCCCCCGGTCACGCCCCGCCCTCGCCGGCAGGGGTGCGTGGGCCTGATCACGGCAGGAGTGGGCGACCGAGGTTCTGGGTGCCGATGACCTGCAACAGGTCGAGCTTCTCGCGCGCGTCGGTGCCCTCCACGGGGAAGAACGCGAGGACCTTGAGATCCTCCTCGAGGGTTAGCAGGATCTCGCAGTTCAGGTCGAGCACCCCGACCTCGGGGTGCAGGATGCGCTTGCGGTCGAAGCGGCGCACCCCGACGTCGTGACGCGCCCACATCGCGCGGAACTCGTCGCTGCTCTCCGACAGGTCACGCACCAACCGCACGACGTCGTCGTCACCGCCGCGACGGGAGAGGGTCGCGCGCAGGTCGCCGACATGGGCGATCGAGTGCCTTTCCCAGTCCTCCTCGGGGAACCGGGTGCGGGTGGGCGGGTCCGTGAACCACGCCCACACGAGGTTGCCGGCGTGGTCGTCCCGGTGTGCGGTCGCGAGGGGTCGGCGCCCCAGCGCGACGTCGGCCAGTGGGTTCTGCAGGAGAATGTCGCCGAGGTCGGTGCTGATGAGTGCCGGGATGTCGGTGAGCCGGTCGAGCAGCTGGATCAGCCCGGGCCGGACATGCCGCCCGGCGCGCCGGGCGGGCGGGGTGTGCCCGGCCAGCCGGAGAAGATGGTCGCGCTCGTCGGTGCCGAGGCGCAGGGCGCGAGCGAGGCAGGCCACGACGGGTTCGGACGGGTTCGCGCCGCGCGCCTGCTCCAGGCGGGCGTAGTAGTCGCTGGAGATGCCGGCGAGCATCGCCAGCTCCTCGCGGCGCAGACCGGCGGCGCGGCGTCGCGTGCCCTCGGGAAGGCCGACGTCGGAGGGCCGCAACTGCTCGCGGCGGCGGCGTATGAAGTCGGCGAGCCCGGCGCGGTCGATCACGTCATCCAGTCTCCCGCGGGCGTCGCGGCCGAGCCAGGGACAGGCTGTACCAGGACAGTCCGGGTCTGGTTGCCGCTTCGCCGGTCGCCGAGCATGGGGCCATGACGGAACACCACGCGCGCACCTCCAACGGGCCCTCGGACAACGAGTCCTCGGACCAGATCCGGACGATCGTCATCACGGGAGGGACGAGCGGCATCGGCTTCGCCGCCGCCGAGGCGATCCTCCGCTCGGACGGCGGGCCCTGGCACGTCGTCGTCGCGAACCGGCACCCCGGTCGTGCGCAGGCCGCCGTCGCTCGACTGGCCGCCGCGGCGGCCCCCGGGCACACGATCGAGGCCATGCTGGTGGACCTCGCCTCGCTGGCATCGGTCAAGGCGTCCGCCGCCGAGCTGACCGCGCGGCTGGACTCCGGCAGGCTTCCCGCGCTGCACGCACTCGTCTGCAACGCGGGAGTGCAGGCCGGAACCGCACTGACCACCACGGCGGACGGGTTCGAGTCCACGTTCGGGGTCAACCACCTCGCGCACTTCCTGCTGGTCCACGAGCTGCTGCCGACGCTACGGACGCCCGCCCGCGTCATCGTCGTGGCCAGCGACACGCACGACCCGGCGAAGAAGACGGGCGTGCCGGCTCCCGCCTGGAACGGCACCCGTGAGCTGGCCCGGGGCCAGCTCGGACCCCTCGGCGCGGGCGACAACGCGCTCATCGCGGGTCAGCGTCGCTACAGCACCTCGAAGCTGGCCAACATCTACTTCACGTACGCACTCGCGGCCCGGCTGCCCGCCGGTGTCACCGCCAACACGTTCAACCCCGGCCTCGTCCCAGGCACGGGGCTACAGCGCTCCGCTCCCGCCCCGATCCGGTTCCTCGCCCGGCATGTCCTGCCCCACGCGACCTGGCTGCTGCGCCGGATGGTCACACCCAACGTGCACAGCGCCGCCGAGTCCGGCGCCGCCCTCGCCCGACTCGCGATCGACCCGGACCTCGCCGGGACGACGGGTCAGTACTTCGACGGACGCGAGCCCATCCCCTCCTCGGCGGAGTCGTACGACCTCACCCGCGCCGACGAGCTGTGGCGGACCAGCCTGGAACTCACGACGGATCTCCGTTGACGGCGCGTCGACGGACCCGTGACGACATCGGGCCAAGCGGGCTAAGCTGTTAGCTAACCGAGGAGGTCGAGTCATGTCGGCTGAAGCCGTGCACTACAACATGCATGATGCCAAGACCCACCTGTCGCGCATCATCGAACGCGTGGAGCGCGGAGAGGAGATCATCATCGACCGGGCGGGCACCCCGGTGGCGAAAGTCGTGCCGCTGCTGCGACGGGCCAACCGCACCGCAGTCGGCTCCCTCGCCGGGCAGCTGGATCTTTCAGGTGACTGGGACTCACCCCAGACCAACGCCGAGATCGCCGCCGACTTCGGCATCGGCGCATGACCCTGCTGCTGGATACACACACCGCGCTGTGGGCCATCACGGGCGACGCGACCCTCGGCGCAGAGTTCCTCGACCGGCTACGCCACGAGCCGGACATCTTCCTCTCCCCGATCAGTCTGTGGGAGATCACCATCAAGCAGCGCGCGGGGAAGCTCGCAGGCCCCACCGACCTTGCCGAGCGAGTGAGGGACATGGGCTTTCGTGAGCTCCCGGTGACCCACGCCCACGCCATCGCCGCCGGCCGCCTCCCATCACATCACCGCGATCCGTTCGACCGCATGCTGGTGGCGCAGGCGATCACCGAGAATCTGACGCTGGCCTCCCGCGACGTGTCGATAGCGCTGTATGACGTGAAGATCCTCAAGGTGTAATCGGACCACGCCCTCCGTCCGAGCGTGGTTCCGTGCCGCCGGATCCGACGATTGTGGACGTGGCCGCCTCGCTCGCTGCGATGCTGGAGATTGCGGCAAGCCCCGGCCAGAACCAACAGCGCCGCATCCGTGCGGATGCGGCGCTGTTTTGTTGCGACCGTCCAGTGACTAGCTGATTTTCTTGCGGTAGATCGCTGTCGCGCCGACGTAGGCGACCACGAGCAGCCCGACGCACCAGGCGAGGGCGATCCAGATGTCGTTGCCGACGGGCTGCTGCGCGAACAGCGCGCGGAGAGTGTTCACGATGGACGTGACCGGCTGGTTCTCGGCGAACCACGCGACGGGGCCGGGCATCGAGTCGGTGGGGACGAACGCCGAGCTGATGAAGGGCAGGAAGATCAGTGGGTAGCTGAAGGCACTCGCGCCGTCGATGGTCTTGGCGGTCAGGCCCGGCATCACGGCGAGCCAGCTGAGGGCGAGGATGAACAGGATCAGGATGCCGGCGGCGGTGAGCCAGTCGACCACGGATGCGCCGGTGCGGAATCCCATGATCAGCGCAACGCCAATGACGATCACGAGGGAGGCCAGGTTGGCGAAGAGTGAGGTCAGGACATGCGCCCAGAGCACGGAGGGTCGCGAGATCGGCATCGACTGGAAGCGCTCGAAGATGCCGCCCTGCATGTCGAGGAAGAGGCGGTACGCCGTGTAGGCGATGCCGGACGCGATCGTGATGAGCAGGATGCCCGGGAGCATGTAGTTGATGTACGACTCGTCGGATCCGGTGTTGATGGCTCCGCCCAGCACGTACACGAAAAGCAGCAGCAGTGCGATCGGGGTGATCGCGGTGGTGATGATGGTGTCCGGGCTGCGGAGGATGTGACGCAGGGAGCGGCCGGTGAGGGTTCCGGTGTCGCTGAGAGCGTGGGCGGTCATCGGGATTCCTCTCCTGCGGGCATGGCCGCCTGGTCGGCGGTGTCACTGGTCTCGCCGACGAGGGCTAGGAAGACGTCCTCGAGGCTCGGCTGCTTCTCGATGTACTCGACCTTGGCGGCCGGGAGGAGTTGCTTCAGCTCGGCGAGGGTGCCGTTCTGGATGATCGTGCCTTTGTGCAGGATCGCGATCCGGTCGGCGAGTTGCTCGGCCTCGTCGAGGTACTGAGTGGTCAGCAGGATGGTCGTGCCACCCTTGGCGAGCTGCTTCACCGTCTCCCAGACCTCGATGCGGGCCTGCGGGTCGAGGCCGGTGGTCGGCTCGTCGAGGAACACGACCGGCGGGTTGCCGACCAGGCTCATCGCGATGTCCAGCCGCCGGCGCATACCGCCCGAGTACGTCGCCGCCTTGCGGTTTCCGGCATCCGTGAGCGAGAAACGGGCGAGCAGGTCGTCGGCGATCGCACCCGGGTCCTTCAGGTGGCGGAGCTTCGCGACCAGGATCAGATTCTCCCGGCCGGTGAGCACTCCGTCGACCGCGGCGAACTGGCCGGTCAGGCTGATCGACTTGCGTACGTCGGCCGGAGCCGAGGAGACGTCGAAGCCGTGGACGGTCGCGGTGCCGGTGTCCGCTTTCAGCAACGTCGACAGGATCCGCACCAGCGTGGTCTTTCCGGCACCGTTCGAGCCGAGCAGCGCGAAAATACTCCCCGCTGCCACATCGAAGTCGACGCCCCGCAGCACGTGCAGGTCCTTGAACGACTTGGTGATGGCCTGCACCCTGATCGCGGGTTCGCGCGGGTTGGTGGTCATGCGCTCTTCTCCTCACCGTTGTTGTCGTCGGCAGCGTCGATCGCCTTCCGGAGGCGCTCGCGCTCCTTGTCAATCCACTGCCTGCCGGCGTACGCCTGCAGGAACGACTCGGCGAACTCGACGGGGTCGTCGCCGACGATTGCGCGGACCGGCGTTCCGTCGGCGACCGCACGCTCCCAGAGGTCGACGAAGTCGCCGAACATCGTGATGAGCGTGTCGCCGTCGAGGATCCCGCCGTGGTACATGAAGTACCGCTGAAGAGCCTTGGCCGCGCCGCGATGGGGCTCCGGCAGGGCCTCGATTCGCGCGATGTGCTGCTTGTACTGCTTCTTCTGCTCTAGCGACCCGACGAGCGTCTCTATCCACTTCGCAGCCATGCTCAGGCTCCTCCCTCGTGCTGGTTGTCGTCGTGGTGGAGCTGCTCGATGCGTTCCACGAGGACGCTCCACGTCCTCCAGAACTCGGCGAGTTGGTCTCGCCCCTTCGCGTTGAGCGAATACACCTTCCGCGGGGGCCCTTTTTCGGAGGAAACCTTCTCCACATCCACGAACCCGCGCTGCTCGACGCGGACGAGCAGCGCGTAGATGGTGCCCTCCGCGATGTCCGAGAATCCGCGATCGCGCAGCCACGCGGTGATCTCGTAGCCGTATGCGGCTCTGCGGGCCAGGATCGCCAGGACGATGCCTTCGAGAGTGCCCTTCAGCATCTCTGTCACCTGGTTGCCCATGCCATCATCCCCTCGCTACCAAGCGTCACTGACTACCAGTACAAGGTATCACTAGGTACCGGTAGATAGCAACGCCGACTACCGAAGGGTTTCAGAACGAGCCACCCAGCGCTGAGTCCACATCATGTTGACCGGTTGCCGCTACGACGGCTAGGTGGACGAGGTGATCAACAATGCCGGAAACGATCGCGGGCGGTCCGGGCGCACGGCCCCTCATCGCCACGAGTTGCTCCTCGAAATCGGCCTCCAGGCCACCACGATCGTCGGCGACCCCGCTACCCCGGCCACCACCAGGAGCGATGGCAGGTAGGGCTGCCGTGGTACCCGTCCGAACTGTACGTCGTCCCGCACGCCATCCACATTAGACGATCCGCTGCCGCTGTGGCGGCGCCGCCGGAACCAGCTCATCGGTAGTGTCCGGCAGCAGCCGCACCTACCGACGGGACCTCACGACGGTGAGCTGATACGACGGTGCGGTGATCCAGCACGACGCGCGCCCCATCGACGTCGCCTTGCTCGAATCGCACCTCGGCGAGCTACACCATCGCGTAGCAGCCGCCCTCGCCAGAGTCAGTGATCAGTCTGTTCATGCCCACCGTACTGAGTTGCCATGGCACCTACCGGTCCGGAGGGCCAGGGCAGGAGCGGCAGACATCTCTCTTCGGTGATCAGTGAAGGGTCACGGTGCTGGGCGAGGAGGGGACGGCGTGACCGCTTGGCTGCACGGATCGCTGTACTCGCCACCGGGATCAACAAGGGAAGTGCTGGTGGAGCCCAGGGGACTCGAACCCCTAACCCCTGCCTTGCAAAGGCGGATCACGGGCGTTGGACGCTGTCGGTGAGTTGCGTTACTCACCGATCTTCGTCCAGCGCCTGTGATCCTTTGCCAACCGTTGCCAACGGCTATCGAGGCTCTTGCTGACGATCTGCTGACGCGCGGACCGCCTACCACAGCCGCCCAATCACCCGCCACTCGGGCCGCTACCCACAGGTAAGTCGAAAGTGGCCGGTTGGTAGCCCCGCACAGCCGGAAATACCTTTGTCCACAGGCTGTGGATTACGTTATTCCAGTTCAGCGACTTCTTCCCGGAGAGTGGCGAATCGGTTACCCACAGGTCGTGCACAGCTAGCACAGGTGTTCGTCCACCGTCATCCACAGGTTGTCCCGAGACTCGTCCACCGCCGAGGTTGTGCTGCTCACGGGCCTAGTGCTTCGATCTCCACCAGAGGACTTACACGGCTGATGTTTAGGCATGACCCTGGTACGTACAGCTGTCAGCACGGCGGTGTAGAACCTCTAGAGACACGGAGCGGCACCCGCCTTGGAACGGGTGCCGCAGTGAACTCCGTGTTGATCCGCGTGCAACGGACAAGCAAAGGAGATCGAGTGCCCAGGTTAGCAACCCGGCGTGGCCGGGCCAAGGGAAGCGATGAGCAGCACAGGCATCGAATCGGCTGTCTCACAGCTGTAACGGCGCTGGTCGCGGCGTTGTCAACCCTAGTGGCCGCTGCCGCCACCCTGGCGGCACTGTTCGTCGCCTAGTGACCTTCGGGGCAGGCAGAGCTTTCCTGCCTGCCCCGGCTAGGCCGCTAGGCCGAGTAGCGCTCCAGCGCGAAGGTTGAACCGCTCGACCTCAGGGACGGCACTGAACGGCTTCATGCGACGTTGCAGGTCGCGTACCGTCTCGATGGCCCGCGATGAGTTGACCGACGCGGCCAGGTCCACTACGCGCGCTGCACGGGACGCGGCAGCCTCGACGTTCGCCCGGTCAAGGTCAGCGATGGAGAGCGCCGCCTCGCTGAGCGCCCCACGACGGGCGCGCCCCTGCCGTCGAGCGCCAGCGGCGGACTCGTTGGCGAAGCGCTCAAGTTCAGAGGGCTGACCAAGGTCACGGAAGCAGTGTGCAGCCTCGCCGAAGATGTACGGCGCGTCGATGAACTTCGCCCAGGTCGGTTCGTCGTCGTGAACCACCCGCCCGAACGTCTGTTCGGCTCGGACGACCGACGCAGCGGCGGCGGACGACTCTCCGAGAGCTGCGAGTGCACGTCCCTCCAGGATGTGAAGATCAGCGAGGCAGGCAGGCGAGTCACCTTCGGTCAGACCGTGACGGCCGGCGCGAGCCAGCATCAGCGCCTCACGCGGGTGACCGAGTAGGTTCGCCTGATCGGACATGCCGGCGAGCACGTGCGCTCCGAGAGCAGCGCTGCCGGCCGCTTGCGCCAGGCGGAGCGCCTGAATCAGGTACCGCTGGGCTAGCCCGTGCTCGCCATCGTCGTACGCCATCCAGCCCACCAGGTACGACTGCTCCGCTGCGGCTTCGTAGAGCGCGCGCTGAACGGCCGGTTCGTGCTCTCGCTTGAGCAAGGGAAGAACGTAGCTCTGCATGTACTCGACCAGTGCGGTCCGGGCGTGCCCACCGCCGCGCATCACGTCCATGTCCTGAAAGAGCGCGAACATCTCCCGGATGCCGGCCACCTGGCGCATGCCCACCTGGCGCGGCCCGCGCTCAGTCGTCGTCTCGTCAAGCGTGGCAAGGAGCCAGTCTCGGCTAGGTGCACCCAGTGCGGCCAGCACGAACGGCGCTTTCACGATGTCGCGGCGTTTCACGTCAGCTCTCCCGAGATCGATGATCGTGTCCACGGTCGCGTGTGGATCGTCTCCGTACTCCAACCCTCGCGCAGCAAGGGTTTCTTCCTCAGTCATGCCGAAGTCAGATGGGCTAATCCTCCGGCCCACGCGCTCCGTCAGTGCCCGTGCGAGCAGCGTTGGAACCGGCGAGCGTGGCGTCTCTCCACGCTTTACCCAGCGGTTGACGGCGGTGTAGTCGTACCGCAGAGCCAGCCCCTCGTTCGCGCCGAGATCGTTGACTCGCCTCGCCAGTCCGGCCCACGAAAAGCCTGCCTCGACGACGAGCGCCGCCAGCGCATCATTCGGTTCGTTCACGTGTCCGCCTCCCCATGGGCCTACCTCGGACGGTACCGGCCGAGCGGCCCGCCGGGATACGCCCACATGGGTTAGCGCACTTCACACGGGCCCTCACATGGTGTTGACCACTGCCGATGCGAGGTTTCCTCGTTGCATGGCAGCGAGATCAACGAACACCGCGAACGACCGTCTTCACGGTCGCCTGCGACACGCCGGCCGCGTCGGCAATCTCGGGAACGGTGTGGTTGGTGGAGCGGCGCACGTCGCGGATGAGCTGGTCCCGCTGCTGCCGCAGGTCTTCGAGCGCCTGACTGGCCTCCCGTACGCGGGCACCGAGCTTTTCAAGGTCTTCAAGAGCCGTCATTCGGTCAGTCTAGCCACTAGACAGCTACCGGCGATACGACTAGACAGCTACCGGCTAGCCGGTTACCGTGTCACCTATGCGAGCGGCCCCGGCGGGGGTGCAACCCCGCCGAGGCCAGTACACCAACGGATCTCCAGGCGAAGGAGTACGAAGATGCTGGTCAAGCGTAGCTCGATGCTGCCCCGGAACGGTCTGCTGCTGTCCGACCTGTCGCAGATGTCGGTTCGTGAGTTGGCGCTGTTGGCGCGGTCCGGTCAGCGGGAGGCGTTCGACCCGCTGTACCGGCGGTTCTCAGATCGGCTGGTGGTGTGGGCGCTTCGGCGTACCGGGGACCGGATGTTGGCCGAGGATGTGGCGTCGGAGACGTGGGCGACCGCGCTGGGCTCGATCGGCTCGTGGGAGGACAACGGCAGCGAAGACGGCTTCGCGCGGTGGCTGTTCGGTGTGGCTCACGGCGCGCTGTGCCGGCTGACGGTGGGCCGCTGGCGCGAGGTCTGCTCCGACGACGCGGGGATGTGGGAGAACGCCGCACCGCTGGCGGTCAGCGACGATGCCGCGCAGCCTGCGGGCAAGGAAGCGATGGTGTCGGCGCTGCACGAGGCGATCGGCACCCTGTCGGCGTTCGAGCAGACGGTGGTGCGGATGCGGCTGGACGGGCAGGGCCAGTCGGAGATCGCGCGGGAGCTGGGTCGCACGCCGAAGCAGGTGGACAGCGCGTGGACCACGGCGCAACGCCGCCTGCGCCGCCAGCTCGCCGAGTCGGTGGACGTGGAGAACTGCTCGGAGGTCGAACGCGCCACGTTGCGGGAACTGGCGGCAGCGCTGAACCCGAGTATGCGTGAGGTCGCGCAGCTGCGGCTGGACGGACTGAGCCCGGCCGAGGTCGCCGCACGGGTCGGCATGAGCGCGGCCATGGAGCGGCAGGCGTGGCGGCGCGCGAAGGACGTGCTGTCTCGGCAGCTCGCCGACCCGGCCGCCGCCGCGCGCGCGCTGCCGCCCGTGGCGTCATTCCCACTGAGCAGCGCGAGACGCTGCGGTCCGCTGTGACCACCCTCCCGCCGCGCCGCCGGCAGATCGCGGCCATGCGGCTGGACGGCGTGCGGCCCACCGAGATCGCGGCCCGGTTGGGCTGCTCGGCCAACACCGTCCGCAGCACGTGGGCGGCAGCGAAGGAGTCCTTCGTACGTCAGGGCTTGCTTGCCGCTGCCTGACCAACCAGCACCGGGTGACAGAGCCGCCAGGCGGCAACCGTCACGAACCCGGGTCCGGCTGGCCGGACCCCCCCCCCGAATCTTGACCCGAACGGAGTCACACGGTGACCACGAACAACCTCCAGGATGACCGGCTGACGCCGGACTCACCACCACCACCAACGAGTCGGGGCGGATCTTCGGCCCCGGGTGTCCGACCACCACAACCGGCTGAAACACTCCGCAGCGCTGCGACGGGCGGACCTGATCCCGCTGCGCAGTGTTTCAGCCGGGTTGAGCCGGAGATGCCCCCTCGCCTGTCGAGTCTGGACGGCATCAGCGCCGGCCATACCCCGGATGGTGAACCGGTCCACGCGGCGGCCAGCAAGGGTCAGGTTGAGCCCGGCGGGAACGCCGAGCACGGCCGGAAGATCCTGCTGACTCCCGCCTCTCAGATCCGGATGCGCCCCGTGGCGTGGACCTGGACCAACCGCATTCCCTCCGGCGCGCTGACCGTGATCCCCGGCCGTGAGGGCATCGGCAAGTCCCTCACCCTGGCGTGGCTGACCGCGCAGATCACCCGAGGCATCCTGCCGGGCCGGCACCACGGCACGCCGCGCCCGGTCATCTACGCGGCCACCGAGGATTCGTGGTCGCAGACCATCGGCCCGCGCCTGTTCGCGGCCGGCGCGGACATGGACATGGTGTACCGGGTCGACGTGCAACACGATGGCGGCTTTGACTCCCTCACCCTTCCGCGCGACTGCACGGCGCTGGGCCGGGAGATCACCCGTCTCGGTGTGGCGCTGCTGGCCGCTGACCCGCTGCTGTCGCTGATCCACTCGGCGATCGACACCCACCGCGACCGCGACCTACGGACCGCCCTGGAACCGCTGGTGAACATGGCCGACCGCACCGGGTGCGCGGTGGTCGGCTTGGCGCACTTCAACAAGTCAGCCAGCCCCGACGCCCTGAACCTGATCACCGGGTCGCGGGCGTTCTCCGCTGTGGCCCGTGCCGTGATCGCCATAGCCCGCGACGACGACGCCGGAGACGGCTCGTGCGTCATGAGCCAGGCGAAGAACAACCTCGGCCCCCTGGACGTGCCCTCGCTGCGGTACGTCGTCGAGTCCGTGGAAATCCCCACCGACGAGGGACCGGCTTACGTCGGGAAGCTGACCATCACCGGGGAGTCCGACCGGTCCGTGGGCGACATCCTCGGCGACAGCGCCACCGGCACCGTAGAGGACCGCACCGAGCGCGACGAGTGCGCCGACTGGCTGAAGGCATACCTCATCAGCCAGGGCGGCGAAGCGGCCCGCGAGGACGTGCTCAAGGCCGCCCGCGCCGCCGGCTTCGCCGAGGCGACCCTCAAGCGCGCCCGCACCCGCGCCAAGGTCACCACCACCCGCGCCGGCTTCCCGTCCACCTCGATCTGGCAACTCAACCCCGCTCACGGAACGTGAGCGGCTGCGCCAGTCGGCTCACAGTCGGCTCAGTCAGCTCACCTCACGGAAGCTGAGCCAACTGCCCTGACTGAGCCGACTGGCGCTCCAACTGGCCAATCCAGTCACGGTCCGTTACCCCGCCAGGGGCGGCCAGGTGTCAGCGCTGTCAACGCCTGTCAACACCCCGCGCTGACAGCGCGACATCGGCCCTGACCAGCACAAACACCACCGATCACGGAGGAGTGTCAACGTGTCAGCGCCACCACCACCCCCGCCAGCCGCACCGCGCGGCCAGGCGACCGGAAACCGGCCCGCTCAGAGCCACACAGACGCATCGACGCATGGCCTAACCCCTACCCCGGTCGGATCATGCGCCTACGGCCCTCTCAGCGGCCCGCCCTGTGCTCTTCTGCCGAACCGACCCACCAACCCTCCACAACAGACCGTCGACCGGCGGACGGCCGGCAGGGACCGGCTTGCCAGCCCTCCTAGCCCTAGGACCGGCACCCTCCTAGACCTAGGAGCACCCCTAGGAGCCAACACCGCAGCCGACCAGCGATCTAGCGGTCTAGGACCAACCCGCCGGCCACCCGCCCGGCCCGCCCTGCCGGCCACCGCGACGACCGGGCACCTCCTAGCCGCCTGGCGACAACCCCGGTTGTCACGCGGGCCGGCAGCTCGACCACGCGGGCGTTTCGTCACGGGCAGCGCGCCCCGCGTGACGAAACCCGGACGACGGAAGCCACCTGGCGACAACCCCGGTTGTCACCCGCGCCGGCAGCTCGACCGCGGGCGTTGCGTCACGGCCAGGCGGCAACCGTCACCACACCAGGTCGCGGCCCGCCCGCGACCGGTCGCGCCGACGCGACCCAAACCGCGACCGGCCCGACCAGCACCAACAGCCCCGGGTCGCAGGTCGCGGCCACCACCACCGCAGCCCGAAACCGGCCACCAACGGCACCCGCCGGGCGGCCTGGCCGCGACCGCGACATGTAGCAGCGGCCCGCTACCAGGTAGCGGCAACGCTACCCACGCCGCTACCGGGCTGAGCAGCACAAACGGCCCGATGTAGCGGGTAGCGGCACCCACCGCCAACACCCAAAAACCCGCCCTACTGCCCCTCACCGACCCCGAGCAGCCGCTACCGCTACCCCGGAGGACACCGACGTGAGCACCGTCATCCCCTTCCCGCAGCGACCAACCCCGACCACCCCCACCGAGGCGGGGGGCATCTCCACCGGCCGCACCGCGCCCGTCGTCAGCGCCGTCTACACCGTCGCCGAAACCGCAGAGATCCTGCGCCTGTCCCTCGGCTCCACCTACGCCCTCGTCCGCTCCGGCGACATCCCCGCGATCAAACTCGGTGGCCGGTGGGCCATCCCGAAGCGCCGCCTCCACCAGTGGATCGACGGACTACCCACCGCCAGCGTCGAAGACGTCGAGCGAGAACTGGCCGCGATCGAACGCCGCGAGCAGCGCCACCGCAACGGCGCGTAACCGCCGACGTGCCGCTAGGTCTAGCACCACCACCCGCTAGACCTAGCGGCACTGCTAGCGGCCCAACCCCGCCCCTACCTGCCACCTATCGCCTAGCGGCACAACCGGCCAGCGCGACTGAACCCCTCCGCAGCGGCTCACCGACGTGGGTTCAGCAGCGCTAGGCCACCCTCCCCACCACCCCGGCCAGATACACGCTGCGTCACCAAATCAGCGGCGGCACCCGACCTAGCAGAGCCGCAATCGATAGCACCCCGCCCTGCTAGCGATAGCAGACGTGCTAGCAGCCGATCGCCCACACCACCAGGGCGATAGCAGATAGCAGCCCACCAGCACCAACACCCGAGAACCCCGCCAGAACGCGAATCACCACCCCCGCAAGCCCTGCTAGCTGGGCCAACCACCGGCCAAGCCACAGGTAACCGACCGTCACCGACCCAAGGAGATCCACAACCGTGGGACACATCATCAAGACACCCGCAGGCACGTTCCGCGCCAACTGGCGCGACCCATCCGGCAGCCAGCGCGCGAAGACCTTCCGCACGCGCAAGGAAGCCGCCGCATACCTCGCGGCCACCGAGACGACCGTCAGTCAGGGAACCTACGTCGATCCCGCAGCAGGAAAGATCCGGTTCAGCACGTACGCCGAACGGTGGTTGGCATCGCGGTCGGTGGAGACGACGACGCTCGCTGGCTGGACATCGCGTCTCCGGGCGCGGCTGCTGCCGCAGTGGGGCACCTGGCCGGTCGGGCGGATCGATCACCTGGCCGTCCAGGAGTGGGTGACACGAATGGGTCGTGAGCTGTCGCCGGCCACCGTCGCCTCATGCCACTCGCTGCTGTCGTCCATCCTCGCGTCAGCGGTGCGCGGCCGACTGATCGCGTTCAACCCGTGCGAGGGAGTGCGGCTACCAGCACAGCGCAAGCGCGCGGAAGGGCTTGTCCCGCTCACGCTCGATCAGGTGACGGAGCTGCTGTTGCCGAGCGTCCCGGATTGGCATCGACCGGTGGTCGCGGCGGCGGCCGGCGCCGGTCTGCGGTGGGGTGAGTGCCTCGGGCTGCGGTGGGCCGATATCGACTTGCCGGACGACGACGACCGGGACGCAACGTTGACCGTGCAGCGAGTGGTAATCGAGGTCAATGGGCACGCTACGGACAAGCCGTACCCGAAGACAGCACAGAGCCGGCGCGTAGTTCCGGTCCCGCCGTTCCTGCGGGCCGAGTTGGCGCGGCATCGTAAGAGGGCGGACCCCGCCGAGGCAGATCGGGTGTTCACCAACCAGGCAGGCGACCCGATGCTCCGCAGCAACTTCCGGCGTCAGGTCTGGCGACCGTCGCTGGTACGGGCCGGGCTGCTCGGCGAGGTCACGGAGACCGGACCGTACCGATTCCGGGCCACCTGGCGCGACCGGGAGAGCGTTGAGTGGTCAGCGGAGTTCACCACGCATCGGGAGGCAGCGGCGCACGTCGCAGTGAAGGCAGCAGGTGGGCTGCGCTTCCACGATCTGCGGCACGGATACGCCACGTACCTGATCTCAAGCGGGGTGCCGGTCAACGTTGTACAGGCGGTCATGGGCCACGAACAGGCATCCACCACACTCAATCGCTACACGCACACGCCGGCCGACTTCCACCGGGTCATCCGAGGCGTTTTCGCGGACCCCGCTGACGATTCGCTGACGAGGAAAGATGAACATCGATCCGACAGCCCGGAATCGGAAGGGGGAGACGCCCGGTGACCTGCACCGGAGCTTGGTGGAGCCCAGGGGACTCGAACCCCTAACCCCTGCCTTGCAAAGGCAGTGCTCTGCCAGTTGAGCTAGGGCCCCGTGCGGGACGTATCGTCCGACGGATTGACGGGACGGCGTCAGCGCAGGTCTGGCGAGGTGGTCGCCTCGTGCCAGAGAGCGCGCTCGTCGTTCGCTTCCTTCATCTTCTTGGCCACCACGGCGGCCACGCCGACCACGCCGACCAGGATCAACAGCTTCTTGAACATCGGGGCTGCCCCTCACGCTCGACATGCCGTCGGACCATCTGCGGTGGGGCTAGCTGGAATCGAACCAGCGACCTCAGAGTTATCAGCTCTGCGCTCTAACCGACTGAGCTATAGCCCCGCATAGCGACGAGCAAGGTTAACCCATCCGCCCACGCCCCCCCAAATCGGGGCCGTGGCACCTCGTCACCCCTCACCGCCGACTCGAACCTACCGGAGAGCCACCGGCGGTCCCACCGATATGACGCCCGCCGGGCCGGCCGCGAACGCGGCCCGGCCCGGCCCGGCCCGGCGGCTGCTTCGGGTCGACGGGTGTCAGTCGCGCTCGGCGAGGGTCAGCTCGATACCGCCCACCAGGTCGGCGCAGACGTTGTACACGAATGCCCCGAGCGTGGCGAGCGCGGTGAAGAGCACGACGTTGACCAGACCGATCAGGGCCGAACTGAAGATCACCCCACGGGCGGTGATCTCAAAGCCGCTGGTGCTCTGCCCACCGCCCGCGTTGACCAGGTCACCCAGGCTGTCGTTCACGCTGGTGAACACGCCCATCGCGTCCAACGCCAGGTAGAGCACCGAGGTCGCGACGACGATGACGATGAACAGCACCACCGAAACGGCGAACGCGAACTTCATCACGGACCAGGGGTCGATCCGCTTGAGGTTCAGCCGGGCTCGGCGGGGCCCGCGCGAGGCGGCCGAGCTGACCGAGGTACGCGCGGCGCGTACCGCCTCGCCCACCCGTGCGGCACCGACGGCGGCCGTGCCGACCCCCGGGGGTAGCCCTCCACCGTTCGCCGGACGGCCCAACCCGAAGGGGCGGGTGGCGTCCGGCTTCGGGCCCATCCCGGTCACCCGGGGCTGGGTGCCGGTCGTGCCGGTGCTGGCGTTCGGCAGGAAACCGGTGCCGGCCGGCCGGGGCTGACCTGGGCGGGCGGGCGGCGGTTGGGGGCCGACGGCTTGCCGGCGGCGGTGGCGGTCGCTGCTGCCTCCGCGGAACCGGTGGGCTCGGCGACGCTCTCCTCCCCGGCCGCCTCGGCCTCCTGGTCGTCCGTCGGCTTCTCGGGCGGTGGCGCCATACCGGGAGCCCGGGTGAATTTCGGGGCAGGCGCGTCGGCGGGGACGGTGGCCCGACCCACGGCCGCGCGGCCGGTCGCTGGCGTGCCGCTGTTCGCGGCCTCCTCGTCGACCGGGTTGGCCGAGGTTCCCGCGTTCCCCGACTTCGCCTGTGTCTCCGTCATTCAACTAGTCCTGTTCGTCAGGCTCGTCGGCATTGCGAGCAATCGCCACGATAGTCACGCCGTCCGGAAGGTCCATCAGCTTGACCCCCATTGTGTTCCGGTCACGCGTACGGCGTACAGGCTTCACCGGAGTCCGGATGACGCCACCGTTGCTGGTGATGGCAAACAGCTCGTCGTCCGGGTCGATCACCACGGCACCGACCAGACCACCGCGTCGCTCGGTGATCTTCGCAGTCAGTACACCCTTACCTCCCCGGCCCTGGACCGGGTATTCCTCGATCGGGGTACGTTTCGCGTATCCCCCGTTCGTGGCCACCAGGACGTCCAATCCCTCCCGGACGACCTCCATGGCCAACAGCACGTCCTCCTCGCCGAAGCGCATGCCGATCACCCCCGAGGTCGCCCGCCCCATCGGCCGCAGCGCCTCGTCGGTGGCGTTGAACCGGATCGCCTGGGCGTTCTTGGAGACCAGCAGCAGGTCGTCGGCGGGGCCGGCGAGCGCAGCACCGACCAGCTCGTCCTCATCGCGCAGGTTGATCGCGATGATGCCGCCGGATCGGTTGGAGTCGAACTCCTCAAGCCGCGTCTTCTTCACCAGGCCATTCTTCGTCGCCAAGACCAGGTAGGGGGCCACCTGGTAGTTCGGGATCTCGATGATCTGTGCGATCTGCTCGTCCGGTTGGAAGGCGAGCAGATTGGCCACGTGCTGGCCCTTGGCCACCCTACTGGCCTCCGGAAGCTCGTACGCCTTGGCCCGGTACACCCGACCCTTGTTGGTGAAGAACAGCATCCAGTCGTGCGTCGAGCAGACGAAGAAGTGGCTGACGATGTCGTCCTGCCGCAGCGTGGCGCCGCTGACACCCTTGCCGCCGCGCCGCTGCGAGCGGTAGAGGTCGACCTTCGTGCGCTTCGCGTACCCGGTGCGGGTGATCGTGACGACCACGTCCTCCCGGGCGATGAGGTCCTCCATCGAGACCTCACCGTCGAATGGAATGATCTTCGTGCGTCGCTCGTCGCCCCACTTGGCCACGATCTCGCCGAGTTCCTCCGAGACGATCCTGCGCTGCCGCTCCGGCTTGGCGAGGATGTCCTTCAGATCGGCGATCTCCACCTCCAGCTTGGCCAGGTCGTCGAGGATCCGCTGCCGCTCCAGCGCGGCGAGCCGGCGCAGCTGCATGTCCAGGATCGCGGTGGCCTGGATCTCGTCGATGTCCAGCAGCCGGATCAGACCCTGGCGCGCGTCCTCGACGGTGGGCGACCGCCGGATCAGGGCGATCACCTCGTCCAGCGCGTCCAGCGCCTTGGACAGGCCGCGCAGGATGTGCGCCCGCTCCTCCGCCTTCCGCAGCCGGAACGCCGTACGCCGGCGGATGACCTCGATCTGGTGCTCGACGTAGTAGCGGATGAACTGAGCGAGGTTCAGCGTGCGCGGCACCCCGTCGACCAGGGCCAGCATGTTGGCGCCGAAGGTCTCCTGAAGCTGGGTGTGCTTGTAGAGGTTGTTCAGGACCACCTTCGCGACCGCGTCGCGCTTGAGCACCAGCACGATCCGCATGCCGGTACGCCCGGAGGACTCGTCGCGGATGTCGGCGATGCCAGCGAGCTTGCCCTCCTTGATCAGCTCGGCGATCCGCTCGGCGAGGTTGTCCGGGTTGACCTGGTACGGCAGTTCGCTGACCACCAGCGCCGGCCGTCCCCGCTTGTCCTCCTCGACCTCCACCACCGCCCGCATCCGGATCGAACCACGACCGGTGCGGTACGCGTCCTGGATGGCGGACTGCCCGACGATCAGACCGTGGGTCGGGAAGTCCGGACCCTTGACGATCTCCAGCA
The DNA here is from genome assembly GCF_019697375.1 of Micromonospora tarapacensis. Lineage (NCBI taxonomy): Bacteria > Bacillati > Actinomycetota > Actinomycetes > Micromonosporales > Micromonosporaceae > Micromonospora > Micromonospora tarapacensis. Next base: position 5,136,032 of record NZ_JAHCDI010000004.1, on the reverse strand, counting down.
ACGCCTCCAGCGTGCTGGCCTCGTCGGCCTCCGGGTGCTCCAGGCACCACTGCACGGCCGCCCCGATCTCGCGCAGGTTGTGCGGCGGGATCTTGGTGGCCATGCCGACCGCGATGCCCTCGGAGCCGTTGACCAGCAGGTTCGGGATCCGCGACGGCAGAATGGTGGGCTCCTTGGCCCGCCCGTCGTAGTTGTCCTGGAGGTCGACGGTGTCCTCGTCGATGTCCCGCAGCATCTCCATCGCCAGCGGGTCGAGCTTGCATTCTGTGTATCTCATGGCCGCAGCCGGATCATTTCCGGGCGAACCGAAGTTGCCGTTGCCGTCGACCAGGGGGTAGCGCAGTGACCAGGGCTGGGCCATCCGGACCAGCGCGTCGTAGATGGCCGAGTCGCCGTGCGGGTGGAACTGGCCCATCACGTCGCCGACGACACGGGAGCACTTCACGTAGCCGCGGTCCGGCCGGTAGCCCGAGTCGAACATGGCGTACAGGATCTTGCGGTGGACCGGCTTGAGCCCGTCCCGCACGTCCGGCAGCGCGCGCCCGACGATGACGCTCATCGCGTAGTCGAGGTAGGAGCGCTGCATCTCCACCTCGAGCCCGACCGGCTCGATCCGGTCGTGCGAGACGACGGCGGCCAGCGCCTCGGGGATCTCGGGCTCGTTGGGTGTGGACTCGGGGGAATCGGTCACTGTTAACCCTTATCAGACTGAGTGTCGTTTTCGTGCTGTGGATAACGGCTGTGGATACCGGCCAAGCTGTGGATAACTCTGTGGACCGGCGGCCGGGCCGGAAGCCTGTCTCCGGCCCGGTGCCGGTTCGGTCAGATGTCCAGGAAGCGGACGTCCTTGGCGTTTCGCTGGATGAACGAGCGACGGGCCTCGACGTCCTCACCCATCAGGACGCTGAACAGCTCGTCGGCGGTTGCCGCGTCGTCCAGGGTGACCTGGCGCAGCGTACGCGTGGCCGGGTTCATCGTGGTCTCCCACAGCTCCGGGTAGTTCATCTCGCCGAGACCCTTGAACCGCTGGATGTCATCCGGCTTGGCGTTCGGCTTCTTCTGCTGCCGCAGCGCGATCAGGCCGTCGCGCTCCCGGTCGGAGTACGCGTACTGCGCGTCGTCGCCCTTCCTGTTCCACTTGATCTTGTAGAGCGGCGGTGCGGCCAGGTAGACGTGCCCCAGCTCGACCAGTGGGCGCATGAAGCGGAACAGCAGGGTGAGCAGCAGCGTCTGGATGTGCTGGCCGTCGACGTCGGCGTCGGCCATCAGCACCACCTTGTGGTAGCGCAGCTTCTCCATGTCGAAGTCGTCGTGGATGCCGGTGCCGAGCGCGGTGATCAGCGCCTGCACCTCGTTGTTCTTCAGCACCCGGTCGATCCGGGCCTTCTCCACGTTGAGGATCTTGCCGCGGATCGGCAGGATCGCCTGGGTACGCGGGTCACGCCCCTGCTTCGCCGAGCCACCCGCCGAGTCACCTTCGACGATGAACACCTCGGACTCGCGCGGGTCGGTGGACTGGCAGTCGGCCAGCTTGCCCGGCATCGAACCGGACTCCAGCAGCGACTTGCGCCGGGCCAGCTTGCGGGCCTGCTGGGCGGCGATCCGGGCGCGGGCGGCCTGGGACGCCTTGGTGATGATGATCTTCGCCTCGGCCGGGTTACGGTCCAGCCAGTCGACCAGCCACTCGTTGCAGACCCGCTGCACGAAGCTCTTCACCGGCGTGTTGCCCAGCTTTGTCTTGGTCTGACCCTCGAACTGCGGGTTGGTCAGCTTGACCGAGATGATCGAGGCAAGGCCCTCGCGGATGTCCTCGCCGGAGAGCTTCTCGTCGCCCTTGAGGAACTTCTTGTCCGCGCCGTACCGGTTGACGACGGTGGTCAACGCGGACCGGAACCCCTCCTCGTGGGTGCCACCCTCGTGCGTGTTGATGTTGTTGGCGAAGGTGTAGACCGACTCGCCGTACGACTCGTTCCACTGCATGGCGATCTCGACCGCCATGCCCTCCTCCTCGGCACCGAACTCGACCACGGTCTTGTGGATCGGGTTCTTCGAGGCGTTCAGGTGGCGGACGAAGTCGGCGATGCCGCCGTCGTACTGGAAGGTCACCTCGCGGATCTTGCCGTCCTCGCCCTCCGGGACCCGCTCGTCGAGCAGGTGGATGGTGAGACCACGGGTGAGGAAGGCCATCTCCTGGAGCCGGCGGTAGATGGTCTGGAAGTCGAAGTCGACGGTCTCGAAGACGTTCGGGTCGGGCCAGAAGGAGACCGCGGAGCCGGTCCGGTCGGTCGGCTCGCCCTTCTCCAGCGTGGTGGGCTTGGAGTGGTGGTACTCCTGCCGCCAGACGAAGCCGTCCTTGTGGATCTCCACCGCCATCTTCGTGGAGAGGGCGTTCACCACCGAGACACCCACACCGTGCAGACCGCCGGAGACCGCGTACGCCTTGCCGTCGAACTTGCCGCCCGCGTGCAGCACGGTCAGCGCCACCTCGACGCCCGGCTTCTTGAGCTTGGGATGCAGGTCGACCGGGAAGCCCCGGCCGTTGTCGGTGACCCGGACGCCGCCGTCGGTGAGCAGCACCACGTCGATCGTGTCGCAGTGACCGGCCATCGCCTCGTCCACCGCGTTGTCGACGACCTCCCACACCAGGTGGTGCAGACCACGCTCGCCGGTCGACCCGATGTACATACCGGGCCGCTTGCGGACCGCCTCCAGCCCTTCGAGGACGGTGATCGATTCTGCGCCGTACTGCTGATTGTCCTGCGCTGCCACCCTCGGCCACTTTCTCGCGTCGACCGCGCCACAGGGCGCGTTCGGACGCGGGTTCGGCGGGACAGGACGCGACGTCGGCACGCGGACCGGCACCGGGGACACAATTCCGGGGTACGGGTCGAACGCGCCGGTCGCCGCGGTTGCCCGCGGATCGCGATCGGCTCGACCCGAGTCGGACAATGATCGCGGGCCCGCACCGGACCCGCGACCCGTCGCTCCGCACCGGGTCTTCGTCTCACGCCAATCTTACTGTGCGCAGGCGATAGAACCACTACTCGGCACCCCTTCGCGGCGGCTCAGATCTCCGTAGCGGGCCGAATCGCGCTGTCCGCGACTCCCCCTACACGCCAGGGCATGATCACCGGATCTGCCGCATGACGGCGCTGCCCACCGGGATTGGCGAAGCTGGCGGTACCGGCCGAAGCTGCCAGGTTCGCGCGTTCCGCCACGACGGGTTGGCGGGCCGGCCTTGATCTTTCACGGTTGGAACCGGACGATCGACCCGATCGACTCGCCCGCGCCCGTTGAGAGGTGACACCAGATGGGGCTGGACAACGTCGCGGTCCAGTGGCCGCGGACCGGCCGCTTCTACGACCCGGTCGCACCGGCCGAGTTCGTCGACTTCGGCGATATCGTCGACGTGCCGAATATCTCGGCACCGACCGCCGCGCTCGCCGAACTGATCGCGAAGACAGGCACGGTCCGGGCCACCGCGTACACGGAGGTGGTGGATCTGATCCTCGGGCTCGATGGTGTGCTCTACGCCACCGACGCCGCCGCCGAGGACGAGGATCCGGTCATCGACCCCGACGGGTGCGCCTGGATCGCCGGTGGCATCGAACGGTTCGTGGCCGCGCACCGCCCGCACGGCGAGGCCGTCACCTTCGAGTCCGTCGGCACGGTGCTGCGCTCGCTGCTGGCCGACGGCCGCCTGGCCGAGCAGCAGCTGCGTTGGCTGGACAGCCGGCTCGACGCGCTCCGCGACGACAGCGGCGCCGCGCCGCAGTGGACCTTCACCTGTGCGGAGCTGAGCGTGCTGGCCGCCTTCTACCGGCGCTGTGCCGACCACGGCTTCGCGGTCTACGCCGAGTCGGCCGCGCCGCGCCGGGCCGCCCAGACGTAACCGGCGGCACCCGGCCGGCGGCCGGTCCTATCGGCGGGGGTGCACACCGCCCGTTCCCGGCTCCGCCGTCGGCCCCGCGGCGTCAGCCGTAGGTGTCGCGGGGCCACGGCCGCGTACCCGGCGCGGCCCCCGGGACCAGGACGGCGCGGCCGGTCCGTGGATGTGCAGCTTGCGGATCACGTTGTGGCCGACCTCCCGGCCGATCTGCTGCAACAACGACCCGGCGAGCAGCCGCAGCTGGGTCGCCCAGGCGGTGGAGCGCGCCTCCACGGTCAACTCGCCGTTCTCCAGCTTCACCGGCCTGCTGTGCTGGGCCACCTCCGACCCGACCACCCGCTCCCAGGCGCCGAAGACCGTCGCCTCGGCGGCCGGCTGCTGCCAGCCGCGGGCCTTCACCAGCCGGTCCAGCACCGCGCCGAGCGGCTGCGGATCGCGGGGTCCGGCCCCGGCCCGGAGTAGCCACGCAGCCGGCGCTCGTCGCCGGTCCCGCCGGTGCCGCCGCGACGCCGGGTCCGCCCGGTCGCCTCCCGTCGGGCCTTCGCCGCGTCCAGCACGGCGCGCGCCAGCTGCGGCCCGGCGGCGCCGTCCGTGCCGCGTTCGCTGCCGTCGCCGCCGGACGTCACCGGCGGCGGTTGGTCCGGACCGGCCCCACGGCCGGCCGGTGGGCCCGCTCGGCCGCCGTCGCCGGCCCCACCCGCCCCGGCGGTACGCGCGGTCCCCCACGAGGGACGCGACGCTGCCGTCCCGACGGCTCGCTGTCCCGGCCGGGCGGCTGCGGTTCATCCGGCACGGCGCACCGCCCCCTCGGCCACCTCGTAGCGCGTGCCACGCAGCGCGGCCGGCACGTCGTCCGCCACCGCGCAGGTCACCAGCAGCTGGCTCGCCCCGCCGACCAGGTCGGCCAGCCGGTCCCGCCGGCCGGCGTCCAGCTCGGCGAAGACGTCGTCGAGCACCAGCACCGGTTCGATGCCGTCGCTGCGGAGCAGGTCGTACCCGGCCAGCCGGAGGGCGAGCGCGTAGGACCACGACTCCCCGTGGCTGGCGTAGCCCCTGGCCGGCAGCGGACCGAGGCTGAGGGCGAGTTCGTCGCGGTGCGGGCCCACCAGCGTGGTGCCCCGCTCGATGTCGGCGGATCGGGACTCGTCCAGCCTGGCGGCGAGCGCCGAGGCGAGGACCTCCCGGTCGGTGGTCGGCTCGGTCAGCTCCACCGATGGTCGGTACGCGATCCCCGCCGCGGCACGCCCGGCGGCCACCGCGTCGTACGCCTTGACCACGTGCGGAGCCAGCGCGGCGACCAGTTCCAGCCGGCCGGCGAGCAGCTCGGCGCCGTGCCGGGCCAGGTGGGTGTCCCAGACGGCCAGGGTGGACAGGTCACCGCCCCGCGACCCGCCGGTCTTGCGCGCCAGGTACGCGGTGCGCAACAGCGCGTTGCGCTGCTTCACCACCCGCTCGTAGTCGGCGCGGACGCCCGCGTACCGAGGCTGGCGGAGCACCAGCAGATCGTCGAGGTAGCGGCGGCGCTCGGCCGGGTCGCCCCGGACCAGTTCGAGATCCTCCGGGGCGAACAGCACCAGGCGCAGCGCGCCCAGCACGTCCCGAGCCCGGCGGGCCGGGGAGCGGCCGATCCTGGCCCGATTTGCCTTACCCGGAACGATCTCCAGTTCCACCAGGAGTTCCCGACCGTCGTGCACGACCGCGCAGCGGATCACCGCCGCCGTGGCGCCCATCCGCACCAGCGGCGCGTCGGTGGCGACCCGGTGCGAGTCCAGCGTCGCCACGTAACCCAGCGCCTCGACCAGGTTGGTCTTGCCGACCCCGTTGGCGCCGATCAGGACGTTCGGCCCCGGTTCGAGGTCGACGGCCACCCGCTCGTAGGAGCGGAAGTCGACCAGTTCCAGCCGGCGCACGTACACGGGAGGCCGGTGCCGGTCAGGGCTTGCGTACGGCGTGCCCGCCGAACTGCTGGCGCAGCGCGGAGACGGCCTTCAGGGCCGGCGAGTCGTCCTGCCGGGAGGCGAAGCGGGCGAACAGCGAGGCGGTGATGACGTTGAGCGGCACGGCGAGCCGGACCGCCTCGTCCACCGTCCACCGTCCCTCGCCGGTGTCCTCGGTGTAGTCGCTGAGCTGGTTCAGCTGCGGGTCCTCGTCCAGCGCCCGGTCGAGCAGGTCCAGCAGCCAGGAGCGGACCACCGTGCCCTCGCGCCAGGATTTGATCACGCCTGGCACGTTCGTCACCAGTTCCGACGCGGCCATCAGCTCGTAGCCCTCGGCGTAGGCGTGCATCAGGCCGTACTCGATCCCGTTGTGCACCATCTTGGCGTAGTGGCCGGCACCGACGGGGCCGGCGTGCACGAAGCCGAACTCGCCGTCGGGCTTGAGCGCGTTGAAGATCGGCATGAGCCGTTCGATGTGTTCCTGGGCTCCGCCGGCCATCAGGCCGTAGCCGTTCTGCCGACCCCACACCCCGCCGGACACGCCCACGTCGATGTAGCCGATGCCACGTTCGTCGAGCCGCTCGGCCCGAAGGGCGTCGTCACTGAAGCGCGAGTTGCCGCCGTCGATGATGAGGTCGCCCTCGCCCAGCACGGCGGCCAGTTCGTCGATGGTGGCGTCGGTGACCGCGGCGGGCACCATCACCCAGACCGCTCGCGGCGCGTCCAGCTTCTCGGCCAGTTCGGCCGCGCTGGCGACGTCGGTCAGCGCCGCATTGTGGTCCAAACCGACCACCTCGTGACCGGCGGTGCGCAACCGCTCGCGCATGTTGCCGCCCATCCGGCCGAGTCCTACCAGGCCGAGCTGCATCTCTTGATCGCCTTCCGTGGGTGCGGGTGGGCTCTGCCGATCAGCGGGACACGCGGATCGGCATGATGAGGTACCGGTACCCAGCGATGAGCTCGCCATCCTCCCCGGCGGGGGAAATCACCGCAGGTTTGAAGGCGTCGACGAAGTGGAGCACGGCGAACTGGGTGCCGAGGTTGGCCAGCCCGTCGATGAGGTACTGCGGGTTGAAGCCGATGGTGAGTGGCTCACCGCTGAAGGTCGCCTCCATGGCCTCACTGGCCCGTGCCTCCTCGGTGCCGCCGGCCTCGACCACCAACCCGTCGGCGCTGAAGCTGAGCAGCACCGGGGTGGCCCGTTCGGCGACCAGGGCGACCCGCTTGACCACCTCGATGAGGGTGCCGACCGGCACCCGCGCCTCGGCGTTGTGGGCGGCCGGAAAGAGCGAACGGACCGGCGGGTAGTTGGCGCCGTCGAGCAACCGGCTGGTGGTCCGCCGGGTGCCGCCGGAGAAACCGATCATGCCTTCGCCGGCCGAGCCCTGGGACAGCGCCAGGATGACCTGGCCGCCGAGTGGGCCGAGGGCCTTGGCGGTGTCGTTGAGCGTCCGCGCGGGCACCAGCGCGTTGATGCTGATCTCCGGGTCGTCCGGACTCCACTCCATCTCGCGTAGGGCCAGCCGGTAGCGGTCGGTGGCGAGCATGGCCAGGCTGCCGCCGGAGATCTCGACGCGTACGCCGGTCATCATCGGCAGCGTCTCGTCCCGGCTGGCGGCGATCGCGACCTGGGCCACGGCGGCGGCGAAGGCCGCCGCGTCGACCGTGCCGGCGCTCTGCGGCATCTCGGGAAGGGTGGGGTAGTCCTCCACCGGCATCGTCGGCAGGGTGAACCGGGCGCTGCCGCAGACCAGTTCGAGATGCGCCCCCACCGCGGCGATGTCGACCGGCTTCGCCGGCAGTGCCTTGGTGATCTCGGCGAGCAGCCGCCCGGAGACCAGCGCGGCACCGTCGGCGTCGCCCTGCACCTCCACGGTGACCTGGCTGGAGACCTCGTAGTCGAAGCCGGAGACCTGCAGACTGCCCTCGGTGACCCGGAGCAGCACGCCGGCCAGCACCGGCACGGAGGGCCGGCTGGGCAGGCTCTTCGCGGTCCACGCCACGGCCTCGGCGAGCGCGTCGCGCTCCACTCGGAACTTCATCAATGCCTCCGCGTCGACGTCGACGTCGTCAACTCTCTCATGCCGGACGCTGCCCACCGACCCGCCTGGCGTGTGGGTACCCATCGCACCTTAGGGCGCGAGGGTATCGGCTGTGTGCCCGACCCCGTCGATCGTGTCGCTGCTGACGGTCTGTCCGGCGACTGTCGGCCGATCCACAGGAAGTCCAACGGTGATGATTGGGTTTTAGTTCTTTTAGAAGAGATAACTCATCGTCTTCATCGCACCTGTGCAAACTGTGGAGAACCCGAGTCCGAGCAGGTCAGACCGGTTATCCACCGGTGACTTCGCTGTGGAGAAGCAGGGGTAGAACCCGGCTCGTGGTCCACAGGCGGCTCGCGGGCACATGGTTGTCCACCGTCGTCCACCGGTTGTCCACCGGTAATCCACCGACTTTCTCCCCAGTCCTGTGGATCGTCGCGGTCGCCTCGTGCACCGTCGTCCCCAGAACCTTCAACAGCGTTTCCACAGGGAGGCCGCCGTCGGTGGACGGGGCGCCCGGTTGTCCCCAGGCATCCCCAGGCGTCCACAACGTTGTCCCCAGGGTTTCTCCACAGGCTGTGGGTAACCGGATGCTGACGTCGCGTGGTTGTCCACCGACGGTGGACAACGAGCTGTGGACAACGAGCGGGAGGCGGAGCGGACACGCCCTCGACGATGTGGTCTACACCTCGTCGAGGGTCAAGCAGCGAACGCAAAAAAGGCCCGACCGGTGTTCCGGCCGGGCCTCTCGGCGACGCGCGGCGGGACCGCGGCCGTCAACCTCAGGTGTTCTGCTTGATCCGGTTGGTCAGTTCGGCGATCTGGTTGTAGAGCGAGCGCCGTTCGGCCATCTGCTGACGGATCTTGCGATCGGCGTGCATGACGGTGGTGTGGTCCCGCCCACCGAAGGCCTGGCCGATCCTGGGCAGCGACAGGTCGGTCAGCTCGCGACACAGGTACATGGCGACCTGGCGGGCGTTGACCAGCACCCGCGAGCGGGAGTGCCCGCGCAGATCCTCCAGGCTCACCCCGAAGTAGTCGGCGGTGGAGACCATGATCTGGTCGGCGGTGATCTCCGGGCCGGTGCCGTCCGGGATGAAGTCCCGCAGCACCTCCTCGGCCAGCGACAGCTCCACGTTCGAGCGGGTCAGGCTGGCGAAGGCGGTGACCCGGATCAGCGCGCCTTCCAGTTCCCGGATCGAGTTCGACACCCGGGAGGCGATGAACTCCAGCACGTCCGGCGGGGCGTACAACCGCTCCTGGGCGGCCTTCTTCTGCAGGATCGCGATCCGGGTCTCCAGGTCCGGCGGCTGGATGTCGGCGAGTAGGCCCCACTCGAAGCGGGTCCGCAGCCGGTCCTCCAGCGTCGCCAGCTGTTTGGGCGAGCGGTCGGAGGTGATCACGATCTGCTTGTTGGCGTTGTGCAGCGTGTTGAAGGTGTGGAAGAACTCCTCTTGGGTCCGCTCGCGGTTCTCCAGGAACTGGATGTCGTCGATCAGCAGGATGTCGACGTCGCGGTAGCGGCGCTGGAACGCGCTGGTCTTGTCGTCCCGCAGCGAGTTGATGAAGTCGTTGGTGAACTCCTCGGTCGAGACGTACCGCACCGAACGGGCGTTGCCCAACGTGGTGGCGTAGTGCCCGATGGCGTGCAGCAGGTGGGTCTTGCCCAGCCCGGAGCTGCCGTAGATGAACAGCGGGTTGTACGCCTTCGCCGGCGATTCGGCGACGGCCACCGAGGCGGCGTGCGCGAACCGGTTGGAGGAGCCGATGACGAACGTCTCGAACATGTACTTCGGGTTGAGCCGGTTGCCGCCGCTGTCCGCGCCGGTCGGCAGCCGTCGATCGTCCCGCCCGACGGGGCGGTGATCCGTGCCACTGCGGCCCGGTCCGCTGTCGGTGCCTCCGCCGGATGGCATCGATCGGATCACGTGCTGGTCGCGGGGCGGACCGGCGGCCTCGTCGCCGTAACGGCTTGCGTAGCCGTGCGGGCCGTTGGCCGGCGGGTCGAGGCGACCTGTCGGCCCGGTGAAGCCGAGCCGCTCCGGAGGCCGCCGGCTGGTCTCGGTCACCTGGGGCGGCTCGCCGAACCCGGTGTTGAAGAGGGCTTCCTGGCCGTCGGCCGGGCCGGGACCGGTGCGGCCCTCGGTCGGCGGCGGGTCCGGCAGCGACCGGTCGAACCGGCCCGGGTGCGGCTGTTCGGGGATGAGCGGCAGCTGTGGCCGGCCGGCGTCGGTCTCCGACTCCTGGCCGGCCGGCCGGCCGTCGAGGTCGGCTGGGCCGCCGTCATGGCCGGCCGGGCCGGATCCCGGGGCGCTGCGATAGACCGTGCCGGCGGTCCGGCCGTCATCGGGCGCGCGGACGGTCACCGCGACCTGGATCGGCCGGCCCAGCCGCCGGGTCAGCGCCTCGGTGATGGCCGGCCGCAACCGGGACTCGATGACGTCCCGGGTGAAGGTGTCCGGCACCGTCAGCAGGGCGGTGTCCTCGACGATGGCCCTCAGCCGGGTCAGCCGGAGGTACGCCCGCTGCTGCGCGGAGATGATCTCGTCGGCGAGGTCGTCGGTCGTAGCCGTCCACACCGCGGCAAGGTCGGTCGTACTGGCCACCGTCGTGCCACCCCCTCGCCTCTGCTCCCGGACGTCGCCGTTCCCCCGGCGGTCCGGAGGCCTCGCACCGGGCGGGCGTGACCTCGCTTGTTACCAGCCGGGCGCCCGCACCGGTCGTTCTCCACAAGTTATCCACAGCCTGTGTACCGACCGATTGTGGCCGCCCGCCGGACGCGGGTCGGACCTGCCCCCTGCCGTGGCCGGGCACTGAAGCGGGCTCACCGTGCCGAACGATTCACTACCGTGTCCGGTCTTGCCTGCCGGCGACATCCCGGAATTGGAGACGCTGACCGCAATCGGGCACGGTAACAGCGTTGTCGCCGCAGCATCAACCGTCGGCGCGCCTCGCCCCTGTCGGCATCAGTGAAAACAGCCGCTCTCCCCGCCTTCGATCGCAGGTACCTGCCCGGGAGACCGGTTTGACGGTGATTGCCCCCCGACTTAGGCTGGAGAGGCTGCTCGCACGCCCTCTGCTAGGCTTGACGAGTGCCTGCTGCCCACGGTCGCTCCCCGCGTCGCCGAGGCATGTGCACCGCCCGGGCAGCGCCGATCGGAGCCACCGCACCGGCGGCCCGGACCACCACGACCCGGCGATCGTCTCGCCCGGGGCGTCCGACAACGGAGAGCCTGACGTGAGCAAGCGCACCTACCAGCCGAACAACCGCCGGCGCGCGAAGACCCACGGCTTCCGGCTGCGCATGCGCACCCGGGCCGGCCGCGCCATCATCTCGACCCGTCGCGCCAAGGGTCGCGCCCGCCTGACGGCCTGAGGCCGATCGGGTCCGCTCCGAAAGGACGTGGCGTTCGTGCTGGCGGCCGCGCAACGACTGCGGCGCAGTAGCGACTTCGCCGCAGCGGTCCGTGGTGGCCGCCGAGCCGGCCGCGGCACGCTGGTCGTCCACCTGACCCTGCCGGGCACCCCTGGAGCCGAAGACACAGCGTCGAAGCCGGCGCGGGACGGTACGGAGGCAGACTCCGCACCGGTCTCCCGCGCCGGCTTCGTGGTTTCCAAGACGGTCGGGCCCGCGGTGGTCCGGAACAAGGTCCGTCGCCGGTTGCGGCACCTGACCCGGGAACGGCTCGCCGACCTGCCGGCCGGAAGCACTCTCGTCGTACGCGCCCTGCCGGCCGCGGCGGATGCCGGGTATGAGCGACTCGGCACAGATCTGGACGCGGGGCTCGCCGCCGCCCGGTCGGGCCGGGGTAGGCGGCCCCGGTGAGCCCCGAGCCGGCACCGTCCCGTCCGGCTACCCCGGGTGCCCGGGTGCTGACCCTACCCATCATCGCGTACCGTCGGTGGATAAGTCCGGCGCTGCCGGCCCGTTGTCGGTTCTACCCATCGTGCAGTTCATACGCCCTCGAGGCGGTGGCCCGGCACGGCGCGCTCCGGGGAGCCGGTCTGACGGTCCGGCGGCTGTCGCGCTGCCACCCATTCCATCCTGGTGGATACGACCCGGTGCCGGAGCCGGGCGGCCGCCGATCTGCCGACGTGACTGGAGCCTGAGAATTGAGTCTCGACTGGATCTACTATGCGATCTCGTGGATCCTGCTGGCCTGGCATTCGGCCTGGGAGGCCATCGGGATTCCGGACGCCGCGGTCGTCGGCACCAACTGGGCCTGGATCCTCGCCATCATCTTCCTGGTGGTCACCGTCCGGGTGATTCTGTTCCCGATCTTCGTCAAGCAGATCAAGTCGCAGCGGGCGATGCAGGCGCTCCAGCCCCAGGTGAAGGCCCTACAGGAGAAGCACAAGGGTGACCGGGAGACGCTCCAGAAGGAGATGATGGAGCTCTACCGGAAGGAAAAGGCCAACCCGCTGATGGGCTGCCTTCCGATGTTTCTCCAGATCCCGGTCTTCCTCGGCCTCTTCCACGTGCTGCGCCGGCTCAATCCGGACCCGGGCAAGACCAACAAGGACATCTACGGCTGGACCGTCGAGCAGTTCAACAGCGCTTCCGACGCCACCCTCTTCACCGCCCCGATCGCCAGCAAGTTCGGCTCCACCGCCGCGGAACTCGCCCAACTCGGTGCCAACGGCACCGTCGTCAAGATCATGGCCGGCATCCTGGTGCTGGTGATGATGGGCACCACGTACCTCACCAGCCGTCAGATGATCCTCAAGACCGGCTGGGCGGAGGACCCGCAGCAGCGCATGATCCAGCGGTTGATGCTCTACGGCATCCCGCTGTCGCTGCTGGTCTCCGGCGCGATCTTCCCGATCGGCGTGATCATCTACTGGGTCACCAACAACCTCTTCACCCTCGGTCAGCAACAGTGGGTGCTGCGCAAGTTTCCGCCGCCGGTGACCGCGACCAGCAGCAAGCCGGGTATCTCGGCGCGAAACGGGGCGCAACCGGCGAAGACCAGTGGTCTGTTCGGCCGGAGCAAGCCGGCCGCCGCGCCCCGCCGCCGGCCGCGCCGAAGGTCGCCGGGCCGAAGCCGGGTGCCAAGCCGGCCAACCCGAAGAAGGGCCGCCCCGCCAAGCGGCAGGGCTGAATCGTCCGGGCCGCCGCCGGGAGACCGGCGGCGGCCCGTTGCGCCGCGCAGCCGCCGTAAGGCTGGCGCCGGTGCGCGAAGCACCACGCGCGACGTGGTGGACGGGCGAGACTGCCCCTACAGACGTGCCCGCGGGCACCGGCGACGTCCCGCCGGCCGCGGGAAACCAGCGGACCCGAGGTCCGGCCGAGCGAGTACGGAGATGACACCGTGACCGACACCAGCATCCCCCGAGCCGAACAGCCCTTGGACGACGAGGAGCCGACCGCGGCGGCTCCGGACGAGGGCGAGCCGGAGGAGATCGACGCCGAATCGGCGCCCAGCAGGGCGGCCGGCGAAAGTGAGCTGTTCCGGCAGAGTGAGATCGCGGCCGACTACGTCGAAGGGCTGCTCGACATCCTCGACTATGACGGCGACATCGACGAACTCGTGTCGGGTGGCCGACCGGTGGTGGAGGTGGTCGGTGGCCGCCTGCAGAGCCTTGTCGGTCAGCGCGGTGCCACCCTTGAGGCGCTCCAGGAGCTGACCCGGCTCGCCATCTTCCGGCAGACCGGTTCGCCGAGCCGGCTGCTGCTCGACGTCGGGGGTTACCGGGCCAGCCGACGCAAGGAACTCGCGGCGGTCGCCCGTAATGCCGTCGAGAAGGTCAAGGAGCACGGTGAGCCGGTCCGGCTGGAGCCGATGTCGGCCTTCGAGCGCAAGTGCGTCCACGACGTGGTCAACGCGATCGACGGGGTGGAGAGCGAATCCGAGGGCGTCGAGCCCAACCGGCGTATCGTCGTCCGTCCAGTGGACTGAGCGGGTGACCCCGGACGACGCCATGGGCGTTACCCCGTCCGGCCCGGGTGGTTCGCCGCCCGGGCCGGCGGCTGTCCCGCCAGGGCCGGCGGCGCCGCCGGAGCCGTCCGAGGTCGAACCGACTCCGCCCGCCCGGGCGGGTGCGGCGGCGCGGACTGGACCGACCGTGTCGCCCGCGCGCGCGGGATCGGCCGGGTCCACTCCGCCAGCATCCACCGTGGCGGTGCTACCGCCCGAACTGGCCACCGCGGCCCGCCGGCTGTTCGGTGACCGCCTCGACCTTGCCGCCGCGTACGCCGAGATGCTGGCCACCGACGGAGTGGTGCGAGGGCTGATCGGCCCGCGAGAGGCACCCCGGATCTGGGACCGCCACCTGCTGAACTGCGCCGTGGTGGCCGAGCTGATTCCGTCCGGCACGACCGTGCTCGACGTCGGATCGGGCGCGGGACTTCCCGGTCTGGTGCTCGCCATTGCCCGGCCGGACCTGACGGTGACGCTGGTCGAGCCGCTGGCCCGCCGAACCGTCTTCCTTGAGGAGGCGGTGCGCGTGCTGGCGTTGACCGGTTCGGTGCGGGTGTTCCGCGGTCGAGCGGAGGACGCTGCGGCCGGGCCGGACCCGCTGGTCGGCGACGTGGTGGCCGCTCGGGCGGTCGCGCCGCTGGACCGCCTGGCCGCCTGGTGTCTGCCGCTGGCCAGGCCGGGTGGACGCCTGGTCGCGCTGAAGGGTGCCGCGGCGGCCGAGGAGATCGTCGACCATGAACCGGCAGTGCGCCGTCTCGGCGGTGCACCGCCCGTGCTGCGTCGTTGCGGTGAGGGGATCGTGGATCCGCCGACCACGGTGGTCGAGATCGTCCGGGAACGACTGGTCGGCCCGGCCGCCCGGCCGTCGTCCAGGAAGTCCCGCTCGCGTCGGCGGTGAGGGCCGGGCCGGGCAAACGGATCCTCGACGGGCGCGACCGGACGTGACCTGCCCTCGGGCGGCCTTCCCGTCGCCGGGTCGCACCCGTATGCCCGGCGGGTTGAGAACCCGACGTGGACCGGCCGCGCCTGTGCGCCGTAGGCTGGCCGCGCGTCGATAGTGTGGAGCGGGCGGCGATGGATCTCCCTCCGGGGCCCGGCCGCTCTCACCGGGCGGCACCTCTGCGGGACAGTGTGCGCAAGTGGCCCGGTTGACGGGTGCGGACCGACCATCCGAAGCGGGCAGGGATGACAGGTGCATGACGACGGTAGGTACGACGATCCTCGTGTGACCGGGGCGGTGGGTGACCCTGTTTCACGTGAAACCGACTATCCGAAACGGCAGCCGGCCGGCGCATCGCAGGGCCCACCGGAGTCCGGCCGGAATGCGCCGACGTCGGGTGCCCCGTGGTCGCCGGCCCCGGAAGGGCGGGACGGCACGGATCCGGTGGGGCGCCCGGCCAACGCATCCCCCGACGCGCGGGTGATCCCGATCCGGCCTAACACGACCGCCTCCACCCGGTTCGAGGCGGTCGCGTCCAACCACGCGACACCCGTCGCGGTGCCGGATCCCCGAGTGGCACCCGACACGCCCACGCCCCCGGCCGGTTCCTACCCGCCGGCCACCACCGAGGCCGCGTACGTTTCACGTGAAACCCCGATGCGCGAAGAGGATGACCCACCGTTGGCTATGGAGGCGATGCGCGCCGTGCAGATCCTGAATCCCAGTGGCGAGGTGACCATGCCTCGGCCGGAACGGACCCGGGTCATGTGCGTCGCCAACCAGAAGGGCGGCGTCGGAAAGACCACGACCACGGTGAACCTGGCGGTGGCACTGGCCCTGCACGGTAACCGGGTACTCGTGGTCGATCTTGATCCACAGGGCAATGCCTCTACCGGGCTGAACGTCCCGCACCACACCGGGGTGCCGGACGTCTACGACTGTCTGATCAACAGCGTGCCCCTGGAGGATGTGACCCAGGCCGTTGAGGGCATCCCCAACCTCTGGTGCGTCCCGGCCACCATCGACCTGGCAGGTGCGGAGATCGAGCTGGTCTCCGTGGTGGCCCGTGAGTCGCGCCTGGAGCGGGCGATCACCGCCTACCCCGGGCACTTCGACTACGTCTTCATCGACTGTCCGCCCTCGCTCGGGCTGCTGACCGTCAACGCGCTGGTGGCAGCGCAGGAGGTGCTCATCCCGATCCAGTGCGAGTACTACGCACTCGAAGGGCTGAACCAACTCATCAGCAACATCAACCTGGTCCGCCAGCACCTCAACCCGCGGCTGGAGGTCTCCACCATCCTGCTCACCATGTACGACCGGCGTACCCGTCTCGCCGACGCGGTGGAGCAGGACGTCCGGAACCACTTTGGTGACAAGGTGCTCCAGGCGGTGATCCCGCGTAACGTGCGAGTCTCCGAGGCGCCCAGCTACGGCCAGTCGGTGATGACCTACGATCCCGGTTCGCGGGGGGCGACGAGCTACTTCGAGGCCGCCCAGGAGATCGCCGAGCGGGGCGCCAAGGAGCCGGTGGGCCGGAATGCGTAGTGCGGCGAACGAGGCGCGGGGAGGCGTGGCATGAAGAACCGTCCTCGGGGCGGGCTGGGACGGGGCCTGGGGGCGCTCATTCCGACCGCGCCGGTGCAGGATGCTGGCGCCGGAGCCAGCACGCTGACCGCGGGAGCGAGTGGAGCGCCGGTCGCAGCCGTGCCTCCCGCGCCGGCAGCGCCGGCTCCGACCACTGCCACTGACCACATGCTCAGCCCGGTACCCGGTGCCCGCTTCGCGGAGATCCCGGTCGACTCGATCGTGCCGAACCCGAAGCAGCCCCGGCAGGTCTTCGACGAGGAGGCCCTGGAGGAGTTGAAGACCTCCATCCAGGAGGTCGGCTTCCTCCAACCGATCGTGGTGCGCCAGCTGGACGACGAGAAGTTCGAACTCGTCATGGGCGAGCGACGGTGGCGAGCCGCCCAGGCCGTCGGCCGTGACAACATCCCGGCGATCGTGCGTGACACCCGCGACGACGCCATGCTGCGGGACGCACTGCTGGAGAACATCCACCGGGCGAATCTGAACCCGCTGGAGGAGGCCGCCGCCTACCAGCAACTGCTGGAGGAGTTCGGGGCCACTCACGAAGAGTTGGCCCGGCGGATCGGCCGCAGCCGACCGCAGATCTCGAACACCATCAGACTGCTCAACCTGCCGGCGCAGGTGCAGCGTCGCGTCGCCGCCGGCGTGCTGTCCGCCGGGCACGCTCGGGCGCTGCTCAGTCTGGAGGATCCCGAGACGCAGGAGCAGTTGGCACTGCGGATCGTCGCCGAAGGCCTGTCGGTCCGGGCCACCGAGGAAATCGTCGCGCTGGCCCTGAGCGAAGGGCCGAGCAAGAAGGAGTCCGCGAGGCGGCGGCCGACGCCGCACGCGCCCGCACTCAACGACCTGGCCGACCGGCTTTCCGACCGCTTCGACACGCGGGTGAAGGTCGACATCGGGCGGAGCAAGGGCAAGATAACTATCGAGTTCGCCACGGTGGACGATCTCGAGCGGATCGTCGGCATCATCGGGGTCGAACGCGAGGAACCCGAGGACTGAAACAGCAGGACTCCAGTCGGCCGCTCCTCAGAACCTGAGGGGCGGCCGTTCCGTCTGTCCGGGCCGCTACGGCGTTGACGCATCCTTGCCCCACTCCGGACAGGCCGGCACGACCGTGGTGCCCACGGCGGCCCCTGGAGGCCACCGTCTGGGTCTCCAGGAGATGGCTCCAGCGTCAGGTCTGTCGCCCGGACCGCCGGCGCGGCCCGGACAGGCAGTCACGTTCCACGGCGACGGGCACGCCGGCACCGGTCCCGGTCTGCCTCGGTGCGGCAGTCCTTCACCGCGATGCACCGCTCGACGGACCCCACCGCCCCGCGCGTCAACTCCGCCCGACCGCCAGGCCGCCGGCACCGGGGAGTTGGTGCACCGGAATCCGCGTCCACCGCTTCGAGGTCCGGCCGGAGGTGATCATCAGGAGAGCCGACTACCTCGCCCCCCTGTTTCACGTGAAACCGCGCCTCCAGCGATCGCCACACCTTCCCCGTCACGCCTCGCTGGCGGGCGCCACCCGATGCAGCGCGTGGTGCCGGCCGTTCCGCCGGCGGACTCGGTGGCCGGGTCTCGACCGCTTCCACCGCCGAGACCGACCACTACCCGCGCAACCCGATGCCCCATCCGTGCCGCGGTGCCCAGAGGCCCAACCGCTCGCTGCCGCTCTTCACCGTTGCCGGGCACGGGCACACCGGGCACGGGCACACCGGGCACGGCTTCCGTGCGAGGGAGTGATCGGCAGGCGCCGGAGGCGACGGCCGGTCCCGGATGCTGGCGGTCGCGGTCGCACGGTCCGTCGCACTGGTGTTTCCTGGAACTCGTGGAGCCGAGCCCAGGCAGGCGGAGACCCGCCATCGTCGCCGGGCTCGTCTGGGTTCGTCGCGCCGTCGGAGCTCCGGCAGGCACGCCCCACGTCCTGGGTCGACGTTCTTGGTCGAGCCGAGATCGACTCCAGGCGGCGCCGGCGAGGCGGAGATCGGGGCCGCATGTCGGCGTTGTAGCCGGACCGGTCTCCGACTGTCGACGGCGGCTGAAAACTGGCGCCCTTGACACCGATGCCGCCGATCGCCGTCCAGGCCCGTGCAGGCCGGTCGGTCGGCGAGGGCTTCGATGCAGGGGCCCGAGAGGTCACCCTGTCGAGTCCGCCAGCCCTCGCGTTGAACGCCGAAGATGCGCCGTCACTCGGAGGTTGCCAGGCTCGGGAGGGTACGCCCCCGAGAATGGGACGGGCACCGAGGTCCCCGGCGATAGCGGCGGCGTTCTCACCTGGACGGGAAAGGCGGGTTCTCTGCGGACGCGGAGGGCGAATCATGTATGACTGCACTGCATTGTGCGGTGCGGCAGGTCGCCTCGTTTCACGTGAAACAAGGCCGTCCGATCGGCGTGCCACGGGTGTCTGGTGCTCCGTCCGGCAGCGGTCGCCACCGCGACGCCTGGACCACCGCGACGCCGGGCGACGCTCCTGGACGCCGACCTCGGCCCCTGCCTAGAGTCCCTTGTCGGCCGCCGCCTGGGCTTGACCGAGGACTTCGGGACCGGCCCAGCAGCGGATTCCGGCCGCGTGATAGTTATCCACACCGGTTGTCCACAGGCTCGCGTGGTTTCACGTGAAACAAGAGACCGAAACCCCTTGTCGAACCGGGGATGGTGGCCGGTGCGGAGGTATCCGCCAGCCTGTGGATAACTCTGGGGAGAGCGGTGGGGTTCGCGCTGACCCGCCATTCGAGCACCCGTCGAAGCCGAAGGTGATTCGGGTAGGGACAGCAGTGCCCGACTCGGTTAGGGTCAGCGTCGTGCGCGACACCCCTCCCTCAATACCGGACTTCACTCAGTGGCCGTCGTTTCCCTTCGAGGGCGACCTGCGGGTCAAGCAGCTCGCCGATCCGGTCCCGGTCGAACCGCCCCGAAAGGGCGAGGCCCACCGGGAATGCACCGCCTGTCAGGCACCCGACGAGGCCTACATCTGGGTCGGCGAGCGGTGGCGGGTGCGAGCCATGGACCGTCCCACCGGCCTGCCGATGGTTCTCATCCTGGAGTCCCGTTCACACCTGGATCTTGGCGACCTGCCGAACCTGCTCGCCGCCGAGTTGGGTGTGATGACGGTACGGCTCGAACGGGCGATCCGTTCACTCGACGGGGTGGCCCGAGTGCACGTCAACCGCTGGGGTGATGGGTCGGCTCATCTCCACATGTGGTTCCTCGCCCGGCCGTACGGACGGCTTCAACTCCGGGGCACCTTCCTGTCCCTCTGGGACTCGATCCTGCCGCCCATCTCCGAAGACCGGTGGCGGGAGAACCTCGCACTCGTTGCGGCCTGGCTTGCCGAATTTGGTGGACGCCCACTCGCCGAACCGCCCCGCATCCAGTGGCAGGCCCCGTCCAGCATCGCCGCCCAGTCGGCCGCGCCCGGCCGGAAGGAGCCGACCGAGGGCGGGTCGCTCCTGGACGCCATCGGGGAGACGGCCGAACCACCCGATGTTCCGGCTAGCGGAACGCAGCCCACCCAGACCGAAAATGGGGCGCCGGTCTCGGACAGCGACCCGGAGCCGACGGCGCCTGCCGGGCAGCGGGAGGAAGCTGCCACGGATGCCTCCGCTCGGCCCCGGCCCACGAGTCAGGCGACGCTCGGCACGCCGGGCGCGGAGCAGGAATCCGCCAACAGCAACCGGAGAAGCGAAGCCCTCGACGCGAATCCGCCTGACACGGAACAGGTCCAGAGGTCTGCTGCTGGTGAGCCCGGTCCGCGGACCGAAGGCCCGGGACCGGCGGCGGATCCGCCGGGCGATGCCGGTCTGCCGGTGGGCGAGCCCGGCGACCCTGCCGGCCCGGCCGGCAGGCCGAACGCCACCTGAGCGCCGGCTGCCCGCTCAGCCGACCGAGCTGGGCGGGCAGCGGACCGAGCCGGGCGGGTCCTGGGTAGGAGGCGGGCTCGACCGGCCGGCCGGGTTACCTGCCCGGCCCCTACCGCCGGGTCGAGCCGGCAGAGACCGCTCGGGTAATCCGCGTAGACCGGCGTGCGGAGCCGCGTCGGCTCGACAAAGGCGGGCCCGGTCAGCGAGCGGCGGCGCGGGCGACCAAGCCGCCCATCACCTGCCCGAAGTCGAGACCGGACGCCTGCACCGCGAGCGGCAGCAGCGACGTCTCGGTCATTCCGGGCGAGACGTTGACCTCGAGGACGTTCGGCCGACCGGTCGAGTCGACGATCAGATCGACCCGGCTGAGGTCACGCAGGCCGAGCGCGCTGTGGGCGGCCAGCGCGACCTGTGCCACCGACTCGGCCACCGCGGGCTCCAGGCGGGCCGGCGTGTGCCAGGTGGTCCGGCCGGCGGTGTAGCGGGCGGCGTAGTCGTACAGCCCGTTGCGTGGCACGATCTCGACCGGAGGCAGCGCCTGCGGACCGTCGCCCAGGTCGATGACGGAGACCGCCACGTCCATGCCGGGCACGTACCGCTCGACGAGTGCGGTCGAGTCGTACGCGAAACAACCGACCATGGCTGCCGGCAGCGACGCCGCATCCCGGACCACGGCGGCGCCGAGGCCGGAACCGCCCTGCGCGGGCTTCACCATCAGAGGCAGCCCCAGCCGGTCCACGATTCGGTCCAGTACGGCGACCGCCCCCAGCTCGCTGAACCGGTCGTGCGGCAGAGCGACCCAGTCCGGGGTGGCGATGCCCGCCTCGCGCAGCACCGCCTTCGCCGAGGGCTTGTCCCAGGCCAGGCGGGAGGCCCGGGCATCACATCCGACGTACTGCACGCCGCAGAGGTCGAGCACTCCGCGCAGCGAGCCGTCCTCGCCGGTGGCGCCGTGCAGGGCGATCACCACGGCGTCGGGTGGATCGGCGGTCAGCGCCGGAAGGAGGGCGACGTCGGCGTCGCGCAACTCGGCCTCCATCCCGACGGCACGCAGCGCGTCGAGCACCCGGCGGCCGGAGCGCAGCGACACGTCACGTTCGTATGACAGACCACCGGCGAGCACGAGCACATGGAGGTCGGTGGTGGCGGGACCGGACACGAAGCCTTCTTCGGCAGCGGTGACACCCATGCCGGGCATCATGCCAAGTCGGGACCCGGTGCGTCCGAGCCGGCCCGCCCGCGTCGGGTGCCGGGCCCACCGACCGCGCCGAAAACCCGCCGCATGGCGATGTCCTGTTCCATGACGCTGGCCAGCCGGCGGACGCCTTCCCGGATCCGTTCGGGCGGGGGGAACGAGAAGTTGAGCCGGATGTGACCGTTGCCACTCCCGTCGGCGTAGAAGCCCGTCCCAGGGACGTACGCGACCCGTGCGGCGATGGCCCGGGGCATCATCGCCTTCGAGTCCAGCCCGTCCGGCAGTGTCGCCCAGACGAAGAGCCCGCCGCCGGGAACGGTCCACCTGGTCCCCGCCGGCATCAGATCCTCCAGCGCGGTGAGCATCGCATCCCGCCGCTCCCGGTAGACCTCCCGGTAGATCTTCAACTGCTCACGCCATGGCATGCTGCTGAGGTAGGTGGTCACGGCGGCTTGGGCGTACGCGCTGGGGCACAGGATCTGCGCCTCGCTGGCGATCACCAGCTTTTCGCGTACGGCGTGCGGCGCGAGGATCCACCCGACGCGCAGTCCGGGGGCAAAGGTCTTGGAGAAGGTGCTGAGGTAGAAGACGCCGTCGCGGCGCCTCGCCCGCAGCGGCGCCGGCGCCTCGCTCTCGAAGCCCAGCTGGCCGTACGGATCGTCCTCGACCACCAGCAGGCCGGCGCGTTCGCAGATGTCGAGCACCCGCTCCCGCCGCTCCTCGGTCAGCGTCACGCCGGCCGGGTTCTGGTAGGTGGGGATGGTGTAGAGGAACTTGACCCGCCGCCCGGCGCGGGCCTGATCGGCAATGGCGGTCTCCAGCGCCTCCGGGATCAGGCCGTCGTCGTCCATCGGAACGTGCACGACCTGCGCCTGGGCGGCCTGGAACACGCCGAGCGCACCGACGTAGGTCGGCCCCTCGGCGAGCACCACATCGCCCGGGTCGAGGAAGAGCCGGGCGATCAGGTCGAGCGCCTGCTGCCCGCCGACGGTCACCACCACGTCCTCCGGCGAGGCGCCGCAGGACGCGTCGATGCCGGAGAGGGCCATCACCTCGCAGATCCGCTCCCGCAGCTCCAGGGTTCCCTGCCCGATGCCGTACTGCAGCGTGGTGGTCCCGTGCTCGGCACCGAGCCGGCCGAGCATCTCGCCGACGGCGTCCAGCGGCAGCGCGGCGATGTACGGAGCACCGCCCGCGAGCGACACCACCTCCGGCCGGCTGGCGACCGCGAACAGCGCCCTGATCTCGGAGGCGGTCATTCCGCGCACCCGGCGGGCGTACCGGTCGGTGTAGTCGTCGAGTGTCGTGCCGGTCATCACATCACCTCGATGGCTGCTCGGACGGCTACCGTGCCGGGTACCCCGCACACCGGCGACCATGGCGGCACGGCGCGCCGAGTGTCGATCCTAGCCGCCCCACGTCACCCGAGGAGCCCCTGATTATTCGCACGTCCACATGCCGGACCGGTGGCGAGCGCTCCTGAGGTGGACGTTCGTGCGTCCTCTCCCGCGCCGCCGATCGGCGGCGTACGATCGCTCGTCGGGGGGCAGGAATGCGGCGGTGCCGTCTGGGCCGCTCGTGCGGCCGGTGCCGGTTGAGGCCGCTCGTGCGGCCGGTGCCGGTTGAGCCGTTCGCGCGGCGATGCCGCGTGGGCCGGTCCCACCTCCGAGCCTAGTGTGGGGAAGCGTCAATGTCGCGACGTCTGGTCAGCCTGACCCTGGACACCCTGGAGGACCTGCCCCGTCCCTGCCGGCAGTGCGTCTACTGGGAGCTTGATCCGGTTTCCGCCGATCGGGCCTGCGCCGTCGGCGACCCCGGGCTGGAGAAGGAGGCGTGGGTGTCGCAGACCCTGCTGGAATGGGGTTCCTGCGGCAAGCTGGTCTACGTCGACGGCCTGCCGGCCGGCTTCGTCATGTACGCTCCGCCGGCCTACGTGCCCCGCTCGATGGCGTTCCCGACCTCGCCGGTCTCCGCCGACGCGGCGCTGCTGATGACCGCGAACGTGGTGCCCGCGTTCTCCGGTGGTGGGCTCGGCCGGATGCTGGTCCAGGGGGTGGCCCGGGATCTGACCAAGCGGGGGATCAAGGCGATCGAGGCGTTCGGCGACGCGAAGTTCGGCGACGACGCCGATCCCGCCGGGGCCTGCGTCGCCCCTGCCGACTTCTTCCTCTCGGTGGGCTTCAAGACGGTCCGCCCGCATCCGCGCTTCCCCCGCCTGCGGCTGGAACTGCGGACGGCGTTGAGCTGGAAGTCCGACGTCGAGTACGCGTTGGAGAAGCTGCTCGGCTCGATGAGCCCCGAGTCGCTGCTGCGCCCGGTCCGCCCGACCCCGGCCACCCGATCCGCCGGCTGAGCCGGCCCGACCGCCGACCGCCGGTCGGCGAGCCGTTCAGTCGACCACGGTGCCCGCGGCGACTGCCGCCCGCAGCTCGCTCACGTCGATCGAGCCGGTGGGTACGTCGCGTTCCACCGGCAGGTACATCCGCTGCACCGCGGCCACGATCGCCTCGACCAGCTTGTCCCGGAACCGGGGATCGACCAGCCGCTCCCGGTCGCTCGGCGAGGTGAGGTAACCGATCTCGACGCGTACCGCCGGCATCCGGGTGATCCGGAGCAGATCCCAGGACTTCGCGTGGGTACGGCAGTCCCGCAGCCCGGTACGCGCGACGATCTCCCGTTGCACCAGGCCGGCAAGTCGCTCGCCGGTCGCCGAGGTCACCCCGTTGTCGGTGCCGTAGTGGTACGTCGCGACCCCCTCCGCGGACGGGTTGGCGTGCTGGTCGGTGTGCAGCGAGACGAACACGTCGGCACCGAGGGAGTTGGCCAGTTGCGCCCGGTCGATGTCGGGCAGGCAGGTCGCCGGTGACGGTCCGCGGGTCAGTTGCACCCGCACGCCGGACGCGGCGAGCCGCCCCTCGAGCCGGCTGGCCAGGTCGTGTACCAGGTCGGCCTCCGTCCAGCGCAGCGGCCCGTCCGGCACCACGACCCCCGGGTCGGTGCCGCCGTGACCGGGGTCGATGACCACCGTCCGACCGACCAGGGTCGGGCCGGACTGCCGGATGGCGTCGGACTCGCGCAGCCACTGCGGCCGGCCGCCGACCACCTTGCGGCCCAGCCGGCGCAGCGCACCCATGGTGTACGGGCCGCAGGTGCCGTCGGGGGCGAGCCCCACCTCGCGCTGGAACTGGGCGACCGCACGGGAGGTGCGGATGCCGTAGATGGCGTCGGCGCGACCGACGTCGTACCCCATCTCCAGCAGCCGTTCCTGCAGCGACCGGACGTCCTCGCCGGTGAGCGGGACCGGTACCGCGTGGTAGAGGGTGCGGGCGCCCAGGCGCCAGCGGGCGGCGTCGAGCGCGCGCCAGGTCTCGGCGCCGACCCGGCCGTCGACGCTGAGCCCTCTGGACTGCTGGAACGCGCGTACGGCCCGCTCGGTGGCCGCGTCGAACTCGTCGCTGTACGGGCCGCTCGTCTTGGACAGGAGGTCGAGACCGGTGAGCACCGCGCGGATCTCGGTCACTGCGGGTCCCCGGTCACCGGGACGGATCGGACGCACCGCACGACCCCCTCTGCACGGTCGGTGGCTGGCCGGGCCCGTCGACGGCGTGCGGGCGCCGTTTGCGGGACCGGGTGGTCACCGGCGTCCGGCGCCCCCGGGTTCGAGGTTATGCGCTGGGCGATCCGCAGGAGTGGCGGGCGGGGAAAAACGCGCCGACCCGTGCCGGTATGCCTGGCACGGGGTCGGCGGCGACGGTGTCGCTGGGGTCAGAGCGCCGATTCGATCAGCTTGAGCAGTTCGCCCTTGGGCTTGGCACCCGCGATCGACTGCACCGGTTCGCCGTTCTTGAACACGGTGAGGGTGGGCACCGACATCACCCGGTACGTCCGGGCGGTCTCCGGGTTCTCGTCGATGTTGAGCTTGACGATGCTGACCTGGTCGCCCATCTCGCCGGCGATCTCCTCCAGCAGCGGCGACACCTTGCGGCACGGGCCGCACCATTCAGCCCAGAAATCCACCAGGACCGGCTTGTCGGACTTCAGCACGTCGACGGCGAAACTCGCGTCGGTGACCGACTTGGTTGCTCCCACTGTTGACCCCTCCTCCTCCGATGTGTTGGTTCAGCTCCTGGGCAGGGTGGCGATGAAGCGCTCCGCGTCCAGGGCGGCCGCGCAGCCGGTGCCGGCCGCCGTGATGGCCTGCCGGTACGTGTGGTCGACCAGGTCTCCGGCGGCGAAGACGCCGGGGATGCTGGTCCGGGTGCTCGGCGCCTCGACCTTCACGTAGCCCTCGTCGTCCATCTCCACCTGCCCGCGGAACAGCTCGCTGCGCGGGTCGTGGCCGATCGCCACGA
The DNA here is from genome assembly GCF_019697375.1 of Micromonospora tarapacensis. Lineage (NCBI taxonomy): Bacteria > Bacillati > Actinomycetota > Actinomycetes > Micromonosporales > Micromonosporaceae > Micromonospora > Micromonospora tarapacensis. The sequence continues at coordinate 5,110,324 of NZ_JAHCDI010000004.1, read as the reverse complement.
ACACGCCGGTGACGTCGAGGACCTTGGCCTCGCCGGTGTGGACGTTACGCACCCGTACGCCGGAGACCTTGCCGTCCGCGCCGAGCACCTCCTCGACCACGGTGTTCCACTCGACCTTGATCTTGTCGTTGCCCAGCGCCCGCTCAGCCATGATCTTGCTTGCCCGGAACGAGTCCCGACGGTGGATGATGGTCACCGAGTCGGCGAAGCGGGTCAGGAAGCTGGCCTCCTCCATCGCCGAGTCACCGCCACCGACGACCACGATGTGCTGGTTGCGGAAGAAGAAGCCGTCGCAGGTGGCGCAGGAGGAGACGCCGTGGCCGAGGTACTCCTGCTCGCCGGGGACGCCGAGCGGACGCCAGGCGGAACCGGTGGCGAGGATGACCGCCCGGGCCCGGTGGGCGTTCTCGCCGACCCAGACGGTGCTCACCGTGCCCGGGTGGCCGGTGTCGGCCAACTCGACCCGGGTGACGTCGTCGGTCAGGAACTCGGCACCGAACCGCTCGGCCTGCTTGCGCATGTTGTCCATCAGCTCGGGACCGAGGATGCCGTCCGCGAAACCGGGGAAGTTCTCCACCTCGGTGGTGGTCATCAGCGCGCCGCCGGACTGCACGCCCTCGATGACCAGTGGGTTGAGGTTGGCGCGCGCCGCGTACACCGCCGCGGTGTAGCCGGCCGGCCCGGAGCCGATGATGACCAGGTTGCGGACCTCGTCCACTGCCGTCTCCCAATCGTGTTGACTGTCGTTCACCGGCGTATCTGCCGATGCCGATCCGAGTGCCGACGCGGCGGCAACTGATGTGCAGAACGTCATCGTACGAAGCGGGAATTCCCGAGCAGGTCATCCGGTGGGTCACGTCACGTGGACGGTCAAACGTCCGGTGCGGCGTTGATTCACCCTACCCGCGTGCGGTAACGGGGGTCCGAGCCGGACCCGGGGACACCGCACTCGGGCCCGCTGACCCACGCCCACTGCCCACCGGAGACGTCGGTGAAGCGTACGACCAGTGCCGGAAGCCCCTGGAAGCGGGCGTAGTCGATCACCTCGAACGCCAGTGGCCCGCCGCCGTGCTCGGCGCCGATCTCGGCGAGGCAGGCGTTCAACGCCCTCTGGTCGCCGAGCCGGGTCAGGTCGCCGGGGCCGGGCAGCCGCTCCTCGCTCTGCCCGCCGGCCTCCGGTTCGGTGCCCGTGGAGAACTGCCTGATCGGTGGCACGGCCCCCAGCAGCGCCTCCGGCGTGTAGTCGGTACCGCTGCGCTGCGGCGCGTCGACGATCCGGAAGGAAGGTCGGGCCGCAGCGGGGGCACGTCCGGTCGCCGCATCGGTCGCCGACTCCTGCGGCAGATACCCGTGCGGCACGACCGGACTGGCGCCCCGATCGTTGAGCGCGGTGCCGGTCGCCGCTTCGTCGCCCTGGTCGGGCCGGGACAGCTGGAGGGCACCCAACCCGACCACCGTGGCGGCGGCGAGCGCGACCGGACCGGCGAGCCGGGCCCAGCGTCGCCGCCGGCCCGGCCGGGACGGGACGCTCCGCTCCTGCCCGGGACGCGGCGTGCCACCGGGTCGCCGGGATCCACGCAGCGGTTGGGGCGGTACGGCGGCCACCTTCCCGCCCGCCGCCTCCGGTTCGTCGGCGTCACCCGTGATGCCCGCCGCCGCGGTCACCAGGCGGGACGGAGCGGCCACTTCCGGGCCGCCGACCGTAGGGTGATCATCCGTGCCGGCGGCGTTGGCGTTGGCGGCGGCGGGAAGATCGGCGGTGAGGGCGGTGCGGATCCGGTCGGCGATCTCCGCCGGCAGCTCCGCTGCCGGCGCACCCCATTCGGCCAGTTCGGCACGAACGCCGTCGAGGGCCGGGGCCAGCAGGGCATGGGCCTGTGCCCAGGCCGGGTCCTGCGCGACGAGCCGAGCGACCCCCCCCTGCTCCGGGGTGCCGTCCAGCGCGCCGCCGAGGTAGTCGGCGAGCAGGTCGTGGTCGACCCCGCTGAACTCCCCGGTGCTCACGCTTCCTCCTGCTGGTCGGCAGACGATCGGGACCGCCCCGACCCCGATCGGACGCCTGGGGAGGGCCCCGGGTTCCCCCCGGTGACCCCCGGCACGTTCGACCCGCCGTCGGGGGCCGGCCGGGGCCGCAGGTGCCCGAGCGTCACCGCCAGGCGGGCGCGGCCCCGGGCACACCGGCTCTTGACCGTTCCCTCGGCCACCCTGAGGATCCGCGCGACCTCGGCGACCGGGTAACCCTGGACGTCCACCAGGACGAGTGCGGCCCGCTGCTCCAGCGGAAGCGCGGCGAGGGCGTCCCGCACGACCATCGCGGTGTCGTGGTCGCGTACCGGTGCGGCCGGCTCGACGCCGCCGACGCCTGAACCATCCTCGGGACCGCGGGTACCGTCGGGCAGCGGCACCGTCGGGTGGGCCTGGCGGCGGCGGATCCGGTCGAGGCAGGCGTTCACCACGATCCGGTGCAGCCAGGTGGTGACGGCCGAATCACCCCGGAACCGGCCGGCGGCGCGGTGGGCGGAGAGCATCGCGTCCTGGAGGGCGTCCGCGGCCTCCTCACGGTCGCCGATCGTCCGCAGGGCAACCGCCCAGAGCCGATCCCGGTGGCGGTGGAACAACTCGCCGAACGCGTCCCGGTCGCCGGCAACGTGGGCATGCAGCAGATCGAGGTCGCTGACCGGGCCGCCCGCCGACGCCGCACCCGTGGGGTTCCGCCCGGCGTCGCGTACCTCCATCACCGGCCCCGGTGGGTGCCGCCGCGCTGGTGCCTCATGACCCCTGGACCGTGATCTCCTGCACCCCGACCTTGAAGCCGCTTCCGTTCGGCGGCAGCTCGGTGATCCAGAACAGCAGGTAGCGGTACTTCTGGTCGGCGTCGAAGCCGTCGAAGGTCATGGTCGTGCCGTCGTGCGCCTCGAAGGGCTGCCCGATCCGGTTCTTCTGGTACGCGGTGAGGATCTGGTCGTCGCCCGAGCTGTTCGAGGGGGCGTCGACGGTGCCGGTGAAGAGTTCTGCGGAGGCGCCGGTGTCGGAGAGATTCACCTGCACCGACTTGACCGTGTGCTGGTCGCCCAGGTCGATCCAGACGCCCATGCCCCGCTTGAGGTTGCCGAAATTGCCGCTACCGCGGTACGTCTGCGTCGACCAGCCCTCGTCCTGGTCGCCGTCGAAGACCTTCTCGGCGTCACGGACCTCGGCGCGGTCGTTGCTGTCGGGGTCGATGATCCGAGCGCCGCTGATCGCCAGCTTCCGGACGGCCGGTGCCGCAGGCTCATCCTCGGTCACCGGAGCGCTGGAACTCGGCGCGGCGACCGGGTTGGTCTGTGGATCCTCGTCGTCGCCCAGCGTGCTGATGCCGATGAGGAGCCCCACCAGGGCCACCGCCAGCAGGCCGGCGATGCCCAGGGCGACCTTGCGTCCGCCCGCCGCCGCCAGCGGCGACGGCTCGTCGCCGGTGTCACCGGCGAAACGCAGCGGGCCACTGTTGTCGAGGTAGTCGTCGTCGGGTACGTCGAGCCGGGCCAGTTCCGCGGCCAGGACATCCGACGACGGCGGTGCTATCCCGCCGTCGAGCAGGTCCATCGTCAGGTCGTCGAGGTAGGCCGGCACGCCGGCCCGGACCTGGCGTGGCGCCGCCACCACACCGTTGGCGTCGCGCACCGCGTCGGGAATGGCCGCACGACCGTGCCCGGCGGTGGCGCCGCGCAGCGGTGCCTCGTTGTGCGGCCAGTAACCGGTCATCGCGAAGTAGAGGACTCCGCCGACCGCCCGGACGTCGTTCTCCTGGGAGTCGGCCCCGTCGGTGCGCGCGTCCGCGAGCACGACGCGGCCGTCGTCACTGATCATCACCGTGCCGGGGTGGACGTTGCCGTGGACCATGCCGGTGGCGTGCACGGCGGCCAGCGCACTGGCGACGGAGTTGCCGACGGCGGTGGCGCGAGCGGCGTCGAACGGCCCGTCCGCGACCAGGTCCCGCAGCGACTGCCCGTCGACCCACTCGCGCACCACGTAGGCCCGATCGGCCTCGTCGATGGCGTCGTAGACGCCGACCAGATTGGGGTGGATGACCCGGCTGGCGGCGACGGCGGCCTGGAGCATCTCGGTGGCGGAGGCGCCGCCCGGGTAGCGCATGACGACCGCGACGGGCCGGCGCAGCACCACGTCGACACCGCGCCAGACCAGGCGGCCCGCGCTGTCGTTGTTGATGTGCTCGACCAGTTCGTAACGCTCGGCGAGGATCTCACCGGCCGTCGGAGCACCGAAGGTCATGACCGGCGGCGTGGTCTCGTCCGCGTCCTGACCCTCGCCGACCTGGGTCACCCGTCCTCCCTCGGTGGTCGTGCCGATCGATGGACCCGCGCTGCTGGGCATCTGTTTCCCGCTCCGCCTTCGTCTGGTGACGGCCGACCGGTCCCAACGTGGTGGCGCGCGCCGGTACCTGCCGTACCCGTCGATAGCGACCTTACCCGGGTTGGCCGGGTCCCCGACATGTCATCTTCCCGCCGTGACCGACAGCGGTGTTCGCGGTCGGGTGGATTCGTCCGGTTGCCACCGTTGTCGAGCACGTCGCTGGCGCATGTACCAGCCAATCTAGAGGCTGCCCTCCACCGCCCCCGCAGGGCGGCGCAGGATGTGGCGGCGGGTCGGGCGCCGGTGGAGTTCCCATCGATCGGCCGGGCATACCGGGCCGTCCGGTCGGTTATCCACAGGAGCGCCCGGCAGGTGAGCGGCGACGCGCGGAGTTATCCACAGGCACATCCCCAGGCTGGTGATCCATCGTCACTCTGGGTTTCCTCGGTCGTCGTCGGTGATCAGCGGCCGAGCCGGCGGCGGACCAGGCCCACCACTTCGGTGATCTCGGAGATCCGTAGCACGCTGGCCAGGACCAGATACGTACCGCCGATCACCGCGCCGCCGACCAGCAACTGCACGATCGCCTGCGTCCTGGTCGGCGTGTCGTCGCCCGGCAGCAGGAACACCACCAGCAGACCAGCCAGGGCGGAGCCGAGCGCGGCGATCGCCACCCGCCCGAGGGTGCGCAGGATCGCGCCCAGCCCGATGCGGCCCACCCGGGGCCGCAGCAACCAGGCGGACGCGATGGCGGCGGCCAGGTACGAGACGGCGTTGCCGATCATCATCCCCGAGGCGGCGAAGCTCGCCGAGAAGGCCACGAACAGCCCGATCTGTACCAGTGCCCGCAGCGCCACCACCGGGATGTTCACCAACGCCGGGGTGCGGGTGTCGGGTAGCGCGTAGAAGGCGAAGGTGAAGAGCTGGCTCACCGCGAACGGCACCAGTGCCACGGCGGCGAAGAGCAGCACCGGGGCGGTGGAGCGGGCATCGTCGGCGTCGAAGGCACCCCACCGGAACAGCGTGAATGCGATCGGGGTGGCCAGCACGGCGTAGCAGACCGCGACCGGGGCGAGCACCGCGGAGACCGTGCGGGTGCCCCGGGAGAGGTCGGCCGCGAGGTCGGCGTACCGACCGTCGGCGGCGGCGGCGCTCATCCGGGGCATCAGCGCCGTGATGATCGAGACCGCGATGATGCCGTGCGCCATCATCAGCAGCAGGAAGACGTTGTTGTAGATCAGTGCGCCGGCCGCCTGCCCGCTGGTCCGGCTGAGCAGGTTGAAGACCACGATCAGGCCGAGCTGGCTGACCGCCACGTAGCAGAACATCCAGGCGCCCAGCCGGCCCAGCTCGCCGAGACCGAGCGCGCGGAAGTCGAACCGGAGGCGCCACCGGAACCCGACCCTGCGCAGCGCCGGCAGCAGCCCACCGGCCTGGACGGCCACGCCGAGCAGCGTCCCGCCGCCGATCAGCAGGATCCGGCCGTCGGTCATCTGGCCCGGGTCGAGGACGTCCGTCCCGAAGCTCGCGATGTAGAGGCCGGCCGTGGCGATCACCACGATGTTGTTCAGGATCGGCGCCCACATCGGCGCGGCGAAGTGCCCCCGGGTGTTGAGTACCGCACTGATCAACGCGCTCAGGCCGGTGAAGAAGATCATCGGGAGCATCAGCCGGGCCAGGGCGGTCACCAGGCTCCGGTACTCGTCGCTGGACTGGTCACTCGCGTACAGCCAGGTGAGCACCGGTGCCAGCGCGACCGCGAGCACCGCGGCCGTGCCGAGGGCGAGCACGGCCAGGGTGAGCAGCCGTTGGGTGTACGCCTGGCCACTGTCGCCGTCGAACTTGCGTCGCCGGACCAGCACCGGAATCAGCACGCTTGTGAGGATGCCGCCGAGCAGGAACTCGTAGACCATTCCCGGCAGGATCTGCGCGGTCGTGTACGCGTCACCGATCGCCGAACCCAGCGCGGCGGTGATCGCGAGGGTCCGCAGGAACCCGGTGCCCCGGCTGACCAGGCTGCCGATCGCCATGACCGCGCTGTTGGCGGCGGCGCTGCCCTCCGCCACCTGCTCCGGCGGCGGCGCGGTCGACTCCATCGCGGGTTGGTTCAGCGGCTCGGCGGAGATGAACGTGGCACCGTCGTCGGGCCGGCCGCCGGGCACGCCGCCCTGCTGGGCGTTCGCGCTGCGGTAGAGCCCGCCGCTCATCTGTGCCTCCAAGGGGTATGCCGGAGCCGGCACCGGCCCCACGTCACAGACCTTAGTCAACCCCCGGCCGTTACCCGCGCCCGGCGGACGAGATGCCGATCAGGACCGATAGGCTGCTGATCCGATGTCCGAAGCCGCCGCATCCCACGCCACCGACCGCCGCGAACTCACCGCCGCGCAGCGCAATGCCGTCGACGAACTGCTCCGGGTCTCCCCGGTCGCCGACGAGTTGGGCCGCCGGTTCGTCGCCGCCGGTCACGAACTGCATCTCGTGGGTGGTTCGGTACGCGACGCCCTGCTCGGCAGGCTCGGCGAGGACCTCGACTTCTGCACCGACGCGCACCCCGACCAGACGCTGGACATCGTGCGGGGCTGGGCTGAGGCGATCTGGGAGACCGGCCGCGAGTTCGGCACCATCGGCTGCCAGCGCGACGGCCTGCGGCTGGAGATCACCACCTTCCGCGCGGAGTCGTACGACCAGGTCAGCCGCAACCCCGTGGTGGCGTATGGCACCAGCCTGGCCGAGGATCTGCGGCGTCGGGACTTCACCGTCAACGCCATGGCGGTGAGCGTGCCGGAGCACCGATTCACCGACCCCCACGGCGGCCTGGCCGACCTGGCCGCGAAGGTGATACGTACCCCCGGTACCCCCGCCGAGTCGTTCGGCGACGACCCACTGCGGATGCTGCGGGCCGCCCGCTTCGCCGCGCAGCTGCGGTTCGCCGTCCACCCGGACGTGCACGCGGCGATGACCCGGATGGCGGCGGACCTCGACCGGATCACCGCCGAGCGGATCCGTGACGAGTTCACCAAGCTGCTCTGCGGCGTCGAACCGATCACCGGTCTGCGGCTGCTGGTCGACACCGGCCTGGCCGAGCGCTTCCTGCCCGAGTTGACCGGGCTCAAGCTGGCGATCGACGAGCACGCCCAGCACAAGGACGTCTACGAGCACACCCTCACGGTGGTGCGCAACGCGATCTCCTACGAGGAGGAAGGCCCGGACTTCATCCTCCGGATGGCGGCGCTGATGCACGACGTGGGCAAGCCGGCGACGAAGTCGGTCGGCCCGGACGGTCGGGTCAGCTTCCACCATCACGAGGTGGTCGGCGCCCGGCTGACCAAGGCGCGGATGAAGGCGCTGCGCTACCCGAAGGACGTCACCGCCAAGGTCACCACGCTGGTCGCGCTGCACCTGCGCTTCTACGGGTACGGCCGGGGCGAGTGGACCGACTCGGCGGTGCGCCGGTACGTCACCGACGCCGGTGACCTGCTGCCCCGGCTGCACCGGCTGACCCGGTCGGACTGCACCACCCGCAACCGCCGTAAGGCGGCCCAGCTGGCCTCGGACTACGACGCGCTGGAGGAGCGGATCGCCCGGATCGCCGCGGACGAGGACCTTGCCCGGGTCCGGCCCGACCTCGACGGAAACGCGATCATGGAGCTGCTCGGCGTGCCGCCCGGGCCGACCGTAGGACGGGCCTGGAAGTATCTGAAGGATCTGCGTCTGGAGCGCGGGCCGATGGATCGCGACACCGCCGAGGCCGAGCTGCTGCGCTGGGCCCGCGACGAGGGCATCCGCGACTGATCGCAGGCGCGACGGGGGTGACAACCGGAGTGACCCGGCAATGTAGTGAGAACGCTCCGGCAGGCGACGCCGTGCAGGTAACCATGGCCGGTGCAGGTAACCATGGTTTCGCGGTGGGTGCTGTCCGTGGAGAATGGCCAGATGCGTTGGACAGTGCTCGACTCGCCGATCGGTGAGTTCTCCGTGGCCACCGACGGCGGCAGCATCTGCGGCGCACACTTCGGCCCGGTCGTCGACGCCGCCACCGAGCCGGTGGACGAGGCGTCCCGGCGGGCGGTCGCGGAGTTGCGGGCGTACTTCGTGGGAGAGTCGACCGGGTTCGGCTTGCCGGTGACGGTGCCGCGGGGGTCCGAGTTCGAGCGGGCGGTGTGGCGGGAGATGACCCTGATCCCGTACGGCGAGACGCTGACCTACGGCGAGGTGGCCCGGCGGGTGGGCGATCCCGGCGCGGCCCGGGCCGTCGGGGTGGCCTGCAACCGCAACCCGATCCCGGTCATCGTGCCGTGCCACCGCATCATCGGGGCGGGCGGAAAGCTGGTCGGCTTCGGCGGCGGCCTGGACCGCAAGGTCAAACTGCTGGAGCTGGAGGCCGGCGTCGCCCTGCGCCACGCCTGGTCCTGACCACGTCCAGGCCGTGGCCGAGACCGCCGAGGCCGGGCCCGCGGAGACCCGGCCCTCGACGATGTTGCTGATCAGCGCGTCAGCGCTCGATCTCACCGGCGATGAACTCCTCGACGGCGGCGTGCGCGTCGTGGTCGGCGTACTGCACCGGCGGGGACTTCATGAAGTACGACGAGGCCGACAGGATCGGGCCGCCGATCTTCCGGTCCAGGGCGATCTTCGCGGCCCGGACTGCGTCGATGATGACGCCGGCCGAGTTCGGCGAGTCCCACACCTCGAGCTTCAGCTCGGCGTTGAGCGGGGTGTCGCCGAACGAGCGGCCCTCCAGGCGGATGTACGCCCACTTCCGGTCGTCCAGCCACGGCACGTGGTCCGACGGGCCGATGTGCACGTCGCTCTTGGCCATCTCGTGCGGCACCTGGGAGGTCACCGACTGGGTCTTCGAGATCTTCTTCGAGACCAGGCGGTTGCGCTCCAGCATGTTCATGAAGTCCATGTTGCCGCCGAAGTTGAGCTGGTACGTACGCAGCAGCTCGACGCCCCGGTCCTCGAAGAGCTTCGCGAGGGCGCGGTGCACGATCGTGGCGCCGACCTGGCTCTTGATGTCGTCGCCGACGATCGGCAGGCCGGCGTCGACGAACTTCTGGGCCCACTCGGGATCGGAGGCGATGAAGACCGGCAGGGCGTTGACGAACGCGCAGCCGGCGTCGATCGCAGCCTGGGCGTAGAACTTGTCGGCCTGCTCCGAGCCGACCGGCAGGTATGAGACGACCACGTCGACCTGCGCGTCGCGCAGCGCCTGCGCCACGTCGACCGGCTCGGCACCGGACTCCTCGATGATTTCGCTGTAGTACTGGCCGAGGCCGTCGAAGGTTGGGCCGCGCTGCACGCTGACGCCGGTCGGCGGCACGTCGCAGAGCTTGATGGTGTTGTTCTCGCTGGCGACGATCGCCTCCGCGAGGTCCATGCCCACCTTCTTGGCGTCGACGTCGAACGCCGCGACGAACTGCACGTCAGACACGTGGTAGTCGCCGAAGGTGACGTGCATGAGACCCGGGACGCGGTCGTTCGGGTCGGCGTTCCGGTAGTACTCGACGCCCTGTACCAGGGACGAGGCGCAGTTACCCACACCGACGATGGCGACGCGGACGGAGCCCATAGCGTCTGCCTCCTTCTTTTCTGTCACGGCCGCTCTTTCCTGGTCTGTCCAGGCGGAGGCGGGCTGTTGTCTTCTCGTCGGCCGCCGGCCGTCCCGTCGTGCGGGACCGTCGGGGCACGGCCGGAGCGCTCGTTGGCGATGAGCTCCTCCAGCCAGCGGACCTCACGCTCACAGGCATCGAGGCCGTGGCGTTGCAGCTCCAGGGTGTACGCGTCGAGGCGCTCGGCCGCTCGGCCCAGCATGTCGCGAAGGCCCTCGCGACGCTCCTCGATCGTGCGGCGGCGACCTTCCAGAATCCGAAGTCGGGTCGCCCGGTCCGTTCGGGAAAAGAACGCGAAGTGCACACCGAAGCCGGTGTCGCCGTACGTCTCCGGCCCGGTCTGTGCAATCAGCTGGGCGAAGCGTTCCTTTCCTTCCGCGGTGATGGTGTAGACCACCCGACCTCGTCGGCTGGTCAGCGCGGGAACCTCCTCGGCGGTGGCGGGCGCCTCGGCGGCCTCGGTTATCCATCCCGCCGCCTGCAACCGGCGCAGGGTCGGGTAGAGCGAGCCGTAGCTGATGGCTGCTCGGATCGCCCCGAGCTTGGCGGTGAGCTCCTTGCGCAGCTCGTAGCCGTGCATCGGGGCCTCCTGCAACAGGCCAAGGATGGCGAGTTCGAGCACTGGCCACCCTTCCTTTACCCTGTACGTGCAGTGCTAACCACTGCGATGTATCGGACCGATACATCGCACCGTAGCGTCTTGTTCGCGCCAGGGCAAACCCCTGTTTCCGGGATCCCCCTGTCACGGATCGTCACGGTGGTCGCCTCGCCAGACGAGACCGCGTACCCTTTCCCGCATGCGTACGCAGCGCCAGGTGGTCGACTACTCGCTCCGAAGGCGAGCGGTGCTGCGTGAGCTTCTCGCGGGCCGGGTCGGCACCTACGACCTGTGCGACGCATCTCCGTACCTGAAGAACGCGGCTCGGTTCCACGGCGAGCCCACCGACCAGCGGTGTCCGATATGCCGGAGCGAGAATCTCACAAACGTCCACTACATTTACGGGGACGAACTCAAGCAGTCGGCCGGCCAGGCGCGTACGGTGGCCGAGCTGTCCATGCTGGCGATGACGCTGCGTGAGTTCCAGGTCTTCGTGGTGGAGGTGTGCCTCGGCTGTGACTGGAACCATCTCATCGAGCAGTACCTGCTCGGACGGGACGGTCTGACCGGCGCCGCGGACGGCGGGCCGGAGCATGGTGAGGCGAGCGGCATGACCGCCGACGGAACGGGTGTCCGGCGAAGGCGAGAGGCGCAACGGTGATTCGAGCTCGATCGGCCAGCCCCGGCCGTGAGGTACGCGGCCGGGGTAACCGACAGCTCGTAGGTCTGAATGGTCCGATTGATTCGGATCTGGCACCGGTACCACGGCACCCCCATGCCGTGCTCTCGGGTGTCACAACTCACGGCAAACCGGTGGCGGTGCGACCGCGCCCCACCGCGACGGCAGGGTGTGAGGAATGAACTCGTACGGCGAACCCAGCTCCTCGCGCGGACGGGCCCGTTTTACAGGCCAGGACGACCCGAGGCAGGCGGACGACGCGTACCGCCTCCCGGGTGGTGAACCGCGCGGAGTCAACTGGTCAACCGGCCCCGAGGTTTCCGGCCCGTCGGCCCGTGCCTCGGTGGGCGGGCGTGCCTCGGTCGGCGGCTCGGCGAGCGTGCCGCCGCGCGGTGGATCCGCCGGCGCGGCTCCGGTCGGCCGTGCCGGACCCGGTCGCGCGTCGGTGCCGGTCTCGCCGGCGGCGCCCGGTCGGGCCTCGGTGCCGGTGTCGCCCGCCCCGGGCCGGGCTGGTCGGGCCTCGGTGCCGGTGTCGCCCGCCGGGCCCGGTCGGGCCGCCGTCGGTGCGGCCTCGGCCGGCCGGGCCAGCGTCGGCTCGGCGGCCGTGGGTGGCGCCGGAGGTCGGGCCGCGGTGGCCCGGGCGAGGGTCGGTGGGCCGGGAGGACCCGGCGGTCCCGGTGGACCGGGTGGCCCGCCCGGCCCCGGTCGCGGCGGGCGTGACCCGGGCGCGGTGGCTCGGGCCCGCAAGCGCAAGCGGATGAACATGCTGATCGCCGGCTTCGCGGTGTTCATCATGCTGGCCGGTATCGGCGTGGTGGGGTTCACCTACTACTCGACCAACGTGGTGCTGCCCAAGGAGATCCCGCTGCCGCTGTCCACCACCGTCTACGCCAAGGACGGCAAGACGCTGGTGGCCAAGCTCGGCAACGAGAACCGCACCTTCGTCACCATCGACGCCATCCCTGAGCACGTGCGCAATGCCGTGGCAGCCGCCGAGGACCGCAACTTCTACCGGCACTCGGGCGTCGACTACAAGGGCATCGCCCGGGCCGCCTGGAACAACCTCTCCGGCGGTGACAAGCAGGGTGCCTCGACCATCACCCAGCAGTACGCGCGCAACGCCTACGAGAACCTCCAGGACGACAGCTACGCGCGGAAGGTCAAGGAGGCGATCCTCGCCTCCAAGCTGAACGACGAGTTCACCAAAGAACAGATCATGGAGAACTACCTCAACGTGATCTACTTCGGTCGCGGCGCGTACGGCATCGAGGCGGCGGCCCAGACCTACTTCAACACCAATGCCAAGAAGCTCAGCCCGGCGCAGGGCGCCGTGCTCGCCGCGCTGATCAAGCAGCCGGTGGCCAGCGCCACGCACCAGGGCTTCGACCCGGAGGTCAACAAGGTCGACGCCAAATCCCGTTGGGAGTACGTGATCAACGGGATGGTCGAGGAGGGCTGGTTGGGTGTGCCGGGCAAGCCCGAGCGGCCCACCGAGTACCCGAAGGTCCAGAAGTCGAAGAAGAACAACGGCTTCGGCGTCGGCACCCCGCGCGGCAACGTCATCAACTACGTCCGCAAGGAGATGGAAGAGTGGGGCCTCTGCTCCAACTCGGCGGCGCCGGACAAGCCCAGCTGCGTGGACGAGCTGCGCGAGGGCGGCTACCGGATCACCACCACCATCGACCCGAAGATGCAGAAGGCGCTGGAGGCGGCGGCGCAGCCGGACCGCAAGGGCTCGGTGCTCGAACCGCAACCCAACAACCTGATGGCGGCGGCGGTCTCCATCGACCCGAAGACCGGCCGGGTGCTGGCCTACTACGGCGGTGACAACGGGACCGGGTTCGACTACGCCGGTCTGAACACCGACCAGAACGGTGACCTGGTCGGCGGCCACCCGCCGGGCTCGTCATTCAAGGTCTACACGCTGGCCGCGGCCATCGACGCCGGCGTCTCGATCAAGTCACACTGGGACTCGACCCCGTTCAAGCCCGAGGGCTACGCCGACAAGATCCAGAACGCGGGCCGGAACGCCAGCTGCGCCAAGTGGTGCACGCTGCAGGAATCGACGGTGCAGTCGTACAACGTGCCGTTCTTCCACGTGACCGAGGACATCGGCCCTGACAAGGTCCTCGACATGGCCCGCCGGGCCGGCATCCGCACCATGTGGGACGACAAGCAGAAGGTGTACGACCTGACCGAGGAGAAGCCCGAGAAACTCGCGCCGAGCAAGTTCGACCGGGTGATTGGCTACGGCCAGTACCCGGTCACCGTGCTCGACCATGCCAACGGCCTGGCCACGCTCGCCAACAAGGGGAAGTACAACAAGGCGCACTTCGTCCGGACGGTGGAGAAGCAGAACAAGGCCACCGGCAAGTGGGACAAGGTCGCCGGCGCGGGCGAGAAGCTCAAGCCGCAGCAGGTGATCCGCCCGGAGGTCGCCGACGAGGTGACCGCGGTGCTCAAGGAGATCCCCGGCAAGAGCAACGCGCGGCTGGCCAACAACCGGCAGGCGGCCGGCAAGACCGGCACCTGGGAACACCACAACACCGACAAGAACGCGCACGCCTGGATGGTCGGTTACGACGAGAACCTGGCCACCGCCGTCTGGATCGGCAGCCGCGACCCGAAGAAGCCGGCGATCCTCGACAAGAACGGCGGCAACATCGGCGGTAGTGGTTTCCCTGCCGCGCTGTGGAAGCGGTACATGGACGATGCGCTGAAGGGCTCCGACCCGTCCGACCTGCCGAACGTCACCGGAGTCGGTGACCAGGACGCCGGCAACGGCGAAGAGCCGGCGCCACCATCGCCCCCGCCGGGCGGCGACCAGCCGAACTGCAACCCGCTGGACTTCTTCTGCCAGATCGCTGGCGGCAACAACAACGGTGGCAACAATCCGAGCACCCCACCTGAAGGTGAGCAACGGCCGGGAGGTGGAGGCGGCGGCCTGCCATCACCCAGAACGACGACACGGGATTAGCTCCCGCTGACGGCCGCGGGCGGTCGGAGAATCTCTACGGCCGCCCGCCGCTGGCATAGGCGGAAGAGGTAGCCGCGGTGGGAACTGGCCGCGCCAGTGGACTCGCTGACCCATCCGACGGTCGAAGACGGCGGGGCAGCACGCTTGATGGTGCGGTGATGATGGGGTGATGACGAACATGGATATCTTGTCGCTCAACACCGACTCATCAAGGAGGCCCTGTGCGGCGGCTACTGCTCATCTCCGGACTTGTCTCGGCCCTCGCCGTAGGCTGGATCGCGGCACCCGCTTCAGCTCAGGCAGCGCCCGACCCTGCCGCCGCCGAGGTCGAGGCGGTGATCGCGGCTGGCGACGGAGTCAGGCTCGACGCCGCGACACTCGCCAACGCCGGCTGCGGAGCCTCGTGCGACAACAAGAATCCGGATACCTTCAAGATTTACTACGACGGCACCAGGTACTACACCTGTGCTGAGGACGCCATTACGCCCCAGTTGTCCAGCGGGTACGTGTACCGTGCGTCGAGTCCGTCCGGCAGCGTCGAGCTACGGTACAGCCCGCGATGCCGCACTGCCTGGGCGAGGACCAGCGCCGGATGGACGGCGTTCAAGGTGGTCAGCCGGCACCTCAACGGCAACCACCGCAAGACGATCGAGAGCTACTCCGAGTACGGAGGCGTCTGGACCAACATGGTCAACGACGCCAGCCTTGAGGCTCGGGCCTGTTACTGGCCGGCCAGTTTCTCCGACTGGCACTGCACCCGCTGGTACTGAGGCCTTGTGCCGCTGTGGCAGATGGCTGCTAACGCAAGAAAGCGGCGATGATATCGGCGATGGCAGCTTCCCGGCCGCGCTGTGGACGCGGAAGCGGTCCGTGAAACGACGCCTCGAAGGGGTACGACCCGTCCGGCCTGTCTGACGTCACCGAAGTCGGCGATCAGGGATTCCGGCTCCCACTCACGCTGTGGGCGGTCGGAGAGCTTCTCCGGCCGCCCACACAGCGCTCGCGGTACGGCTCTCGATCTGGACGCCGCGCTGCCTGGCTGACAATCTTCCTGGAACCGGTCGACCAGTGTCTCGTCTGGGTGGTCTTCGAGAAGGGGATGATGATGGCCCGGCACGCAGTCCTCCTGCGCGGCGTCAACCTCGGGAGGGCCAAGCGCGTCGGCATGGCCGACCTCCGCAAACTGCTTACGGTGGAGGGGTACGGGAACGCGGCCACGCTGCTGCAGAGCGGCAACGTGGTGCTCGGCGCCGATCAGCGCGCCGACAAGCTGGCGCGGAATTGAACAGGCGATCGAGAAGCGGTTCGATTTCTCCGTGGATGTGATCTTGCGTAGCCGGGAGGACCTGGCGCGGGGTGGTGACCACGAGCCGCTGCGTGAGGTGGCCACCGACGGCTCCAGGCACGTCGTGGCCTTCCTGGCGGAGCCCTCCGAAACGCCGGTCGACGAGGTGCTGAAGGGATCGACCTTGGCGAGGACCGGTACGTGGTGGACGGCGTCGAGATGTACATCTGGTGCCCCAACGGCCTGCGGGACAGCCCGCCGATGACCGCGCTGGGCGAGACGAAGAGCGGGCCGTCGGCCACCGTGCGGAACTGGAACACGGTGGAGAAGTTGCACGCGATGATGAGCGCCCACCCGGGCAAGGCCGCATGGCGGTGCGTAGCCCTCCCCTGATCCCCGGGGCGGCCGGACACCTTTCGGGCCGCCCCGGGCTTATCTGGCTGTCTCGGATCGGGCCGCTCAGGCGACCGGTCCGGTCAGTACTTGCTCGTCCACCAGGTGGTGGGACCGGCGCTGGCTTCCGCCCGAGCGAGCAGGTTGGCGTCGTTCACCATCTGGGTGTAGTAGGCACCGGCGAAGCCGCTGTAGGCGGTGCGGACCCGGCCGTCGAGGTAGTAGCTGCGGATCGTCGGGTAGTAGAAGTCGGAACCGACCCGGGTCCACGCGGTCCGGCACCGCGGGCTGTAGCGGAGTTCCAGGTTGATGCCGTTGGTGTTGGAGGCGACGGTCCGCGCGTCGTCGCCGCAGTAGTGGTAGCAGTTCGAACACCCACTGTGATAGATCTTGTACGTCGCGGGGTTCTTGCCGTCACACGTCGAGCCGCAGCCGGTGGCCAGCAGTTCGGCCTCCGGAATCATGGTGGCCTCAGCCGGATCGAGATCTTCGGCCTTGATTGTGGTGCTCGCCGACGACGTGCTCGCCGATGGTGTGGTGGCCGGCGCGGCGGTGGCCGCCTGCGGGGCGACCAGGCCGGCGGCGAGACAGAGTGCCAGCATGGCCGCGAGGCGAGTGCTTCTTCCGAGCAACGCGATCCCTCCAACTCAGATCAGGGTGCCGCGACGATTACAGAGGCCGCCACCGCGGCGCCATCGCCGGACCACTGCACCGGCACCGTTGCACCTCGCGCCGGCGGAGGCTCAACGGATTGCGACGACCGCCGCCCCGGTTCCGCGGAGGATCCGGTGGTAAAGCTCCTCGACCAGAGGGCTGGTGCTGATCCCCAACTCTCGGGCCAGCCGATCCCGCAGCCCACTGAGGACGCCCAACGCCTCGGCCGTGCGTGATCCGGCGTCCATCGCCTCAGCAAGCCGGCAGTGCAGCCCCTCGTGGTACGGGTAGCTCGCGATCCAGCCGTGCAGATCGGCGGTCAGCAGCCGGTGTCTGTTGAGGCTGAATTCGAGTTCTATCAACGTCTCGATCGCCTTCAGGTGGTATTCCTTCCAACGTATCGCCTCCACCTGGAGCTTTACCGAGTCGATGTCCTCGATAGGGGATCCGCGCCACAATTCGAGGCCATCCCGTAGGAGTTTGATCGCGGTTTCTCGGTTGTTGATACTCGCCGTGAGATCTGCCTCGCTACAGAGGTTGCGGAATGTCAGCCCGTCCACCTGATCGTCTGTCACCTGCAAGACGTAGTGGCTGCCGACGCGGTTGATCTGATGGGTCCCGGTGCCCAGTCTGCTGCGCAGGCTGCCCAGGCGGTTCTGCACCTGTTGCCGGGCTGTCGCAGGTGGGTCATCGTCCCACACCACGTCGATCAGTAGATCGATGTGGACGGGACGATTCGAGTTCAGGAGCAGCGCCGCTAGGATTTTTCGGTCTCGGGTCCCCGGTATATTGACACCGGACGGGCCCTCTTTCGCCATTAACGGGCCGAGAAAATAGAAGTCCAAGACAGTTCCCCCGTGTCTTCTGACTGCTCGCCTTCGCCGAGCAGTGCCCATGCTAGCGCAATATTCATCCATGTCAAGACCCTAAGTGGGCTGCGAAATCTCTTTCGACAGATAGTGTTCGGAGTATTCAGCCTTTTGAAAGATGTCGTCCTGGCCACTGCGGCAGTGCCGTCCGTGCCACTCTTTGGTGGGTCGATGGCGGCGGCGCGGCCCGTACGGGGGCAGCCCTCGGCGTCGACCCGACTCCGCCCACCGGTGCTGCTCCGCCAGATTCCAGGAACGGCCGGGTTTCGGCTTCTACGCGGTCAGCTGATGCGGCAGGATGCTCGGTCATGAGCACCCAGTCGACGCCCGGCATCGATGGACCGGATGTCTCCGATCACCCGTCTCGCTCCGACGGCTTCGTCCGGGGCCTCTCCGGACTGATCGGTGGCCCGCTCGGTGACCACGCGGTCGCCCGCGACCGGCCGGTTGGCTCGGAACGCCGGTTCTGGACGGCGGTCCGGATCGTGCTCGCACTGACCTGCCTCACGCTCGCCCTGCACTGGGTGCAGAAGTCGCCCTGCCAGGACGGCGCATGGGTGGACAACGAGCAGTACACCCGGTTCTGCTACACCGACGTGCTGGCGCTCTACTACGCCGAGCGGCTCAACGAGGGCGCCGTGCCCTACCAGGACCACCCGGTCGAGTATCCGGTGCTGACCGGATATTTTATGGGGGCGCTGGGGCTGCCGGTGCACGCCGCCGGCGACGGCAACCCCGACCTGAACCAGGGGCAGTGGTTCTACAACCTCAACGCACTGGTGCTCGGTGCGCTGGCGGTGGCCACCGTGGCGGTGATCCTGGCGCTGCGTCGACGGCGCCCGTGGGACGCCGCGCTCTTCGCCCTGGCTCCCGCCCTGCTGCTCACCGCCACCGTCAACTGGGACCTGCTCGCCATCGGACTGGCCGCGTTCGGGCTGCTGGCCTGGGCGCGCTCCGGACCCGGCCAGCGGGGGACCGTGCTGGTCGCCCTGTCCGGGGTGCTGCTGGGGCTCGGCGGGGCGGCGAAGATGTGGCCGCTGTTCATCCTCGGCCCGATCCTGGTGCTGGCTGTCCGTGCCGGCCGGCTCCGGGCCGCCCTGCTGTCCATCCTCACGGCCGCCGTGACGGTGGTACTGGTGAACCTGCCGGTGGCGATCCCCTACCGGGAGAACTGGAGCCGGTTCTTCGAGCTGAACACCGAGCGGCCGATCGACTGGGGAACCCTCTGGTACATAACCCGCTACCTGGACGGCAAATTCGGTGACCCGGCGGCCATCGGCCCCTTCCAGTGGCTCGACGGGAACATCCCGACCCTCAACTACCTGTCGTACGCCCTCTTCGGGCTGGCCTGCCTCGGCATCGGCGCGCTGGCGCTGCTGGCGCCGCGCCGGCCCCGGCTCGCCCAGCTCGCCTTCCTCGTGGTCGCCGCTTTCCTGATCTTCAGCAAGGTCTGGTCGCAGCAGTTCGTGCTCTGGCTGCTGCCGCTGGTGGTGCTCGCCCGGCCCAAGTGGGGGGCGTTCCTTGCCTGGCAGGCGGCGGAGGTCTGCTACTTCGTCGCCTTCTACGGACAGCTGCTCGGCGCCTCGGCCGGCCAGCCGGTCTTCCCCGAAGGCGTGTTCGTCCTGGCCGCGAGCCTGCGCCTGACCACGGTGGTGGTGCTGGTCGTCCTGGTCGTGCGGGAGATCCTGCACCCGGAGACGGACGCGGTGCGCCGAACCTACGCCGACGACCCGGACGGTGGCCTGCTCGACGGCGCCCCGGACGCCCCCTGGCTGGATCGCCTACGCGCCCGCCGCCAGCGGATCGAGCCGTCCGCCGCCCCTGCACCCGTCCCCGCCGCCACCTGACCCCGGCCTCAGAGACGGAACACGACGACCTGGTCGATCTCCTCACGGGTGATGCCTAGCCCGTCGACCGGCGCGTCGACGCTGACCTCCCACGGGGTGCCGGCGAGCTGGTCCCGCATCACCAGCACGTTGTGGACGCCGAGGGTGCGCAGGTAGTCGACGCTGGTCTGGTCGGGGAAGGTCATCGTGACCCGGCGTACGTCGTCCAGCTGGCGCGGGGTGAAGCCGCTGCCTCCGTTGACGATGTCCTGGAACCGCGTGGTCGACCAGAGCATCACCGGCTGGTCATGGTTCTGCCCGCTGGGCAGCACGAGCAGTGGGCCGTCGACGGCCCGCATGGCGGCCGGCTGCGGCGGCACCACCGGATGGGGCGTGGTGTTGGTTCCCTCGGCGATGACCAGCACCAGCGGGATCAGGGTGGCCAGCCGCAGCCACGGGCTCGGCCAGGAGGGGATGCGCTCGGCGGAAACCTCCCGTACCCGTTCGGCGAACGAACTGACCGCGCCCGCCGCGAGCAGCGCGAGCAGCAGCGTGGCCCAGAGCATCAACCGCCCAGGCGTACGGATGCCGTTCCAGCCGGGCAGATACTCGAAGAGCGGTTCGTAGGTGAAGCGACCGCCAAAGAACTCGGTGCCCATCGACAGGGTCATCGTCGCCAGCACCCCGGCGAGGAGAAACAGGCGTTGACGGACCGTCCAGATCGAGAGGAAGAGGCCACCGGCGGCCAGTGCGTAGAGCACGAAGCCCGGCAGCAGTGTCATCTCCGGATGCCAGGG
Source organism: Micromonospora tarapacensis (assembly GCF_019697375.1). Classification (NCBI taxonomy): domain Bacteria; kingdom Bacillati; phylum Actinomycetota; class Actinomycetes; order Micromonosporales; family Micromonosporaceae; genus Micromonospora; species Micromonospora tarapacensis. Next base: position 5,090,284 of record NZ_JAHCDI010000004.1, on the reverse strand, counting down.
CAGTAGCGAGCGGGCGCCCTCGTGCAGCCCGCCCCAGAGGCGGGACTCGGCGGGGGCGGTGACGAAGCCGCTGGCCGGCGGCGAGAAGATGGCGATGTTGCCGATCGTCCGCTCCGCATGCGGGTGCAGTTGCGTGACGGTGAAGTATGGGATGGCCAGCAGAACACCCACCCCGGCGAAGATCAACCCGCCGATCAGGTCGGCGACGAACAGCCGCTGGCCGAAGGGTCGCCTGGCCCGCCGGAAGATCCGCTTCGCGTACCAGATGGCCGCGGCCACCAGCACCGTGCCGGCGAGCACGTACACGAACGGCAGGCCGATGCCGAACCCGAGGCTCAACTGCCAGGCCGCCACCAGCCAGCCGGCGTACACCCAGCCGTCGTGGCGGCGCTCGGGCCGGTACCCGTGCCGCAGCGACCAGCCGTGCCCCCGGGCGAGCATGGCCAACGCCAGCGGGATGCCACCGTTGGAGACCACGTGCAGGTGGCCGGCCTGAGCCAGCAGCCACGGTGCGTAGGTGTAGGCGGCACCGGCCACCGCGGACCCGGTCCGACTCGCACCGAGCTGCCGGGCCAGCACGTACCCGCCGAAGGTGGCCAGGGCATGGGCCAGCACGAACATGATGTTGTACCGGACCAGAGCGGCCTCGGGGCCGGTGCCGATCATGCCGGCCGGCGCGTACCCGAGCAGGGTGTCGGAGAAGGCGAAGCTCCACCGTTCCGGGAAGAACGCGTTGGCGTGCCACAGTTGGCCCGGATCGGTCAACAGGATGTGCCCCGACCAGGCCATCTGCCAGGCCTGAAGGCTCGGATCCCAGTAGTCCTGCGGCAGCGTGTGCGCCGGGTAACGAAGCGTCGGCCAGGTCATCAGCACGGCCAGCACCAGCGAACCGACGGCCGCCAGCGTCCACTCGTGGATCAGCAGCCGGCCGAACCTGCGACCCAGCCGCCCGGACCAGGTCACCACCGGTTCGGGAGCAGGTCCGAAAGCGGCCCACCGGTCCGGCTTGCTGCCACCGTCAGGCGTGGCTCCGTCCCGGTCCTCACCCCTGCCGCTCCCGTCCCCGTCGGTGCGGTTGGCACCATCCCCGTCTGCCGCCACGTCCCCGTCTGCCGCGTTGTCCTTGTCGGCGGCCTCGTCCTTGCCGGCGCTGCCCTCGCTGCCGGCGCCGGTCTCGCCGCTGGTGGTGCTGCCGCCCGGCCCAGGCCCACCGGCGGCAGTGCCGCTCGGGCTGGTGCCGCTCGGGGCGCTGCCAGCACCGGCCCGACTGTCACCCGGGATCGGCCGTGGCCCGCCGGCGGCGGACTGGTCCGTGGTCATCGCGCTGACGTCTCCCCGCTGAGCTGCCCGTGCAGGAAGGCGATGTCGCCGCTCTGCCCCTCGGTGCCGCCCGGCGTCTCGACGATGACCGGGGCACCTGCCGCTCGGATCACCGCGACCACGAGATCCGGCTCGATGGTGCCCGCGCGCAGATTGTCGTGGCGGTCCCGCCCGGAGCCGAAACCGTCCTTGGAGTTGTTGGCGTGCACCAGGTCGATCCGTCCGGTGATCGCCTTCACCCGGTCGACCAGACCGAGCAGTTCCTCGCCGCCGGCGTGCGCGTGACATGTGTCGAGGCAGAAACCGACCTCGTGGTCTCCGACCGCGTCCCAGAGCCGGGCCAGCGCGTCCAGTCGGCGGGCGCAGGCGTTCTCGCCGCCGGCCGTGTTCTCGATCAGCACGGGTAGCCCGAAGCCCCCCGACTCCGCCGCGTACGCCAGGGCCTTGCGCCAGTTGTCGAACCCGGTGGCCGGGTCGTCGCCGGCGTTGACGTGCCCACCGTGCACGACCAGGCCCTTGGCCCCGATGGCCACGGCCGCCTTGGCGTGGGCGAGCAACAGCTTGCGGCTGGGGATCCGGATGCGGTTGTTGCCGGTCGCGACGTTGATGACGTACGGCGCGTGCACATATACGTCGACCTCGGCGGCCAGCAGCTCGTCCGCGTCCGTACGGGGTTGTGGCGCCTTCCAACCCTGGGGGTCGGAGAGGAAGAACTGCACGGCGTCGGCCGCTCGGGCGCTCGCCTCCCTCAGCGGGTCGGCCGGATCGACGTGGGCTCCGATACGCATGCAGGCGAGCCTACGTCGCGTCCCCGTCGGAGGGGGCGACGCCCACCGGCGCGTTCGCGTCACCGCGTCCGGTGGCGCTCGTTGATCCTGATGGATCCGGCGGCCAGGGCTTCCTGGCGGCCAGGGCTCAGGTGCTGCCAGAAGCGCCAGTCGAGAAAAATGTCGTTGATTCCAGCATTTGCCCCATGAAGCACCGGCTTCCGCGATAACGTCAGGTAACAACGTGATAAAGCTCCGCGGGGCGTCTCCGGTCCAACCTCATCGGTGTGGTCGTTCCTCCCCAGGTCCCACCCAAGGAATGCGGACCAGGCGCCCCGCGGTCACGTGGCCGGGGGTCCGTGCCGACAGCGACGTCGGCCGGGCCCCCGGTTCGCTGTGCCCGTCACCTCGGTGATGGTGATCGTCCGGGCCGGGTATCCTGGTGCGGTTGTCCGCTCCCGGTCGGGTTCCCCCGAGTCCGGGACGGCCACGACGCACGACCTCCTGCCACGGAAGGACCGTGGCCGCATAGCCCACAGGAGGTGAGCACGTCTTGCGTCATTACGAGATCATGGTGATCCTCGACTCCAGCCTCGAGGAGCGCACCGTCGCCCCATCGCTCGACACGTACCTGAACGTGATCAGGACCGCGGGTGGCTCGGTGGAGAAGACCGACGTGTGGGGCCGCCGGCGCCTCGCGTACGAGATCAACAAAAAGTCCGAGGGCATCTACGCCGTCATCGACCTCCAGGCGACGCCGGAGGCGGTGGCCGAACTGGATCGCCAGCTGCGGCTCAACGAGTCCGTGCTGCGTACCAAGGTCATCCGGCCGGAGATGCGCTAACAATCCACCCAGCCCTACCCGGATCAGCCTCGTCGGTGCTGTCGGAGGGTTCTGAGAACCTGTACGGCAGAACGGATGAGTGCGCGAGGAGTTGGTCATGGCAGGAGACACCACCATCACGGTCATCGGCAACCTGACCGATGACCCCGAGTTGCGATTCACCCCCTCCGGGGCCGCGGTCGCCAAGTTCCGGGTCGCATCGACGCCCCGATTCATGGACAAGGCGTCCGGCGAGTGGAAGGACGGCGAGCCGCTGTTCCTCTCGTGCACCGTCTGGCGACAGGCCGCAGAGCACGTGGCGGAGTCGCTGCAACGCGGTGCTCGCGTGATCGTGTCGGGCCGGCTGCGTCAGCGGTCCTACGAGACCCGCGAGGGTGAGAAGCGCACCGTCATCGAGCTGGAGGTCGACGAGATCGGCCCGTCGCTGCGCTACGCCACGGCGAAGGTGCAGAAGATGTCGCGTTCCGGCGGCGGTGGCGGCGGTTTCGGCAGCGGTGGCGGTGGTGGCCAGGGCGGCGGCGGAGGCAACTTCGACGACCCCTGGGCTTCGGCCGCGCCAGCCCCCGCACGTTCGGGTGGCGGCAATCATGACGAGGAGCCACCGTTCTAATGGCGCCGAGCGCCCGTGATCGTAAACCAGGAGCAAGAGCAATGGCGAAGGCTGCGGCACTGCGCAAGCCGAAGAAGAAGGTGAACCCGCTCGACAAGGACGGGATCACCTACATTGATTACAAGGACACCGCGCTGCTGCGTAAGTTCATCTCCGACCGCGGCAAGATCCGTGCTCGGCGGGTGACCGGCGTCACCTCGCAGCAGCAGCGGCAGATCGCCCGTGCGGTCAAGAACGCCCGCGAGATGGCGCTCCTGCCGTACACCGCGACGGCCCGCTGAGAGGAGGCGCCGACATGAAGATCATCCTGACTCAGGAGGTGTCCGGCCTCGGTGCCCCGGGCGACATCGTGGAGGTCAAGAACGGCTACGGCCGTAACTACCTGCTTCCGCAGGGCTTCGCGATCGCCTGGACCAAGGGCGCGGAGAAGCAGGTCACCCTCATCAGGCGGGCCCGCTCGGCCCGCGAGATCCGCGACCTCGGCCACGCCAACGAGGTGAAGGCCCAGCTCGAGGGCCTCAAGGTGAACCTGTCGGCCCGTGCCGGCGAGGGTGGTCGGCTCTTCGGCTCGGTCACCCCGGCCGAGATCGTCGACGCCGTCAAGGCAGCCGGCGGTCCGGCGCTCGACCGCCGCCGGCTGGAGATGTCCGGTCACGTCAAGTCGATCGGATCGCACCCGGTGCGGATCAGGCTGCACCCCGAGGTGACCGCCACGTTCAACCTCAACGTCGTGCAGGGCTGAGCCCGGCCGACAACGCCACCGGGCCCGCACCGCTGCGTCGGTGCGGGCCCGACGGCATTCGTGGTTCCGCCCGTCAACCGATCGGCTGGCCGGTCACCGCGCTGATCATCACCGTGGAGAGGCCGCCACCGACGACGGCGGCGGCGAGCGCCACGGTGGTCGCGCGCCAGGTCGTACCCACCCGACGAAGCAGCATCGCGACCGCCAGGCTGGTGACCAGCGCCAGACCGAACCGGGGCAGGCCGCCCACCATGGCCCCGAACGCCCGAGCCCGGGGCGAGTCGCAACCACCGCCACTGATGTCGGTCACGCAGCCGGCCGGCGGCGTGCCGTCGAGGGTCATCAGCCAGATGAAGATCACCACTGCGGGCAGCAGGTAGCAGGCGGCGGTGTAGACCAGCGACAGCCAGGGACCACCCGGATCAGGATCGAGCAGGTCGTCCTCCAGGCGACGGTTCCAGCCGGCCGTACCGACCGCCTCGATCCGTCGCCGTACCGCCGCCATGCCGACCTGGCGCGCGGGAGGAAGCTGGGCGGGACGCCGCGGCGCCGGGCGCGGACGAGGCGCCGTGTATCCGACCACCGGCGACCGGGGGGCCGTCGCGGGCGGATCGACCCAGCGCGGGTCGTCCCCCGCGAGTCGGGTCCCGGGCCAGAATCTCTGCTGCTGCTGCTGCTGCTGCTGCTGCTGCTGCGGCGGCGGCGGCTCGGGCTCGGCCCGGCCGGACCAGGACCACTGACCGGTACCGGCCGCCGCGCCCGAGCGTGGTGGCTCCGTACGGTCCCACCGGTCCGGTTCGGAATAGCCGTCCCAGCGGTCCGGCTCCCGCTGCCGTTCCCGTCGGTCCACCTCGGAGTAGCGGTCCCACTGGCCGGTGCTGTCGGGCTGGAGCCACTGGTCCGTGGCGGCGCCCTGAAGCCACTGACTCGTGCTGTCTGCGTCCCAGGGGTCGGCCGGCCCGTCGTCGGCACGGCGCTCGAGGCCGGCGGACTGCTGCCAGGCGTGCAGGCCGGAGGCGTCCCACGGATCCACCGCCGGCTGGCGACTCTCCGGTTCCGCCGTCCGCTCCCAGGGGTCCACGGCCGGGCCGGGGTCGACCTCGGCCGCGCGCCGCCGGCGCCGGGTGGGCGGGTCGGCCGTCGGTTCGGAGTCGGAGGTCTGCTGGTCCTCATCGTCCAGACCTGACCAGGTCACCTCGCGGCGGCGGGACTGCGCCCGGCGGGGACGGCTCTGCGGCGTCATGCCCGAGACCGGATCGTCCTCGTCGGCCCGGCGGCTGCCGACGTACCCCCCCTCCTGCGCACGGTCGAAGGTCCACTCCCGGGTGTGGTCCGACCCCGGCGCCCGGCCGGGCGCCGGGGCATCCCGCCAGGCCGTCTCGTCGCCGCGCCGGCCCCGGCTGCTCCCGGTGGGCTCGGTCGAGCGCCGACCGCTGCCGCCGTAACGCGGCCGGTCACCTTCGTCATCGTCGTCCGGCGCGGCATGCCGGCCCGCACCGTCGACACTGCTGACGCCCGACTCCAACGCCCACCTCGGCAGGTAGGGCTCGGCGGGCTCCTCGTGGCCGCGCTCGATCGCCCGCCGACGGCTCGGCGTGCGGTAGCGCTCGACCGCCGATTCGTAAGGTTCGGCCGGGGAACGCTCGACGGGCTCGGCCCATGAGGTGGCCGGCCGCCGCTCGCGCGGGCCGTCCTCCCCGCGTGCCCAGTCCCGGTAACTCACGGCCGGAGCGTGACCCTTCTCAACCGAAAGTGCAATCCGCTGTGCAGGTGTAGCCGTAGGCACCGATCTTACGGGAGGTTCAGGACAAAGCCCTACCCGGAAATTTCCGTCCACAGGCTGGGGACGGAAGCTTCGCAGGTAGACGGGTTGCCGCGAAAAATTCCCCACCAGATATCCACAACCTGTGCACACGCTGCGCACATGCCTGTCCACCGGCGTCCACAGGTTGTCCCGAGGCTCGTCCACCGCCGTGGTTGAGCGGCTGACCTCGAAGTCCGTATGGTTAGCCACCGACCTGCCGACCGATGGCCCCCGATCGAAGCGGACGGTCGACGATGTCGTACCCGGGCGCTATGCCTGGAATCGATCCGACGCAGTGGAGGGGGGCCCGGTGTCGGTGACCGACGACAGGCGTACGGAGTCGTTCCCGGGAGGCGGGCAGTCGTCCGGCCCGGCACCGCGCGACGGCCAGTTCGACAAGACGCCACCACAGGACGTGGCAGCCGAGCAGTGCGTCCTGGGTGGCATGCTGCTCTCCAAGGACGCCATCGCCGACGTCGTCGAGATCCTCAAGACCAACGACTTCTACCGGCCGGTCCACGCCACCATCTTCGACACGATCCTGGACATCTACGGCCGGGGGGAACCGGCCGACGCCATCACCGTGGCGGCGGCGCTGGCCGACTCCGGTGACCTGGCCCGGGTCGGCGGCGCTCCCTATTTGCACACGCTGATCGCGAGTGTGCCGACCGCCGCGAACGCCGCCTACTACGCGCGCATCGTCAGTGAACGGGCGGTCCTCCGGCGGTTGGTCGAGGCCGGCACGAGGATCGTCCAACTCGGCTACGGCACGGCGAACGGCGGCACCCGGGACGTCGACGACATCGTCGACCTGGCCCAGCAGGCCGTCTACGACGTCACCGAGCGCCGGGTCAGCGAGGACTTCGCGGTCCTCGCCGACATGCTCCAGCCGACGCTGGACGAGATCGAGGCGGTCGGCGCCCAGGGCGGCATGATGACGGGCGTACCGACCGGCTTCACCGACCTGGACCGGCTGCTCAACGGCCTGCACGCCGGTCAGCTGATCATCGTGGCCGGGCGGCCGGGTCTGGGTAAGGCCCTCGCGCTGGACACACCCCTGCCGACTCCGGGCGGCTGGACCACCATGGGCGAGGTGCAGGTAGGTGACCAGCTGATCGGTTCGGACGGCCGGCCGACCACGGTCACCCACGCCTTTGAGGTACGCCACGGCCGCCCCTGCCACGAGGTCGAGTTCTCCGACGGCTCGGTTGTCGTCGCCGACGCCGAGCATCTCTGGACGACGACCAGGCGGGGGTCTGAGTTCCGGAACGTCCGGCAGGCCGGGGCCGTCAAGGTCGGCGTTTCCGCAGAGGTCGGCGTTTCCGCAAGGGTCGAGCGTGAGCATCTCCGGAACGGCGAGCCTCGGCGTCGGACGGTCGGTGCCTACCGTGCGCGTGCCCTGTTCGATGCCCACCCGGGCCGGGCGGGCCGGCTAACGATCAGCGAGTCGACCGTCGCACATCCTCGGGTCGTCACCACCGAGCACATCGCCGCGACGCTGCGGCATCCAGTTGACGGGCGTGCGAATCACGCGGTGGCCAACACCCTGCCGCTGTCCCTTCCCACCCGGGATGACCTGCCCATTGCCCCGTACACCCTGGGGGTGTGGTTGGCCGACGGCTCGTTCACGGGGCTGCTCCGGGCCGCCGGTGTGTTGGGCGACGCGCACATTCCGCAGCCCTACCTCCGGGCATCGGAGAAGCAGCGCCGGGATCTTCTGGCCGGGCTGCTGGACACCGCCGGCACCACCGCGCCAGCCGGTCACGTCCAATACACCACCGCCGCCGAGCGGTTGGCCGCGGATGTGTACGAGCTTGTCGTCAGTCTGGGCTACCGATGCTCCGTCAACCGCACGAGAGTCGACCGCGCTCCGGAAAGCTCGACCATCCTCACGTTGAGTTTCTCGACCTCGGACGAGGTGTTCAGGCTGACCCGGAAGCGAGCGTCTCACGCGAGGCGCTGGCGCGCTGCCGGCCGTGAGGTTGGTCGGTCCCGCTACATCGTGGACGTGCGGCCGGTGCCGAGCGTCCCGGTGCGGTGCGTGACGGTCGACAACAAGGATCACCTCTACTTGGCCGGCCGGTCGATGATCCCCACGCACAACAGCACGGCGAGCATGGACTTCGCGCGCAATGCGGCCATCCGGGCGAACCAGGCGTCGGCCATCTTCTCGCTGGAGATGAGCAAGGTGGAGATCGTCATGCGGCTGCTCTCGGCCGAGGCACGGGTGCCGCTGCACGTGCTACGCAGCGGGCAACTCTCCGATGACGACTGGACGAAGCTCGCCCGCTGCATGGGCGAGATCAGCGAGGCGCCGCTGTTCGTGGACGACACACCCAGCATGAACCTGATGGAGATCCGGGCCAAGGCCCGCCGGCTCAAGCAGCGGCACGACCTCAAGCTGATCGTGGTCGACTACCTCCAGCTGATGACCTCTCCGAAACGCACCGAGAGCCGCCAGCAGGAGGTCGCGGACCTGTCCCGGGGCCTGAAGCTGCTGGCCAAGGAGGTCGAGTGCCCGGTCATCGCGGTCAGCCAGCTGAACCGTGGCCCGGAACAACGCACCGACAAGCGACCACAACTGTCCGACCTGCGGGAATCCGGCTCCATAGAACAGGATGCGGACGTGGTCATCCTGCTGCACCGTGACGACTACTACGACAAGGAGTCGCCCCGGGCCGGGGAGGCGGATTTCATCATTGCCAAGCACCGGAATGGCCCGACCGACACCGTGACCGTCGCCGCTCAGCTGCACCTGTCGCGCTTCGTGGACATGGCGATCGTCTGACGTGCTCGGCCGAGCGGCACCGCCGAGCGGGAGGCGGCGGTGGAAGACCGGGCCGGCCGGTGCGGCGGCCCGGTCATCCTGGACTCAGCCGAACATGTCGTCCAGGAAGCTCTTGCGCTTCTTCCGCCGGTAGTGCCCGTGGTAGCCGTAGTGCTGCTGCTGTTGGCCGTAGCCCGGGGCCGGTGCCGGGTAGCCGGGCGGCGGAGGCGGCGGCACGGCGCCGTAACCCGGCTGCTGGGGCGCGGGCGGCGGCGGTGGCGGGTAGCCACCCCGGGCTGGCTGCGGGGCCGGCGGGGTCTGCTGCTGGCTGTAGTTGGCCTCCGCCTCGAACAGCTTCTCCAGCTCGCCGCGGTCGAGGAAGATCCCCCGGCATTCACCGCACTGATCGATGACAACGCCACTGCGCTCGTACTGGCGCATCTCTCCGTGACACTTGGGACAGGTCAGGCTCATCACCCGACGGTACCTGGTCCGCTCACGCGGTCGCGGTCAGCGCGTCGGTGACCTCGGCGTCGGAGACCTCGTGGAAGTCGTCGTAGTACGCCCCCACCGCGGCGAAGGTGGGCGGCCGCTGGGCGCAGATCACCTGGTCGGCCTCGGCGGCCAGCATCTCGTACGCCTCCTGGGAGCCGACCGGGACGGCGACGACGACGCGGCGGGCATCGAGTTCACGGGCCACCTGGACGCCTGCGCGGGCGGTCGCCCCCGTGGCCAGCCCGTCGTCGACGATCACGGCGATCCGGCCGGTCAGGTCCAACGGCGGCCGGCCGGCCCGGTAGAGCTGCTCGCGCCGGTTCAGCTCCGCCTGCTCCCGGTGCTGCACCTCGGCGATGTCGTCGGGGCCGAGCTGGTCGGCGACCACCTCGTTCACGACGCGCACGCCGCGGGGGCCGAGCGCGCCGAAGGCGACCTCGGGGGCCCACGGCATGCCGAGCTTGCGGACCACCAGCACGTCCAGCGGTGCGCCGAGACGTTCGGCGATGACCCGGGCGACGGGCACACCGCCGCGTACCAGGCCCAGCACGACGACGTCCGGTTCGCCGATCAGGGCGGTGAGTCGGTCGGCGAGCACCTGGCCCGCCTCGGTTCGGTCGCGGTAGGCGGTCATGCCCTCAGGTCTACGCCCTGTGGGCCGTCTTCGCTCGCCGGTTGCCGGATTCCGGGAACGTCGAGCGCGGGCGCCCAGAGAAGGAAGGCGGCCGGGTAGAGCAGATAACCGAACCGGGTGGCGGGCATCAGCAGGATCGCCGCGAGCAAGCCGTACCCGCAGATGAACGCCGCGGTGCGGGCGGTGCGGGGCGGGCGACGGGCGAGCCGGACGGCGATCGCCACCCCGGCGGCGACCAGCGACGCGGCGGCGAGCACCCGCCCTGCGGGCAGGGCGTTCGCGATCAGGTAACCGGGGAACGGTGACTGCGCCGGGCTGGAGACCAGGCCGTGCCCGAGCGGGAACCGGAGCACGTTCTCCACCAGCGCCTCGCGGTCCACCAGCAGGGTCGGCAGCAGCGCGGCAGCGGGCAGGCCCAGCGCGCCGGCGCTGACCCGCAGGCCGGCCCGCCTGGTCAACCCCCAGATGATCAACACTGCGGCCACCGGCCAGGCGAAGAGCTTGAGCGCGCCGGCCAACCCGACGGCGATACCGGCCCAGCCGGCGCGGTCGGTGGCGGCCGACGCGAGGGCCAGCAGGCACAGCGCGAGGACGGGCAGGTCGTCGCCGCCGGTGGCCAGGGTCAGCGCGCAGACCGGCAGTACGGTGGCGGCCTGCACCCCGCGCAGCAGGTAAGCGCCGTGCCGGGTGGACCCGGCCGCGCCCGCCGGTTGCCGTAGGATCCGGACGGCGGCGACGAGGGCGAGCGCGGTGCCGACGGCGAACCAGACCCGGGCGTCCGTCCACCACCCGTCGGCTGCCGCACGAGGCAGCCCGAACAGTGCCATTCCCGGCTGGTACGGGGTGTAGCCGAGCAGTTGTTCGCCGGGCGGCAGCGCGGCGATGTCGCCCGGTCCCAGGTACGGCGTACCGGTCTCCACCAGGCGCCGGCCGGACTCCTCGACGACGAGCACCTCCTCCTGGGCCCGGTCGACGCGCCCCGCCGCGCGCTGCACGCTCTGCCAGATCAGGGGCAGCAGGGCGACCCCGGCCCAGGTGAGGATGGTGACCAGCCCGCGTGCGGGCAGCCCGGCCAGCGCCGAGTCCGGTCGACGGCGCCGCACCAGCAGCTGACCGGCCGCCACCAGCGTGGCGGTGAGATAGCCCAGCGCCGCGATCCCGCCCCAGGCACGGTGCGGAACGAGGGTGGAGGTGGCCGCGGTGACGGCCGCGAAGGCGGCCGAGACGGCATAGAGGCCGAGGTCGACGGCGAGACCGCCGGCGGCGGTGTCGAGCCGGTGCCACCACCCGGGGCGGCGCAGCGGCGCGGTGGCGGAACTCACCTGGGCAAGTTTGTCAGGCCGGCTGGTGACGGCCACGGCCACCCTGTCGGCGTCCCTGCGGCAGCCGGACCACTTCGCCGACGTCGTGCAGGGCGACCGCGAGGCACCCGGTCCGGCCGTCTGTGCCGCGTTGGAGCGCCGCGAGCAGCGTCGCGGCGGGCAGCGGTCGGGCGAAGAGGTGACCCTGACCGGCGGTGCAGCCAAGTTCCCAGAGCGCCCGGCGCTGCGCGTCCCGCTCCACTCCCTCGGCCACCACGGCGAGGTCGAGGCTCCGGCCGAGGTCCAGGGTCGAACGGATGATCGCCGCGGCCTCGGTGGCGGACTCCATCGCGGTGACGAAGCTGCGGTCGATCTTGAGCTCGTGCACCGGGATCCGGGAGAGCAGGGAGAGCGAGGAGTAGCCGGTGCCGAAGTCGTCCAGGGCGAGCCGGACGCCGGAGTCGCGCAGCCGGGTGAGCGCCTGGTCGACCACGTCGAGCTGGCTGAGGGTGAGGGTCTCGGTCAGTTCCAGGACCAGCCGGTCGGGTGGCAGGTCGTGAGCGCGCAGGCGGGCCAGCACCGATCCGGGGAACCGGGCGTCGAGCAGGCTCCGGGGGGAGACGTTGACCGCCACCGGGACGTCGAATCCGGCGTCGCGCCAGGTGCCGGCGGCGATCAGCGCCTGGTCGAGGATCGCCTCCGCGAAGGCCGGGAGCAGCCCGGAGCGCTCCACCGCCTCCAGGAAGCGCAGTGGGTCGATCATGCCGTGGGTGGGGTGGCGCCAGCGGGCCAGCGCTTCGGCGGCGATGACCTCGCCGGTGCCCAGATCGACGATCGGCTGGAAGTTGACGGTGAACTCGTGGTCGGCGACCGCACGGGGCAGTTCACCACCGAGGGTGAGGCGGCCGAGGTCCGCGGTGTCCCGGGCCGGCGCGTAGGTGGCGATGCGTTGCCCGGCCCGTTTGGCCTGGTACATGGCGACGTCCGCCCGGCGTAGCAGCTCCACCATGCCGCCGGTGGCGGGGGCGACGGCGATGCCGCCGCTGGCCTCGACGCTGATCCGCATGCCCTCGATGTCGAACGGCTCGTGCAGCGCCGCCAGCAGCGTCTCGGCCCGGTGCGCGGCCATCGCCGGGGCGGGCAGGGCCCGCAGAAGTACGGCGAACTCGTCGCCGCCCAGCCGGGCGACCAGGTCGTCGGCTCGGGCGGCGGCGCGCAGCCGCTCGGCGACCGCGGCCAGCACCTGGTCGCCGGCGGCGTGCCCGAGGGTGTCGTTGACCTCCTTGAAGTGGTTCAGGTCGATCAACACGAGAGCGCTCACCCCGTCCGCGTGCCGCTGGTGCAGTTGCTCGTTCCCCGCGTCGAGCAGGTGGCGCCGGTTCGCCAGCCCAGTCAGCGCGTCGTGGGCCGCGTCGTGCGCGTGGGCCTCGGCCACCCGGGCCAGTTCGGCGTACGCCTGAGCGTTGCGAACCGCGGTGCACAGCGCCGACGCGAGCGTGTGCAGGGTGTACCGCTCCCGCTCGGAAAGCCTCACCGGCCCGCGGAAGCGCAGCCGAAGCATGCCCACGTCGACCGTCTTGTCATGCCCTTCGAGGCGGACGGGAACCACCGCGTCCTGCACCGTGGTGGGCTCGCCGACCGGCCCGTCGTACGTGACCCCGTCGGCGCCGCCACGCACGACCCGATCGGCGTCGCGGAGCTCGACCTCCACCTCGTCGGCGGAGAAGAGTTCGGCGGCCCGGGTGACCGCGGTGGTGAGGACGTCGTCCAGTTCGACGACGTTGAGCGCATCGGTGGTCTGGGCGAGCCGCTGCCACGCCTGCTGCTCGGTGCGTTGCTGGATTCGGCCGGAGTAGGCCAGGTGCAGGCTGAGCACGAGCGGCGGAACGGCAAGCAGCAACCGGGTGTCGATCTCGAGAAGCAGGAGCGTGCAGAGGGCGACGACGAAACGTACACAGAAACCGCCGACGCGAAGATCGAGGTTGCTCCGGAACTGTTGGGAAATTCTGGTTCCGGAGGCAAGAGCGATGACTGGGATAGCGAGGAGATCGTCGACAAGCGCAGCGACGAGGTAGGCCAGCGCCAGCGCCAGCGTTAGGCCGATCAGGTCGTCAGTTGGCCGGGACCAGTCCAGGAGCGCCAGAGTCGCTCCGGCGGCCCAGGCCACGAGGATGTTCTTGCCAATGCCGAAAACCATCTTGATGGGTGGCAGCCGGAGCGATGCGATCGCGACGCCAACTCCGGTACACAGCACCACCCAGGAGGTCGGAGCGACGGCAACGCCGATCACGATCGCCATCTCGTTCCAGCTGATCAGGTGGGTGGTGGACCGAATGCGTATCCGGGCCTTGACCGAGGTACCCACCGCGATCATGAAGATGACCGTCGCGAGTGTCGCGAAGTCGTTGAGAGACTTCGGCGTGTAGGAGGTCAGGACGAGTTGCAATGAGGCGAGGAGGACGATCCCCGCAGACACGACGACGAGACCGACGAGCAGCCTCAGCTGTCTGTCGATCTCAGTGTCGCCTTGCCGGAAGAGTGTCATGGCACCCCAGGTCGTGCCCTTAGCCCGGGTCATCCTACCTTGGTAGACCAGAAGGTTGGGCTGTAGATCCTCAGCCCCAGTCGCTGCCGTACATATCCCTACTCCTCGCTCGTTGGAGGCCGAAACTCGAAAGTTCGGTCCGCATCATGTGTCTGATGGAGAGGGAGCTTAAGCAAGGAACCGGGCGCTTAGCGCCATTAAATGTCGCTATGCTCTCTATTAGCCAATACCGTCCTGATTCATGACGTTCTGTCCATGGCATCGGTGCAGAGCGTGTGGCCTGGGCCTCGGGGATAGGCCATCTTGGTTATGTCGCTTGCGGAGAGAAGCCTCTTGCCTCCAGTGTGATGATTCAATCCCCCCTCGCTCATCGGCGATTCGGGCCACCTCCGACGTCGGTTCGCCAGCGCGTCCGGGCCGCTCGGGCGATCGGTGTGGACGCAGGCAAGTCGCTGGCTGTTAAGGTGTCGTCACATGAGTCGTCCCCCTGTGGCCCGAGGAGTCGGAAGCATGTGAAAATTAAGGTGCTTGGTGGCCTTCAGTTATTCTCGAGGGCCTCATCGGTTGTTCTGGGAACGCCCAAACAACAAACGCTTTTTGCGATGCTCGCCGTCCAGCCCGGGCGTCCGGTTGCGATCGAACAGTTGATCGATGAGATGTGGCCGGACGGCCCGCCACGCTCTGCGGTGCCGAATACCCGGACGTACGCCGCAAACTTGCGGCGCAAATTCGAAAGCTTCGAGTCAGACCGTCGGGTGCTCGCTCGGCAGGGCAGCGGGTACCGCTTGGACGCACGGCCGGATGAGGTGGATTTGGTCCGTTTCCGCGACCATGTCGAGGAAGCGCGACTAGCCCGATCCCAAGGTCAGGTGGACCACGCGCGGTCGCTGTTGGGCAAAGCGATCGCCCTCTGGGAGGGGCCCCCGCTCGCCGGTGTACCTAAAGGTCCGGCGCTGGCCGCACACGTAGCGGTCGCCGAGGAGCAGTACCTGCTGGCGGTCGAACTTCTCGCCGAGGTGAACATCGAAATTGGCAAACTCGACGAAGCGATTCCCCTGTTGCGGAAACTGGTCGCCGACCACCCGCTTCGGGAATCGGCACTATTGGCATTGATGCGTGCCCTCGACCGCCGCGGCGACCATGCTGGCGGGATCTCTGTCTACCGGGCGGCTTCACGCGCTATCCGGGACGAGTTGGGCATTGAGCCGGTCGTCGAACTCCGGCACCTGTACCAGTCGATGACCGAGCGCAGTACTCGGAGGACGGGACCGGTTAGGCCGGACGTGGATCGGAGTGGCGGTGGCGCACACTCAAGCGCACCGGCCCTTGTGGCGGCGAACCGGGGCGAGTGGGACTGGCTGCCCCGGCCCGTGGCCGACTTCATCGGGCGGGGCGACATCGTCGAACGGATGATCGCCAAGACCCGAGCCGCCGACCAGTCGGCTCCGGTGGTCCATCTCATCGACGGGATGGCGGGAAGCGGCAAAACGACCCTTGCCGTGCACGTCGCCCGACGTCTGATGGGGTCGTATCCCGACGGGCAGCTCTTCATCGATCTGCGGGGACACAACGATGGCAACCTGATGGATCCGGCCACCGCGCTCGTGGTGCTCCTTCGCCAGTTGGGAGTTCCGGCCGCCCGTATCCCCATGGACATGGAGGAACGCCGAGGGCTGTGGCGGAGTGAGATGTCTGGACGTAGGGCCGTCGTGGTTCTCGACAACGCGGCCGACAGTGAGCAGGTGGTTCCCCTGCTGCCGGTGACCGCGCACTCGGTGGTGCTGGTCACCGCCCGGCGGCGGCTGCTTGACCTGGACGTCGGACCTCCCGAATCGCTGTCCTCGTTGTCGCCTGACGAGGGCGTGCGACTGTTGGCCGCCAGCGCCGGCGCCGATCGGGTGCATGCCGAACCCGAGTCCGCTGCGGAGATCGTCCGTCGTTGTGGTCACCTGCCGCTGGCAATACGGCTGGTCGGATCGCGTCTGGCGCACCGACGTAACCGGCGTCTGGCCGACTTGGCGGCCCGGCTGGCGATCCACGATTCGACGCTAGCCACCTTTGGGGCGGGCGATCGAAGTGTCGCCTCGGCGTTCGACGCTTCCTACGAGCCGCTGAACGAGGTGGGTAAGCGCGTCTTTCGACTGCTGGGCCTGCACACCGGGTACTACGGCGTCGCGATGGTGGCGGCGATGGCCGGACTGTCCTATTCCGAGGCCGGAGAGATAGTCGACGACCTGATTGATCGTCACCTTGTGGAGGAAACGGCGAACGGGCGGTACCGGATGCATGACCTGGTCCGCCAGTACGCGCGGGAAAGGTGCGTCGAGGCTGATCTGGCTCAGGTACGACAGGCGGCGCTGGTGAGCCTGTTCGATCTCGTCTTGCACACTTCCATCGTGGCTGCGAAGACGCTGAATCGGCTCGTGAATGTCCGACAGGACATTGGCGACGTGGTGCCGGAGCGGCCGGATCTGGTACCCGGATGCGATGCGGTCGATGTCGACTGGTTGGAGCGAGAGCGAAGTAACCTGAATCTGCTGATCGAGTTGGCGGCGGAAAATGACGCCGACGGGTACACGTGGAGGATCTCCCGGGTTCTGTGGCGCTTCTTTTACGTGCGTGGTTATTTCGAGGACATCATGCGAACCCATGAAGTGGGGCTTATCGCCGCAGAGAGGTGCGGCGACCGTTCCGCGATGCGCTCGATGAAGAACTATCTGGCGTCTGCGCTAACCAAGACCGGGTCCTATCGCCGGGCGATTCTTTGTCTTGAGGAAGCGTTGGCCATGGCTGAGGAATCGAATGACAAGCGCGAAGTAGCCAGGATCCGGGGTAATTTGAGTGTTGTGTACTGGGCGAAGGGAGACTTCGAGCAGTCCTCCATCCTTGCCGTGGAGGCGCTGCGCGAACTTCCCTTGTCCGATCTCAGCAGGATTCGGATCCATCTGCCCAATATCGGGCTCGCACTTACCTCCCTGGGGCGATATCCGGAAGCCCTGCGCGCACATCGCCTGCACCTCTTCTGGGCCCGCGTGGAAGGCGACTGCTACCAGATTGCCAACGCGTTCAGCCACATCGCCGGAGTGCGGGTGCGAATGGGTGAGCACTCGCAGGCGCTTCGATTGCTGAGGTCTGCCCTGGTCCTGTATGCGCGGACCGGCCACCGGTACGGCGAGGCCGATGCGCGGAACGTCATGGGTATTGCGTACCGTGGTATCGGCCGACTGAAGGACGCGCTGCGACAGCATGAGCTTGCCCTGGAACTCGCCGGAGATTTTGCCGAAAGTCAGGCGGAGTGCAGCGTACTGAACGAACTCGGCCGGACTCTGGCGGCTGCGGGTGACATCGACGGCGCGACGCGTGCCCACAGGCAAGCATTCGAAACGGCCGCTCGGACCGACAACCGGTACGAACAGGCGCGGGCGCTGACCGGGTTGGCCGAACACCTGTTGACCACCCACCCGACGGAGGCCCGCCGGCACTGGGAACGCGCACTGGCACTCTTTCAGCGCACGGGCGCACCCGAGCGCCTCGACGTCGAACGTCGTCTGGCCGAGATTGCCGCCGCTGCCTTGTCAGCGAGCTCCTCGGAACATTGATCAATTTGCCCGGGCCTCGCAACCGCCACTTATCGATTTCTTATCGCCGGGCTCGCTAGCCTGCGGGGCGTTCACCGACGGGGGGAGATCCGGCGACTGCCGGATCTCGTCGTGGCTACCTGCCGTCAGTTTCCCCAGCGACCGACGGCAGGCTGGTGAGGAAGGAGCGGCGCGTGAGCGCCGCTCCTTCCGAGCACGATCGACCGGGGCTGTCGTACCGGAGGGATAGGCTCGCGATCGTGACCGAACCCGCCCAGCTCACCCACGTCGATCCGGCCGGCGCGGCCCGCATGGTCGACGTCTCCGCCAAACCGGTCAGCGGCCGGGTGGCGGTGGCCGCCGGCCGGCTGCGGACCACCCGCGAGGTGATCGATCTGCTACGTCGCGACGGGTTACCCAAGGGTGACGCGCTCGCGGTCGGGCGGCTGGCCGGGATCATGGGCGCCAAACGAACCCCTGATCTGATCCCGTTGTGCCATCCGATCGCCCTGCACGGTGTCACGGTCGATCTGGTGCCGACCGTCGACACGGTCGAGATCACCGCGACCGCCCGCACGGCCGACCGCACCGGGGTCGAGATGGAGGCGCTGACCGCGGTCGCGGTCGCCGGGCTGGCCCTGGTCGACATGGTCAAGGCGGTGGATCCGGCGGCCAGCGTCGACGCGGTCCGGGTGCTCCGCAAGGAAGGCGGGAAGACGGGTCTGTGGGAGCGTCCGGAGGGGCGGTCGTGATCCGCGCGCGGGTGGTGGTGGCGTCCAACCGGGCCGCCGCCGGTGTCTACGCCGACACCAGTGGTCCGCTTCTCGTCGACGGCCTGCGCGAGTTGGGTTGCAGGGTGGACGAACCGGTGGTGGTGCCCGACGGTGACCCGGTCGGGCGGGCGGTGTCGGCGGCCGTGGCGGACGGCGTCGACGTGGTGTTGACCAGCGGTGGCACCGGGATCACCCCCACCGACCGCACACCCGACGTGACCCGGGCCCTGCTCGACTACGAGATCCCCGGCATCGCCGAGGCCATCCGCGCGCACAGCCGTGACAAGGTGCCCACCGCGGCGCTGTCCCGGGGCGTGGCCGGCGTGGCCGACCGCACGTTGGTGGTGAATCTCCCCGGCTCGACCGGCGGAGCCCGCGACGGCCTTGCCGTGCTGGGGCCGATTCTCGCGCACACGATCGACCAGTTGCGCGGCGGCGACCATCAGGCAACCCGATAGGCTCGGCCGGTGAGAACGGAAACCGCGTCCACCGATGAGGTCACCGCGTCACCAACGGTCGACTGGGTGCTGGCGCGTTCCCGGGTGCATGCGGCCGGCCTGGCCGCCGCGCGTGCCGCCGTCGAGCGCCCGCTCGTCGAAGCCGACGGGCACACCCTCGCCGAGCCGCTCGCCCCCCGCACCGACCTGCCGGCGTTCCCGACATCGAGTGTGGACGGCTGGGCGGTACGCGGGGCCGGCCCGTGGCGGGTGACCGGGCGGGTGCTGGCCGGCGGCGTCGCGGCCCCGTTGACCGAGGACGGGACGACGGTCGAGATCGCCACCGGGGCGATGGTGCCGGCGGGCACCTCGGCGGTGCTGAGGGTGGAGGAGTCGACGCGTACGCCGGACGGGTTGGTCGACGGCGTGCCGCGCGCCACGCCGGAGTGGCGGCAACCCGGCGAGGAGGCCACCGCCGGTGAGGAACTGCTTCCGGCCGGTACGCCGGTCGACCCGGCGGTGATCGGCCTGGCCGCCTCCTGTGGCCACGACACCCTGCGGGTTCGCCGGCAGCCCCGAGCCGCGCTGCTGGTCTTCGGCGACGAACTGCTCACCGAGGGGCCGCCCGGCGCCGGCCAGGTCCGCGACGCGCTGGGTCCGGCGGTGCCGGGCTGGCTGCGCCGGTACGGCGCTCAGGTCGACCGGGCCGATGTGGTCGGCCCGGTCGCCGACACGCTGCCCGCCCACGTGGCCGCGCTGCGTAGCGCGCTGGACCACGCCGACCTGGTCTGCACGACGGGTGGCACGATGCACGGCCCGGTCGATCACCTGCACCCCGCGCTGGCGGAACTGGGCGCGGAGTACGTCGTCAACACGGTAGCGGTGCGCCCCGGTTTCCCCATGCTGCTGGCCCGGCTGGTCGGCACCGACGGGCGGGTCCGGTTCGTCGCCGGGCTGCCCGGCAATCCGCAGTCCGCCATCGTCGCGTTGGTCTCGCTGGTCGCCCCGCTGCTGGCCGGGCTGGTCGGCCGGCCGTTGCCGGTGCTCCCACACGCCACCCTCACCGAGCCCGTTGCCGGCCGTGGAGACCACACCCACCTGGCTCTGGTGCGGCTCGACCGGGTCGCCGGGACGGCCCGACCGGTCCGGCACGTCGGCTCGGCCATGCTGCGCGGTCTTGCCGGGGCGGACGGATTCGCAGTGATCCGGCCCGGCCGCAGTGGTGCGGTGGGCGACCGGGTTCCGGTCGTACCGTTGCCGTTGCTGCCGGGGGAGCGGGCATGGTGACCGTGATCGGCAGCGTCTCCGAACAAGCGCTGGATCTCGCCGCGCACGAGGCGGCGGTCGCCGACCGCCGGGCCGGCGCGGTGGTCTCGTTCGCCGGTGTGGTCCGCGATCACGACCACGGTCGGGCGGTGACCAGTCTGGAGTACGAGGGTCACCCGAGCGCCGAGAAGGTGCTGCGGGAGGTGGCCGACGAGATCGCCGCCGACCCCGACGTGTACGCGGTGGCCGTGTCGCACCGGATCGGTCCGCTCGCCATCGGGGACGTGGCCCTGGTGGCGGCGGTCAGCACCGCGCACCGGGCTGCCGCCTTCGCGGCCTGCGCGCGCCTGGTGGACGAGGTGAAGGCCCGACTGCCGATCTGGAAGCGGCAGGTCTTCGCCGACGGCACCGAGGAATGGGTCAACTGCCCCTGACGGCGGCGCGTCACATCGCGGCGTGGGCAGTGCCCGGCACCGCGGTCGCGGTGCCGGGTGTGCCGCCCTACCGCCGTCCGTACAGCATCGAGGCGCGGGCCATCCGGTCGGTGTGGAAGGCGGGTTCGGCGCCGGGCCGCCAGGGCAGCGCGGCGACCAGCAGGATCAGGGCCAGTGCCAGGGAGTTCTCCATCAGCGCGCCGAACAGGCCGTCCTGGTAGTGGGAGACCTCGGGCAGCTGGTGTTCGTACGGCCAGATCGGGGAGATCAGGAAGAGCAGGTAGAGCACGAGCGCGGCGACGCCGTGCCGGAGCCCGGTCAGCGTCGGATACCAGATCGGCGTGCGGAGCGTGGACACCCCCGGCGGGCCGCCGTACGGCCCCGGCACGGCGCGCAGGGCCGGTCCCCGGCTGGCCTCGCGGCGGCGCACCGCGGCGTCGGCCAGCACGATGATGGCCGGGATCACCCAGACGAGGTGGTGCGTCCAGGAGATCGGGCTGATCACGTTGGCGGTCAGGCCCACAAGCGTGAACGCGGTCAGCTCGTCACCGTCGGCGTGGGCGTTGGACGCCCGGGACAGGCCGAGGGCCAGCACCAGCACGGAGAAGGCGAGCCAGAGCAGCCCGGGGGTCTCGATCGAGTCGTAGAGCCGGGCCAGCAGGCCGGCCAGGGACTGGTTGGGTGTCATGTCGGCTGCGCCGACCCGTTCGGTCTGCCACAACACGCTGCCGAAGTAGGCGCGGGACTCGGCCCCGACGATGCCGAAGCTGCCGATCGTTACGCCGATGGCGGTACCGGTGGCGGTTGCGGCCACCCGCCACTGTCGCGTGATCATCAGATAGAAGATGAACAGGGCGGGGGTCAGCTTGACCGCGGTGGCCAGGCCGATGCCCACGCCGGCCCATGCTCCGCTGTAGAAGAACCGCAGCAGCGGGCCGTCGTTCTCGGCCTGGTGGCTGCCCCGGCGCGAACGCCACCGCAGCGCGATCAGGTCGGCGATGACCAGGGCGAACAGCAGTAGGTTGACCTGCCCGTAGCCGAGGGTTTCCCGGGTGGGCTCGATGGCCACC
The DNA here is from genome assembly GCF_019697375.1 of Micromonospora tarapacensis. Taxonomy (NCBI): domain Bacteria; kingdom Bacillati; phylum Actinomycetota; class Actinomycetes; order Micromonosporales; family Micromonosporaceae; genus Micromonospora; species Micromonospora tarapacensis. The sequence continues at coordinate 5,068,897 of NZ_JAHCDI010000004.1, read as the reverse complement.
GCGAGCGGCGTGGCGATGGCCACCGTGTACCACAGCGGCCAGCCCAGCCGGTCGACGACCGGGCGCAGCAGGGCCGCCAGCACCAGGGCCAGTGCGACGATGCTGACCAGGGCGTTCACCAGGCCGGCCAGGGCGACCGGTAGGTGCGCCATCGGCAGCATGGCAAGGCCGGCGAAGGGTGGGTAGGTGAAACCCAGGGTCGTGTCGGGCGCGACGAACTCGTACAGCTCGTGACCGCTCGCCCACCAGACCACCGCGCCGTGGTAGATCTTCATGTCGAAGAAGTTGTACGGACGCCCGAATGCACCGATGGCGAGCCATGCGGCGTAGGCGACGGCGGCCACGATGCTGGCCCGTACGACTGTCCTACGATCGATCCCACTCGTTACGCGACGGACTGTGGCGAGGCGGTCCAGCCCTCTACCGACGATCGTCGGCATGGCGTGGCCACCCCCATACCAAGGTCGTCCTACCCGTCCAGGTCCAGTACGGAGCCTAGAGCGGTGACTCACGTCAGTGCCTCCCGCGTTATGCGACCGTGTCCGATCCCACACCTTCTTTTGACATTTCCACCGCGTTAACGCCTAGCGGGCGGTTCAGGTGATTCGCGGTTTTAGCCGGGGTGGGGGCGGATAATCGCAGCTCAGCCAGGGAGGCGCCGAGCCGTGGACGCGGAACGGACGGCGATCCGGGCCTCGCGACGGGCGGTCCGGACGGCGCGGCGCACCGACCGTCGGGAGTGGCCGATCCGGTGGCCGGCGCGCCAGCGTAGCCCGGGCCTACCCTCCGTGTCCGCCGCAGCGAGCAACAACCCACCGAAGAGACCGAGGTTCTTCAGGAAGTGGATCTGGTTGTTGTTCTTCGCGATCGGATCGTCGTTGCGCCAGAAGGGGTGCCCGGCGAGGGTGACCGGGATCAGTGTGCAAGCCAGCACCAGGGCCGCCGGCCGGGTGAACCGCCCGGTGGCCAGCATCAGCCCGGCGCCGACCTGCACCGCCGAGTTGGCCCGGATCAGGGTTTCGGTGTCCGTGGGGATCCGCGGGTCCGCCCGCTCCAGCAGGGGCGTCACCCGATCGGTGATGGGCTTGGCCGTGGCAGCCAGGCGGCCGGGGTTGGCGAAGTTGCGGGCGCCGCTGACCACGAAGATGCCGCTCAACATGGCGCGGGCGAGGGATCGGACGGGCGTCATAGACAAGTCATACCCCGTCGAAGGCGCCGCTACCCCCGCAACGGCCCATCTCGATCGATCGGGTGGTGGCGTGTCCCCGCCTCGTTCGGGGGACCGTCGCGGATGGACGTGCCGCGCGGGGTAACCTCGCCGCGTGACGACGCTGCGGCTGCGCCCAGAGGATCCGGCCGACACCGGCGCGATCCGTCGGGTGCTGGCCGCCGCCTTCGCCCGGCCCGACGTGGCCGTCCCGCCGGAGGTACGCCTCGTCGACGAACTGCGCGGCAGCGACGCCTGGCTTGCGGAGCTGGCGATGGTCGCCGAGTACGGCGGTGAGATCGTCGGCTACGCCCTGCTCACCCGGGTCGTCGTGTGCTCGGACGGGCGGAACGTGCCGGCGCTGGTGCTCGGGCCGGTGGCGGTGGCGCCGCACCGGCAGCGGATCGGGCTCGGCGCCTCGGTGGTGCAGGCCGCCCTGGAGGCGGCGACCGAGCTCGGCGAGCGGCTGGTGGTGGTGCTCGGTGACCCGGCCTACTATCGGCGCTTCGGCTTCACCCGGGCCGACCGGTTGGGTCTGACCAGCCCGTGGTCGGGGCTGGGCGAGCCGTGGCAGGCGCTGGTCCTGCCGCCGACGGTCAGCGGCGGGCCGCCCACCCCGCGCGGCGAGGTGGTCTTCCCACCGCCGTGGTCGAAGGTCTGACCCTTCCGGTCGATCGGCAGCCGGTGTGGCGGGCGAGGACGCGGTTTGCTAGCATCGACCGGCTTTTGGCCTGCCCCGCACCCCCGCGCACCCCGCACCCCGGAGGCCCCGACCCGATGACCCGTGTCCTGCTGCGCTCTGCCAAGGACCCTTTCACCCCGGTCAGCCCGGAGCTCTCCCTCGCTCTGTACACGCGGGGCATTTTCGGGCGGAACGTCGGAAACCTCGTCTTCACGGAGGCAGTGCACAAGCTCATCAGCGTACCGGGGACCGAGGTCGTTTCGAACTCCTTTCTCAGCGAACGGCCCGGCGTGGACCAGGCGTACGTGGACCGGGTCAACGAGCAGTTCGACCTCTTCGTGGTGCCGCTGGCCAATGCGTTCCGACTGAGTTTCCTGGAGAACCTCAAGCGGCTCACCTGGGTGATCGAGAAGCTGCGGATCCCGGTCGTGGTGATCGGCGTCGGTGTCCACGGCGGCGTGGGGAGCCTCGACAACCCGTTCCCGCCGCCGACCGACGAACTGCGCGTGGCGGTGCGCCGGTTCGTACGCGCGGTGCTCGACAAGTCGGCGACGATCGGCGTACGCGGCGAGTTCACCGCTGCCTACCTCGCCGAGCTGGGCTTCGGCGACGACGTGGTCGATGTCGTCGGCTGTCCGTCGCTGTTCCGCTACGGCCCGGACCTGCAGGTCAACAAGCGGGTGGCCGCGCTCACGCGGGAGAGTCGTTTCACGATCAACATCTCGCCGTACGTGAGGCTGATGGACGAGGTCGGGACCCGGCACGCCAAGCGCTACCCGAACATGGTCTACCTGCCGCAGGGCGAGGAGGTCCTTGAGCTGCTGCTGTGGGGTACCCACCCGGAGAAGGTCCGGTCGAAACTGCCGCACCACACCGGCCACCAGCTCTACCGGGAGGACCGCATCCGGTTCTTCGTCGACACCTGGACCTGGATGCGCTACCTCGCCGAGCAGGAGTTCTCCTTCGGCACCCGGATCCACGGCAACATCGTGGCGCTGTCCGCCGGCACGCCCGCCTACGTCCTGGCGCACGACAGCCGGACCCTGGAGCTGGCCCGGTACCACGACATCCCGCACAGCCTGGTCCCCGACCTGACTCCGGAGATCGACGCCGCCGATCTCTACGCTCAGGCCGACTACACCGCCTTCAACGCCGGGCATGCGCAGCGTTGGGACCGCTTTGCCAGCTTCCTGGAGCGCAATGGCATCGAGCACGTCTTTCAGCCGGGCAAGGCCGACCCCGGTTACGACGAGCGGTTGGACGCCGTCGGGCTGCCGCCGGCGGTGACTACGCTGATGACCACCGACCCCGAGGCCAGAAAGCGGATCACCGCCCGGGTGGCGGAGCTGTACTCGCTGGGCGGCCTCCCCGCGCTGCGCAAGGCGCACAAGCCGCAGCACCCGTTCCCGCACACCGCTGCGACGTCCGAGGGCAAGGTGCCCGCCGCACGGCGGCCCCTACCGGCCGCGGTGCGGCGCCTGCCGGTACCTGTGCGGTCCGCGCTGCGTCACAGTCGTGCGCTCGCCAATCGGCTTCGCCGCCAGCCCTGAGAGGACCGCGTGCGCTGACTCGGGCTGCTGACGACGAGTTGGTGACGGTCGGCTCGCTCCGGCGCGGAGAGCTGGTGTGGGTGTGTCCTGTCGGGCCGAAGCCCCGCCAGCCCTGGCCGGTTTCGTTGGACATCTGCCTCAGGCGGGTTGGGTGCGCAGGTAGCGGCCGAAGTGCGGGACGGTGAAGGCGACCGTGCCGCGCTCGCCGGAGTAGATCAGGCCCTTCTTGATCAGGGCGTCGCGGGCCGGGGAGAGGCTGGCGGGCTTGCGGCCGAGGGCACGGGCGATCTCCGCGGTCGGCACCGCGGCATCCATGTCGTCCCGGCGGCCACCGTCGGTCTCCCCTTCGACCAGGGACAGCGTCGCCATCGCCCGCATGTACTCCCGCTCGGCGGGGGTGGCCCGCTCGAAGCGGGAGCCGAAGAAGCCGACGGCCAACTCCGCCTCGGCCTCCGGCGCGGCGACCCGGACGTCGGCCGGGGTGATCGGCGATCGGGGCGCGTGATCCCAGGTCGCCTTCCCGTACGCCTGGACGAAGTACGGGTACCCGCCCGACTTCTCGTAGAGCAGGTCGAGGGCCTTCGCCTCGTACTCCACGTCCTCCCGCTCGGCGGGGGCGCAGAGGGCGCGGTCGGCGGCGATCCGGTCGAGCCGGTCGATGCGCTGGTAGCGGAACAGCCGCTCGGAGTACGACTTGGCCGCGCTCAGCACCGCCGGCAGATGCGGCAGCCCCGCACCGACCACGATCAGTGGCGCGCCGAGCTGGGACAACTCGTGGCACGCGGCGCAGAGCGCGGAGACGTCCTCCGGGCCGACGTCCTGCATCTCGTCGATGAAGACGGCGACGCCGGTGCCGACGTCGCTGGCGACCGAGGCGGCGTCGGTGAGCAACTCCACCAGATCGATCTCGATGTCGCCGGAGTCCGCCCGCCCGCTGACCGCCGGCACGTCGATGCCGGGTTGCCACCGGTCACGCAGCTTCGGTGCGGCACCGCCGCGACCGGTCGGTGCGCCCCGTTGGGCGAAGGCCTTGAGCACCCCGAGGAAGGCGTCGATCCGGTCCGGTGCCCGGTGCCGCGGCGCGAGTTCCCGGACGGCCATGTGCAGGGCGGCGGCGATCGGCCGGCGCAGCGACTGATCCGGTCTCGCCTCGATCTTGCCGCTGCCCCAGAGCCGGCTGATCGCCTGGGATCGCAGGGTGTTGAGCAGGACGGTCTTGCCGACCCCACGCAGCCCGGTGAGCATCAGGCTGCGCTCCGGTCGGCCCCGCGCGATGCGTTCCAGCACGATGTCGAAGACGTCCAGCTCCCGCCCCCGCCCGGCGAGTTCGGGCGGGCGCTGGCCGGCGCCCGGTGCGTACGGGTTGCGGACCGGATCCACGAATCGCAGAGTATCGGGCCGTCTAGCCGTAGGGCTAGACATGGATAGACGGTGCTACCGGCGTTTCGTCTTCGACCCAAAACTAGTGCTGTCTAGCGTCCATGCTAGACAGCACTAGTTTTGGCAATCGAGGTCAGGCACGTTGCTTGAGGCAGAGCACGAAGTCGAGGGAGTCCAGCTCGCTGTCGTAGAAGTACCAGTTGGTGTAGCCGTCGACCTTGGCACACTTCTTCTCGGCGTCCTTCTCGCCGCTGGTCTTGCCGTCGATGCGCTGCAACACCTCGTACGACTTCGCCCCGCAGCCGCTGATCAGCAGCTTGGGCTTGGCGCCGGACGGTGCGTCGTTGCGGACGCACTGCCCGGCCCGCACGAAGCGGGGGTCGGTGGAGGACGTGGTGGCCGGCTCGTCGGGCGGGGTCTCGTCCTCGTCCTGCCCGTCGGCGGGCGGCGCCGCCGGTTCCTCGGTCGGGGCGGCCACCGGGTTCGGCGCCTCGTCTTCCTGCCCGAGCAGGTAGAAGGCCGTCGCGCCGCCGAGCATCAGCACCAGCACGGCCGCCAGCACCGCGAGCAGCGGCCCTCGACCGCGCCGGCGCTCCGGCGGCGGCTCGGGCGCTCCGGCGTACGCCGTCGTGGCCGTGCCTGCGTCCCGGTAGGCCGGGAAGACCTCGGTGTCCTGGAGCTGCGCGTCGTATCCCGACCCGGCGGCACCGTAGCGGTTGCCGGCGTACTCCGGCCCGGCCGGGTCATAACCGCCCGAGTCGTGCTGCGGTCCGCGCTGCCAGCTGCCGTAGCCCGATCCAGGCCGACCCGCGGGATACCCACTTCCGTACTGCCGGACGCGGTGGTCCGGGTCGTCGGGTTGGTACGGCCCGCCGCCGTAGGTCGGGCCGGGCCGGTGAGCCTGCCCCGGATCGTGGGGCGGTTGCGGGTCGGGCGCCGGGCCGCGACCGTACGCCTCACCGGGTCGCGGCTCGTGCCACGGCTGCGGGCCGCCGCCCGGTGGTCCGTAGTTCGCCATGCACGCCCTCCTGAGCCAGTGGGTGGAGCCAGCGGGTGTCATGCCGACGGTCATTGTGGAGAACCGTCGCCCACGCCACCGTAGTGTCCACGAAAAGACACCGAGGCTCGACCGTCAGATGAGCCGCAACTGCCGATCCTTCGGCCGGCGCGGCCCGTCGCCGTGGCCGAGCCGCTCGAACAGGCCCGGGTCCACCACGTCGAGGAACGGCGACGGGCGGCAGTCGCGCTCCGACCCGTGCCGGACCCGGCGAGCGGCGTGGCTGACGTAGAGCCGGTCCTGCGCGCGGGTCAACCCGACGAAGAAGAGTCGACGCTCCTCGGCGACCGCGTCCTCGTCGGGTGCCGTGCCCGGCCAGCGCAGCGGCAGCAGCCCGTCCTCCGCACCGACCAGGAAGACCACCGGGAACTCCAGTCCCTTGGCGGCGTGCAGGGTCAGCAGGGTGACCGCCTCGGCCCGCGGGTCGAGCGCGTCCACCTCCGCCCCGGTCGCGAGCTGGGACAGGAACATCTCCAGGTCGTCGCCGCAGCGGCGGGCCAACGGCGTCAGCAGGTCGACGGCCGTTCGGACGTCCTCCGGACGTGTCCCACCCGCACCATCGAGGGTCGGGATGGCGAACCGCTCCGCGAGCACCCGGCCGGCGAGGCTCACCCGGGCGGGCAGCGCACCGTCGAGACCGGAGGCGTGTCGCAGCTCGCGGGCGATCGCCAGCACGCCGGGGCGATCCCGCAGCCGGTCGTGCGAGCGCTTCTGCACCGGAATGTTGGCCCGGGACAGGGCGTCCACGATCGGTGCGGCCTGGACGTCGGTCCGATAGAGCACCGCGATGTCCGAGAAGGACAGCGTGGTCGACCGGCCGTCGATCCGGCCCGAGTCCAGCGACCGGTGGGACAGACCGCCGACCAGGTCGTCGACCGTGCGTACCACGAAGTCGGCCTCGTCGGCGACGGAGGCCGCGGCGTACCGGCCGACCAGTGGAGCCTCCGGGTCGAGCCGAGCCGGATCCAGCCGGCGACCCCGGACCAGCGTCGACGGCGCGATGGCCTGCACCGCGGCGGCCAGGATCGGCGCCGACGAGCGGTAGTTGCGGTTGAGCCGGACCAGCCGGGCGTCGGTGAAGTCCCGCGAGAAGCGCAGGAAGTACTCGACATCGGCGCCCCGGAACGAGTAGATGGCCTGGTCCGGGTCGCCGATCGCGCACAGGTTCCCGTCCGCGGGGCTGAGTAGACGCAGCAGCTCATACTGCACCGGGTCGACGTCCTGGTACTCGTCCACGAAGATCCACGGCCACCGTTCCCGGTAGCGGTCGACCAGCTTCCGGTCCTCCCGCAGCAGCGTCACCGGCAGGGTGAGCAGTTCGTCCAGGTCGACCATGCCCTGCTTGCGCAGCAGGGCGGTGTAGCGGCTCGGGTCGTCGCCGGTGTCGGCCCGAGCCGCCGCCCGGTCCGCGTCGTCGGCGATCCGGAAACCGTCCGGCAGGCCGGCGGCCTCGGCGTTCTCGCGCAGGATGGTCAGCCCGAGCGAGTGGAAGGTGCCGACGGTGACGTCCTCGGCGACCGGACCGAGGAGGCCGTCGAGGCGGTGCCGCAGTTCCTCGGCGGCCCGGCGGGTGAACGTGATCGCCAGGCACTGCTCGGGGAAGACGTTCAGCTCCGCGCAGAGGTACGCGATCCGGTGGGTCAGCGTACGGGTCTTGCCGGTGCCCGGCCCGGCGACGATGAGCAGCGGGCCACCGGGTGCCGAGGCGGCCACCCGCTGCATCGCGTCGAGCCGGTCGAGCAGGCCGGTGCCGACCTCCTCCATGCCGGCGAGCATCGGCTCGAACGGCTCGTGCGGGAGGGCGGCGGCGCGATCGGCGGTGCCGGGGTGCCGGCCTGCGCTTCGGCTCGGCCTTCACCGCCGGCCGCCTCGCCCTGGCGTCCGGCTTCGCTGCCGGCTCCGCGGGCTGTCGCTGTGCCGGCACCGGCACGTCGAACAGCGTCTCCTGCCCGGCGGACACACCGGGGCCGCCCAACTCGGCGGGATCGAACAGGGTGATCACGCCGTACTCGCCGTCGTAGCCGGGCACCCGGCGGACGTCGCCGCGGCGCAGCCGGCCGATGCCCTCGGCGAGCAGTTCCCCGCCGACCCGGCCGATCTCGTCCAGTGGGGCGCGAGTCAGGATCTCCAGCTCCGGGCCGAGCGCGGCGACCAGTTCGGTGAGCCTCCCCTCGACCTTTCTCGAGCGCGGGCCAACCTTGTTGATCTCACCGAGGATCTCGGCGAGTTGGATCAGGTGGGTCACCTGGGGGCGGTGCGCCGGCCGGTATCCCTCGGGCCGGTCGGCGAGGTCCTCGACGCGACTCAGCACGCCCACCGTCAGCGGCTTGCCGCATTCCGGGCAGCGTCCCTGCGCCTCCCGGGTCCGCTCGGGCGCCCAGTTCACCCCGCAGAGCCGGTGCCCGTCCGCGTGGTACTTGCCCTCCTCGGGGAAGAACTCGATCGTGCCGGCCAGCCCGTCGCCGCCACGCAGCGCCTCGCGGATGCCGAAGTAGTCCCGCGCCGAGGCGAAGACGGTCGCCTCCCGGCCGAGTGCGGGTGGCGAGTGCGCGTCGGAGTTGGAGACCAGCCGGTAGCGGTCCAGGCTGCCGACCCGCCAGTTCATCTCCGGGTCCGAGGAGAGCCCGGTCTCCACGGCGAAGATGTGGTCGGCCAGGTCGGCGTAACAGTCGGCGATCGCGTCGAAGCCGGACTTCGAGCCCAGCGCGGAGAACCACGGCGTCCAGATGTGCGCCGGGACGAGGTAGCCGTCACCGCTGGCCTCAAGGGTGATCTCCAGCAGGTCCCGCGAGTCCAGCCCGAGGATCGGCCGGCCGTCCGAGCCCAGGTTGCCGATCCGGCCCAGCGCGGCGTTGAAGCGGCCCACCGCGTCCAGGTCCGGCAGATAGATCAGGTGGTGGACCTTGCGCGTCCGGTCGTCCCGCTTGTAGATCGTGGAGATCTCCACGCTGAGCATGAACCGGACCGGATCGCTCTGCGCCTCGCTGGCCAGCCGGGGCGGCAGCCGGCGGGCGATGTCCCGCTCCGCCTCCGGCGACAGCCGGTAGAGACCGGGCTCGGCGGGAAGCAGCGTCTCCCGCAGGTGGTCGTACCAGGCGGGGTGGGTGAAGTCACCGGTGCCGAGCACGGCGATGCCCTTGCGCCGCGCCCACCAGCCGAGGTTCGGCAGGGTCAGGTCGCGGCTGCAGGCCCGCGAGTACTTCGAGTGGATGTGCAGGTCCGCGACGAATGGCGGGAAGCCATCGGAGGGTACGGCGCTGAACGGGGGCACGCCGCATCCTGCCACGACCGGCCGTGCTCCCGTGCGGCGCCACGCGCTGAAGGTGAGGTGCGCTATGCCGAGCGGAGCTCGACGAGGGTGATCTGTGGCTCCGCGCCGACCCGCACCGGCGGGCCCCAGAAGCCGGCGCCGTTGGTGACGTAGACCTTCGTCCCGTCCACCTCACCCAGCCCGGAGACCACCGGCTGTTCCAGCTGGACCAGCAGGTTGAAGGGGACCATCTGGCCGCCGTGCGTGTGGCCGGACAGTTGCAGGTCGACGCCGTACTTCGCGGCCTCCAGCGCGGCCACCGGCTGGTGGGCGAGCAACACCACCGGCCGGGACGGATCCCGGTCGCCCAGGGCGGCGCCGTAGTCCGGCGGCGCCGAGACGCCGCTGCCCGCCGCGGAGACGTCGTTGACCCCGGCCAGGTCGAGCACGCCGCCGCGAGCGGCGATCTCCAGCCGCTGGTTCTGGAGCACCCGCAGGCCGAGCCGGTCGACCTCGGTCACCCACTCCTCCACGCCGGAGTAGTACTCGTGGTTGCCGGTGACGAAGTAGCTGCCGTGGCGGGAACGCAGGCCACGCAGCGGCGCCGCGGCCCCACCCAACTCGGTCACCGTGCCGTCGACCAGGTCACCGACCACGGCGACGATGTCGACCTCCAGACGGTTGATCGCGGCGACGATCTGCTCGGTGTGCGCCCGGCCACGCAGCGGCCCGATGTGGATGTCGGAGACGGTGGCGATGCGCAGGCCGTCCATGCTGCGGGGCAGCTTGGCCAGCGGGATCTGCACCCGGTCCAGCTGTGGCGGCCCCATCGCGGTGCGTACACCGTAGCCGACCAGCCCGGTGGCGGTGAGTCCGGCGAAGATCGCGGCGCCCCGGGCGAGCAGCAGGCGCCGCCCCGGATCGTGGTCCGGACCGACCGCCCCGGCGGCCGGCGGGTCGGCCGGGACGTCGGTCGCCGTCGGCCCAGCGGTCGCCGTCGGCCCATTGGTCGCGGCCGGCCCACCGGTCGACGGCGCCGGCCCGGGCGAGCCGACCAGGACCGGCTCCGGCGCGGCCACCGCCGACCGGCGGCGCAGCACCAGTCGCGTCACCACCATCGGAACTTCCAGCGCCACGAGCAACACCAGCAGGTAGAACATCAGCGCGAGCCAGAGGTAGCCGGGCCAGGCGAGCCAGTACATCCCGGCCTGGGTGCCGACCATGGTCGCTGGTACGAGCAGCGCCAGCACCACCGAGGTGACCGTGCCGGCCCGCCGCCAGCGCCCCGCCGTCGTGGTGTCCTTGACCAGCCGCTTCCACAGGTAGAGATGGATGAGCCCGGTGACCAGGGCAAGGGTGGCCACGAAGCCGAGTACCGCGAACACAGGTGGATCCCCCTCAGCCACCGGCGAAGGGAGGCAGGACGTCGATCGTCGTCCCGGCCGGCAGCGGCTGCCGCCGATCATGACAGGTCACGCCGTCGACCAGGAAACTCGACACCGCCAACACGGGCACCATCCGCTCACCGTGCCGCTCGGCCAGCTCCGTCAGCAGCTCGTCCAGCGACCGCCCGGCGGAGGAGGTCTCCTCGGCCCGGCCGGCGGCGGCCCGCGCCCCGGCGAAGTAGCGGACGGTGACGGTGGTCATGATCAACCTCCGATGGCGGACATCGGCCGGGACGGTTGCAGGAAGGACGGATCGTCGATGCCGTGCCCGGCCCGCTTGCCCAGCGTCGCCGCCTGCCAGCGCCGGGCCAGCTCCTCGTCGTCGGCCCCGGCCCGCAACGCGCCGCGCAGGTCCGACTCCTCGGTGGCGAACAGGCAGTTGCGGATCTGACCGTCGGCGGTGAGCCGGGTCCGGTCGCAGTCGCCGCAGAAGGGCCGGGTGACCGTGCCGATCACCCCCACGCGGGCCGGGCCGCCGCAGACCAGCCAGGTCTCGGCGGGCGCCGCGCCGCGTTCGGCCGGGTCCGGGCTCAGGTCGAACGCGGCCCGCAGTGTGGCCAGGATCTCCTCGGCGGTCACCATGGCGGCCCGGTCCCACCCGTGTTGGGCGTCCAGCGGCATCTGCTCGATGAACCGCAGCTCGTAGCCGTGGTCGAGGGCGAAGCGGAGCAGCGCCGGTGCCTCGTCGTCGTTGACGCCGCGCATCAGCACGGCGTTGACCTTGACCGGGGTGAGGCCGGCGTCGGCCGCACCGACCAGGCCGGCCAGCACGTCGGGCAGCCGGTCGCGTCGGGTGAGCCGGGTGAAACGCTCGCGGTCCAGCGTGTCCAGCGAGACGTTGACCCGGTCGAGACCGGCGGCGCGCAACGCCGGGGCGAGGCGCTCCAGGCCGATGCCGTTGGTGGTCAACGAGATCCGGGGGCGCGGGTCCAGCGCGGCGACGGCCGCCACGATGCCGACCAGGCCGGGACGGATGAGCGGCTCACCCCCGGTGAACCGCACCTCGTCCACCCCGAGCCGGCACACCGCGACCCGGATCAGCCGGATCACCTCGTCGTCGGTCAGCAGTTGCGGCCCGGCCAGCCAGGGCAGTCCGTCGGCGGGCATGCAGTAGGTGCAACGCAGGTTGCACTTGTCGGTCAGGGACACCCGCAGGTCCCGGGCGACGCGGCCGTACCGGTCGGCGAGGACGCCGCCGGTCGGCGGGGCGAAGGTCACCCGTCGACGGTAGCGCGGCCGACCCCGCTCAGGGCGTCCCGGGCGCTCCTGGTTACCGAATCGCGGTAGGCCGCGCCGAAGTTGGCGGTGTGCACGAGCAGCAGATGCAACTGGTGCAGTGGCATCCGAGCCGGCCAGCCGCCGGCCAGCGGCCAGCTTTCCTGATAGGCCGCCAGGATCCGCTCGTGATACGGCGGACCGCCGAAGAGCGCCAACTGCGCCAGGTCGGTCTCCCGGTGCCCACCGTGCGCCGCCGGATCGACCAGCCAGATCCGACCGTCGTCGCCCCACAGCAGGTTGCCCGGCCAGAGGTCGCCGTGGATCCGGGCGGGCGGCTCGTCGCCACCGAACTCGTCGATCCGGGCCACGACCTGCTCGACCAGGGCGACGTCGGTCTCGCGCAGGGCGCCGTTGTCGACCGACCGGCGCAGGTACGGCAGCAACCTCGCCTGGGCGAACCACTGCGCCCAGGGACCGTCGTCGGGGGTGTTGTCCGCCGGCAGCGCCCCGATGAACCCCGGCCACCGTGCGCCGAACGCCGGCGCGCCGGCCCGGTGCAGGGCCGCCAACTCCCGGCCGAAGCGCTCGGCGACCGCCGCGCTCGGCTCGCCCGGATCGATCCACTCCAGCGCGAGCAGGTCGGGCAGCGTCACCAGCACCTCCGGTACGGCCACCGCGCCGGCCTCGCGCAGCCACCGCAGCCCGGTCGCCTCGGTCGCGAAGAAGCTTTCCGGCACGGGCCGCCCCGCCTCCTGCGGCCAGGTCTTCGCGAACACCGAATGGCCGTCGTCCAGGGTCAGCCGGGACGCCGTGCAGATGTTGCCGCCGGGCACCGGCGTCTCCCGGATCCGCTGGTGGGTCAGGAAGGTCGGCAGGTGCTCCGGATGCGCCCGCAGATACGCCAGGTCCATGCCCGCAACGTATCGCCTCCGGCCGGCCAGGTGACGTGAGGTGACCGTCCGATCGGGCCTGAGCTGCATAAATACAGTCAGTAGCTGTGGACGACCGGCGTGTCGTCCACAGGGGCAGCGGTGGGCACCAGTCGGCTCGCAGGCTGCCTGCATGAACTCGACCGACCTGCCCCGGCTCACCGTCCGCTCTCCCGCCGACCTCATCGCCGCAGTGCCGTACCTGCTCGGCTTCCATCCCGCCGACAGCGTCGTGGTGGTGGCGCTGTCCGGCTCGCGGATCACCTTCGCCGCGCGCGGTGACCTGCCCGGCGAGGGCGATCCGCACGAGCCGGCGGGGCACATCGCCGCCGTGACCGCCCAGCAGGGCGCCGACTCGGCCACCGTGATCGGCTACGGCACGGCGGCCCGGGTGACCCCGGCGGTGGACGCGATACGGGTCGCGCTGGCCGACGCCGGGCTCACCGTCCTCGACGCCCTGCGGGTCACCGACGGGCGGTGGTGGTCGTACGTCTGCGCGCAGCCGGAGTGCTGCCCGCCCGAGGGCACGCCGTACGACCCGCTGGCGAGCGCGGTGCCGGCGGCGGCCGTCTTCGCCGGCCAGGTCGCGTTGCCCGACCGGGCGGCGTTGGCCGCACAGGTCGCCCCGGCCGGCGGCGCGACCATGCGGCAGGCCGCCGAACGGGCGGACCGACGGCTCACCGACCTGTTGGCGGCGGCACCCTCCACCGACCTGCTCGGCGGGCGGGCACTGCGGACGTCCGGGGTGGCGGCCCTGCGGGCAAGCCGAGGGCGGCACCGCGACGGTGAGCGGCTGACCGACGACGAGTTGGCCTGGCTGTGCCTGCTCCTGACCCACCTCCCGGTACGCGACCACGCCTGGGAGCACACCGACGGTCGGGACGAGGACACCGCGTTCTGGGCGGAGGTGCTGCGCCGGGCCGAGCCGGAGCTGATCGCCGCCCCGGGATCCCTGCTGGCGTTCGCCGCCTGGCGCGCGGGGCAGGGCGCGCTGGCGGCCGTGGCACTGGAACGGGTGCTGACCGAGCATCCCGACTACTCGCTCGCCCTGCTGCTGGAGGACCTGCTCCGCCGGGGCGTGCCCCCGTCGAGGCTGGACGGCTGGCCGGCGACCGGCCTGCCCAGGGCCCGGCGTCGGGCGAAGCGACGCGCTCGGCGGCGATCGCGGTGAACAACATCAAGTCCTGTACGTCGGCGGTGGCTTCAGCCGGTCACCCGGTGTTCGCCGGTGTAGACGTTCATCGTCCGGTCGCGCAGGAAGCCGACGAGGGTCAGCCCCGCCTCGGTGGCCACGTCGACCGCGAGCGTGCTCGGTGCCGAGACCGCGGCGAGCAGCGGCACACCGGCCATCCACGCCTTCTGGGTCAGCTCGAAGCTGGCCCGGCCGGAGACCAGCAGCACATGGCCGGTCAGCGGCAACCGGCGCTCGCGTACCGCCCAGCCGACCACCTTGTCCACCGCGTTGTGCCGGCCCACGTCCTCGCGCAGCACCAACAGCTCGCCGCCGGCGGTGAACAGGCCCGCCGCGTGCAGACCGCCGGTGCGGTCGAAGCCTCGCTGCCCGGCCCGCAGCCGCTGTGGCAGCTCGGCCAGCAGCTCCGCCGGCACGGCCAGCGAGTCGCCGCTGACGTCGAAGAGCGACCGGGTGCGCACCGCGTCGATGCTCGCCTTGCCGCACACGCCGCAGGCGCTGGTGGTGTGGAAGTGCCGGGTCGCGTCGGTGACCGGGTCCGGCACGCCGGGCGCCAGGGTCACGTCGACCACGTTGTAGGTGTTCGGGGTGTCCGTGCCGGCGCACAGCTGAGCCGTGGACACGTCGTCCGTCGAACGGATCAGACCCTCGGTGAACAGGAAGCCGATGGCCAGGTCGAGATCGGCACCGGGGGTACGCATGGTGACGGTCAGCGGTCGCCGCCGGCCCGGCCCGGCCGGACCGACCCGGATCTCCAACGGCTCCTCGGCGGCGACGGTGTCCGGCCGCCGTGCCCGGCGACGTCCGGCCTCCGTCGCGTCCAGGTCCACCCGCAGCACGCCGCGTCGATCACTAGCCCGTCCCACCCCGCCATCCTCCCCCGCCGCCCCGCCGCGTCACACCCGCCCGCGGGATGCCCCTCCGCCCTGAGGGACTGGCCCCGCCCCGCGGGATGTGCCGCGATCCTGGCCGCCGCGCAATACCTCGCGCCCGGCCCGGTCCGGCGTTGGGCCGGGTTCCGGCCCTCGCCAGGTCAGTATCTCCCCACCGGCGCCTGTCGAGCTGAACCGTTTGCGCTCTCGCCCTCGCGCCCGCCCACGCGCCGGCTACCCATGCCGAACGCCTCGCGATCTGGCCGTCCACGGGGTGGCCGTCCACGATCTACTGGCCAATCTACGGGCGTTGCCGTTCAGGGGCGTTGCCGTTCACGACTCGGCCCTACACGTTGGCGGTCCGACTCGGCTGTTCGGAGGTCGGCCGCTCGCGCGGCGACCAGTTGCCCTCGGCAACCAGCTACCCGTCGAGGCGGTGAGCCGCCGCGATCCGTCTGCGCCATCAGCTCGACAGGGCGCGCACACCACCATCCAAACCCTGCCCGCCCGTGCCGGGGACAGGGGAGCACACATCCCACCGCTCGCCGGGAGCGCATGGTCGCGGGCCGAGGAGGATGCCGGGCGGCTACCGTGACGCCGTGAGGGCGTACGCGGCGGTGGTGCTCGCGGGTGGTGCGGGAAGCCGGATGGGCGGGCGGGACAAGCCGGCGCTGCCCGTCGGCGGCGTTCCGATGCGCGAGCGGGTCCTTGCGGCGGTCGCCGACGCATCACCCCGGATCCTGGTCGGTCCCGGGCCGGCGCTCGCCGGGGTACGGCTGACCCGCGAGGTGCCGCCGGGCGGCGGGCCGGTCGCCGCCGTTGCGGCCGGGCTCGCCCTGCTCGACATCGAGGTGCCGGCCGTGGCCCTGCTCGCCGCCGATCTGCCGCTGCTGAACCGGTCCGCAGTCCGCGAGTTGCTGCGTCACCTCGACGACGAGCCCGTCGACGCGGCCGGCCGGCACGGCTCGGGGACGGGCGTGGACGGCGCGTGTTTCGTGGACGGGTCGGGGCGGCGGCAGACGTTGTGCGGGGTGTGGCGACCGTACGCCCTGCGTACGGCCCTCGACCGACTCGCCGGGCGTCGCGGCGAACTGGCCGGCGCGCCGCTGCGCGAACTGCTCACCAACCTGGCCGTACGCGAGGTGAGGTGGACCGGCGACGGCCTGGAGCCCTGGTTCGACTGCGACACTGAGCGTGATGTACGCCGGGCGGAGGAGTGGGCGCGATGACGGTGATGGACGACTGGGTCACGGCGGCCTGTGCGGAGCTGGGCCTCGACCCGGCGCAGGTCCCGGTTCCGACCGTGCTGGATCTGGCCCGGGACGTGGCCCATCAGGTGCTGCGACCGGGCGCACCGGTCACCGCGTACCTGTTCGGCCTGGCCGTCGGGCGGGGCGCGGATCCTGCCGCGACGGCCGCTCGCCTCGCCGGGCTGGCCGGCAGCTGGCCGGTCGAGCTGGGTGGTGAGCGCGGCACCGGTTGACCGCCTCGGCGTCGTTGTCCGATCACGGTCCGCGCCGATCCGTCCCAACGGGCGGCTGGGTAGGGTGACCGGAACGGACGGAGGCGATCATGACGGCAGACCACCCCTCGGCGCCGCCCGGCACGCCGGCGCACCACGAGTCGATCCTGCTCGACGAGCCGAGCACGGCCGATCTGCGGGCGAAGGTGACCCACGCGTGGCGGGAGTTCGCCCGGGCGTTGGCTGCCCGGCTGTCCGCTTTGCCGGCGGGAGCACACGTGGAGCTGACCCTCGACCCGACCGCCTCCGGCACCGACGACGCCGTCTATTCCGTCTACCTTGAGGTCGGGCCGGATGGCCGGCTCGCCGCACGGGCGGTGGGCAACGCCACGCTGCCGCCGGGCTACCGGCTGGACCGGGCGGCGGTCGCCGACATGGTCGCGCTGGGCTGGTCGCCGCCGGGTGTGGTGGAGGGCTCGGGGGACCAGTTCGGGGTGGACTGCGCGATGGACGAGGCCACCCGGTTGGCCGCGCTGGTCTCACGTACTCTGCGCGACGTCTACGGCGCCCCGCACCCGGCCTTCCTGGTCTATGTGATGGAGGACGCCGAGGGTGAGCCACTGCCCGGCGAGGCGTTGGGGACCGCGCGCAGCGAGGTCGGCCTGGGCCGGGAGATCGGCACCGAGTTGGAGAAGGTGCTGGCCGCCGCCGACGAGGCCGGCGCCGACACCGAGGTGCTGGAGTTGGCCGAGCGGGTCCGGACCGTCGTCTCGACCATGCTCAAGTCGGACTCCGATCGCGTCCAGGTCGACTCCGACGGCGACATCAACATCCGCGCCGGATCGGCGATGGTCTTCGTCCGGGTTCGCGACAACCCGCCGCTGGTCGACGTCTTCTCCCCCGTGCTGACCGAGGTCGAGCCCACCGAGCGGCTCTACGTGAAGCTCTCCGAGCTGACCAACCGGATGCCGATCGGGCGTCTCTACTGTGCCGACGACACCGTGTGGGCGTCGATCCCGGTCTTCGGCCGCAACTTCCAGCCCACCCACCTGATGCTCGCGGTGCAGGTGATGACCGGCCTCGCCGACGAGTTGGACGACCGCCTGCACGGCGAGTTCGGCGGCAAGCGCTTCTTCGGCGAGGGGGACAAGCCGGGGCGGGGTGAGCACCGCACCGGCATGTACCTGTAGGGCGCGGGTGAGGCCCGGAAACCCCGAGAAACCGGGCCCCACCCGCGGGGGAGGAAGGCTCAGGTCGTCGCGATCCAGTCCAGGCTCCGGGCGGTGAGCGGGTCGCTGGCCCGCAGTCCCGCGTCGGAGACGGTCCAGAGCACGTCGCCGACGACCAGCGACCGGCGTACCGCCGGCGACGACGCCGATGGGCGGCGGTGGGTCGCTCGCTCGATGCTGGGATGGGTCACCGCGCCGATCTCGCTGATCGTGTCGCCGGTGACGCGGAGCAGCCGGATGCCGGCGTCGACCGGCAGCGCCACCAGCCCGCTCTCCGGCCGGTACAGGAAGGCGTGCGGGTCGTGCTCGGCGCTGGACCACCCGTGGGGCAGATGCCACTGGTCCAGGCGGCTCGGCCGGGCGGGATCGCGGACGTCGAAGAGGGACACCTGCACGCCCTCGGCCCTGCCCTCGCGATCGGCCTCCTGGCCCACGCCGAGCAGGCGCCCGTCGGACAGCGGGTGCAGGTACGCCGAATAGCCGGTGATCTTCAGCTCGCCGGTGACCCTGGGCCGGGCCGGATCGGTCAGGTCCAGTGAGTAGAGCGGGTCGGTCTGCCGGAAGGTGACCACGTACGCGACCGGCCCGAGATAGCGCACCGAGTAGATCCGCTCGCCGCGTCCAAGGCCGCCGACCATCCCGGTCGGCTCCAGTGCCCCGCCGTCCCGGCGCAGCACGCGCACGGCGGACTCGGAGGTCCGTTCCTCGCCGCCGAGATCGCCGGTGGTGGTGGCTACCCGCAGGTGGCCGGCCCACTCCGAGAGCGCGTACTGGTTGATCAGCCAGCCGGGGACGGAACCGGCGGCGAGGAAGCGGGGACGGCCCGGCGCGGCGGTGTCGAACTGGTAGATGTCGGTGACCTGGCCGGTCGGCGCCGGCCGCCAGCGGGGCGAGGTGGTTGCCGGCATCGGCCGCCGGCCGGCCAGGTAGAGGCTGGTCGCCGTGCCGTAGACGGTGTCGGCATCGGCGGCCACCGCGACCGGATCACCGTCGCCGAGCCGGTCGGCGGTGAGGTCGAAGCTGAGCACGGTGAGCGTGGACGAACCGGTCATCCGCTTCGGGCGGCTGAGCCGGTCGCAGCCGACCCGACCGGTGTGCCGCTCGTCGCCGGCCGTCCACTCGTACCCCGGCAGCCACGCCTCGACCCCGGCCCGCGCGATCACCTCGCGGTTCCGCTCGGTCCGGACGGGGTCAGCGCCCGACTTCTCAAACGGGAACTCCAGGCGGACCCCGGTGCGGACCACCACCCGGGCGGTGTCGCCGGTCAGCCGGGCATCGACGGTGCTGCCCTCGATCCGGTAGGTGCCGAGCACCCGGGCCCCTCCGGCCAGATCGACCAGCAGCAGGCGAGTCCCGCCAGGCCGCCACCTGGACCGGTGGACGCCGTCCGGCGCCGGCAGGTCCTCGGCGAGCACCAGCGCGTGGTCACCGAGCAGCAGTAGCCGGTGCTCCGACCAGCGCAGTTCCTCCCGCCCGCCGGTCAGGTCGAGCTTCGCGCTGATCAGGCGGCTGGCCGGGTCGATCACCCGCAGCACGCCGTTGGTGACCGTGACGATTCGCCGGCCGTCGGTCTTGACCAGGTCCGGTTCGTCCGCGCCGGCCTCGTGGTTGTTCGTGGTGGAGTGGTCCGTTCCGCCGCCGGGGGGCGCGGCACCGGCCGGCGCTTCGGCGAAGGTCCGCGTCGTCGACTCGGCGCCGCCGATGGCCGCCCGGTCGCCCAACAGCACCGCCTCGCCGCCGAATCCGTAGGGCCCGACCGAGGCGCTGGCCGCCGCACGCAGCTCGGTGATGGCGTCGGCGCAGGAGTCGAAGGAGACCAGGCCGACCGGCACCATCGGCGGGGCGGTGGTGCGGGGTGCCCGCGGCACCGGTCCTGTCGCTGCCACGCTGCCGGCGAGCAGGGCGAGTGCGACCAGCGCACCACCCGTCGCGGCTACCTTCGTTCCCCGTCTCATGAGCGGTTCGACGCACCGGCCGCGCGTCCGGTTCCACCCGCCGTGCCGGGGTTCGCCGGACGCCGGTGTGGATCAGTCGCCGGACGGGCCGACGCCCGGCGACTCCACCAGCCGGGAGAGCACGATGGTGCTGCGGCTGGAGGTCACGAACGTCTCGGCCCGCAGCCGCTCCAACGCCTCCTCCAGATGGGAGATGTCGGCGGCACGCAGGTGCACCAGCGCGTCGGCCTCGCCGGAGACGGTGTACGCACCGACCACCTCGGGGTGACGCCGCACTGCGGCGCCGATCTGTGCGGGGGTGGTCCGGCCGGCGCAGAACAGCTCGACGAAGGCCTCGGTGGTCCAGCCGACCGAGGCGGGGTCCACGATGGCCGTGAATCCCCGGATCACCCCGGCCGCCCGCAGCCGGTCGACCCGCCGCTTGACTGCCGGAGCGGAGAGCGACACCCGGGTGCCGATGTCTGCGTACGAGGCGCGAGCGTCAGCGACGAGCAACGCAATGATTCGCTGGTCAACGGCGTCGATCTGCAATGTTCCGCCTCAGAGAAGCAATGTTTGCGGCTGTTACCAAAGTTGTACCCTACCTACCCTTGGTCACCGTGAACCAGCAGCGAGTGCCGCGAAAGCGGACATATCTCATGTGTTCGCCGGAGCATTTCGCGGTCGAGTACGCGATCAACCCGTGGATGGACGTGACCGCCGGGGTCGACGCGGAACTGGCGGTGAAGCAGTGGGACCGCCTGCGGGAAACCCTGGTCGGTCTCGGCCACGAGGTGCACCTGCTGGCCCCCGAATCCGGCCTGCCCGACATGGTCTACGCCGCCAACGGCGCCTTAATGATCGACGGGACGGTCTACGGGGCGCGGTTCAAGCACCAGCAGCGGGCTGCCGAGGCCGCCGCGCATCGGGCGTTCCACGAGTCGCAGGGCTGGCGGTTCATCGCACCGAACGAGACCAACGAGGGCGAGGGCGACTTCGCGTACCTGCCGGAGGCGCACGGCGGGCTGATCCTGGCCGGGCACGGCTTCCGTACCGAGCTGCCGGCGCACGCCGAGGCGCAGGAGGCGCTGGGCCGTCCGGTGGTCTCGCTGCGGCTGGTGGACCCGCGCTTCTACCACCTGGACGTCGCGCTCGCCTCGATCGACGACGGCAACGTCGTCTACTACCCGGGCGCGTTCTCCGCCGCCAGTCAGAAGGTGCTCGCCCAGCTCTTCCCCGACGCCGTGCTGGCCGATGACGACGACGCCCTAGCCTTCGGGTTGAACCTGGTCAGCGATGGGGCCAACGTGGTGCTCAACGGCGAGGCGACCCGGCTCGCGGGGCGGCTGAAGGCAGCCGGCTACTCGCCCGTGCCGGTGGAGCTGACCGAACTCAAGAAGGGCGGCGGCAGCGTGAAGTGCTGCATCGCCGAACTGCGGCACTGAGCAGCCGGTGCCCTCGTGATCAGCCCAGCGTGGCCAGCTCGCTGACCAGTACGTTCGACAGCACCTGACCGTCG
Source organism: Micromonospora tarapacensis (assembly GCF_019697375.1). Taxonomy (NCBI): domain Bacteria; kingdom Bacillati; phylum Actinomycetota; class Actinomycetes; order Micromonosporales; family Micromonosporaceae; genus Micromonospora; species Micromonospora tarapacensis. The sequence goes on along the minus strand of NZ_JAHCDI010000004.1, from coordinate 5,047,971 downwards.
CGCTGCACCTCGCGCAGGTACCACTTCTGCTGCGGGGTGCGCGGCTGGTTGAACTGCCATGCACCGCGCGGGCTGTCGATCTGCCCGATCCGGCCCAACGCGAGGTTGACCTGCTGCGGGGTGGGGGCCGGGCCGGCGAGGCGGATCGCCTGGTCGAGCACCTTTGCCGCGTCGTACGAAGCCATCGCGTAGGTGGTGGGCGAGACGTTGTGCTTCTTGCGGTACGCCGAGGCGAACCGGCGGTTGGCCTCGTTGTTCAGGTCGGCGGAGTAGTTCAACGCCGTCCGGATGCCGAGCGCGTCGTTGGCCGGCCTGATGTCCTCCAGCACCGAGCCCTCGGTGAGGAACCCGGGGGCGTAGATGCTGCCCCGGAAACCGGCGTCGCGCAGCTGCATGATGAACTCCGCCGCCGCCGAACCGGAGTAGAAGCAGAAGACGACCGAGGGGTTGCCGGCCAGCGCCCGGTTGATGTCGGAGACGTAGGCGGTCTTGCTGGGGCTGGCGGTGCCCGAGGTCCAGGTCACCTGGCTGGCGATGCGCGGATCGGACTCGCCGAACTCCTGGCGGAAGCCGCGCAACACGTCCTCGACGCCGACGATACCTTCCGGCAGGATCGTCGCGATCCGGTCGGAGGGGCCGAGTTCCTCCCTCATGAAGCGGCCGAGCGCCCGCGCCGCCTCGTCGAGGACGTACGACGTGCGCCAGATGTAGACGACGCTCTGCAGGCTCGCGGGTGAGGCGTTGGAGCCGATCAGCGGAACCCGGGCCTGTTCGACGGTGTCCCGGATGCCGAACATGACCGCCGTGCTGGCGACTCCGGTCAGGGCGAGCACGCCCTGCTTGAGCAACCCGTCGACGGCGGCCTGGCCGGACTTGACGTTCTCGCCCTCGTCGGCCGTGAGCAGGTCGACGGGATGTCCGCCGAGGCGTTCCTCGTTGAGGTCGAGGTACAGCTGGAATCCGTTGCTCAGCTCGTCGCCGATGGTCTTGCCGGCGCCGGACTGGGGCGCGATGAGGCCGATCTTGATCGGGCTCGCTGTGCTGGTGGCGTCCTGCTCAGCGTCGGAGCCGCACCCGGCGACGAGTCCGCCCGTACCGAGCGCGGCCAGCAGCTGGAGTGCCCGCCTGCGGTTCATCTGCGACACCGGGTTCCCTTCAAATGCGTTGCCGGGCGGCATCCGCCCCTCCGGCGTTCTACCTGCTCCGCGACGCTGCGTCAATGGTTAGTGATCTTCACGAAAAGACCGCAATGTGCTGGAAACTTGCGGCCAGGCCGCCGACTCGGGATCGATGAGCCCGAAATGTTCGCATTCTGGAAGCTCAACTAGGTGGATATCGGCGCCTGCCGCCCGTCCGGCGGCCACGTAGTCCCGCGATATGCCGACGGGAACCTGTTGATCCAACGTGCCGTGTATCACTACCGTCCGTGGCCGGAGGGGAACCAGCAAACGCGGATCGGCGCTGGCGTACCGCTCGGGTACGTCGGCCGGTCCGCCCCCGAGCAGTGCGGCCACCGCCCCGGCGTCCAGGTCCAGCCGGTACGCCTCGGTCAGGTCGGCGACCGGGGCGAGCGCGAGGACCCCGCCGACGGCGCCCGGTGCGTGGGCCGCCGCGTACAGCGCGAGGTGCCCACCGGCCGAGTGACCGACCAGGACCGGCGGCGTCGGTGCGACGCGGCCGGGCAGCGCGGCCTGGGCCAGCCGGGGCAGCGCGGACACCCCGACCACGACGTCGGTCAGGGTGCCGGGCCAGCCGCCGCCGGGTTGCCCGGTCCGCCGGTATTCCAGCTGGGCGACCGGGTGCCCGAGCGCGGCCAGCGCGGCAGCCAGCGGGCCGGTGTGCCGCCGGTCGTACTCCGCGCGCCAGAAACCGCCGTGCACGACGATCACCAACGGCCGGGGCGGGCCGGCGCCGACCGGCCGGCGTAGATCGGCGATCTGGTCGGGGTGCTCGCCGTAGGCGACGGTCACGTCCGGCTCGGGCGCGGGGCGGGTGAGCACCGCCCGGGGATCCGAGGGCATTGGGCGACGGTAGCGCGGCTCACCGTCGACCGGGGATGCGGCTCCCGACGGGGTCGGACCGCCGGGCCGGCGGGCGTCGGTGCCGGCCACTGGGTAAAGATGGGTGGCATGACCGAAGCGCGCTCCGCTGGAGAGAACGACGAGCCCGGCCGGGACGGCACCGGGCATTCCGGAACGGTGGTGGTGGTCGGGCCGGACGGTCGGCCCGTCGGCACCATGCAGACCGAGGACGGACCCGGCGATGATCCGTCGCGACTGGTCGAACAGCCGGCCAAGGTCATGCGGATCGGCAGCATGATCAAACAGTTGCTGGAGGAGGTCAAGGCCGCTCCGTTGGACGACGCCAGCCGGCATCGGATGCGGGAGATCCACCAGCGGTCGATCGTGGAGTTGAAGGAAGGGCTCGCCCCCGAACTGCGCGAGGAACTGGAGCGGATCTCGCTGCCGTTCAGCGAGGACCAGGCACCCAGCGAGGGCGAGCTGCGGATCGCCCACGCCCAGTTGGTCGGCTGGCTGGAAGGGCTCTTCCACGGCATCCAGGCAGCCCTGGTCGCCCAGCAGATGGCAGCCCGGGTGCAGTTGGAGCAGATGCGTTCCGGCCGGCAGGCGCTGCCCAGCGGACCCGGTGCCGCCGTGCTGCCGGGGATGCCCGGCATGGGCCAGCCCGGCGGTGAGGGGCACAGCACCGGCCAGTACCTCTGACCTGATCCGGCGTGCGGCGCGCAGTGGGCGGGCCGCACGCCGGTCCGTCGGCTCAGTCCGCCCCGAAGACCTTCTCCAGGTACGCCGCCACGCCGTCGGTGGAGTTCGCGGAGGCGACCTCGTCGGCGATCGCCAGGACGGCCGGGTGACCGTTGGCCACCGCCACGGCCCGGCCGGCCCAGGTGAGCATCGGCACGTCGTTGGGCATGTCGCCGAAGGCCAGCACGTCGGCCGCGTCGACGCCGATCCGGTGGCAGTACCAGGCCAGCCCGGCCGCCTTCGTCACGCCGGCCGCGGAGATCTCCACCAGCCCGGAACGCGAGGAGTGGGTGGCCTCCGCCAATCCGGCGATGGCAGTGGCGACCAACTGGGTGAACCGGTCCGGGTCCTGCTCGCCGGCGGCCCGGGCGAGCAACTTCACCGCCGGCATCGACAGCAGCTCCTCGGCGGTCTCCACGGCCCGGATCGCCTCGTCGTCGGCGTCCCAGCGCAGCGGGTAGTGCGCCTCGTGTCGCATCTGCCGGCCGTCGACGATCTCCACCGCCAGGCTCACCCCGGGCAGCTCGGCGCGTAGCCGGCGGATCACCTCGGCGAGGAGTTCCGGGGCCAGTGGGTCGGCCCTCAGCACCTCGTCGTTGACCGGGTCGTAGACCACCGCGCCGTTGGCGCAGACCGCGGGCAGCGGCTCGGCCAGCTGGTCGTACACCAGTTTTAGCCAGCGGATCGGCCGGCCGGTGACCAGCACGACCGGCGTGCCCCGGGCGGAGATCCGAGCCAGCACGGCGGCGGTGCGGGCGCTCAACGTGCGGTCGTCGCGCAGCAGCGTCCCGTCGATGTCACTGGCGACCAGCCGCGGTGTCCCATCCATCACCTGGACAGTAGCCGGTCGAGGTAGACCGCCACCCCGTCGTCGTCGTTGCGCAGGGTCACGTGGTCGGCGACCGCGCGCAGGCTCGGGTGGGCGTTGGCGACGGCCACCCGGCCCCAGCCGGCCCACTCGAACATCGGCAGATCGTTGGGCATGTCGCCGAAGACCAGCACGTCGGCCGGGTCCACGCCGAGGCTCTGCGCGATCACGCTGAGCCCGGACGCCTTGTCCACTCCGGGCGGGCAGATCTCGATGAAGCCCAACCCGGCCTGGGTGAGGCTGGCGAGGTGCGGCGGGATGATCTCCAGCGCCACCGCCAGCAGTTCGTCCACGTGGTGGTCGGCGGTACGCGCGAACGCCTTGATCACGTCGCCGGCGAGGCACTCGTCGCGGGTGCGCACCTCGAAGCGGTCCTGGTAGGGCCAGGCCGGGTGATAGTCGCCCCAGAGCGGGGCGTCGTGTTCGTCGGAGGCCTCGACCATGACCGTCAGCGGGCCGACCGCGGCCTCGAGATCGGTCAGCAGGACCGCGAGCACCTCGCTGGAGAGGCGCTCGTCGCGCAGCATCACCGGCCCGGTCGGGTCGCTCTGGTCGACCACCCAGCCACCACCGGCCAGCACCAGGAAGTCCGCGGCGCGGATGTCGTTGCGGGTCAGTTCGGTCAGCCGGGGACCGCGGCCGGTGGCGCCGACCACCGGGATGCCGGCGGCGCGCACCCGGTCGAGGACCTCGTGGGTGTAGGCCGAGACGGTGTCGTCGCTGCGGACGAGCGTCCCGTCGAGGTCGGTGGCGATCAGCTTGGGCAGGCCCGGGCGGGTCATCGTTCCTCCTTCGCCCGCCGCCGTCGCGACCAGCCGTTCGCCTCGTCTGGAGGGCCCGGCGTGACGGCGGGCAGCAACCGTACCTCGCACAACTGGTCGCAACCATGGCTTCCAGGCGAATCGGGTGCCAACGGGCGACACCCCGGAGATGGCCGCTCACCGGCTCGGCCGTGGCGGTCCGACAACCGGGGGGCGAAACCTCCGCCGGTGATCGGCTCAGCCGAGTCCGGCGGCTGCCGGTCCGGGTGGTCGGCTCAGTCGGGCGGCGCCTCACGGGCGAAGGGAACGGTCGGGGCGACGGTGATGTCGGCCGGCGGACGTCGCTCGTCCGGCTCCGCCTCCTCCCCGGACCGGCGGCCGGCACGCCGTCGCCGTCCGACCGGGTCCGCCGGTGCACCGTCCGGTTGGGCCGGGAGATCGGCGGGCGCGGCCCGGGCGCCGGTCGGCTCGGGCGCGGCCCGGACGAGCGCGGCGGCGAACAGCAGGACGGCGGCGAAGGCGACGAGCAGGCCACGGCCGTGTTCCACGACGAAACCGGGGTCGTTCGAATACACGAAAGCCCGGCGGACCGTGTCGTCGAGCGTCGACACGGTCGCCGCCAGCAGGGCGAGCACGCCGGCGGCGAGTGCCAGGCCGGTCACCCGGGCATTGGCCCGTACCGCGGTGGTGCCGCGCAGCGCGAGCGCGACCGTGCCGCCGAGCGCGAGGAGACCGACCAGGTAGGCGCTGCCCAGCCCACCGCTGTCGGACACGCCGCTGGTCACCTCGAGCGGGGTGGCCGGATCCGGGCCGCCGTTGGGGATGGTGATCGTCGACCACTCGCCCAGCAGCGAGGCCAGTGCCGCCGCGGCACCGAGCCCGGCGAGCAGCACCGGCACCCGGTGGTCGTGGCCGAGGCCGGCGAAGGCCTGGCGGAACCGGCCGATCCTGGGCGACTCGGCCTCGGTGCCCCACTCGACGACGGTGGTCCCGTCGGAGCGGTCGTCCTGGCGGGGGACGGGGAGGTCGTGGGTCATCGTGCTCACCCTCTCCTGGTGGCCCGGACGCCGCGCGCCCGCCGCGCCGTGCAGGTCTGTGTCGAATCATGGCACAGCCGGTCCGCCGTGCCGAGGAACACCGACGCGCGGCCGGGGCGCCCGGTCGCCGGACGACGTCCGGTGGACTAGCGTCAGGTGCATGCCTATCCGTACCGCTTCCGCACGTTGGCAGGGCAACCTCACCGAGGGGTCCGGCACGATCCGCACCGGCAAGGGCGGGCTCCAGGGGAACTACTCCTTCAAGTCACGCTTCGAGGAGGGCGAGGGCACCAACCCCGAGGAGTTGATCGGCGCCGCGCACGCCGGCTGCTTCTCGATGGCCTTCTCGAAGGCGCTCGCCGACGCCGGCACGACGCCGACCTCCGTGGAGACCACCGCGAAGGTGCACCTCGACAAGACCGACGCGGGGATGACCGTGACCCGGATCGACCTGGAGACCGTCGGCGAGGCGCCCGGCATCGACGAGGCGCAGTTCGCCAAGCTGGCCGAGACCGCCAAGCAGCACTGCCCGATCTCCCGCCTGCTCTCGCCCGGCGCCGAGATCACCCTGACCGCCCGCCTCACGTCCTGATCCGCTTTCCCGCCCGCGTCGATCTTGCACTTTCGGTTGCGGTAATGCGTTCTGCATCCTTTTCTCCGTTACCGGGAGTGCAAGGTCGCGGGTCGGCTGGGGGAGAATGACGGGGTGGCGGTGGAGATGGGACGCGAGCGGTTCGAGGAGTTGGTGGGGGAGGCGCTGGACGAGGTTCCGGAGGAGCTGCTGGCGCTCATGAACAACGTGGTGATCCTGGTCGAGGACGACCCGCCGCCCGGTGAGGATCTGCTCGGTCTCTACGAGGGCCACGCGTTGACCGCCCGGGGCTGGGATTACGCCGGTGTCCTGCCGGACCGCATCCTGATCTACCGGAAGCCGATCCTGCGCATCTGCCACACCGACGACGACGTCGTCGAGGAGGTCGCCGTGACCGTGGTGCACGAGATCGCCCACCACTTCGGCATCGACGACGCACGCCTGCACGAACTGGGCTGGGGCTGACGGTGCCGCCACCCGCCGGGTCGGTTGCGGCCGGGCTCTACCGTCTCGGCCAGACACGGCGAGTACGGGAGGAACCCCATGCGCAGCGAGCTGTTTTCGGCGGCGAACCTGGAACAGGAGTCGGCGCAGCCCGGGATGCGGCTGCAGAACTCCAAGATGTTGAAGATCGAGCTTGCCGGCGAGGCGATGGCCCGGGTCGGTTCGATGGTGGCGTACCAGGGGCAGGTGCAGTTCCAGGCGCTCGGCTCCGGCGGGCTGGGCAACTTTCTCAAGCAGAAGCTCACCGGCGAGGGCGTCCCGCTGATGAAGCTCACCGGTCGCGGGGACGTCTTCCTCGCCGACTTCGCCAAGGACGTGCACGTCATCGACCTGGAGCCGGGGGACGCGCTCTCCATCAACGGGTCCAGCGTGCTGGCCTTCGACGCCACCCTGGGGTACGACATCAAGATGGCCGGCGGGGCCGGCATGGCCTCGTCCGGCCTGTTCAACTGCGTCTTCACCGGCCACGGCAGGATCGCCGTCACCACCCGGGGCACCCCGGTCGTGCTCAACGTCGACGCACCCACCTACGTCGACCCGCAGGCCGCCGTCTGCTGGTCGGCCAGCCTGCAGACGGGCTACCACCGGGCGGACCAGATCGGGCTCGGCACCCTGCTCGGCCGCAGCACCGGTGAGGCGTACACGATGAGCTTCGCCGGCCACGGCTTCGTCGTCGTCCAGCCGTCGGAGGAACCGCCGGTCATGGGCAGCGGCCAGCAGGATCAGGGTGGCGTGCTGGGCGGTCTGTTCCGATGAGCCGCACCCGGGTCCCGGACCCGGGTGCTCAGCTCAGCTCGCCGGCCCGCAGCCGCGCGAGCCAGGCGGCGGCGTCGGTGTAGTCGGCATCGGAGAGACCGGCCGGGGCGGCCACCGGGCGCTCGCCCGTCATCGCGCCCCAGCGGTGCCGGGGGTACGAGCCGAGGAAGCGGACATCGGCGCAGACCCGGCGCAGCCCCTGCAACGCCTCCCCGAGCCGGACATCGGCCAGATGGCCGGTGCAGTCGAGGAAGAAGACGTACCGGCCGAGCGCCTCACCCGTCGGCCGGGACTCGATCCGGGTCAGGTTGACGCCCCGGACGGCGAGTTCCATCAACACGGACAACAGCGCACCCACCCGGTCGTGCGCGATGTAGACGGCGAGCGACGTCACGTCGTCTCCGGTCGGCGGTGGAGGCGGGCCGGGCCGGGACAACAGCGCGAACCGGGTCACCGCGTCGGGGTGGTCTGCGATCTTGTCGGCCAGCACGGCGAGGCGGTGCCGGGCCGCGCCGATCGGGGCGCAGACAGCCGCGTCGTACTCGCCGTTGGCCGCGCCGGCCGCCGCCGCACCGTTGGAGAGCACGTCCACCACGATCGCGTCGGGCAGTTGCGTCCGCAGCCAGCCCCGGCACTGGGTGGAGGCCTGCGGATGAGCGGCGACGCTGCGTACCGCCGGCAGGGAGGTTCCCGGTCGGGCGCCGAGCACGAACTCCACCGGCAGGATCACCTCTCGGGTGATCATCAGCGGCTCCCCCTCGGCCAGCTCGTCGAGAGTCACCCCGACCGCGCCGCCGATCGAGTTCTCCAGCGGCACCAGGGCGGCATCGGCGTCCCCGACGCGTACGGCCTCCAGCGCCTCGCCGACGCTGCGGGCCGGCGTGCGGTTGCCCCGCTCGGCGGCGGGCACGGTACGCAGTGCCTGCTCGGCGAAGGTGCCCTCGGGCCCGAGGTAGACGAAACGGGTCGGCGGTGTTCCCGGCATGCGCCCAGCCTACGCAGCCGGGGTCGGCGACGAACTGGACGGCGACGGCGACGGGGTCGAGGGTGTGGGCGACGGGGTCGACGGAACCGGCACGGAGAGCCCGCCATCGTCGCTGCCGCAGGCCAGCGTCCGGATGCCGACCGGGCCGGCCACCCGCACCTCGACGGTGCACACGTCGGTGCCGGCGGTGACCAGGCGCAGGGTGCCGGTCTGCTCACGGGTGACCACCTGAAGCGGTTCGTATCCGGCCACGGCGATGGTGGTGAACTGCCAGCCGGCGGCGCACAGCGGACCGCTGCCGACGCTGACCTTCGCGTCCTTGGGCAGCAGTCCGCTGCGGCCACGCACCAGGCCGATGATCCGCTGCGCCGATGGGTCGCCCTGGCAGGCGACCGCGATCAGCCCCGGGTCGGCCGAGGGGCTGTGCGGGTCGGCAGTGGGCAGCCCGCCCGGCACCAGGGTCGGGGTCGCCGCCGTGCTCGGCGTCGCGGTGGGTGCCCAGGTCGGCAGGCGACCCGGCCCGTCGCGCACCTCCGGTGGCGCGCCGCATCCGGCCAGCAGGAGTGCGGCCAGCGTGACGGCGGTGGCCAGGCGCTGGCGTGGTGGCGGAGTCGGGCCGGCCGACCGGTCGGCGGCACGACGGGGTGGGATGGGCGGCACGGGGGCGTTCCTCGGGGCGGAGCGGGGGAGCTCGTGGATGGGCGGGCGGGTCAGACCTCGGAGAAGAAGGTGAGCGAGCCGGCGACGGTGCCGTCGGCGAGCACGGGTGTGGAGATGGCGTCGACTGTCGCGTCCGGCGCGCCCTCGGCCGCCGCCTCGATCCGCAGCAGCCCACGGGCCAGCCGGCCGGAGGAGAGCGCCAGCAGCGGCGGGATCTTGTCGATCTCGGGCTCGGCCAACTCGCCCCGGTAGGCGGTGAAGTCCAGCAGGCGCAACCCGCCGTCGAGCAGCGGCAGCCCGATCACGTCCTCCGGCGCACCCAGGCGCAGCAGGTCGCAGCCGGCGGCGGAGACCGCCATCACCAGGGTCTCGGCGTCGATGAGCAGGCACGGTTCGTCCGCGCGGGACACCGTGGCGGACCACCGGCCGATGTTGTCGTACCCCTGCTCTGTCGGTGTCCCTGCGGAGGGCACGAACACTTCCGAGAGCGAGAGTTCGACGTGGGCCACCGAGCCTCCTATGCACACCGAGGGTACGTCCACGCTAGCCGGTCGCGGCCAAGACCGCCGACCGCGTTGGGCGTCCGGAGCCGTCGGTGCTGATCAGTGCCCGGTCGACGACGGCGTAGGCCGGTGGAAGCCGTGCCGTGCCCGGCCGCGTGGCATCGCCGCAGACGTTACCGCCGCCCGGCCGGCTTGTCAGCGGCCGTTCGGCCGTCCTCGTACCACCGGTAGTCGGCCGCCGCGGAATACCCGCCGGTCATCCAGGTGCCGGGGTGCTGAGCCACCCGGGACAGTTTCTCGGCGGTGGCCGGGCTGATCCGGTTGCCACCGGCGACGAGCAACCGGTCGAGTTCCCGGTGGGTCGCCATGAGGCAGTCCTTGGGCAGGCCGTAGACGCTGATCACACCCGAACCCACGAAGGTGAGCACCGGCGTGACCGGGATCGGGTGGCCGACGGCGGCGGTCAGCGCCTTGCTGGCGCGCCTGGCGTCGCGGCGGGCCTCGGCCACGTACGGCGGACGCTTGCCGTTGATCTGCACGACGTCGCCGGCGACCAGGACACGAGCCCGGCCGTGATCGGCGATGGTGACGGCGAACAGCCCGCTCGGACCGATGGCGAGGAACCCGGCGCGATTGTCCTCGGTGTCGTCGAGCAGGATGTCGGCGGCGTCCGTGCGGGGCCAGTCGATGACGTGCCACGCCGGACCGAGGTGGTCGAGTTGGCCGAGCGCGCGGGCGCCGGCCGCCTCCAGGCGCCGGGCGCCCCGCTCGGCGCGGCGACGGCGGGCCCACTCCAACGGGGACGGGCGGGGGGCTGCGACCACCCCTGGCGTCTCGACCCGGGGGTGCGGCACCGACACGGGCGGCAGTGCCCGGGTGGAGGGTACGGCTCGACGAGCGGGGAAGACAGTCATCGCGACCTCCGGCAAAAGGTCCCTCGAAGTTACGTTCTCACTACCCTACGTTGCCGGTCCGGGTAGTCGGCAAGCCGGAGCGCCGGAATGACTGTGGATGAATGCCATATTCACCCACGGTCGTTTTACCGGATGCCGCCAAACCCTGCCCTACGCTGCGAAGGTGACCCACTACGTGGACAGTGAGGTCGGCCGACTCGGCACCGTGCTGCTGCACCGGCCGGGACCGGAACTCGCCCGGCTCACCCCGCGCAACAACGACTCCCTGCTGTTCGACGCTATCCCATGGGTCGGCCGGGCGCAGGAGGAGCACGACGCCTTCGCCGACGCGCTTCGGACCCGTGGCGTCGAGGTGCTCTATCTCACCGACCTGCTCACCGAGACACTGGCCGTGGCGGACGTCCGAGCCGAGTTGACCGGACAGGTGCTGAACTCGCCGCGACTCGGCGACACCCTGCGCGCCCGGGTCGCCGCGCACCTGGCCTACCTCGATCCGGCCGCGCTCGCCGGCGTTCTCGTCGCCGGTCTGGCCCACGAGGAGCTGCGGGTCGGCCGGGACCGCCCCGGCGGGCTGGTCTACACCCTGATGGATCGCCACGACTTCATCGTCGACCCGCTGCCGAACCTGCTGTTCACCCGCGACTCGTCACTGTGGATCGGGGACCGGGTGGGTGTGACGAGCCTGGCGATGCCGGCCCGGCGGCGGGAGACCACGCTTACCGACGCGATCTACCGGCACCACCCGCGGTTCGCCGGGACCCGGTTCGTCTACCGGCCGGGCCTGGAGCATCTGGAGGGCGGCGACGTGCTGCTCCTCGCACCGGGAGTGCTGGCCGTCGGGGTGGGTGAACGGACGACGCCGGCCGGTGCCGAACGGCTCGCCCGCCGGGTCTTCGCCGCCGGGCTCGCGCACACCATCCTCGTCGTCCCCATCGCACAGGAACGGGCGACCATGCACCTGGACACCATCTGCACGATGGTCGATGTCGACACGGTGCTGATGTACCCGAACGCCGCCGACACGCTGTCCGCGTACACGGTCATCGCCGGCACGGACGGCGAGGATCCGCGGGTGGACGGCCCGGCACCGTTCCTGCGGGCCGCCGCGGACGCGATGGACCTGGACCGGCTTCGGGTGATCGACACCGGGCTCGACCCGGTGACCGCCGAGCGGGAGCAGTGGGACGACGGCAACAACACCCTGGCGCTGGCACCCCGGCTCTGCGTCGGCTACGAGCGCAACGTCGAGACCAACGCGCAGCTGGAGCGGGCCGGGGTCGAGCTGATCCCGATCGCCGGTTCCGAGCTGGGCTCGGGTCGGGGCGGCCCACGCTGCATGTCCTGTCCCCTGCTGCGCGAGACCGGAGCCGCCGCGACGGCACCGCCCGCCTGAGCCGGGAGGCAGTCAGCGCAGGGTGAGTTGGCGGCCGAGGAGCCCTTGCCGGGAGCGCCGCGCGGCAGCGTCGAGCGGGCCGGTCTGCGCCAGCGCCTCCGTGTACCGCTTGGCGAAGTCGGCGACCGGGTCCTCCCAGTCGGCGGCGGGGGCGTCCTCGGGCAGGTCCCAGACCGGCACCAGCCGCCCATGGGCCCGGAACATGCCCGCGAGCTTCGTCCCTTCGCCGAGGGGCAGCGAGCCGTCGGCGCCGAGTCTGGCCAGCGCGTCCAGGGCGGCCTCCTCGGCCTCGGGCAGCACCCAGCGGACGTGGGCCTTCTCCGGCACCCGGCACCAGTAGGCGGCCCGCGCGGCGGCCAGCCGCACGGTGGGATAGATCGCCGCGTTGGCCCGCTCCAGGGAAGCCCGCACGGTCGGGTCCTCGGCGGCCTCCGGGGCCAGCCAGAACTCGAAACCCTCGTGCAGGGTGATCTCCAGCGGGCCGTCCACCAGGATGTCCTGGAGCCGGGGGCCGGGACCGGGCAGCGGCGGCACCGGAACGGGAGCGCCGGGCGCGGCCCGCAGCGCGCAGAGCACCGACTCGGCCAGGTCTCGGGAGACGTCGCCGGACTGGAGGTGGCGCTGGAGCCCGACGAGGACCTGGCCGTCCGCCCGGCTCATCGCGGGCGCGGCCATCGGGAGCACGGTGGCCAGGGTGACCGGCCGGTCGCCGTACTCCTCGGCCAGCGCCGGGGTGAGCCGCAGCGGCGCGGAGGCGGCCGGGACCAACTCCCGCAGGGCGATCCACCCGGCCTCGTCGACCAACCCCTCGAAGGGGCGGGGGACGAAGACGTCCCGGATCCGCTCGCGCTTGGCCGTCGGCGCGGCGGCCCGCTGGTTCTTTCGACGCTTGCTCACGGCGACACAGCCTAGAGGCCCCCGCCGGGCCGTGGGGCACGACCCGCCCTGCCGCAGCCGCCCGCCCTCCCGGCGCCGGCAGTGCGCGCCGGCTCAGCCCGCGGTCACCAGATCCGGCCGCTGCGGGACGGGGTCGAAGTCGGCCCAGACGCTCTGGCCGAGGCCGTCGCGTGCCACACCCCAGCTGCTGGCCAGGCCGTTGACGATGTGCAAGCCCCGACCGTCGGCCGCCGCCATGTCCGGCGGACGGATCCGCGGGCCGCCGACGGCACCCCCGTCGGTGACCTGCAGTCGGACCTGCGGCCCCTCGGGCGTCGTGCGCACCCGCCAGGCCACCCGGACGACCCCGCCCGGCAGCGGATCGGCGTGCCGGACGGCGTTGCCGACCAACTCGGCCAGGACCGCCACCAGATCCGCCAGCACCGCCGGAGACACGACCCCGGTCAGCTCGGCGGCGAGCCGATGCCGGGCGACCCGTGCGCCGCTGGCGTGCTGCGGCACCACCACGCACCAAGCTCGTTCGACCGCTCCCGTCGCCACTTCCGCCCCTCTTCCGCCCCCCCGTTGTTCCCGCCGGTTCACCTGCGGGGCAGCCGCACCTCGGCGACCGTACCCCCACCGGTCCTCGGTCGCAGGAATACCCATCCATTCTGCTGTTCAACGATCCGGCGGACGAGATAGAGGCCGAGGCCGGTGCCGGGATAGCGGCGCCGGTCGCCGGAGTCGCCCTGCCAGAACCGGTCGAAGGCGCGTTCGACGTGCTCCGGGCGGACTCCGATGCCGCGGTCGCTGACCCGGAAGCAGACGGTCTGGCCGTCCGCTCCCGCACCGATGTCGATCGCCGAGCCGGCTGGGGAGTACTTGCCGGCGTTGGTGGCCAACTCGGTCAGGACGGTGGCCAGGCTCTGCCGGTGTCCGACCGCCCTGGGCAGTTCGGCCGGCAGCTGGAGGGTGGTCCGGCGGCGCAGCTCCGCCGGCAGGTCGGCGACCGCGACCCGCAACGTCTCGCCGAGGTCGAAGGGGGCGGGTGGCCCGTCACCCGGCCAGGCCTCGGCTGCGGAGGAGAGCAGCCGGTCGAGCAGCCGGGCCAGCTCGTTGGCCCGTTGGCCGATGATCCGGGCGGCCTGCCGGCGGTCGGTGTCGTTCAGCGACTCCCAGTGGTCGGTGAGGGTGTCCGCGTACCCCTTGATGACGGTCACCGGGGTACGCAGTTCGTGGCTGGTGACCGCGACGAAGAGATCCCGCTCGTGGTCGTGCCGCTGCTGGTCGGAGATGTCCCGAAAGGTGACCACGCGCAGGGTGCCCGGGCCGGGCAGTTCACCCGAGGTGACCCGGAGCCAGCGGCCGTCCGGCAGGCGGTGGTCGAGGACCTGCCCGGACGGCGGGAGCGGGAAGGGTAGTGGCTGATTGATCGCCTCGGCGACGGCGCGGCCGGTGACCTGGGCGGCGGCCGGGTTCCAGAGCCGCACGTGGCCGTCGCGGTCCACGACGGCCAGTCCGTCGGCGAGCGCCGCCACCACCGGACCGTCGCCGTGCACCGGTAGGCCGCTCTGGTCGCCGTACATGTGGGCGATGCAGGAGCTGAGGTAACCGACCACCCCGCGTTGTTCGGCGCTGGGCTCCTCGTCACCGGCGGGGTAGAGAGCGTGCAGGCTGCCGACGGTGTGGCCGCCGATCTCCGCCCGGGAGACGACCATCCGTCGCAGGCCGCGTTCGACCAGTTCGGTGCCGAGCTGATTGGCCAGCTGCTCGGTCCGTACGCTCTGCAGGCGCGGCCCGGCCAGCAGGCAGCTGGTGACCGGGTCGCTGACCGGCAGCGGCCGGCCGACGGTCCATTCGGCGGCACCGGTGGCGGCGATCACCCGGCCGCCACTGGGTGCGAACTCCACGAACGCCATCCCCGCGGCGCCGAGCGCCGGTTGGGCCACCCGGAGCAGCTGGTTCAGGACCGGCAGGCCCGCGTCACCTGAGTTGATCATCTCGATGACGGCGGTGTGCCCGGCGATGAGAGCCGAGTAGTCGGTGCGGTCCGGCATGCTCCCGAGTGTGCACTGCCGCTCGCGTTCCCGGGCACCCCCGAGCGGACTCACCGGTGCAACCGGGCCAGCGCCTGCGCCGGGCGGTCGGTGATCACGCCGTCGACCCCGGCGGCCAGCACGAGATCGAGATCGGCCGGCTCGTTCACGGTCCAGACGTAGACCTGATTGCCGGCGGCGCGCAGCGCGGGCACCAGCCTGGGGCGGGCCCGCACCAGCGCGATCCCGGGGCCGGCGATGCCGGTGCCGAACGGCAGCCGACCCGACTGCATCCAGCGGGGCAGCACCTCCAGCAGCAGCACGGTCGGGAGCGCGGGCGCCAGTGTCCGCATCCGGCGTACGGCCAGCGCGGAGAAGGACATCACGGTGACCCGGACCGGAGCGTCGGGGCGCGGCTCGGCCAGGCCGTACCGGCGCAGCAGGGCGACCAGCTCGCGTTCCACGTTGCCGCCGTAGCGGGACGGGTGTTTCGTCTCGACCAGCAGCCGGACGGCCCGGCCGGCGGCGAGGACGGTCTCCAGCAGCCGTTCCAGGGTGAGCAGCCGGATGCGCGAGTCGTCGAGCACCTCGTCGCCGTCGGCCGGTACGCCGCCCGGATGCCAGGAGCCGAAGTCGAGTTTCTCGAGTTCGGCCAGGGTGCGGGCGCTGACCAGCCCACGACCGTTGCTGGTCCGGTCCAGCCGTCGGTCGTGTACGCAGACGAGGTGCCCGTCGCGGGTCAGCCGGACGTCGCACTCCAGCCCGTCGGCGCCCTCGTCGAGGGCGCGCAGGTAGGCGGCGAGGGTGTGTTCCGGCAGGTCGTACGACGCGCCTCGGTGCGCGAAGACGAGGGGTACGGCCATCGGTGGACGCCTACCGGACCTGGCCCGGCTGCCCGTCCGAGTCGAGCACCGGCCGTCCGGCGGCCGCCCAGTCGCCCATCCCGCCCGCGACGTTGCGCACCTGATCCCAGCCGTTGCGCATCAGGTAGGCGACGACCTGGGCGGAGCGCCCGCCGGAGCGGCAGATCACCGCCACGTCCCCGTCGGTGGGGACCTCGGCGAGGCGGGCCGGCAGTTCCATCATCGGCAGGTGGTGGGCGCCGGGTGCGTGCCCGGCCGTCCACTCGTCGTCCTCCCGGACGTCGAGCAGGTACGTATCGTCGGTGATCTCGGAAATGGTCACGGTGGGTATCTGAGGTCCGAACACGGGTACCAAGCCTAGTGCGGTGGCCAGGAACGTTGGCGGCCCGGTAAACGTTACTGGCCACCGCACTAGAACGCCCCGGGGTGACCGCCGCGACCGGCAGGCAGACATCGACGGCCCGTCCGGTTCAGCCGGCCGGTGGGTTCAGAGCCGGGTGACCCAGCGTGGATGGGTTCCGGCCCACTGCGGCATCCGGGTGCCGCGTACCGCCTCGAACAGGCCGTCGCCGCCGTTGTCGAGCCGGACGTAGGACACCTGGTCGATGGTCTGCGGATAGGACGGCACCTGAACACCGCGCAGCCCGTCGGTGGCGAGGCCGTGCAGCGCGAGCAGTAGATCCTCCACCGGCACCCCGTTGGTGTCCATGGTCAGCGACTCGCCGACGGCCTGGATGAGCCGGTGGATCTGGACGGGGTTGGCGCGCAGCCGGGTCTCCCCGGCGCGTTCGAGCATGGCTCCCAGCAACTGCTGCTGGTGGGTCTGCCGGTCGTAGTCGCCCCCGGGCAGGTCGTAGCGTTGGCGTACGTAGTCCAGCGCCTGGGCACCGTCCATCCGTTGGCAGCCGGGGTGGAAGACCCGGTCGGTGTGGATCGAGCGGACCTCGTTGCGTACGCACATGTCGACCCCACCGAGCAGGTCGATCACGTCGCGGAGGCCGGCGAAGTCGACCAGGGCGGCGCCGTCGAAACGGATTCCGGTGAGCCGGGCGAGGGTGGCCGAGAGCAGTTGCGCGCCGGCCTGGCCGCCACCGCCGTACTCGTAGGCGGTATTGATCTTGTCTTCGCCGCCCGGATAGCCGCCGCCGGGCGGGATGGTGACCAGCAGGTCGCGCGGCACGGAGACCAGGTAGCCCTCGCGTAGCCCGGCCGGGACGTGCACGATCAGGATGGTGTCGGTGCGCTGTTGCGCGTCGCTGTCGCCGGGCCTGCGGTCCGATCCGACGAGCAGGTAGTTGATCGGGCCGTCCAGGTCGGTGCGGTCGGTGCGGGCGCTCGGGTCGAGCAGTTGCTCCCGGGCCACCGTGCGCTGGTACCGGTCGGCCAGCACCCGGAGGCCGACCACGCTGAGCGCGGCCAACAGCAGCACCGCCAGCCCGATTCCGAGCAGTACGCGGGGCCACCGCGAACGCCCGGAGCCGCCGGGTGGCCGCTTTCCGCCTGCTTGCGCCGTCCTGGCCGTGACGTCCCTCCCGTCAGCCTGACATGAATGCGACTCACGTCAGGCTACGAGAGATCTACGGACGGTGACGGCTGTTCGGTGATGTCACCGCGCCGGTCACTTCCGGGAGGAGATCACCTCAGGGTTGTAGAACACGAACTCGGCCAGCTTGTCCTGCCGGACCGCGTGGAACATGTCCAGGGTCTGCTCGCTGAGTGCCTCGTTGCCGTTGCCCTTGGCGTTGTACGTGCCGCCGTTGGTCTTCAGCATGATCAGCTCGTTGCCGGTGACGCCACGCATGGTGAAGACGAAATCCTCCACCGCCACGCCGCCGGTGTCCAGGATGAACGCCTTGCCGGCGGCCTTGATCAATTCGTTCAGCTTGCCCAGATTCGTCAGGCTGCCGTTCTGGGTGGCCTTCTTGGCCATCGCCTTGATCAATTGCTGCTGGTTCTGCTGGCGGTCGTAGTCGCTGTTCGCCAGGCCGTACCGCTGGCGGGAGAAGTCCAGTGCCGCCCAGCCCTCCATCTCCTGGCAGCCCTTCTTGTGCACCACCGGGGTCCTCGGCCTGCCGGTCTTCTTCGCGTCGGCGTTCCACATCGGCTCACCGTCGACGTACGACATGTGGATCGACTTGACCTCCTGCCGCGGGCAGATGCGCACCGAGCCGAGGGCGTCGATGACGTTCCTGAAGCCGCCGAAGTTGATGATCGCCGCGCCGTCGAAACCGACTCCGGTCATCCGCTTGATCGTCTGGGCCATCAGCTGGGCGCCGCCCTCCCAGCCGCCGTCGTTGCGCGCGCCGGCCTGGAAGGCCGAGTTGATTTTGCCGACGCCGCCCGGATAGCCGGTCCTGGGGAACGGAGGGATCTGCACCTCGGTGTCCCGGGGGATCGAGATCAGGTACGCCTGGTCGTGGGTGGCCGGAATGTGCAGCACGATGATGCTGTCCGCCCGGACGTCGTCGGCGTCCCACCGCTCCCGGGCGTCCACGCCCAGCAGCAGCATGTCGATCGGGCCGCTCAGGTCGGCGCCACCCTCCGCGCTCGTCTTGCCCGCCTCGCCGAGCAGGTTGCGCTGGGAGATGCTGCCGGTGGCCTGGCCGATCACCGCCTTGCTGCCGACGATGGCGACACCACTGGTCATCATCAGCGTGGCGCCGACGATCACGGTGAGCCGGGCCCACAGCGGATCCTTGCGCCGGGTGCGTCCCTTCCCCCCGGGCCGGCCGGGCTTCGCACTGCCGGAGGGGATCGGAGCGGTGCGGGACGCGCGAGGCGGCTCTAGCAGGGAGGGGCCGTGAACCGGCATTCGTGCTCCAGCTCGTGTTCGCTTCGGGGGGCGGGAACACTCTACGTACGCATTCCCGTGGTGGCGAGTTCGCTTGGCGGCCAGTTCACGTTCTCTGGCACGTCATCCTGTCGAAATAGCCGAACGTTCAGATCGAATTGGACGGTCGGCGGTTGGTCGCCGGGGATGTCCGGCATAAAAGAACGGCGGCCCCCGCGTCGCGGGAGCCGCCGCCGGTCGACCTCGGTGCTCAGCCGTTGCCGTTGCCCGCCTGCTTGTTGGCCTTCACCCACTCGGCCATCGTGTCCCCCGACATCGCCTGGTACATGACCAGCGCGTTCTCCCGGTCGGAGACGACGACCGACTCGCCGTTGATGGTCTGGCTGCCCAGGTGCGGGCTGGTGACGAAGGTCAGGTTCTCGCCGCGCAGGTTGCGGAACTGCACGGCCATGTCGGTCAGCGAGAAGCCCTCATCGACCGTGATCGCATCGGTGACCGACCGGAGGAAGGCGTTGAGCTTCGGCGGGTTGGTCAGCGTGCCGGTGCTCGCCGCCTTGTCCATCAGCGCCCGCAGGAACTCCTGCTGGTGGCGCATCCGGGCGAAGTCGCCGTCGGGGAACTGCTTGCGCTGGCGGATCCAGTCCAACGCCTCGGCGCCGTTCATGTGGTTGATACCCTCGGTGAATTCCCGGTACGGCTTGTGGATCGAGGTGATGGTCCGCTCCACCTTGAGGTCGACCCCGCCGAGGGCGTCGGTGACCTGCTTGAAGCCGGCGAAGTCGATCGCCATCACGTGGTCGATGTGCACGTCCGTGAAGCACTCGACGGTGCGTACCGCCAGCGGTAGCCCGCCGAACGCGAACGCTGCGTTGATCTTGCGTCGCTGGCCCGTCTCACACCCGGCGCCGGCGCTCTCGGGAATGGGCACGTACAGGTCCCGCGGGATGGAGACGAGGTACGCCTTCTGGTGGTCGGCCGGGATGTGCATGACGATGATCGTGTCGGCCCGCCACTTGCCGGCCTGGTCCACCGGCGCGTCCGGGTCCCGCGAGTCGGTGCCCACCATGAGGATGTTCATCGCGCCGTTCACGGCCTTGGCCGGTCGCCCGCCGGTGATCTCCGAGAACGGGTCGGTCCGGGCCATGTTGTTGTCGAGGCTGCGGGCGTAGAACCAGGCGCCCATGCCCCCGATCAGTGCCAACACCAACACGGCGATGCCGGTCACCAGGGCGATCCGGCGCCAGTGCGGGCGCGGCCCACGCGGTGGCCCGCCACCCGGCCGGCCCGGACCGACCGGCCCGCGAGGGCCGCCCGGACCGACCGGCGGGACCGATCCGTCGTCGTGCGCGGGAAGCCACCGGGTCTCGGCCGGCCGGGCCGCCCGTCCGTCGCCCCGACCCGGGCCGGGCACCGCGGCACGCCCGGCGCTACGGCGCAGGTGGATGACCGGCAGGGTGGCGGGGATGGTCGCTGACATGTAACTCAGGGTACGCAGCCCCGGCCAGTGTCGCCCTCGACGGCGAAACGCGCCGTGTCGCCGGCGGCTACGCCAGCCGGCCCCGGAAGTGCTCGATCGTGCGGCGCAGCCCAGCCTCCGGCGTCACGGTGGGCTCGTATCCGAGCAACTCGCGGGCCAGGGTGAGATCGGGGCGGCGCATCTCCGGATCGTCCGCGCCACGGGCGACGTAGGTCACCTCCGACTTGCTGTCGCAGAGCGAAATGATCGTCTCGGCCAGTTCCCGCATGCTCATCTCGTGCTCCGTGCCGCAGTTCACCGGGCCGCTCTCGGTCGAGTCCAACAGCAGCAGGATGCCCTGGACGAGATCCGCCACGTAGCAGATCGAGCGGGTCTGGTTGCCGGTGCCGTGCACCGTGATCGGCTCACCGCGCAGCGCCTGGGAGATGAAAGTCGGGATGGCGCGGCCGTCGTCCGGCCGCATCCGCGGACCGTAGGTGTTGAAGATGCGCACGATGGCGGTGTCCAGGCCCCGGCTGCGGTGGTACGCCATCGTGGCGGCCTCCGCGAAGCGCTTGGCCTCGTCGTAGACGCTGCGGATGCCGACCGGGTTGACGTTGCCCCAGTAGGTCTCCCGCTGCGGGTGCTCCTTCGGGTCGCCGTACGCCTCGGAGGTGGACGCCAGCAGGAACCGGGCGCCGTCGGTGGTGGCCCGCTCCAGCAGGTGCAGGGTGGCCACCGAGCCCACCCGCAGGATCTCCACCGGCAACTTCTCGAAGTCGGTCGGGCTGGCCGGGGAGGCCATGTGCAGGATCGCGTCGAACCGCTCCGCCAACGCCGGGTGGTCGGGCAGCCCGTCGGAGACGTCGGCCTCCACCAGGGTGAAGTTCGGAGTGTCGAACAGATGGGCGATGTTCTCCTTCGCCCCGGTCACGAAGTTGTCGAGCGCGACGACCGTGCAGCCCCGAGAGATCAGGGAATCCACCAGGTGCGACGGGACGAAGCCGGCACCGCCGGTGACCAGGACGCGGTGACCGGGGCCGTAACGCTGCTCAACCTTCATGCTGGTCAGCCTATAAGGAGAGCCCGCCTTGATCTCTCAGTGGAGGTCAGATCAGTTCCCGGTAGCGGCCCCGGTGGTGCAGCAGCGGCTCGGTCTCGTCCGCCAGTTCGACCCGCTCGATGGTCGCCTCGACGAGCAGGCCCCAGCCGTACTCCCGCGCGCCGTCGAGGCGGCAGCCGGCCCAGCCGCCAGCGACGTCGGCGGGCGCGGCGGCGGCGCCGGGCGGGTCGGCGGGCGTGGCGCGGGCGGGTCGGCGGGCACCGGCCCGTATGGCGTGTCGGCCCAGGTGCCGGTGGCGAAGAGGCCGCCGGGCGACGGAAACAGGCCGGCGAACCGGTCGGCGAGCTGCCGGTGCGGCGGGCCGAGCGGCGTCACGGCGAACACCCCGGCGTCCTCCACCGCAGCCCACAGCTCCGACTCCGCGTCGATGAGGCCGAGCAGCCGGCCCGGGTCGCCGTCGGCGACCAGGATCGACGACACCGTCAGGCCGGCGGGTCCGGGCGCCGTCCAGAGCGTGACCGGCGCGGCGAGCCGCCCCCGAAACCGGCGTACGGGTGATCGCTGACCTGCCGGCACGGCGAACGGGTCGGTGTGGTGGATCTGGGCACCCGGCTCATGATTCACGTGAAACATTGTGACCCGTCCGGCCAGCCCACGGGCGCGCGCCCAGCGCACTTGTCAAGACGTCGTCGATCTCAGCGCCCTTGACCGGCGCCGCCGCCTCCGTGTCCCTGCCCGGCGGCCTGCCCCGTGCGGCAGCGTCAGCGGCGTGGGGTGATCAACGCCAGGAGTTCGGGTTGCCGGCGGTCCAGCACGTCGCCGGCCAGGTGCGCGCCGAGTAGTGCCGCGCCGACGCCGTACGCAACGCCCAACGGCAGGCCCAGCCAGAGCCAGGTGTCGCCGAGCAACGCGGCGGCGAGGATCATCGGTACGCCGATCGCGGCGGTGGCGAGCATGGCGAGCAGGGTCAGCAGGCCCTTGACCACGCCGGCACCGCTGTTCATGGCGAACGGGTTGCTCGTCTCCGGCAACGAGTACGCGCCGAGCACCGAGACGAAGGAGTTGACCGCCAGCCCGGCACCGTACGTGGCGACCAGCGTGCCCGCCATGAATCCGATCCACGCCGGCTCGCCCAGCACCAGTGCGATCACCACGGCGACCACCGCCAGCATGGGCAGCACGTACAGCGAGAAGGCGGCCATCCGGGCATGCAACTCCAGCCGGCCGGTCACGCCGGTCACCACGTTGGCGGCGTACGCGCTGCCGTCGAAGCCGAACTGGTTGGCCAGCGTCACCGCGGCGAGCAGCCCGACGAAGAGCATGGACAGGCTGACCAGCACGGGCGACGAACCGCCGGACGGGGTGAAGCCCTCACTGTCGATCGTGAAGCCCTGCCCACCCAGGTTGACCATCACCGGCACGAAGAGGCCGACCACCGCGATGGTGATCAGGTTGGCCCGGCGTCGCGCGTCCCGCCACCAGTAGCGGGCCTCCCGGGCGACAAGCGCGCCGAACCGGTCCCGGCGCAGCCAGCCGGCCGCGCGGGGAAGAGTTGGGCCACCACGCCGCCGGCCACGCCCGCCCTGGCCCGCGCCGGCCCGGAGCTTGCCGCGCCCACCATCGCCGACTCCAGCGAGCGCGACCACCAGGCCAGCAGCGCGACGATCGTCACCGCCGTGATCAAAAGCTTCAGTGGCGCGGCCCAGACACGGCCCTGCGCCATGTCGATGCCGGCGGTCCACGGGGCGCCGAACGGGGTCCAGCCGATCACCGTGGCCACCCCGGTGAGCCGGTCCCAGTCGGCGTCCTGGATCGCGGCCAGGCCGGCGATCTGCAGCGGCCCGAGTAGCGCGGCAGCCAGGGCGAGCAGGACGGCGGCCAGGTCGCGTACCCGGCGGGACCGGAGCATGGAGGCGAAGGCACTGGTCACCGCGCGTGCCGCGGCGACGCAGAGGAGCAGGCCGGCGACCACCCCGACGGCGGCGACCACGGCGGCGGACCAGCCGCCGAAGACCCCGGCGGTGACCACCAGGCCGGAGAGCGCCACCAGCACGGCGACCGTGGGCACGCTCACCAGCGCCGCCGCGAACAGCCCGGTGACCAGGGCGCGCCGGGGCAGCGGCAGCAGCGCGAAGCGGGCCGGGTCGAGCGTCTCGTCGACGCCGAAGAAGACCAGGGGCAGCAGCAGCCAGCCGAGCACCGTCAGCCCGCCCGCGATCGCGGCGACCAGCAGCGCGTACCGGTCGTCGCCGGCCAGCCCGGGTGCCGCCAGGCCGAAGAACGCGCCGACCGCGAACCACAGCCCGAACAGCGAACCGACCAGGAACAGCGCCACGCGCCAGCCCTGGCCGCGGAAGTTGTTGCCCATCACGCGCAGCTTGAGCCGGACGAAGTGCCGCGCCGAGACACGTCGCACCGGGGTCGCCGGTGCGGTCACCGGGACAGCCACGCCAGCTCCTCGCCGGTGGCCGTACGCCCGCCGACCACCTCGACGAAGACCTCCTCCAGGGAGCGGTCGCCGCGGACCTGCTCCAGCGTGCCGACCCGCTTGATGGTGCCGTCGGCGAGGATCGCCACGTGCGTGCAGAGTCGCTGCACGACCTCCATGACGTGGCTGGAGAAGACCACCGTCCCGCCGCCGGTGACGTACCGCTGGAGGATGTCCCGGATGAGCGCCGCCGAGACCGGGTCGACCGCCTCGAAGGGTTCGTCCAGCACCAGCAGCCGGGGGCCGTGCAGCAGCGCGCAGGCCAGGCCGATCTTCTTCTTCATGCCCGCCGAGTAGTCGACCACCAGGGTGCGGCCGGCGTCGGCGAGGGCGAGCACGTCGAGTAGTTCCGCCGCGCGCTGGTCGACCACCGCCGGATCCATGCCGCGCAGCAGACCGTGGTACGCGAGCAACTCGCCGCCGCTCAACCGGTCGAACAGGCGTACACCGTCCGGCAGGACACCGAGCAACTGCTTCGCGGCGACCGGATCGGTCCACACATCCCGCCCGAGCACCCAGGCGCTCCCGGCGTCGGGTCGCAGTAGCCCGACCGCCATCGACAGGGTGGTGGTCTTGCCGGCACCGTTCGGGCCGAGCAGCCCGTAGAACGAGCCGGCCGGGACGTCGAGATCCACGCCGGCCACCGCGACCTTGCCGTCGAAGCTCTTGGCCAGGCCGCGTAGCGCCAGCGCCGGATGCTCACCAGTCATGCGCCCGACCGTATCCGGTCCCGACCAGTGCCCCACCCCGCCGGGGAACGATCCGGAACTCATCCGCGAGTCGTAGGCCGCCCCGCCCGAGGTGCCGGCAGGGGGCCTTCCTCACAGGCGGAGGGCGTCGGGGGCGTGCAGCCGGAGCATGGTGCGACCGATGTCGGCCGGGGCGCGGCGGCGGGTGGCCAGGGAGACCACGAACATCACCGTGAAGGCCAGCGGCACCGTCCAGGCGGCCGGCTGGGCGGTGAGGGTGGCCGGCCAGCCGGTCAGCGGCGGGCCGAGCACGGTGACCAGCACCGACGTCACCGCGGCGCCGCCACCGACCAGGATCCCGGCCGCGGCTCCGGCGTCGGTGAGCCCTCGCCACCAGATGCCCAGCACCAGCAGCGGGCAGAAGCTGGACGCGGCGACGGCGAACGCCAGCGCCACCACCTGCGAGACGTCCAGCCCGGAGACGTTCAACGCGAGGACTGTCGGTATCACGCCGGCGATCAACGTGGCCAGCCGGAAGCCGCGGACCGAGCCGCGGCCCAACACGTCCGTGGAGATCACCCCGGCGACGCTGGTGAGCAGCCCGGACGAGGTGGACAGGAAGGCCGCGAACGCCCCCGCGGCGACCAGGGCGGCCAGCAGCCGGCCGGTGGTCCCGGCGCCGAGCGCCGCCTCGGGCAGCAGCACCACCACCGCATCGGTCTGACCGCTGACCAGCAGCTGTGGGGTGTAGATCCGGCCCAGCACGCCGTAGATCGTGGGCAGCAGGTAGAAGACCCCGACCAGGGCCAGCACCACCAGGGTGGTGCGGCGGGCCGCCGCGCCGTCGGGGTTGGTGTAGAAGCGGACGAGTACGTGCGGCAGGCCCATGGTGCCGAGGAAGGTGGCCAGGATCAGCGAGTACGTGGCGAACAGCCCCCGGTCGTCGGAGCCGGCGGTGCTGGGCAGCAGCCAGTCGCCGGCCCTGGTGGCCACTCCGGACACCTCGGGCACCGGTTCGCCCTCGGCGAAGCTCAGCTCGTCGCCGGGGCGTACCTCCAGGGTCTGCCCGTCGGGCAGGGTGAGGACGGCGCGGTGCTCGACCACGACGGTGGTCGCCGTCCGGAACGTGGGCCCGTCGGGCGGGGTCACCGCCGGTCGGCTGTCGGCCTGCCACTGCAGGGCGAGGAAGATCGCGGGTACGGCGAGCGCGGTCAGCTTCAGCCAGTACTGGAACGCCTGCACGAAGGTGACCGCCCGCATCCCGCCCAGCGCCACGTTGGCGGTGACCACCGCGGCCACCAGCAGGGCACCCACCGGGTACGGCGCGCCGGCCAGGGTGGCCAGCGTCAGCCCGGCGCCCTGAAGCTGCGGCACCAGGTAGAGCCAGCCGATGAAGATCACGAAGACGGTGGCCAGGGTCCGCAGCCGCCGGGAGCCCAGCCGCAGCTCGCAGAAGTCGGGCAGGGTGAACGCGCCGGAGCGGCGCAGCGGCGCGGCCACGAACAGCAGCAGGGCCAGGTAGCCGGCGGCGAAGCCGACCGGATACCAGAGCACGTCCACGCCGTACTTGAGGATCAGCCCGGCCACACCGAGGAAGCTCGCCGCCGAGAGGTACTCGCCACCGATCGCGGCGGCGTTCCAGGTCGGGCTGACCACCCGGGAGGCGACCAGGAAGTCGGAGGTGGTGCGGGCCAGCCGCAGCCCGTAGAAGCCGATCGCGAGGGTGACCAGGGTGACCGCCACGATCGCCGGTACGACGAGGCCGTTGCCCACCTCAGCGCTCCGGCCGCTGGATGAGGTCGGTGAAGTCCTGCTCGTTTCGTTCGGCCAGCCGCACGTACGTCCAGCCGACGGCGACCAGGAACGGGAAGGAGAGCACCCCGAGCAGCAGCCACGGCAGGTTGACCCCGAGCACGGTCATCCGGCCCACCGAGGGGGCGATGGCGAACAGCCAGGGCAGCCCGCCCAGCCCGACCAGCACCACCGCCGACAGTTGCAGGGCCAGGGCCAGCTGCGCCCGGACCAGGCCACGGACGAGCGCCTCGCCGACCCGGGTCTGCTGGGTCAGCTCGGTGCGCGCCCCGCCGCCCGGTGCTGCCGGCGGGACGCCTCGGCGAGCACCACTCGGGTACGTGCGGGCGGTGCCGGCCTCGCGGGCTCATCGGCGGCCCGGAACGGTTCGGGTCGGCGGGGTGCCGGCGCTGGTTCCTCGGCGGCCATCCCGGCAGTCTCGTCCGCCCGACCGGAATGTCAAGAGCGCGGTGGACAACCTGTGGACAACGCTTCGGGCCTGTGGACAAGTCGGTGGACACCGGTGCCCGGTCAGCGGCTCCACTCCTGCTTGGCAGCTCGCACCAGCTTGTCCTTGAGCTCCCGGGTGTGCCGGCGGCTCACCGGCAGTTCCGTGCCGTCGACCACCACCACGTACCCGGAGTTGACCAGTCGTAGCTCGGCGATCAGCCGCAGCTGCACCAGGTACGACCGGTGGATCCGGACGAATCCCGCGTCGGCCCACCGTTCGGCGAGCGTCGCCAGCGAGACCCGCACCAGGTGCGATCCCTCCGCGGTGTGCAGCCGCGCGTAGTCGCCCTGCGCCTCCACCCAGCGCACGGCCGAACGGGGCAGCATCCGGGTGGTGCCGGCCAGCTCGACCGGGATCGTCGGATCCTCCTCGGCCCGGGCCAGCGCGGCCGGGTGGGCGGGCACCACCCGCGGACCGACCACCCGGCGCAGCGCCTCGGCCAGCCGCTCCGCGCGTACCGGCTTGCGTACGTAGTCGGTGGCGCCCAGGTCGAAGGCGTCCGCCGCGCCGTCGTCGTACGCGGTCACGAAGACGATGGCGGGTGGCCGGGCGAAGCGGCGTAACACCCGGGCCAGCTCCATTCCGTCCAGGCCGGGCATCCGGATGTCGAGGAAGACCACATCCACGTCGTCGTCGCGGAGAACCCGCAGCGCCTCGGTGGCGTCGCCGGCCGTGTGCAGCCGGGCCACCCGGGGATCGGCACGCAGGTGGTACGCCAGCTCGTCCAGCGCCGGTGGCTCGTCGTCCACCGCCAGCACCCGGAGGAAGCCCGGCGCGGCCATGCCGCCGGAGCCGGTCATGAACCCGCCCGTACGCCGGGGTGGAACTTCGGCACCCGCATGCTCACCTTCGTGCCCGTTCCCAGACCGGTCTCGACGACCAGGCCGAAACCGTCTCCGAAGACCGACCGGAGCCGCTCGTCGACGTTGGACAGGCCGACGTGCTGCCCCGGATCGTCGCTCGGGTCGCCGGCCGGCCCGGCAAGCTCGATGATCCCTGCGGTCAGCGTGGCCGGATCCATCCCCACTCCGTCGTCCTCCACCGTGATGTGGCATTCGGCGCCCGCGTCCCGGGCCTCGATGCTCACCATGCCCGTGCCCGACTTGCGCGACAAGCCGTGGCGGACGGCGTTCTCGACGAGTGGCTGGAGGCAGAGGAACGGCAGGGTCACCGGCAGCACCTCGGGGGCGATCTGGAGCCGCACCTGGAGGCGGTCGCCGAACCTGGCCCGCTCGATGGTCAGGTAGCGGTCGATCGACCGCAGTTCCTCGGCCAGCGTGGTGAACTCACCGTGTGCCCGGAACGAGTAGCGGGTGAACTCGGCGAACTCCAGGATCAGTTCCCGGGCCCGCTCCGGGTCGGTGCGGACGAACGAGCCGATCGCGGTCAGGGCGTTGTAGATGAAATGCGGGCTGATCTGGGCGCGCAGTGCGCGCACTTCGGCCCGGGCCAGCCGCTCCCGGGACGAGTCCAGCTCGGCCAGGGCGAGCTGGCTGCCGGCCCAGTGCGCCGTCTCCAGGGTGGCCTGCACCAGGCCCGGAGCCGGTGCGCCGTCGGTGATGGCGACCAGCGCGCCGACGATCCGCCCCTCCGCGCCGCCCAGCGGGGCCACCACCGCGCCCCGGACCGGGCAGTCGACCCGGTCGCAGGTCAGCTCCGACTCGCCGAGCACGGTGGAACGCTCCGAGTCGACCACCCGCCGGGCCGCCGCGCGCAACTGCTCACCGTGGTGCGCGCCGCGCCCGTCGAGGGCGAGCAGTTCGTCGGCGTCGGTCAACGCCAGCCCGTCCGCGCCGACCAGGGTGCGCAGGTGGCGGGCGGCCTTCGCCGCGGCGGCCGGGTTCAGCCCGGCCCGCAGCGGCTCGGCGGCCAGCCCGGCGGTGTGCAGCACCTCGTAGGTGGCCCGCTGCCCGGCCGTGGCGATGCCGCGCCGCCCCCGCAGCCGGCCGACGGCGAACAGCGCCCCAGCCAGCACGGTGACCAGCGAGAAGACTCCGACGACGGCGGAGAGGTTGCCACCCACGTCGACGATCCTGCTGGTTACGGCGGCTGTGGGAAAGGGTTGGGGGTCAGTACGCGCCCTTGCGCGCCACCACCACGCCGACCGTGCGCCACAGGATGCTCAGGTCGTACGCCAGCGACCAGTTGTCGACGTAGTAGAGGTCCAGCCGGACCGCCTCGTCCCAGGACAGGTCGGAACGGCCCGATACTTGCCACAACCCGGTCATACCGGGACGGACCAGCAGGCGCCGCCGCACATCGCCTAGGAAGTCGCCGTCGTCGGCGGGCAGCGGACGCGGCCCGACCAGGGACATCTCACCCTTGAGCACGTTGATCAGCTGGGGCAGCTCGTCCATCGACGACGCGCGCAGGATGCGGCCCACCGGGAAGACCCGCGGATCCTGCTTCATCTTGAACAGCATCCCGTCGGTCTCGTTCCGGTCGACCAGGCTGGCCAGCCGGTCCTCGGCGTCGACGTACATGGTGCGGAACTTCCACACCCGGAACGTCCGCCCCTCGTGCCCCACCCGTGGCTGGCGGAAGAAGACCGGACCCGGGTCGGAGATCCGGATCGCGATCGCGACGGCGGCGAAGACCGGCAGCAGCATGAGCAGGCCCAGCCCGGCGGCGACCCGGTCCAGCATGTTTTTGGCCAGCAGCGCCGGCCCGGACAGGGTGGGCTCCTCGACGTGCAGCAGCGGCAGGCCCTCGATCGGGCGGATGTGCACCCGGGGGCCGGCGATGTCGGTCAGCTGCGGGGCCACCACCAGGTCGACGCCCGAGCCCTCCAGCTGCCAGGCGAGCCGGCGCAACTCGCCGGGCTCCGCGCTGGCCGAGCCACAGACCGCGATGGTGTCGGCGCCGACCTCGCGCACCAGGGCCAGCACGTCGCGGCCCGCGTACACCGGGACCGGGGTCTGCACTCCCTTGGCCGCCGCGTAACCGTCCGTGATGTGGATGGCGACCGGGACCAGCCCGGCGGCGGGTGTACGGGTGACCGCGGTGTAGACCTCCAGGCACTCGGGCAGGGTGCCGACCAGCACCATCCGGTGCGCCGCCTGCTGGATGTTGCGCCGCACGGTGTGCAGCACGAAGCGGGCCAGGATCCGGCCCAGCAGGATCAGCAGCAGGGCCAGCAGCAGCGCGGTGCCGACGGTGAACCGGGACAGGTCGGTCTTGGTGGCGAAGGCGATGAACGACACCGCCGCGCAGACCGTCACCCCGGCCCGGATCACCCGCTTGAACTCGTCCGGCCCGAGCCCGAGGCAGCGGCGGTCGTAGGCGCCGCTGAACCAGAGGATGACCAGCCAGCCCATCGGCAGCAGCAGGAACGCCACGGTGAAGAACCAGGTCGGGTCGTTCTGAGCTTGGTGGAAGCCGGCCGTGGCCTGGTCGAAGGTGCGGATCGCGGTGAAGCTGGCGAAGGCCGCGGCGGCGAAGTCGAGCAGCAGCAGGATCGCCGTGTAGGGGCGGTGCCAGCGGGAGACGCGCCGCCGGGCCCTGGCCCACGCCGACCGTGGTACGCCGTTTGTGGACGGCGGGTTCGGCGGCTGGATCTCGAAGCTGTCGACGTGCCGCACGAGTTCGCTCCGGCCTTCGTTGGTCACCGGGCGCTGGAGGCTGGTCGTCACCTCACTCATGTCCTCCCGCATGATCCGCGCCGTTCACTCCCCGTGACGGCTCGGATCGCCCACCGTTCCAGTTTCCCACGCGAGTTCCGTTCCGTCGCCGACCCGGGTGACATTGTGCGGCGGTCCTGTTCCCGCCTGGAATCTGGCCGGCTCCACGCCGTTCCGAAGC
The DNA here is from genome assembly GCF_019697375.1 of Micromonospora tarapacensis. NCBI lineage: Bacteria > Bacillati > Actinomycetota > Actinomycetes > Micromonosporales > Micromonosporaceae > Micromonospora > Micromonospora tarapacensis. The sequence goes on along the minus strand of NZ_JAHCDI010000004.1, from coordinate 5,017,871 downwards.
CGGGGACCGGGCCACTATACCGATGGATGGCAGCCCCGGTAGAGCGCCGGACCGGTGGTTGCGTACGCCTCGTCCGATTCCGCTCCGTAGTCGTCGAATGATGTTACTCACCGTACGAGTCTGGACAACCGTCGGTCAGCAAGCGGCTTGCCCCCGGTCTGACAGGTCGGGCAGTACTGGAGGCTGGAGTCGGCGAACGAGACCTCCCGGACGGTGTCCCCACAGACCGGGCAGGGCAGGCCGGTGCGGGCGTGCACCTTCAGCCCCGAGCGTTTCTCGCCCTTCAGCTCCGCGGCCCGCTGCCCCAGCGACCGGGTCACCGCGTCGCCGAGCACCCGGCGGGTCGCGGCGTACAGGGTCGCCATCTGGTCGTCGGTCAGCCGGTCGGTCAGCGCGAACGGCGACAGCTTCGCCGCGTGCAGGATCTCGTCCGAGTACGCGTTGCCCACCCCGGCGAGCACCGCCTGGTCGGTGAGCACCCCCTTGACCTGTCCCCGGCGGCTGCGCAGCGCTCCGGCGAAGGTGGCCAGGTCGGACGCGAGGGCGTCCGGCCCGAGCTTGGCCACCCCGGGCACCACCGCCGGGTCCGTCACCAGGTAGGCGGCGAGCTTCTTCTGCGTACCGGCCTCGGTCAGGTCGAAGCCGGAGCCGTCGTCGAGGCGGACCCGGAGCGCGATCGGGCCCTTGCCCGGGCGCAACGGGGCGGTCGACGCGAACGCCTCCCGGTAGTGCAGCCAGCCGGCCCGGGCCAGGTGGACCACCAGGTGCAGGCCGCCGTCGAAGACGACGTCGAGGAACTTGCCGTGCCGTCGGGCGTCGGTCACCGCCCGGCCCGCGACGGCGGTCGGGGCCGGGTCGTACGTCTTGAGGGCGCTGATCGCGGAAACCTCCAGCCGGTCGACCCGCCGGCCCACCGCGCGCTGCCGCAGGTAACCCGCGAGCGCCTCCACCTCCGGTAGTTCGGGCACGTTGCCAACGGTAGCGTCTGCGAGCGTGAGAATCGTGGTGGCGCACAACCGGTATCGGGAAGCTCAACCGTCCGGCGAGAACATCATCGTCGACGCGGAGATCGCCCAGCTCACCGCCGCCGGGGTGGAGGTGGTGCCGTTCCTGCGCAACTCCGACGAGATCCCGACGATGCCGAGGACGGCGAAGGCGCTGCTGCCGATCTCCCCGATCTATGCGCCCCGGGCCCAGCAGGACCTGGGTCGGCTGCTCACCGAGCACCGTCCGGACGTGCTCCACCTGCACAACCCGTACCCCCTGCTGTCACCCTGGGTGGTGCGGACCGCGCACCGGCACGGCGTGCCGGTGGTGCAGACGGTGCACAACTACCGCCAGGTCTGCTCCTCGGGGCTGTACTACCGCGACGGCAAGATCTGCCAGGACTGCCGGGGCCGGGCACTGGGCGTCCCGGCGGTGGTGCACCGTTGCTACCGGGGGTCGCGGGCGCAGAGCGCGCTGATGGCCACCACCCTGGCGGTGCACCGGGGCACCTGGCGGTCGGTGGACCGGTTCATCGCGCTGACCAGCGCCGTCGCCGACCATCTGCGTGACTACGGCATCCCCGACGAGCGGATCGTGGTCAAGCCGAACGGCATCCCCGACCCGGGCAGCCCCGCGCCGCTGGGCCAGGGTTTCCTCTTCCTCGGCCGGCTCTCTCCCGAGAAGGGGCTCGGCCTGCTGCTGGAGGCGTGGCGGCGACACCCGGACGGCGCGCTGGGTCCGCTGCGGGTGGCCGGTGACGGCGAACTGCGCCCACTGGTCGAGGCGGCGGCGGCCGAACGCGCCGACGTCACTTTCCTCGGCCCGCTGGACCGGGCCGGAGTCCGCGACGCGCTCACCGCGAGCGCCGTGGTGCTGGCGACCTCCACCTGGCACGACGTGCTGCCGACCGTGATCATCGAGGCGCTGGCCAGCGGTCGCCCGGTGCTCGGTACCGCGCTCGGCGGCATCCCCTACCTGGTCGGCGCGGACACTCCCCGGGAACCCGCCGGCACCGGCCCGGCCGTGGTCGCCTCGGTGCCCGCCCTGCCGGCCGGAGTCGTGGCCGGTGAGGCCGGCTGGGTGGTGCCGCCGGATCCGGCGGCGCTCGCCGCCGCCCTGCCGGCCGCCGCAGCCGCGGCCAGCACACTCACCGGCGCTGCCCGGTCCCGCTACGAGCGGATCTTCCACCCCGACGTGGTCACCAAGCAACTCCTCGACGTGTACGCGGGCGTCGCCCGCTCTTGATCGACTCCGTTCCGCCGAGCACAGGACCACCCGAGCACAGGACCACCCGAGCGCAGGACCACCCGAGCGCAGGACCACCCGAGCGTCGATCATGCAGTTGTGGTCGGCGCGAAGCGGCATGAAAGGCACATAAAGGCAACCACAAGTGCATGATCGACGATGCAGCGGCCTGTCGATCACCATGGCGGGGTTCCCGGTCCAGAGGCTGTCTTCGAGCGACGAACCTCTGTCTGTAGTTCCTGGGCGACGCGGATGACGTTGCCGGCGGCGATCGACACGAGCCGGCTCCTGGCGATTCGGTCGGCGCACCCGAGGACGGAGCCGCGCAGGTGCTCCAGCAACTAGCGGGACGGACGCCAGTGCAGGCTCCCGACTGCGAAGCCCACGGCTATACACGCAGGCACCCCGACTACCCAGAGGCTGATCCGCTCACCGGGCTGGAACAGCGACGGAACAAGCAAGATCAGCACCGATGACGACACGGCCATGCCGAGCAGGCACACCACGAACAGCACGGTCTCTCTGGTCATCACAACTTCCCTAGAGCGGACGGAGACGTTGCACCCCTCGACCGTACTACCGGGGACATCGCTGGCCTTGACCGTGAAGGAATCGACCAGCTCAAGATCCTTGGTTATCCGGCGCGGTCGATCGCCGCCGGCACGGTCACCAGCGTCAGCTACAACGCCGGCGGCTTCGGCCACCATGCGATCGTCACCCACGCCTCGCTGCGGCTCAGCGCAGCGAGGCGCGGGCCGAGAAGGCGATGCTGGCGAGCAGGAAACCGCCGTTGACCACGGTGAAGCCGACGACTACCCAGAAGGCGAGCGCCGGGGCGAGCGCCAGCACCAGGGCGGCCACGAAGATCACCGCGCCGTAGTCGCGGATCAGCTTCACCAGGCGTACCGGCAGCGAGGTCGAGGTGACCATGCTGGCCGCGTTCGGGCCGGACTGCATCACCGAGGTGACCAGGTTGACCATCCAGGTGCCGGCGAACGCCGCCACCAACCACGTCGCCGTCCCCGGCCGCTGCGCCACGACCGTGGCGGACAGCGCGGCGACCAGAGCGATCTGGGCGGCCACGTCGCAGAGCACGTCGACCCGGGCGCCGGCCGCGCTGCCCTGCCCGGTCACCCGGGCCAGCTGACCGTCGGCGCAGTCCAGGGCGTACGCGACCTGCCAGCCGACCAGGGCGACCAGCCCGACCATCCGGGCCGACACGTCCCCGGCGGCGACCGGACCGGCCAGCGCGATCACGGTGACCGAGGTGGCCAGCCCGAGCAGCAGGTTGGTGATGGTCAGCACGGTCGGACGGAGCCCGAGGCGCTGGGCGACCAGCGCGAAGACCGCGCCGATCCACTGGCTCACCGCCTCGCTGAACAGGCCACCGCCGCGGTTCACCCGATGGAAGTCGGCGACCGTGGGATGCGAGGGGTCAGCCAAGGTGCTCACGGAGGGCGTCAACGTAGTCTCCCAGCCGGGTGCGAAGGTCGTCGTCGGACAGCGCGAGGTGTTCGAGGATGGTGTAGCGGTCCGGCCGGGTCCGCGGCGCGAAGGCCACCGCCTCGACGAACTGCTCGTCGGTGAGCCCGAGGTCGGTCGGCCGGGTGGACAGCCCGTGCCGGTGCAGGCAGCGGGCGAGTTGGCCGAACCGTTCCAGGTCGCCGCGGAGGAAGGTGCAGAACAGCGCGCCCAGACCGGCCTGTTCGCCGTGCGAGGCGACGCCCGGGTGGAGGCGGTCGAGGGCGTGCGAGATCTCGTGGTCGCCGCCGCTGGCCGGCCGGCTGGAACCGCAGATCGACATCGAGATGCCGCCCAGGATCAGCGCCTCCGCCAGGGTGATCAGGAACCCGTCGTCGGTGATCTTGCCGGGATGGTTGACCAGTGCTTCCGCGCCGGTGCGGGCCAGGGTGACGGCGAGGCCATCGATCGGCTCGCCGCGTACCTCGTGGGCCAGCTCCCAGTCGGCGCAGGCGCTCAGGTTGCTCACCGCGTCGCCGATGCCGGCCTGGGTCTGCCGGTCCGGCCCGTTCTCCACGAAGTCCAGGTCGACCAGCACGGCGATCGGGATGTGTACCCCGTACGAGCCCTTGCCGCCCTCGTGGGTCAGCGACGCCACCGGTGAGGCGATGCCGTCGTTGGCGAGGCTGGTCGCGACGGTGACCATCGGCATGCCGTAGCGGGTCGCGGCGTACTTGGCGGTGTCGATGGTCTTGCCCCCGCCGATGCCGACGACCGCGTCGTAGTTGCGACGGCGCAACTGGTCACCCAGCTTGTTGGCGGAGTCGATGCTGCCACCGGCGACGGTGAAGACGTCGGCCGACCCGAGTGAGGGCCGGCACAACTCGACGATCTTCTCGCCCTGGCCCGGGCCGACCACCACCGCGACGTCGCCACCGCCGGAGATCCGCCGGTCGGCCAGCAGCGCGCCGAGGTTGGCCACCGCACCCCGCCGGACCTCGATCGACAGCGGCGTGGTGACGGTGCGGGCTAGTAACGGCACGCGATCTCCCGCGCCCGGGCCAGGTCGGCGTGATCGTCGACCTCCACCCATGCCACGTCCCCGATCGGGGCCGGCCGCACCTCGCCGCCCCGATCGGCGAACTCCTGGTACCCGTCCTCGTAGTACAGGTCCGGGTCGCGCCGCCAGGTCGCCTCCAGCGCCTCGGCGAGCGCCCCGGCCACGTGCGGTTCGATCAGGGTCGCCCCGATGTACTCGCCGTACGCCTCGCCCGGGTCCATCAGCTTCGTGATCCGGGTGAGCTGGCCGGCGGCGTCGAAGGTGGTCTTCATCTCCTCCTCGGCCAGCGGCTTGATGGCGTCGATCGCCAGCAGCAGACCCGGACCCTGCTCGGCCAGCAGGGTCTTCTCCACGCTGACCGGGTGCACGGTGTCGCCGTTGACCAGCAGCACCCCCCGGGCGAACCAGTCGCGGGCCAGCCAGAGGGAGTAGGCGTTGTTCCACTCCTCGGCCTTGTCGTTGTGCACCAGGGTGATCGTCACGCCGTGCCGTCGCTCCAGGTCGGCCTGGCGTTCGCGGACCGCGTCTGCGGCGTAACCGACCACCACCACGACCTCGGTGAGCCCGACCTCGGCCAGGTTGCGCAGCGCGATGTCGAGGATGGTGATCTCGCCGTCCACCGGCACCAGCGCCTTGGGCAGCGTGTCGGTGTACGGGCGCAACCGACGGCCCGCGCCAGCTGCCAGCACCATTCCGACCATGCCGGCATCAGTTCCTGTTCTCGCTGCGTTCACCGAAGGAGGATAGCGCCGCCGGGGAGGCGGCTGCCGCCGGTCAGCGGGCGATGCCCCGCACCGGTTCGAGGTGCCCGCCGACGATGTCCGGTCTTGTCCTGGAAACCTCCGGGGCCCACCATTGCGGGTAACCGGGTGCAGCCGTCCCAAAGGGGTGATGTGTCATGCAGGTTCGGGAAGCAATGTCCAGCGAGATCCTCGTGGTCGGTCCGGAGCACACGCTCCGCCAGGCGGCGCGGATGATGTCCGAGCGCGGCATCGGCTCGGCCGTGGTGATCGACCCGGATTCCGAGGGGATCGGGATCATGACCGAACGCGACGTGCTCAACGCGATCGGAGCCGGTCTGGACTGCGACGTCGAGCGGACCGGTGCCCACCTGACCTGGGACGTCGTCTACGCGGGGCCGGAGTGGACGATCGAGGAAGCGGCGGCGGCGATGGCTCGGGGCGGCTTCCGGCACCTCGTCGTCCTCGACGGTCGTGAGGTCGCCGGCGTCATCTCCGTACGCGACATCATGCGGGTCTGGGCGGCCAGCCGGATGGTCGGCACCGGCTGACCACGTTGCGCTGCCCTGACATCGACCGGCGCCCACCACCTCGGTGACCGTCGGTAATTCACACGGTCTGTGACCCTCGCCGCCTCCGACCGATGTCCACCTTCCATGAAGCAGAGCAAGCCTGGAGCGGGCAGGTCGGCGATCGCGGGGTTGATCAGATTGGCCACCGCGCGTACCCGTTCACCCGTCCCGGTGGCTCAGGATGCGGACATCGCCGTGCCGTCCGCGTACGCGCCGCCTCCGCCCGTACGCTGAACAGCCATGACCGCCCAGCAGCTGATCTCCTTCGCCCGTGGCGCGCCCTCGCTGGACATCGTCGATGTCGAGGGGCTCAAGGCCGCCGCCGTCCGCGCCTTCGACGCCGACCCCGCCGGGGTGACCGCCTACGGCACCTCGGTCGGCTACGTCCCGCTGCGAAAGTGGATCGCCGAGAAGCACGGGGTCGAGGCGGATCAGGTGTTGGTCACCAACGGTTCGTTGCAGGCCGACGCCTTCCTCTTCGACCACCTGGTCCGGCCCGGTGACGCGGTGGTGGTGGAACGTCCCACCTACGACCGCACCCTGCTGAACCTGAAGCGGATGGGCAGCGACCTGCACAGCGTGACCATCCAGCCGGACGGCATCGACACCGCCGAGCTGCGCAAGCTGCTGGAGTCCGGGGTGTGCCCCCGGCTGGCGCACGTCATCCCGAACTACCAGAACCCGGCGGGCGTGACGCTGTCCCTGGACAAGCGCCGTGAGCTGCTCGACCTCGCCGCCGAGTTCGGCTTCACGATCTTCGAGGACGACCCGTACGCGGACATCCGGTTCCGCGGCGAAGCGCTGCCCTCGATGCTGTCGATGGACCCTCGCGGGGTCGTCGTGCACGCGTCCAGCTTCACGAAGACCGTCTGCCCCGGGGTGCGGGTGGGTTACCTGGTGGGCCCGGCGGACCTGATCGGCGACATCGCGAAGAAGGCCACCAGCCTCTACATCTCCCCGGGCATGGTCTCGCAGGCCATCGTGCACCAGTTCTGCGTGTCGGGGGACGTCGAGCGGTCGATCGACACGGTCCGGGCGGCCCTTGGTGAGCGGGCCACGGTGCTTGCCGGGTCGCTGCGCCGGCACATCCCCGAGGCCCGGTTCGTGGAGCCGGACGGTGGCTACTTCCTCTGGGTCGAGTTGCCCGAGGACGTCGACGTCGACCGGCTCGCGCCGGCCGCGGCCGAGCGGGGCGTCGCGGTGGTCAAGGGCAGTGACTTCGTCCTCGACGGTGGGCGGCACGCGCTTCGGCTGGCCTACTCGGCGGTGACGGCGGACCGGATCGACGAGGGTGTCCGGCGACTGGCCGAGGCGATGGATGCGGTCCGCACCTGAATTTCTGTCGGGTTTCTGACAGAACGGCGATCCTTGCCGCCCTGGGGCTCCCGCTGGGGCGGCTCGCGGCCCACAATGCTGCGAGCGTCACTCACCACGTGCATTGGGAGATCGGGCCGGCTCAGGCCGCTGCGGATCCCGTCCCGGTGTGGCCCGGCCGCCCGGCACGCCGGTGTGACGCGGCAGCACAACCCCGCCCCCACGGCGCCGGGTGGGCCGGATCGCCCCTCACCCCCCGATGCGGTCCGGCCCGCCCGGCGCCACCCCTGCCGCGCGGAACGGCCGTGCTCAGCCCGGCGGCGTACCCTGCAAGCCGCAGGCCGGTGCGGGAGGGGGCGTGATGACAGAGCGGGTGCAACCAGGGTCGACGACCTCCCCGGACGGCCCGCCGCCCGATGCGGGCCGGGCCGGATCCCGCAACGGCGGCCGGGCACTGCGGCCCCGGGACTGGTCACCCGTGCGGGCCATGACGCGTCGGCTCAACCCCGACGGTTCCCAACCCGCGCAGACACCGGCCGGCCTGCGACGCAGCGCGGTGGTCGACTGCGCCCTCTACCTCGACGGCCGGCGACAGGCCGGCGACTGGGACTACGCCGCTGCGCTGGCCGCCGCCCGCAGCGCCGAGACCGGCTTCGTCTGGCTCGGGCTGCACGAGCCGGAACTCGCCGAGATGACCGAGATCGCCACCACCTACGGGCTGCACGAACTGGCCGTGGAGGACGCGGTGAAGGCCCACCAGCGTCCGAAACTGGAACGCTTCGGCGAGGTCAGTTTCCTGGTGCTGCGCACCGCCAGGTACTGCGAGCACACCGAGCTGACCGAGAACTCCGAGGTCGTGGAGACCGGGCAGGTGATGCTCTTCATCGGCCCGCACTTCGTGATCAGCGTCCGGCACGGGGACGCCTGCCGGCTCGCGCCGGTCCGTGAGGAGCTGGAGACCCGGCAGGACTTGCTGCTGCACGGCCCCTGGGCCGTCGCGTACGCGATCACCGACCGGATCGTCGACCTCTACCTGGAGGTTGCCGACCAGTTGGAGGACGACATGGATGTGCTGGAGACGGAGGTCTTCGACCGGCAGGCCAGCGGCCGGATCCAGCGGATCTACCAGATGAAGCGGGAGTTGGTGGAGTTCAAGCGGGCGGTGATGCCGTTGCAGCGCCCGCTGCTGGTGCTGACCACCCAGATGAACCGGGACGTGCCGAAGGAGGTGCGCCGTTACTTCCGTGACGTGCAGGACCACCTCAGCCGCACCGTCGAACTGGTCAACTCGTACGACGACCTGCTGAACTCGATCCTCCAGGCACGGCTGGCCCAGGTGACCGTCGACCAGAACAACGACATGCGCAAGATCGCGGCGTGGGCCGCGATCGCCGCCGTGTGGACCGCGATCGCCGGCATCTACGGGATGAACTTCGAGTTCATGCCGGAGCTGAAGGTGACGTACGGCTATCCCGTGGTGCTGGCCCTGATGCTCGGCATCTCGCTGGCCCTCTACCGCTGGTTCCGCCGCAACGACTGGCTCTGAGCGCCGCCGCCCGCCGCAGGAGCGGCGGGCGGCGGGGACGGCCGGTTCAGGAGCGGCCGTTGGAGTTGCTGGCCGACTTGTTGGCGGCCTTGCTCACGTCGTCGGCGGGTCGGCCGCTGCCGGTGCGGGCGCCCTCCGCGACCGACGGGACCTTCTCGGTCGGTGTCACCTTGGACGGCGCGGTCGCCGTGGTGGTGGCGGAACCGTCGCCGCCGGCCACCGCCGAGCTGCCCGCTCCGGTCGAGGCCTTGCCGGCACCGGCCGGCCCGGCCGTGCGTACCTCGATCGTCTCCACCTCCTCGTGCATCGGCTCCAGCGCCGTCCGTGCGTCGTACTCGGCCCACTCCTGCTGCTCACGACGACGCCGCAGGGCCACCGCACCGGCCAGCCCGGCCACCGCACCGGCGGCGAACAGCCCGGCCGTCATGACCCCGCCGCGGCGGGACTTCTTCTTCGCCTTCATCTTCTTCGCCTTCCTGCTGACCGCGGCCTGCTTGGCGGCGGCGGCCTTCTTTCCCGCAACGGCTCTGCCGGCCGCCTCGGCCTGCGCGTGACGCACCGCGAGCGTCATCGGCGCGAGCGCCGCGACGGTCGTCGCGAGGCCGCTCGACGCGCGGTCCCGCACGATGACGGCCGTCGGTGCCACCGCGCCGCGGGCCGCGTGAACCCGCGGGCCGACCGTGTCGCCGGCCCCCCGCGTCGCGTGCGTGGCGGCCTGCCTCAGGTGACCGATGCCGCGGTTCAGCTCGGCCCGGGCCAGTTGCCCCTGGGTCTTGCGCCGCCGGATTCCAAACACGGTCCCACCTCCTGGGAGTTGCTCGCTCTCATCCTCCACCTTTGGATGCCTCCGCATGTCCAGATCGGGCACATGGGAGGATCCGCATGGAACTGACCAACGAGTAAGGAGTACCCGTGGCCGAGGCTGTCTACGCCACCGTGCACACCAACGCCGGCCCGATCCGGCTGGAACTCTTCGCCAACCACGCGCCGAAGACCGTCCGCAACTTTGTCGAACTGGCTGAGGGCACCCGCGAGTACACCGACCCGCGGACCGGGCAACCGGGCAGCGGTCCGTACTTCGACGGCACCATCTCGCACCGGGTGATCGGCGGGTTCATGGTCCAGATGGGTGACCCGACCGGCACCGGCCGCGGCGGGCCGGGTTACACCTTCGCCGACGAGTTCCACCCCGAGCTGCGCTTCGACCGGCCGTACCTGCTGGCGATGGCGAACGCCGGGCCGGGCACCAACGGCTCGCAGTTCTTCATCACCGTGTCGCCGACGCCGCACCTGAACAACCGGCACACCATCTTCGGGCAGGTGGCCGACGAGCAGTCCGCGAAGGTCGTCGAGGCGATCGCCAACACCCCGACCGGCCCGAGTGACCGCCCGTTGCAGGATGTCGTCATCGAGCGCATCGAGATCGAGCGCTCGGCCTGACCCGGGTCGAGGTCCAGCCCACCGGTCGGGCCTGGGCGCGGGTGGGACGGCACAGCCCGGGCTACGGCAGGGTCGCCCGACCGGTGGATCGAGGTACCTTTGCACGCATGATTGAGCGCTCGGGCACCTGGGGCCAGCGGTGAGCGAGTCCCCGCCGACCACTCCGGCCTGTTACCGCCACCCCGGGCGGGAGACGTACGTCCGATGCACCCGGTGCGACCGGTCCATCTGCCCGGACTGCATGAACGAGGCGTCGGTCGGTTTCCAGTGCCCGGAGTGCGTGGCGGAGGGACGTCGTAGCGTGCGGCCGGCGCGTACCGCCTTCGGTGGCGGTGCCGCCGGTCGCCACGGCTACGTGACGAAGACGCTGATCGCCGTCAACCTGCTGGTGATGCTGCTCTCCATCGCCTCGGACCGGGGTGGGGACGCGGCGGCCGGCGGCACCGGCTTCGGTGGGCTGATGGGCGGCGGCACCCCGCTGACCGAGTGGGGCGCGGTGCTGGGTCGGGCGATGTTCCTCGACGGCACCGTCGGCGGGGTGGCCGAGGGCCAGTGGTACCGGCTGATCACGGCGATGTTCCTGCACTACGGCGTGGTGCACCTGCTGCTCAACATGTGGGCGCTCTGGGTGCTCGGCCGGTCGCTGGAGGCGGTGCTCGGGCCGCTGCGCTTCGCCGCCCTCTATCTCATCGCCGGCTTCGGTGGCAACGTCGCCGTGTACGTGTTCAGCGCACCGAACCAGATGTCGGCCGGCGCGTCGACCGCCATCTTCGGCCTCTTCGCGGCGATCTTCGTGATCATGCGACGGCTCGGCCGGGACACCTCGGCCATCCTGCCCATCCTGGTGATCAACCTGATCTTCACCTTCACCGTGCCGCAGATCTCGATCGCGGGTCACCTGGGCGGCCTGGTCTTCGGCGGGCTGATGGCGCTGGTGCTGGCCTACGCCCCCCGGTCCCGCCGGACGCTGGTGCAGTTCATCGGTGGCGCGCTCATCATGGTGGCGCTGCTCGGGCTGGCCCTGGTCCGCACCGTGGCCCTGCTGGGCTGACCGCCGGCTCAGCCGGCCGTGGCACGGGCGGCGTGCAGCGCGTCGGCGACCTCCGCGGGGTCGGCGCCGAGGTCGAGCCGGCTGAACAGGTGCAGGGAGTCTCCCGTGTCGATCTCCAGCGCCGGGCCGGCGAGGGCCCGCCCCGAGCGACGCTCCACCCGGATGGTCTCGACCGCCGACCAGGGCAGGTGCTGTCGCCCGGTCCACCCGGCCGGCACACTGAGCCCGTCCGGGCCGACGGCGAGTCGCACCGGCGCGACCAGGTCGCGTACGCCCCAGCCGACGAGCACCGCGGCGGCCAGTCCGCCGAGCACCGGCCGGAGCAGGTCACCCTGGGCGAGGAGCAGTCCCAGGGCCAGCAGTGGGGCAGCCGTGGCCAGCTTGAGGGCCGGCACGGTCCGTGGCACCCGCCACTGGCCGGCGATCGTCTCGGAAGGCACGGCACCAGCATGCCAGCGCGGCGGCGGGCCGGCGAGGGCGTGGAGGTTGACCGGTCGCTGGGCGTAGGATCGGGACCAGCATAAGTTACCGGGGAGTAGACATGAGTGACGCGGTTGTCGTCGGCGCGGTTCGCACCCCGGTCGGGCGGCGCAAGGGCAGCCTGGCCACCACGCACCCGGTGGACCTGTCGGCGCACGTGCTGCGCGCCCTGGTGGAGCGCACCGGGATCGATCCGGCCCAGGTGGACGACGTGGTCTGGGGTTGCGTCTCGCAGGTCGGTGAGCAGTCGTGGAACGTCGCCCGCAACGCGGTGCTGGCCGCCGGCTGGCCCGAGTCGGTGCCCGGCACCACGGTGGACCGGCAGTGCGGCTCCAGCCAGCAGGCGCTGCACTTCGCCGCGGCCACCGTGCTCTCCGGCCAGGCGGACCTGGTCGTCGCCGGCGGTGTGGAGTCGATGACCCGGGTGCCGATGGGCTCCAGCGTGGCCGGCGGGATGCCGTTCGGTGTGCAGGTGCTGGCCCGCTACCGGGGGGTCGAGGGCGTCGCGGCGGACTCCCCGCTGCCGTTCAACCAGGGCGTCGGCGCGGAGTTGATCGCCCGGCGCTGGCGCCTGTCCCGCACCCAGCTCGACGAGTTCGCACTGGCCAGTCACGAGAAGGTCGCCGCCGCGCAGGACGCCGGAGCGTTCGAGGCCGAGCTGGCCCCGGTGCCGCTGGCCGACGGCGGCACGTTCGCCGCGGACGAGGGCGTCCGGCGGGACACCTCGCTGGAGAAGCTGGGCGAGCTGCCCACCCTGTTCCGCCCCGACGGCGTGGTCACCGCCGGTTCGGCCTCACAGATCTCCGACGGCGCCGCCGCCCTCGCGGTGACCACGAGCGAGTGGGCCAGCCGGCACGGGCTGCGCCCGCTGGCCCGCGTGCACACCGCCGTGGTCGCCGCCGACGACCCGGTCGCCATGCTCACCGCGCCGATCCCGGCCACCGCCAAGGCGTTGCGCCGCGCGGGGCTGGGCATCGAGGAGATCGGGGTGTACGAGGTGAACGAGGCGTTCGCCCCGGTGCCGCTGGCCTGGCTGGCGGAGACCGAGGCGGACCCGGAGCGGCTCAACCCGCGTGGCGGCGCGATCGCCCTCGGGCACCCGCTCGGCGGGTCTGGCGCCCGGATCATGACCAGCATGCTCGGCCACATGCGCGACAACGGCATCCGCTACGGGCTGCAGACCATGTGCGAGGGCGGCGGGATGGCCAACGCGACAATCATCGAGCTGCTCTGACCGCGGCCACGCGCCGTAACGTGGAATTTGCAAAAAGCATGTCCGTGAGCCACGTCACCCAACGAGCGCCATCGTTGGGCAGAGCATGGACGTCTTCTCCCGAACGTTCCTTCCGGCCGCCTCCGAGGCCGGTCTGGCGGTACAAACCGCCACCCGTCACATGCCGGTGTTTCGTCGCTGTGTGGGTTCCGGCGACGCCACCGTCCTCGTCACCCGGTGCAGCCGACCTGAGCGCCCGGTGACCGGGGACTACCTCCTCCTGCTCACCCACCGACGGATCGTGGTCACCCGGCAGACCCGGGTGCTGCACCGGCTGCGGCTGCACCTCAACACCGAGCTGCGTGAGCTGAGCCATGTCACCTGGAGCCCCGACGCTCGACTGCACTGCGTCGAACTGGCCGCCACCGCCATCGACGGCATCCGTGAGCGTTTCCTCATCCGCACCCGGCACCCGAAGCAGGTGTGGCAGCTGGATGCGCTGCTCAACCACGCCTTCCGCACCCGCGTGCACAGCGCGCAGCCCCGGGTCGTGGCGACCGTCGCCGAGCCGCCGCCCGCCGACCGGGCTGCCACCTTTCGGCCCGTCGTGGCCCGCTGACCGGGTGTTCTTACCGAACCCGAACACTGCCTGACGTCGCCGAGCCACACCGATCGGCAATCATGTCACGGTGACCGTCGAGCATCCTCGGCGCGGGCTGGTCCTGGTGGTTGAGGACGAGCCCAGCATCGCCGACCTGGTCCGGCTCTACCTGAGCCGGGACGGCTTCGGCGTACACGTCGAACACGACGGCACCGCCGGCCTCGCCGCGGCCCGCCGGCTGCGCCCGGTGGCCTGCGTGCTCGACATCGCACTGCCGGGCCTGGCCGGCACCGAGATCTGCCGGCGCCTGCGCGAGGCCGCCGACTGGACCCCGGTCATCTTTCTCACCGCCCGTGACGACGAGGTGGACCGGATCGTCGGCCTGGAGTTGGGCGCGGACGACTACGTCACCAAGCCGTTCAGCCCGCGCGAACTCGTCGCCCGGGTGCGGGCCGTGCTGCGGCGTACCGCGGGACCGCCCGGTACGGCGGGACAACCCGTCGCGCTCGGCCGGATCACCCTCGACCCCGGCCGTCGGGCGGTCACCGCGGACGGGCGGCCGGTGCAACTGACCTCCACCGAGTTCGACCTGCTGGCCCACCTGATCAGCCGACCCGGGCGGGTCTTCACCCGGGAGGAACTGCTGGCCGGGGTGTGGGGGTACGCGGCGCACGCCGGCACCCGCACCGTCGACGTGCACGTGGCGCAGGTCCGGGCGAAGCTCGGCCCGGCGAGCGTGATCCGCACTCACCGGGGCGTCGGGTACGCCGCCGATGGCTGACCGTCCCGGCCGTACGCTGACCGCCCGCGCGGTGCTGGTGACCTGCGCGGTCGCGCTGGTATCGGTGCTGGTCACCGCGATGGTCGCGGTGCCGGTGGCGGTCCGTTCCGTGGAACGGGGCGACCGGCAGGCGCTGGCCGCGCAGGCCCAACTCGCCGCCGAGCTGTTGCGGGCCCGGCCCGGCCGGGTCCGTGACCTGGCCGGCGAACGGTTGATCCGCCAACTCGGCAACCGGGGCACCACCATCTACCTGATCTCCGGCGGCACCGTCGACCGTCCCGGGTTGCCTCCGCAGGTGGTCAACCGGGTCGTCAACGGGCGGGACATCTCGGGCCGGCGGCTGGTCGCGGGGCAACGGGCGTTCGTCGAGGGGCGGGCGCTGCCCGGTGGTGACGGCGTGGTGCTGACCCGTCCCGCCGGGGCCGGGGTGTGGCGTCAGGTGCTGCGCGGGCTCTGGCTGCCGCTGTTGGCGGGGCTCGCGGCCGGGGCGGTCGCCGGTTCACTGCTCGCCCGGCGGCTGGCCCGGCCGATCCGCCGGGCGGCCACCGCCGCCGCCCGGCTGCGCGCCGGGGACCGGACCGTCCGGGTGCCGGTGGAATCGCCGGCCGAGGTGGCCGACCTGGCGTACGCGTTGAACGGGCTGGCCACCGCGCTGGCCACCAGCGAGGGCCGGCAGCGGGAGTTCCTGCTCTCCGTCTCGCACGAGCTGCGTACCCCGCTGACCGCGATCCGGGGCTACGCCGAGGCGCTGGCCGACGGAGTGGTCGAACCGGCCGCGGCGGCCGACACCGGTCGGACCATGCTCGCCCAGGCGGAGCACCTGGACCGGCTGGTCAACGACCTGCTGGCGCTGGCCCGGCTGGAGGCGGTCGACTTCCCGCTCGAACCGGTGCCGGTCGACCTGGCCCGGCTGACCGCCGACGCTGGCCGGATCTGGGCCGATCGGTGTGCCTCGGTCGGGGTGACGTTCCGGGCGGAACTGCCGGAGTGGCCGGTGCCGGCGTACACCGATCCGGGACGGATCCGGCAGGTGCTCGACGGGCTGTTGGAGAACGCGCTGCGGGTCGTCCCGCCCGGGGCGCCGGTGGTCCTCGCGGTCCGGCCGGCCGCTGCCGACCCGGCGGCCGGCGGCGTGGTCGAGGTCCGCGACGGCGGGCCCGGGCTGACCGACGACGACCTGGCGGTGGCCTTCGAGCGCGGCGCGCTGCACCAGCGTTACCGGGGGTGCGCAAGGTCGGCAGCGGGCTCGGTCTGGCGCTCGCCGCCGGCCTGGTCCGCCGGCTGGGCGGGGAGATCACCGCCGGGCACGCCCCGGAGGGCGGGGCGGCGTTCACCGTGCGGTTGCCCGGGATCCTTACCTGACTCGAACGTCGGCCTGACGGTTGGCTCATCCGGCCGGGGCACGCTGGTGGCACCACGAACGAGAGGACGAGACATGGCACGCAGGGGATCCGTCACCGCCACCACGGCGCTGCTGGTGGCGGTCGCGTTGGGCGCCGCCGGCTGCGGGGTGGCCCGGCCCGGTCGGGACGCCACGCAGGAGACCGCCGTCGAGGTGGTCGCGGCGATGGGTGCCGAGGGCCAGGCCCTCGCCGCGCTCGGCTTCGATCCCGTCGAGCTGGAACCCGAGGCCACGGAGCCCGCGCCGGGCGAGCCGCCGGCCGCCGAGGGCAAGACCCGGCGGGAGCGCGTCGAAGAGTTGCGCAAGCGCCGCGGGGCCCGGGTGCTGCTGCGCAGGAACACGCTGCACGGCGAGGCGGTGGTGCAGACCAAGGACGGCGGTACGAAGACCGTGGCCGTGCAGCGCGGCGAGGTGACTGCCGTCGACGGCGACAAGATGACCGTCAAGTCGACCGATGGTTTCACCCTGACCTGGACCTTCTCCGACGACCTGCGCGTGATCGAGCGGCGGAGGTCGGTCGCGTCCACGGGCATCAAGGTCGGCACCAAGCTGGGCGTCGCCGGCGCGAAGGAGGGTGACGCCTCCACCGCCCGCCTGATCCTCGTCCCCGTCGACCAAGGCTGACGCCCACGGCGCCAGCCCAGATCTTGGTACGGAACCGCCCCCGGGGAGGGGCCGTTCCGTACCAAGATCCGGGTGGGTCAGTACACCCGGGACCCGATGAAGTCGTCCCTCCCGTACCCGACAGGCTCGGCGAACGACCGCGACTCGAACGACCACTGCTGCCGGGAGCTGCTGGAGCAGGTGGCCAGCCGCAGCCGCGGGGTGCTCAGCAACGGGTTGTCGAAGGCCAGGCAGAGGTTGGTGTCACCGGCGGCCCGGAGCCGGCTGCCGGAGAGCACGAACTTCTGGTTGGTGCCACCGTGGCAGTCGTAGATGTTGACCGCCCGGCCCGATTGCAGCGATCCGCCGGAGACGTCCAGGCAGCGATCGTGGGACAGCTCGGAGTGCAGCGACTGTCGGGTCGGGTCGTACCAGAAGCCCTGGTTACGCCCGCCGTGGCAGCGGTACGACTGCTGGACGGTGCCGTTGCGTGAGTTGTACCCCTTGCCGTCCACACAGGTGCCGGTGGCGGCGTTGCGCAGCTGCCTGAACTCCAACAACCCGGGGTGGAGCACGCCGTTGCCGGTGCTGGCCGGGTCGACGCAGCTGCCCTGTTCCTGCCCGGAGGCGTAGAACTGGGTGATGCACTGGGCGAACATGCCGTGCCCCCGGTAGTTCGGGTGGAACGACTGTCGGGCCGCGTTCTCGTCCCAGATGCCCAGCTCGATGTAGAGCCCGCGGACCGAGGTGCTGTCGGTGCACACCTCGTGGCCGTGGAACAGCCGGCTGGCGTCGAGATAGCGGGTGCCGGTGTCGGCCGCCGCCGCCCGCAGCGCCGACTCGAACAGCGGCACCGCCTTGTTCCGGGCGAACGCGGCGTCGGCGAGGTAGAGCAGACAGCCGCCCGAGTACCAGCCGGGGAAGTTCGGGTTGTCCTCCACGTCCGGGCCGGCCGGGCTGGAGTACGACATGAACACCAGCTCGTAGTCGGAGTTCAGGTAGCCGGCGTCCGCCATGGTCCGGCGGATGTCGGTCAGCGCCTCCTCGACGGCTCGGCGGCTGCCGTCGGTGCGTACCGTCCACTGGTCGGTGTAGGTGGGCCAGCAGGGCCCCTGGAAGAAGACGCGGCGGATGGCGCAGTCGGTGGCGACCGGACCGAACTGGATGGTGCCGTCCCCGTTGGCACCGGCGACCACCCAGATCAGCTTGACGTGCGTGTTGCGTGCCTTGATCGCGAGGTGGTCGCCCTGGTTCAGCTCGTTGTGCTGGCTCGGGCCACCCGCAACCAGGTTCCACGGGGTGGCGCCCGAGCAGGCGATGTTGTAGCGCTCGTCGGCGGCGATGCCGGTGCGGAACACCGCCTGGTCGTACGAGCGGTCGCACCAGTTGCCCGGCTGGTGGGTGCCGGGCACGTAGTTGCCCACCCCCTCGCCGGAGATCTGGCTGTCGCCCATGGTGATCAGCGAGGTGCGTCGCTGTTCGATCGGGCGGATGCCGGGTGCGCCGTAGAGCGCGGTGGCCTCGGCGGCGCGGATGGTCTCCAGGTGGGCGGGCAGTGGCTGGGCGGTGGGTCGGTCGGCCGCGGCGGCTGGTGTGGCCGTGGCCAGCATCGGCAGGACGAGAGCGGTGGCGAGGACGGCGATCGGGGCGAGCCGCCGTCGATGCGCCCGTTCGCGCCTGGCAGTGGCACCAGACATCGACACACTCCTTTCGGCTCGATCGCGGGACGTCGATCGAGTTACCGGACGGTAACGCGTGCGATGCAGGTATGTGAATACATCTCGGAATACTTGCGCGCACCGCCGAACCGGGCCAATGGGGCAGGCAACGCGATCGGTCCGGCGCCCGGCCGTCCATCTCCACCGGAGGCCACCGCCATCCGGCTGACCTGCCGGGCTAGGCTATGGCCCGACATACCGCCCGCCCTCGTGGAGATTCCCGTGAAGCTGTCGATCCTCATGCCGGTCTACAACGAGGAAGAGCGCGTCGCGGCTGCCCTCAAGCAGGCGTTGGCGGTCGAGTATCCGTGCGAGATCGAACTCCTGGTCGTCGACGACGGAAGCCGCGACGGAACCGGGGAGATCCTCGGCCGGACCGACGACGCGCGGCTGAGGGTGATCACTCACCAGCGCAACGCGGGCAAGGGCGCGGCCATCCGGACCGCGGTCGCCAGCGCCGAGGGCGAATACATGGTCATCCTCGACGCCGATCTGGAGTACGACCCGCAGGACATCCCCAAGCTGCTCGCCCCGGTGCTCGACGGCCGGGCGACGGTGGTCTACGGCAACCGCACCTTCGGCAGCCACAGTGCCTACAGCTTCTGGTACGTCATCGGCAACAAGGGCGTCACCATGGCGGCGAACGTGCTGTTCAACTCCTACATCGGCGACCTGGAAACCTGTTTCAAGCTGATGCCGGTCGCGCTCTACCGCTCGCTGGACGTCCGCTCCCGCGGTTTCGGCATGGAGGCCGAGGTGACGGGCAAGCTGTTGCGCCGCCGGATCCGGCCGTACGAGGTGCCGATCAGCTACCGGGCCCGGGGCCGCGAGGAGGGCAAGAAGATCACTTGGCGGGACGGCGTCGAGGCGATCTGGATCCTCGGCCGCGAGCGCACCCGACGCCGCCCCGGTGGCGCTACCGCTTCCTGATCGTCGGGCCGGTCCAGCCCGCTGCCACCGGGCTGGCCGGTGCCAGCCTCACACCAGGGCGGCGGAAAGAAAGCCGGTCAGCGAGCGGCGCAGCCCCGCCGCGTCCAGCGCGTGCCAGCGGGTGTGGTCCTCGGCCGAGCCGTAGCGGCGCAGTTCCTCCCGCCCGACCCCGAGCGTGAGCAGCCGGTGCGCCCGGTCCGCCAGCGCTGCCGTGACCACCCGCGCCGAGGTGCCCGCCAGGTAGGGCTCGACCAGGATCACCTCGGTGCCGGCGAGCGCCCGCAGCCCGCCGGTGTCGAACGGGCGCGGCCGGTGGGTGTACGCCACGGTCACCGGCAGGTCCGCCGCCGCCGAGAGGGCCGCGTCCAGCACCGGCCCGACCGCGACCAGCAGCGCCGCGCCGGGGCCGGCGTCGCGCACCACCACGAGCGCGCCGTCGCCGGCGTGCGGGCGGGCGTTGCTCAGCGTGGACAGCCGCAGGTACGCCGAGGTGTCGGCGGCCACCGTGGCACGCAGCACGCCCGGCACCTCGGCCGGGTGCCCCGGCACGTGCACGGTCCAGCCGGACAGGGTGTCGAGCAGCGCGACGTCGGCCGGGCTGAGGTGGGTACGCCCGGCCGCCGCGCGGTCGTACGAGGCGCCCACGCCGACCAGCACCGCGCTCGCCGCCTGGTGGTCGAGGTCGAGCTTGATCTGCTCGTACGCCCGCTCGACGAGGAACGGCGCGTAGCTGTGCACGATCGGGCGCAGCCCGGTCAGCGCCAGCCCGCCGGCCACGCCCAGCATCAACTGCTCCCGGATACCGACGTTGAGCACCCGGTCGGGATGCCGTCGGGCGGCCGGGGCGAACGCCTCGGCGGAGATGTCGGCGAGCACCAGGGCGGTACGCGGATCCTCGGCGAGCAGCAGCGTGGTGGTGTCGACGAAACGGTCCCGCATGATCACTCACTCTCGATGACGGCGACGACGAGGTGCGGCCGGTGTCCGTGGTGTCCTGTCAGCGCGGCGTGCAGGGCGGCGTGGTCCCGCCCGTCGACCGTGGCGGCGGTCCACCCGTTGACCGTGAACCGGGTGGCCAACCCGCCCGGCCAGCCGTGCGTGGCGGAGGAGTTGTCGACCACGACGGCGGTCAGGTTGGCCAGACCGACGGCACCGGCGTACGCGATCGCCTCGTGGTTGGCGCCCTCGTCCAGTTCGGCGTCGCCGAGCAGGACGTACACCCGAGGGTCGAGCAGGCCCTGGGCGCGCAGCCCGAGCGCGGTGCCGACGGCCAGACCGAGACCGTGCCCGAGCGAGCCGGAGCCGATCTCCACCCCGGGCACCAGCGTCCGGTCCGGGTGGTCGCCGAGCCGGCTCTCCGGCCCGCCCTGGTCGTCCAGCCAGTCGGGTGGGACGAAGCCCTTCGCGGCGAGCACCGCGTAGTAACCGGCGACCGCGTGCCCCTTGGAGAGCAGGAACCGGTCGCGGTCGGGGTCGTCGACGGTAGCCGGGGTGACCCGCAGGACCCGGTCGTAGAGCACCCAGAGCACGTCGAGGGTCGAGTGGACGTTCGCGCCGAACTCCCGGCCGGCGCGGGCGCGTTCCAGCAGTGGGGCGACCGGGTGCCGGCCGTCGAGCGGCGCGGCGGCCTCGGCGATCCGGGCTGTGGTGGTGGCGAGTGTGGTCATGCGGATAGCCTGCAAGTTCAAGCGAGGTTCAACTCAAGGCGAATGTGATGCAGGAATCGTTGACCATCGGTCAACTCGCCGCCCGCAGCGGGGTGGCGCAGTCCGCCCTGCGCTACTACGAGCGGCTGGGCCTGATCCGGGCCGACCGCACCGGCGGCAACCAGCGCCGCTACCACCGCGGCGAGCTGCGCCGGGTGGCGTTCATCCGGATCGCCCAGCAGGTCGGCATCCCGCTCGCCGAGATCCGGTCCGCGCTGGACTCGCTGCCCGCCTCCCGGACACCCACCGCCGACGACTGGGCGCGGCTCTCCACCGCCTGGCGGGCCCGCCTCGACGAGAAGATCAGGCTGATGCGCCGGCTCCGCGACGACCTGGACGGCTGCATCGGCTGCGGCTGCCTGTCGCTGCGCCGCTGCACCCTCTACAACCCGGGCGACACCCTGGCCGGTGAGGGACCCGGCGCCCGCCTCACCCTGCCGCAGTAAGGCTTCCCTGGCCCTGCCCGGTCCTTGCGCGGTCCTGGCCCTGCTCGGTCCTGCCCTTGCCCGGTCCGGTCCTGCCCGGTTCTGCTCAGCCGACGGTGAGCAGCACCTTGCCGACGTGTTCGTTCGACTCGACCAGCCGGTGCGCGTCGGCCGCCTCGGTGATCGGCAGCCGCCGGTCGACGACCGGGCGTACCCGGCCCGCCTCGACCAGCGGCCAGACCTGATCGCGTACCCCCCGGACGATGGCGGCCTTCTGGTCCAGCGGGCGGGAGCGCAGCGCGGTGGCGGCGACCGTGCCACGCTTGGCCAGCAGCGCGCCGAGATCCAGCTCGCCCCGGCGCCCGCCCTGCATGCCGATCACCACCAGTCGCCCGTCGGTGGCCAGCGCGGCGACGTTCCGGCCGAGGTACGACGCGCCCATGATGTCGAGGACGACGTCCGCACCCCGGCCGTCGGTGACCCGCCGGACCTCCTCGACGAAATCCTGGTCCCGGTAGTCGACCAGATGGCCGGCACCCAGCTCGCGCAGCCGGTCGTGCTTCGTGGCCCGGGCGGTCGCCACCACCTTCGCGCCCAGCGCGGCCCCGAGCTGGATCGCGAAGGTGCCGATGCCGCTGCCACCTCCGTGCACCAGCAACGTCTCGCCCGCCGTCAAGCGGGCCACCCGCACCACGTTCGACCAAACCGTGCACGCGACCTCGGGCAACGCGGCGGCGTCGACCAGGTCGACCCCGGCCGGCACCGGCAGCAGTTGCCCGACGGGCACGGCCACCCGCTCGGCATACCCGCCGCCGGCCAGCAGCGCGCAGACCTCGTCACCCACCCGGGCGTCGGTCACGTCGGGAGCGATCGCGCTCACCACCCCCGAGCATTCCAGCCCGGGGTACGCGGGCGCACCTGGCGGCGGAGGGTAGTGCCCCTGCCGTTGCAGCAGGTCGGCCCGGTTCACCGCGGTGGCCCGCACGTCGATGACCACCTCACCCGGGCCGGGCTGCGGTTCGGGCACCTCGGTCCAGGTGAGCGCGTCGGGTCCGCCGGGCTCCGGAATGGTGATCGCACGCATGGCCCAGTCATACCCGATCCACCGCCCCGTCCACGTCCCGGGCCACGCCACCACTGAACGTGAGTGAGCCGAATGCGGCCGGTGGCTCGTCGCTCGCCGCTGCGCGGGCCGTGGCAGACTATGCACGGCCGCGCTCGCGCGGTCCAGGAGGGTTCGCCTAGTGGCCGATGGCGCTGGTCTTGAAAACCGGTAAGGCAGCGATGTCTTCGTGGGTTCGAATCCCACACCCTCCGCTCACCTGGACAGCAAAAACGCCCCCTGACCAGCGCTAACGCCGGTCAGGGGGCGCGTTCATAGATGGTGAATCAGTCTCACTTTGTCTCGCCCGGTGCCGCCGTGTCTCACTGGTCGTGTCGGTTACGTGTCGGCGTCGCCCGGCGCGTTCTCGGCCTGGTCGTCGGTGCCCAACGCTCCCTCGATTCGCTTCCGGGCGGCTTCATCCTGGCCGTCGATGCACGAGGCGTAGACCTTCAACAGCACATGCACGCTGTGCCCGGCCCATTGAGCAACCTGGGTAGCCGGCACTCCGGCGTTGAGCCAGAGCGACACGGCGGCGTGCCGCAGGTCGTACGGCCGGTGCGCCAGAGGTGAGCGCTGCTGAGCCGGTGTCAGCGCTGCCTCGCGCGCCTGTCGCCAGGCGCGCAGATAGGTGCTCTTGGACACCGGTGCGGGTCGCGCACCGGCGGCGTTGAACATTCGCCCGTTGGCGTCGCGGCAGTGCTCCCGGACGTGATGCCGCAGGATGCGAACCAACTCCGGACAGGCCGGGACATCGCGGGTCGCCTTCTTCGCCCGGTGCTTCAACTCCCGGTCTTCCAACGATTTGCCGCTGTCGCTCCAATCCTCGCCAACCTGCTGAGTTGAGCCGCTGAGGTGAAGCCAACCCCACCCCTTCTCGGGTAGCTCGCATTCGTCGGCGCGTAGGTGGATTACCTCGGAGGGACGGAGCGCGGCGAAGTACATGCAGGCGAAGAAGCCTTCCAAGTGTGGATCGCGCTTGCGTACCGCCGAGAGTAGGGAACGTGCCTGTTCAGGATTCACGACCACCTTCCGGTCAACCTGATCGGTGTTTTTCGGCGCTCGCCACTGGATGAAGTCCATTGGGTGAGCTTCGAGATAGCGAAGTTCAACCGCGTACTTTAAGGCGCTGTAGAAGACGGCCCGCTTTCTTGCGACGGTGTTCGCTGCGGCCGGGCCACCGTCGATCCGAACCGTGAGAGCGTCGAGTGCCTTCCTGATGGTGGCTGGATTTGCCACGTCGGTGAGTGGCAGAGTGTTCGCGGTCAGCCACCGGATGGCCGGCGCAAGGTGCTCCGGCGGTATGCCGTTGTCCCGGTCGCGCTGCAACTTGTTGAAGGTCCAGGTGTAGAGGGCGTGACGGATCTCGGCGTCATCCGGTGCGCCGCGTGACGTGGCGAGCAGGGCGAGCGTGACCGTGGTGAGCGCATCGGCGATGCTCTTGCGCTGCGTCGCTGCCGCACGCGGCCACTTCATATCCACGAACGCAACGGCGACGTCGTACCAATTCCGGCTGTTCAGTTCCCGTGCCATCGGTTCCGGTAGCCCGGTCTTTTCATCGAATGCCGTTCCCTCGCGCTGTGCCACGACCAGCTTTGATCGGAAGCTCTCGGCGAGTGCCCGAGTGGCGTACGTGTTTCGGAACGGCTTGCCGGCAACCTTCCATCGGACCGTGTACGACTTCCGCTTGCCCGATAGGTCGTTGGCCAGGATCGCGTGAATGCGTACGTCGTAGCTGCTCAAGCGGCCTCCTCATGGTCGTTAAGCCAGTTGTCCAGGTCGCGGCGGCGGACGTAGAGGCTTCCGTTCGGGTACTTGATGGTTCGGGGTGCGCGGCCGGTGGCCTTCCAGCGGAAGAAGGTCGACCGGGGTACGCGAAGTTCGTCCAGCACTTCGGCGAGGGTGAGCAGGTTGCCGGTGGGAGTGCGGCGGGCGGTCATCGGCGGGTGTCCTCCCTCGGGGTGGCGTCGAGGTAGATGCGCTGGAACATCGGGGATCGGCGGTCGGGGTAGGGCCGGGAGACGTGGCGGATGTGCAGCACTTGGGCGATGGCGTCGAGTGCTGCGGCTGTTTCAGCGGGTGTGCCGTGCAGCCTGATTCGCATCGTGGGGCCTTCCGGTCGATGCTGGTCACTTATGGAGGGCTCGGGAGGTATTGCCGCAGAACGGCATAGAACGGTCCGCTGAGAGCCACGAAGAGGCAAGATCTCGGGTGGGTTGGGGTAAGGCATAGGAGCGAACCGTCTGTGTGGCTCTCAGCGGGCGGCGCATGTGGGGCCGTTTGTCGGCGGCACGTCTGGAGGGCGGCGGGGCGTGTGACAGAACCGCCAGAACTGACAGAACCCCAAACAACCCACGGTTCTGTCAGTTCTGGCGGTTCTGTCAGCGGCGGTCAGGCGGTTCGGCGGGCCTCGGCGAGCGGGTGCACGGTGGCGGCGGGCTGATGGGTTTCGGGGTGAACTAGGTAGGAGGGTGAGGGCGGTCGTCCCCCGGTGCGGGGTCGCTCGGGTGGGTCGAGTTGCCGAATGTGGCCGTGGGCTTCCAGCAGCGACAGCACCGGGTCGAGGTCGGCGACGGTCGGTATCTGGTTGCTCTTGACCGCGCGGAACAACTCTCGCTTGGTGAAGGCGGTTGCCTCGGTGCGTTCGATCCAGGCGAGAACGTGACGGGCGTTGCGGGTGGCCTTGTCCGCGCCCATGTCGGAGAACGCGGCCAGGGCGTGAGCGGCGAAGTATTCGCCGAGCAGGGCGGCCCGGTCGATGGTGTCTGCGGTGATGGCCTTGCCCCACCCGTTGCGCAGGTGTTCGGCGAGGTGGATCAGCCCGGCGAGCCGGACGACCGCACCGGTGTATTTGCTGCCCCAGTCCACGATGTGTCCCCACGCCCCACCGGGAGCGAGCCGGGGCTCTACCGCCCGCTCGATGTCGAGCACCCGCTCGTTGGCGTCGGGGGTGAGTGGGAGGACGGCGGGGTCGGTCCATTCGGCGAGGCTCATGACGAGCGCGGCGAGGTTGCCCGCATAGGTGGCGGCGACGGGTTCGGGTACCGGGTCGGCTCCGATCTTGCGCCGTCCTACGGTGTTCTCGGGCAGGCTGAACAGGATGCGCGCGAGCAGGCCCTTTCCCCGGAAGCCGGGCATGTCGGCGATGTCGCGCAGCACGTCCGGCTGCACTGCGAGGCCGAGGGTGAGGGCGGGGTGCTCGACGTGTTCGGGGGCGCGGGATCGGCGATTGACCCGCAGCATGTCCCCGGCGTGCCCTTTCAAGAACACTTCCAGGTTCGGGGTGCCGGAGTAGCGGCCGGCGATGGTGGCGAAGATCCCGCCCTCGGGGGAGAGCACGGCGAGGCGTCCGGCCTGTTCGGCGAGCAGTGAGGCGGCTTCCTCGCTGGTCACGTCGTCGGCGACCAACTGCGGCAGGACGGGCACGGTCACGGCGTCGGCGTTCATCGCGGCGGCGGTCGCCTCAGCCAGCAGCGTGTCACGACCGGAAGCGTCGGCGTTCGCAGCGGCGATAGCGGCTTTCTCCGCCGCCTTGCCAGCCACGCGGGCCGAGAGTTCGGCTTCCACGATCGCCGGTTTCGTCCGCTCGACCAGCGTCTTCTCGGCGGCCAACAGCGGCCCGGTCATCGCCGCGAATACCGCCGACTTGCGGGAGCCGGGCGGCAACACGACGACGGTGAACAGGTTCGTTGGCTCCCGCCAGGAGCCGCGTACCTCCACCTCGGCGCGTCCACCGGCGGCGGTCGACAGGGCGGCCAGGGCGATACAGCCGGCCAGATCAACGGGAGTTTGGGTGAACTCGGCCACGGCGTAGACGTGCTCGGCGACCCAATCGGGCAGCACGTAGCCGGGGAAGTCGGGCAGGTGCCGGTGGTCGCCGAGCGGGATCAGCGGCGGCCACTGCGCGGCCCCGGCGGCTTGGTCGAGCATCGCCCGGCCAGCAGCGACGATGTCCGCCACGTCCGTGCCGTCGTCGGCATGCTGAGTCAAGTACGCGCCGAGGTCGGCGACCTGGCGGCGGCGGGCGTGCTCGGCCACGATCCGCGCGTAATGCCCGGCGTTCGCGGCCGTGGGCACAGCCGCGATCAGGGTGTGCAGGTACGGGGCACCACCGACCGTGGCGAGGTCGCCGGTTTCGGCGAGGCGGGCCGCGAGAGCGATCGGGTCGATCGGCTGGCCGGCGCTGTGCATGTGGCACAGCGTTTCCCACAGCCGGCCGTGCGCGGGCCGGTAGAAGTCGGCCGGGGCCAGGGTGGCGGCCAGGTCAGCGACCACGCTCGGGGCGAGCAGCGCGGCCCCGATGACGGCCTGTTCGGCGGCGAGATCATGCGTCGGTGGTCGGGTCATAAGCCACCTCCAACGAGACGAAAGCGGAAGTTAGGGACGGCGACGGCGGTGTTCGGCGGCGAGGTCGATCACCGCGCGCCGACCGGAGTGGAGTCGGGTTCGGGTAGGCCGGCGAGGGCGGCCGGAGTGTGCGCCGGGCAGCGTGGTCCTTGCAGATACGGGCGCACACCCTCGGCCGTCTCGCAGTAGCGGCCAGCGGTGCCGATCCAGTGCCGGCAGGTCGGGCCGGTCATGGTCGGGTCAGGTGAAGCACGCGCCGTTGTCACACAGCGCGTCGGCGGTGTCGAAGCCGGGCAGCATGTCTTGTGCCGTGCTGATCGCGTCGGCAAGCGGCCGGTTGAACCGGGTGAGGTAGACCGGGTCTCTGCCGAGCGCGGCCCTCCGCTGGTTGAGCAGTGCTTCCAGGTCGCACGCCCGCTGAAACATCTCCGGCCGGTCGCGGCGCGTCTCGGCCCACGTCGCGGGCCGCCTAAACGGGCAGAACCAACACGCGCTCTTGGGCGGCACCGGGAGACCAGCGGCGGTGATGATGCGGGCGCAGTCGTCGCGCCGCAGCGGCGGTGCGTGATCCAACAGCGGGTAGACGGTGCGCTCGTAGGGCTCTGACCGGCGGTTGTTGACCCGCTCAATCTCATCCAGGCTGATCCCGACACCCACGATGGCGGGGTTGTCGGCGCTCGCGCCGTGGGCTTTGACCCACCGGCCTATGACCTTGATTTTGAAATCGGCCGTGCATGATCGGGTGCCCGGGGCGCCGTTGGACATCCGCACCGGGATCGGCAACGACCGCGACCCGTCGCGGGTCAGCCTGCCGTACAGCGTTTCCCGGCTGCCGTCGCGGCGCTGGCGGTGCAGCTCGTGAAGCTGGATGCCATGCAGCGCCGCGTAGGGCATGGCGTACCGCTCCAGGTAGGTAAGGGTGGCCGGGTCCTCGGAGTCGTCGCCCACGTTGGCGAACAGGAACACCCCGAAGTCGATCCGCCCCTGCGCGGCCAGGACCAGCGCGGCGGTGGACTGCACCCCGCCGCCGTAGGAGAACACCCGAAGCCCGGCCATCAGGCGGCGTCCTCAGGAGGGAAACACGCGGGGCAGGCCAGCGCGCCGAGGTGGTCAGCCCATCCGGCGGTGTACTCGGCCCATCCGCGTCCGGCGTGCGGGTCGGTGGGGTCGGGTTCGGGCTGGCAGGCCGGGGTGGTGATCCATCGCCGGTTGGTGGTAAACAACGGTCGGCCGCTGTGAGTCGGGTTGCCCTCGGTGTCGCTGCCGATGACGTTGCGGGAGGGGCGGTGCGCCAGCACGCCCGGCGCGAGCCGTACGGGAGCGCAGACGATCAGGTAGCCGCGTTGGCTGTTGGTGAAGCGGGCCGCCGTGGCGGTGGGGGGCGTGGTGGTCATTGCGGGTTCCCCTTGTCGTGGAGTTCGCGGAGGTAGTTGAGTGCGGCGCGGCCGGGGCGTAGGTGTTCGCCGGTGCCGTCGCAGCGGCGGCACGCTCGGGTTGCGCGGAGGATGAGGGGGCGGCGGCGGCCGGTGCCGTGGCAGCGGCGGCACCGCCGGAATGGCCGTAGCCAGCACGCGGCGAGGTAACCGAGGGTGACGGCGGCGAGGGTGAGGATGATCAGGCCGGCGGTGCTGCCTGCGGTGGTTGCGGTCGCGGCGAGGGTGGGCACGGTTGGGCCTCCCAGGGCGTTTTCTGGGCTGAAACAGGGGTTGGGGCGACCCGCGACCGGTCTATGTCTGTCCTGACCAGGCCGGTCGCGGGTCGGGTCGCGTGGACGCGACCGGTCGCGGGTAGGCCGCGACCGTTCAGGCGGTCTTGCGGCGGTCGATCGCGGTGTCGATGGCGTCGGCTTTGGCTCCCTTGAGGGCCTTGCCGGCGCGCTTGACATCTACGCTCGGTACACCGAACGCGCGGACCTGAGCGGAGATCGATTCGGCGGTCAGGTCGGCGTAGTGCTCCGGCATGCGCTGCGCGAGGCGGGCGGCGATGTCTTCCCACTGCAACCCGCGCTCGCCCGGCCCGAACAGTGACCGCACATCGGCCAGCACGTCGCGGGAGGCGCGGGTGATGTCCTCACCGGCCGCCATCCCGGTGAGGGTGCCGGCGGCCTCGCGCAGTTTCCGCGCCGCGATCAGGATTTTCTCGGCGTCCTCCTGATCTGCCAGGTAGGTGCGCACGGTCGGGGTGGCGTCGGACGCGCCGCGCAGGATGCCGACGCCCTTGTAGGTGGGTAGCAGCGTGGACGAGTCATGTCCCTCCGAGTACGCGCCGGACCCGAGTACCAGGTCACTGACCTGCCACGAGCCGGTACGCAGGGAGAACCGCACTTGGTGGTTGTCCCGGTAGGACACGAACTGAGTGGCGACTTGACCGGTGCCGACCCCGGACGGGCGTTGCGTGGCGTCGATCAGGATCACCCCGGCGGCCGGGGCGACTTTGACCAGATAGACGAGCAGCGCGGCGATCTCCTTGGACTGCTCGCCCAGGTCGAAGTACTCCTGAAACTCGTCCAGCACGACCATCCGCACGGGCATGCGGTAGCGCGGGTCGCGGGCGATCTCGCGGGTCAGCTTGCCTTCCGGGCACACGTCTACCGGCAGCGCGGACAGCCGCTCGTAACGGTCCTGAACGTCGGCCTTCAACTCCCGCAGCGCGTCCAACAGGATCTCGCCGGGGTCACCGTCGCGGGTCATCGCCAGACCGAACGCGCACCGGTCCGCGACAAGGGAGAACTTCCGCCAGTCCGGCTTACCGCCGCCATCGAACACGGACAGCTTGACGTACGGGTCGAGCGCCCCGTACAACGCCAGGGAGCGGGCGGCGAACGTCTTACCCTGCCGGGGCTGCGCCCCGATCAACATCGACGTCCACATCAGGTCAATGGAGACCTTGTTGCCGCGCTCGTCCAGCCCGAACGGGGCCGGTGCCCAAATGTCGGTGGGCTTGCACCGCAGCAGCGGCGTCCGCCCAGCCCCCACAGCGAGGGGGTCACGGTCGGCCACCCACAGCGTGTGCCGCCGGTGCGAGGTCGGGTCGCGGGAGATGAACACCTGCGACACAGCAACGTCCAGACCCGACGCGATCGCGCCACGCGCCTTCACCGCGTCATCGAACGTCTTGCCGTACGGCAGATCAATCGACACCTGCGACCCGGTACCCGACGCGTCCCGCGCCATCGTGGACCCGAACTCCACCCGCTGATGCTGCTTGTCCGGGTTGCCCAGCGCGGCCGCGTAGTAGGCGCGCAGGATGATGTCCGGGTTCACCCGCCGAAACCGTCCCGCCACGGTCGCCGGGGTGATGATCGGTCGGTCATCGGGTCGGCCGACGTGCGCCAGGTAGGCCACGGCCAGGCCGGCACCGGCGGTCAGCGCCCACCACGGGGCGGTCGCCCACACGATCGGCCCGCCGATGGCGAGGGTCAGCGCCTCTGCGGTGAGCACGAACCCGCGCCACGCCCGGGTGGCCTTCACCTCCCGGTGCAGCTTGTGCCACATCGCCGGGTCGTTCG
Source organism: Micromonospora tarapacensis (assembly GCF_019697375.1). Lineage (NCBI taxonomy): Bacteria > Bacillati > Actinomycetota > Actinomycetes > Micromonosporales > Micromonosporaceae > Micromonospora > Micromonospora tarapacensis. The sequence goes on along the minus strand of NZ_JAHCDI010000004.1, from coordinate 4,987,639 downwards.
CGTCGGCGGCGGCCTGCCGCAACCCGGTCTGCTCCGCCACCCACCACCAGCGCAACTGACGGCCAGTCACCCGGAACACCCCGACCGTGGCCCAGAACGCGGCCTGAGCCGCGTACCAGGGGGCGCGCAGCGCGTGGAACCCGGCCCGGTAGGCGGCCAACTCGGCGGCCTGCCGCACGCTGTGCTTGATGTTGCGCCACCCCGACCAACCGGCAGGCAGGATCGGCCGTCGCCCGGACGGCGAGGCCGGCGGCGGGTCCACCAGCATGCCGCCGCGCTGCGGCGACTCATCGAGGGGCATGTCGAAGTGCGTGTCACCGGCCGCAGGCCGGGGCCGGGGTGCCCGGCGGGCGCGAGCATCGTCCAGGTCCACAACCTCAGCGCCGGGAGCGTCGGTCAGGTCGGCTTCCGCCGCCTGCCAGTCGAAACGGTCATCATCAGGGGCAGTCATGATGGGGGTTCCTCCAACCGATCTGGGGATGAGGACCGGCGGCACAGCCCGTGGTTTGCGAGGCCATAAGGGGGCTGTGCCGCCGGGATAGGGGTGGTCAGACTTCCCACATGGCTCCGCACTGGGTGCAGACCATGAACTTCTTCCCGTCCACGTAGGTGTAGTGGAAAACGGGGTGCGCGCAGCTCTTGCCCATCGGGGGTGCTCCCTCCCGGCCGTCCAGACGCTCTGGCGGCCACCGGACGCCACCGGGTAATGAGCCGGTGGCGGCGGAAGCGGTCAGCGGTACTGGTGGGGAAAGGTCAGCGGCGGTCGCGCGGGGCGGCGCGGCCGTTGAGCTGCCGGCGGGCGCGTTGCGCCTCGGCGCTGTCGTGCAGGGCTTGGCGCTGCCGCTCGGCCTCGGCGCGGGCGGCCTTGCTGCCGGTGGCCGTGGCGGCGGCGTCGGTGTCGCGCCACTGCTGGTAGGCGTCGGTGAACCGCTTGGCGCTCACCGCTTGGCCTGCCGCTTCGCGGCCTCGCGGGCGTTGCGCTCGTCGGCCTGGCGCTGCGCCTCGGCCATCTGCGCCAACCGCTGCTCGCGGTTACGGGCCACGATCCGCTCGTGCTGCTCGCGGTACTGGTGGTCGGAGATGTGCATGCCCATACTGGTGGTCCTCCCAAGACCTCAGGCGGGTTGCGGGTTGGACCGGCGGCACGGCTCAGGTTGCGAGCCGGTGGCCGTGCCGCCGGGCGGGGTCAGGACTGGTCGGCCTTGCGCTGCTTGATGGCCTTGTCGCTGAACATCGACGGGTTGGCCTTCTGCGCGCGGCGGCTCAGGTCCGTGATCTGCTGGTCGCTGATCGTGTTCGGGACGGTGGTCTTCTTGCCGAACATCGGTCCTCCTGTTCAGGCGGCGATCGGGGCGGGTGTGGCGTTGACCGGCGTCGCCGCAGCGTCCGGCGCGGATGGTGAACCGGTCACCGGGCGGGGGCGGTGGCGCTTGACGGTGCTCACGCTGACCTCGGCGAGGCGGGCGATGCGGTCGTGGTTGGCGGTCGGCTCGGCGGTGTGCGCGGCGATGACCCGCTCAGCGGCGGTCAGCGACCGGGGCGTGGGCCGCGCCGGGCGGACCGGCTCACGAACCGGCGCGACCGGGACGGCCGGGGCCGGGGTCACCGGCTCGGCGTGCTCCCACGGATCGGCCGGCACCTCCGCCGGTACCTCATCCGGCGTCGGGTCGGCCGGCGGCGGCGCGGTGGCCTTCTGCGCCCGGGTGGCCTTGTCGGCTTGGCGGGCGGCGGCGCGGGCGGCCCGCTCGGCGTTGTAGCCGTCCCATGCCTTGCGGGGGTCGCGCTCGTTGTGCTCGATCGACCACCGGGCGGCCATCAGGGAGCGGATGGGGAACATGCGGCGGCGCTTCGGGGAGAACTCCACCCCGGCGTCATCGATCAGGCTCGCGTCCTCCGCCAGCAGTTGCACGTGCTGCGCGCGGCGGGTGTGCAGCCCCCACAGCCACGGCGACAGCAGCGACAGCAGCGCGAACGCCACCGCCGCCGCCGTCGGGGCGATGCCGTCGGCGAAGTGGGCGTAGTTGATGGCGGCGACCACGGCGGCGATCGCCCACGCGGCGCGGCGCAGGCTCGCGGCGGTGGCGTGGGCCTTGAGCATGAGCGCGTCGTGGGCGTGCCACTGCACGTAGACGGCGATGGACTCCAGGGCGGCGGAGAACGCCACCGCGAACGCCACCCGAGACGGCCCGTTCCACGCCGCCGGGGCGATCTCGGAGTAGGCGTAGGCGGCCTGCGCGTAGGCCGCACCGCCGTTGATCAGCAGCAGCGGCAGCACCGGACGTAGCTTCGCGGCGAACTCCGCACGCGCCTTACGCCGACGCTCCCGGCGCTCGGCGCGCTCGACGCGGCGGGCGGCGTCGCGGCGGCGTCGCTCCTGCTCATCGGCGATGGCCTGGCGGCGTGCGTGCTCGGCGGCGGCCTCCTGCTGCTCCCGGTCGAGCTGCGCCATCAACCGCGCCCGCTCCACCTCAGCGGCAGCGGACTCGCGGCGGGCCGCCGCGCGGGCGGCCACGATCGCCGGGTCTTCCGGCGTACGACGAAACATCGGGGGTGTCCTTCCGGTCAGTCGGTGAGGATGTCGGCGAGCAGGTCACGGTGGGCGGCGAAGACTTCGCCGCTGTAGGCGTCGGCCAGGTGGCGCACGATGCAGCCGTAGTCGACGGCGGGCACCCACACGGCGCGGCGGGCGTCGTCGGCGCCGGTGACGTCGGGCAGCGGCCCGACGTGGCTACCGAGGTCGATGCGGACCGGAACGGTGACCATCCACGCCTCATCGGAGGCGCGCGGGTCGGGTACGTAGCGGGCGGGCAGCGTCTTCGCCCACGGGGCCGTGTGGGTGGCGATCAGGCCGGTTTCCTCGGCCAACTCCCGAAACGCGGCGGCGGTCGGGTCCTCCCCGGGGTCGACGTGCCCGCCGGGCAGCGCCCACCCGTGTCCGTCGCCGCGCTCGATCAGCAGCAGCCACCGCCACCCGTCCGGGTCGCACGCGGTAACGATCGCGTCGGCGGCAAGGGCCTCGCCCCAGTGGCCCAGCTCGTTACGGCCGTACCGGATGCCGGTCGGCGCGTACGGGTTGACCGGTCGCCCGTCCACGAGGGGGAACGGGATCGCGGCGGCGGCCCGCCGCGCCGTCCAGTCGATGCGGGTCGGGTCCATCTCCGGGTCCGCCCAGGATGCGCCGGCCGGCGGCGATGCCGGCCAGCACGGACGGATGGGTGAAGGTGCGTGCGGTCATCAGGGTCCTTCCCTGGTCAGTGGTTGCAGCCGGGGCAGTGCAGGCCGGGGCAGCACACCCCGGAGCGGCGCAGCAGCAGCGCCAGCACGGCCAGGACGAACGCGCCGCCGGCCAGCAGCGGCAACAGGGCGATGAGTGCGGTGACGATCTGGACGGCGAGGTAGCCGGCCACCGCCACCGCCGTGGTGGCCGGGACGGCGACGGCGGTCACGACCGGCCAGCGGCGGCCTACGCGGGGTGGCGTGGTGGTGCGGGCGGCGCGGGGCCGGTCGATGATCCGGACCGTGACCCACACCCGGCCGTCGCCGTGGGGCATCTGCGCCGGCAGGGTCATGCCGACAAGGCGGTTGGCGTCGCGCAGCGTCGCCACTACGGCGGCCACCTCGCCGGGGGTGCCGACCACGCGGCGGGACACCACCGCGCCGGGCAACGGGCGAGTGCGGGGCGTCCGGGTGGTCATGCGGCCACCGCCGGCAGGAACTCGGCCGGCGTGTCGGTGGTCGGTTCGCAGCAGTGCAGCCGCACCCGAATGTCACGCCAGTCGCCGGACACGTTGGTCAGCACCTTCGGCACGTCGTCGCGCTGGTAGGTGTGGCTGTGCCACTGCTTGATCGGCAGGCGCATGAACCGCGCCCAGCGGCGCAGCTCGACGTGCCTCGGGAAGGCCAGTTCCAACCCGAACTCGTCTGACGCCTCCACCTTCGCCGGTAGCGGCAGCGCGTTGCGGGCCATCGCGTCCGCGACGGTGAACAGGACAACGGGAATGCTCGGCGGGTTCTTCACCGTGGGCACCTCCTACGCGGCCCGGCTCGACGCGGCACGCACGGCCAGCAGCGCGCGAGCCTCCCGCAGCACCCGCTTACGCGCCCGGCGTACCCGCTGCCAGTCCAGGTCGGACGGGGCGGGATCGGCGCACAGGATGGTGATCTGCGCATCCAGCAGCAGCACTTCGGCGTCGATCAGCGGCATCTCCCGCTCGATCTCCGCGAGGTCATCGACGCTCGGACCCTCCGGGCCGGCGTCGGTCAGGTCGTAGCTGTTCACTTGCGGTTCCTTCCGGAACGACGGGAACCCGCCACCGGCCGGCGACGGGGAGAACTCGTCTGCCGCTCACACGGGCGGCAGCGGGTCTGATCCGGGGACAGCGGGGCGAGGTCGCCGCAGCCGCAGCACTCACGCCACACGGCGTTTCCCCTGGTCGAGACACGAACGGCAGCAAAGACGCTCACGGTCATGACGGCTCACCTCCACAAGCGGGGATCAAGACGGGAAAGCCCGGGGTGAGGCCACGCCAGAGCAGCGCGACAACCCACCCCGGGACAGGTGCAGATGCGAAGAGGCAGAAGACAGTCCGCGCGCCAAGATCCGGTCCGCTCGGCCCGCTCGCCCTGGATCTACAGGGGTCGGCCACCGTGTGACTCAAGGCGGGAATACCGCAAGCCAGATCAAACGCGGCGCTTCTGCTCTGGAGTTCTCAATGAACGGCCACACGGCGGCCCGTTCGCGAACGCCGCAGCCAAAGCCGCAACGCCGACGCAGCAACCAACCGGCTTGTCGTTCCTGGCTAGCCAGGTGCGACGAGATGAACGTAAGCCGGCTTGGCTAGTCAGGTCAAGGGGGCGCGGCGAACTTTCCCAACTTGGCTAGTCAGCGCTAGGGTGATCCCGTGAGCGAGAACCTTGACTTCCTCGGCCAGCTAGACCCCGACGACCCGAAACAGGCGTCACAGCAGATCGCGAACAAGCTGCGGGCGGCCATCCTCACGCGCCGACTCGCCCCCGGTGACAAGCTGCCGTCGCAGCCTGAGCTAGCCACCCGCTACGGCGTGGCACGAGAGACGGTCAAACGAGCCCTAGACCTGCTCCGGACAGAGCGGCTGATCGTGTCCCGGCAGGGCAGCGGCGCGTTCGTCCGGGCGCAAACACAGCGAGCCGTCGAGCTGCGCCCGCACATCGAAGCAGCGTTCGATCGGCCTCACGTCAGCATCGACTTCGCCGGGTTCTCCGGCGAGACGCTGCGCGACGCGCTCGCCGAAACACTCGACAAGGTGCGCGTCGGCCGACTCGCGCCCGAGACGATCGCCGTGCGAGTCCTGCTCTCCGACATGACCGCACCGATGGCACTGCCGGCACGGGCCGAGACACAAGCCGACGATCCTGCGGTACGCGAACGCGCCGAGCGAATCACCCGCCGAGCAGCAGACGGCATCATCGATCAGGTCACCGAGCTAGGCGACCTTGGCCTGATCCGGTCGACCACCGTTGAGGTACGGCTACACCGGGCGTCCCCGCTGTTCAAGCTCTACATCCTCAACAGCGAAGAGGTCTTCTACGGCTTCTATCCCGTCACGGAGCGCACCGTATCGATCAAGGGTGAGCCGATGGCCATCTATGACCTGATGGGCAAGGACGTGCCGCTGTTCCACTACGCCGTGACCGACGACGACACCTCACATGGCACACAGTTCGTAGAAGCGTCCCGCCAATGGTTTGACTCGGTGTGGTCGACCATCGCCTACCTGTACGACGCATGAACGCCAACCTCCGCCGACTACTCGGCGATGTCGACGCACTCTTACTCGACTTTGACGGCCCGGTGTGCAGCATCTTCGCCGGATATCCCGCGCCGCAGGTTGCCGCCGAGTTGGTTGATGTGCTGCGGCAGCATGGGGTCGACGTTTCGCCGGAACTTGCCAGCGAGCCAGATCCGCTTGAAGTGCTACGCCGTACCGGCGCGGCTGGCGACCAGGGCGTCACACGGGCCGTAGAAGAGGCACTCTGCGCGGCCGAACGGCGGGCCGTCGAGACTGCCGAACCCACGGCGTACGGACGGGAAGTCATCGTCGCGGCACGACAATCCGGAATGCCGGTTGCGGTGGTTAGCAACAACTCGGCGGGCGCGGTGAGCGCGTACCTGGCCGCGCATCGGCTTGATGCGTACGTATCGCCGGTTGTCGGCCGGGCGTACGCCCATCCGGACCTGATGAAGCCCAACCCCGTGCCGATCCTGCAAGCCGCTTTCGCTGTCGGCGTGCCGTCGAGCCGGTGCGTTCTGGTTGGTGACTCACTTTCGGATATCGATGGGGCGCGGCTGGCCGGAATGCGGGTCATCGGATACGCGAATCGGCCAAGCAAGGCCGAGACATTCCGGGCGGGGGCAGACGTCGTGATTGCGAGCATGGGCGAGATTGCCGGCGCACTAATTGAACGTATTGATCACTGATTTCAACTGGGGTTGATCCCGATTCGCAGCGACCCAGGGTGCACCCGCACCGGCGGCATGTTGAGTGATTGCAGGTAGCCTGGATAATGATGCCATGAGTTCCGCTTCTTCTGATGGCTCAGCCCGTCAGATGCATCCGTTGCTGCGTGGGGCCGGATATGCCCTAGGCGCGGCTGTTGGCGGAATGGCCTTCAACATCCTGTCTGGCGACTACCGGTGGCGGGCAGTTGGCCTTGCGCTGCTCGTCGTGACGGTGGCGGCCGTTGCCGGATTTCTGCGCGGCCATGTGGATGCCAACTCGGTTTTGGCCCGCCGTGCCCCCGCTGTTCTGCTCACCCTCGCCGGACTCGCCACGATCGGCGCTGTGTTCCGGCCGTGGACCATACCCGCCACACTCCTCGCGGCGGGACTGGTGGTGGCGGCGGTCCTGATCTCCACCGACGCCAGCACGGCCTTCCGCCTGCTGCACGGAGCGGCGGTCGTCGGCGTCGGGGTGGCAGTCGCCGGCTTCGGGGCGTCGCTTCTGCGTGGCGGGGACGTGATGTTGGGCGTGGCGGGCATCGGCGTCGGGACGGCATTCATTTGCGGCGGGGTGGCGATGCTGCGTGACAGGCGAGTGCTGTTGGGCGTGGCGCTACTCGGTCTCGGGGTGGTGAACGTCGGCGTCGGGGTGGCGATGCTGCGTGGCGGGGACGTGCTGGCGGGCGCAACGTTCCTTGGGGGCGGGGTGGCGCTCATTTGCGGCGGGGTGGCGATTTCGCGTGAGAGTTGGGTGCTGTTGGGGGTGGCGCTACTCGGTCTCGGGGTGGCGAACGTCGGCGTCGGGGTGGCGATGCTGCGTGGCGGGCAGGTGCTGTTGGGCGCAACGTTCGTTGGCGGCGGGGTGGCGTTTATCGGCGGGGGCTAGCGACGGTGGGTGGGGGAACGTCCTGTTGGGCTGGGCGAGCGTCGGCGGCGGGATGGCGGTCGTCGGCTTCGGGGCGGCAATGCTGGGTGGCGGGCACGTGCTGTTGGGCGTGGCGGGCATCGGAAGTGGGATGGCGCTCACTGGCGTCGGGTTGGCCGCGTCGAAGACGACAGGAACGGTCGGGCGTGCGCGGTCGTGGCTGGCCGGATTAGCAAGTGCCCCGCAAGGGAGCCCGAATGCAGAGGCGGAGACGGGTGCCAAAGACGGACGGACCCCGCCTGACTAAGGAGGGTTCACGACCACCACCCGGGTTGGTCTGCGTCGCATCTGTGTCGTCACACCCGGACTTGGCAACGTTCGTGCTGGTCAGCGCCTTGATCGGGGTGGTCTTGAAAACCGGTAAGGCAGCGATGTCTTCGTGGGTTCGAATCCCACACCCTCCGCTCTCCTGAACCGCAAAAGTGTCCCCCGACCAGCGCAGCTGATCAGGGAGCGCCCTTTTGAGTTTGCGGTACCGCCGCCGCGTCTGACTGGTCGTGTCGTCCACGTGTCGTCTCCGGGTGCCTGGGGTAGGGCCGAAAGAGTCACGCGCTCGTCAGCCCGACGACGACCGAGGGATCCCAGGTGTCGATTGCGTTCCGCCTCCGCTCACAGCCCAGACCCGCGCCCAACCGGGGCCGACTCCGTTGGTACGGCCCTGGCCTGCTGTGGATGGTGTCCTCGGTGGGCTCCGGATCGGTCCTGTTCACGCCCCGTATCGGCGCACGGTACGGCTACGAACTGCTGTGGTTGGCGCTGATCGTGACCGTACTGATGTGGATCATGATTCGGGAAGCCGGCCGGTTCAGCGTGGCGACCGGCCGTACTCTGCTCGATGGCTTCCGCGCGGTGCCGGGGCCGTCCGGCTGGGCGATCTGGGTGATCTTCATACCGCAGCTCGTCGCCGGGGTGGTCACCATCGCCGGCATCGCCGCCCTGGTAGGCAGCGCGCTCATGGTCGGACTGCCCGGCGATCAGGCCATGTACGCGAGCGTGGTGATCCTGGGCTCCGGTGCGCTGGTGCTGGCCGGCCGGTACCAGGGCGTGGAGCGGATCACTTCGGTGCTGGCCCTGGTCCTGGTCGGCGCAGCCATCACCGCAGCGGCGAGCACCGTCAGCGGCGACATCATGACCGGCCTGGTCCCGGGGGTACCTGACGATGTCGACCTGTACTTCGTCCTGCCCTGGGTCGGGTTCATCCTGGCCGGTGCGGTCGGCGTCATGTGGTTCTCCTACTGGGTCGCCGCGCGCGGCTTCGGCGGTGCGGTCGACCAGCCCTCGTCCGCCAGCGACGAGGCCGGCGGTGAGAAGGGAGCGGATCGCGAGGAGCAGCTCGGCCGGGTACGCGGCTGGACCCGGATGATGAGTCGCACCGCCGCGGTCGGCGTGATCGGCGGCGGACTGGTGATCGTGTCATTCCTGGTGCTCGGCGCCGAACTGCTCGCCCCGCAGGGGCGGATTCCCAACGGTGTCGATGTGGCCAGGGACCTGACCGCCCTGCTCAGCGAGCTGTGGGGCACCTTCGGTGAGGTGCTGCTGCTGACCTGCGTGGTGGTCGCGCTGTGGGGCACGATCTTCGCCAACCAGGACGGTTGGGCGCGGACCTACGCCGACGCCACCCGGCTCATCATCGGCCGGCGCCCCGACGACCAGCCCGGCCGCAGCGCCCAGCCGGTCGCCGGTGACTGGGCCGACCGGTTGCACCGCCACCCGCGCCGGGTCTACCGGACCTACGTGGCGGTGAGCATGACCCTCGCTCCGCTCGTGCTGTTCCTGTTGGTCCGTGACCCGGTGCAGATCCTGTCGGTCGGCGGGATCATCGCCGCCGCCCACACCCCGGTCGTGGTCGGGCTTACCCTGTACGTCAACCGTCGGCTACCGGCGCAGGTGCGGCCGTCGCTGGCCAGTCAGGCGGCGCTCGGCGGCGCCGGGCTGTTCTTCGGCGCCTTCGCCGTGGTCTACCTGCTGAGCCTGTTCGGACTGCGGATCGGCCAGTGACCAGCGACGGACTGGCACCGCCTCACTCCTCAGGCGGGCGCTTCCGTCGCTCCTCGCGGATCTTCTCCTCGGCGAGCTTCTCCAGCGCCCGGCGGCGCTCGTCGCGCAGAGCCCGTTCGTCAGGCCGCCGGACGGCGCTGACCACGGCGGTGATGAAGTCACGCCAGATCCCGGCCAAGGAACTCCTTCGCTACCCGGTTGCAGGGGGACAACCCTAGTGAGCGGGCTTCGGTTACGCCGGAGATGGCGCCGGTTTTCTCGAATGCCGCCGCGTCACAGGGTATGAAGGGGCGCAGAACACCACTTCCACCGGAAGGACCTGTGTCGATGACCCTGGAACGACCCATCGCCCCGGACCCGTACGAACTGCTGCCGACAGTCGCCTCGTTCACGCTGACCAGCGACGACGTGCGCAACGGTGAGCCGATGGACGCGGCCCACGCACACGGCAGCACCGGTGGGGGCAACGTCTCACCGCACCTGGCCTGGTCGGATTTCCCGGCGGAGACCAAGGGTTTCGTGGTGACCTGCTTCGACCCGGACGCGCCGACCGGCAGCGGGTTCTGGCACTGGGTGCTGGTCAACCTGCCGGTCGATGTGACGGAACTGCCACGTGACGCGGCCGGCGACGACCTGCGTGGCGCGTTCACCGTGCGCAACGACTACGGCGAGCAGGGCTTTGGAGGCGCGGCACCACCGCCCGGCGACCGCCCGCACCGGTACGTCTTCGCGGTGCATGCCCTCGACGTGGCGCGGCTCGACGTCACCCCGGAGGCGACTCCCGCCTACGTGGGCTTCAACCTCGCCTTCCACACGCTGGCGAGGGCCACCATCCGCCCCACCTACCAGATTGCCGGCTGAGCCGGGGCGTTGATCGTCCTGGGTCGGGCTCCCACGGGAGCCTGACCCAGGGGTCTCGATGATCGGGGCGGTGACGGGGTCAGTCGGGGGTGCGGGCGACGGCGAAGACGGACTGGCCGAAGGGTGGGCGGGCGACCTGCTCGGCGGCCTTGGTCACGGGTAGGACCAGGGTGTCGTAGACCTTCACCATCGGGCCCTCCTTCGGCATCAGCCGGAAGACCTTGGTGGCCATGAAGTAGCCGATCAGCCCGAGCGCGTTCGCGTAGTGGATCTTCTCCACCCGCAGTCCCGCCTCGGTCATCGCCGCGGCCAGGGTCTTCTTCGTGTAGCGGCGCACGTGGCCGGTGGCGACGTCCGCCGGGCTCATCGCGAACTGGAACGCCGGCACGATGATGACCACCGCCCCACCGGGCCGGACCAGCTGGCCCATGCAGCGCAGCGCGCCGACGTGGTCCTCGATGTGCTCCAGCACGTTGTACGACACCGCGGCGCTGTACTCGCCGCGCTCGGAGTTGGGCAGCAGCATCTGACGTACCTCGATGGCCGGCCGGTCGGCGAGGCGTTCCTTGAGCGACACCAGGCGATCCGGATCGGCCTCGGTGGCGGTGAACCGGGGGAAGTGCTCGCTCCACTCCAGTGCGTAGTCGCCGAGCCCACTGCCGATCTCGATGGGATCGTCGCCCAGGTAGGGCAGGGCCAGTTCGATGAACCAGCGCCGGTGGTTGACCGCCGTGGCGAGGCCCTCCAGGACCTCGGACTGCACGCGCTGATCCCCAGTGATTTCTGCCATGCGTCGTTTTCCTCACGATACGACTCGACCCGCGCCGGGACCGACTGAGTGAACCATCCGCCCGGACGGCGGGGATATCGGGGCCCGTCATGGCCGAACAACGGTCGGGGTAGGTGCACGATCGGTGGTGGTCAGCGAACCCGGCAGATATTACGCCAGCGCCCCGAACCCCGCACGCTGGCCGCATAGGACGACTACGCTCTGAATTGCTATGACTACTCCTGATTCGGGCCGACCTGTGACGGAATCCGGGGCGGGAGGGCCGTCGGCCGGGCCGGAGCGCGGCGGCGACCGGCGCAGGTCGGGGCGGTGGAAGGATGTCGCCGCCGTGCTGAGCTTCGCCGTCCTGGGGTTCTGGGTCACCGCGCGGATGTGGCGGAACCCGGGTGACGGAATCCGGGACAATCCGACCGACATGGCCCAATTCGAATGGATGATGGCGCACGGTGCCCGAGTGGTCACCGAATTCGCCTACCCGTTCTCGTCCGACCGGATGAACGTGCCGGAATCAGTCAATTTAATGGCAAATACCTCGGTATTATCTGTTTCGCTGCCGATGACACCGATCACCCTTGCCTTCGGCACCCGTGCCGCGTTCCTGGTCTTTCTCACCCTCGGGATGATCGCCACCGCCAGCGCCTGGTACTTCCTGCTCTCCCGGGTGATCGTGCCCGGCTCACGTGGGCCGGCCTGGCTGGGCGCGGCGTTCTGCGGGTATGCCCCGGCGATGGTCTCGCACGCCAACGCCCACCCGAACATCGTGTCGCAGTTCGTGGTGCCGTTGATCATCTGGCGTACCGTGCGGCTCGCCGACCCCGGCCGCTGGCTGCGCAACGGCCTGTTGCTCGCCCTGGTGATCGTCTGGCAGGCCTTCCTGAACCTGGAGATCCTGCTGATGACCGCGATCGGCCTGGGGGTGGTCGTCGTCGCGCTCGCGATCGGCCGGCCCGAGCTGCGGGCGCGGACCCGCCCGTTCCTGGCCGGGCTCGGCATGGCCGCCGGCGTCTCCGTCGTGCTGCTGGCGTACCCGCTCTACGTCCAGTTCTTCGGACCCGGCGCCTACCACGGGCTCTCCTGGCTGATCCGGGGCTACTCCACCGATCTGGCCTCGTTCTTCGCCTACGCCCGGGAGTCGCTGGCCGGCGACCCCCGCAGCGCCGCCGGGCTGGCCAAGAACCCGACCGAGGAGAACGCCTTCTTCGGCTGGCCGCTGGTGATCCTGGTGGTGGCGCTGGTGTGGTGGCTGCGGCGTAACGCCGTGGTGATCGGGCTGGCCGTGCTGGGGCTCGTCTTCGCGGTGCTCTCCCTCGGCCGGGAGATCCGCCTCGACCGGCGCGGCACGGGCATCCCCGGACCGTGGGCGGTGCTGGAGGACCTGCCGGTCCTGCACTCGGTGGTACCGACCCGCTGGGCGCTGGCCATCACCCCGATCGTCGGGCTGCTGCTGGCGTACGGCGCCGAACGGGTCCGTGCACTGGCCGCCAGGTATCCGCAACGGCGGTCGCAGATCCGCTTCGCCACGGTGACCGTGCTGGCGATGGCGCTGGTGCCGGTGCTGCCCACCCCGTTGCCGACCAGACGCCTGGAACCGACGCCCGAGTTCGTCACCTCCGGGGCCTGGCGTCCCTACCTGGCCGGCGGGCGCAGCGTGGTGACCCTGCCGCTGCCCGACACCGAGTACGCCGACCCACTGCGCTGGTCGGCACAGACCCGGCTGGAGATGCCGATCGCCCGCGGCTACTTCCTCGGGCCGGACACCCGTACCGGCAAGGACCGGATCGCCCTGTTCACCGCGCCGCCGCGCGCCACCAGCAGCTTCTTCGGGGCCATCCGCCGTACCGGCGAGGTGCCGCCGGTCAGCGCGCAGGCCCGCCGGGAGGCGGTGGCGGACCTGCGGTACTGGCGGGCCGGTCTGGTGATCCTCGGCCCGCACGAGCACGCCGACGCGCTGCGTACGGGGATGACCGAGCTGACCGGCATCGAGCCCACGTACCGCGGGGGAGTGTGGTTGTGGGATGTCCGGCCGCTGACCGGGTGACCGGCGGCCAGGTCAGGCGCTGCGGATGCAGCAGCCCTGGCAGACCTTCGGCCTGGGCAGGGTGAAGGCCAGGCAGCAGGTGCGGCGCTGTACCGTCGGTTCGCCGTTCGGGCCGGGGACCAGCTCGATCAGGTCGGCCAGGTCGAGCGCGTCGAGCAGCGTGTCGATGGCCTCGACCGTCGAGCCGGGCAGCCCGTCGGCGGCGCGCAGCAGCCCGTGCGCGATGCCGGAGGCCACCGAGCCGAGCAGGGTGCGGGTGCCGATGCGGACCTCGCCCTGGATCGCGCTGATCAGGGGGGACAGGTGCGCGTCCAGCAGGGTGGCGCGCAGTGTCGCGAGCAGTTCCCGCTCGTCGGTCACCACCCGGACCTGGGCTGGCCCGGCGAGCGCCAGTGGGTCGCTGGGCAGCACCGCGACCGGGATCGACTCGCGCATGCCCAACGTCACAAGGGTGCGCCGGTCGGCGAAGTGGATGAGCGCGGCGGTGTGGTCGAGCAGCGGCACCCGCCGGGCGGCGGCCCAGCCGAGCACCACCGGCAGCGCCGCCCAGTAGCTGTACGCCTTCCAGGCCACCGCGGCGCAGGCGTGCGGGGTGCCGCCCCAGAGCCGGACGGCCGAGTCGAGCAACTCCGGCAGCCGCTCGCCGCTGGTCAGGGCCGTCGCCGGGGCCCAGCCCGCCTCGTCGCCGACCGCCAGGCCCCGGGCCAGCCCGGGTAGGTCGTCGGTGCCGAACATGGCGCGCAGGGTCGCGGTGATCGGAGCCAGCGGCGCGGCGGCGGGGTCGTAGACGGGCAGCATCGCTGTCACCTGATCCCACCCCCCGGTGTCGACCGATCCGTCCGTGTCCGAAGCCCTCGTGGCCGTACTAAGGCTAGCCTAACCACACTTCTCGGCGCAGGGAAACCCTCGGTGGGGTGGAAGCGAGCGATTCGGATCGCTCGTGGGGGTGAAAACTACCCAGGGTGTCGGGTCGGGGACTCCCGGCAGTATCGGCAGAAATCGTTGATCGGTCAAGGTTCCTGTCGAGAAGGTGCCACTTGTGTGCGTGTTCGGCAACACAACGTGAAACTTGGTACTCCCGGCCACGAGGAAGCTGATGACGACCTCACCGCTCGATCGGGCTGCCGACTCCTTCGCCGCCGAACTCGCCCGGCACCGGACGGAGCGGGGGCTGTCCAAGAAGCACCTGGCCGCCCTGATGGGCTTCGACCCGTCCTACGTCAGCCACGTCGAGGGGCGTCGGCACCGACCCACCGAGGACTTCGCCCGCCGCGCCGAGGCCGTCCTGGAGGCCGGCGGCGCGATCTGGCAGCGCTTCCGGGAGTACGACGGCCTGCGGCACGCCCGCAGCGAACGCAACCACCGCGACCCCAGCCTGCCCGGCCAGTGGATGCCGCCCGGCACCGGGCTCATCGTCGAACGCGAGACGGCCGTCCTCACCCACACCGAGGACGCCTACCGCTGCGTCATCCGTCGCGAGCTGTACAACGCCGGCACGGAGCCCGTCACCCGCTACCTGATCCGGGTCGCCGTGGACCGCTACCCCAACGACCCGGGCCGATCCAACCGGCACCACCGGGAACACCCGCTCAGCTTCGCCGAACTGCAACTGCGTGCATCCCGCGAGGAGTTCGGCGAGCGCGAGGCCATGCACTGGCGGGCCAAGCACGACCGGGACGCGTTCAAGGAGATCTGGCTGCTCTTCGAGAACGCCGAACGGCGCTTCCCGCTCTACCCGGGCCGCCGCGCCACCATCGAGTACGCGTACACCGTCGGGCAGGACAAGTGGGGCCCGTGGTTCCAGCGCGCGGTCCGCGTACCGACCCGGCACCTCGCCGTACGCCTGGACCTGCCGGCGACGCTCGACCCGCAGGTCTGGGGCGCGGAAACCTCGCTATCGGCGGAGGAGGGCTTGCTGCGCACGGCCGTCACCCGGCACGAGGACGGCGACCGGGCGATCTTCGACTGGGCGACCGACGAGCCGCCGCTGAACGCCCGGTACCGGCTGCTGTGGCGCTTCCGGGCGCAGCCGGAGCCGGAAGCGGAGGGCGGCCGGGTCCGGCCGTCCGACCGGATGCGCGGGCTCGGCATCGTCCAGCGCGGCACCGACCTGCTGCGGCAGCCGGCCCGCCCGTTCGACCTGCCACGGGAGGAACAGACCGCCCGGGAGATCGTCGACCGGCTGATCACCGCGCTGGCCCGGCTGGACGAACTGCACCCGTTCACCAAGGGGGTGGGGATCGCCGCCCCGCAGCTCGACGTCGGCCGCGCCGCGGCGGTGGTCCGCCCGCCCGACCGGACGGCCGAGCCCGTCGTGCTGCTCAACCCCCGGGTGGTCGATGCCGCCCCGCACACCGACGAGCAGTACGAGGGCTGCCTCTCCTTCTTCGACCACAGAGGGCTGGTGCCGCGACCGTTGCGGCTCGACGTGGAACACGCGCAGTTCGACGGCGGCCGGCTCATCACCTCGTTCGAGTTCGGCATGGCCCGGCTGGTGGCGCACGAGATCGACCACCTGGACGGGCGGCTCTACGTCGACCGGATGGCACCCGGAGTGCCGCTGGTGCCGATCGAGGAGTACCGCGAATCCGGCCACCCCTGGCGTTACTGAGCGCAACGACCCGTGGCACGACCCCACCCGTCCGGGTGGGAACGACGGCCCGGACGGGCGAGGTCGTGCGGGGCGGTGCCGGTCCGCCCGATCGGGGGACCGGGGCGCGTGCCCCAGGGGCAGGGGCACGCGCCCCGGTCCGGAGGGAGAAAGCTCTACAGGTTGCCGAACGTGTCGTACCGGGTGCGCTGCGGTGGGACGTCGTCCGCGGCGAGCACCCGTAGCGTCGAACGGACCATAGGTGCCGAACCGGAGACGTAGCAGTCGTGCGTCGTCCACGGCCCGTAGCGGGCCACCACGTCCGGGACGTCGCCCTGCTCGCCGTCGAAATCCGGGTCGTCGCTGCACGCGGCGGTCACCGACAGCCAGGGGTGGGCCGCCACCAACTCCCGCAGCCGGTCGAGACCGTAGAGATCCGCCTCGGTCCGGGCGCCGTAGAAGACGTGCACCCAGCGGGCCCGGTTGAAGCCAGCCAACTCCTCCACCAGCGCCTTGATCGGGGCCAACCCGACGCCCCCGGCGACGCAGAGGATGTCCCGCTCCGACGAGCGGTCCAGCGTCATCGAGCCCATCGGCGCGGCCACCCGGAGCAGGTCACCCGGTTTGATCCGGCGGACCAGCGCACCGGAGACCCAACCGGCGGCCTCGGCCGGCGTACGGACGTGGAACTCCAGCACGTTGTCCTCGTTCGGTGCGTTGGCCACCGAGTACGTCCGCCACACCCGAGGGTGGTAGCGGGGCACCTCGACGCTGACGTACTGGCCCGCCTTCCACGACAGCGGATGTTGCAGCGCCCGGCAGGTGAAGACGGCGGTGTCCGGACCGTACCGCTCGTGGGTCAACACCTCGGCGTGCCAGAACGGCGGGTCGCCGTCCGCCGTCGCACCGGCCAGCATCTTCCCGGCGATCGCCGCGTACGCGTCCCGCCACGCCTGGTCGTACTCCAGGTTCCAGCCGCCACCGGCGGTGCTGCGCAACGCATCCAGCAGCGCCACGCCCATCGTGTCGTAGTGGGCCGCCTCGACGTGGTACTTGCGGTGGTCCCGGCCGAGCGCGCGGAGGAACTCGTCGAAGCCCTCCGGATCGTCCACCGCGTGGATCGCCGTGATGATCGCTTCGAGCAGCCGATCACCCTGGCCGGTCATCTGGACCGGGAAGAGCTTGCGCAGCTCGGGGTCGAGGAGGAACAGCCGGGCGTAGAAGTGACCGCTCAGCCGGACCCGCTGCTCCTCGACGAGGGTCCAGCTCTCCTTCAGCAGCCGCGCGAAGTTGTCCACCGGGGGCGCTCCTTCTTCTGACGGCGGATCGGGCCCCCATAGAATCTCCACGGAGTGTGTATGAAGGTCGCACAGAATGTGCGACCACATCGTGAGGCCGGCTCTTGTGCCTCTCGAATGCTCTTGTGCCTCCCGGATGCCAGCGGCGCCGCCGGTCGGGCAGAGTGGTCCGGTGACCGTTGAGCTCACCCGCCCGGTGTCCCGCCGGACGCTCGGCACCGAGACGATGCTGGTCCTCGGCCTCTCCCTCGGCCAGTCGGCCGTCTACGCCACGGTGTCGATCATCGCGAAGCTGACCGCCGAAGGCGGACTGTCGAGGCAGACCGCCGCGCTGAACACATCGGCATCGGCCCGGCCGTACCTCGACCTGGCGTACCAACTGCTCGGCATCGTGTTCGCGCTGCTGCCGGTGCTGCTCGCCGTACACCTGCTGGCGCGCGACACCGGAGATCCGACGCGGGCCCTCGGCCTGGACGCCCGGCAGCCCGGTGCCGACCTCGCCCGTGGTGCCGGACTGGCCGCGTTGATCGGACTGCCGGGCCTGGCGCTGTTCTGGGCGGCGGCGCAGCTCGGCATCAACGCGACCCTGGTTCCGGCCGCCCTGCCCGACCTGTGGTGGGCGGTGCCGGTGCTGATCCTCGCCGCGTTCCAGAACTCGATCCTGGAGGAGGTGATCGTGGTCGGCTACCTGACGACCCGGCTGCGTCAGCTCCAGTGGCGGCTCGGCGCGATCATCGCGACCAGCGCGCTGCTGCGCGCCTCATACCACCTCTACCAGGGCTTCGGCGCGTTCATCGGCAACGCCGTCATGGGCGTCGTGTTCAGCCTCTGGTACCTACGCACCCGCCGGGTGATGCCGCTGATCGTGGCGCACGCCCTGCTCGACATCGTCGCCTTCGTCGGCTACAGCCTGCTGCCCAAGGAGTGGTTCGACTGGCTCTGACGGTAGAGGGCGACGGCGCGGGCCGCGAGGCGCTGGGCCGCCATCGTGTCGCCGGCCACCGCAGTCAGCGCCGCGGCCCCGGCAGTAACCGGAACACCAGCCGCAGCGCCACCCAGCCACCCGCCTGCGCGGCCAGCGGCGCGGCCAGTCGCCAGGCCGCCTCAGCCGCCCAAGGGCCCGGCTGCTCGCCCGGCCCGTCCGCCGCCCGGGCCGCCACCAGCGCCGCCCCGGCGCTCGCCGAGTCCGGGTGCACCTGGGTCAGCACCAGCAGCTCCGCCGCCCGGTCCGGGTGCGCCGGATCACAGCCGTACGCCGCCGCGAGGTGCAGCACCAGGTTCGCCTGGGACCAGAGCACCGCCGCCAGCTCGACCGCCGGCGCGAAGACCCCGGCCAGCGCTGCGGTCGCCGCACCGATCCCGGCCTGCCGGACGAACCGGCGGCTGGCCAGCCGCGCCAGCCCGTCACTCTCCGCCTCCGGGTAGGTCTCCCGCAGCCGTCGGGCCCACTCGGCCGCACCGGGACCGAGCGCCTCGACCGCGGTCAGGGCCAGCAACTCCGGAGCGAAGCCCGGGTGGTCGAGCACCCGCGCGACGAGCACCCGCAGCTCCGATTCCGGCGTACGGCCGGCCGCGCCACTCGTGACCGCCTTCTTCGTAACCTTCTTCACGGCCCTGACCGGTGCGGCCTTGGCGGCCTTCGCCGGTGCCGCCCGTGCCGGGTTGGCCTCGGTCGCGGGTGCCGTCGCCGCCCTTTTGGGGGCGGCCTTCCTGGTCGCCCTACGTCCCGGCGTCGCCTTGCCTTCCGGCGGTTTCCGTTCCGGCCGGGCCGTGCCCTCCGGCGACGTCTCTGCCGCGCCGGTCGTTGCCTGGGCACCGGCCTGGCCCTCGCCCCGAGCTTGGCCCTGGTCCTGAGTCTGGCCCTGGTCCTGAGTCTGGTCGCCGCTCGTCTCGGGAGCCTGAGCCTGCCCTTCGCGCATCCCGGGCAGGATGTTCCTGCGCGCCGCCCCCGTCTTCCTCGCCGGCGCGCGCCCGGTTTCGGTCGGCCCGGCGCCAGTTCCGATCTCAGCCGGCGGTGCCTTCCGCTGCGCAGCCTTCGGCGGGCCGGCGTGGCGGCGACCGGCGGCGCATCCGGTCCACCGACCTCGGCCCGCGTGACGTCCGGCTGATCGGTGCCACCGCGCCCTGCCGTCGACACGCTCTCGGCAGGCTGATCGGCGGCCGGTGGTGCGGCGAAGGGCGGCGTTGGCCTGGTCGCCGGCGCGGACGAGGCCGCCCGGGACGGGCGCGATCGTGGTTGCTCCGGAACGGGTGGCGGCTGGAAGAGCACGTCCGGCGCGGCCTTTGCCCGCCGGGGACGCGGCCCAACGGAGTCGTCCTGCTCCTCCGGAGCCGGCGCGGCGGGTGCCGGAGGTGGCGTGAAGGTTGCCTTCGGGGAGCGGCGGCGTGCTCCCTCAGCAGGCTCACGGCGGGTCTGCTCGCTGGGCGGCTGCTCCTGCATGTCGATGGAGCCTAGTCCTGATCACGGCGGCGCACAGCGGGCGAACGACAGCCATCGGCGGGCGAGGGCTCGTTCCGCTGGTCGCTTTGCTCCCGGCCGGGAGGGGCCTGTATCCTCGGGCCCGGTGGTCTGCGGGCCACCGGGGAGACTTCGCCTAGTCTGGTCTATGGCGCCGCACTGCTAATGCGGTTGGGGTCTTAAAGCCCCTCCCGGGTTCGAATCCCGGAGTCTCCGCGCGAAGGCCGGGTGTGTAAACTGGCCGAGCACCAGCGCCCGTAGCTCAACGGATAGAGCATCTGACTACGGATCAGAAGGTTAGGGGTTCGAGTCCCTTCGGGCGCACAAGATCATGAGGGGTCTGACCTGCCGAAATGGCAGTCAGGCCCCTTCGCTTTTCCGTCCCTTGTGGTCGGTTGGGTGCTCGGTGGGTGCTCGTGCGACGAGCATCCCTCACGTCCGGGCCTGTCCGGTGGGCGGTTGTTACGTCCGGCTGGGTTTTGATCATGATGTGCTTGCCCGCCGCCGAGTCCGAATGTTGGGATGCGGTGGTCTCGCCGCCCACCCGAACGCCAGTCCATGTGGGCGTGCCCTTACAGCTCAGGTTCGCGAAGCGTCGGAGGCGAGCATTCACAAGCGACGTGGCTTAGAGAAGGAATGTGCGTGACAGCGGCTTGGCGGCTTGCGACCGTGGCATCGCACCATCCGGCCGGGCAGATGTGGGCCGCCGCCCAACCGCCGTTACTGGCCAGGCCGAGATCCTGAGTGACGCTGTCACCGACCACGAGACATACATGAAGCTCGTCTTGGGCCAAAGCTTGCCCGATGACGGACGCGAAGGCGGGGTTCGACTTGGCGGCGCCTACCTCGCCAGAGACCAGGATCCGGTCGAAGAACTCCGTGAGCGCCGCCCCGGAGAGCTTCCGACGCTGGTGGGCCGGTAAGCCGTTGGTGGCCAGCCAGAGTCGATGGTTTCGGCGAAGAAGATTCAGCGTGGCACGGATGCCCGGCAGCGGACGGATGTTTTCGTGTCGAAACACCCGGTACGCGTGCACTGCGGTGCTTGCTTTGTCCAGGTCACCCTGACGCGCGTTGAGTATCGCTCGCCAGACCTCGATCTCATGCTGGCGCAGCGACTCGATGACAGGTTCAGGAAGTCCGGTGTTCTTGCGTGGTAGCCAAAGAGCCTCCCAGCCGCTGACGTGGGCAAGCGGGCCGGTGTGCCGGTGAGGGTGGGCTTTCCACAATTTCCGTATGAACCGCAGGGCCAGTTCGGTCGTCTCGAAATCGTTGGGCAAGGCGACAGTCGAAAGCGTATGGACGACTGCTTCTCTCGCGGCCCGGACGTCGTCGATCAGAGTGTCGTCGAAATCCAGGATCATTACCTTCAAGTGCATTCACCCCCCTCCTAATGAGTGCTGGACTCGGGGTCAGCCGTGAGGGGAAGACTTGAGTATGCGACTGAAAGCGCGTTCCCAAACGGGCAACACCTCCGTGTAGTCACTAGTGGCGGCTAACTCCCTCGCTGCCTGCGCCATATGTGTTAGCCGGGTCGGGTCCGATCGCAATGCGGTGACCTTGTCTACGAAGGCCTGGATCACGATGGGATCTGCAGGGTCTCCCTCGATCAGACAGCCGGTGACTCCGTCGATGACTCGATCCGGTAGGGCCCCGGCCGGCGAGCAGATGATCACTGCTCCGGCAGCGGCTGCTTCCATGGCTGCGATGCAGCAGGTCTCCGGGTACGTCGTGGGGTACAGGTAGAACTGAGCCGTCAACTGGAGCTTGATGAGATCGGGTTTGGCTAGGCGACCCAGGTAGTGCACGCCCTCGGATGCCATTGACTCTGCGCGCTTGTACAAGGCTCCGGCACGACGTAGGTCTTCCTCGGCTGTTATGCCTCGCAGTAGGTGACTCGATGCAATGAACAGCTCGGCGTCCCGATGCGCCTCGCGGATGGAGGGCCACATGTCCAGCAGTGGTTCCAGACCGCGCCTCGGGTTCGCGGCGTGCAAGAACCGGCCTGCTACCTTGGGCCACTGTTCGGCGTAGTCCGACGTGTTCAGGCCGTCGGCTGTGACAACCCACTCGGCATCCGGCGGGTAACCAAAATCGTCGATATAGAGGTTGCGTTGGAAATCCGAGAAGGCGATCAGGAGGTTGACGTCGCCAGCGCCGACTTGACCGATAAGGCTGCCGTTGGGCGTCTTCAGCCCAAGTTTCGCCGCTCGCACCGGCGCATTGAATCGGCCCGGCTCGATCCTCTTGGTTCGCACCCAAAAAATAATCACATCCCGGTACTCGTCCTCGGCCAGTTCCGTGAGTGGCAGCCACTGCACGCCGAAGTCCTCGACGCGCGGGCAGTCGGCGTACACCCGCACTTCATGGCCGCGCGCGGCGAGTCGGCGGGAAGACAGGATCATTCCTGTCTCATTTCCGCCCACGCCTTTCGTCGTCAGGTCGGATGGCTGAACGGTCAGGTATCCGGGGTGCACGATGTCGATTTTCATGGGGCTCCTGGGCGCGTAATTCGAAGACGAGCTCTGTAGGAGTTGCGGAGCTGTCACCGCCTATCTGAGTTCGAATCAGGTCCGCGCGCTAAGAGTTGGTCCAGCAGTCGCTACGCGTAAGGGTTGGAGGGACCAAAAAGCATGTCGACGCGTTCGTGCTGCCGGGCGAACTCGTCGCGACGGCGGACCCGCTGCTTCCATAGGACGGCGAGCCACCGCAGAGCGCACGTGCGCTGATTCGCTGCAAATCGCTTGTGGTTGGCGTCCGTGACGCCGAGATCGGGTAGTACCTTCACCCACACCTCGTCGGGTACGTCGCGCGCGCTGATGTGCTCGATGTGGTCGGCGGCGTCGAACGCCTGGTTGCTGAATCCGGCGTATTCGAAGTCGACGCAGACGGCACCGTCGCCGGTCTGGAGCCAGTTGAGCAAGTTCGCGTCGCCGCGGGACAGGATCGGCTCGTCTTGCTCGATGACCACGTCTGCGTCGCCGCTGGTATGCCAGGCGGCAAGCAAATGCTGCATGGCGGGCGCGAGTGGGTCGTCGGCCTGTTCTTCGAGCAGTTTGGGCCATGCCTGGGTCAACCGGGCCAGGTAGTGTTCGCCGCTGTCGATGCGGGGCAGCTCCGCCATCAGCCCGGACAGCGGTACCGCTTGTAGTTGCGTCGTCGTGCGGGCGAGGCCGCGTAGTGCATGTAGCTGGTCGGGTGCTTCGAGCAGCGGAGTGCCGTGCAGTACGGTCATCCCGAGGGCAGGTTCGACCTCGGCCGGGTCGAGCCACAGTGGGACCGGGACGGTGCCGAGGTGCTGCGGCTCGATGAGGTTCAGTGCTGCCCATTCGCGCTCGGCGCGGCGCCGGTCCGTCTTGGTGTAGAACTTGATCACGGTGTCGTCGCCATCCGGCGACCTCCAGCGGTAGAGATCGTTCTGCATGCCTCCGGTAAGGGGGCGTACGCCCAGCCTGGCCAGGGAGTCGCTCAGGGCTTCGCCTCCATGCGTACGTGCGTGCCGGAGTGCAGCGAGCAAGTCCTGGGGGGCCTCGTGGGATCGGGCAGTCATGCTGTCTTCGGCTCCTGAGGTGATCGAGGGGTTGATGGACGGCACCGACCGTAGTAGCTGGTACGCGGTGGGTTTCGCGACGCCGCCGGTCGTGTCACGCCGTGGTGGCGAGTTTCGCGGCGAAGGTCGGCACGGTGGACAGGTCGGCGAGCACCGCGTGATGTGTCTGTTGGGTGTCGAGTCCGGTGACGTCGACTCGCCGCAAGCTGGGATCGGCTTGGGCGAGCTCGGCGTACGCATCGTGGACGAACCGGAGGAAGGCGCGCTGCTCGGCGGTGTACGGGTGACCTTGCCGGAGCTCCGCGCGGGCGATGGCATCGTCGGCGGGCAGGTATAGCCATACAGACCGGACCGCGGCGGGGCCGGCGAAGGACCCGACGTTGCGCAGCCACGCGATCGCGTCGGTGGGGACGATGTGGTGCTGCTGCAGGAGCCGGGCGAGGCTGTAGGAGTAGAGGGTGTGGATTCCGCGGTCTTCGATGACGGTGCTGCCGTCGATGAGTGGGCCCGCGATGTCGGTGGCGTATGTGTCCGCGCGGATCGCTGCGCCGAGCAGGGTGTCGGTGACGACGTTCTCGTGTCGGGAGAACGGATCACCGGAGTCGAACAGCGTCAGCAGCGTCCGGCCGAGCGGGTCGGCGTCACGGGTCAGGTTGTCTGGCAGGTAGTTGACGGGCAGGCCCTGTCGGGTCAGGAAGTCGGCGAGCTTGCCGGCCTGGGTGCTCTTGCCGGCGCCGGGCAGCCCTTCGAATCCGATGAGCATCCGTATCTCCTTGTCAGGCGTACGTGGTGCCGGCAGTTGCCTGGCGCAGTGTGTCGAGTACCGCGACGCTCAGTCCGGGTGCGGTGACGATCGTGGTGCGAGAGGCGAGGTCGTGAGGCGTGCCGTCGGTGTCGGTGACGCTCGCGCCGGCTGCTCGGGCGATCGCGACGCCGGCAGCCATGTCCCAGTCCCGGTTTCCGAGGGTGATGCTGGCATCGAGGGTTCCATCGGCGACGAGGGTGAGGTCGACGGCGGCGGAGCCCAGCATGCGGACCTTCCCGGCGGCCGGGGCCAGGGCGGCGTGCAGGGCGATGGCGACGGCGTTGCGTTCGTCGGCGTCGTCGCCTGTGCCGTAGTCGCCGATGGCGATCATGGCCTCGGCAAGGTTCCTCGTCGTGGACGGTGCGATGACTCGGTTGTTGCACCAGGCGCCGATTTCGGCGGCTCCCCAGTAGGTACGGCGGAGTGTGGGAAGGCTGATCACGCCGAGCAGTGGCCGGACACCGTCGGTGAGGGCGAGGGAGACACCATAGAGCGGCAGGCCGTGAACGAGATTGACGGTGCCGTCGATCGGGTCGAGGACCCATCGCCGGCGCGGCCGAGCCGGGTCGCCGCCTGCCTCCTCGCTGTACCGGTCAATGTCGGGGGTTCGCTTCTTCAAGAAGGCGAGGATCTGCTGCTCGATGCTCAGGTCGAGATCGGTGACCACGTCCTTGGGCCCTTTGGCGGTGACCTGCCGGACCGCGGCCGCCTCTAGGACTCGTGTCCCAAGTTGCACGGCAGTGCGGGCGATGTCGAGCAGGTCGGCGAGTTGGCACGTCATCGGGCGGCTGCCTCCGATCGGGTGGGGTTCAGCTGGTCGAGGTAGCCGAGCGCGGCGTCGAGCAGTTCATCGGCGGAGGTATCGGTTCGCAGCCGCAATGCGGGAACGGTGATCGAGTCCGCGGACTGCTGCAACTGCTGGTACAGGCTGAAGGTGCGGTTGCCTGCGGGGTGGGTGCCGCCGCGTTGGTCGGCGTCGAGCCGGTCGCGGGCCACGTTGTCGGGGCACCAGCAGGAGATGACGGCCAAGGGCTGGCTGAGCGTGGTGGCCAGGTGGGTGACGTCGGCGAGCTGGTACGCGCGGGTGCCGGTGCGTTCGAGGACTACCACGGCGTCCGGGTCGCGGGTGAGCCGTTCCCGGGCGGCCAGATGCAACAGGGACACGACGAAGTCGTCCTGTTCCCGCTGGTAGGTGACCTGCCCGGACGGACCGTACAGGGCCGCGCGTACGAGGTCTTTGTCCAGCAGCAGGCAGCGGCCGCCGAAGTGCCGGCCGAGGCTGGTGGCGAGCGTGGTCTTGCCGGTGCCGGGCAGACCGGTCAGTTGCACGATCATCAGTGGCCCCCGGCCAGAGGCGCGTCCTGCGGGAGTTGAGGCCAGCAGGAGCGGACGAGGTTCCAGCCCGCCCGCGACGATTTGTCGAGGGCGGTGGCTGGTTGTGGGTCGGTGTCGTCGAGGGCGTAGTGCAGCGCGTCGGCCAGCGCGGGCCAGCGGCGCTGGGAGGCGACGCGGGCCAGGGTGTGCCGGAATCCGTCGTCTCGGTGCAGGACCGGCAGCGGCGCCTGGTGTTCGCCACTGCTGGGTGCGGGTATGCGCCGATCGAGAATCGTGTGAATAGTGGCGTCGTCGCGGGTGTGGGCCAGCCGGGTGGTCAGGTCGAGGGTGAGCCCGGGCACGATGGTGTCGTCGAAGTCGCGGTGCAAGGTCGTGGGGCTGCGGCCCGTGCTGAAGTATCCGCGGCGGGTGAGCACGTCTGTGGCGGTGGCCGCCGCGGATGCGGGGAGGAGGATGTCGACGTCGCTGGACTGCCGGACGGCTGCGCCGGGATAGAGCAGGGCGGCGTGGGCGATGCCGTTGATCGCTGCGGCGGGCACATCGTGGTCGTGCAGCGCGATGATGATCGCTGCGGCTTCCTGGTGGTGTTTTCGCGATCGGTGGGCGTTGAGTCGCAGTTGCCCACGCAGGAACTGCTGCATCGGCCGGGGAAAGCTCTGGGTGTGGTGGTGTCGGCTGAGCCAGTCCGCGAACAGGCAGGTCATCTTGGCGTTGATGACGTACTCCAGCACCTCGCCCAAGGGATGGATGTCGTCCGGGCCGGGCGTGGCGCCGAGTTTTCGGTGAGCCGGTTCGCTCGCCGCCCGCAATAGTCGGTACATGCGCGGACAGCCGGTGGTGTCGGGAAAGAAGCTCTGGACGGGTTCCGCGGCGTTCATCCGACTACCTCGTCGTGGAGCAGCCGGCCGACGGCGGCGGCCAGCGCGACCGGGTCGGCGCCGGCACGGATGCGGAAACAGGGCTGTTGGGCCAGTACTGCGGCTGTCTGCTCCACATTTCGGTAGACGATGTCGTCCTCGGGGGCCGCGGCGAGCCACTGGTTGGTGTGGGCGCTGGCGCCACGCTGCAGGTCGTGCATGAACATGCGGGTTTTGTTCAAGGTGTCGGTGATCTCGTCCGGGTCGACCCGCTCGACCTGGACCTCGGTTCTGGCTGGGTCGAGCTGCGGCCAGAGCATCATCGAGATGCTCAGGTCGCGGGCGACGGTCGCTCCGGGCTGCATCAGTGCCGGGAAGGCGGGCGGCTCTACGACGATCTTGGTGGGGAACGTCCACCGTTTCTCGGCCGGCAGTGTCTGCTGCTGGGGCGGGACCAGGTGCCGCAGGTGCGGCAGGGCGGTGAGGGTGCCGATCCCGGCCCGCAGCGGCATCGGCCATGGATAACCGTGCAGCCGCTCGCCGGTGGCGTGGAGCATGAGCCGGTCGTTGGTCGAGTAGTCGCCGCCGAGATGGTGCAGGCTCGCCAGCAGCGTCGTCGTCTTGCCCCGACCGCGATTGCCCGCGATCAGGACGCCACGCTCGGCATAGGTGAAGGCGGCGGCGTGGGCGTAGACCATTCCGGCTGCCAGCAGTTGCGCGGTCATGGCTTGCCGAACCAGCCGCGGTGCCCAGTCAAGAGCAGCGGGAACGTCGTCACACCAGGCGTAGATCACCTTCGCGGCCGGGTCAGCGTGCAAGAGGGTGCGCCGGGCCGGAACCCAGAACACGTTCTGGAGGGAACCGTTGTGCCGGTACGCGTACGTCTGCGGCCCGATGTCGAACTCGTCCCCGTCGGTGTGCGCACCTGGATTTTTGGCGACGTCCGGGTCGTAGTTCAGGTGTACCTGCCAGGTACCGCCGCTGCCCGGAAGTTCGTCGTAGGAGTAGAGGATCTTCCGGGCCTCCTTCAGGATGCCCGCGATGTCGGTGGTGAGCGTGACCGACGCGGTAGCGCACCGGAACGTCGCCGTGTCGGCCGTTGCAGTGGGATTCGGTGGGGTCATCGAGGATCCGTTCGGTGGCAGACAGGTACTTGGCGGCGTGCGTGGGCGACCAGGGCGGCGAGCGTCGCGCTGTCGGCGTTGCGGTAGAAGTCCGGAAGACTTGTGCCGGCGACGATGTCACGCAGCCAGGTCGGCTCCGAGACCGTTTGTGCGGCACCCCAGACGGCCACACTGTCGGCGGGCCCGGTGATCGCGAATCCCTCCCTGGCACGTACCGCGGTGAGCTCGACCGGCGCCGCTCGCCGATACTTGCCTCGATCGCCGGCCGCCATTGCCTGGTGCGGTGGTGCGGTCTCAGCTGGGAGGCCGGTGTAGAAGTTGAACACCGCAGCGGGGCCGTCGAGGACAAGGGTGAGGTGCCAGCCACCGAAGGGAATGACTGCCATTTCCCCGGGATCACACGTCTGACAGGTCAGGACCGGCTCACCCGAGTTGGTACGCCATGCGGCCAGCATCAGGACCCGCCCGGTCAGCGTCTGGAATATTTCGAGCTGCGTCGGGGTGTTCCAGTGCCCGGTGGAGCGGAACAGCTCTCCTCCGGGCAGCTGGCCCGGCTGGTACTCGACCAGGTCCGCGAACCAGTCGGTATCGCACGCCCTCCGCGGTGGGAGCACGTCGCGGTGCGCGGTATACAGGAGCGGGTCGTGGCCGCCGCCGTAGCTGACGACATCGTCGGTGACGAACACCGCGTCGCCAGCCCGGTGCCGTTGCAGCAGGTCCGACAGCCGATACTCGGTTCCGGGGCCAGCAGGTCGCAGCGGCGTCAGCAGCGAAGCGGTGCGGGACATCGCGGGAGTCATGACGGCTCCACGATGCCGTCGCCAGCCGTCTGGCAGGCGGTCGCCAGCAGGTCGATGAGCTGACCGAGATGCGTGATGACGTGAGCGTCCCCTTGGGCGGCCTCGCCGTCCGGCCGGTAATGCACGGCTCGGCACCCGGCCATGAGCGCCCCGTGGACGTCGGTAAGGCGGTCGTCGCCGACATGCCATACCCGCTCCGGCGTGCACTGCGCCCGCGCGGTGATCGCGGCGAACACGCCGGGGTGCGGTTTCGCGATACCGAGTTCTCCGGAGAAGAGCATGTCTGCGAAGTACACGGACAGGCCGAGATCGTCGAGGAGTTGCCGGTGCACCTCGGCCGAGGTCGCGAGGGTGTTGGAGGTCAGCACGAGCCGGGTGCCGCTCATACTCAGCGCGGTGAGTGCCTGGACGGCGCCGTCCAGTGGTTGCGGGCACCCACGCAGGGCGGCATGGGTGTGCACGACGCGCAGCATTGAGGCCATCTGTGGCGTGTCGGGAATGCTGAGCGGGCCTCGGATCGCTGCGAGCATGTCATCCAGGACCGGCTGAACACCGTGCCACCGCTGCTGGCGCAGAACCTCCCGGTCTGTGGCGCTAACGGCAGCGCGAACCTCATCGAGCGTACGGCGGTGCCCGAACGCGTCGAAGACTCGCGCGAACTCCGTCACCCGCCAGTCGGCGACCGCGCCTTTGTCGGTGTGGTCGATGAGCGTTCCCCACAGATCGAGACTGACGGTCCACCCTGCTAGGGCTTCGACGGTCATCATCGGCTCCGTTCTGGACGCTGGCCACGTATCCACGCGGCGGTCTGCTCAAGATCATTACTGCTCCACAGCAAGGACCCGGGGACTACGCCCGTCGCGCCGGCGTCGGCCAGCGGTGCCACGGTGTCCCGGCGGATCCCGCCGTCGGCGAAGATCGGGACACGTCGGCCCGCCGCGTGCAGCAGGCGCCGGGTATCGGCGATCCGGGCAACGGCGGCCGGGTCCATGGAGGTGCCCTTGGTGCCCAGCGGCGTGCCGATCAGGACGACGGCGTCCGCTGCCGTGAGCATGTCGGCCACGTCGTTTGGCGGGGTGTCGAGGGTCAGGGCGACCCCAGCCGCTCGGCCGGCGGCGCGGATGACCTCGATGGCGTCGGTGGCCTCCCTGGCTTCTGCGTGCACGGTGATCAGGTCTGCGCCGGCGTCAACGAACGCCTGCGCGAGCTGGGCCGGATGGTGCGCCATGAGGTGCACATGCAACGGCAGGCTGGTGTGCGCCCGGACGGCGCTCACCAAGTCGGGGAAGAACAGCGGCTGCGGGACGAACACGGCGTCGGAGGCGTCGATGTGCAGCAGATCGGCGTAGGGGCTGACCCGAGCGGCCTCGGCCCCCAGTGCCGACAGGTCGGCGGACCATAGGGATACGTCAAGCAGGAGCCGGTCGGCCGGCAGCGTGTCGAGGAAAGACGTCATGGCCTATCAGTTCCTCCCGTGTGCGGGCACCGGCATGTGCGCTTGCGCTGCCGCGCTCTGGTCCGCGGCCTGTGGTGCGGCCCTCAGTACGCCAAGGAGCTCGGAGGTGATCTCGTCGGCGACGTCGTCGGAGTCGCGCAGCCCGACCCGTACGCGCAGCACCGGGGGCACCCTGTCGGTGAGGACCTGGCGGTACGCCGCGGCGTACCGGGGCAGGAACAGCAGCCGTTCGATAGCTGCCGGATTGCCGCCGCCGTGGCCCCTGCTGATCGCCCGTTCCCGGGCCAGCGGCCAGGGGGTGTCGAGAAAGACGGGTACTTCGGGCGTGCAGAACCAGGGCGCAGACAGGCCTCGTATGCGGGTCAAGGTCTGGGCCGGGTCTGCCTGCGGATCGGTCTCGGTCAGCACGGTCAACGCCCAGGCGATCTTGGAGTAGATGCCGTGGTCGACGAGCACCACATCGTTGGTGGCCAGCGCTGGCCCGAAGCAGGTGAGGTGGTGGTGGGCTTCGCGGCACAGCCGAAGCAGCACGTCGACGGTGCTGTGGTGGGCGCTTTGGTATCCGCCGAGTCCGGTGCGGGAGCGTAGAGGAGCAGTTTCGAGGAACTGCGACAGGCGGCCGATGGTGCCCGGCTCGCCGCCGTAGTGGATGACGGCGGTGGTGAAGCCGGCTTCCCGTAGGCGGGTGCTGACCAGGCGGGCTGCGGTGGTCTTGCCCGCTCCCCAGACGCCTTCCATGGTGACCAGGCGGCCCTGCGGCAGCGCCAGCCAGCGCATTGGGTCGACGGGGTTGCTCCGCTGGAGGGCTGGTGCCGGCGACGATGGCGCCAACGACTGCATCTGTTATCCCCTTGCTCTTAGTTAGCCGGCCGCAGTGTGGGCAGCCAGTCGAAGTCGACTCGGGGATCGCGGGTCGGTTCGTACTCCAGTCCGACCCAGCCGGCGTAGCCGATGTCACGCAGTGCGGCGAAGTACGCCGGGTAGTCCAGTGCTCCGGACCCGGGCCGTCCCCGGCCGGGATCGTCGGCGATCTGCACGTGCAGCAGCCGCTGGGCGTGGCGGCGCAGCAGGCCGGGCACATCCTCGCCGGAGCGTCCGTGGTGGTAGAGGTCGCACAGCAGCCCGGTGTTGGTCAGACCGGTGAGGTCGTTGACGGCGGCGGTGGTCGCCGCGGCGGTGTCGGCGTCGTTGATCGGGTAGTCCGGGGCCTCCACGAGGCTGATCGCCTCCAACACGACGCAGGCGCCGATCGTGTCTGCGGCTGCTGCGGCGGTAGCGAGGTTCTCGACGGCCAGCAGGTCCTGCTGGTGCGGGTCGACGCCAGGTTCGCGGTTGCCGTAGAGCGCCATGAGGATGCGGCAGCCGACCCGGTCGGCGAATCTGGTCGCGACGTCGAGGCAGGTGAGGAACTCGCTATGCCGGGCGGGGCTCGACAGCAATCCACGGTCGCCGGCTCGCATGTCGCCCTCGACGAGGTTCATCGCGACCAGTTGCACGCCGGCGTCGGCGAGCGCGGCCGTGAACGCGTCCACGTCGGTGGCGTCCGGCTCGGGGCCGGTGAAAGGCCACCAGGTTTCGACGGAGGTGAACCCGTCGGCGGCGGCAGCGGCGGGCCTGTCCAGCATCGGCAGGTGCCCGTAGAGCATGGACATGCTGGCGGCGAACCGCAATCCATCCGTATCCATCGTTCCTCACAAGAGTCGGCCATGGGCTCGAAGGCCCGGTGAGCAGAGGGGGCCGCGACGTGGCCTAGGCGGCGACGGTGGACATCGCCCGTTGGAACTCCTCGACGCGGTGTGGCGGGTAGCGCCCTTCCGCCATCGCGGGCACGTAGTAGCTGCCGACTCGTTCCCACGTCCATGGGTCGTGCGCGAATATGCCGGTGATGCCGTTGTTGACCAGCGCGATCCACCGCCGCAGGCAGCTGGGGCACTGCCCGCAGTGCGTGAAGGCGTCGCCGGGAGTGGCGCACGAGAACGTCTGCAGCAGCGCGTCCACCGGCAGTCCCGCGGCGAGGTACCAGGCGACGATCTCGGTTTTGGTCTTGTCCCAGAACGGGCTGTCGACCCGGATAGGTCGTCCGGCGAACTCGGTCAGCACGTCGCTCATCCGCGCGAACGCCTCCGGGCTCTTGTCCGCCGTGTGATCGCCCTTGACCCCGATACACCAGATTTTGTCCGCGCGAAACGCCGCGAGCATCGCGAACAGCACGTTGCGGAACGGGATCAGGTCGCCCTGCACCGTGGCCCGGGCCGACAGGTCGAGTTCGGCGCTGATCTCCAGATCCACGCCGTGTGCCGCGGAGATTGCCCGCACGGTCTCGATCTCCTGCTGCCGGCCGTAATGGCCACTGTCGAAGTACAGCGCCGGTGGCTTGCCGAGGAAATGCCAAGCCGGAAACGAGTCCAAGCCGGCGGAGAAGAGCAGAACTTCACGCACAGGGTGCTCCTTGTCGAACGTCGTCGTGGAGGATCGCGGGGCTATGCAGGGCCGCGCGGACGCCGGTGAAGTTCAGCGCCGGTCGTGCGGCGTGTTACCGAAGGGCGTGTCCGGCGCCGAAGATCACTGGTGTGTGGCCCATGTGCTCGCCTCTCGCGAGATCGTCTGTGCGTAGCCGTTGATGCGTTCCTCGGTGTCGTGGTCGGTCAGGACAACGGCCAAGGTGCGGTCGATGACCGTCGCCGCCTGCCGGCACGGAGAGCCGGCATAGCGGGCGAAGGCTGGCCGCCGGTCGGCGGGCATCAACCCGAAGGTGCCGACGCTGTTGGGCACCCCGAGCTGGGCGAGGTGTTCGCAGAACGCCCGCGGATGGTCCAGGTCAACCCTGATCACAGCGCTGTAGCCGTTGTCACCGGTCGCTGTGGGGGTCGCCGTGATCCCCGGCGTTGCGGTGAGCAGGACGGCGAGCCGGCGGGCCTGCCGCCGACGATGGTCGAGAAGTTCGTCGAACCGGGCCAGATTCGCGTGGGCGAGGACTGCGAGCGGTTCGGCGAGGCGGTAGTTGTAGCCGACCATTTCGGGCTGGCCGCCGTCTGGCGGCAGGTGGTGCGCCCGTAGGGCGCGGGCCCGGCCGGCGATGTCGTCGCGGTCGGTAAGCAGGTAGCCGCCTTCACCGCACCAGATGATCTTGCCGTCCTTGAGGCTGAAGCAGCCCACGTCGCCGTTGGTTCCGGCAACTCGCCCCCCGGTGCTGCTGCCCTGGGCCTGACACGCGTCCTCGATCACCACCAGGCCGTGTGCTGCGGCGACGCGCGCTAACTGTGTCGGATCGCCTTGGCGGCCCCACAGGTGAACAGGCAGGATCGCCTTGGTAGCGCCAGTCACCTTGGCGGTGAGGTCGTCCAGGTCGAGACCGCAGCCGTGGCGATCGCAGTCGACGAAAACGGGCCGGGCACCGGCGTAGATGATTGGCGCAACCGACATGACCACGGACAGCGCTGGCACCAAGACTTCGTCACCGGGCCCGATACCGAGGCAGAGCAGGGCGGTATGCAGGGCTGCGGTGCCCGACGACACCGCGACGGCGTGCCGGACCCCGAACCTGGCGGCGAGCTCGTCTTCCAGGTCTGCGACATACTCGGTGCCGGCCGGCCGGGGCATCTGCGCCAGCAGCCGTGACAGGTCTTCGACGGCACCGCCGCGTGCGGTGGGTGGTCCGGCGGTCATGTCGGCACCTGCTCGGTCAGGAACCGGTCGAAACCCATCAGTGGCCACATGTTGACGCAGTCGCGACTGAACAGCGCGCAGTCGGTGCACGGCCCAGCCGCTGCGAACAGCGTATGGGCGTCGGCGCCGCGGATGGTCCGTGACGTGGCGGTGGCGGCGATCTTCAGACTCGACGGGCAGTCATACAGGCTGCCGTCCGGTTCGATGAAGAACAGGTTCGTGCCGCCGAAGCAGCCGCTCACGAAGCCTGACTCGTGGGCGATGCTGTCGACGACTCTGCCGGGATAGCTCGGGTCGGGCAGCCGCACCGGCATGCCGGAGCAGTAGAGCTGCGTAAATGCCTCCGACATCGGGTCTGCGTCGCCGCCGGTCAGCGACAGTTGTGTGTGCAGGGCATGGCCGAGGTCGAGCGCGATCGGCTGCGGCACGAAGTAGTCACAGCCGAGCTCGGACGCCAGCACGGCGCCGGCCCTGATGACGTCGATGTTGAGTCGGGTGATCACGGAATACAGGCCGACCTTCGGTGATGGGCTGCTGCCCCGGGCGGCGATCAATGCCTGGATGCCGCTGATCACATCCTGGTGCCCGTGTTTGCCGTTGCGGGCCGGACGCCACGTGTCGTTGTAGCCGGCGTCCGGCGAGTCGACGGACACGGACAACGGCGTCGACGCCTAAGGTGATGATCCTGTCCACCAGTTCGGGTCGGTTCAGCGGGATCCCGTTGGTGCACAACACCACCTGCACGTCGGCGGCTTTGATCGCGGCGATCACCTCCATCACCGGCGGCCAGATGAGCGGTTCGCCACCGGCGATGAAGATTCGCTTCACCCGGGACCCGGGCAGGGTGTGCGCGAAGGCGGTGATCGCAGTGAGGTCCAGGTCGGTGCGGGCCAGGTGTGACATCGCTCCGGATTGCTGCGGCATGGCTTCGCGGTGCTCTTCGATCGTGCCGAAGTAGCAGTACCGGCAGCCGAGGTTGCAGGGCGACCGTAGCGCCCACAGCAGGGTGACCGCGCTCAGGTCGGCCGTCATGCTGGGACCTCCCACGGGAAGATCACCCAGCTGTCGACCTGGCTGCCGAGGTACCTCACCACGTCGGCAGGGCTCTGCGGTCTGTGCCAGTTCGCGCGGTTGACGGTCAGCACGGCGGTACGTACGCGCTTGGCCCCGGCGGCGTGCAACAGGCCAACGACGCAGACGAGGGTGTCGCCGCTGCCCGCGATGTCGTCGACCAGCAGTACGTCCATGCCCTTGAGGTCGCCGAGGGTAGCGGGGTTCACGACCCGGGGCGTGCCCGACTTGTCGGCATTGACGGTGTCGTCGAGGGTATGGACCACCTCCACCGCTCGCACCTCACGAACGCCGAGCTGGTGCGAAAGCAGGACAGCCGGGACGAGGCCGCCGCGGAGCACGCCTACCAGCACGTCGGGCACCCGATCGGTGCGAACCTGGCCGGCGAATGTGTCGACCGTCTTGGTGACATCGGCCCAGGTGAGGGCGATCGGGGTCTGGTCACCTGCCACGTTCGTCACCCCAGATGAGGACATGGGCGCGGCTGGTCATGTTCCATCCGTGCGTCAGCGCGGCGTCCGCCATCCACCGCATCCGCTCGACGACCAGGTCCGCGGTGGTGCCCTCTGGGGACAGCCACACCTGTGTGAGCCCGAACTCGTGCTGCAGGGCGACGATTTCCTGAATGTCGGCAGGGCAGGTGACGACGAACTTCCACCGGGCTTGTCCGGTGTCCTGCAGCTGTCTGATGACGTGCGGCTTGATCCGTCTTGCACGCGGGACTGCGGAGCTCTCCAGCTTGAGACCGGCGTTGAAGCACACGCCGGCGGCGATCAGGTCGCTGCCGGGGGCGACCGTGGCGTTCGTCTCGACCTCGACCGCGCGTCCGTCCGCACGTGCGGACCACGCGAGGTGAGTGACTACATCCCGGTGCAGCAACGGCTCGCCGCCGGTCACGATGACCAGGTCGACCGGCATCAGCGACGGGTCAGCGGTGGCCGGATCGAGCCGGAGTAGCTCATCCCAAATTTCGGCCGATGTCAACGTTCGCGCCGTGCTCAGGTCGTACCGGGCCACGTTCCAGGTGTATTCGGTATCGCAGATCATCGTGCCGTCAGCCGGCGTATCACTGGTGCTCGGCAACGCCGCGTATCCGCATGTGAGGTTGCAGGCCATGAGGCGTACGAACAGTGCCCGGCGGCCGAAGCTGGGCCCTTCGCCTTGGAGCGAGTAGAAGAGGTCGGCGACCTTCGCAGTGTCGGCCTTGCGTCGGACCGTAGGGTGAGCTGCGGTAGTCAACGAAATCATCTCCTTTCGGACGAGACCGGAATCCGGAATTCCGCCCAGCTGGTCGCCGTTTCGCTGACCTTCACGGCCTCGACGTGCACACCATCGGGAAGCGGCAGTTTCTCGGTGCACCAGTCGAAGATCAGCCGGGCTAGGTTCTCGCTGGTCGGCTCGACGGTGACAACGTCATTGATCAGCCGATGGTCGAACGTATCGGCCAGGTACTGCTTGACGGGCTCAAGTTCCGCGAAGTCGACGACAAAGCCGGGACCGCTCAAATCCTGCGCAACGAGGGTCACCTCGACGGCGTACGAGTGGCCGTGGACTCGCGCGCACTTGTGGTGCTCCGGCAGGTCCCCAAGCCGGTGCGCAGCCTCGAACTTGAAGGACTTTCCTATCCGGTATTCCCCGCCCCTGGCGGCAGCCGGCGTCGTCCCTGCCACGGTGTTGCTCATGCGGCACGCCCCGCCATCGACGCCAACTGGAGGAACTCGGCGCGGGCAGTGGCGTCCGTCTGGAGGGCCCCGGTCGTCGCGACCGTGATCGTCAGTGATCCTTGCGCCCGGACACCGCGACACGTCATGCAGGTGTGCTCGGCCCGCAGCAACACGCCCACGTCAGCGCATTCCAACTGCTGCTGCAGGAACCGGGCAACCTGCTGCCCCAGCCCCTCCTGCGTCTGCAGGCGTGCGGCGAACATTCGTACGGACCGCGCGACCTTCGATAGACCAGGAATGAACTCTGCTGGGCGGTAGCCAACGGCCGCAGTCCCGAAGAACGGAAGAAGGTGGTGTCCGCACACCGAAGTGAACTCAATCCCACCGGTCACGACCAGGTCATGCTGGTCATCCTCGTTCGGGAACTTGGTGAACTCCCAGGGCTTCTGGGTGAGCATCTGCGCATAGGCGTCAGCGACCCTGCGTGGGGTGTTGACGCCGACCTCAGTGCTCGCATCGATGCCGAGTGCGGTCAGTAGCTGCCCGACGGCCAGCTCAGCGGCGTTCCGGTCGATCGAGGGTGTCGTCGAGGGTGGGAGCGTGTGACCAATCTCCAGATCGGAAAGAGTGGTAACCACCAGGTCTCCTTCGGGGGTGAGGTCGAACTCCCGGGGGATGCGTGTGCTGTATCCGCCTCGGCGCGGATCGGGACGTGAGGGGCGGTTGCAATCTGGCCTGAGTTCAGGGCGTCCGCCTGCTGCTTCGGCCCGACTCACGCACAGGAAGTCGTGACGACGAGGCATCCTCTAGCCGGCAGCGGTGTTGGCGGGAAGCTGGATTGCCTCGCTGCCTGCGGGCCAGGTCCCGACTCCATCACGTCTGCGCATGCTTGACGTGATCACCGCCGAGATAAGTGTCATCTTCGAACGCCTCCCTTTAGCGACCGCTCATGCGGTGATGAGGTACGCCCCGCGCCGCATGCAGTGCCGGGTCGAGGCGTACCTCATCCGTCACCTGGCCGACGGAGGCTTCGTCGCGGACGACCAGGGAGTCGATCGAGTCAATCGCTTACCTGTTGCTTATCGTTACCAACACGATGCCCAACGTCAGGAAGGTTGCGCCATGACCGAGGGCGGGTATCAATATGCGTCGCGCGTATGACGGCGACCGGGCGGCATATGGAACCTTGGAGCATGCCCTCGTACGATCCAACACTGGTGGTCACACAAGGACGCCACGATGACTGCGACTCACAAGGCGCGGTACTGCCGTTGCGGCGCCCGTCTCGCCCGTGACAACCCCGGCCCGCGCTGTGCCCCATGCGTCGCTCATGAGCGAGATCATCTCTACGCGACTCCCGAGCTTCCGGCCGACTTCTGGGATGAGGTGGTGCTCAGTGAGGCGCTCCGGAGCCGGCACATGGGCCGGGTTATCCGGGCTTGGCGGACGCACCCCCACCACGGGCGGCGATCGATCTCCCAGGATCGCGTGGCGTCGTGGGTGGGGCTCACGCAGGCTCAGCTAAGTCGGATCGAGAACGGCCCGGCGATCGCGCACCTTGATCGGCTGACCCAGTGGGCGGAGGCGCTGCGGGTTCCGGCCGACCGCCTGTGGTTCGCGCTACCAGCCGTCACGGAACGGCCTGCCGAGGAAGAGGACAAGGTGAAGCGGCGCAACTTGATCGCGGTAGCCGGGGTGACGCTGGCGACCGGGGTGTTCGGGGAAGCAACGCCCGCAACGCCGTTGAGTAACGACGGGGAAGTGGTCGAGTGGTTCGCATGGCACCTTTGGCAGCACCGAGCCGAAGAACTGCACTCGTCTCAGATCCCTGACCACGTACGTCGTCGGCTTGACAGGCATCCCCACATCAATCGGACGGCAGAGGAAACTTATCGCCTCACTGATCCAGCGCTGATGGACGTGCTCGTAGCTCACCGCGTGTTCGGCGATATCACGCGAGGCGGCGGGCACCTGCTAGCCACCGCGCAGACCAGCCATGCAACCGATCTGACCATCAGCGCGTTGACCGCCGATGACGAGAGTGCTCGACGAGCGCTGGTCGCGTGGATGCGACATGGACCAACGGCAGTCTCGCGGGTGAACTCGGCTGGCATCCTTGCGAAAGTCGGGTCGCCCGAGGTTGGCGACGCAGTGATTTCCGCCATTCGTGCCGACGGTGAGGTTCGACATCTGTACCTCACCGCCGTCACGTGTCGTGTGCTAAAGGCGTCATGGGATGAAGCCGGACGCGTCGCTGCTTTGGCTACTGAATCAGGTAACCGAGCCGCCACGGGTTTGGCATCGAGCTGGGCCACCGAACGCCTCACGGCAGAGCTAACCAACCCCCGCGACGCTGCGGCACGTTGGTGCAGCTCGGTCCTCCTCGCAACACTGCCCAGCGTTCAAACCGACACCACCCGGCAGGCGGTCATGAAGGCCGTATCGCGTGAAGCGTGCTGCGAAAATCTGCGCGCATATGCCGCCATCCTCGCCGGAACTAGCCCTCTCAACGTCTAGGAGTCCGAATGAAGCTGCTCGTCGTAAAGCCCGGCGAAGAAGTCATCGCAACGCTAAGCAGGTGTGCCGCCGAGGCGGGCATCACTAACGGCGCGATCGTTTCTCTCGTCGGCGCGATCGATGCATGCGCAATCAGTAACATGCCGGCCACTGACGCAAAGTCGGATGTCGTCACGACGTATAGCCAGCCGTTCGAGTTGAGCGGCACTGGCGAGATTGTTGATGGCAAGGTGCATGTACACGTTGTCCTTGGCCGTGAAGGTGACATGGCACTCGCTGGTCACCTGCACTGGGCAAAGGTCGATACTTTTTTCGTCCACGCTTACACGGTATCTCTCAACGTGGACGATTCTTGACCGCTCCCCAGGGGTTAGTACGGCACCTGCCATCAGTGGTGTGACATGGTAGGACGTGGCAGCAGGTGGTGCAACGTGGACGCAGCCGCCTGTTGATCATATGTGTGTGAGGGCAACAAGATCGAAGGCGGCTCGGCCGGCGTGGCGAATGTGTCAAGCGACAGGTTGCGGGGTTTGTAAACTGGCATCCGGTCAGTCACGGCGGGCGCAGGGGAGGAAGTTGAATCGTGGTCACGAAAGCGGTTATCGCTGTTGCCGGTTTCGGTTCCCGGTTCTTCCCGGTCGCGAAGACCGTGAACAAGTGTATGCTGCCGGTTCTGACCAAGCCTGTCGTGCAGTACGCCGTCGAGGACTGCGTCCGTGCCGGGGTCACCGAGATCGCCATCGTCGCCGCTGCCGGTCAGGCAGGCGAGCAGGTGCGCCACTACTTCAGTCCCGAGCCGGCCATGGAGGCGTACTTCCGTGACCGGGGTTGGGCCGAGAAGTGGGCGCCCGCCGCCGGCCTGCGGGCATCGCGGACATCACGTTCCTGGAGCAGGGGCGTGACGGTCGCTACGGAACGGCTGTGCCCGCCATGATCGCCGTCGACTTCATCGGGGACGACGACTTTTTTCTGGTGACCGGTGACGATCTTCTCCTGCGTGGTGACGGTGGCAGCGACCTTGCCGACCTTGTGTCCCGCCGCGCTGTGACGGGCAACTCGGCGGCGATGGCCGCCGCCGTGGTCGACGGTAGCCAGGCGAGGCTCTACGGGGTGGTGTCCACCCGCGAGGGCGGTGCCGGTACCCGTCTCTACGCCGGGATGGTCGAGAAGCCCCAGGACTGGCGTGAGCCGGTGGCGTTGGTCAACATCAGCCGGTACCTGCTTCCTGGTGCCATCGCCCCGTATTTCCGGGCACTGCGGCCTGACCAGGAGACGGGCGAGTTCCAGACGACGGACGTGATCAACGCCTATGTCGCCGACCATGACGTCCTCGTGTCGCCCGTCTCCGGTGACTACTACGACTGCGGGAACGTGTCGGGTTGGCTTGCGGCGAACAACGCGGTGGCCCGTCTCACCGGCATCACGTCCTGACTGGCTGGCGTCATCCGTTCAGGGGCGCGGTGGCGACGGTCGTCCATCGGTAGGTGCGGTCGTCGCGGCGTAGTGCGATCAGTGAGACTTCGCTGATCGTCGCCGTCACTGTGGGTAGGTGTCGCAGTTCGGCCAGCTGGGTGCGGATCGGCGCGGTGGGTGCGGGTGCGCCGCTGTAGGCGATCGTGACGTGGGGCCGGAACCCGTCGGCTGGTTCGGGAACAGTGCGCCACACTGCGGCGATTGAGGCCCGGACAGCAGCGCGTACTCGGTCGACGGCGGCCCAGGGTTGGACGAGCAGGCCGATTCCTTCGGGGTCCGGGTCGACTGGTCCGAGGGACAGCTTCAGCGGTGGCAGGGCGGCGCACCGCTGGCGGGCTTCGGCGACGATCGCGTTGATGTCGTTGTCGGGTACGTCGTCGGTGAATCCGATGCCCTGCGTGGTCAGGTGTAGGCCGTCGAGCGGTACCAGGTCCAGCCCTGGCAGCGGGGCGAGTTGCTGTTGGAGGTAGGTGACGTGGTGGTGGAGTGCGGGTTGGTCGTGGAAGGTGAGGTGCCAGGTGTAGAAGTGGCGGCCGGCGTGCCAGCCGGGACGCCAGTACCAGTGCTCGGTGAGGGTGGGCAGGTTCTGGTAGGCGGTCCACCGTTGCCGCAGGCTGGTCAGTTCCCGGCTGCTCATGTCGGCGATCGTAGGCCCGTCGGTGGTGCCGTGCGCGGGTGTGTGCGGTCGGCGAGCAGGTCCGCGACGTCCTGTATCCGCCGGTGGTGGCGCAGGGGGTGGGCGGCGGCAAGGAACTGGTGGGTGCGTTGGTGGACGGATTCGAAGCGGTGCTCGGCGGTGAGGGCGAGGGCCTGCATCGCCAGCTCGGCTGCCTGTTCGGGGTCGTGGGCGTGGAGGTGGGCGGTGGCCAGGTCTAGGCGGCTGAGGGCTTGCGGTCCGCGTAGCTGGGCGGTGTCGAAGGCGGCGATGGCGGTGGTCAGATGGCCGGCGACGTCGGTGGTGTGGCCGAGGGTCAGGTAGGCGGTCGCCGCGTTGGCCGCGGTCCGGGTGGGGCAGTACGGGCCGAGGGTGAGGCTGGTGCTGACCTGCCCGTCCGACGGGTGTTCGGCCAGTAGGTCGAACGCCTGGCCGACAGCCCGGTCGACGCCGTGCCGGTCGCCGAGGTGGGCGAGGGCCCGCGCCTGCCCGTTGACAGTGAGGCGGATCCGGTGCGGGCCGGTGCCAGCGTGGCGGAGGCCGTCTTCGGCGTAGGCGAGTGCGTCGCGGTGGTTGCCGGTGTAGAAGGCGATCAGGCTTTGGGTGGCGCGGGCCCATGCCTGTGTGTCGGGTTGTTCGGCGGTGTGGGCGAGGTCGAAGGCTTCGGCGGCGTAGGCGTGCGCGACGCCGAAGGCGCGCAGGTCCAGGGCGAGGGCGGCGAGGAGCCCGGACAGGTGCGCGGCGGCGGTGTAGAGCCGGGCGCGTTGTGGCGGGTGCTGCCGGCCGGCCATCAGCTGGTCGACACAGGCCCGCAGGGGGCGTAGCCGGGAGACGAGGTTGGCGGGTGAGCAGCGTTCGTTGTCGGCGATCGCCTGCCGGACTCCGTCTTCCAAGTGCTTCAGCCGGGCGTCGTCGTCGGTATCGGTGGTCAGCGCCGACCGGCGGGCGGTGATGGTCTCCTCGGACTCCCACCACGCCACCACGCTGGTGCTGCCGGGGGGCTCCGCCGGGCGGTGGCGGCGGTGGTGCAGGTCAGCGATGCGATCGTACTCGGCGGTCAGCACACCACCGGTGCACAGCATCTGGTCGCAGCGGGTCCAGAACGGGCGTTCGGGATGCTGCCGGCCGATTTCGGTGTTCGCCACGGAGCTGCGCCCGTACTGCACGAGCCGGGCGAGGCTGTGCTGGGTGTGGCCGGCGTCTTTACGCAGGTGGGCGAGGTGTCGGCCGAGCGTGCGGCGGGCGGCGGTGATCTCGTCGTGGTCGACCATCGTTGCCACCCCCGGTTTGCCGCGGTCACGATGAGCGAACACCATAGCTGCCCCCGGTGACACTTCCGAGCTGCCGGAGACAGCCCCTACCCGGCCGCCGCCGGTGGTCGCGCGGTCTCGACGCCGCTGTCGGCAGGTCGGGGCGGCGGTGCTGGCGGTGTCGGAGTTGGTGTCGGAATCTGCCGACAATGTCGGCGCACGGCGCTGCGGGCGTGTCGCCCCTGCCGCGCCCTACCGTCTCCGCATGCCCTCCGAACGCCGTGATTTCACCGCAGACCTGCCCCGTAAGCGGATGGCCGCCGGGCTGCTGATCACCGACGCGGACGAGCGGGTTCTGCTGGTCGAACCCGTCTACCGGGCTGATTGGGAGATTCCCGGCGGGTGCGTCGAGGCCGACGAGTCGCCGTACCAGGCCGCGGTCCGGGAGTGCCGGGAGGAACTCGGTCT
The DNA here is from genome assembly GCF_019697375.1 of Micromonospora tarapacensis. Taxonomy (NCBI): domain Bacteria; kingdom Bacillati; phylum Actinomycetota; class Actinomycetes; order Micromonosporales; family Micromonosporaceae; genus Micromonospora; species Micromonospora tarapacensis. The sequence goes on along the minus strand of NZ_JAHCDI010000004.1, from coordinate 4,945,515 downwards.
GGACCTGACGCCAGGCCGCCTGCTCGTCGTGGACTGGGTGCCGGCCCACGACGGGCGCACCGAGGGCGTCATGATCGTCTACGACGGCGGCACCCTCGACGCCACCGCGACGGAACGGATCGTGGTGCCACCGGACGAGTTGAAGGGCTGGGCGTGGTCCAACCCCCCACAGACCGCCCGGCGGTTACGGCCGCTGGTGGCCCGCCGGATCGCCGAGGCGCTGCGTGCCCGCGCTGACGGCTCTTGCTCCTACCTCGAAGACGGCGCCCGGGTCACCTGACCGCAGGCCAACCGGGGCCTTTCGTGCGGGAGGCGCGGCTTCGGCGGCACCAGCCGAGACCACCGACGGGGCCTGCGCGTCCCGCCGTCCGCCTTCGAGACACCACCACCCACCGCAGTTCACCCTGCCCACCCACGGGAGGTATCGCCATGCCCAGAACCGTGAACCCCGACCGGACGCCTGCCCGTCCCGGGACGCCGCAGCGGGATTCGGTGCTGCCGGAGCTGCGGGAGATGTGGTGGGAGTCCGGGGTGCGGGCGCGGGCGCAGGCGGGCTTGTTCGCCGTCTTCTCCGAGCTACCCCGCCTGGTCAGGTCGGCGCTGGTAGTGAGCTGGCGCGCCGACCGGGTCCGCACGTCGGTGGTGGCGGCAACCACGGTGGTCGCGGGGGTGATGGCGGCGTTCGGGCTGCTTGCGGCGCAGCGGGTGCTGGTGGAGCTGTTCGCTGGTGGGCCGACCGCCGACAAGGTCGTCGCCGCGCTGCCCGCCCTGGCCGCGCTCGCGGCGGTGACCGCGTTGCGCGCCGGGATGGCCACCGCGATGGGGTACGCGCAGAACGGCCTGACCCCGAAGGTGGACCGGGAGGTCGAACGCGGCCTGTTCGAGGTGACCACCGCGGTGCGGTTGGAGGCGTTCGACGCCGACGCGTTCGCCGACGACATGGAACGGGCCTCCCGGGGCGCGGACTCCACCACCGGCCTGGTGCAGGCGTCGATGAACCTGCTCGCCGGCCTCGCCGGGGTCCTCGCCGTCGCGGTCGCCGTGGTGGTGGTCCATCCGCTGCTGTTGCTCGCCCTGCTGGTGGCGACCGTACCGAACGGGTGGGCGTCGCTGCGCGCTGGGCACCTGCGCTACCAGACCTACGCCGCCGGTTCGGTACGCCGCCGCCGGTTGTGGTTGCTGCACCGGCTGATGGCCGAACGTGACTCGGCCCCCGAACTGCGCTCCTACGGGCTGCGCGGGTTCCTCCTTGACCAGTACGACCGGGTCATGGCCGTCGAGACCGGCATCCAACTCGCCCTGGCGCGGCGGGTCACCACGACGACCACCGTAGGCGCGATGATCGGCGGCGTCGCCACCGCCGTGGTCTACGTCCTGCTCGGGCTGCTGCTCGTCGATGGCCAGATCCCCCTCGCCGCTGCGGCGACCTGCGTCATCGCCGTGCAGGCCGCGCAACGGTCACTGGCGGTGGTCACCTTCCAGGTCGACCGGGTCTACACCGAGGGGCAGCACTTCCGCGACTACACCGGCTTCATGACCCGCGCCGCCGACTACCTGCCATCGCACACCGAACCGGCCGCCGAGTTGCCGGCACCGGGCCGGCTGGAGGAGATCACCGTTGATGCGGTGAGCCTGCGCTATCCCGACCGTGACACGGCGGCCGTCGACCAGGTCAGCCTGACCATTGAAGCCGGGCAGACGGTGGCGTTCGTCGGGGAGAACGGCTCCGGCAAGTCCACCCTCGCCACCATGATCGCCACCCTGCGCACCCCCACCGGCGGCACTATCCGTTACAACGGCCGGCCAGCCGACGACTGGGGCACCGACGCGCTGCGGGCGCGGATCGGGGTCGTGACCCAGGAGTACCACAAGTGGCCGTTCACCGCCGCCACGAACATCGCCGTCGGCGACATCACCACCCACGCCGAACAGACCCACATCGAGGCCGCCGCCGCCCGCGCCGTCGCCCACGACATGATCATCGAGCTACCCCACGGATACGAGACGCTGCTCGACCGCACCTTCGCCGGGGGACAGGACCTCTCGGGTGGTCAGTGGCAGCGCATCACCGCTGCTCGCGGGTTTCTGCGCGACGCCGACGTGCTCATCATGGACGAGCCCTCGTCCGCCCTCGACCCCCGTGCCGAGGACGCCCTCTTCCAGGCCATCCGGGACCGTCAGGGACAGGGCATCACCATCCTGATCACCCACCGGCTGGCCAACGTCCGCCACGCCGACCGCATCTTCGTTCTGCACCACGGCCGTCTCGTCGAGGCCGGCACCCACGACGACCTGATGAGCGCCGGCGGGCGGTACGCAGAGCTGTTCACCCTGCAAGCCGCCGGCTACGACACCACCACCGGCCCCGCTGCGGCGGTGCCCCGGCAGACCGCGACCGCCGGACGGAGCACGCCATGACGACGACGTCGGACCCCACGAAAGCTCGCCTGTGCAAGATCGCCATCGTCGGTGCCGGCAGCGCCGGCAAGACCGTGCTCGCCAGCCAGCTCAGCGCCCTGCTGGACATCCCGGTGACCCACCTGGATGCGCTGCGCTACGGCACCGACTGGAACCTGATTCTCGAGGACGAGTTCGCCGCCCGGCAGCGCGAGGCGGTCGCCGCCGAACAATGGATCACGGACGGGAACTGCCTGGCGTCACTGCCGATCGGAGCGGCGGCAGCGGACACCGTCATCGTGGTGGACCCGCCGCCCCTGGTCTGCCTGTGGGGGCATCCGGCAGCGCCGCTGGCGCTACTGCGGCGGACAGCACGCCGACGGCGTTTTCGACCGTGTCACCTGGACCTTCCTCCAATACGTGAACTTGTATCGGCGCCGGTACCTGGCGTGCATCGCCGAGCACGGGCCGCACGCCACGGTGGTTCACCTGACCACCCGCCGCCAGGCCGAGCAGTTCGTCGCCCGACTCGATGGCAGGAAGGGTGGCCGATGATCGATTTGTCGCGGTATGCGAGTGACCCGGCCTTCGCCGTGACCTGGATCGGGATCGACTTCGAGGGCAGCACCCCGGCGGGATTCCCTGAGCCGATCGAAGTCGGTGCCGTGCTGCTGCGCCCAGTCGGCGCGAGGCTTGTCGAGGTGAGCCGACTCGAGGCGCTGATGCGACCGCCGGCACACGCGCCGGTCACCGCCTATCAAACCGGCAGCACCACGGCGATGTTCGCCGACCGGCCGCCAGCAGCGACCGTCCTCGCGGACTTCGACGCCACCCTCAATGCGCCGCCGTACGTGACGGTTGCTCATCAGGCTGTTCAGCCGGCTCGTACAGACCGGCGACCCGACACCCGCGAAGCGGTGAACGTGGCCGACCGGATCCGTATCGCCATCGCGCAGACTCACGTCGCCGCCGACCCGGCCGCCAACGGCACCGCGATCCGGGCCGCCATGCGGCAGGCCGCCGACGGCGGCGCCCGGCTCGTCCACTTCGCCGAAGGCGCGCTGAGCGGCTACGCGGGTGCGGCCAAGCCGCACTACGCTGGATGGCACATCGACTGGGCGCCGGTCGCCGAACAACTGGCCGTAACGATGGCACTGGCCGGTGAGCTCGGGGTGTGGGTCGTTGTCGGCGGCAACCACCGGCTCACCGGAGATCACTGGCCCCACAACTCGCTGTGGGTGATCAACGACAGCGGCGATTTGGTCGACCGGTACGACAAGCGGCTGCTGTCTCACAACGAGATCAGTGGTTTCTACACCCCGGGCGAGCACGTCTGCACCTTCGCGGTGGACGGGTTCACCTTCGGCTGTCTGCTCTGTATTGAGGTCAACTTCCCTGAGTTGTGGATGCAGCAGGCCGACCTCGGTGTGGACTGCGTGCTGTTCTCCAGCTTCTCCGAGGACCCGATCTTCGAGATCATCGCCCGCGGGCACGCTGCCACCACCGGACGCTGGGTCAGCATGGCCGTGCCCGCTCAATGCGCACCGGCCGCGTCCTCCGCGCTGATCGGCCCGCACGGCTATCTGCTGCGCCGCGCGAAGTCGGACGGCCCGGACGTCGTCTGCGTCGATCTGGACCGCACCGATGCGGACCTGGATATCGCGCTGAACAAGGCCCGGCCGTGGCGAGCCGCCGCCCGGGCCGGTGACATCTACGCCACCCGCCGGGTCACCGATGCCCGCAGCCTCGACCGCACCCACCCCTGAGCCTCTGTAGAAGGGAGCAGCCGTGACCGACCTCGACCGGGCCTTCGACGCCGTACCGGCCCCGATCTACACCCACCATGAGCGGCACGGCGAAACGGTGCACCGCTCGGCACCGGAGTCGATCCGCCGCGAGCTGGCCGCCCTGCAGGTCCGCGCCGGGGACCGGGTGCTTGAGATCGGTACGGGCTCCGGGTACAGCGGGGCGCTGCTCGCGCACCTGTGCTGCCCGGACGGCCAGGTCACCAGCATCGACATCAGCGACGAACTCGTCCGCCGCGCGGCAGCCATCCACGCCGAGCGCGGGGTAACCAGCGTCGACTGCCATGTTGGCGACGGCCTGGCCGGCTATCCAACCGCAGCGCCCTTCCATCGAGCTGTTTCGTGGTGTGCTCCGCCGCGGCTGCCGAAGGCGTGGACGCAGCAGGTCGTGAACGGTGGGCGGATCGTCGCGTGTCTGCCGATCACGGCTCTGCCGTCGGCCACGTTGATCGCCACCATCACCGTCGCGGCCGGGAAACCTCGTATCGAAGCCCTCGCCGGGGGCGGCTACGCCCAGAGCACGCCCGTCGCGGTCGACGATGCCCTGACCGTCCCCGGCCGCTGGGTCGACTACTGCGACCGCCAGCCCGATCCGTCCTGGATCGGCATCTGCTGGCGCGCTGCCGACGACGCCCAGCACACCGGCGCCCGCTCCGCACTCGGCCAGCTGCTGCATCCCGGGTACACCGACACGTATCGGCAGATGGAGCTGCACTGGCGCTCCTGGTACACCTGGACGTCCGCGCTCGGCGACCCGCAGCTGAGCCTGGTGTCGCTGCGCAACGAGATCCGCGGACTCGGTCACACCACACCAAGTTCGGCGGCGGTGGTCCTGACCGATGGCAGGGTCATCGCGGACGGGCTGGACTCGCCGTCGCTGCACTCCTTGCGGACCTGGCTGCAACGGTGGGAACACGCCGGCCGTCCGGCACCCGAGTCCTTCGCCTGCACCCTGATGCCGCACGGCGGCCCTGATCTCGCCGGCTGGGACCTGCAGGTCGGCCATGGGTCCGTGACCAGCCGACCGGCAGTCGCCGCGGCGGGTCGATGACCTAGCCGCCCTTGAGTAGGCCCGCAACCGAGGTGGAAGGGCAACCTATTGACCAGCCGATATCGCACCATCGTCGTCGTGCACGTGCTGCTGCGCCGCGCCGACGGCCAGGTCCTGTTCCTGCAACGCGCCGGCACCGGTGATGCCGCTGGCCAGCTCTGTCTGCCCGGTGGACACCTGGAAGATGGGGAATCGGTCGTCGTCGGCGCGATACGGGAGACGGCCGAGGAAACCGGTGTCGAGCTGTCCGAGACGAATCTGGAGTTCGTTCATGTCGTGCACCGCCGCCACGGCCACGACGACCCGCGGCTCGGCTTCTTCTTCCTCGCCACCGGCTGGCAAGGCCAGCCGGTCAACCGGGAACCCCACAAATGCGCAGGCCTGATCTGGGCGGACCCGGCGCAGCCACCCGCCACCACGATCGCGTACACCGTGGCCGCCCTGGAACAGATCCACAGCGGGCGCCCCTTCTCCCTGGACGGCTGGGCAGAGCACTCGCCCCCCGCCGGCCTGGCCCAACTTCCCGCCCGCGACGACTGACCCGGCGAGTGCAGCCGCTGCCTCAATGCGCCCGACATGCTCGCTCTCCCCGCTCGGCAGCCACCTCGTGAACGGAGGCCTCCCGTTGACTGTTGTCTTCAAGCCGGACGGCATCGACACCTGCGACCTGCCCGTGGCGGGTACCGGCCGACTGGCCGCTCCCGGCCCTGCCCGACGGCGTGCTCAACACCCACCAGTGACGCGGACGGTAGCGGCTTTGCCGCACCCGCACCCGCGCCCGACACCCCGCATCACGCAGATGAACACCTCCGGAAAGGACAGCAGGAGTGGACACCACGGTCGAGAGCACCTCACCGGACCGGCTCCGCGCCGACCTGGTAGCAACCCTGAGAGCGAAGAACTGGATCTGCACACCAGCGATCGAGCACGCCTTCCGGACGGTGCCCCGGCACCTGTTCGTGCCGGACACGGTCACCCCACAACAGGCGTACGAGGATACGATCGTCGTGACCAAGCGCGGGCCCGACGGCAAGTCGACCAGCACCGTCTCGGCGCCATATCTCCAGGCATATGCCCTAGAGCAGGCCGATCTGCGGCCGGGCGCACGCGCCCTCGAGGTCGGCTCCGGCGGTTTCCAGGCGGCCTTGATGGCCGAACTAGTCGGCCCGGACGGGCACGTGGTCACCGTCGACATTGACGCCGACATCACCGGCAAGGCCCGCACCTACCTCGACCGGGCCGGCTACCCCCAGGTTCAGGTCGTGCACGGCGACGGCAATCTCGGCCACCCACCGGGAGCGCCGTTCGACGCGATCATCGTGTCCGTTGAGGCCGGCGACATCGCCCCGTCCTGGATCGAGCAACTCGCTCCGAGCGGCAGGATCGTCGTTCCGATGCGGATGCGGACGCTGACTCGCTATCTCACTCTGCGGCGATCCGGTGATCATCTCGTCGCGACCGCAGCCCTGCAATGTGGCTTCGTCGCGATGCAGGGCAACGGCAGCCAGCTCGCCCGCCGGGTGCCGCTGCGCGGCAACGACATCGTCCTGCTGCTCGACGATCCGACCGAGGTGGATGCCGGCGCTCTCACTGCTGCCCTCGACCAGCCGCGACGGGATGTGTGGTCGCCGGTCACCATAACCATGCACGAGCTTGAGTCGTTCGAACGCTTGCACCTGTGGCTGTCCAGCCAGCCCCGCCCGTTCGGTGCCCTCGCCGTCGACCGGCAACGTACCGAGGGCCTGGTCGACCCGCAGGACCGGTTCACCTGCCCGACCCTGCTCACGTCCGGCAGCCTCGCCTACCTGACCATGCGCAAAATCGGCGATGACCGGTGGCAGTTCGGCGCTCACGGCTTCGGCCCCGACGCGCATGCGCTCACCGCCGACCTGCTTAACCTCATCGCCGTCTGGGATCGTGACTACCGACACGCACCCGCTCCGGAGATCACGGTCCACCCGCACGGCACCACCCCACCGGTAGCTACCGGGCAGCCACAACTCGTCGTGGCCCGTCGGCACACCGTGATCGCCACGACCTGGCCCATGCCGGGGCGAGCGCGGTGACCACCGGAGGGTCATACATCGAACGCCACTCCCCGCACTCTATTGGGAGAGTCGGATATCAGAAGGTGCGCAATGCTGCGGCTATCGACGTACGGGCCGATGTGCACGGGTAGGTACAGGCGAACGTGCACAGCGTCGTGCAGGCGGACGACGCGACGACCGGGTGCCGTCCGATGCATCAACCTCCGCGAGCCGACCAGCGGACTCAGCGGAACTCACAGGAACGGGTCGGCGACCGTCATAACGATCCGTCACCAGCGACTCGGCATCGACCACGTGGCGCATTCGCTTCTGCTTGAGATGAGTGCGCGCCGGCTCCACACGATTAGGCCGCCTGTCTGACCCGGCGGAGCAGACCATGCACCCTTCCACGTCGAACCCCGCGAAGGGTCAGTGACAGGTCACGGCATAGTCAGGACGACTTTGCCGCGGACGTGTCCGGTCTGGACCTCGCGATGCGCGTGGTGGGCTTCGGTCAGGGGGAACGTCGCGTGGATCGGGAGCTGCAGGCTGCCGTGCTCGTACAGCGTGACCAGTTCGCGCAGGGCCGCGGTCGATCGGCCGCCGACGCGTTGAATCCCGTATGTTTTCGGGGCTTCGGCGTCAACGAGGGTGCCGATCCGGTGGCGATCCGGCACGAGAGCAAGGGATGCGGTGATCCCTTCGCCGCCGATGGCATCGAGCGCGGCGTCGACTCCCGCCGGCGCGAGTGCGTGGACCCGTTCGATGAGGCCTTCTCCGTAGACGACCGGTGTCGCACCGAGCGAGCGGAGATAGTCGTGGTTGCGTTCGCTGGCGGTGCCGATGACCGTGGCACCCGAGAGGTGGGCCAGTTGTATGGCGATGGTGCCGACTCCGCCGGCGGCGGCGTGGATCAGCACGGTGTCGCCGGCTCGGACGGCGATTTGCCGCAGCGCCGTGTGCGCGGTCTGGCCGACGGCGGGGAGACCGGCGGCCACGGTCCACGGCATCGTGGCGGGCTTGCGTACGACGTCGGAGGCGTCGGCGACGACGTATTCGGCGTAGCACTGGCCGGTCGCCGACCCGAGGACCTGGTCGCCGGCCGCGAAGCCGGTCACCTCGTCGCCGATCTGGTCGATGATGCCGGCGTACTCGTTGCCGATGCGGGACGGGAAGTCGGCGGGCATGACGGCGGCGAAGTCGCCGCGGCGGAGTTTGGCGTCGACCGGGTTGACACCGGCGGCCTTGACCCGGACGCGAACCTGGCCAGCTGCGGGAGTGGGCGGGTCGATGTCGATCGGGTGCAGGACTTCCGGGTCGCCGTATTCGGCGAAGACGATCGCGATGGCCATGGGAATGCTCCTGGATTGTGCCGGTCAGGCGGGATACAGCCGCCCTGCGCGGGCGGCGTGCAACGCCCTTGCCCACCAGGCGAGCTGGTGCAGCATTGTGGCTGCGGCGGTGTTGGCGGCATGCGGGTCACGGAGCCTTCCGTGGCTGTCGAACTGGTTGTGGGCCATGTGGAAGCTGACGGTGTCGCGGATGCTGACGGCGTGCAGCTCGGCGAAGACCTGCCGGAGCTGCTCGACGGCGCGCAGCCCGCCGGCGAGGCCGCCGTAGGAGACGAACCCGACGGGCTTGGCTCGCCATTCGGCGCGGACGGCGTCGATCGCGCGTTTGAGCGCCGCCGGGTAGCCGTGGTTGTACTCGGGCGTCACTATGACGAACGCGTCGGCGGCGTCGATCCGGGCGGTGTACGCCGCGACATGGGGGCTGTGTTCGAGACTGTCGGGCAGCTCGAGGTCGTACAGGTCGATGACGTCGAGCTTCAGGTCGTCGTGCTGCTGTGCCCGAGTGACGAACCAGCGGCCGACGGTTTCGCCGAACCGTCCGGTCCGGGTGCTGGCGATGATGACCGCAAGCTGCAGCGGCATGTCGCTCATCGGCTCGTCTCCTCGTGCTCGGTTGCGGCCGGCGAGCCTGGATAGGGTCCGCCGGCCGGCGGCAGCCCCTGCCGGATGTCGGTGAACAGTTGAGCAAGGTCGGCGCGCTGCTGGGCGGTGAGCCCGCCGAACGCCATCCGCTCCAGTTCGGACCAGATCTCGCGGATACGTGGGCACAGCTGCCGGCCTTTGCTCGTCAGGCTGACGACCATCGACCTCTTGTCGGTCTGTGACGCTGTCCGCGTGATCAGGTCGGCGCGCTCCATCGCCTGCAGGGTGTTGGTGACGGTGGACCGGTCGCGGCCGAGGAAGTAGACGATTTCCGACTGCGGTGTGCGCCCATGCTCCTGCAGGAATAGCAGGACCAGCTCTTGCGGGGCGACCAGGTCGATCTGCTGCAGCATCGCGGTCGCGATCGCGGCGTGTGCTCGCACGAGCTGCAGCATGAGCGAGGTCAACGGCGCCTCGGACACGCTGATGCCGACGTGCGGCGGCCGGGTGCCGGCTGCGCCGGGTTCCGTGGTCATGATCTCACCTCATCCAACTTGTTGGCATGCCAACAAAGTAACATACTGCTGGCATGCCAACAAAATCTTACGGGTCCGCCGACACACAGCCGACTAACGACCGGCTCGACCCGGCGCTGCTCCGCATCGCCGGGATCGTCCTGCTCGGCGCGGTCGCCGCGCTGCTGGACACGACCGTGGTCACCGTGGCGCTGGATCAGCTGGGCAAGGCGTTCTCAGCGTCGGTCTCCACCGTGCAGTGGGTGTCCACGGCGTACCTGCTGGCGATGGCGCTGGTCATCCCGCTCACCGGATGGTGCGTCGACCGCTTCGGTACCCGCTGGACGTGGCTGGCTGTGCTGGCGCTGTTCTTGGCCAGCTCTGTGTTGTGCGGCGTCGCCTGGTCAGCGCCGAGCTTGATCGCCTTCCGCGTGGTGCAGGGCTTGGGCGCGGGCATGATCCTGCCGCTGACTCAGCTCATCCTGGCGCGGGCCGCCGGCGCACAGCGGTTCGGGCGAGTCATGGCGCTGGTCGCCGTCCCCGGCAACCTCATCCCCATTGTCGGACCGGTGCTCGGCGGGCTGCTGCTCGACGGTTTGTCCTGGCGATGGATCTTCCTGATCAACGTGCCCGTGTGCATACCCGCTCTCGTGCTGGCCTGGCGGGCGCTACCCGCCGACCCCGTCGACAGCGGCAGGCACCCGCTCGACGTGCTCGGCATCGCGCTGCTGTCACCGGCCGTGCTCGCCCTGGTCTATGGCCTCGCACAAGCCGGCGAGCAGTCCAGCTTCCTCACCGCCGACACGACGGTCCCGGTCGCGATCGGCCTCGGGCTGCTCGCGGCGTTCTCCGCGCACGCACTGCGCGCCAAAGCGCCCGTCATCGACCTGCGCGTGTTCCGATTTCGGTCGTTCCGCGCGTCCGCGGTGTTGATGTTGCTGACCGGCGCGGCGCTCTACGGCCCGATGCTCCTGCTGCCCCTCTACTACCAGCAGGCCCGCGGGTTCGACGCGCTCACGACCGGCCTCATGCTCGCCCCGCAAGGCATCGGCACTGCCGTCGCGTTGCCCATCGTGGGCCGGCTGGCTGACCGCGTCGGCCCCAGGCCGTTGGTGGCCGCCGGTGCGCTGATCACCACTGCCGGAACTCTCTCCTACACGCTGCTGCCCACCGAGCCGAACGACCTGCTCCTCAGCGCGTCGTTGCTCTTGCGCGGCATCGGCATGGCGGCCGTCGGCATCCCGGCGATGGCAGCCGCCTACCAACAACTCCCGCCCACCGCGATCCCGAGAGCCACGAGCACGGTCAACGTCATCCAGCGCATCGGCGCATCCTTGGGAACTGCCGTGATAGCCGTCATCCTCCAACAACAGATCAGCCACGGCCCGGGCGGCGCTCACGCCTACGCGAACACCTTCTGGTGGACCGTCGGGTTCGCGCTCCTGCTGCTGCCCTGCGCCTCCCTCCTGCCCGCACGAAAGCGGATACAGCCGTAGCGCGAAGCGATGCACCAGCCCCGTCGTCGTCAGGCACGAGGGCAGATCTACATCTGCCCATGGCCTTTGGCGGTCTCTGGGCGGGACCGAACAGACAACGCGCGCACATCTGCCGCGATGTGCGCGGCGACTCGGGGCTGCGTTCGGTCCGGCCCGGTAGCGCGTGCTGCGGCGGGGCCGGGGCCACCGCGCAGGTGCGGCGAGCCGGCGGCTGCGGCGGCCGACTGCTGCTGATTCATCGCTCCGGCCGGGGCTTCAGTCGGGTTCACCGCAGGTCGGGTCTGGAGGAGTGTCGCTCGGGTGCTGTGCGGGTAGTGACGGCTGCGGCGTAGCGGGGTCGGGTGTTGCCGGCTTCCTGGGTCCAGTTCGTCGCGGTTTGTAGGTGCAGGCCGAGGAGTTGGCTGAGCACCGCGGCGGGTAGCTGCCCGGCGAGGTCCATGAGGGTGGTGTTGCGGCTCGTGCGGGCGGGGACGCCGAGGCGTCGTAGCCGCGCGCCGAGTTGTTGCGCGCTGAGCGGCTGGCCTGGTGCGGCACCGGGGAACAGCCAGCGATTCGCCGCGGTGCGGCCCACGGCGGTGTGCCCGGCACGGCGACCGACGAGCTCGGCGACCAGGTGGTCCAGGGGCGGCGGGAGCCGGATGGGTGTGCTGCCCAGGCGCAGGTGAGTACCGTCGGGGGTGGCCTCGACGTGCTCGACGGTGAGGCCGGCGATGCGGCTGACGGGTTGGGCGTGCAGGAGCACGAGGAGCCCGGCGACCCGATCGACTGCGTGGAGGTCGTTGTCGTGGAGCAGCCGTCGCGCGAGTTGCCAGCGTTGATCGCGTTGCGTCAGGACTCGCCGGTGTGTGGTGCTCGATCGTGCGGACAGGTCGATGTCGTGCGCGTGGCGGCGGCGTACGGCCCAGCTGACGAACGCGCTGGCGTTGTGGCGGCTGCTGGGGCCACTGGTGAGCCAGTCGTCGACGTCGGCTTGCTGGGCGGTGGCGATGCTTGTGCTGCGTGTGCGCAGCCAGGCCAGGAACGCGATGGCGGCGGCCAGATCGCCGCGTGCCGCGCTGATCTGGCCGTAGCCGGTTGGCCGGTCGGGTGTGGAGAGCTGTCGGAGCCGGCGCAGGTGGTGCCAGGTGGCGAAGCGGCGCACGAGCCGACGGTCGTTGACGTCGGCGATGGCGGCGGTCGCGGTGTCGATCCAGCGCTCGAGCAGGACGAGGTGCTCGTCTCGGGCCGGAAGGGCGCCGCGGGCCACCAGCAGCGCGCGGAGCCGGTCGGCGGCTTTCGTCGGGCGTAGCCGGTCCAGGGTCGTGTGCTGTAGCGGGCCGGCCTGTTCGGCGAGGGCGGCGAGCAAGGCTCGGGGTGTGGGGGCCTGCAGCCATTTGAGCACGGCCGCCGGGTTGTCGTCGCCGGCCAGCACGTCGAGCACCGTTGTAGCGGCCGGGCGCAGGGTGCCGTCGGCGGCGGTGAGCAGCTCGCGCAGCACTTCGGGGCAGGCGCATGCCGGGCACAGTCCGAAGTGGTGCAGCCAGGTGACGGTGCCGCAGCGTTGGCAGGGGTGCGTGGCGGCGGGGTCACGGCGCCAGCAGGCTCCGCAGACCGGGCCGTCCGGTGGGCGACCCACTACCGGCCGGACCCGGTGACAGTGCACGCACCGCTCGCGGGGCCCGGCGCAGCGTTGGCACAGCGGCTGACCCTGTGCCGTGCGGGCGAAGACGACTCGGGTGATGCCGCAGCGCTGGCAGGCAGCGGTGTTCAACCGCTTGACGCAGGTCTCGCAGCGCGGGCTCGGCCCGCTGGCGCCGTGGCAGGGCCGCCGGCGTCCGCAGATCGAGCAGGTCGCTATCGGTGCCCGCCAGCAGGCCCGGCAGCAGCGTTCACCGCTGTCGGTCGGAACCAGCCGGGCGTGCTGCCCGCACCGGGCGCAGGTTTCGAAGTTCACGGGGTCGCGCTGGCCGCAGGCCTTGCACAACGCGGCGCCGTCCGCCGTGCGCTCAGCCACAGGTCTGGCCCGCCCGCACCGCGTGCACGGCTGCGACCTGCTCGCCTCGTAACAGCGCTTGCAGCAGCGCAGCCCGTCGCGGCCGAACCGGATCTTGGCCGACTGCTGGCAGAACGGGCAGACCGGCAGGGCGACGTCGGTGGCGCCGGCCGCGATCAACGCCTCGGCCAGCAGAACCAGGTGATGCGAGCCGTGCGCGGCGTTGTCGGCCAGTGCGGTCGGACGGGCGGCGAAATCCGCGGTGACAGTGCGCCGCTGGTGCGGCCGGGGCAACGCTGCGAGGATCAGCTCGCGCAACGCGGAGGCGGGCAGGCCCGTGCCGAGCCGGTCGAGGCCATCGACAAGTTCACCGAGGGGATCCGCACCGCGCTGCTGTCGGGTGCACGCCGCACACAACGGAGCCCCGTCTCCGTCCCGGCCGTCCACCCGCCGCTCCCGCTGGCACCGGGCGCACGCCTCCCGGCGCACGGCCGCCGCATTCGCGCACGGCGCGCAGACCAGCCGGTCCTCAAGGCGACGCCGTAGCGGCCGCATCCGGCGGCAGCGGGCGCACGACGCCGGCCGAACGTGACGAGCGCCCACGGTGAGCAGCGCGCCGATCAGATCCTGCAACAGCCGGGGCCCGTCCGGCTCACCCGAGGTCAACAACCCCGGATCCGCGTGCAGCGCCCGAGCCAGGCGCCGCAGTTCAGCCCGCGTCGGCGCCACCTGGCCGATCACCGAGCCGATCGCGGCCGGATCCAGCAGCGGTTCCGCATCCGCGACGACCTCGACGAGAACGGCGCCGGGCTCGGTCAGAAACCGTGGTGGCGCCCCGGCTGTCACGGCTGGGTGGGCGTGATCCGAGCCCGCCGGGGCCGCAGCTCACCCACGCCCGCCTCGGCGCCGCGGCCACCGGCCGGCGCCCCGCCGCCCGCGGCTGCCTTGCGAGCCCGGCCAGATCCCGCAGCGGCGACCGGAACGATCAGATCGGTCATCTGGCAGCCGAGGATGTCCAGCAACGCCATCAACGTGCGCAGGCTCAACCGTTCCGGCTTCTCGACCACCAGGCGGTAGACCTGGCTCGCCGACAGGTCGATCCCCCGCTCGACGAGGGGACCGCGCAGGTCCGTGGTGGAGAACATGCCCCGCTCGGCCATCACCTCCCGCAGCCGCCACCGGTAGTCCAGCTTCGCCGTCACCGCTCCGCCCCTTCCGCCGTCAACACCGGGTGCAACGCCCGGTCCATCATCGTGTTCATCGCCGCCGCGCTGATCTGCGTGTAGAGGCCTGTGGTCGAGGCGAACACGTGCCCGACCTGCTCCTGCACGAACTTCGGGTCCACCCCGTCCTCGATCAGATGCGTCACGTACGAGTGCCGCAGGCAGTGCGGCGACAGGTCCCCGTCCAAGCCGAGGGCGTCACGGTAGACGGCGAACCGCTCCTCGATCTCCCTTGGCCGCAACCGCCCGCCCCGCTCCGTCACCCACACCGCCGGATGCTCGGCCAACCCGAACCTTGGCCGGATGTTGACCACGTAGTCCTCCAGCGCCTCCACCGCCCAGGGCATCAAACTGGCGACCATCCGACGCCTCGGCCCAGACCCGCGCGTGCCCTTGCCGTAACGCACGTGCACCATCCCGAACCCGCCCAACGCCGGCGCCTGCGGATTGCGGTAGAAGTCGACCAGATCCAGCCGGGACACCTCCGTGCAGCGCAACCCCCATCCGTAGATCGTCTTCAACACCGTCGCGTCCCGGTACGCCGCCAGCGCCCCCTTGCGGCCCAGCCGCACCGCCCGCTCCACCCGACCATCGGCATAGTCGAACAGCCGCTGCACCTCGTCCCGCGTCAACGGCCGCCGGCCCGGACGGCCCTCGTACTCCACCAGATGCGCCGCGGTGTTCCACTCGTGGCACACCTGCGTCGGATGCGTACCGAACCGCTGCAGGCACTCCTGCGCCCACCCGTAGTACGGCGACACCAGATAGTCGCAGAACAGCCGCAACGCCCCCTGATACCCGCGGATCGTCGAGCGGGCCAGACGCCGCTCCGCCACCAGATGCGTCGTCCACTCGTCCACCAGCGCCGCGGTCCACCGCCACGGGTACTCATTCGTGAACGCCACGAACCCGTCGATGACCCGCTCGCGCGCTGTGATCGTCCGCCGATCCAGCCGCCGACCACCCAGCTGCTGCTTCGCCCACCCCGACAACATCGCCCGCAACACCGCATCCTCCGGATGCAACAACCGCACCCCAGCAGCCAACTCCAGCCGTGCCGCACCATCCGGATGATCACCCACCCCTAGCCACGCACCCCTCCGCTCGATGCGTGAATCATGCATCACATGCAATCTTCGTGGCAAACACGCAGCTCGGAGCGTCGCCAGGAGGGGCGGGTGCGACTGCTAAAGTTCCCCATGCCAGAGGGCCAGCACCCCGACACTTCTTGCATCGGACGCAATTCCCCGGGCTCTCGCCGGGTGGTGCCGGGCCGTGTTACCGCAGGTCGCGGTAGCGGGTGACGGCACCCGGCGGCGTGTGGTGGCTCGGGTCGTGGGCGTGGGCGCCGCTGCGCCTGGCCTTGGCCAGGTACATCGCCTGGTCCGCCGCCTGCAAGAGGTCGCGAGGCAGCATGTACGGTTCCGCGACCGCGTAGCCGACGCTGGCGGCGAGGGTCACCTCCTGGTCGCCGACCTTGTTCGGCGACCAGGAGATGCGTACGTACGCCCCGCGGGCGATGTCCTCGACATCGCCCTCGTCGCCGTGGACGACGACGGCGAATTCGTCGCCGGACAGGTGCGCGACCAGGGCCGCTGGTGGTCCGAGGGTGGCCAGACGCTGGCCGACCTGGTATAGCAGGTCGTTGCCGTGCTCGTGACCGTAGGTGTCGTTGACCCACTTGAACCGGTCGAGGTCGATGAGGACGAGCCCGAGTGGTTCCCCGAGGGAGAAGGTGGCCTCCAGGTGCGTCCGCAACGCCCTGCGGTTCGGCAGGTCAGTGGTGTCGCTGTGCGTGGCGAGGCGGTGCCAGTAGGACCGGTCACGTTGGCAGGCCGCCAGATCCTGTCGCTGCTGGTGGATGATCTGCCGCTGGCAGGCGAGCAGGGATGTCGCGGCGGCGAGACCGGCGAGGAGTCCGCCGACTGCGGTGAGGTAGGAGTTGAGGTGGGACACTCGACATCGCTCCTTGATGTGAAGGAGCACCGGGGTGGGCGTGTTCCGCCAAGAATCAACGCCCACCCCGGGCTACCAGGGGTGGACCCGACTAGTCGGTCTTCGGGGCGAGTTGGAAGGCAGCCGGTCGTTCGACGACCTGGATGGCCAGGTTGTCGGCGACGAGCTTGTGCACGGCGTTGACGACCGCGCCCGCGCTGGCCTTCGCCGAGCCGCTGTCCTCGTTCGCCTTGTCGATTGCCTGGCACAACTGGCTGGTCTTGAATGGCTGGTCCGGGTGGGCCTCAAGTACGTCGAGGATGGCGCCACGCAGGGTGCCCTTCGACCGGCGTGGCTTGCCGTCAGTGGACGCGTTCGGATCCTCGGCCGGGGCGCTGGCCGAGGTGGAGTCGTCCGTGCTCGCCAGCGGGTCGGCAACTTCCGTCGCGACGACCGAGTCGCTGACGTTGCCGGCGTCGGCGGGTTCGTCGCGTTTCTCCTGGGGTTCGGCTGCTGGAGTTGGCTCGGTCGGGGAGCCGCCTGGCTGACCCGGCGGGCCGTGTGGGGTCGGCCGATCCGTGTCGTCGTCCGTTGACGCGGGGTCAGCGTCGTCTGGCTGGTCGGCGGTGGGCTCGTCCGGCTCGGTGGTGTCTTCCGCTGGCGCGGAGGGCTCGTCTGGCCCGGTCGCGTTCTGTGCCGGTGCGGAGGGCTCGTCAGCCTGCTCGCGGCCCTCGTCCTCGGTGATGGCCGGTGTCGATGCGTCGAGCGGTTCGGCATCGGGCGTGCTGGCTGGCGCGTCGCCGTCGTCGGTGCTGCTCACTGTGCTCGCGGCCCGGCGCCAGAGGGTGCGGCCGTCGTCGGCGCGGTAAGGTTCGGCCTGGCCGGCTTCTTCCAGCACGCGGAGCTTCTTCGTGGCCGTGGAGTACCCGACGCCGGCGCGTTCGGCGATGGCGGCGGCGGTTTCCTGACCGAGTTCGGCCAGCGCTGCGGCGACCTTGTCGAGAGCGGGCATCGTGGTCTGTTCCGGGTTGTCCATTTGTCCTCCCTGTGGCTGCTGTTCGATGTGCCTGGATGTGGTGTGCACTGATGGACGCTTCGACGGCGCCTCGTGATCAAGTCGGCTGACCGGATCTCGGGACGCCGTCGAAGCGCAAGCTGGGGCCTGCGAGGCCTGGCGCTGCCGGGGCTGCCCGGCTACGCGTGGCCGAAGACGCGGTCGCAGCGGTTGGAGTTCACTGGCAGCCAGGCCAGGCCCCAGCCGATCCGGTAGCGGCCGTTAGTGGGCCCGGCGCGGTGGACGCCGCCGCCGACGGACTGCGGGCGGGCGATGGTGAGGATGAGGCCGTCGAAGTCGACCGTGCGCCAGTCACCGCCCACGTAGTCGGCCATCGCGTTGAACATCTGAGCGAGTGCGGTCATGGCCTCGAGGTCGAGCGATAGCTCGAAGGCGCCGCTCCACCAGCCGAGCACCGTTGCGCGGTAGCCCTCGTGGTAGCGGTCGAACCCGGGGACCGGCTCGTAGCGCAGCCACCGACCGGAGAACACGGCCGTGCTGCCGCGCCGGGGCTCGTAGTCAGGCGTGGGCATCGGCCACCGCCATCGACCACTCGGCCGAGGTGAACCGGCAGGTTCGCGGCTGCGACTGACCGCCGTGCCGCCTCTGCGTGACCGGGCTGGGCGCCGCGGTCAGGTGGTGTGCCATCAGCTAGCCCTTCCGGGACTGGGGGTGAGGATGGCTTGCCAGGCGGCGTGGGCGATGACGGCGGCCGGCCGTGCGGTGCTCGTGGCATCCAGGGGCACCGGCTGGCCGTCGATGGCGAGGGCGAATCCGGGCTCGCGGAACAGGTCGTCCCACAGCACCGTGATCGTCACCGTGCGGCCGGCGATGACGAAGGAGCTGTACAGCGAGTACGGCGCGAAGCCGTGGGGGTAGGGCGTCAGCAGGTACTCGGCGTTCTCAACGGGGCTGCCGACGGAGGTGGCAGTGTTCGTCGCGATCTCCCGGCACCAGGTGACGACCACCGACTCGCGGGGCGCCGCGACGGCGGTGACGGGCTTGAACTTGCCTGCCGGTCGCGGCAGCGGAGCGATGACGCGCATCTCTTCTGTTTTCCTTCCGGTAGGGCGTGGGTCAGCGAGCGTCGCGGTAGGCGTCGCGGACCTCGCGCGGGATAGGGCCGTGGCTGCGGTGCGGGGGCAGACCCAGCCGCTTCTCGTTCGTGGCCCAGAACTCGCGGAGCTGGGCGTTGACGGAGCGGCCGTCGCGGGGACCGGGACCCCGCCGACGGGAGGGCCGCTTGGGGAGCCGCCTGCCGGCCTCGATGTACGGGGCGAACGCCTTGCGCATCCGCACGAGGTTGTGTGCGGAGAGGTCGATCTCGTACTCGACGCCTTCGAGCGCGAAGCGGTAGGTGCCGACGTTGTCCTGGCTGTGGTCCAGGTCGTCGGTGACCACGGTGATCGTTCTGGTTGCCATGGGGTTTCCCTTCATCGGGTATGGCGTGGGCCCCGACGCCGGCATGGCGCGGGGTGAAGAGCCGAGATGTGGGTGAGGAAAGCCGGTACCGGCACCGGGAACACCGGCTGGCACCGGTGGCGGGATCAGGGGACGTCGCCGCCGATGAGGAAGTCGAAGTGCACGCCCTCCCTGGGGGCGTCCTCGGGCCGGTCCTCCTGGCCAGAGCCGCAGTCGCAGTCGGTCTGCTGGCACTCGTCGGTGACGTCGAACAGGTCGACGAAGGCGATCGGGACACGCACACCGCTGACGTCGACCAGGACGCGGTCGAGCAGAGCGGGATTGCCGTCGTGACGGCGGATGGCCTCGGTGAGCATCTCGATGAGCTGTTGGGCGTTGGGCGCGATATACGCCATGGGCGGGTCCTTTCAGCGAAGGGTCCCGGGCCCGGTCGGTCGGCCGTGCCCGGGTGCGGGGTGGTCACGCGTGGTTCGGCCGGGCGACGGCACTGTTCAGCGGTGGTGCTCCGGGCGCGGCGCTTGCCCTGGCGACATGCGGCTGTTGTCGCGGGCGGCCGGTCAGTGCGTCGCGGAGGTGTAGCGGAAGAGGCGGTGGGTGACACGGCAGGCCCAGCCGTCCGGGCTGGCCCACATCGGTGACTCGCAGCAGTACGGCGGCTGCCGGTCGGGTCGGTCGGTCAGGGTCGTCGCCGGGTGGTGGTAGTGCCGCCACAGGTTCCATCCGAGGTCCTCGGCGGCGCTCACGCTGCTGTAGATCTGCGCCGCGCGCATGTCACCGGCGGCCATGCGACGACGCAACTCGTCCCACCAGCGGGCCGGGTCTTCACGCAGTAGCGACGGCCGGTCGTCGCGGTGGCGCTGCCCGGACAGGGTCTCGTGCGCCCAGTCGTTGATGCCCTGGCTCATCCGAACCAGTCGTAGTTCCTCGCCGCAGTCGCAGGCGTACCGCTGCTCGGGCCATGCGGTGAGGTCACCCTCGGGGTTGCAGGTCGGCTGGGGCGTCGACCATCGGGAACGGCCCCTGGACATATCGATATCGCTCCTCTCCTGGATGTCCCGGGCACGGCCGTGCGGCCGTGCCCGGGTGCGCGGGTGATCGCGCGTGTTCGGCCGGGCGTCGGCCGGAGTTGGCGTTGCGGGATGTCACGAGCGGAACGAGGGACCTCGCGCGTCATCGGTGACGCGCGGGCGCAGGACGGCCCTACTCGGTGCGAAGGATCGCTTCAGCCCGTTGGAAGAGCCGCTCGGCGAGGTTGTCGAGCGGTGCGGGGCTGGTGCTGCGGGACGGAGTGGCGGAGTGCCATGCCGACGCCGGCTCGGTCGTCAGCTCGGTCCAGGTCATCGCCGGGGTGAGGACCTCGACGAGCGCGTGGCTCTGGTGTGGGTAGAAGTCGCGGTAGATCCGGACTCGTAGGAGCTTGCCGTCGACGCGTCGTATCTCGGTGAGGTTGTAGCCCTGCGGGCGCTCGCCGAAGACACGGTCGACCGGTGCTGTGCGGGGTGCGCTCATGCCGGCGTTGCCCGCTCCGCCGCCGTTGGTCACTGCTGATCTCCTTGGGGGTCGAGGCCGGCGGCGGTGTAGGAGGCGGCGGCGAGGTGGTTTGCGGCAAAGCGCAGGCCTTCGACGGCATCCTTGAGTGACGCACGCGTGGCAGCGGCGTCGGTCTCGTCTAGACCGTTGGTTTCGCTGCCGCGTGGGCTTTCGGTGAGGTGTCGCAGCCCGCTGACCAGGGTGTGCGTTGCGTACGTCAGTGAGGTGGCGAGATCGGCGAGGTCCTTCGAGGTGGGGATGGCGGCGGACCGCCCAGCGCCGAGGCAGTTCGACAGATAGGTGGTGAGGGTTCCGAGGATCCGTGCGGCGCTGTGGGTCAGTTCTGGGCTGAAGCCGGCCTCGTCGCCGAACGTTGACCCGATCAGCTCGCCCAAGTGGGCGTCGTGGCGTCCGCTGGTGTCGAGCACCTGCTGCGGGTCGCCCGAACTTGTGGGCTCGGTAGTGCCGGTGGCGGGGTTCCCAGACGATTCGTGCTCGTCGGCGCTTCCGGCGGAGGCGGTCATGGTCAGGGCAGCGACCTTGCGGGCGTGGGACAAGGCGATACCGAGGGCCTGCGCGGACTGGAGGCTCCAGTCGGCCGCGTCCTGCAGGTCTGCGTGCACGTCGTCGGCCGCGTCGATGACCTCTGCCCGGACCTCGCTGTCGGGATCGAGGCCGGCGAAGTGCGGCTGGCGGGTCTGGTCGAGGAGGTAGGGGCTGGTCTGCGCGTGCACGCGGGCGAGCAGTCGTGTGGTGCGGTGTAGGTGTCCGATCAGGGCCGCGACGTCGGCCGGCGTGCGCAGGGCCAGGAGTGCGCTGAACGGCCCGGTGGCCGTGAACAGCCAGCGGGTGAGGTGGTCGGCGGCAGTGATGGCGCTGCCCAGCCGAGCCGGGTCGTAGGGGCCGACGATGGCGAACAGCTCGCTCATCGCGACGAGCCAGGTGTGGGACTCGGTGTCGGCGGGGAGCCCGTCCTCGACGAACACCGCCTGGGGGTAGGTCCCGCCCTCGGTGAGGCAGATGGGCGTGTTGTCGATCAGGTGCCACCACGGGGCTCCGCCACCGCGGTAGGCGCTGGTCCAGTCCTGCACGGGCTGGTCTGCTACCGGCTCGTCGCAGATGGGGCAGATTGGCAATTGCGGCATGCTGATTGGTCCTTTCAGGCAGGGTGATGACGGCGGCCGGGATTGGCCGCCGTTGGCTTCTGCGGGCACGACTGGATCCGGCGACTTGCCGGGCCGGTGTGCCGTTTGCTGGCGGAAGAGGGAAAGGCGGCCGTCTCGCCGGCCGTGGCGTGGGCTCGGCGCCCCTGCCTGGGGCGGCCGGCGGGTTCAGCCGAGGCGCGGGGCCTGCGGCGTTCGGGTGGCAGCGACGGTGAGCTGGTCGTCGAGGAGGGTGATGACCAGGGCGTCGTGACCGGTGCGGGAGGCGGCGCGGAGCTTCTCGATGAGCGGGTCGCCGGGCTGGGACAGCGGGAGGGCGATGAGCAGGTCGTCGCCGTCGTGAGTCTGCTGCCCGGGGCCGAGGTGCTCGGCGAAGACCGCCCGTACGGTCGAGGTCGCCGGCTGGTTTGGACCCCGCGGTGGCTGCGGCAGGCCGTTGGACATGAGGTACACGCCGTCGTCGGCGACGAGGAGCAGCGCGGGGCCGGCGGGTTCGTCGTCGATGGGGTCGCCGTGTTCGGCGGCGGCCACGGCGTGCTCGGCGAGTTCCATCGCGGTGACGAGGTTGAACCGGAAGACCGAGTTCATGCTGCGGGTGTCCCTTCAAGTCAAGAAATGCGGCGAGGTGGTGGGCGGAGCCGACCGGGCAGCAGCGCGCATCCTTCGGGTACAAGGGATGGCGGCTGCTGGCCCGATCGGTTCCGGAGGTGTCAGTGCGGGGCGCGGAAGCGCCCGCGGCCGACACCGGGAATGACGGTGTCGTCGACGTAGTCGACGACGAAGGTGCTCCAGCCGGCGTCGACGCCGGACTGGATGAGGTGCAGCAGGTCGCTGTCCGGCCCGCGTAGCGGCATGTCGCCGAGACGACCCGGGTACAGCCGTCGGTAGTGCCTGCCGGTGAGTTCTCCGGCCAGCACCGGTGTCTCCTGCCAGCCGGTGAGGCCGCAGGTGACGGGCCGCAGGCGGTGGTGCTCACCCACGGAGGTGCTGTTGCCGGACAGGTAGATCTGCTGGAACTCGTCGTGCATCACCCGCAGCGCCGGTGGCGCCGGGTGGGATGCCTCGCGGTCGCCTGTGTTCCGGCGCTGGGCGCGCAGGCAGGCGTCGGCGAGTTGCTCGACCTCGTCGAGCAGGAACATGACGCGGCCCATGGGCTTGTCTCCTTCCTGTCCGACTCGGTCAGAGCGCGACGGCGAGCAGCCGCTGATCGGGGTCGATACCGGCGAGCAGGCGGTGAGCCTGTTCGAGGTAGGTGACCCGGTCGGCCATGGCGTCGCTGGCCGGGGCCAGCTTGGCTCCCTCGGCGGTGATCAGCGCGTCGCCGGCGATCGCGGTCAGCGCGCTGTGGTGCTGGTAGGCCATGGAGCCGGCCTGGTACATCTCCAGCTCGCCGAGGGCGATCTGCCCGGTGCCGTAGGTGGCGGCGTTGTGCATCCGGATCGCGTTGATCCGGGGCTGGTTGGTGAAGTCCGCCGCTGCCGTGTCGTAGGTGTACTTGGTGGGGTCCGCCAGGTGGCGGGCCTCGTAGACGTGCCACGGGGTGGCCGGCCTGGTGCCGTGCACGACCTGGCTGAACAGCTGGTGGCGGATGCCCGCTCCCATGCCGGCGGCCTGACGCATTCCCTGCAGGTCGAGCAGTCGCACCGGTCCACCGGCGCAGTAGGCGGGACTGCCCTTACGCAGTCCGAACATCTGGCCGCGCTGCCACAGGTACATGGCGGGACTGGCCCAGAACCGGGGCGACAGGGTGCCCTGCACGCCGAAGTTCCGGTCGAGCTGATGCGCGGTCAGGGACTCGCGGGGCAGGTCGTCCGGAACGCAGACGATCATGGTGCTGACCGTGGCAGCCGGCGGGGTGGCCTTGCGGGCCGGGTTCTTGGCCATGGAGGTCCTCCTTCGTGTGGGCGCGTCAGGGCGCGCGGAGATAACCGGCCCACTGGGTGCGTGGGTCGGTTGCGGGGAAGGTGTGGTGCGGGTTGGTTGGGTGCGACCTGGGGGTCGCCGCGCGGCGCGGTGCCGACCGGCCTTGGGGGCGGGTGGGCGTGGCGCACCGGTGGGTGCGGCGGTGGTTCCGAGGTGGGACCGAACCGGGTGGAGATATATGAGGTGCTGTTAGTGCCGTGAACGGTAGCGGCCTGTTCTGTCAGGCCGGTCCGGCGAGTTGATCGCCGAAAAGTGGGATTGACCTGCGCTGTGAGTGGTTCCGGCGCGGATCTTGCCGACGTCGCCGCGGTCGCTGTGAGACTCCGTGACTCTCACAAATGATCTTGTTGTCTGACAGACGCGGATCGTAGCCGGCTTGCCGGTGCCTACAGGTCGTCGAAGCGCTGCGGGTTGGTGACCGTGTCGGGTCCGTGGTCGGAGGGCAGCTCGTGCAGGTGCCGCCGGTGGGTGGGATCCGAGACGAGGGTCCACACCCTGCCGGCGGGGTCGGGGCCGTGCACGGCGGTCGCGATCGGGCTGGCACTGCGCAGCCCGGCGAGGACGCCAAGCAGGCTGGCCTCGCGGCGCCGGCTGGGCACCCAGAACAGCACGGGGTAGCGGGGACCGAAGGCGGTGAGCCGCTCGTATCCGCGCAGCTTGGCCACGACTCGTGCCAGGTTCTCGGTGTCGTTGTCGTGCTCCAGCCAGAAACCGGTCGAGGTGCCCGAGGTCGTCCAGACGCCGTGTCCGTCGGGCCGGATGCCGGCCTGGGCGTAGACCGTGGTCGCGTGCTGCTCGGACCACCACCGCGACAGCCGGAGGTTGTCGGTGCGGCGGGCGGTGGCGATCAGGTCGGTGAAGAACTGGTTCACGCCGAGCAGGTGATTGACCTGTCCGCTGGCGGCGATCCGCTTGGTGCGTTCCAGCGAGCTGCGCGGCGGCTTGCCGCCGGTGCCGGCCGGGTCGTGGTAGACGGTCGGGTGCAGTTGCAGCCCGACGGGGCCGAGGGTGTAGAGCAGCGACCCGTAGCGGCCGGCGTCGCCGCTGCGGCCGAACCGGTGCAGCACGTCGAGGCGGTGCAGGATCGTGAGCCGCCGCTGGGCGGTACGGCGGGCGTCGAAGAACGCCTGGGTGATCTGGTCGGTGGACAGCAGGTAGTGCTCGGCAAGCAGGGCGAGCAGGGCATGGTCACGGGGGACGATACGACCGAAGACCGCGAGCGGATCCGGCTTGGTGGAGGCGGACGGAACACGGGAGTACACGGTTTGCTCCTAGGCAGGAAGGGGTCCCCTCCCGATCGGGAGGGGTGTCTGGCAGGCAGGAGGGTCGTGCGGAGGGTCTGTCAGGGGGTGTGTGCGGCACTGACAGCCCAGGTCAGCACTGTTCGGCTGGCATCCGGCGGTCACCGGTGACGATCCCCGTGACGAGCCGGTGCGCGACCCGGGCGACGCCGCCGGGCTGACAGGGGACGGTCAGCTGCGGTCGCTCTTCGGGCGGTTGCGCCGGTCGTCGGGCTTGCGGCTGAGCCGCTCGACGAGTTCGTCGACGGCGCTGGTGTCCTGGGCCGGTACCGCCGCCGCTGCGGCCTGACGGATCGCGGTCGCCTCACCGACGACCGGCTTCGGTGGGCGGGTCTTCATCGTGAACGCCGGGGTTTGTCGGCCGTCGACGACGAGGCGGGCGGCGGCGGTGTAGGCGTCGAGGTGAGCGAGGTCGTGCTCGCCGAGTTCGGGCAGGGTGTGCCGGGACAGCACCTTCGCGTCCTCCGGCGCGACCGTGAAGTACACCTTGTTGCGGGCGTTCGCGGACGCGGCGGCGAGCAGGTCCCGGGGGAACTGCGCCAGGTCCTGGTGGGCGAGCACGAGTGACAGCCGGTACTTGCGGGCCTCGGCGAGCATCGTGTCCAGGCTGTTGGCCAGGGTGAGGAAGTTCTGCGCCTCGTCGATGATCAACGTCGCGTCGCGGCGCCGCTCGGATGAGGTGGCGGCGCGGGCGGTGGCGGCCTGCCATACCTGGGCGAGGATCAGGGAGCCGAGGAGCCGGCTGGTGTCCTCACCGAGCACACCCTTCGGAATCCGAACCAACAGCACGCCGCCGTCGAGAACCTTGCCCATGTCGAAGCTGGACTTGGGGTATCGCATGGTGCGTTTGACGAAGTCGCGCAGCAGGAAGGACCGCAGCCTGGCGAGGACGGGGCCGATGACCTGGGAGCGGAGGCTGTCGTTGAGGCTGTCGTACCACTGCCAGAAGCCGCTCAGCCCGGCCGGGTCGTCCAGGTCCACCGTCATCGCGCTTCTGAACTGCGGCGAGTTCAAAAGCGGGGGGATGTGCTGCAGAGTCACGTTGTTGTGGCGCAACAACGTCAGACAGGCGACCCGCATGACGTCATCCATCCTCGGACCCCACGCCTTAGCGAAGATGTTCCCGAAGATGCTGACGAGGTTGTCGACCACGAGGTCCGGGTCCTCGCCCTCGAGAGGATTCAGCGTGGGCGGGTTGTCCTGGTCGGGGTCGAAGAGCACGACGCGGTCGCCGACGTCGGCGGGGAGCCGGTCGAGAATGTCCAGCACGAGATCGCCGTGCGGGTCGATGACCACGGTGCCCCGCGGAACCTGTCAAGTCAAGTGAGACGTTTTCGTGGTCAGGTGTTCTGTAGTTCGGTGGGTTGAGCTGCTGGTTTGTTGATCCATACGGTGGTTGGTAGGGCGGGTGGTCGGGGTCGGCGGGTGAATCGGTCGGGGTGGGCCCGCCAGGCGGCGTCGAGGGTGGTCTGCCGCTGGTCGTGTACGTCGCTTGCTGTGTCGTAGTGCACGGAGGCGGGGGTGTGCAGGCCGATGCCGCAGTGGCGGTGTTCGTGGTTGTAGTAGGTGATGAACTCGGTGCAGAACTCGCGGGCGTGGTGCAGGGAGTCGAAGCGGTCGGGGAACGCGGGGCAGTACTTCAGGGTCTTGAACTGCGCTTCGGAGTACGGGTTGTCGTTGGATACGCGGGGTCGGGAGTAGGAGCGGGTGACGTCGAGGTCGGCGAGGAGTTCGGCGACGGGTTTCGAGGTCATCGACGAGCCGCGGTCGGCGTGCAGGATCTCGGGCCGCACGCCGTTGCGGGCGATGGCGTCGTCGATGAGTTCGCGGGCGAGTAGCGAGTCTTCGCCGCCTGCGACGTGCCAGCCGACGACGTAGCGGGAGTACACGTCGATGATGACGTAGAGGTGGTAGAACACGCCGCGCTGCACGGTCTTGAGGCGGGTGATGTCCCATGACCACACCTGCGACGGGCCCTTCGCCACCAACTGCGGGATGGTGCGGGCCGGGTGGGTGGCCTGCCGGCGGCGTTCGGTGCTTTCACCGGCTTCTCGCAGGATCCGGTACATGGTGGACTGTGAGCACCAGTAGCGGCCCTGGTCGAGTTCGCGGGCCCAGACCTGCGCCACGGACATCTCCGCGTACTCATCGCGATGCAGCACATCCAGGACGGCCTGACGTTCGGCCGCCGACAGCATCGAGGGTGGGGGTGTCTTCGGCCGCAGCGGACGCGACACCACGGGCGGCTGCTGGAGCCGGTAATGCGTGGCGCGGGACCGACCGGTCAGCCGGCACGCCCCGGCCACCCCGACCAGCGGCATCAGCTCGTCGAACGCCGTGTTCAGCGCCTCCTGGCCGGCCGTGGCGTGTCGTCCGCGCTCTCGGACAACGTCTCCAAGAGCGCGTGCGCTTTTCCCATGATCTCCAACGCGGTCTTCGTCCGCGCCAGATCCGCTTCCAGACGCTCGTTACGCCGACGCAACCGCTCGACCTCCGCCGCCTCGGCGCTGCGGCGCCGACTCTCGGACACCGGGCTCTTCCGGGTGCCCAGAGCGGTCAACGCGCCCGCGTCACGGGCGGCCCGCCACTCCAGGATGTGCGAGTGATACAGGCCCTCCCGACGCAGAATCGCCCCACCCTCACCAGCGGCCTTCGCCGCCTCGTACTCCGCCACGATGCGTAGTTTGTACTCCGCCGTGAACGTTCGCCGTTTCGGCCGTCCGCCCTGCTCACCAGGCGTACTGGGTAGCGTCACGATGATCCTCTTCCTGTCTCCCGGCAAGCCTAACGCTCCGGGAACGGCTGCCTCATCTCAGCCTGACAGACAGGGCCGCCCCGCCTTGATGTCGTCGAGGGCCATGTTGACCAGCAGCGTGGTCTTGCCGGAGCCCGTCGAACCGATCACATGCATGTGATACCTCGCATCCGGCACCGACAGCCCCACACTGTGGCCACCGATTTCGGCGTCGCCCAACATCTTCACCCCGCGCCCACCACCGGGAACCGCGACCGGCGCCGGCATCGACGCGGCCCGCGCCCGGTCGAGGCCGGGAACGGCGAAATCCTGCGGCAGTGCCGCGAGTGCCGCGAGTTCCGGGGCGGAGGTGAGGAATCCAGGGCCGAGCCGGCGGGCGGAGAGGACCGCCACCGGCGCGGGCATCCGGGCACGGTGGGTCAGCCGGTTGCGGCCGGTGTGAATGGCGAACGCCGAGGCGAGGGTGTCGGCGATGCCCCGCAGCCGACCGAGCGGGTCGGCGCCGGACCGGCGGCGGGTGGTGGCGACCGCGTACCGGATCCCGGTCTGCCACAGCGGGTGCGCCGTCTTGTCGAGGATCGCCCGCACGTCGCGCTCGACGGTGGGGTCCCGCCGGGCGGTGGGCACCGCGGTGCGGCCGGCGCCACCGCCGGGCAGGAACGCGTCCAGCAGCCACAGCACCGGCGCGGCCGGGTTGATCGCGGGCACGGCGGTCTTGCCGGCCCGCAGCCGCCCGGCCGCCCGGCGGGCCCGTGCCGCCCTGCGCGGGCTGGCGGGGCGGGCGAGGATCTGCACGCAGGCGTACTCGCCGGGTTTGAGCTGCGCGCCCGCGGACATCAGCGGGCGCAGCGGGTCCGTGTCGTGGTCGGTGGCCAGCGGCAGCCACTCCGCATACACGGGCAGCAAATGCCCACCGGCGGCGGGGTGCGCCTCAAGCGGGATCGGCGGTTGCGGGTTGTCGTCGGTGGTGGTGGCCGAGCTGGGCCACGCCGCTCGCATTGCCGCCTCGACCGCCCCGGGCGGCACGGTGCCGGGCACCCAGATCGAGATGAGCAACTGCCGGCCGGACCAGGTGTACTGCCACACGACGTGCGGCGCGCCGTAGAGCAGGCGCCGCCGCCGCGACGGGGTCAGCACTCCGGCGAGGTTCGCCCACAACGCGCCAGCGCTGTGCGGGTCGACCTCCGGCGGCGGCGCGATCGTCACGAGGCGTGCGCCGTGGGCGTGGTGGCGGTGCCGCCAGATCTCCACCAGGTTGCGGCCGGCGACCCAGACGGCCAGCAGTCCGGCGGCGACACCGGCCAGCCACGGCCGCTGTGTAGCCCACACGGCGGCGTCGACCAGGGCGGTGCCGGGTCCTGCGGGTGGCGCAACGGGGCCGGCGCCCGGCCCGAACGTGGGGCTGGGCGCTGGTGGCAACGAAGCGAGAGCCGCTCGGAACGCTTCGGTCGTTGGTGTCACAGGTCGTCCTCCTCGTCGAGGTCGGCCAACTCGGCTGGGTTCGTGGTGCACAGCTCGTGCTCCGCCTCCGAGGAGATGGACTCGAAGCTCGTTCTGCTCACTCCAGAGATCAGCAATCCCTGGCCCCGGCGGGCCGACAGCAGCAGCCGCCGCTCGCCGCCGGTGAGCCCGAACGCCTCCCCGACGGCGTCGATGGCCTGCGGCGCCTGCCGCAGCAGCACCTGCGTCGAGGCGTTGGACACCACCGCCTGGCCGAGATCCGTGCCGAGCACGTCGGCGGCGTCCTGGGTGACCACGGTCAGCCCGGCGTTGCGTTTACGTGCCGCCTTCGACATGCGGAAGAGAAACCTTGCGCCCTCGCCATCTCGCATCAGCAACCAGGCCTCGTCGACCACGACGAGCCGCCGCTGCGGCGGCCCGCCCGGCGCGTCGACCGTGCGCCAGATCGAGTCCAGCGCGAGCAGCGTGCCGACCGTGCGCAACTCGTCGGGCAGGTGACGGAGCGACCACACGACGAGGTGCCCGACCGGGGTCTGGGTGGTCGGCCCGTTGAACAGGTCGGCGAAGCTGCCCTGCACCCACGGCGCCAGCCGGGCGGCCAGAGTCGCGGCGGCCGGGTCGTTGTCGGCGCGCAGCGTCTCGGCCAGGTCGCCTAGTAGTGGGGCCGGCCGGTGATGCGTTGCTGGGTCCGCCGTGATGCCGGCGGCCCGGTAGACGGCGAGGATGGCGCGGTCCAGCGCGGCCCGCTCCGCCGGTGGCGGCTGATGCCCGAGCAGAACGCTGATCAGCGTGTGCAGGAACAGCCCACGGCGGGTGAGGACGTCCGGTCGGCGGTCGCCGAGCGGCAGGTCCAGGGGGTTGATCTTCACGCCGGGGAGGCCGAGGCGTACGACGCTGCCTCCGACCGCGTCGGCGAGCCGCAGGTACTCGTCCTCGGGATCGACGACCGCGACCTGCACACCTTGGTAGAGGCTGCGCAGGATCTCCAGCTTGACGAAGTACGACTTCCCCGCCCCACTTCGGGCGAGGACGATGGAGTTGTGGTTCTCTTGCGTCCAGCGGTCCCACCAGACGATCCCGGCGCTGGCGGGGTTGACTCCGTAGAGGACGCCACCGGTGGCTGGCGGGTCGCCGGGCAGCGGCGCGGGCAGGTCCGGCGACGCCAACGGGAACGAGCTGGCCAGGGCTTGGGTGTCCATGGTGCGCAGCATCCGTAGCCCGTCGGAGGCGAGGGGCAGGGTGGTGGTCCATCCGGAGAGCTGCCGCCAGGTCGCGGGTTGCACCTCCAGGAGGGTCGAGGCGGCGGCGGCCCGGACCTGCGCGCACGCCTCCAGCAGTTCGGCTTCGGTTCGGGCGTGGACGGTGAGATAAAGGCCGACCCGGAACAGCTTCGCCGCGCCCCGGGCGAGACGCTCGGCCAGGTCGCCGGCGTCGTGCGCGGCGGCGTCGACGTAGGGGTCGGCCAGCTTCCCCCGCTCGGAGTCGGCCCGCCGGGACGACTCCAGCCGGGCCCGCTGCTTACGCAGCCTCGATGCCGCGATCGGCGCCGGCAGCGGTTCGATGTGCAACGCGAGGTCGAGCCGGCCCGGCCAGGACAACAGCGGCTCCAGCCACGCCGGCCCGACCTCGGCCGGGTAACCGGTCACCACCAGGGTGGCGGCGTACCCGTCGCCGACGCGCAGCCACCGGGGTGTGACCTCGACCGTGGCCGGCGCGACCGCCGACTCCAGCGAGGCCGGCGGGGCTTCCATAGCCGCGCCGCCGGAGCGTCTCCTCCGGATCATGACTTCCTCCTCTTCCTGCGGGTGTGAGCTGGGGCGCTCGCGGTGATGACGGCATCGGGTGCGGCGAGGCCGCCCGGGCGCGGCGGCCGGTACGGGTCGGCGGCGGAGGTCAGAGCGGCGGTCACCGCTGCACCGTCGAGCACCCGGGGGCTGACGCCGAGCCCGGCCAGTGCCCGAACGGTGTCGTCGGCGCGGCGCCGAGCGGCGTGACCGGTGCGCTCGCCCGCAGCCGTTCGGTTGACGACCAGGACCTGCCGGCGCAGCGGGTCGCGCCGCGAGGCGAGGTCGCCGAGGAAGTCGGCGTGATCGGCGCACGCCGTGCGAAGCTGCGGATGCGGCTGGGCATCCGCGGCGGCGGCAAGCGCACGGCTGTGAGACGCCAGATCGACCGGCTGCGCCGACACGACGATCTGCGTCGGTGTGGACAGGCTGTTGAGCCACCGTCCCCAGCCCTCAATGAGGGCCGCCTGCTCGTCGGGGGTGCGCAGCGCGAGGTTCACCGTGGTGGTGCCGACGATCGCGGCGCGGGCGCTACCGAGGCTGATCTCCCCGTCGTCGTCGATGGCGTCGGCGGGCAGCCGCAACGGTGCCGGCAGGGGCATCCGGCCGCTCTTCGGGGTCTCGACCCAATCCGGCGCACCGGGATCCGCCCCGACGTCGGCGGCGGCCAGCGACCGAGGGGTGCGGGTGTGACGGATCGCGTGCAGCAGCCAGATATCCATCGACAGACCATCTCGGCGGCCGAGCGCCAGGCCGATCACCAGCCCGCCCAGCACCACACCAGCACCGATGAGCACCGGTACCGGGACCACCGTGTTCAAGGCTTGCCATGCGCCGTAGTACAGAAGCGCTCCGGCGGCGACGATCGCCAACTGGTGAAACGTCAAGCCGTAGGCGACCTTGTCGGGGGCGTCGACGTCCGACGGCATGCGCGCCCTGGTCGGCGAGTGGTCGGGTTCGAATCTGGTCATCTGACGGCCTTCCGAAGCGTGTTGAGTCCGGGGATGCTGCGCGTGAGCTGCTGTACGACGACGACGCGGACGACCGCGCCGACCACGTTCCCGCCGCCTCCGCCCTGACTCGCCCAGCGGCCCATCAGCGTGGGGATCCGGACGGTGGTCCAGAGCAGGACCACGACGACCATGAGGTTCAGGGTGCCGCCGGGGTCGATGGGCAGCCCGAACACGGGCAGCATGGAGTCCGGGTCGAGTAACGTCTGCTCGCCAGCGGTGAGGAAGAACGCCTGCGCGACGGGTATCGCGAGGCATCCGATGTACGCCCGCCACCACAGCCGGGCGGCGGGCTCGGTCTGCGGCAACGCGTGGCAGGCCAGCGCCAGTGGCGCGACGCTCGTCAGCACCAGCAGCGCTACGAAGCGGCCGATCAGCTGAAACGCGGTCGTCACGATCAGCACCGTGATGATCAGGATCAGCACCAGGAACAGCAGCGCGACGCTCTCGTCCTGCGCCGCCGCGAGGTGCCTCTGGATCGCAGTGAACGCTCCGCCGCCGTCGTAGGTGTCCTCGCTGATCGCTCCGGTCAGCCCGTTGCCGAGGTCGATGAGCTGGCCGCAGGCGAGCTGGCTGAAGTGCGCAGCGGTGAATCCGACGACCAGCCGCGGCAGGAGATCCTTGACCGTGTAGCGGGACTGTTCGTCGCCGCCAGCGACCATGACCAGGACGCCAGCGGCGACGAACGCCAACACGAAGACGGTGTCCACGATCCAGACCGATCGGCCGGTGAGCGCCTGGACCTGCGGAAGCGCGGTGACCTTCGGGGTGGTGAGAAGGATGCCGGTGATGAGGTCGAAGATCGCCGTGAGGCAGGCCAGGATCGCCGTGGTGAGCCAGTCAAGTACCTGGTCGAGGATCCATCCCATGACGGATCAGCCCCCGACGATGCCCTGGATGACCTGCAGCAGGATCGGCGCGAGGACGGCCAGGCCGTACCCGATCAGGGCGTTACGGAGCGCCAACTTGGCCTTCTCGACCTGCGACGGGTCGCCACCGGCGGTGGCCCAGTACACGCCGGCCAAGACCAGGAAGAGGGTGGCGATCGCGGCGAGGATCCCCATGATCCAGGTCTGCAGGTTGGCGATCACCACCGGCAGCGAGTTCGCCGCCAGGTGGACGGTGTCGCCGGGATCAGCGTGAGCGGCGGCCGGGAGGGCCAGGGTCAGGCCGACACCGGCCAGCGGCACGGCAGCGCGTAGCACCGCGCGTGCGGCGGGTTGGTTCAAAAGGGTGCACAGTGGGGTGCGGGACATTGAGGTTCACCTCCCGCCGCGCCCTGGACGCGCCGAACGAACGGCGTGACCGAGGCGTGGCGATTGCTCGAAGCGGTCCGAAGGGACCGCCGCCGGGCGCAGGTGAAGGAGCGGACGAACCGCGTGAGCCCCGGGAGGAGCTCGTCCTCCCTCATGGGTGGTTTGCGGTCATCAATGTGGTGTCAGCGCATCAACGTGGCGCGGCACCCGAGGCATGCGGATCGCATTCGTTCCTCGTGTCGCCCGGCGGCGGGCGGGACCGCGAGCGGTACGGCTCGGGGAAGTCCCGCACCCCCAAACCGGGGTTTGTGAGCCGTGGCGAACACTTGCCGCGCTCACAAGCCGATCACAGGGCGCGGCGACGACTCACAGCGCAGGTCAGGGCAGGTTTCACACACAACGGGCCGTGTTCGAGGACAGGGGCTCACAGCGGTTCGGAACCGCCCGGGTGTGTGGTCGTGTGAGCGTCGGCCAGGCTCACAGCCCTTGACAGCGGGCAGTGCCGGTCCCCAGCAGAAACGGCTGTGGCCCGACGTTGTGCACGTCGGGCCACAGCCGCTGGAGTCGGTGCGGTGGAGATTGTCAGGCAGCCGCCGCGACCGGCGCCTGGTCGGCGGCATCGCGGCGGGCAGCGGCACGGCCCGCCCGCCGCTGGCTGCGCTGCCCGGCCTGCAGCCGTAGCTGCGCCACCGTCTCCGGCGACGCGACCCCCGTCAGCAGTCCGTCCGCGAGAGCCTCGGCGATGCGGCCGTCGATGCGCGACAGGCGCATACGAAGAGCGTCCACGCTGACGCCGGACGCAGCGGCGATGGGCTCGATCGCCCGGTGCCCGAGCCGCACGTCGATGTAGGCCCGCTCGTCCTCCGAATCGAGGACTCCCAGGATCACCGCACGGCGGACCAGCAGGTCCGGATGCCCGTACGGCACCTTTGGAGCGCGGGGACCTGCGGTGACGTGCTCGATGTCCTCCACCGGCAGGTACTCCTGCTGCTGCAGCCGAAGATCCCGCCCGGCCCGCCACGCCGCCTTGCACAGGCTCGCGTACGGCGCCGGCTTGGTCAGGTCCGCCCGGTCGCGCAGCGCGATCAGGAAGCCGGTCAGGATCTCGGCGTCCACGTCCGCCGGGTCCCCGTTGTACCCCTCGCACAACTGGCCCGCGTACTGCTGCAGCGCAGGCATCGCCATGCCGACCGCAGCGACGACCCAGTGCGGCCCGTCGAGCCGAGCACGGCGGATCAGTTCCCGCCACACCTCGTCACGCGCCGTGTAGGCGCGAGGGTGACGCAGCAGCCAGTCCCGCAGCGCGGGCAGCGGCACCTCCTGCTGCGGAAGACCCGTGTCGGGACCGAACGCCGCGCAGTCGAGAACCAGTGGGGCGGGGTCGCACGTCAGCGCGGCGAAGGCAGTCGCCGCCGCGTCAAGGGCGGATGTGGGCCAGTCCGTAGCGTCGGACACGCTCATGTCAAAACTCCTGTGACAGCGAAGGGATTCGATGACGTCGCCGGTGTTGTCGCGGCGAGCGGTGACATCGATTCCGCCACAGCGGGCTCACAAGCCTCTGACAGAGCTGCTCAGAACCCCGATCACCGCCCGTTCCCCGACCTCTGACAGAGGCGGGGACAAGAGGACGTTAATCGACTGTGATTGATGAAATAGGTTCTGACAAAGGCGGGTTGACCTGCCCTGTGAGACGCTGACAGAACTTGTGACACGCGCCTGCGGTAGCTCTGAGAGGGCGGTTCGGAGGTTTAGGTCCGTTTCGGGATAAGGGCGAACACTCCGGGCTGGTCTTCGGTCAGGACTTGGCGGTTGACCATGCGTTTCAGCTTCGCGCGGGTGCCTTCGACGTGTTTCGGTGAGGGCTCGACGCCGAGCGCGAGGCAGATGTCCTTGGCGCGCATGCCGGTGGGCGTGGTGCCGAGGATGTGCAGGATCTGCTGGTAGGGGGCGCTGGCGATGGTCGGGTCGTCGGCGGTGAACTCGGCGGCGGTGACGGCGCGCAGGGTGGTGCGGGTGGTTGCCAGGTCGGCCAGTTCGCCCTCGACGCGGGCGAGTTCGCCGGTGAGCGCGTTGATCTGTTCGCGGAGCCGGGCCGCGGTCTGGTCGGTGGCGGCTTCGCGTTCGGTGATCAGGTCGAGGACCGTGGTCAGGTTCATCGGTGTCGCCAGGACGGGGTGCTCGTGCCGGTGAGCCGGCGCACCATGTTGGCCATCGATGCCCAGAGGGTGCGGGACACCGATGACTCCGGGCGGCTTTCGTACTCGCGCACGAGGCGTCGGTGCAGCATCAGGGTGCCGTTGACCTGTTCCACGATCCACCGTTTGCGGATCGGTACGAACCCGGGCCGGGTGTCGGAGCGTTTGACGACCTCGACGTCGACACCCAGGACGGCCCCGTGCAGCGCGAGGTCCTGTTTGAACCCGGCGTCGACCCACGCGCGGGTGACCGTCGGGGTGTGCGTGGTGACCTTGTCGAGCAACCGGATGCCGATGGTGTTGTCGGTGACCGACGCCGCGGTCACCACGACCGCGATGACCAGCCCCAACGCGTCCACGGCCAGGCCTCGCTTACGCCCCGGAACCTTCTTGCTGGCGTCCTTGCCGGTCGTGGCCGCGGGCACGTGGTTGGCCGCGCGGATCGACTGGGTGTCCAGCACCACCGCGCTCGGATCCTCGGCGCGGCCGGCCTTCTCCCGCGCCTGGCAGCGCAGCAGGTCATGGATCACCTGGTCGGTGCCGTCGTCACGCCACAGGGCGAAGTAGTAGTACGTCGCGGACTTCGGCGGCAGGTCATGCGGCAGATACGCCCACTGACACCCGGTCCGGTTCTGGTAGAAGATCGCGTTCACGATCTCCCGCAGGTCGTAGTCGCCCTGCTGACCCGACACCGACACCGCGACCCGCTTGGCCTTCCACGCCTGCAGAAACGGCCCGATCAGCTCCCACTGCTCGTCGGTGACATCGCTGGGATACCGCTTTCGATCACCCATGACCGGGCTAACGCCACAGCCGCCCGACGGTCACGACCAAGACTCACATCCGACGCCATCGACCATCGCTAACACTGACGAACCTGCCGGAATGCCTCCAACCGGGCACAACGCATAGATCAACTCAACGATCTTCGAACCGCCCTCTGACACCGGCTCACCCCGCAACCTGTGACACGGCGCCAACACCACTGACAACGCCCGCGAACCGATCCTGTGAGAGGGCGGTTCGGAGGTTTAGGTCCGTTTCGGGATAAGGGCGAACACTCCGGGCTGGTCTTCGGTCAGGACTTGGCGGTTGACCATGCGTTTCAGCTTCGCGCGGGTGCCTTCGACGTGTTTCGGTGAGGGCTCGACGCCGAGCGCGAGGCAGATGTCCTTGGCGCGCATGCCGGTGGGCGTGGTGCCGAGGATGTGCAGGATCTGCTGGTAGGGGGCGCTGGCGATGGTCGGGTCGTCGGCGGTGAACTCGGCGGCGGTGACGGCGCGCAGGGTGGTGCGGGTGGTTGCCAGGTCGGCCAGTTCGCCCTCGACGCGGGCGAGTTCGCCGGTGAGCGCGTTGATCTGTTCGCGGAGCCGGGCCGCGGTCTGGTCGGTGGCGGCTTCGCGTTCGGTGATCAGGTCGAGGACCGTGGTCAGGTTCATCGGTGTCGCCAGGACGGGGTGCTCGTGCCGGTGAGCCGGCGCACCATGTTGGCCATCGATGCCCAGAGGGTGCGGGACACCGATGACTCCGGGCGGCTTTCGTACTCGCGCACGAGGCGTCGGTGCAGCATCAGGGTGCCGTTGACCTGTTCCACGATCCACCGTTTGCGGATCGGTACGAACCCGGGCCGGGTGTCGGAGCGTTTGACGACCTCGACGTCGACACCCAGGACGGCCCCGTGCAGCGCGAGGTCCTGTTTGAACCCGGCGTCGACCCACGCGCGGGTGACCGTCGGGGTGTGCGTGGTGACCTTGTCGAGCAACCGGATGCCGATGGTGTTGTCGGTGACCGACGCCGCGGTCACCACGACCGCGATGACCAGCCCCAACGCGTCCACGGCCAGGCCTCGCTTACGCCCCGGAACCTTCTTGCTGGCGTCCTTGCCGGTCGTGGCCGCGGGCACGTGGTTGGCCGCGCGGATCGACTGGGTGTCCAGCACCACCGCGCTCGGATCCTCGGCGCGGCCGGCCTTCTCCCGCGCCTGGCAGCGCAGCAGGTCATGGATCACCTGGTCGGTGCCGTCGTCACGCCACAGGGCGAAGTAGTAGTACGTCGCGGACTTCGGCGGCAGGTCATGCGGCAGATACGCCCACTGACACCCGGTCCGGTTCTGGTAGAAGATCGCGTTCACGATCTCCCGCAGGTCGTAGTCGCCCTGCTGACCCGACACCGACACCGCGACCCGCTTGGCCTTCCACGCCTGCAGAAACGGCCCGATCAGCTCCCACTGCTCGTCGGTGACATCGCTGGGATACCGCTTTCGATCACCCATGACCGGGCTAACGCCACAGCCGCCCGACGGTCACGACCAAGACTCACATCCGACGCCATCGACCATCGCTAACACTGACGAACCTGCCGGAATGCCTCCAACCGGGCACAACGCATAGATCAACTCAACGATCTTCGAACCGCCCTCTGACGGTTCACGGGTGCTGCGACAGCGTGTCCGCCGACGGCTCGGCCGCGGTGCCAACGTGTCACGCGCAGCGGCGGCGACGGCCGGTCAGGCACTCATGCAGGTCCATGACATGGTGTCCGCGGAGATGTCCCTACCCGATCGGCGCGGACATGGCCTGCGTGCGGTTGACGCGCCCGTTCATGCGGCGCAGGGATGTCATGCCGGTTTGACCACCGACACCACGGGAGGGACTGTCGCCAATCGATGCCAGTGTCACTCGAGGTCAGGAACACGCGCGTGACCGAGCTGTCCCGACCCTGCTCAGCGACCGCGCCGGACACTTTGTCAACGAAGAGCATCGATGACATGCGCGACGCCGCAGACTTTTCGGCCGGACGCGGAGGACACCTTCTGCCCACCTGGAGGTCATGGCCGCGCGCGCGGAAGCGGTCGACATCTCTCGACGTCATGTGGCCGCCGCCGATCGCATGCCCGGACAAGGTGACACAGCACCCCTGCCGACGTTTTTGTCCTCTCGGGCGCGGTCACCGCTGCCTGTACGGACAAGATGTCCATCGATCATCCTCGCTGACACCGGTTCGCGCATTCCCAGGCATGGCAGCCGGTACGGAGGGCTTCCCATCACTGGTGCAGCCAGCGGCGACCGACACGGGCGAGGCGCCAGGCACGATGCCCGGCCCGGGACGCGGCAGGTGGTCGGGATTCGGCCACCACCGGCGTCGTCGCCGGCGTTTCGGGCGTGCCTGCAGCCGATGCAACGCCGCGTTGAGTCGGCCTGGAGCGCGGTTCCAGCGTTGCCGCTGGCCCGTTTCTCCAGGCCGCTCGCCGAGTGAAGTGGGCCGCCGGCGAGGTGCCCATGGTGTGGGTCCTTTTCCGTCGGCCTCTTCCCGAACCGTGCT
The DNA here is from genome assembly GCF_019697375.1 of Micromonospora tarapacensis. Lineage (NCBI taxonomy): Bacteria > Bacillati > Actinomycetota > Actinomycetes > Micromonosporales > Micromonosporaceae > Micromonospora > Micromonospora tarapacensis. Next base: position 4,906,985 of record NZ_JAHCDI010000004.1, on the reverse strand, counting down.
GGTCGGTTTCCCTGACACACGGCAAGTCTCGCCGCTGCTTGCCGCTCCTTCTCGCGCTGCCGGAAGGCAGCGGAAATCTGCTCCTGCTCTTTGATGGCCTTGATAATGTCGGCGACGATGCGGACGGCCTGCTGTTTTAAGCTCTTGGTCGCGGTGTCGCGCCAGGCGAGGCGCTGGCCGGATTGGGACTTCCTGACTTCGAGCCGGAGACGGCCGGTGGCTACCTTGTCGAACTCCGGAATGTCTGCCCAGGGACGGAGTCGCCGCGTTCGCCGTTCGTCGGCGGTAAGCACGTGGGGCACCTGGTCGTGCTCTTCGAAGATATCGAGCGACCGCCGCGCGCTGCCGAACTTGAGGAACGGTTTCGGGTTCTTCGTGGTGCGGTCGACACCGACGCGGCACTTGCGGTCCGCCCCGGCATGGTCGAGCGTGTGAAGCAGACCAATCACCCGGGGTATCGATTCTGGTGCTACCTGCAGGTTGGTGGGGTCCTGTTCGAGAGCGCTGTAGTCGGCCGGCGGCGGGATGCGGATGTCGCCTTGGTTGAGCCGTAGCCGGTTCCAGTCCGTGTCGTAGGGTTGCGCTGCCGAGTAGAGGCGAATGACGAGGTCGCCGGTGTTGCGGCCAGTGCGCCGGAGATCGCAGCCGACTGGCACGAGTTTGTGCTGCTTGGCGGCGTGGATGGCACGCCGATAGCTCGCACGCTTGTCGGTGTCCGGGTCCGACACGACCACGGTGCCGCCGTTGGTCTGGAGCCGCTCGATCAGCGCGGTCGCTTCTTGAATCACGGACGGCCGCGTCGTCGGCTGGCGGCCCCCTCCGCCAGAGGCCGGCTGTGTGGAAGAGTTCTCCGGAAGGGTGCGGGCCGTCGCGATCGCGGTGCCGGTCACGACCGGGTACCGGCCGTTGTCGAGGTAGTAGCGGCCCCGCTCGGTCAGGGCGGCGGACCACCGGCCGTCCCGACGCGACACGGTGACCAGACGGCGCCCCTGCAACGCCCTCGCGGTGTGTTTCGCGCCGTCGCCGGGCATGTCGGCGTCGGGACATCCAGCCTCTACCCAGCGCAGCACCTCGACTTGGTGCGATTTCAGCGGGGCGGCGATGTCGACCATCGGCCAGTTATATCAACGACTTCCCCCTCGGCATAGGCTCTCAACATCCTGCAGGCGTCGGCCATCAGTCGACGCCAGAGTGGTACTGCGCACGCGAGCTCTACTGTCTCAGGGCAGGATCGGCATCCGAGGGGCGGTTCACGTGGCGTTCGATGCATCGCAGTACGTCGTCGGTGACGAATGGGCGTACCGCCTTCGAGACACCGCACCGTCGGAACGCGTGCGCATCAAGGCTGTCACGCCGAAGAAGGTCACGGCGAGCATCGAGGTGGAGTTTCTCGACGGCGATCGCCGTGTGCAATCCGTGCCGTCGACTCGGCTGAAAGTCCGCTGGTCGGGTGTCGAAGCCTATGATGCCCAACAGGCGGGCTGGCAGCGCATCGACGACTTCGAACTCGACTCCGTCGAACGAAGCGCGGTTTACACCGTCTTCTCTGCCCTCATCCCCGAGGATGTGGCGGAGCTGGACTGGCGTCCGGTCGAGAACGCGACAGTCATCAAGGACCGCACGAGGCTGACAGAAATCCTCCGAGTGCCGGTCGAGGAGGTCCCCGCGAAGGTGCAGTGGTTCACCACTGGTGAAGGCACGGTTGTCTCGCCCGCCGGCACCGTCATGATCGCGGAGGTCGCCTGCCGCGTTCACTCGCAGAGCATCCTGGAGCATGTGATCGAGGAGGAGGTCGAGGCCCGCCACAAGTGCAAACACGGCGGCCCGCACCCCGTCCGTAAGGGTGAACAGTCCAGTCCGGAATGGGAGTATCGGTGGTACCGCAAGCACGTCCGACCCGAGCACGAGCTTCTGCGGCAATGGTGCGGCCATCGCGCGGTCGCCGCCCACGAACGCCTCACGGCCGCTGAGGCGGAGAACCATCGCCTTGACCTACTCGTCGTAGAGCTCATCAAAGCGCTTGACCTTGCTGGCGAAACCGCGCGAGCCGAACAGTTCGCCGAAGAGCACGAACGCGACCGGATCACCCCCTACCTGGCCCGCCCTGTCGTCGACCGCCTACTGCACTGGTCGGAGATGCCCGTACGCGAAGTCCAGGTTTATCGGCGTCGTCGCTGGTAGACAGCCGTCCACCGCAGTCGCTATACGTCACCTCAATAGGCCTCTGCGGGGCGGATCCCCAAGCCTGGCGGCGCCTCCTATCCGGTGCCGTGCCGTGCCGGCCGGCTGACAGCAGTGCCCCAATGCCGGCGGTGCAGGGCTCGTGCGCGGTGTGGGACGGTTCCAGGGGCACCGATTACAGTGCCTGCGCCTACCTCCGCAACCTCCTCAACTAATACTGTGCCGGCCCTGCCAGCAGAGCGGGGCGTCGGCAAACTGCGACGTTCCTCGTAACGCTTCACGGATGCGCTGAGCTCCGGGGATGCCTTGACCAAGGGCATCTGTTCCTTGCGAAGTAGAACAGCGGCTCCCTTGCCGCACATTCTATACATGGCATGCAATCGTGAGAGAATAGTTGCAGCTGCCACAAATCGAGCCACTGACTCAACTTGCTCGGTTTCCAGCACTGGCGGCGAGAGGGCTCTGCCTGAGCTTGGCGTTGCAGGCTTCCCATACTTGCTGCTAAATACCTCGGCGAGGTGCCTTCGCTCATGGCAGGAGCCTTGGCTTGACCCCAGAAAGCAATGCTCCGGAACTCGCCGGAGAGCCCAAAGCCACGAGGCGGCCGACAAGGCTTCTGCGTACCGCATGACTGCTTTCTCATGACAGTTGATGGCGACGCGGAGAACCACCTCAGCCTGAGGCCCCGCCACTTCCCTTTCTCCCTCAGACCGAAAGGCACCCCTCCGTAGATCAACTTCTGCAATATGTATCGTTTGCTCATAACATGCAGGGCGCAACTCCTCGAAGCGACTGACAAAGAGTTCGGTATCCGAGTCGAAAAATATGCCTGCCGAGTCCATGCTTGATGCCTAACGGGAGCGAGTTGGTTTATGTGAATTGTACGCGGGGTGCTGGTGTATCGGATGTCAGGAGAAAGGTACCGCGTCGCGCGGGGACCGAGCGGGCCCCCGGCAGAGTCGCGACGAGTGCGACCGGCTCCGCGCCATCCTGCACAACGCCGCCCGCGCCGGCCTCGCCGTGTAGAAGTGGACCGACCACCCTGACTTCGCTCAATACCTCATCGGACGAGTTCTCTGGGTCGGCCATCACCACCCGGCACGCGCAGCCAAACTCGCCACGCTGCTGGCCCACGCTCTCGTGGCACCGTAAACTGACGCGGCGCGGCACCTTCACCGGATCTCGGTGAGGACGCGTCGAAGCGGCCGAAGCATGGCCTAAGCAGGACTTACGCCCGTTCGGCTGATCTTCGGCAAGCGAGTACAGCAACGCGCACGTGCGACCTGCTAACCTGAAAACAGAATAGGAACCCGCAGGTAGTTGGCCTCTGTATACAGATAGAGCGTCGTCTTAGGAAACCGATGCTCATCCCATGGCCAACCCGCACCACCCCGCCTGTCGCGGGGTAGCGGGCAAATTCCTGCATGACGGGCGAGCAGCCGACGAGCATCCACAGTCCGATGTGGATTAGAGACGCCGATTTTTCGCAGACCAGTACATGATCGTTACATTGCTGACAGAAATTGCTAAGGATTAAAGTCCACAGCTCTGCCATTGAGCTAGCGGCCCGTCCGCTCAGGTTACCGGACACCGACGGGGGCGGGTTCGCGGCTTCCGGTCGGCGTCGATGCGTCGGGTCGACAGGTCTGGCCGGTGCATGGAGTCGGGAGGTGGACGTCGGCTGGCAGGATCGGCTGAGCCGTCACCACCACCCCTGGAGGTCCAGCATGCCGGAGATGATTCTTCTCGCCGTCCTGGCCGGGGGGACCCTGGCCACCGGGCTGGTGGCGGGGTTGTTCTTCGCGTACGCCTGTTCGGTGATGCCGGGTCTGGCCGCGACGGACGATCGGACCCTGGTCGGCACCATGCAGTCGATCAACCGGAAGATCATCAACGGCTGGTTCCTGTCGGTGTTTCTCGGTGGGCCGTTGCTGGTCGTGGTGGCCGTGGCCGGATATTTCGGCACCGGCGGTGCGGTGTTCGGCTGGCTCGTCGCCGCGCTGGTCGGTCACCTCGTCACCCTTGGCGTGACGGGACGGTGCAACGTGCCGCTCAACAATCAGTTGGACGCCGCCGGGTCGGTCGACGGGATCACCGACCTGGCGGCGATCCGGCGGCGGTTCGAGGTGCCGTGGGTGCGCTGGAACCTGGTCCGGACGGTCAGCTCGGTCGTTGCCTTCGCCTGCCTGATCGGCGCACTGCTCGCCCGATAGCTGGCCACGATCGGCGGGCACGCTTGGGAAGCGGCTGACCGGGTACGGACCGGGCATGCGGATCGTGGTGGTGGGGGCGAGCGGGAACGCCGGTAGGGCGCTGCTGCGTCGGTTGCGGCGCGAGCGCGACCTGGAGATCGTCGGGGTGGCGCGGCGGCTGCCCCACGCGGGGACCGGTGAGCCGTACGACGGGGCGCGGTGGTACTCGTGCGACATCGGCCTGGCGGGTGCGGCGGACGAGCTTGCCGGCGTCTTCGCCGGTGCCGACGCGGTGGTGCACCTGGCCTGGCAGATCCAGCCCAGCCACGACCGGCATGTGCTGCGTCGCACAAACGTGGGCGGCAGCCGGGCGGTGATCGACGCGGTGCTGCGGGCCCGGGTTCCGGCCCTGGTGTACGCCTCGTCGGTCGGCACGTACGCGCCCGGCCCGAAGGACCTGCCGATCAGCGAGCGTTGGCCGACGACCGGGGTGCCCGGGTCGTCGTACAGCCGGGACAAGGCGGCGGTGGAGGAGATGCTCGACGGGATCGAGCGGAGCCACCCGGCGCTGCGGCTGGTGCGGATGCGCCCAGGGCTGATCTTCCAGCGGGACGCCGGCACCGAGATCACCCGCTACTTTCTCGGGCCACTGGTGCCGGTGCGGCTGCTGCGCTACGGCCGGCTGCCGCTGGTGCCGGCCAACCGGCGGCTGCGGATGCAGGCGGTGCACGCCGACGACGTGGCCGACGCGTACGCCCGGGCGATCCTGGGTGACGCCCGCGGTGCCTTCAACGTCGCCGCGGACCCGGTGCTGACGCCGGAGCTGGTGGCCCGGCACTTCCACGGCTGGACGGTGCCGGTGGCCGCGCCGGTGCTGCGGGCCGCCGCCGCGCTGACCTGGCGGGCCCGGCTGCAACCGGTCGACGCCGGTTGGGTGGAACTGGCGCTGAACGCGCCACTGATGTCCAGTGCGCGGGCCGGCGCCGAGCTGGGCTGGCAGCCGCGCGTCGACTCGGTCACCGCGCTGCGGGAACTCTTCGCCGGCATGGCCGAGCACGCCCACGCGGCCGGCCCACCCCTGTCCGCCGCGCCCAGCCTTCCCGGTCGCCCCGCCGCCCTGCTCAGAGCCCGCCCCGCCGGCCAAGGCAACCCCTACTGACCCGCCGGGGCGGTCAGCGGATGGTGGCGGAGGCGAAGGTGGGTTTGCCGGAGCCCAGGTAGAAGATGCCGGGGTAGGTCTCGAAGCCGTGGCTGGGGTTGCGGCGCAGCGTCGAATTCTCGATCCGCAGGGTGCCGGTGCGGTTGTTGCTGACGAAGAAGATCGCCCCGCCACCCTCCTTGGCGTCGTTGCCCTCGATGACCGTGCCGGCGACGCGTAGCGAGAACCTGTCGCCGTCGCAGTAGATCGCCCCGCCGCTGCCGCCGCCCGGCGTGCCGGCACGGGCCGGGTTGGCGCCGTCGCCGACCGCCTCGTTGTCGCGCAGCACGCTGTTGAGCACCACCCAGGAGACCCCGATGCTGCTCAGCGCGCCGCCGTTGGCGCAGGACCCGCCGGTGAAGGTGCTGTTGACGACGTACACCGGCTGGTCGTCGTGCTGGTCCAGCACCCGGAGGGCGGCACCGCCCAGGTCCGGGCCGGTCCGGTCGCAACGGTTGTCGACGAAGCGCGAGTTGACCACCTTGAACCGGCCGCCCCGGACGAAGACCGCCCCGCCACCACCGCCGTCGGTGCGCTGGCCGGTGGCGTCGCCGTCGGCGAAGGTGAGGTTCTGCACGGTGAGTTGCGGGTGATCCTGGTCGTTGCAGTGCGAGGTGGTCCAGCCCTGCACCGGGTCGCAGGTGTTCATGTAGAGGATGCGCCGCTTGCCCTGGCCGCTGAGGGTGACCTTGCCGCCGCCGTCGAGCACCACCTTCGGGCCGTTGGCGTTGCGGACCTTGGCGGTCGCCGCCATCTGGATGGTCACCGGATCGGGGCCGCAGTCGAAGGTGATGATCCCACCGGCGGCGATCGCCCGGACCACGGCGGTGGAGGTGCAACTGGCCGGGGAGCCGTTGCCGATGGTGCGGGTCGGCCGCGAGGTGTCGACCGCCTGGGCCGCCGCCGGCACGGACACCCGGCCGGTCGGGTTGCCGGTGTCGCGTACGCCCTGCGGGCTGGCGGGTGGCTTCGGGCTGGCGCTGGCGCTGGGGCTGGGGCCACCCAGGCCGGTACGGGCGGGCGGGGTGGTCTGCCCACCCGGCGTGTCCTGCCCGGCCGTCGGCGAGGCGGGATCCGGGTCGGTGCCGCTCGCCGCCGGCTGGCCGGCGCGCGGATCGGCGCGTGGGACGGACGGGCCGCAGGCGGTCAGGGCGGGGATGGCGACGCCGAATGCGACCACGGCGGCGAACAGTCTCAGGCGCACCCCGTGATGCTAGGAGCAGTGGGCCGCACAAGCGAGCCCCGGGCGCACTGTCAGGGGAGCGGGACGTGGTGCAGGTGCCGGCGGCGGCGCAGCCGGACGGCGAACACGCCCGCGACCGTCACGATCAGCAGCACCGTGACCACCAGCCCGTGCAGGAAGCCCCGGGCCAGGTAGCCGTCGTCGGTGTGGTCCACCGCCCAGGTCGCGATCTCCCGGCTGGACCAGAACGGGGTCAGCCTCGCCCCCGCGTCGGCCGGGTCGAGCAGCATCTGCATCGCCACCACGGTGAGCAGCAGCAGGGTGCCCTCCAGTTCCCGGGGCAGCAGAGCGCCGATCAGCATGCCGAACGGCGCGGCCACCGCCACGCAGCAGAGCATCGCCACGGCGATCCCGCCGTACCGCAGGTTGGCTGCGTCGAAGACGGTGAGCAGGAAGAACGGCACCGAGATCGCCAGCCCGAGCGCCCACAGGCCGAGCATCCGGCCGACGTAGAGGTGGTGCGGCCGATAGCCGGTGAGCCGGAGCCGGGGTTCCAACTCGCGGGCGGCGCTGGTGGCGAAGAGCGCGGCGGTGCTGACCGCCCAGCTGATGCCGAGCAGCAGCGCGCGGATCGACTGCCCGACGTGGGCGTCCCGCCGGATCAACCAGAAGGTCAACGGCATCAACAGCAGGAGCAGGAGTACGCCCCGGCGGCGGGCCAGTTCCCGCAGCGTCATCTCGGCCACGGTGACCAGCCGGTTCACGATCGGCCGCCCTGCTCGGCGGGGGTCAGGTCGAGCAGCACGTCGACCCGGTCGAGCTGGTTGAGCAGGTGGGTCACCACGACGATGGCTCGCCCGTCGTCGCGCAGCCGGATCAGCTGGTCCCAGAGGTTGACGTAGCTGCCCTGGTCGAAGCCCTGGTACGGCTCGTCGAGCAGCAGCACGTCCGGCTCGGCGAGGGTGGACATGGTGAGGTTCAGCTTCTGCCGCGTGCCACCGGAGAGGTGCCGGGCGAGCACGGCCTCCCCGGCGTCCCAGCCGAGGCGTCGGGCTGCCGCCCGACCGGCCTGGCGGGCCGGCCCCCGCGGCACGCCCTGACCGGCACCCACCAGCACGAAATGCTCGTCGGGCAGCAGGAAGTCGGCGGTGCCGCCCTGCTGCGGGCAGTAGCCGAGCCGGCCGGAGACGGTCACCTCGCCGGCGTCGGGGGAGACCAGGCCGGCGCAGATCCGCAGGAAGGTGCTCTTGCCGCAGCCGTTCGCGCCGACCACGGCGGCGATCTGCCCGGCCCGTACGGTCAGTGACGCGTCGCGCAGCACCGGGCGCCGCCCGTATCTCTTGGTGATGCCTCGGGCGTGCAGCCGGACCGGGCCGGGCCGGGGCCGGGCGCGGTGCCGACGCTCTCCACGATCGCGGCGGCGTACGTCTGCGGTGGGCCGAAGACCAGCCACGGATCGCCCCCGCCGTCGCGCAGGTGCGTGGCGGCCTCCGCGACCACGTGCCGGGCGGTGTCGACCGCCACCCGGCGCTGGTGCAGCTCGGCCGCGAACGCCCGCAGCCAGTCGTCGGCGTTCACCCCTCGACCCCCTTCGTGACGATGCCGGTCACCGGCGACACGAACGCCAACCAGGCCTTGCCGCCGTGCTGGAGCGCCGCCCGCCCGTCGTCGGTGAGCTGGTAGTACTTGCGAGCAGGGCCCGACCCGCCCGTGCGCCACTTCGCGGTGACCAGTCCGGTGCGTTGCAGCCGCAACAGCACCGGGTAGAGCGTGCCGCCCTGGATCGGTCCGACGCCCGCGGCGTCGAGTGACTGGGCGAGCTGGTAGCCGTACGACTCGCCGTCGCGCAGCAGGGCGAGCACGCAGAGGTCGAGCACCCCGCGCAGCCACTGCCCACGGCGGTCGGAATCCACCCGCCGAACCCTAGTGGTGCTATCTAGATGACACAACTACCTAGTGTTGGCGCGGAAGGGCTCGGCCGGTGCGATCGCGGCCCGTGCGGTCAGCCGGCGGTGACGTCGGAGATCACGACGGTGACGTTGTCCGGTGCGCCGGCCTGGTGGGCCAGCTTCACCAACTGCTCGCCGCACTGCTGGCGGTCGGCGTGCATGCCGAGGGTGGCGGCGATCGCCTCGTCGACCACGTAGTCGGAGAGGCCGTCACTGCACAGCAGCAGCCGGTCACCGGCGACGACGGTCACCCGACCCATCGTCGGTGGCGCGTCCGCGCCCTGGATGGCGCGGGTCACCAGGGAACGCTGTGGGTGGTGCCGGGCCTGCTCGGGGGAGAGGGCGCCCTGGTCGACCAGCGCCTGCACGAAGGTGTCGTCCCGGGTCAGCTGGCGCAGCCGCCCCTCGTGGAGCAGATAGCAGCGCGAGTCGCCGACCTGGGCGAGCGCCAGCGTGTCCCCGGCGAGCAGGGCCGCGGTCAGCGTCGTACCCATGCCGTCGCGGGCCGGGTCGGCGGCGATCGCGGCGTGGATGCGCTGGTTGGCCGTGCTCACCACGGCTCGCAGCGCCTCGACTGCGGCGTCCGGCGAGGTCGGTGGGACCAGCTCGTCGAGGATCCGGATGACGATCTCGCTGGCCACCTCACCGGCGGGCAGCCCACCCATGCCGTCGGCCACCGCGACGAGGCGCTCGCCCGCGAGGGCGGAGTCCTCGTTGTTGGTCCGGACCAGACCGATGTCGTTGAGGATGGCCGAGCGGAGGATCAGCGTCATGGGTCAAGCTTGCCAAGAAGACCCTTCCCGCGTCTCTACGCACTACTGCGTAGGGTTGAGGAATGTTGCCGGTGTCCATGGTCGGGCGCATCGCTGAGCTGGCTGAGCTGGACCGGGCCTGGTCCACCGTGGTCGTCGGTCGCCGCCGCTCACCGGCCGTCGCGGTGGTCACCGGAGGCGCGGGAGTGGGCAAGAGCCTGCTGGTCGCCGCCGCGCTGGACGGCTTCACCCCCCGACCGGAGGTGGTGCTCAGCGGAGCCGCCCGGGTGCACAGCCCCGCCCCGTACGACTGGTTGGCCGCCGTGCTGAGCGGACGCGACACCGGCCGGCTCGACCTCCCGGCCGATGCGCTGGCCTGGCTCGCCCAGCAGCCCACCGCGCCCCGCGAACGCTACGCGCCGGGCACCCTGCTCCGTCTCGCCGTGCGTACCGTCCGGGCGTTGGTCGGTGCCGGCCCGGCCGTGCTCGTGGTGGAGGATCTGCACGCCCTCGACCCGGCCAGCCTCAACCTGGTCGGCGAACTGGCCACCGCCGCCGGGCTGCCGGCCCTGCTGGTGGTGGCGACGAGGCCCGCGGCACACGCGGTCGCACCGGAACTCACCGGTCGCGCCCTGGCCCGCCTCTGCGGGGTACGCGGCGTCGTGCGCCAACACCTCGGGCCGCTGCGCCCCGCCGAGGTCGCCGAGGTGCTGACCCAGGTGTACGCCGGCCGCACCCCCGTGGCCCGGCTGGTGCAGCAGGTCTGGCAGCACACCGGCGGCAACCCGTACGCGCTCACCGAACTGCTCGCCGCGCACTCCGGTCAGGAGCCGGAGGCGCTGCTCGCCCCGCCGCTCCCGCCCGACGCCCCGCCCGGATCGCCGTCGTCCTCGCCGGCGCCCCGGCTCCCGTCCCCGCTCGACGACCCGTCCCCGCTCGACGACCCGCCTCCGGCCGGCGGCCTGCCCGCGGCCTCGCCCGGCCTGACCGGTCGGGAGGCCGAGGTGCTCGAATGTCTGGTCGCCGGGATGTCGAACAAGCAGGTGGCCCGGGCCCTCGGCATCTCGGTGCGGACGGTCACCGTGCACGTGTCCAACCTGCTGCGCAAGACCGGCTCGGCCTCGCGTACCGAGGTGGCGCTCTGGGCGGTACGGCAGCGGCTGCCCGCGCCGGCCCCCGCCGACAACTGACCGACCCCCACCCGAACCGAATGGTTGATCATGAGGTTGTCGGGCCAGGAAAGCGCTTGCCGAGCCGACAACCTCATGATCAACACAGTCGGGGGTGGGGTCAGTCTTCGGGGGGGAGGGTGGTGGCGAGGGCGTTGAGGCGGACCTCGGTGGGGGTGACGGTGGCGATCTGGTCGGCCAGGACGTAGACGGCGCCGGTGGGCACCAGGTCGGTGGAGACCTTCAGGTAGCCGGTACGCAGCAGCCGGGCGGCCAGGTCCGCGGGTACGTCCGGTTCCTCCACGGTCGCTGACTCGATCAGTTCGTCCAGGCTGCTGCCGGGGTCGGTGGTCGGTGCCTGCACGGTCACCGCGTTCGGGTCGCCACGCTGGACGAGGTCCACCGTGCCCACGTCGATGCCGGCCGAGTCGACCACCCGCATGCCGGTGGTGACCCGCGAGACGGTCGTCTGTTGATCGATGCCCTGCTGCTCCATGCTCGCGCGGTTCCCTCACCCCGCTTCCGCTAAACGCCGTCAGCGGGTCCAGCCGGACGGAGGGCGGGGGGAGAGTTCGCGCCAGGTGTCGGTGCCCTGGAGCAGCGCGCGTACCGTCTCCTCGGCGTCGTCGACGGTGTCGTACTCGTAGAACCGGGAGACCCCCTCGGCGCCGCCGGCCCGCTGCTCGACGTGCCACCGGTCGGCGTCCGCCCGGAGGAAGACGTCCCGCCGGGCCAGCCGCCCCCATTTCCCGTTCCACCAGTGCTTGCGCTGCTCCATGGCCGGACTCTATCGAACATGTGTTCGACACGAGACGGCCCCTGCGGGATTCCCGCAGGGGCCGATGTGCGGCTGCCGGATTCAGCGCGCGGTGGGCGGTTCCTCCCGGCGGCCGAGCGCGTCGTCCAGCGCGCCGCGCTGCTGGGCGGGGCTGGTCCGGCCGGCGGCGACGAGGGCGTCCCGGATCTCGGTGAGCAGCTTGATCTCCTCGCTCGGCGCGGCCGGCGGCGGCTCCTCGCCCCGCTGCCGGCGCTCGGCGAGTCGGTTCATCGGAAACACGACCAGGAAATACAGCACTGCGGCGGTGAGCAGGAAGGTGATCAGTGCATTGAGGAACAGACCCCAGGTGACGGGGTTTTCGGTTCCCAGGCTGAACTGGGCTCCGTCGCCAGCGGGGCCTGGGCCGACCAGGTTGATGATCGGCTTGAGGAACGAGTTGGTGAATGCCGTGACCAGGCCGGTGAACGCGGCGCCGATGACGATGCCGACCGCGAGGTCGACGACGTTGCCGCGCATGATGAAGTCCTTGAAGCCTTTGATCATCCGTACTCCCGAGGTGTCCCGTTTTTGTCGGGGACAACCTATGCCCCGGGCGAGGGCTCCAGGAAAGCGCCGGCCTCCCGGGCGGCCAGCTCCGGGTCACCGGCCCTGATCGCCGCCACCAGCCGGGCGTGGTCGACGTGTCGGTCCGGCGTCAGCGCGTCGCCCATGGCGTGGGCGACGGTGCCGCGCATCGCGGCGCCGATCGAGGCGTACAGCTCGGCGAGCATGGCGTTGTGCGCCGCGGCGACCACCGCGGTGTGCAGCGCGGCGTCGGCCGCCACGAACTCGTCGACCCGGCCGCCGCGCCAGGCCGCCTCGCGGGCGCCCAGCGCGCCGTCGAGGGCGGCCAGGTCCTCGGGGTACGCCGGCGAGCCGCGAGCCGCGCGGCCTCCACCTCGAAGGCGCGGCGTACCTCGATCACCTCGGCCATCCGGTCGTCGGTGAGTCGGCGGGCCACCACCGGGGCGAGTTCGTCGGTGGAGAGCACGTAGGTCCCGGAGCCCTGCCGGCACTCCAGCACCCCGGCGTGGGCCAGGGCCCGGACCGCCTCGCGCACCGTGTTGCGCCCCACGCCGAGCGCCTCGACCAGTTGCGGCTCGGTCGGGATCCGGCCGCCCACCGGCCACTCGCCGTCCATGATCCGCCGACGGAGCTGGGCGATCGTCTCCCGTACCCGCCGGCCCCGGGGCGGAGCGGTGGCGGAATCAACCCGTGGTGGCACTGGTTACACCCTCTCGCCGAGATTCATCCCATGATTGTAGGTTCGAGATCATGACCCCGCCAGCCGCCGGCAGCAGCTCCGCCATCCCCGTCACCACCGCCGGCGAGACGGCGCTTGCCGAGCCGCTCCGGGTCGCCGAGCCGTCCCGGGGCGCCGGCGGGCTGCTGGTGCTGGCCGGGATGTTGCTGGTGGCGCTCAACCTGCGGGCCGCCGTCACCAGCCTCGGCGCGCTGCTCGACGAGGTGCGCGTCGGGCTGGCCCTGTCCGGCACGATGGCCGGCTTCGTCACCACCCTGCCCACCGTCGCGTTCGCCGCGCTGGGGGCGGCCACCCCGTGGCTGGTCCGCCGGCTCTCCCCGGCCCGGCTGCTGGTGCTGGCGATGCTGGCTCTCGCCACCGGGCAGGTGCTGCGGGCTCTCACCGGTTCCACCGTGGTGTTCCTGCTCACCAGCGCGCTCGCGCTGGCCGGGATAGCGGTGGCGAACATCCTGTTGCCGATGCTGGTCAAGCAGCACTTCCCGCACCGCACCGGGCTGGTCACCGGGGCGTACACCATGGCGCTGACGGTGGGCACGACGGTGGCCGCCGCGTCCGCGGTCCCGGTGGCGCACGCCTTCGGCTCCTGGCGGGCCGGGCTGGGCGTCTGGGCGGGGCTCGCGGCGGTGGCCGTACTCCCGTGGCTGCCGGCCGCACTGCGGAACCGCACCGCCGCGCGGCGGGCGACGCGGGTGCCGCGACCGCGGCCCGGCCGGCTATCCGGCCCGCACGCACCCGGCTCGGTTGGGCCATGGCGGCCTACTTCGGGGCGCAGTCGCTGAGCGGGTACGCGATCATGGGCTGGTTGGCCCAGTTGTTCCGGGACGCGGGTTTCCGCCCGCAGGACGCAGGACTGCTGCTCGCCGGGGTGACCGCACTCGGGGTGCCGATCGCGCTGTTGATGCCGGCGCTGGCCGGTCGGCTGGGCACCCTGCGCCCGCTGATCTTCGCGCTGACCGCCGCCTCCAGCCTGGCCTACCTGGGCCTGGCGTTCGCGCCCCGCGACGCGGCGGTGCTCTGGGTGGTGCTGCTCGCGTTCGGGCAGGGCGCCTTCCCGCTCATCCTGACCACCATCGGGCTGCGGGCCCGCACCGCCGACGGGACGGTCGCGTTGTCGGCCTTCGCGCAGAGCACGGGGTACGTCATCGCGGCGCTCGGGCCGTTGCTGGTCGGGATCCTCTACGAGGCCACCGGCGGGTGGGTCGCGCCGATCGGCTTCCTGCTGGTCGCGCTCATGGTGCAGACCGGCGCGGGAGTGCTGATCGCCCGCCCCCGTTACATCGAGGACGAGCGTTGAGCCGGTGCGGTCAGGACGAGGCCGGGGTGGGCTCGCCGGCGACCGCCTGGTCGACGGTGGGATAGGTGTGCAGCACCTCGACCAGGCCGCTCACCTCCAGGATGCGCAGCACGCCCCGCTGAGGCGCGGCCAGCCGGACCACGCCGCCGGCCTCGTCGCAGCTGTTCTTCGCGCGTACGAACACCGACAGGCCGGTGGAGTCGCAGAACGAGACGTTCGACAGGTCGAACACGAGCCGACTGCGCCCCTTGTCGAGCAGGTCGCTGATCTGGTCCTGCAACTGTGGCGCGGTGGCCATGTCCAGCTCGCCTGCGACCGACACGACGACCACGTCACCGCGTTGTTCCGTGTGCACCGTCAAGGACATTCGCCAGACCTCCTGTTTATCGGTGGAACGGTATCCCACCCGGGCCGTCGTACGCAGAACGGGAGGAGGATCAGGTGACGGTGGTCATTCCCTTGCTGGGCGGCAAGTAGTCGGCGGATCCCGGTGATAGAGTCCGGCCGGTCCAGTCGAGGGGGTAGTGCCATGGTGCTGAGCGCCGACGAGAGCGGTCGATTGGGCGAGCTGCTGACCAGTCGCGCCGAGCAGATCACCCAGCGGTGGAGCGAGGCCGCCGCCGGGCGGCTGCGCGGCCGGCTCAGCCAGGCCGAACTGGTCCGGCAGGTGCAGGAACTGCACCGCGCGCTGACCGACGCGCTCGGCAAGGGCGCGGTCGACCTTGCCGGCGAGGAGGCCACCGAGCTGCGGGCCGTGCTCGCCGAGCTGTCCCGGGGGCAGGCCCGGCAGGGCTTCTCCGCCACCGAGACCGCCAGCAGCGTCTTCGCCCTCAAGGACGCGCTGCTGCCCGTCCTGGAGAGCGACCAGGCCGCCGTGACGTTGCGTGACTACGTCGCCTTCTCCGCGCTGGTCGACCAGTTGGGCCTGTTCACCTTCGAGACCTACGTCCGCACCCGGGAGAGCCTGATCGCGGACCAGGCCGAACAACTGCTGGAGCTCTCCACGCCGGTGGTCAAGCTCTGGGAGGGCGTGGTGGCGGTGCCGTTGGCAACGCTGCTCGGCGGCACCCTTGAGCTGTCCAGCAAGCCGGGACGGGGCAGCACCTCCACGGTCTGGCTGCCGGCGGACGGGGCGTGACGTGGACGGCCCGGCGACAGTGCTGGTGGTCGACGACAGTCGGACCAAGCGCTACCTCCTGGTGAACTGGCTGACCCGCGCCGGCTTCACGGTGCTGGAGGCGGAGACGGGCGGCGAGGCGCTCAGCCGGGTCGGGGTGGACCCGATCGACCTGGTGGTGCTCGACGTCCGGCTGCCGGATCTGAGCGGCTTCGAGGTGTGCGAGCGGATCAAGTCCGGGTACCCGGCGCTGCCGGTGATCCACGTCTCGGCGCACGCGGTCGACGTGGCCGACCGCACCCAGGGGTTGACCCGGGGTGCGGACGCGTACCTGGCCGAGCCGATCGAGCCGGAGGAACTGGTCGCCACCGCCCACGCGGTGTTGCGCTACTACCAGGCCCGGCAGCGAGCCGAACTGCTCGCCGAGCGGCTCACCGGCCTGGCGGACACCACCGTCGCGGTGCACGCGGCGCCGAACTTCGCCCGGCTGCTGGAGCTGGCGGCATCCGGTGCGGCGGAGATCTTCAAGAGTCCCGCCGCAGTGGTCGCCGAGACCTTCGACGGTGACTACCTGGCCGGGATCTGTGCCGGTCCCGGCGCCGAAGCCCGGACCGTGACGTGGGGCGTCGAGGACGGCGCGGTGCCGACCGGTGCGACCGTCCGGGTGCAGGATCCGGCCGGTTGGGCGCTGGTCGAGTGGCCGGCCGGCGACACCGTCACGGTCGCCGCGGCCCGGTTGCGCGAGGACCGCGCACCGCTCTACGTCGTCGTGCCCACCGCGACGCAGACCGCCCGCACGCCGGTGCTGGTCCAGCTCGCCCAGGCGGTGGCCTCCGCCGTGGAGGCGCAACGCTCCTTCGACGAGGAACACCGGATCGCGGTGACGCTGCAACGCAGCCTGCTGCCCCGCCGCATCCCGCAGATCGCCGGCCTCGACCTGGCCGTGCGCTACGAGCCGGCCAGCGCCCGCACCGAGGTGGGCGGCGACTTCTACGAGCTGGTGATGCTCGACGGTCACCTGCTGCTGGCCATCGGCGACGTGGCCGGCCACTCCCTGCACGCCGCGACCGTGATGGCCGAGCTGCGGCACGCGCTGCGGGCGTACGCGGTCGAGGGGCACCAGCCGGGCGAGATCCTGCACCGGGTCAACGAGCTGATGCGGACGCTGCTCCCCAACGAGCTGGCGACGATCTGCCTGCTGCTGCTGGAACCGACCACCGGGCGGGTCCGGCTAGCCAGCGCCGGTCACCTGCCCCCACTGATCAGCCAGGACGGCAAGGCCGAGTACGTGCAGCACGCCGCGCCGCTGCTCGGGGTGCGCGCGCCCCGCCCCGCCGACCTGGAGTTCGTGCTGCCGGCCGGAGCGACGATGGTCTTCTACACCGACGGGCTGATCGAACGGCGGGACGTCACCATCGACGAGGGGCTGAGCGCCCTGGCCGCCTGTGCCTCCTGGGTGGACGACGACCTCGACCGGTTCTGCGAGCGGCTGCTCGTCGAACTCGCCCCCGACGAGATCCAGGACGACGTGGCCGTCGTCGTCCTCCGCCGCCGCTGAGGTGGCTCAGCGTTGGTTCGAGGTGCTGCCTTGACAGCTACTATTCGCTGAGCGAATAGTAGCCAGGTGTCCACCCCGCACGTGCTGCTCGGTCTGCTCGCCACCGGTGCCATGCACGGGTACGAGCTGAAGCGGGCGCATGACGAGCGACTGCCGCAGGCCCGTCCCCTGGCTTTCGGGCAGGTCTACGCCACGCTGGGTCGCCTGCTGCGGGACGGTCTGGTGGCGGCGACCGGCCAGGAGCGGCTCGCCGGTCCCGACCGGACGGCTTACTCCCTGACGGAGGAGGGCCGGGCCACGCTCGATCGGTGGCTGGGCAGCGTCGAGTCACCGATGCCATACGTCAACAGCGCGCTGTTCGCCAAGGTGGTGGTGGCGCTGCTGGTGGCCGACGTGGAACGAGCCCGGGCCTACCTGATCGCGCAGCGCCGAACACACACCGACCGGCTGCGGGAGCTGACCGCACTGAAGACGGCCCCGTCGGTCTCCGTCGACGAGGTCGTCGCGGCCGACTACGCCATCGCTCACATCGACGCCGACCTGCGGTGGTTGCGCACCACCCTGGAGCGGGTCGCCGACTGGCACCGGGAGGTGCGCCCATGACGCAACTTGAGGCTCGCGGTCTGGTGAAGTCCTACGGGCCGACACCCGCCCTGCGCGGCGTCGCCCTCGACATCGCCGAGGGCGAGATCGTCGCGGTGACCGGGCCGAGTGGCTGCGGCAAGTCCACCCTGCTGCACTGCCTGGCGGGAATCCTGCGCCCCGACGCCGGCGAGGTGAGCTGGCGTGGGCACCGGATCGACACCTGGTCCGAGGCGGCCCGCTCCCGGTTGCGGCGCACCGAGTTCGGGGTGCTGTTCCAGTTCGGTCAGCTGGTCGCCGAGCTGACCGCGGCGGAGAACGTCGCGCTTCCCCTGTTGCTCGCCGGCACGGGGCGGCGAGCGGCACGGGCGGCGGCGGTCGACTGGCTGGAGCGGCTGGGTGTGGCGGAGTGCGCCGACGCGCGGCCCGGCGAGTTGTCCGGCGGTCAGCAGCAGCGCTGTGCCACCGCCCGGGCACTGGTCACCGAGCCGCGGGTGATCTTCGCCGACGAGCCGACCGGTGCGCTCGACACGGTCACCGGCGAGCAGGTCCTCACCCAGCTGGTCCGGATCGCCCGCCAGCAGCAAACGGCGGTGGTGCTGATCACCCACGAGCCCAGGATCGCCGCGTACGCCGACCGTGAGATCGTCCTGCGGGACGGCGCGATCGACCACACCGGCCTGGGCGTCGATGCGTCACTGCCCGGCGGATCCCGGTGAGTCCCGGCACCCTGGCCCGGCTGGCCGTGGCCGGCAACCGCACCGACGTGGCCCGGGTGACCCTGACCGCGTTGAGTGCCGTCCTGGCCACCCTCGCCGGGTTGGCGGCACTGACCGTCCTGGCCATCCGGAAGCCGCCCGGCCACGCATGGCAGCAGTCCGAGCAGTACGTCAACGCGCTGCTGCGGGAGCCGGGGCTACGCGGCGGGACCGCGTTCGCGCTGGTGATGCTGACCATCCCGGTGCTGGCCCTGGCCGGTCAGAGCGCCCGGCTCGGTGCGCCGGAGCGGGACCGCCGGCTCGCCGCGTTACGGCTGGCCGGTGCGACCCCCGGTCAGGTGACCCGGATCGTGATGCTGGAGACCGGCCTGGCCAGCCTGGCCGGCACCCTCGTCGGCCTGGCGGCGTACCTCGTCGGGCGGGAGCTGCTGCACCGCCCGGACGCCAACGGACAACTCGTCCTGCCGACCGACGTGCTGCCGTGGAAACCGGCCATGGCGGCCGTGGTGCTCGGACTGCCGCTGGTGGCCGCGATGGCGACCAGCGTGATGCTGCGCCGGGTCACCACCACACCGCTCGGGGTGTTCCGGCGGGCCGGGCGTAGCGGATCCCCCCGCCCCTGGCCGGCGCTGCTGATCGGGCTCGGCGTGCTGGCGGTGGCGCTGGTCGAGCCGATCCGGTGGGCCTTGCAGGGTGCGCGGGTCGACTGGTTGGGCATGGTCCTCCTCGTCGGCATCTTCGCCGCCGTGATGGGGGTGGTCGTCGGGACCGGCTGGATCTCGTACCTGGCCGGGCGGGTGCTGCACCGTCGCGCCCGAGGTCCGGCCGCCCTGCTGGCCGCCCGCCGGCTGACCGACGACCCCTGGGCCGGCAGCCGGACCTTCGCCGCCCTGCTCGCTGCGGTGATCATCGGCGCTGGCGCGGCGGCATTCCGGGCCTCGTTTCTGCTCCGGGCCCAGATCGAACGGGAGGAGAGCCGGGTGGCCGGCTACGGCGATGAGGCCGGCCCGCTGAACTCCTTCTACCTGACCACCGTCGACCTGGTCGACCTGGCGGTCGCCGTGGCTCTGATCATTGCCGCCGCGGGCCTGCTGGTCACCCTGGTCGAGGGGATCGTCTCCCGGCGTCGCGGGTACGCCATGCTCGTGGCGAACGGGGTGCCCCGGGCCACCATCGGCGCGTCGATCCTCTGGCAGGTGCTGGCACCCGTGGTGCCCGCCGTGCTGGTCGCCCTCGGCGTCGGGTACGCCATCGGCCGGCTGTACGTCGGCGACACCGGCCGGGACGGCCGCACTCCCGGCGTACCGCTGGAGCAGCTGGCGCTGCTGGGAGCCGGCGCGGTGGTCGCGGTGCTGGCCACCGTGGGGCTGGGGTTGCTGTTCCTGCGCGGGAACACCGCGGTGGAGGAGCTACGGGCCACCTGAGCCGCCGCGAGAATCGGGTGGCGTTGGCGCGCAGGTAGGTCAGGGTTGCCAGCACCCGGCGGTTCGTGCCGTCGTCCGGCGGCAACCCGAGCTTGGCCAGGATGTTGCCGATGTGCTTGCCGACCGCAGCCTCGGTGACGTGCAGCCCGACGGCGATCGCCGCATTGGACCGGCCCTGCGCGACCAGCACCAGCACCTCCCGTTCGCGGGCGGAGAGGGCGGCGAGCGGGTCGCGCGGGCGGTGCAGCAGCCGGCGGGCCACGTCGGGATCGACGAGGGTGCCGCCGGCGACGACGCTACGCAGGTTGTCGACGAACTCGGTGACCTCGGCGACCCGGTCCTTGAGCAGGTAACCGACCCGCCGGCCGTCGGCGGCGACCCGGTCGGCGAGCCCGGTGAGGCCGCTGCCCCGTGCCCTCGGCGTAGTCGGCGCCGCCCACCCGGGCAGCACCGGCGTGACCGTGGAAGTCACACCAAGTAACCGAGCGGAGGAGTGTCATCCCTTCCCGGCCTGATGTCACAGCGACATAGATATGTCACTGTGACATCAGGCCAGTCGGGACATCTGGCTCGTCGGGCCGGGCGAGGCGGGCGGGCAGCAGGTGGCGGTCAGGCCCGGTCGAACCGGTCCAGGGTCCAGGCGTTGACGAACGCCTCCTCCCGCCAGGCGTCGTAGCGCCCGCTCGGCCCGCCGTGGCCCGCCTCCATCTCGGTCTTGAGCAGGTAGTCGCCCTGCGGCGCGACGGCCCGCAGCCGGGCGATCCACTTCGCCGGCTCGTGGTAGAGAACTCGGGTGTCGTTGAGGCTGGTCATCGCCAGGATCGCCGGGTAGTCCAGCGCCGCGACGTTCTCGTACGGCGTGTACGACTTCATGTAGGCGTACACCTCGGGGTCGGCCAGCGGGTTGCCCCACTCCTCCCACTCGGTGACGGTCAGTGGCAGCGACGGGTCGAGGATCGTGTTGAGCGCGTCCACGAACGGCACCTGCGCGACGATGCCGGCGAAGGCGTCCGGCGCGAGGTTGGCCACCGCGCCCATCAACAGCCCGCCGGCCGAGCCGCCCCGGGCGACCAGCCGGTCCGGTGCCGTCCAGCCGGCCTTCGCCAGATGCCGGGCACAGGCGACGAAGTCGGTGAAGGTGTTCTTCTTGGCCAGCATCTTGCCCTGGTCGTACCAGCGGCGGCCCAGTTCGCCGCCGCCGCGCACGTGGGCCACCGCGAAGATCACCCCACGGTCCAGCAGGGACAGCCGGCCGACCGAGAACCACGGGTCCATGCTCGCCTCGTACGAGCCGTAGCCGTAGATGACGCAGGGGGCGGAACCGTCGCGGGGCGTGTCCCGGCGGTAGACCAGGGAGATCGGCACCCTCGTGCCGTCGTCGGCCAACGCCCAGTCCCGATGCTGCTCGTAGTCCTCCGGCTGGTACGCCCGACCGTCCGGCCCGGGCAGCACCGGCCGGCGGCGCAGCAGCGTCATCTCCCGGGTCACCAGGTCGTAGTCGTACACCGAGTCGGGGGTGACCAGCGAGGTGTACCGCAGCCGCAGCCGCCCGGTGCGGTACTCGGGGTTGGCGTCCAGGCCGACGGTGTGCAGCGGCTCCGGGAACTCGATGTCGTGGGCGTCGCCGCCGCCGACCGGCAGCACCCGCAGCCCGGTCAGGCCGTTGCTGCGTACCGTGACGACCAGGTGGTCGGCGAAGGCGTCGACCGACTCCAGCCGGGTCCCGGGTGAGTGCTCGATGAGCGGCACCCAGTCGCCCGGGGTGTCCGCCGACGTGTACGCCAGCGCGAAGTCCTCGGCGCCGTCGTTGTGCAGGATCAGGAACCGGTGCCCGTGGTGCTCCACCGAGTACTCGACGCCCTGCCGGCGCGGCGCGATCGCCGCCGGCTCGCCGGTCGGATTGCCGGCCGGGATGACAAGCACCTCGCTGGTCAGCTTGCTGGCGACGTCGATGAGGACGAACCGCTCCGAGCGGGTCAGCTCGACCCCGACCCAGAACCGCTCGTCGTCCTCGGCGTGCACCACCACGTCGTCGGCCGTCGGCGTACCCATCACGTGCCGCCAGACGCGGTTGGGTCGCCACGCCTCGTCCACGGTGACGTAGAACAGCACCGAGGCGTCGGCGGACCAGGCGGTGCCGTAGAAGGTGCCGGGGATCTCGTCGGGCAGCAGTTCCCCGGTGCCGAGATCCTTGATCCGCAGGGTGAACCGCTCGTCGCCGGAGTAGTCCGTGGAGTAGGCCAGGAAGCGCCCGTCCGGGCTGACGTCGAAGGCGCCCAGGGAGAAGAAGTCGTGCCCCGCGGCGAGCAGGTTGCCGTCGAGCAGCACGTGCTCCCCGTCGAGTGGTGCGCCGTCGGAGCTGATCGGTGGCGCGTCCTCGCCGTCGCGGACCGCCCGGCGGCAGTGCACGCCGTACTGCTGACCCTCGACGGTGCGGGTGTAGTACCAGTGCCCGCCCTTGCGGGTCGGCACCGACAGGTCGGTCTCCTGGGTACGCCGCCGGATCTCCTCGAACAACTCCGCACGCAGTCCGGACAGGTGCGCCGTCCGGGCCCCGGTCCAGGCGTTCTCGGCGTTGAGGTATTTGGTCGTTTCCGGGTCGGCCTTGGTGGCCAGCCAGGCGTACTCGTCGACGACAGTGTCGCCGTGGTGGACGCGTTCGGTCGGTCTCCGCCCCGCTGCGGGAACGGGAGTCTCGGTGGTCACGGCGCCACGTTACCGGCCTTCCCGGCCTCCGGTGCGGAGCAAATCCCTACCCGATCGTTCGAACACATGTACGATCGCCGTCATGGTGCCAGCCCGTTCCACCGGCGCGTCCGGTGCCCTCGACATCGCCCGCCGGCTGACCGAGATCTGCGGTCCGCGCTTCGCCCGCCCCGCCGGCCCGGCCGACGAGGTGGCCGGGCGTCCGGCCCACTGGGTGGCGGTGCCGGGCGGCCCGTACGCCGCGGCGCAGGTGCTGCGGCTGGCCGCCCGGCACGACCTGACAGTGGTGCCACGGGGAGCGGGCACGAAGATCGACTGGGGAGCGGCGCCCGAGCGGGTCGACATCATGCTCGACACCGGGCGGCTGGCCGGCATCGGCCACCAGCCGGCGGGCCGGGGCACGGCGGAGGTGGGGGCCGGCACCCGCTGCGCGCCGTGCAGGCCACCCTGGAACGCACCGGGCAGCGTCTCGCCCTGGACGCGCCCTCGCCCGGCGCGACCCTCGGTGGGGTGCTCGCCGCCGACGAGGCCGGCCCGCTGCGGCACCGCCACGGCACGGCCTGCGACCAACTGGTCGGCCTGCGCTACCTGGCCGCCGACGGCGAGCTGACCGAGGCCGGCGGTGGCGCGGCCGGGTTGGCCCGGGCGCGGCTGCTGTGCGGCTCGGAGGGCGCGCTCGGCGTGCTGGTCAGCGCGACCCTGCGGGTGCAGGTGGTGCCGGCCGCGCGGGTCTGGGTGATCCGGCCGGTGTGGACTCCGCTGGAGGTGCACGACCTGATCCGGGCGGTGCTCGCCGCCCGGCTCGACCCCGCCGCGGTCGAGCTCGACCTCCCGGCCGGCACGGGGTCGAGGCCGCGGTGGGACCGGCGGGCCGAGTCGATGGCGTGCCACCCGTCGATGACCGGACGTGCGCCGGCCCATCCGGTGGGTGCCGGCTCGCTGGTGGTGCTGCTGGAGGGTGGGCCCGCCGAGGTGGCGGAGCGCACCGACCGGCTGGTGAACCTGTTCGGCTCCCGGTCGACCATCGCCCGGTCGGCCCCGCCGTGGTGGCGCAGCTACCCGTTCGCCCCCGGCGACACCGCGCTGCGGCTGGAGGTGCCGATCCCCGATCTGCACGCCGCCGTGTACGCGCTGCGCGACGCGGCCGGCGGCCCGGTGCCGGTTCGCGGCTCGGCCGGTCTCGGCGTGGTGCACGCCGCCCTGCCCGGCACGATGCCGCCCGGGCGGGTGGCCTCGATCCTGGCCGCGGTCCGGGGCGTGCTGCTCGCCAGGCAGGGGCGGTGCGTCGTGCTCGCCGCGCCGCCCGCGGTCCGGCGAGCCGTCGACCTCTGGGGCGACCTGGTCGACCTGGCCCGGCTACGCGCCGTGAAGCAGCATCTCGACCCCGACCACCGGCTGGCCCCCGGCCGTCTTCCCGGCGGCCTCTGAGCGCCCCGCCGGTCGAACTCTGCTCAACCCGAGCCGCGCGGGCCGGGCAAACCTTCGACCTCGCGCACCGACGGACCGCGCGGGGAGGTCGGGGCGAGCTCGTTGCGGAGGACGAGGATGGCGATGTCGTCGCGGGGCTCCTCGACCGAAAAGTTTATCGCCGTGGCGCGTAGTCGCGCGGCCACCACGTCCGCCGAGTAGCCGGCCAGCGGCGCGGCGGCGTCCCGCAGCCGGCCCGTGCCGAACAACTCCCGACCCCGGCGGCGCTCGGTCACCCCGTCGGTGTAGAACACCAGGCAGTCGCCCTGGCCGAGGACGATCCGTGAGGTCGGCGAGGCGATCTTGTCGAGCAGGCCGAGCGCGGTGCCGCCGGTGCCGACGAAGGCGGCCAGGCCGCCGCCGGCACGCAGCAGCACCGGCCGGTCGTGCCCGGCCAGGTGCAGCCCGACGTCGAGTTGGTCGCCCTCACCCGGCCCGACCGCGGCCAGCGCCAGCGTGCAGTAGCGGCCGGCACCCCGCTCGACCAGCGTCTCGTTGAGCCGGGCCAGCACCTCGGTGAGCGGCTTGCCGTCCCCGGCCAGCACCCGGATCACGTCCCGGACCAGCCCGGTCACCGCCGCGGCCTGCACCCCCTTGCCGGAGACGTCGCCGATCACCACCAGCCAGCGTCCGTCCGGCAGCGGCACCACGTCGTAGAAGTCACCACCGACCTCGGCGTCCCCGCCGGTCGGGACGTACTCGGCCGCGAGCCCGATGCCCTCCACGACCGGCAGGACCGGCGGCAGCAGCGACTGTTGCAGCGTCTGCGCCACCCGGCGGCGCTCGGCGTGGATGCGGGCGTTCTCGATCGCCAGGGCCGCCCGCCGGGCCACGTCCTCCAGCACCGCGATCTCGTCGGGATCCTGCCGGTGCCGCTGGTGCCGCCCGACCGCCAGGGTGCCGAGGCGCTGGCCCCGGGCGATCAGCGGCACGGCGAAACCCTCCATCGGAGCGCCCAGCGGCGTCCGGGTGCCGTTGCGACTGGCCTCGCGCAGGCGGGCCTGGACCGAGTCGCTGCCCGCCTCGCGGAGGATGGCGTGCAGTTGCGGCAGCATCGACTCCTCCGCGTGGCTGGCCGCCGAGAGCCGGAGCCGGCCCCACTCGTCGGTGGTGTGCACCGCGCACCACTGGCCGAGCCGCGGCACCACCAACTGCGGGATCAGCGCCATGGTCAGTTCCACGTCCAGCGACTGGGCGAGCAACTCGCTGGCCTCGGCGAGGAAGGTCAACCACGCCTGCCGGCGGACGTCGGCGCGGCGCAGCCGGTCGTTCTCCAGGTGCAGCGAGAGCCGTTCGGCGGTCAGCACGGCCAGCGGCTGGGCGTACGCGGTCGGCGCGGCGTCCAGTTCCAGCTCACCGGCGTACGGGCGGTGCACCGCCAGCGGCACCCGGAGCAGGTCGTTGCCGGGTCGGGGCTGCCGCCCGTGTCGGGCGAGCACCTGGGAACCCTGGCCGTCGCCCCGGTCCAGCCGCACCACGCCGCCGGCCGCGCCGACCATCTCCGCCAGCCGGCTGAGCAGGCTGGCGGCGAAGTCCGGCAGCGGGTCGTCGGCGTACGAATCGGGGGTGGTCTGCATCAGCGCGCTCATCGCACCGGCGCTTGGTACCACCGTGTGTCCGCTGCCGTCCGGATCGCCGGCCACCGGTGGTGCGGGCGAAACGGGTCCCGTCCGGTCGCGGCCCGGACGGTCCAGCCGGAACCACACGCCCTTGCCGCTGGGCAGATACGTGGTGCCCCAACGGCTGGCGAAGTGGTCCACCAGCAGCAGTCCCCGGCCCCGTTCGGCCACCTCGGCGATGTCGGTGGACAGGTTGCGTACGCCGACGGTCAGCTCGTCCACCGGGCCGGAGGCGAAGTCGGACACGGTGACGGTCAGCCCCACCTGGTCGGCGGTGACCTCGATGTCCAGTTCGGTGCGGGCGTGCTCGACGGCGTTCGTGGAGAGCTCTGTGGTCAACAGAAGCGCCTCGTTGAGAAGTTCGTCCAGGTTCGCCTCGGAGAGCACGGACCGGACGACGGCCCGGGCGGCGGCCGGCGTGCGGCGGTCGGCGGGAAGCCGGACCCGCCGCACATGCTCGTCTGGGCCTCCGTCAGTCGCGGGCCCCGCCTCCGCTGACACCCTCGTATCCTCCACCGACACCCGTCCGCTGCCAAGCTGATCACCGCCAGGTCTCTGGTACTGGACGGTGGTGTGCCGTGGCGGTTTCGAGGTCACGGGGACAATGATGGGGTGGCCGGCGCGAGCCGGTGGACCCCGAGGTGAGCGAGGAATGATGACCACGGCGAGACAGTCGGTGACCGCGGATACCTCTGCCGCCGACCACGAGGCGGTCCTCACCGAGCTGGCGGAGGCGCTGCGGCGGATCCGTCGCGGCGACCTCAAGGCGCGGCTGCCCCGCCGGTCGGGCGTGGCCGGCGAGGTGGCGGACGCCTTCAACGACGTGGTGTCGCTCCAGGAGCGGCAACATCTGGACCTGCGCCGGATCAGCCGGATCGTCGGCCGCGACGGTCGGCTGACCGAGCGGCTCGACGAGGAAGGGCTGGACGGCTCCTGGGCGGAGGGCCAGCGGGCGGTCAACTCCCTGATCGACGATCTGGGCCGACCCACGACGGAGATCGCCCGGGTCATCGTCGCGGTCGCCGACGGTGACCTCACCCAGCACATGGCGCTGGAGATCGACGGCCGGCCGCTGCGCGGTGAGTACCTGCGGATCGGTCGCACCGTCAACACGATGGTCGACCAGCTCTCGTCCTTCTCCAACGAGGTGACCCGGGTGGCCCGTGAGGTGGGCACCGAGGGCAAGCTCGGCGGCCAGGCCGACGTGCGCGGCGTCGCCGGCACCTGGAAGGACCTCACCGACTCGGTGAACACCATGGCGTCGAACCTGACGGGCCAGGTGCGGTCGATCTCCCAGGTGGCCACCGCGGTGGCGAAGGGCGACCTGTCCCAGAAGATCACCGTCAGCGCTCGCGGCGAGGTCGCCGAACTGGCCGACACGATGAACTCGCTCACCGACACGCTGCGGCTCTTCGCCGAGCAGGTCACCCGGGTGGCGCGCGAGGTGGGCACCGAGGGCAAGCTCGGCGGCCAGGCCGACGTGCCGGGCGTCGCCGGCACCTGGAAGGACCTCACCGACAGCGTCAACTCGATGGCGTCGAACCTGACCGCCCAGGTGCGCAACATCGCGCAGGTCTCCACGGCGGTGGCCCGGGGTGACCTGTCGCAGAAGATAACCGTGGCCGCGCAGGGCGAGATCCTGGAACTCAAGGACACCGTCAACACGATGGTGGATCAGCTGTCGTCGTTCGCCGACGAGGTGACCCGGGTGGCCCGCGAGGTGGGCACCGAGGGCAAGCTCGGCGGCCAGGCCCAGGTGCGCGGCGTCTCCGGCACCTGGCGGGACCTCACCGAGAACGTCAACCAACTGGCCGGGAACCTGACCAGCCAGGTCCGCAACATCTCCCAGGTCTCCACCGCCGTCGCCAGGGGCGACCTGAGCCAGAAGATAACCGTTGACGCCCGGGGTGAGATCCTGGAGTTGAAGTCGACGGTGAACACGATGGTGGACCAGTTGTCGTCGTTCGCCGACGAGGTGACCCGGGTGGCGCGCGAGGTGGGCACCGAGGGCAACCTGGGCGGTCAGGCCCAGGTCAAGGGCGTCTCGGGCACCTGGCGGGATCTGACCGACAACGTGAACTCGATGGCGTCGAACCTGACCAGCCAGGTGCGGAACATCGCCTCGGTCACCACGGCGGTGGCGAAGGGTGACCTGTCGCAGAAGATCACGGTCGACGCCCGGGGTGAGATCCTGGAGTTGAAGTCGACGGTGAACACGATGGTGGACCAGTTGTCGTCGTTCGCCGACGAGGTGACCCGGGTGGCCCGTGAGGTGGGCACCGAGGGCAACCTCGGCGGTCAGGCCCAGGTGCGCGGCGTCGCCGGCACCTGGCGGGATCTGACCGACAACGTGAACTCGATGGCGTCGAACCTGACCGCCCAGGTGCGCAACATCGCCCAGGTCTCCACCGCGGTGGCGAAGGGTGACCTGTCGCAGAAGATCACGGTCGACGCGCGGGGTGAGATCCTGGAGTTGAAGTCGACGGTGAACACGATGGTGGACCAGTTGTCGTCGTTCGCCGACGAGGTGACCCGGGTGGCCCGTGAGGTGGGCACCGAGGGCAAGCTGGGTGGCCAGGCCGAGGTCAAGGGCGTCTCGGGCACCTGGCGGGATCTGACCGGCAACGTGAACTCGATGGCGTCGAACCTGACCAGCCAGGTGCGGAACATCGCCTCGGTCACCACGGCGGTCGCCAACGGCGACCTGTCGCAGAAGATCACCGTCGACGCGCAGGGCGAGATCCTGGAGCTGAAGAACACCGTCAACACGATGGTGGACCAGTTGTCGTCGTTCGCCGACGAGGTGACCCGGGTGGCCCGCGAGGTGGGCACCGAGGGCAAGCTGGGCGGTCAGGCACAGGTCAAGGGTGTCTCCGGAACCTGGCGGGATCTCACCGAGAACGTCAACCAGCTCGCCTCGACGCTGACCACCCAGCTGCGGGCGATCGCCCAGGTCTCGACGTCGGTGACCCGGGGCGACCTCACCCAACGGGTCGCGGTGAAGGCGCAGGGCGAGGTCGCCGAGCTGAAGGACAACATCAACCAGATGATCGTCACCCTGCGGGAGACGACCCACAAGAACGCCGAGCAGGGTTGGCTGGACTCCAACCTGGCCCGCATCGGTGGTCTGTTGCAGGGCCAGCGTGACCTCGGCGAGGTGTGCCGGATGATCATGCAGGAGGTGACACCGCTGGTGGATGCGCAGCTCGGCGCGTTCTTCCTGGTGGACAACTCCGAAGGGGTGATGCGGCTGCGCCTCACCGCCTCGTACGGCTACGTCTCCCGGGGCCACGACGTGACCTTCGGACCGGGCGAGGGGCTGGTCGGTCAGGCCGCACTCTCCCGGCGCACCATCCGGGTCGGTGCGGTGCCGGACGCGCGGATCACACTGCGTTCCGGACTGGCCGACACGCCACCGGCCGACCTGGTCGTGCTGCCCGTCCTCTTCGAGGGCGAACTGCTCGGCGTGATCGAGTTCGCCACCGTCACGCCCTTCTCCGAGCTGCACCTGTCGTTCCTGGAACGGCTGGTCTCCACCATCGGCATCGCGGTCAACACCATTCAGGCCAACCGTCGTACCGAGGAGCTGCTGGCCCAGTCGCAGCGGCTGGCGCACGAGTTGCAGGAGCAATCGGCGGAGTTGCAGCGGACCAACGCCGAACTACAGGACAAGGCCAAACTGCTCTCCGCGCAGAAGGCGAACATCGAGACCCAGAACCGGGAGATCGAACTGGCCCGGCTCGGCCTGGAGGACAAGGCGCAGCAGCTCACCCGGGCCTCGGCGTACAAGTCGGAGTTCCTGGCGAACATGAGCCACGAGCTGCGTACGCCGCTGAACTCCCTGCTGCTGCTGGCCCGGCTGCTCATGGAGAACTCCGAGCAGAACCTCACGCCGAAGCAGATCGAGTTCGCCCGGACCATCCACGGTTCCGGGTCGGACCTGCTGCGCCTGATCGACGACATCCTCGACCTGTCCAAGATCGAGGCGGGGCGGATGGACGTCGAGCCGGCCGAGGTGCAGTTCACCGAGATCTGCAACTACGTCGAGCAGGCGTTCGCCCCGCAGGCCGACGACAAGGGCCTGGACTTCCAGGTGCGCATCGGCAAGGACATGCCGGCTGCGGTGGTCACCGACGCCCAGCGGCTCCAGCAGATCCTGCGCAACCTGCTGTCCAACGCGGTCAAGTTCACCGACAGCGGCGCGGTGACGCTGCGCATCTCCCGCGCCCCGGAGCACGCGGTCTTCGATGTGCCGGCGCTGACCAACGCGCGGCAGGTGATCGCCTTCACGGTGATTGACACGGGCATCGGCATCTCCGACGACAAGCTGTCGCTGATCTTCGAGGCGTTCCAGCAGGCGGACGGCACGACCAGCCGCCGCTACGGCGGCACCGGGCTGGGCCTGTCGATCAGCCGGGATCTGGCCCGCCTGATCGGCGGCACGATCACCGTCGCCTCGGCGCCCGGTCAGGGCTCGACGTTCACGCTCTACCTGCCCGACGTGCTGGCGCCGGACGCGGTGGTGTCGCCGGCGCCACCGTCGCCGCAGCGGGCCGGACTGCCGTCGTCGCTGCTGATGCCGCCGATGGAGTTCCTGCCGGTGCCGCCGGAGGCCCCGCAGACCCGCCAACTGGACGGTGCCACCGTGCTGATCGTCGACGACGACGTGCGGAACGTGTTCGCCCTGACCAGCGCGCTCGAACTGCACGGCATGACCGTGCTCTACGCCGACAACGGCAACGACGGGGTGCGCCTGCTGGCCGAACACCCGGAGGTCGACATCGTCCTGATGGATGCCATGATGCCCGACCAGGACGGGTACGAGACGACCCGGCAGATCCGGCGTAACCACCGTTTCGCGGACCTGCCGATCGTCTTCCTGACCGCCAAGGCGATGCCGGGTGACCGGGAGTCGGCGATCGTGGCCGGGGCCAGCGACTACATCACCAAGCCGGTCGACCTCGACGAGTTGATCGAGCTGATGGGGTCCTGGATCAGTGGCAGCCGTACCGAGGAGGGCTCGTGACGCAGGTGGCGAAGGCGCTGCTGGTCGATGACCGCCGGGAGAACCTGATGGCGCTGGAGGCGATCCTCCAGGGGTTGCCGGTGCAGTCGGTCGCGGTGGAGAGCGGTGAGGCGGCGCTCAAGCAGTTGCTGGTGGACGACTTCGCGGTGATCCTGCTGGACGCCCAGATGCCCGACATGGACGGCTTCGAGACGGCCAGCCACATCAAGCGGCGGGAGCGTACCCGGCACGTCCCGATCATCTTCCTGACCGCCGCCGACCGGGACGCCCAGCTGGCCCTGCGCGGCTACGCGGCCGGTGCGGTGGACTACCTCACCAAGCCGTTCGATCCCTGGGTGCTACGGGCCAAGGTGTCCGTCTTCGTGGAGTTGTGGACCAAGACCCGCCAGTTGACGACGCAGTCGGAGATGGTGCGTGAGCGCGACGCACAGTGGCGGCTGTTGACCGATGCGGTGGACGAGGCCACGACCATGCTGCGGGGCGGCGACGACCCGGAGACCGTCGCTCGCACCGTAGCCGTCCTGGAGCAGGCCCGCTGGGGCGCCACGTCCTGACCCGCCGGCGAGTCAGCTGGCGGGTGCGTCGTTGCGGATCATCAGGGCGCTGCGCAGGCCGGTGATGTCGAGGACGCGGAGCAGGAAGTCGCCCACGTTGGTCAGGATGAGCAGGCTCTGCGCGTGGCTGGCCTTGCGGCTGAGGACCACAAGCGTGCCGAGCCCCTGCGAGTCGCAGAAGCTGACTCCGCCGAGATCGAGCACGATCCGGGGCGGCGGCTCGGTCAGGATTTCATTGACAACGGTCGACAGCTGGGCGGCCGTGAGCATGTCGATCTCACCGGCGAGGCGCAACACTGCTTCGTCGCCCGTTCGGTGCACGGTGATGGACAGTTCGGCACGATCCACTGGGTCAGCCTATCGCGATCTCGGGCGCCCGGCCTGTCGAGGCGAGCCGCCTCCGTGCAGCGTGCCGGGGGTGAGCCCGGTAACCCCGATCCGGGGTGCCTGCCGATCCACCGTCGGGCGCTGACACAATGGCGGCATCGTGACCGAGGTGTTCCCCGCCGGATCCGACCGCTACCCGGTCGACGCGCCGGCCTCAGAGGCCCTGTTCGACCGCGCCCGAGCCCTCGTGCCGGGCGGGGTGAACTCCCCCGTGCGCGCCTTTCGGGCGGTCGGCGGCACACCACGCTTCATGGTCCGGGGCGAGGGGCCCTGGCTTCACGACGCCGATGGCCGACGCTACGTCGACCTGGTCTGCTCCTGGGGGCCGCTGATCCTCGGGCACGCCCACCCCGAGGTGGTCGCGGCCGTGCAGGCCGCCGCCGCGAAGGGGACCAGCTTCGGCACCCCCACTCCCGGTGAGGTCGAGCTGGCCGCCGAGATCGTCGCCCGCACCCCGGTCGAGCAGGTCCGGCTGGTCAACTCCGGCACCGAGGCGACCATGTCGGCGATCCGGCTGGCCCGGGGGTACACCGGCCGCTCGAAGATCATCAAGTTTGCCGGTTGCTACCACGGGCACGTCGACGCCCTGCTGGCCGCCGCCGGCTCGGGCGTGGCCACCCTGGGCCTGCCCGACTCGCCGGGGGTCACCGGCGCGGCGGCCGGCGAGACGATCGTGCTTCCCTACAACGACGTCGCCGCCGTCGAGGAGGCGTTCGCCGCGGAGGGGCCGCACATCGCCGCGGTGATCACCGAGGCCGCTCCGGGCAACATGGGCGTGGTGGCACCCCGCGACGGCTTCAACGGACAGTTGGCGAGGATCGCGCACGCGCACGGTGCGCTGCTCGTCGTCGACGAGGTGATGACCGGGTTCCGGGTCTCCCGATCCGGGTGGCACGGCCTCGATCCGGTCGACGCCGACCTCCTCACGTACGGCAAGGTCATGGGGGGCGGCCTGCCCGCCGCGGCGTTCGGCGGGCGCGCGGAGATCATGTCGCGGTTGGCCCCGGCCGGTCCCGTCTACCAGGCCGGCACCCTCTCCGGAAATCCCCTCGCCTGCGCGGCCGGCCTGACCACCCTGCGGCTGGCCGACGACGCGCTCTACCGTCGGCTGGACGCCACCGCCGCCGTCGTGGGCAAGCTCGCCACCGACGCGCTGGCCGTCGCCGGGGTTCCGCACCGGCTGTCGTACGCGGGCAGCATGTTCTCGATCTTCTTCACCGATGCCGACGTGGTCGACTACGACAGCGCACGCACCCAGCAGGTGCCCGCGTTCAAGGCGTTCTTCCACGCGATGCTCGCCGCCGGGGTCTACCTGCCGCCGAGTGCGTTCGAGTCCTGGTTCGTCTCGGCGGCGATCGACGCCGCCGCCCTGGAACAGATCGCCGCCGCGCTGCCCGCGGCGGCCAACGCGGCGGCAGCGGCAGGTCACGGGGGGTAGCGGTGAGCGCGAGGAGTGAGCCGGTCTTGCGAGCCCCGCAGTCGCGAACAAGGGGGCTGCGGTGAGCGCGAGGAGTGAGCCGGTCTTGCGAGCCCCGCAGTCGCGAACAAGGGGGACACAGCGGTGAGCAAGACGGTGGTCCACGTGCTTCGGCACGGTGAGGTGTACAACCCGGGCGGCATCCTCTACGGCCGGCTGCCCGGGTTCCGCCTCAGCGAACTGGGTGTCCAGATGGCCAAGGCCGCCGCGCAGGGGCTCGCCGAACGCGAGGTCGTCCACGTGGTGGCCAGCCCGCTCGAACGCGCCCAGCAGACGGCGGAGCCGATCGCCGCCCAGTTCGGACTGCCGGTCGGGGTGGACGAACGGCTGATCGAGAGCGCCAACTGGTTCGAGGGCAAGAAGGTCTCGCCCGGTGACGGTTCCTTCCGCGATCCGCGCAACTGGTGGGTGCTCCGCGACCCGGTCACCCCCTCCTGGGGGGAGGCGTACCGGATGATCGCCGAGCGGATGTTCGCCGCACTGCACGCCGCCCGGATCGCCGCCGAGGGCCGTGAGGCCGTCCTGGTCTCGCACCAACTGCCGATCTGGACGCTGCGTCGACACGTCGAGCGCAAGCGGCTCTGGCACGACCCGCGTCGCCGCCAGTGCTCGTTGGCCTCGCTCACCACGTTCCACTTCGACGGCGCCAAGGTCGTCGGCATCGGCTACTCCGAACCGGCCGCGCACCTGGTGGCGATGTCGCCGACCGCGCGGACGGCCAAGGGAGCCTGACGTGGGCCCCCGGAGGCCGGCCGCCGGTCTGCTCGTCGCCGTGACCGCCACGGTGGCCCTGGTCGCCTGCACATCCGACGGCCGGGAGCCGGAGTGCGCCAGCGCCGGCGGCATCGTCGAGTGCGCACCGGAGCAGCGGTCCGCCGCTCCCAGGATCGTCGGGGAGTTGCTCGGCGGCGGATCGTACGACGTGGCGGAACAGCGTGGCCAGGTCGTCGTGGTCAACTTCTGGGGCTCCTGGTGCGCGCCGTGCCGCGCCGAGGCCGACGACCTGGAGGACACCTACCAGGCGACCAGGGACTCCGGCGTCACCTTCCTCGGCATCAACGTGCAGGACAGCCGGGACAAGGCCATCGCCTTCGAGGAGGGCCGGGTCAGCTACCCGAGCATCTTCGACCCGGGCAGCCGGTTGGCCCTCGCCATGGAGATTCCCCCGAACACCATCCCGGCCACCGTCGTGCTCGACCGGGAAGGCCGGATCGCCACCGTGATCCGGGCCGCGGTCACCCAGGACGGCCTGCGACCGATCGTCGAGCGGATCGTCGCGGAGTCGCCCGCGCCGGCCGGCCAGCGCTGATGGGCGAGACCTTCGGCCGCCTCGCCGAGTCCGGTCCGCTGCTGCTGGCGTTGGGCGCGGCGGCCCTGGCCGGCCTGGTCAGCTTCTTGTCGCCGTGCGTGCTGCCGCTGATGCCGGGCTACCTCTCGTACGTCACCGGCCTCGCCGGCGCCGACCTCGAAGGCCGGGGCGGACGGATCGCGCCTCCGGTGGCGGCCGGCGCCGTCGACCCGGTGGCCGGCGCGGGTGGTTCCGGTGCTGGCGTCGGCACCGCCACGCGGCAGGGCACCCGGGTCAGCCCGGCGGTGAAGGGTCGGGTGCTCGCCGGGACGCTGCTCTTCATCGCCGGCTTCACCGTCGTCTTCACCGCCACCGCGATCCTGTTCAGCAGCATCGGCCGGGTCTTCTTCGACTACGAGCGGGCGTTGGAGATCGTCGTCGGCGGGCTCGTCGTCGTCCTCGGGCTGGGCTACCTCGGGGTGCTGCCCGGCTTCCAGCGTGAGTTCCGGATCAACCGGCTGCCCGCCGCCGGCCTGCTCGGCGCGCCGGTGCTCGGCGCGGTGTTCGCGCTGAGCTGGGTGCCGTGCACCGGGCCCACCCTGGCGGCGGTGCTCGGCATGGCCACCACCAGCGGCCAGACCGACCGGGCGGTGGTGCTCGCCGTGGCGTACTGCCTCGGGCTGGGCATTCCCTTCATCGTCTTCGGGCTCGGCTTCGAGCGCCTGCTCGGCGTCTTCCAGGCCGTGCGGCGCAACAGCCGTTGGGTCACCCGGGTTGGCGGGGTGCTGCTGATCCTGATCGGCGTGGCACTGGTCACCGGCGGCTGGACCAACGTGGTGATCTGGTTGCAGACCACCGTCGGGACCGGCGAGGTGAGCATCTGATGACCGCCGTGGACGACCGGCCGACCGCGCCGGCCGCGGCACCTCGGCGCCGCCCCAACCCGGTGCTCGCCCTGTTGCGCAACTCGTGGCGGCAGCTCACCAGCATGCGTACCGCGCTGGTGCTGCTGTTCCTGCTCGCGGTCGCGGCGATCCCCGGCTCGGTGCTGCCGCAGCGCGGCGTCAACCCGGAAGACGTGCGCGACTTCTTCACCGCCCACCCCGACCTGGCCCCGCTGCTCGACCGGGCGGGCGCGTTCGAGGCGTTCAGCTCGGTCTGGTTCTCCGCGATCTACCTGCTGCTGTTCACCTCGCTGATCGGATGCCTCACCCCCCGGCTGCGCGACCATGTCCGGGCGCTGCGCGCCAGGCCGCCCGGCGTGCCGAGACGGCTGGAGCGGTTACCGCAGCACGCGGTGGTGCCCGCGCCGGCCGGCGGCGCCGCCGCGGTCGCCGAGGCGCTGCGTCGGCGGCGGTGGCGGGTGGTGGTGCGGGGTGACGAGGTCTCCGCCGAGAAGGGCTACCTCAAGGAGACCGGCAACCTGATCTTCCACACCTCGATGATGCTGGTGCTGGTCGGCGTCGCGCTCGGCTCCTGGTACGGCTGGCACGGCAACCGGTTGCTCGTCGCCGGCGCGGACCAGGTCTTCTGCAACACCCGCCAGCAGTACGCCGAGGCGAAGCTGGGGCCGCGCGTGGACGACAACCTGCCTCGCTTCTGCCTGCAACTGGACGACTTCGAGGCCCGGTTCCTGCCGACCGGCCAGCCGGTGTCCTACAACGCGAGGGTGAGCGTCGACTCCGGCGGTGGCCCGGCGCGGCCGGCCGAGTTCTCGGTCAACTCGCCGCTGCGCCTGGACGGTGCGAACGTCTACCTGCTCGGGCACGGGTACGCGCCGGTGATCCGCTACACCGACCGGTTCGGCCGCAGCCAGACCAGCGCGGTGCCGTTCATCGGCACCGGCGACGTCGGGCTGACCAGCGAGGGGCTGGCCGCCTTCCCGGACGCCAACGTCGACCCGGACACCGGCGAGCGGAACCCGGACCTCCAGGTCGCCTTCTCCGGCCTGTACCTGCCGACCGCGCCGCAGGAGCCGCCGTTCGTCCGCTCGGAACACCCGACCGAGGAGAACCCGCTGCTCGGCCTGGTGGCCTACCGGGGCAACCTGGGCCTGGACGCCGGCATCCCCGGCTCGGTCTACCAGCTCGACCAGCGTCAGGTGAGCAATGGCCGGCTCACCGAGATCGGCGCGAAGCAGCTGCGGATGGGCGAGAGCTGGACGCTGGACGACGGCACCAAGGTCGAGTTCCTGGGCACCCGCCCGTTCATCACCCTGTCCGTACGCCACGACCCGGGCACCACGCTGCTGCTGGTCAGCTCGATCGGGCTGGTGCTGGGGCTGATGGGCTCGCTGTTCGTCCGGCGTCGACGGGTCTTCGCCCGGGTGCTGCCGGCGCGTTCCGGTGCCCCCGGCAGTGGATCTCCGACGGGCGGTAGTAGTTTGGTCGAGGTGGCTGGCCTGCCGCGTACCGAGCATCCCGGGTTCGTCGCCGAGTTCGCCCAGCTGGTTGCCGCGATCGGTGACGCCGGTCGGTCCGGCGACGCCGGCACCGACCCGGGCACGCCGGCCGGAGCGCGGGAAGGAGCCCAGTGATGTCCGCACTCTCCGACCAGGTGGTGTCGATCGCCACCCTGGTGTACCTGTTGGCGATGATCAGCCATGCGGTCGAGTACGCCCTCGGCAACGGGCGCGCTCGGGCCGTCGCGGCACCCACGCGCGAACTGGTCGGCGCCGCTGCCGCCCCGGGCGGCGTGTCGGCCGGCGGCGGCCTGGCTGCGGGGAGTGGTGCGCTGGCGGGCGGCGGTGCGGCGGGCGGCGGTGCGGCGATCGCCGTACCCGACCGGGCCGAGCGCATCGCGCGGCGGGCCGGGCTGGCCGGGCGGGTCGCGGTCGGACTGACCGTCCTGGGCGCGGCGCTGCACCTGGCCGGCCTGGTTACCCGCGGCCTCGCGGCGGACCGGATGCCCTGGGGCAACATGTACGAGTTCGTGCTCACGGTCTCGTTCATCGGGGTCGCCGCCTGGCTGGTGGTGCTGGTGAAGTGGCCGTTCCTGCGCCGCCTCGGGCTGTTCCTGACGCTGGTGATGGTGCTGCTGGTGGCCACCGCCGAGCTGGTGCTCTACACCCCGATCGTGCCGCTGGTGCCGGCGCTCAACTCGTACTGGTTCATCGTGCACGTGTCGACAATCGTCTTCGCCTCGGGTCTGTTCCTGCTGGGCGTGATCCCGGCGGCGGCGTACCTGATGCGGGCCGGGTACGAGAGTGGCAAGCGCAGCTTCCCGTACACCCTGGCGAAGCGGCTGCCCGCGGCGGCCGGCCTGGAGCGACTCACCTTCGTGCTGCACGCCTTCTCGTTCCCGATCTTCACCTTCGCGGTGATCGCCGGGGCGATCTGGGCCGAGGCGGCCTGGGGCCGGCCGTGGGGCTGGGACCCGAAGGAGACCTGGGCGTTCATCTCCTGGGTGGTGTACGCGGGCTACCTGCACGCCCGGGCCACACCGAGCGTGAAGCGGAACGTGGCCACCTGGCTGGCCATCCTCGGCTTCCTGACGGTGCTGATGAACCTCTTCGGCGTGAACATCTTCTTCGAGGGCCTGCACTCCTACGGCGGCCTCTGACCCGCAACGCGATCTCCGGGAAGGTGTCGACCTCAGCTCCGAGGCCGGGCCGACAGCGGCCGGTGCCGCCGCAGCGTCTCGCTGACCCGGAGGGCAACCTGGTAGGCGACCTCCGGCACATCGGCCAGCTCGATCCGCTCGGACCGCAACCCGAGCTGTGCGTGCAACTCACGGGCGATGGCGTCGCGCAGCTCGACCTGTAGCGGCGACAGCCCGTCCGGTTGGCCGACGACGTACGCATCCGACATGCCCTCAATACTGTCGTCGCCCGGCGTCCCGGTCCACGGCTGGTGAGATTCCCCCAAGGTGCGTCGAGATCTTGGACAGTTTCCGTTATTCGCTGACGGGAACTGTCCAAGAATCACTCGAAATCATGAGTGCCGGCGGTCAGCGGAGGGGCTCGCGGGAGAGGAAGTCGGCTCGGCGGATCACCTCGGGTAGGCGGTAGCGTGGGCGCAGGTCGAGCGTGATCGTGGTCGCCTGTCGAGGCTGGTGCAGTGGCCGACCGAGGATGTGCTGGCGATCCGGGCCTCCTGGGAGGCGATCCAGGGCGAGGCGTTGCCGTCCTGGCAGTCGATCGAGTTGTTGACGGAGGTGGCGGAGTTGACCGGCCGCCCGGTGGCGGACCAGCACCCGGAGCAGCACCAACGGCGGCAACTGCGTCGAGGTGGCCGACAACCTGCCCGGCCTGGTCGCGGTCCGGGACAGCAAGGACCGCGACGGCGCGGTGCTGGTCTTCGGCCCGGCGGCCTGGCGGGCGTTCCTGGAGGCGCTCCCGGTCAGCCGGTGAACCAGCCGGGGATGTCGAGCCGGAACCAGTTGGCCGGGGTGACGGTGCGCAGGTCGTCCTCGATGGCTGCCACCCGGTCCGCACCGAGCGTTTCCGTCCAGCGCTGTCGCAGCTCGTCGAAGATGACGGCCGACCGGCCTAGCCCGTCGAGCCCGTACGGGGTCAGTCGGACCCGCTTGCGGCGGGCGTCGCGGGGGTCGTCGGCGCGTTCCAGGTAGCCGAGGGCGACCAGCCGGTCGACGGTCTTGCCGGCGGCCTGCTTGGAGACGCCAAGCCGGTTGCCCAGCTCGGAGGCGGTGGTGCCGTCGGCGCCGACGGCCTGGAGCACGAAGCCGTGCAGTGGGCGCAGCTCCGCGTGGCCCTGTCGGGCCAACTCGGCGTGCAGGTCGTCGATGAGCGTCCGGAAGCCGGCAAGCAGCAGCAGTGGCAGTACGAAGCCGGGGCGCTGCGGATCAGGTGTTGGCAATTTCGACAACCTGGTTTACGGTTTGGTCAACCACGTTGACTAACGTACGCCAAGGGGTGCTGCCATGTCCACGCACGTCTTCACCACCCACACCATCGACACCGCGCCGGAGGCCATCCGCGCCACCATGACCGGCGTACACCGCAAGATCGGCTACCTGCCCGGCGCGGTCGGCCTGATGGCCGAGTCTCCTGAACTGCTCAAGGGCTTCCTGACCGCCAACGCCAGCTTCGAGAGCTGTGGACTGGACCCGATCCAGCGGGAGGTCGTGGTGCTCACGATCGCCCGCCGAAACGAATGCCACCTCTGCGTCGCCATGCACACCGCCACTCTCGTCCGGCACGGCGCTGCCGCCGAGCTGATCGACGCGCTGCGCGCCGGCACGAATCTGCCCGACGAGCGGCTGGAGACGTTGCGGCGCTTCACCCTGGCCGTGCTCGACAATCGGGGTGCGGTGCCCGACGAGGAGTTGTCCGCCTTCCTGGCCGCCGGCTACCAGCCCCGGCACGCTCTGGACGTGGTGCTCGGCGTCGGTACCTACACCCTCTCCACATTCGCCAACCGACTCACCCGAGCGCCGATCGACCCGCCCTTGGCTGCGTACGCCTGGCAGCCGGCTGCCTGACGGTGGCGGGACTGGTCCTCACACCGGTTCGTCGCGGTCGCGCAGTTCGTTGCGGACGGTGGCGGGGACCAGCAGCCGCTCGTCGGCGTACAGCAGGCGCAGCTCTTCCGCGTGCTCGTCGGGCGCGCGGGTGAGTCGGGCCAGTTCGTCGAAGAGGGTCATCCGCTCATCGTCGATCTTCTCGAAGGGGACGGGCATCGCGCCCCAGACGTCCCACGGCAGCAGTTCCACCGCGTGCAGGGCGGCGGCGTCGCGCATCAGGTTGCCGGCGATCCACCACCAACCGCCTTCGTTGATCACGCGCAGCCCGAAGGTGTCCGGGTCAGCCTCGCCGGCCCGGCAGCGGGCCCAGGCCTCACCGGCCACCAGGAACCGGCCTCGCGGCACGTCCATGACGTCGAAGTCGATGCCGAACAGCTCACGCTGGCGCCCGTCGAGCTGGGCGTCGACCATGACCCAGCGCAGTTGCTCGGGATGCCAGTACTCCGCTACCCAGTGGTCCTCGTACCAGCCGTCGACGAAATAGTCGCCGAAGCCACAGCGGGCACGAGCCGCCACGCCCCGGGCCCGCAGCGCCGTGACCAGCAGCAGCGAGTAGTGCCGGCAGTTACCGGCCACCCGTTGCTCGGGGGCACGGGAGGTGGTCAGCGGCAGGTCATCCGGCCCACCGGCGATGCGGGCGAGGATCTCGTCGGCGGGCCGCAGGTGCACGGTCTGCCGATCGGCGTCGGTCAGGCTGACCCCGTACGCGCCGGCGACGTGCTCGTGGATCAGCAACCCCTGGATCGTCCGGACGA
This sequence comes from Micromonospora tarapacensis, assembly GCF_019697375.1. NCBI lineage: Bacteria > Bacillati > Actinomycetota > Actinomycetes > Micromonosporales > Micromonosporaceae > Micromonospora > Micromonospora tarapacensis. The sequence goes on along the minus strand of NZ_JAHCDI010000004.1, from coordinate 4,866,823 downwards.
TCCCCGCCGGGTCCGACGGCACGGCTTCGAGCAGCGGGGTGAACGATCCGGCGGAGGTCAGCCGGCCCGGCCGGGCGTACCGGGAGAGGTTCGTCCTGCCCTGGTCCATCGTGTCACTCCTCGGAGTCGTCGTTCTGCTCGGGTAGGAGCGGCGCGCGGGGGTGCGCCCGGCTGGGCGGGGCAAGCATCGCAGGATCTGCCGGATGGCGGTGTCCCTGCGATCCGTTCGCGCTCTCAGCTCGACAGGCTCGGACCCAGCCCAGGCGAGGCTCGCCCCGACCGGACCCGAGACCCGACGGCACACCGGCGCCCTGCGCGCCGGGCCGGTCGGGAGTGATGAGCTTGGATCTGGGTGCGACACCCGACGCCCCCGTGAGAGGTGATCCCCGACCGAAAGTCCGCCCGCGCTTGGCAGCCCGGTCGGGCGGTGCGGGAGACTTGCGGGCATGGCGGCTCGTGGCTTCCCGTACACCGATCTCAAGGACTTCCTCGCGGCGCTGGAGCGCGCGGGCGAACTGCGGCGCGTCGGCGTCCCGGTCGACCCGACCCTGGAGATCAGCGAGATCGTCACCCGGACGGTGCGGGCCGACGGGCCGGCGCTGCTGTTCGAGCAACCCACCCGGGGTGAGATGCCGGTGGCGATCAACCTGTTCGGCACCGAGAAGCGCACCGCGATGGCGCTCGGCGTCGAGTCGCTGGACGAGATCGGCAACCGGATCGGCGAGATGCTCAAGCCGGAGTTGCCGGTGGGCTTCTCCGGCATGATGGGCGGCCTCGGCAAGGTCATGCAGCTCAAGTCGATGCCGCCCAAGAAGGTCAAGACCGCCCCCTGCCAGCAGGTGGTCTACCGGGGTGACGACGTCGACCTCAACCGGCTGCCCGGGCTCCAGGTGTGGCCCGGCGACGGGGGGATCTTCCACAACTTCGGGCTGACCCACACCAAGCACCCGGAGACCGGCAAGCGGAACCTGGGCCTCTACCGGCTCCAGCAGCACAGCCACAACACCCTCGGCATGCACTGGCAGATCCACAAGAACTCCACCGCGCACCACGCCGTCGCCGAACAGCTCGGCCAGCGGCTGCCGGTCGCCATCGCCATCGGCTGCGACCCGGTGGTCAGTTACGCGTCGAGTGCGCCGCTGCCGGCCGACATCGACGAGTACCTGTTCGCCGGCTTCCTGCGCGGCGAGCGGGTGGAGATGGTCGACTGCCTGACCGTGCCGTTGCAGGTGCCGGCGCACGCCCAGGTGGTGCTGGAGGGCTACCTGGAGCCGGGTGAGCGGCTGCCGGAGGGGCCGTTCGGCGACCACACCGGCTTCTACACCCCGGTCGAACCGTTCCCGGTGCTGCACGTCGAGGCGATGACCATGCAACGCGACCCGGTCTACCACTCGATCGTCACCTCGAAGCCGCCGCAGGAGGATCACGGTCTGGGCAAGGCCACGGAGCGGATCTTCGCGCCGCTGCTGCGTTTCCTGATTCCGGACATCGTCGACTACGACCTGCCGGCCGCCGGTGTCTTCCACAACTGCGCGATCGTGTCGATCCGCAAGCGCTACCCGAAGCACGCCCAGAAAGTGATGAACGCGATCTGGGGCGCGCACATGATGTCGCTCACCAAGCTGATCGTGATCGTGGACGAGGACTGCGACGTGCACGACTACCGCGAGGTCGCCTTCCGCGCGTTCGGCAACGTCGACTACGCCCGGGACCTGCTGCTCACCGAGGGCCCGGTGGACCATCTGGATCACTCGTCCTACCAGCAGTTCTGGGGTGGCAAGGCCGGCATCGACGCCACCCGCAAGCTTCCCGAGGAGGGTTACCACCGGGGCTGGCCCGAGGAGATGACCATGGCCCCCGAGGTCGTCTCCCTGGTCGACAAGCGCTGGAAGGAGTACGACATCTGATGGCCACCGCCGCCGCTGTGCAGCCGACCGAGCGCCCCGGGCGCGTGAAGTCCTTCCTCAATCTCGTGGCGATCGAGCACTCGGTGTTCGCGCTGCCGTTCGCGTACCTGTCGGCGCTGGCCGCGATGCAGGTGAACGGCGGGCGGGTGCGCTGGCTCGACCTGCTGCTGATCACTGTGGCGATGGTCGGGGCGCGGACGTTCGCGATGGCCGCCAACCGAATCCTGGATCGCCGGATCGACGCGCGGAATCCGCGTACCGCAAATCGGGAGCTGGTGACCGGGGCGGTGAGCCTGCGGACGGCCTGGACCGGCGCGGGCGTCGCCCTGGTGGTCTTCCTCGCCGCCGCCGCCCTGCTCAACCCGCTTTGCCTGGCGCTCGCCCCACTGGCCGTGGTCCCGCTGGTGGTCTACCCGTACGGCAAGCGGTTCACCAACTGGCCGCACGCCATCCTGGCCGCCGCCCAGGCGGTCGGCCCGGTCGGCGCCTGGCTCGCGGTGACCGGCACCTTCGCCGGCTCCTGGCCGGCCTGGCTGCTCGGTGCCGCGGTCGGGCTGTGGATCGGCGGCTTCGACCTGATCTACGCCTGCCAGGACGCCGAGGTGGACCGGAAGATCGGCGTACACAGCGTGCCGGCCCGCTACGGGCTGCGCTTCGCGCTGCACGCCTCCACGGTCGCGCACGTGGTGACCTTCGGGCTGTTCCTGTGGTTCGGCGTGCTTGTCGGCTTCGGCTGGCTCTGGTGGATCGGGGTGGCGCTGACCGCGGTCGCCTTCGGCTATCAGCACCTGGTGGTCACGCCGGGCGACCTGAGCCGGGTCAACCGGGCGTTCTTCACCGCGAACGGCTTCGTCGGCATCGCGCTGTTCGCCTTCGCCCTGCTCGACCTGGTGATCCGGCTCGGCCTGCGGCCCTGATCAGCCGCGGCCCGGCACCGCGTAGCGGGCGCTCTCCAGGGTCCAGTCGATGGTGCCGCGCACGGCCCGGGCCACCCCGTCGAGGTGAGCGGTGACGGCACCGTCCAGCGCCGGGCCGAACGACGGCACCGTGGCAGTCAGGGCGACGAACCGACGCATCGACTCGTGCCAGCGCTCCGCCGCCAGCTCGACGGCGGCGGGCAGCGGCACCCGGCGCTCCGCGGCCAGCACCAGCACCAGGTTGTGCCCGCCGGAGGTGACCTCGTCCCGCTCCAGCGAGGCGATGTCGTTGTACCAGGAGAGCAGGTCGTTGCCGACGTCGCGGATCCGGCCCAGGAATGGATGGTGGTAGACCGGGTCCGGCAGTGGCCGGCCGGTGACGAATTCCACAAGCGGGTACGACACGTAAGCCGCCGACGTGGCCCGGCGCAGCCCGACGTACTCGTCGACGCCGGGGGTGTGGCCGGTGGCCTTGTTGACCGCCTCCTGCCAGGTCCCGTCGAGGTGGTGGGCGACCGCGTCGGCGAAGCGCAACCGCCAGCGGGCGGGCATCCGGCGCCGCGGCTCGCGCCACGCGTGCACCAGCAGCCGGCGCAGCGGGCCGCCCAGCCCCACCTGCCGCTGCCGGGGATTGCCGCGCAACAGGGCCACCGCCCCGTCGCGCAGGCCACGGATCTCGTGCAGCCCGAGCCGGCCGGGCTTGTCGCAGGCGTCGTCGACGAGGAAGAACCAGGTGAACAGGGCGGCGAGCGCGCGCAGGTCGGGCTCGGCGGCGTCCGGGTAGAGCCGTCCCGCGTAGCGGGCGAAGCCGGCCCGGCCGAGCCGTTCGCGACTCGGCGCGTCCAACGGCAACCCGGTCTGTGGCAGCCAGGACACCAGCCAGCCCTGCACCTGGTCGGCGTGGGGCGAGAGCCTGGGCGGGACGGGGCAGGCGGCGCGAAGGGACGGCAGGATGTCCTCGACGCGGGTGGCCGGCGCGGGGATGATCTTGTCGGTCATCCCGGATCCTCCCCAGTCCGCCCCCGCTGGCGCTCTGCCATCGGCAGCATGCCAGGTCGCCGTGGTCACCGCATTCCCGCCGGACATCGGTGGGGTAACGGTTCGACGGGGTGCCCGATCCTCCCCGGCGACGACCAGGCAGGCTGAGGGAATGCGCGAACCATGGGTGGTCGGCGTCTCCGGTGCCTCCGGCACGCCGTACGCGATCGCGGTCGTACGCGGGCTGCTCGACGCGGGAGAACCGGTGGATCTGATCGTCTCCCGGGCCGCCCGGCTGACCGTCCTCGACGAGACCGGGCGGCCGTTCCGCGACGCGCACTGGGCGGAGGACCTGGCGGCCTGGCTCGGGCGGGACCTCGGCGAAGCGGACGTCCGGCACTGGCCCGCCGGTGACCTGGCCGCCGGGCCGAGCAGCGGCTCCTATCCGGTCCGCGGTATGGCGGTGGTGCCGGCCAGCACGGCGGCCTGTGCCGGAATAGCCATCGGGCTCTCGAAGGACCTCCTGCAGCGCGCCGCCGAGGTGAACCTCAAGGAACGCCGCCGGGTGGTCGTCGTGCCCCGCGAGACGCCGGTGACCCGCAGCCACCTGGAACACCTGATCGCGTTGCACGATGCCGGAGCGGTGGTGCTGCCGGCCAGTCCCGGCTTCTACGGTGCCGGAGCCAACGCCTCCGCGGCGCAACTCATCGACTTCGTGGCCGGCAAGGTGCTCGACGCCCTGGGCGTGCCGCACACCCTGTCCCAGCGCTGGGCCGGAAGGTTGAACGCGGACCGAACCTGACAACCGGTCCGCGTCCCGATCCGCACCACTCAGTACATGCCGGCGTTTGCCGGGCCAGGACCGGTCGAGGCCGTCGGGCCCGCGTTGCGCGGTCTACCCATCTCGTCCGCCTCGTCCAGCATGCCCTCCCCTTCAAGCAGGGCCCGCACCTCGGATTCCCGAAACCGGCGATGCCCTCCTGGAGTCCGGATGCTGCCGATCCGGCCCGCCGCCGCCCATCGCGTCACAGTCTTCGGGTCCACCCGAAACAGCGCGGCGACTTCACCCGGTGTCAGCAGGCGATCTCCAGTGTCCACAGCCCCCTCCTCGCATCGACGAAGCCCCCGGCTGAACACACTGCCCCCGGCCGGTGCGAGCCCAGAGCCGTCATGAGGGACGTATGGCAATTACAGCACCAGCGACCTGGCCTGTCCGCCAAACGCGAAAAACGCACTGAGTGGGAAGTTAGTAAATGGTACCGGCGTCGCGCCCTCCGAACCCCGGGTATGCGAACTGTCACCCGCTGCCAGGTCAAACGGATGCCGGAGTCCGGCTGTCACGCCCTGCCGGCTAGGGTCTACAGTCCGTGGACGCCATCGACCTCAACCTCGTGGACCTGCTCCGGAACAATGCCCGCCTGTCGTACGCCGAGCTGGCCCGTCAGGTCGGACTTTCCGCTCCGGCGGTGCACGAACGGGTCGGCAAGCTGGAGTCCGGCGGCGTCATCCGGGCGTACCGCGCAGAGGTCGAGCCGGAGACCATCGGGCTGGGGGTGACCGCCCTGATCGGCATCATGGAGGACTCCGGCGCGGACACCGACGACGTGCTGGAGGCGTTCCGGGTCATGCCCGAGATCGAGTCCTGCTACTTCATGGCGGGAGTCGAGTCGTTCCTGCTCAAGGCCCGGGTGGGCACCATCGCCGAGTTGGAGCAGTTGATCGTGCGGCTGAACCGGACACCCGGGGTCGCCTCCACCCGCACCGGCATCGCGCTCTCGACCAAGTGGGAGAACCGGCCGCAGTCGGTGGCTTCGCCGCCGACCTGATCCCGGTGCGGCGCCCGGCCCGCCGGGCCGGCTTGCTACGTTTCCGGGCGTGACTCATCTCGACCGGTGCGACGAGGCCAGCCGGCGGTGGGTGACCGAGGCGATCGCGGCGGTGGAGGCGGACGCCAACCGGTCCGCCGACACCCACCTGCTGCCCTTCCCGCTGCCCCGGGGGTGGGGGATCGACCTCTACCTCAAGGACGAGTCGGTTCATCCGACCGGGTCACTGAAGCACCGGCTGGCCCGCTCGCTGTTCCTGTACGGGCTCTGCAACGGCTGGATCGGGCCGGACACCACGGTCATCGAGGCGTCGTCGGGCTCCACCGCGGTCTCCGAGGCGTACTTCGCCCGGATGCTGGGGCTGCCCTTCATCGCGGTGATGCCCGCCGCCACCTCGCCCGAGAAGATCGCCCAGATCGAGTTCCAGGGCGGGCGGTGCCATCTGGTCCAGGACCCGGCGAAGGTGGTCATCGAGGCGCGCTGGCTCGCCGAGGACTCCGGCGGGCACTACATGGATCAGTTCACCTACGCGGAGCGGGCCACCGACTGGCGCGGCAACAACAACATCGCCGAGTCGATCTACGCTCAGCTCGCCCTGGAGCGGCACCCCGTACCGGCCTGGGTCGTGGTCGGCGCGGGCACCGGCGGCACCAGCGCCACCATCGGCCGGTACGCCCGCTACCGGCGGCTGCCCACCAAGCTCTGCGTGGTCGACCCGGAGAACTCCGCGTTCTATCCCGCCTGGCAGGCGGCGGACTGGTTGGTGGACACCGGGCGCGGCTCCCGCATCGAGGGGATCGGCCGGCCGACCGTCGAGGCGTCGTTCCTGCCCTCGGTGGTGGACCGGATGATGCAGGTGCCCGACGCCGCCTCCCTGGCCGCCATGCGGGCCGCCTCGGCGGTGCTGGGCCGGCGGGTGGGCGGGTCGACCGGCACCAACCTGTGGGGTGCCTTCGGCCTGATCGCCGAGATGCTGGCCGCCGGGCGGACCGGCTCGGTGGTCACCCTGATCTGCGACGCGGGCGACCGGTACGCCGACACGTACTACGCCGACGAGTGGGTGGCGGGACAGGCCCTCGACCTGGCACCGCACCTGGCCACGGTCGAACGTTTCCTGGCCGACGGCAGCTGGCCGGCCTGATCCCGGTCAGCGGGGCGCCTGGCGCTCCGCCAGGCCGGGATAGCGCCGGACGTAGCCGTCCCGATCCACCTCGACCTCGGCGCTGAAGCCCTCGCTGGCGTACCGGAACCGCTCCGGCCCGAGCCCGGTGTAGACCTGCTCGGTGGGTAACACCGCCAGGCTCGGCACCAGCACCCAGGCCACGTCGATCCGGTGGCTGGTGTCGGCGGGCCTGGTGGTCAGGCCGAGCCGGCGCAGCGGCAGCGTGTTGAACAGCGGCGAGCCGCCAAGATCCACGTCGAGGGCGTCGGCCAGTCGGTCCGGATCCTCGACGCCGGGCAGCCCGGCCGGGGCGTGCCCGCCGGCGGCCAGGACCGCGTCCAGGTCGCCCTGCTCCGCGGCGGTCACCCGCCACCGCTGCGTCGCCCGCTCCAGCCGTACGCTGCGCCGCCAGCCGGCGCCCTCGACCTCGACCTCCAGCCGGACGCTGGACCAGTCGGCGTCGGTGGCCACCTGGTAACGACACGTGTAGGGAATCGGATCGACGGCGACCTGCGTGCCGTGCGCGAGCATGCCCTGGCCGTCGTCGACCAGGGCATGCTCGGCGCCAGCGGTGTCGGTCCGGGTCCACAGCAGCGTTTTCGGCGTGGTCGGCATGAACGGGACGTTACGCCACCCGGCGGGACCGGGCAGCGCATGCGCCGAAGACCGGTCCCGCCGGGCGGGTGACTTCGATCAGTAACTGCGCGCCCGTGGGCGCCCAGCCGCCCCACGCAGTTCCTCCCGTGGCCGGTCGTGCGTGCTCCGGCCCTCCGACCGGCCGCCCCGATCACCGCCGAAGCGGCGCTCGCCGGCGGGGCGGTCCCCGTAGCGGCGGTCGCCGGCGCGGTCACCGAACCGGCGCTCGCTCGCGGGGCGGTCGCCGAACCGCCGTGGACCACCCGGCCGACCGTTGCGACGGCCCTGCTCCGGCTCGTCCCGCACCGGCACCCCGCTCGGCTCCCGTGCCCCGGTCAGCTCGGCCAGGGCGGGGTCACCGGCGCGAACCCGTGCCTGGGCCGGCTCCACACCGGCCTTCTCCAGCATCGCCAGGGTGGTGCGGCGCTGCTTCGGCAGCACCAGGGTGGCCACCGCACCCGCCTCACCGGCCCGGGCGGTGCGCCCCGCACGGTGCAGGTAGTCCTTCGAATCCTTCGGCGGGTCGACGTGCAGCACGAGCGAGACCCCGTCGACGTGGATGCCACGGGCCGCCACGTCGGTCGCGACCAGGACGTTGGTCCGGCCTTCGCGGAACTCGGCGAGGACGCGGGTACGCATCCGCTGGGTCTTGCCGCCGTGCAGCCCACCGGCGCGTACGCCGACGGCCGCGAGTTGCGTGACGAGCCGGTCCACCCCCAGCTGGGTACGGGCGAAGACGATGGTCCGCCCGGACCGTGCCGCGATCGAGGCCGTCACCGGGAACTTGTCCTGCGGCGGGACGAGCAGCAGGTGATGGTCCATGGTGGACACGGCCGCGGTCGCCGGTGCGGTGGAGTGGGTGACCGGATCGGTCATGAACCGCCGCACCAGCGCGTCCACGTCACCGTCCAGCGTGGCCGAGAAGAGCAGCCGCTGCCCGCGCGCCGGTGTCTTCGCCAACAGGTCGGTGACCTCGGGCAGGAAGCCCATGTCGGCCATCTGGTCCGCCTCGTCGAGCACGGTGATCTCGACATCGTCAAGGTGGCAGATGCCCCGGTCGATCAGGTCGGCGAGCCGGCCCGGGGTGGCCACCACGACCTCCACCCCGCGCCGCAGGGCATCGATCTGACGGTCGTAGGGCACTCCGCCGACGGCGGTCTTCAGGAAAACGCCGACGGCCCTGCCCAGCGGCAGCAGTGCGTCGTTGACCTGCATGGCGAGTTCCCGGGTGGGGACCAGGACGAGGGCCCGCGGATGCCGTGGCCGGCCCGCCCGCCGGCGGCGATGCGGGCCAGCAGCGGCAGGCCGAAGGCGAGGGTCTTGCCGGAGCCGGTCTGCCCGCGGCCCAGCACGTCTCGTCCGGCCAGCGCGTCCGGCACGGTGGCGCGCTGGATCTCGAACGGAGTGGTGATCCCCTGCTGGGCGAGGGTGCGGACCAACGGCCGGGGGAGGCCGAGCGATTCGAAGGTGATCGAGGCGTCCGGCGCGGTGGTGCCGGCCGGCTGCGGCTCGGCGGAAAGGTCGACGGAGATCGGGAACATGCCGGGGACAGCGGAGGTGGTCAAGTAATGCCTTTCGAGCGGGGCGCACCTCTGCGATGTCCCGCCGCGGCAGGTTGCCGCCGGATCGTCCGCAAGAACGCCCATGGGCGCGTGGTGACGCGCCGGGTCAGTGATCAGCGACAAGTGTACGGCGGTCGCCGCGAACCCACCCGGGCCGTACGGGGGTAGTGGGCGGACTCACCTCGCCCGTCACTTGAGCAGGCCGTTGATCGCGCCACTCAGCGCGTCGTTGGCGACCAGCACGACCAGCACGCTGATCGCCACCAGCAGGCTCAGCGCGACCGCCAGCACGAGCACGACCCGGACGTTGCTGCTGGACCTCTCGGCGGACGTCTCCGCCCAACCCTGGCCCAGGATGTGCCCGGTCAACGAGCCGGAGTTCTCCTGCTCACCCGCCGGGAAGGCCACGGTCGCCGAGCCGTCCGCGCCGGAGTAGTAGGCGCTCAGGCCCGGCCCTCCGGGACGGTGCGGGTGCCGCTCGCGCCCGTCGGCGGGGGCCTCGCGCCGGCCGGTCGGGTCCGGTCGGCCGGTCCGAGGAGGTCCGGTCCGTTGCCGGCCGGCGATCCACCCGGCGGGGAGCAGGCCCGGACGGGATGACCGCCGGGTGCCACGCCCGGCGAGCCGGGGAGGGCTCGTCCCGGCGCCCGCCCGGATTGGTCGGTGGCGGCCAGACCGGCAGCGCCGGGGCCGGCACGACCGGGACGTCCGGTGCGGCGGTCCGCGCCTCGGTCGGCGTCTCCGTCCCGGATACGACGCCGGCCGCTCCGGCCGGCGCGGCCGGCCACCGGGCTGCCACCGGAGTCGCTGCGGCGGGCGTGGGAGCGCCGGTGGTGGCCGGCGGGGCGGGAACGGTGGTGCGGGCATCGGGCCGGGCGGCGGTGGCGGAGCCGGCACGGGCGGGCCGGGGGCGGCGTCGGCGGCCCCGGCACCGGTGGCGACGGGCGGGGACCCGGTGGCGGCGGGGGCACCGGCCTCGGCGCAGGTGGCGACGGGTGGGGGCCGGGTGGCGGAGCGGGCACCGGCCCCGGCGGGTACGGCCCCGGTGGTGCCGGGACGGGCGGGGTCGGGCCGGGCACCGGCGCGGGTGGGTGGGGCGCGGGCTCCGGCGCGGGCACCGGCGTCGGCTTGGGCTCGGGTACGGGCGGCGTGGGTGGCCCTGCCGGCTCCGGTGCCGGGGCGGGTTCCGGTGGCTTGACGGGCTCCGGGTCGGCCGGTGCGGACCGGTAGACGCCGGACGCCTTGCCGCCGCTGCGAGCGGATTGTGCCTCGTCCATGCTCACCCGGCTCTGGCCCGGCATCCGGACGCTGGCCCGCACCGGTCTCGGTGGCGCCGCCTCCCGCTGCTCAGGAACGCCGGCAGAGCCCGCGGTCCCAGTCGCGGCCGGACCGGTGGCGCCGTTCGTCCCCACCGCTCCGGCGGTGGCCGTCGCCCGGTACGTGGTGCCGCCGCCGGAGCCGGTCGTACCGCCCGGCGGGCGGGCGTCGGCCGCGCTGGTGGGCGGGGCGGGAGTGGATCCAGGGTCGACCGGAACCTCGTGTTCGCTCATCGTCGCCCTCCGCGCCACGCTCGCACCCGGACCCGGACCGACGGACCGGGAGTGCCTGAGTGACACCGTGCCACATTCCGCCCGCGCGGCACACCCGGAGCGGCTACGGCACTCCGGGGTGTTGTGGTCGTCGACGTGGCGGAACCGGGGCCCCGGATCATCCGGGCCAGGTCGAGCCGTCGGAGGTGGGGGCTCCCCCGGTCAGCGTCCGCCCAGGGTGGACGGGCTGGCCGAGCTGCTCGCCTCCGCCGCGGCGCTGCTGGCCTCCGTGGTGGGGCTGGCGCTGCTGGCCTCCGTGGTGGGGTCGGCGCTGCTGGCCTCCGTGGTGGGGTCGGCGCTGCTGGCCTCCGTGGTCGGGCTGGCGCTGCTGGCCTCCGCGCTCGGCGACGAGGTGCCCGTCGGCGTGGGTGACGGCGAGGTGCTGCCCGTCGGCGTCGGCGACGGCGAGGTGCTGCCCGTCGGCGTGGGCTTCGGCGTCTTCGTCGGCTCCGGCGTGGGCTTCGGCGTCTTCGTCGGGGTGGGCTTGGGTGTGGGCTTAGGCGTCTTGGTCGGTTTCGGCGTCGGGGTGGGCGAGGACGTGGGCGCCGGGATCGCACCGACCACCCGGGTCGCCGCGTAGAGCCGGGACCAGCGGACGGTCGCGATCTTCACCACGTCGCCGGTGGTCGGTGCGTGGATCATTTTGCCGCCGCCGAGGTACATCCCCACGTGGTGGATGCTCGTCCAGCTGCTGCCGGAGGCGAAGAAGAGCAGGTCGCCGGGGAGCAGCGCGCTGCGCGGCACGGTGCGCGAGCTGGTCGCGCGGTACTGGTCCCGAGAGACCCGGGGCAGCTTGTAGTGGCCCGCCGACCGGTACGCCGCCCACATCAGACCAGAGCAGTCGAACGAGTTCGGCCCTTCGGCCGCCCAGACGTACGGGTCGCCGAGCTGCTTGCGGGCGTACGCGACGGCGGCCAGCGCGGTCGGATGCGCGGCCAGCCCGCCGGCCGTCTGGTCGACGTAGTCGGCGCCGAGTTGCTGCTCGGTGGCCTCCTGCTGGCGGGCCAGCTCGATCAACTGCGCGGCGTTGTCCTCGCGCAGCTGGAGCAGCTTGGCCTCCTCGGCACGCAGTGCCTGCTGGGTGGCGGTGTACTGCTCCTGGACGCCGCGCAGCCGGGACTGGGCCGCCGTGTACGCCTGCGTGGCCACCTGCTCGTCGGCACGGGTGCGGGCCAACTCGCCGTTCGCCCGGCCGGTGGCGTGCTCGACCTTCTCGCCCCGGTTCGCCCGGCTGAGCAGGTCCAGGTCGTGCAGATCGGTGGCGAAACCACCGGGCGGCAGCGCGGCGGCAGCCTTGATCGCCTCGGCTGCGGCATGGTCGGCGCGCTGCTGCGCCTGCTGGAGCGAGGCCTGGGCGAACTCGAGGTCGCGTTCCGCGGCGAGGAACTGGGCTTCGACCTCGGCGCGCTGCTGTTCCAGTTCGAGCAGCCGGGTGCCCAACTCGGCGACGCGGGCCTCGGCGGCGTCGATCTGCGTCTCGAGGGCACTGGCAGCGGGGTGCCGACCGGCGGGACGCCCAGGCCCGGCGTACCGGCGGGCGCGCCGCCGGGCAACTGGAGCAGGCCGGTGATGGCCGGGCGGGAGCCGGTGTCGGGCACCGTGACGGGTACGCCCGGCTCGGCGTAGGCGGGGGTGGCGAGGACGGCGCTGGCGACGGCACCGAGCAGTGCGGACCAGAGCATCGGCCGCAGCACCGGCGAGACCACCGGACTCCGTCGTCGCTGCTGTCGCCGCCCGTTCGCGCTGTCGACCATTCCGCTCCCCGTCCGGCTTGCTCTGCCGCGCCGGGTCGCGCGGCGGCTCGGGACATTACCAAGATGTGTCGTGTCCCACCCTGTCTTACCTCATCGAGTGCAGTGGTGTCGATGTCTGCGCGGGTAACAGGAGGCTGAGAGCCGCTGTCGTCCACGCCACCCGCGGACCACGGTGTGAGCTGCGCGTGCGGTCGACGTAGGCTCGGGTCGCGACCAGAATCGGGTCGCGGTCGCAGGTGGAAGGGGACGGGCTTTCGATGGACGCCGGACTCAAGCGTGAGCTGGAAGCGAAGGTGTACGCGGGGGAGCGGCTGACCCGTGAGGACGGGGTCGCCCTCTACTCCAGCGACGACCTGACCTGGTTGGGCCGGCTGGCCCACCACAGGCGCACCGAGATGAACGGCGACCGGGTGATGTTCAACGTCAACCGGCATCTGAACCTGACCAACGTGTGCAGCGCGAGCTGCGCGTACTGCTCGTTCCAGCGCAAGCCGGGCGAGAAGGACGCGTACACGATGCGCATCGACGAGGCGGTCCGCAAGGCCAAGGAGATGCAGGACGAGCAGCTCACCGAGCTGCACATCGTCAACGGCCTGCACCCGACGCTGCCCTGGCGCTACTACCCCAAGGTGCTGCGCGAGCTGAAGGCGGCGCTGCCGAACATCAAGCTCAAGGCGTTCACCGCGACCGAGGTGCAGTGGTTCGAGAAGATCAGCGGGCTCGGCGCCGACGAGATCCTGGACGAGCTGATGGACGCCGGCCTGGAGTCGTTGACCGGCGGCGGCGCCGAGATCTTCGACTGGGAAATCCGCCAGCACATCGTCGACCACGCCTGCCACTGGGAGGACTGGTCGCGGATCCACCGGCTGGCGCACGCCAAGGGCATGAAGACCCCGTCGACCATGCTCTACGGCCACATCGAGGAGCCCCGGCACCGGGTCGACCATGTGTTGCGGCTGCGCGAGTTGCAGGACGAGACCGGCGGCTTCCAGGTCTTCATTCCGCTGCGCTACCAGCACGACTTCGTCGACTCGGCGGACGGCAAGATCCGTAACCGGATCCAGGCGCGGACGACGATGGCCTCGCCGGCCGAGTCGCTGAAGACCTTCGCGGTCTCCCGGCTGCTGTTCGACAACGTGCCGCACGTCAAGTGCTTCTGGGTGATGCACGGGCTCTCGGTGGCGCAGCTCTCGCTCAACTTCGGCGTGGACGACCTGGACGGCTCGGTCGTCGAATACAAGATCACCCACGACGCCGACTCGTACGGCACGCCGAACACCATGCACCGCGACGACCTGCTGCACCTGATCTGGGACGCCGGATTCCGCCCCGTCGAGCGGAACACCCGCTACGAGGTGGTCCGCGAGTACGATGCCGCGCCGACGCTGGCCGACCGGCGCGCCGAGCCGCAGCAGGTCTGGGCCTGACCCGCGCGTACCCTGACACGACGATGACCGAGCAGCAGAGCGCGTTTCCCCGCCGGGACGCCGAGGGCCGCATCCGGACCTTGGGCGACCTGGTCGGGATCGGCCTGGCCGGGGTGGTCATCGGGCTGTTGGTGCTGGTGCTCTTCGACGGGGCCTTCGCCTGGTTCGGTGCCGGCGACTTCGGCCAGGCCAACGGCTGGCTGGCCGTGATCCTGCCCGCCTGGCTGTTCTGGGAGGACTTCCGGGCCTGGGAGTTCGGCGCACCCCGGGTGGTGGCCGCGCTGGTGGCCGTCGCGATGGCAGTGGTTTCCGGGATGCTGTTGGCTGGGGTGGCGGCCGGGCTGCCGCCGCTGCTGTCCGGTGTGCTGGCCGCGACGGCGTTCACCGTGGTCTATGCGTTGGTCTGGTTCCCCGGCGTCCGTTGGCTGGCCGACCGGACGAGCTGAGGCGGGGCTTGCCAGGTGATCGGGCTGAGGCCGGGCCGGCCGGGTGACCGGCAACCCGGGACTGCGAACGCCGTCGGCCGGACGGCGCAGAGACGGAGGGGCGACGTGAGCGAGCGGAGCGGACGAACGTGAGTGCGGCGGTCAAGTACACGCTCGGCCGGATCGGCCTGTTCGTGGGCGTGCTGGCGGCCCTCTGGCCGGTCGACCTGGATATCTTCCTGAAGCTGATTCTGGCGCTGCTGTTCTCCGCCGCCCTCTCGTTCTTCCTGCTCAAGGGGTGGCGTGACGAGATGGCCGAGGAGATGGCCGCCGCCGCCGAGCGTCGCCGCTCCGAGAAGGAGCGGCTGCGGGCCGCACTGGCCGGCGACGACCAGGCCGACGGCGACGCGCCGGCCGGTGGCCAGGACGATTCCGCCGCCGGCCAGCCGGGCGACACCTCGGAGCCGGGCCGCGGCCCGTCGGCCTGAGCGGCACCGAACCCATCGGCTGAGCGACGACCTGTCGGTCCGAGCCGTCCCGGCGCCGACCCGTGGGCCGGTGCCGGGCTTCGCCGCGTCCGGGTCGGAAGAAGGATGTTGCCGGTGTGACGATCCGGCTGGGATGGTCCATAAAACGATGAATATTGATATGACCATGTGACCGGTGGTGGGCTGTCTGCTACCGAGCGGGGGATCCCCGCGCCTCGAGGAGGTTGTCTCCATGGCCTTCCGTTCTATCCCCGTCCGCCGCACCCTGGCGCTCATCGTCGCCGCCGGGCTCGGCCTGCTCACCATCGCCACGCCGCCGGTCTCCGCCGAACCGGCACCCAACCGGGACGAACAGCCGGCCGCCGTGCCCTACCGGGTGCTCGGCCCGAAGACGCTCGCCGACCGCAACGCGGTCGCCCGTACGGGTGCCGCGATCGACTACTCGGAGCACGGAGTGCTGCACATCTCGGCAACCCGTGCCGAGGCTGCCGCCATCACCCGGCTCGGGTTCCGGCTGGAGGCGATCGCCGCCCTGCCGACCGACCGCGGACAGGCCGAGGGGGACGTCGGCATCTTCGGCTTCCCGTCGGCCGACGCCAACTACCACGACTACCCGGAGATGATCGCGGCGGTCAACAAGGTGGTCGCCGACCACCCGACCATCGCGCGGAAGGTCAGCATCGGCACCTCGTACGAGGGTCGTGACCTGGTCGCGGTGAAGATCTCCGACAACGTCGCCACCGACGAGGACGAGCCGGAGATCCTGTTCAACTCGCAGCAGCACGCCCGCGAGCACCTGACCGTCGAGATGGCGATCTACCTGCTCAACCAGTTCACCGACGGCTACGGCTCCGACTCCCGGATCACCAGTCTGGTCAACGGCCGGGAGATCTGGGTCGTGCCGTCGGTCAACCCGGACGGCAGCGAGTACGACATCGCCACCGGCTCCTACCGGTCCTGGCGCAAGAACCGCCAGCCCAACAGCGGATCGTCGTACGTCGGGACCGACCTGAACCGGAACTGGAGCTACAACTGGGGCTGCTGCGGCGGCTCGTCCGGCTCGACCTCCTCGGACACCTACCGGGGTCCGTCGGCGTTCTCCGCACCCGAGACGCAGGCGCTGCGCAACTTCGTCAACAGCCGGGTGGTCGGCGGCGTGCAGCAGATCAAGGCCAACATCGACTTCCACACCTACTCGCAACTGGTGCTCTGGCCGTACGGCTACACGTACAACAACACCGCCCCGGGGATGAGTGCCGACCAGTACAACACCTTCGCCACCATCGGCCAGCAGATGGCGGCGACAAACGGTTTCACCCCGCAGCAGTCGAGCGACCTGTACATCACCGACGGCAGCAGCATCGACTGGATGTGGGCCGCGCACGGCATCTGGGCGTACACCTTCGAGCTGTATCCGGGATCGGCCTCCGGTGGCGGCTTCTACCCGCCCGACGAGGTGATCCCGCAGCAGACCTCGCGCAACCGTGAGGCGGTGCTGATCCTCTCCGAGTACGCCGACTGCCCGTACCGGGCGATCGGCAAGCAGGCCCAGTACTGCGGCAGCGGTGGCGGCGGGACCACGGTCTGGTCCGACACCTTCGAGACCGCGACCGGCTGGACGATCAACCCGAACGGCACCGACACCGCGGCCACCGGCCAGTGGGAGCGGGGCGCCGCGCAGGCCACCAGCTCCAGCGGGGCCAAGCAACTCAACCCGTACGCGGGCAGCAACGACCTGGTCACCGGCCGGCTCGCCGGCAGTGGCGCGGGCAGCTACGACATCGACAGCGGCGTCACCAGCGCCCGGTCCCCGGCCGTCACGTTGCCGTCCAGCGGCACGTTGACGCTGTCGCTGGCCTGGTACCTGGCGCACGGCTCGAACGCGTCCTCGGCGGACTACCTCCGGGTCAGCGTGGTGCACAACGGCGGCACCACGGCGCTGCTCACCCAGGCCGGTGCCGCCAGCAACCGCAACGGTGCCTGGGCGGTGTCGAACCTCAACCTCAGCCCGTACGCCGGACAGTCGATCCGGATCCTGGTGGAGGCCGCGGACGCCTCGACGGCCAGCCTGGTCGAGGCGGCCGTGGACAACGTCACCATCACCGCCTCCTGAGCGGGACGGGGCCCCGGCATCCCCTCGCGCCGGGGCCCCGTCTCAAGGACCAAACGGACAAAGGCCGGCGAGTGGTCGTTGTCCCGGCGGGCCGCCCGCAAGCGCCGCCGGCCCGCTCGACGGGCCGTAGCCCGGGCGTGCGCTACGGTCTTACCGACCCGCCGCAGCGAAGCCGGTGCGACACCGGCGCTGTCCCGCAACTGTGATGCCCCGAAACCGGGGACGAGCCAGGTCGCCTGTGGCGCGGTCGCGATTCGCGCTCTCGAGGAAGGGCGCCTCGCGGACGGGCGCTCAGGCTCCCTGTCGGCGAAGCACCGCAATCCTCGACCGACAGGAGGACCGATGTTCAGACGTACCCCCCGGGTCTTCGCCGCCACCCTTGCGGTGGCCGCGCTCGCGCTCGGTGCCTGCGCCGAGAAGACCACCGAGACACCCGCCCCCAGCGGCAGCCCGACCGCCGCCGCCTTCCCCGTCACCGTCGGCGGACTGACCCTGGAACAGCGGCCCGAGAAGATCGTCTCGCTGTCGGCGACGGCCACCGAGATGCTCTTCGCGGTCGGGGCCGGCCCGCAGGTCACCGCCGTCGACGACCAGTCCAACTTCCCCGCCGACGCGCCGAAGACGGACCTGTCCGGCTATCAGCCGAACGCCGAGGCGATCGCCGCGAAGGACCCCGATCTGGTGGTACTCAGCGACGACCGCAACAAGATCGTCGACCAGCTCACCGCGCTGAGGATCCCGGTCTACCTGACCCCGGCGGCGCAGACCCTGGACGACTCGTACCGGCAGCTCACCGAGCTGGGCACGCTCACCGGCAACACCGACGCGGCGGCCGACGTGGTGCAGCGGATGAAGGACGACATCACGAAGATCGTGGCCGAGGTGCCGCAGCGGGCGACGGCGCCCACCTACTTCCACGAGCTGGGCCCGGAGCTCTACACCGCGACCAGCAAGACCTTCATCGGCTCGGTCTACACCCTCGCCGGCCTGGAGAACATCGCCGACGCGGCCGACGCCGACGGCAAAAGCGCCGGCTACCCGCAGCTGTCCCAGGAAGTGATCGTCAAGGCCAACCCGGACTTCGTCTTCCTCTCCGACGTCACGTGCTGCCAGCAGAGCGCCGAAACGGTCAAGGCCCGCAGCGGCTGGTCCAGCATCAACGCGGTGCGCAACGACCAGATCGTGGAGCTCGACGACGACATCGCCTCCCGCTGGGGGCCGCGCGTGGTGGACCTGCTGCGCACCATCGTGGACGCCACCGCCGAACTGCCCGCATCGTGACGGAGGGCCAGCGGTAGCGAGGGCCGGCCATGCCGCGAACGCTGAAAAAGGTCGGACCGGTCGGGGTGGCCACGCCGCCCCGACCGGGGGGCCTGCGGAAACGCTGGCTCGCCGCCGGTGTGCTCGCCGTGCTCGTCGCCCTGGTCGCCGGCGTCTCGCTCGGCCCGGTCAGCCTGCCGCCCGGCAGCGTCGCGATCGAACTGCTCAACCTGCTCCCGGGGGTACGCCTGGACAGCGGGCTGACCGAGCGCGAGGTCGCCATCGTCACCGAGCTGCGGCTGCCCCGCGCGGTGCTGGGCCTGCTGGTCGGCGGGCTGCTCGCCCTGGCCGGTGGGGCGTACCAGGGGGTGTTCCGCAATCCGCTGGCCGACCCGTACCTGCTCGGCGTCGCCGCCGGGGCGGGGCTGGCGGTCACCGTGGTGCTGACCCTCGGGGTGGGGGCGGGCGGGTCACTGAGCGGGCTGCCGGTCACGATTCCGCTGGCGGCCTTCGTCGGCTCGCTCGGCGCGGTCACGATGACGTACCTGCTCGGCGCCGCCGGGGGACGCAGCCGCTCGCCGGCCGCGTTGATCCTCGCCGGGGTGGCCGTCTCCGCGTTCCTCAGCGCCGGGCAGACGTACCTGCTGCAACGCCACGCGGACAGCATCCAGCAGGTGTACTCCTGGCTGCTCGGGCGGCTGGCCACCGCCGGCTGGCAGGACGTCCGGCTGGTCCTGCCGTACTTCCTGCTCACCAGTCTGGTCATCCTGCTGCTCCGGCGCGAGCTGGACGTGCTCTCGGTCGGTGACGACGAGGCGGCCAGCCTCGGCCTTCACCCGCAGCGGTCCCGGTACCTGCTGATCGCCGCCGCCTCGCTGGGCACCGCCGCCGCGGTCTCCGCGTCCGGCCTGATCGGCTTCGTCGGCATCATCGTGCCGCACACCGTACGACTGCTCGCCGGGTCGAGCTACCGGGTCATCCTGCCGCTGTCGCTGCTGTTCGGTGGCGCCTTCCTGGCCCTGACCGACGTGGTGGCGCGGACCGCCTCCGCACCGCAGGAGATCCCGATCGGGGTGGTCACCGCGCTGCTGGGCGGCCCGTTCTTCGTCCTGGTGCTGCGTTCCGCCCGGCGGGTGCTGACGTGACCGCACCCCCGGCCGACCCCGCCGTCGAGGTACGGGACCTGCGGGTCCGGCTGGACGGGGTGCCGATCCTCGCCGGCATCGACCTGACCGTGGCGGTCGGCGAGTGGGTCACCGTGATCGGGCCCAACGGCGCCGGCAAGTCGACGCTGCTGCGCGCCGTCGGCGGCCTGCTCCCCGCGCCGGACGCCGTCCGGCTCTTCGGTACGCCGCTGGGCGCGCTGGGCCGGCGGGAACGGGCCCGGGTGGTGGCCACGGTCGCCCAGTCCCCGGTCGTACCGCCCGGCATGGCGGTGCTGGACTACGTGCTGCTCGGCCGCAACCCGTACATCCCGCCGCTGGGCCGGGAGTCCGGTGCCGACCTCGCCGTGGTGCACGAGGTGCTCGACCGGCTCGACCTCGCCGGCTTCCAGGCCCGCGAGTTGGCCACCCTCTCCGGCGGCGAGCGGCAGCGGGTCTTCCTGGCCCGGGCGTTGGCCCAGGGCGCCACCCTGCTGCTGCTCGACGAACCGACGAGCGCGCTCGACATTGGCCACCAGCAGGAGGTCCTGGAACTGGTTGACCAGCTGCGCCGCACGCACGGGTTGACCGTGCTGGCCACCATGCACGACCTGTCGATCGCCGGCGAGTACGCCGACCGCCTGGTGCTGCTCGCCGGCGGCCGGATCGCCGCCACCGGCACCCCCACCGAAGTCCTCACCGAGGACCTCCTCGCCCACCACTACCGCGCCCACGTCCGGATCATCCCCGGCCCCCACGGCCCCCTAGTCCTCCCCACCCGCCCCACCCACCCCACCCCCATGCGCGTCGATCATGGAGTTGTGGCGCCTTTTCAAAGCGACGAATAGCCACAAACTGACAACCACAACTCCATGATCGACGCGCTTGGGGGTCAGGGTGGTGGGGGGGTGAGGGTGATGACGGAGAAGAGGGCGCCGTGCGGGTCGCGGAGGGCGGCGGTGCGGCCGGCCGGGATGTCGCGGGGTGGGACCAGTATCGAGCCGCCCAGCTCGGCGGCGTGCGCCGCCGTGGCGTCCGCGTCGGCCACCGAGAAGTACACCGACCAGTAGGCCGGCGAATCCGCCGGGAAGTCGGCGCCCCGGGGCGGCATCATCCCGGCCACCATCCGGTCGCCCAGCCGCCATCCGGTGTAGGCGGCCTGCCCCATCGGCTCCTCCTCGGGCTGCCACCCGAAGACCAGCTCGTAGAAGGTCCTCGCCCCGTCCGGGTCGGGCGTGACCAACTCGGTCCAGCTCATCGCACCGGGAACGTCGAAGACCTCGGCCCCCGGGAAGGCCATCGGCTGCCAGACGCTGAACGCGGCACCGGCCGGATCGGTGAAGACCGCCATCCGGCCCCGGTCGAAGACCTCGAACGGCGGCACCACCACCTGCCCGCCGGCCCGCTGCACCCGGCCGGCGACCAGGTCGGCCTCGTCGGTGGCGACGTACGTCGACCAGATCGGCACCTGATCCGGTACGGCCGGCTGGCCCGCGCCGGCCACCGCCCGGCCGCCCAGCAGGAATGTCGTGTACCCGCCGGCCTCCGGCTCGGCATCCACCCGGCCGGTCCAGCCGAAGAGTTCCGGATAGAACCGTCGGGCCGCGTCGAGTTCGGGCGTCGCCAGGTCGGCCCAGCAGGGCGTACCCGGTGGGACGCTGGCCACGGCCACCCCTCTCGACCTCAGGCGACCGCCGACCGACCGCCCTCCCCGGCATCGTGGCACCGTCCGGTGGCCGCCCGGGGCGGAAACGGGGCGAACGTCAGCTGAACCGGCGACCCTCGTCCCGCCGGTACGCCCACCCGGCGAGCGCGGCCAGCACCACCACCCACACACCGAGCATGACCAGCGACAACGGGTTGATCGAGTAGTCGCCGACGGCCGCCCACATCAACTCCACGGCGCCTCGGGTGGGCAGATAGGGCGCGATCGCCTCGATGAAACCGGGCGCGCTGCCGGGGGCGGAGAGCAGCCCGCCGCCGAAGGCGAGCGGGAAGAAGACGAGCTGGGCCACCACGATCGCCGCCTTGCTCGGCAGCGAATACCCGATGCTCAACCCCATCAGCGTGAACGGCACCGAGATCACCCCCACGGTGACCAGCGCCAGCAGGAACGCCCCCGGGCCGATCCGGGCCGCGGTGAGCGTCGCCGCGATGACCCCCAAAGGAATCAGCGACAGATAGGTGACGATCAGCCCGGCCGCGATCCGGCCGGCGAAGCGCGGGCCGGCCCGGCCGGCAGCGTCCGGGTGAACGGATCCCAGGGCTGTGCCCGATCCTCGGCGACGCCGACGCCGTACTGGAATATGTTGGCGCTCATCACCGAGAAGGTGACCATCGCCCCGGTGGCGAAGGTGGCGGCCACCGGGTCCTTCCCCGCGAACGGCACCACGAAGAAGAGCATCGCGACGGCCGGGAAGAACGCGCTGCCGAAGATCGCGATCGGGATGCGGATCGTCTCCAGCAGTTGGTAGCGCGCATGGGTCAGGACGAGTTGCACGGCAGGGTCTCCTCAGGCGGGCGCCGGCTCGGCTTCGGCGGTGGTCGTGATGGTGAGGAACGCCTCCTCCAGCGAGGTCGGGCGTACCTCCAGATCCCGGAACGCGACCCCGCTGGCGACCAGATCCCGGACCAGCTGGTCGGCGTCGGCGGTGAGCAGGTGGGTCCGGCCGTCGACCTGCTCGGTGCGGACCACGCCGGGCAGCGCCGGCAGCACGTCCGCGGTCAGGCTCACCCGGCGTACGCCGACGACGGCGCGGATCGCGTCGACGCTGTCGTCGGCGAGCACTCGGCCCCGGCCGATCACCACCACCCGGTGGGCCAGCGCCTCCACCTCCTCCAGGTAGTGGCTGCTCAGCAGCACGGTGCCACCATCGGCGTGGAACGCGCGGATCGCCTCCCACAGCGTGTGCCGGGCCTCCACGTCCAGCCCGGTGGTCGGCTCGTCGAGCAGGACCAGCCGGGGCCGGCCGACGAAGGCCAGCGCGACCGCGAGCCGGCGCTTCTGCCCGCCGGACAACCCGCCGGTCTGTCGCCGGACCTGCTCGCTCAGGCCGAACCGGTCGAGCAACTCGCCGCGTGGGATCGGGTCCGGGTAGTGGGCCGAGACGAAGTCCACCACCTCACCGACCCGCAGCGTGGCGGGCAGCCCGGTCTCCTGCGGGGTGACCCCGACCTGCCGGCGGCTGGCCGGTTCACGCGGGTCGCCGCCGTACAGCTCCACCCGGCCCGACGTCGGCTTGCGCAGCCCGACCAGCAGGTTGAGCAGGGTGCTCTTGCCGGCGCCGTTCGGCCCCAGCAGGCCGACCAGTTCGCCCCCGTGCACCTCCAGGTTCACCTGATCCAGCGCGAGAACGCTGCCGTAGCGGCGGCTGGCCCGGTCGGCTCGGGCGAGGATCACGAGATGCTCCCTTCAGGCGGTGCTCGTCTACCGGTCTAGTCGGTGGACGCAAGGGACCAGGTTCGACGGGGTCACCTGCGCGTGGGCGTGCGGTGCGGTGGGTCGCTCAGCGCAGCGGGGTGGGCAGCGGGGCGGCGTGCAGCACCGACAGCCGGGAGACCGCCCGGGTGAGCACCACGTACAACCGGTGCAGTCCGCGCGGCTCGGCGGCCACGATGGCGGCCGGCTCCACGACGATGACCTGGTCGTACTCCAGGCCCTTGACCAGGGTGGCGGGCATCACCGTGACCCGCGCCCCGGCCGCCGCGTCGTCGTGGGTGGCGCACCCGACCCCGCCGCCGCCAGCGCCGCGCACAGCCGGTCCACCGCGTCGTCGTCGGCGATCACCCCGACGGACCCCTCGTGCCCGAGCGCCGCCCGCACCTCGGCCACGGTCGCCCCGACGAGATCGGTCACGGTACGCACGTCCAGCGTGCCGTCACCGCGCAGCGACTCGGCCGGCGGCACGTCGACGGCCAGCGCCGGCAGCAGCCGGTTGGCGAAGGCGAGCACGGCGGCGGGCACCCGGAAGCCGACGGTCAGCGGCACCACCGAGGCGTCCGGCTTGCCCAGGTGGCGCAGGGTCTCCCGCCAGTCGGTGGCGGCCCACGGCGCGGTCCCCTGCGCCAGGTCGCCGAGGAGGGTGAGCGATCCGTGCTCGCTGCGCCGGGCGATCACCCGGCACTGCATCGGGGAGAGGTCCTGGGCCTCGTCCACCACGACGTGCCCGTAGCCGGCCGGCCGCTCGATCAACCCCGCCGCCTCGTCGATCAGCACCGCGTCGGCGGCCGTCCACCGGGTGGCCTTCGGGGTCCGCCCCAGCTTCGTGCCGGCCGGGCCGGTGAGCAGGGCCTGCTCGCCGGAGGAGAGCAGACCGTCGGCGGCTGCCGCGAGGCGGTCGGGGTCGGCGAGCAGCGCGTGCAGCAGCCCGTCCGGGGTGAGCGCCGGCCAGACCCCGTCCAGCAACGTGGTCACCTGCTTCGATCGGCCGACCCGGCGCAGCCACGCGTCGCTCGGCGACTCGGCCCGCCGGGCCTCGGCCTGCCGTTGCAGCAGCCCGACCACCCGGGCGCGGATCCGCTCCCGGCCGATGGCGTACGGCAACTGCTCGGCGCGGGTCTGGTGGACCAGCCGGCGCAGCGGCTCCAGCCCGATCCGCCAGCGGAACGAGCCGTCGGAGACGACGATCGGTTCGGTCGGCTCACCGACGTACGCGTCGACCGCCCGGCTCAGCACCTCGGCCATCCTCGGGTCGTGCTTGACGATGGCCACGCCCGGCGGGTCCACCGCCCGAACCGTGACGTGATCGACCAGATCCTCCACGGTGGCCTGCTCGACCTCCACCTCACCGAGCGCGGGCAGCACCGCCGCGATGTAGCCCAGGAACGCCCGGTTCGGCCCCACGATCAGCACCTTCGACCGCCGTAGCCGCTCGCGGTGCAGGTAGAGCAGGTACGCAGCGCGGTGCAGCCCGACCGCGGTCTTCCCGGTCCCCGGTGCCCCCTGCACGCAGATCGAGGCGGCCAGATCGGCCCGGACCAGCTCGTCCTGCTCGGGCTGAATGGTGGCGACGATGTCGCGCATCGGCCCGACCCGCGGGCGCTCGATCTCGGCGGTGAGGATCCGGCTGGCCGTACCGAGTTCCTCGCCCCGGTCCAGGTGCTCGTCCTCGAAGCTGGTCAGCACGCCGTTGCCGAAGCCGAACCGGCGCCGCACGGCGAGGCCCTGCGGGTCGCGGGCACTGGCCCGGTAGAACGAGCGGGAGACCGGGGCCCGCCAGTCCAGCACCAGCGGTTCGCCCTGTTCGTCGGTGACGTGCCGGCGGCCGACGTGGTAGCGCCGCCCGGCGTGTTCGGTGTCCGTGTCGCCGAAGTCGAGCCGGCCGAAGAACAGCGGAGTGCGCGGGTCGTCGGCCAGTTCGGCCACCCGCCGGGCCAGGTGACGCCCGAGTTGCTCGGCGGTGTACGCGTCACCGGCGACCTTGTCACCGGTGGCGAAGAGCGCCTCGGCGCGCTGCCGCATCCGGTGCAGTGCCTCCCGGGAACTGGACAGGTGCGCCCGCTCGGCGGCCAGCTCGTCGGCCAGGTCGGGCTGCCGCCGCTGCGGGGTGTTTCGGGCGTGCAGGCTCATCCGCGTACTCCTAGCCACGGGAAAAAGGCTGCCGCTCGCGTTTCCGACTCATCGGTCGGCGCGGAGACGTCCGCTGCGGTGCTACTCACCGCGGCCGTCGGGCGGAGACGGGAAGCCTACTCCCCGGCGGACGGGCGGCAACCGGTTTTGCCCCGGTCGGGGGATCATAGGGGCATGACGGAGGCGCACCCCGAGCCGCCCCGGGTGACGATCAGCGACCCACGGACGCTGCGGGCGCTCGTCCACCCGGCCCGGCTCGCGATCATGGAACACCTGGCGTCGACCGAGGGAGCGGTGACCGCCACCGAGTGCGCCGAGGCGGCGGGCCTGTCCCCGAGCGCGACCAGCTACCACCTTCGCGCGCTGGCCCGGTTCGGGCTGGTGGCGGAGGCACCGAGCCGGGGAGACGCCCGGGAACGGCCCGCGGCCGGGCGTTCGCCGCGATGGGGGCGGCGGTGCAGGGGCGGCGATGTTCGGCTACCTGCTCGGCGGCCTGCTGCTGGAGGTGACCGAGCCGCGCCCGTTGATCGTCGGCTGCGGGGCGGCCGGGCTGCTGGTGCTGCTCGGCTTCGTCGGGCCCGTCCGGCGGGTCGTCCGGGCCGAGTGCGCCCGCGACCCCCGGATGCCGGCGGGTGCGGCGTCGGCGCCGGGTGCGGGGTTGGCCACTTCGGTGGCGGCCCGCTGAGCAGGCCGGGGACGGCGGGGCTACGGTCGGGGCATGGTCGATCGCGTCGCCCGCCCCCGCGTGGGGCACATCCAGTTCCTCAACTGTTTGCCGATCTACTGGGGGCTGATGCGCTCCGGCGCCCTGCTCGACGTCGACCTGCGCAAGGACTCGCCGGACCGGCTCAGCGCCCAACTGGTCGCCGGTGACCTGGACATCGGGCCGATCACCTTCGTCGAGTATCTGCGGCACGCCGACGATCTGCTGCTCCTTCCCGACCTGGCGGTGGGCAGCGACGGGCCGGTGCTGTCGGTCAACCTGGTGAGCACCCGGCCGTTGACCGACCTCGACGGCGCCCGCGTCGCGCTGGGCTCCACCTCGCGGACCGGGGTGCTGCTCGCCCAGCTGCTGCTGCGCGAGCGGTACGGGGTCCACCCGAAGTACTTCCGCTGCCCGCCGGACCTGACCCAGATGCTGCTGGAGGCGGACGCCGGGGTCCTGATCGGCGACGTGGCGCTACGTGCCCACTACGAGGCGCCCCGACAGGGCCTGGCGGTGACCGACCTGGGGCAGGCCTGGCGGGAGTGGACCGGCCTGCCGATGGTCTTCGCCGTCTGGGCGGTCCGCCGCGACTTCGCCACCGCCCATCCTGGCCTGGTCAAGGAGGTGCACGAGGCGTTCCTGCGCTCGCGTGACCTGTGCCTGGCCGAGCTGGACCAGGTGGCCGAGTCGGCGGCCCGCTGGGAGCCGTTCGACGCGGCAACGCTCGCGGAGTACTTCCGCACCCTGGACTTCTCGCTCGGCGAGCGGCAGGTTGCCGGCCTACGCGAGTTCGCCCGCCGCGCCGCCGAGATCGGCGAGGTGCCGGTGCTGCCGGCCGGCGGCCCGTTCTTCTTCACCCGCTGACCCGGGGCCGGAGGCAAGGCCCTGGAGTCAGCGGGGGGTTCAGGGGGTGGAGGTCAGCAGGGCTTCGGTGATCTTCTGGCAGTTGTCCATGCCGTACTCGTAGCCCTTGTTGATCGGGTACTGGAGCATCACACCCATCGTCCAGGTGTCACCGATCGCCAGGCAGTTGACGTGGATCTCCTGCTCCCGGGTGCGGTCGACCCAGCCGTTCTTGATGGCGATCTTCTTGGCCTCGGCGGCCGGGAACGCCTTGCGGATGCCGAAGTCGCCCGCACCGCGTACCTGGCGCATCTCGTTGAGCAGCCACTTCGTCCACTTGGGCCCGGCGGCCGTGCCGTCGGCGATGCAGTTGCCGAGCCGTGCGGTGTCGCGGGGCGAGAGTTCGGTCCGGCTCCACCCGAGATCGCTGGAGACCTTGCTGTCGGTCAGGTCGCAGGTCGACAGCAGCCGCTTGATCGAGGCGGACCGGCCGATCTGGGTGTAGAGCTGCTCCGTGCGGGTGTTGTCGCTGTCCCGAATGATCCTGGTCAGGTCGTCCAGCTTCGCGTCACTCGGGGTCTGCCCGGCGTCGGCGGTGCGGCGCAGGTAGTCGGCGACGATCCAGGATTTGATCAGGGACGCGGTGGTGCTCGTCTCGGCCATGTCGTCCGAGCCGATGATCTCGCCCGAGCGTCGGTCCAGCACGCTCCACCCGTACCAGCCGTCGATGTCCAGGTCGAGCTCCTTCGCCTCGAACGGCAGCGGTTCGGGCTCCGGAGACGGGCTGGGCGACGGCGACGGCGACGGCCGCGCGCCGCGGTCGGTGAGGTCGTCTCCGCGGGCCGCGGGCGACTCTCCCCGGCCCCACTGGGCGGCGGCGGTGGACTCGAAGGGTGAACCGGGCAGCAGGCGCAGCGACACCAGAACCAGCCCGATCAGCACGGCCGCGATGGCGACGAGCCGCAGCGGTGACGTCTCGCCGCTGTGGCCGCGACTGGCCATCAGAGCTTTCCGACCGGCTGCTGCGGCACCTTGAGCGCACCACCGGGCTGCGGGGTGACCAGCTGGGAGGCGACGCTGGCACAGACGTCGGCGCCGTAGTCGAGACCGCTCTTGTGCGGGTAGCGCAGCATCACCGCGAGGCTCCACTTCTTGGTCACGGCGAGGCAGTTGACGTGCCAGTTGCCGTCGTAGTTGAGCGCCGTCCAGCCGTTCTTGATGCTGACCGGTCCTTGGTTGGTGATCGACTCAGGGAGTCCGTCGACGATGCCCCACCTGCCGCCGCCCGAGCGGGCCTTCTGGTCCTTGGCGGCGGTGCTGCCACGAACCTTGCTCATCTCGGTGAGCAGCCACTTGGTCCACTTCGGGCCGGCGGCGGTGCCGTCGGCGATGCAGTCGCCGAGCCGGACGGCATCGCGGGGGGACATCCGGGTGAAGCTCCACCAGCCCTCGTAGGGCGCGACGTTGCCCCGCTTGGTGTCGGTGAGGCCGCAGACGCTGATCGCCCGCTTGACCACCGGACCGGGCTGGCCGCCGGCCGGGACGCGGTACGACCCACCTGCGGCGGCGTAGACCCTGTTGGCCGCGTCGTCGTTGCTGTCCCGGATGGCCAGCCTGGCGGCCTCCTTCATCGCCGCGGTCGGCTCCTTGTCGCCCAGCCGGCGCAGGTAGTCGGCAACGATCCACGCCTTGAGCATCGACTCGGTCGAGCTGGTCGCGGCCATGTTCTTCGAGCCGGAGAGCTTGTCGGACTCCCGGTCCAGCAGGGCCCACGAGAAGAACTCGCCCTTGAAGTTCACCGAGACCTTGCCGGCGGCGAGGGTCGGTGGTGGTGGCGGGGTGGGCGTCGGCGCGGCGACGCTCTCGGTGGCGGTCGTCCCGCCCGCGGCGAGCCGGGCGTACGCGGCCGGAACCAACATGACGCCGCCGAGCAGCACCGCCGTGACGGCGAGCACCATGATCACGCGGGATCGCATGAGCGGGTGAACTCCAGATGTCGGGGCCGGGGGGACCGGCTTCTTGCCAGGACTGACCGGTGCGGATCGCCCGGGGCCGGGGGAGATGGCCCCGCTGGGCTGGTGATCCTTTTGAGCCGATCGCGGTGACGGGGGAAGTCTACGTCCGGATCGGCGTAGTGCCAGGAACCGACACCGGTCAACTCGCCGCAAAGGGTGGGACAACAAACTGCTATGCGGCGGTTGGGTGGGTTTACTCCTGATTCGTGACGCAACTCACAGTGATCGGGCTGCGGCGGCCGGCCGGCCCGTGACGGGGGAGATCTCGGATTTGTATGACACCCTCTGGTGTCTTGGATTCGAAGCTGTAACACTTGGTGCATGTATGGCAATGACTTCCCGGGCGAGGACCCGCCCGGCGGCCTGCTCGGCGAGGTCGAGGCGGCGGAGGCGGCGCTTCGTGCGGCCGCGGAGCACGAGCGGGGCACCGCCGGGCCGGGTGCGGACCTCGCCGCGTACTTCGCGGAGGTCGTCGATGCCGACCAGAAGATCGAGCCACGCGACTGGATGCCGGAGGCGTACCGGCGGACGTTGATCCGGCAGATCGCCCAGCACGCCCACTCCGAGATCATCGGCATGCAGCCGGAGGGCAACTGGATCAGCCGCGCCCCGTCGCTCAAACGCAAGGCGATCCTGCTGGCCAAGGTGCAGGACGAGGCCGGTCATGGCCTCTATCTCTACGCCGCCGCCGAGACTCTCGGCATCAGCCGGGACGAACTGGTCGACCTGCTGCTGGGCGGCCGGCAGAAGTACAGCTCGATCTTCAACTACCCCACCCTGAACTGGGCCGACGTCGGCGCGATCGGCTGGCTGGTGGACGGGGCGGCGATCGTCAACCAGGTGCCGCTGTGCCGCTGCTCC
Organism: Micromonospora tarapacensis; assembly: GCF_019697375.1. NCBI lineage: Bacteria > Bacillati > Actinomycetota > Actinomycetes > Micromonosporales > Micromonosporaceae > Micromonospora > Micromonospora tarapacensis. The sequence continues at coordinate 4,837,646 of NZ_JAHCDI010000004.1, read as the reverse complement.
TACGGCCCGTACGCCCGCGCCATGATCCGCGTCTGCAAGGAGGAGTCGTTCCACCAGCGCCAGGGCTACGAGATCCTGCACACCCTCGCGCACGGCACCCCGGCGCAACAGGCGATGGCCCAGGACTCGGTGGACCGCTGGTGGTACCCGTCGCTCGCCATGTTCGGCCCGCCGGACGGCGACTCGACACACTCCGCTCAGTCCATGGCGTGGAAGATCAAGCGTTTCACCAACGACGAGCTGCGCCAGCGCTTCGTGGACATGTGCGTCGGCCAGGCGGAGGTGCTCGGGCTGACCATCCCCGACCCGCAGCTGCGCTGGAACGACGAGCGCCAGGCGTACGACTTCACCCAGCCCGACTACGACGAGTTGATGCGGGTCATCTCCGGTGACGGCCCGTGCAACCGGGAGCGGATGGCGCACCGGCGCCGCGCCCACACCGAGGGTGCCTGGGTGCGCGAGGCCGCCGCGGCCTACGCCGCGAAGCGGCGGAACAAGGAAAGGGTGGCGGCGTGAGCGAGCGTGGCGAGCGAACCGGTCGGCTCGGCGGGGAGGATCCCTCGCCGCTCTGGGAGGTCTTCGTCCGCGCCCGGCGCGGGCTGGCGCACACCCACGTGGGCAGCCTGCACGCGCCCGACGCGAGGCTGGCCCTGCACAACGCCCGCGACCTCTACACCCGCCGCCAGGAGGGCGTCTCCATCTGGGTGGTGCCGGCGAGCGTGATCACCGCCTCCAGCCCGGACGAGAAGGACGCCTTCTTCGACCCGGCCGCTGACAAGGTCTACCGCCACCCCACCTTCTACGAGGTGCCAGAAGGCACGGCCCACCTGTGAGCGCGAGGAGTGAGCCGGGTTTGCGAGCCCCGCAGTCGCGAACGGAGACGGCCCTGTGAGCGCGAGGAGTGAGCCCTTCGCCTTCACCCTCGCCCTCGGCGACGACGCGCTGATCGCGGCGCAGCGGCTGGCCGAGTGGACCACCCGCGCGCCGGAGATGGAAGAGGACATCGCGCTGGCCAACATCGCCCTGGACCAGCTCGGCGCGGCCCGGCTCCTGCTGTCGTACGCCGGCGAGCTGGAGGGTGCCGGCCGGGACGAGGACGCGTTGGCCTACCTGCGCGACGACCGGGAGTTCCGCAACTGCCTGCTGGTCGAGCTGCCCGACGGCGACTTCGCGGTGACGATGGCGAAACTGCTCGTCCTGTCGGCCTACCAGCTGCCGCTCTACACCGCGCTGGCCGGGTGCCGGGACGAGCGGCTGGCCGCGATCGGCGCCAAGGCACGCAAGGAGTCCGCGTACCACCTGGACCACGCCGCACTCTGGGTCAGGCGGCTGGGCGACGGGACCGAGGAGTCGCACCGGCGGGTGCAGGCCGCCGTCGACCAGATATTGCCGTACGCCCACGAGCTGTTCACCGCGCAGCCGGACGCGCCGGTCGACCCGGCCGCCCTGCGGGCCGATTTCGACGCCGCCGTCGGCGCCGTGCTCGCCGAGGCGACGCTCACCGTGCCGGACTCCGCCTGGATGCCGGCGGGCGGGCGCGACGGGCTGCACACCGAGCACCTGTCGTACCTGCTCGCGGAGATGCAGGTGCTGCACCGAGCCCATCCGGGTGCGCGCTGGTGAGCGCGAGGAGTGCAGCGCAGCGGAGCCCCGCAGCGCAGGCCGTGGCGGCGGTGGTGGACCCGGAGATCCGGGTGGTCACCATCGACGACCTGGGCATCCTGCGGTCGGTGGAAGTGGACGCGGCCACCGGCCGGGTCGTGGTGACCATCACCCCGACCTACACCGGCTGCCCGGCGATGGACGTCATCCGGGCCGACATCCGCCGCGCGCTGGCCGTGGCCGGTCATCCGGATGCCGAGGTTCGCACGGTGCACAGCCCGGCGTGGAGCACCGACTGGATCAGCGACGCCGGGCGGGCCAAGCTGGCCGCCGCCGGCATCGCCCCACCCGCCCCGGTCCGGCGCGGCGGCGCCGTACCGCTGACCCTGGGCGTGCGCTGCCCGCGCTGCGGGTCGCCGGAGACCGAGCAGCTCAGCCGCTTCGGTTCCACCGCCTGCAAGGCGCTGTGGCGCTGCCGCGCCTGCGCCGAACCCTTCGACCACGTGAAGGCGCTGTGACTGTCACCATCACCCGCCCGGTCCGCCGCCGGCCGGCGTTCCACCCGCTGCCCGTTGTCGCCGTGGACCGGCTCACCGCCGACGCCGTCGCGATCACCTTCGCGGTGCCCGAGGAACTGCGCGCGACGTTCGCCTTCCGCGCCGGCCAGCACCTGACCGTGCGGCTGCCCGGCACACCGGCGGCCGAGGTCCCGGAAGGCGCCGGTCCGCCCGATGCTCCCGGCACCGGTCCGGTCGGCACCGGAGGGAGCGCCGGGGGCGGGGACGTTCGCCGGTCGTACTCGATCTGCTCCACGCCCGACGAGCTGGCGCGGCACGGACGGTTGCGGATCGGGGTGCGGGAGATCCCCGGTGGCGCGTTCTCGTCGTACGCCTGCGGTGCGCTGCGGCACGGGGACACCGTCGAGGTGTTGCCGCCGCTGGGGCATTTCGGCTCGGCGTTCGCGCCGGACCGGGCGCGGCACTACGGCGCGGTCGTCGCCGGTTCCGGCATCACCCCGGTGCTCTCGCTGGTCGCCACCGCCCTGGCCGTCGAGCCGGTCAGCACCTTCACCGTGGTGTACGGCAACCGCACGGCCAACTCGGTGATGTTCGCCGAGGAACTGGCCGACCTGAAGGACCGGTATCCGACCCGGCTGCACCTGGTGCACGTGCTCTCCCGGGAGCGGGGCGAGTCGTCACTGCTCTCCGGCCGGATCGACGCGGAGCGGCTGGGACGCCTGCTGGACACCATCGTGCCCGGTGACTCGATCGAGGAGTGGTTCCTCTGCGGCCCGTACGGCATGGTGGTCGACGCCAGGGCGGTGCTCGCCGGGCGGGGCCTCGCGGAGTCGGCGGTGCACACGGAGCTGTTCCACGTCGACGCGCCGCCCGAGCCGGTGCGCCGCCCCGGTGACGTGCCGGGCGCCGGCACCGACGTCACCATCACGCTCGACGGCCGCTCGTCGAGCTTCACCATGCGCCGCGACGAGCGGGTGCTGGACTCCGCGTTGAAGGTCCGGGGTGAGCTGCCGTACGCCTGCAAGGGTGGAGTCTGCTCGACCTGCCGGGCGAAGGTGGTCTCCGGCGAGGTCGAGATGGCCCGCAACTATGCGCTGGAGCCCGACGAGGTGGCCGCCGGCTATGTGCTGACCTGCCAGTCCAGCCCGCTCACCGACACCCTCGCCATCGACTACGACGCGTGACTCGTCGGGCGTCCGGATTCCCGTGACGAGAACCGGGCGAGGTTTTCAACCTGCCGGGCGGGCAGCAGGTGCAACTGATCTGCCTTCCTCGCCACCCTCTCCACGCGCCACCGGCCGTGCAGGGCTCTCTGCCAGCGCGGACTGCGGGTGACGCGGGTGCGGGACGCGTCACGGCTCGGAACACCCCTGGGGAGCGGGGCGGGTGGTCGGCGTACCCTCGGGGGCGTGACGGTGAGCCGGGAGATCGACGACATCCTGCAGCGCGGCGCGGACGGCGGGCGGATCACGCCCGAGGAGGCCCTGCTGCTCTACACCGAGGCGCCCTTCCATGCCCTGGGCGAGGCGGCGGACGCGGTCCGCCGGCGGCGTTACCCGGACAACATCGTCACGTACCTGATCGACCGCAACATCAACTACACAAACGTCTGCGTGACGGCGTGCAAGTTCTGCGCCTTCTACCGGGCGCCCAAGCACCAGGAAGGGTGGACCCACCCGACCGAGGAGATCCTGCGTCGCTGCGGCGAGGCGGTCGAGCTGGGTGCCACCCAGGTCATGCTCCAGGGCGGCCACCACCCGGACTACGGCGTGGAGTACTACGAGGAGCTGTTCTCCTCGGTCAAGCAGGCGTACCCGCAGCTGGCCATCCACTCGATCGGGCCGAGCGAGATCCTGCACATGGCCAAGGTGTCCGGGGTGAGCCTGGACGAGGCGATCGCCCGGATCAAGACCGCCGGCCTGGACTCGATCGCCGGTGCCGGCGCCGAGATGCTGCCGGAACGGCCGCGCAGGGCGATCGCGCCGCTGAAGGAGTCGGGCGAGCGCTGGTTGGAGGTCATGGAGCTGGCGCACCGGCAGGGCGTGGAGTCGACCGCGACCATGATGATGGGCACCGGCGAGACCGCGGCCGAGCGGATCGAGCACCTGCGGATGATCCGGGACGTGCAGGATCGCACCCGCGGCTTCCGGGCCTTCATCCCGTGGACGTACCAGCCGGAGAACAACCACCTCAAGGGCCGTACCCAGGCGACGTCCCTGGAATACCTGCGGCTGGTGGCGGTGGCCCGGCTGTTCTTCGAGACCGTGCCGCACCTGCAGGCGTCCTGGCTGACCACCGGCAAGGACGTCGGCCAGCTGGCGTTGCACCTGGGTGTCGACGACCTCGGTTCGATCATGCTGGAGGAGAACGTCATCTCCTCGGCCGGTGCCCGGCACCGCTCCAACCTGCACGAGCTGATCGGGATGATCCGCTCCGCCGACCGGATTCCGGCCCAGCGGGACACGCTCTACAACCGGCTGGCCGTGCACGCCACGCCCGCCGACGACCCGAGCGACGACCGGGTGATGTCGCACTTCTCGTCGATCGCGCTGCCCGGTGGTGGAGCCGGCCGCTCGCTGCCGCTGGTCGACGCGCGCTGACCGGCCACCCGGACAATTGACGACCCATCAGCGGCTGATCACCCACGGTGATCGCCGCCGGTGGGTCGTTCGGCCGTTCGGGGCAGTCCGGAGGTATCGATTCGATGAACATTGCGCCGCTGTCGGTAGCCGGTTCGTGATGACAACCGCCATCAATTCGGACAATCCTTAAGTCGCCCTTAGATCCCCAGGCTGACTTGCCGCATCTCGGGGCTGGCGAGGAAGATCGCGGACCGCTAACGTCCCGGCCCGTACGTTTCCTTTCACCCCACGGGGAGACACCTACATGATTTTCCGTAACCGGGCTGCCGCGTATCTGGGCGCCGGTGCTGCCGGCATCCTCGCGGCGGGCGCCTTCGCCGCGCCGGCCCTGGCGGACGACACCGTCGACCTCGCCATCAAGGCGACCGGCACCACGATCGCGGTCGGCGCGCCGGGCAAGGACGCCAGCGTCTCACTGCTGAACAAGAGCGCCGTCGACGCCGAGAACGTGCTCGTCGCCCTCGACATCAGCCAGCTGAAGACCGCTCTCGTCGACATCGACGAGAGCGGCTGCGACCCGCGCGAGGACGGCTGGATCCTCTGTGGCATCCAGGGCGACACCATCCGCGCCGGCGAGGACGTCGACTGGTTCTTCCCGCTGACCCGCAAGGGCACCGAGGTCGGCCCGGCCGGCTCCATCACCGCGATGATCCTGCACGCCGGCACGGACCCGGACGAGTCCAACAACGTCGTGACCGTGGACGTCAAGGTCGAGGGCACCGGGCCGGACCTGACCGTCCTCGCCGACGACGTCCGCACGGCCGTCAAGGTCGACGGTGGCACGATCACCGAGGTCGGCGACCTGTACGCGGGCAACACCGGCCAGCTCCTCTACGCCGCCTTCAACCAGGGTGACCAGGCCACCAGCGGTCTCCGCATCGAGGTGCAGCTGCCGGAGGGCGCGACCTTCGCCGAGCAGGAGCCGGACTGCACCTACAACGCCGAGATGACCTCGCTGACCTGCGAGTACAGCAAGGCCGTCCTCATCCCGACCGCGCAGGACACGGATGGCGACGACCTCTACTCCGGGGCCCGCTTCTACAACCTGGTCAAGGTCGCCGACGGGGTGCAGCCGAGCAGCCTGACCGGTGGCGAGGTCACCATCCACTCGCTGGCGGTCGAGCCGGAGTCCGTCGGCATTATGCGGGCCGCCGCCACGTCGGCGCTGCCGGAGAACGTCACGGGCGTCTCGGGCGCCGACGTCGACCCGAGCGACAACACCGACGACTTCGCGGTCGTGGTGGCAGCCAAGGGCGGCTCCGGTGGCGGCGACAACGGTGACGGCCCCGGTCTGCCGGTCACCGGCCCGCAGGCCGGCCTGATGGGCGGCGTCGGCGTCGCGGTGCTGGTCGCCGGCGGCGTGCTGGTCATGGCCGCACGTCGTCGCCGGGTGGTCCTGGTGACCCCCGGTGACGAGAAGACGAACGACTGACGTTCGTTCTCCATCGGCCCGCGCGGGCCGTTCATATAACGCACGGCATTGCGGGCGGGATGGGCGACCATCCCGCCCGCACTGTGTCGGTCGACCCACGCCGGGCCGTTGGGGGCCGGGCTGGCAGAGTGGAGGGGTGAGCCGTACCCCGCAGGGCCAGCGCGCCAGCCTGGACAAGCAGCCGCACGAGGTCGCCGCGATGTTCGACGGCGTGGCGGCCCGCTACGACCTGACGAACACCGTCCTGTCCTTCGGGCAGGACCGGTCCTGGCGGCGTGCCACCCGGGCCGCCCTCGAACTGCGCCCCGGGAGCCGGGTGCTCGACGTGGGTGCGGGCACCGGTGTCTCCACCGAGGAACTGGCCCACTCCGGGGCGTACGCGGTCGGCGCCGACCTCTCCCTCGGCATGCTGCACGCCGGCAAGCGCACCCGGCCGCAGGTGCCGCTGCTGGCCGGGGACGCCCTGCGGCTGCCGTTCGCCGATGCCAGCTTCGACGCGGTGACCATCTCCTTCGCGCTGCGCAACGTCAACGACACGGACGCCGCGCTGCGCGAGTTGGCCCGGGTGACCCGTCCGGGTGGCCGGCTGGTGGTCTGCGAGTTCAGCACTCCGGTCAACCCGGCCTTCCGCACCGTCTACCTGTCGTACCTGATGCGGTCGCTGCCGGCGGTGGCGCGGACGGTCTCCAGCAACCCCGACGCGTACGTCTACCTTGCCGAGTCGATCCGCGCCTGGCCGGACCAGGCGGCGCTGGCGGCACGGGTGGCCGCCGCGGGCTGGGGTCGGGTGGCGTGGCGCAACCTGACCGGCGGAGTGGTGGCCCTGCACCGCGCGACCCGCGAGTGAGCCTGTCATTTAGGTGAATGCGGCGATTTTGTCCGCTTTGCGGCTTAGGCTGGCCGGCATGACGGATCCGAAGGACGTGGCCATCGACGATGCCGCAGAGCTGGTCGAACAGCTCAGGGATCTGGCCGGCGCGGATCCTGCCGACGTGCGCCAGGTGGTCTCCGAGGTGCTCGCGGCCCTGGATCGGGCCGCCGGCGGCACGCTGCGCGAGCACCTGCCGGAGACCATCCGGGCCGGCCTCGACGGTGCCGGTCCGGCCCGGCGCTGAGCAAGCCCGGCCCCTCGGGCGCTCGCCCGATCCGGGCGCCAGCAGGTTAGGCCGCCCTAACAAGGCGAGCTTGCGGCGCCGGTCATAGACTCGTCCTCGCTGGCTTGTGAAGCATTTCACGAGCATGGCGGGGAGGAGGCGCGGATGACCGCGGTGGAGAACGACGCCGACGTGATCGTCGTGGGCGCCGGTCCCGGTGGCTCGGCGACCGCGTACCACCTGGCTCGGCATGGCGTACGCGTGCTGCTGCTGGAGAAGACCGAGTTCCCCCGGGAGAAGGTCTGCGGTGACGGGCTGACGCCTCGCGCGGTGCGGCAGCTGATCCGGATGGGTGTGGACACCTCGCCCGAGGCCGGCTGGCTGCACAACCGGGGCCTGCGGGTGATCGGCGGGGGCGTCCGGCTGGAACTGGACTGGCCGGATCTGGCCAGCTTCCCGAACTACGGCCTGGTGCGCACCCGCCTCGACTTCGACGACCTGCTCGCCCAGCGGGCCGTGGCCGCCGGCGCCAAGCTGCGCACCAGCGTGAACGTTGTCGGGCCGGTGCTCGACGGTGACGGCCGGGTGATCGGGGTGCAGGCCGAGGACGGCCCGGACGGTGCCCCCGCGACCTTCCACGCCCCGCTGGTGGTCGCCGCGGACGGCGTCTCCGGTCGCTTCCCGCTCGCTTTCGGCCTGGCCAAGCGGGAGGACCGCCCGATCGGCGTGGCGGTGCGGCGCTACTACCGCTCCGCGGCCCGCCACGACGACGACTACCTGGAGTCCTGGCTGGAGCTGCGGGCCAAGAGCACCGGCGCGCTGCTGCCCGGGTACGGCTGGATCTTCGGCCTCGGTGACGGCCGGGTCAACGTCGGGCTCGGCATCCTCAACTCGTCCTCGGCCTTCGGAAAGACCAACTACCGGCGGCTGCTCACCGACTGGCTGGCCAACACCCCGCCGGAGTGGGGGATGACCGACGAGACGAACGCCGAGGGTTCGATCCTCGGTGCGGCGCTGCCGATGGGCTTCAACCGGGTGCCGCACTACACCCGGGGGGTCATGCTGGTCGGCGACTCCGGCGGCATGGTCAACCCGTTCAACGGCGAGGGCATCGCGTACGCGATGGAGTCCGGTGAGCTGGCCGCGGAGGTCGCGGTCCAGGCGCTGGCCCGGCCCGGCGGTGCCGAACGGGAGCGGGCGCTGATGGCGTACCCGCAGGAGTTGAAGGCCCGGTTCGGCGGCTACTACCGGCTGGGTGGGATCTTCGTGAAGCTGATCGGCCGGCCGGAGGTCATGCGCATGGCGACGAAGCACGGCATGCCCCATCCGACCCTGATGCGGTTCGTGCTCAAGCTGCTGGCCAACCTCACCGACCCGCGCGGCGGTGACGCGATGGACCGGGTGATCAATGCGATGACCCGGGCCGCCCCCGCGGTGTAGCGGGGCGGAACGGGCAAGGTCCACCCCCCGCCGACGGTCGCCGGGTGGGATGTGAATAGTGTGAAATTCGCCAACCAACGAGGGCAGGGAAGGACGAGCAGGAGAAGAATATGTCGCTCTCGCCTTACGCACCCATCATCGGGCTGTTCGCCCTCGCCGCGGGATTTGCGCTGTTCTCGATAGCCGCCGCCCGGTTCGCCGGCCCCCGCCGCTACAACAAGGCCAAGCTCGAAGCCTACGAGTGTGGGATCGAGCCTAGCCCGCAACCGATCGGCGGAAGCCGGTTCCCGGTCAAGTTCTACCTGACGGCGATGCTATTCATCGTCTTCGACGTGGAAATGATCTTCCTGTACCCGTGGGCGGTCTCCTTCGACCTGCTGCCGGTCTTCGGGTTCGTGGCCATGTTGGTGTTCATCGGTGCCGTCTTCGTCGCGTACGCCTACGAGTGGCGCCGCGGCGGCCTGGACTGGGACTGAGGGAGGAACGGCAATGGGTATCGAGGAGAAACTTCCCGCCGGCGTCCTGCTCACCTCGGTGGAGAAGCTGGTCAACTGGTCGCGCAAGTCGTCGGTCTGGGGTGCCACGTTCGGCCTGGCCTGCTGCGCCATCGAGATGATGGCCGCCGGTGGCCCGCACTACGACATGGGCCGGTGGGGCATGGAGGTCTTCCGGGCCTCGCCGCGGCAGGCCGACCTGATGATCGTCGCCGGTCGGGTGAGTCAGAAGATGGCCCCGGTGCTGCGCCAGATCTACGACCAGATGGCCGAGCCCCGCTGGGTGCTCTCCATGGGGGTCTGCGCCAGCAGCGGCGGCATGTTCAACAACTACGCCATCGTGCAGGGCGTCGACCACGTGGTGCCGGTCGACATGTACCTCCCGGGCTGCCCGCCCCGGCCGGAGATGCTCATCGACGCGATCCTCAAGCTGCGCGAGAAGATCGCCCACGAGCCGCTCGGGCCGAACGGGCGCAAGATGCTGGCGGCCCGCGAGGCGCGCGGTGACGTGCCGGTGGTGCCGTACGGCTCGATGCCGTCGTCGTACCGCAGCGACAAGGCCCGCCGCGCCGAGTGGACCAAGGCCGTCCGCGAGGGCCGCGAGGAGCAACTGCGGATCGAGAACTGGATGAAGGCCCAGAACCACCTCCACCCGTACGGGGGGATCAAGTGACCGACGAGAAGCCGACCACCGGCGGCGTACCGGTTCCGGTGACGCCGGCCGGCGCGACCAGCGGTGCGCCCGCCGAGTTCCCGCCGGCCAGCCCGGCCGGCCGGGGCATGTTCGGCAACCAGGGCACCGGGGACGTCTCCGGCTTCGGTGGCCTGACCCGGCAGCACCCGACGATCGAGGACTCGGCGCGGCCGTACGGGAGCTACTTCGACGAGGTCCGCGACGCGCTGGAGGAGGCGTATCCGGCCTTCGGCGAGGCGATCGAGCACGTGGTGGTCGACCGGGACGAGTTGACCCTGCACATCCGCCCCGAGCGGATCGCCGAGGTCTGCCAGGTGATGCGGGACGACCCGGCGCTGCGCTTCGAGCTGTGTTCCTCGGTGTCCGGGGTGGACTACCTGGGCACCGACGCCCGCCGGCTGCACGTCGTCTACCAGCTCACCTCGATGACCTACCGGCGACGGGTCCGGCTGGAGGCCGCCGTCTCCGCCGAGGAGCCGCACCTGCCGAGCGTCACCTCCGTCTACCCGACGGCCGACTGGCAGGAGCGGGAGGCGTACGACATGTTCGGCGTCATCTTCGACGGTCACCCGGCGCTGACCCGGATCCTCATGCCGGACGACTGGGAGGGTCACCCGCAGCGCAAGGACTACCCCCTCGGCGGTGTGCCCGTGGAGTACAAGGGCGCCGAGATCCCGCCGCCCGACAAGCGGAGGTCGTACCAGTGAGCACCTCGAACTACGCCACCGAGCGCGAGACCACCGAGGGTCGGGTCTTCACCGTCACCGGCGGGGACTGGGACGACGTCGTCTCCGGCGTCGACCCGATCAACGAGGGTCGGATCGTGGTCAACATGGGCCCGCAGCACCCGTCCACGCACGGTGTGCTCCGGCTGGTCCTGGAGCTGGAGGGCGAGACGGTCCGGGAGGCCCGTTCGGTCGTCGGCTACCTGCACACGGGCATCGAGAAGAACCTCGAATACCGCAACTGGGTGCAGGGTTCGACCTTCGTGACCCGGATGGACTACCTCGCCCCGATCTTCAACGAGACGGCCTACTCGCTCGCGGTGGAGAAGCTGCTCGGCATCACCGACGACGTGACCGAGCGGGCCAACACCATCCGGGTGCTGATGATGGAGCTGAACCGGATCTCCTCGCACCTGGTGTGGCTGGCCACCACCGGCATGGAGCTGGGCGCGATCTCGATCATGCTCTACGGCTTCCGCGAGCGCGAGTACATCCTGGAGATCTTCGAGCTGATCACCGGCCTGCGGATGAACCACGCGTACGTCCGGCCGGGCGGCGTCGCCCAGGACGTGCCGGACGAGGCGATCGTCAAGATCCGCGAGTTCCTCAAGGTGATGCCGAAGCGGCTCAAGGAGTACGAGGACCTGCTCTCCGGCCAGCCGATCTGGCTGGAGCGGACGCAGAACGTGGCCGTGCTGGACGTGACCGCCTGCGTGGCGCTCGGCATCACCGGGCCGGTGCTCCGCTCGGCGGGGTTGGCCTGGGACCTGCGCAAGACCATGCCGTACTGCGGCTACGAGACCTACACCTTCGACGTGCCGACCCACACCGACGGCGATGTCTGGGGCCGCTACCTGGTCCGGCTGGCCGAGATCCGGGAGTCGCTCAAGCTGGTCGAGCAGGCGCTGGACCGGCTCCGGCCCGGCCCGGTGATGGTCGCCGACAAGAAGATCGCCTGGCCCGCGCAGCTGGCCATCGGCGTCGACGGCATGGGCAACTCACTGGAGCACATCGCCAAGATCATGGGGCAGTCGATGGAGTCCCTGATCCATCACTTCAAGCTGGTGACGGAGGGCTTCCGGGTGCCGCCGGGCCAGGTGTACCTCGGCATCGAGTCGCCCCGCGGCGAGCTGGGCGTGCACGCCGTCTCCGACGGCGGGACCCGGCCGTACCGGGTGCACTACCGGGAGCCGAGCTTCGTCAACCTCCAGGCCCTGCCGGCGATGGCCGAGGGTGGCCTGATCGCCGACGTGATCGCCGGCGGCGCCTCGCTGGACCCGGTAATGGGAGGTTGTGACCGGTGACCACGGTTTTCACTGACGAGACGCGGACCAGGGCACGGGAGATCATCTCCCGCTACCCGGCGGACCGGTCCCGCTCGGCGCTGCTGCCGCTGCTGCACCTCGTGCAGGCCGAGGAGGGCTACGTCTCCCCGGCCGGCGTGGCGTTCTGCGCCGAGGTGCTCGGCCTGAACAAGGCCCAGGTCGGCGCGGTCGCCAGCTTCTACACGATGTACAAGCGCCGGCCCACCGGCGACTGGCTGGTCAGCGTCTGCACCAACACCATGTGCAACGTGCTGGGCGGCCAGGAGGTCTACGACACCCTCGCCGAGCACCTGGGCGTCGGGCACGACGAGACCACCGCCGACGGCAAGGTGACGCTGGAACACGCCGAGTGCCTGGCCGCCTGCGACTACGGCCCGGTGCTGACCGTCAACTACGACTTCTTCGACGGCGTCGACCCGCAGACCGCGGTGGGGCTGGTCGACGAGCTGCGCGCGGGTGGCCGGCCCACGTCGAGCCGCGGCGCCCGCCTGTGCACGCTGAAGGAGATGGCGGTCCAGCTCGCCGGCTTCGCCGACGAGCGGGAGGGCGCGGTCGCCGACGGCGTGCCGGGCGAGCCGAGCCTGCGTGGCCTGCGGCTGGCCCAGCAGCACGGCATCTCGGCCCCCGGCTTCGACCCGAGCACCCCGATCCGCAGCGGAAAGGCCGGCGACAAGCCGGCGCCGGCCACCCCGGCGAAGGCGGCACCGACCGGCAGCACCGCGCCCGACGTGCCGGCACCGGACCGCAAGTCGCCGCAGGTGCGGGCCGCCGAGACCCGGCAGCCCGACGCGAGGACCGCCGTGCCGGACGCTCCGGGCACCAAGGTTCCGGTCGACGGCGCGCCGCCGGCCCCGCGTGACGCCCAGGCGGCGGAGGCCGCCGGTGCGGCGGCCAACCGGCCGTCCGGTGACGCCAAGCCGGCCGGCGACGACGCGCAGGCGCAGGAGCGCAACCTCAGGGAAGCCGAGTCGACCAACCGCGGTGAGGGTTCCGCGAACGACAAGGGGGCTCAGAAGTGACCACGCCCGCGCCGCAGACCGTGGCCAAGCTGACGCCGGTGCTCACCAAGCGCTGGCTGTCGCCCGACGCCTGGAGCATCGGCACCTACGAGAATCTGGACGGCTACGCGGCGCTGCGCAAGGCGATCAAGGCGCACCCGGACGACCTGATCCAGCTGATCAAGGACTCCGGACTGCGCGGTCGCGGCGGCGCCGGCTTCCCCACCGGCCTGAAGTGGGGCTTCATCCCGCAAGAGCCAGATGGAAAGCCGCCGGCAAGACCTCATTATCTCGTGGTCAACGCCGACGAGGGCGAGCCGGGCACCTGCAAGGACCTGCCGCTGATGACCCACGACCCGCACTCGCTGGTCGAGGGCGTGATCATCGCGTCGTACGCGATCCGGGCCAGCCGCGCGTACATCTACATCCGCGGCGAGGCGGTGCACGCCGCCCGCCGGTTGCGCAACGCGGTCAACGAGGCGTACGCCAAGGGCTACCTCGGGCGCGACATCCTCGGCTCGGGTTTCGACCTGGAGCTGGTGGTGCACTCGGGCGCCGGGGCGTACATCTGCGGCGAGGAGACGGCGCTGCTCGACTCGTTGGAGGGTTTCCGGGGCCAGCCCCGGCTGCGCCCGCCGTTCCCGGCCACCCACGGCCTGTACGCCAGCCCGACCGTGGTCAACAACGTCGGCACCATCGCCAGCGTGCCGTACATCGTGCTCGGTGGTGCGGACTGGTGGAAGTCGATGGGCACCGAGAAGTCCGCCGGCCCGATGATCTACTCGCTCTCCGGCCGGGTCGCCAACCCGGGACAGTACGAGTGCGGCCTCGGCATCACGCTGCGCGAGCTGATCGAACTGGCGGGCGGGATGCAGCCGGGACACAACCTGAAGTTCTGGACCCCGGGTGGGTCGTCGACGCCGCTGCTCACCGCCGAGCACCTGGACGTGCCGCTGGATTTCGAGGGAGTGGCCGCCGCCGGCTCGATCCTCGGCACCACGGCCACCCAGATCTTCTCCGACCAGGACTGCCCGGTCTACGCGACCTACCGGTGGCTGGAGTTCTACCACCACGAGTCGTGCGGCAAGTGCACCCCGTGCCGGGAGGGCAACTACTGGATGGTCCGGGTCTACCGGCGCATCCTCGCCGGCCAGGGCACCCAGGACGACCTGGACACCCTGCTCGACACCTGCGACAACATCCTCGGTCGTTCGTTCTGCGGCCTGGGCGACGGCGCCACCAGCCCGGTCACCTCGTCACTGAAGTACTTCAAGCAGGACTACCTCGACTACATCGAGGGACGGACCGCGCCGAAGCTGTCCGACAAGCAGTTGGTGGGAGCCCACTGATGCGAGTTCGAGGAGTGAGCGCGAGCCCCAACCGCGAGCGCGAGGAGAGAGCGCAGCGAGCCCCGCAGTCGCGAGCAGAGACCTGCGCAGCCGCGAGCGAAAGGCAAGCACTGTGACGGACGTTGCCAAGCAGACCGAGACGGTCACGCTCACCATCGACGGCGTCGAGGTCACCGCCCCGAAGGGGGCGCTGCTGATCCGCGTCGCCGAGCAGATCGGCACCGAGATTCCCCGGTTCTGCGACCACCCGTTGCTGGCCCCCGCCGGCGCCTGCCGGCAGTGCCTGGTGGAGGTGGAGGGGCAGCGCAAGCCGGTGGCCTCCTGCACCCAGACGGTGGCCGACGGCATGGTGGTCCGTACCCAGCTCACCTCCCCGGTCGCCAAGAAGGCGCAGGAGGGGATCATGGAGCTGCTCCTGGTCAACCACCCGCTCGACTGCCCGATGTGTGACAAGGGCGGCGAGTGCCCGCTACAGAACCAGGCCATGTCGACCGGCCGCAGCGACTCCCGGTTCCACGAGCACAAGCGGGAGTATCCGAAGCCGCTGCCGATCAGCACCCAGGTGCTGCTGGACCGCGAGCGGTGCGTGCTCTGCCAGCGCTGCACCCGGTTCACCGAGGAGATCGCCGGCGACAAGTTCATCGACCTGATGAACCGCTCCTCCGCCGAGGAGATCAACATTTACCGGGACGAGGAGTACGGCGGTAGAGCGGATGCCGGCAGCGCCGACTTGGCCTCCGCTGGCGCTCCGGCCGGCGCCGGCGATGTCCCCTTCAACTCGTACTTCTCCGGCAACACCGTGCAGATCTGCCCGGTCGGCGCGCTGACCGGCACCCAGTACCGGTTCCGTGCCCGCCCCTTCGACCTGGTTTCCAGCCCGAGTGTCTGCGAGCACTGCTCGGCCGGTTGCGCCCAGCGCACCGACTGGCGTCGGGGGAAGGTGACGCGCCGGCTGGCCGGCGACGACCCGCAGGTCAACGAGGAGTGGAACTGCGACAAGGGACGGTGGGGCTTCCAGTACGCCCGCGCCGCCGACCGGCTCACCACCCCGCTGGTACGCGACGAGCGCACCGGCGAACTGCGGGAGGCGTCCTGGAGCGAGGCGCTCAGCGTCGCCGCCGAGGGCTGCGCGCCGCGCGGGACACCGGCCACGGCGCCGCGGTGCTGACCGGCGGCCGGCTGACCGTCGAGGACGCGTACGCGTACGCCAAGTTCGCCCGGGTCGCGCTGCACACCAACGACATCGACTTCCGGGCCCGCCCGGTCTCCCGGGAGGAGGCCGACTTCCTGGCCAGCACCGTCGCCGGCAGCACCGACGTCACCTACACCGACGTCGAGAACGCCCCGGCCGTGGTGCTTGTCGGTCTGGAGCCGGAGGAAGAGTGCCCGATCCTCTTCCTGCGGCTGCGCAAGGCGTACCTGAAGAACAAGCTGAAGGTGTACGCGCTCGCGCCGTTCGCCACCCGCGGCCTGGAGAAGCTCGGTGCCAAGCTGGCCCGGGTGGTGCCGGGCGAGGAGGCCGGCGTGCTCGCCGAGCACGCGACGGTCGCCGAGGCACTCGGTGCCGAGGGTGCGATCCTCATCGTCGGCGAGCGGCTGGCCAGTGTGCCAGGGGGCCTCTCGGCCGCCGCCGAGGTGGCCGCGCGGACCGGCGCGAAGCTGGCCTGGTGCCGCGGCGCGCGGGTGACCGCGGCGCCGTCGACACCGGCTGCCTGCCCAACCTGCTGCCCGGGGGGCGTCCGGTCACCGAGCCGGCGGCCCGCGCGGAACTGGGTGAGGCGTGGGACATCCCGGCCGGTGTGATCCCGAGCCAGGCCGGCCGGGACACCGACGGCATCCTCGCCGCCGCCGCGGCGGGCCAGCTCGGCGCGCTGGTGGTGGCCGGGGTGGACCCGGCGGACCTGGCCGACCCGCGCCTGGCCGAGCAGGCTCTGGACGCGGTGCCGTTCCTGGTCAGCCTGGAACTGCGGGCCAGCGCGGTGACCCGCCGGGCGAACGTCGTCCTGCCGGTCGCGCCGGTGGTCGAGAAGGCCGGCAGCTTCCTGGACTGGGAGGGCCGGCTGCGGCCCTTCGACGCGGTGCTGGACACCGCGGCGATGACCGACGGTCGGGTGCTCGACGCGGTGGCGGCCCAGCTGGACGTCCGGCTGGGCACCGGAGACGTGCTGGCCGTCCGGCGCGAGCTGGGCAGCCTGCCGGCGACCCGGGTGGGTCGCCCGAGCCTCCCCACGGTCGAGCCGGGCACCGTCCCGCGGCTCGGGCCCGGCGAGGCGGTCCTGGCGACCTGGCACCAACTGGTCGACCTGGGCAGTCTCACCGACGGTGACGAGCACCTGGGCGGCACCGCCCGCCCGCCGGTGGTCCGGCTGGGCAAGGGCAGCGCCGAAGCGCTCGGTGTCGCCGACGGCGACCCGGTGACGGTGGGCACCGACCGGGGGGCGCTGACCCTTCCGGCGGTGATCACCGAGATGCCGGACGGCGTGGTCTGGCTGCCCACCAACTCGCCCGGCGCGACGGTACGGCGCAGCCTGGGTGCGACGTCCGGCGCGGTGGTGCGCATCTCCGTGCCCGGCGCGTCCGACCCGGTCGCCGCCGACGCGGCCGGCCGGCCGGCCCGCTCCTCAACTCCTCCGGCGGTGGGCAGTGAGTCCGAGGAGTGGACGGGTGCGGCGAGTGAGCCCCGCAGTCGCGAGCGAAAGGTTGGCACAGTGAGTCCAAGGTTCCTCGCCGAGGCGCCGTCGCTGAGCGACTTCGGTCACGACCCGTGGTGGCTGATCCTAGGCAAGATCGTCTTCGCCTTCCTGGTCGCCCTGCTCGGCACGCTGCTCGGTGTCTGGTTCGAGCGGCGGGTCGTCGGCTTCATGCAGGTGCGGCCCGGCCCCAACCAGCTCGGCCCGTTCGGTCTGCTGCAGACGCTCGCCGACGGCCTGAAGATGGCCTTCAAGGAGGACATCCTCCCCAAGTCGGCGGACAAGGTCGTCTACTTCTTCGCCCCGGCCATCTCGGTGATCTGCGCGGTCACCGCGCTGTCGGTGATCCCCTTCGGGCCGATGGTGAGCATCTTCGGCCACCAGACGCCGTTGCAGGTCACCGACGTGCCGGTGGCGGTGCTGGTGGTGCTCGCCTGCTCGTCGATGGCGGTCTACGGCATCGTGCTCGCCGGCTGGGCCTCCGGTTCGACCTACCCGCTGCTAGGTGGCCTGCGCTCCAGCGCTCAGCTGATCTCCTACGAGGTGGCGCTGGGGCTGTCCATCGTGGCGGTGTTCATGCTCTCCGGCACGATGTCGACAAGCGAGATCGTGGCTGCCCAGGGCAACGGCACCCAGCTGGCCCTGTTCGGCCTGAACATCCCGACACCGGGCTGGTACGCGGTGCTGCTCTTCCCCAGCTTCGTCGTCTTCTTCATCTCCATCGTCGGCGAGACCAACCGGCCGCCGTTCGACCTGCCGGAGGCCGAGTCGGAGCTGGTGGCCGGCTTCATGACGGAGTACAGCTCGCTCAAGTTCGCGCTGATCATGCTCAGCGAGTACGTCGCGATGGTGACCATGTCGGCCTTCACCGTGACGCTCTTCCTGGGCGGCTGGCACGCACCGTGGCCGATCACCGAGTGGTCGGGCGCCAACTCCGGCTGGTGGCCGCTGCTCTGGTTCTTCGCCAAGGTGATCCTGCTGGTCTTCGTCTTCGTCTGGCTGCGCGGCACGCTGCCCCGGTTGCGCTACGACCAGTTCATGCGCCTCGGTTGGAAGGTGCTGATCCCGATCAGCCTGGTCTGGATCGTGGTCCTCGCCGGCCTGCGCACCATCGACGACTGGGACACCCGGAGCCGGACGTACGCCATCGCCATCCCGGCCGGCCTGGTGCTGCTCGCCGCGCTGTTATGGCCGAGCCGCAGGCCGCAGCCGGAGCCGACGCTCGCCGAGCAGGTCGAGAACCGGCCGCAGGGCAGCTTCCCGCTGCCTCCGATGGATCTGCAGGTACCACCGAGCCCGCGAACCCGGCGCATGGTCGCCGAGCGGGAGCCGGCCAACGTTCCCGCCGGCCAAGACTCTGAGGAGGTGTGACGTGGGCGCGATCACCGGCACGTTCAAGGGTTTCGGGGTCACCTTCTCGCACATGTTCAGGAAGGTCGTCACCACCGACTACCCGTTCACCCCGCCGACCCCGGCGCCGCGCTACCACGGGCGGCACATCCTCAACCGGCACCCGGACGGGCTGGAGAAGTGCATCGGCTGCGAGCTGTGCGCCTGGGCCTGCCCGGCGGACGCGATCTACGTCGAGGGCGGCGACAACACCGACGAGCAGCGCTTCTCGCCGGGTGAGCGGTACGCCAGCGACTACCAGATCAACTACGCCCGGTGCATCTTCTGCGGCCTGTGCATCGAGGCCTGCCCGACCCGCTCGTTGACGATGAGCAACGAGTACGAGCTGGCCCGGGACAACCGGCAGGATCTGATCTTCACCAAGGAGCAGTTGCTGGCGCCGCTGCTGCCGGGGATGGAGCAGCCGCCGCACCCGATGCGCCTGGGTGACAGCGAGAAGGACTACTACATCGGCAGCCTGACCAACCCGGGCACCTCGGCCGGCGCGGAGCGTTCGCCGATGGGGCCGGGCCGGTACCAGGTGGACGAGCACCCCGGCGTCACCTTCCCCGGTGCCGAGCAGGCCGCCGCGCGGGCCGCGGCGGAAAAGGGGGAGCCGGCATGACCACGTCGACGCTGCTCGCCGCCACCGGTGCGGTCTCCGGCGGCGAGGCGGTGACCTTCTGGATCCTCGCCCCGCTCGCGCTGGCCGGTGCGATCGGCATGGTCGCGGCCCGCAACGCGGTGCACTCGGCGCTCTGGCTGGTGTTGACGATGCTCAGCCTGGGCGTGTTCTACGTTCTCCAGGCCGGGCCGTTCATCGGCATGGTGCAGATCATCGTCTACACCGGCGCGATCATGATGCTCTTCCTCTTCGTGCTGATGCTGGTCGGCCGCGAGTCGTCCGACTCGCTGATCGAGGTGCTGCGCGGCCAACGGATCGCGGCGCTCGGGCTGGGGCTCGGCTTCGCCGGCCTGCTCGGCAGCGGGGTCTACCGGGCCACCCAGGGCAGCATCCCGGCCGGCCTGGAGCAGGCCAACGCCGGCGGCAACGTGCAGGGCATCGCCCGGCTGCTCTACACCGACTACGTCTTCGCGTTCGAACTCACCGCGGCGCTGCTGATCACCGCCACCATCGGCGGCATGATCCTCGCGCACGTGGAGCGGCGCAAGGAGGACAAGCGCGACCAGGTGGCCACGATGAAGGCCCGCTTCGCGCCCGGCAACTACCCCGGCCCGAAGCCCGGCCCGGGTGTCTTCGCCACCTCCTCGTCCGTGGCCACCCCCGCCCGGCTGCCGGACGGCCGGCTGAGCGACCGGAGCACGCCGGACATCCTGCCGGTGCGGGAGCTGACCGCCGAGGAGACCACGTTGAAGGGCACCGAAAAGTGAGCGACTTCTTCTCGGTCGAGCCGAACTACTACCTCGTCCTCGCCTCGGTGCTGTTCACCATCGGCGCGGCCGGGGTGCTCGTCCGGCGCAACGCGATCGTGCTGTTCATGTGTGTCGAGCTGATGCTCAACGCGGCCAACCTGGCGCTGGTCACCTTCAGCCGGATGAACGGTGACCTCAACGGCCAGATCATGGCGTTCTTCGTGATGGTGGTGGCGGCGGCCGAGGTCGTGGTCGGGCTGGCCATCATCATGGCGATCTTCCGCACCCGGCGCTCCGCCAGCGTCGACGACGCCAACCTGTTGAAGTACTAGAGGGGCCCACCGGTGGACGAAATCTTGACGTACGCCCAGGCTGCTCCCGCCGAGACCGTCTCGTACGCGACGGCCGGCGGGCTGCTGAGCAGCGTCTGGCTGCTGGTGGCGATCCCGCTGGTCAGCGCGACGGTCCTGTTGCTGCTCGGCAAGCGGGCCGACCGGTGGGGGCACTGGCTCGGGGTCGCCGCGGTCGGTGCCGCGTTCCTGCTCGGCCTGACCTACTTCCTCGGGCTGCGTGGCCTGGACAACAAGTCGGTCCAGCTGAGCCTCTGGGACTTCATCGTGGTCGGCGGCCTGCATGTGGACTTCGGCCTGCTGTTCGACCCGCTGGCCGGGGTCTTCGTCCTGCTGATCACCGGCGTGGGCTTCCTGATCCACCTGTACGCGGTCGAGTACATGGCGCACGACGAACGTCGGCGGCTCTTCTTCGCCTACTTCAACCTCTTCATCGCGGCCATGCTGCTGCTGGTGCTCGGCAACAACTACGTGATGCTCTACTTCGGCTGGGAGGGCGTCGGTCTGGCGTCGTACCTGCTGATCTCCTTCTGGTACACCAGGCCGGCCGCCGCGACGGCCGGCAAGAAGGCGTTCCTGATGAACCGGGTCGGCGACGCCGGCCTGGCCATCGCCATCTTCATCATGTTCGCCACCCTCGGCACCACCCAGTACGACGAGGTGTTCAACGGGATCGGCGCGCTGGCCGGCGGCACGGTGCTGGTGCTCGGCCTGCTGCTGCTGCTCGGCGCGACCGGCAAGTCCGGCCAGTTCCCGCTCCAGGCGTGGTTGCCGGACGCGATGGAGGGCCCGACCCCGGTGTCGGCGCTGATCCACGCCGCGACGATGGTCACCGCGGGTGTCTACCTGATCGCCCGGTCCAACATCATCTTCTCGGCCAACGCCACGCTGCAACTGGTGGTGGTCAGTGTCGGCGCGCTGACGCTGCTGATCGGCGCGATCATCGGCTGCGCCAAGGACGACATCAAGCGGGTGCTGGCCTGGTCGACGGTGAGCCAGATCGGCTACATGTTCCTCGGTGTCGGCCTGGGCGGCGCGGCGTACGCGCTGGCCATCGTGCACCTGTTGGCGCACGGCTTCTTCAAGGCCAACATGTTCCTCGGCGCCGGCTCGGTCATGCACGGCATGTCCGACCAGGTGGACATCCGCCGCTTCGGTGGGCTGTCGAAGTACATGAAGATCACCTGGCTGACCTTCGGCGCGGGCTGGCTGGCCATCATCGGCATGTTCCCGCTCTCCGGCTACTGGTCCAAGGAACCGATCATCGCCGCCGCCTTCGAGCGGGAGGGCTGGACGGCCTGGCTGTTCGGCGGGGCGGCGGTGCTCGGCGCCGCGCTTACCGCGTTCTACATGACCCGGCTGTTCGTGCTCACCTTCCACGGCCCCAAGCGCTGGACCACGGACATCGAGCACCCACACGAGTCCCCGCCGCTGATGACCATCCCGCTGGTCCTGCTCGCCATCGGCTCGCTGGGCGCCGGCTGGCTGCTGGCCACCTCCGTCCCCGACTGGTTGACCGCCACCGCCGGCCTCGGCGCCGCCGAGGCACACCACGACGCGGTGCTGCCGCACTGGGCGATCGTCGCGCTGTCGCTGGGGGTCACCGTGGTCGGCGCGGTGCTGGGCTGGTTCCTGTTCCGCAACGGTACGGCGAACGAGCCGCAGCCGGCCGGGGTGCTGGTCACCGCTGCCCGCAAGAACCTCTACAGCGACGCGGTCAACGAGGCGGTCTTCGAGAAGCCGGGCATCTTCCTCACCCGGGCGCTGGTCTACCTGGACAACCGGGGCATCGACGGGTTGATCAACGGCCTGGCCGCAGGCGTCGGCGGTGGCTCGGGCCGGCTCCGGCGGCTGCAGACCGGCTTCGTCCGGTCCTACGCAACCTCGATCCTGGCCGGTGCGCTGCTGGTGGTGGCGGCCTTCCTGGCCGTGCAGGCGGGGTGGTTGGCGTGATCGACCTCAGGAGGCCGACAGCCTCTCAGGCGGCCGTCGCCGGCGGACCGCACAGTGACGACGGAGGTAAGGCCGCATAATGTCCGACTTCCCGTTCCTCTCGGTGCTCACCGTGGCGCCGCTGGTCGGCGCCGTGGTGGTGGCCCTCCTGCCCCGTAGCCGGCCGACGCTGGCCAAGCAGGTGGCGTTCGGCTGGTCGCTGCTGGTGCTGGCGCTGTCGGTGGTCATGTGGCTTACCTGGCAGATCGACGGTGAGCGCTTCCAGTTCCGTGAGTCGTACCCGTGGATCCCGAACTGGGGCGTCAGCTTCACCTTCGCCGCCGACGGCATCGCGCTGGTCATGCTGATGCTGATCGCCGTGCTGGTGCCGCTGGTGATCCTCGCCTCCTGGCACGACGCCGAGTCCTCGAAGCGTTCGATACCTGCCTACTTCGCGTTGCTGCTCGTCCTCGAGTGCACGATGCTCGGCGTCTTCGCTGCCGCCGACGTCTTCCTGTTCTACGTGTTCTTCGAGGTCATGCTGGTGCCGATGTACTTTTTGATCGGCAGCTACGGCGGCCACCAGCGGCAGTACGCGGCGGTCAAGTTCTTCCTCTACTCGCTGGTCGGCGGCCTGTTCATGCTGGCCGCAGTGATCGGCCTGTGGGTGGTCGGCGGTAAGACCTTCGACTGGGTGGCGCTGTCCCAGGTGGACATCTCCACCGGGGCCGAGCGCTGGCTCTTCCTCGGCTTCTTCATCGCCTTCGCGATCAAGGCGCCGTTCTTCCCGTTCCACACCTGGCTGCCCGACGCCGGTGGCGCGGCACCGGCTGGTGCCGCCGCGCTGCTGGTCGGCGTGCTGGACAAGGTCGGCACCTTCGGCATCCTGCGCTACTGCCTGCCGCTGTTCCCCGACGCGGCCCAGTGGTTCGCCCCGTGGGCGCTGGCCCTGGCCGTGATCGGCATCATCTACGCCGCGCTGCTGGCGGTCGGGCAGAACGACCTCAAGCGGTTGGTGTCGTACACGTCGATCGCCCACTTCGGCTTCATCGGCGTGGGCATCTTCGCCTTCACCACCCAGGCGGGCACCGGGGCCGTGCTCTACATGGTCAACCACGGGCTGGCCACCGGCCTGCTCTTCCTGGTCGTCGGCATGCTGGTCGCGCGCCGAGGCTCGGCGCTGGTCAGTGACTTCGGCGGTGCCGGCAAGCTGGTCCCGGTGCTGGCCGGGGTGCTCTTCTTCGCCGGTCTCGCCTCGCTGGCGCTGCCCGGCACCGCGCCGTTCGTCTCCGAGTTCCTGGTGCTGATCGGCACGTTCACGGTCAACAAGCCGGTCGCGGTGATCGCCACGCTGGGCATCGTCCTGGCGGCGGCGTACGTGCTGTGGATGGTGCAGCGCACCACGCAGGGCACCCTGAACCCGGCGCTGACCGAGATCGACGGGATGAAGCGCGACCTCAACCTGCGCGAGAAGTTCGTGGTCGCGCCGCTGATCGCGCTGATCGTGCTGCTCGGCTTCTACCCGAAGCCGGTGACGGACGTGATCAACCCTGCGATCCAGGCGACCATGGAGGACGTCGGCCGGACCGACCCGGCCCCGTCGGTAGGAACCGTCCAGGAGGCGAGCCGGTGAGCGCGATGAGTGAGGGTGTGCCCGGCCGTCAGCGCGCGGAGCGCGTGCCGCAGCCGCGCGCAGAGAGAGTCGCAGTCGCGAACGAAAGGTTGGCCCGGTGACCGAGCTTGAACTGCCGCCGATCGACTACGCGGCGATCGCGCCGATCCTGATCATGCTGGGTGCGGCGGTGTTCGGGGTGCTGGTCGAGGCATTCGTGCCCCGACGGCTGCGGCACCCCGTCCAGCTACCGCTGGCGCTGCTGGCGGTGCTCGCGGCGCTGACCATGGTGGTGGTCAACGCCGACAAGCGGGTGATCACCATCGGGGTGATCGCCGTCGACGGCCCGGCGCTGTTCCTCCAGGGCGCGATCCTGGCCCTGTCGGCGGTGGCACTGCTGCTGCTCGGCGAGCGCGCACTCGAGCGGGGCGGGGCGTTCGTCGCCCAGGCCGCGGTGACCGCCGACTCGCCGGATGACCGGCGGCAGGCGGAGCACGCCGGTGGCGCCGGTGAGGTGTACCCGCTCACCACCTTCGCCATCGGCGGAATGCTGATCTTCGTGTCGGCGAACGACCTGCTGACCATGTTCATCGCGCTCGAGGTCTTCTCGCTGCCGCTCTACCTGCTCTGTGCGCTGGCCCGCCGCCGGCGGCTGCTGAGCCAGGAGGCGGCGATGAAGTACTTCCTGCTCGGCGCGTACGCCTCGGCCTTCTTCCTGTTCGGGCTGGCGCTGATCTACGGCTTCACCGCCGGTCTGGGCGACCGTCAGGCCGGTGTCGACTTCGCCACCGTCAACGCGGCCGTGGCGAACTCGACGGCCAGCCCGGTGCTGCTCTTCGCCGGGATGGCCCTGGTCGCCATCGGCCTGCTCTTCAAGGCGGCCGCGGCACCGTTCCACGTCTGGACGCCCGACGTCTACCAGGGCGCGCCGACGCCGCTTACCGGTTTCATGGCGGCCTGCACCAAGGCCGCCGCCTTCGGCGCCCTGCTGCGGGTGTTCCACGTCGCCTTCGAGGGGGCGCGGTGGGACTTCACCCCGGTGCTCGGCACGGTGGCGGTGCTCACCATGCTGGTCGGGGCGGTGTTCGCGGTGACCCAGACCGACATCAAGCGGCTGCTGGCGTACTCGTCGATCGCCAACGCCGGCTACCTGCTGGTCGGTGTGCTGGCGCCGGGCAGCGCGGGGCTCTCCGGCACCATGTTCTACCTCGTCGCCTACGGCTTCACGGTGCTGGCCGCGTTCGCGGTGGTGACCCTGGTGCGTGACGCCGACGGGGAGGCCACCCACCTGTCCCGCTGGGCCGGACTGGGCCGGCGGTCGCCGATCTACGCCGCGGTCTTCACCTTCATCCTCCTCGCCTTCGCGGGTATCCCGATGACCAGCGGCTTCACCAGCAAGTTCGCGGTGTTCGGCCCGGCCCTGGAGGGTGGGCAGGTGTGGTTGGTGATCGCCGGCGTGCTGACCAGCATGGTGCTGGCCTTCCCGTACCTGCGGGTCGTGGTGATGATGTGGCTCTCCGAGCCGGGCGACTCGACGCCGACGGTCGCCGTTCCCGGCGCGCTGACCTCGGCGGCGCTGGTGATCGGCGTGATCGCCACCCTGGTGCTCGGTGTCGCGCCGGCACCGCTGCTCGACCTGGCCACCTCGGCTGCGGAGTTCGTCCGGTAGCCGCCAGGACCTGTCGTTCGAGGGCCGGCCCGCAGCCTGTGGGCCGGCCCTCGCCGCGCATCCCCGGTCCGGTGCAGGTAGGACGTGTGTGGCATGGTTGAGGCGTGGTGATTAGGGGTGGCGAGCGTTCAGGTACCACCGGCTCCGGTGGTCGCCGGAGCCGGCCCGGCGCGGCTCAGTTCGGCGCGCTCGGCCTTCATCTCGCCGACCCCCGCACCGAGGAGTCCGTGCTCGGCCTGCTGGCGGCCGTCGAGGGTGAGCTGCGGGCCGGTGTCGCCAGCGCCGACCCGTTCGTCACCGAGGCCGCCCGGCATCTGGCCGAGGCGGGCGGCAAGCGGTTCCGGCCGCTGCTGGTGGCGCTGAGCGCGCAGTTCGGCCATCCGACCAGGGCGGAGGTCGTGTCGGCGGCCGTGGTGGTGGAGCTGACCCACCTGGCCACGCTGTACCACGACGACGTCATGGACGAGGCGCCGGTGCGTCGCGGCGCGCCCAGCGCGAACTCCCGATGGACGAACTCGGTGGCCATCCTGGTCGGCGACTATCTCTTCGCCCGGGCCGCCGATGTCGCGGCCGAGTTGGGGCCCGAGGCGGTACGCCTGCAGGCGCGCACCTTCGCCCGGCTGGTGCACGGCCAGATCGCGGAGACCGTCGGTCCCCGGGCCGGCGACGACCCGGTGGCGCACTACCTGCGGGTGATCGCGGACAAGACCGGCTCGCTGATCGCCACCAGCGCCCAGTTCGGCGCCATGTTCAGCGGGGCCGCCCCGGAGCAGGTGGCGGCGCTGGCCGGTTACGGCGAGACCATCGGGGTGGCCTTCCAGCTCTCCGACGACCTGCTCGACATCGCCAGTGACTCGACGGAGTCGGGCAAGACGCCCGGCACCGACCTCCGGGAGGGCGTGCCCACCCTGCCGGTGCTCTACGCCCTGGCGTCGGACGACGCGGACGCCTCGTCCGCGCGGCTGCGGGAACTCCTGGCCACCGGCGCGCTGACCGACGACGCCTGGCACGCCGAGGCGCTCGGCCTGCTCCGGGAGAGCCCCGCGCTCAAGCGGGCCCGGGAAACCGTCCGCAGTTACGCCGAGGACGCGAGGTCGCAGCTGGCCCCGCTGCCGGACAATCCGGCCCGCCGCGCCCTCGAATCCCTCTGCGACCACATCGCCGACCGCACCGGCTGACCCACCCGACTCCTCCGGGCCCACCGGCACCCCCGGCGGGTTGATCAAGAGGCTTCGGTCGTGGCACGCCGCCGGGCTCCGGGGCGCAAACCCTCGATCAACCCGGGTCGGTCGGGGAAAGGAAGCGGGTGGCGGCGAGCATGAGGGCGGCGGCGGCGAGCATGGCCACCGCGGCCGTGAGCCACATCGCGGGGTAGCCGGCCGAGGCGGCGAGGGGGCCCAGCGTGAGAGGGCCGAGGCAGCCGCCCGCGTACACCCCGGTCTGCGTGATCGAGGTGGCGGCGGCCGGAGCCTGGGGATGCAGCCGGACCACCGCGAAGTTCATCAGCCCCGGCCAGGACCAGCCCAGACCGAAACCGAGCACGACGCCCACCACCAGCGGCCCCGGGCCGGCCACGGCGAGCAGGCCCAACCCGACCGCGCCGGCCACCAGCAGACCGGCGATCACGGATACGTGGCCGCCGGTGCGGCGGTCGGCCAGCCAGCCGATCCCGACCCGGGCGGCGACGCAGACGGCGCTGCCGAGGGTCAGGGTGAGCCCGGCCATCCCCGGTCCGAGACCCCGGTCGACCGAGGCGTCGACCACGAATGTGCCCAGCGCGTTCGCCGCCCCCGCGGCCAGCGTCGCGGCCACCCCGACGACGACCAGTCCACCGCTCGCGCCGCCGGCCCTGCCGGTGGGTCGCCCGGCCGGGTGCGGGACGTGCGCGGGTACGGCTGCCAGGGCGGCCAGGGCGGCACCGGCCGCGGCGACGAACGCCCACCGCCAACCGACCGTGAGCGCCAGAGTCGGCACCGCGACGCCGGCCAGCAGGGTGGAGACCGGGATGGCCGCCTGCTTGACCCCGAACGACAGGCCCTGCCGGCGCGGCGGCACGTGCCGGGCCAGCAGGCCGTTGCTGGAGAGCTGACCGAGCGCGTTCGCGGTGCCGGCGACGGCCAGCAGGCCCACCAACACCGGGTACGACCGGGCCAGCACCGCCACCGCGAGCAGGCAACCGGCGGAGACCAGGATGCCGGCCCGGGCCACCACGGCAGCGCCCCAGCGCTCGACCAGCGCGCCCGACGGGACCGAGGCGAGCGCGCCGACGCCGAAGTAGACCGCGACGACGAGCCCGAGGCCGGCCGGAGAGAAGGCCAACTCCTGTCGCATCTGCACGGCGAGCCCGCCGACCAGGAAGACCGGCAGGACGCAGGCGATGGTGACGGCGACCGCGACGGCGCTCGCCCGGACGGGTCTGGCGGCGGTTGCCGGGGTACGGGCGGCGGAGTTGGTCATGGTGGGGCCAACCTACGTCAGCCGCATCTCGGCGCCGGAAAGTGCGTCCCACCTCACATCCCAGCCCCGATGACCTTGGATCCTCCACCCGATCAGGCGTTTCGCGGCGGGCCACTTTTTCATATGGTGTAAGTCCCCGGTGGCGGAGGTGGTTGTGCGTGACCCCCTGGCGGAACCTTCGGACCTGATCCGGAGTGTCTCCCGCGCGCTTCGAGTGCTCGAGTCGGTCGGTCGTGCCCCGCGCGGGCTGACGGTGAAGCAGATCGCCCGCCGCTGCGAGCTGACCGTGGCGACCACGTACCACCTGGTCCGCACCCTCGCCTACGAGGGCTACGTGATCCGTCGGGAGGACGGCACGTACATCGTGGGTCTGGAGGTGGCCGACCGGTATCGCGAGCTGGTCGCCGCGTTCCGCGGTTCCCCGGCGATCGGGGAGAGCCTGCGCCGGGCCGCCGTGGAGACCGGCTGGAGCCACTACCTGGGCCGGTTCGTCGGTGGCCAGGTGGCGATCACCGCCGTGGCGGAGGGAAGTCGCTCGCCGTACCTGGAGGATCTGGTGCCCGGGTTCGACGAGGGGGCACATGCGACGGCGCTCGGCAAGGCGCTGCTCGCCACGCTCACCGCCGAACAGCGTCACCGCTACCTGCGCGAGTACGGCATGCGGCCGTTCACCAGCGCCACCCTCACCAGCCCGGAGTCCTTCGAGGCCGACCTGGCGGCCGGGGAGCGGCGCGGGATGCAGCTGGAACTGGGTCAGTTCCGGCAGGGGGTGGCGTGCGCCGCCGTCCTGGTCAACCCCGACAAGGACATGGAGCGCCGGACGGTGCTGGCCTGCGCCCTGCCGGCCAGCGAGATGATGACCTCCGCCCGGGTGGTCCGGACGAAACTGCTCGCCGCCGCCCGCACGATCGCCGACGGCATCGCCGCCGACGTCTGAGCCCCACCGGCCCGCCGTGCACCGGGACGGCCCCTCCCTGGTGGGGAGGGGCCGTCGCGAAGCGGCCGGCGCGGTCGCCGGGGCGGGGTCAGCTACCGACCGGTCCGCCGTCCAGCCGCCAGGTCACCACCACACCCGGCTTGGCGTAGTCGCCGTCGGGCCAGGTGGAGGCCGGGTTCTCGACCGTGGCGCCGGTGATCTCGCCCGGGTGCTGCACGGCCACGAAGAGCGAACGCTCGTCCTCGGTGAGCAACGGGCCGCAGGTCTCCGCACCCGTGGGCACCGTCAGGAACTGCTTCAGGTGACCCCGCTCCGGCCCCTCGATCGGCGCGGCGAAGAGACCGTCGTTGCTGCCCAGAGCGTTGCCGTCGGTGGAGATCCACAGGTTTCCGGTCCGGTCGAAGAGCAAATTGTCCGGGCAGGAGATCGGCGACACCTTGGTCTTGTCGTACCCGGCGAAGTAGGTCGACGGGTCCGCCGGGTCGCCGCAGATGATCGGCAGCGACCAGGTGAACGTGTCCGACGTGTTGTCCTTCCGGTCCTCGACCAGTTCCAGGATCTGGCCGTGCCGGTTGGCGGTGCGCGGGTTCGCCTCGTCCGGCGCCGGGTTGCTGCCGACCCCCCGGTTGGAGTTGTTTGTCAGCGCCACGTACACCTTGCCGGTGACGGGGCTGATCTCGACCTCCTCGGGGCGGTCCATCTTGGTGGCGCCGACCTTGTCGGCGGCGATCCGGGTGAAGGTGAGCGCCTCGGCGGCGGTCATCCCGTCCACGTACGAGCGGTTGCCGCTGACCAGCTTGATCCAGCGGCCCCTGCCGTTGAAGGCACCGTCGCTGGGCAGCTTGCCGGAGCCGTCGATCTCGTCGGCGCTGGTCTCGTGGAGCTTGGCGACGTAGAGGGTGCCGGACTCCAGCAGCGTCAGGTTGTGCCTGCGGGCGACCCAGGAGTCACCCTTCATGAACCTCTTGTCCGAGACGAACTTGTAGAGGTAGTCGAAGCGTTCGTCGTCGCCCATGTACGCGACCACGTGCCCGCTCTTGGCGACGATGACGTTCGCGCCCTCGTGCTTGAAGCGGCCCATCGCAGTGTGCTTGCGCGGGCGGCTGTCCGGGTCGAAGGGGTCGATCTCCACGACCCAGCCGTGCCGGTTGGCCTCGTTGGGGTGCTCGGCCAGGTCGAAACGGGCTGCGGCCCGGTCCCACTTGCGGCTGCCGCTCGGGTAGCGGCTGGTGGTGCTGATGCCGTAGCGGGCCAGCCGGGCCTTCTCCGCCTCCGGCGCACCGTCGCCGCCGACGAAGTACTGGTTGAAGTTCTCCTCGCCGGAGAGCACGGTGCCCCAGGGGGTCGTGCCACCGGCGCAGTTGTTCAGGGTGCCGATGACCGTACGGCCCTTCGGGTCGGCCGCCGTCCTCAGGAACGACGAGCCGGCGGCCGGGCCGGTCAGCTCGAACTTGCTGCTGAGCGCGTCGACGCGCCGGTTGTACGGGCGGCGCCCCGAGGTGACGACCTGCCACTGGCCGGTGCCCGCCACCCGCTCGATCTCCACCACGGACATGCCGTGGGCGGCCATCGCAACCTTCACCTGCTCGACGCTGAGCGCGTCCTGGCTGGTGAAGCCGGGGAACATCAGGTCCTCGTTGGTGTACTCGTGGTTGACCACGAGCAGCGCCCGGTTGCCCCGCTTGTCCAGCGGCAGCACGCCGACGTAGTCGTTGTTGTAGCCGAACTGCTTCGCCTGCGCGGCGGCGGTCTGCCGACGCAGCTTGAACTCGGGCGCGCCGGGCACCACCGGGTCGCCCCAGCGGATGACCACGGCGTGGTCGTAGCCGTTGGGCACCACGAAGTTGTCAAGGGTGTTCGGCGGGATCGGCTTGAAGGTCAGTGCGCCACTGCTCGGCCGCCGGCCTGCGGTCCCCGCCGGCGGGGACGCCAGCGGGGCCGGGGCCGCGGCGGCGGGGCGGCGCCGGCCAGCGCGCCGGCCGCGGTGCCGCTGAAGCCGAGCACCAGGGCGCCGACCGCCCCGGCGCGGACCACACCGCGGCGGGACACCTCGGCGTTCACCACATCGCCGAGGTACGCGTTGTCGGAGGTGTTGGGTACCGGGTGGTCACAGGCGTTGCCGCAGCGGTACAGGCAGGTCATGGCGTCGCGGCTGCCGTGGCGGGGGGTGCCCAGCAGCGGGAGCAGCCGGGGGCGGTCGCTCATGGGGAGGATCCTCCTGAGGGTCGGTGCGCGTCGGTGCAGCTCACCGACGCGTACCCGCCGGACGCTAGGAGGGCGCGATGAGCGTGGGTCAGCGGCGGTGTGAACCAGTGGTGAACTCCGTCCCGGGATCCCGGGTTGAGCTGGGACTGAACCGATCGGCGTGACCGCACGTATCTCCGGTCGTAACACCGCGCCCGCTCGCGCCGAGTGCGAGGAGAGGACCATCAGCGACCACGACGCCCACCTGTTGCGGGCTCTGCACGACGAGCATGCCGAGGCGCTCTACGCGCACGCGTTGCGGCTGGTCAACGGCGACCGGCAGCGCGCCGAGGATCTCGTACAGGAGACGCTGCTGCGGGCCTGGCGCCACCCGGAGTCGCTCGACCCGCGACGCGGCTCGGTGCGCGCCTGGCTCTTCACCACCGCCCGCAACCTGGCCATCGACGCCTGGCGGCGCCGGTCGAGCCGGGTCGGCGAGGTCTACACCGACGAACTCCCCGAGCCGTCGGGGGTCGTCGACGAGACGGAGCGTGCCGTCGAGGCGTGGACGGTCGCGGAGGCGCTCAACCGGCTCAGTCCCTCGCACCGCGATGTGCTGGTCGAATGCTTCTACCAGGGACGCTCGGTCTCCGAGGCCGCCTCCCGGCTGGGCGTGCCGCCCGGCACGGTGAAGTCCCGCACCCACTACGCGTTGCGCTCGCTACGGCTGGTCCTGGCCGAGATGGGGGTGACCGGATGAGCCGCTGCGAGTTCGCGTACGACGACGGCGCGTACGTGTTGGGCGCGCTCTCCCCGACCGACCGGGCGGCGTACGAACGGCATCTCGTCGACTGTCCCGCCTGCCAGCAGTCGGTCTCCGAGATCGCCGTGCTGCCCGGCCTGCTCGGTCGGTTGGATCCGGCGAGCCTGGAGCAGTTCCTGCCGCCGCCGGAGAACCCCCGAGTGCCCGAGCTGCTCAGCGCCGTGCGGGACCGCCGGCGTCGCGAGCGCCAGGCCAACCGGCTGCGATACGCGGTCACCGGCCTGGCCGCGGCCGCGATCGCCCTGGTCGTCGGCTTCGGGGTGGCCACCATGCTGCCCGGGCAGGGCACGACCGCGCCGGTGGCCCAGGTGCGGATGGTCGAGATGCAGCCGGTGGCCGGATCGGTGCCGGTGCACGCCGAGATCGGCTTGGCCGGCACCAACTGGGGCACCGAGGTGACCATGCACTGCGGGTACGACGAGCGCGCCGGCTACGGCAAGGCCAACACGTTCCGGCTCGTGGCGCACGCCGGGGACGGCTCCAAGGAGCAGATCGGTTCCTGGCTGGCCGCCCCCGGTGACGACCTGCGGATCACCGGCGCGACCCGGTTCACCAACGCCGAGCTGGTCCGGCTGGAACTGATCCTCGCCGACGGCACCGCCGTCCTCGCCTACGACGTCCGCTGACCTGCCGGCCCCGGCCGGCAGGTCAGCTGGTTGCTTCTCCGCTTCTGCGAGCGGGAGGCTCAGCCGGCGACGGCGGCCGGGGACGGCAACGCGGTGTCCGGGCGGAGGCGGCGGGTGCGCCTGGCGTGGCGCACGGCATCGACGGTGAAGACGATCAGGGCGATCCAGACCAGGGTGAAGCCGGCAAGACGGGCCGGTGGCATCGGTTCGTGGAAGATCAGCACGCCGCAGCCGAGCTGGAGGATCGGCGCCACGTACTGGAGCATGCCGAGGGCGGTCAGCGGCAGCCGGTTGGCGGCACCGGCGAAGAGCAGCAGCGGGATGGCGGTCAAGGCGCCGGCCAGCACCAGCAGCGCCGTGTGCCCGGCCGAGACGTGGCCGAAGGTGGCGTCGCCGGTGGCCGCGAGCCAGCCGACGAAGGCCAGCGCGGGCAGGGACAGCACGGCCGACTCGACGAACAGGCCCTCCGCCGCGGGCAGGCCGAGGCGCTTCTTGACCAGGCTGTACCCGCCGAAGGTGAATGCCAGGGTCAGCGCGAGGTACGGCAGCCGGCCGTAGTCGACGGTGAGTACGGCCACCGCCAGCGCGCCGACGCCCAGCGCGGCCCACTGTGCCGGGCGCAGCCGCTCGCGCAGCACCAGGACCCCGAGCAGCACCACGACCAGCGGGTTGATGAAGTAACCGAGGGCGGTCTCCACCACCCGGCCCGAGTTGACGCCGTAGATATAGGTGAACCAGTTGACCGCGATCAGCGTGGCGGCGGCGCCGATCCCCGCCAGCGCACGCGGCCGGCGTAGCAGCGCCCGCAGGAAACGGATGTTGCGCCTCGCGGCGAGCAGCAGGGCGACGAACGCGACGGACCACACCACGCGATGAGCCAGTATCTCCGCCGGCCCGGCCGGGCGCAGCAGCTTGAAGTAGAGCGGGAAGAACCCCCACAGCAGGTAGGCACCGAGGCCGTAGAGGTATCCGAGGCGGAGCGGCGTCACGCCTCCACCGTAAGGGGCCGACCCGCCGGCTGATCCTTGCCGGTGAGCGGGCTCACGGCTGGTCGCGGCGGTCGAGCTCCATCCACCGGTCGGCCCGTACCGGCGCAAAGCCGATCTTCTCGTACACCCCGTGCGCGTCGTTGGTGGCCAGCAGGATCCGGCGTACGCCGAACTCGGCCAGGTGGTCGCGGACCGCCGCCGCCAGCCAGGTGCCCAACCCGCGTCCGCGCTGCCCCCGGTCGACGTAGACGTCGCAGAGATAGCCGAAGGTGGCCCGGTCGGTGACCACTCGGGCCACGGCGACCTGCCGGCCGTCGCCCGGCTGGTGAACGGCGAACCCGATCGAGCCGGCGAACGCCCGCGCGACCGTGTCACGGTCACGCCCGAGCGCCCAGTACGCGTCCGTGCATAGCCAGGTGTGCACCAGGTCCAGATCGAGACGATCCGGATCGGTGCTGATCGTGTAGCCGTCGTCGCGGGTCAGCGTGAACACGCCTGCGACGCTAGTGCGCCCACCTGCCGGACTCAGTGGCCAATTCCCGCGATGTGGCCGAGCCGGCCCGACCGGCCGCCCGGCGTGGGTGAGCGCCCGCCGGAACGCTGGAGCGGGCGCTCACCCGTCGGTCGACGTCGAGGCGACCGGGGTGTTGCGGTCAGTCGCGGTCGAGGATGGCGCCGAGGATCCAGGTCACGATGCCGACGAAGAGCGCACCCAGCACCGCGGCCGGCCAGAAACCGTCGACGTCGAAGGGCAGCCCCGCCTGGTCCGCTATCCAGCCGGTCAGCAGGAACAGCAGACCGTTGACCACGAGTGCGATCAGGCCGAGGGTGAGCAGGTAGAAGCCACAGCCGACAGTCTTGATGATCGGCTGGAGCACGGCGTTGACCACACCGAAGATGACCGCGACGAGGATCAGCGTCAGCACCGTCTCGGAGAGCGAGTCCGTGTCGAGCGAGATGCCCGGAATGACGAGCGTGGCCAGCCAGAAGGCCACCGCCGTGGCGCCGACCCGGATCAGTAGACCTTTCAGAAAACCCATGGCGGGCATGGTGCCACGGTCGGCGCGCGGGCGGAACCCGCGAGATCATCCAGGTCAGGCCCGGGCCGGCTGTCCGATGAGCTGTGCCTCGGTCGGTGTGCACCTGAGCAGTGCCCAGCGCAGGGCCCGTCGATTGACCACGGCGACCATGTCGTGGCGAATCCTGGTCAGCCACTCCGCGGCGTCGCCGAGCCCCAGCACGGTGCCGGCGACCGCCGCCTCCGGCCGGCTCAGCGGCTGCAGCACCGACAGGTCGGCCCGGGCCAACGCGTCCGCGTCGGCCGGGGTCAGCTCGTCGCGTACCAGCAGTGTCGCCTGCCAGGCGGCGCCCGGCCGGGGACCGGCGGGTGACGGTGGCGCATCGAGCACGAGGAGCACCGGCGTCAGCTGCGTCGCGGCCGGGCCGGGCACCGGACGGCCCGGCGGCACCAGCGGGATCGTGCCGCCCGGCATGCCGGTGCCCCGGACGAACGGCTCCCAGTCGTGCGGCCGGGTGGTCTGGACGACCACCCGGGCGCCGAGCGCCATCGCGCGCACGGTGACCAGTTGGGCGGCACGTACCCCGCCGACGAGCATCACCCGGGTGCTCTCCGGCCGGAACAGCCGGACGGTGACCGCGTTGCCGTGCCGGTTGGCCCCGAGCATCAGCCCGGCTGAGCCGTACGGCAGCTCCAGGTCGTCCCCGCCGGGCACCGCCCGCCCGCCGGGCAGGGCCAGCGGCAGCGTGCCGGCCAGCCCGCGCAGCTGCGCCCCGTCCAGCCGCTCCACCGCTCCACCGCCCGCCGCCACGGTTCTGCGCAGGGCCCGGGCTCCGGCCGACAGTTCGGCGGCGGTCGCCGCGCTCAGCCGGACGGTCAGGCCGGTGGCCGCCGTCGGGCCCGCCCCGGCGTGCAGCGACACCGTGGTCGCGGTCGCCGGTGACCTCAGCAGCCGGGGCACGAACTGGGGTGCCGCGTCCGGGGTCGGCCACCGGCACAGCCGGAACGTGGTGTGCAACAGCCCACCGGAGCGGACCGCCTGCCAGGACTCCCGCACCGGCCGCTCGTCGAGGTGGGCGAAGTCGGCGAGCATCCGCAGGGTCGGCTGCTCGCCCAACGGCCGGACAGCCAGTGGCCGTAGCCGCCTGACGATCCGGCGGACCACGCTCGCGAGAGCGCGGTGCAGCGCCTCCTCCGACCAGCCTTCCGCCCGTGACACCCGTACGGCCAGCACCGCCCGCTCCCAGCCGGCCAACTGCCCGCCGGTGAGCTGGCGGTATGAGGTGGCCGCCGGGCCGCCGCCGGCAGCGACCGCCGGCGCCGCCGCACCGGCCAGCAGCAGCTGGACGTGTACGGGTGGGGCGTGGCCGGTGCCCGCCGGCAGCAGCGATCCGGGGCAGGGCAGCGGCTGCGCGCCGTCACCGAGCAGGTCGCCCGGGTCGCCGATCTCCAACAGCGCCACCATGCCGCCCGGGTCGTCCAGTGCCGCGGCCGGGGAGCCGGCCAACTCGACCGGACGGACGACGGCGCCCGGGTCCACCAGGTCGAGCAGGGCCGTCGGCCCGGCGCCCGGCATGGTTGCCCGCCGGCGGGCGAGGTAGCCGAGGCCGACGGCCAGCCATTCGTGGAGCCACCGCTGCCGGACCCGGCACCAGGCCACGGCCAGCAGTGCCCCCGCCGCCAGGGCCGTGGCCAGCATCGCCACCTGGCCCCGGCCATCCGCGGCGACGAGCGCCGCCAGCGCCACCTGTGTCGTGACGACCTGCCCGGCTCGCGGCCGGTGTCCCCGCCACCGCTCGCTGCCGCTCCAGTGTGGTGTGCCGGGCCGGACGACCCGGCGCCCGGCGGGAGACGGTGCGGGTGGCGGAACCTCGATCGCGGCCCGCCGGGCCGGGATGCCGGTCGTCGCCACCACGCCTCCTCAGCCGATCACCCGCCGCGACCTCACTGCCGCCCATCGTAGTGACCGACGGATGTCCGCGTTGTCCACAGGGGAGTGGGATGGGGTAGCACAACCGCGATGGTGTCGCTACTGTCAGCGACGAGTTCTCGTTGGCCCGTCCCGCGTCGCGCTCGTCCTCCGGCGTCGTGGGTGCTGCGTCTCACCGCAGGGCCAGCCACGATCGAGGAGACGAGGTGACGTCCGGGGTGTCCCAGACCCAGGCAGAGGCCGTGGTGATGCAGCAGACCGCGGTGAAGTTCGAGCAGACGGACCAGTCCTTACAGTCGATGCTCAGTGGACTGTTGGCCCAGTTGGAGATCCTTCAGCAGGCCTGGCGCGGGGCCGGCGGCCGGTCGTTCGAGCAGGTCAAACAGCAGTGGGCGCAGGATCAGGCGAGTCTGCAGCAGGCGCTGCGGGAGACGGCGGGCGCGATCCGCACCGCGGGCACGCAGTACGCCGCGTCGGACACCGAGGCGGCCAGCCGGGTGGCCGCCACCAACCGCGGCGGCATCCAACTGCCGCTCTAGGCCACGACCCCCAGGGGGAAGATTCGATGGAGCACGGTGTGCTGGTCGTCAACTTCGCCGCGTTGCAACAGGCCAGCGCGGACATCCAGCGGGCGTTGAACACGCTCGACGCACAGCTCGGCCAGTTGGAGCGAGATGCGGCACCGCTGGTGGCCGACTGGTCCGGTGAGGCCCAGTCGGCCTACGAGCAGCGGCAGGCGCGGTGGCGGAACGCCTCTCGGGACCTCCAGCTGATGCTGCGGGACATCAAGCTCGCGGTCGACGAGTCCGCGGCCGACTACCTCGACACCGAGAAGCGGAACGCCGGCCTCTTCCAGTGACACCGCCGGCCCGGCCGGGCACCGGTCGACGTCCTCGGTCGGGTCGGGCGGGGGTGGTCTGCGCCTGCCGAGGGCTTTGACGCGGGGCTGAGGCGCGGTGCGGTTCAGGTCCACCGGGTGGCGTCGGTCGATCCGGCCGTCGCCGCCCGGTGGGGTGTTGCCGCCCGGTGGGTGCTCATCCCGGGTCGGCCGGCCGCCAGCGCCGCCGGGCTCCCCGGGGGCGACCATGGCGACCAGCACGACGCCGGCCACCGCCAGCAGGCCGACGGTGGCCAGCAGCACGGCGCGCTCCCGCGCGGCGGCCCGCCGATCCTGCCGGGCCAGCAGCGCCGGATCGGGCCGGTCGTCGGCCAGCCGGCTCACCCGGCCGGCCCGCCCCGCCGGGTCGCCGCCGGCCTCGGTGACCGCCCGGTACGGATTGAGCACCCCCGCGCCGTAACCATCGCGGGGGGCCGGGTCGGCCGTGGCCACGATCCGCCGGGCGACCTCTTCCGCGCTCAGGTCGGCGCGGTACTGGCGGAGCAGCGCCGCGGTGGCGGCCACGAAAGGCGCGGCGTAACTGGTCCCCTCGGCCCGATGGTGCCCCTGCCCGGGGGCGGCCACCAGCACATCCGTGCCGGGTGCGACCAGATCCACGTAGGCGCCGGTCTGGGAGAAGTCGGCGCGTCTCCCGGCAGCGCCGATCGCACCCACCCCGAGCACCCGGTCGTACGCCGCCGGGTAGGGGCGGGGATCGCCGCTGCCGTGCAGGTTGCCGGCCGCGGCCACCACGACCACGTCACGGGCGACCGCGTAGGCGACGGCGACCCGGACCGCCGGATGGTCCGCGTACAGCACGACGGACAGGTTGACCACGTCGGCGCCGTGGTTCACCGCCCACCGGACCGCCCGGGCGAGGTCCCCCGGTCCGACCGTGCGGCCCGCCCCGCGGCCGTCCACGACCTGCTGCTCGCTGACCCGAACCGGCAGGATCCGGGCGTCCGGCGCCAACCCGCGGAAGGCGACCCCGTCGCCCGGAGCGGCGGCGATGATGCTCGCCACCGCGGTGCCGTGGCCGACGCAGTCGCGGCTGCCGTCGCCGCCCGGATCGAGCAGGTCGGTGCCGACCAGCACGCGACCGGCGAGTTGGGGATGCCGCCGGTCCACGCCCGAGTCGATCACCGCCACGGTCACCCCCGCGCCGGTGGCCAGCGGGGCGAGTCGCTCCGGGGCGTACCGCAGCTGGGGCCAGGGGACGGCGGACACCGGCCGGACCGGTGCCGGCGGCGACGCGCAGCCCGGCGCGGCCCGGGCGAGCGCCGGGAAGGCCGTGGCCGGGCCGGCCAGCAGAGCAACGGCCAAACCGGCGATGACGGGACGCCGAGCGCACCGGGACATCGACCGCCTCCGTATCGTGTCGACACCGGAACCGGATGTTATCGCTCCCCGGCGAACCGGGCGGATCGCCGCCCCGCCTGGCATTGTGATCTTGTGGTCACCTTGTAGGTTGTAACCGATACGTATGGCCTGTGCCCGGGAGGAGAGGTGGCCGTGACCGAATGGGAGCCGGCCACCGGGGCCGAGGCGGCGTTGTGGGACGCGCTGCGCGGCAATGACCAGCAGCTTTACTTCCGCATCCTGTCCAGCATCGAGCTGCTGCTGCCGGTCTCCGCCCAGGCTGCCGCGGGGCAGGCGGCGGTGGGTTGGGGCACCTGGACCACCGGTGGTCGCACGCACGTGTTGGCGTTCACCTCCGCCGAGGCGATGCGTGCCTGCCTGGGCGAGCACGCCGGGCCGAGCCGACGGACCGGCTACGCGGAGCTTGCCGCGGCCTGGCCGGACCACGAGTGGTGGCTGGCCGTCGACCCTGGCCTGCCCGTCGAGGGCTACCTGCCCGCCTGGTACGTCTCACAGCTCTCCCGCGGTGACGTCCGGCTCCCCGGCCGCACGGTGGGCGCACGCGCCCGGCTGGAGCGGGTCGAGGCGCTGAACCGGACGCGTGAAGCCGCTCCGGGTGCGCCGATCCCGCCCGCTCCGGCGCCGGCGAACGTGCCACCCGACCAGCGACCGCCCGGTCTGCGGCCGGGCCGACCTGTCGCCCCGCCGCCGGTGGTGCCCGCGGCCTTCCACCTTCCCGAGGTGCCCGTGTCGGCGTCGGGCACGGCAGCCGGACCACAGCGACCGGCGCCGGTCGGCCGGTCGGCCGCTCACCCGGCCCCGGCGACCTCGGAAGGCCCGTCGAGCGTCGGTGGCGACCAGCCGGGCGGCTTCGGTGGCGGCCGGCCGGAACGACCGGTCGGGCTGCCGCCGCGCCGCCCGATGCCGACCCGCGGCGAGGAACTCGCCTCCCCGACCAGGGCTGGCCGACGACACCCGAACGGACCGGGCCGCCGGCAAACGGCCGTCCCGGCGAGGCCGGCGCGGAGCCGGCGGGCCCGCGGTCCTTCTTCGAACCCGCGTCCGGTCGTTCAGCCCAACGCGGCGACCGGCTGGCCGATCGGGCCGCGCCCCGTCCAGGTTCCGCGGCGGTCAGCCGTTCCCCCGGCGGGGGCCGGCCGGCGAACCGTCGCGTGGGGGGACGCCACAGGCTTTCGTCTTCACCGAGAACGACCAGTCCGCCGCCCGGTCCCGGCCCGACCCGGGTGGGGAGGCGGCCCAACCGTTGCCGCCACCCGCCGGTTCGGCCCGACCGCTGCGGGTGACCACGCCCGCCGGGTGGACGGCGCCCGATGGCGGCAATCCCACGGCCGGCGGCGGGGACGCGACGCAGGCGCTACCCTCGCCGGCCGGCCGAACCCGTGGCAGAGGAACCGGCCGCTTCGGCGGCCGAGCCGGTCTCCGCGCCGCCCGCGCCGCGTCGCGGGTTCACGCCGATCGTCATCGAGGGCACCATCATCGAGGCCCGTGACCTCACCCTGGCCAACAACGGTGCCCCGCCCAGACCCGAGCAGCGCCCGCACCGTCCCGGTGCCGAGACGACGGCAGCCGAGCCGCAGAGCGCGGCGACCCGGCCGGCCGCATCCGGCTCGGTCGCGGGTGCCAGTCCGAGCGCCCAGCGCGGATCCGTACCGCACCCGGAACCGACGGTGCGGATCCCGACGGTCGAGTCCGAGCCGACGGTGCCGGTCCCGACGCCCGGATCCGAGCCGACGGTGCCGGTCCCACCCGCGGAACCCGAGCCGACCGTGCCGGTCCGGACGGTGATCACGGAACCGGCGTCCGGCGCCGGTGCGCCGGAGCCGGACGGGGGCGCCGCGCCGGCCCCGACGGTGCCCCCGCCCTCCGCCGCCGAGCAGGCCCCGTCGCCCGGCGTCCCGCCGGCCGAGGCGACCACGCGACCGGCCGAGGCGACCACGCGACCGGCCGCGACCGGCCGGGCGGCGCCGGGGTCCCCGTCCGCCGTCGCGCCGTCCGCCGTCCGCGAGCCCTTCCAACCCGCCAACGAGGTGGAGGAGAACCTGCTCGGCGCGGTGGATGCCGGTAGCACCGACACGTTCCTGTCCACGTTGCTGCTGGCCCGGGTGCTCATGCCGGTAGCGGCCGACTCCGCCCCCGGTAGCCGGCCCGGCGACCCGGGATTCGTCTGGCCGGCCGTGGAACTCGAGGGGCAGACCTTCGTGGTGGCCTACACGTCCCCGCAGCGTCTCGCCGACCACACCGATCCGGCCGCCGAGACGGTTCAGGTCCGCTTCGTCCAGCTGATCCGCCGGTGGCCCGACACCTCGTGGTCGTTCGCGGTCAACCCCGGCACTCCCGTCGGGGCCAAGTTGCCCGGCGAGCAGCTCATCGGGCTGGCCAACTGGGCGGCCGAGCTCGGCCTCGGCGACGAGTCGGAGGGCGAGCCCGAACCGGCCGCCGATGTCTCGGCGGCGGCGAGCGGTCCACGGAAGGCGGCACCGTCGGCCGACCCGGCCCGGCCGATCGTGATGCAGAAGGCGATCGCACCCAGCCAGCTCGGTTACTACCTGGAACGGGGCTACGACCGGGTCTCCGGATTCGTCCACCGGGCCAGCGAGCTGGCACATCTCACCACGCCGGCCGCGCTCTACCGGGCGCTCGGCCTCAGCCACCCCGAGTCGCCCTTCGCGCCGGACGCCGAGCAGATCTACGTGCTCCGGTGGCCGGCGTTCCGGCCCAGCCTCTACCGGATCCCGTACGGCGGGCAGAACGAGGCCGCCATGCGGGCGATGGAGGGCTGGGTCATCGAACGGCCACCGTTTCGCGGCAACGGCTTCGCTCCCGGCGAGAGCAGCGACGTGCTGGCCGAGTTCAAGGTGGACAGCGTCCGGCTGCCGCACGGTGCGCAGCTGCTCTGCATCGACGCGAAGGGTGCCGAACGGCTGGTCGCCGTCCTCGACGCGGACACACTCTCCTGGCAGCAGGTCGGTGAGCGGTGATGCGGGACGGCTACGTGGCCCGCTGGCGCGGGCGGGAGTACCAGGCCAGCCCGGACGGCGGCGAGATCCGGCTCTACCAGTCGGAAGCCGCCGAGGGCTTCGCCGAGGTTCGTCCCGGCCGGCACGTCCGGGTCGTCCCGGCGGCCGAGGTGGAGGAGCTGGCGTACGTGCGGACGACCTGCACCTGGCAGGGGCAGCCGTTCATCGTGCTGGCCGAGCACGACGGGTGGCTGCGGGTCGAGTACACCGGCGGGCGCTGGCCGGTCGCCCAGGCGATGCGGCTGGAGGCGTTCGACTTCGGCGTCTACCAGGGCTGGGCGCCCGTCGGCGAGGTCACCGACGTGCGCGAACAGCGGGTCTGAGACGGCCCGGGCGGGTCAGGACTTCGCCCAGCGAAGGACCTCGCCCAGGACCAGCTCCGGTGTCTCCAGGTGCGGGAAATGCCCGACCTCGTCGAGCAGCCGCCACTCGTACGGTGCGCTGACGTACCGCCCCGATCCCTGGGCGGTACGCGGCAACGCGGCCACGTCCAGGGCGCCGTGCAACTGCAGGGTGGGGGCGACCAGCGGACGCTGCACCAACTTGACGAACCGGTAGCCGTGCAACCGCAGCGCCGACCGGAACGCCCACCGGTAGCCCTCCAGCGCGCAGAACGCGGCCTGCGGGATCCGCATGGCCTCCCGGTAGCGCTGCGCGTAGCCGGCGAAGTCTGGGCCGGCGACCCATCGCCCGCCACCCCAGCGGCGCAGGATCTCCTCCACGGCCCGCCCCTCGTCCCGGGTGAGGAGGTGCTCGTAGCGGGGAAGCTGGAACCTCAGCGCGGGAGTCGACGCGGCGAACTGACCGCGCGGATCGGCGAAGATGGCGGCGCGCAGCCGCAGCGGGTGCGGGGCGCCGAGGACCACCAGCCGGCGGACCAGGGCGGGGTGGAACGACGCGACCGTCCAGGCGATCAACCCGCCGGCACCGCTGCCGACCACGGTCGCCGAGCGTTCCCCGAGGGCGCGGATCAGCCCCGCGACGTCGGCGGCCAGCGTGTAGCCGTCGTACCCCCGGGGTGGCTTGTCGCTGGCGCCGTAGCCACGCAGGTCCATGGCGACGGCGCGGAAGCCGGCGTCGGCCACCGCGGGCAGCATCTGGTGCCAGGCCCACCAGTGTTCGGGGAAGCCGTGCAGAAAGAGCACCATCGGCCCGGTGCCCGTCTCGACGACGTGGAACCGGCTGCCGTTGGCGCCGACGAACCGGTGCGTCCACGGCCCGTCGGTGAGGACGCAGGACTCGTCGACGGCATCGCCACGCTGCTCGGTCATGACCGACAGCCTATGACCCAGCTGCCGGTCGTCCGGCCGACCGGTCACCGGCGTCCGTCGGCGGGCGGTCAGCCGACCAGGCTGATCTTCAGGATGCTGGCCGGGATTCCCGAGCCGCAGTCCACGTCGGGCACCGCCGGCGCGGTGGTCACCCGCACCCAGGCGCCGGTGGCGAAGGTGCCCTTGCCGACGCCGTACAACGCGTGTTCCCGGCCGTCGTCGGTGACCAGCGTGTAGCACGGGCCGCTGCCGCCGTGGCTGAGCCGGCCGGCGAGCACGTTGGTCTTGCGCAGCTCGGTGGGTCGGCTGGGCGGCGCCGTCGGGATACCGATCAGGGGCGGCTCGGTGGGCGAGAGCGTCCCGCCGGTGCGCCCGACGGGCGGCTGACCGGCGGCGGTGTCGGCCGGGCCGCGGCCGGTGTCGGCGGTGTCGGCCGGGCGCCCGTCGGGCGCACCGGGCGGGCTCGGCTCGGGCGTCACGCTGCCTCCGTTCCGGTCGGCGCATCCGGTCAGCGCCAGCAGCGCGGCGAGGCAGGCGGCCGGCGCGCGGGCGCGGATGAGGGTGAGCATGAGGATACGACGCGGCCAGCGTCGCGCCGGTTCCCGGCCAGGGCGACCCCAGGGCCGCCGGTCGGTGACCGATCCGGGTACGCGCGATGCCCCGGGCGGATGGCCCGCCCGGGGCATCCGCCCGGGGCATCGACGCGGTTACCTCAGCGGCTCAGGAGAAACGGACCTTGGTGTAGATGCCCTTCTGCTTCAGCACCTTGATCTTGGTGCCGGTGGCCGGGAGCTTGACGCCGTGGTTCGGCAGCTCCGGGAACCAGAACTTCTTGGTGTCGTCGAACAGCGGCTGCGCGGCCTGCCCACGGATGTACTGCGGCTGGCTGTCGAGGTGCAGCGTGAACGAGTCGGCCTTCTTCAGGCTGAACGGCGCGTCGTAGACCTGGATCCGGGCCCGCCAGGGCTGACCGGTCAGGTTGTAGATCGGCCGGGGACGGGCGTCGATGATCAGATTCCGGCCCTCGCCCGGGTGCGCGAACGTGTCGTTGTCCGCCCACCGGGTGTTCCAGTACGAGATCAGCAGGCCCTCCTGGTACGCGTAGTGGTCCACGTAGTCAGGCTTGGTGTTGGCGTACCCGAAGAAGTACGGGCCGGTCTTGAGGTACTTGTCGTACGAGATGTGCTGCCGGGTTCCGGCGATGTAGTAGTTCGCGAAGCTCCGGGTGTAGCTCTCCTCGACCACCTCGAACCCGCCGGCCAGCGTCCAGTCGGCGGCACCGGACTCGGCGCCGTCGGTGAAGACCGTCTCGCCGTCGGCGGTCAGGGTGACCGCGTCACCGAAGAAGCCGCCCTCGGACACGCCACCGTCGGTCTGGTAGCGCAGCCGGAAGCCGACGCTGCCACCGGCCACCGAGTCCAGCGGAATCTCGATGTCGACCCACTCGTCGTCGGAACTGCCGTCCAGCGCGAACCGGCCGGGGGAGATCTCCTTCAGCGGGCGGCCGTCGGCCGTGCCGGGCTGCGGCGACCAGGTCTGCCCGCCGTCCACCGAGGTCTCGAAGAAGAGGTAGTCGTAGTCCGCCTCGATGCTGTAGCGGCCCTTCAGCGACAGCGTCGCCGACGACTTTCCGGTCAGGTCGAGCGTCCGGGTCATGGTGCTGTTCAGATCGTCGGCGTTGCCGGAGAAGAACTGCCGGTCACCCTCGAACGGCGCGCCGTTGTCGAAGGCGTACTCCCGCTCGGGCAGCACCACCACGGCGGCCTGCGCCTCCTTGGTGTTGTACTCCTGCGGGCCGAGGGTCAGGGTCCGCTTCTGCCCGGCCACGATCACCTCGTAGTCGAGCCAGCCGAGCTGGAGCTTGTTCCAGGCGCCGAGGTCGCCGCCGCGCTCGCCGATGCCGCCGTCGTTCTTGGCGCCGAGCCGGCTCTGCGCCATCAGCGTCCAGTGCTCGTTGTTGTTGTCGCCACCACTGATGACGTTGTAGTCGTCCGGCAGGCCGAGGTCGTGGGCGTACTCGTGGTAGAAGACGCTCCGACCGCCGTTCTCCGGCTGGATGGTGTAGTCACCGATCCAGACGCCGGTGCTGCCGATCTGGGTGCCGCCGGCCGGGAAGTTCGGCGGGCCGGTGCGCCCCTGGTCGGAGGCGTACG
Organism: Micromonospora tarapacensis; assembly: GCF_019697375.1. Classification (NCBI taxonomy): domain Bacteria; kingdom Bacillati; phylum Actinomycetota; class Actinomycetes; order Micromonosporales; family Micromonosporaceae; genus Micromonospora; species Micromonospora tarapacensis. Next base: position 4,792,655 of record NZ_JAHCDI010000004.1, on the reverse strand, counting down.
CGTACCAGCGGTGGCTCCAGATGGCGTCCTCGCCCTGGATCGGGTCGCCGTCGGCCATGTCGCCACCGGCGTGCACGATCTGGAAGTGGTCGATGTAGCCGTCCGGCTCGTTGAAGTCTCCGTCACCGTCGTGGTCGTACCGGTCCCACTGGTCCATCGCCTGTACGTCGGCGGCGATCTCCTGGTCGGACCGGCCGGCGGCCTGCTGGTCGGCCACCCAACGGTTGGCCGCGTCGCGGACCAGCGCCCAGACGTTGGAGCAGACGATCGAGTCGCACGGGTAGCCGCTGGAGCGGCCGTACCGGGCCTCGTTGTACGGGACCCTGACCCAGTCGGTGACCACACCGTCCACGCTGTAGCGACCCGAGGACTGGGCCTCGTAGTACTGCTTCAACGACTCGTCACCGGGGCCGGTGCCGAAGTAGAGCTCCCGGTAGTGGTCGGCGTCGTAGTCCGGCTGCCAGACGGTGGAGTTGTCCTCCGACCGGTCCGGCTCCGGAATCTCGTTGTGCAACGGCCCGTCGAACTTGATCGGACCGGGGGTGTCCGGATCGGTGTCCTGATCGGGATAGCTCGGGTGCCGGTCGTTGCCGAACTCCGCGAGGATCACGAAGATCCGGTCGGTCTTCTCCCGGGACAGCTCGACGTACTGCTTCTCGGTGGGTCCCTTGCCGGCCCTGGTGGTCCTGGTGTTGCGGCCGGCCTTGCCGCCACGGGTGGCCCGCTCGCCGACCTTGACCACCGTACTGCCGTTGATCCGCTCAGCCGTGGAGCGGCCGGAGAGGACCTCGCTCAGGCCCTCCTGACGTAGGGCGCGGCGCTTCTCCTCCAGCGGGTTCGGCAGGTCGTGTTCGGCGTGGGCGGGCTCCGCGATCGACAGGGCGTTCGCCGGCGTCTCCGACTGCGGCGCGGCGGCGGCTGACGCGCCGACCGTAAGCCCTGTCGCCGTCAGCGAGAGCCCGAGCAGACCCACTGCGACTTTCCGCACGTGGTACCTCCGGATTGAGGGAACCGGCCCATTGGGGGTTGTGGGCCGGTGAAAACGGCCCTGGTAAATGGGGCCATTGGTGAACATAGGCACCGGTGGGGCTGGTGGGAAGAGGCCCGCGACGATTTGTTTCAGCAAATTGTTGGAAGGGGTTTTCACTGTCACACGTCAAGGACGGCCGGGTGGGCCCGGACACGCCGATGGGGTGGCGGTCCGCGCCGGACCGCCACCCCATCAGGTCGGACGACTGCCGTCAGTCCTCGTCGGACCTGCCCCCACCCATACCGGAGGCGATCAGCTCCATCACGGACGAATCCTGCAACGTCGTCACGTCGCCCAGCGAGCGGTTCTCCGCCACATCCCGCAGCAGCCGACGCATGATCTTTCCGGAGCGGGTCTTCGGCAACTCCGGCACCAGCATGATCTGCCGGGGCTTGGCGATCGGGCCGAGCGCCTTGGCCACGTGGTTGCGCAGGTCGGCAATGAGCTGCTCGCCCGCATCGCCCGAGGTCTCGGCGTTGCCCCGGGGGATGGCGAACGCGACGATCGCCTGCCCGGTGGTCGAATCGGTCGCACCGACCACCGCCGCCTCCGCCACCGACGGGTGCGAGACCAGGGCCGACTCCACCTCCGTCGTCGAGATGTTGTGCCCCGACACCAGCATCACGTCGTCGACCCGGCCCAGCAGCCAGATGTGTCCGTCGTCGTCCTTCTTCGCGCCGTCACCGGCGAAGTAGATCCACGCATCCCCGGCGCCGCCGCCCGCGCCCGCGCCGAACCGGGACCAGTACGTCTCGAGGAACCGGTTGTCGTCGCCCCAGATGGTGCGCAGCATCGACGGCCACGGCTCGCGTAGCACGAGATAACCCCCGCCGCCGTTGGGCACCGACTGACCCTGGTCGTCCACCACGTCGGCGACGATGCCCGGCAGCGCGGTCATCGCCGAACCCGGCTTGGCGGCGGTCACCCCCGGCAGTGGCGAGATCATCATGCTGCCGGTCTCGGTCTGCCACCAGGTGTCCACGATGGGCAGCGCGCCCTGCCCGACGTGCTGCCTGTACCACATCCACGCCTCGGGGTTGATCGGCTCGCCGACGCTGCCGAGCAGCCGCAGCGACGAGAGGTCGTACTCGGCGGGGATCTCCTCACCCCACTTCATCATGGTGCGGATCAGCGTCGGCGCCGTGTAGAGGATGGTCACCCGGTAGCGGTCGACGATCTCCCAGAAACGGCCCTTGTGGGGGGTGTCCGGGGTGCCCTCGTACATCACCTGGCTCACCCCGTTGGAGAGCGGGCCGTAGACGATGTAGGAGTGGCCGGTCACCCAGCCGATGTCCGCCGTGCACCAGTAGACGTCGCTGTCCGGCTTGAGGTCGAAGACCGCGTGCGAGGTGTACGACGCCTGGGTCAGGTAGCCGCCGGTGGTGTGCAGGATGCCCTTCGGGCGGGCGGTGGTGCCGCTGGTGTAGAGGATGAACAGCGGATGCTCGGCGTCGAACGGCTGAGCGGCGTGCTCGGTCGACGCCTGCTCCACCGCCTCGTGCCACCAGTGGTCCTTCGCCGACCAGGCGACCTCCTCGCCGGTGCGGCGGACCACCAGCACGTGCTCCACCGACGGGCAGTTCGCCACCGCCTCGTCGACGGTCGGCTTCAACGCGCTCGGCTTGCCCCGCCGGTAGCCACCGTCGGCGGTGATCACGACCTTGGCGGTGGCGTCCTGGATCCGGTTGGTCAGCGACTCGGCAGAGAAGCCGCCGAACACCACGCTGTGCGTGGCGCCGATCCGGGCGCAGGCCAGCATGGCGACCGCCGCCTCCGGGATCATCGGCAGATAGATCGCCACCCGGTCACCGGCGACCACCCCGAGGTCGCTGAGCGCGTTCGCCGCCTGGCAGGTCATCCGGTGCAGGTCGGCGTACGTGATGGTGCGGGTGTCACCGGGCTCGCCCTCCCAGTGGATCGCCACCTTGTCACCCCGGCCGGCCTCGACATGCCGGTCGAGGCAGTTGTACGCCACGTTCAGCTGCCCACCGACGAACCACTTCGCGAACGGCGGCGTGGACCAGTCCAGCACCTGGTCCCACGGCTTCGTCCAGGTCAGCCGCCCGGCCTGGCGCTCCCAGAAGGCGAGCCGGTCGGTCTCGGCCTCGGCGTACGCGTCGGCCGTCACGTTGGCTTCAGCGGCGAGTTCGGCCGGCGGCGGGAACTGGCGCGTCTCGTTCAGCAGATTGGCCAATGCCTCACTCATGCCGGCACTCCGCTTCGCTTCGTGCCGGCATGAGGCACCAGCGCGCTGCATTGATGATTCGCTCGCTGCCGCTCGCTCATGCGGTGACTCCTCGTTGCTCCGGGTGACCTGCGTCTCTCCCCCGGCAGGCTAGTCGGGGTGGCTGACGAAGGCGACCGATCCCCCGCGCCCCCGTCGCCAAACGGCCCCTCCCACGCGCCGAGGTGCAGGCGGGCGTCGGTGCTGACGCCGCCGGTGATCCGCCGACGTCGGGCGCGCTGCCACCCGGAGGAGGCATCATGCTCGCGACCACAAGTGCCCCCTGCACCCCGAGCCACCCGTTCAGGCCGGCAGGACGAGGCACCGGCAGGACGAGGCACTAGCGTGACGGGGTGACCGCCGACCCGCTCGCCCCGCTGCTCGAACTCGCCGACGTCGCCGACGCCGCCGAGCGCGCCCGTGCCCGATTCGACCAGGCGCTCGGGCACCGGGCGCTGCGCCGACACGGCGGACCGGTGGTGGCCGAGGTGAGCCTGCGCTCCGCCGTGGCCAGTGCCGCACTGGAAGGCCGCGTCCACGAGCGGGAGGCGGTCCGCGCCGGCACCGTCACCGAACCGGTCCTGCAGGGCGCGCTACGAGTTGCCGGGGCGCTGCCCGGGCTCAGCGAGCTCTGGCCCAGGGCGCCCCGGCAGGCCCTGGCGAAACTGCACGTGCTCGCCGCCCGCGAGGTGGTCGTCGAGGCCGAGCTGGGTCGCCCGATCGACGATCCGGTGGTCGCGGCCCGCCTCGACGGGCTGGCCGGGCTGGTCACCGGCGGCACCCGGGTGACCCCCCTCGTGCTGGCCGCCGTCGTACACGGGGAACTGCTGAACCTGCGTCCGTTCGCCGGCCCCTCCGGTGTGGTGGCCCGGGGCGCGGCCCGCCTGGTACTGCTCTCCAGCGGGTTCGACCCCCGCGGCCTGCTCGCCGTCGACGTCGGCCACCGGGAGCGCGAACCGGAGTACGTGGGTGCCGCCGGAGCCTTCGCCACCGGCACCCCGGACGGGCTGCGATCCTGGCTGCGCCACTACATGTCCGCCGTCGAGGTGGGCGCCGACCAACTCGTCACCATCGGCGACGAGGTGCTGGCCGCCGGCTGACCCGCCCGACGGCGCCTTCGCGTTGCCGGGCGACGCGCCCGGTCAGTGGCGGATCAGGCCGGAGAGGCGCTGGCACGGGTGCGGCGGTGCCGGCCGTACCAGGCGATGCCGATCGCCACCCCGACGCCCACCCCGAGCGCGGCCGCGGCGACCGGCACGGCGGGCCGGTCCCGCAGCCGCCGGCCCAGCGGGACCGGGTGCCGGAACTCCAGCACCGGCCAGGCGTTCTCGACGGCAAGCCTGCGCAGCTGCCGGTCGGGATTGACCACCGTCGGGTGGCCCACACACTCCAGCAACGGCCGGTCGCTGTACGAGTCGGAGTAGGCGTACGAGTCGGCGAGGTCGTACCCGCGTTCGGTGGCGAGTTCGCCGACCGCCTCGACCTTGCTCGGACCGGCCGCGTAGAACTCGACCTGCCCGCTGTACCGCCCGTCCACCACACCCATCCGGGTGGCGATCACGTCGGTGACCCCGAGCAGCGCGCCGATGGGCCGCACCATCTCCTCGCCCGAGGCGGAGACCAGCACCACGTCCCGGCCGGCGGCCTGGTGCTCCTCGATCAGGGCGGCGGCTTCGGCGTACACGTAAGGGTTGATCAGCTCGTGCAGCGTCTCCGCGACGATCTGGCGGACCTGGTCCACCGGCCAACCCTTGCAGAGCGTGGCGAGGTAGTCGCGGGTCCGGGCCATGGTCTGCTCGTCGGTCCCACCCAGCCGGAACATCAACTGCGCGTACGCGGACTTGACCACGTCACGCCGAGTGATCAGACCGTCCCGGTAGAACGGCCTGCCGAACGCCAACGCGCTCGACTTGGCGATGACGGTCTTGTCCAGATCGAAGAAAGCGGCACTTCGGCCCACGGCGCGAAAGTCTAGCCCGATGGTCTATCGTCGGCGGGTGCCCGGGGGTCGAAGAGGGCTCGGACCTGCGGGTCGACCTTCACACCGCCTGCGAACAGTGACTGCGATCACACTCTGCGAACAGGATTTCGCAGGGAGTGGAGGCTACACCACTCGACGTACACAGGTCCGCTCAGGCAGACTTGTTCGCAGGACGAGTATTCACGTCTCGTACAACCGACAGGCCCTCGGCGGTTGCACCCCCCGCGACCGCTGAGTTGGTTCGGCTCGACCCCCCCGGAGCCGAACCTCCGACGACCCCCGTCTCCCCCCGACGGGGGTCGTCCCTTTCCGCGTGAGACGGTTACCTGACCACGGCTCGGGCGGGCGTGCGGGTCGGTTCGAAGCAGACCAGTGCCCGGCCCCGGCGGTCCGTCACCACCCAGGGGTGGCCGACGGACGTGTGCTGCTCATGCGACGCGGACGGTGGCAACACCGCGTACTGCCTCCGGTGCCCGCGGTGGTCCAGCCAGTACACGATCACCGACCGCGATCGTTGGTTGACGAACTCGATGCTGGTCGCGGCGCCGCCGCTGACGGAGCGCAGCCCGTGCTCCCGCCAGGCCGGCAGGGGCGTCAGCTGCGGCGGCTCGGGGGCCGGGTGGTAGGCGGCGGACTCGCCGGTCGACTGGTCGGCGAACTCGGGCGGGCGCTGGGCTCACCCGGCCCGCCCGGCTCAGCCGGCGAGCCCGTGCGGCTGGCCGACGGAGCCGGCGTCGCCCTGCGGCTGGCCTGCGGGCGGGGGACGAGACTCCCGCGACGGACGACGAGGCCGCTGCGGCGGACGGCGACGGCGGCCCGGCGGAGGCGATCTCGTCCGGGGCGGCCGGCGGCGGGGGGACCCAGTAGTCGGACGGTACGTCCGGGGCCGCGACCGTCGGTGGTTCGATCGTCGGCCAGAGCGCGGTGAGCATGAGGGCGAGTACGGCGGCGGCGAGGCCCGCCAGCACCAGCCGGTGCGACATGCGGCCGGGGGCGTGGCGCGCGGGTTCCACCGGAACGGCGGGTTCCCGTACGGAAAGCGTCGTCGTCGCCGGCTCGCGGTCACCGACGTCCGGTGCCGGCGGTAGTGCCGGTGGAATTGGGCGTGCCGTGAGCGCCGGCCGCACCGGTGTCCTGGCGCGGGAACGTGGGTCGAACAGCCAGGGGCCGACCCGCAGCCTCGGCTCGACGCGGGGACGCTCGTGATCATCTGGCGGCTGCTTCATGACCTCGATCCGGCGAGGGACGCCGTTCGGCCGACGGCACAGGACGTCGATTATGCGTGGTGCGTGTCACGTCCCGCCACGGTTGGCAGGGTTCGAGATCGGTGCGATGTGCCGACGGTCCACATAGCAGATCAACGACGGCTGCGGATGTTGTCCACATAGCAGTTCGTCGTCCACAGGCGAGCCCGTCGGGGCGGCGTCGGGGGTGGCACCGGCGGCAGGGTTCGACCCAGTGAACCCGTGCCGACCGCTTGGAGGCCGCGATGCCACCCCGTACCTCCGTCCCGCCACACCGGCACCCACCGCTGGTCGTCACCTCGGACGGCGACCTCCTCGACGACCTGCTCCGGCTCGCCGCCGCCAGCGGTGTCGAGGTGGAGGTGGCCGCCGATCCCGCAGCAGCCCGCACCCGCTGGCAGCCCGCTCCGTTGGTCTTCATCGGCAGTGACCAGGCGCAGCCCTGCCTGCGGGCGCGGCTGCCCCGGCGTTCCCGACTGGTCCTGGTGGGCCGGAGCGGTGACATCGAGTCCGGCTGGCAGGTGGCCGAGCTGCTCGGCGCCGAACACGTCGCCGTACTGCCGGCGGCCGAGCCCTGGCTGGTCGACCGGTTTGCCGAGTGCGGGGTCGAGGCCCCCGCCGGGGTCCGGATGATTGCCGTGGTCGGCGGCCGAGGTGGAGCCGGTGCCAGCATCCTCGCCGGCGGCCTTGCCGTCACCGCCGCCCGGGCACGGCTGCGTACCCTCCTGCTCGATGCCGACCCGCTCGGCGGTGGTCTGGACCTGGTGCTCGGCTGGGAGCAGTTGGAGGGGCTGCGCTGGCCGGCACTGACCGGCGCGGACGGGCGGGTCGACGCCCCGGCCCTGGTGCGGGCGCTGCCCAGCCGGGGTGATCTGGTGGTGCTCTCCTGGGATCGCGGCGACCTGACCGCCGTGCCGGCCGAGGCGATGGCGGCCACCCTGGACGCTGCCCGTCGAGGCCGGGACTTCGTGGTGGCGGACCTGCCTCGCCAACTCGACGACGCGGCCGTGACCGCTCTTCAGGCGGCTGACCGGGCGTTCGTGGTGGTGCCCGCCGAGCTGCGGGCGACCGCCGCCGCGGCCCGGGTGGTCACGGCGGCGGCCCCGCACTGCCACGACCTGTCGGTCATCGTCCGAGGCCCCGCTCCCGGCCGGTTACGCGCCAGTGAAGTCGCCAGAGCACTCGGCCTGCCACTGGCCGGCACGCTACGGCCCGAGCCGGGGTTGTGCCGGGGGCTCGAGCGGGGTGAGGCACCGGCGGCCGGTGGACGCGGGCCGTTGGCCGAGCTCTGCCAGCGGATCGTCACCGAGCTCACCGGGCAGTCCGCGGCGGGTGCGGTATGACCGGGGAGAACCTCGCGGCCCGCGTGCGGCAGCGGATGGCCGCCACCACCACGCCGGTGACCTCGGCCGCGATCGTCTCCGCGGTCCGGGCCGAACCCGACGCCGCCGTACTCGGCGACAACGCCCTGCTCCGGATCGCCGACCGGGTGCGCGACGACCTGGTGGGCGTCGGCCCGCTCGCTGCGCTGCTGGCCGATCCCGAGGTGACGGACGTGCTGGTCAACGGGGCGCGCGTGTGGGTCGACCGTGGTCAGGGGCTGCACCAGGTCCCGGTGCCGGTGGGCACCGCGGAGGACGTACGCCGGTTGGCGCAGCGACTCGCGGCCGGGGCCGGCCGGCGGCTGGACGACGGTTCGCCGTGCGCGGACGCACGGCTGGCCGACGGTACGCGACTGCACGCGGTCCTGCCGCCGGTGGCGACCGACGGGCCCTACCTCTCGCTGCGTACCTTCCGGCAGCGGCCGTTCACTCTGGACGAGCTGGTGACACAGGGTGCCGTGGCCCGACCGGTGGCACCGGTGCTCGCCGCCGTGGTGGCGGCCCGGCTCGCCTACCTGGTCATCGGTGGCACCGGCTCGGGCAAGACCACCTTGTTGAACACGCTGCTCGGGCTGGTGCCGACCACCGAGCGAATCGTGCTGGTGGAGGATGCCGCCGAGTTGCGGCCGGTGCACCCGCACGTGGTGGGCCTGCAGGCGCGTACGGCCAACGTGGAGGGCACGGGTGCCGTCGGCCTGAGCGAGCTGGTCCGGCAGGCGCTGCGGATGCGGCCGGACCGGCTGGTGGTCGGCGAGTGCCGGGGCGGAGAAGTAGTCGATCTTCTCGCGGCACTGAACACGGGGCATGACGGTGGCGCGGGGACGCTGCATGCCAACACTCCCTCGGACGTACCTGCCCGGTTGGAGGCGCTCGGTCTGCTCGGCGGGCTGCCACGGCTGGCGCTGCACGCCCAGGTGGCCGCGGCGCTCCAGGTGGTGTTCCAGATCCGCCGCACGCCGCAGGGGCGGGTGCTGGAGTCGATCTGCCTGCTGCTGCCGGAGGGGCCCGACCGACTGGTAACCGCGGTCCCCGCGTGGATCCGGGGTCGAGGGCTTGGCCTTGCGGCCCGCGCACTCGGGACTCTGATCCGGGGCCGCGACGTGCCGGTGCCGCCCATCCTGTGCGAGCCCTGGCCCGGATCGGCAGTGCCGTCATGAGCGCCGCGTGGTGGTGCGCGGCGGTGACGCTGCCGGTGCTGGTAACGGTGGGGCTGAACCGGATTCGTGCCCGGGCTGTTGCGGGCCGGGTTGTGTCCGGTCGGGAGGAGGTCGACGATCCGCTGGTCGCCTGGGTCGTTTCGCTGCGTGAGGCGGTGCAACGGACCGACGGCGAGAGGCGGGGCGATCCGCGCCGCGCCGAGCAGGGCTCGACCGGGGTCGGGTGGCCGGCGACGGCCGGGGCGTCCGTCCCGATCGGGACGGACGCCGGAGCGGCGAGGGGCCCACGGCGGCTCGTGCCCACCTCCGCCGCTGGCGGGCAGGAGCCGGCCGGCAGCCGCGCCGTGGCCGGGTCCGCTGGGTCCGGCGGGTCCGGCGGGTCCGGCGGGTCCGCCTGCACGGTGCATCGTCCGGGCGGCCTTCGCGCCTCGGTGCCGGAGCCCGCGCCGCCGACGTCGCCGGCCGCGTCCCACCCGCCGGGGTGGCGAGGAGCCGTCGGCCGAACCGGCCCGTCGGCAAACCGGGTGGCCCCGTGCCGAAGGCGGCGTCCGGCGTCGTGGTTCCGAGCGGACGGATGGTCGTTTCGCCGCGGTCGACCGGGAGTCAGCTGGCCTCGGGCCGTCCGGAGAACCACCACGGCGAACAGACGGCCCGCCGCCAGCCGGTCGCGAGCCGGCCGACATCGTGGGCGGCGAGGCCGCGGCGCACCCTGCTGCTGACCAGCCTGCTCGGCGCGGTGATCGGTGGGCTGCTGGCCGGTCCGGTGGCGGCGGCCGCCCTGGCCGGTTACGGCACGCTGGGTGTGCGGGCGCTGCTCCGCCGGGCAACGGGAAGCCGGGCGGCTCGGGCCCGTCGGGAGCGGCTGGACCAGTTGTGCGCCCTCGCCGCGGACCTACGGGTCGGCCTGCCGGTGCCGGTGGCCGCTCAGGTGCTGACCAGCCTTTCCTCGACGCTCGCCACCGCGCCGGCCCAACCGGTCCCGGTCGACGAGGCCGATGTGGATGCCGGCCGGTCCGCCGGGTTCGACCAGGGCACGCCGGACCGGCCGGCACCCGGTGTCGCGGTGGACCGCCTCGGGCGGTTGGCCCAGGCCGCAGTACGGCTCGCCGAGCGTACGGGGGCGCCGCTGGCCGAGCTGGTGGAGCGGATCGAGGCCGACGCCCGGTCGACGGATCGGGGGCTGGCCGCAGCCGCGGCCCAGGCGTCCGGGGCTCGGGCCACCGCCTTGCTGCTGGCCGCCCTGCCGCTGGGCGGGATCGGTCTCGGCTACGGGATCGGGGTGGATCCCCTCCAGGTCCTGCTGCACACCGCGATCGGTGGCGGCTGTGCGATCGGTGCCGTCGGCCTTCAGGTGGTCGGGCTGCTCTGGGCGGAACGTCTCGCGGTCGTCCCGAGTGGGGGAAGCTGATGTCCGGCACAACCCTGGCCGTCGGCGGCGTGGCGGGCGCCACCCTGATCGCCGCGGTCGCTGTCGGTCGGTTCCGGCCCCGGCGGCGGCTGCGGCGGCTGTCCGGCGGGGCCGCACCGGCCGTCGCCCCGCAGGAGGGCCGAGCTGGCGGGGGCCGTCACGGGCTCCGGCCGGTTGGCGGCCTGACCTGATCCGCCTCGCCGCCGGGCTCTCGGGGGTGGCGGTGGCGGTACTGGTCGAGGGCTGGCCCGGTCTGGTGACGGCGCTGCCCGCGGCGGTGCTGCTCGACCGGCTGCTCCGGCGGATCGAACCTCCGGCGGTCCGGCGTCGTCGGTTGCGCGCCGCCGCCGACCTACCCTCGCCGCCGATCTGCTGGCGGCGGCGCTACGGGCGGGGGCGCCGGTGGAGCGCTCGGTGCTCACCGTGGCCGACGCGCTCGGCGGGCCGCTGGCCGGACAGCTCGCCCGGGTCGGTCGGACGCTGCAACTCGGCGGTGGACCGCAGGAGGCGTGGGCACATCTGGGGACGGTGCCGGGAGCGCACCGCATCGCCACCGCCGCCATCCGCTCGGCGAGCAGCGGGGCCGCCCTGGCGGGTGCGCTCACCCGGCTCGCCGACGACCTGAGGACGGATCGGGCCATCGAGCTCGAAGCGGCCGCGCGCCGGGCCGGCGTGCTGATCGTGCTTCCGCTGGGCCTCTGCTTCCTGCCCGCCTTCATTCTCGCCGGTCTGGTGCCGGTGATCGTCGCCGTGCTCGGCGACGTGCTGTGAACCCATCGAGAAAGGACGAACACGTGCGCAGAATCCTCGCCCGCCTTCGCGGGGACGCCGGAATGAACACCGCGGAGTACGCGGTCGGAACGCTCGCCGCGGTGGCCTTCGGCGGTGTCCTGCTCAAGGTGCTGACCTCCGACGGTGTGCAGTCCGCGTTGACCGCCGTCATCGACCGGGCACTGAATTGACCGGGCGCCGGCCGGCCGGTCACGACCGAGGGTCGTTCACCGCCGAGCTGGCGGCCGGCCTGCCGGCGCTGCTGATGCTCCTGCTCGCGGGCCTGAGCGCGGTCGACGCGGTCAGCACCAAGGCCGCCTGCCTGGACGCGGCCCGGAGGCGGCACTCGCCGCCTCCCGGGGCGAGCAGGGCACCGCAGCCGGCAGCCGGCAAGCCCCGGCGGGCGCAGAGGTGCTGGTCGTCTCCGACGGTGAACAGGTCCGGGTCACGGTCCGCGCTCCGGTCCGCGCCCTCGGTGCTGATCTGCCCGCCCTCACCGTCGTGGCCACGGCCGTCGCGGCGGTCGAGCCGGGCGCACCGGAGCCACAGCCGTGAACGGCGTGCCGGATCGACCAACCCCGGCCGCCCGTCGCCCCGGCTGGTCCGTCCGTCGCCCCGGCTGGTCCGTCCGTCGGGCTGGCTGGATCGTCCGTCGGCCCGGGCGGCCAGGGCCTCGCTCGGGGCGCCCTGCCGGAAGTCGCCTGGACTCCGCATCCGCTCGGCCGAGGACTTCGCCAGCGGCACCGACCCGTCGGCTGGTCCGCCGGCCGCGGGTCGTGGGCAGCGATCGCGGTGGGGCGACGATCTGCCTGCTCGCGGTGGGGCTGCTGTTCGTCGTGGCCGGCCTGTTCGGTGCCGGGGTGGGCGCGGCTCGGATGGCGCGGCAGCAGGCCCGGGTCGCTGCCGATTTCGGGGCGCTGGCCGGGGCGGGCCAGGCACTTCACGACGAACCGGTGGCGTGCGCCCGGGCGGCAGAGTTGGTCGCCGCGAACGGCGGCCGGTTGGTCTGGTGCCGGCTCGACGGGCTGGACGTGCTGGTCAGCGCGGAGGTGATCGTGGATCCGTTGCCGGGAATGACGCGGACCGCGAAGGCCACCAGCCGGGCCGGTCCACCGCGCGGCTGACCGGGCACCGGCGGGGCAGCGTCGCGTCCTCGTGGCCCGCGCATCCCGGCGAGGCGGGCGGGGCCGGCGACGGCGGGGCGGGGCCGGCGACGGCGGGGCGGGGCAGCGGGCAGGGCAGGGCCGGGCGGGGCGGCGGTAGCCGGACGCACCGAGGGGAGGAGGTTCAGCGGTAGCCGGGCGCACCGGGCGCGAGGGCGGGTTCGGGCGGTGACGGGCCGGCTCGCGGCAATCGATGGGCGAGCCGGCCCCGGATGGGCGACCGAGAGTCGGTGCGCCAGGTGTCAGCGGCCCTGGAGGGCGTCGAGGGCGATCGCCATGGCGATCACGAGTCGCCGGTCGATCTGCGGGTTCTGGATCTCGACGACGTACCGGTCGCGCAGGCCCCACTTCTTCACCACGGTGAAGACGGGCTGGCCGCCCGCGACGAAGTCGAAGTGGTACGGCAGCCAGGACAGGGAGTCGACGAACCGGCGCACCAGTGCCACCGGCATGCTGCGCTCCTGTCCGGTGACGTTGGGCAGGCCGGCCTGCTCGACGTGCCACGTCGAGCGGAGCAGCGACTGGGCGAAGTCCTTGCGGAACAGGCCGATCGGGTTGCCGGCCTCGTCGGTGACGTCGTACGTGGCACCGAGGTCGAGGCGCTGGCGGGCCTTGAACCCGAGCAGCGGCTGCTGCTTGGAGTCGTCGGTGTAGATCGTCACCTGCTCCTTGAAGGCGAGCCGCTTCTGCTGGGCGAACGCCAGCAGCCCATCCTCGGAACCATCCGGCGCGACGCTGTGGACCTCGTACTGGTTGACCATGAACCGCACTCGCTGGCGGATGTGGAACTGCTGCTGTGCCTGCAAGCCGTCGAGCTGCATGAAATCTCCTCAACTGTGGTGCGCCGGAGTGTCGCACAACACGGCACCGGCCGCGGGCCCGGAGCCACGCGGGCTCGGAGCCACGCGGGCTCGGAGCCACGCGGGCCCAGTGCCCTGCGGTGGTGGCGTCAGCGGGTGCCGTCGACGGCCGATCGGTGTGCCACGGTGGTCAGCAGCTGATGGATGCTGCGCAGCCGCTCGTTGATCTGATCCAGCCGCTCGGCCTGCGCGAGGGTGGCAAGCGCCGCACCCAGCGCGATCAGCTGGTCGATGTCGAGCTTCTCCTGGTCGATGGTGTAGAGCAGGTCGACGGTCTCGGCGATGGTGTCGGCCACGGCCTCTCCTCCAGGCTGGCAGGGACAACGAACGGCAGGCACAGCGCTCGATGGAAGCGCTCCCACAATCATTGCCCGTCAGTCCCGGATTTCATACCCGCCAGCTCATTCGGGCAGGTTGTCGAGCACCACGTCGAGCACCCGGATCGCACCCGGCTTGGACAGCGGGTTGTTGCCGTTGCCGCACTTGGGCGACTGCACGCAGGACGGGCACCCGGCGTCGCAGCCACACTCGTCGATCGCGTCACGGGTGGCCCGCAGCCAGGCCGCCGCCATGCCGTACGCCCGCTCCGCGAAGCCCGCGCCCCCGCGGTGGCCGTCATAGACGAAGACGGTCGGCGCCTCGGTGTCCGGGTGTACCGCCGTGGACAGCCCGCCGATGTCCCACCGGTCGCAGGTGGCCACCAATGGCAGCAACCCGATCGCGGCGTGTTCGGCGGCGTGCAGCGCCCCCGGCACGTCGGTCGGGTCGACCCCGGCGGCGGTCAGCGACGCCGGGGAGAGGGTGAACCAGACGGCGACGGTACGCAGCTCGCGGGCCGGCAGATCCAGCGGGCGGGTGTCGATCACCTCGCCGGTGGCGATCCGCCGCCGCTGGTACGACACCACCTGAGCGGTCACGTCCACCTCGCCCAGGAACAGCCCGACCGGGCCGGCGTCGACGTACGAACGCACCGACACCACCGACAGCGAGGTGACGTCCCGGGCATGGGTGGACCAGTCCGGCTCCTCGGGGTGCACCAGCGCACACCCGTCGTCGAGGTCGAGCGAGTCGACCACGTAGGACACGCCCTGGTGCAGGTAGACCGCGCCCGAGTGCAGCAGGAAGTGCGACGAGGCGCCGTCGACCGTGCCGAGCAGCCGACCGGTCGCCGACTCGACCACGCAGACCGGGGCACCGCCCTCGCCGCGCAGGTCGACCGCGGGTCGTTCCCGGTGCCGCCAGTACCAGCCGGTCGGCCGCTGTCGCAGCGCACCGGCCTGGACCAGCGCCTCGACGGCCTCCTCCGCGCCGGCACCGAAGAGTTCCAGGTCGGCCGCGGTCAGTGGTGCCTCGGCCGCGGCGCAGGCCAGCTGCGGGCCCAGTACGTACGCGTTGGCGGGGTCGAGCACGGTGGCCTCGACCGGTGCGCCGAAGACCGCCTCCGGATGGTGCACCAGGTAGGTGTCCAGCGGGTCGTCCCGGGCCACCAGCACCGCCAGGGCCTCCTGACCGGAGCGCCCGGCCCGGCCGGCCTGCTGCCACAGCGAGGCCCGGGTGCCCGGGTATCCGCAGATCAGGACCGCGTCCAGGCCGATCAGGTCGACCCCCAGCTCCAGCGCGCTGGTCGAGGCCAGTCCCAGCAGGTCGCCGTGCAGCAGCGCCCGCTCCAGTTCGCGACGCTCCTCGCGCAGGTAGCCGGCCCGGTACGCGGCGACCCGGTCGCCGAGCCCTGGCACCGCCTCGTCGAGGCTGCGCCGGGCGCTGGTCGCCACCACCTCGGCGCCCCGCCGGGAGCGGACGAAGGCCAGCGTGCGTACCCCGGCGGCGACGGAGTCGGCGAGCAGGTCGGCGGTCTCCCGCAGCGCCGACCGGCGGACCTGGGCGAGATCGGCGCCGGGGACCGGCCCGCCCACCGGCGCAGGAGGTGGCGCCGCGGCGGACGGTTCGGGGGGAAGCAGCGGTGGTTCCCAGAGCGCGAAGGTCATCCCGGCTCGTGGTGAGGTGTCCTCGGTGACGGCCGTCACCGGCAGGCCGGTCAGCCGGCCGGCCGCCGCGGCCGGGTCGCCCGACGTCGCCGAGGCCAGCACGAACGTCGGGCCGGTGGGGCGTCCGTAGCGTGCGCACTGCCGCCGCAGCCGGCGCAGCACGTGGGCGACGTGCGAGCCGAACACGCCCCGGTAGACGTGGCACTCGTCGATCACCACGTAGGCCAGCCGGCGCAGGAAACCCGACCACTGGGCGTGGCCGGGCAGGATGCCGTGGTGCAGCATGTCGGGGTTGGCGAGCACGAACCGGGAGTGCCGCCGGATCCACTCCCGTTCGGCGCGCGGGGTGTCGCCGTCGTAGCAGGCCGGACGTACGCCCTCGATCTCCAGCGTGGCGACGGCGCGCAACTGGTCGGCGGCGAGCGCCTTGGTCGGCGCCAGGTAGAGCACGGTGGCGCGGGGGTCGGCGAGCAGCGTGGCCAGTGCGGGCAACTGGTAGGCGAGGGACTTGCCGGAGGCGGTCCCGGTGGCCAGCACCACGTGCTGGTTGCCGTACGCCAGGTCGGCCGCCTCGACCTGGTGCCGCCAGGGCGCCGCCACACCACGCCGGGCGTACGCCGCGCGCAGTTCCTCCGGGGTCCAGTGCGGCCAGGGTGCCGGCATCCCGGCCCGGGGCGGCACCCGTTCGACGTGGGTGACCGGATCGGTGGCCTGCCGCTGGCGCAGCCGGCGCAACAGATCGCCGGCGGGTGCGACCGGCGGGCCGGCCGGGACGGTGCCCGGCGGTCGCTCGGGGCCGCTGCCGGCGGATACGGTGGCTGCCGAGGTCACGTCCTGCACTCTCGCACTGGTGTTCGGGAATGGGAAATCGGCATGCCGGGTGTGGGGGGACCTGCTCCGGTGAGTCGTCGGCCGGACCGTGGGGTAGTGGTTAGATGCCCAGAGAGTTTACGGCTGCGCGAGGGAGGACCGATGGAGCTGTCGCTGGCGACCCGCACCGTGGGTGAGCACACGGTGCTCGAGGTCGGCGGTGAGGTGGACGTCTACACCGCGCCCCGGCTGCGCGAGCGGCTCCTCGAGTTGATCGACGCCGGGGCCCGGCACGTGGTGGTCGACCTCGGTCGGGTGGACTTCCTCGACTCGACCGGGCTGGGCGTGCTGGTCGGCGCGCTCAAGCGGCTGCGTGCCGCCGACGGCACCTTCGCGCTGGTGTGTGACAAGGAGCCGTTGCTCAAGATCTTCCGGATCACGGCGCTGGACCAGGTCTTCCCGCTGCATCGGACGGTCGAAGCGGCGACCGGCGCCGGCAAGTGATGGCCACGGTTCGGCTCTCCTTCTCGCCGGCTCCGGTGCACGTGCGCACGGCCCGCCTGGTCGGCGTGGCGGTGGCCCGGCGCGCGGGTGTCCGCGAGGACCTGCTCGACGAGGTGCGGCTCGCCATCGGCGAGGCGTGCACCCGGGCAGTCGCCCTGCACCGTCAGTACGGCCTGGCCGATCCGGTGCTGGTGGAGATGTCCGACTCGGGGGCGTACGCGGTGCGGGTGGTGGACCGGGCGCCGATCGAGGCGGGCATCGGCCTCGCCGCGCTCGACGCCGACCAGTTGGCCAACGAGTCGTTGAACGAGGACGACCTGACCACCGGTGTCGGGTTCGCCCTGCTCGCCGGCTTCGTCGAGGACCTTCAGGTCCGTCCCGTCGAAGACGGCGTCGGCACCGAGGTGCGGATGATCTGGCCGGTCGCCCGCTGAGCCCGCCCGGCCCGCCGGCCGTACGGCGACTTCGTCATGGACCCGGTCCCATATCAGATTTCGGTTCCTGACACAGCGACGAAGATCATCGAGGCATGGTGCCACCTCGGTGTGACCTCGAACACTGCGGACGGCTACAGTACGCGGGTTGTCCGCAAGTGATCCACCCGGCAACCAGGGCAGATGGGCGTGCGTCGCCGGTTCGCCGGGGTGGGTCGGCGCGCTTGCGAATTCGCATCCAGGCGCCGATCGGTGCGTCTCCACCGGCCGGTGCGTTGTTCGGCACAGGAGGACACAGATGTCCGACAGCTTGGCCGCCGAAGGCGGCGGCGCCGCCGAGGTCGGCGCGCTCTCCCTCACCGGAGCCAATGTCACGTACGTCGTCATCGCCGCGGTGATCGCGCTGGTCGCGCTCGCCTTCGCCGCCGCGTTGACGAAGACCGTCCTGGCGGCGGGCAAGGGCACCACCAACATGCAGGAGATCTCCGGGGCCGTCCAGGAAGGCGCCTCGGCTTATCTTTTCCGACAGTTCCGTACCTTGGCGATCTTCGTGGTGATCGCCGTGGTGCTGCTGTTCCTGTTGCCGGTGCACAACACCGATGGCAGCGAGATCGCGGTGAAGATCGGTCGTTCGCTCTTCTTCGTGGTCGGCGCCCTGTTCAGCGCCTTCATCGGCGGCGCGGGCATGTGGCTGGCCACCCGGGCCAACCTGCGGGTGGCAGCCGCCGCCCGGGAGCGCGAAGGCGGCCGCGAGACGGCCATGAAGATCGCCTTCCGGACCGGTGGCGTGGTCGGCTTCCTCACCGTCGGCCTCGGTCTCTTCGGCGCCGCGCTGGTCGTGCTGGTCTTCCGGGGCGACGCGCCGACGGTGCTGGAGGGCTTCGGCTTCGGCGCCGCGCTGCTGGCCATGTTCATGCGGGTCGGCGGCGGCATCTTCACCAAGGCCGCCGACGTCGGCGCCGACCTGGTCGGCAAGGTGGAGCAGGGCATTCCCGAGGACGACCCGCGCAACGCCGCCACCATCGCCGACAACGTGGGCGACAACGTCGGTGACTGCGCCGGCATGGCCGCCGACCTCTTCGAGTCGTACGCGGTCACGCTGGTCGCCGCGCTGATCCTGGGCCGGGCCGCGTTCGGCCCCGACGGCCTCGTGCTGCCGCTGATCATCTCCACGATCGGGGTGCTGGTCGCCATCATCGGCGTCTTCATCACCCGGCTGCGCACCTCCGACCGCAACGGCCTGACCGCGATCAACCGGGCGTTCTACCTCTCCGCGCTGATCTCGGCGGTGCTGGTCTCGGTGGCCACCTTCGCCTACCTGCAACCGTCGTGGGCGGCGCAGCTCGGCGACGACTGGCGGGAGACCCTCAACGTCAACGGCGGGGACCCGCTGTTCGGCCCGCGTGGCGTGGTCATCGGCGCGGTCGTCATCGGCATCGTGCTGGCCGCCGCCATCCAGGCGCTCACCGGCTACTTCACCGAGACCAACCGACGCCCGGTGCAGGACATCGGCAAGAGTTCGCAGACCGGCGCGGCCACCGTCATCCTCGCCGGCATCAGCGTCGGCCTGGAGTCGGCGGTCTACTCGGCGCTGCTCATCGCCGCCGGCGTGTTCGGCGCCTTCCTGTTGGGCGGCGGCTCCATCACCCTGTCGTTGTTCGCCGTGGCGCTGGCCGGCACCGGCCTGCTCACCACCGTCGGCGTGATCGTCGCGATGGACACCTTCGGCCCGATCTCGGACAACGCCCAGGGCGTGGCCGAGATGTCCGGCGACATCGACGAGCACGGCGCCCGTACGCTCACCGAGCTGGACGCGGTGGGCAACACCACCAAGGCGATCACCAAGGGCATCGCGATCGCCACCGCGGTGCTGGCCGCGACCGCGCTGTTCGGCTCCTACACCGACACGCTGCGCCTGGCGTACGCCGACGCGGGGGTGACCGACGTCGGTGACGAGATCCTCAACGCGCTGAACGTGGCCAACCCGCAGAACCTGGTCGGTCTGATCATCGGCGCGGCGGTGGTGTTCCTCTTCTCCGGCCTGGCCATCAACGCGGTCTCCCGCTCGGCGGGCGCCGTGGTGATGGAGGTCCGCCGGCAGTTCCGTGAGCTGCCCGGGATCATGGACGGCACCCAGCGCCCGGAGTACGGCAAGGTCGTGGACATCTGCACCCGGGACGCGCAGCGCGAGCTGCTGACCCCCGGTCTGCTGGCCATCCTGGCGCCGATCGCGGTCGGCTTCGGCCTCGGGCCCGGCGCGTTGGCGTCGTACCTGGCCGGGGCCATCGGGGCCGGCACGCTGATGGCGGTGTTCCTGGCCAACTCCGGTGGGGCGTGGGACAACGCCAAGAAGATGGTCGAGGACGGCGCGTACGGCGGCAAGGGCTCCGAGGCGCACTCCGCGACCGTCATCGGCGACACCGTCGGTGACCCCTTCAAGGACACCGCCGGCCCGGCGATCAACCCGCTGCTCAAGGTGATGAACCTGGTGTCGCTGCTGATCGCGCCGGCCGTGGTGGCGTGGAGCGTGGGCGACGACCGCAACGTCGGCCTGCGGATCACCATCGCCGCGGTGGCGACGCTGATCGTCGTCGCGGCGGTGGTCTTCAGCAAGCGCAAGAGCATCGCGATGGGCGAGGACGCCGACAGCGGCTCGGGCAGCGCCGACCCGCGTCCGGAGGAGATCAAGGCCTGACCTCGGACGGGCAACCCGGTCCCCGGTCGGCGGCACCGCCGACCGGGGACCGGCCGCCGGTGCCGGACCGGTACGCCTGACCGGTGCCTACCCCGTGGGAGAAGCCGTACCCTGCAACGCATGCGTACGTGCCGGGCGGCAGCCGCCGGAAAGCTCACGGTGGTCCTGGCCACGCTGGTCCTGGTCGCCTCCTGCGGGGCGGGCGGCCCGAGCCCTCGGGCCTGGGCCGCGTCGGTGTGCTCGGCGTTGACCCCCTGGCGGGCCGAGATCAGCAAGCTGACCAGCAGCACCACCCAGCAGATGACCGCGCAGACCACCCCCGCCCAGGCCAAGGAGAACCTGGTCCGGCTCTTCGGCGGGGCCGAGCAGGCCAGCGAGACCGCCCGGGAAAAGGTGGAGCAGGCGGGGGTGCCCGAGGTCGAGCACGGCGAGGAGGTGTCCGCCGGCTTCCGGGCCTCGCTCGCGTCGATGCGGGACGCCTACGGCCGGGCCCGCGCCACCATCGACGGGCTGGGCACCGGCGAGGCCACCGTCTTCTACGACGGCGTGCGGGCCGCCGTGGAGGACCTCCAGCGGCAGTACGACGCGAGCGCACTGGACACCAGCCAGCTGAATTCGGAGGAACTCAAGCGCGCCTTCGACGAGGTGCCTGAATGCCGTTGAGCGGTCCCGGGGAGACGCCGGCGGCGCAACCGCTGCCGGTGTCGTTCCCGGTGCCCGACCCGGCGCCACCGGCGTCCCGCCGGCGATCCGCCGGTGGTCGGCGGGTCACCGGGAGCGGAACCGCGGGGGATCCGGCGGCGGGTGACGGTGCCCCGGCACAGCTCACGGCCGAGCCGCCCGAGCCGGGCGCGACCGACCGGCAACTGGTCTTCTTCGGTGCGGAGACCGGTGAGCCCTCGCTCGCCGACCTCGCCGGGCTGCTCGCCGGCCCGGGCGAGGTGCACCGGATGGGCGGCACGGCGCGGTTGTCGGTGGTGGTCGACGCCGCGTGGCGGGTGCACGTGCTCGTCGGCGAGTTGGCGCAGCGGGGTGTCCGGGCCGGCTGGACGCCCGCCGAGGACCAGCGGTACGCGGTGCGCACCTCGTACGCCCGCACGATCGTGCCGCTCGCGGCGGCCTGGCTGCGCGGCACGGCACAGCATCCGCCCCCGGCTTCCAGCTCGACGGACGGCGGTTGCGTCTCTGGCTCGCCGCGGCCGGGGTCGCCGGGGTGGCCGATCCGCCGGACTTTCTGCTCCGTCTCGGCGGTACCGATCCCGGGCGGTGGGCGGCGGTGGGTGCGGCCCTGGCCGCGGTGGGGTTGGCCGGCGAGCTGGTCGAACCCGCTGCGGGCGGACCCGCGTACCTGCTCCGGGGCCGCCGCCGGACGCGGCGGCTGGCCGAACTGGTCGGCGAGCGTCCGGCGGCGGCCCCGCCCGCGGCCTGGCCGACCCGCGGCTGACTCGGCGGCGGGGGCCCGTCCGGCTGTCCGATCGGGGACAGCCGGGTGTCGGGGAACACATGGAGAATCGGCGGCGTTCTACCTCCACCGAGGGGCCGCCGTGGTCACAGCGACGCGCTCGACACCCTACCCAGGGTGTACGGTGACGCCGTCCGGCGTGACCACAGAACGTCCCGGGCGGATTGCCGCCCGCGAAACCTGAAACACCGACGGCGCGTTACGTTGGACATCCGGACCGCCGGGTACCGGTGGGTCGAGTGCGTCCGGAGCCGGCCAGGCGCGGCCACCTGAGTAGGAATGAGGTTGAAACAGACGTGCCGAGCAACGCTGGAACCACCCGTCTGGTCATCGTCGAGTCTCCGGCGAAGGCCAAGACGATCTCGGGCTACCTCGGCCCGGGGTACGTCGTGGAGGCCAGCTTCGGGCACGTCCGCGACCTGCCGCGCAACGCCGCCGACGTGCCGGCGAAGTACAAGGGCGAGGCATGGGCCCGGCTCGGGGTCGATGTCGACAACGGCTTCCACGCCCTCTACGTCGTCTCCGCCGATCGCAAGCAGCAGATCAGCAAGCTGACCAAGCTGGCCAAGGAGGTCGACGAGATCTTCCTCGCCACGGACGAGGACCGCGAGGGCGAGGCGATCGCCTGGCACCTGGTGGAGACGCTCAAGCCGAAGGTGCCGGTCCGGCGGATGGTCTTCCACGAGATCACCAAACCGGCGATCCAGGCCGCGGTGGCCAACCCGCGCGAGATCGACCGCGACCTGGTCGACGCCCAGGAGGCGCGGCGCATCCTCGACCGGCTCTACGGCTACGAGGTCTCCCCGGTGCTGTGGAAGAAGGTCATGCCGAGGCTGTCGGCGGGCCGGGTGCAGTCCGTGGCGACCCGGATCGTGGTCGAGCGGGAGCGGCAGCGGATGGCCTTCCGCACCGCCGAGTACTGGGACATCCTCGCCACGCTCGCCGTGACCAACCCGGGCGAGGGACCGCGCAGCTTCAACGCCACCCTGGTCGCGCTGAACGGTGACCGGATCGCCACCGGCAAGGACTTCGAGCCGACCACCGGTCGGGTCCGCGCCGGCGCGGGCGTGGTGCACCTCGACGAGGGGTGCCCGGGGGCTCGCCGCCCGGCTGGACGGGCGGCCGTTCGCCGTCACCCGGGTCGAGGAGAAGCCCTACCGGCGCCGGCCGTACGCGCCCTTCATCACCTCCACCCTCCAGCAGGAGGCGGCCCGCAAGCTACGGCTCTCGTCGCAGCAGACGATGCGCACCGCGCAGCGGCTCTACGAGAACGGCTACATCACCTACATGCGTACCGACTCGGTGAACCTGTCGGACACCGCCATCGCGGCGGCCCGTCGGCAGATCATCGAGCTGTACGGCGAGCGCAGCGTGCCGCCGGAGCCGCGCCGCTACACCGGCAAGGTGAAGAACGCGCAGGAGGCGCACGAGGCGATCCGGCCGGCCGGGGACAACTTCCGCACCCCGGGCGAGGTGGCCAGGGAACTGTCGGCCGAGGAGTTCAAGCTCTACGAGCTGATCTGGCGGCGCACCATCGCCTCGCAGATGACCGACGCGGTCGGCTCCAGCGTCTCGGTCCGCATCCGGGCGACCACCGCCGCCGGTGAGGAGGCCGACTTCGGCGCCACCGGCAAGACCATCACCGATCCGGGATTCCTGCGCGCCTACGTCGAGTCCAGCGACGACGAGAACGCCGAGGCGGAGGACGCCGAGCGTCGCCTGCCCAACCTGGTGAAGGACCAGCCGCTCACCGCCCAGGAGCTGGCCGCGCAGGGCCACCACACCCAACCGCCGTCCCGCTACACCGAGGCGTCGCTGGTCAAGGCCCTGGAGGAGTTGGGTATCGGCCGCCCCTCCACGTACGCCTCGATCATGCAGACGATCCAGGACCGCGGGTACGTCTCCAAGCGCGGCCAGGCCATGATCCCGTCGTTCCTCGCGTTCGCGGTGATCGGGCTGATGGAGCGCCACTACCCGCGCCTGATCGACTACGACTTCACCGCCAGCATGGAGAACGAGCTGGACGAGATCGCCGGCGGTGACCACGCCGCCGTCGACTTCCTCACCGCCTTCTACTTCGGCACCACCAACGGCGCCGGGGACCAGGACATCGCCCGCTCCGGCGGACTGAAGAAGCTGGTCACCGAGAACCTCAGCGACATCGACGCGCGCAGCGTCAACTCCATCCCGCTGCACACCGACGACGAGGGACGTGAGGTGGTGGTGCGGGTCGGCCGGTACGGGCCGTACCTGCAACGCTCGGCGCCCGGCGAGGAGCAGGCGCCCGCCGCGGAGGGCGAGGAGGGCGCCACCCCGGGCGACCGGGCGCCCATCCCCGAGGGGCTGGCGCCGGACGAGCTCACCCCGGAGAAGGTGCACGAGCTGTTCCTCGGCGGCGGGGGCGAGCGCAAGCTGGGCGACGACCCGGCAACCGGGGAGCCGATCCTGCTCAAGTCCGGCCGGTTCGGCCCGTACGTGGCCAGCGGCGACCGGAAGTCCTCGCTGCTGCGCTCGCAGCAGCCGGACTCGCTCACCCTCGAAGAGGCGCTCAAGCTGCTCAGCCTGCCCCGGCTGATCGGTGCGGGACCGGACGGCGCGGAGGTGGTCGCCAACAACGGCCGCTACGGGCCGTACGTCAAGCGTGGTGACGAGTTCCGCTCGCTGGACTCGGAAGACAAGATGTTCACCGTCACGCTGGACGAGGCGCTGGCGTTGCTGGCCGCCCCGAAGACCCGCCAGCGCCGGGCAGCCGCCCCGCCGCTGCGGGAGATGGGTGCCGACCCGCTGACCGAGAAGCCTCTGGTCATCAAGGACGGCCGGTTCGGCCCGTACGTCACCGACGGGGAGACCAACGCCTCCCTGCGGCGCGGTCAGACTCCCGAGGAGCTGAGCCTGGCGGAGGCCTCCGAGATGCTCGCCGAGAAGCGGGCAAAGGGTCCGGCCCCGAAGAAGACCCCCACCAAGAAGGCCCCCGCGAAGAAGACGGCGGCGAAGAAGACGGCGGCCAAGAAGACCCCCACCAAGGCCACCAAGGCCACCCCCACCAAGGCCACCCCCACCAAGGCCACCCCCACCAAAAAGACCACCAGCACCGCCCGCACCACCGACTGATCTTCCCCTGCGCAGATCTTGGTACGGGAGCGCCCCTCTGGGGGCACTTTCGTCCCAAGATCCTCCACTGTCCACAGGGGCGGAATTGGGGACGTGGGTGGGGCAGGGTGGGGGTGTGGTTGTAGCGGGGGAGCGGTGGTCGCGGGGAGCGGGATGGGGCACGGGTTGGGCAGCGGAACGGCTGCCGGATGATGACGCGGACGAGTTGACCTGGCTGCTGTTCCAGCAGCAGCACTGCTCAGCCTCGACCAGGCCCGCCGGCATCTCTCGTCGAAGGCGATCCGGCACCGGGTCTCCTCGGGCCGGTGGCGCCAGGCGCATCGCGCCGTCTACGTAGCCCACAACGGCCCGGTGCTCCCCTCGCAGTTGCCGTGGATCGCCGTCCTCGCTGCCGGGCCGGCCGCAGTACTCGGCGGGCTCAGCGCCGCCCGGGCCTGGGGCCTGCGCCGGTACGACACTCGACTCGTGCACGTCCTCCTGCCGGCCCGCCACCGTGCACGCTCGATGCCCCCCGGCGTCCGGGTGCACCGCACCACCGTCCTGCCCGAGGCGGACATTCTCGCGGTGGGGCGACCACGCTGGACGATGCCGGCCCGGTCGCTGGTGGACGCGGCGCAGTGGGCATCGAATGATCACGAGGCGAGGGCGATCATCGCGGCGGGCTTCCAGCAGCGCCTCGTAGCCGGCGACGACGTGCATCGCGTACTTGATCGACTGCCGCGAGCGCAGCGGCGCAACCTGATCGGGCGGACCGCTGCCGACGCGGCCGGCGGCGCGCACTCGGTGCCGGAACTGGATTTCCTCACCCTGGTCCGCCGTGCGGGGCTACCCGAGCCGACCCGTCAGGCGGTTCGCCGGGACGCCGCCGGCCGTCGCCGCTATCTCGATGCCTTGTTCGAGGAGTGGCGGGTACACGTCGAGATCGACGGCGGGCAGCACCTCGATCCGGCCACGGCCTGGGCGGACATGCGCCGGCAGAACGATCTCTGGCAGCCCGGTGAGCGGGTGCTGCGCTTTCCTTCCTGGGCGATCCGCCACGATCCGACCAACGTGGTCACTCAGCTCCGCGAGGCCCTCCGGGGCGGCAGGTTGGCGCCCCGAAGTTTGAATCTTGGTACGAAAGCGCCTCTCCAGGGGCGCATCCGGTCCAAGATCCGGTGTCGGCCGGTTAGCCGAGGAGGGTGGCCAGGTAAGGGGTGGTGAAGGTCTGCTGGGGGTCGAGGTGGCTGCGGATCCGCCGGAAGTCGTGCCAGCGGGGGTAGGCGGGGGCGAGCGATCCGGCGTCCCGCCAGTGCAGCTTGCCCCAGTGCGGCCGGCCGCCCAGCCCGGTGGCGACCTTCTCGAAGGCCCGGAAGTACGGCTCGTACGGCATGCCGACGTACTGGTGCAGGGCGACGTACGCCGAGTCGCGTCCGTGGGAGTGCGACAGCCAGATCCCGTCGGCGGCGGTGAATCGCACCTCGACCGGGAAGAGCACCTTGAACGGCAGGCCGTCGATGATCCGGCGCAGTGCGTCGAGCGCCTCGGCCAGGGCCTCCCGCGGTAGCGCGTACTCCATCTCCAGGAAGCGGACCCGGCGCGGACTACAGAAGACGGCATCGGAGCGACCGGTGTACCGACGCTCGCCGAGCGCCCAGGCGGAGAGGGCGCTGATCCTCGGCGCCAGGGTCGGCATCGCCCGGCCGAGCCGGCAGAGCTCGGCGAAGACGGCGTTGGCCAGGAAGTCGTCGTCGAACCAGCTGCGCCAGCGGGGCAGCGGCTGGTCGTCGACGGCCACCCGGTCGTTGGTCTTGAGCTGTGCCCGGGTGGTGTACGGGAACCAGAAGAACTCGACGTGGTCGTGGGCGTCGAGCAGGCCGGGCAGGTCCGCCAGTACGCCGCCCAGTGAGGTCGGGCGTTCGTGTGCCCGCAGGACGAAGGCGTCCACGCAGCGCAACGTCACCTCGACCAGCACACCGAGCGTGCCGAGGGCGGTGCGGGCCGCGTCGAACACGTCGGGATGCTCCGCGGCGGAGCAGTGCAGCACCTCACCGGTTCCGGTGACCAGGGTCAGCGCCTCGACGAAGGTGGCCAGGCCGCCGTGTGTCGCGCCGGTGCCGTGGGTGCCGGTGGAGATCGCTCCGGCCACGGTCTGCGCATCGACGTCGCCGAGGTTCGGCAGCGCCAGCCGGTGACCGGCGAGTAGGACGTTCAACTCCCGTAGGGTCATCCCGGCCGGTACGGTGACGAGGCGCCGATCGATGTCCACGCGTACGTCGATGGCGAGTCGAGTCAGGTCCATCCGCCGCCCGTCGCCGACCGCGACGGGGGTGAAGGAGTGGCCGCTGCCGACCGGGCGGATCCGCTCACCGGCCTCGACCGCGGAGCGGACCTGCTCGGCGACCTCGGCGACGGACGACGGCCGCAGGACGGCGGCGGTGCGGCTGTGCTGGTTGCCGGCCCAGTTGGACCAGGCGGCGGCATCGGCGAGTCCGGTCCCGGCCATTGGCGCCCCCTCGGAATGAATATGAACCGAATTCATATCAGGAACGTTGTCCCTGGTAAATACCGCAATCGAGGTCCGCTCGTTGTACCGGTAGTCACGGTCCCGTGACGTGTAGATATGTTCATCCGTCGAGAGGGGGTGGCGCGTGTCCACTTCAGCCGCCACGACCGGGCCGCTGCGCCGGGTACCAGTGCAGGGTCGGAGTGTCGCACGGGTCCAGCGGATGCTGGACGCCTGCGCCGAACTCGTCGACGAGGTGGGGTACGAGGGACTGACCACCACCCTGCTCGCCGAGCGGGCCGAGGTGGCGATCGGGTCGGTCTACCAGTTCTTCCCGGACAAGCGGGCGATCGTGCAGGCGCTCACGCTGCGCACGATGGAGTCCTACCTTCAGCGGCTCGATGAACGCTTCGCCTC
Organism: Micromonospora tarapacensis; assembly: GCF_019697375.1. Taxonomy (NCBI): domain Bacteria; kingdom Bacillati; phylum Actinomycetota; class Actinomycetes; order Micromonosporales; family Micromonosporaceae; genus Micromonospora; species Micromonospora tarapacensis. The sequence goes on along the minus strand of NZ_JAHCDI010000004.1, from coordinate 4,765,532 downwards.
GGACGACCTGACCCACTGGTGGGACGGGGTCGACGCGGGGATCGATGAATACATCACCATGCACCGCACCGTTCCCGGGTTCCGTACCCTCCACTTCGGCGACGTGGTCGACCTGCATCTGCTCGATGAGCAGCGGGACAACAACGGGGTGATCGCCGACCAACTGGCCCGGGTGCTCACCGAGCGGTTCGGTCTGGCCGACGTGCCCGAGCTGCGGTTCCACCTGGAGATCGCGGTCGAGGCGGCCGATGCCCTGATCAAGCTCGCGTTCCGGCGGAAGCCGGACGGCGACGACCGGGTGCTGACCGAGGCGAAGGCGCTGATCCGCGAGTACCTGCACCGCCAGATGGACGCGCGGGGCGAAACCGGTCACCGGCCGGTCGTGCAGCCCGCGAAGCCGGCCGACGACCAGATCGTCGGGTCCGCGCAGCCGGCGGCACAGCCCGCCTGACCCGCAGCCGGTCAGAGGAAGGCGCGACCCTCGCCCCGGTAGGTCGGCACCGTGGCCACCACGTTGTCGCCGTCCACCAGGTGCAGCTCGTTGACCCGCTCGCACAGCTCGCCCGACTTGGCGTGCCGGAACCAGACCCGGTCGCCGATGCGCAGGGCGGCGGCCGGGTCACCGCTCAGCGGGGTCTGGACCTCGCCGGCTCCCTCGGCGCCGAGCAGCTTGAGCCCGGCGGGCAACCACGGCCGGGGCAGCCGGCTGCGGTCGGCCGAGCCGGAGGCGATCCAGCCGCCGCCGAGCACGGTGGCCAGGGCGGGTGCCGGCCGGCGGACGACCGCGCAGGCGAAGAAGGCCGCCGGGGTCGGGCGCCAGGCGCGGTACGCGTCGAACAGCGTCGGCCCGTACAGGCCCGATCCCGCGCTGACCTCGGTCACCGCGGGATCGGCGCTGGTCGCGGCCACGCTGCCGGTGCCGCCGCCGTTGACGAACTCCAGCTCGGCGTGCTCGCCGACCGCGGCCACCGCCGCACTCCGGCGGGCCAGCAGCTCGCGGTACGACCCGCGCTGAGCCAGCCGGATCGCGGTGCCGAGCGCCGCCTGCCCGGGTGGTGCGTCGGCCAGGCCGGCGAGCTGCGCCTCGTACGACATCAGCCCGACCAGCCGGAAGCCCGGCCGGCCGGCGACGGTGGCGGCGAGCCGGCCGGCCGCCCGCGGGCTGTGCAGCGGTGAGCGGCGGACGCCGACGTGCAGCCGGCCGCCCAGCAACCGCCAGGAGGCATCCAGGTCGAGGCAGACCCGCAGGTCGGGGCGTCGTCCGGGGGGACACACCGTGTCGCAGAAATCCAGCTGGTCCGGGTCGTCGGCCATCAGGGTGACCGCCGCGGCGAGCGTCGGGTCGGCGGCGAGTTCGGCCAGTGCCCCCCGGTCGACCGTGGGGTACGCCACCAGCACGTCGGCGCTGACCCCGGCGCTGACCAGCCAGATCGCCTCAGGCAGAGTGAAGGCCATCACTGCGTGCCAGCCCGGTCGGGCCAGCGCGCGGGCGATCAGGTCGCGGCTGCGCAGGGACTTGCTGGCGATCCGTAGCGGCTTGCCGGCGGCCCGTTCGACGAGCGCTGCCGCGTTGCTGTCGAAGGCCGTGAGGTCGACCACCGCGTACGGAGGGTCGAGGTGCGCGGTCGCCCGGTCCAGGCGGTGGCGCAGGTTCTCGCTGTCGGTGGCCACGTGTGCACGCTAACTGTGAAACGGTTAATGCGAAATACCCTCGCGTCTGCTCGCCCGGGCTGGGCTGGCCATGGCGGCCTAGGCTCGGCGAGCAGGCGATGCACGACGGGAAGACGTCCTGTCAGGTCTAGAGTGTTCCACCGGGGGTGCCCAGCGATGGGCCGGCACGTGGAGGTACGGCCATCGAAAGCCAGTTCAACGGCGAGTCGTCCGGCGTGTCGCCGTCCGCAGACGAAGCAGCCCGCACCGCCGGGCCGTCCGGCCAGCCCACCGCGCCGACGGACAAGTCCGGCCGGTCGGGGGCGTCGAGTGCGTCCGGCGGCCAACCGGACCTGACCGGCTACGGCGCGATCCGCTCGGTGCTGCGCATCCGGCCGTTCCGCCGGCTCTGGATCGTGCTCGGCGCGGCCTCCTTCGGTGACTGGCTCGGCCTGCTCGCCACCAGTGTCTTCGCCGCCGCACAGGTCGAGGGGAGCACCGCCAAGGGTGCGGCCTTCGGCGGCGTGATCGCCGTCCGGTTGCTGCCCGCGTTGCTGCTCGGGCCCGTCGCCGGGGTGCTCGCCGACCGGTTCGACCGGCGCTGGACGATGGTCATCTGCGATGTGCTGCGATTCGTGCTGTTCGCATCCATCCCGCTGTACGCGCTGACCGGCGCCAGCGGCGCGCGGGTGGTCAGTTGGGCCGCGATCGCGACCTTCCTGATCGAGACGGTCACCCTGCTCTGGATCCCGGCCAAGGAAGCCGCGGTACCGAACCTCATCCCGCGGGCCCGGCTGGAGACGGCCAACCAGCTCACCCTGATCACCACGTACGGCCTGACCCCGGTCTTCGCCGCGGTCGTGCTCTCCTCGCTCGACGCCATCATCCGCGGCGCCACCGGCGGTGAGATTCCGTCCTGGGCCCAGCCGGCCCAGCTCGCCCTCTGGTTCAACGCGTTCTCCCGGCTCGCCACCGCCGTGGTCGTGGCCTACGGCATCAAGGAGATCAGCCAGGGGCAGACCGACGAACGGGACCGGACCGAGCAGAGCATGATGCGCCAGTTCACCGAGGGCTGGCGGTTCATCGGGCAGACTCCGCTCGTCCGGGGGCTGGTCCTCGGCATTCTCGGCGCCTTCGCCGGCGGCGGCATCGTCATCGGCACCGCCCGGTTCTTCGCCGACTCGCTCGGTGCCGGTGACGCCGCGTTCTACCTGCTGTTCGGCGCGATCTTCGTCGGTCTGGCGATCGGTATCGGGCTCGGGCCGATGATCGTCCGGGACATGTCCCGGCGCCGCTGGTTCGGCATGAGCATCGTGCTGGCCAGCGCCTCCGTGATGACGTTGGCCTTCGCCATCCACCTGTCCATGGCGCTGGTCGGTGCGGTCCTGGTCGGAGCCGGAGCCGGGATGGCCTTCCTCTCCGGCACCACCCTGCTCGGTGGCGAGGTCGCCGACGAGGTACGCGGCCGGGTCTTCGCCGTCGTGCAGATCGGCACCCGGCTCGTGCTGATCCTGGCGATCGCGCTCGGCAGCCTGCTCGCCGGGGTCGGCGGATCACGCACGCTGACCATCGCCGACCTCGGCATCTCGGTTTCCTCCACCCGCCTGCTGCTGCTCGCCGCCGGTGCGGCCGGGATCTTCGCCGGAATCAGCGCCTTCGGGCAGATGGACGACAAGAAGGGCGTACCGGTCCTGGCCGACCTGTGGGGGTCGGTCCGGGGCCGGCCGTTGATGCCGGCCGAGCCGTTCGTCTCGGCCGGACTCTTCGTGGTCTTCGAGGGCGGTGAGGGCGCGGGCAAGTCGACCCAACTCGCCGAGCTCGCCGAGCGGCTGCGGAGCCAGGGGCGGGACGTGGTGGTCACCCGGGAGCCGGGCGCCACCGGCATCGGCGCCCGGATCAGGTCGCTGGTGCTCGACACCACCGCCGACGAGGCGCCCTCGCCGCGCGCCGAGGCGCTGCTCTACGCCGCCGACCGCGCCCACCACGTGGCCACCGTGGTCCGGCCGGCCCTGGTCCGGGGTGCCGTGGTGATCAGCGACCGGTACGTCGACTCGTCCCTGGCCTACCAGGGTGCCGGTCGTACGCTGCCGGTCGACGAGGTCTCCTGGCTCTCCTCCTGGGCTACCGGCGGGCTCAAGCCCGACCTGGTGGTGCTGCTCGACGTCGACCCGCGCACCGGGCTGTCCCGGGTCGCCGCGCGGAGCGAGACCGCCGACCGGCTGGAGGCCGAGTCGGTCGCCTTCCACGAGCGGGTCCGGTACGCCTTCCTCGATCTGGCCGCCGCCGATCCGAAGCGTTACCTGGTGCTGGACGCCGCCCGCCCGGCCGAGGAGATCGCCGAGCAGGTCACCCACCGGGTGGACGAGATGCTCGGCGACCGCGGCAACATCGACCACCCGGGGCCGACGAACGGTCCGGACACCTCGGTGCAGCCCGAGTTATCCCCGCCGGAGCTGGTGACGACGGAGCGGACCTGATGCCGGAAGCCTTCGCCGACCTGGTCGGGCAGGACGAGACGGTGGACGTGCTGCGCCGGGCCGCCACCGCTGCCGCCGCCGTGCTGCGCACCGGCGGCGACGCGGGCGGGGGATGACCCACGCGTGGATCTTCACCGGCCCGCCCGGTTCGGGCCGGTCGGTCGCGGCACGCGCCTTCGCCGCCGCACTGCAGTGCGTGCACGGCACCGGCTGCGGGCAGTGCCCCGGCTGCCACACCACCCTCGCCGGCACCCACGCCGACGTGCGGCTGGTGGTGCCCGAAGGGCTTTCCATCGGCGTGAACGAGATGCGCGCACTGGTGCTCCGGGCGGCCAGCACCCCGTCCGGCGGGCGCTGGCAGGTCGTGATCATCGAAGACGCCGACCGGCTGACCGAGGCCGCCGGCAACGCGCTGCTCAAGGCGGTGGAGGAACCGCCACCGCGTACCGTCTTCCTGCTCTGCGCGCCGTCCATCCACCCGGACGACATCTCGGTGACCATCCGGTCGCGGTGCCGGGTCGTGCCGCTGCGGCAGCCATCCGCCGACGCGGTGGCCGAGGTGTTGGTACGCCGGGACGGGATCGCGGCCGACGTGGCGCGGTGGGCGGCCGCCGCCACGCAGGGCCACGTCGGGCGGGCCCGCCGGCTGGCCGGTGATCCGCAGGCCCGCGCCCGGCGGGAGGCGGTCCTCGCCGTGCCACGCCGACTGACCGGCGTGGGCGCGGCCTTCGACGCGGCGTCCGCGCTGATCGAGGCGGCCGAGGCGGAGGCCGAGTCGTCGATCGTGGAGATCGACGCGACCGAACGCTCGGCGCTGGAGACGGCGCTCGGCGCGGGCGGCACCGGTCGGGGTGCCGCCGGTGCCGCCCGGGGCCGCTGGGCAGCTGAAGGACCTGGAGCGGCGCCAGAAGTCGCGGGCGACCCGGGCCCAACGGGACGCGTTGGACCGGGCGCTTGTCGACCTGGCCGCCTTCTACCGGGACGCGCTAACCATGGCGCTGGGGGCGCCGGTGGCGCCGGTGCACGCCGACACCGCGGAGCTGGCCGGCGCCGGCGCCCGTAGCTGGCAGGCGGAGGGGGCGCTGCGGCGGCTGGAGGCCGTCCTCGCCTGCCGTACCGCGATCGAGGCCAACGTCAAGCCCCGGATCGCCGTCGAGGCGATGATGCTCGCCCTCTGGAAGGGCTGATCCCGGCGCCGTTCGGTGAGTCGCGGGTCCGCCGTCCCGCGAGCTGAACCGTTATTCACAGCCATCGACAGGCGCAATTCACGTGCGGTACGGTCCGGTGTGCCGTGGTGACGGTGGCGGCACGCACAGTGAGGTTGCTCGGGAGGAGTCCGGCAATGCCGCGGGGTGAGATCGACGAGGCATGGATCGAGGAGGCGGTCCGGCGCTACCGCCGGATCGAGTCTCTCCAGGCCGAGTTCGACCAGGCCGTGGCGACGGTCGAGGTCACCGTCCGATCGCCCGACGGCCTGGTGGAGGTGGTGGTCACCGCCGGCGGCCGGATCACCGACGTGCGCTTCCTCGGCCCCTTGCCCGGTCGCGCGCCGCGCGACGTGGCCGACTCGGTGCGGGCTGCGGTCGCCGCGGCTGCCGACGCCGCCCAGTGGGCGAGGGAGAAGCTGCACAACGAGACGTTCACCGCCTACCGACCGTTGGCGGGGGCCTGAGATGGACAGCCTTCGCGACCTGGCCGGCCGCCTCGACGAGGCGAGCGCCACGCTGACCGCGCTCTCCCGTTCGGTCACCGCCGGTGACCCGGCGCAGGTGGCGTTCGGTGCCGACGCCCCGGGCCGGCCGGGCGAGGTCGGGCGGGCACTGCATCGGCAGTGGGTGGCCGCCACCGGCGACCGGGCCCGGGAGGCCCATTCCGCCGCCGGCCAGGTGGCGGCCGTGGCCGCCGCGCTGCGCGAGGCCGCCGACCGTTATGCCGACACCGATTCCGCCGCCTCCCGCCGGTTGATCGGTGAGACGTGATGGACGCCCTGGATCGGCTCGCCGAGCCCGGTCTCGACCTGCTGCGCCGCGTCGACGCCCTGCTCGCCGCCGGTGCTCCGGAGGGACACCGGGTGTGGCCGCTGCTGCGCCGGATGCAGGTGCTGCCCGGCGACGCGCTGCGCAGCTTCCTCGACCTGCGTCCCGCGCCGCTGGCCACTGCCGGGCACGCCGTGCGCCGGCACGTGCACGGGTACGACCACGCCTGCGCGGCGCTGACCGACCCGGTGCGATGGTCCGGGTCGGCCGCCATGGCGTACGGCCAGTCCCGGGCCGCGCTGCTGCGCCACCTCGACGAGGGCCCCGAGAGCCTGGTCGGGCGGCTCGATGCCACCGCAGGCTACGCCGACGCGCTCGCCGACTGGGTGGAGGGTAGCCGGCTCGCCGTCGCCCGGGCACTGGCCGAGGTGATCGGCTCGGCCGAGGCGGTGTCCGTCGTCGCGGCCACCTCGGTCACCCGGGCGGCGTCGGTCACCGGGCCGGCCTCGCCGGGTGGGGGCAGCGCCGCGGAGATCGCCGCTCGGGTGCTGGGGGTGCTCTGCGTCGCCTACGACGGGGCGGAGAACCTGTTGCGGCAGTGGTCACCGAGCCTGGCCGAGTCCCCGTGGCGGCCGGCCGCCACCCGCTTCCGCCCGGACGCCGGCGGTGGCACATCGGGCGGCCGGACGACCCGTGTCGGCTGGTGACGGCGGCTTGACGGGTCACGGCGCCGCCTGCGGGCACCCTCGCGGGCGGCCCGTCGGCGGCGCCGTGATCTTCCCTGCACCCCCCGCAGGTCTGTTCCCACTCAACGCGGTCAGCCCTGCTTCTGTCCCGCCCCCGGCGCAGGTTTCAGCCGTCCGGGTCGGCATCGTCGTACCGGTGGTTGGGATGGGGGTCGGTCGAGTCGACAACACCATGGATGGCTGCACGGGTGTGGTGGTCTGTTGTGCCGAAGCCGGGCCTCCGGCCGAGCGACGTAGGGTGAGGGCATGGGCATGCTCTGCGCGGTCAGCTTCCAGCGGTACGGGCGCCTCTACTATCTCGACCCGGGTGAGCTGCGACCGCAGGTGGGCGACAAGGTGCTGGTCCCCACCGACGACGGTCCCGAGGTGGCGGAGTGCGTCTGGGCGGCGCAGTGGGTCACCGAGGAAACCGACGGCTTTCCCCGGCTGGCCGGGCTGGCGCAGGAGGAGGATCTGCGTCGGGACGAGGCGCTGCGACGACGCAAGGCCGAGGCCAAGGTGGCGGCGAAACGGCTGATCCGCGAGCACGGCCTGCCGATGAAGGTGGTGGCGGTCGACCACGTGCTCGGCAACGGCGACGGAAACGGCGAGCGCAGCACGATCTACTTCACCGCCCCGCACCGGGTGGACTTCCGTTCCCTGGTCCGCGACCTCGGTGCGACGCTGCACTGCCGGGTGGAGCTGCGTCAGCTCTCGGCCCGGGATTCGGCCCGGGTGCAGGGCGGCATCGGCTCCTGCGGGCGCGACCTGTGCTGTGCCACCTTCCTGAACGACTTCGAGCCGGTCACCATCCGGATGGCCAAGGACCAGGATCTCCCGCTCAACCCGCTGCGCATCTCCGGCGCCTGCGGCCGGTTGATGTGCTGCCTGAAGTACGAGCATCCGCTCTATCAGCGGTTCCAGGAATCCGCCCCGGAGGTCGGCTCCCGGGTGGCCACCCCGAAGGGGGAGGGCCGGGTGGTCGGCCACAGCGTTCCCCGCGATGCCGTCACGGTGCGCCTGGACGCCGACGGCTCCCGCTGCTCCTGCTCCCGAGCCTCCGTCTGCGCCCCCCGCCAGGCCCACGACCAGCACTACACCCCTAACACCCCCACCTCGGCCCCCACCCCTGATCCCCTCGGTTGATCATGAGGTTAACGGGCGCTTTGATCTCCGAATCGCCCGTTAACCTCATGATCAACGGGGCGGGCTGGGCGGGGGTGAGGGTTGTGGGGGTTCGGCTAGGTGGGGGTCAGCGGGGTGGTGGGGGTGAGCCAGGAGGAGCCGGGGGACTGGTCGGGGTTGATCCGCCAGTTCCGGGCCACCCGGTCGATGGTTATCGGGTAGAGGGTCAGCGTGCCGTCCGGGTCGATGCGCAGGCGTACGAACCCCTTGGCGTCCTCGATGCCCTGCCCGGCGAACAACTCGTTGACGTTTACCCCGAACGCGCTGGCGATCAGCAGGTACCCGGCCACCAGTTGGCTGGCCACCAACCCACTCACCGGCAGGTAGAGCACCGCCGCGGCGACCGCCGGCAGCGGCCAGGACCAGTCGTGGAACGGCAGGGCGAGCCACCCCAGGTGCCGGCGGCGGCCAGCCCGACCTGCGCCAGGCCGTGCCCGACGCCGAGGATCCAGTGCCGCACCTGCCGCTTGCCGCCGGAACTGGGCGGCTTGGCGAACAGGGCCGCCGCGATAACGGTGACCAGCACCATCATCACCAAGGGCACGCTGAACAGTCGCTGCTCGGACTCCTCGGACCGGAAGTCGGTCACGCCGGCCATGGAGAGCATCAGCAGGGTCTGCAGGACACCCAGCAGGGTCGAGAAACCCGGATTGCGCCGGGGTAGCCGGGCGAAGATGCCCCAGCCGTACCGGCGGGAGCGCGCCGCGTCGGGATAGCGGCCGGCCAGCTCGTACGTCCTGGTGGGGCTGGACCGCCGGGCCAGGGTGTCCCGCGGCGGCACCTCGATCCGCTCGGGCAGCTTGTGCGTCGGGTACAGGTACGCCCCGCCACCGCCCGAGGTGACCAGCTGCCGGCCGTCCGGCCCGGTGTACCGCGCGTAGTGGTGCAGGTCGCCGGAGATCAGCAGCCGTACCTGGGCGCCGGTCGGCGCGATGATGGTCCGGATGAAGTAGTCGATCGAGTCGTACGCCGTGGGTTGGTCGACGGCCTTCAGCCACGACGGGGCCGGCACCGCCAGGATCACCCGGCTCTGCGGTCCCAGTCGCTGCGCCACCGAGTCGAAGTAGTTGAGCTGCGGGTCGTCGACGTACGAGCCGGACTGGTCGTCGAGGCCGAGCAGCCACCAGCCGGCGGGCAGCTCGGCGGCGAAGTACGAGCGGGACTGGCCGGTACGCCAGCCACCGAAGTGGCGGTCCCGGGTGCGGACGAACAGCCGCAGGAAGGCGGTCAACCCGTCGTACCAGTCGTGGTTGCCCGGGACCGCGAAGATCGTCGGCTGCTCCGGCGGGGTGGCCGGCAGGGCCGCCTGGTACGGCCCCTTGCAGCGATCCTCGTACGCCGCGTAGTCCGCCGACGGGTAGACCTGGTCGCCGCCCATCACCAGGGTCTGTGCCCGCGGCAGCCGGTGCCCGTCCACCACCAGCTCACGCTGGGCGAGCAGATAGGCGACCGAGTAGGTGGCGTTGAAACCGTCGCCCAGGTCGGCCACGTAGTCGAGCCACAACCCGCCGTCCGGCCCGACCTGCCGGGCGATCTCCGCGTCCAGCGCCTCCTGTAGTTCCCGCTTGTCCAGGTACGCGCCGAACAGCATCGCCAGCAGCGTACGCAGGCCGGTGCCGATCAGCAGGAACGGTGCCAGCCAGGGCACCGGCTTGCGGGGCGTGAAGCCCAGCTCCAGCGGATCGGTGCTGCGGGGCCGCCGGGACGCCCGCCCACCCGCAACCTCCTCGGCGTAGGGGCCCGCCGAGGCTGGTTCGCGGTGCGGTGTGTCGACCGGTTCGTCGCGGGAGAGGTGGTCGTCGGTCACCCGCCGCAGCCTAGTGCCGTCAGGCCGGGCCTGCCGACCCCGAAACGCACCGGTGTCCGGTCGCCGACGCGGCAATCCCGCTCGGTCCCGGGTCGGCGGATGTCGTACACTTGGCGATCGTTGCCGCCTTAGCTCAGTCGGCTAGAGCGACGCACTCGTAATGCGTAGGTCGACGGTTCGATTCCGTCAGGCGGCTCCAGGGGCGAGCCCCCTGACCAGCAGGAATGCTGGTCAGGGGGCTCGTTGTCTCCAGCTCTTTGCCGGTCGGACTCACCCCCGCGACCGGGTGTCGGCGCTCGACCCGGCGCGCCGGGCCCGCCCGATCGGACCGAGGTGAGTGTGCTCGAATCCCTCGGTCGTCTTGAGGCCGTAGCCGAGGGCGCGGTCGAGGGCAATGTGGAACACCCACGCGATGGCGAGGATCCCGAGCCAGTCGATCGGGTCGCGGAGCGCGGCGGCGGCCACCGCCACCGCGGCGAGCAACGCCGGCAGCGTGTAGGAGTGCGCCAGGTTGTAGCAGAAGGCTCCCAACCGGGGACCGTGCAGGTAGCCGAGCATGGGAAGGTCGAAGACGAGGAAGAGGGCGAGCAGCCACCACCACGCGTATCCGGCGGCGACGGTCACGACGACGGCGAGGGCAGCGACGGCAACGGCCTCGATGCGCTGCGCCGGGACCGGGTTCAACATCCGGCACCTCCGTCCACGTCTGCCGGCCTGCGCGACAGAAGCACATCAAAGCCTAGTCTGGCCCGCTCGACGTTTCCGAACTCCCCGAACACCGCCTCCGGGCCCGGCGACGCGGCGCGCGCCCGGTCAGGCGTAGAGCCTGCCGGCGTACTCGGGGCCGTAGTGACGCTCCAGGTCGGCGAGGGTTTCCGCCGGGGCCTCCACCTCTTTGACCAGGCGGGCGCGACTGGGCAGCGGGTCCGGTGGCCAGGTCTCCGGCTGCCACAGCTGGGAGCGGAGGAACGCCTTGGCGCAGTGGTAGAAGATCTGCTCGATCTCGACCACCACCGCGAGCACCGGTCGGTGCCCCTTGACCATCATCTGGTCGAACCACGGCGCGTCGCGTAGCAACCGCGCCCGGCCGTTGATCCGCAGCGTGTCGGTGCGCCCCGGGATCAAGAAGATCAGCCCGACGTGCGGATTCGTCAGGATGTTGCGGTAACCGTCGGCCCGCTTGTTGCCGGGGCGTTCCGGGAGCGCGATGGTCTGGTCATCGAGCACCAGGGCGAAGCCGGCCGGGTCGCCCTTGGGGGAGACGTCGCAGGTGCCGTCCGCCCCGGCGGCGACCAGGCAGAGCGGCGACGCGGCGAGCCACTGCCGGTCACGCTCGTGCAGCCTGGTGCGTTCCTTGGCGGCGGCGCGGGGCGCGGGGGTGCCGAGCAGTTCGGTCAATTCGGCCGCCGATGTGATCTCCCCCGTCACCGGGTGCCTCCTCATGGAGTTGACCGTGGTGACGGCACCCGGGCGGGAAACCGCCACGGCCAGTGTAGTCGTGCCCGCCGTGAGGTTTGTCCCCCGGTGACCGGGGGTACGGCCCTACCGACGCGAAGTCGGAGCAGTGGAGGCCGGAGATGGAGAGTCGACTCAAGATCCTGGGCCATCCAGTCCATCCGATGCTGGTGATGTTCCCGGTCGCCCTGCTCGTCACGGCGGTGTTGTTCGACATCGTCGACACGGTCGGTGGTCCGGACTTCCTCGGCGAGGTGGCGTACTGGAATCTGACCGTCGGGCTGATCGGCGGTCTGCTGGCCGCCGCGGCCGGGGTGTTCGACCTGCTGGCCATCCCGACCGGCACCCGGGCCAAGCGGGTGGCACTCACCCACGCCGCCGCGAACGTCGCGATGATCCTGCTCTTTGCCGCCGTCTGGGTGGTGCGGCTCAACGCCGACTCGCGCGCCGCCGGTGGTGCGCTGATCGCCATCGAGGTGGTGGCCCTCGGCATCCTCGGGGTCGGCGCCTGGCTGGGCGGCGAACTGGTCGACCGGCTCGGCGTCGGGGTCGACCATGACGCGAACCTGGACGCGTCGAGTTCCCTGCGGCCGGCGGCAACCAGCCAACGGATGGGAGAGGCGCGATGACGAGGCCGGGTCGCGGTTGGCGGGGCGGATCGCAGGGCTGGGACCCGATGGGTGAGTTGCAGTCGCTGCGGGCCGAGTTGAGCCGGCTCGTCGGCGGCCGACCCGGGCCGCCCGAGGTGGAGCTGGGTGAGACCACCGACGGGTGGGAGGTGGTCGTCCGGCTGCCCGGTGTCGCCCCCGAGGAGGTCGCGGTCGAGTTGGACGACCGTGAGCTGTGCGTACGGGCGCGGACCGAGGCCGAGGTCAACGCCGACCATGGCATTCCCGGTGGCTTCGAGAACCGGGGCTTCGAGTACCGCGTGCAGCTGCCGTCGCGGGTGGACCCCGACGCGATCGACGCGGTGATGGACCATGGTCTGCTGCGGGTGCGGCTGCCGCGGGCGACCCGGGGCACACCGCGCACCATCACCGTCGGTCGCACCGGCCCGCGTGCCGCCGGCCCTCCGGGGTACGCCGAGCAGCGTCGACCCGGCGGTCGACCGGGAACTGCACCAGCCGGACGTCGCCGCCGGCGAGCCGGGCCGGTAACGGCCTGCCGTGGCTGCCCCGGCCCTGCTCGCCCCGGCCGCCGGGCTGGTGCCCGACGTGGCCCGGATCGCCGTGCTGCGCGCCAACGCGCTCGGTGACTTCATCTTCGTGCTGCCGGCACTGGACGCGCTGCGGGCCGCGTACCCGCGGGCGGAGATCGTGCTGCTCGGTGCGCCCTGGCACGCGGAGCTGTGGCGCGACCGGCCGGGTCCGGTGGATCGGGTGCTGGTGGTGCCGCCGGCGCCGGGGATCCGGGCGGAGATCGCCGGTGAACCCGAGTCGAGCATGGTCGACTTCCTGGCCGCCGCCCGCGCGGAGCACTTCGACCTGGCACTCCAGCTGCACGGCGGCGGCGCGAACTCGAACCCGCTGGTCGCCGCGCTCGGCGCCCGGGTCACCGCCGGGCTGCGCGCCGAGGACGCCCCACCACTGGACCACTGGCTGCGCTACGTCTACTACCAGCCCGAGGTGATCCGCTATCTGGAGGTGGCGGCGCTGGTCGGCGCCCCGGCCACCACGGTCAGCCCGACGCTGGCGGTGACCGACGCCGACCGTGCCGAGGCGCGGACCGTGCTCGGCGAGCCGGAGCGCCCTCGTGTGGCGCTGCATCCGGGCGCCACCGACACCCGCCGCCGCTGGCCCGCCGACCGGTTCGGGCAGGTGGCCCGGACGCTGCACGCCGACGGGTACGAGGTGCTGGTCACCGGCACCCCCGCCGAGCGGGACGTGGTCGAACTGGTGGCCGCCTCCGCGGGCGTGCCGGTCCGGCCGCAGGTGGGCACGCTCAGCCTGGGCGGGCTGGCCGGCTGCTACGCCGGTTGCGAGCTGGTGATCTCCAACGACACCGGTCCACTGCACCTCGCCGCCGCCGTGGGCACCCCCACGGTCGGCATCTTCTGGGTCGGCAACCTGATCACCACCGCCTCCATGCTGCGTGGGCGGCACCGTCCGATCACCTCCTGGACGGTGCACTGCCCGGTATGCGGGGTGGACTGCACCCCCGGCATCTACCCGCACCGGCCCGGTGACGGCGACTGCCCGCACCGGGACTCCTTCGTCACCGACGTCCCCACCGCCGAGGTGGAGGAAGCCGCCCGTGAACTGCTGTTTCGATAGGTTCGATAGGCCAGCGCAGCGGCCGGTGTCGACGCGGCGGAGTCAGGCGTCGGCATCCGCGTCGGTGAGAACAACCTCCCAGGCCTCCACGTCGCGGTCGGTGACCGTGGTCGGGGACTCCAGGTGGTACGCGCCGCTGGGCAGGACACCGGCGCCGCCGTGGCGCGCCAGCACGGCCAGCTGGGCGGCGACGTCCTCGCCCTGGTGCCGCTCCGGTACCCGGCGCCAGAAGTCGAAACCGCCGGAGTCGACCAGCTTCGCCCGGTCGTACAGGACGCAGCCGCCGAGCCAGGAGATCCGGTACGCCCGCCAGCTCCCCTCCGGCAGGGCCAAGGACTCGGTGACGTGCAGCAGGTTCGCCGCGGAGTGGATCTGCGCCCGGTCCCATTCGGGTGTGTCCGGGCGGACCCGCTCGGGCACCGGGCGGCCCGTCCATTCCTGGTAGTGCCGGTGCGTCTCCGGTCGGATGTCGTGCAGGTAGGACAGCCCGTGCACGGCGTTGCCGACGAAGCCGCAGCCCAGCTCGGCGATCGCGGTGACCAGTCGGCGCAAGGTGCCCGGTTCCAACCAGACGTCGTCGTCGAGGCAGAGCACGTACCGGGCGGCGGAGGCGCCGAGCAGGAAGGCCCGGTGTTCGGCGAGGCCCCGCCGGGGCAACCGTCGGGTCAGCAGCACCGGGTGCCCCCGGTGGCGTAGCGCCCGGACCATCGTGGCCGCCGCCGGGTGGGCGTACCCGGGGTCGCCGTCGGACTGGTCGCTGACCACCACCCCGAACCCCGGCACCCCCTCCTGGGCGGCGAGCCCGGAGAGGGTGACGGCGAGTTCGGCGGGGCGGTCGCGGGTCGGGACCAGCACGTCGACCAGGCGGCCGGCGTGGAACTCCGCGGGATCGCCGGCGTCGAGTGGTCGGTTCACAGCGCCTTGCCGGTCAGCGGGACGGCCGCGTCGGTCGCGGGTGCGGCGGTGCCGGTCCCGGCCGCCGGCTCGGGCGCGGCGGTGGCGGCCGGCTCGGGCGTGGATGGCTGGCCTGGGCTGGTGGCCTCCGGCGTGGCCTGCTGGCCGTGCGCCCGGATCCGGTCGATGATCGCGGAGGTGGAACGGTCCGGCACGTAACCCAGGGTGCGTACCTGGCCGCCCAGCCGCTGCACCAGCGGCGCCTCCGGCACCAGCTCGGTCGGGTAGTCGCCGCCCTTGACGTAGACATCCGGGCGGATGGCCTCGATCAGCGCGGTCGGCGAGTCCTCCTCGAAGACGACCACGTGGTCCACGCAGGACAGTGCGGCGAGCAGGGCGGTGCGGTCCTCGACCGGATTGACCGGTCGGTCGGCGCCCTTCAGCCGGCGTACGCTGTCGTCGGAGTTGACCGCCACCACCAGCAGGTCGCCGAGGGCGCGGGCCTGTTCCAGGTATCGCACGTGGCCGCGGTGGAGCACGTCGAAGCAGCCGTTGGTGAAGACGATCGAGCGGCCCGCGCGGCGCTGCTCGGTGACGATCTCCGCCAGGCGGCCGGTGCCGACCTGCACCCGCCGTTCTTCGCCGTCGGGCGGTGGGCTGCCCAGTGCGGCCAGCAGATCCTCGCGGTGACAGACACAGGTTCCGGTGCCGCCGACGGTGCTCGTCGCGGCGAGCTGGGCCAGCTGGGCGGCGGTCGACAGCGGGGCGTCGGCGGCGAGTGCGAGGGTCATGGCCGCCAGGTACGCGTCACCGGCGCCGACGGCGTGGCTGGCCGGGACGGGTGTGCTGTGGCTGCGTGCGGGCTCCCGTCGGCGCCGCCGACCACCGCGCCCTCGGTGTCCAGGGTCACCGCGACCACGGCCGCGCCGGTGTGGGCCCGCAGCTCGGCGAGCCGGGACTCGGCCAGCACCGCCCGGTCCACCCCGGCGCCGGCCTCGGTGTTCACGGTCACCCCCGTGCCGGTCACGCTGAGCCCGTCGCGGGTCATCGCCACCCGGTTCTCGCCCGGGGTCGGCTCGCCGGTCGGCCCGTCGGTACGCCGCATCCCGGCCCCTCCCGGCGCGGCCCCCACCGTCAGCTCGGACGGTCCGTCGGCCGGGTCGACCTCGGGGTGCTCCAGATGCAGCTCCCGACCGGTGCTGGGCAGCGTGCCAGCCGGCCCTCCGCCGGCTGCCGTGCCCCCGCCTGCGACGGTGTCCCGGCCCGCCGGCCCGCCGGCAGCCATCACGTCGCCGGGCGTGACCGGATCTTCTCTGGCGGTCGGCGTCCCGGTGCCCGGCGACGGGGTTCCGGAGCCGGCCGGCAGCGGCCCGGTGTCACCTGGCCGGCCCGGCCCCGACGGGCCGGCGGCCAGCCGGACGGTGCCGGCGCGGGCGAGCAGCCGGGTCGCCTCCGCGAAGCTCGGGGTCACCACGGTCGGGGCGAGACCCCGCCAGTCGGCGAGGTCGTGGGCGTCCAGCGCGACCGTGGCGTACCGGTCCCGGTGTGCGACCAGCCAGGCGCGTACCGGCGCGGGCAGGGCGCCCAGGCCGTAGTCGCAGACCACCAGCGCGGGGGCCTCGCCACGGCCGGCGGCCCGCAGTTCCTCGCCGGCGCAGTCCAGGGCGGTGAGCAGGCAGTCCACGCCCACCTCGCTGAGCGGGTCCTCCGGGTCGCCGGAGTCCTCGCGCAGCAGGATCTGGTCACCGGCCAGCATCCGCCGTTTGACCGGCGTGGGTCGGCCGGGCTGGCTGACCGTCCGGTCCCAGACGCCGGCCCGGTCCAGGCAGTCGTGCAGCTCGTCGCCGGCCGCGTCGGCCCCGACCGGCGCCACCAGCACCGAGCGACCGCCCAGCGTGGCGATGTTGACCGCGGTGTTGGCCGCGCCACCCGCCGCCGAGATACGGCGGCGCAGGGTGAGGACCGGGGCCGGGGCCTCCCGGCACAACCGGTCCGAGTCGGCGAACCGCCACTCGTCGAGCATGGCGTCGCCGATCACCAGGACCGGGCGCCCGAGCCAGCTCTGCACGACGTCGGCGAGCCGGAGCTGTTCCGCTGCTGCTCGTGCCATGTCGGCGGTTCCCCTCCGGCCAGCGGGGTCAAACCTGCCGGCCGGGCACCCGGTGTGGCGGTCGTGCGGCGGCGACCCGCGGCCCGGGTCACCACGGTGTGCGTTTCGCTCCTCCGGTGCCGGGAAGGGGAGATAACGGAACCCCGGAGAGGAGAGCAACATGGCAGCCACGTTGCAGGGCAAACGAGTCGCCTTCCTGGCCACCGACGGCGTGGAGGAGGTCGAGTACGTCCAGCCGCGGCAGGCCGTCGAGCAGGCCGGCGCGACGGCCGAGCTGGTGTCGATCAAGCCTGGGAAGATCACCTCCTTCGACCACCTGGACCCGTCCACCACGTACGAGGTGGATGTCGGCGCGGCCGACGCGGACCCCGACCGGTACGACGCGCTGGTGCTGCCCGGCGGGGTGGCCAACCCGGACCTCCTGCGCACCGATCCGGACGCCGTGCGGTTCGTCCGGTCGTTCTTCGACGCGGGCAAGCCGGTCGGGGTGATCTGCCACGGTCCGTGGACGCTGGTGGAGGCGGACGTGGTGCGGGGCCGCCGGATGACCAGTTGGCCGAGCCTGCGCACCGATCTGGTCAACGCCGGTGCCGACTGGGTCGACGAGCCGGTCGTGACCGACAACGGCCTGGTCAGCAGCCGCAAGCCGGACGATCTGCCGGCCTTCTGCGCCAAGATCGTCGAGGAGTTCGCCGAGGGCCGGCACTGAGCCCGCGCCCGCGGAGTCGCACCGACCCGGTCCGCCCGGGGCTTCCGCCGTCACCGCGGCCGGAAGCCGCCGGGCGGGCCGGTTTTCGGCGACGGCGGGCATGTTTCCGGTGGCCCGGGAAAGTAGGCGCAATGACGACCGAAGGCCATCCGGCACAGGTGTTGGGCAAGGGGCAGATCCGCCTGCTGATGTTCGGTCTGATGACCGGGATGCTGCTGGCCGCACTCGACCAGACCATCGTCGGGACCGCCCTGCCGACCATCGTCGGCGAACTGGGCGGCATCAGCCACTACTCGTGGGTCGTGACGGCGTACCTGCTCGCCTCGACCGCCTCGACCCCGCTCTACGGCAAGATGGCCGACCTGTACGGGCGCCGCCCGGTGTTCCTCTTCTCCATCGGGACGTTCCTGGTCGGTTCGCTGCTGGCCGGGCTGTCCCAGGACATGACGCAGCTGATCATCACTCGTGGGGTGCAGGGCGTCGGCGCGGGCGGCCTGATCACCCTGGCCTTCACCATCATCTCGGACGTGGTCTCGCCCCGGGAGCGGGGCCGGTACCAGGGTGTCTTCGGTGCGGTGTTCGGGATCGCCTCGGTGGCCGGGCCGCTGGTCGGCGGCTACTTCGCCGAGACCAACTGGCGCTGGATCTTCTACATCAACGTGCCGCTGGCGATCCTGGCCATCGTGGTCTGCTCGCGGGTGATGCGGTCGGTGCCGTTCACCCGCCGCGACCACGCGATCGACTGGCTCGGCGCGATGCTGCTGGTCGCCGGGGTGAGCTGCCTGCTGCTCGCGTTGAGTTGGGGCGGCAACACCTACCCCTGGGGCTCCGGGGTGGTCATCGGGCTGCTCGCCGCCGGAGCGGTGCTGGGGGTGCTCTTCGTGCTCCAGGAGCGCCGGGTAGCCGAACCGATCCTGCCGCTGCGTCTGTTCCGCAGCCTGACCTTCGCCCTGGCCAACAGCGCCGGTTTCGTGCTCGGTCTGGTGATGTTCGGGTCGATCATCTTCATCCCGCTCTACCTTCAGATCGTCAAGGGCGCCTCACCGACTCGCAGCGGTCTGCTGATGCTGCCGATGATGGCCGGCATCATCGTGACCTCCGTGCTCACCGGACGGGCGATGAGCCGCATCGGCCGCTACAAATGGTTCCCGGTGACCGGATCGGCCGTGCTGTTGGTCGGGATGCTGCTGTTCACCCGGTTGCGGGTGGACACCTCGCTCTGGATGGCGTTCGCGTTCATGGCGGTGATCGGCGTCGGGCTGGGGCTGTGCATGCAGTCGCTCGTCCTCGCCGTGCAGAACGCGGTCTCGATGCGGGATCTGGGCGCCGCCACCTCGTCGGCGACCTTCTTCCGGTCGCTCGGCGGGTCCTTCGGGGTGGCGATCCTCGGCGCGGTGCTCTCCTCGCGGCTCGCCGCCGAGATGGCCGACCGGCTGCCGGGCGCCGTCGCCCAGCTGACCCCGGAGCAACGCGCCACCACGGGTGCCACCGGCGGCGCGGGTGTCTCGGTCAACGACCCGGCGACCATCCTGGCCCTGCCGGCCCCGGTGCGCGCCGCCGTCCAGGCGGCCTTCGTCGAGTCGCTGCACCTGGTCTTCCTGACCACCGGACTGATCGCGATCGTGGCGGTGCTGGTCACCCTGGCCCTGCCGAACGAGACGCTGCGCGGTGCCGGTCCGCAGGGCGCCACCGGCGGCACCGACGGTCTCGGCGGCGAGGCGCCCGCGCCCGGCGGCAAGCCGCTCGACCGCGAGTCGAAGCCGGAGGCCGCCGCCGAGATGGAGGCCAGGTCCCAGACGATGCTCTGACGGACCGGCCGGCTCACTTCAGGATCAGGCGGTTGGTCTGTTCGAAGACGTCCAGGTCGGCCAGGGTCTCCGGAACGCTGCCGGAGAGCGGTTGCGGCATCGCGTCGCGGTGGAAGAAGCCGGCGTCGATGGTCTCGTCGGTGACCCGGGCCAGCCGGCCGTCCCACTCCTCGACCCGGAACGCCGTGGTGAAGATCTGGTACGTGTGGCCGTACATGTTGGTGTGGGTGCGGTCCGGGCCGGTGTAGAGCGCGAAGGCGCTCACCCGCAGGGCCCGTAACCCGGTCTCCTCGCGCACCTCCCGCACGGCGCAGTCGGCGATCGACTCGCCCAGTTCCATCGCACCGGCGGGCATCGCCCACTGCCCGTTGTCCGAGCGGCGGATCAGCAGGATGCGCGCCGAGTTGTCGCGGACCACGGCCCGCGCGCCGACGAACATCAGCGTCCGGTTGCCGGCCAGGGCACGCAGCTGCCCGACGTACGAGTCGGCCCAGGAGATGCTCACCCGGACAATTTACGGGGGTTCCCAACGTGTGACCGGCGACACTAACTTGTTACCCATGCGTAGCACGATGATGGACGCCCCCCTCCAGGTCTCCCGGATCCTCGAACACGGCGCCACCGTGCACGGCACGGCCGAGGTGGTGACGTGGACCGGCGCCGAGTCGCGCCGCAGCACGTACGCCCAGGTCGGGCGGGACGCCGCCCGACTCGCGCACGCGCTGCGCGCCGAGTGCGGGGTGACCGGCGACGAGCGGGTCGCCACGTTCATGTGGAACAACACCGAGCACCTGGTGGCGTACTTCGCGGTGCCCAGCATGGGTGCGGTGCTGCACACGCTGAACATCCGACTCTTCCCCGACCAGGTCACCTACATCGCCAACCACGCCGAGGACCGGGTGGTGCTGGTCGACTCGACGCTGATCCCGCTGCTGGCGAAGTCCATCGGCGGGATGACCAGCGTGCGGCACGTGGTGGTGGTCGGCGGCGGGGATCCCGCCCCACTGGTGGCCGCGGCCGGCGACCGGATCGCCGTACACCGCTGGGACGCGTTGCTGGCCGATCGGCCGGAGGCGTACGACTGGCCCGAGGTGGACGAGCGCGACGCCGCCGCGCTCTGCTACACCTCCGGCACCACCGGCAACCCCAAGGGGGTGGCCTACTCGCACCGCTCGATCTACCTGCACTCGTTGCAGATCTGCATGCCGGAGGGCTTCGGGCTCGGGCCGACCGATCGCGAGCTGGCCATCGTGCCGATGTTCCACGCGATGTCGTGGGGCCTGCCGTTCGCGGCCTTCCTCTCCGGCGCCTCCCTGGTGATGCCGGACCGCTTCCTCCAGGCCGCCCCGATCGCCGAGATGATCGCCGCCGAACGGCCGACCCTGGCCGGCGCGGTGCCGACCATCTGGACCGACCTGTTGGCCTACCTGGACGGCCACGAGGTGGACACCTCCTCGCTGACGGAGGTGATCGTCGGTGGCTCGGCCTGCCCGCCGTCGCTGATGCACGCCTTCGACGAGCGGCACGGCGTCAACGTGATCCACGCCTGGGGGATGACCGAGATGTCGCCGCTGGGCTCGGTGGCCCGCCCGCCGGCCGGCGCGACCGGTGCGGACGCCTGGCGTTACCGGTACACGCAGGGGCGGGTGCCGGCCGGGGTGCGGGCCCGCGTCGTGGGCCCGGCGGGGAGCCGCTGCCCGCCGACGGAGCCTCCGTCGGCGAACTGGAGGTCCGCGGGCCGTGGGTCACCGCCCGGTACGTCGGTGACGACGCCCCGGATCCGGAGAAGTTCCGCGACGGCTGGCTGCGCACCGGTGACGTGGGCACCCTGTCGGCGGACGGTTACCTGACCCTGACCGACCGGGCCAAGGACGTGATCAAGTCGGGCGGTGAGTGGATCTCCTCGGTGGAGTTGGAGAACGCGTTGATGGCCCATCCGGCGGTGCTGGAGGCCTGCGTGGTGGGCGTACCGGACCAGCGCTGGGACGAGCGGCCGCTGGCCACGGTGGTGCTTCGCGAGGGTGCGTCGGCCACCCCGGAGGAGTTGCGCGAGTTCCTGGCCGGGTCGGTGGCCCGCTGGCAGTTGCCGGAGCGGTGGGCGTTCGTCGACGTGGTGCCGAAGACCAGCGTCGGCAAGTTCGACAAGAAGGTGGTGCGCGCCCGGTACGCCGACGGCGACCTGAATGTGCGGGAACTGGCCACGCCGTAACGCTTTTCGGCGCATCATCGCCGTTAGGAGTAGCGGCCTCGCACAGACCTCTCTCCGGTGGGCGGCCCCGGCGTTCGCACCGCGCCGGGGCCGCCCGTTCCTTGCGGGGCGACCCGCAATGCCAGTATTGCGAATGTTGTTCGCCTCTGTCCGGTGGATGGAGAAAACAGCCTGATCCGGCCCGCTACCCGTCGGTGCTGACCAGCACCTTCCCCACCACGGAATCCTCCACCGCCCGGTGCGCGGCGACGGTCGCCGACAGCGGATAACGGTGCAGCGGCAGGCCGGCCTCCTCACCCACCCGGACACCGCCCTGCGCGGCGGCTGCCGCGACGTCCACCACCGCCTGCGCCTTCGCCGCCTTCGGCATCGTGTACACCAGCACGAACTGCCAGCGGGCGTTGGGCGCCATCAGGGGGCGGACCGGCAGCGTCACCTCGTCGCCGCCGTCGTCGGCGTAGACGCAGACCACCCCGCCGGTGCGCAGCAGCCGGACGTCGGTAGCCGCGTTACGGGCGGGGGACACCTCCACGATGCCGTGGACCCCGTCGGGCGCGACCTTGCGGACCTCCTCCACCACGTCCTGCTCCCGATAGTTGATCACCACGGAGGCGCCGGCCGCCGCGGCCAACTGGGCCTTCTCCGCGCTGCTCACCGTGGCTATCACGCAGGCGTCGGCCCACGCCGCCAGCTGGATCGCCGCATTGCCCACCGCACCGGCGCCGCCCTGCACCAGCACCGTGTGATCGCTCAACGCACCCGGGCGCAGGCTGTCGGGCAGGTACTCCCCGGCGGTCAGGCACCGGTGCGCGGTCAGGAACGGGATGCCCAGGCAGGCGCCCAACTCGAAGGAGGCGTCGCCGAGGCGTACCGCCTGGCGGACCGGCACCACGCTGTACTCGGCGGCGGTGCCCCACGGTCGTTGCCAGGCAGCCTCCCAGAGCCACACCCGCTCGCCGATCAGCTCCCGGTCGACCCCCTCGCCGACCGCCTCGACCACCCCGGCGCCGTCCTGGCCGGGCGTCTGCCAGCCGGCCGGCAACGCCCCCTGCCGGCGTGCCTTCCAATCCGTCGGGTTCACCCCGGACACCGCGACCCGCACCAGCGCCTCACCCCTACCGGGTTCCGGCACCGGTCGATCGACCAACTGGAGCACCGAGGGATCACCGGCGCGCTCGTACACGATCGCCTTCATGCCACCGACCGTAGGCGCGTCACGGACCACCCGGTGGCGGTTCAGGCGAGCCGGTCCACGACCTCCGGGGTCAGCTCGTCGATCGAGCCCAGCACCGTCGCCACCAGCCGCTCCGCGTCCGGATCCAGCGGGTACGACCCGTGCGGGACCGCCACCACGGCCATCCCGGCGGCGGCCGCGGACCGGACCCCGTTGGAGGAGTCCTCCACCGCCACGCAACGCGCCGGGTCGACGCCGAGCCGCCGCGCGACGGTCAGGTAGACGTCCGGCGCCGGCTTGCCGCGCGCGGTCTCCTCGGTGGACAGCGTGGTGCGGAACGTGCCGGTCAGCTCGGTGGCGGCGAGCGCCGCCGTGATCAACCGGGTCGGCGACGAACTGGCCAGCCCCAGCGGCCACCGCGCGGCCAGCCGGCGCACCACCTCGACCGCACCGTCGATCACCGGTACGCGGGCCGCGTACCGCCGGGTCATCTCCTCGACCACCTCGGCGGCGACCTGCTCGGCGGTGCGCCGCACCCCCAGCTCGGCGCTGAGGTATCCGGCCCACTCTCCGGTGCTCATCCCCATCAGCCGGCGCTGGGTGTCGGCCTGCCAGGTGCCGCCGTGATCGGCCACGTACGCCCGGCGAACCTCCTCCCAGACCGGCTCGGAATCCACGATCACGCCGTCAAGGTCAAAAACCACCGCATCCACCGCCACACCCCCATCCTCGCGCACCCTCGGGATCCGCAGAGAATCAGCCGCCAACCTCTTGGTCAACTTTGCAGGGGCGGGAGGCCGATCGGGCTGCCCTGCGGGATGACCGTGTGGGCGGCGCGGGCGATCGGGTCGAGCAACTCCCGCAGCCGCTGGGTCCGGTCCGCCCCAGCGCCCGCCAGGGCCGGGCGGCAGCGGCGTCGGTGGCATCCTCGACCGCCCGGAAACCGGCCCGCCCGCGCTCGGTCGGCTCGCCGTCCGCGCCCAGCCAGCCCCGGACGGTCAGCCGCTCGCGCGCCTGCGCCCACTCCTGTTCCGACCAGCCCCGGCCCAACAGGTTCGCCGGCGCCATGTCGACCGCGACCCGCCAGGCCAGCGTCTCCACCGGGTCGAGATCGGCAGCGACCAGCGCCGCGATGTGCCCGTCCCCGCGATGCTCGCGCAGCGTGGTGGCGGTCTGCCAGAGCCGGGCGAGCGGATAGTCGCCGCGCGGCAGGGCCGCGTTGGCCGCGCCGAGCACCCGGCCGGCCGTCCCGATCCCCTCGGCGGCGGCCTCCAACAGCTCGGCCGCCTCCGCGAGGTGTCGCTCGGGCAGCTCGTAGGTCAGCTCGGCGAGCGCCTGCACCGCCCCGGTCAGCCGGGACCGCAGCGCCTCCTCCGGGCTGGCCAGCTGCCACACCGCCGGCAGGGCCCGGCTCACCATGTGCGGGGCGAAACTGTAGAAGGCGGCGACCACCGGAGCGGGACCGGTCGGCCCGAGCGGTGCGGCCCGGCCGGCGAAGTAGCCCCGCCAGTAGCCGCGCAGCCCGGCCGCCTCGTACGCGGCCCGGGCACGCGGGTGGAAGTAGGTGACGGCGTGCACCGGCTCGTAGTGTGTCCACATCAACCGAGCGGTCCGCTCGTCGGTGTCCAGCGCCGTCACGCCCGCCTCCTGCTTACCCCCGTCGGCGTCCCGGGCGTCTTGTCCGGGACGCTGCCGAACCTACTGCCGGCCGGTGACCGGGCGGAAGCCATCTGTGGTCAACGGCATCGATGTTCCGCGAACGCGGCTCCGCCCGCGGCTCACTGGGCGGCGAGGACGTCCACCACGAAGCGCAGCGGGCCACCCGGCCGGCCACCCTCGCCGTCGCCGTACGCGTCCTCGGCCGGGATGTCGAGCTGCACCCGACTGCCCACGGTCACCCCGACCAGACCCTTGTCCCAACCCGGGATGACCTGCCCGACCCCGATCGGGAAGGTGGCCGGCTCGCCCCGCTCCCAGGAGGAGTCGAACTCCTCGCCGTTCTCGAAGAACACCCCGACGTAGTTGGTGGTGATCGACTGGCCGGCCTCGACCTTCGGCCCGGTGCCCTCGATCAGGGTGGTCACGGTGAGCTTGGTCAGCTCGCCCTCGCCCGCGGCGACGGTCGGCTTGCTGCCCAGCGCCGGGTCGGCGCCCTCGGGCAACTGCGGTGCGGGCGGCGCACCCGGGTCGGCCGGGGCCTCCGCGGAGTTGGACGGTGTGCCGGCGGCCTGCTTGGGAGCGTCCTCGCCACCCCGGCCGACGATCACGAAGACCGTGATCAGCACCGCCACCACGGCGACGCCGGCGAACGCGCCGGCCCAGGCCTGTCGGCGACGCTTGGCCTCGGCCGCCTTCTGGGCGGCCAACTGCTCGGCCAGCCGCCGCCGTGCCTTGGTCTCCTGCTCGCTCACGTCCTCGACTCCCTGCTGAGAGGTGTGGGGTGGGTCCGGCCATGGGAAGCCGCCGCCGACACGGTACCTGGTGCCGGACGCACTTCCGACCATCGATGGCCCCACCGCCGGGAACGGCGGCGTCGATCATGGAGTTCGGGTCGTCCCCGAAAACGCCCAAAGGGCGCATTCGGGCGACCAAAAGTGCATGATCGGCGAAAGTCAGGCGGACCTGCGCGGGGTGGTCTTCTTGGCGGTCTTGGTGGCCTTCTTCTCCGCAGTCTTCTCGGCGGTCTTCTTCGCGGCGGTCTTCTTCGCGGGGGTCTTCTTCGCGGGGGCCTTCTTGGCCGGAGCCCTGGCCGCCTTCTTCGCCGCCCCCTTCTGCTGGGCCGAGCGCGCCGACGAGATCGGGGTCGGCTCGGCGCCACCACCGGTCGCCGCCTCACCCCGAGCCGCCCGCGCCCGCTCCACGGACGCCTTGAGCGCGGCCATCAGGTCCACCGCAGCGGCCGGAGCCTCCTCGACCTCCTCCGGCTGGACCACCTCGCGGCCCTCCACCTTCGCGTCGATGACCTCCTGCAACGCCGCCCGGTAGTCGTCGGTGAACTCGTCCGGGTGGAATTCCCCGGCCATCGAGTCGATCAGGGAGGTGGCCATGGCCAGTTCCGGCGGCCGGACCTTCAGGTCCTCGTCGAGGAAGCCGAAGTCCGGCTTCCGGATCTCGTCCGGCCAGAGCATGGTGTTCAGCAGCAGCACGCCCTCGCGGACCCGCAGCGTGGCCAGCTGCTCCCGCTGGCGCAGCGCCACCTTGACGATCGCCACCCGCTCCGAGTCGGTCAGCGCGTCCCGGAGCAGCAGGTACGGTTTGGTCGCCGTCCCCTCCGGCTCCAGGAAGTACGCCTTGTTGTAGAGGATCGGGTCGACCTGTTCGGCCGGGACGAACTCCAGCACGTCGATCGCGTGGGACGTGGTCAACGGCAGGTCGGCGAAGTCCTCGTCGGTCAGGATCACCATTTCCCCGCCGCCGATGTCGTAGCCCTTGGCGATGTCGTCGTAGCTGACCTCCTCGCCGCAGACCTGGCAGGTGCGCTTGTACCGGATCCGCCCACCGTCTTCCCGGTGCACCTGATGGAACCGGATGTCCTTTTCCTCGGTCGCCGAGTACAGCTTGACCCCGATCGAGACCAGCCCGAACGACACGGCTCCCTTCCAGATGGCTCGCATCCCGCGCTCCCTTCCCCGGTATCGACCATGCTCGCATCACCGCGATCCGGACGCGAGGTGTTCGGCCTGCTACTACAGTCGGCTCGTGTCCGGCGCGCCGCTCAAGCCGATGCTCGCGATGACCGGGCCGCTCCCGGCCGGTGCCGGCTGGGCGTACGAGTTCAAGTGGGACGGGGTACGCGCGCTGGCCGACATCGCCGCCGGACGGCAACGCCTGTTCGCCCGCTCCGGCGTCGAGATCACCACCGCGTATCCCGAGTTGATTCCGCTCGGCGAGCAGGTCGACGACGCGCTGCTCGACGGCGAGGTGGTCCTCTTCGACCAGGCCGGGCGGCCGTCCTTCACCGCCCTGGCCGAGCGGATGCACGTGCGGAACCCGGTGAAGGCGGCCCGGCTGGCGGCCACCGTCCCGGTCACGTACATGATCTTCGACGTGTTGCGGCTGCGTGGCGAGGACCTCACCGGCTGGCCGTACGCCCGGCGTCGGGAGGCCCTCGACGCCCTCGGGCTGGGCGCGGCGCGGTGGGCGGTGCCCCCGGTCTTCTTCGACGGCCCGGCCACCTACTCGGCCGCCGGCGAACACGGCCTCGAAGGGGTGCTGGCCAAGCGGGTCGAGTCGGCCTACCGGCCCGGGGTGCGCTCACCGGACTGGGTGAAGGTCAAGCTGGAGGTGACGGGTGACTTCGTGGTCGGTGGCTGGCGGCCCGGTGCGCGGAAGATCGGCGGGCTGCTGGTCGGGGTGCCCGGCGCCGGCGGGCGGCTCGTCTACCGGGGGCGGGTCGGCGGCGGGATCGGCGCCGCTCTCGAACGGGAGCTGCTGCGCGAGCTGGAACCGCTGCGCGCCACCACCTCGCCGTTTGGTGGCGACGTGCCCCGCGAGGATGCCCGGGGCGCCATCTGGGTAACCCCCCGCGTGGTGGTGGAGGTCAAGTACGGCCAGCGCACCCCCGACGGGCGACTGCGGTTCCCCCGGATCCTGCGGGTCCGGCCGGACAAACCGGCCGAGGAGGTCGACGATGCCAGCTGACCGGTTCCCGGTGGAGGTTCAGGGCCGCACGCTCGAACTGTCCAACCTCGACAAGGTGCTCTACCCGGCGGCCGGCTTCACCAAGGGCGAGGTGATCGACTACTACACCCGGGTCGCGCCGGTGCTGCTGCCGCACCTGCAAGACCGGGCGCTCACCCGGATCCGCTACCCCAACGGCGTGGCGGGCAACTCGTTCTTCGAGAAGAACGCTCCCGCCGCCACCCCGTCCTGGGTGCGCGTCGAGACGCTGCCCGCGCCCGGCTCCACCAAGGGCCGGGAGACCATCGACTACGTGGTCGCCGACGACCTGCCCACCCTGGTCTGGCTGGCCAACCTGGCCGCCCTGGAACTGCACACCCCGCAGTGGAAGATCGGTGCGCACCCGGACCTGATGGTGGTCGACCTGGACCCGGGGCCGCCGGCCACCCTGCGGCAGTGCTGCGAGGTGGCGTTGCCTCTGCGTGACCGGCTCGCCGCCGACGGCGTGGACGCCTACCCGAAGACCTCCGGCAAGAAGGGCATGCAGCTCTGCTGCCCGATCTCCGGCGACCGACCCGCCGACGAGGTGTCGGCGTACGCACGACGGATCGCCCAGGAACTCGAACGCGAACACCCGAAGCTGATCGTGTCGAAGATGGCGAAGAACCTGCGACCCGGCAAGGTGTTCATCGACTGGAGCCAGAACAACGCGGCGAAGACGACGGTGGCGCCGTACTCGCTGCGCGCCGAGCAGATCCCGTCGGTGTCGACGCCGCTGACCTGGGACGAGGTCGAGGCTGGCGCGGCGGGGCAGCGGCCGTCGGCCCGGCCGTACCCGGCCGGCGAGGTGCTCGACCGGATCGAACAGCACGGCGACCTGCTCGCCCCGCTGCTCCACGGCGGCCCCCCACTCCCGGTGTAAGGAAGGGCACCCGGTTGACGCCTGCGGTAGCGGAAGGGCCCCCGCCCGGTGAGCCCGGACCAGCGCGCCGAGACGGCAGGTCGGGATGGACAGGTCCGGGCAGCAGGAGTAGGACCTACCGTATGCATTCTGCCGCGCCCGTGCTGTCCTTCGTCGGCCTCGCCGGGCGGGACCAGCCGCTGCTGACCTATCTTGACCATCGGACCGGGCATCGTCAGCAGTTGACCGCCGCCGAGTTGGGCGGGTGGTCGGCGCGGGCCGCCGGCCTGCTGCGCGACGGGTGTGGGCTGGTGCCGGGCAGCCGGGTGGCGGTGCTGTTGCCGCCGCACTGGCGTACCGCCGCGGTGCTGCTCGGTGCCTGGTCGGTCGGGATGGCGGTGTCGTTCCGGCCGCGCGCCACCGCCGGGCTGCCGGTGCTGGAGCCGGGCGGCGACCGGCCGTACGACGCGGTCCTGGTCACCCCGGAGCGGCTCGACGACTGGCTGGAGGACGTGCCGGACGGGCTGCACCGCTACCTCGTCGGCACCGGATCGCAGCCGTTGGCCGACGTGCCGGCCGGCTGGCTCGACTGGTCGGTGGAAGTGCTGCGGCACGCCGTCGCCCCGAGCGACCGACCCGTGCTGCACACAAACGACGCGGCCAGCCCGGACGGCACCAGCTACGCCGAATGGGGTTCGATCGCCAGGGCGGTGGCCGAGCAGCTCGACCTGCGGGTCGGTGACCGGCTGCTGGTCGACGTCGCCGAGCATGACCAGCCGCTGAAGTGGCTGCTCGCCCCGCTGTCGGCCGGGGCCTCCGTGGTGCTCTGTGCCAACCTCGACCCGGCGGAGCGGGACGCGGTGATCGCCGCCGAACAGGTGACGCGAGTCCTCTGAGATCGACTCCGAGGCCGGCCGGTCCCGCCCGAGCGGCACCAGCCCTCAATCCGCCCGGCTCTCAACTGCCCTCAGGGCGGGTGTTGGCGGACGAGTACGACGTCTCGCAGTCCACGATCAGCCGGGCCGTGGCTCGGCTGCGACAGCAGGGTGTGCTGGTTGGCCGCCCGGGGCGCGGAGTCTTCGTCACTGAGTCCAACCGCCACTGACCTCTTCGTCAACGTTCTCTGCGAGAAGTGCTCGTGCTGGGTGACCCCGGCGTCGCCGGCCCTCGGGGTGGGACATCCCGGGGCCGGCGACGCCGGTCAGTGGCTGGTCAGCGGCGGCCGAAGACCTTCGCGCTCGGGCCGAGGCGCAGCAGCACCGTCTCGCCGGTGGCGTCCTGCACGCCGTCGTTGTCGGTGACCGCGTACACCTGGCCGTTGCCGGCCACGGTCAACCCCTCCAGCTTCTCCTGGGTCCAGCCGTTGGCGGCGCGCAGCGCCGGCAGGACGTCCAGGGCGAGCCGCTTCGGCAGTACCCGCAGCGGGCCGGGCGTGGCCGGGCCGGCCGGCAGCCGCACCGTGTAGATCCGCTTGATCCTGGCGGCCGGACCGTTCAGCTTGTCCCGCTCGATCAGCGCGAGCCGGTTGCCGACCACGGTTATCTCGGAGAGCCCGATCCAGTCACCAGCGACGCTGGTCCGCTCCAACCGGTACCCGAACCAGCTCCACGAGCCGGCGGCCACGTCGTACCGGCCGATCCGGACCACGCCCGCCGGGTCGGTGGCGGCCTCGCGCTGGAGCACCGCCCAGACGATCTCCCGGCCGCGCCTGTCGGTGGTCGCGGTGACCCCCTCGAAGCCCTGCTTGCCGAGGCCGGCGGCGACGTCGGCGGGCAGCGGCACGACCTGCCGGGTCACCCCGGCGGCGTCCAGCCGGACCAGCCTGTTCTCCGGGCCGCTGGCACCCTCGACCGCCAGCCAGTAGCCGCCCTGCGGACGGGCGAAGATCCCCTCCGCGTCGTAGCCGACCGGCTCGCCCCGCTCGTCGCGGACCGGTAGCGACCTGGTGATCACCGCCGGGCTCTTGCGGGCGTCGACGGTGACGATCTGGGTCTTGGCGTACGCCGCGTCGGTCACGCTGTGCAGCAGATGCGGCTGCCTCGGGTCGGCCGAGAGGGCGCCGAGCGCACCCCAGGCGATCGGCGCGCCGGTGGCGTCCGGGCCGGAGACGATGCTCGGGAAGCCGGGCGTGTCCTTGCCGAGCTGATACAGCGTCACCGCGGCCCGGACGCCGACGTCGGCCTCGTCGGTCTCGCTGGAGACGGCGAGCAGCCCACGCGACGGGACGGGCAGCAGCCCCTCAGGCCCGTTGGTGGCCGGCAGCACCTGCCTGAACACCGGGGCGGTCGGCTTGCTCACATCGTAGACGGCGACGAAGTTGCTGCGCTCCGAGCCGACGAAGGCGTAGCGGGTGCCGCCGTACTCGGCGACGGCCAACCCCTCGGGCTCGCTGCCCTTGTTCTCCGACCGGCCCTCGTTGTGCAGGCCGTGCCGGACGGCCAGCCACTCGAAGCTGTTGCCGGCGTCCCAGGCGACCCGGCCGGTGCGGCTGTCGAAGACCGTCCAGCCCCGGGTGCCGCCCCGCCAGTCACCCTCGTTCGCGGTGGCCAGGTATCGGTCGTCGACCCAGACGATCGCGTCCGGCTCGCGCGGCACGCCGGTGATCGAGCCGGTCAGGTCGATGACATCGTCCTCGACCGTGTCGATCCGCTGCACCGTCGCGGTGCCGGCGTTGAACGCGCTGGTGATCCGGCCGGTGGGCAGGTCGATCAGGACGACGCCGTTGTTCTCCTGGAGGGTCACCGCCAGCTGGTTACGCCGGTTGATCGTGACGTACTCCGGCTCCGGGTCGGTGGGCTCGACGATCCCGGCCGCGACCAGGGACGGCAGCGCCCGGCCGCCGGGGTGGTCAGCGGCACGGTGCGCAGCGACCACCGGTGCGGACCGCCGCCGTGCAGGTCCACGAGCTGCACGAAGCCGGCCGGCGCCTGCGGCAGGTCGCCCTCCTCGGCGCCGGGCGGGGTGGCCTCCTCGTCCCGCTCGTTCTCGATGGCGATCGCGGCGTACCGCTGGTCGGCGCTGATCGCGATCGAGTCGGGCTGGCCGCTGAGGTCGATGCTGCGGACGCGCTTGCGGGTGCGCAGCTCGATCACGTCGAGGCGGCCCGACGGGTCGGTGTAGCCGGCGCTGGTGTTCACCACGACCAGGACGTACCGGCCGACCACCGCGACCGAGGTCGGCTCGTCCTCGGCGTCACCGAGCTGGGCCAGGGAGAGCGTGCCGAGCCCGCGCGGCTGGTCGGCCCGGGAGATGTCGAGGAAGCCGATCCGGCGGGCCGCCGCGTCGGTGTAGACCAGGGTGCGGCCGTCCTCGCTGACGTCGGAGATCTCGGCCACCGTCTCGGTGGCCGGGTCCTCGCCGGCGGGACGGTTCAGGAACACCGGGTAGGTGGCGGTGCGGTCGAAACTCTTCGCCGCCGGCTTTGCCGGGCCGTGGTGGTGGTGCTGGCCGGCGTGGGCCGTACCGGTGACGGCGAGGGCGGCGACGGTGGCGCCCGCCACCGCCAGTACGGGAATCGATCTCTTGCTGGTCACTGGTCCTCCGTCTGTGCAGGCACGGGACGGAGGCTGGCAGGCGTGATCGAGCACCGGCTGGCCTGATCGTTAACGCAGGCCGAACATGCCCAGGCGGGAGCGGGTGTGGCTACTCGACGGTTGGCAGCTTGGGACCGAGGACGTCGTCGGCGTCGACGATGGTGTACGCGTACCCCTGCTCGGCGAGGAAGCGCTGCCGGTGGGCGGCGTACTCGGTGTCGATGGTGTCCCGGGAGACGACGGTGTAGAAGTGCGCCTGCCGGCCGTCGGCCTTCGGCCGCAGCACCCGCCCGAGGCGCTGCGCCTCCTCCTGGCGGGAGCCGAACGTGCCGGAGACCTGGATCGCCACGGCCGCCTCGGGCAGGTCGATGGAAAAATTCCCGACCTTGGAAATCACCAGGGTGCGGATCTCCCCGGAGCGGAACGCGTCGAAAAGTCGCTCCCGCTCCTTGTTCGTGGTCGAGCCCTGCACGATCGGGGCGTCCAGATACTCGCCCAACTGGTGCAGCTGGTCGATATACGCGCCGATCACCAGCGTCTGCTCGTTCGGATGCCGATCGACCAGCGCTCTGATGACCGGAAGTTTGGTGCGGGCGGTGGCCGCCATCCGGTAGCGCTCCTCCGCCTCGGCGGTCGCGTACGACATCCGCTCCGCGTCGGTCAGGGTGACCCTGACCTCGGTGCACTCGGCCGGGGCGATCCAACCCTGCGACTCGATGTCCTTCCACGGCGCGTCGTACCGCTTCGGGCCGATCAGGCTGAACACGTCGCCCTCCCGGCCGTCCTCGCGGACCAGGGTGGCGGTCAGGCCGAGCCGGCGGCGGGCCTGTAGGTCGGCGGTGAACCGGAAGATCGGCGCGGGCAGCAGGTGCACCTCGTCGTAGACGACCAGGCCCCAGTCGCGGGCGCCGAACAGGTCCAGGTGGGTGAAGGCGCCGCCGCGCCGCGAGGTGAGCACCTGGTACGTGGCGATGGTGACCGGCCGGATCTCCTTGCGTTCGCCGGAGTACTCCCCGATCTCCTCCTCGGTCAGCGACGTCCGGGCGATCAGCTCCCGCTTCCACTGCCGGCCGGCGACCGTGTTGGTGACCAGGATCAGCGTGGTCGCCTTCGCCTCGGCCATCGCCGCCGCGCCGACCAGCGTCTTGCCGGCGCCGCAGGGCAGCACCACCACACCCGACCCGCCGGCCCAGAACGCCTCGACCGCCTCCCGCTGGTACGACCGCAGCGTCCACGGCTTGCGGCCGTCCTTGCCGGCCTCGGCCAGCTCGATCGGGTGTGCCTCGCCGTCGACGTATCCGGCCAGGTCCTCTGCCGGCCAGCCGAGCTTGAGCAGGGCCTGCTTGAGCCGCCCTCGCTCGGACGGGTGCACCGCGACGGTGTCGTCGTCGATCCGGTTGCCGAGCATCCCGGCGAGCTTCTTGCTCTTGGCCACCTCGACGAGCACCAGCCGGTCCAGGGCCCGCAGGACGAGACCGTGTGCCGGGTCGTTGGCGAGTTGGAGCCGGCCGTACCGGTCCATCGTCTCGGCCACGTCCACCAGCAGGGCGTGCGGCACCGGGTAGCGGGAGAACTTGAGCAGCGAGTCCACCACGGCCTCGGCGTCGTGCCCGGCGGCGCGGGCGTTCCACAAGCCGAGCGGTGTCAGCCGGTACGTGTGCACGTGCTCGGGGGAGCGCTCCAGCTCGGCGAACGGGGCGATGGCCATCCGACAGGCCTGCGCGTCGGGGTGGTCGATCTCCAGCAGCAGGGTCTTGTCCGACTGCACGATAAGCGGTCCACCACTCACGCGGAATCCTCTCCTCCGTACGGCTGATCCGGCCGCCACGGCAGGCAGGTGACCTGGCTCAGGGCGACCATCCAGTGTTGCACGCGCGGCTGAGTCGCAAGAAAGTGCGCACCACGCGCAACCCTCCCGGTACCGCCGAACGTCTAGCTGTAGGGGACGAGTTGTCGAGGGCGGCGGCCCGCGAGGTCGCGACCGGGCCGCCGCACCACCCTCGCGGTCGTCACGCCGGTCGGTGCCGGTGCGTGCGCGTTCGGTGCGCGGTGAGACGGGCCAGGAAGCGGGGGCCGTTCCGTTCATCGCGGACAGCCAACGGGGGCGAGCGGCGCGCCCGGGCCGCACCGGCACCCCCTCCGTCGTTTCGTCCCCCACCCGAGCGGGGTAACGACCGGGTCGGATCAGCACCCGACGGTGCTGGTCGGCGGCGCTCCGGGATGACACTCTTGACTTCGAGGGCCGGACCGTACGGGGGAGGGCACATGACCGTCGAACAGGAAGTGATCTCCGAGCGCGAGCGGGCAGGGTCGCCCGAACCGGTCTCCACCGCGACGGTGGTCGCGTACGCGGTCGTCGGCGTGATCCTCTTCGGCTGGTTCCTCTTCGGCTGGCTGGTGCTCCAGCAGGGCTTCGTCGACTCGGTCGGCGAGGCCCTCGGCACCGCGTTCGGGCTGCTGCTGGCGGTGGCGATCATCGGATCGGTGCGCCGCAGCCGGCGCTGAGCGGCGGTCACTTCTCCAGCACCGCCGCGGTGATCCGGTGCAGCGCGAAGGTGTGCAGCATCTCGGTCCGCTCGTCCTCCGCACGCAGGTACCCGGCGCCCAGCGACACCGGCCGCACCAGCCTCGACGCGGTCGCCCCGTGTGCGTCGACGTAGCCCACCCAGACCAGCGCCTTGTCGCGTACCGCCTGCTGCAACACGGCCAGGGCATCGCTGTGACCGTGCGCGGGCACCGGCCCGTCGGCCGCGGCGCCCCGCACCATCGCCGGCGCCCGTCGGGCCGCCCGCGCCGCCGCGTCACCCCGGCGGATCTGCTCCACCACGCCGAGCAGGCGTGGCAGGGGCAGGCGCGGCGTGGCGAGCGGGTCGAGCGCGCGGGTGGCCACCGACACGCGGGCCGGCGCCCGGCGGCTCTTCGGCCGGGTGAGCACCGTCGAGCCGGTGGCATCCTCGGCCACCGGGGCGTAGCCGGCCTCCCGCAGCACGCTCAGCATCCGGCCGGCCTGGTAGGGGGTCGCCAGCACCGTCGGCGCGAGCCGGCGCAACGCCAGTGCCTCCACCCGCCGGTCGGCCAGCACCTCGGCCAGCAGCGCCTCGTCGTCACTGCGCAGGTACGCCCCGGCGGAGCCGATCCGCAGCCCGCCGTGCTTGCGGGCCACGTCGTCGACCAGGTAGGTCAGCCCCTGCGGCACCGGCGTGCGGGACCGGCGCCGGAACAGCTCGTGCAGGTCGTCGGCGGAGTAGCCGGCATCCAGTGCCCGACGCACGCTGCTCGTGCTGACCCGGTGCACGCTGGCCCCACCGGCCGACTCCGGCTCGGCGAGCAACTCCAACTCGGCGGCGAGCGCCGGCTCGGGCGGCCCTGGTACCACCACGCTCAGATCCGCCTGCACGAGGAAGTGATCCACCGGCGCCGGCAGCAGGGTGTCCAGCGCCCGGACCGCGGTGCCCGCCTCGCCGTCCTCGGCGTCGGCCCGGAGCCCGAGCGGGTCGCCCGCGTCACGGTCCTCGGTCGCCGTCGCCTCGGCCAGCAGCAGCCGCCCGTACGAGGTGAGCGCCCCCAGCCCGGTCACGCCCAGCGTGGCCGCCTCACCGAGCACCTCCCGATGGGCCGCCTCCCGGCCGCGGCTGCGCCGGGGCGCCCGCCAGTCCAGCAGCGCCTGCACCTCGTCCGCGCTGGGCGCGTTGGCCGGTTCCAGGTCGGCGAGTACGCCGAGCACCGCCTGTCGGACGGCCGGCGCACCGGCCCGTTCCGCCTCGGCGGAGAGCACGGTGATCGGGCGGCCCCGGTCGTCGCGCCGGCCGACCAGACCGACCTGGCGGGTCATGGTCAGCCAGCCCCGGGCCAGCTGCTCCCAGCGTTGGGCCAGCGAACCGGCCCGCCACATCTCGTACCCGACGGTGGGTAACACCTGCTGGTCGGCGCCGTACCGGCCGGCGGTGCCGGGCAACTCCACCTCGCCGGTCAGCCCGGCCGCGTACGCCACCTCCAGCAGGAGCGCCGTCGTCGGTTCGTCCAGCCCGGTGGCGCGGGCCAACCGGCGCAGGTCACGCACGCCGAGACCACCCGAGCGCAGCACCGGAGCGGGATCGGCGGCCAGCTGCTCCAGCAGTGCCTCGGTGCGGCGTACCACCTCCATGGTCTGCCCGGCCCCGGCGGAGTCGGCGGCCTTCGGCTCGCATGGGGTGGCCGCCACCGGCGGTGGGCCGGTGCGGACCGGGCCCAACGGCCCGGTGTCGCGCCGCAGCAGCAGCCCCACCTCCCGGGGCAGCTCGACCATGCCGGCGCTGCCGCCCTTGCCACCGGCGACCCGCACCAGCAGCCGGTGGTCGATCAGCCAGCGGACCGGGGACCCGGTCGGTGCCCCGCCGTTGGTGTCGTCCGGCGGCAGGTCGTCGTCGGCGCCGACCGCGGGCGCATGCAACGCACCGGGCGGCACGCTACCGACCGGCGGGCCGGCCGCCAGCCGGTCCAGGATCGCCCGGGCCGACGGCGGCGCGGACAGCAGCGTCCGCCGTAGCTTCGCCGGGTCCGCGCAGAGCGCGGCCGTGCGTGGGTCCAGGTCCGTCGCCGGCCGGCCGAGTCCCGCCGGGTACGGCGAGATCTCGTCGATGCCACCGACGAGTCGCAGGGCATGATCGGGGCCGTACAGCAGGAGATGGGCGCGCAGCCGGTCGACGGCGGCCCGGACGGCGGTCGGTGCGGGAGGGTGCGGCCCGGTGGTGGCCAGCGCGAGGACCCCGTCGACCGTGGTGGTGCCGTCGGCCGGGTCACGGGTCAACCGCGCCGCGTCCATGATCTGGAGGGTGAACTGGTTCAGCCCGTCGAGCGCACGCGACACCGAGACGCGGGACTGGGCCCGGAGGGCGAGCGCGGCGACGTCGGCGGGGACCGGTACGACGAGGTCGGGCCGCAGCCGCAGGAGCGCGGCGAGGGACTCGTCGGGCAGCGACCGCAGGTGGTCGGCGAGTGAGGTGGTCATCGTCGTTCCACGCTAGCCCGGCAGGGGGCACTTGCGCCCCTCGGACGTACCGGCCGGTCCGGGTGGCCGGGTAGCTTCGCAGGATGCTTCCAATGGGTGCCCTGACGGTCGGATTCGATCTCGACATGACTTTGGTCGACTCGCGGCCTGGCATCGCCGCGGCGTTTCACGCGTTGACCGAGCAGACCGGCGTGCCCGTCGACGCCGAGGCCGCCGTGTCCCGGCTGGGGCCGCCGCTGCGTACCGAGATCGCCCGCTGGTTCCCGCCGGAGCAGGTCGAGGAGGCGGTCCGCGTCTACCGTGAGCTCTATCCCGCGTACGCCATCACACCGACCGTCCCACTGCCCGGCGCCCGGGAAGCGCTCGAAGCGGTGCGTGAGCGGGGCGGTCGGGTGCTCGTGGTCACCTCCAAGCTGGGCCGGCTGGCCCGGCTGCACCTGGACCACCTGGGCCTGGTGGTGGACGAGTTGGCCGGCGACCTGTTCGCCGAGGAGAAGGCGACGGCGCTGCGGGAGCACGGCGCGACCCACTACGTCGGCGATCACGTCGCGGACATGGTCGCCGCCCAGACGGCACAGGTGCCCGGGATCGCGGTGGCCACCGGACCGTGTTCGGCGGACGACCTGCGTGCCGCCGGGGCTGCGACGGTGCTGGCGGATCTCACCGGATTCCCGGCGGCGCTCGACGGCATGATCCGGCTAGCCTTGAGGCAGTAGACGGCTCTATCGAAGCAGGGGTTCTCAGGTGCCTACGGGTCGAGTGAAGTGGTACGACGCGACCAAGGGATACGGGTTCGTCACCAGTGACGAGGGTGGCGACGTGTTTCTGCCGAAGGCCGCGCTACCGGCGGGTGTCACCGACCTCAAGGGCGGCCAACGGGTCGACTTCAGTGTGGTGGACAGCCGGCGGGGTGCGCAGGCGATGGGGGTGAAGCTCCTGGACGCTCCGCCCTCCGTGGCGGAGTTGCGCCGCCGACCCGCCGAGGAACTGCACGGCCTCGTCGAAGACATGATCAAGGTGTTGGAGGCGAAGGTCCAGCCGGATCTGCGCCGGGGCCGTTTCCCGGATCGCAAGACCGCGCAGAAGGTCGCTCAGCTGGTCCATGCCGTCGCACGCGAGCTGGAGGTCTGAGGTACGAGCCCGGCGTCGGCGGCCCGGCCGAGCAGCGCCTCGACGGCGGCGAACCCCGCTTCCCCCAGGTCGGCGGTGAACTCGTTGACGTAGAGGCCGATGTGCCGATCCACCACGTCGGGCTCCATCTCCTGGGCGTGTTCCAGCACGTACCCCCGACTCGCCGCCGGATCGGCCCAGGCCCGCCGGACGGAGTCCCGGATCCAGCCGGCGGCCTCCTGCGGGTCGACCGCCCCCCGTCGCGCCAGGATGGCGCCGAGCGGGATCGGTAGCCCGGTGTCGGCCTCCCACCACTCGCCCAGGTCGACCAGAGCGGTCAGGCCGTGTCGTGGATAGGTGAATCGGGCCTCATGGATGACCAGCCCGGCGTCGTAGCGTCCCGCGGCGACGCCGGGCATGATCTCGTGAAACGGCACCACCTCGATGCGCTGCGGCATCCGCCGGGCCGCCCAGAGCCGGAAGAGCAGGTAGGCGGTGGTCCGGTCGCCGGGCACCGCCACGGTGGCGCCGGTGAGGTCGCTCCGGTCCGGCCCGCCGCGGTCGGCCCGGGTGAGCACCAACGGGCCGCAGCCACGGCCCAGCGCACCCCCGCAGGGCAGCAGGTGGTAGTCGTCCAGCAGCCATGGCAACGCCGCGTAACTCACCTTCACCAGGTCGAACGCACCCCGCTCGGCGGCGGTGTTGGTGACGTCGACATCGGCGTACGTCACCTCGACCGGCGGTGCGCCGGGCACCCGGCCGTGCACCAGAGCGTGGAAGACGAACGTGTCGTTGGGGCAGGGCGAGATCGCCAGCGAGAGCGCCACCCACCCACCGTAACCCCGCCGCCCGTGCCGAATGCCGGGGAGCCGGGGAGCCGAGGCCGAGCGGCGAGCGGCGAGCGGCGGGCTGGGTACGGCCGGGCTGGGGCTGTGCCGGACAGCCCGCCGGCCGAGGCCTGGGTAGGTGGTTCGGGTCCTGTCGAGCTGAGGGCGTAAACGGATCGCCCGCTCCGAGTGCCTCCCCCGGCGCCGCCGGACATCGCCGGCGCCCGCGCGGGCGTGGGCGCGCGCCGCCGGGCGTGAGGGTGTGCCGTGATGCGTCAGAAGTTGTCGGTCGACGGGCCGACCTGAGTCAGCGAGAGTTGGCCGAGCTGTCGGGTGTGCCGCAGTCCACGGTGGCTCGCATCGAATCAGGGAGGGCCGCAGATCCCAGGTTCCGGACGATGCAGCGACTGGTCCGGGCGGCGGGCGGGACCCGGCGGGACGAGGCGGGCCGTCGCTATCCGGCGCACCTTGACGTACGAAAGGTGCGGACGCTCACGGACTGGCCGGGGGCCTGGTGGGCGCACTGGTACCCGCTGCCGCCCGACCGGTGGCCGCTGCGGGTTCCCGAGGTGACCTACGACCTCGATCGCGGCCGGCGGGATGAGCGGCGACTGGAGCCGACCCCAGGCTCTGCGGCTCGACGATCGGTGAGCGGCCGTCCGACGCGGGGCGGTCCAACGCGGGGCGGGCGGGGGTGTGCGGGCTGGGGCCGTCAGCGCAGGGCGGAAGCCGCGCTGGTGAGGGCGGTGAGGGCATCGCGCATGCGCCATGCGTCGCGGTCGCGCGGTCCGATCGGGTTCGAGATGGTGCGTAGCTCGGCGAAGGGAACTCCGGCGTGGTTGGCGGCGACGGCCACGCCGTACCCCTCCATGGCCTCGGCCACCGCGTCGGGGTGCCGCCGGCTGAGCGCGTCGGTGCTGGCCGCGGCGCCGGTAACGGTGCTGACGGTCAGCACCGGCCCGACGACGGCGGTCGGCAGTGCCGCCCGCAGGACGGCCAGCAGGCCCGGGTCGGCGGCGACGGCGGTGCCGCCGCCGAGCAGTTCGGGCGGCATGCCCAGCTCGTCGACCGGGATGAAGCCGTCGGGCGACTCCGCGCCCAGATCGGCGGCGATCGCGCGGGTGCCCAGCACCGTGCCGCCGACCGCCACCCGACCCCGGAAACCGCCGGCCACACCCGCGCTGACCACCCCGCGGTACGGCCGGCCGGCCGCCTCGGCGAGCGCCAGCAGGCGGGCCGTTGCCGCGCCGGCGACGGCGGGTCCCACGCCCACCGGCACCACCGCCACGGTGGGGTCGGCGAGGCCCGCCTGAATCGCCTCCGCCTCGGCCGGTACCGCGGTCACCACGAGCAGACCGGTCACGTCATCGATCCCGGAGAACTCCGCCGCGTCTCGTCGTCGCCGCCACCGGGACCGGTGACCGCCGACGAGGGGCGGTAGATGTGGAAGCCCGGTGGCGCGAGGCCCGGCTCTTCGGACGGCGGGCCGCCGTGGAAGGGCGCCGGAGAGGTGGGGGCGTCGGCGGGCCCCCGGTCGCGGTCGTCCCGTTCCTCGGCGGCCTGATCGCGAGCCGCCTGCTCCTCGGCGGTCAGCTCGTCGTCGGTCAGCGGCCGTCCACGCAGCCGTTCGGCCCGCAGCCGCCGGGCCGTCACCAGGGCACGGGCGGCGGCCAACGTGCCGACACCGGCGGCGACGGCGATGCCGAGCCGGCCGTCGAAGGGTACGAGCCCCAGCCCGCCGCCGGCCACGAACGCCAGCATCAGCACCGTCTCGGAGTGGGCGAAGGAGCTTGCTCGCAGCCGTTCCGGGATGCGCTCCTGGATCGACGCGTCCACGGTGAGCTTGGCGATGCCGCTCATCATGGCCGCGACCACACAGAGCAGGGCGACCATCGGCAGGGAGAAGCTCAGCACGGTGAGCACGCCCACCCCGGCTACGATGATCATGCCGCTGGACTGGAGGGCGGCCGGCCGGTGGATGCGTAGCCGGGTGCCGATCGCGGTGGCCAGGAAGGTGCCTACGGCCAGCGCGCCGCCGACCAGGCCGAGTGCCCCCTCGTCACCCAGGTCACGCCCGAACACCACCGTGGTCAGCTCGCCTGCCTTGATGGTGAACGCCAGGAAGAGCAGCAGGAAGCCGTAGACCGCGCGCAGGGTGGCCGCGCCGATCAGCGTCGAGATCACCAACCGGCCGGCCGGCCGGCCCCGGCCGAGTGGCCGCTCGCCCGCGTCGTGCCGCAGCGCCCGCAACGGCCGCGGGACCCGTTCCGGTGGTTCGGAGTCGGCCCTGGGCGGCAGCCGGAGGGAGATCACCATGCCGATCAGGAAGATCACCGAGGCGACCCGTAGCGGCCACTGCGGGCCGAACCAGAACGCGGCCAGGCCGATCGGGGCGACCAGTGCCCCGGCGACCGTGCCGTACACGCTGGCTCTGGCGCCGACCTGGGACAGGCCGAGACCCTCCGGCAGCAGGCGGGGCACGGCCGCCGAGCGGGCCACCCCGTACGACCGGGAGAGCGCCAGCACGCCGAAGGCCGCCGGATAGAGCCCGAAGCCGTGGATGTAGTCGGAGATCAGCCAGGCCAGGAACGCCCGGCCCAGCATGGTCGTGGCGAGAGCGTACCGGCGGCCGTGCCGGAAGTGGTCGAGTAGCGGCCCGACCACCGGGGCGAGCATGGCGAACGGCACCATGGTCACCAGCAGGTAGAGCGCCACCTTGCTGCGGGCCTCGCCGAGCGGCACGTTGAAGAAGATCGTCCCGGCCAGGCCGATGGCGATCAGCGTGTCGCCGGCGCAGGAGACCGCATGCAGGTCGAACAGGCGGACCATGCCGGTCTCACCGCCGGCGCCCCGGGCTCGCGCCCGGACGGCACTGCGGGTCACCCAGCGGCCACCGCTGAGCGAGCCGCGCACCAGCAGGCGGGTGGCACGGACACCGGTGCCGACGGTCCGCCCGAGGAGGGACCGCCCGGAGCGGGAGAACAGCGGCATGGGACCCATCCTGAACCATCGGCACGACGGATGCCGCGCCACCGCCGCAAGACACCTCTGGGGAGTGCCTCACAGCCGACCCCACCGATGGGGAACAATGGTCGGGTGACCAGGCCCGCCTCCGCCCGCGCCGCTCGTCTCGACCAGGTCTGCGCCGTCGCCGTCGAGGTGGCGCGCGCCGGCATCACCGAGGTGGGCCCCGACGACGTCGGCGACCACCTCCAGGCCGTTGCCGAAGGCGATCGCCTCGTAACCCACTACTTCGAGTGTCGGCTGGCCGGCTACCGCGGCTGGCGGTGGGCGGTCACCGTCACCCGGGTGCCGCGCAGCCGGACCGTGACGATCTGCGAGACCGTGCTGCTGCCCGGGCCGGACGCGCTCCTCGCGCCGGGCTGGCTGCCCTGGCAGGAGCGCCTCAAGCCGGGCGACCTCGGCCCCGGTGACCTGCTGCCGACGCCCTCGGACGACGATCGGCTCCAACCCGGCTACGTCCTCTCCGACGACCCGGCGGTCGAGGAGACCGCCTGGGAGTTGGGGCTCGGTCGGCCGCGGGTGATGTCGCGGGAGGGGCGGATCGAGACGGCCCAGCGTTGGTACGACGGTGAGCACGGCCCGTCGGCGCCGATCTCGACCGCCGCGCCGGTCGCCGCCCGCTGCGGCACCTGTGGCTTCTACCTACCGCTCGCTGGCACCCTGCGGCAGTGCTTCGGCGTGTGCGGCAACTTCTACGCCCCCGACGACGGCCGGGCGGTGAGCGCCGACCATGGCTGCGGCGCCCACTCGGAGACGTTGGTCGAGGCCGAGACGGCGGTGGACGAGATGCCCACCGTCTACGACGACAGCGCGGTGGAGCCGATGTCGGCCAGCCGGGCGGCCGGGTCCGTCGAGGCGGGTGAGCCGGCAGAGCCGTACGGCCGCTCCTGAGCGCGGCGGGCCGGCCTGGCTCAGCCGGCGGCGCGTCGGCGGCGCCGGTTGGCGTCGTGCCGCAACATCACTGCCAGGCCGGGGAAGCCCCACAGGAATCCGGCCAGGCAGATCCAGAGCCAGTTTTCGTGGCCGGCGGCGACCAGCCGGTCGCGGAACAGCAGTAGCAGCAGCCCGGCGAGCGCCCAGACCGCCATTCCGCCGAGCGCGAACGGCACCATCGGCGGATCGAGCGGCTCGGGGCGGGGCTGCTGCGTCGGCACCCGGCCAGGGTACGCGACGTGCTTTCCTGCCGGCCGGTCATCTGCGACGATGCGCGCGACAACCCGATGATCCGCTGTGAGGTTCCTGATGGCAGTAGCGCCGCCCGACAACGGCACCCCACCCGACGCCAGCCAGCCGCGGAACGGCTTCGACCGGTACTTCCAGATCTCGGCCCGTGGCTCGACGCTGAGCCGCGAGGTACGCGGTGGCCTGGCCACCTTCTTCACGATGGCGTACATCGTGGTGCTCAACCCGCTCATCCTGGGCAGCGCCGTCGACGGTGACGGCAACACCCTGCCGATTCCCGCCATCGCGGCGGCCACCGCACTGATCGCCGGCCTGATGACCATCCTGATGGGCGTGGTCGGCCGGTTCCCGCTGGCGATCGCCGCCGGCCTCGGGGTCAACGCCCTGGTGGCGTACGAGATCGCGCCGGAGATGACCTGGGCCGACGCGATGGGTCTGGTGGTGATCGAGGGTGTGATCATCGCGGTGCTGGTGCTGACCGGGCTGCGGACCGCCGTGTTCCGCTCGGTGCCGACCCAGATGAAGACGGCGATCGGCGTCGGCATCGGTCTGTTCCTCACCATCATCGGCCTGGTCGACGCCGGCGTCGTCCGGCGGATCCCGGACGACGCGAACACCACCGTCCCGGTCGGGCTGGGCATCGGCGGCAAGCTGGTCAGCTGGCCGATGCTGGTCTTCGTGGTGGGTCTGCTGGTGACCCTGGTGCTGGTGGTGCGCCGGGTCAAGGGCGCCATCCTGGTCGGGATCCTGGCCTCCACGGCGTTGGCGATGGTGGTGGAGGCGTTCGGCAACATCGGCCCGTCCTTCGTCAACGGCGTGCCGAACCCGAAGGGCTGGTCGCTGAACGTCCCGACGCTGCCGAGCAATCCGTTCGACGTGCCGGACCTGTCGCTGCTCGGCAAGTTCAACGTGCTGGATTCGTGGGAGCGGGCCGGCTGGCTGGTCGTGCTGATGTTCATCTTCACCCTGCTGATCACCGACTTCTTCGACACGATGGGCACGATGGTGGCCGTCGGTCAGGAAGGCGGGATGCTCGACGAGCAGGGCACCCCGCCGCGTACCCGGGAGATCCTGCTGGTCGACTCGATCGCCGCGGCCAGCGGTGGCGCGGCCAGCGTCTCCAGCAACACGTCGTACATCGAGAGCGCCGCCGGTGTCGCGGAGGGCGCCCGCACGGGTGTGGCCAACCTGGTCACCGGCGTGCTGTTCCTGCTGGCCATGTTCCTGGCGCCGCTGGTGGTGGTGGTGCCGTTCGAGGCGGCGTCCGTCGCGTTGGTGGTGGTCGGCTTCCTGATGATGACCGCGGTGCGGACCATCGACTGGTCCGACTACGAGATCGCCATACCGGCCTTCCTCACCATCGTGCTCATGCCGTTCACCTACTCGATCTCCAACGGCATCGGTGCGGGCCTGATCGTGTACGTGGTGGTCAAGCTCGCCAAGGGTAAGTCCCGAGAGATCCACCCCTTGCTGTACGCGGTAGCGGCGCTGTTCGTGGTGTACTTCCTGCGCGGTCCGATCGAGGCGCTGCTGTTCTGACGCCGGCTCCGGGCCCGGGGTGTGAGCCGCGCTACGCGATTCGCACACCCGGCCCGGAGCAGGGAGAACGCCGGGGTGAGCATGCTCATATCCGCTGCGGATCGGCCAGCTAATTAGTTAGGCTAACTATCGTGACGGAGCGGACGGTGACGGCTCACAGCATGCCACCGGCGCAGCTGGCCCTTCAGCTGCGTGATGCGATCACCCGGCTCAACCGGCGGGTCCGCCAGGCCCGGCCGGTCGGCGACCTCACGGTCACCCAGCTGTCCGCGCTCACCAGCCTCCGGCTGGCGGGCGCGCTCACGCCGCGAGAGCTCGCCGACGTCGAACGGGTGCAGCCACCGACGATGACCAAGATCGTCGCGAAGCTGGAGGAACGCGGCCTCGTGCAGCGCACCCCGCACCCGACCGACGGTCGGCAGGTCATCCTCGCGACGACCGAGGGGGGCCGGGCCGTGCTCGACCAGTTCGAGCGGGTCCGGGACGAGTGGCTGGCCCGCCGGCTGACCGAGCTGAGCGACGCCGACCGGGAGATCCTGCACCACGCCGCGGAGATTCTCCAGCGACTCTCCCGAGCCTGACGCCGCGCACACCTGGTGTGCCCCCGCGCCGTGCCGTCCGTCGTTGACGACGCGTACGAACGCAAGGAGGCGCACCGAGAGT
Source organism: Micromonospora tarapacensis (assembly GCF_019697375.1). Classification (NCBI taxonomy): domain Bacteria; kingdom Bacillati; phylum Actinomycetota; class Actinomycetes; order Micromonosporales; family Micromonosporaceae; genus Micromonospora; species Micromonospora tarapacensis. The sequence continues at coordinate 4,720,694 of NZ_JAHCDI010000004.1, read as the reverse complement.
GCAGGCGAGGCTGAGCACGATGTTCCAGTCCCTACAGGTCCGCAACTACCGGCTCTTCGCATCCGGGCAACTGGTCAAACTGATCGGTGTCTGGATGATGTTCATCGCCCAGGACTGGCTGGTCCTCGAGCTCTCCCATGATTCGGCCACCGCGCTCGGTGTGGTCGTCGCCCTCCAGTTCACCCCCGTCCTGCTGCTGACGCTGCTCTCCGGTCGGCTCGCCGACCGGTACGACAAGCGGATGCTCCTCTTCGTCGCCAACGCGTTCTGGACCGTGCTGTCGCTGGCCATGAGCGTGCTCGTGCTCACCGGCCTGGTCCAGCTCTGGCACGTCTTCGTCTTCGCCGCCCTGCTCGGCGTGGCCAACGCGGTGGAGACCCCGGTGCGGCAGGCGTTCGTCTCCGAACTGGTCGGCACGTCGCTGCTGCCCAACGCGCTCTCGCTCAACGCGGCCGTGTTCAACTCGGCCCGCATCGTCGGCCCGGCCGTCGCCGGCCTCGCCATCGCCGTCTTCGACGTCGGGCCGGTCTTCCTGGTCACCGCGCTCAGCTCGGTCGCGCCGCTGGCCACGGTGATCCGGATGCGGCCGGCCGAGCTGCACCGGGAGCCGCTGCCGTCGCGCGGCGAGCGGGCCGCGGCGACCGTGCTCGACGGGCTGCGCTACGTCGGCCGCCGGCCCGACCTGCTGCTGCCGATGGTGGTGATGTCGGTGATCGGGATGTCGCTGTTCAACTTCCAGCTCACCCTCGCCGCGCTGGCCAAGACCGTGTTCAACACCGGCGCGGCCTCGTTCGGCCTGTTCAGCACGACCCTCGCCGCCGGTGCGCTGGTCGGTGCGCTGGCCGGGACCGGGCGGCGCAGCCGTCCCTCGGTCTGGCTCGTGCTCGGTGCCGCGATCGCCTGCGCCGCCTTCGGCACGCTCGTGGGGCTGGCGCCCGAGTACTGGATGGTGCTGGTCCTGCTGCCACCGACCGGCTTCTTCACGGTCTACTTCGCCCAGGCGGCCAACCAACGCGTCCAGCTCGGCACCGACGCCGCGTTCCGGGGACGGGTGATGGCGCTGTGGGTGCTGGTGTTCCTGGGCACCAACCCGGTCGGCGCGCCGATCATCGGATGGGTCGCCGAGACCTTCGGCGCCGGCGCCAGCATCTGGGCCGGCGGTCTGCTCTCGCTCACCACCGCGCTGCTCGCGCTGGCCTGGCAACTGCGTCGGGCCGGGGCCCGGCTGAGGTTCCGGATCCTCCCGATGCCCCGCTTCTACGTCACGGAGGTGTGACCGCAGGGACGGGCGGTTGGCGGTCCCGATGTGGTTGCCTTGCCGGCCGGGCCGCACGGATCCTGGAAAATCGATTACCTGACGCTCGGCATCGGCATAGCTTCGGTGGGTGGAGGTTCTACGCTTACTGCTGCTCGCGCTGGCGCTGGCCGCCGTGGTCTTCCTGCCGGCGCTGATCGCACTCGTCGTCTGCGCGGACGAGATTGCCGACCGGCTGACCTGCGGATACAGCGGCTGGTGGGGGCGGCGCAGGGAGCGGCGCCTGATCGCCCGGCTGAACCAGGCGATCGACGCGGACGGGGTCGCCGGCCGGGTCGATCTCGGCGCCTTCGACCGGGCGGATCGGCGGCCCCTGGAGCAGATCGCCGCCGACCTGCGGTGCCTGCGACGGGAACGGGGCGGCGGCATCGGTCCGGCGGTGGTGTGGCACAGCAGCGTGCTCGACGCATACGACGATCGGCTCCGGCTGGCCTGCCGGGCGCTGGGCGTCACCGAGCATCTCGCCGAGTTGACCGGGGTGGATCGGCAGATCGAACGGGTGCGGGTCGAGGCCGAGTTGGACGCTGCCGGCCTGCGGCTGCCGGCCACCCGCCCCGGGCAGCGTGAGCGCAGCCCCTGACTGCCACCCTTGACCGGTGCGACTCTTCACCGCGATCCACCCGCCGGCCGAGGCGATCGAGCACCTGGCCGCCCAGGTGGCTGGCCTGCGGCTCGGTGCCGCCACCGCCGCCGGGACGAACGTCCGGCTGACCGACCCGGGCCAGGCCCACCTCACCCTCGCCTTCCTCGGCGACGTCGCCCCGGAGCGGCTGGCCGAGGTGGAGAGCGCACTCGGGCTCGCCGCCGAGTGGTCGCGTGACGCGCGTACCGCTGCGCCCCGGTTGCGGCTGGCCGGCGGCGGGCGGTTCGGGCGGGGCCGGTTCACCGTGCTCTGGGCCGGCGTGGGGGTGACGTCGAGGCGCTGGGGGTGCTGAGCCGGTTGATTCGCTCCCGGCTGCGCCACGCCCGCCTCCCGTACGACGGGAGGCCGTTCCGCCCGCACCTGACCATCGCCCGTCCCAGCGACCGGCTGTCGCCGGCCGACATCGAGGCCGACCTCGCCGCCTTGGCCGACTACGCGGGCCCGCAGTGGCCGGCCGAGGAACTGGTGCTCACCCGGAGCGAACCCGGCCCGCGGCCGGCATACCGCCGCCTCGCGGCCTGGCCGCTGTAGGGTCCCGGCCCGCCCGGGTCGTCCGTCAGGAGGTCTCGCGGGCGGCCGGGCCGGTGCCGAAAAGGACATCGTCCCAGCTGGGCAGGCGCTTGCGCGGCTTGCCGCCGGGCTCGTTCGACTCGGCGGCGCCACCGGCCGGCGCGTTCGTGCGGCGCGGCCGCAGCACCGCCAGTGAAGGCACGGCCGGGACCTCCTTCGGCGCGTCCACGTCGTCGTCGAAGGCCGATCCCTGTCCGCCGCCGAGCAGCGCCGCGGCGCCACCGGTCACCGCCCGCTGGCGAGGGCCGTCCTGGCCGCCGGCCAGTGCGGCCGGCGAGCGAGAATCGAGACCGCGGCCCGAGGTCGGGCCGAGCGGCCGATCGAGCGAGGCCAGCAGGGCGTCGCGACCGGCGCGGATCGGGTCACGGCCGGCCCGGCCCGCCTCGGCGGGCGCGGGCAGCCCGTGCCCGCCGCGGGTCGGCTCGCCGCGCGACGGCCCGGGCAGGGCGTGGCCGCCCCGCTCAGGTGCCGGCTCCTGGCCGAGGATCGGCGTCGGGCGCTCGGCGCAGAGATATTGCGCCATGTCGTCGTGCGGGACCACGGACTGCCGGGTCTTGTCCAGATCCCAGACCGCCTGCGCGGTGGCCTTGCCGGACGGCCAGGTGGCGACGATCCGCCAGGTGCCGTCGTCGCGGCGCCACGCATCCCAGGAGATCTTCTCGGTGTCGATCCCGTGCTGCGCGAGCCGACCGTTGACCACCTCGGCCAGCGGCGTGGGCTTCTCGGCACCCTTGAGCCGGGTGCGCCGGGCGTGCTGGGCGAGCATCGCCCGCTCCTGGAGCACCGGACCGGCATAGCGGAGCACCCGGTCGACCGGAACGCCGGCGATGCGGGCGACGTCCTCGGCGGACTCGCCGGAGCGGATCCGGGCCTGGATGTCCCGCGGGGACAGGGACGGCACCGGGTCGGCAGTGGTCGGTGCCACGGCGAGCGCGGGCGCGCCCGGCTCGGCGTCCAGCACCCCGGCGACGCGCTCGTCTATCGGCAGGGCGAGCAGCCGCCCGACCTCGTCGGCGAGCACCAGGGCCTGGCCGTCCTCGGAGAGGGCGACGAAGCGTACTGGGCGCATCGCGTTGCCTCCGTCCCGCTTCGCTGGCCGTACGCCACGAGCCGGCCACCCGGGGCGTTGGGACCACGGTACGCCCATCCGGAGCCAGGTGGGAGACGCCACGCCCGGGCAAGTCGCGCAGGGACAGCCCGATTCCGCGCGGTTGAGCGCTGTGCGGCGGCTCAGTCACCGGCCGGCCGGCAGTGGCGTTGATCGCAGTCCGTCCGGGCCGGCCGATCCCGCTGGACCGGCCGGCCCGTGACCATCGTGCCGGGCGGTCCTACAGCCGCTCGACGAGGTAGTCGATGGACGCGGTCAGCGCCTCGACGTCGGCCGGCTCGACGGCCGGGAAGAGCGCGACCCGCAGCTGGTTGCGGCCCAGCTTGCGGTACGGCTCGGTGTCCACGATGCCGTTGGCGCGCAGCGCCTTGGCGATCGCGGCGGCGTCCACACCGTCGGCGAAGTCGATGGTGGCGACCACATTGGAGCGCAGCGTCGGGTCGGTGACGAACGGGGTGGCGACGGACGAGCGCTCGGCCCAGCCGTACACGATTGCGGCGCTCTCGGCCGTGCGCTTGGCCGCCCAGGCCAGGCCGCCCTGGGAGTTCATCCACTCGGTCTGCTCGGCGGCGAGGAAGATGGTGGCCAGCGCCGGGGTGTTGTACGTCTGCTCCAGCCGCGAGTTGTCGATCGCGGTGACCAGGTCGAGGAACGCCGGGATGTACCGGCCCGACGCCTTGACCTCGGTGGCGCGCTCCAGCGCGGCCGGCGACATCAGGGCCAGCCAGAGCCCGCCGTCGGAGCCGAAGCACTTCTGCGGGGCGAAGTAGTACACGTCGGTCTCGCCGACGTTGACCTCCAGCCCACCGGCGCCGGAGGTGGCGTCGACAAGCAGCAGCGAGCCGGGGTCGGCGCCGGCCACCCGGCCGATGGGCACCGCCACGCCGGTCGAGGTCTCGTTGTGCGGGGTGGCATAGACGTCCACACCGGCCTCGGCGACCAGGGCCGGCGCGCTGCCCGCCTCGGACCGGCGGACCGTGGGCTCGCCGAGGAACGGCGCGTCCGTGACGGCCTTGGCGAACTTCGCGCCGAATTCGCCGAAGCTGGCGAACTGTGCCCGGTCACGGATCAGGCCGAACGTGGCGACCTCCCAGAACGCGGTGGTGCCGCCGTTGCCGATGATCACCTCGTAGCCCTCGGGGAGGGCGAAGAACTGTGCGATGCCGGAGCGCAGCCGGGCCACCTGGTCGCGGACGGTCCGCTGCCGGTGCGAGGTGCCCAGGTAGCTGGTCGCCACCTCGGCGAGCGCGGATACCGCCGCCGGACGTACCTTGGACGGCCCGCAGCCGAAGCGGCCGTCGGCAGGCTTGATCTCGTCGGGAATCCGGATGGTCGGTGCGTCAGCCACGGTTCTCAAGATCCTTCCGCGTGGGTCGGTGCCCGGGTGAGCGGGTTGGGCGCGGACCGACGGCGGGCGCGTGCGCGGTCGCACGGCGGTGCCGGGTCGGAGCCCGTCCGGCGGCGCTGCCGGCCTTCATCCTCGCACCAGTCGCCGCCGGTCCGGGCGCTGGTCCGGTCCCGAGCCGTGAGGCGTCCGCCACAGCCCAGAGCGCTCACGCACACCCGCCCGCCGCCCGGCTGCCGGCGAGCGGTCCGGGCCGGCCGGGGCGTCGACCGGCGACCCTTCCCGCCCGCACGGGTCGAGAAGGGGCGCCCTCCTCGGCTCAGACGTCGTGCGGGACGGCGTCCCAGCCGTCGACCTCGTGCGGCTTGCGCGGTGAGTGGCCCACGTAGCGGGCCGAGGGACGGACCAGTCGCTGGAGCTTCTTCTGCTCCAGGATGTGGGCGCTCCAACCGCCCATCCGGGCGCAGGTGAACATGGAGGTGAACATGTGCGCCGGCACCTCGGCGAAGTCGAGCACCACGGCGGACCAGAACTCGACGTTGGTGGCGAGGACCCGGTCCGGCCGGCGGGCCTGCAACTCGGCGAGCGCCGCCTTCTCCAGTGCCTCGGCGACCTCGAAGCGCGGGGCACCCAGCTCCTTGGCGGTGCGGCGGAGCACCCGGGCGCGCGGGTCCTCGGCCCGGTAGACCCGGTGACCGAAGCCCATCAGGCGCTCGCCCCGATCCAGCACGCCCTTGACGTAGCTCTCCGCGTCACCGCTGCGCTCCACCGCCTCCAGCATGCTCAGCACCCGCGACGGCGCACCGCCGTGCAGCGGGCCGGAGAGCGCGCCGATGCCGGACGAGATGCAGGCGGCCGCGTCCGCACCGGTGGAGGCGACGATCCGGGCGGTGAAGGTCGAGGCGTTCAGGCCGTGCTCGGCGGCCGAGATGAAGTACGCGTCGACGGCCTTGACGTGCCGCGGGTCGGGTTCGCCCCGCCACCGCTTCATGAAGCGCTCGACGATCGTCTCCGCCTTGTCTATCTCCTTCTGCGGCACGGCCGGCAGACCGAGGCCACGGGCGGACTGGGCGACGAAGGAGAGCGCGGTGACCGACACCCGGGCGAGGTCCTCGCGGGCCTGCCGGTCGGAGATGTCCAGCAACTGCTGCAATCCCCAGTACGGGGCGAGCATGGCGACGGCGGACTGCACGTCGACCCGGATGTCACCGGAGTGCACCGGCACCGGGAACGGCTCCGCCGGGGGCAGGCCGGGGCCGAACCGGCCGTCGACCAGCAGTGCCCAGACATTGCCGAAGGAGACCTGGCCGATCAGATCCTCGATGTCGACGCCGCGATAGCGCAGCGCACCGCCCTCGCGGTCGGGCTCGGCGATCTCGGTTTCGAAGGCTACGACACCTTCAAGTCCGGGTTTGAAGTCGGCCATCTCACTGCTCCTGGTGTGTGGTCGGTGCGCCCGCCCGGGCTCGGTGCCCCGGCCCCGGCCGGGTGAGCGCCTTAGGCGACCCTCAGGGATGTGTTCGTGACATCTTGCCTGCTGGGGCCCGGGTGCGCGAGACGCTGCCGATGTGCTGCTGGCGACATCCCGGTTGCCGATCCCCGGGCCGGGTCGATAAGACTGGGCCGGACGGGCTGGTCGCCGGGCGCGTACCGGCCCGGCGGGGAGGAGCGGGAACGTGATGGGGGACACACCGCCACCTGCCGGGATGCGGCACGAGTACGCCGCCGGGGCCGGTTTGACGGAGGCCGACCTGGCAGCCGACTGGCACACCCAGTTCGACCGCTGGTTCGCCGATGCGGTGGCGGCCGGGTTGCCCGAGCCGAACGCCATGGTGCTCGGCACCGCCGATGCCGCCGGCCGGCCGAGCGCAAGGACGGTGCTGCTCAAGGGGTACGACCCGGCGGGGTTCGTCTGCTACACCAACTACGACTCCCGCAAGGGCGCCGAGACCGCCGCCAACCCGTACGCCAGCCTGCTCTTCCCCTGGTTCCCGATGCAGCGGCAGGTGATCGTCGCCGGTCGGGTGACACGGGTCGACCGGACGGAGACCGAGGCGTACTTCGCCAGCCGGCCGCGCGGCTCGCAGCTCGGCGCCTGGGCCAGCGTGCAGTCGTCGGTGCTGCCGGACCGGGCCGCACTGGATGACGCGTACCGGGCCGCGGCGGAGCGGTTCGCCGACGTGGACCCGATCCCCGCCCCGCCGTACTGGGGCGGGCTGCGGGTGCGGCCCGAGTCGGTCGAGTTCTGGCAGGGCCGGGCCAGCCGGCTGCACGACCGGCTGCGGTTCCGCCGTACCGGCGGGGCTGGGTCGCGGAGCGGCTGGCCCCGTGACGGTGAGCGCGACGAACCGGCTGCGCGAGCAGCGCCGCTGGGCGATCGACCTGCGCCCGCTGCGGGTGCCGACGTACCGGCGGCTGTGGCTCGGCAACGCCATCGCGATGTTCGGTTTCCAGTTCACCGCGGTCGCGGTGCCGGTGGAGATGTACGCGCTGACCCGGGACTCGTTCTGGGTCGGCCTGCTCGGCGTGGCTGCCTTCGTGCCGCTGCTGGTCTTCGGGCTGTGGGGCGGCGCGGTCGCCGACGCCATCGACCGGCGCCGGGTGCTGCTGGGCGGCTCGGTGCTGCTCTGGGTCTCGGTGCTCGGGCTGCTGGCGCAGGCCCTGCTGGGGGTCGGCAGCCCGGTGCTGCTGCTCGCGCTGGTGGCGCTGAGTTCCGTCTCGTTCGCGATCGCCGGTCCGGCCCGTGCGGCGCTCGTCGGCCGGCTGGTCCCGGCCGAACTGGTGCCGGCGGCCACCACGCTCAACTTCACCACCGCGATGGCCACCGCGGTCCTCGGGCCGCTGGCCGCCGGTCTGATCCTCGCCATCTGGGATCTCGGCATCGCGCTGCCGATCGCGTACGCCGTGGACGCCACGCTGCTCGCCGCCCTGGTCTGGGCGGCGGTGCGACTGCCCGCCATGCCGCCCGAGCCGGACCCGGACGGCGCGCCCCGGCAGGCCGGGCTGCGCAGCATCGTCGACGGCGTCCGTTACCTGGCCGGCAGCCCGGTGCTGCTGCTCTCCTTCGCCGTCGACCTGATCGCCATGGTGTTCGCCTTCCCCCGGGCCCTCTTTCCCGAGGTGGCGACCGAACGGTTCGGCGGCGGCGCGGCGGTGGGCTGGCTCTACAGCTCGATCGCGATCGGCTCGCTGCTCGCCGGTCTCGTCTCCGGCTGGATCGGCCGGGCTCGCCGGCAGGGGCTGGTGCTGGTGCTCTCCGTGGTGGGCTGGGGCCTCGCGGTGGCGCTGGCCGGGCTGGCCCGGCAGCTCTGGCTGGTGGTCGCGCTGCTGGTGCTGGCCGGTGCCGCCGACCTGGTCAGTTCGGTGGTCCGGCAGTCGCTGCTGATCGTCTACGCGCCGGACCGGATGCGTGGCCGCCTACAGGGCGTCAACACCGTCGTGGTGGCCGGCGGACCACGCCTCGGCGACCTGCGGGCCGGGGCGATGGCGGCCGGGTTCGGCAGCGGGGTGGCCTGGGTCGGTGGTGGCCTGGCGGCGGCGGCGCTCGCGGTGCTGCTCGCGGTCGCGTTCCCGGCGCTGCTGCGCTACCGCCCGTCGGCCGGGTCGGGTGCGCGGCGCGCCTGATGAGCCGGCCCATGGTGAGCGGCCGGCGGTCGTGACGGCTAGGGTCTGGCGACATGGACAGCCGCGATCCGCGTCCCCTGTCGGGGGCACAGTGGAGCATTTCCGCCGCCGGTCACGAGGCGGTCATCGTCGAGGTGGGCGGTGGGCTCCGCGCCTACCGGCAGGACGGTGTCGAGCACCTCGACGGGTACGCCACCGACGAACTGTGTCCCGGTTCGGCCGGCCAGGTGCTCGCGCCCTGGCCGAACCGGATCCGTGACGGCGTGTACACCTTCGACGGGCAGTCGATGCAGCTCCACCTGACCGAGCCGGAGCGGCACAACGCCATCCACGGCCTGGTGAACTGGGCGTCGTGGCAGCTGATCGAGCAGCGGCCGGACGCGGTGAGCGTCGGCTACGACCTGCCGCCGCAGCCCGGCTACCCGTGGCCGTTGCGGCTGCTCACCCGGTGGAGCGTGGGGGCCGACGGGCTGCGGGGGGAGCACGAGGTGACGAACGTCGGTGCCGAGCCGGCGCCGTTCGGCTTCTCCGTGCACCCCTATCTGCGGTTGCCCGGGGTCGCGGTGGAGGACATCGCGCTGCGGGTGCCGGGCCAGACGCGGCTGCTGCTGGACGGGCGGCTGCTGCCGGTGGGCGCGAGCCGGGTCGCCGGCACCGACTACGACTACACCGAGCCGCGGCGCATCGGCGAGGCGGTGCTGGATCTCGCCTTCGGGCAGGTGACGCGGGACGCCGGCGGCGGCTCCGAGGTGACGCTCGCCGGGCCGGACGCGTCGGCCGGGCTGCGGATCTGGGCCGACGAGCAGTTCGGCTGGTGGCAGGTCTTCACCGGTGACACGCTGACCGGGGAACGGTTCCGCCGGTCGGTGGCAGTGGAGCCGATGACCTGCCCGCCGGACGCGTTCCGTTCCGGCCGCGATCTGATCACCTTGGCGCCCGGCGACACCTGGCGCGGCGGCTGGGGCATCCGGCCCGGGATCTGACGGCGATTTCTGGGGCCGCAAACGGGCCGGCGAGTGGGGAGCGCAGGGTGGAGTTCGCGGAGGTCGTCCGACGGCGCCGGATGGTGCGCAACTACGACCCGGACCGCCCGGTCCCGCCGGCGGTGCTGGAGCGGCTGCTGGAGCACGCGGTGCGGGCGCCGTCGGCCGGTTTTTCCCAGGGCTGGGGTTTCCTGGTGCTGGAGGAGGCGGCGGACCGGGAACGGTTCTGGGCGGCCAGCACCCCGCAGGGTGGCGGCACGGGGCGCTGGCTGGCCGGGATGCGCCGGGCCCCGCTGATCGTGGTGCCGCACGCCAACCGCTCGGTCTATCTGGAGCGCTACGCGGAGTCGGACAAGGGCTGGGCGGACAGGTCGACGGAGCGTTGGCCGGTTCCCTACTGGTACGTCGACACCGGCTTCGCGGCGCTGCTGATGATGCTGACCGCCGTGGACGAGGGGCTCGGCTCGTGCTTCTTCGGCATCCCGCCGCAGCGGCTGGAGCCCTACCGCGAGGCGTTCGGCGTGCCGGAGGCGTTCCATCCGATCGGTGCCCTCACCATCGGTTACCGAGCCCCCGACCACCGGTCACCGTCGTTGCGTCGCGGGCGCCGTCCGGTGGACGAGGTTGTCCGGCGGGGACACTGGACCTGACCCGAACCGGGTGGTTTCGTCCTGTTGAGAACCGGACGACCGGTGGCGAAACTGGCACCAGGGAGCAGAACGTGGGGTGCGGGGTCCGGCTACGCTGGCACGGTCATCGGCGCCGCAGGTCGCGGCGCCGTGCCGCGACCCGGCCCGGCGTCGTGGCTCGGCCCGGTGAGGGGGAGGGGAGCGTGCCGTCGTGATCTTCAGAGCGGTCCGGGACGGACGTCCCTATCCGGAACACAACCTGACCCTGAAACAGTGGGCGGAGATCCCACCCCGTCCGCTGCGCCTGGATCAGCTCATCACCACCAAGCGCGAGCTGGCGTTGGACAAGCTCCTCGCCGAGGACTCCACCTTCTACGGCGACCTCTTCCCGCACGTGGTGCAGTGGAACGGCGGCCTCTACCTGGAGGACGGCCTGCATCGGGCGTTGCGGGCCGCGTTGCAGCAGCGCAACCAGATCCACGCCCGGGTGCTCGTCTTCGCCGAGGCGGTCGAGTGACGCCGGTGGACCTGCTCGACCTGGATTCGTCGCTGACCGAGGAGGAGCGGCAGATCCGCGCCGTCGTGCGCCAGGTGGTCGACGATCGGGTACGCCCACACGTCGCCGGCTGGTACGAGGCGGGCCGGATGCCGGCGCGCGAACTGGCCCGCGAGTTCGGCAAGCTCGGCCTGCTCGGCATGCACCTGACCGGCTACGGCTGCGCCGGTGCGACGGCCGTCGCGTACGGGCTGGCCTGCCTGGAACTGGAGGCCGGTGACTCCGGCGTCCGGTCGCTGGTCTCGGTGCAGGGTTCGCTGGCCATGTACGCCATCTGGCGTTACGGCAGCGAGGAGCAGAAGCAGCGCTGGCTGCCGGCGATGGCGGCCGGTGAGGCGATCGGCTCGTTCGGGCTGACCGAGCCCGACCACGGCTCGGACCCGGCCTCGATGGCCACCCGGGCCCGCCGCGACGGCGACGACTGGGTGCTCTCCGGCAGCAAGATGTGGATCACCAACGCTCCCGTCGCCGACGTCACGGTGGTCTGGGCGCGCGCCGAGGAGGGCGTCCGGGGCTTCGCCGTACCGATGGACACGCCCGGGGTGACGGCGCGGGAGATCGCCCGAAAGATGTCGTTGCGGGCCTCGCTGACCGGCGAGATCTCGCTCGACGACGTCCGGCTGCCGGCGGACGCGCAACTGCCCGGCGCGATCGGGCTGAAGGCGCCGCTGAGCTGCCTGACCGAGGCCCGGCACGGCATCGTCTGGGGGGCGCTCGGCGCGGCTCGGGACTGCCTGGAGACGGCGCTGGGGTACGCGCGGACCCGCACCCAGTTCGGCCGGCCGCTGGCCGGCTTCCAGCTCACCCAGGCCAAGCTCGCCGACATGGCGGTGGAGTGGAACAAGGGCTGTCTGCTGGCGCTCCAGCTGGGCCGACTGGCCGACGCCGGAAAGTTGCGCCCCGAGCAGGTCAGCGTGGGCAAGCTGAACAACGTCCGCGAGGCGCTGGCCATCGCCCGGCAGTGCCGCACCATTCTCGGCGCCAACGGGGTCTCCGGCGACTACCCGGTGATGCGGCACGCCAACAACCTGGAGAGCGTGCTGACGTACGAAGGCACCTCGGAGATCCACCAACTGGTGATCGGGCAGCAGCTCACCGGGATCTCCGCGTTCACCTGACCGGCCTCGACGAGCGGGTGTCGTACGTTGGGCTTACCGTCATCAACAGACAACGCGTCTGACGAGGACGGTGAGGGCGATGGCACGCGACGGCGACATCAACGAGCCCACCAGCAGGTTTGCCGATCAGCAGCCCGGCGAGCTGCTCACGGACCGGTCGGCCCCACCGGAGCCTCCGCAGCAGGGCGGCGGGGCCGTTCGTGCCCTGCTCTGGGTGCTCGGTGCCGCGGCGCTGGCGGTGGTGGTGCTGCTCGGCGTGCGGACCACCGGGATCCTGCCCGAGTTCCGCAACCCGTTCACCCAGGAACAGACCGACCGCAGCCAGCCCGCGCTGCTGGAGTCGATGCACGATCTCAGCCGCTACGTGGCCGCGGAGGGCAACTTCCAGGTCGTGGTCGACCTGCAGAACGATCGGCGCAACGTGCCGGACTGGCTGCTCAACGAGCGGACGCTGTTCGTCGGGGCGGGCAGCGTCGAGGCGTACGTCGACTTCGGCACCCTCGCCGAGGGGGCGATCGTGCAGTCGGCCGACGGCAAGTCGGTCGAGATCAAGCTCCCGGCGCCGCAGCTGGCGGAGACCAACCTCGACCTGGAGCAGAGCTACGTCTTCGCGGAGGAGCGTGGCCTGCTCAATCGCGTCGGAGAGTTGGTCGGCGGCGACCCGAACCGGCAGCAGGAGGTCTACCGCCTGGCCGAGGATCGGATCACCGGCGCCGCCCGGGAGAGCGGGCTGGCCGCCCGGGCCGAGGAGAACACCCGCAAGATGCTTGAGGGGCTGCTCCGCTCGCTCGGCTTCGAGCAGGTGACCGTCACCTACATCGCCCCCTGACCGACCGGGCACCCGGCGCCGGCCGCGGCCCGGTCGGCGGCGGGTGGCTCAGTGGCCGGCGACCAGGTGGCGGTCCTCGTTGGGCATGATGATCCAGAGTGCCAGATAGACGATCACCTGGGTGCCCGGTAGCAACAGCGACAGCAGGAACAGCAGCCGGACGAGCCCGGCCGAGGTGCCGAACCGCCGCGCCAGGCCGGCACAGACTCCGGCGAACATGCGCCCCTCGCGGGGGCGGACCAGTTTGCGACTCATCGTCGTACTTCCCCTCTGCGGCGATCCGCCGCTGCTGGAATCAACGCTAGGGATGGATGACCGTCCTGCCCTCGGTCCGGAGGAGGAAGGCCACCCCGCTGACCCGTAGGTGCTTACCCGCGTGGGCTCCGGGCGACGCCTACCGCCGGGCCAGGGGTCAACGCGGGGCCGAGGGGAGAGGCGAGATGTGATCCGTCCGCGCCATCAGCTCGACAGCGCCCGCACGCCGGTCACCGCCGCGGCCCGGGTAGTAGGCTCGCCGGTCGGGCGTCCTCACCTGGGCGTCACCAGGGCCGGACCGTACCGCGGACCGGCCACGACCGGCCGCGGACCGGCAACACCGGCGACGGCGAGGACGGCACAGTCATGATCAGCGTGTTCGACCTGTTCAGTGTGGGTATCGGGCCATCCAGCTCGCACACGGTGGGGCCGATGCGGGCGGCGCATACCTTCGTCGCCGGGCTCAAGGCCGACGGTCTGCTCACCGACACCGCCCGGGTACGGGCCGAGCTGTTCGGTTCCCTCGGCGCCACCGGGCACGGGCACGGCAGCGACCGCGCGGTGCTGCTCGGCCTGGCCGGCGAGGCCCCCGAGACGGTCGACACGGACAGCGTCGAAGCGCGGATGGACCGGATCCGGACGGAGCACCGGCTGTCCCTGCTCGACACGCACGAAATCGACTTTGCCCCGGAGCGGGACCTGACGCTGCACCGCCGGCGTTCGTTGCCGTACCACCCGAACGGGATGGTCTTCTCGGCGTACGACGCGAGCGGGGCCGAGGTACGGACGCGCACCTACTACTCGGTGGGTGGCGGCTTCGTGGTGGATGAGGCGGCGGCCGGGGCGGACCGGATCAAGCCGGACAGCACGCCGGTCCGGCATCCGTTCCTCACCGGGGCGGAGTTGCTCGGCGTGACCGCCGCGACCGGGCTCTCCATCGGTGAGGTCATGCTCGCCAACGAGCTGTCCTGGCGGGCCGAGGCGGACGTCCGAGCCGGGCTGCTGGACATCTGGCGGGTGATGCGTGAGTGCGTCGAGCGTGGCTGCGCCCGGGACGGCACCCTGCCGGGTGGCCTGAAGGTACGCCGCCGCGCGGCCGAGTTGCATCGCGGCCTGGCCGCCGACAGCCCGGCGGGCACGGGTGGGGATCCGCTGCACGTGATGGACTGGGTGACGCTGTTCGCGCTGGCCGTCAACGAGGAGAACGCGGCCGGCGGCCGGGTGGTGACCGCCCCGACCAACGGCGCGGCCGGGATCATCCCCGCGGTGCTGCACTACTACACCCGGTTCGTGCCGGGGGCCTCCGACGACGGCGTGGTGCGGTTCCTGCTGGCGGCCGGCGCGATCGGGGTGTTGTTCAAGGAGAACGCGTCGATCTCCGGTGCGGAGGTGGGTTGCCAGGGCGAGGTCGGGTCGGCCTGCTCGATGGCCGCCGCCGGGCTGGCCGAGGCGCTGGGTGGCACGCCCGCCCAGGTCGAGAACGCCGCCGAGATCGGCATGGAGCACAACCTGGGGCTGACCTGTGACCCGGTCGGTGGCCTGGTGCAGATCCCGTGCATCGAGCGCAACGCGGTGGCTAGCATCAAGGCGATCACCGCCGCCCGGCTCGCGCTGCGCGGCGACGGGGTGCACGCCGTCTCGCTCGACAAGGTCATCAAGACCATGCGGGAGACCGGCGCCGACATGAAGGTCAAGTACAAGGAGACGGCGCGCGGCGGTCTGGCCGTCAACGTGATCGAGTGCTGAGCGTACGGCTCGTCGGCAGGTGTTCACCGGCTGCTAACCTGTCGTCCGTTCACCAGGCGGGAGGCGGCGGTGACCTCTGGCGTCGGGGCGTTGTGGTCGCACCGCAACTCGTTGCGCATCCTGGTCAGGCGCGATCTCGCGGTCAAGTACCAGCAGTCCGTGCTCGGTTACCTCTGGTCGCTGATCGAGCCGCTGGGCATGGGCGCGATCTACTGGTTCATCTTCGGTGTCCTCTACTCCCGCGACACCAACCGGCATCTCGGTGAGGCCGCCGGGTCGTACCCGTTGTTCCTGATCACCGGGATCTTCGCCTGGATGTGGACCAGCGCGGCGCTGAGCGAGGCGACCCACGCCCTCACCGGCCAGTCCCGGCTGATCACCACGATGAACGTGCCCCGGCAGGTCTTCCCGGTCGGTCGGGTCGCCGCCCGCTTCGCCGAGTACGCCGCCGGCCTGCCGATCCTGGCCGCCATCGCGATCTGGTACGCCGCCGACGGCCGGATCGAGCCGGGCTGGTCGATGCTGTCCCTGCCGCTCGCGGTGCTGGTGCAGGCGACCCTGCTGATCGGGCTGGCGCTGCTGCTGTCGGCGTTCAACGTGCTGATGCGGGACGTGGAGCGATTCATGCGCCTGATCATCCGGGTGCTCTTCTACGCCACGCCGATCATCTACCCGCTGAGTCTGGTGCGCGACTCGGAGCTGCCCGGCTGGCTCAAGTTCGGCTACGAACTCAACCCGCTGGTCGGAATCTTCCAACTGCATCACGCCGTGTGGTACCCGGACGAGTTCCCGGGGACCCGGATGCTCGCCACCACCATCGGCATCAGCCTGCTGCTGCTCGTGACCGGCTGGTGGACGTTCCGCCGGCTCGAACCCGCCGTGCTCAAGGAACTCTGATGGCTGAGTCGATCATCGAGGCGGAGGGCCTCGGCATCCGGTTCGTCCGCAACCGCCGCCGGCAGTTGCGGCTGCGGGAGCTGTTCATCCACCGGGGCACGCGGGGTGCCTCGGACGGCCGGTTCTGGCCGCTGCGCGACGTCACCTTCGCGGTGGCACCGGGTGAGACCCTCGGGGTGATCGGCCGCAACGGCACCGGCAAGAGCACCCTGCTGCGCCTGATCGCCGGGGTGCTGATCCCCGACGAGGGGCGGATTCGGGTCAGCGGCGACGTCGCCCCGCTGCTGGAACTCTCCGCCGGCTTCTCCAACGAGCTGACCGGGCGGGAGAACCTGTACCTGGTGGGCGGCCTGCACGGGCTGTCGTCGGCGTACCTGAAGCGGCACTTCGACGAGATCGTCTCGTTCGCCGGTGAGCAGGTGGAACGGGCCATCGACACCCCGGCCCGGCACTATTCGTCGGGCATGAAGGTCCGGCTCGGCTTCGCGATCATCTCCCACCTGCCGCATCCGATCCTGCTGATGGACGAGGTGACGGCGGTCGGGGACGCCGAGTTCCGCGCGAAGTGCTACACGACCATCGAACGTCTGCTCGGGGAGGGGCGCACTCTGGTGCTGGTGTCACACAACGAAAAGGATCTGACCCGGTTCTGTCGCCGGGGGCTTTTCCTCGACGCGGGCCGGCTGAGCGTCGACGGCACCATCGCCGAGGCGCTGGCCGCATACCACGACGCGGTTCCCCGGTGACCCTCGCGATCGTGCTCGCCGCCGGCGCGCCGGCCGCGAGCCTGCCGACGGGTGGCGGCGAGTCGTTGGTCGACGGGCTGGCCGGCCAGTGGCGCCGGGCCGGAGTGTCGGAGGTGCGGGTCGCCGCCGACCTGGACGAGTTGGCGGAGCTGGCGGGTCGGGCCGGTGGCCCGGTGGTGGTCAGCGGCGCCGACCTGGTGGCGCACACCGCCGTACTGCGCCACCTGGTGACCAGCCCGGTCGGTCCGACCGTGGCGCTGGTGCTCACCGACCGCCCCACCGGCGGGCGGACGGTGCTACGCGAGGAGCGTGGCCAGGTGGTGGAGGCCGGCCGCTCGGAGCAGTTGGACGGGGCCGCGACGGGCGTCTTCGGCGGCGCGGTGCGGGTCGGCCGGGACGACGTGCCGGCGCTGGCCGCCGCCGCTCGGGCCGTCGCCGCCGGCCGCGCTGCCGGGGTGCCGGGGCCGCTCGTGGACCAGGTCTTCGCCTCGCTCACCGGGCAGGGCGCGCTGGTCTTCGCCCACCGGGTGCGCCTGCTGGTCGCGCACCGGGTCGACGACGCCGCCGGGCTGGCCGGGGCGGAGGCGGCGGTGGCCGCCGTCGACGAGGACCGGGCCGAGCTGCGGCTGTCGGTGAAGGAGAAGGACGACTTCTTCACCACCTTCTTCGTCAGCACCTGGTCGCCGTACGTCACCAAGGCCTGTGCCAGGTTGGGACTGAGCCCGACCGTGGTGACCATGCTGTCGGTGGCCTTCGCGGTGGCCGCGGCGGCGCTGTTCGCCGCCGGCGGCCGTCCGTCGCTGGTGGCCGGTGCGGTGCTGCTCTACCTCGGGTTCGTGTTGGACTGCGTGGACGGCCAGGTGGCCCGCTACACCCGCGACTTCAGCGCCTGGGGCGGTTGGCTGGACACGATGGCCGACCGGGCGAAGGAGTACCTCGTCTACGGCGGTCTCGGGTGGGGCGCCACCGCGGCCGGGTTCCGGTACGGCTGGGCGCTGGCCATCGCTGCGATGACGTTGCAGACGGTGCGGCACATGACCGACGCGTGGTACGGCGTACTGCACGACGAGGCGGCCCGCCGGCCGAGGAACGTCGGCGGCGGCACCGGCGGCGGTATCGGTGACCGGCTGAACGCGGCGTCGACCCGGGTGCAGGCCGACGCCGGCTCGGTGTCGTACTGGCTCAAGCGCACGGTGGTCTTCCCGATCGGGGAACGGTGGGCGTTGATCGCGGTGGCCGCGGCGCTGTTCGACCAGCGGGTCGCCCTGATCGCGGTGTTGACCTGGGGCGTGTCGGCGTTGGCGTACACCGGGGCACTGCGTACGTTGCGGGCGCGCTGGATGTGGGTGCCGGTGCTGGACACGGTCGACGCGACCCTGCACCGCGACGACGGCCCACTGGCCACCCGGTTGCCGGTGCTGCGGCGGCCGGGGCCGCTGGTGCTCGCGGTGGTCGCGGCGCTCGGTGCCGCGGCGCTGTTGCTGGCGGCGGTGCTGGCCGGCGCGGTCGGCCCGGGCGGGGACGGCGCGGGCGAGGCGGCGGCACCGCTGCGTTGGGCGGTGCCGGTGGCGCTGCTGGTGCTGCTCGGGGCGGCGACCGGCGCCGGGGCGGCGCACAACGGGCCGCTGGACTGGCTGGTGCCGGCCGCGTTGCGGGCCGCCGAGTATCTGTTCGCCATCGCGGTCGGGTTGATCGGCGGCGCGCCGGCCTGGCTGGTCTTCGGCTACGTCTTCGTGCTCGCCCTGCACCACTACGACCTGGTCGCCCGGCTGGAGAAGCGGCAGCCGGCCCCGCCGTTGCACCCGGCGACGCTCGGCTGGGAGGGGCGGTCGGTGTTGCTGACGCTGGCGGCGATCGCCGGAATCGTGAGCATTGGTCTGGCTACACTCGGTATCTACCTCCTGGCCCTCTTCGTGGCGAGCGTGGTGCTGGCCTG
Source organism: Micromonospora tarapacensis (assembly GCF_019697375.1). Taxonomy (NCBI): domain Bacteria; kingdom Bacillati; phylum Actinomycetota; class Actinomycetes; order Micromonosporales; family Micromonosporaceae; genus Micromonospora; species Micromonospora tarapacensis. Next base: position 4,702,394 of record NZ_JAHCDI010000004.1, on the reverse strand, counting down.
GGTGGTCCGGCCGGCGCGCGCCGCGCCGATGCCGGTAGGTACGGGAGGTCACGCGAAGCTCTGACGGGGGGCCGGGACGATGACGCTGATCAGCTTCGTCGTCCCGGCCTTCCGCGTGCAGGGCTACCTGCGGGAATGTCTCGACTCGATCCTGGCGCAGCCGGCTGCCGACATCGAGGTGATCGGGGTCGACGACTGCTCGCCCGACGGCAGTGGCGACATCCTCGCCGAGTACGCCGACCGCGACGAGCGGGTGACGGCCGTGCGGCTGGACCGCAACGTCGGGCTGGGGCCGGCCCGCAACATCGGTCTGGACCGGGCCGTCGGCGAGTACGTCTGGTTCGTCGACGGCGACGACTGGCTCGCCCCGGACTGTCTCGTCGAGGTCGCCGCCCGACTCCGGGTAACCCGACCCGACGTGCTGATCGTCGATCACGTACGCGCGCACTGGGACGACACGGTGACCCGCAGCGCGATGGCCGACGCCTTCCCGGAGCCACCCGGGCCGGTCACGTTCCGGCTGACCGAGCGGCCGGAGACGCTGGAACTGCTGCACACCGCCTGGAACCGGTTGGTCCGCCGACGGTTCCTGACCGGCGCCGGGCTGCGCTTCGCCCCCGGCTGGTACGAGGACGTCTCGTTCAGCTACCCGGTGCTGCTGGCCGCCGACCGGATCGGCGTACTGGACGTGGTCTGTGTGAACTACCGGCAGCGGCGGGCGGGGGCGATCACCAGGACCCGGGGCGAGCGGCACTTCGAGGTGTTCGAGCAGTGGCACCGGGTGTTCCGGGAGCTGGACCGGCTCGGTGCCGAGGAACTGCGGCCGGTGATCTTCGAACGGATGATGTGGCACTACCTGACGGTCCTCGGCAACGGTGACCGGATCGCGCCGGAGCTGCGGCCGACCTTCTTCGCCCGGGTCGCGATCGAGCACGCCCGTTTCCGGCCGCCCGACGGGCACCGGCCGCCCGACGGGCACCGGCTGCCCGACGGGGTGGCCGGGCTCAAGCACCGGCTGGTGGCGGCCGGTAGGTGGCGTACGTTCAGCGCGTTGCGGGCCGCCAGCCGGGCGGGGAGGCCGCTCGCCGGGTCGCCGGCCAGGCCCGGCGGCGGGTGCTTCCGCCCGCCCGGCGGAGTGCCCGGCTGGCCCGCGACGCGGTGTTGCACCAGTACCAGCGGGCCGAACGCCAGCGGGCGGTCGAGGAGAACCTCGCGGTCTACGCCGCCTACTGGTACCGGGGCTACGCCTGCAACCCGGCCGCGATCTACGAGGCGGCGCGCCGGCTGGCGCCACACGTCCGGGGGGTGTGGATCGTCCGGCGGGACCGGGTGCACACCCTGCCCGAGGGGGTCGAGTACGTCGTCGCCGGTACGGCCGCGTACCACCGGGTGCTGGCCCGGGCGCGGTGGCTGGTCAACAACGTCAACTTTCCGGACTCGGTGCGCAAGCGGCCGGGCACGGTGCACGTACAGACCCACCACGGCACGCCGGTCAAGGTGATGGGGTTGGACCAGCAGCGTTATCCGCTGGGCGCGGCCGGGATGGACTTCGCCGGACTGCTGCGCCGGGTGGACCGCTGGGATTTCAGCGTCACCTCGAACAGCTTCTCCACCCAGATGTGGGAGCGTGCCTACCCGGCCGGGTACACCAACCTCGAGGTGGGGTATCCGCGCAACGACCGGTTGGTCACCTCGACCGCCGAGGACGTGCTGCGGCTGCGTGCGGAACTCGGCGCCGGCCTCGGCGAGCAGGTCGTGCTGTACGCCCCGACGCACCGGGAGCATCTGCCCAGGTACCGGCCACCGTTCGACCCGGAACGGTTCCTCGACGGACTCGGCTCGTCCGGGCTGCTGCTGATGCGCAGTCACTACTTCCACGACCGGGATCGGCGGCTGCCGCCCCGGGACGCTCGGGGGCGGATCCTGGACGTGAGCGCGCATCCCCGGGTCGAGGACCTCTACCTCGCGGCCGACGTGCTGGTCACCGACTACTCGTCGGCGATGTTCGACTACGCCGTCCTGGACCGGCCGATCGTGATCTACGCGCCGGACTGGGACGCCTACCGGCTGACCCGGGGGGTCTACCTCGACATCACCGCCGAGCCGCCCGGTGCGGTGGCGCGTACCTTCGGCGAGCTGGTCGACGTGTTCCGCTCCGGCGAGGTGCGTTCACCCGCCGCCGAGCAGGCTCGGGCGCGGTTCCGGGAGCGATTCTGCGCACTGGAGGACGGCCACGCCGCGGAGCGGGTGGTGCGCCGCGCATTTCTCGGCGAGACGATTGCCTGAGTGGCAATTTCCAGGCGATCGCCTCCACTCGATTGAACGTAATAGGTCTGTCACGATTCGAACATGGCACGTTTACCCGATGTGCCGTCGGCGCGGGGGTGGACACAGTCATCGGAAGTTTCGCCGACGAGCTGGGGGAGGAGACGGTGACCACCGTCGCGCTCAAGGATGTCACGAAGGTCTTCCGGGACGGCACGGTCGCGGTGGACAGCATCAATCTCGACGTCAACGACGGTGAGTTCATGGTGCTGCTCGGCCCGTCCGGCTGTGGCAAGTCGACCGTGCTGCGGATGGTCGCCGGGCTGGAGGACCCGACCGCCGGGGCAGTGATGCTCAACGGCGAACTGGCCAACGACCTGCCGCCGCGGGAGCGGAAGATCGCCATGGTCTTCCAGGATTTCGCCCTGTACCCGCACATGAGCGTCAACGACAACATCGCCTTTCCGTTGAAGCTGGCGGGCGTCGAGCCCACCCCGCGCGGCGAGCGGGTCGGTGACGTGGCCAGCGCCCTCGGCATCGGCGACGTGCTGGCGCGGCGGCCCAGCCAGCTCTCCGGCGGGCAGCGGCAGCGGGTCGCGATGGGCCGGGCGATCGTGCGCCGGCCCGGTCTGTTCCTGATGGACGAACCGCTGTCCAACCTGGACAGCGGCCTGCGGGCGGAGCTGCGGGCGGAGATCTCCGGCCTGACCCGCGAGCTGGGCGTCACCACCATCTACGTGACCCACGACCAGGCCGAGGCGCTGACCATGGCCGATCGGGTCGCCATCATGCGCAAGGGCGTGCTACAGGACGTCGGTACGCCGACCCAGGTGTACGGCCGCCCCGCGACCCTCTACGTCGCCGCGTTCCTCGGCAGCCCCCGGATGAACCTGCTGGAGGCGTCGGTCTACGTCCACCTCGACCGGTACGTCACCCTCACCCTCGGCGAGCAGGCGCTCTACCTGCCCTGGGACGACATCCGCAGCCGGGCCGTGGCGCATTACCACGGCGAGCGGATCGTGGTCGGGATGCGGGCCGAGGCGCTGACTCCGGTCGCCCCGGACACCGTGGGTGACGTGCTCCAGGGTCGGATCCGCTACCTGGAACACCACGGTCACGAGTCGCTGGCCTTTCTCGACATCGGCGCCACCGCGATCGTGGTGGACGACGTCGGCGGCCCGGCGGACGCGGAGACCCCGCCCGGCCAGCGCGGCCTGCGTCGTTTCAGCCAGGTGATGCAGCGGTTCACCGGGCGGGCCGGCGAGCCGGCGGCACCATCGGTCAACGGCACCCGGACCAGCGTGCTGCACGACCCGGGTCGCCACCACCGCCGCCCGGCCGAACTGGCGGTCCGGCTCGCGCCGTACCCCGCCGTCTCCGCCGGCCACCCGCTCGCGATCAAGGTACGCATGGACGCGCTGCACTTCTTCGACGAGCGCGGCGACCGCATCGACGTCGGCTGGCGCTGACCCCACCCCACCCCACCCACCCCACCCACCCACCCCACCACCCCCACCCCCGCTGACGTCGATCATGCAGTTGTGGCACGTGACAAAGACCGTGTTCGGCGCATATCGAGTGCCACAACTGCATGATCAACGGGGTGGGGGGTGGGGGTGGAGGTGGGGGTAACGGGTGGGGGTAGCGGGTGGGTGCCTATCTGTGGCAGTGCGGATGCCCCTGGTGCGGCGTGTCGGCTTGCCGCACTGCCACAGATCCGGCTTGTCCGGCAAGTTACCGATGGGTAGCGTGTGGGTATGACCATCGACTCGCGCCAGGTGGCGGCCGGCATGCTTGAGGCGGTGCCCTTCGCCCGCACGCTCGGCTTCGAATTCGTCGAGGTGGCTCCCGAGGCCGACGGCGGTGTCCGGGCGGTCGTCCGGCTCCCGGACTCGCCGGCCACCCACAACCATCTCGGCGGCCCGCACGCCGGGGCCATGTTCACCCTCGGCGAGACCGCCTCCGGCGCGGTGGTGCTGGCCGCGTTCGGCCACCTGCTCGACCGGGCCACGCCGCTGGCGGTGCGGGCGGAGATCGCCTATCGCAAGCTCGCCATGGGGGCGGTGCTGGCGACGGCCCGGCTCGGCCGCCCAGCGGCCCAGGTGATCGCGGAGTTGGAGGCCGGCCAGCGGCCGGAGTTCCCGGTGCTCGTGGAGATCGCCACCGAGGCGGGCAAGCCGACCTCGGAGATGACCGTCATCTGGACCCTCCGCCCGAACTGACCCGCTTGCGGACATCAGCGGGCGGATCGGCCCACCGGTCGCAGGGGCCGGCCGGGCCCGCCGCGCCGGTCTGCCTCGAAGTGCGTTTGGCGGTACGCGCCGGCGGATAGATTCATACGATGCTCGGCCTGCCTGATCATGTGACCGCCTGTCTCTTCGACCTGGACGGTGTGCTGACGCAGACCGCCGGGGTGCACAACGCCGCCTGGACGGAGACGTTCGACGACTTCCTCCGGCGCCGAGCCACCGCCACCGGCGAGCCCTTCCGGCCGTTCGACCCCGGCCCGGACTATCACCGGTACGTCGACGGCCGCCCCCGTCTCGACGGAGTACGCACCTTTCTCGCCTCGCGCGGCATCACCCTGCCGGAGGGCTCCCCGGAGGATCCGCCCGGCGCGCAGACCGTGCACGGTCTCGGTAACCAGAAGAACACCCGGGTGCTGGAGCGGATCCGCACCATCGGCGTGGACGTCTACCCCGGCTCCGTGGCGTACCTGAAGGCGGTGGCCGCGGCGGGGCTGCGCCGGGCGGTCGTCACGGCCAGCGCCAACGGTCGGGAGGTGATCGCCGCCGCCGGCCTGGAGCCGCTGCTCGAAGCGCGGGTGGACGGGCTGACCGCCCGCGCCGAGGGGCTGCGCGGCAAACCGCAACCGGACACCTTCCTCGCCGGGGCGGAGTTGCTCGGCGTGGCACCGGAGCGGGCGGCCGTCTTCGAGGACGCGCTCGCCGGCGTCGAAGCCGGCCGGGCCGGCGGGTTCGGTTACGTGGTGGGGGTCGACCGGGCCGGGCAGGCCGACGAACTGCGCGCACACGGCGCCGACGTGGTGGTCGCCGACCTCGCCGACCTGCTCGACGCCGGGCGGCCCGAGTGATCCGGGAGCGGGCGTACCCGGTCGAGCCGTGGCACGTCCGGGAGACCCGGCTCGACATGGACGTGCTCGCCCAGTCCGAATCGGTCTTCGCGCTGTCCAACGGGCACGTCGGGCTGCGCGGCAACCTGGACGAAGGGGAGCCGCACGGCCTGCCCGGCACCTACCTCAACTCGTTCTACGAGCTGCGGCCACTGCCGTACGCCGAGGCCGGGTTCGGCTTCCCCGAGTCCGGCCAGACCATCGTCAACGTCACCAACGGCAAGCTCATCCGGCTGATGGTCGACGACGAGCCGCTCGACGTGCGCTACGGCGAGGTGATCGCCCACGAGCGGATCCTCGACCTGCGTGCCGGCACCCTGCACCGGTCGCTGCACTGGCGCTCGCCGGCGGGCCGGGAGGTCCGGGTCAACACCACCCGGCTGGTCTCCTTCCGGCAGCGCTCGGTGGCCGCGATCCGCTACGAGGTGGAGGTGGCCGACGGGGAGCCGCTGCGGCTGATCGTCCAATCCGAGCTGGTGGCCAACGAGACGCTGCCTCCGCAGAGCCGCGACCCCCGGGTCGCCGCGGTGCTCGAGTCGCCGCTTCAGGCGGAGGAGGAGCTGACCACCTCCGCCGGCGGCCTGCTGATCCACCGGACCAAGGTCTCCGGGCTGCGGGTCGCGGCGGCGATGGACCACGAGGTGAACACCCCCGCGCGGGCCTCCATCGGGTCAGAGGGGTACGAGGACTGGGTGCGCACGCTCAACCTGGAGGGTGCCGCGTTCCCCTGGCGCACCATCGAGGGGCCGGAGTCGTCCGGCTACTGGCCGGCGGGCACCGCGGCCTTCCACATCGCCGCCGGCATCTCCGACGCGCTACGCCGCTACGTGCTGGTCACCGGGGACCGGCAGCTGGAACAGGAGATCGGCCTGACCCTGCTGGTGGAGACCGCGCGGCTCTGGCGCTCGCTCGGGCACCACGACCGCGACGGCCGATTCCACATCGACGGCGTGACCGGCCCGGACGAGTACACCGCCGTCAAGAACGACAACGTCTACACCAACCTGATGGCGCAGCGGAACCTGCGTGCCGCCGCCGAGGTGGTGATGCGGTACCGCGACGAGGCGTACCACCTCGGGGTCACCGACGAGGAGGCCGCCGCGTGGCGCGACGCCGCGACGGCCATGCACATCCCGTACGACGAGGATCTCGACGTGCACCAGCAGGTGGAGGGCTTCACCCGGCTACAGGAGTGGGACTTCGCGCAGACCCCGCCGGACAAGTACCCGCTGCTGCTGCACTATCCGTACTTCGACCTGTACCGCAAGCAGGTGGTCAAGCAGGCCGACCTGGTGTTGGCGATGCACTGGCGGGGAGACGCGTTCACCGCGGAGGAGAAGCTGCACAACTTCCTCTACTACGAGCGGCGCACCGTCCGGGACTCCTCGCTGTCGGCCTGCACGCAGGCGGTGCTGGCGGCGGAGGTCGGCTATCCCGATCTGGCTCACAGTTACCTGCGCGAGGCGGCGCTGATGGACCTGCACGACCTGAACGAGAACACGCGCGACGGGGTGCACATGGCCTCGCTCGCCGGCGCGTGGATCGCGTTGGTCGCCGGTTTCGGTGGGTTGCGGGACCACGACGGGGTGCCGTCCTTCTCGCCCCGCCTGGCGAGCCGGCTGAACGGCCTGTCGTTCTCGGTGCAGTGGTGCGGGATGCGGCTGCGGGTCGACGTACGCAGGCACGAGACGACGTACGCCCTGCATCACGCCGAGCCGGACGCGGTGATGGAGGTGCGCCACCACGGCAAGCCGGTCCAGATCACCTGCGACGAGTCGGTCACCGTACCGAACCCGCCGCCGCGCACCGACCTGCCGGCGCCGGAGCAGGCGCCGGGCCGCGCTCCCTGCTCCGGCTGCCGGAGGACCCGGCCTGAGGCGGTGCCGCCGGCCCTCTCGGGCGGCGGATCAGATCGGTTCGCCCTGGGAGGGCCGGCCGGTGGCGTCGTGGGGCGTCCTCGCCCGCGGATCGTCGGCCGAACGCGCCTGGGCAGCGTCGTCCGCCCAGTCCCGTCCGCGCTGCGCGTCCGCTTCCCGCCGCTCGCGCTCGGCGGCCGACTGCACGGGTTCACGGTGGTGATGCGGCATGACGGTCCTCGCGATCTGGTCGGCGGCGCCGGTGACGCCGGTCCGTCTGCGGTCTCCCGTCGGCTACCCGGAACCCCCGGGCGCAAACGTGTGCCGGGTCGGTGGCGTGGTGTCGACCGGCCGGGGTAACCGGGCCGGTGAAGGCAGTCACCTGGAGGCGCGATGGACGTACGCGACGGCGAGGCGACGATCCCGGCGGGCGAGGTCAACCTGCCGGCGGACCTGCTGGTGCCGGCTACGCCGGTCGGGGTGGTGCTGTTCGCGCACGGCAGTGGCAGCTCCCGGCACAGCCCGCGAAACGTGGCGGTGGCCCGCCGGTTGGCCGACAGCGGGCTCGGTACCGTCCTGGTCGATCTGCTCACCGCGGCCGAGGACGAGGTGGACGCGGTCACCGCGGAGCTGCGCTTCGATATCGGGCTGCTGGCCGACCGGCTGGCCGGGGTGGTGGACTGGTTGGGCACCGAGCGGCCCCTCGGCGAGGCGCCGGTCGGCCTCTTCGGCGCGAGCACGGGTGCCGCCGCCGCCCTGGTCGCCGCCGCCCAGCGAGCTGACCTGGTGCGTGCGGTGGTGTCCCGGGGTGGCCGCCCGGATCTTGCCGGCGTCGCCCTCGGCCAGGTACGCGCCGCCACCCTGCTGCTGGTCGGTGGGCTCGACGAGCAGGTCATCGCCCTCAACGAGCAGGCGCTGAGCCGGCTGACGGCGCCGGCCGAGCTGCGGGTGATCCCCGGCGCGACGCACCTCTTCTCCGAACCCGGCACCCTGGAACACGTCGCCGACGCGGCAACCGGTTGGTTCCACGATCACCTGCACCCCCATCCCACCACCGTCTAGCGGGCCGTCCTGGCGGGGGCGGCCCCGGATGGCGGCCAGCGACGGTCAGGCCGGATCGGGTTCGGGGTGTCGTTCCGACGGTGGGCCGGCCGGTGACGGCGAGTCGTGCGGTGCTGGCGAGCCGGGGCCGGACGGCGCCGCGGCGGCCTGCCGTTGGCGCTGCACGCTGTCGATGATGCGCCAGGCGACGGCGGTGATCGGGACCGCGACGAAGGCACCCGCGATGCCGGCGATGAGGGTGCCGGCGGTCACCGCGAGCAGGATGACCACCGGATGCAGTCGCACCTGACGCCTCATGACCAGCGGTTCCAGCAGATTGCCCTCGATCTGCTGGACCGCGATCACGGCGGCCAGGGTGAGCAGGGCGGTGGTGGGGCCCTCGGCGGCCAGCGCCACCAGCACCGCGACCGCGCCGGCCACGGTGGCGCCGATGATCGGCACGAAGCCGCCGATGAACGTGATCAAAACCAGCGGTAAGGCGAGTGGCACGCCGAGCAGCACCAGCGCCAGGCCGATGCCGATCGCGTCGATGGCGGCGATCAGCATCGTGCCCCGGCTGTACGAGCCGAGGGTGCGCCAGCCGACCCGCCCCGCCTCGGCGGTGATCGCCCGGTTCGGCCCGGTCATCCGGCGCAACGTCCAGTGCCACATCGCTCGGCCGTCCTTGAGCAGGAAGAACAGCAGTACGAGGGCGAGCAGGGCGGAGCCGAAGACCTCGGCCACCGTCCGGGCGCTGGAGACCGGGTCGACCTCCTGCTGGCTGATTGCCTGGCGCAACTGGGTGAGCAACCCGTCGAGCTGCTCGTCGGTGACCGGAAGGGTGGAGGTGACGAAGTCGCGGGTGTGCGCCAGCCCCTGCCGCAGCTCTTCGCCCAACTCGCCGAACTGGCTGGCGGTCATGTTCCACACCAGCGCGCCGACACCACCCAGGACGCCGAGTAGCAACAGGACGGTGAGCAGCGCGGCCAGCGCGGCGGGTAGCCGCAGCCGGCGCAGTGCCAGCTGCACCGGGTCGAGCAGCGCGGCGAGGAAGAGGGTGGCGGCCACGGCGATGGCCAGCGGGGTGATCAGCATCGTGATCCGGGCCAGCAGATAGAACCCGGCGGCGATGACCACCAGGCAGGCGCTCCACACCACTGCGGAGCGGACCAGCCAGGGCAGGGCCGTCCAGGTCTGGCGTGGGCCGGCGTTCCGGTCCGTTCTCTTGGCGGGCGTGTGCCCCGCTCCTGCGACCACGTCGGCCTCCTCTGCCCCGGCGAGGTCGATACCCGGCCGGCGTCCTTCCGACACCGATCCCACGCTAGGTGCCCGCCGGCCGGTTCGGAGCAGGTTCCGGTCGGCGTGGGTCAGTAGGCGGCGACCGGTGCCCGCCCGACGATCACCGCTGGGATCTCCCGGGTCTGCTCGGTGCCGGCGAGCGCGGTCAGCGGCAGCACGGACTCGTCCTGCTCGGCCGCCGGCAGGAGCGCACCGGACGCCTCCTCCCGCAGGCTGCGTGCCGCGGCGGCGGCGAGTTCCGCGGCCCGCCAGGCGGTCTGCTCCCGTTCCCGGGCGTCCTGCCGGCGGGCGTGGAGGTGGTCGCGCACCGCCCGGCGGAGCATCAGTTCCTGCTCGACCGGGTGCAGCCGGGGATCCCAACCCCGGTGCGCGAAGACGTCGCTGAGCTGTTCCACCGACAGTTCCCGCCGCCAGTACGCGTCCAGGGCGGCTCGGTGCAGCCAACGCTCGCGGTCGGCGTACTCGGCGGGGGTGCGCGGGGTCTGCGGCAGGGCAGGCCGGCGGCGCCCGACAACCGGCGGACACCGGCCTCCGCCACCTCGTACGCCTGCCATGCCCGCTCGGCCTCGTCCTGGGCGGCCAGCCACTCGTCGCGTCGGCGGCGTGCCGTCGCCTCGGCCCGGCCGGCGGCCACCGTCACCTCTTCGGCCCAGCGGTCCTGGTCGCGCTGTTCGTCGGAGTGCGCCGGCCGGCCCGGCAGCGCGGCCTCGCGGATCCGGGTGCCGGCGTCGAAGCGGAGGAGTCGGGGGCGTAGCAGCAGGCCGGCGACGGCGAACGTCACCAGGCCGAGCAGGCTCAGCCAGATCGCGGCGGCCCGTGGCAGGTCGAGCAGGACGGAGGAGAGTGCGGTTCGCATCATCAACACCTCGGGGTCGGGTTGAGGTTCGTCGACTGTGGTGGGCGGGGCGGCGAGGGCTGGTCGACCGAAGCGGCGCGGGTACGCCTCACTGGTGCCGATCCGCTTGTCGTCGCGGGGGAGGTCCGGTGGCCGGTGAGCGTCGCCGGCACGACGGGGTCGTGCTGCCGTGCGCCGATGGGGCCTCGCGCCGGATGTGGCGCCGTCGAGAGCCGTCGGTCAGGTGGCGGGTGGCCCGCGCCGCGTCGGCTCGCCCTCGCCGGCGGCGGAGTGCGGGGCGGCGACGGGCCGAGGGCCGGCGATGGCCGTGGCGATCACCGGGCGCGGCATGGTGCTGCCCGCGGCGGGGTGGTGCCGGCGCGCTCGGAGCGGGCCGATGGAGCGATCGCGGTCGCCGCCCGCTCGTGCCAGGCCGGGGCCGGGTTGGCCACCCGGTCGGGTGCCGCGGCGGGCCGGGTGGCGACGGCCGGAAGCTCAACCGTGCTGGGCCGGGCCGGCAGATCGGCCGCGATGCCACCGAGCCCGACGGCGAGCACCAGTGACGCCAGGGCCAGCCGGGTCAACCCCCGCAGTGCGCGCAGCGTCGCCGGCCACATCGGACGGGCGAGCACGAGGGACGGCACGGGTTCAACCTATCCCCGTGGCCGGAGAACCGCACCGCCACGACCGGCCGCGGATCGTGAAGCGCACCACGTCGTCCGGTTCGGACGCCCCCGGTCGGCGGCGTCGCTCGTGCCCGGTCGGCAGGTCAGTGATCGGCGGCGCCGGTCACCGGCTCCTTGGTGAACAGCGCCAACAGGTCGCCGACCTGGCGGTCGGCCTCCGCCGGGTGGCGGAACCGGCCGGTCGGGTTGAGGGTGTACTCGTTGCGCCGGCCGACGCGGGTGCGGTGCAGGTAGCCGCCTGCTTCCAGGTCGGCGACGATCGCCTGGGCGGCGCGTTCGGTGACGCCCACCTCGGTCGCGACGTCGCGAAGCCGGGCGGTGGGGTTACGGGCGATGGCGAGTAGTACGTGAGCGTGGTTCGTGAGGAAAGTCCAGTTCCGGGTGCTTTCCCGCTCGCCAGTGGTCGCCATGTTCGCCATCGTATGACCTGCCGTTCGGGTGCTCGGGCCGCGCCCGTCTCGCGCGACCCCACCCGCCATGGGCGAGCGCCGACGGACACATGAAATGTATATCACGCATAGCTTGACGTGCCTTGCGCTGCGTGTGACGGTGATGGCAGCCCGCGACCAGCGTCGGCCGGGATGACCAGGCATTCCACCGAGAGACGAGGTGAAGCCGGATGAGCCGACCCGGATCACTCGGCGCGCAGCCGGGACCGGAACGGGAGTTCCTGACCGCAGACCTGCCCGGCGCCCCGCGGCTGGCGCTCGCCGAGCTGATCGCCGGCAATCAGCGATTCGTCACCGACGGGCTCCGGCACCCGAACCAGAACGCCGGGCGCCGGGCCGCCGTCGCGGCCGAGCAGCACCCCTTCGCGGTGATCGTCGGCTGTTCCGACTCCCGGCTCGCCGCGGAGATCATCTTTGATCGCGGGCTGGGTGACCTCTTCGTGGTCCGGACCGCCGGGCACACCGTCGGTCCCGAGGTGCTGGGCAGCGTGGAGTACGCGGTGACGGTGCTGCGTACGCCGCTGGTGGTGGTGCTCGGACACGACTCGTGCGGTGCCGTGCAGGCGGCGCGCGCGGCGGTGGCCACCGGCATCGCACCCACCGGTCACCTGCGGGCCGTGGTGGACGCCGTGGTGCCCAGCCTGCGTCACGCCCAGGACGCCGGGGTGGAGGATCTGGACGGGATCGTCGACATCCACATCGCGCAGACCGTCGAGGCGATGCTGGCGTCCTCGGCGGCACTCGCCGCCGAGGTGGCTGCCGGGCGCTGCGCGGTGGTGGGCATGTCGTACCGGCTGGCCGCCGGTGAGGTGCGTGCGGTGGCGTCGGAGCCCGCCGACCTGGCCGGCGTGGTGATGCCCGCCGCCTGACCGCCACGTCCCAGGCTCCGCAGCGGAGCGCGAGGGCCGTTCCGCCGGTCGGCGGAACGGCCCTCGGTGCCGGCTCTGGCGGGCGCTCTCAGAGCAGCGAGACGTGGACGTGGTCCGTGTGGTTCGACGGGCCGCTGTAGGAACTCCACCCCGTTGCCGGGAACCAGATCTGCCGGTTCCAGATCACGTAGTAGACGCCCAGCCGGTCGGCGTTGCGGACCAGGAATGCCGCCAGGTTGTTGCCGTAGATCCGGGTGTCGTTGTTGTGCCAGGGGCGGAAGCCGCTGTTCTGCAACGACCAGTCACAGGCCCGGCCCTTGGGGTGCTCGAACCTGTCGCCGGGCCGGAAGCAGCCGACGAACCGGTTGAAGCCGACCCGCTTGACCTCCTTGTACATGTGCAGCGTCCGCGGCGTGATGCACCCCGACGTGGTCGGGTCGTTCTGGCTGCACGACTCGGACTTCCAGCCGCCGTCCGACGCCCGGTTCGGTCCGACGCGGGCCACCGGGGAGGTGGCGTCCACCAGACCGCCGGTGAGGCCGACCCCACCGACCAGCCGGAGCGACTTCTCCGCCTCCGACTTCTTGCGCGCCATGTCGTTGGTCAGCTTCTGCTGCTCGCGTACCTCGGCGTCGAGCGCGAGCTTGGCCTGCTCGGCGCGGAGCTTGACCTCGTTGACCTCGCTCAACTTCTTGTCGTTGACCAGGTTCAGCTCGTCCAGCGCGGAGGCGCGGTCGATGAACGAGTCGGGGGCGTTGCTCTGCAGCAGCATGACGATCGCGCCGACCCGGCCGGTCCGGTACGACTGGGTGGCGATCTCTGCGACCTGCGGGGAGAGCTCGTCGAGATCCGCCTGGGCCCGGCGGACCTCCACCGCCAGCTGGAGCTGCCGCTTCTTGGACTTCTCCAGCTTGGACTTTGCCTTGGAGTAGTCCCGGTTGGTCGTCTCGATCAGCTCGTTGAGCATCGGCGGGTCGTCGTCGTGCTCGGCCGGTTTCGGGTTGTTCGGCGCGGCTGTCGCCGGCAACGGGCCGGCGAACACGGCGAACGCGGCGAACACGGCCACCACGGGTGTCATCCAGCGGCGTAGGGGTGCCGTCACTGTTGTCCCTTCCATCGACCGCCGACCGGGTTAGCTGACGGGTTCGGGACGGAAGTGGTCCCTACCGCTCTCGCGGATTCACCCCACGTACCTGGGTCCCCGGCTCGCCTGACGGCGATTGGGCGGTGGCACCGCAGGCGCCGCTTCACGCCTTCGTCGGTGACCGGCAGTGAGGTTACCCGACAGTCCATCTGTCCTTCTACGCCCCGAACCCGACGAGATACGTCATTTCGTAATCGCTTTGAGTGACCGACGACACGTAAACGAGCCGTATCGGCAGGGGCGGTCACGCTGAGGAGTGTCACCATGCGGTGTCCGTGCTCCTGTTCGGGTCGGGCCACCCGGAGTGGGTGGCGGGGGACGGGTCACGGGTGGGCGGGGTGCCGAGCGCGTGTAGTGCCTCGGCCCGGTCGGTTGCCGGCCGGCGGGCTGCCGGGGCGTGGTCGCCGTTCTTGTCGCCGCCGACGGCTTCGCGGCGTCCGGCGGTGGTGACCACCGCGGCCAGGGCGGTGGTCAGCGGCACGGCGGCAACCAGCCCAAGGGTGGCCACCACGCTGCGGACGATCTCCTGCGCGAGGAACTCGCTGGTGAGGATCTGGCCCAGCGCGCGGGAGTCGGCGGTGAGCAGGAGCAGCAGCGGCAGTGAGGCGCCGGCGTACGCCAGCACGATGGTGTTGACCACCGACGCGATGTGTGCGCGCCCGACGCGGGTCGCCGAGCGGTACAACTCGCGGCGGGAGAAGTTGGGGTTGGCGTGGCGCAGTTCGGTGACCGCGGCGGCCTGGGTGACCGTGACGTCGTCCAGCACTCCCAGTGAGCCGATGATGATGCCCGCAAGCAGCAGCCCGTGCAGGTCGACGTCGGCGCGGAACATCGACAGCGTGGTGGCGTCCTCGCTGCCGAAACCGGTCAGCTCGGTGGCCCCGGTGGCGGCCAGGCCGAGCAGGCCGGTGAGCACCAGACTGCCGAGCGTGCCGAGTACGGCCACCGAGGTCTGGGCGGACACGCCGTGGGTCAGGTAGAGCACCACGAACATGATCAGAGATGCCCCGACGATGGCCACCACCAGCGGCGGCTGGCCGGAGCTGATGCCGGGTAGCACGAAGGTCAGCAGAATGGCGAAGGTGACCGCCAGACCGCCCAGGGCCGCCACGCCCCGCCACCGCCCGAAGGCGACGATCGCCGCGGCGAAGAGCACCCCGAGCCAGATCAGCGGCTTGCCGCGCTGGTGCTCGGCGACGTTGTAGGTGCTGATCGACGGATCCTCCGGATCGATCAGCGAGACCAGGATGATGTCGTCGCCGACCCCGACCCGGGGTGCCCCGGGCCCGGCGGGGATGGGCGTCTGCACCTCCTGGCCGGCGTCCGGACCACTCTGCACCCGGACGGTGACCGTGCCGCACGGCCCTGCCGCCGTGGTCGGGGTGCCCTCCGGAACCTCAGGGCTGGGCGGGCAGGGCTCGCTCACCACCCGGGTGACCGTGCCGTGGTAGCGCGGGGTGTCGTCGGCGGTCTCCGGTCGCGGCGCGTCCCGGGGCCAGAGCACGAGGGCGGCGACCAGGGAGGCGAGGAAGAGGGGGACCACCGTCACGACAAGGATCCGCCGCACCCGGGGTGGGGTGGGCGGAGCGGAACGGGTGTGGTCGGCGCCCATTCGGTGTCTCCCAACGATTCATGACGGAGTACGTGTCGACGGGCGAGACGGTTCAGCGCTGCCGGACGATGGTGGCCACCTGCGGCCCGAGGCGCCCGGGCGTGGCATGGCGGCTGCGTACCGTGAGCCCTGGACGGCGCTGGACGGCCTTCCGGCGTTCACGGGGGCGTGGGCCGGACGGCGGACGCGGGCCGCAGGGCACGGATTTCGGCTGGCCATGGTGTGCGAATGGTAGCCAGCCCGGGTTCGGAACGCAGTTTTCGCGTGGCCTCGTCGGCGGTTCGCGGCAGGCGGTGGTGGGCCGGGGCCGGTCAGCCGCGCTTCATCAGGCGGCCGACGGCGGCCATCATCTCGGTGGCCATCTCGTCGGCGCGGCCCTCCGCGGCGCCTTCGTGCATGCAGTGCCGGGCGTGCCCGTCGAGCAGGCCGAGGGCGACCTTGTCCAGCGCGGCCTGGATGGCGGAGATCTGCGTGAGCACGTCGATGCAGTAGCGATCGTCGTCGACCATCTTCTCGATGCCGCGCACCTGGCCCTCGACCCGGCGCAGCCGGGCGAGCAGTTGGTCCTTGCTGGCGGTGTAGCCGCGGATCGGCGCGGGTGTGGTCATGCGGACAAGCGTAACCTACCCCCCAGGGGTATGGTACCGTCACTGGTGTCAGATACCCCCTGCGGGTACGTTCGATGTTGTGCCCGCCCCACCGGGCGGGTGCGGAGAGGGGCGTCGCCATGGTCACCACCACCACCTATCACGTGCAGGGGATGACCTGCGGGCACTGCGTCAACGCGGTCAGCACCGAGGTCGCCGCGATCCCGGGCGTCAAGGACGTACAGGTCGAGTTGGCCGCCGGCCTGGTCACCGTCATCAGCGACCAGCCGCTGACCGACGACGCGGTGCGCGCGGCCGTCGACGAGGCCGGCTACGAGTTGGCCGGCGCCTGAGCCGGCCGACACCGGCCTCGGTGGGGACACCGGGAACGAGCGGAACCTACGACGGGCACGGCACGCCCGGACACGAGCACGACCGATGGGACCAGCCATGACGACGAGCCGACCGCTGACCACCGCGCCGCACCTGATCGAGCTGGCCATCGGCGGGATGACCTGCGCCGCCTGCGCCGCCCGGATCGAGAAGAAGCTGAACCGGATGGACGGCGTGCAGGCCACCGTCAACTACGCCACCGAGAAGGCGACCATCTCCTACGACGTCTCCGTGAGCCCGGACGACCTGGTCGCCACGGTGGAGCAGACCGGCTACCGCGCCACGCTGCCGGCACCGGCCACCCCGGCCGACGCGGGCGAACCGGCGGACGGGCTGCCCGCCGTGCGTACCCGGTTCTGGGTGTCGGTGACGCTGAGCGTCCCGGTGATCGTGCTGGCCATGGTGCCGGCCTGGCAGTTCACCTACTGGCAGTGGCTGTCGCTGACCCTGGCCGCCCCGGTCGTCGCCTACGGCGGGCTGCCGTTCCACCGCGCCGCGCTGGTCAACCTGCGGCACGGCGCGGCGACCATGGACACACTGGTGTCGCTCGGCACACTGGCCGCCCTGGGCTGGTCGCTCTGGGCGCTCTTCCTCGGCACCGCCGGCATGCCCGGCATGACCCACCCGTTCAGCTTCGACATCGACCGCACCGGCGGCGCCGGCAACATCTACCTGGAGACGGCGGCCGGGGTGACCACGTTCATCCTCGCCGGGCGTTACTTCGAGGCCCGCTCGAAGCGGACCGCCGGGGCGGCGCTGCGGGCGCTGCTGGAGCTGGGCGCCAAGAACGTATCCGTGCTGCGCGACGGGACGGAGACCCGGATACCGGTCGACCAGCTCGCGGTGGGAGACCGTTTCGTGGTGCGCCCCGGTGAGAAGATCGCCACCGACGGGACGGTGGACGAGGGTTCCTCGGCGGTCGACGCGAGCCTGGTGACCGGCGAGTCGGTGCCGGTCGAGGTGGGTGTGGGCGACACCGTGGTCGGTGGCTGCGTCAACGCCGGCGGCCGGCTCGTGGTCACCGCCACCCGGATCGGGGCCGACACCCAGCTCGCCCAGATGGCCCGGCTGGTCGAGCAGGCACAGACCGGCAAGGCCGCCGCCCAGCGACTCGCCGACCGCATCTCGGGGATCTTCGTGCCGATCGTGATCGCCCTGGCCCTCGGCACGCTCGGCTGGTGGCTCGTCGCCGGTGCCGGGCCGACCGCCGCGTTCACCGCCGCCGTGGCGGTGCTGATCATCGCCTGCCCGTGCGCCCTCGGCCTGGCGACGCCGACCGCCTTGCTGGTCGGCACCGGCCGTGGCGCCCAGCTCGGCATCCTGATCAAGGGACCGGAGGCACTGGAGTCCACCCGGCGGGTGGACACGGTCGTGCTGGACAAGACCGGCACCGTGACCACCGGCCGGATGACCCTGCTCGACGTGACCCCCGGCGAAGGTGAGCACCACGACGAGGTGCTGCGGCTGGCCGCCGCGTTGGAGACCGGCTCGGAGCACCCGGTGGCCCGGGCGATCGTGGCCGGTGCCGCCCAGGCGGACGCACTGCCGCCGGTCACCGACTTCGCCAACGTCGAAGGGCTGGGCGTGACCGGCATCGTCGACGGTCGCCAGGTGCTGCTCGGTCGGCCCCGGCTGCTCGGCGAGCGAGGGCTGGCCCTACCGGACGGCATCACACGGGCGGCGACCGACGCGGAGGCGGCGGGACGCACGGCCGTGCTGGTCGGCTGGGACGGCCGGGCCCGCGGCGTGCTCACCGTGGCCGACCGGGTCAGGTCGACAAGCCCGGAGGCGGTACGACGGCTGCGCGCGCTCGGCCTGACGCCGGTGCTGCTCACCGGCGACAACGTCACCGTCGCCCGGGCGGTCGCCGCCGAGGTCGGCATCGACGAGGTGATCGCGGAGGTGCTCCCCGCGGAGAAGGTCGCGGTGGTCGCCCGGCTGCAGGCGCAGGGCCGGGCGGTGGCGATGGTCGGCGACGGGGTCAACGACGCCGCCGCGCTCGCCCAGGCCGATCTCGGCCTGGCCATGGGCACCGGCACCGACGTGGCGATCCAGGCGTCGGACCTGACCCTGGTGCGGGACGACCTGCTGGCCGCGGTCGACGCGATCCGGCTCGCCCGCAGCACCCTGGGCACCATCAAGGGCAACCTGTTCTGGGCGTTCGCCTACAACGTCGCGGCGCTGCCGCTGGCCGCCGCCGGGTTGCTCAACCCGATGATCGCCGGCGCGGCGATGGCCTTCTCCTCGGTGTTCGTGGTCGCGAACAGTCTCCGGTTGCGCCGGTTCCGCCCGGCTTCCTGAGCCCGGACGGGTTGGCCACCGGCCGGCTGGGTATCTGACTGGGCGTAACGACCGAATCCCCGGGAGGCTGCAATGGGTGTCGAGGACAAGTTCAACAACACCACCGAGAACACCACCGGCAAGGTCAAGGAGGGGGTGGGCCGCGCCACCGACGACGAGCGGCTGGAGGCCGAAGGTCGCGGCGACCAGATGCGCGCCAACCTCAAGCAGGCCGGCGAGAAGATCAAGGACGCGTTCCGCAGGTAGTCGGTACGCGACGAACCGCCGGGCCGGCGATCGCCGGCCCGGCGGTCACGTGTCTGGCCGGACGCCTACCGGAGCGGCGGCCGGCCGGCGGTGAGCCGCAGGGTGAAACCGTCGGCGTCGCGGTAGTGGGTCACGTGGTTGCACGACTGGTGGGTGATCCACAGGCCCAACCCGCCCGGCCTCCCGCCGGCGGTGGGCAGCAGCCCGGCGTACGGGTCGTCCGGACCGGCACCGGCGTCACCGACGGTGGCCACGATGCGGTCCGTGCCTGCCCACAGCCGGAAGCGGACCGGAGGCCGGCCGTGCCGGAGCCCGTTGGTGACGACCTCGCTGACCGCGACCACGAAGTCGTCGAACTCGTCGTCCGGCAACGGCCCCTGACCGGCACGGTGCACGGCCGCCCGGGCCTGGGCGGCCGTGGGGTCGGTCAGCTCGACCAGTGGTGGTGCCGTCTGGATCGGGTCGGGCGGCGCCGCGCGATCCTGGCGCAGGAACGCCTCCGGGGCGAGGTAGTCGGCGCTGGGCAGATGCCGACCGCCGGCGGTCGCGAAGCACGGATGGGTACATCCGGATGGCGGCGGTGGGCCGGCCGTAGACGTCGCCACCGGACAGGAACTCGACCTTCGCGTCGGCGGGTAGCGCGGCCCGGACCAGGCCGCCGGTGCGCTCGCCGAGCGCCACGAAGGTGGGCTCGCCCGCCTCGACGCCGCCCACCAGGAACGGCACCACGACGGCGAGCAGTTCCTCGTCCGAGCCGTAGCAGAGGGCCTCGTGGAAGTAGCCGGTGCGCCCGGCGGCCGGACCCGTCCTCATCGCGGCACCTCCACCCGCACGGCCGGCAGGGCGGCGAGCCGAGCGACCCCCGGGCGGAAAGCCCGCAGCACGACGGTGCTCCGGAGATCCTGGGCGTACTCGCTCAGGTGGCTGAGGGCCCGGTGGTCGAGAAGGCGGAGCCCGTCGGCGTCCAGCACCAACTCGTCGTCGGCGGGTTCCAGGCCCGAACGATCCAGCGCGGTGCGGAACAGGTCGGGCCATGGCGCCTGGTCGTTCATGACGGCACTCCGGCTGCGCTCGCTCACGTCACGCGCCCCATCGGTGCAGTTTACGGTGCCGGCCGAGCCGACCGATCCGCAGGACTTTCGGCGGGCGCTGCCGTCGTTCGCCGGCCGGTCCACGGCGCGGACCTGGCTGCTCGCCATCGCCCGCCGGGTCGCCGTCGACCAGGTCCGGGCCGCCACCTGCCGGCCCCGCATCGCCAACCTCGCCGACTGGCAGGCAGCCGCGGAGGCGACACCGGCCGGGATGCGCGCCGAGGTGGCCGGGCCGGCTGACGTCCGGCCGCACGCCGGAGGGGCGGTGCCGTCAGGCGGCGCGGCGATGGTCGCGGTCCCGGCCGTGCCGGGCGTGGGCGGAGCCGTGCCGGGCCTGGGCGGAGTAGGGCGGCAGCAGGCGCAGGGGCGCGGGCTCCTCGGCCTCGTCGAGGCGCAGCCGCCAGCGGGCCGGCTCCGGCCGGCGCCGGTCGCTCGGATCACCGGGCTGCCGCGAGCTGTGCGCCAGCATCGCGGTGATCAGGTAGCCGACCACCAGGAACCCGTGGCTGACGAGCCGTTCCACGGCGACCTGCGAGGCGACGAGGTCGTTCACCGACAGCAGTACGAGGGTGACCACGAAGGCGCTGAGCATCGGCAGCAGCCCCGACGGCGAGGTCCGGCGCAGCGCGACGAACAGGAAACCGGCACCGACCGCGACGTTCCAGGCGGCCGACTCGTGCCACAGGTGTTGGCCGGTGCCGTGCAGGTGCTCACTCAGCTCGGACCGGCCGATCTGGGCCAGCCCGAGGATCAGCTGCACCGCGCCGAGCAGACCCAGCGCGGCGCGCAGCCCGGTGACGACGTTCGCGCGCCCGCCGAGCGTGGCGGCCCAGCGGCTCGGGTCGGCGGCCGTGCGGAGCCGGTGCCAGCGCCGGCGGGGCGGCGGCGCGGCGGCCACGATCGCCCCGGTCAGGTCCGGCAGCGTGGTCACCACCTGGGTACGCGCCCGCCGGGTCACCCCGGCCGCCGATTCCAGCCAGGCTCGGCAGCCGGCGCAGGACTTCAGGTGTGCACCGACCGTGCGCTGCTCGTCCGCGGTGGCCTCACCGTCCAACTGTGCCGACAGGATCTCCCGCCACTGCTCACACCCCATGTACCGGTAGTCGCTCGCCGGCCGGGCATGGTTCCCGGCGGGGCCGCGGGAACCGCCGCCGGCGGCCACCAGTCGGGTGCGGGCGCCGCCGGGGTGGTCAGCGATCGGGCAGGCTGCCGAGCAGGACGGCACGCGCCGAACGGTGGGTCAGACCCTCCGCGACGCTGCCGAGCAGCCGGTCGCCGAGCCCGTGGCCGTGGCGGCCGACCACCAGCAGGTCGACGTCCCGGTCGTCGGCGACGGTCAGCAGCGCGTCTACGGGATGGCCGGTGACGATCTCGGTGGTGGGCCTGGGCAGCCCGGCGGGCAGCCCGGCGGCCCGCTCGTCGATCATGCGCCGGGCCCGCGCCTGGTCCCGCCGGGCCTCGTCGTCGGTCAGGTCGGGACTGGTCACGGTGACCAGGACGAGTTCGCTGGTGGTTCCGGTGAGGGCGTGGGCGACGGCGCGCAGTGCCCGGTCGGAGTGCGGCGACCCGTCCACGCCGACCAGCACCCGGAGCCCGTTGCCGAGCGGCTCGGCCGGCTGGTGGCGTACGTCGACGATCTGCGGGCGAGCCCGGCCCCGCTCGGCGGCGACGGGCACGAACAGCGGGCCGAGCAGCCCGCCCACCAGATACCAGAGCGGGCTGCGGTGCCCACCCCGGGTGACGAACAGCGCCGCCGTGCCCAGGCCGATGGCCAGCCACAGCACCGCGACCAGCGCCACGTACCACCAGTCAGACACGGCGCACCCGGCCGGCGGATCGGTCGCTCGACGCGGGCAGGACGGATTCGGCCATGCCCGCGACTACCCCGGGAGACCGAGGGTAAGCGCACCGTTCGTCGGGGACAGGAGGTTGCGAGTGTCGCGTCCGTTCGTGAACTGGTCCGGCAGTCTCACCTTCACCCCGTCCGACTACGCCGAGCCGGGCGACGAGGACGAGGTGCGGGAACTGGTGCTGCGGGCCCGCGAGGCGGGGACCACCCTCCGGCCGGTCGGCTCGGGGCACTCGTCGAGCCCGCTGGTCCGCACCGACGGCGTCCTGGTCAGTTTGGCTCGGATGAGCGGGGTGGTCGACAAGGCGAGGGAACGGGCCACGGTCCGGGGCGGCAGCCGGCTGAAGGAGTTGGGTGAGGGTCTCTACGACGCGGGGCTGGCGATGGACAACCTCGGCGACGTGGACTACCAGTCCATCGCGGGCGCCACCGCCACCGGTACGCACGGCACCGGCCTCGGCTTCGGCAACCTGTCCACCCAGGTGACGGAGGTGCGGCTGGTCACCGGCACCGGGGATGTGGTGGACGTGTCCCCGACCCGCAACCCCGACCTGTTGCCCGCCGTCCGGCTCTCCCTCGGCGTGTTGGGCCTGGTCACCCAGCTCACCCTCGACGTGCAGTCCCGCTATGAGCTGCGTCGGCGGGCCTGGTGCGCGCCGGTCGAATGGACCCTCGACCACCTGGCCGAGCTGCAACACACCAACCGCAACATGGACTTCTACTGGTATCCGCGCAGCGACCTCACCCAGATCCGCACCCTGAACCGGGCCGACGAACCGCCCGAGAGCCGGATGTGGGCGAACCGCCGGGTGCTGGAGTCCGGCTTGTGGAACGAGCCCAGGGAACTCAGGACCGGGCCGACCCACCGCACCATCCCGCAGAACCGGGAGCTGCGCTTCGAGGAGATCGAGTACATGCTTCCCTCGGAAGCCTTCCCGGCCTGCTTCGCCGAGGTCCGGCGGCGGATCCTGAGCCGGCACCGCCGCACGGTCGGTTGGCGGGTGCTGGTGCGCACCGTCGCCGCCGACGACATCTGGCTCAGCAACGCGTACGGCCGCCCCACCACCACCGTCTCCTGCCTGCAGAACACCTCGTTGCCGTACGAGGAGTACTTCCGCGACATGGAGGCCGTCTTCCGGCAGCACGGCGGCCGGCCGCACTGGGGCAAGAAGCACTGGTTGACCGCCGGCGAACTGCGGCCCCTGTTTCCCCGGTGGGACGACTTCCAGGCAGCGCGTCGCCGCCTCGACCCGGACGGGGTGTTCCTCACCCCCGACCTGGCCCGACTGCTGGAGGGCGCGTGATGGAGCAGCTCGGGGCGCAGGTGTGGGTGGTGCCCGGTGGGCGCATCCCGTTCGGCGGCACCGCCCCGGAACCGGAATTCACCAGCTTCGACCAGCTGTGTGTGCTCAACACCACCGAGTCCGCCGCGGACCTGACCCTGTGTTTCTACTACGAGGACACCGAACCGGTCGGACCGTACCGGTTCGTCGTCCACGCCCGGCGGATCCGGCACGTACGGGTCAACGACCTGATCGACCCGGAGGCCGTCCGCCTCGACCGCCCGTACGGCTGCGTGCTGCGCTCCCCGGTCCCCGTGGTGGTGCAGTTCCTGCGGCAGGACACCCGGCTGCCGGGCACGGTGGCGCTCACCGGCACGATGGCCCACCCCATCGCCTAGCCGGGTCCACCACACCAGTTCACCCCAGCAGGTCGCGGCGCGGAAGCACTCAGGCGACGAGCACGACGGTCATCACGGCGTACGTGCCGAGGAGCACGACTCCCTCGAAGCCGAGCCGGCCCCACCCGCCCGTCTGCCGGACGAGGAGCCCACCGAGCAGGGTGGCGGTCATGAACAGGGCGGTGGCGGTGACGAAGAGTTCCTGCTGGCCGGCGACGTGGTAGATCGACCCGCCCCGGTGGGCGATGTCACCGACCACGAGGTTGAGTGCGTCCAGACTGTTGCCGCCGAGGACGGCGGCGATCGCCAGGGTCGGTGCGCCGCGCCGGACGGCGGCCACGGCGGTGACCGTCTCGGGAAGGGCGTTGATCCCGCCCATCAGGCCGGCACCGACGAAGCCAGCGCCGAGACCGGTGGCCAGGAGCAGGTTCTCGGCGGCCAGCGCGATGACCCATCCGCCGGCGGCCACCAGCAGGCCGACGACGACGAACCGGCGCCACAGCCAGGCCGAGCGTCGACGATCCAGGTCGCCGTGTTCGTGGGGGACGTCGGGGAGGGTCTCGGTGGTGGCGACGGCCTGCCAGGGTGGGCTCGCACCGGCCCGCCGAACGAGGTGCAGGCCGCCGAGGTAGGCGCCGACCATCGCGTACGAGGCCGGGTGCAGTCCGGCGACGGTGGCCCCGGGCGCGAAGCTGCCGAGCAGGGCGAGTGACAGCAGCGCGATGAGCAGCGCGCCGAAGAGCACGTTCGACAGCGACGCCGCCGCGTGTTCGAGGTTCGCCCGGCGGTAGAAGGCGTCGGCCACCGCCACCGCGGTGGTCTGGGCGGCGATGCCGCCGACGGCGTTGCCGTAGCCGAGCTGCGGCTGGTCGCCGGCCGCGGTCACCGCCGTCATCACGATCCCGGACAGCGAGGTGGCCAGCCCGAAGAAGACCGCCCCGAACAGTGCCTCACCCCAGCCCGTACGGTCGGCGAGGGTGTCGCCCAGCGCGACCAGCCGGATGCTGCCGAGCACGGTGACCGTCCCGGCGAGCAGGAACACGCCGATGCTCCAGCTCAGCGGCCAGGAGGTCGTCAGCGTGTCCGGCACCGCACCGCCCGCCCGCGTCGATGCTCAGCCGGCTGACCGGACGAGGGCCGGTGGTTGTTCCTCGTCGGTGGCGGCCGGTGGTGCCGCGCGGGGGCGGCCGGGACGCGCTCCGTGCGCACCGGCGGCCCGGCCGGCCCGTCCGGGTCGCCGGTCTCGCCGCGCCAGTGGGCGAGCCGACCGGCCCAGGCGACCGCCCGCAGCCGGCGTTCCGTGCGCTCCCGCACGTGTGGGGTGGTGACCACGAGCAGCTGGTCACCGTGGCGCAGCCGGGCATCGGGTTCGGGGACGAAGGCGGTGCCGTCGCGTACCACGAGCGTGATCGCGGCCGGCGGGGGCAGCCGCAGCTCGCGGATGTGCACGCCGTGCATCCGGGAGCCCGGTTCGATGTTGAGGTGCAGCAGGTCCGCGTCGATGGCGTCCAGCGGCGCGGACTCGACCTGGAGGTCGGGGCCGAGCCCGGCGGTGCTGAGCCGCAGCCGCTTGGCCAGCCCCGGCAGCGTCGGCGCCTGGACCAGGGTGAACACCACGACCAGTACGAAGACGATGTTGAACAGCTGCCCGCTCCCGTCGACCCCGGCCACGACCGGAATGGTGGCCAGCACGATCGGTACGGCGCCGCGCAGCCCGGCCCAGGACAGCAGCAGCTGTTCCCGGAGCGGAATCCGGAAGGGCAGCAGGGTGATCAGCACCGACAGTGGCCGGGCGAGCAGCAGCAGCACGAAACCGATGGCCAGGGCGGGCAGCACGGCGGAGGGCAGCTCGCTGGGGTTGGCCAGCAGGCCGAGCATGACGAACAACCCGATCTGCGCGATCCAGCCGAGCCCTTCGGCCACCGACACGGTGGCCCGGCGGTGGGCCAGATGGGCGTTGCCCAGGATCAGGGCGGCGAGGTAGGCGGCGAGGAAGCCACTGGCCTGGGCGAGCCCGGCGGCGGCGAAGGCGAGGATGCCGCAGGCGAAGGTGGCGATCGGGTACAGACCCGAGGCGGGCAGGGTGAGGCGGCGCAGGAACCAGACGCCGGCCGTGCCGATCGCGATGCCGACGGCGCCACCGGCGCCGAGCTGGTAGATCATCTGCACGAGCAGTGCCAGCGGGCTGGTCGCGGTCAGACCGGTGGCGCTGAACGCGAGCGCCAGGATGACGGTGGGTGCGTCGTTGAGCCCGGACTCGGCCTCCACCAGCCCGGCCAGCCGCCGCGGTAGCGGCAGGGTGCGCAGCACCGAGAAGACGGCCGCCGCGTCGGTGGACGACACCACCGCCCCCAGCAACAGGGCCAACTGCCAGGAGACGTCGAGCAACAGGTACGCGCCGAGGGCGGTGACCCCGACGCTGATCAGCACCCCGACGGTGGCGAGCGCCGTCGCGGGGGCGAGCACCGGACGGATGTCGGAGAAACGGGTCGTCAGGCCACCCTCGACCAGGATCATCGCGAGGGCCGCCGTGCCGAGGGCCTGGGCGAGGGCGGCGTCGTCGAAGCGCAGGCCGACACCGTTCTCGCCGAGCAGCAGCCCGACCCCGAGGTACGCCAGCAGCACCGGTATCCCGACCCGGGTGGCCACCCGCGCGGCGGCGACGCTCACCAGTACCGTCGCGGCTGCGGCGATCATCAGCAGGTAGACCTGCTCCAGGGTCATCGCCGTACCCGTTCCACGCAACGTCGACCCATGCTTCCGCTCCCTCAAACCTCGCGTCGGCTTCCGGAGGTCGCCGACACCCGCCCCCACGAGTCGCACAGCGGTCACCGCCCGGCCTCACCGGCCAGGCGGTGGGCCGTACCGCGGCATACCCCCCGGCTCACGTTACCGGGCGGGTAGCCGCCAAACGCTCAGCGTGAACAGGCACACTCCCGATGGCGACGATTCGTGGCCCGCTTGCCGGCGCCGGCATCGGTCGCGCGACCATGGCCCGGTCAACCCGTACGACGAGGACAACGGGAGCCAGCTGATGAGCGGTACGACGGCGCAGGGTACGGACCGGCTGACCGCCTGGGAACGGCTGACCGCCGCCCCGCTCACCGTGCTGTCGGTGATGTTCCTGGTGGTCTACGCGGCACCGATCCTGGATCCCGACCTGGATCCGACCTGGCGGGCGGCCTGCACCGCCACGACGGTCGCCGTCTGGCTGCTGTTCTGGGCCGACATCATCGTGCGGCTGGGGCTGGCCACGGACCGGCGGCGATTCGTCCGGGGCCACCTGTTCGACCTCGTGGTGCTGGCGCTGCCGATCCTTCGGCCGCTGCGCGCGGTGCGCCTGATCATGATCGTGCTGACCATCAACCGCCGTACCGAGGTGTGGGCGCGCGGTCGGCTGGCGGTCTACGTCGCCGCCACCACCGCGCTGCTGGTGCTGGTCTCCGCGCTGGCGGTGCTGGACGCCGAGCGTTTCGCGGCGGAGGCCAACATAACCTCCTTCGACGACGCGCTGTGGTGGTCGACGGTCACCATCACCACCGTCGGCTACGGCGACTACTACCCGGTGACGACCATGGGGCGGTTCGTGGCCCTCGGTCTGATGATCGGCGGGATCGGGCTGATCGGTTTCGTCACCGGTTCGCTGGCGACGTGGATCGTCGAGCGCGTCTCGGCCGCGGCCGACAAGCCGGCGGCGGTGACCAGCGACGACGTGGCTGCGCTGCGTGCCGAGATCGCCGCCCTGCGCCGCCGTCTCGGCACGGACGCGGAGGCGGAGGGGCGCACCGCCGGCTGACCGGCCACCTGATCAGGCATTCCGACCTGCGAAGCGGGCGTCGTCCCGCAGGATGGTAGACGCTGCGCCCCGCCGGGCGCCCCGCAGCGGCAACCCGGCCCGGCGGCACGCGGGTCCGTTCTCTGATCCTCAGCGGGGTGGCGGTGACGCTCGAACAGTCGGCTGGCGAGTCGCGTGAGGACGAACACCACGGCATGTCCGGCCACGAGGTCGTGCTGCTGCTGGAGACGGACCCGCAGCGCGGTCTGAGCGGCGCGGAGGTAGCCCGTCGGCTCGATCGGTACGGCCGCAACGTGCTGCCCGCCGCCGGCGGCGCCAGTGTGCTGCGCCGGATCCTGCGGCAGTTCCACAACCCGCTGATCTACGTGCTGATCGCCTCGGGCGTGGTCACCGCGATCCTCGGGGAGTACGTCGACTCCGCGGTGATCTTCGCGGTGGTGCTGATCAACGCCGGGATCGGGTACGCCCAGGAGTCCAGGGCCGAGGCGGCGCTGGACAGCCTGCGGTCGATGGTGCGTACCGAGGCGCGGGTGGTCCGCGACGGCGAGGCGCGGACGGTTTCCTCGGACGAGCTGGTCCCCGGCGACCTGGTGCTGCTGGAGGCGGGCGACAAGGTGCCGGTGGATCTGCGGCTGGTCCGGCTGGCCGAACTGCGGGTCGACGAGTCGGCGTTGACGGGCGAGTCGGTGCCGGTGGACAAGTCGGAGGCGGAACTGCCGGTCGGGACGCCGGTGGCCGACCGGCGCAACATGGTCTGGTCGGGAACCCTGGTCGCGGCCGGCACCGGCACCGGGATCGCGGTGGCCACCGGCGCCGACACGGAACTGGGACAGATCCACCGTCTCGTCGGTGCGGCGGAGGTGCTCGCCACACCGCTGACCCGCAAGCTGGGGCGGTTCAGCCGGGTGCTGACCGTGGTCATCCTGGTGCTGGCGGCGGTGACCTTCGGGGTCGGGCTGCTCCGCGGCCAGGACGCGGTCGAGACGTTCACCGCCGCCGTCGCGCTCGCCGTGGGCGCGATCCCCGAGGGGCTGCCGGCGGCGGTCACCATCACGCTGGCCATCGGCGTGACCCGGATGGCCCGGCGGCGGGCGGTGATCCGCCGCCTACCGGCGATCGAGACGCTGGGCAGCACCACGGTCGTCTGCTCCGACAAGACGGGCACCCTCACCGAGAACCAGATGACCGTCCGGGCGCTGTGGACCCCGGACGGCGGGTACGAGGTGACCGGCTCGGGCTACCGGCCGGCGGGGGAGATCCGCGACGACGGCCGGGGCGGCGAGGCGCTGCGCTGGACCCTGTTGGCCGGCGCGGGTTGCAACGACGCCCGGATCCGCGAGCAGGACGGCGGGTGGACGCTGGCCGGCGACCCGACCGAGGGCGCGATGCTGGTGGTCGCGGCCAAGGCCGGGATCGACCAGGACGAGTTGGCGGCCGACTGGCCGCGGCGGGACACCATCCCCTTCGACTCGGCCCGGCAGTTCATGGCGACCCTGCACGACGAGCGGGCCACGGACCGTGCGGTCGTGCTGGCCAAGGGAAGCGTCGAGCGGATCGTGTCGATGTGTCGTGCCGAGATGGCCGCCGACGGGGCACTCCGTCCGGTACGGGCCGAAGCCGCCCTGCGCGCGGCGGAGGAACTGGCCGGCCGAGGGCTGCGGGTGCTCGCCACCGCCGTACGGCCGCCGGACGGCCCGGACGGCTTCGACGCGGCCTCGCTGCCCGGCACCCTGGTCCTCACCGGGTTGCAGGCGATGTTCGACCCGCCCAGGAGCGCCGCCGCCCCGGCGGTGCGGGCCTGCCACACCGCGGGGATCGACGTCAAGATGATCACCGGCGACCATGCGGCGACGGCCGGCGCCATCGCCCGTCAACTCGGACTGCTCGACGAGGACCGGCACGACCGGGTGGTCACCGGGACGGATCTCGACGGGTTGCCCGCGGAGCGGTTCTCCGACGCGGTGGAACGGGCCGCCGTCTTCGCCCGCGTCTCCCCGGCACAGAAACTCCGGTTGGTGGAGACGCTCCAGGAGCGTGGCCACGTCGTCGCGGTGACGGGTGACGGGGTCAACGACGCCCCGGCGTTGCGGCAGGCGAACATCGGCGTCGCCATGGCGCGCTCCGGCACCGAGGTTGCCAAGGAGGCAGCCGACATGGTCCTCACCGACGACGACTTCGCCACCATCGAAGCCGCGGTCGAGGAGGGTCGCGGAGTCTTCGACAACATCACCAAGTTCATCGTCTGGACGCTGCCGACGAACCTGGGCGAGGGACTGGTCGTCCTGGTCGCCGTCGTGCTGGGTGCCACCCTCCCGTTGCTGCCCACCCAGATCCTGTGGATCAACATGACCACCGCGGTCCTGCTCGGCCTGACACTCGCCTTCGAGCCGAAGGAGACCGGCATCATGCGACGGCCACCCCGTGACCCGGGCCGGCCGTTGCTCACCGGCGCGTTGACGGTCCGGATCCTGCTGGTGGCCGCGCTGCTGGTGGCCGGCGCGTGGTGGGTGTTCGAGTGGGAGCGGTCCAACGGCGCGGACGTCGCCCAGGCGCGTACGGCGGCGCTCAACCTCTTCGTCGTGGTCGAGATGTTCTACCTGTTCAGCTGCCGGTCACTGACCCGTTCGGCATGGCGGATCGGGTTCTTCACCAACCGCTGGCTGCTGCTCGGGGTGGCGGCGCAGGCCGGCTGCCAGCTCGCCATCACGTACCTGCCCCCGCTGAACGGCATCTTCGGTACGGCACCGATCGGGCTGGACGTGTGGCTGCGCATCCTGGGTGTCGGGGCCGTCGCCGCCGTCGTGGTCGCCGTCGACAAGCGGCTGCGCCGGAACCTCGGTTGAGCCCGCCCTTCCGACGGCCGCGCCCGCCCGTCGGGCTCAGGACCAGAGCGCACCGGCGAGGGTCACGCCGACGAAGGCGGCACCGAGGCCGGCAACGACGCTGACCCCGGCGTTGAGCAGCGCGTGCCGCCGGGCCCCGTCCTCGTAGAGACGGACGGTCTCGTAGCCGAAGGTCGAGTAGGTGGTCAACGCCCCGCACAGGCCGGTGCCGAGCAGGGCGACCAGGGAGCCGGGTACCGCTCCCACCGCGGCGCCACCGATCAGGACGCCGAGGATGAACGAGCCCGCCATGTTGACGGTCAAGGTGCCCCAGGGGAAGGAGGAGCCGTGGTGGGCCTGCACCGCCCGGTCCACCAGGTAGCGCAGCGGCGCGCCGAGGGCGGCCCCGAGCGCCACCAGGATCACGCTCATCCGGCGCTCCGCTTCCGGACCACCCCGGTCGCCAGCCGGGTCAGCGTCACGCCGATGCGCACCGACGCGAGGGCGGCGACGAGAGTCCCGGCGAGATACAGCAGCCCGGTCCGCGTCGCGCCGGCGGCCACCGCCTGCTGCACCTCGACGGCGTACGTGGAGAAGGTGGTGTAGCCGCCGAGGATGCCGACGCCGAGGAAGGGCCGGACCAGCCGCGGTGCCTGCCACGCCTCGGTGATCAGCACCATCAGCACGCCGATGAGCAGGCAACCCGAGACGTTGACGGCGAAGGTGGCCCACGGAAATCCCCCGGGCGGGTGTGGAAACGCCACGGCCAGCCCGTGCCTTACCACCGCGCCGACCATGCCACCGACGGCGATCGCGGCGAGCAGGCTGGCGGCGCCACCCCGCAGTTCCGCGCGTTGGCGCGGGACATCGAGGTCGACATCCGGATCGGTGGGCGGTCGTTCGGGCCGCACAGCTCACCCCCTACCGGTCCGCGGGTGCCCCCAATGCCCAGTTGCCGAGGATAGCGCCGGGCGGAGGTAGGGTGCGCCGGGTGACCGTACTGCGTTCGGTGCTGCTGTTCGTCCTGGCCGCGGTCGCCGAGATCGGCGGGGCCTGGCTGGTGTGGCAGGGCTGGCGTGAACACCGGGGGCTGTGGTTCGTCGCCGCCGGGGTGCTGGCCCTGGGTGCGTACGGCTTCGTCGCCACCTTCCAGCCCGACCCGAACTTCGGCCGGATCCTGGCCGCGTACGGCGGGGTCTTCGTCGCCGGTTCGCTCGCCTGGGGGATGGTCTTCGACGGCTTCCGCCCGGACCGGTGGGATCTCACCGGCGCGGCGATCTGCCTGCTCGGCGTGGCCGTCATCATGTACGCCCCCCGCGGCGCCTGAGGTCCGGCACCTGGGGCATACCCGTCACCTTGGCTTGCGCCGGCCGGTACTCGGAAGCCGGACCGCCGCCGGACTCCGCCGCCGGCCTGCGGGCTCGGCGATTCGGCGCGCCGACAGGGCTGGACCGTCGCCGCGGGCCACCCCCGACTGACCGATCGGGCGGCCCGAACGGGCGCGGCGCGGAGGTGGCCGTGACGGGCCGGGCTGTCCTGTCGCCACCGACCGGACCGGGGCACGTTTGCGCCCGGCGGCCACGGGAACGGGGCGGCATCGAGAGTCAGGAGCGGCAGATGAGCGAACCCGCGTCGGGCGAGACCGTCGGGGAACTGGAACTCGTCCACGCCTTCACCGGGCCGATGCCGACCGGGGTGAGCGTCTCGCACGCCGGCCGGATCTTCGTCAACTTCCCCAGGTGGGGTGACGAGGTGCCGGCCACCGTCGTCGAGCTGCGTGACGGCGACGAGGTGCCGTACCCCGACGAGGCCCGGAACCGGCCGGGCGGCGACGACGACGCGGAGGCGTTCGTCTCGGTGCAGAGTGTCGTCGTCGATCCCGCCGATCGGCTCTGGGTGCTCGACACCGGCAGCCCGATGTTCCGGCCCACCCGCCCCGGTGGCCCCAAGCTGGTCCGGATCGACCTGGACACCGACACGGTCGCCCAGGTGATCACCTTTCCGGCGAACGTGGCGCTACCCACGACGTACCTCAATGACGTGCGGTTCGACCTGCGGCGCGGTGCGGCGGGGGTGGCCTACATCACCGACTCGGCGGTCGCCGGCCCGAACGGGATCATCGTGGTCGACCTGGCGACCGGAGCGTCGTGGCGGCGACTGCACGACCACCCGTCCACCAAGGCGGAGCCGCTGTCCCGCTTCCGGCCGTTGGTGGAGGGGCGGCCGTTCCTGCAACGGCCGCCGGACAGGCCGGCGGAACCAGTGATGATCGGCTCCGACGGCATCGCCATCTCCGCCGACGGCGCTCGGCTCCACTACTGCCCGCTCGCCTCGCGCCAGTGGTACAGCGTCGCCACCGACGCCCTCGCCGACGTCTCGGCCGGCGAGGCCGAGGTCGCCGCGACCGTGGTCCACGAGGGCGACAAGGGCACCGGCTCCGACGGCCTGGAGAGCGACGACGCCGGCCGGGTCTACCTGACCTCGTACGAGCACAACGCGGTGCTGCGGCGCCGTCCGGACGGCGAGTACGAGACGGTGGTGCACGATCCCCGGCTGCTCTGGCCCGACACCATGTCGCTGGCCGTCGACGGGCACCTCTACGTCACCGCCAACCAGCTGCACCGGCAGCCCGGCTACCACGGGGGAAAGGATCTGCGCCGTAGGCCGTACCTGCTGTTCCGGACCCGGATCGACGCCGGACCGGTGCTGCTGCGCTGAGACCGGGTCCGGCCGGCCGGCCCGACCCGGCCGATGTGATGATCACTTTTCGGCTGCTCCGCCGCCGGCGCGACGACGCCGGAGCAGGACCACCGCCGCGCCGGCGACCAGGGCGACCAACACCCCGGCCAGCGGCGCCACGGTGCCGGAGCCGCCGGACGAGCCGCTGGCGGCGGGGCTGGCAGCGGCGGCGGAGGTCGGTGCGGCGCTCGGAGTCGCCGCCGGTTCGCTCCCCGCAGGGGTGGCGCTGGGGGTGGGTTCGGCGGTGGCCGTCGGGTCGGCGACGGTGAACTTGTACGACCCCTGCACGGGATGCCCGTCGGCGGAGACCACCCGGTACCCGACCGTGTAGGTGCCGTTGGCCAGTGGCGCCTCGATGGTCACCGTGCCCTTGGCGCCGGTCACGTCCGGCTCGCCGGTGGCCACCTTCTGCTTGCCCGCGTCGCTGAGTGTGATGGTGGTCAACGACGGGTTGAGCTTCTGCATGAACTCCAGCGTGATCCTGCTCGGCGGGGTGGTGAGTTCGGCGTCCTGGGCGGGCGTCGCCTTGCGCAGCGCGTTGTGCGCGTACGCGGGGGAGGCGGGCGGGACCAGCAGAGCCGCGGCGGCCAGGACGGCGGCGAGGAGTCCGGCGGTGAGCGGTCGGCGGAGACGGATGAGCATGCTGGTCATTCTCCTCGTCAGTCGAGCAGTTGCTGGCCGACCCAGCAGCCCTCCGGGCACCCGGGCGGTACGGCGAAGACGGCGGAGCCGATCGGGGTGGTCCGCTCGTCGAGCAGGTCCCGCTCGGCGAGCGGTCGCTGGATGGGCAGGAACTGGGTCGCGATGTCGGCCTGGTACGACGCGAAGATCAGGCCGCTGTCGGCGGTGCCGTCGGCGGTCGGTGTCCCATCGTAGTTGTAGGGGCGGCGCAGGATCCGGAACCGGTCGTCGGTGACGTGTGCCCGGGCCAGCAGGTCCCCGCCGGACCAGTTGGGTTGCAGCCCGGTCGATGGCGAACGGGGCAGGTCGGTCACCGAGGGCGGGCGACGGTCGTCGAGACCGGCGGCGGCGAACAGGCCCGGGCCGAAACCGAAGGTGATGGTGAGCCGGGCGGGCAGCAGCCCCAGTTCCGGCTCGGTGTCGGCCAGCGCCGGCCGGCCCTGGGTGAGGCGTGCCGCGCCGGCGGTTGGCGAGGCGGGTCGGCGCCGACCCTCCGGCGTGACGCAGATGCGACCCTGAAACCGCGTCAGTGCGCCGGAGATACGAGTCAATGTGCCTGCTGTCGACCGCAGGCGCGGTCGTCTACGATGCCGTCGTGACCATGTTTCGGATGGGTGAGGCGGCCGAGCTGCTCGGTGTCAGCGTGGACACGGTTCGTCGCTGGGTGGACGCCGGTCGGCTCGATGCGAGCCGTGACGGGCACGGCCACCGGGTGATCGACGGGGTCGACCTCGCCGCGTTCGTCCGGGCGCAGGCGGCCGAGCCAGGCGGTCGGGCCGAGGAGTCCTCGGCCCGCAACCGGCTGCCCGGCATCGTCACCGCCGTCGTCAAGGACGCGGTGATGGCGCAGGTGGACATCCAGGCCGGCCCGTTCCGGCTGGTGTCGTTGATGAGCCGGGAGGCGGTCGACCACCTCGGTCTGGAGGTCGGTTCGGTGGCCGTGGCAGTGATCAAGTCGACGACGGTCGTCGTGGAGAAGCCGATCACGGCGGTCGGGAGCAGAGGGAGGGTCGGCTCGTGAGATCGGCACGGCTGCGCACCGTCCTGGCCGTGTCGACCACCCTGGCGGCGCTGGGGCTGATCGGCTGCGGCGGCGCCCCGACCCGCCGCCGGCCGCCGCTGGCAGCGAGGTCAGCGGCGAGCTGACCGTGTTCGCCGCCGCGTCGTTGACCGAGTCGTTCACCCGCATCGGCGCCGACTTCGAGGCTGCCCACCAGGGGGTGCGGGTGACCTTCAGCTTCGCCGGCAGCTCCGCCCTCGCCACCCAGATCAACCAGGGCGCGCCGGCCGACGTGTTCGCCGCGGCGGCACCGGCCAACACGACCACCGTCACCGAGGCCGGCAACGGTGACGGTGAGCCGGTGGTCGTCGTGCGCAACCGGCTCGTCATCGCCGTGCCGAAGGGCAATCCGGATGGAGTGTCCGGCCTGGGTGATCTCACCGGGGCCGACACGTTGGTCGCGCTCTGCGCCGAACAGGTGCCGTGCGGGGCGGCGGCGCGTACCGCCCTGGACTCGGCCGGCGTGGCGCTCACCCCGGTCACCCTCGAACAGGACGTCAGGGCCGCGCTGGCCAAGGTACGGCTCGGCGAGGTCGACGCCGCGCTGGTCTACCGCACCGACGCGCGGGCCGCCGCCGACGAGGTCGACGGCGTCGAGTTCCCCGAGTCGGCCGGCGCGATCAACGACTATCCGATCATCGTGCTGCGGGGCGCGCCGAACAGGCCAGCCGCCCGGGCGTTCGTCGAGTACGTCCGCTCCGACGCCGGCCTCGGCGTGCTCACCGCGGCCGGGTTCCAGGCGCCCTGACCGGTGGCCCGCACAGATGGCGAGGCGACGCCGCCGGCCGTGACCGCCTCACCCACCCGCACCAGGCGCACCGGCCGGATACCGGTCGCGCTGCTGTTTCCCGCCGCGCTCGGGCTGGCCCTGCTCGTGCTGCCCCTGGCCGGGCTGCTGGTCCGCGCCCCGTGGAGCACGTTGCCGCAGCGGCTCACCGAGCCGGGGGTACTCACCGCGTTGCGGTTGTCGGTGCAGACCGCCACGCTGGCCACCCTGCTCTGCCTCGTCCTGGGCATCCCGCTGGCCTGGCTGCTGGCCCGCGTCCCGTTCCCCGGCCGCCGGCTGGTGCGCGCCCTGGTCACCGTGCCACTCGTGCTGCCGCCGGTGGTCGGCGGCGTGGCGCTCCTGCTGGTCTTCGGCCGGCGCGGGCTGGTCGGCTCGTGGCTGGACTCGGCGTTCGGCATCACCCTGCCGTTCACCACCACGGCGGTCGTGCTCGCCGAGGCGTTCGTCGCCATGCCGTTCCTGATCATCGCCGTGGAAGGCGCGCTGCGCGGCGCCGACACCCGCTACGAGGAGGCCGCCGCCACCCTCGGCGCCGGTCGGTGGACCACCTTCACCCACGTCACGCTGCCGCTCGTCGCACCCGGCATCGCCGCCGGCGCGGTGCTCTGCTGGGCCCGCGCCCTCGGCGAGTTCGGCGCGACGATCACCTTCGCCGGCAACTACCCCGGCCGGACGCAGACCATGCCGCTGGCCGTCTACCTCGCCCTGGAGACCGATCTGGAGGCCGCGATCGTGCTCAGCCTTCTCCTGCTCACCGTCTCCGTGGTGATCCTGGCCAGCCTGCGGGACCGTTGGGTCAGCGCGCCGTGACCGCCGGCCGGACCACCCGCACTGCCGGCACGCGCCCGGGCGGGCCGCTGCTCGACGCCCGTCTCGTGGTGGACCGGGGCAGCTTCCGGCTCGACCTGCCGCTGACCATCGCCCCGGGCGAGGTCGTCGCGCTCCTCGGGCCCAACGGCGCGGGCAAGACCACCGCCCTGCGTGCGCTCGCCGGCCTGCTGCCGCTCTCGGCCGGTCACCTCAGCCTGGCCGGGCGGGACCTCGACCGTCCCGACGGGCGCAGCTGGGTCCCCACCGAGGGCCGCCCGATCGGCGTGGTGTTCCAGGACTATCTGCTCTTCCCCCACCTCAGCGCGCTGGACAACGTCGCGTTCGGCCCGCGCCGGCACGGCCTGGACCGGCAGCGGGCCCGGCAGCGGGCCGCCGACTGGCTGGCCCGGATGGGGTTGACCGAGCACGCCCGCCGCAAGCCCCGGCAGCTCTCCGGCGGGCAGGCCCAACGGGTCGCGCTCGCCCGTGCCCTGGCCGTCGAGCCGGCGTTGCTGCTGCTCGACGAGCCGCTGGCCGCGCTCGACGCCGGCACCCGCCTCGACACCCGGGCGCAACTGCAACGGCACCTCGCCGCGCACACCGGGGCAGCGATGCTGGTCACCCACGATCCACTGGACGCCCTCGTGCTCGCCGACCGGCTGGTCATCATCGAAGACGGCCGAATGGTCCAGGAGGGCAGCGCCACCACGGTCACCGCGCAACCCCGCACCGACTACGTCGCCCGCCTGGTCGGGCTCAACCTCTACCGCGGCCGGGCCAGCGGGCACCGCGTCCGGCTCACCGACGGGTTCCGGTTGACCACCGGTGACCAGCACGACGGCGAGGTCTTCGTGGCCTTCGCGCCGTCGGCCGTGGCGCTGCACCCGCGACGACCCGACGGCAGCCCCCGCAACACCTGGCCGGCCACCATCGCCGGGGTCCAGCGGCACGGCGACAACCTGCGGATCCAACTCACCGGTCCGATCGACGTGGCCGCCGACGTCACCCCGGCCGCCGCCGCCCAGCTGAGACCGGCCCCGGGGCAGCTGGTCTGGGCGGCGGTCAAGGCCACCGAGACCCGTGCCTACCCCGCGGCGAACGGACCCTGACCTGGCTCCGGCGCCATGCCGTCGAGTCTCGTCGCCGCGCCCGGCCCCGGTCGGGCAGGAGCTTGCCCGGACCGGGTGCTCAGTCCCGCGGGCGTAGTTCGACCCGGCGCAGCAACTGGGCGTTGAGGGCCACCACGATGGTGGAGGCCGACATCAGCACGGCGGCGACCGCCGGGCTCAACGTCACCCCGGCCCAGGCCAGGACACCGGCGGCGAGCGGCAGCGCGACCACGTTGTAACCGGCGGCCCAGGCCAGGTTCTGGATCATTTTCCGGTACGCGGCCCGGGACAGCCGGATCACTCCGGTCACGCCGCGCGGGTCGGACGAGGCGAGCACCACCCCGGCGGACTCGATGGCCACGTCGGTGCCGGCGCCGATCGCGATGCCGACATTCGCGCGGGCCAGCGCCGGCGCGTCGTTGACCCCGTCGCCCACCATGGCCACCCGCAGCCCCCGCCGTTGCAGGTCCGTCACCGCGTCGTCCTTCTCCGCCGGCAACACCTCGGCGAAGACCTCGTCCTCGCCGGAGTGGAACCCCAGGTCGGCGGCGACCGCCTCGGCGACCGGACGCGCGTCCCCGGTGATCATCACGATCTTACGGATGCCCTGCCCCCGCAGGTCGGCGACGGCCTGCCGGGCCTCCGGCCGCACCTCGTCCGCCAGGGCGAGGGCACCGAGCACGGTCGCCCGGCCGTCGTGCGGCCGGAGCAGGTACAGCACGGCGGCGCCACGGTGGGACCAGTCGTCCTGCCGCCGGGCGAGGCCGTCGGGGACCGCGGTGTCGAACTCCCGGAGCAACGCCGGCCCGCCGACGGCGTACGTCACCCCGTCGACCTCGGCGCGTACCCCGCGGCCGGGAAGTGAGTGGAAACCCGTCGCCGTCCGGCGGGCTTCCCGCTGCGCGGCGGCAGCCACGATCGCCCGGGCGAGCGGGTGCTCGCTGTCGGCCTCCACCGCCGCGGCGATGGCGAGCACGTCGCGCTCGGTGAGGCCGGCCGCATCCGGTTCGGATTCGGCGGCGGCGATGTCGGTGACGACGTGTTCGCCCTTGGTCAGGGTGCCGGTCTTGTCGAAGAGCACCGTGTCCACGGTGCGCATCCGCTCCAGCGCCAGCCGGTCCTTGATCAGGATGCCGTCCTTCGCGGCGACCGCGGTGGACAACGCGATCACCAGCGGGATGGCCAGGCCGAGTGCGTGCGGGCAGGCGATGACCAGCACCGTCACCGTACGCACGACCGCGTCGTCCAGGCCGGCCAGCACGGACCAGACCACGAGCGTGACCGCGGCGGTCGCGGTGGCGATGTAGAACAGCCAGGCGGCGAACCGGTCGGCCAGCAGTTGGGCCCGACCGCTGGACTGCTGCGCCTGGGCCACCAACCGTTGGATGCCGGCCAGTGCGGTGTCGTCGCCGACCGCCTCGATCCGGACCCGCAGCGCCGCGTCGGTGGCCACCGTTCCGGCCACCACCCGGTCACCGGTGGAGCGGGACACCGGCCGCGACTCACCCGTGATCATCGACTCGTCGACCTCGGCCCGGCCCTCGACGACCTGACCGTCCGCCGGAACCCGCGCACCAGGGCGGACCAGGACCAGGTCGCCGAGGCGCAGGTCGGTCACCGGCACCCGCTGCGGCTGCCCGTCCGGGCCGAGCCGCTCGGCGTCGTCCGGCAGCAGCGCGGCCAGCGCGGACAGCGCACCGCGCGCCTGACCGATCGCCTTCATCTCCTGCCAGTGCCCGAGCAGCATGATGGTGACCAGCGCGGCCAGTTCCCACCAGAAGTCCAGGTCGAACGCGCCGAACGCGGTGGCCAGCGACGCCACGTAGGCCACCGTGATCGCCATGGCGACGAGCAGCATCATCCCCGGCGCACGGTCCCGGATCTCGCGGAGGGCCCCCTGCAGGAACGGCCAGCCGCCGTAGCCGAAGACCACGGTGCCGAGCACCGGCCCGACCAGTTCGATCCCGGGGAAGTCCAGCTGGTAGCCGAACCAGTCCATCACCAGGTGACTGGTGACCACGATCGGCACGGTCAGCGCCAGGCTCCACCAGAACTTCCGGCGGAACGCCTCCGGGTCGTGCCCGGCGTGCTTGTCGTGCGGACCGTGCCCGCCGCCGGGCTGCGCCATGTGATGCTGGGCGTCGGTCTGGGACAATCTCATCGCCTCCTCAGCCTCCACCATATACCCGGTAGGGGTATCCGTCCGGCACTGCGGCGGATCGCCCGTCCATACCGGATCGGAACGGGCAACGCATCGCCCGTACGTTGGTGTATTCGCGGCGATCGGTTGATCAGTTATCGGCGTCGTGTTTTGAGGCGATGTCCGACCCGTCACTCACGCCCCGGACGGCCGATCAAGAACCTGGAAGCGGCCTCGTACCTCGTGGTAGGAATGCGCTCTGACGTGGGCGTGCCGCCCACACTCCACCATGTATCCGACATGTCCGTCGGGTCCTGCTGATCAGTGTCGATGAGGCAAGGGGCGGAGTACGCTGGTGACACGTGCAATTGCGACAAGCGCGGTGCGTACGCATGCCGAAGCGCGTCGGGGGTGGCTGGCCCGCGGCAGCATCGTCCGCCTACTGCGATTGCTGGTCGCCGTGCCACTGGTCGCCGTCGTCGGGTTCGCCGGCCTGGCCCTGGAGGGCACGGTCCGGCAGGTGCTGAACGCGGGCACCGTGCACGACGTCGTCACGCTCTCCACCCAGGCAGGCGCGCTGGCCCGCGCCCTTCAGGCCGAGCGGGTGATCGCCGCAGTCGAGCTGACCACCCAGAGCCAGGCGGCCAGCATCACCTTCGCCGAGCAGGTCGGGCGCACGGACGACGAGATCATCGAGTTTCGGCGGCGGCAGGCCGACGTGAACGCCGCGACCCCCGCCCTGCGACGCGTCGAGGCCGGCCTGAACGCGCTGAGCACGGTTCGCGAGCAGGTTCGTTCCAGCCCTCGTGCCTCGCTCTCCGCGATCGCCTTCAGCTACCGCATCCTCGTCGCCGACCTGCTCACCTTCCGCGCGTCGGTGGCCACCGACACGTCGACGCGGATCGCCGACGACGTCCGGGCCGCAGCAGCGATGTCGGAGGCGGGCGAGGCGATCGGCCAGCTCCAGGTCATCGTGCTGCGCAGCCTCGCCAGCGGCGAGCTGACCCCGGCCGGGCAGCAGGAGATCGTCGGCGCCCAGGCCCGATACGCCGAGGCCGGCAACGCCTTCCTGGCCCTGGCCCAACCGGGGTGGGTGGCGAACTGGGAGCAGATCGGCACCGACCAGCGGGTGGTTGCCGCGCAGCGGCTACAGGACCAGGTGGGCCGGACGCTTCCCGGTGAACGGCTCGGAGTCGACGCGGACGCCTGGGTCGTGGCCACCGACGGCTGGATCACCCAGATGTTCCGGATCCAGAGCGAAGTGGACGCCGCGGTGGCCGACCGGGTGGCGGCCGAGCGTGGGCAGTTGCTCCGCGACGCGCTGTTGCAGAGCGTCGGCATCTTCCTCGTGCTGGCGCTCACCGCCGTACTCACCGGTGTGGTGGCTCGGCGGATCACCCGCCGGCTGCGCTCGCTGCGCAACACGGTGACCAAGGTGGCGTACGACCGGCTGCCGGCTGTGGTCCGTGAGCTGAGCGCGGCCCGGCCGGGCAGCGTGCAACCCAACGAGGTGGCCGACCGCTCGGTGTCGGAGTTCAAGATCACCGGCTCAGACGAGATCGCCGAGGTGGCGACCGCGACCCGTGCGCTGCACCGGGAGGCGGTCCGGATCGCCGGCGAGCAGGCGGTGATGCGGGCCAACATCGCGGAGATCTTCGTCCACCTGTCCCGGCGCGAGCAGCGGCTGGTGGACGCGATGCTTGCCCAGGTCGACGAGGTGGAACGCGACGAGGCCGACCCGGAGCGGCTGCAGCAGCTGTACCACCTGGACCATCTCGCCACCCGGATGGCGCGGATCAACCAGAGCCTGCTGGTGCTCGGCGGTTCCGGCATCTCCCGGGTACGCCAGGAGCCGGTCCCGCTCGACCATGTGATCCAGGCCGCGCTGTCCCAGATCGAGCACTACACCAGGGTTCGGATCGGCGCGGTCGACAAGGAACTGTGTATCGCCCCCACCGCGGTGGACGAGATCGTGCACCTGGTCGCCGAGCTGCTGGACAACGCGACCGGTTACTCGCCGCCGGAAACCGACGTGCTGGTCACCGGGCACGCGCTGTCCGACCGGGCCATCGTGCAGGTGGTGGACCAGGGGGTCGGGCTCTCCAGGCAGCGGTGCGAACAGCTGAACGCCGCGCTGGCCAACCCGGCGTCGGTCGACATCTCGGGAGTACGGTCGATGGGCCTCACCGTGGTCGCCCGGCTCGCGGCCCGGCACCGTGTCGTGGTCGAGTTGCACCCCGGACAGGCGCGCGGCACGGTGGCCGAGATCGTGATGCCGGCAGCGGTCGTCGTGCGCCGGCCGGCCCAGCGCCCGGAACCGGTGGAGTCCGCGGTGGGCCCGAGCCGACCCTCCACCGCCGGTGGCCGCCCGGTCATGCCCTCCGTGGCCCGCGCCGTTCACCCGGTGACCGGCTCCGGCAACGCCGAGGCCGGCGCGGCAGCGCCGGCCGGTGCCGGCCGGGCCAGGGCGGCAGCGCCGGCCGGCTCCGGCCAGCCGCGTTCCTCGCCGGCGCCGCTGGCGCCGCTGTTCCAGCCGGCGGCCGAGACCGAGGCCGAGTCGTCGCACCAGGACGCCACCACGCACCCGCCGGACCGGCACGCGGTGAACGGCTGGTTCAAGACCGCGTTGGACGGCGACTCGGTGGCCGTCACCTGGCCGGCGCACGCCGGCGAGAAGTGGGCGGCCGCCACGATGGCACTGCCCACCCAGGTCGGGTTGCCGCGTCGGGTACCACAGCCGCACCTCGTCCCCGAGGCGCAGCGACCGAGCACGGACGCTGCGCGGAAGCTGGACCCGGCGGCCGTGGCGGCGGCGATGTCGGCCTACGCCAAGGGTGTCGCCGGTCGCCGGGCACCCGCCTCCTTCTGACGCTGACTGTCCACCCCCTCCCCGATCTGGAGCGACGCCGTGACAAGCCCGAACGACCTGAGCTGGCTGTTGCAGAACTTCGTCGGCCGAACACCCGAGGTCAGCCATGCCCTCGCCATCTCGACCGACGGGCTGGTCCTGGCACACAACCACGGCCTGCCCCGAGACCGGGCGGACCAGCTCGCCGCCACCGGCAGCGGGCTGATCGCCCTGCTCGTCGGGGCCGCCCGCTTCTTCGAGGCCGGCTCGGTGATCTCGAATGTGACGCAGATGGAGGGCGGGTTCATGTTCTGCATGGCGTTCAGCGACGGGGCCTCGCTGCTCGTGCTGGCCTCCCCGGGCTGCGACGTGGGCCAGGTCTCGTACGAGATGACCGACCTGGCGAACCGGATGGGTGAGGTGCTCACCCCTGCGGTGCGTTCCCAGC
This sequence comes from Micromonospora tarapacensis, assembly GCF_019697375.1. Classification (NCBI taxonomy): domain Bacteria; kingdom Bacillati; phylum Actinomycetota; class Actinomycetes; order Micromonosporales; family Micromonosporaceae; genus Micromonospora; species Micromonospora tarapacensis. Next base: position 4,659,817 of record NZ_JAHCDI010000004.1, on the reverse strand, counting down.
TGCTGGGCATGCTGTGACCGTCACCCATCCGGCCCGACGCGCCGTCCCAGCTGCCCGAGGGCTGCTCGCCACCCTGCTGACCGGTGCGCTGGTGCTCGTCACCGCCGCCTGCGACGGCGACCCGGAGCCCACACCCGGGACCATCCGGATCGGGATGATCACCAACATCGACGGCTCGCTCCAGGTACCCGGTTCCGAACTGCGCGACGGGTTTCAGCTCTACCTGGACATGCGCGACGGACGGCTGGGCGGCCACCCGGCCGAGCTGATCGTCGCCGACGAGGGATACGACGGCGAGGTGGTCGTCGAGTCCGCCACGAAACTGCTGGAACAGGAGCGGGTCTCGGCCGTCACCGGCATCATCAACGGCGGCAACGTCGCGGCCATCCTGCCGCTCATCAACGAGCACGAGGTGCCGCTCGTCGGCGCGCTGGGGCGGCCGGCGCTGACCGAGGTGACGTACGTCTGGCACACCAACCTGATCTCGGTGGAGCCGGGCGTGGCCATGGCGCCGTTCGTCAAGCAGCAGGTCAAGGAGGGCAGGGTCTTCGCCATCGGGCCGGACTTCCAGAGTGGCCGGGACGAGCTGCGCGGTTTCGTCGACACGTTCACCGACCTCGGCGGCCAGCTGGCCAACCCCGGCGGGCGGGCCGTCTTCAGCCCGTTCCCGGTCACCGAGGACTTCGGGCCGTATCTGAAGGCGATCGAGGAATCGGGCGCCGACGCGGTCTACTGCTTCTTCGACGCGCAGAACGCCATCACCTTCGTCAAGCAGTACGCCGAGTCGAGCGTGGCCGACCTGCCGCTCTACGCGGCGGGCTTCGTGACCGAACCGGCAAGCCTGATCGAGCAGGGCGACGCGGCGGAGGGCATCTACAACGGTCTCAACTACTCACCCGACCTCGACAACGCGGCCAACCGGGAGTTCGTCTCGGCCTGGAACGCAACCTATCCCGGCCGGGTGCCCACCTCTATCGTGATGGCGTCGTACGACGCGGCGGCCGTCCTGGACCGGGCGGTCGCAGCGGCTGGCACGAACCCGAGCCCGCAGGCGATCAACGCCGCGATCGCCGGCCTCGGGCAGCTCAACAGCCCGCGCGGGCCGTGGCAGTTCGCGAAGACCACGCATGCGCCGATCCAGAAGTGGTATCTCCGCCAGGTCCGCCGGGACGGCCGGGCGCTGACCAACGTCGTCGTCTCGGAGTTGGCCACGCTCGGTGGCTGAGCTGCCCGCCTGGTGCCGCTGTAGCCATGCCCGGCTGAACGCCGAGAGCGGTCCCGAGTTGGTCAGCTACGACGGCCACGGAGCGGAGATCGACCGACGCCCGCTGTTCCAGTCCGAGGACCGACTCGCCCGTTGCTACGCCAGACCGGACGGAACGGTGATCTACGGACGTGCGGCCACGAACTGCCTACCCGCGGAGCGGTGGCAGCGGTAGACCCCGGCCGGGCCCTCGACGGGTCAGTTGCGCCGCTCCCCGCGCTCGGCCGTCAGCGCCGGCCGCCCCGCGCCGGGGCGGTGGGCCCCACCGCGAACGGGTGGCGCAGCCGCCGCATCGCCTCTTCGCTCCCGTCGACGCTGGCGCCCGAGTCCTCGGGCTCGTCGAGGGTGGGCGCGGCGAGAAACAACGCTGAGGCGTATTCGTCGTTCGAAGTCATGCAGAGTCCTTCTTGAGGGGAGCGGGGCGCATCGGGTCGCGGGAGATTCCTGCCGCGTGATGCCGTGAAGTCCGGCGCTCGTGCTGGGCCCGATTGTGGTGCCCCGGTCGCGGGCGACTGCCCGGCTACACCGACGATACCCGTCTTTGACGTCTGTGACGCGTCCTGGACGGTTACTTCTCCCCACGGTCCCGTACGAGCGCCGCCTCACCGGCCCTCGGTCAGGCGCCGACGTAGGCGGCCAGGTGCTCGCCGGTGAGGGTGGACCGGGCGGAGACGAGGTCGGCGGGCGTGCCCTCGAAGACGATCCGGCCGCCGTCGTGGCCGGCGCCCGGGCCGAGGTCGATGATCCAGTCAGCGTGCGCCATGACCGCCTGGTGGTGCTCGATGACGATGACCGACTTGCCGGCGTCGACGAGCCGGTCGAGCAGGCCGAGCAGGTGCGCCACGTCGGCGAGGTGCAGGCCGGTGGTCGGCTCGTCGAGGACGTACACGCCCCCCTTCTCGCCCATGTGGGTGGCCAGCTTGAGCCGCTGCCGCTCGCCGCCGGACAGGGTGGTCAGCGGCTGGCCGAGGCTGAGGTAGCCGAGCCCGACGTCGGCGAGCCGGTCGAGGACGGCGTGCGCGGCCGGGGTGCGGGCGTCGCCGGCACCGAAGAACTTCTCGGCGTCGGTCACCGACATCGCGAGCACCTCGCTGATGTCACGGCCGCCGAGGTGGTATTCCAGCACCGATGCCTGGAACCGTTTCCCTTCGCACTCCTCGCAGGTGGTGGCCACGCCCGCCATCATCGCCAGGTCGGTGTAGATGACGCCGGCGCCGTTGCAGTTGGGGCAGGCGCCTTCGGAGTTGGCGCTGAACAGCGCGGGCTTCACCCCGTTGGCCTTCGCGAACGCCTTGCGGATCGGTTCGAGCAGTCCGGTATACGTCGCCGGGTTGCTCCGTCGCGACCCGCGGATCGGATCCTGGCCGACCGACACCACTCCCGCCCCGGCGGGAACCGACCCGTGGATGAGCGAACTCTTGCCGGATCCGGCGACGCCGGTGACGGCGACCAGCACCCCGAGCGGGATGTCGACGTCGACGTCGCGCAGGTTGTGCCGCGCCGCGCCCCGGATCGGCAGCCGCCCGGTGGGCGTCCGCACGGATTCCTTGAGGGTGACCCGGTCGTCGAGATGGCGGCCGGTGACCGTGCCACTGGTCCGCAGCCCTTCGACGGTGCCCTCGAAGCAGATGGTGCCGCCGGCCGTGCCGGCACCGGGACCGAGGTCGACGACGTGGTCGGCGATCGCGATCGTCTCCGGCTTGTGCTCCACGACGAGCACCGTGTTGCCCTTGTCCCGCAGTCGCAGCAGCAGGTCGTTCATCCGGGCGATGTCGTGCGGGTGCAGGCCGATGGTGGGCTCGTCGAAGACGTAGGTGACGTCGGTCAGCGCCGACCCGAGGTGACGGATCATCTTGGTGCGCTGCGCCTCGCCGCCGGAGAGGGTGCCCGAGGGCCGGTCGAGCGAGAGGTAGCCCAACCCGATCTCCACGAACGAGTCGAGGGTGTGCCGCAACGACGCCAGCAGCGGCGCGACGGAGGGCTCGTCCAGGCCCCGCAGCCACTCGGCGAGATCGCTGATCTGCATCGCGCAGGCGTCGGCGATGTTGATCCCCTTGATCTTCGACGACCGGGCCGCCGCGCTGAGCCGGGTGCCACCACACTCCGGGCAGGCGGTGAACGTCACCGCCCGCTCCACGAAGGCACGGATGTGCGGCTGCATCGCCTCGACGTCCTTGGCCAGGAACGACTTCTGGATCTGCGGGATCAGCCCCGCGTACGTCAGGTTGATCCCGTCAACCTTGATCTTGGTCGGCTCCTTGTGGAGCAGGTCGGCCAGCTCCCGCTTGGTGTACTTGCGGATCGGCTTGTCCGGGTCGAGGAAGCCGCAGCCGCGGAAGATGCGGCCCTGCCAGCCGTCCATGCTGTAGCCGGGAATGGTGAGCGCGCCCTCGTTGAGCGACTTGCTGTCGTCGTAGAGCGCGGACAAATCGAAGTCGTTGACCCGGCCCATGCCCTCGCAGCGCGGGCACATGCCACCGGTGATGCTGAAGCTCCGCCGTTCCTTGGTCGTGGTGCCCCCGCGCTCGATGGTGACCGCTCCCGCGCCGCTGATCGAGGCGACGTTGAAGGAGAATGCCTGCGGCGAGCCGATGTGCGGCTGGCCGAGCCGGCTGAAGAGGATGCGCAGCATCGCGTTGGCATCGGTCACGGTGCCGACGGTGGACCGGGCGTTGGCCCCCATCCGCTCCTGGTCGACGATGATCGCGGTGGTCAGCCCGTCGAGCACGTCGACCTCGGGCCGGGCCAGCGTCGGCATGAAGCCCTGCACGAAGGCGCTGTAGGTCTCGTTGATCAGCCGCTGCGACTCCGCGGCGATCGTGCCGAACACCAGCGAACTCTTGCCCGAGCCGGAAACGCCGGTGAACACCGTGAGTCGACGCTTCGGGATCTCGACGCTGACATCGGCGAGATTGTTCTCGCGCGCACCCTGCACGCGGATCAGGTCGTGGCTGTCGGCACCGTGCGGCGCGGCCGACCGGTTGTCCGCCTTCGTGGCCATGCTCATCCCGTCTCCATCTGTCACGGGGGCCACCCTCGCGGCGGCCCCCGTCGGTGTCACCTGACTTGATCTAACCAGCTCAGCCCGTGTGGCCCCATCCCTGGCGGGCACCGCGGTCAGCGGACCTCGTTGATCCGGAGCAGGTTGCCCGCCGGATCGCGGAACGCGCAGTCACGCACGCCGTACGGCTGCTCGGTCGGTTCCTGGACGACCTCGGCGCCGCTGGACTCCAGCCGGCCGAAGACGCCGTCGAGGTCGGGGGTGGCCAGGGTGACGGCGCCGTAGGTGCCCTTGGCCATCATCTCGGTGATGGTGCGACGTTCGTCCTCGGTGACGCCGGGGTCGGCGGCCGGCGGGTGCAGCACGATCGAGGTGCCCGGCTGCTTCTCGGGGCCGACCGTGATCCAGCGCATTCCCTCGTATCCCACGTCGTTGCGTACCTCGAAGCCGAGGGTGTCGCGGTAGAAGGCCAGGGCGGCGTCGGCGTCGTTGTGCGGGAGGAAGGTGTAGTGAATGGTGATGTCCATGGCAGTCACGCTAGGCGCGGCCGGGCGACCTGCGCTTCTCGATTCCTGATCGGTCTGGTCAGCTGTTTCGCCAGGCAGGACGGCGCCGCTCAGGGCAGGCCGATCAGGTCGGACATCCGGCGCATCTGGTGGTCGAAGTGCTCCTCCCGCGCCTCGATCAGGCCGTCGAGCTGGCCGAAGAGTTCGAAACTGACGGCGCCGAAGCACTGGAGCCAGCCAGTGGCGCCCCGGGCCAGGAGGGACTCGGGGAGCCCCTCGAAGAGCGCGTCGCGGACGGCGGCGAGGTCGGCGCGCACCGGGCCGGGTAGTTCACCGGGACCGGGATCGGTCAGGGTGCCGGCGACGAAGCCGTCGAGGAGGATCCCGATCATGGTGGCCGGGGTCCGGGTGGCCGCCACGGTGGTTTCCTGCGGGGCGGCGTAACCGGGGACCGGGCTGCCGAAGAGCAGGGCGTACTCGGCGGGGTGGGCCAGCGCCCAGCGGCGTACCGCGTGGCTGACGGCGAGCCACCGGCCGCGCAGGTCGGTGCGGTCGGTGACCTCGGCGTCGGCGGCCTCGGCGGCGTCGCCGAGGGCGTGGTAGCCGTCCACGATCAGTGCGGTGAGCAAGTCGTCCCGGCTGGGGAAGTAGCGGTAGATCGCCGAGGAGACCATCCCCATGTCCCGGGCGACGGCGCGCAGCGAGAGATTGGCCCCCTCCGTGGCGAGGTGGCGACGGGCGATCGCCTTGATCTCATTGATCATCTCGGCTCGGGCCCTGGCCCGGATGGTGGCGGCAGGCATGTCAGGGAGTGTCGCACACATTCGAGAGCAGTGCTCTTGACAGTGGGGGTGCGAGTGGGTGAGCATGAGTCTTGCTAGAGAGCGCTGCTCTCGTTTCGGATGGGAGACTCCAATGGCCGTACACCTGATCGTCGGCGCCGGCATGGTCGGCGCGACCACCGCCCGACAGCTCGCCGAGCGCGGCGAGCAGGTCCGGATCGTCAGCCGCTCCGGCCGGGGCCCGAACCACCCCGGGTCGGGCGGATCGCCGTCGACGCCACCGACGCCGACCGGCTCAGCGAACTCGCGCAGGGCGTGACCGCGATCTACAACTGCCTCAACCCGGCCTACCACCGCTGGCTCACCGACTGGCCGCCGCTGGCCACCGCGCTGCTCACCGCCGCCGAGCGCTCCGGCGCCCCGCTGGTGATCGCCGGTTGTCTCTACGGGTACGGCGAGGTCACCGGCCCGATGACCGAGCAGAACCCGCTCGCCGCCACCCACCCCAAGCTGAAGATGCGCGCCGACATGTGGCGCGACGCCCTCGCCGCCCAGCGCTCCGGCCGGATCCACGCCGTCACCGAGGTACGCGGCAGCGACTACCTCCAGGCACAGTCGATCTTCAGCTTCTTTTTGGGAAAGCCGCTGCTCGCCGGGCGCCGCACCTTCGCCCCCGCCCCGCTCGACGTGCCGCGCACCTGGACGTCGATCAACGACGTGGCGGCGATGCTGGTCACCGCCGCCACCGACCAGCGGGCGTGGAACCGGGCCTGGCACGTGCCCAGCGCGGCGCCGATGACGATCCGGGAACTCGCCACCCGATTCACCGAGGTGGCCGGAGCACCCGCGCCGAAGCTCACCAGCGTCCCCGGCGCGATCCTCCGCGCCGCCGGCCTCTTCATCCCGATGCTGCGCGAGTTCCAGACCACGGCGTACCAGTTCGCGCGGCCGTTCGTCATGGACTCCACGGCCGCCACCACCACCTTCGGCCTACGCCACCAGCCGATCGACGAGGCGCTGCGCGAGGCGGTCGCGCTGCTCGGCGACGCCACCGGCGCGACTGCCGCGACCCCGGACGGGCACCACGGCACCGCCTGACCCGTCCCGCACCCTCGCCGGGCCGGCCCCGTCGGCCCGTCCGAGATGGGCCGGCTGCTTGTCGGGATGGGACACACTGGGCGCCACCGCTGGCGGCTGCCGTCGGCGGGCTTCCCGGCAGGAGCCGCCATGAAGGCCAGAGCGATCATCTCAACCGTCACCGCGTTCACCCTCACACTCGCGGTCACGCTGCTGCCGGCCGGCCCGGCGGCGGCCGACACCGCCCTGGGCGACTGCTACCACTCGACCACCCCGCAGCACCAGGACCACGCCGCCTGGTCCGCGCCCGGCAACCGGCAGACGGCGTGGTCGTCGCCCATCAGGATCATCCACTCGGACGCCTTCCGGGTGAGTGCCCAGGGCAGTGTCCAGATCGACTTCTGGGGCACCACCAAGAGCATCGCCGGCGAGCTGCCGGCCGCTCCCGCCACCGGCGGATGGCCGGCACCCGGCGCCCCCCGCTACGCGCTCATCGCCCGGGTGACCACCGGATCGATGTGGCTGAAGAAGACGAGCCGGACCTACGGCCCCAGCTCCTGGTTCCCGGTCGGCACCGACAGCGACTGCATGCTGTTCTCCAGCAACGGCGATCCGGCACCGCACCTGGTCTTCACCTTCAACGACAACAACCTGGGCGACAACGGCGGTGGCGCGGGCGTCGTGGTGCGGCAGTGGTTCTGAGCAGCGCGGTCCCGACCGGGACAGGGGCAGACCTTCGCCCGATCAGGTCGACGGTCTCGCGTGGGTGACGGCCATCGCCGTTCGTCGGGTTGCGGAACGGCTCCGCGAGATCGACGGCCGCGGGCCCCTCATCACCGGATGCGACAAGACGCGAGGACGAGCCGGGGTGCGGAGACGGCCGATGCGGGAGATCGTGGTGACTGGCGTGGTGACGGACCGGGCTCAACCGTCCTGACTCGCTGGGCGGGGCGGCAGTGGGACGCGGGAGACGCCGGTCGCCGGCCGGGTGGTCGCACGATGCTCGGGCGCGCTGGCGTCCTGCGTGACGCGACGGCGGCCCAGCATTCTGAGTTGCACGATCCGGGCGGTGCCGGGGAGGGCGACGAGCAGGACCCCGGAAACCGCGGCCAGCAGCAGTGCCACCCCCATCGGCAAGGTGCCGTGCGCGCCGAGGAACGACACCTCGGCGCGTTGCCCGTTCTGCAGTACGAAGACGAGCAGCAGCAGGAGTACGACCGCGAACACCACGGCAGCGACCCACAGGCCTCCGGCCCGCGACCGCTTCACCGCCGGCCGCGCGGCGGCGCCATGCGCGGTATGGTTTGGCCGTCGCCCCGGACCTCAGCGCCGTGCCGTAACGTCCGCTTCGAACGATCCGGGTCGGAGTCAGCAGTGCGAATGGGCAACCCGGAGCGCGGCGATCCGATGACCTCCGATCGCCGGCTGCGTCTGTGGGCCGTTCTGCGCGATGCCGCCCGAGGCAACGCGATCACGGTCGATCATGTCTGCGCGGCGGCAGTCTCGGTCTCGGGCGTCGACTCCGCCGCCGTCGCGGTCATCCTCGACGCCACGCCGCGCGAGCTGGTGTACGCCACGGACCGGACCGCCTTGGAGCTGGAAGACCTGACCCTCACCCTAGGTGAGGGGCCGTGCGTGGACGCAACCACCGGTGGACCTGTCCTGGTCGCCGATCTGACTGTGCCGGAGTGCCGGCACCGCTGGCCGATGTTCGCGCCGGCCGCGGTGCTCGCCGGGGTCTGTGCGGTGTTCGCGTTGCCACTACGGGTGGGCGGGATCAGCCTCGGTGTCCTGGACCTCTACCGGGCCCGCACCGACGACCTGGCGGCGGAGGAACTGGCCGACGTGCTGGTCCTGGCGGATACGGCATGCGCGGTGCTGCTGGACGGCGGGACGCGCCACGGGATGGACGGGGACGATCAGGGGCCCGAGGGGACCGGCCTGCACCACCCCGAGGTGCACCAGGCGACCGGCATGATCATGGTCCAGTTGGGAGTGCCCGCGGCGGTGGCGCTCGTCCGGTTGCGCGCCTACGCGTACTTCCAGGACCGGCGGCTGCGGGACGTGGCGACTGACGTCGTCGCCCGGCGCCTGCGTCTCGGCCCGGCCCGGACACGTGGTGACCGGAATGGGTGAACAGGGGATCGGCGCCAAGACGGCGCCGCACGGACCAGCCCGTCGGGTGACCGGTGGGACCACTGATTGACGAGGTGACTGAGATGGCCGAGACCCAGCTGGCCGACGTTTTCGTGGAGATGGCCGACACTCTCGTCGACGACTTCGACGTGATCGAGTTCCTGCACGTGCTGACCGAGAGGTGTGTCGATCTGCTGGGTGTGTCGGCGGCCGGGCTGCTCCTGAACGACCAGCGGGACACGCTGCAGGTGGTCGCCGCCTCCTCCGAACGCACCCGGCTGCTGGAGCTGTTCCAGCTTCAGACCGACGAGGGGCCCTGCCTCGACTGCTTCCGCACGGGCCAACCGGTGTCGGTCGCCGACCTGAACCTGACCACTGCCCGATGGCCGAGGTTCACCGCCGCGGCGGCCGAGGTCGGCTTCGCCGCGGTGCACGCCCTGCCCATGCGCCTGCGCTCCGAGATCATCGGCGCACTGAACCTCTTCGAGGTCCGGCCGGGAGCCCTTGACGAGGGCAAGCTCCGCATCGGTCAAGCACTCGCCGGCGTGGCCACCATCGGACTGCTGCAACAGCGCGCCATCCACCGACGCGACATGCTCACCGAACAGCTGCAGACTGCCCTGAACAGCCGTGTCCTGATCGAACAAGCCAAGGGAATCCTCGCCGAACGCCTCCAGGTGGACATGGGCCAGGCCTTCGCGTTGCTGCGCGACAGCGCTCGCGGTCGCAACCGGCGGCTGTCCGAGTTGTCCCAGGCGATCGTCGACGGCTCCGAGCAGTTCGCGCCGGCGCCAGTCGCCAAGCGGCCGGGCTGACGACCGGATAGACAGCCGAGTTCGCCCCCAGAGCCCGTCCGGGTGTCGGTCGGGGAGATGAAGGCGTACGGTGACGGTGTCGCCCGGGTCCCCGGTGGCCGCCAGTCTCGCCGCCACCAGCCCGTTAGGGGCGTTGCAACAATGGTCACCTCCACCGTGACACCCACAGCCGCTTCCTCCCCTCCGACGCTGAGCCTGGTCACGGGAAACAGCGAACAACTGTTGCGTCAACGCGCAGCCCTGACCGTCGGTGATCCCGACCGCGCACGGCTGCGTAACCGGGTCATCGAGGCGAACCTGCCGATGGCGGGTCGTCTGGCCCGCCGGTACACCGGACGCGGGGAGTCCTACGACGACCTGGCACAGGTCGGCGCGCTCGGCCTGATCAAGGCCGTGGACGGATACGACAGCAGTCGGGGCGTGCCGTTCGTCTCCTACGCCGTCCCGACCATCCTCGGTGGCATCCGGAGGCACTTCCGCGACAAGGCCTGGGCGATCCGGATCCCGCGGGCGGCCCAGGAACTGGGTGCACAGGTGCCCGAGGCCCGGGGCAGGCTGGCGCAGCAACGCGGTCGCCAACCGACGGATCGAGAGCTCGCCGACGACCTGGAGGTGACCGTCGCCCAACTCCTGGCCGCCGTCGCCGCCCTCGGTGTCTATCGCCTGGCGTCGCTGAACGAGCCACGACCCGGGGCCGACGGCATCGGTCGCCACGCGCTCAAGGGCGCCGTCGATGCGGGATACGCGACCGTGGACGAGCACCTAACCCTCAGGCTGCTCCTCGCGGCGATTCCCGCACGCGAACGCCGGATCCTGACCATGCGGTTCTACGGTGACCTGACCCAGGCGGAGATCGCCGTCCGGGTCGGGCTGTCCCAGATGCACGTCTCCCGGCTGTTGAAGCGCTCGCTGGCCCAGCTGAGAACCGGGATGCCCCGCTGACCCGGCGCCGGCCGGAAACCGCTCGGGCACCCGCGCCGAGCCGACGAGTTCACCAGAAGGAAGTCATGGCCGCTCGTCCGATCACCGCCGCAGAGCCCTGGCCACCGGTCAGACCGCCACCGGTACGCATGACCATCGCGAACAGCTTCTAGAGGGGGGTAGACGATGAAGATCGCCAGGTACCGGATCGTTGCGGCGCTGCGCGACCGCGGGCAGCAGGCCAGGGCCGACTGGGTCGAGCGCGAACTGCCGGAGCGGATGGACCCCGCCAAGCACGTGGGGCTGCTCGCCACCCTGCGTCTCGATCCGGCCGACCTCGCCGACGCGCCGTCCCCGTGAGGGTCGCCCTGCTCGGGCCGGTCGCCTGGCGGACACCCCCAGACCACTACGGTCCCTGGGAGCAGGTGACCGGGCTGCTCGCCGAAGGGCTGGTCACCCGGGGCGTGGACGTGACCCTCTTCGCGACGCTGGACTCCGTCACCTCCGCCGCCCTCGACGGCGTGTGCCCTCGGGGGTACGCCGACGATCCGGAACTGGACGGCCGGGTGTGGGAGGCGATGCACGTCTCCCACGCGATGGCCCGCTCGTCGGAGTTCGACTTGGTGCACAACCACCTCGACTGGCTGCCGCTCGCCCTCGCCGAGCACTGCCGCGCACCGCTGCTCACCACCGTGCACGGCTTCTCCGGCCCGGGCATCCTCCCCGCGTACGTCCGGGCCCGCTCGTCCTATGTGTCGATCTCCGACGCCGACCGGACCGCCGAGCTCGACTACGTCGCCACGGTGCACCACGGCGTCGACCTCACCGGGCTGCCGTTCACCCGCGACGCTGGTCCAGGGCTGGCCGCCTTCGGCCGGATCCATCCCGACAAGGGCACCCACACCGCCATCGAGATCGCCCGCCGCGCCGGCCGGCCGCTGACCATCTGCGGCATCGTGCAGGACGAGCGGTACTTCGCCGAACAGGTGGCCCCGCACATCGACGGCGACCAGGTCGTCTTCCTCGGATCGGTCGGCCCTCGACGGCGTGCGGAGGTGCTGGGCGGGAGCACCGCCCTGCTGCACCCGATCGCCTTCAACGAGCCGTTCGGACTGTCGGTGGTGGAGTCGATGGCCTGCGGCACGCCGGTCGTCGCGTACGCGCGAGGATCCATGCCGGAGGTCGTCGACGAAGGGGTGACGGGGTTCCTCGTGCAGACCGTCGAGCAGGCCGTCGACGCCGTCACCGGGGCTGCCGGGCTGGACCGGGCCGCCTGCCGGTCCCGGGCCGGTCAGCGCTTCGGCGCGGACCGGATGGTCACCGACTACCTGGCGGTCTACGACCACCTCACCCGCCGATCGCACCGCTGAACCCGATCACCGCCTGCGAACCCGCTCCGCCGGCCACACACGCTGGCCGGCGTGCGCCGATACCGCGTGAGGTTCGTCCCCGTACTCCGGAGGCGCCGACAACCGGAAGGCCCGACACCCATGCCCAGCTACGGATTCCTCAGCACGCACCCACCGACCCGGTGTGGACTGGCCACCTTCAACTCCGCCCTCGCCGCCCACCTGACCGCCGACGGTGCGCGCGGCGGCATCGTCCGGGTCACCGACCGTGGCGACGACCTGCGGGCCGGACCCGGGGTCGTGCACACCTGGTCGACCCGCACCCAGGCCGGCTGGCGGGACGCCGCGACGGCCCTTAACGCCTTCGAGGTGGCTGTCGTTCAGCACGAGTACGGCATCTACCCCGGCGCCGACGGCGAGGACGTCCTGCCGCTGCTGCGCCGACTCACCGTGCCGAGCATCGTCGTCCTGCACACCGTGCTCCGCCGGCCCTCGGCCCGGCAGAGGTCCCTGCTGGAACAGATCGTCACCGCCGCCGGAGCGGTCGTCACGATGACCGACACGGCCCGCGACCGGCTGCTCGTCGGCTACACCGTACGTCCGGACAAGGTGACGGTCATCCCGCACGGCGCCGCCGAACATGTCCGCCTACCCGCCGACCGCCGCGCCCGGCCCCACCTGCTGACCTGGGGACTGCTTGGCCCCGGCAAGGGCGTCGAGTGGTCGTTGCGGGCCCTGGCGCGGTTGCAGGACCTGGACCCGACACCCACCTACACCGTCGCGGGCCGGACCCATCCGAAGGTGGTCGAGCATCAGGGGGAGGTGTACCGGTCCGGGCTGCACCGGCTCGGTGCGCAGCTGGGCGTCGCCCACGCCGTGGACTACCAGGACGTCTACCACGACCAGACCACCCTCGGCCGGCTGATCCGCTCCGCCGACGTGGTCGTCCTGCCCTACGACTCCCGCGAACAGGTCACCTCCGGGGTGCTCATCGAGGCGGTGGCGGCCGGGACACCCGTCGTGGCGACAGCCTTCCCGCACGCCGTCGAGCTGCTCACCGGCGGCCCCGGTCTGGTCGTACCTCATCAGGATCCGGCGGCGCTGGCCGCCGCGATCCGGCGGATCCTGACCGAACCGGGCCTGACCGCCCGGCTGGCCGGCCGTGTCCGGCCGCTGGCCGCGGACCTACGCTGGCCGGCGGTGGCGGCCCGCTACGGCACGCTCGCCGAACGGCTCGTCGCCGCCCGCCTTCCCGCGGTCAGCGCGGCGTCGGCGTGACCGCGACCGCCAGCCGCCCCGGCACGCCGGACAGCGAAGCCCGGCCCACCGTGCCCGGTCCGGGCTTCGCGCACCTGAGCCGGTTGAGCGACGACACCGGCCTGTTCGAGCACGCCCGGCACGCCATCGTTCGCCGTGAGCACGGCTACTGCACCGACGACGTCGCTCGCGGCCTGGTCGTCACCAGCCGCGAGCCGGAGCCGACCGAGGAGGTGCTCCGGCTCGCCGAGTGCTACCTCGCCTTTCTGACCCACGCGCAGGACGGCGGCGGCGCCTTCCGCAACCGGCTCGGTCACGACCGGCGGTGGACCGACGCGCCCGGGCTCGGTGACTGGTGGGGCCGGGCGCTGTGGGGCTGGGCACCGCCGCTGCCCGCAGTCCCGCCGCCTGGATCCGTGAGGAGGCGCTCGTCGCCTTCAGTCGGGGCGCCAACCGGCGCTCCCCGGCGCCGCACGCGATGGCCTTCGCCGGGCTCGGTGCCGTCGAGGTGCTGCGCCGCCACCCGGCCCACGCCGCCGCGGCGGCGTTGCTGTCGGATGCGGCCACCGCAGTCGGTGCTTGCGGAACCGACCCGCGGTGGCCCTGGCCGCAGCAGCGGCTCACCTACGCCAGCGCGGCCCTCGCGGAGGTCGTCATCGCCGCCAGCCAACTGCGCCAGGGCGGTCCACTCCTCGACGACGGCCTGCGGATGCTGGCCTGGCTGCGCGACGTCCAGCTCCGCGACGGGCATCTGTCGGTCGTACCCGCCGGTGGGTGGCAGCGCGGCGTGGCACGACCGCGCCACGACCAGCAACCGATCGAAGTCGCCGCCTTCGCCGACGCCTGCGCCACCGCCGCCACGGTCACCGGTGACCTCGGCTGGGGGGCCGGAGTGCGCCAGGCGGTCGGGTGGTTCCTCGGCGACAACGATCTGGGCACGCCGATGTGGGATCCGGCGACCGGCGGCGGCTACGACGGGTTGACCCCACACGGCCCCAACCTCAACCAGGGCGCCGAGTCCACCCTCGCCCTCATCGCCACCCTGCAGCACGCCCGGCGGTGGTCGTGACCGGCGCCCCGGTCGTCCGGCACGGCACCACCCTCGCCCCGGATCCACGCCGGGTCGTCGTCAAGCTCTTCGTCCCGGGTGAGGACGACGCCCTGGTGCGCAGCCGCGCGAGGGCGCTCATCGACCGCGTCGCGCACCTCGACGACGAGGAGACCGGCCGGCTGCTGCGGGAAACCTTCGACCGCTTCGGTGCCCGACACCGCGACCTCGACGACACGTTCCACCACCACTACGACCTCGTCCGCCACCGCATCGCGCGGGCCCGGGACTTCTCCCCCACCACCCGGCTCCTGATCGGCGCCTACTTCAGTCACGAGTACGCGGTCGAGGCGGCGGCCCTGTGCAACCCGTCGATGGTGGTCCACCCGGATCAGGGCGGTCTGGACGCCGGGCAGGTGCGCGTCGCGATCAGCCTGCGTCAGATCGGTGAGGGTCACCTGTCGTCCATCGGGTTCGCCACCGCCGTCCTCGGACCCGGCCGCCGGCTCACCGTCGCCGACCGCTCGGGCCCGCTGGTCGTCGGGCAGCGGACGGCCGTACGGCACCGCCGGGACCTGCTCGTCGCCGGTCTGGCCGAGGAGGACTGCGACAACGAGGTGACCGCGTCCGTGCTGGACGCCCTGCCCGACCGGTACGACGAGGCGACCTTCGATCGCGTTCTCGGCGATCTGCCACCGGACCTGCTCTCCCGCAGCACCGGACCGGACACCCTCGAACACGTACGCCGCACCAACGCCGCCAGTTACGCCACGACCTTCCCCGCCGACACCGCGCTGCACCAACGGGTGCTCTGGCCGGCTGTTCCGGCGGAGAGCAACGGCATGGAGGACCCCCGGTTCGTCCGGTTCACCGACGAGTCCGGGCCGGTGTACCGGGCCACCTACACCGCCTACGACGGCCGGAGCATCGCCACCCGCGTCCTGGCCAGCAGCGACCTGCGCCGCTTCGAGATCACCCCGATGCGCGGGCCGGGGGTCCGCAACAAGGGCGTCGCGCTGTTCCCCCGTACCGTCGGCGGCCGGCACCTCGCCCTGTGCCGCGCCGACGGCGAGACCATCGGCCTGACCCGCCTGGACGGTGAGAACCGGTGGCAGGATCCGGTGCCGCTGCACGCCCCCCGGGACAGCTGGGAACTGATCCAGGTCGGCAACTGCGGATCCCCCATCGAGACCGACGTCGGCTGGCTCGTGCTCACCCACGGCGTCGGCCCGATGCGCCGGTACGCCATCGGCGCGCTCCTGCTCGACCTGCGCCGACCGGAACGGGTGATCGCGCGGCTGCCCGGTGCGCTCCTGGCGCCCGACGAGGCCGAGCAGGACGGTTACGTCCCCAACGTCGTCTACTCCTGCGGCGCGCTCGTCCACGACGGTGAGCTGTGGCTGCCGTACGGGGCCAGCGACAACCGGGTCGGGTTCGCCACCGTACCGGTGGCCACGCTCCTCGCCGCGATGGTGGAGTCCGCGCCAGCACCGGGTAACCGGGGCGGATGAGAGCGCTCAGATCTTGGTCGCTCCCACGGGGGGCCGGACGATCCCAGCCACGGTTCGGCATCGACCTCGGTGATCCACGGCCGGACGTCGCCGCTCCACCCTGGCCACGTGCACCTGGTAACGCTCGTACCAGCGCTCGCGGGGTCAGTCCGTCCTTGCGGCGGCGGCCCTGTAGCGGTGCGGCGATGAGGTTGCCGAAGCCACCCTCGGGCAGGACGTCCTGGTTGGGGAACAGCCGGTCGTACGAGCGCAGGTCCATCGATCCGCGCAGCACCATCGCCTCGCGGAGAAGGACGGTGCCGGCGGCGCGCGCGGTGGCCGCGGGAACAGCGCCGGTGAAGAAGATCCACATGTGGGCGCCGCGGCCTGACTGGGAGATCTCCAACGCGGCGGGCACCGCGCTGGCTCGTGCTGCCTTCGCGTAGGCGAGGGCGTCGAGCATCGCCGTCGGGCCGTCGAAGTCGGCCACGACGTAGTGGCAGGTGTTGCCGGGCAGCAGCGGGTACAGGCCCATGAACACGTCGCCGACGAGATGTGCCGCGACGACCTCCGTCGTGCGGGGCAGGTAGGTGGTACCGCGCCGGTCCGTACCCTTACGCCAGCCTCCGGCGACCGCGGGCATCCACCCGGCAGCGCCGGTACGGGCGTTGTCCCACCGCACGGCGTACACGTCGGCCCGGGCCCGGAACCGGTCGGCGAACAACGCCAGCTTGTCCCGAGTCGGCGAAGCCATGGTGACCAGCCCTGGCGGCTCCACCGGCGCGGACAACTGCTCCGGCGCCGCAGTCGTGTCCTGGCCGCGCAACTCCAGCAGACGTCCCAGCCGGGCGTTCTCCGCCCGTAACCGTTCCACCTCCCGCCGAAGATCGACGAACTCGGCCACCGAACCCCATGCCGACCATCCTCGCGCATCGGGCTCCGAACACCCCTGACACCGGTCCGCTATTCTCCGCCGATGGCATCGAAGGGCAATGCCGCGCTGGAGGCGATGATCGAGGAAGCCACCGTCGACGCGTACGGCGACGACGAACAGCTCGCCGGCCTGTTCACCATGCTCGAAGAGCACTTGGCAGTGCCGTTCACCACCATCGTCCTCGGCGTCGAGGTCACCGTGCGGAAGGTTGACCTGACCGCGGACAGCATCGTCGCGGTCTGCTTCAGAGGTCGTCACCGGCAGCGGGTCGGCCTGCTCGACCTGCCGCTACCCACCCCCGCGCCGGACGGTGCCGCGTGGATCGACGCCTACCGACACTGGGCCGGACGGTAGGCCACGATGAGCGAGTACCAGTACTACGAGTTCACCGCCGTCGACCGGCCCCTCACCGGCCGGGAGCGGGCCGAGCTGCGGTCGCTGTCCACTCGGGCCGACATCACCGCCACCAGCTTCGTGAGCACCGACGAGTGGGGTGACGTCAAGGGCGACCCGCGCACGCTGATGGAACGGTACTTCGACGCGCACCTGTACCTGGCCAACTGGGGCACCCGCCAGCTCATGCTGCGGCTACCGAAACACGTGCTCGACCCCGCCACCGTCGCCCAGTAGTGCCAGGGTGACAGCGCATCCGCGTGGGCCGCCGGCACGCACGTCATCATCGATCTTCACGACGAGGACGAGGACGGCACCGACGAGTGGGACCTCGACGGCCACGGTCTGCTCGCCTCGATCATCCCGGTCCGGGCCTGCCTCGCCGCCGGCGACCTGCGCCTGCTCTACCTGGCCTGGCTGCGCTGCGTACAGTCCGAGGAGATCGTCGACGACGAGCCCGAACCGCCCGTCCCCGCCGGGCTGGGTGCCCTCGACGCGGCCCTCACCGCCGTAGCTGAGTTCCTGCGCATCGACCCCGATCTGATCGCGGCTGCGGCGGCCGGGTCGGCGCCGGCCGCCTGCGGTGAACTGACCGCTGCGCAACTACGGACGTGGGTCGTCGGGCTGCCCGCTCGGGACAAGGACGCCATCCTGACCGACCTGATCACCGGCGGCGACAGCCACCTGCGCAGCCGACTGCTGCGCCGCTACCGCGACGCACACCGCACCGACGCGTCCACCCCGACGGCCGTCCGTACTGCCGGGCAACTGCTCGCCACCACCGCGGAGCTGCGCGCCGGACGGGAACGACGGGACGCCGAGCAGCGTGAACGCGACCGGGTCCGCCGGGAACGGTCCGCCGCAGCAACCCGGCAACGACACCTCGACACCCTCGCAGTCGACCAACCCGCCGCCTGGCAGCGGGTCGACGACCTCATCGCCACGAAGAAACCCCGCGAGTACGACACCGCCGTTCAACTCCTCGTCGACCTGCACGACCTCGCCGAACGCGACGGAAACAGCGCATCGTTCCGACACCGGCTGGCCGAGCTACGGGCGGTGCACGCCCGCAAGCCCAGCCTGCTCGAACGCCTCAACCTCGCAGGCCTCGACACCTGACGCTTGACTCGCCGCCCGGTGAGCTGGCCACCATCGCCTACACGCGCTGCGGCTCTCGCGCCGGCGCCACGGCCTCAGACGTTGACCGTCGGCCTGCAACAGGGTCGGCGTGCGCGGCCATAGTGTGGTGTGAGGCATCAGGTATGGCCGTCGGACGACGACCTGTGGTCTTCGATCGCCGCCGGTGACGAGGCGGCGTTCGGTCGGCTCTTTGACCGGTACTCCCGTCCGGTCTACAACCATGCGTTCCGGTTGACCGGGTCGTGGTCGACGGCTGAGGACGTCACCCAGGCGACGTTTCTCGTCGCGTGGCGCCGCCGGCACGACGCCCGGCTGGTGGACGGCTCGGCGCTGCCGTGGCTGCTGGTCGTCGCCACCAACGCGGTCCGCTCCGAGTGGCGGTCGGCGCGCCGGTGGCTGGCGCTGATACGGCGTCTACCGGCAGAGCGGTACGCCGATGGTGACCTCGCCGAGGAGGTTTCCGCGCGGCTCGACGACGAGCGGCGGATGACCGAGGTCCTCTCGGTGGTCCGCCGGTTGTCACCGGCCGAGCGGGAGGCGGTGGCCTTGTGCCTGTGGTCCGGCGTGTCGTACCCGGACGCGGCAGCCGTGTTGGGCATCAGCGAGGTGGCGGTGCGGTCCCGGGTCAGTCGGGCGCGCAGCCGCCTGGCGCGGCTGCTGCCCGAGGAGATTCAGGAGGGGAAGCGGTGAACGACATTCTCGACCTACCCGCGGAGCGGGACCTGCCGCCGAAGGCGGCGCACGCGATGCGGGCCCGGATCCTCGGTTCTGTGCGCCCGCGCCCAGCTCGTACGCCACGACTGCGAGCCGCCGTGGCGGGGGTGGTGCTGCTGGCCGTGGCGTCCGGTGTCGTGGCGGTGGTGTGGCAGCGGCCGGACCGATCGCCCTTGCAGGTGCTGGCCATGGGACCGGGTGAGTTGTCGCCGACGCTGCAGGATGCGGCCGAGCGGTGCCTGCAGTGGAACTCCCCGCAACGGCAGACGCGGCAGAACCCGAGCGAGCCACCCGTCCCGGTGTCCCTGGCCGACCTGGCGGTGGCCATCGAGCGAGGTGACCGCGCGCTGGTGTTGTTCATGAACGACGTCGGCTACGCCACCTGCGACGTGGAAGGGGCGGGAACGGCCCGGGAGTCCGGCGGGGGCGCCACCGAGCCGTGGACGCACGGCGTCTGGCTGCCCGGGCCGGTGCAGCGGCTGCTGCTGACCTCCACCGAGTTCGACGGTGGGGACGTCAGCCTCAGCGGCCGGGTCAGCAGCCGCGTCCACCGGCTCGTGCTCGACCACGGCGACGGCCACACCACAGCAGCCCGGCTCTTCGAAGGCGCGTTCGGCCTCATGACCAGCGACGCAAGACTCAAGACCGGCAACGACCCTGAACTGGTCAGCTACGACGCCCACGGGACGGAGATCGACAGGCGTCCGCTGTTCCAGGCCGAAGACCAACTCGAGCACTGCTATACGGGCCCGGACGGCAAGCGGATCTACGGCAAACCGACCAGCGGCTGCCGTCCTGCCGAGAAGTGGGGGCGTTAGCCCTGATCGGAGGCTGACCGCTGTCCGGGGCGTGGGTCGTCACTCGCGGACCAGCCCCGGTGGCAGCGCGTCCTCCTCGGGTTGGACCTGGCGGGCGTTGGCCACGGGGTCGCGTTGAAGGGTGTGGATCATTGGTGCGGGGCCGCCGACGCAGGTCCAGGTGTCGTCCCAGAGGGCGGAGACCAGCCATGACCGGTCGGCGGGGAAGAACAGGTCGGGTAGCGCTCCGCGGCCGTGGCGCATGTGACCACCAGTCCGCCAGGTGAGGGCCTGCTCGGGGCCGGCCTCGACCAGCACGTACGGCCAGTCCCAGTAGAGCGACACCCTCGGGGCGCGGGGGAAGACGACATCGTGGGCGCCGGTGTCGAGGTAGGCCAGCCACCACGGCTGGTCCGGAGTGTGCGTGATGACGTCTTCGACCAGGGCCTGCTCGTAGGCGGCGGCGGTGACGTCGTCGGCCTGGTAGGTGGTGGCGTAGGCGTCGAAGACCGGCGGGATGGCGGTGGTGATCGAGACGCCGGCAGTGGTGTGCCCGGCGATCCAACTCACGTCGGCGGCGGCGCCGATGCGCCAGTCCCGCCCGTCCTTGCTGACCTGCACACCGCCATTCAAGCCGTTGCAGCGATGGTTGGCGTGGGAATCAGGCCAGTCAAGGAACGGCGGCCCCGCGCCCCCGTTATGGGCAGTCACGCCGTACGCCTTCCCCGCGCTCGATCGATTCCCGGCTCTCGCACATCGTGTCCGAGGCGCCGGCCAGCGGCGGCGGGCGGCTGGGGTTGTCGTGCCTGCGGGGCCGGGAGCGGGGATGGCTGCGTGTGTTTCGCCGAGATTGCTTGGCTGACGGTAGGAGATGCACCCGCCGCTTCATCGTCTGCGAGATTCGGTGGACCGCTGATGGGGACCCGCGACCTGCGTTCGCATTGGTAGAAGGTGTGCCACGACGCCGTCCACGCTCCGGCCACGACCGCGTAACACGGACACGACCGCTGGAGAGCCTGTTACGGGGAAACTCGTACGGCAGGTTCGGAGGGAGACCACGCGGAAAAGGACCCGCCTCAAGACGGACACCTCGCCGCGTGGTCGACCCTACAAACGCCGCAAGGCGGGGTGAAGCCACCCTCGAGGAAGCGGCGGCGGACGACCGCGTGCGGTCGTGTCGGTCCCGGTCGCCCGAGCGAATACGCTCGCGGCGTGGCCCGTCGAGAAGCTGAAAGAACTCGTCGCGGTAACGCCCAATGGCGCGATCGTGCAGATCGTCCGTCGAGACTGAGGAAGGCGCAGAGATGGCTGTCGAGTTCAGGTTGACCCTGGCGGGTGACCTGCCCCTGGACCACGTGGCTGATCTCGTGGCAGCCGAACCCGCCGAGAAGCCCAAGCCGAGCGGCACCAACCCACGGCTGCTCAGTGCCCGCCTCTACGACACCCGCGGGTACGCGCTGACCGTCTCCTCAGGGAGCCAGGGCTATTTCGATGCCGAGGCCGACGACGGTACCCGCTGGGAGTGGGAGCCGGAGACATACGTCGACATCGATTTCTCCATGCGGGCAGACGACCTGGTCGACAAGGGGATCCCGAACATGATGAAGGCCGTGGCCCGGGTGTTGGCCGCCCGGCAGGAAGACGCGGCGCTAATCCAGAACGGCAACTGGCTCCTGCTGACCCGCGTCGGGGGCACACTCCGCAGACACCGGCCCACCTGGTGGAGCCACTACGGCATAGACGACCTCATCATCACCCAATGAACCAGCCGAGCGCGGGTGACCCGCTGACGAACGACGAAACTTCGACCCGTCGTCCGCAGGCGACGTCGACGTCGTCTTCCTCGACCCCCGACGGACCTGACCCGCGACAACGACGACCGGGCCGCCGCGCGGCTGATCGCCACCTGGCCGGAATCCCCCGTGGGAGGCGGCGCCCAGCCGGGGGAGCGGGTAGCCCCACATGATCTTCGATGATGTGCGCGGTGTGTGCTCTCCAGCGGATGCCAACCGGGGTGAACCGGTGCCAACGTGGGTCACCATGGCCGACCGCCGGTCGCAAACCGGGGTTCGTGTGCTCCGGGTGTGGTCCTGGGCTGGGCGAACGGGGTTCCGGGGAACGTGGGTGAACGCGGGCCACTCCCTGCCACCCCAGGTGAACCCCCAGGTCGCTAGACTAGGCCCTCGCGCCCTCGTAGCTCAGGGGATAGAGCATCGGTTTCCTAAACCGTGTGTCGCAGGTTCGAATCCTGCCGGGGGCACCTCAAAGATCAGCAAAAACGCCCTCTGGCCTGCGGATACGCTTCCCCGTCGATCGGCCGAGGTGTGCAGCCGGATGCCACCCGGAGCCGCCGTTTGCAGCCGTCCGTGCAGAATACGTGCAATGATCTTGGGTGTACGAGCAAGGGTGTTTGCCCAGCTGAACGGCCCATCCGTGGTCGACAGGGAACGTGCCCTGTTTGGCAGGATCGTAGTCATGATGATTGGCCAGCCGACACCGCCCAGCCGCGCCGACGTGGAGGCCCGGTTCACGGCCATCCTCGACGGCGGCCAGTCGCGCGACGAGGTCGACCGTTGGGCAACCCGGGCTATACAAAGCCTGGAGTACGCCGAGGTCGATGAGACGATCTGGTGGGCACTCGGGATGCTTTCCGGCATCGATCTGCGCGCCGGCCCGGGCGAACCGTACCTGCATGACGACGAGCAGGTGCTCGGCTGGCTGACAGAGTTCCGGGAACGGTGCGGCGTCATCAGTTGAGCGCCGCTTCGATGCGTTCGTTCATCCGGCTGCGGTCCCCGTCGAGGCACTTCGCGTACACCTTGAGCAGCACGTCGACCGAGTGGCCGGCTCGCTCCGCGACCTCCGGAGCCGGTAAGCCCGCGTTGAGCCAGAGCGACACCCCGGCGTGCCGCAGGTCGTACGGGCGACCGGCCAGGGGAGAGGCGACCCGCTCCGGTGTCAGGCTCAGCCGCCGCGCCTCCTCCCACACGCGGGAGTACGTCGAGGACGCCACCACGTTGCCCCGCCCGCTGCGGAACAGCCGCCCGTCGGCACCCACGCCGAAGCGGTCGATGTGCGCTCGCAGGATCGCCACCAGCTCCGGCGGGATCGGCACCTCCCGCGCCTCTGCATCGCCCCGGTGCTTCAACCCCCGGTCGTCGTGCACCTCGCCACTGTCGGTGTACCGCTTCCCCGCCGCCGGCCGAGACCTCTCCAACGTCAGCAGACCCCAACCCTTCGCCGGCAGGTGGCAGTCCCGCTTCCGCAGCCCTAGCGCTTCACTTGGCCGCAGCGCCGCGAAGTACAGGCAGGCGTAGAAGGCGACCAGGCGCTCACCGCGCCGGCCGTCCTTGCCTCGCTGGCCGACGTATGTGACCCCGACGAGCAGTTCCCGCGCCTGGCGGACGTTCACCACGACTCGACGGTCTACCTCACCAGACAGCTTCCGCCGACTCGACCGCACCCGCAGCTTGTCGACCGGGTTGAAATCCAACAACTCCAGCTCGACGGCGTACTGAAGGACGTTGTAGAAGACCGAGCGCCGCCGCCTGGTCGTCGACGACGCCGCCGCCCGGCCGTCCATCCGCAGGCCGAGCGCGTCCAACGCCGGCCGCACCACCGCGGCTTCCGCCAGCGCCGACACCGGCAGCGAAGCCCGCTCCAACCAGCGCAACGCCGCAGCGACCTCCGCCGGCCGGTCGAGTTGCCGAGACGCAGGCGGAAACTCCCACTCCCGCAACGCCCGCCGCAGGACCACCGGGTCAGGCCGTCCTGCCATCTCCCGCACCAGCGAGGCCGTGACCGACGCCAGGGCATCCGTCGTGCTCTCGCGGGACTTGGCCGCCGCACCCGGCCACTTCATGTCGAGGTACCTGCGGACGAATCCGAGCCAGCTCACCGACTCCTTTGGCGCAATCATCGACTCCGGCAAACCAGAGTCGCCGTCGAACGCCTCGCCCTGGTTCGCCGCCTGCATCAGGTCCGACCGGAAGTTGTCCGCCAGCACCCGGGTGCTGAACGTCCGCGACTTCGGCCCCGCTCCGACCACCCACCGAACGGTGTACGACTTCTTGCGGCCCGCCAGCGCGTTGACCTGAATGCCCCGGATCCGCACCTCGCGGGACTTCACGCCGCCTCCCGGTGCTGCTCCAGCCACGCCCGCAGATCCCGGCGCTCAATGCGCAGCTCACCGTTGGGCAGCTTGATGCATTCCGGGGCGATACCCAGCTCACGCCAGCGGTAGAAGGTCCGCCGCGACACTCCGTTGAGGACGGATAGGACTTCCGGAACGGTCAGCAGCTCACTTTCCATGAGGGGTTCTGTCCTCCAGATGGTCAGGCAGCAGGGGAGAGGGATGCAGCAGTGGCCGACACTGCGCCGGCTGTTCGTTGTCGTGCGGTGTCGAGGTCGGTGCGCCATCGGATGCGGGCCGAGATCGCGCGCAGGAGTCGGTGTTCCAGGGGTGGCACGTCGGGGTCTTCCGGTCGGGCGAGTTCGAACCGGTACCGCGTCGCCCGTCTGCCTCGTCGGCCGCCTGGTCGTGTTCCTCGGTGTCGGCCATGCCGCCCGCGAGGATCGCCCGCACCCAGGCCCGGTTGTCTGCGCGGTGGTCGGCGAGGGTTTTGCCGGACCACTGTCGGGAGACGAGGACGCGGCGGCCGGTGAAGCCGAGGGTGGAGCGTTGGTGGACCTTCCCGGTGCACCGGCCGGGCGTCAAGCCGGCCTTGACGCCGTCGGGCTGGATTCCGTAGAGCAGCCAGTTGGCGCAGGTAGGTGAGCAGGGCAGTACGGACAGTTCTGCGTGCAGCCGGTCGAAGTGTGCCTGTTGCGCGTCGGAGCGTGGCCGAGCCATGTCGGTTAGGTCTTTGGTGACGTACTTGGTCACGTACCGGATGGACCGTTCCGCGTCCTTCGTGCCCTGCTCGATGCCGCGTGCGTCGATCCGGCCGAGGCGGGCGACGTAGGCGGGTCGGCTGTCGGGTTCCTCCAGGGCGTCGAGGGCTTCGCCCCAGGTTGGCAGCGGCTCGCGGGTTTTCGGGTCGACGTACTGCTGCTGGTCGACGTCCCAGACCGGTGGCTTGTCCACCCGGTAGACGGGTTCGTTGAACGGCGGCCACCACACCTGGTGGTAGGTGGCGGCGGCGATCTGTTTGAGCAGTCGGCGGGGGAGGGTGCCGCGGATCGCGAAGTGCGCGTGTGGGGCGAGGCGGCGTTGCAGCTCGACGGCGCCCGCGTATTGGACGTTCCAGCCGGCGGCCCGGCGGACGTTTTGCCACCACCGGTCGAGGACTCGGGCGAAGTGGATCGAATCCAACGCTGCCCGGCGGTAGTCGTAGGTGGTCGGATCCACCGGCGTACCGAGGACGTCATCACGCGGGCCGTGTCGCTGCCCGCACTCGCACGGCGCGATGTAAGGGCCGCGTCGTAGGTGGGAGTGCACCGGCCCGTGGGAGCCGAGGGTGAGGGTGATGAGCATGGAGGGCCGGTGGGTTTTGCCGGTTGTGCCGGAGTAGGCCCGGCCGACGGTGCGCGCGTCGACGGGCAGCCGGGGCAGGTCGGGTGAGTCCTGCCGCCGTCGGGTCGACCGTTTCCGGCGTGGCCGCTCGTCGCGGTCTTTCGGGGTCAGGTGCCCCCGCAGGCTCGTCTCAGCGAGGGCCTCGTCCAGTTCGGCGATGGCGGCGTCGATGTCGGCCAGGTGCGTGACCCGCTCGTCGGGGTCATCGGCTGGTACTGGACCGCTTCCCGCTCGAATTCCAGGTGCGCCCGCACCCGCACCAGGGCAAGCACGTCTTCCCCGGGCTTGTCGGGGCGGACGGCGGGTTCGTCGGTGAGGTGCCAGCCTTCCCGGATCTGCTGGATCCGCAGCCGCCGGCCGCGTTCCGCGCACGGCTTGCACTTGACGGCGAGGGTGGCCCCGCACGGCACCTCGACCACTTCGGTGAGGCCGGTGGCGGTGTCGGTGCGGCGCAGGGCGAGGGGGCGGACGCAGACGCCGTGTTGTTCGGCGAGTTGCTTGAGCGCGTCCTTGGCCAGGGGCTTGCGCATCCGATCGGCCCGCGACCCCGGCCGAGGCCGCTCCGTAGCCTGATCGGCCGGGGTCGCGGTGGGGATGAGTTCGAGTTGGCTCACCGGTCACCCTCCGGACCGGCCGGAGTGCCGTTGCGCGGGGTGAACGCTGCCGGCGAGACGGGCACTAGGCCGGGACGCCGATCGCGGTCGATCGACGGCACGGGCCGCAGGATCACCGGCCGAGGCTGCTGCTCGTGATCGGCGTCCGGGACGACGTTCGCCGCCTGGTCGCCGTCGGCGCGCACGGAAGGCGTGTCACTGCCAGTCGGCACGTCGGTCCGCCGCTCGTCGGCCGGCGGGTCGGCGGGTGCCGGTACGGGGGTGGTGGAGAAGACGAGTTTGGACAGGCCCAGGAACGCCAGCGCCGGCACGGCGGACAGCAGCCACCCGGACAGGCCCGGTTTGGCCACGGCGAGTTGCGCGGCCAACGAGAGCGCGACCGCACACACGAGCAGGAACATCGGATACCCGATCGGCCCACCGGTGCGGCGGCGTTGCCGGATGGTCAGCAGCGCCGCCAGGGGTAGCAGTTCGGAGATAGCGGCGTTAGCCCAGCCGAACCAGTCCCCCGTACCGGCCGGAGAGTTCGCCATCGTCCAGTCATGCACGTGGGTGAACGAGGCTGCTCCGGCGAGTCCGCCGACGATGAGGACGATGAGGACCAGGACCACGCCCTCTATCCGTTGCGCGTTGGTGGTCTTCACGTGGTCACCTCCCGCTCGTCGTCGGTGGTGTGGTCGAGGCGGCGGTAGGTGCGGCCGAGGGAGCGGATGTCGTCGTCGGTGAGGTAGGCGAAGCGGACCCGGACGGGTTCGCGGACGCCGTCGAGGACGACGAACCCCACACCCGGCGCCGTTTCCGGGATCCGGTCGCAGAGCGCGCCCCGGTCGCGGGCGGCGTCGCCGAGGACCATGTCGACCTGCTCCGGTTCGGTCAGCCGCAGGCCGATGCGGGTCGGAAACAGATCCCGGAACGGCAGCACGTCTTTGCGCGGGTCCTGGAGCGCGGCGATGACGTGCACGCCGACCGCGCGGCCCTGGGAGAGCAGGAGGCCGAGGGATTCCTTGATCCGGTCGCGGACTTTGCGGTCGGTGATGTAGGCGGTCAGCGCGGCCAGCTCATCGATGACCAGGACCAGCAACGGTGCGGCCAGCGTCGGCACATGCTGCCGGGTCACCCCCCGCAGCCGGGACGCACGCAGCCGCATCCGCTTGACGACTTCGTCGAGGACGCCGGCCATGGCGTCGGGATCGTCGTAGGCGAACCGGGCGAACAACGGCACCCCGGCCGCCAACTCCATGCCGCCCTTCGGATCGAACGCCCACACCTCGACCAGACCGGAGCGGATGCCGCCGGCCAGAGAGCGGATGAGTGACCAGAGCACCGAGCCCTTGCCCGCACCGGTCGCCCCGGCGATGAGCACGTGTGAGCCGGCCAGCCGCAGCCGGTACGGTTCGCCGTCTTCCCGCACGCCGAGGGGTAGCCCGCCGAGGTCGGGCACGTCCGTCACGGGCAGCGGCGCGACCATGCGAGCGAGGGGGTCGCGGCGCATGAAACGGACCACCACCCGGTCGGGGCGATCGGTGGAGCGGGCTTGCCCAGTGTGCTGGCGGAACGCGTAGGCGAGACGTTCCGCCGCCTGGCCCCAGTCATCCGGGATCTGGCCGGGAAGCATGCGCACGGTCAGTTCATCGCCCCACCGGTCACAGCGCAGCTTGACCAGTCGGGGCACGTAGCGGTCACCACCGAACACCGTCGCCAGCCCGCAGGTCGCCATCACCGACGCCCACCGAGGCCGGTACACCAGCAGCGCCCGGATGCGGGCGACGAGGGGGTACCAGCCGAACCGCAGCCACGACGCGGGATGCCACCGCCACCAGCCGACACAGCCAGCGGCAACCGTGGTGACGACGGCGGCCAGGACCAGGCCACCGAACTCCGCGCGGATCCACAGTGCGAGGACGGTTGGGCTGGTGAGCCACCAGTAGCGGACGGCCAGGACGGTGAGGCGGAGCAGGCCCCGGGCCAGCCACCAGAACACCAGCAGCCAGCCCGGCACCCGCCACGCGGGCAGACGCACATTCATCGGCGCAACGGGGATCTTGTCCCCCGGAATGATGTTGATCAGAGGCACACGCCACCGCCCTGACCACGACGGCCCCGGCCACGGCCGAGGGTGGAGATGCACGGCCGGCAGGACATGCGCCGCAGGTCGAACCGGCGCGGCTTCACCCACCGACAGCAACGCGGGCAGCGAATCGCGTAGACCACGCCCGACGGCGGCGGCAGGCGCAGCGCCGACCGGACGGCCGCCTCCACCTCCCGCAGCACGTGCCGCAGGTCGGCGAGGTGTGTCCGGACCATCAGGAGCAGCGCGCCGGCCAGCAGCGGCACGGCGGCGATCAGGGCAGGGTGAACTACGGTGGGCATCACGCCCTCCTTCATCAGACGAGGGATGAGGTGAGCGCGGGGACGGGCCGGGACTCTTGGCGGGGAAACGACCCGCCCCGCGCGCAACAGAACGTGCGTCAGGCAGCCACCGAACCCGGTACCGCCGCCGCCGGACGGATTGCCGAGGCCCGCAGGGAGTACGCCATCCGCGAGCGGCAGTCGCCCGAGGAGCGGCCCGGCTTGCACCGCTGCGAATCGACGTACGGGGTCAGGGTCAGGCCCTCGAACTCCACCGCCGGCGGGTAGCCGGGCACGGTGGACGGTGGCGGCACCGGCTGCTGCGCGGCGACCACCTTGACCTTCACCTCAGTTGAGCGGCCGAACTTTCCGGCCTCTGGGTCCAGGTCCATCACCCGCACCACCCAGACCCGCTCCCCGGTTTCCTTGTCCCGCGCCTGGTTATCCGCCTCACCCCGCCGCTCAAAGTCGATCTGCGGCGAGACCCCGAGGCAGAGAGCCCCGGCGGGGAAGACGTACTCGGACGGGACCGGCACCTTCAACGTCATGGGAACCACGCGTGCAGCCTCCTAGCCTCACAGGTCGTCACCCTGACAACCGGTTGAGTTAACAAGCTACGTCAGCTTGTAAGCACAAGCAAGGTTGAATGTGAGTCGGTTGCACAATGTGGAGACGGACCGGAGGCCACAGTGGGAGGACCTGTGCGGGAGCGTGTGACAGCCGATCGGCTCACGCTGGTATCCACCGTCGGCCGGTGGTTCCACCTGCACCACCCGGTGCTGATCGAGCGCGGACAGACCTACTGGGTCGACTACGAGACAAGCGATCTGTGCATCGACCGAGGCAGCGGTGACGTCAGGCGAGTCGCCGGCTGGGTGTGCCGCTGAGCCAACATCGGGAGGACGGCACCTCAGGACACGGCGTAGGTGTCTTCGATCTCGTGACGGCTGCCGGGCATGACCAAGACCGAGGTCATGATGGGGTCGCCGGATGCCTGGTAAACGGTGATGACGACGCTCATCACCGACTCGTCAGCCGGCACGTCCAGGGCGTCAGCTTCGTCGGGGCTGACCCGGCGGGCGGTCATGCGTTCGGTGGCGTAGTCGGCCCGTAGCCCCTTCTGCCGCGCAATGAGGTCGAGCAGGCCACCCGGTATCGGCTCCGGCTTGGTGGCGTCGGTACCAACCGCGATGTCCACCGGCACGAAGGTGGAGATCAGGTCGACCGGGCCGACCTCGGTGAGGGTCCGGCGGCGGCGTTCGTAGACCGGCGTTCCTTCGGGGATTTTCAACTCGGCCGCGATGCGGGGCGTGGCGAGGACCGGGCCGA
Source organism: Micromonospora tarapacensis (assembly GCF_019697375.1). NCBI lineage: Bacteria > Bacillati > Actinomycetota > Actinomycetes > Micromonosporales > Micromonosporaceae > Micromonospora > Micromonospora tarapacensis. The sequence continues at coordinate 4,630,386 of NZ_JAHCDI010000004.1, read as the reverse complement.
CGTGCAGGATCTCCGTGTCGCCGGTCTCGTCCAGCTCGACGGCGTCGCGGGCGTACTCCGGTGAGGTGCGGCCGGCGGCGGGTCGGCCGCGTACGAAGCTGCCCTTGCCCTGCTGCGACTCGATCCAGCCGTCCTGCTTGAGGATGCCCAACGCCTTGAGCACCGTCGGGCGAGACACCCCGAACTCCGTGCAGAGCTGGTTCTCCGACGGCAGCGCCGCACCGGGCGCGTAGTCGCCGTCCTCGATGCGCTTCCGCAGCGTGTTCAACACGCGCAGGTATTTCGGCGTCGGAATCTCGTACGCCATCGCGGGCACCCCACCTATGAACGCTGCATGTATTACAGCAGCTTATGAGTTGTTTGCATGACAGAACAAGTCAGCTCAGCCGTTCGGCTGTCACGCCCTCCACCGCAGCGGCCAACCACCCCGACCACGACGACGCCTGCACTCGTTCCGGACGGGTTGCGCCCGGCCACCGCCGAGGCAGGCAGCCGTACCGGCCGAACACCCGCAGCGCTGCCCGTCGCTGCGGACACGGACCGTCCACCCCGCAGGCCGGGCACTGTCCGTCCGCGCTCGACGGGGTGTGCCGGTCAAGCTGCGACTGCGCGGCCCGCAACTGATCACGCACCGCCCCCGACAGATACGTGGTCACTGGGCCGCACCCTTCGGCGCGAACAACCGGGTCGGCACGAGAACCTGCGTGCGGTCGCCGCGTTGGTGGCGTGGGTTGACTTTGGTGCCCTCGACCCAGATCCACTGCTCCCGTTCCGGCCGGTTGAGCACCAGGCGAACCCCGGTGACTCGCAACGTCATTGGCCCGTCGGTAGGGCGGTAGCGGTCGGCGGCGTCGATGTGCAGCACGGCGCCGAGTCGTACCCGTAGGTCAAACACCACGCCTCCTCGTCGTCTGCCGTGCCGTTCCCGACGGACCGGCGGGTAGTTGAGGGTTGATCTGAAGGCCGGCGATCCGCGCAAAGACCTCCCGCCGCGCCAACGCCTCCCCGGTGGTCGGGTTGATCGCGTAACCCGCGAGCCAGATCCAGCCGTCATACGCCGGCCGGTCACAGATCGAGGACACCCGCAGCCACAGCGCCCGGTCACCGCCGAACTGCACCGACGCCCGACCGTCCAACAGCACCAAGTCACCCGGATTCGGTGCACCCGGCGGGAGGGAATGCTGCCGGCGAGGCACCGAGGCGGGCGGGCTCAGTCGGGATCGTCGTTCGGGTCGCGGTCCCATGCCAGCACCCACCCCGGGCCAGCCTCAGCAGGACACCGAACGACCGGACCCCGCACAGTCCAGGCAGGACCGCCGGGCCAGCGGGCGAGTCCGCTCCGCTCCCCGGCCGATCGCCCGGACCTGGGAACGGGCGAGGGTGTACTTCCAGCCCGCACCGGAGCAGGATTGGCAGTTGGTCGATACGTTCAGCCCCGTCATGCACACAGGCTGTGGCACGAACCGCCCAGCGACCCGGAAAAACCTTCCGGGGTCGCCGCCGACCGAGGGAGACAGTGAACCCATGCGCGGGACCACCACCACCCTGACCATCGGCGAACGCGTCGCCTGGTACCGCCGTCGACGCGGCCTATCGCAAGAAGTCCTCGCCGGACTCATCGGCCGTACCGCCGACTGGCTCGGCAAAGTCGAAAACAACCGGATCGACCTGGACCGCCTATCCGTCATCAAGTCCCTCGCCGAAGCCCTGGACATCTCCCTCGGCGACCTACTCGGCGAACCCTCCCTGCTCGACTGGACCACCGACAGCGGCACCCACACCGTGCCCGCACTCCGCGCCGCCCTGATGAACTACCGCGCCCTCGCCCCGTTCGGCCGCGGCACCAACGCGGAACCGCCAGGCATCGCCGTGCTCAGGAAAGAGGTCGCGGCACTCTGGGATGCGTACCAGGACTCCCGATTCGGGTACGTCACCAGCCGGTTGCCCGACCTGCTGCACCGCGCCCAAGACGCCTCCGACCACTACGACGGTGACGACCAGGACGACGCCCGCCGACTCCTCGGCCTCGCGTACCAGCTCGCGGCCACCCAGCTCACGAAACTCGGAGAGAGCGACCTCGCCTGGATCGCCGCCGACCGCGGCCTGTCCGCCGTCCGCCCCACCGGTGACCCTCTCGTCACCGGCTCGCTGTTCCGGTCCGTCGGTCACGCCCTACACGCCACCGGCCGGTACACCGACGCCGTACGCCTCACCGAAGACGCCGCCGGCTACCTCGAACCCCACCTCAGCCAGGCCACACCCGAACTACTGTCCGTCTACGGCACCCTGTTCCTGTCCGGCTCCATGGCCGCCGCACGCGCCAACGACGCCGGCACCACCCGCACCTTCCTCACCGCAGCCGACCAGGCCGCCGCCAAACTCGGAGCCGACGCCAACCACCTGTGGACCGCATTCGGCCCGACCAACGTCGCCATCCACCGTGTTGCCACCGCCGCCGAACTGGGAGACCTACAAGTCGCCATCGACCTCGGCCCCCGCGTCGACACCACCGGCCTACCGATGGAACGCCGAGTACGGCACGCCCTGGAAGTCGCCCGCGCCTACAGCTCGTGGAACCGGGTCGACGACGCCCAAGCCATGCTGCTCGACGCCGAACAGATGGCACCCGAACAAGTCCGCCACCACTTCCTCAGCCGCCAACTCGCCCTCACCTGGGTCCGCCGGCAACGCGGCAAACCCTCCACCGAACTCGTAAGCCTGGCCCGTCGGCTCAAGGTGCTCGACTGACCCCAGCCCGATTACGCTGCCCTGGTGACGGCCAACGAGACGCCACCCATGGCAACCCCACGCGTCGCCGCAGGCGCCCTCTTCCTCAACGACGAAGGCCACGTGCTCCTCGTACGCCCCAGCTACAAGAACCACTGGGACATCCCCGGCGGCTACGTCGAACCCGGCGAATCACCCCGCGCCGCCTGCGTGCGCGAGGTGGAAGAGGAACTTGGCCTCTCGGCCCCAGTCGGCTCGATGCTGCTCGTGGACTGGGCACCTGCCGACAACGAAGGCGACAAGCTCCTCTTCATCTTCGATGGCGGATCACTCACTGCCGAACAGGAAAGCGGAATTCGCTTCGCAGATGGGGAGCTCCTCGAATGTCGCTACGTGCCTGCTGAAGCATTGGGGCAGTATGGGCCGTCCCGGCTCGCCCGCAGGATCCGCACTGCAATCGTGGCCCGCAGCGAAGGAGGTTCCGCCTATGCCGAGCATGGCAGCGCAATAATCTAGAACTGCGCAAACGCTTAATCGGCCCTGAACGTGATGCGTCAAGCTCTCCAGCTCAAGAAAGGTGTCCGATGTCTTTTTCAAGCTCTACCGTGAGCTTTCCCATCAAGCGTCTGAACGCAATTCCTATTCCGCTATCGGGGATCTTCGCAACCTCCTCTTCGCCTAAATGTGCTGCCAGGACGTCCCTCATCTTGCCAATGTCCATCACATCATAGTTGGGGATGTAATTCCTGTCCTTGCCGCACGGGTGGGTAATTGCCCAATGGGCGCGCACGAAACTCTTCGTCGCGAACCCGGCCGGCACTTTAGATCTCCTTTTCATTTCGCCGACGAAGACGTCTAAGCGCTTTAGAAGCGTAAGATCATTCATTTGTCGGAAGTAATGTAGCCAGCCATACGGGTTGCCACCGTAGATGCAGCCGGTAATCAATGTGTTGATGCGGCTCTCAAGCAGGCGAATATTCCTTTCATACTTATAGCGAGTAAAAACTCGTGCTATTGAATTTTCGACGTTTCGAACACTCTGGTCGCGGACGGATATGGTCAACGGATTGAACGTGTACCCGAGGTAGCTGAAGCCAGCCGAGATATCCCCACTGCTCGACTTGCCTCCCACGCCCGATACCTCGTGAACCCTTAGGCCAATCTCCCCAAAGAGTGTCACCGCTAGCTTGCTTATCCGATCGACGTCTATATGGTCGCACAATATCAAAATGTCATCCACGTAGCGAACGTAGAAGCAGTCCTCGTCCGCAAGCTGGCTGTCGATCCTTTGCATGACGAGTTCGGCTAGGCAATTCGATATAGCAAGCCCTTGCGGTACGCCCCGTGCATTCGGAGTCCGACTTCTGCGGTTCACAGGGACTGTTGATGTCTTCACCGCACCTAGAACGGCTTCAATGATCTCGTTCTTGCGAACTCTAGTTCGCAGCCCTTCCTCTATCAAATCGTGACGGATGGATGGGTAGAAGTCCTCAACGTCCATTTTTATGTAAGAATCGAAGCCGCCAACTTTAAGCGCTTCGGATATTTGATGTACGCGCTTTTGCGGGAGCGTGCCCCGAGTCTGAGGAAATAATTCGCCAAGGCAATTCGCCAGGGCGCGAAGCGCAATCCGATCCCGTGCTGTTGGGACTGACAACACGCGGGGTGGCCGCCCCGCCCCCTTGAGTTGAAGAAACTCTCGGTAGGCGCTGAATCGGTATTTTCCTGCCCTCATTTTTTGGGAGATTAAGGAGGCGACTACTCTAATCTCACCGTTCAGTGCATCCGGACTCACGCCATCACGGCCGCGAGCCCTCTTTCCATGCACATGTTCCCGGTAGGTGCGCACCAGGTTAGACGGGGCGGTCACCGACCTAAAAATTTTAGAAGCTGCCCTAGATGCCATTGAAGAACCAGTTGGCAAATGGTATCAATATCAAAATTGGCACCGCTAAGCTGGCGTATGGAAGCGCGGCCACCGACGAATACGCAACAGAAACGGCGAGATCACGAAGCAGCTGCGACTTGCTGCTTCCTTTGCCCTGATTTCCCCATCGAACCCTATAAAAGTCGCGGCTGGTGTGGTTCTCGGATGAGGCGACTGCGACCTCATACTCCCACAGCAATTTTTCACATTTTTCTTGCCGGTTCGGTCCTGCGTACTCCTTGAGGTTTTCGGCCGCAACAGAGATCTGCTGAATCCTCTTGTAGTTCTCCTCCATTGCCCGCGCCCTAGTTCCATAACCGGCACCCGAGACAACCAGCGAAGCTACCAACGAAAGTATGGATAGGGCAACCATGAGGGCGTCCCCGCCAGCACCGTACATATCCTGCTTCGTAAGAAGTCCGACAGACGCGATGGCCGTCGATGTTGATAAAGCAACTAGAGCGAGATTCCACGCAGTATTTGCGTGGCTGAGGCGACGAGAAGCGTTCAGTCGGCACAGATATGTCATGTAGCTTCTTTTTTCTAGACGCTCCAACATCGGAGAGAGAGCGTCAGGTAGCGACTCGGCCACTAGTCTCCTTGCCTGACCATAAAATAAACTTCACCCGCAGCACTCCGGATGCGAGCATTGCCTCGGAAATTAATCCGAGGCAAACCGCATGGGCGGACCAATACGGCATGTTACTACTGCCACTCAAGCGATGTACCTGAGCAAGTGGCCGAGCCGCCTGGCACCCTACCATCCAACGCTACCCGGGCGCTCCTTCGCTCAGTGACAGCGACTTGGCGAGAACCAAGAAGAGTGCGACGAGGGGAGAGGCTCACTACACAGCAGGTTTCGCCATATGCTTACACGGACTTATGCTGGCAAACACCCTCTAGCGCCTTGGGTTTGGTTGGCCGTCAAGAACTGGATGGCGACCGGTGTAAGTATTCGACGGTCGTTGGCGTGTAGACGCAGAAGACGCGAGACGCCCTCCACCGCGATGGCCTAAGGCTGCGTACGAGCAGGCGTCGCTCGCAGGGCCGTCAGGTACGCCGGGCCTTCAGTTCCGCCCAGCTCCCTCTTCGACAGCGCTCTTCGACAGGCAGCTGCCGAAACACTCTCTTTAGGATCAAGGCGCTCCGCGCGGCGCGGGCCGGGGCGCGGCAAACGGCTCCTACGGAGCCGCCGCCCCGGCGCAAGGGCGCCGGGGCGGAAAATCAGCCGGCCCGAACCCCACGCCCCGCCCCGCGCGTCAGCCTGGGTCAGCAAGGTGACCCGGTGACGAGTCCCATAGGTCGACAGGGACCAGGACGACAACGTATCCCTACCTTCTCTTCATGCCTCGTGACGTTTCGCCGCGGACCGGTTCCGTGGTGAGCCAGCGCGAGTTGCCGAACGGAATCCGTCGGCGCTCTCAGGTCCAGGTGGGGAAGGGGTGAGGGTGAGCGAAGGGGTGGAGGTTAGGTCGGGGTCGGTTAGAGCTGCCTCCGGCGGGGGCCAGACGACTCCGGGATGGAGTTGCCGAATGGTCCAGGTTGTGGGTGGTGGGGGTGGAATGCCATCCCGCCAGCCACCGACCCAGGCAAGCCGAGCAGACCAGGGCCAGGGTGACAAGGTCGTACGTCCGGTAGGGCGCTCCACCTTGTCACCCTGGCCCTGGTCTGCTCCACGGAGTGTGGGTCGGCGGCAGACGGGATGGCGAGAATGAGCTGCGAGTGAACAGTCGGCCGTGGCCGAGCGATGAACTACCAAGTCGGCATCTTGAACAGGCGCCCATTCTGGCCCTCGTCATGAAGCGTGATCACGACGTCTTCAGGTGAGAGCGTCTGAGGGCCGGAACCGATGGGCAGAGGAAGGTCGCTGTCGAGAAGTGAGATAATTGGCTGGAGTCCGAAGCCTGCATACTTCCTAAAAACGCCGATCAGTTTCTCTCGCTTACGGGGCTCCAGCTGTTCCAATGCGCCATCGTGGTAAACAAAGCGAGGGAATGGCACATCTAGGTATGTGCGAAGGAATGCGAGGTCGAAGGCGATGCAGAGAAGTTTCTTATATGAGGTTCCGCGGTCGCCACTCGTTGCCGTTCCGGCACTTCCTATGAACTCAGCCGTGAAGTCGAGTCCTCCCTGACTGTTCAACTTAATCGCAATGATCGCGTTCTGCCCCAGGACCTCATAGATGATTTCCGTGAAGTACCGGCGCAGTCGCCCGAATCGGCTTTCTTCGTCCCGGCTAATCTCCTGGATCTGAGTTTCGACGGCAGTTTCAAGATGGCCGAACTCCTCAGCCAAAGTTCTCTGCTGACGCCGCAGGTCCGTCAGTCTCGCCGCTGCGGTTCGCTTAGCTTCGAGGAAGCCCAATTCACCTTGAAGGTCTGCCAGTTCAACCGAAAGGCTTTTGTATTTGTCAAGCGAGTCGGAATTCCTGAGGAATTCAAGAGACTGGGCGCGCCTCAGGTTAAGCGTTTCAAGCTCCTTACGGATCTCTACGAGCCTCGCTTGGCTCTCGGCTAGCTGCTCCTGAAGTGCCTCCCGGCGCTCCTCCGTGATCGCCCGGTTGAAAGCGAGAAGCTGCTCATACTCTCTCTTAATCTGATCGCCAAGGAAGACCCCAGCTTGACGGAACAGATCCTCGGCATCCTTTGGCCGGAAGAGTACTTGCTCTTCGTCTAGCGACTCGGCAATGCGCTGTATGAGTTGGTTGAGTCGATAACTTTCCTCATTCAAGGCAGTAATCTGCGACTCGGTTTGGTCGATTAGTTCCGAGGTTGCGCGGGTGTCCTCCTCTTGGAAGTTGAAGGAGGAAAGAGTGGCCGTCTTTGCGTCGATGTCGCGTCTCTTGACAGAAATCAAGCCGTCGAGCACGGAGGGGTCGACATCCTCACCACTCCACTCGCGGGTCAGGGTGGCGAGATCGGCTGTAGTTGCATTAAGCTCTTCCTTCTTCTGGTAAAGCTCAACGACTGGGCCGGACTCCATCCCAATTAGCTGCGCTACGAAGGGCTTCCAGTCCTGGTGCTTGCCGGAGAACTTGCCCAGTTGGAAAACGTCTAGGTAGTCTCGCTGTGACCTAATCAGATATCCGACTACCTTCCGGAAACCCCAGGGGCGGAGCGGATCAATAGCCAGCATGCCGTCGAGTAGCCTCTTGGCGCGATCGAACGGCAGTGCAAGATGATCCCAGTCCGGGACATCCAGCGCCGTTATGTCCTCGATCGAGGATTCACTCCGCTTAAAGTAAATCTTGGATCCTGGATCGACCGGACGCCCGATGGTTAAGTATTCCCCATCGGGCAACTCAATCTCAAGGTAGAAGGTGAACGCTGCGAAGAGGGACCCATGCTTGAAAAGGAAGAAGCTGTTACTCTTCCCCTTTAGCAGGCAGTAGTCAATCAGCTCTGCGAGCGTAGACTTACCAAGATTGTGCGTGTCCAGAAGTCTGTTTGCTGGAACGCGAATTTCGGCCAGCACAGCAGAGAGGCCTTCATTGAACGTTACTGGTCCAAAAATCTCCGGCCTGTTCGAATAGAGCCTCTTAAGCTTCATTATTGCCCCGCATACTCGAAAAGGTCGGCCGTGGCACGATACTCCACCAAGCCGAGCAGGTACAGCAAGTTTATTGCGGGAGTGAAGAGGAAGTCGGAGCCATGAGACGCTTTATCTAGAACCGCTTTTAGGTCACCATAAGGCACTGCCCGCTTTCGTCTCAACTCGGCAAGCAGAACCGTCGAGGCGGCTAAGACCGTTTGATCCGGGTGGGAATGCTTATTGGGCCTGAGCATCTGGAGTTTCCCCAATATCGCAGTGCCAGTACATGTAAAAAATCATCGCGCGAGTCAGCCGTCGATTTCGTGATAGAGCTCCGTCTCTCTTGAAGAGGAAGTCGACAAGGTAGTTGAAGAGCCTATCGAATGACTGGTATTCTCTGCGGCTCGCGACTATCTTGAGCTGAAATTCCTCGACGGCCCCTTCGTACAGCCGTAGTGCGTCAGTGTTGGCCGGATCAGCCAAGAAGCGCCCGATTCTGTGCGTCTCGTGGAGGTATCGGCTTCTGAGCAACTTTGCAAACTCGGGCGTCATCCCGTTAACCCGATTTTTCTCGTCGTACGTGACGCGGTCGACCACAGGGGCATCGTCAGGCGGCGGTGACGCCTCTAGGCCCTTTGCGATTTCGAGGATGACCTCGGCCAGCTCATAACTCGAAACGAGGAGCGGGCCGTCTATAGGGTCGATTCGAGCGCGGCGCAGAATATCCGGATGCGCATGGAGCGTGTCATCCATATATTCGACTCCTGCAAGGAATATCCGGCTTCTATCTAGGCCCGTTTCTTGAGCCAGTCGGTCCGTGATGAGCGGGGCTGTCACGCCACCCAAACGCCGATTGCTGAACAAGATATAGTTGTGTAGCTCGTCATCCGCTACCAGTTTCCGAATCCGCGGGATCTCCTCTGATAGCACCGAGCTTTCACCAGGCCCGCTGAAGTCACTGTCACTGAAATGCGCGTTGGTAGCGTTCGTGTGCTTGGCTTGGCCGATCGTGATTCGAGTCCAAGGATCGGCCGTGCTTGGGAACCTAGCGGCGGTGCCGTCGAACCGCGCATCCCGTCCTCCGTCGGGCCCGGCCGCGAAGGACTGGACGCCCTCCCCGAAGAGCATCCGCATGCACTGCACTACCAGTCGTTCGAACTGGCTGTCGTCCAGATCCTCATACGGGTACCCCATCCTTCCAGGCTACCGGTCGGATAGAGCGGGCGCGATCCTACACTTCTGCTGACGGTCGTGTTTGGAGCTTGCAATCGAGGTGGTAGACACTGCGATCGCGCGAAGCAGTACTGCCGACCTCCCAGGTGTCCAGACGTCGACAGCTTCAGTCCGAAGGGTGGTGTAGGGCTGCTGGTCGACCCCAGCTCAGTACAGCCATCCGTACAGCCAAGCCGGCCGACGGACGCTGCCCGAGGTCGACGGGAGCCGACACGGCGAGCAGGTCAACGGCCCTGGCCGACGCTAGCCGACAGAAGTCTTGATCTTTGCAAGGCAGGGGTGGCGCGCTTGCGGCCCGCCCTGCGGGGCGGCCTCCGGCCGTCCTCGGGCGGTCCGCAGCGCCCGCCGTGCAGAATGCCTGCAATGATCTTGGATTGGAACGCCGACGGGGACACCGGACGCGCAGGTGGCGGCCACAGTGGGTGGCTTGCCTCAGTCGCCTTCCTAAACCGTGTGTCGCAGGTTCGAATCCTGCCGGGGGCACCTCAAAGATCAGCAAGAACGCCCTCTGGCCTGCGGATACGGCTCACAGTAGACCGCCTTGCCCCGGTTGACCTCTGGCTTCGGGTCCGATCGATCTTGTTGACGTGGATCGCTTGGACCCTGACGGGACGCGGCCGACATCGATCGGCCAGGGTGGGCAGGTCCGGCTCAGCGTCACGACCGAGAGTCGCTGACCGCGGCTTCGATGCGCAGCCCGATTCCGATGGCGACGAGAAGGCCGGCCAGGACGTGCGGCTCGGTCGCCCCGGTGTCGCTCCCCAGCGTGATAGCCGAGACCAGGAGGCCGGCTGTCAGGGCGAGGTTACCGAGGATGCGGATCGTGGACGCACGTCTCGAAGCAGTGTTCACCTGGCGGACCATACCCAAGGGCCGGGAGTCGGCGAGCGCTTCACGGCCGGGTGCGGGATGAACCGGACCAGCGGTGCGGTCGGTGTCGGTGGGCGCTGGGGTTGGACCGTCTCTGCCTACGGTGCAGGTTCCAGTACGACGACTGGGATCTGGCGGCTGGTCTTCCGCTCGTAGTCGGCGAAGCCGGGATACGCTGCCTTCTGGGCGCTCCAGATCCGTTCCCGCTCGTCGCCGGTGGTAACTCTGGCGACCAATTCGACCGTGTTCGTGCCGATCTCGGCTTGGACCTGTGGATGAGTGAGCAGGTTGTGGTACCAGTCGGGATTGGTGGGCGCGCCGGCCTTGGACGCGAACACGGCGTAGCCGTCGTCCACCTTCTGGTACATCATCGGGTTCACGCGGGGCTGGCCGCTCTTGGCACCGACCGTGTGCAACAGCAGCAGCGGAGCGTCAGCGAACTGACCGCCCACCTGCCCACCGTTGGCACGAAACTCGGCGATGATCGTGTCGTTCCAGTCGCTCATGCCTTCTCCTCGCCCGGCGCGTACCAGCTCCTTGGACACGATTCTGACAGCTCCGGCCGGGCGGGTGGAACTGCGACGCGACCACGCACCGGCGGACCCGGCGGCAAGTCCGCGTACCTGGAATGGGTGCCAGTCGCGGGCCGTGGCGTGACCGAGGACCACGGCGGTGGGAGGGAAGATGTGGCCCCGGGGCCACACCGACGCCAGCAGCCTCGGCGTGCAGGCTGAGCTGCACTTTCAACTTATCGGTTGACACTGTCAGCCATCAGGGATAGCTTGTCTTTCAACCAAGGGGTTGAAAGCTGCAAGGAGGTGCCGATGGCGACGGACGTACTGTCTCGGGTCTTCGCGGCACTCGCGGATCCGACCAGGCGTGACATCGTGACCCGGCTCGCGGCGGGTGACGCGACCGTGAACCAGCTCGCCGAGCCTTACCGGATGACGCTCCAGGCGGTCTACAAGCACCTCACGGTGCTCGAGCAGGCCGGGGTGGTGAGCCGGCCGACGGGGCCGCAGCCCCGGCCGGTGCGGCTGGAATTGGAGGTCTTCGACCTGATGGACACGTGGATCGAGCGGTACCGGCGCCAGGCCGAGGAGCGGTACCGCCGTCTCGACGCCGTGCTGGCGCAGATGAACGAGCATGCGACGACCAGCGAGACCGAGAAGGGCAGGGCGGTATGAGCACCATCGCCGAGACCAGGATCGAGGCCGACCCGACGGTGCCGGTCATCCGCATGCGCCGGGAGTTCAACGCCACGCCCGAGCAACTGTTCCGGGCGCACACCGATCCGAATCTGTTCGCGCTGTGGGTCGGCCCCAACGGGATGCAGACCCGCATTGAGCAGTGGGACGCGCGCTCCGGCGGCAGCTGGCGCTACGTGTCCACCCGCGACGGGCAGCGGTACGCGTTCCATGGCTGCTTCCATGACGTGCGGCCGGACCGGATCGTCCAGACGTTCACCTTCGAGGGGCAGCCCGACGGCGTGGCGCTGGAGACGCTGTGGTTCGAGGACCTCGGCAACGGGCGGGCACTGCTGCGCAGCCAGTCCCTTGTAGACAGCTTTGAGGACCGGGACGCGTGGCTCGCCAGCGGCATGGAGGTGGGGGTCAACGAGGGCTACGCCAAGCTGGAGGAGATGGTTGTCGATGGGACTGTCTAGCCGGCCCGCCGAGCGGCACCGGGAGGTCGCCCGCGGGTTCACCGACCGGGTCCGGGGCGCCCGGTCGTGGGACGTGCCCACCCCGGTCGCCGCGTGGACCGCCCGCGACGTGGTACGCCACCTCGTCGAATGGCTCCCGCCGTTCCTGGCCGCCGGCTCCGGCATCCAACTGCCGGCCGGGCCGTCGGTCGACGACGACCCGGCTGCCGCGTGGCAAGCCCACTGCGACGCGGTGCAGACCCTGCTCGACGACCCGGCAACGACCGGCCGCGTCCTGTCCGACCCGCACATCGGCCGGCTGCCGCTGGACTGCGCGATCGACCAGTTCTACACGGCCGACGTGTTCATGCACACCTGGGACCTCGCCCGGGCCACCGGCCAGGACGACCGCCTCGACCAGGACTTCTGCGCGCAGATGCTGGCCCGGATGCAGCCGATGGAGGGGGCCATCCGCTCGTCCGGGCAATTCGGCCCCCGGGTGCGGGTGAACGACGACGCCGACCCGCAAGCCAGACTGCTGGGCTTCATCGGCCGCGATCCGGACTGGACGGCCACCTGACATCATCAGGAACCCGGTGAACGCTCAGGTGCCGGTGCGCCACAGCCAGCGCAGTGCGTCAGGCAGAAGGACGCCGCCGTGGTTGGGGCTGTGGCCGCCATCGCCGAGTACGAGCCGGAAGTCATAGCCGGCCTCGGCCAAGGCGGCCGCGACACGCAGGTTGTTGGCGAGCCAGTTCGACCCGGGCTCGTTCCAGTGCAGGTCTCGGTGGCCTGCCTGCATGAAGATGCGCAGCGGTTTGCGGGGAACACGAGGGATGATCTCGGGGTACGGGTTCCCGCCCGGCATCTGCGCGAAGCTGGAGAGGCAGCACATGACGCGACGGAACGTGTCCGGGCGCAGCCACGCGGCCGTGAACGCGCAGTTGCCGCCACTGCTGCCCCCACAGATGCCCCACCCGTCTGGATCCTCGGTGATCGAGTAGCGGCCGGTGACTTGCGGAATGATCTCGGTCAGCAGAAAGGTGACGTAGCGGTCGTCGAAGGCGTCGTACTCGATGTTGCGGTTCTTCGGATCCTCGGCGCCCACGAGGACACCGGGATCGACGAACACGCCGACGGTGACCGGGATGTCACCGCGGTGAATGAGATTGTCCAGGACTATCGCGCCGCGGACCTCCCCCTCCGGGTCCAGGTACCACTGCCCATCCTGGAATACCATCAGCGACGCGGGCAACGACGGGTCGTACTGGGCCGGCAGGTGGATCCAGAACTTCCGCCGCGTACCCGGATAGGCGGCGCTGTCGTTCCAGTCGAACTCGATGGTGTGGCCGACGGGCACGCCTGGCTGCCGGCACGAATCGGGACCGTGGGCGTAGCGGACGTCCGACCCGGCGACGGGAAGAGGACGGTAGGGCACCTCGACGCTCACCCCGGCACGGCGGCCGTCAGACGCCGGACGAGACGAGCTCGTCAACGATCTGGTCGATGTCGTCGACGTACCACGTGGCCAAGGTCGCCGGGCTCTTCCCGGCAGTAACCGACTGGTACACATTCAGTGCCGGCACGCCACCAGCACCATAGACGCGGCCGCCGTCGGCGATGTTGGCGCTGGGGCCGGACTGCAGCGCCCGTAGGCCCAGCTTGCCTTCGTAGAAGGCGACCGCCCGCCCGATGTCGGACACGGCGAGCGAGGCTCTGGTGATACCCGCGCAACGGCATGAGCCACTGTCGCACACGCGACCACGCCGAGGACATCGTCATGTACGACGTCCCGCCGCCCTACCAGGGGGTCAAAGGAATCGATGCCTATGGGCAGGCATGGCCCGAGTTCCTCCGGTGGCAGGCGATGGGTGCCACATTCGAGCTCGTCAGCCTGCATATCACGGCGGGCGATACCGTCGCCCACGCGCACGCCCTGCTGCGCTGCGGCACCCCCGAGGACCTGGCGAGGAAGCCGGACTTCCTGCTGCGGCTGACCCTCGGCCTGCGCAAGGAGCAGGGCCGGTGGGTCGTCACGCACGAGCACCATTCGTTCCCCGACGACAACGGCACCGACGACCGCGAGGCCTCCGAACGTGAGGTGCGGGCACTGCATCAGCTGGAGTATGTCCGGCCGAGACCGGGTCCGTGAGGTCTGCGCCAGCGGCCTCCACGCCAGCGACGGGACCGTCACCTGGACCGTTCCGGATTTGAAGGTCGTCGTGCGCGATGACCTGGCGGTGGCATGGGGCCTGAACCGGATGACCGCACAACACGACAACGGCGGCCTGGTCGAAAGCTGGTCCCGTGGCACCCGGATCTTCCAGAAGACCGACCGAGGCTGGGAGATGATCCACCAGCACGTGTCATTCCCAACCGACCCGGACACCGGGCAGGCAAGGAGGGATTTGGCGCCCATCGCAACGAACTAGACGACCCGCGGTGCCGAGCGAGGCGGTGGTCACCCCACACCGGTCGCAGACGCGACCGGTGGGGGTGAGGCCTCGGTGCCGCGATGGGTGCAGTGGTGGTCGCGACGAATGCCGGCGCAGTCTCGGCGAAACGGTGGGCAGGCCGTGTGTCAGAGGGCGGTGCGGATCGCCTCGGCCAGGGTGACCGGTGCGTGGCCGATCAGCTTGGTCAGGTCGTCGCTCGCCACGTGCAGCTCGCCTTCGGCGGCGCCCCGGTCGCAGTCGGCCAGCACCTCGGCATGCCCCTCGGGCAGGCCGGCGCCGATCAGCACCTCGGCGTACTCCGCCACCGACAGGTCGGTGTAGCCGACTTTGCGGCCGCTCTGCCGGGACACCTCGGCGGCCAGTTCGGCCAGGGTGAAGGATTCGCCGCCCAGCTCGTACACCTGGTTGGTGTGACCGTCGCCGGTCAGCACCTCGGCGGCGGCCTGCGCGAGATCCGCGCGGGCGGCGGCGCTGATCCGGCCGTCACCCGCCGCGCCGGTTACCCCGTGCTGGAGGTACGTGGGCAACTGCGGGAGGTAGTTTTCCAGGTACCAGCTGTTGCGCAGGAAGACGTACGGCAGCCCGGCGGCGACGATCTCCTGCTCGGTGGCCCGGTGCTCGGTGGCGAGGATGAGGCTGGAGGCGTCGGCCTTCGCGATGCTGGTGTAGACGACCAGCCCGACGCTGGCCTCCTTGGCGGCGGCGATCACGTTGTGATGCTGGGCCACCCGCCGGCCCACCTGGCTGCCGGAGACGAACATCAGCTTCTCGGCGCCGACGAGGGCGGCCCGCAGCGAGTCGGGGTCGTCGTAGTCGGCCTGCCGGACGGTGACGCCGCGCCCGGCCAGGTCGGCCAGCCGGGCGGTGTCACGGCCCAGCGCCAGGAGTTGTCCGGCCGGTACGCCCCGGTCCAGTAGCGAGGTGACGATGAGGCGGCCGAGGTGGCCGGTGGCGCCGGTGACGACGATGGACATGGGTGGTGCTCCCTCCAGGGAAGAACTGCCTGACACCCGCGTCAACCTGGAACAACCTGCTGGTGCTTCCCGTTGGAGAGTAGGCACCTTGAGGTGCGCCACCTTCTGATGGAGAGTAAAGACGTGGAACCGGATCTGTACGACCGCAGGTGCGGCAGCCGGCAGGTGCTCGACCGGATCGGCGACCGGTGGAGCGTGCTGGTCGTGCTGGCCCTCGCCGCCGGTCCGAAGCGTTACGGCGAGTTGGCCGGGCGGATCGACGGGATAAGCCAGAAGATGCTCACCCAGACCCTGCGGGGCCTGGAGCGAGACGGCCTGGCCACCCGGATGGTCCACGCGACCGTGCCACCCCGGGTCGACTACGAGCTGACCGAGCTCGGCCGCAGCCTGCTGACGCTGCTCGCCGGCCTGCGAGCCTGGGCCACCGGCCACCTCCCCGAGGTGGAGGCCGCCCGAGCCCGCTACGACGCCCGCACCTGACCGCCTCGCCGATCGTGCTCTCGCGTGGCATCGACAGGAGGTGCGGGGCGGACCAGACCCGAACCGCAGGATCGGCAGGGTGGATGGCGGTCAGGGGAGTTGGGTGGCGGTGGTGACGACCTGGTCGATGAGGCCGTAGTCGCAGGCCTCGTCGGCGGTGAACCAGCGGTCGCGGTCCCAGTCCCGCTGGATCTCGGCCAGGGTGCGGCCACTGTGCTGGGCAATCAGTTCCTGCATCGTCCGCTTCACGTGCAGCATGTTCTCCGCCTGGATGGTTATGTCGGCAGCGGTGCCGCCCATCCCGCCGGAGGGCTGGTGCATCAGGATCCGGGTGTGCGGCAGCGTGTACCGCTTGCCGGCCGCGCCCGCGCAGAGCAGGAACTGCCCCATCGATCCGGCCAGTCCCAGGGCCAGCGTCGCCACGTCGTTGCGGACGAAGCGCATCGTGTCGTAGACCGCCATGCCCGCGCTCACCGAGCCGCCGGGTGAGTTGATGTAGAGGTGGATGTCCCGTTCCGAATCCTCGGCGGCGAGCAGCAGGATCTGGGCGCAGATCCGGTTGGCAATCTCGTCGGTCACCTCGCTGCCGAGGAAGACGATCCGCTCCCGCAGGAGCCGCTCGAAGACCTGGTCACCGAAGCTCCGCTGGCCGTCGTCCAACATCGTGATCATGGCGTCACCCTCCACCCGCCGGGGGCGACGTCGAGCGCCCGGGGACCGGCTCCTCCCAGCCTGCGCCGGGCGGGCGGCCCAGCCCGAGCGGTTCTGCCCCGGGCAGATCCGCCCACGGCAGAACGTGGCGGCTGGTCGCCGGAGCGTCCACCGCCTGCTTCGACGTGCGGCTCAGCGACCGGCGACGGCGTGGGGCGAGCGGCGGGTGACGATGCGGACGTGGGCGCCGGCGACGGTGCGAGCGGCCGGGCGTTGCCCGCCGTGCGGGTGCTGCCCGGACGGGCCGTGGTGGTGCCGCCGGGCCAGTGCGCGGACCCGTCGGGTGGCCGCCGGGGCGGAGCGGGGCCGGGACACGCCGCCCGCGAAACGGTCGGGTGACGTGTGGCGGAGTGCCGAGCCGCGGACGATCGCGTCGATGTCGGCGGCCGGGTCGGCGAACACGACGGACCTGATGCCGCCGTTCGGATCATCGCCGAACCCGCCGCCGAGCCTGCTGGCGGTTCCGCCGTGGCGAAGCCGGCCATGGCTGAGCCCGGGCGCGGCGAGCCCCGGCCAGAGCTGGCCGCCGCCGGGCCCGCCGCTGACGAGCCGGCTGGCCGGAAGCCCGGTCTCCCCGGGCACGATCAACTCGGTGCCGAAGCCGAAACCGCTGAGACGGGCGACGGGATGGGCGGAGCCGTCCGTACCGCGTCCGGTCGCCGCGACCACCGGATCACCGGGCCGGGCGGTCGGCACGCGGTTGCCCGGCGGAGCGGCCGGCACCCGGCGTTCGACCTGGCGCAGCTCGTCGCGGACCGCCTCCAGCAGGTCGGAGAGGTAGAGGCCGAGCGCCCGGCAGATCGCGGCGAGCACCTCGGAGGACGCCTCCTTGCGGCCGCGTTCGACCTCGGAGAGGTACGGCACGGAGACCCCGGCGGCGCGGGCGACCTCCCGCAGCGTGCGGCCCTGGCGTTGGCGTTCCCGCCGCAGCACCGCGCCGATCACCCGTCGCAGCAACGACATGCGGACCTTCCTCTCGCCGGTCCTGCGCTGACCTTCCCATCATGCCCGCCCGCCGCCCCGCTCGCCGTCCCTGTCCCGCTCGCCGCCACCCCGACATACGGCCCCGCAAGCACGGGCTATGTTGTGGGCGTGCAGGCGACCGAGGCGGGGCGGGACCCGCGGTGATCCACTTTCCCGCGCAGCGGCGAGGCCCGCTCAGCGCGCTGAGCCTGCGGTTGGCCGCCGCCCTCGGGCTGGTGCTCGCCGTGGTCGCGATCGTCTATCTCGAACGGGAGCAGTACCGCGACGCCAACGGCGACGGACTGACCCTGCTGGACTGCTTCTACTATGCGGTGGTCTCGCTGTCCACCACCGGGTACGGCGACATCGTGCCGGCCACCCAGGAGGCCCGGCTGGTCAACGTCCTGTTCATCACCCCGGCCCGGGTGCTGTTCCTGATCATCCTGGTCGGCACCACTCTCGAGGTCCTGACCGAGCAGTACCGGACCGGCCGTCGCCTGCACCGGTGGGAGAGAAAAGTGAAGGACCACGTCATCATCTGTGGCTACGGCACCAAGGGCCGCAGCGCGATCTCGGCCCTGATGGAGAACGGGCTCGACAAGTCCCAGATCGTGGTGGTGGAGCGGCACGGCCCGGCGCTGCGCCAGGCCACCTCCAACGGGCTGGTCGCGATCGAGGGTTCGGCGACCCGTTCCTCCGTGCTCAACCAGGCGCACGTGCGTACCGCCAAGGCGGTGATCATCGCGACCGACAGTGACGACGCGTCGGTGCTGGTGGCACTGACCGTACGCCAGCTCACCGCCGGTCAGGTCCGGATCATCGCCGCCGCCCGGGAGGCGGAGAACGCCCCGTTGCTCAAGCAGAGCGGTGCTCACCACGTGATCGTCTCCTCGGCGACCGCCGGCCGGTTGCTGGGCCTGTCCACCTCTGCGCCGCCGCTGATCGACGTGGTGGAGGATCTGCTCACCCCCGGTCAGGGCATGGCGCTGGCCATGCGGTCGGCCGAACGCCACGAGGTCGGCAAGTCCCCCCGCGAGCTGGAAACGCTGGTCATCGCACTGGTGCGGCGGGGCAAGGTGGTCACGTTGGCCGACCGGGCCGGCGCGGTCGTCGAGACCGGCGACATGCTGGTGCACGTCCGCGACGATCGCCCCACCGCGAACAACCTGCCCTGACCGCGCGGCGGCGGAGGTCAGCAGAGGGCGTCCGGGTTGTTGCCGGCGGCCTCGGCGCAGTTGATCGGCGTGCCGCTGGTCGCCCGCCGCAGCAGCTCGTAGAGCGTTTCGCGCTCGGTGGGGTCGAGTGCGCCGAGAACGTCGTCCTCGGCGCTGACCAGGGCGCACTCGGCCTGTTTGAGGCGTTGCTCGCCGGTCTCGGTGAGGCTCACCACGTGTCGCCGGCGGTCCTCGGGTGAGCGTCGCCGCTCGACCAGGCCCGCTGTCTCCAGGTCGTTGAGCAGCCCCACGACGTTGGTGCCGTCGATCTGCAGGGTGCCGGCGAGCCCCTGTTGGCTCATGCCGCCCGCGTCGCGCAGCACGGTGAGCGCGACCAGGTGCCGGGGGCGCAGGCCGAGCGGGGCCAGCACCGACTCGGACCGGAGTCGCATCCGGCGGGCCAGGTAGTCGAGCAGCGCGCCGGAGCGGCGCTCTGTCTGTTCGGCCGGCCCGGAGGACATGTGACCCAGTTTACCCAGTGCCATGAAACATGAGTCTGCTATAAATGGTTGGTGCTACGCAAACGATCTGTGGAGGATTAACCAATGCCGCACCTGTTGCACATCGACTCGAGCATCCGTGGGGAGCTCTCGGTCAGCCGGCGGCTCACCGCCCGTGCCGCCGCCGCCTGGCAGAACGCTCACCCGGGCGGCACGGTCACCTACCGCAATCTGGGTCGGGAGCCGCTGCCGCACCTCGACGAGGCGGGCGGCCTGGCGCGGATGACGCCGGCCGACCAGCACACCCCGGAGCAGCGCCACTCCTGGGAGCTGAGCGAGAAGCTGGTCGCGGAGGTGAAGCAGGCGGACACCGTCCTGCTCGGCCTGCCGCTCTACAACTACGCCGCGCCGAGCAGCGTGAAGACCTGGGTCGACCTGCTCATCGCGCCCGGCCTCGCGTACGACCCGGCGACCGGTGCCGGGCTGCTCGGCGATCGCGAGTTCGTCGTGGTCACCTCCCGGGGCGGCGGCTACGGCGCGGGTACCCCGCGTGCCGGCTGGGACCACGCCGAGCCGTGGCTGCCGCACGGCCTCTCGATGACCGGCCTTCAGCCGCGCTTCATCGCCGCCGAGCTCACCCTCGCCCCGGTCATGCCGGCCATGGCAGAGCTGATTCCGCTGCACGAGGAGAGCCTCGCCGCGGCCGAGCGGGCCATCGACGAGCTGTGGGTGCCGGCCGCTGCCGGAGTCTGACCGTCACCCGACACGACGAGGGCGGGCCGTCCGTTGGACGGCCCGCCCTCTCGTCGGCGCGGACGGAACTGCCGGTCAGCCGACGATGGTCCAGGTGTCGCCGCTGCCCAGCAGGCCGGCGAGCTGCTGCTCCGGTGTCTCGGTGACGCTGGCCCTGGCCTCGCTCAACTGCCCCTGCACCACGCTGTCGTAGGAGGGGCGACGCACCGAGCGGAAGACGCCGATCGGTGTGTTGCGCAGGTCGAACCCGGGCAGCCGGGACAGCGCGAACGCGTACGCCGGATCGGCGACCGTGGCGTCGTGCACGACGATCTCCGCGGCCGGCGTGGACGCGGTTTCGCGTACCTCCAGGCCGAAGCCGCCCGGCGGGTGTACGACGCAGAACTGGCCGTCGGAGCCGAAGGTGATCGGCTGGCCGTGCTCCAGCCGGATCAGGTGGTCGTCCCGGGTGCCTGGATCCTTGAGCTGCTCGAACGCCCCGTCGTTGAAGATGTTGCAGTTCTGGTAGATCTCCACGAAGGCCGAACCCTCGTGCTCCGCCGCGGCGCGCAGCACCGACTGGAGGTGCTTGCGGTCGGAGTCGATGGTCCGGCCGACGAAGGTGGCCTCCGCGCCGAGCGCCAGGGACAGCGGGTTGAACGGCGCGTCGGCCGAACCGAGCGGCGTCGACTTCGTGATCTTTCCGACCTCGGAGGTCGGGCTGTACTGGCCCTTGGTCAGGCCGTAGATCCGGTTGTTGAACAGCAGGATCTTGAGGTTGACGTTGCGGCGCAGCGCGTGGATCAGGTGGTTGCCGCCGATGGAGAGCGCGTCGCCGTCGCCGGTCACCACCCAGACCGACAGGTCCGGGCGGGAGACCGACAGGCCGGTGGCGATCGCCGGGGCCCGCCCGTGGATGGAGTGCATCCCGTAGGTGTTCATGTAGTACGGGAAGCGCGACGAGCAGCCGATGCCCGAGATGAAGACGGTGTTCTCCCGGGGGATGTTCAACTCCGGCATGAACTGCTGGACGGCGGCGAGGATCGCGTAGTCACCGCAGCCGGGGCACCAGCGCACCTCCTGGTCGGACTTGAAGTCCTTCATGGTGAGCTTGAGGGCGACGGGCTCAGACATTCTTCAGCACCTCTTCCAGCGTCGTCTCCAGCTCGGCGGCCGTGAACGGCAGGCCACGGACCTGGTTGTAGCCGATCGCGTCGACCAGGTAGCGGGCCCGGATCACGTGGGCGAGCTGGCCGAGGTTCATCTCGGGAATGACCACCCGGTCGTAGGAGCGCAGCACCGCACCCAGGTTGGCCGGCAGCGGCGAGAGATGCCGCAGGTGCGCCTGTGCGATCGACAGCCCGCGCTGGCGCAGGGCGCGGCAGGCGGCACCGATCGGGCCGTACGTCGAGCCCCAGCCGAGCACCAGCACCCGGGCGTCGCCGTCCGGGTCCTCCACCTCGATGTCCGGCACCGGAATCGTCTCGATCCGGGCGGCCCGGGTACGCACCATGTAGTCGTGGTTCGCCGGCTCGTACGAGATGTCACCGGTCTTGTCGGCCTTCTCCAGCCCACCGATGCGGTGTTCCAGACCGGCGGTGCCCGGGACGGCCCACGGCCGCGCCAGGGTCTTCGGGTCGCGCAGATACGGCAGGAAGGTGGTGCCGTCGTCGCCGTTGGGCCGGGTGGCGAACTCGACCCGCAGGTCCGGCAGGGAGTCCACCTCGGGCAGCAGCCACGGCTCGGAACCGTTGGCGACGTAGTTGTCCGACAGCAGGATCACCGGCGTGCGGTAGGTCAGCGCGATCCGTGCCGCCTCCAGTGCGGCGTGGAAGCAGTCCGACGGCGACTTCGGCGCGATCACCGCCACCGGCGCCTCGCCGTGCCGGCCGAACAGCGCCATGTTCAGGTCGGCCTGCTCGGTCTTGGTCGGCATGCCGGTGGACGGCCCGGCCCGCTGCACGTCGACGATCAGCAGCGGCAGTTCCAGCGCCACCGCGAGGGAGATGGTCTCGCCCTTGAGTGCCACGCCCGGGCCGCTGGTGGTGGTGACGCCCAGCGCCCCGCCGTACGAGGCGCCCAGGGCCGCGCCGATCGCGGCGATCTCGTCCTCGGCCTGCATGGTGGTGACACCGAAGCGCTTGTGCTTGCTCAACTCGTGCAGGATGTCCGAGGCCGGGGTGATCGGGTACGCGCCGAGAAAGACCGGCAGACCGGAACGGACACCCGCGGCGACGATGCCGAGTGACAGCGCGGCGTTGCCGGTGATGTTGCGATAGGTGCCCGGCGGCATCTTGGCCGGCTTCACCTCGTAGCGGACGGCGAAGTCCTCGGTGGTCTCGCCGAAGTTCCAGCCGGCCTTGAACGCGGCGACGTTCGCCGCGACCAGTTCGGGCCGCTTGGCGAACTTGCGCTCCAGGAACCGCAGGGTCGACTCGTACGGCCGGGAGTACATCCAGCTGAGCAGGCCGAGGGCGAACATGTTCTTGGCCCGTTCGGCGTCCTTCTTGGAGACGTCGAGCTCGGCCAGCGCGCCGATCGTCATCGAGGTCAGCGCGACCGGGTGCACCGCGTACCCGGCGAGCGTGTCGTCGTCGAGCGGGCTGCTCGCGTAGCCGACCTTGGCCAGGTTGCGCCGGGTGAACTCGTCGGTGTTGACGATGATGTCGGCGCCGCGGGGCAGGTCGGCGAGGTTGGCCTTGAGCGCCGCCGGGTTCATCGCGACCAGCACGTTCGGCGCGTCGCCGGGGGTGAGGATGTCGTAGTCGGCGAAGTGCACCTGGAAACTCGACACGCCCGGCAGGGTGCCGGCGGGGGCCCGGATCTCGGCCGGGAAGTTGGGCAACGTGGAGATGTCGTTGCCCAGCTGCGCGGTCTCGGAGGTGAACCGGTCACCGGTGAGCTGCATGCCGTCGCCGGAGTCGCCGGCGAAGCGGATGACCACCCGTTCCAGTTGGCGGATCTGCTTCGTCACGGCCGTACCCCGTTTCGCTGCGCGCCGTGGCGCGGCCGGCTGAACTGGATGGTGACCTCGCCTTGCCCGGCCACGAGACCTCCTTGACGTGCCGCTGCACCGGCCGTCCGTGAGCGTCCGGCCCGCCTGTCCTTTCCCAACCGAGAGCCTACGTCGGATCGGGGGCACATCCGGCCCGGAGGTCCGCCGACTGGGATCGGAATGTGAGGGTTTATAGGGCCTGTTGCGGGGTTTCGTCCGGCCCGCCGTAATCCAGATCACCACCTGCCGCTACCGGCCCGTCCCGCACCGTGCCACTGCGGCCTGTCGCGGGACCGCGCCGGCCGGTGGGGACCGGAACCACATTCCGGACCCTTCCGGCGGCGATCGCCCCGGCCGGTCCGGCCGGATCCGCGGTCGGCGGGGCGGTAGGCTGATCGACCGTGACCGGTTACCTGGGCTCGTACGCGACGCTCGGGTTGCTGCTGCTCGCCGGCGTCGGATTCCTGGTCGTCGCCTTCGCGGCGAACCGGGTGCTGCGTCCCGCCCGCCCGGCCGACCCGCCGGGCAAGCGCGCCAGCTACGAGTGCGGCGTCGACCCGGTCGGCGGCGACTGGGCCCAGATGCAGATCCGGTACTACGTCTACGCCTACCTCTACGTGCTGTTCGCGGTCGAGGCGGTGTTCCTCTTCCCCTGGGCGGTGGTCTTCGACCGGCCCGGTTTCGGGCTGGTCACCGTGGTGGAGATGGCGGTCTTCGTCGCCGTCCTCGCCCTCGGCCTGCTCTACGCCTGGCGCCGCAGGATCCTCGCCTGGACCTGACCCCGTGCCTCAGGCGAGGCCACGCCGGCTGAGGGTCGGCGGGCGGTGGCCCTGGACGGCGGCGACCAGGTCCAGGACGCGGCGGGTCGGGCGCACCTGATGGGCCCGGAAGACCCGGGCGCCCAGCCAGGCGGAGACCGCCGTCGCGGCGAGCGTGCCCTCCAGCCGCTCGGTGACCGGCAGGTCCAGCGTCTCGCCGATGAAGTCCTTGTTCGACAGGGCGACCAGCACCGGCCAGCCGGTGGCGGCCAGTTCACCGAGTCGCCGGGTGATCTCCAGCGAGTGGCGGGTGTTCTTGCCGAAGTCGTGCGCCGGGTCGATGAGAATCCCGTCGGGACGTACGCCCAGTGACACCGCGCGTTCGGCGAGGCCGGTCACCGTCGTGACGACGTCGGCGACCACGTCGGCGAAGGCCGCCCGGTGTGGCCTGGTCCGCGGGCTGAGCCCGCCCGCGTGCGAGCAGACCAGCCCGGCGCCGGTCCGCGCGGCGACCCGGGCCAACGCCGGATCCGCCCCCGACCAGGTGTCGTTGAGCAGGTCCGCGCCGGCCGCCACGGCCTCCACCGCGACCTCGGCGCGCCAGGTGTCGATCGAGATGACCACCTCCGGGAAGGCGGCCCGGACGGCGGCGATGGTGTCCACCGTGCGGCGGATCTCCTCGGCGACATCCACGTCGACACCCGGTCCGGCCTTCACCCCGCCGATGTCGACGATCTCCGCGCCCTCGTCAACCGCGCGTTCCACCGCCCGCAGCGCACTGTCCGCGCGGTACGTCGCACCCCGGTCGAAGAACGAGTCCGGGGTGCGGTTGACGATCGCCATCACCACCAGGTTGTGGGGACCGAACGTCCGCCCGCCGAGCCGCAGCACCCCGGCCACGCCGCCTCCTTCATCGCTCGTACGCCGCCGGCCGATCACGGCGCCGCCACGGTGACGCTATCCCGTCGCAGGCCGGGCGCCCTGTCCCGGTACGGCGCGCCGGGTGGGGTCGCTACGTTCCCGTCGGCGTGCCACGATCAGTGCCATGGGTCAGCTTCTGCTCCTGCTGGTCGTGGCGGTCACCGTCGCGGCGGTGGTGTTCGGCGTGACGGTCCTGGTGACCGGTCGGGATCCCGGCCTGGTGCCGGCCGAGGCGGACGGGCGCGCGGTGCCGCTGCCCGGCGACCGGCCGCTGCGCGAGGCGGACGTGGGCGAGGTGCGGTTCGACACGGCGCTACGTGGGTACCGGATGGCCCAGGTCGACCAGGCGATCCGCCGGGCGGCGTACGACATCGGCTACAAGACCGAGCTGATCGGGGTGCTGGAGGCGGAGGTGGCCGCGTTGCGGGACGGGCGGACGGCCGAGGCCGACGCGCTGCGACGGGCCCGTGAGCAGTCCTCGGCCTCACCCGCGGTGCCGGCCGGGGAGGCCGACGCGGCGGCGACCGGTACCGGCGGGGAGACGGTGACCGTGTTGCCGGAGCCCCAGCCGCCGGTGGGCGACGCGGAACCGGCCGCCGACACCACGGCCGCCGCTGGCGATGCCGCTGACGACGCACCCGGTGGTGCCGGTTCCGGCGAGGAGCCGGCCGGCGCCGGGCAGCCGGCTGCCCATTCGCGCGGTTCCGCTGCCCGACCGGAGCCGGCGTGAGCGATCCGGACGGCTCGGACGACCTTCGCGAGGCGGCTCAGCCCGGCGCCGGTGAGGTCACCGCCACAGTGATCGTCAACGCGCCCGCGGAGAAGGTCTTCGCCGCCCTGCTGGCCTGGGAACGGCAGTCCGACTGGATCCCGTTCACCACCGTGCGGGTGGTCGAGGGCGACGGCGGCGAGGGCAGCCTGGTCGAGGCGGTCACCACGCTCGGCCCGGCGGTGCTGCGGGACACGATGCGGGTGGTCCGGGTGGACGAGCCGTACGAGATCGGCGTGGTGCACTGCGGCACGCTGCTGCGCGGCCCGGGTGTGCTGCGCTGCACCCCGCTGGAGAGTGGCCGCAGCCAGGTGGTCTGGCACGAGTGGTTCCACCTGCCGGGAGGGACGGCCGGTCGGGTGGCGTGGCCGGTGCTCTGGCCCGGCTCGAAGTTCAGCCTGACCCAGGCGCTGCGCAGGTTCGCCCGCCAGGTCGAGCAGGGTCGCCTGCCCTGACCCGCTCGCCTAGCCTGGATCCGTGACTGAACTGGTGATCGGCACCGACGGCCTGGCCCGGTGCGGCTGGGGAGCGAGCACCCCCGACTACGCGGTCTACCACGACACCGAATGGGGCCGCCCGCTGCGCGGTGACGATGCCCTCTACGAGCGGATGACGCTGGAGGCGTTCCAGTCCGGGCTGTCCTGGTTGACCATCCTGCGCAAGCGGCCGGCGTTCCGGGCGGCCTTCGCCGACTTCCGGATCGACACGGTGGCCGGCTACGGCGAGGAGGAGGTGACCAGGCTGCTCGCCGACGCGGGCATCGTCCGCAACCGGGCCAAGATCGAGGCGGCCGTCGCCAACGCCCGGGCGGCGCAGGAGCTGCCCGAAGGACTGTCGGCGTTGCTCTGGTCCTTCGCCCCGCCGCCCGGCCGCGCCCGCCCGACCTCGTTCGCCGCCGTGCCGGCGGTGACCGACGCCTCCACGGCGATGGCCAAGGCGCTCAAGAAGCGTGGTTTCCGCTTCGTCGGCCCGACCACCGCGTACGCGTTGATGCAGGCGACCGGCATGGTCGACGACCATCTCACGGGCTGCCACGTCGTGACGTCGAGGGCGGGCGTGATGGGATGAGGGCATGACGACCGACACCGCGCACCGGGCGAACGGGCTGAGCCACGCGGACGGCACGGGCACCTGGGCTGTGCTCCTGCCCGCCGGACGGTACGACGCCGAGCGGCTCGTCCACCACGACACCCTGGAGTTGACCGGGCTGGGCGACGCGGTCCTGCCCCGTCCCGGTGATCACGTCGCGGTGCTGGCCGACGAGCCGCCGCGTCTGGTGGCCCTGGGCCGGGTCGCGGCTCCGACCGCCCGGCGTCCGGAGGATCCGGACGACCCGCAGTCGGACCGGGCGCCCGACGCACTGGTGGTGGCATACACCCGACGGGCCTTCGACGAGCCGGTGCCGGCCGACGCCCTGGTCCTCGGCGGGCCGGTCACCGCCCTCGACCCGGTGACCTTCCGCGAGCTGGTCGACCGGCTCGGCCCGGCGCCGCAGCGCCGCAACTGGCTGGTCAGCCTGGATCTGCCGATCGAGGCCGACTCGCCGGCGGAGGCGGTCCGCCTGTTCTGGGCCTACGTGCAGGAGCTGGGCCCCCGGGAGCTGCCGGCGTTCGTCTCGCCCTCCGGCGACGAGCTGGCCATGCAGGCGTTCGTGCTCGGTGGCGAGGCGAACCAGGATCCCGAAGAGGACGACGACTGACCTACCTCCGGCCGGGCAGCGTCCGCTCAGGGGCGGCTCAGCGGCCCTCGAAGACCGGCTTCTGCTTGTCGACGAAGGCCATGGTGGCCGCACGGTGGTCGGCGGTCGCTCCGCAGATCGCCTGTGCCTGTGCCTCGGCGGCCAGCGCGTCGGCCAGGGTGCCCGCGTCGGCGACGGAGAGCTGGCGCTTGATCGCCCCGTAGGCCACCGTCGGGCCGGCGGCGAGCCGGGCGGCCAGTTCCTGGGCGATGGGCAGCACCTTCTCGTCGTCGTCGGCCATCCGGTTGAGCAGCCCCAGCCGGCAGGCCTCGTCGGCGCGTACCGGCTCGGCCAGCATCAGCAGCTCGACGGCCTTGGCGTGGCCGACCAGCCGGGGCAGCGTCCAGGAGGCGCCGGTGTCGGCGGCGAGCCCGACCTTCGCGAACGCCATCAGGAAGCTGGTCGACGGCCCGCCGATGCGGATGTCGGCCAGGAACGCCAGCGAGGCGCCCGCCCCGGCGGCCATGCCACGCACCGCGGCCACCACCGGCTTGGGCAGGCTGGCGAACCCGGCGGCGATCGGGTTGTAGTGCGCCTGGACGGTGTCCAGCGGGTTCCCGCGGCCCGCCTGGAGGGTGCCCACGTGCTCGCGCAGGTCCTGACCGGCGCAGAACGACCCGCCGGCCCCGGCGAGCACCACCGCCCGGCACGTCCGGTCGGACTCCAGCTCGGCCAGGGCGTCCCGGAGCGCCTCCTTGAGCCCCACGTCGAGCGCGTTCATCGCCGCCGGGCGGTTCAGGGTGAGCGTGGTGACGGCGTCGGTGCGGTCGACGAGCAGCGGCTCGGTCACGGGTGGCGACCCTTCTGTCGGACTGTCCGGTTTCCACCGTCGAGGCACTGCTCGACGTACCGGTCCGCGGCCGGCCGGAGCCGGGCCGCGTGGCGGTCGAAGAAGCCGGCCGCGGCGGTGCCGGGCCAGCGCTCGGGAAGCAGCGCCGGTGGCAGCTGCGGGTCCCGGAAGAGGAAGGTACGCCACGCGTGCACCAGCCGGAACCGGGCCGCGTACGCCTCCTCGTCGCCGCTGCGGGCGGTGACGCCGGTCAGTAGCGTCCGCTGCTCGGCGACGAACCGCTCGTACGCCCGGCCGATCTCGGCGAGGTCCCAGGCCCGGCGGACCAGGCCCATCGCGCCCGGTGTGCCGGCGGCGTGCGCGGCGCTGAACCGCTCGAAGTGCACGCCGGCCTCGCTGAGCAGCAGATCGACGTCCTCGGCGGGGCGGGTGGCCACCCATGTCTGCTCGTCCATCGTGCCGTAGCCGAGGTAGCGCAGGTTGGCGGCGAGTCGTTGGCGGTCCCGGCGTGCGGTCGGTGCGTCCAACACCAGCAGGTCGAAGCGTCCGTCCCAGGTGACCCGGCCGGTGCGGTAGATCCGGGAAGCTGCCTCGTCGAGCCGGCGGGCCGCCTTCGGTGTGATCGAATATCCCGGTCCGGAGGTCAACTTGATCGGTTCGAGCCAGCCTTGGCGCACCATGCGGGAAACCGCCGTCCGTACCGCGGGCGGGGCGATCCCGAGTGGTGCCAGCAGCTTGACCAGGGCGGCAACTGGTGCGCGGCCACCCCGGGGTCGGAGGTGGTCGCCGTACAGGTCGAAGAGTGCCGACCGTGCCTGCATGACCGCATATTGTGACAGGCCATCTCGGGATAAGCTAGATGCTGTTACATCAATGCTGCTTCGGTTTGGGTCCGGCGGTGTTCATCAGGGAAAATCGTGGGTCGACACCACCGCGCACGTTGCGAGTGGTCATGGCGAAGTGGCTGTGGGGCAACCCACCGACCCTGGTGTAGGTCTGAGGGGAGACAACATGGCGGCGATGAAGCCGCGGACGGGCGACGGTCCGCTGGAAGTCACCAAGGAGGGCCGGGGCATCGTCATGCGGGTCCCGCTGGAGGGTGGTGGCCGGCTCGTCGTCGAGATGACTCCCGACGAAGCGACCGCTCTCGGTGACGCGCTGAAGGCGGCCGTCGGCTGATCATGGCCGGTTCGTCGGCGACGCTCGCCGCCTGCGGACGGTTCGTCTAGGGCGTGTCTCCCGAGGACACGCTCTCGCCCTGAGCCACCGGCGCAGCCGGTGGCTCAGGGCGTTCGCACCATCAACCGGGGCGTCCGCCCCGACCCGCCATCTCGTGGGGCCGCCCGCTCCGCGATCTTCTCCAGGAGGTACGGCTCCGCGTGCTCGCCATTCGTCTCACCGCCGAGCCGGACCGGCTCGACACCGTGGCCCTGCCCGTGCGGCCGGGCGCCGTCGACGACACACCGGCCGAGCCGATGCCGACCGCGGTGACCCTGCCGGACGGGGTCGCCGACGAGGCGGCTGCGCTGATCCCGATGGCCCGGTTCGCGGGCCGGGCGGGCGAGGTCCACGTCCAGTTGCGCCCCGCGCGTACCCCCGCCCAATCGCTGCTGGTCGGGGTCGGTGAGGCGGATGAGGCCGGGTGGCGGGCCGCCGGGGCGGCGCTGGTGCGGGCAGCCAGAAATGAGATTCAGATCACAGTCATGCTGCCGGTCGGGGTGTCCACGGAGGCGGTGCGGGGCCTGGTCGAGGGGCTGCTGCTGGGTTCGTACCGGTTCCGCCTCGGCGACGACTCCGACGCTCCCGCGCTCACCGGCGTCGACCTGGCGGTCACCGCTCCCGAGACCTACGAGCAGGCCGTCGAGGTGGCCCGGACCACCGCCCGGATGACCCGGCTGGCCCGCGACCTCACCAACATGCCCTCCTCGGTGAAGAACCCGCAGTGGTTCGCCGGCCAGGTCGCCGAGGCCGTCGCCGAGCTGCCCGGCCTCGGGCTGCGGGTCCGTGAGCCGGAGCAGCTGGCCGCCGAGGGCTTCGGCGGGATCCTCGCCGTCGGCGGCGGATCGGCCAGCGGTCCGCGGCTGGTCGAGCTGGACTGGCATCCGGCCGACGCCGGTACCCACGTGGTGCTGGTCGGCAAGGGCATCACCTTCGACACCGGCGGCATCTCGATCAAGCCGGTGCCGGCGATGAAGCTGATGCGCAAGGACATGGCCGGTGCCGCCGCCGTCGTCGCGGCGACCCTCGGCGCGGCGGCGCTGCGGCTGCCGGTCCGGATCACCACCCTCGCGCCGCTGGCGGAGAACATGGTCAGCGGCGCCGCCTTCCGGCCCGGCGACATCGTCCGGCACTACGGCGGGTTGACCAGCGAGACGACGAACTCCGACGCCGAGGGCCGGCTGGTTCTCGCCGACGCGCTCGCCTACGCCGAGCAGGAACTCAAGCCCGACCTGCTGATCGACCTGGCCACTCTGACCGGAGCCAACGCGGTGGCGCTCGGCACCCGCACCGGCGCCCTCTACAGCGACAACGACCAGCTCGCCACCGCGCTGCTGGCAGCCATCGAGGCGGCCGGCGAGGCCGCCTGGCGGATGCCGCTCGCCGCCGACTACGTCGAGCACCTCGGCAGCGACCTGGCCGACCTGCACAGTGCCCCCACCCAGGGCGCCGGTTCCGTGCTGGCCGCCCTCTACCTGCGCGAGTTCACCGGCGACCTGCGCGATCGCTGGCTGCACATCGACATGTCCGCGCCCTCCTGGTGCGAGCGCGACGACGCCGAGTTGACCCGGGGCGCCACCGGCTGGGGGGTACGCGGCCTGCTGCGCTGGTTGGCCAGCCTCTCCTGACCTGGCAACGGGCGGCTGCCGGCCGGGGAAGCGGGCGGCTCAGCAGCGCACCGCGGCGAGCAGCCCGTGGCCGAGCGGCAGCAGTGCCGGGATCCAGTGCTCCGACTCGCGGATCGCCTTCACCGTCTCGCGGACCGTCACCGTCTCCGCGTCGCGGGCGGCCGGGTCGCCGATCCGGCCACCGGCGAGCGCGCCGTTGAGCACCAGCACGCCGCCCGGTCTCAGCAGCCGCAGCGCGGCGTCCACGCACGCGGGGAAGCCGGTCGCCTCGGCGTCGACGAAGACCAGGTCGTACGCGCCGTCCGCGAGCCGGGGCAGGACGTCCAGCGCCCGACCGGTGATGATTCGCGTCCGGCCGGCGACGAAGCCGGCCTCGGCGAAGATGCGGCGGGCGATCCGTTGATGCTCCACCTCGACGTCGATGGTGGTGAGCACCCCACCGACGCGCATACCGCGCAGCAGCCAGACGCCGCTGACCCCGGTACCGGTGCCGATCTCGACCACCGCGCGGGCGTTGCCCGCGGCGGCGAGCAGGCGCAACGCGGCACCCGCACCCGGCGTGACCGTGTCGAGGCCGACCTCGTGGGCGAGGCTGCGCGCGGTCCGCAGCACGAGGTCCTCCAGAACGTACGACTCGGCGAACTGCAGGGCCGGGTTCGTCGAACTGCCGGAACCGGCGACCGTGGCGATGAGGCACCTCCGGGCGGCGAGCATGATGCGCAGGGCGGGTGGGCACTGTGACTCTAGAGGCGGCCCGCCCTGAGCGCAGCCGCGCATCCCCCGGGGTGACAACCGCTGACCCGGTACGGCGCATCCGTGCAATCCTGGAAGCGGTATCCCGTCGACCGCGGCTCTGGCGACGCCCGATCGCGGATCGCGGATACCGGGGGACGGAGTGGGAGGCACCGAGTGACCGACGGCTGGGACTGGCGCCGGCCCGGCGCGAGCGGGACACCGGCGGGGCAGCCGGTGCCCGGACGACCGCCGCCAGGCGCGGCGACACCGGGCGACGGCGGCCACCCGGCCGCCTCACCGTGGTGGTCCGACGCGCTCGCCGACCCGTGGCGGGACCCGAACGCGCCGACGGCGGTGCTGCTGCCCGCGGCGCCGGTCGCCGGCACCGAGCCGGAACCGGTCGCCGACCCGGATGCGCCGGGCCGGCCGAAGCTGCATCAGATGTTGCTCATCCCACTGGTGACGGCCCTGCTCGCCGGCACGCTCGGCGGTGCTCTCGGCTACGCCTTCGCCATCCGGGGCGGTGCGGCCGCTCCGGTGCTCGGTGCGGCTCCGGGCTCGGCGCCCACGCTCGCCCAGCGCCCGCCGGAGTCGCTGGCCGGGGTCGCGGAGCGCGTCCTGCCCAGCGTGGTGACCGTCCGGGTGGCCGGGGTGGGCGGCACCAGCGAGGGCTCGGGGTTCATCGCCAGCGCCGACGGACATGTGATCACCAACGACCACGTCGTCGCCGGCGGCACCGGGAAGGCGTCGGTGATCTTCAACGACGGCAGCTCCACGGCGGCGACGGTGGTGGGCCAGGATCCGGAGTCCGACATCGCAGTGATCAAGGTCTCCCGCAGCGGGCTGCGCCCGGTCGAGTTCGGTGACTCGGACGCGCTGGCGGTGGGCGACCCGGTGCTGGCCATCGGTTCGCCGCTGTCGCTGGCGAACACGGTCACCGCGGGGATCGTCAGCGCCCTGGACCGGACCATGTACGCCGGCGAACCGGGCGGCCCGACGCGCTACTACGCCGCCATCCAGACCGACGCCGCGGTCAACCACGGCAACTCCGGTGGGCCGCTGGTCGACGCGGCAGGACGGGTCATCGGGGTCAACTCCACGATCAAGTCCCTGGTCGCCGACGGCCAGGAGGCCGGGAACATCGGCCTCGCCTTCGCCATCCCGATCAACCAGGCCAAACGGATCACCCAGGACATCATCGGCACCGGGAAGGCCCGCCGTACCGTGATCGGCGCCCAGGTCGGTGGGCCGGGATCGAGCACCAGCGGCAGCGGAGTGCGCCTCGCGACGGTCGAACCGTCCGGCCCGGCCGCCGGTGCGGGGCTGCGAGCCGGCGACGTGATCCTGAAGCTCAACGGCCGTCCGACGACGGAACCGACCGACCTGATCGCCCTGGTCCGCAAGTACGCGCCCGGCTCGGTGGTGACCGTCGAGTACCGCCGGGGCTCGACCCGGCAGAACGCCTCGGTGACCCTCGCCGCGGACGCGAAGTGACCTCTCACCCCCTTCTGGCCGGGCCGCCGACGTGCGTACTCTGGCTGCGGTAGCCGGGGGAGGAGGCCAGGGTGTTCGAGAACCTGAACGTGTGGGAGGTCGGAGCGCTGCTGCTGCTGGCGTTGCTGATCTTTGGCGACCGGCTGCCGGCGGTGATCAGCGACGGGCTGCGGATGGTGCGCAACCTGCGCAACATGGCCCGAAACGCCACCACCGACCTGAGCAAGGAGCTGGGCACCGACATCCAGCTGGAGGATCTGCACCCCAAGGCGTTCATCCGTAAACACCTGCTCAGCGAGGACGACGAGCAGGCGATCCGGAAGCCGTTGCAGGGTGTGTACGACGATCTCCGCGCGGACGTGACCGGCGTGCACAACGAACTCAAGGACGTGGCCGACACGGTCGACTCGCGCCGGCCCGGTTCCGCCCCGGCGAGCACCGCCGCCCCGGCCCCCGCTCCGGCGCCCCGCCTCGCCAGCTACGACGAGGTCACCTGACGGACGAGGTCACCTGACGCCCGGCTCGCTCAGCGACCGGCTGGCTTGAGGCCCAGCGGCTTGCCGAGCAGCGACTCCCGGCGCAGCGCGAGCCGGTCGGCGACCTGGCTCATCGCCTTCGCCGCCGGGGAGTCCGGCTCGGCCAACACGATCGGGTGCCCCTGGTCGCCCGCCTCCCGGACCCGGGTGTCGAGCGGCACCTGACCCAGCAGCGGCACCTGCGCGCCGATGGTCCGGGTCAGCGAGTCGGCGACCGTCTGGCCGCCGCCGGCCCCGAAGATCTCCATCCGGGAGCCGTCCGGCAGCTCCAGCCAGGACATGTTCTCGATCACGCCCACCACCCGCTGGTGCGTCTGCAGGGCGATCGCGCCGGCCCGCTCGGCCACCTCCGCGGCGGCGGCCTGCGGGGTGGTGACCACCAGGATCTCGGCGTTGGGCAGCAGTTGCGCCAGCGAGATGGCCACGTCGCCGGTGCCGGGTGGCAGGTCGAGCAGGAGGACGTCGAGGTCGCCCCAGTAGACGTCGGCGAGGAACTGCTGCAACGCCCGGTGCAGCATCGGGCCACGCCAGACCACGGCGGCGTTGCCGTCGGTGAACATGCCGATCGAGATGACCTTCACGCCGTGCGCCTGCGGCGGCATGATCATGTCTTCGACCCGGGTGGGGCGGCCGTCCGCGCCGAGCATCCGCGGCACGGAGTGTCCGTAGATGTCCGCGTCCACCACGCCGACGGAGAGGCCTCGGGCAGCCAGCGCGGCGGCCAGGTTCACCGTGACGCTGGACTTGCCCACACCACCCTTGCCGCTGGCCACCGCGTACACCCGGGTCCGGGAGCCGGGCTGGGCGAAGGGGATGACGGGCTCCGCGGTCGCGCCGCCACCGCGCAGCTGGGCCTGGAGATCCTGACGCTGCTCGGTGCTCATCACGCCGAACTCGATCTCGACGCCGGTGATCCCGCTCACCGCGCTCACCGCGGCGGTGATGTCCGTACGCAGCTTGTCCTTCAGCGGGCAGCCGGCCACCGTGAGCAACAGCTCGACCCGGACCACCCCGCCCTCACCGACCTCGGCGGAGCGGACCATGCCGAGTTCGGTGATCGGCCGGCGGATCTCCGGGTCGTTGACGGTCGCCAGGGCGGCGTGAACAGCGTCGTTGACGGTGCTGACGGGAGCTGTCATGCCCGCAATGCTACGTCGGTGGCGGTCCGGGACCGGCGCCGGCCGCAGCGGTGTGAGCGAGGCGATCAGGTTTCCCGGTGGCGGGAGGCCTCGACGTCGGCACGGCGACCACCCGGGTGATCGCCGTCCACCTCGTCGCGGGGCTCCTCCAGCCCGTCACCGTCGGTGCGGGTGGCTCGCCCCGCCTGTTGCCGCCGCTCGTGCCGCCGGCGCCGCTGCGCCGCCTCGTCCAGCTCCTCGGCCAGCCGGGACAGCTCCGAGCGGAGGAAGTCCCGGGTCGCCACCTCGCCCAGCGCGATCCGCAGCGCGGCGATCTCCCGGGCCAGGTACTCGGTGTCGGCCTTCTGCATGGTGGCCCGGCGCCGGTCCTCGTCCAACGCGATCCGGTCGCGATCCGACTGGCGGTTCTGCGCCAGCAGGATCAGCGGGGCGGCATACGACGCCTGGATGGACAGGACCAGGGTGAGGAAGGTGAAGGTGTACGGGTCGAAGCGCATGCCCGCCGGGGCGAGGGTGTTCCAGGCGAACCACGCGCCGATGACCAGCGTCATGTAGACGATGAAGTTCGCGGTACCCATGCCGCGGGCGATGCCCTCCGCCCACCGGCCGAAGGTCTCCTGGTCGACCCGGGGCAGCTTCAGCCCGCGGGGCTCCCGCGGGAGGTCCAGCCGCTCCGCCCGTCGCTGCTCACTCATCGCGCACCGTCCGTCGCCGCGTCGGGGATGGCCGACCGCACCGCCGGGTCCGGGCTGACGCCCGCCGCCGCGTCCCGGTCCCGCCAGTCCCGGGGCAGCGAATGGTCCAGCACGTCGTCGACGGTCACGGCACCTACCAGCCGGTTGTTGCGGTCGATCACCGGCATGGCCACCAGGTCGTAGGTGGCCATCCGGCGGGTGATCTCCGGCAGCGGGGTGGCCGGGCGCAGCGGGTCGATGTCGTTGACCACCACCCCGCCCAGCAGGTCGGCCGGAGGCTCGCGGAGCAGCCGCTGGAAGTGCACCATGCCCAGGTAACGGCCGGTGGGCGTGGCCATCGGCGCGCGGGTCACGAAGACCTGCGCGGCCACCGCCGGGGACAGCTGCGGCTCCCGGATCCGGGCCAGCGCCTCCGCCACGGTCGCGTCCGGGGGCAGGATGACCGGTTCGGAGGTCATCACGCTGCCGGCGGTGCCCGGGGTGTACTTCAGCAGCTGCCGCACCGAATCGGCCTCGTCCGGTTCCATCAGGTCGAGCAGCACGTCCTGTTCCGGAGGGGGCAGCTCGCCGAGCAGGTCGGCGGCGTCGTCCGGTTCCATCTCCTCCAGGATGTCGGCGGCCCGCTCGCGGTCCAGCGCGGCGAGAATCTCGACCTGGTCGCGCTCGGGCAACTCGCTCAGCACGTCGGCGAGCCGCTGGTCGTCCAGGGCCGCGGCGACCTCGTTGCGCCGGGCGTCGGGAAGATCCTGCAAGGCGTTGGCCAGGTCGGCCGGGCGCAGCTCCTCCAGCACGGCCAGCAGGTTGGCGGTTCCCCGGGTGTCGGCCACGCCACTGAGGCCGCGTACCTGGTCCCACTCGACCTGGCGCAGGGTGCCCCGGCGGGCCAGCCGGCCGGTCTGTTCGCGTACGGCCACCCTGGCGAGGGACCACTCGCCGCTGCGGCTGCACTCCATCGCCACGTCCACCACCGTGGCCGCCCGGGCATCCGGTTCGACCTGCACCCGGCGGTCCAGCATCTCCTGGAGCACCAGCAGCTCGTTGGGGCGCTTCTCGAACCGGCGGAGGTTGAGTGTGCCGCTGCCCAACACCACCGCGTCCGCGTCGATCGAGGTGATCCGGTTGATGGAGAGGAAGATCCGCCGACGCATCGGCATCTCGGCGACCAGGCCCACCACCTCGGGCGGTCGTTGGCTCGCCCGCAGCCGGGCCACCGCGTCGCGCACCCGGCCGACCTGGTCGCCGTTGGGGTCGAAGACGGCCACTCCGGAGAGGCGGGCGAGGTAGACCCGGGTCGGCGTGCTCACGGGCACCAGCCTAAGGGCCTAGTGTCTATCAACATGTCGACCTTGGCCTACGAGATCGTGGACGTCTTCACCGACCGTCCGTACGCGGGAAACCCGCTCGCGGTGGTGTTCGGTGCCGAAGGGCTGGCCACCGAGCAGATGCAGGCGCTGGCCAGGGAGTTCAACCTCTCCGAGACGGTCTTCGTGCTGCCCGCCACCCAGGTCGGTGCCACCTACCGGGCCCGGATCTTCACCCCGGTGGAGGAACTGCCGTTCGCCGGGCATCCGAGCGTCGGTGCCGCGGTGACCGCCAGCCGGCGGGGTCTGTTCGGTGTGGGGCAGGTCACTCAGGAGTGTGGCGCCGGGGTGCTGCCGATCGAGGTGACCGCCGGTGGTGCCACCCTCACGGGGGGTGGCCCCACTCTCGGGCCCGAACTGGACCCGGAGCCGCTGCTGGAGATGGCCGCGTTGGGTGCCGGGGACCATCTCGGCCCGCCACCCCGGGTGGCCGGCTGCGGCCTGGAGTTCCCGTTCCTGCCGGTCCGTCCCGAAGCCGTGGCGCGGGCACAGGTCGACCCGGTCGCGGCGCGGCGGTACGGGATCGAGCACGTCAGCGTCTTCTCCTGGAACGGCGCCACGCAAACCGCGCACGCCCGGGTCTTCGTCCCCGGCCTCGGCGTACCGGAGGACCCGGCCACCGGGTCGGCGGCGCTCGGCCTGGGGTGTGGCTGGTCGCCAGCGGCCTGCTGCCCGGCGAGGGACGATCGTCGTACACGGTGCGGCAGGGCGCCGAGATGGGCCGACCGTCCTCGTTGGCCTGCGTGGTGACCGCAGCCGGTGGCACGGTGGTGGGCGCCAGCGTCGCCGGTCAGGTGATGCCGGTGGCGCGGGGCGAGATCCTGGTCCCGCCGTTCGTCGGCTGACCGGGCGGCAGGTACGGCCCGGGTACGAGAGGATGCGACGGTGAGCGACGAGCGCAACAGCCCACTTGTGGACGAGGCGATGAAGAAGGCCTCGGTGGCCTGGGTCGCGGTTGGCGGCGGCCCGTCGCTCGCCCTGTGGTGCGTGCCGTTGGAGGGCGTGCTGTTCGTGGTCAGCGGCCCGGGTGAGCAGTCCGCGCCCGGGCTGGCCGAGACCGACGAGGCGCAGGTGACGCTCCGTGGCGACCATGGTGGCCGGATAGTCACCTGGCCGGCGCGGGTGACCCGGGTGGTCCCGGGCACCGGGGAGTGGGACACGCTGGCCCCACTGGTCGGGGCCAAGCGACTGAACGCCCGTGGGGCCACCGCGGACCTGGTGGCGCGCTGGGCCGCCGACGGCTGCGTACTGGCCCGGCTGGCTCCCGCCGGCCAGCCGGCGCACGGCACCGAGCTGCCCGCCGCCTCGCTGGCCGAGCCACCCCGGCCGTCGCCGGCCGTCCGGGTCACCCGCCGGCCGTTCCGGTTGCACCGCGTCCGGCGTCGTTGACGCCACCGCAGCCGAGCTCGCTCACCACGGTGCCCCCACCGGCGCCGTCACCTCCTCGACCAGGTCGATCACCTCACCGAGCGTGCCCAGCATCCGACCGGCCCATCCGGCGTCGGGGTTGAAGACCAGGTGGTCGACCAGGTCGGGCGCGGCGAGTCGCGCGGCGCTCATGCCGGCACGCTGCGCGCCGGTCAGTTCCTGGCTGCCGCCGTCACCGACGTAGAGACAGTCCTGCGGGCACAGGTCCAGCCGCGCACAGGCGGCCAGATAGAGCGCGGAGTCCGGTTTGCACCGTCCCACCTGGATGGAGAAGACCCGGACGTCGAGCAACAGGGCGATCGCCAGCTCCGGCAGGAACACCGGCAACTCGTGGGTGCAGTCGCTGATCACGCCGGTACGCACGCCCCGCCCCCGCAGCGCCCGCAGGGTCGGTACCGCGTCGTCCCGCAGCCGGGTGTCCGCGCGTACGGCCCGGTGCCGGGCGGCCACCGCCGCCCGCAACGCCTCCTCGGGCGGGTGTACGCCGGCCTGCTCGCACACCCAGCGCAGGGTGGCCTCGGCGCTGCCGAAGCGCCCGCTGGCACGCTCGTAGTAGCTGCGGTCCAGCACCTCCACGAAGGTGTCGGGCGGGCAGCCGAGCAGTTCGGCGGTGGTGCGGTGACCGGCGCCACGCCGGACCGGACGGGTCAGCGTGCCGAAGAAGTCGAACAGCACCGCCTGGAACCTGGGCATGCGGTGCCTCCGGGCGGGAAGAGAGGAGGCCCTGGCGAGGACACGCATGATCGTAACCGAACGTTGACGGAAAGTGTTGCCCGGTGCCGTGTGAGGATTGCGTCTCGTGTCCCCCGAACCCCAGCGTCCGCCGCTGGACCTGCTGACCGGCGGAGCGCTGGCCCTCGCCGTCGTCGCCGTCTCGTCGTCCGCGCCGCTGATCGCCTTCGCGGCCGCGCCGGCCCTGGCCATCGCGTTCTGGCGCAACCTGCTCGCGGTGGCCGTGTTGAGTCCGTTCGCGTTGGCCCGGCGGCGGGCCGAGTTCCGGTCCCTGGTCAGCGGGGTGGGCCGGCGCGAGGGCATGTTCTGCGTGTTGTCCGGGGTGGCGTTGGCGGCCCACTTCGCCGCCTGGATGCCGAGTGCGAAGCTCACCTCGGTGGCCGCGGCGACGGCACTGGTCGCCACCCAGCCGGTCTGGCAGGGCCTGATCGCCCGGGTGCAGGGCCGCCGGCTGCCGCTGGGGGTGTGGGCCGGCATCGGGGTGGCGGTCGTCGGGGCGGGGTTGGCGACCGGCGCCGATTTCACGGTCTCCGGCGAGGCATTCGCCGGTGACCTGCTGGCCCTCGCCGGGGGGATGTTCGCGGCGGTGTACACCGCGCTGGGTGAGCGTGCCCGGGTCACCGTCAGCAACGCCACCTACACCACCATCTGCTACGGGGTGTGCGGGCTGATCCTGCTGGTGGTCTGCCTGGTCGGCGGGGTGCCGCTGAGTGGCTTCGACACCGGGACCTGGCTGGCCGTGC
Source organism: Micromonospora tarapacensis (assembly GCF_019697375.1). Lineage (NCBI taxonomy): Bacteria > Bacillati > Actinomycetota > Actinomycetes > Micromonosporales > Micromonosporaceae > Micromonospora > Micromonospora tarapacensis. Next base: position 4,590,803 of record NZ_JAHCDI010000004.1, on the reverse strand, counting down.
TCGCCCTGGTCGCCGGGGCACAACTGCTCGGCCACTCGATGTTCAGCTACGCGCTGCGCCGCATCTCGGCCACCACGGTCAGCGTGCTGATCCTCCTGGAAGCCCCCGGCGCGGCACTGATCGGCTGGGCGTGGCTGGGGCAGCTGCCCGACCCGGTGACCCTGCCCGGGCTGGCGTTGCTGCTGGCGGGCGTCGCCGTCGTGGTGGTGTCGACCGCCCGGACGGCTCGACGCACGTCGCGGGTCAGCACCGCCGTCCCCGCCGACGCGGCCCCGGTCCGGGACTGAACCCGCCGGTCAGACCTCGTGCACCTCCAGCACCCGGGTCTCCGGCGCGGCGTCACCGAGCGCCGCCCGCAGCGCGGCCCGCTCCGGATCGGCCAGGAACGCCTCGTAGCCGGCCCGGGTGTCGAACCTGATGACGTGCACCTCGCTGCGCCCGTCGCCGGTGCGCAACCGTCGCTCCAGCCGGCCGGCGTGGCGGGGCAACCGGGCGAGCACGGTGTCCTCGTACCGTTGCCCGGTGTCGACCGTGCCATCGGGCAGCTCCACCAGCGCGACCAGGCGCACCGCGGCGGCCGGGTCGGTGACCAGCGACTTCCAGAACTGGTGGTCGACGTGGCCGCCCGGGATGCCCTCCCGGCGGCCGGTGTCGAGGTAGCCGTGCCGGCGGTAGAAGCCCGGAGCCTGGAACGAGAACGAGGCGACGGAGATCTCGGTGCAGCCGCGCCGCCGGGCCTCCTGCTCGGCCGCCGCCAACAGCCGGCCGCCCCAGCCCTCGCCGCGGCGGTCCTCGCGTACCCAGACCATGTTGATCCCGGCGCAGGTGCCCCAGCTCCACCCGGTCAACCCCGCCAGCAGTTCACCGCCCGCGTCGGTGACCCGGACGGACAGCTCCGCCTCGTCGGCGGCGCCGGTGGCCTGCTGGTTGAAGGCGGTCAGCTCCGCGTCCAACCGGGTGGTCAGTTCCTCGTCCTTGCCCAGCACCCGCAGACTGGCGCCTTCGGTGACCGTCATGGCGCGGAGTATCGCAACTTTCTGCCGGCCGTGACGACCCGGTTGTCCCGCCCGATGTGTCGTCAGTCCGGGAGGCCGACGGCGCTGGCGCTGGCCGTCCAGAGCCGCGCCGCGAGTCGCGGGTCGGCCGCCTTCGGCCACGGGCGGCGTGGCCGGCAGTCGAAGTAGTAGCCGCCGTCGACCAGCCGGGACCGGTCCTGGTTGGCCAGCCACACCAGCGTCTGCGACCCCTTGACCGGGCTACGGAACGGCAGCAGTCGCATGCCCAGGGCGACGATCCGGCTGTCGTTGCCGAAGCGGGTCCGCACCACCCCGGGATGGAAGCAGTACGAGTCGACCTGCGGCCACCGCCGCACCGCCTCCGCGGTGAACAGGATGTTCGCCTGCTTGCTGGGTGCCGTAGGCGGACAACGGCCGGTAGCGGCGCAGCGGCGCGTTGAGATCGTCGGGGTCGAGGGCGCCGCTGCGGTGCGCGCCGGAGGCGGTCACCACCATCCGGCGCACCCGGTCGGCCAGCAGGCTGCCGAGCAGGAAGGGCGCCAGGTGGTTGGCCTGGATGGACAGCTCGAAGCCGTCGACCGTGGTGACCGGCTGGAGCACGATCGCGCCGGCGTTGTTGGCCAGCACGTCGATCCGGTGATAGGCGGCACGCAGTTGTTCGGCCAACTGCCGGACGTCGTCGAGCACCGCGAAGTCGGCGCGGAACACCTCGGGCCGCTCTCCGGACCTCTCGCGCACCTCGTCGGCGGCAACCCGCAACCGGGACGGGTCCCGGCCGACCAGCACCACCTGGTCACCACGGCACGCCAGCTTGGTGGCGGCGGCCAGTCCGATGCCGGAGCTGGCACCCGTGATCACCACCAGCCGGCGCTCAGTGAGATCCTCCACAGGTCCATTCACCCCGGTCACGGCACGAGGTTACCGTGGCGTCACAAACACCTTTGGGGTCGTCAAGTTGCCGGGTCCCGAGCCGGTGCCGGCGTGGCCGCCGCACCCGGAAGGAGCGCAGTCGATGGCCGTCGTTGGGCGCCCCCGCCGGTCCTGCCTGGCCGTGCCCGGATCGAGCGTCAAGATGCTCGGCAAGGCCCAGGGCCTGCCGGCCGACCAGGTCTTCCTCGACCTGGAGGACGCGGTCGCGCCGCTGGCCAAGCCGGATGCCCGGAAGAACATCGTGGCGGCGCTCAACGAGGGGGACTGGGCGGGCAAGACCCGGGCGGTCCGGGTGAACGACCTCACCACGCCCTGGACGTACCGGGACGTGATCGATGTGGTGGAGGGCGCGGGCGACAACCTCGACTGCGTGATGCTGCCCAAGGTGCAGGACGCGGCGCAGGTGCGGTGGCTGGACATGACGCTGACCCAACTGGAGAAGGCCCTCGGCCTCCAGGTGGGCCGGATCGGCATCGAGGCGCAGATCGAGAACGCGGCGGGGCTGGTCAACGTCGACGCCATCGCCGCCGCCTCGCCCCGCATCGAGACGATCATCTTCGGCCCGGCCGACTTCATGGCCTCGATCAACATGAGGTCGCTGGTGGTCGGCGGGCTCATCCCGGACTACCCGGGGGATCCGTACCACTACATCCTGATGCGCATCCTGATGGCCGCCCGGATGCACGACAAGCAGGCCATCGACGGCCCGTTCCTGCAGGTGAGGGACACCGACGCGTTCCGGGCGGTGGCCAGGCGCTCGGCGGCGCTCGGGTTCGACGGCAAGTGGGTGCTGCACCCCGGGCAGATCGACGCCGCGAACGAGGTCTACTCACCGGCCCAGGCCGACTACGACCACGCCGAGTTGATCCTGGACGCGTACGAGCACTACACCTCGGAGGCGGGCGGCAGGCTCGGCGCGGTCATGCTCGGCGACGAGATGATCGACGAGGCGTCCCGCAAGATGGCGCTGGTGATCGCGGCCAAGGGCCGGGCCGCCGGCATGACGCGCACCTCGACCTTCGACCCGCCGGCCGAATAGCCACCGTCTTCCATGCCCGCCCCGACCGCTGCCGGGGCGGGCACCGGCGGCCGTCGGTACGGGCGCCGGCCCGTTCAGACGGAGGAGGAGCCCGCGATGGCGAAGGCGATCGCGATGGCATAGCCGATGATCACCAGCGCGAGCAGGCCGGTGAGGATCCAGCCGACGATGATGGCGGCCTTCGCCATCCCCTCGCCGCCCTCGCCGGTCTCCCGGATCTGGCGCATGGCCACGTGTCCCATGATCGCCCCGATCGGGGCGGTGATGCACGAACCGATGCCGATCAGGGAGAGCACCAGGGCGACGATGGCCATCGAGTTGGTCTTCTGCTGCGGGTAGCCGTACCCGGGTGGCGGATAGCCGTAGCCGGGCGGGACCGGCGGGTATCCGGCCGGCGGGGGATAGCCGGCGGGCGGGTACGGTGCGGCGGCCGGCGGCTGGCCCGGGTTCGGCGTCATGCCGGCGTACGGGTCGGTGGCCGGCTGGTACGGGTCGTACCCGGTGGGCTGTGTCGGCAGCTGCGGGTGCGGGCTGACCGGCAGGGTCGGGTCGACGGGCGGGCTGCTCGAAGGCTGGCCGGTCGACGCGGGGTCGGGCCAGCCGCCGGCCGGCGGGGGCTGTGTCATCGGGCTCTCTTCCGTCGCGCTGCTGTGGCGCAGTCAGGGTAGTCACTGCCGGATACTCCGCGACGCGCCCGGCAGCGGGGGGCGCGTTGCCCGCCGCGGCGGCAGAGGGCAGGATCTCGGCATGGGGATTGACGCACGCGCGGCGGACCGTTCCGGCAACAGACCGAGACGGGACGTCAGCCGGCCGGGTGTGGCCCGGCGCTCCCGTCCAGCCACCACAGCGGGGCCTGGCGAGCAGGACGCGCCGGCCCCGCTGCCCGAGCCGGTGACGATGCGCCTGGACGGCAAGGTCGCGCTGGTGACCGGGGCGGGCAGCCCGGACGGCATCGGGTACGCCACCGCTCGTCGCCTGGCCGACCTGGGTGCCCGGGTGGCGATCGTCTCCACCACCCGCCGGATCCACGAACGGGCCGGCGAACTCGGGGTGACCGGGTTCGTCGCCGACCTCACCGACGAGTCGGAGGTCGGCGCGCTGGCCGACGCCGTCACCGAGCAGCTCGGTGACGTCGAGGTGCTGGTCAACAACGCCGGTCTGGCCAGCCGGGCCAGCCCGGAGGTGCTGCGCCCGGTGGCCCAGCTCAGCTACGACGAGTGGCGTGGCGAGATCGACCGGAACCTCACCACCGCATTCCTCTGCAGCCGGGCGTTCATCGGCGGGATGGCCGAGCGTGGCTGGGGTCGGATCGTGAACCTGGCGGCCACCTCCGGGCCGGTCAACGCGCTGCCCACCGAGGCGGCGTACGCGGCGGCCAAGGCGGGCGTGGTGGGCCTGACCCGGGCGTTGGCGATGGAGATGATCGCCGACGGGGTGACGGTGAACGCGGTGGCCCCGGGCACCATCTACACCGCCGCCTCGACCATGGCCGAGCTCAAGCAGGGCCTGGGCACGCCGGTGGGGCGCCCCGGCACGCCGGACGAGGTGGCCGCCGCGATCACCTTCCTCTGCTCGCCGGCGGCGTCGTACATCACCGGTCAGATGCTGGTGGTCGACGGCGGCAACAGCGTGCGGGAGGCCCAGTTCCGCTGATTCCGCCCCACCGCCGGTGCCGTCCTCAGGTGCTGGCTCGGCTCAGGTGCTGGTGCCGTCGGAGCCGGCCCAGATCACCAGCGCGAGCCAGCCGCAGCAGGCCACCAGGTAGATCCCGGTGAAGACGTAACTGAGGATCAGGCCCCAGGTGGCGAGCTGTTCGCCGTCCTCGCCGCTGGTGCGGAGCTGGCGCTTGGCCAGGTGCCCGAGGGCGATGCCGGCGGGGGCGAAGACGAAGGCGAAGACCAGCGACAGGACGGCGAGCACGTTGGTGCCACGCCCGCCGCCCTGCCCGGCCGGCGGGCCGAACTGCCCGTAGGGAACCTGCGGGGCGTACGGCGGCTGCTGCCCCCACTGCTGGCCGTGCGGCGGCTGACCCGGATGTTCGTACGACGGCTGGCCGTACGGCGGCGGCTGGCCATGGGGCGGCGGCTGCTGCTGCCCGTACTGCGGCTGCTGCCCGCCGGGCGGTGGCTCGTATGGCGACGGCGGCTGGTCGGGCTCCGGTGGTTGGCTCACGCTCTCCTCCTCCGCCTCGCCGTACGGTCTTCACAGGACGGCCCGCTCCTGGTGGAGGACGTCCCCATTGCGGGACGCTACCCGCAGCGGTGAACCTTTTCACAGCGCTTGGGTGGACTGGTCGCCTTGGCCACGCCGGCCCCTCGACCGATACTGATCGAGCGTCCAGTTACTGACGAGTACGCACCGACTGCCCCGGAGGCTGAGATGGCGCGACTGGCCCGGACGCCCGGCCTGACCGACGAGCAGCGGTCGATCCTGGAGACCGTCCGGGAGTTCGCCGACAAGGAGATCATCCCGCAGGCGCAGCGGCTGGAACACGCTGACGAGTACCCGGCCGCCATCCTCGACGGCATGAAGGAGATGGGGCTGTTCGGCCTCACCATCGCCGAGGAACACGGTGGTCTCGGCGAGTCCCTGCTGACCTACGCCCTGGTGGTGGAGGAGCTGTCCCGAGGCTGGATGTCGATCTCCGGGATCGTCAACACGCACTTCATCGTGGCGTACCTGATCTCGCAACACGGCTCCGCCGAGCAGCGGGCCCGGCTGCTGCCGCGAATGGCCACCGGTGAGGTTCGCGGCGCCTTCTCCATGTCGGAACCGGAGTGCGGCTCCGACGTCTCGGCGATCAAGTCGAGGGCGGTCCGCGACGGCGACAACTACGTCCTCGACGGCCAGAAGATGTGGCTGACCAACGGCGCGTACTCCTCGGTGGTGGCCACCCTGGTCAGGACGGACACCGGCGCCGACTCGGTGTACGGCAACATGAGCACCTTCCTGCTGGAGAAGGAGCCCGGCTTCGGCGAGACGGCTCCCGGCCTGACCATCCCCGGAAAGATCGACAAGATGGGCTACAAGGGCGTCGAGACCACCGAGATGGTGCTCGACGGCGTCACCGTCCCCGGCACCGCCGTCCTCGGCGGCGCCGAACAGGTCGGCCGCGGCTTCTACCAGATGATGGACGGCATCGAGGTGGGCCGGGTCAACGTCGCCGCCCGCGCCTGCGGCATCTCCATCCGCGCCTTCGAGCTGGCCGTCGGGTACGCCCAGCAGCGCCGGACCTTCGGCCAGCCGCTCGCGAAGCACCAGGCCATCGCCTTCAAACTCGCCGAGATGGGCACGAAGATCGAGGCGGCGCACGCCCTGATGGTCAACGCCGCCCGGCTCAAGGACGCCGGCCAGCGCAACGACGTCGAGGCGGGAATGGCCAAGCTGCTCGCCTCGGAGTACTGCGCCGAGGTCGTCCAGGAGGCGTTCCGCATCCACGGCGGCTACGGCTACTCCACGGAGTACGAGATCGAGCGGTTGATGCGGGAGGCGCCGTTCCTGCTCATCGGCGAGGGCACCTCGGAGATCCAGAAAACGATCATCTCTCGCGGCCTGCTCCGCGACTACAAGCTCTGAGGCGAGGAGGGGCCGTGTTCAGCCGGACCGGGTCAGGTTCGCGGCGGCGCGCTCGATGACGAGACAGCGGTTCTCCACGTAGTCGACGCCGGCCTCCTGCACGAGCTGGCGCGCCTGCGGTGACACGATGCCCAGTTGCAGCCACACGGCCGGGGCGCCGATCGCCACCGCCTGGCGGGCCACCTCGACGGCGTCCTCGGCCGGCCGGAACACGTCGACCAGGTCGACCGGGTGCGGGATGTCCGCCAGGGACCGGTACGCCCGCTCACCGAACAACTCGTCGGCGATCGGGTTGACCGGGATGACGCGCCAGCCGTACCGCTGCATCTCGGCCGGCACGCGGTGGGCGGCCTTGGCCGGGTCGCGGGAGGCACCCACGACGGCGATCACGGCGGAGTCGGCGAGGATCTGCTGGGCGGAACGCACCTGCCGACTGTAGCCGCGCCACCATCGCGCTGGCCGGCAGGCGGTCAGAGCAGGCTCAGCTGCTCGGCCTGCGGTGGCGGCTGCGGCATCTGGCGGTGATCGCCGCGTTCGGGCCGGATCAGACCATGACGGCGGGCGGCGATGCGCACCCGTGCGCTCAGCTCCCGCTGGTACGGCTGGGGCGCGTAGGCACCCACCCGGAACAACTCCCGGTAACGGGGGACCAGGCCGGGGTGTTCCCGGGTGAGCCAGCGTGCGTACCACTCGAGGGCGCCGGGGCGCAGGTGCAGCGGCAGCGGCGTGACGCTGGCGGCACCGGCGGCGGCGATGGCGGCGACGGTGGCCTCGATCGACTCGTCCGAGTCGCTGAGGCCGGGCAGGATCGGTGCCATCAGTACGCCGACCTCGAACCCGGCGTCGGCGAACCGGCGTACGGCGTCGAGCCGGCGGCGCGGGCTCGGCGTGCCGGGCTCCACCGACCGCCACAGCCCCTCGTCGACGGAGCCCACCGAGAACGACACACCCACCCGGGTGACCTCCGCCGCCTGCCGCAGCAGCGGCAGGTCACGCAGGATCAGCGTGCCCTTGGTCAGGATGGAGAACGGGTTCGCGAAATCGCGCAGCGCCTCGATGATCGGCGGCATGAGCCGGTAACGGCCCTCGGCCCGCTGGTAGCAGTCGACGTTGGTGCCCATCGCCACGTGCGCACCCCGCCAGCGCCTCGCGCCCAGCTCGCGGCGCACCAGCTCACCGGCGTTGACCTTGACGACCACCTGCCGGTCGAAGTCCGCGCCCGAGTCGAAATCAAGGTAGGTGTGGGTGTTCCGGGCAAAACAGTAGACGCACGCGTGACTGCATCCCCGGTACGGGTTGATCGTCCACTCGAACGGGACGCGAGAGGTGCCCGGGACCTTGTTGAGGATCGACTTGGCGCGCACCTCGTAGAAGGTCATCCCCGCGAAATCCGGGGTGTCGAAGGTGCGGACGACCGCGTCGGGCAGCGCCAGCGGCAGGGGTGGCGTCGCTGGCGCTGCCCTTCCGGGAATTCCCTCAACCGGGGGAGCGGTGAGGTTCTCCCAGCGCATGACCCACATTCGAACACATGTCCTATCGGCGTGCAAGTGACCCGCCGGACACCCGCGTGTGGGCCGGCCGCCGTGGGGGGAGGATGAGGGCATGTCGACCTTCGTCTACGACGGGGACTGCGCCTTCTGCACCCGCTGCGCGGAGTTCATCGAGCGCCGGATCCCGACCGGCGCCCGCGTCGTACCGTGGCAGTTCGCCGATCTCGGCCGGCTCGGCCTGACCGAGGCGGAGTGCGAGGAGGCGGTCCAGTGGGTCGGCTCCGACGGCAGTCGGGCCGCGGGCCCGGACGCCATCGCCGCGTTGCTCGCCAGCAGCGGCCGTCTCTGGCGGGCCGCCGGGGCCGGGCTTCGGATCCCACCCGTACGCGCCGCCGCCTGGCCCGCCTACCGCTGGGTGGCCCGCAACCGGCACCGGATGCCCGGCGGTACGGCAGCCTGCTCCCTGCCCCGGGAGACCCGGGACCGCCGCTACGGTTCCTCGGGGACCTGACCGCCGTCCGCCCGCCGGTCCCGGAGAAAGGCGCCGGTGTTGGACCCCGTCAGGCCGGGGAGCGCTGCGCGAGGCCGCGAGTGTTCGCCCGTCGAGGGGCGGCGGACGCCGGTCAGGGCAGTGCCGCTCCGGGCACTGGCTCGCCGCCGGCGAGCTGGCCGCCGCCCTGTCGTGCCTCCGCGCTCGCGGGGACGTCGTCCCGGGATGCGTCGGCGGTCACGGGAGCCGGGTCCGCCGGTGCGTCGGCGCCGACCGGTGCGGAGGTGTGGGCCGGCGGGGAGCCGACGCCGGCCGGTTGCGGGATCGGGTCGGAGCCCGGACGCCGGTGGCCGGCCGCAGATCGGCGGGCCGCCAGCTTCCGCAGCGCGAGCACCGGGCGGACCCTTTCCAGGGGCAGGAAGCTGGTCATGGCGACCAGGTGCGGCGCGAACGAGATGGTGATGGTCGCGATGGTGGCCAGGTGAAACGAGTAGAAGAAGCCGACCATGGCGAGCCGCCAGCGCTCGGGTAGCACGAAGACCAGCGGGCTGAGCAGCTCGAAGGCGAGGATGCCGAACTGGGCGACGAGGAGCAGGTGGGGCACCTGGGCAATCAGGTCGGCCAGGTCGGTGCCGCGCCGGATGATCGCCTTCGCGAGGACCGAGCCGGTCGCCCAGTCCAGGCCGCCGAAGCGGAACTTCGCCCAGGCGGCGAGGAAGTAGGTGCAGACGACGGCGAGCTGGGTGACCCGCAACGCCCAGCCGCCGGCCTCGGTCCTGGCCGGATCGCCGTGCCGGGCCCGGCCGGCGGTGGGCAGCACGGCCAGCGCGACGAGCAGGCCGAACCGGTCGTGGTCCACCTTTCCGTAGCTCATCGCGATGATCATCCACTCGAGGTAGAGCACGAAGACCGGCCAGCCGAGCAGCCGGGGGGCCCGCCCGGTGGCGGCGAGCAGGGCGAGCAGCAGCAGCGCCCAGAAGATGACGTTCACCAGCGCCGGGTTGGGGGTGGGCAGCGGCAGTACGCGCCCGACGAAGAGTGGTTGGTACAGGTCGCCGGGCACGTCGACGCGGGCGCGTATCCACGGGGTGAAGACGAGCAGGTCGCCGGCGACGAAGAGGTACACCAGGGTCCGGAAGGCGGCGACGCGACCGCGTGGCACCGCCTCGGTCAGCCAGCGGCTCACGGCGTGACCGGCCAGCGGACGACGGTCTCGTCGACCCACCGCCCGGTGGGCCGGCGGTCGGTGATGTCGTGCCAACGGATCACGATCCGGACCTCGACGAGCTCCGGGGCGTCGGGGTGCCGCCGGCCGTACGCCTCGGCCACCTCGCGCAGCTGACCGGGGTCGGCGACATAGCGGCTCTGCTGGCCCTCGATCTCTGCCCGACGGATGCCCGTCGCCCGTTCACCGAGGTCGACCAGGTTGCCGGTGAGGTCGACCCCCTCCACCCGGGTGTCCGGGGCGTCCGCGTCGGATGGGTCCGAGGTGGAGTACATCCGGAAGGGGCCGAACGGGAAGTGGTCGTCGGCGCCCCAGACGGTGCCGGCGAGCAGGACGGCGAGGCCGAGCGCGGTCGCTCCCACCCGGACTGTGCGGCCTCGGCTCGTCAACGCACCCATCGCGTGCCGAAGATACGGCAATGGTGGGCGTTGGCGGTGCCCGAACGGTGCAGCCGTGTCCCACCTGTGACGACTTCCGGTGTCGGCCGGGGCGACGGGACCGGTGGCGACGCCGACGGCCGGGCCCGAACCGGGCCCGGCCGCTGCGTTCTGCGTGGCGTCAGTGCTTGTGCTCGGCGAGCTTCTTGCGCACGTCGTCCATGTCGAGGGCGCGGACCTGCTCGACGAGGTTCTCCAGGGCCGACTCCGGCAGGGCACCCGGCTGGGCGAAGACGATCACGCCGTCGCGGATGGCCATGATGGTCGGGATGGACCGGATGTCGAACTTGGCGGCGACGTCCTGCTGGGCCTCGGTGTCCACCTTGCCGAAGGTGATGTCGGAGTGCTTCTCCGAGGAACGCTCGTAAACCGGGGCGAACCGCTTGCAGGGGCCGCACCAGTCAGCCCAGAAGTCGACCAGAACGATGCCGTTGCTCTCGGTCACCTGGTCGAAGTTAGCCGTGGTCAGCTCGACGGTTGCCATGTGAATCTCCGATCACGCGGAACAGCTACCTCTGGTGGAACCCGGGCGTACCCCATCGCATTCCCACCGGCGTGCCGTCGAAACCCTGGGCACGGCCAGGGTGGGGCGTTTGTCCGCATCGATCACCGTCGGTCCGGAGGGGCCTCCGCAGATCGCAAATGCATGTCGCACTTGCGTAACCAACTGTGATGGGAGCGTTTCCAGTGAGATCAATCTCCGAGTGCGGTACGACGTGGTAACTTCCGCGCTGACTAGCACTGACTCGACCTGCAGAGATCGGGTTTAAGCCGACGATCGGTCACTCTATGTAATGTAACAAAAAGATAAATGTGACCCCGGTCTCTGTGCAGTCGGACGGGCGTACGGCAGAATCTTGAAACATCAGAGCGTGGGCGGCGGGTGCCGGGGAGGGCCCCGCCGCTCATTGCGTCCGGCCTCGGTCAGCGCCTGCCGGCGGCTCGGCCGCGACCGGATCGGCCGGCCCCTTTTCGCCCCGCCGCGCCCGGATCGTTGTGACATTTCGACCCGGCCCACGGCCCGCCACCTTCCTTAACCTTCGATAAGGCATGCTGTGCCGAACTCCATCGCCTCCCGTCGAAGGGGACCAGGATGCAGTTCGGCCGCTACTACGAGGAGTTCGAGGTCGGCGCGGTCTACCGGCACTGGCCGGGCAAGACGGTCACCGAGTACGACGATCATCTGTTCTGCCTGCTCACCATGAACCACCACCCCCTGCACCTGGACGCGCACTACGCCGCGACGGCCAGTCAGTTCCGGCGCAACGTGGTGGTGGGCAACTACATCTACTCCCTTCTGCTCGGCATGTCGGTGCCCGACGTCAGCGGCAAGGCGATCGCCAACCTGGAGGTCGAATCGCTGCGGCACGTCGCACCGACCTTCCACGGCGACACCATCTACGGCGAGACCACGGTGCTGGACAAGCGGGAGTCCGCCACCAAGCCCGACCGGGGCGTGGTCGCGGTCCAGACCCGCGGCTACAACCAGGACGGCACGCTGGTGTGCGTCTTTCGGCGCAAGGTGATGGTCCCCAAGCGGGAGTACGCGGCGGCGGCCGTGCCCGACGGCGTCGACCCCGAACGACCCAGCTTTCCCGAGCCTCGCCTGACCTCGTAGGCGTCCCACGCTCTGCCCGGCGGGGCGGAGTCGCCCTCGCCGCGGCGCGGGCTCCATCGGTGCGTGCGACGTCGCCGACCGGGCCGTCACGGCGCGCCGCGGTGGGTTCGCGCCCGCGGCGGGTTCCGCCCTGTTCCGGCGCATATGCTGGCTCCGGAGGTCCCGCCATGAGCGAGCGCAGCGAGCGGCTCACCACCACCGCCTATTCCGCCACCGAGTGGGACCTGCTCACCGGACTGCCGGGCCGGGTGATCGTGGCGACCGCCGAGCCCGGCCCGGGTCGGCCGCAGCGGGTGTGGCCGCGGTGCTGGCCGGCCTGGACGCGGTGGCCGCCGGTCGAGCCTTCGACAGCGACCTGGTGCGTGCGGTGGTGGCCGCGATCTACGCCCGGCACGACGGGGTGACCTCCCCGGTGACCCAGCTCGCCGACCTGGTGGAGGTGCTCGCCGCCTGCCGGGCCGTGGTACGCGTGCTCGATCGCCGTGCCGACCCGGCCGACTCGGCGGCGTACCGGCAGTGGGTGCAGTCGGTGGCGGCCCGCGTCTGCCGCACGGCGGCCACGGTGGTGCCGGGTGGCGCCCTGACTCCCACCGACCGTCGTTTCCTGGACCGGCTCGGTGTCGCGCTCGACCTGCGTTGACCACCGCCGGCTGGGCGACGGTGGCCGGGATGTCGGGGCGTAACCTGCGTGACCGTGACCGGTGAGCAGCTCGACGTCGGCGTCGGACCCTGGCCCGGGGATCCGCCGGAGGACCCCCGCTACGACCCGGAGCTGCTCGCCGAAGGCGATCGGCGCAACGTGGTCGACCGCTACCGGTACTGGCGGCGTGAGGCGGTGGTCGCCGACCTCGACCGGCGGCGGCACGACTTCCACGTGGCGATCGAGAACTGGCAGCACGACTTCAACATCGGCACGGTGGTCCGCAACGCCAACGCGTTCCTCGCCGCCGAGGTGCACATCGTGGGCCGGCGGCGATGGAACCGGCGCGGTGCCATGGTCACCGATCGCTACCAGCACGTACGCCACCACGAGACGGTCGAGCAGTTCGTCGGGTGGGCGGGCGAACGCGACCTGCCGCTGGTCGGGATCGACAACCTGCCCGGCTGCCGTCCGCTGGAGACCGCCACCCTGCCCCGGCGGTGCGTGCTGGTGTTCGGTCAGGAGGGGCCGGGCCTCTCCGATGCCGCCCGGGACGGCTGTGACCAGATCTTCTCCATCGCCCAGTACGGCTCGACCCGGTCCATCAACGCGGGCGTGGCGAGCGGAATCGCCATGCACGCGTGGATCCGTACCCACGCCGGCCCGCCTCCGTCCTGACCCGTTGGTGTTGGCGAACGGGCAATGGCGTCGGTCCGCTTGACGGTTCGCCGACGCGGGGTGACGGTGGGGTGGTGACCGTTGCGGTGAGTTGCCCCAGATGCGGTGGATCGGTGCGGCCGCCGGACCTGATGCACACCGAGTCCCGATGTCCCGACTGCGGGCCGGTCGCGCCACTGCACGTGCCCGAGCACATCGGCGCGCAGATCGTGGCCAGCGTGGTCGACCACATCCGGGCCAGCGCGCAGCCGCGGCGGCCGGCGGTGCCGCTGTGGTGCCCGTGGCCGTTGCCGCCGGGTTGGACCACGACCGGCGTGGCGTGGGCGGGCGACGACCGGCTCGGGGTGCGCGCCACGGCGGTCGCCTGCGCCGGCCCCGCGCCGCTCGGCGGCGGGCCGGCGGATCTGGTCTTCGTGGCGGAGGAGCCGGGCGTGGGCCTGGGTGCGCGATACGCCGGGGTTCCCGGGCCGGACGCCGGGCCGGAGTTGGCCGAGGCGCTGACCGACCCGGGACCAGGGCATCCCGGCCATGTGGGGCGCGCGGGGATCGAGGTGGCCGGCCACCCCACTCCACTGTGGCTGGTGAATTCGGTGACAGATCGAAGCGCGTACGCTGGCGAAGCTCGGGGATTGTGGCTGTATGCGATAGCCTGGCCGGCGAGTGCGGGGCATCTGCTCGCGGAGGACGTGCTGCTGCACGACCTGGTCGAGTCGACGCCGCCCGAGCTCGTGTACGGCGCACCATCTCCGTACCTGCACGGGGAGGCTTGACAAGCCCCCCCGGAATGTCGGAGAACGGACGCAGATATTCACGGTAAGACACCACGCTGATACTCTGGGTGCCGCTGCGGTAATGGGACCCGGCGCCGCGCGAGAGGATGGCCCGCCATGGTCAAGAAGGTCCTCACCTGGGCCGGAATCGCATTCTTGATCTTCTTCGTCGCGTACCGGCCAAATTCCGCGGCGGATGTGTTCAAGTCGCTGGGCGGCGGCATGATGGACATCGCCCAGGGCTTCGGCGACTTCTTCACCTCACTGGTCGCCTAGCCTCCGATGGGAAGCCCCTCCGGCCCGCCCTTCGATCCCGACGACCCCGACCGGGCGCGGCGGGAACGCGACACCGAACCGATTCCCCGGATCGATCCCGAGGGGCCGGGCTACGGCTCCGGTCCCCGCCTCTCCGACGGTCCGTCCTTCTCCGAGGACGCCGGCTACGGCGACGGGCCGGGCTACGCCGGTGAGGGCCGGTCGGGTCGGACCTGGGTGCGCGATCCGGAGGCCGGCTACCCGCCGCCGCAGATCTCCGAGGAGGAGCTGGCCGGGCTCCGGGCCGACGCCAGCGGTGCCGCCCCCCGGCGGGTGCTGCCCCTGGAGGACGAGCCCAGTTCCCTGGTCGCCCGCTACCTGTTCCCCACCGAGCGGTACCGGGGCGAGTGGAAGCGACACTGGATTCATCTCGCCACCCCGATCGTCGTCGGCATCGCCGCCACGTTCGTGCTCGGCTACCTCTCCGGCTTCCTGGCCGGGCAGGACGTCGGCGCGCTCACCACGATCGCGGTCCTGCTCTGGTTCGCGGTGATGGGCTGGGTGGCGTGGCGGGTCGCCGACTGGTGGTACGACCGGTTCATCCTGACCAACAAGCGGGTCATGGTGGTCAACGGGATCATCACCCGGCGGGTCGCGATGATGCCCCTGGTCCGCGTCACCGACATGAAGTACGAACAGACGCCGGCCGGGCGGGCGCTCAACTACGGCACCTTCGTGCTGGAGTCCGCCGGCCAGGAGCAGGCGCTGCGCGAGGTCAAGAATCTGCCCAACCCCAACGAGCTGTACCTGCGCGTGGTCGAGGAGATGTACGAGCCGCAGGCGGTCGAGGCGCGGCTGGGTAAGGAGCAGGACGAGGCCAAGGCCGACGACGGGGCCTGAAACGTCTCGACCGAGCATCGGAGACGTTGCGCACCTTTCGGCCCCGCCCTTCTGGCCCGGCTGTGGCACCCTGCGGCAGGATCAGGCTCGGAGGTGGCGCGTGACCAGCAGCAACCCGCTGGAAGAGGAGTTCCGTGACTTCGTCACGTCCCGCTCCGCCGCCCTGCTGCGGACCGCGTACCTGCTCACCGGCGACTGGGGTATCGCGGAGGATCTGCTCCAGACGGCGTTGACCAAGACGTACCTGGCCTGGAAGCGCCTGGGTGGGATCGAGGCGATCGAGCCGTACGCCCGACGGGTCATGGTCAACACGTCGACGAGCTGGTGGCGCCGCCGGTGGCACGGCGAGCGCCCGACCGAGGTGCTGCCCGAGCGGGCCGCCGTCGACGAGATCGACCAGCAGTTGGACCGGGACGTGCTGTGGCGGCACCTGCGGGCGCTGCCCGCCCGGCAGCGGGCGGTGCTGGTGCTGCGCTTCTACGAGGACATGTCGGAGGCGCAGACCGCCGCCATTCTCGAAATCTCGCCGGGCACCGTCAAGAGCCAGACCTCCCGGGCGCTGGCCACCCTGCGCCGGCGGATCGGTGCGGACGACGCCTTCGTGTTGCCCGCCGCGGCAGCGGACCGGGCCCAGCAGCCGGCGGGTCGCGGTGGCGGACGGGACGGCGCGGGGACGACCGGGCGTCAACCCGCCGCCGCGCGACCGGGCAGCACACCGGGCGACGTTTCCGGCCGTACGCCGGCCGGCGCGTATCCGGCCGGCACCACCCCGCCGGTGCGGGTCGGTCCGACGACCTGCCCGGCGGTCCGACCGCCCGGACCGAGGCGCCGCCGGCGACCGTGCCGGGCGAGACCCTGGTCGGAGAGCGGCGGTGAACGACGTTTCCGGAGGTCGTGACAACCCGAGCGACCTGCCGAATCGTTCAGTCAACGTGCCATCCGACGAGTTGGAAGGTGCCGTCCGCGAGGCGTTGTCCCGGCGGGTGGCCATCGCGCGCGCGGTTCCGGGCGATGCGGCCGGTGCGGCGATCCGGCGGGCGAACCGCATCCAGCGCCGCCGCACCCTGGCCGGCGTGAGCCTGGCCGCGGTGGCGATCGTGCTGGTCGGCGCCGGCAGCATTCAACTGCGCGCCAACCAGCCACCGGCGGGCGGTGCGGTGATGATCGGCGATCCGGACCGACCGCCGGTCGGCACCCGGAGCATCCCACCCGGGCCGGACACCGAAACTCCGCTCGCCGAGGTCGACCTGGTGTTCGGCGAGACGATCGCCACCGCGCAGGGCCGGCGGGTGCCGCTGCACGGTACCGGCGTGCTGGAGCGCGCGCACCGTCTCACCGACGGCCATGGCTGGTTGGCCGTCGGGGCGCCGACCCTGGTCGGGCGGTTCCTGTGGTCGGTGGGGCCGGACGGCACGGCGCAGGTGCTGCTGGCCGGGGCCGACGAGATCGTCCTGGATCGGGAGGGCCGGCAGGTCGCCTGGAAGCAGGGCACCGTGCTGGCCGCCGCCGGGATCGTCAACGGTGAACTGGCCGGAACGGTGCGCGCCGAGGCGCCGGCCGAGGCGATGCCGCTGCGGTTCGTCGACGGTGCCGTGCTGGTGAAGCTGGCGTCCGACCGCCCTGGACACGTCCTGTGGCGGCTGAGTCCCGGGCCGCTGGACCAGGGCACCGACCGGGCCAGCCTCCGTGTCTTCGATGCACTGCCCGATGGGCGCCTGGTGGGCGAGGTCGCCGCAGGCCCCGGGCAGCCGGCCTGCCTGACCGTGCTCGACCCGGCGCGGAATCTGGCCCCGGCCCAGCCGGACTGCGGGCCCCGACTGGGCGGTGACGGC
The DNA here is from genome assembly GCF_019697375.1 of Micromonospora tarapacensis. Classification (NCBI taxonomy): domain Bacteria; kingdom Bacillati; phylum Actinomycetota; class Actinomycetes; order Micromonosporales; family Micromonosporaceae; genus Micromonospora; species Micromonospora tarapacensis. The sequence continues at coordinate 4,573,907 of NZ_JAHCDI010000004.1, read as the reverse complement.
CAGGGCACGGTGTCGCCGGACGGGCGCTGGCTGCTGGTCAACGGGCATTCCGGGGGTCAGGACGCGGCGCTGCTGGTCGACCTGGGGCGGCTCGATCCGTCCGCCGAGGTCCGGCGCGCCGGGCCGGCCATGGTCGGCACCGCGGTCTGGAGCGCACCGGACACCGCCTACTACGCCGACTCCTCCGGCGGCCTGGTCCGGGTGGCCGTCGACCGGGCAGTCGCCGACCGGCCCGCCCGGCCGACCGCGCTCCCCGGTCTCTCCGGCGGGGAGATCCCGGTGGTGGTGAGCGGTGGCTGACCGGCTGCCCGCTGGCGTCGGGCGATGATTTCCCGGATCGACCTACACACCCATTCCACCGCCAGCGACGGCACGCTCGGCCCCGCCGAGTTGGTCCGCGCCGCCGTCGAGGCCGGCCTGGACGTGGTGGCGATCACCGACCACGACACCACCGCCGGCTGGGGCCGGCGCTGCGGGCGCTGCCGGCCGGGCTGCGCCTGGTCCGCGGGGCGGAGCTGTCCTGTCGCTGGTACGGCGAGCAGCAGCCGGTGCCGCTGCACCTGCTGGCGTACCTCTTCGATCCGGACGCCCCCGAGCTGGTGGCGGAGCTGACCCGGGTGCGGGCGGCCCGGCTGGATCGTGGCGAGCGGATCGTCGCTCGGCTGCGAGCCGACGGCATCGACGTGAGTTGGCCGCAGATTCTGGCCGGGGCGGGCGGCGGGACGGTGGGCCGGCCGCACATCGCCCAGGCGCTGATCCGGGCCGGTCTGGTCGCCACCACCACCGAGGCGTTCGGGCCGGACTGGCTGGGGGAGCGGTACCGGCTGCCCAAGGAGGACATCGACGTCTTCCGGGCCGTGCGGTTGGTCCGGGCGGCCGGCGGCGTGCCGGTGTTCGCCCACCCCGGGCCAGCCGGCGCGGCCGGATCGTGCCGGACGAGCTGATCGCTGACCTGGCGGCGGCGGGGCTGGCCGGCCTGGAGGCCGACCACGAGGACCATTCGCCCGCCGAGCGGGCACACGTACGCGGGCTCGCCGACGAACTGGGCCTGCTGGTGACCGGATCGTCGGATTTCCACGGCACCCACAAGACGGTCCGGCTGGGCGCCTTCACCACCGCTCCGGAGGCCTACGAGCGGATCGTCGCCGCCTCCTCCGGGGTGATCGAGGTCGCTTCGGGCTGACCCGGGTTTCGGCCCCGCCGCCCGCGGCTACGGTGACCGGGTGGATCTCAAGCTCTTCGGTGAGGTCTTCGTGACCCTGCTGGTGATCGTCGACCCGCCGGGCATGATGCCCATCTTCCTCGCGTTGACCGGGCCGCTGGCGGCCCGGGAACGCAACCGGGCCGCCTGGCAGGCGGTCGCGCTGGCCCTCGGCGTGATCGTGGTCTTCGCGGTGGCGGGTCAGACGCTGCTCGCCTACCTGCACGTCGACCTGCCGGCGTTGCAGGCGGCCGGTGGGCTGCTGCTGGTGCTGGTCGCGCTGGAGTTGCTGACCGGCAAGGCCGACGACCCGAACCAGCAGGCCACCTCCAACATCGCCCTGGTGCCACTCGGGACGCCGTTGCTGGCCGGTCCCGGCGCGATCGTGGCCACCATGCTCTTCGTCCAGCGGGCCGGCGGGCCGGCGGACTACGTCGCCATCGCCGCCGCGATCGTCGCGGTGATGCTGTCGGTGTGGATCGTGCTGCGGTTCTCCGGCGGGATCGTGAAGGTTCTGCGTCCGGGCGGGATCGAGGTGCTCACCCGGATCGCCGGCCTGCTGCTGGCCGCGATCGCCGTACAGCTCATCGCGGACGCGATCGCCGCCTTCGTGGTCCAGTACAGCGGCGGCTGACCGGGCCGGCGGGACTGTCGGGGGTGGATGGCAGGATCAGGGGCGTGCGACGAGCCTCCCCAGCCGGACGACCCGCCGCCGGTGGCCGCGCGCCCCGGCCCCGCGACGCGCAGCCCGAGCAACTCGGCTTCGAGGGCATGCCGGAGCGGCTGTTCGTCTGTACCCCGAGCAAACTCGGCGCGTACGCCGACTGTCCCCGGCGCTACCGCTACTCCTACGTCGACCGTCCGGCGCCACCGAAGGGCCCGCCCTGGGCGCACAACTCGCTCGGCGCCAGCGTGCACACCGCCCTGAAGAACTGGTATGCCCTGCCCGCCGAACGGCGTCGCCCGGAGGTGCTGCCCACCCTGCTCAAGGGCACCTGGGTGCGCGACGGTTACCGCGACGACGAGCAGGAACGCGACGCCTACCGGCGGGCCCTGGGCTGGCTGGAGGCGTACGTCGGCGGGCTGGATCCGGCCGACGAGCCGGTCGGGGTGGAGCGGGTGGTGGCGGTGAAGACGGCGGTGCTGGCGTTCAACGGCCGCACCGACCGGATCGACTCCCGCCCCGGCCCGCAGGGCCCCGAGCTGGTCATCGTCGACTACAAGACCGGTCGCAGCGGGCTGGACGGGGACGACGCGCGGGGTTCGCAGGCGTTGGCCCTCTACGCGTACGCGGCCGAGCGGGTGTTCCGCCGACCGTGCCGCCGGGTCGAGTTGCACCACCTGCCCAGCGGCACGGTCGCCGCCCACGAGCACACCGTGGAGTCGCTGGCGCGCCAGGTGACCCGGGCCGAGGAGACCGCCCGCGACATCATGGCCGCCGAGCGGTCGGTCACCGACGGCGGCGACCCGGACGACGCCTTTCCGGTCATGCCCGGCCCTCGCTGTGCCTGGTGCGACTACCGGCGCAGCTGCCCGGCGGGTTCCGCGACACCCGGCAAGGAACCGTGGGCAGCGGTCGAACGCTCCGCGGGCCCACCCGCCGAGCAGGGCTGACGGCCCACCCCGGTCGGCCTCCGGGAGACCGGGACCGGCGCCCGGGCAGCGGTCAGCCGGCGGTGGTCGGCTTTGCGGTGCCCAGCAGGGCAGCGCGTTCCTTGGCCGCGCGCTGCATCGGGCCTTCCCGCCAGTCGCGGGGCAGCGCGGTGAGGGCGAGCCGCAGCGCGCGTACGGTCAGGTCCGCCGAGCGGGCGGTGGCCGGCAGACCCAACCCGCCGTACAACCGCCGCGCCCACGCCGGCAGCAGGGCGAGTGCGGTGCCGGCGATGCCCAGGTAGGCCCACCGGGGCGGTCCGAGGTTGAGCCCCACCCGGGCGGGCAGGCCGAGCTTCCAGGGCAGCGGCGGGGCGGTCAGGAACAGGGCGGTCTCGGCGGCCTCCCGGGTCATCCGCAACTCGGGCCGGATCCGCTGGTAGTACTCGGCCACCTCGGCGGCGGTGCCGGGAACCGTCTCCGGGGCCAGCCCGACGAGGGCGGCGGAGCGGCGCTGTTCGGTGTAGTAGCGGTCCACCTCGGCGGCGCCCAGCCGCACGCCGGCCCGGCGTGCCGTGTCGAGGAACGACTCGACCTCGGTGACGTGCACCCAGCGCAGCAGGTCCGGGTCGTCGACCCGGAAACGTTCGCCGGTGGCCGGGTCGACGGCGGTCATCCGGGCGTGCAACCGACGCAGCCGCCGTCCGGCCTCGGCCGCCTCCGCGGTGGTGCCGTAGACGGTGGTTCCCACGTAGTCGGCGGTGCGGATCAGCCGACCCCAGGCGTCCCGGCGGTAGTTGCTGTTCTGTGCCACCCCGGCCATCGCCCGTGGGTGCAGCGCCTGGAGATAGAGCGAGCGCAACCCGGCGACGAACAGGATCGGCTCCTCGTGCAGCTTCCAGGTGACCGAACCGGGGCCGAACAGGCCGACGTCGACGGGATCCACCAGTCAAGGGTGCCACGGGTGAGGCGAAGGGCGCTGGGCCGATCAACCGATGCCCCGTACGCTGACATCCCGCGATCATCCTTCCCCCGGAGGTGCCGATGTTCGAGAAGGTGCTGGGCCTGCCCGTGCACGTGTTGGTCGTACACGCCGTCGTCGTGTTCGTGCCGCTGCTGGTGCTGCTCGCGCTCGCGTACATCGTGCTGCCCCGGTTTCGGTCCCGGCTGGACTGGGCGGTGGCGATCCTGGCAGTCGTCGCGCCGGTCACGGCGTGGGTCGGCGTGCAGTCCGGCGAGGCGCTCCAGGCCCGGCAGATCGCGCGAGGCTTCTCCGGCGAGATCCTGGACAAGATCAACGAACATGCCGAGTACGGCCAGATGCTGTTTCTGCTCACGCTGGGACTCGCCCTGGCCGTGATCCTGCTGCTGGTGGCGACCAGCGGCCACGCCCGGGCGCCGAAGCTGCCCCGCTGGACGTCCGCGGTGCTGTCCGTCGTGGTGGTGGCGCTGGGTGTCGCCGCTCTCGCCTACGTCTGGCTCACCGGGCACTCGGGTAGCGAGATGGTCTGGGGCACCACCTTCGAATAGGCCTCGCGCCGACGGGCGGGGGGAGACCTCAGAAGAGCAACCGGGTGCAGAGCAGGCAACCAAGGACCACCAGGACGGCACCGGCGACCGCGCCGACGGCCCAGGTCACCCGCTGGGCACGCTGTTCCTGCCCGTCCAGGGCGGCCATGTCCTGGTAGGGCAACTGGCGGGGCGCCGCCGCCTGCAGGTGCACCGGCGGCCGCCAGCCCGGCGGCGGCGCGGTGGTCGGCGGCGGCCCGCTGTAACCGGCGGGGCCGGTTGGGATCGGTGGGCCGATTGGGATCTGTGGGCCGATTGGGATCTGCGGGCCGGTTGGGATCTGCGGGCCGGTTGGGATCGATGGGCCGATTGGGATTGGCGGGGCTGGGTTGGACGGGGGCGGTTGCGGGGATTGCGGCGGGTTGTTTCCGGAGGTGGACCCGTCGTGGGCGGCGTCGGGCCGGCGCCAAGGGTCGTCGGAGGCCGGGCCGGGCCGAGGGGTGGTCACGGCGTCCGACGCTACCAACCACTGCACCGCCGCACGGTCAGGCCGCGCCGCCGATCCGGCTTCCCGCAACTGGCCTGGGCAGCCCGTGCTGATCGACCGGGCCAGCGCCAGGGGCGATGACCTGCTCAAGTCTGATTTCACAGAGACGTACTTATTTCTCTGTGAAATCAAGCTCTCGAGGGACACCTCATCCCGCCGCCCGTGCCGGTCGCTGCGTTAACCTTGCCGCTCGTGACGATTCAGGACCCGGATGGCCTGGGCGACGACGATCGCGCGGTCGATCTCAGCGACGACCTCGTCGCGCTACCGGAGCAGAGTGCCGATGACACCGACCGGGGCTGGGGCGAGCAGGCCGGCGGCAACGATGACCGGCTGCTCGCCGAGCGCCCGCCGCACTGGGACTGAGCACCCCAGCCTGGCCGGGAACCGGCCCGGGCCAGGTGGAGGCTCGCTGCGGCGAGAGGACTCAGGAGGTGCTGGCCGCGGCCGGCGCCTTGCTCGCGCCGCCGCCGGAGGAACCCCCTGACGAACCACTACCGGAACCGGACGAACCGGAACTGGACGAACCGGAACCGGAGGACGGCGAGGTGCTCGACGAGGAGCTCGAACCCGAGCCCGAGCCCGACGACTCCGACGCGCCCGACTTGGTGGTGGAGCCGTTCGACTCGGTGTCCGGGCCGGAGGAGCGGGAGTCGGTGCGGTAGAAGCCCGAGCCCTTGAAGACGATGCCGACGGAGTTGAACAGCTTCCGCAGGCGTCCCTCGCACGCCGGGCAGTCGGTCAGCGGCTCGTCGGAGAAGGACTGCACCGCCTCGAGCTGGTGACCGCACGCGGTGCAAGCGTACTGGTACGTGGGCACGTTCTCCTCCGGATCTGGCACGGCCGGTTGGCACTCGACGTATTCGAGTGCCAATGGTGCGTCATCGGCCCCCGGTTCGTCCAGCGGAAGTGTGGGGCACGACACCGGAGGGGGTCGCCAGCGGGTGCAGCCCCCCGGCCGGAGTGATCACCGCGCGTACCGGCCGGTCATGCGGCTCGGCGGGAAGCTCGTCCACCAGTTCGCCGTCGTGCAGCGGCACCACGGTGAGGACGCCCGCCGGCACCCGGGCGAGGGCGCGATCGTACGAGCCGCCGCCCCGACCCAGGCGCACGCCCCGGCGATCCACGGCCAGCGCCGGCACCACGACCAACCCGGCTGCGGCTATCGCGGTGCGGCCCAGCCGTGGACCACCCGGCTCGCGGGTGCCCCGCCCGGCGGCGACCATCGCCTCCGGCCCGGCCCAGGCGGCCCAGTCCAGATCCAGGTCGTCACGGAGCACCGGCAGCAACAGTTGCGCTCCGGCGGGCAGCGCGTCGGCAAGCACCGCCGGCAGGTCCGGCCCGCCCGGCTCACTACCGACCGGCACGTACGCGGCGATCCGGCCCGGCCGCAGCCGGCGTACCACTGCTGTCAGCTCGGCCTGGACGCGCACCGCGGCGGCCTGACGCTCGGCGGCGGTGCGGGCCCGGCGGCGCGCGAGCAGCGCCACCCGGGCCTCCCGCTTCGCGCCATTCGTCACTTCCGCTCCCTGAGCAAATTCCGGCACGCAACACTCCTCACGCAACGCGCTCCTTGCCGTCGCTCTGTGTCAGCATCGCAGGCAACGGTCGCGCAACTTCCGGGGGGAAGTGTTGACGCTACGCGGGCGGTTGACCGCAGCCTTCCTGGCGGTGGCGTTCGGCCCGGTCCTGCTCGGTGCCGTCTTCGTCGCCTCCACCGTGACGGCGGTGGACCGCAGCCGGGCGACCGAGCGGCTGGCCGTGGCCGCCACGGCCGTGCGCACCTCGATCGACGCGCTCTGCCAGCAACTGCGCGCCGCCGCGGACGCGGTCGGCCTCAGCACCGACCACGCCGGTGCCGCCGACCAGGTGGTCAGCCGGGGCCTCGCCGCCGCCGTGCTGGTCACCGACGTGGCCGGGCGGATCAGCCACGCCACCCCGGGCGCCCCACCGGCGCCGTGGCGGGACTGCGCGGCGCCGGAGGCGCCCGGCGGGCCGGTCGGCGCCCTGGCGGTCCGGGTGGAGTTGCGCGACGCCGCCGGCTCGGTGCTGGGTGCGGTCGCCGCCGCCCAACCGGTCGACCCCGTGCTCGTCGCGCGGCTCGCCGCGGTGACCGGCGTCGCGGTGACGCTGCTCGACGGCGCCGGCACGCCCGTCCAGGCGGCCCACACCACAGAGTCGGCCGGTGGCCGCGACGCGGTGCTCGCCGCCGTCGCGTCGCTGCGCGACGAACGCGTCACCGGCACGCCCGACGGCCGCTACGTACGCCGCGCCGGCCCGACCGCCGGGCAACCCCTGCCGCTGGTCCTCTCGGTGCCCAGCGACCAGCCACCCGGCCTGCACGCGGTGCTGGTCGCCGTGGTGCTGCTGGCCGCCCTGCTGGGGTGGCCGTCGCCGGGCGGCTGGCCCGGGTGACCACCCGCCCGCTGGTGGAACTGGCCGGCGCGGCGGACCGCGTCGCCGCGGGCGATCTCGCCGCTCGGGTGCCGGTACGCAGCGGCGACGAGATCGGCCGGCTGGCCGTCGCCTTCAACCGGATGACCCGCGAGACCGGCGGCTACCTGGCGGCGCTGACCAGCAGCCGGGACCAGTTGCGCGGGCATCTGGCCGTGCTCGGCGACACCCTGGCCAGCACCCACGACCTGCAACGGATCCTGCGGGTGATCCTGCACAGCGCGCTCGCCGCGACCGGGGCGCGGGCGGGAGCGGTGCTGCTCACCGAGCCGGGTGGGGCGCTCGTCGCCCAGTGCACCGAGGGGTTGGACGGTCACTGGTCCGGCACCGCCGTGTCGATCGCGCCGCAGGACGGCGCGGGTGCGCCGGCCACGCCACCGGGTGCTGGTGTGGTCGGTACGGTCGCGGCCACCGGCCAGCCTCGCCGAGGTCGGGTCGGGCCGGCACCGGCCGCAGCCGGCGACCCGCCGTGCCGGACGTACATCGCGGTGCCCTTCGCCGCCCCCGGCGGGCGCGGGGACCTCGGCTCGACCCGCCCGATCGGCGGCGACGTCCCGGCAGGCGGCCCGGCAGAGCCGGCGCTGGGGGTGCTGGCCCTCTACGACCGGCTGGGCGGGGAGGAGTTCGACGACGACGACCTGATCACCCTGCGCACCTTCGCCGGGCACGCGGCCGTGGCGGTCGACAACGTACGCGTCCACGAGGAGAACCAGCGGCTGTCGCTCACCGACCCGCTGACCGGGCTGTGGAACTACCGCCACCTGCGCGAGTCGCTGCGCCGGGAGGTGGAGCGGGCCAGCCGGTTCGGCCGGATGGTGAGCGTCCTCGTCCTCGACCTCGACCGGTTCAAGAGGGTCAACGACACGTACGGCCACGCGGCCGGGGACATGGTCCTGGCCGAGTTCGCCCGGCGGTTACGCGGCGAGATCCGCGAGGTGGATCTCGCCTTCCGCCAGGGCGGTGAGGAGTTCGTGCTGCTGCTGCCGGAGACCGATGCCCGGGGCGCGACGACCGTCGCCGAGCGGCTCGGGGCGGCCGTCCGCGGCACCCCGGTGGCCGTGGTGGGGCATGCCGGGGTCCGTGAGTCGATCCCGGTGACGGTCTCCATCGGCATCGCCGTCTACCCGGACCACGCCGACAACGGCCCGCAGGTGCTCCAGGCGGCCGACGAGGCGTTGTACGCGGCAAAGGCCGCCAGCCGGGACACCTGGCGGGTGGCGGCGGCCCGGGAGGCGTCGGCGACCCGGGAGATTCCGGTGACCCCGGCGGCCCGCAGCCCCTCCGACGGGCTGCCCCGCGCCGGTCACCCCGCCGATCCCACCGGCGATCTCGCGGTCAGTCCCGCAAGCGGCAGAACCGAGCGGGCGGGCGGCGCGTCTTCTGGTCCTCACCCGCCGGGGCATGGCCGTGGCCGATAGTCTCGCGACATGTCGGAGCACTCAGCGAACCCCTCAACGACCACCACCGCCGCCGGCCGTCCCCGTGCCGTCAAGGCCGTCATCCCGGCCGCCGGCCTGGCCACCCGGTTCCTGCCGGCGACCAAGGCGGTCCCCAAGGAACTGCTGCCGGTCGTCGACCGGCCGGTGTTGCAGTACATCGTCGAGGAGGCCGCCCAGGCCGGCATCGGTGACGTGCTGCTGATCACCGGTCGGGGCAAGACGTCGATGGTGGACCACTTCGATCGCCGCCCCGACCTGGAGGAGCGGCTCGCGGAGAAGCCTGACCTGCTCGCCGCCGTCAAGCGGACCGAGGAACTGGCGGCGATCTACACCTGCCGGCAGCCGGAACAGCTGGGCCTCGGCCACGCGGTCGGGTACGCCGAGTCGCACGTCGGTGACCAGCCCTTCGCGGTGCTGCTCGGTGACGAGTTCGTGAACCTCTCCGAGCCGCTGCTGCCGGCCATGCTGGAGCTTCAGGCGCGTACGGGTGGGGTGGTGCTCGCCTTCTTCGAGGTGGACCCGGCCGAGACGAAGCGCTACGGGATCGCCTCGGTCGAGCCGGCGGAGGCCGAGCTGACCGACATCGGTGAGGTCGTGCGGGTGACCGGCATGGTGGAGAAGCCGAAGCCGGAGGACGCGCCGAGCAACCTCGCCGTGCTCGGCCGGTACGTGCTGCCCGGCAGGATCTTCGACGCCATCCGCCGGACGCAGCCCGGCAGCGGCGGGGAGATCCAGCTGACCGATGCGATGGAACTGCTGCGTACCGAGGGGACACCGGTGCACGCGATCGTCTACCGGGGCATCCGCTACGACACCGGCATGCCGCTGGGCTACCTCCAGACCGTGGTCCAGATCGCCGCCGAGCGTGAGGACCTGGGCGGCGAGTTCCGCAAGTGGCTGGCGGAGTTCGTCAACTCCGACTCGTCGGGCGGTCCGAATACATGACCGCGACGGCCGACGCCGAGGCGGCCGAAAACGGGTTGACGCCGCTCGCCGACTACCTGGGCAGTGTGCTGCGCAGGTTACGCGCGCTGCCGCCACTCGACCTCGACCTCACCCAGGCGTACGGCAACGTCCTCGCCGAGGACGTCGTCGCGCCGCACTCGTTCCCGGCCTTCGACCAGGCGGCCATGGACGGGTACGCCGCGCGCTGGGAGGACATCTCGGGCGGTGGCCGGGGCGGGGCGTACGTCCCGGTCCAGTCCGGCGGCCCGGGCGGTCGCACCGTACGGCTCAACGTCGTCGGTGACCTCGGTGCGGCGAGCTGGCGGCCGGTCCGGCTCACCCCCGGCTCGTGCTTCTCGGTAGCCGCCGGAGCGCCGCTGCCGATCGGCGCCGAGGTGGTCGTGCCGGTGGAGTGGACCGACCAGGGCATGGCGGCGGTGGAGATCTTCCGTGTCCCGAAGCGGGGCTACGGGGTACGCCGGGCCGGCGAGGAGGTGTCCGCCGGTGCCCTGCTCGCGCCCTCCGGGACGTACGTCTCGCCGGCACTGGTGGCGGTGCTGGCCGCCACCGGCATCGGCCACGTCGTGGTACGCCCGAGCCCCCGGGTGGTCATCGTGGCCACCGGCGACGAACTGGTCGACGTGGGCCGGGGCAGCCAGCCCGGCCAGGTGGTCGACGCCAACTCGCACGCCCTGACCGCCGCGGCGGCGGAGGTGGGCGCGCTCGCGTACCGGGTGGGCATCTGCGACGACGACCCGGAGGGGCTGCGCGGGCTGCTGGAGGACCAGACCCTGAACGCCGACCTGATCATCACCACGGGCGGCACCGGTACCGGCCCGGGCGACATGGTCCGCCGGATCCTGTCCCGCCGGGAGGGCAGCCGGGCCGGCCCGGTCACCTTCACCGACGTGGCGCTCTATCCCGGCACCGCGCTCGGCTTCGGCACGGTCGGCGCCGAGGAGGTGCCGGTGGTCTGCCTGCCCGGCGACCCCGGTGCCGCGATGATCGGTTTCGAGGTGCTGGCCCGTCCCGCGATCAACCTGCTGGCCGGCGCCGAGCCGGTGTTCCGCCCGAGCGTGCGCGCGCACCTGCTGGAGACCCTCTCCTCCCCGGCCGGGCTGCGGGAGTTCCGGCCCGCGCACGTCGCCGAACGGCGCGGCGGGGGTTACACTGTCCAACCGCTCAACGGCGGCCCGTTCACCCTCTCCGGCCTGGCGGAGGCGAACGGCCTTCTCGTTCTTGGTGAACGGGTGACGACCGCCGCCGCCGGATCCACCGTGGACGTGCTGCTGCTGGACCGCCGGCGGTGAGTCGCCGGTGATGCTCGGGAGTGGAGGTTCGGTGTTCCGACGGGCGCCCGGTTGGCCGGTGGTGCTCTCCGACGGCCCGGTGCTGCTGCGGCCCTACCGGCGTTCCGACGCGGTGGCCTGGTCCGAGGTGCGCCGCGCCAACCGGGACTGGCTGGCGCCCTGGGAGTCGTCGCTGGCCGGCGACTGGGACGAGCTGAACTCCCCGGCCACCTTCCGTTGGGTGTACCGCGACCAGCGGCGTTCGGCGCGTACCGGTGAGGGGATGCCGTTCGCGGTCTGCCTCCGGAACGACGGCGGGGAACGGCTGGTCGGCCACATCAACGTGGGCAACATCGTGCGGCGGGCATTCTGCTCCGGCTACATCGGCTACTGGGTGGACCGCCGGGTCGCCGGCCGTGGAGTGATCCCCACCGCGCTGGCGCTCGCCGTCGACCATGCCTTCGGCCCCGGCGGGCTGCACCGCATCGAGATCAACATCCGCCCGGAGAACCGGGCGTCCCGCCGGGTGGTCGAGAAGCTGGGCTTCCGCGAGGAGGCGTACCACGCGCGCTACATGCACATCGACGGCGCCTGGCGCGACCACATCGGATACGCGATGACCAGCGAGGAGATCGCCGCCGAGGGCGGCCTGCTGGCCCGCTGGCAGCGGCGACGCGCACGTACGCCGTGAGGCGTCCCACGTGCAGGATCGGCGCGGCGCGGCGGTTCCGGTGACGGTGACCCGTAACCTCAGGTAACTGCAAGCTGCGGCAGGCGCTGCCCGCCCCGCACGATTCACGTCGCCGATGCCGATCGGTGAAAGATCCTGCGGCCGGTCGGCGCTTGCTCCGAATTCGGTGACGGGAGGGGTGAGGGTGCCGACCTCGGTGCTCCTCGCCGTCCTCGCCGCCGCCGGTCTGCTCGCCCTCGCCCCGGCGCTGGTCCGCCGGTACGACGCCGCCGAGCGGCTGGTGGCGGAGCGGGCGCAGACGACGGCGCGGGTGCTCCAGCGCCGCCGCCGACGCCGCACTGTCCCGGGCCGGCGACCGGTCAACCCGTCCCGCGCCCTGGTGGTCACCCTCAGCGAGGACACCGACTCGGGCATCCTCACCGCCCCGGTCTCCGGCCCGCCCGCCGCCCGTCGTGCCGACCGGTCACGGCTCGGCCGCTCTGGCGGGGAGCCGGGCGAGCGACCGCTGTCCCGTCGCTCCGGCCGGCCGAACCGGCTGCGCGCCGTGCCGTCCGCCGGAGGCCGATCCCGCCGCCGCCCCGACCGCCGTCAGCACACCCCGGCCATCTACCGCCGTCGTCGAGTGCTCGCCGCGCTGGTGCTGCTCAACGCCGTCGAGCTGGTCGGCGTCGCGGTGGTCGGCCCCGGCTTCTGGATCAGCTTCGCGGTCACCGCCACCCTGCTGATCGTGTACGTCGTACACCTGCGCGCCCGCGCCCTGGCCAACCGCCGACGCCGCCGGGCGCGCGCCCGCGAGGCCGCCTGGCTGGCCGCCCGGCAGGCCGAGGTGCGCCGCGAGCAGGCCCGCCGCGCCGCGGCCCGCCGGGAGGCGCAGCGCCGGCTGGCCGCCCAGCGGGAGTCCGTCCGGCGCAACGCGATGGGCCTGGACCGGCCGTCCGACCTCCCGCAGGCCGCCAGCGGCGGCTCGGTGTCGTACCGCCGCTCCGGTGGCCTGCGCGGTCGCCCCTACGAGGCCGGCCGCGGCTCCCACAGCGCCTGACCCGGGCGCTGCCCGACCGGCGAGGCGGCAATGTCGGGGAAGTCGCTGACTCGGGGGCCGTCGGCGGCCGCACCTTCGGTGACGTTGCGCGGATCTTGCGTGACTCCGGTGAGCGGGGCGGTTCGCGGCGCGGGCAGCCGACCTGTTAGCCTTGTCGCCGGCCCGCCCGGTGAAAGCCGGGTGGGACCGATGCCGGTCAGCCGGCGGAGGGGCTGTGGCGCAGACTGGTAGCGCACCTCGTTCGCATCGAGGGGGTCAGGGGTTCAAATCCCCTCAGCTCCACCAATAACACCGTTGAGCAGCGGAAACGCTGCCAGCAAGATCGCTAGGTACAGATCCGGTACAGATCAGCGGAGATTCTGGGACTTCCGGCCGGTCGGCCGCTTGGCTCGGGCGTCCTGTAGCGCGCTGCTGATGATGTTGCGGCGGCGGTCTTTCTTGGGCCACCAGTGCACGTAGGTTTCGAGCGTGATTCGCAGGCTGGAGTGACGTAGCGCGTTCTGCACGTCTGTCGGGTCGGCACCCGAGGTGATCAGGCGAGTGGCGAAGTAGTGCCGCAGGGAGTGGAAGGTGCCTTCGTCGGGCCATTCGGCCGCTTTACGCCAGGTCTGCCACATGTCGGACCAGCGCTGGTCATGGATGGGCCGCCCCTGGTCGTCGGTGAACAGTAGCGGCACGAGCCGCCGTTTCGGGTCCTTGCCGGGGTCGGGCGTGCCGGTGGTGACGTCGGGCAGCTCGACCAGGACGGGCGGGTACGTGCGGACGTGTTCGGCGAAGACCGCCGCGACGTGGTCGTCCAGGTCGACATCGCCGACCGAGCCAGCTTTGGGTGGGGCGAGGTAGAAGCCGCCGTAACCGGACTTGTGGAACCGCAGTTGCTGCACCACGTGGAGTTCCTGCCGGTCCGGGTCGATGCACCGGGCGCTGTCCTCCAGGCCGAGGACTTCCCCGAGCCGAAGTCCCTCACCGGCACCGGCCCAGATGGCGGCCAGGAATTCGTCCGGTACGACGTCGACCAGGACGAGCACGTCGTCATCGGTCGGTACCCATTTCGGCGCGCGGGAGAAGCCGCGCAGGATCGCGAACAGCCGGACCGACTTGCAAGGGTTGTCGGGAATCACCTTGTCGACCATCGCGGAATTCATGATGTTGTTGAGCAGGTCGAAGTAGGTCTTCACCGACGATTGGGCGACCTCGTTCTGTAGCAGCCTGGCGATCCACTCCAGGACGTCCGTGACGGTGATGGCCCGGATGGGCCGGTCGCCGAAGTACGGGTAGTGGTGGTGGCGTAGCCGGGATTCGATGTGACGTTGATAGTCGAGCGCCTGCCCGATCTGGCGGGACAGCCGCCAACGTTCCGCGTAGTCGTGAAAGGTCGTTCGCCGGGCACTCTGGTCGACCTGGGTTTCCTCGGCCGTGCCGCTGCTGGCCTTCTTGTCCCAGGCGTCAGCGTCGACCTTGCGGTCGAAGAAGCGAGTTCGGGTGTTGCCGCCAGCGTCTTCGTAGCGGCAGCGCCAGCGCTTCCCCCGGCCGTAACGCTGGGACTTCACCTTCTCGCCGTGGGGACCGCGCTTGCTCAGGTACCACAGGTCATCGACCGCCATGGTCGTCCGCCTGATCGGTGAGCCAGGATCGCACATCGGAAGGGTCGTAGCGCAGGTGCCGACCGACCTTGAAAGCGCGAGGGCCGGTGCGGCGGGAGCGCCACTGATAGAGGGTGTTCACCTCGATGCGCAAGAACGCGGACACATCCTCGATGGTCCACAGCGGTTCGTTGGTGGCTACGGTCATGGGCTCTCCCTTCGTGCAGCGGTGAGGTACAGACGGACGTATCCGGCCCGCCGTGCGGACCGGGTTTGAGTACGGATGTCGACGCCAGGTCCCAGCAGTTGCCGCGCCCGCTGAGCGACATCGGCGATGAGGACCTGGGCGTGATCCGGGTCGGCGATGACCCGGACCTGAACGAGTGGCGTCGGACGGCTGTCAGCCATCGGCTTCCTCCCTGGTAGTGCTTGCCGGGGTGGGGTGTTCGGGCTTGCACGCTGTGGAGTTGTCAAGGAACGGCTTCACGGGTCGTTGACACGTACGTGTCAAGCGGCCAGGGGTTGGGCGGCGGTCCGGTGGTGGTCCGCCTGCTCGTCGGCGAGGGCGTCGAGGCCGGCTTGGTGTCGGGCGCGGGCGAGGGCGGCGGCGGTGTTGGCGAGTAGGGCGTCTCCGGTGGTGATCCAGCCGGTGGCCTGGTAGCCGAGTTCGTAGATGACGCGTTCGGCTTGTTCGTCGTCCCAGGTGTGGGGGTGGCCTTCGGTGCGTCGCCAGATGGTGCGCTGGTGACGCAGGAAGCCGAGCGTCACGGAGAACGCACGGCTTTTGGTGGTGATGTGGCCGCCGTAGCCGAACTGGTGCGCCCACCGGCGTAGCCGCTGGTAGTCGGGGTGCTCGCCGATGTCCCAGCAGGCGCGGATGAGCCGGCCGAGGTGGGTGGTCGGGTCGCCGTGGATTTCCACGGTGAGGTCGTCGACGCGGCGCAGGCTCAGGCCGGTTACCTCGGTGCTTTTGGTGACGTACTTGGCGATGTAGCCGGTGATCTGGGCGAGGTTGACCTCACTGCCGGGGGCGTTGACGTGCTTGATGTCCAGGCCCTTGTCCCCCCAGCCGATCCGCCACCCCTGGTTGTTGTTGGCGGGGTGCGAGGTCGAGGTGTAGGCGGTCTTGACGAACGCGGCCCGCACGGCGGTTTCGAACATGTCCCGGCTGATGACGCGTGGGGGTGGGACGATCGCGCCGGGGCAGTCGGGGTTCTCGCCGTCGAGGCGGATCAGGGCGTGGTAGTGCACGACGCCGCGTACCTGGAATTCGTAGACCTTGATGTAGCGGCGGCGTAGCTCGACGCCGTGGGTGCGGCCGAGGCGGCGAAGTTCGCGGTCGACTTGTTGGATGGTGCGGCGCCACAGTTCGGGTGCTTCGTGGTTCCACACGACCTGGCCGTGGTGGTCGTAGCAGTCCAGACACAACGGCTGACCCAGGTGCGGATCGCCGGCCTTGTGACGTTGGCCGCAGCGCAGCTCTACGCCGTGGGGGCAGGTGCGGCCGAACGGGTGGCATGCCGAGGGCCGGCAGGTGCAGCCGTCCTTACGTCGGCAGTCGGCGGCGTGGACCTTGACCACCCGGTGATGCACCGGCCCGAACGACGGTGCGGTGGCGGTGAGGAAGATGGCGATGTGTTCGTGCAGGGGTGGGAGTCCCCACCGGTCGCCTTGCAGGCCGGCTTTGATCAGGTGGAACGTGTCGCGGCGGTACAGCTCCGCGCAGGACGGGCAGACCGACGCGCGGCGGTTGCCGCAGGGGGTGTAGATCGCCCCGTCGGGCATGTCATCGGTGTCGACGGTAGCCATCCGGTTGCCGTCGCCGTCGGTGACGTGGATCTGCCCGGCGAGCCGGATCGGGTGCTTGCACGCCGAGGCGGCTTTGACGTGGTTCAGCCAGTCGGGGTAGTCGGGGTCCTGGGCGCGGGCGCGTCCGGAGGCGACGGTGCGCGGGTCGTGGCCGCGTACCCACCCGTCGGCGGCGGGGTTGCGGGTGGTGCGGGTGGTGCGGGTGGGGGTGGCCCAGGGCCAGTAGCCGGTGTCTGCGTCGGCGCAGGCTCCCGTGCCCGAAACCGTGGTGGTTTCGGGCGCGAGAGGCAGCGTCGAGGACGTCACGCGGTGGCTCCCACAGCGGTGCCGTTGTGCGGTTGGTTGTTGACAGTCGGATCGATCAGGGCCGTGAGGATGTCAGCGGCCGTGCTGGTGGGTACGCGCAGCCGGACGGCGAGTTGGCCGGCGGTGATGGGCTCACCGTGGGCTTTCTCGTGTGCGGCGGCGACGATCCGGGCGTTGGGCAGCAGTGCTGCCGGTGGGCCGGTGGTGACCGTCGCGGGTACCGGGGTTGCCGTGCTCGGGTCCGTCACGGTGGTGTCCGGGCCGGGTTCGACCGTCGTCGTGGGTGCGGTTGCCTCGCCAGAGGTGGGCAGGTTGATGGGTTCGGGCGTCGGTTCGTTGGTGGGTTCGGGGTTGGTGGCCGGGGTCGCGGCGGCCGGGCGGACCGTCGGTGAGGCCGGGATGTCGGTTGACGGGGCCTCAGCGAGGGTGGCCGGCACCAGTGCCGGGACAGGGTTGGTGGGCCGGTTGGCGTGTTTGTTGGCGAGTAGCGCGGCGGTGGCCTTGAGCATCAGGCCATCGACGGCGAGGGGACCGAGCCAGACGACGAGGGTTTCCTCGTTGTAGTGGTCGAGTAGTCCGGACAGGTGCCGGTAGGACACGAACGCGGCGACCAGGGCCACGGGCGGGAAACCGACCCAGCGGAGCAGGTTCCAGCCCAGGCCGGTCGGCCAGGGGGTGCGGGCAAGGATCTCGATGGCGATGAACAGGAACAGCGGCCACACGATCGCCGAGATGACTTTGCCGGGTTCCGGGCTCCAGTTCTCCGGAGCATCCGGCGGGGCAATGAAGGAATGGGCGATGTTCGCGGCGACGGATACGAGTCCGCCCAAGGTGAGGCCGAGGTAGGCCCAGCCGGGCGAGGATCGATTGGTTGGCGTGGTCATGACGCCGCCCGAGCGGTGGGGGTGGGGTCAGCGAGCGGGGAGAAGGCGATGACGGTGACGTTGGTGCGGCCCCAGCCGCGAATCATCGTGGTGAGGTTGTCGATGTCGTCGTAGCCGGCGATGGGGGTGGCGGGCTGGTACTCGAAGTACTCGAAGGCGACGCCGTTGGCGGTGGTGTGGGTGAAGGTGACGTAGTAGCGCATGGTCGTGTCCTTTCGGCTCAGTGGCAGTCGAGGCAGGTGCCGGTACGGCGGGAGATGTAGTAGGGCTTGACCTGCTGGCAGTCGGGGCAGGTGCGCCGCGCGATGAGCGCCTTGTCGATGGCGGCACGTTGTGCCGGGGTGGCGGTCCGTTTGGGGAGCGCGAGGTCGAGTCGGTAGAGGTAGGCGATGCGCTTGCCGCGCCGCCAGAGGATTTGGGCGGCGGGTTCCTGGCCGCCTGGCCGCAGGTCGCGGGCACGCAGTTGCCGGCGGGTCAGTAGGTCGCCGGGGGCGAATTTGTAGGGGTAGGTCGGCAGGCCGTAGCGCTCGCCGGTCGGGTCGTAGAACACCATCGGGTCCTCCGAGTCGTCGTCGGCCTGGTCCTGGTCGTGGTCGTCGCTGGCAGGAGCGCTGCCGGTGGTGAGGGTGGGGTGTTCGTAGGTGTCGCGGTCGATGTCCTCGGGCAGGAACGCCGCGCCGCAGGCGGCGCAGACGATCGGGGCCTCTTCGAAGGCGGTTTGGGAGATGCGCAGTTTGCGCGGGCATTCGCACTCGGCCGAGATGCCGTTGTTGTTGTTCGTGCGGGTTTTGGCTTCCCCGGTCGGCTCGGGGTGCCGGTGCAACCGCAGGGCGTCGGCGAGACCCGCGATGGTGGCCTTGTAGCGGGCGCGGGTGATGTCGGTGAGGGTGCAGGGCGAGTAGCCGAGCTTGTCGTCCTTGGTGGTGGACAGGCCGAGTTCGGCGGCGAGGGTGGCGAATTTCTTGTTGTGCCAGCGGCCCTGTCGGGAGGTGTCCTGGATGCCTCGCACGTCGGCGAGGGCGTGGGTGGCTTCGTGGAGGAGGGTGGTGAACACGGCTTCCGGTTCGCGGGACAGCCCTTCACCGGAGATGAGGACTTCGGGGAGTTGCTGGTCGCCGGCTTGCCAGCGCAGGGCGGCGAAGTGGCCCCAGGTCATGCCCTGGTTCGCTTTGGTGGGTGAGCCGGAGCCGACCACGAGGACGGCGGCGGGAACGTCGGGGTGTTGGGCGCGGATCGCGGCCCAGCAGGATTCCAGCGCGGTGATCAGCGCGGCAGTGGAGACGTCGGTTTGACACGTACGTGTCACATCGGTGATCGAGGCAGGGAAGGTCATCGGGTCACCTCGGGAAGCGCGGTGGACAGCCGCTTGCCGGTCAGGTCGGCGAGCTGATTCGGGGTCAGAGCGTCGATCGCGCCGGGGATCTCGTGGCGTCGGCGACGCAGCAGAGGCCGCACCACGGCGGCGGTCGGGCACAGCGGCGTTGTGTCGCTGTAGGGGTGGCCGCAGCCAGGGCAGGCCACCGGCACGGGCAGACGGGCCGGGGTGTGCTCGGCCCAGAGGGTGACGAGCTGGGCGACGGTGACGCCCATACCGGCGGTCAGCAGCCGGCGGTCGAGGCGGGCGCTCATTGGGCGGCCCGCCAGGCGAGGAACCCGTCGCGGGTGGGGTGGCGCTCGGCCCAGGCGCAGGCGTCGGCGTAGGTTTCGAGGTCGTCCTCGGTGGCGTGGGTCCAGTCGTAGTCGTCGGCCGCGTCGCGCAGGGTGCCGATGACCTGTGCGGCGGTGCGGCCGGGTCGGTCGTTCCACTCGAACGGGTCGCCGCTGGGCTCGTCGTCGCTGTAGGGGCGGGCCGGGTCGGGGCCGAGATCGAGTAGGTAGTAGGACAGGGCGTCGAGGGCGCGCCGGTAGTCGCGGACGCCGGGGTCGGCTTTCTCGTCGTGCGGGAGAGGGATGCAGTGGCCGTAGGTGGCCATGCCGATCGCGCCGGACACGCAGGCCGGCGGGAACGGGGTGTTGGTGGTGAGGCCGTAGTAGACGCCTTGCGTCCAGCCTCGGAGTTCGAGGTAGCGGGCGGCGCAGCGCAGGATGTCGGCCGGGGTCAGGTCGGCCAGCGCACCGCTGGTGGGTAGGTTTTGGGTAGGGTTCATGGCGGCCACGTCCTTTCGTGGGCGGTGGTTAGGTCGGCAGACCGGGCAGCTTTTCCAGGGCTTTGGCCGGTCTGTCGGCCGTCTTCTATCGGTGGTGCAGGTGGAGCCGGAAGAACACCCGTTGCCGTCCGTCGTCGGTGGCGGTGGGTGCGGAGCGGTAGACCAGTGAGCCCGCGCGGCGGGCGATGGCGGTGAGTGCGGCGATGTCTTCGCTGTCGCCGATGAGCACCAGGTCCAGGACCCGGGTAGCGGGTGGCGTCTGCGTTTTCATGCCGCCGCTCCGAGGGTGTGGTTGGTGCGGCGGGTCCAGGTGGCGTAGTCGGCGACGCGGATGATGTCGGTGTCGGTCATGTAGGCGGCCTTCACGCGGTTGGGGATGCCACCTTCGGCGATGAGGTAGCCCTCGCCCTGGTTGTTCGGGTCGATGCTGTTGGAGGAGAAGCCGCGGGCGTACCAGCCGTGTCCGAGCACGATGTCGGAGGACACGTCGTTGGTGCAGCGGCCAGCGAACCGCCAGGCGAACAGGTCCCGCAGCGACGGCGGGATGATGTCCGACGACGGGCGTTGCGTGGCGGCGGCGACGATGATGCCGACGGCGCGGCCACGGGCGACGATGTCGCGTAGCAGCGCGGCGAACAGGTCCTGGTCCTTCTTGTCTCCGGCGGTGGCGGAGAAGTAGGCGATCTCGTCGCAGGCCACGAGGATCTGACCGAACAGGTCGTTGGGGCCGATCTTCCGGCGGCGGTGCGACAGCAGGAACGAGTACCGGTTGTCCATCACCGCCTGCACCCGGCGAAGGGTGCGGATGGCGAGGTCCATGTCCGGGCCGACGAACACGTCGGCGACGTCCTTCCACAACCCGAGTTCGACCTGCTTGCCATCCAGCAGGCACAGCCGCACATCGGGGCACAGAGCGGCGTGCCCGACGATGGTGTTCAACAGCGACGACTTACCCGCGCCGGGCTCGCCACCGATGAGGATGTTGCGGTAGATCATCGGCAGGTACGTCGGCTGACCGAACTCATCGATGCCGAGGAACACCGGATCGAAGATGGACAGGCCCGCGCCGACCGGCACCGTGTCCGGCGGCTCGCGGTGGGTGGGTAGTTCCAGGGTGTCGGTGAGGTCCACGACGATGCTCCCGAGGATGGGGTTGACACGTACGTGTCACAGGTGGGCAGGGTGGGAGGGGCGCGGACGCTTGACCCGCAGGTGGGTGCTCGGTCCGCGCCGTCCCGGTTGGTTAGGCGTAGTCGGAGGGGTCGAACCCGGACGGGCTCGTCTCGGTGGTCGAGGTGTTGCGCGGTTTGCGCGGCCGGGCGGTGTCAGCCGGCACAGGGGCCGGGTGGTCCGGCACGTCGGGCAGGTCCAGGCCGACAGGCGGCATGCCCGGAGACGTCGGAGCATTCGACGGAATATCGGCCGGTACGTAGTCCGGCAGCGGCGACACGATCGTGTGCGCGAGGGGTTCACGGCGGGTGATGTCCACCCGGACCAGCGCCGCGTACTTGCGGTTGGCGCGCATCACGCGGACCTCGTTGGCCCAACACGCCACGGCCAGCTTCTGCACCTGGCCGTCCTGCTCCAAGTCACGGAGAGAGAGGCCGGGGCGTAGCCACACCCAGACCCGTTCCCCGGCCGGGGTCGGACGGGCGAGCAGGATCAGCGGCAGCGACCCGTGCCGGTTCGTGGCGAGGAACGCCGCGAAACACAACCGCAGCCGATGCCGCACGATCAGACACCACGCCCAGGACACGATGCGGCGGCGGACCGGACCGATCGCGGCCGGCACACCCACGACCAGGGCGACGATCAGCAGCGACAGCCACATGGGTGTCGACTGCATCAACGCCACCCAGCCGTAGACCACGGCCAGACCGACCAGGATCTCCGGTAGCCAGTGCCAGAACACGCGCAGCACCGGCCACGCCACGATCAGCGCGAACACCACCGCGCCCAGCACGACGCCGAGCAGGACGCCGGCCACGGCACCCAGGATCGGGTGCAGGTAGTGCGACAACACCGTCGCGGCGAGCAGGCCAACCACGGCGGAAGTGACCCAGAACGCGATCACGGCCCGACGACGGTACGAGCGGGCGATCGGAGCCTCGATGACAGTGACAGTCCCACCACGGTTCGACCAGCCGAACGGGGACCGCGAACTAGACTTGCGCACGACAAGTCCTCCCAACTCAGGGAAACGGATTTGTTGACAGGACGCGGGGTCGCAGACGACGCCAATCAACGGCGACCCCGTGTCCACCCATCAGCGATGCTGTGCGGAGCCGGTCACGGACGACCGGGTGCTACTTCGTGTCGGTCTCGATCGGGCGCAGACCCGCAGCCTTGAACGCGACACCGTGACGGGTCTTGCCGTCCCGGTCGTTGACCCAGGGCAGCGCCTCCAGGTCCAGCGGCAGCACCGGCTGACGCACCGCCACCGGCGGCACCGTCGGACTCACCACCGTCACGTTGATGACCTCCGCACTGCCCTCCGACAACGCGTACAGGTGCACCGTCCACATCGGCTGCTTCGTCTCCCGGTCGAACTTCTGCTGACCGTTCTGGTCCAGCTTCGGAACCGGATTCACCGACACCTCGTACGACACCCGCGACGTGTCCAGCATCAGACGTCCCATGACTGACTCCTTCTCAACTGGGGCTTGCCCTCATTGGGCTAGTGCCCGATGCAGACGAAGCTAACAGTTGATATGTGATCAGAGCAACTGTTAGGTCCAAGATTCTTTCGAGTGTCCCGGCGATCTAGCCGTGACCTGCGCCTTCTCGCACAGGCGTTCTGATAGGTAACTGGTAGCCTCAGGGCCTACCAGCGCCATGTCAACGACGGGAACCCCTGATGTCATCGCCCGACAAGCGCCTCACGCGCACAGAAGCGCTTCACCAGCAGGTCGCTAGGCACCTCCGGAACGAGATCGATGCCGGCGCACTGCGGGATGGTGACGTCTTGCCCTCGACGCGAGAGCTAGCCGAACAGTGGGACGTCAGCGTCTTCACCATCACCGAGGCCATGAAGCTGCTCGCGGCCGAAGGGCTAGTCGCCAGCAAGTCGCGCTCAAAGAGAGTCGTCGTTGCGCCTGCCACAGAACGCCGGCCGGATGCACGACTAGCTCAGCCTCAAGTGGTCCTCATCGGCGGCTACGCCGGCAGCGGCAAGACTGAGTTGGGCCGGATGCTTGCCAGGGAGACCGGCTGGCCGATCC
The DNA here is from genome assembly GCF_019697375.1 of Micromonospora tarapacensis. Classification (NCBI taxonomy): domain Bacteria; kingdom Bacillati; phylum Actinomycetota; class Actinomycetes; order Micromonosporales; family Micromonosporaceae; genus Micromonospora; species Micromonospora tarapacensis. Next base: position 4,551,253 of record NZ_JAHCDI010000004.1, on the reverse strand, counting down.
TGGATAAGGACACGTTGACTAGACCCGTTGTCGAGGCCGCGCTACAAGTGCTGGGCCAGTCGCCGCACGACCGGGAATCAGCAACCTATTTTGACCTGGTGCGGCCACGAGAGTACGAGGCCCTCATTGCCGCTACCGACGAGAACGTGCAGTGCGGGAACAGTGCGATTGTCACGGCCCCGTTTATTCGGGAGTTCCACGACCTAGCCTGGATCAAGCGCAGGCAGGCCGCCTACAAAGATATGGGCGCTAGCACCGCCCTTGTTTGGGTCTACTGTGACGCCGATACGATGCAGACCTATGTTCGACATCGCGGAGCTGCCCGTGACGCAGCCAAGCTTGCTGACTGGCCGCAGTACCTGACTTCGATCGATATTGAGTTCCGTCCGCCGGTCGACCACGTCGAAGTAGACAATTGCGCGTCGGGTCGTCCGCTGCAAAGTCAGGCCCGAGAGCTGCTCAAGACCATCATTGGCGGGTGAGCATGCGCTACGGCCTCGTGCTGTACGGGCCTCCCGCATCGGGGAAGGACACCGTCACCGCTGCTCTGTGCGAGTTAGATCCCCGCTATCGACACTTCCAGCGCTTGAAGGTCGGCCCAGGGCGAGTAACCGGGTATCGGATGACGACGCTCGAACACCTGGCACGCCTCAAGGAAGCCGGTTCGATTCTCTGGGAGAACGCACGGTACGGTGCCGTGTACGTGGTTGATCGCCCATCACTCGTGAGGACTGAGGAAGGCACGGTCCCTGTCGTCCACCTCGGTCAGGTGGCGGCGGTGGATGCCGTCACACGGGGAGCGCCAGAAATCAGTTGGGTGGTCGTGCAGCTCTGGTCAGACCGGCAGACTGCCGCTACACGGATTGCCGAGCGAGCGACAGGGGACACATCCGCCAGGCTTCGGGCATGGGACGAGACCGAACGACTGGACAACGCCGATCTGACGATTGATACAGCGGCTGTCTCACCAGCAGACGCAGCGGGTTTAATCCATAGGGCAGTGTCCAGTCGGCAGCTGAGTCGCCGCAGCGCAGCACGCGGATGATGTGAGAACTTTCTGTACGAGATCAAGGCGGCCCGCTTCGCAGGCCGCTCGCGCCGCCGAACCAGGGCCGGGCCTGCCGGCCGCCGCCGACGCCTTAGGCCTTCGGCCACGGCGTCGTCGGTTCCAGCCCGCCGGCGGCGCGACATACGAAGAAGCCCCGGGCCGCCATGGTCGATGGCAGGTCCGGGGCTTCCTGTCGGAGAGTCACAAGAGCAGTGCCTCCGGCGGGGTGCTCGGGCGCTCTGGGATGGTGGCGCCATCCCGACAACCTTCGTCCGGGCAGAGCCGAGTGGGTGGGGCCTGCCTGGTCAAGGTCGTTCAGCCGCTGGGTGCTCCACCTTGACCAGGCAGGCCCCACCCACTCCACGGTGTGCGGACGAAGGCCGACGGGATGGCGAGAATGCGCTGGGGCGGCGGTTACTTCGACGCCTCTTCCTGGGCCTCGTGCATTTTGCGTTTCGCCTCCTTCAGGCGCTGTTCGTGATGCGCCAGCCTCGCTTTCAGTTCGTTGGCCAAAGCTTGGGACTCTGCGAACTGCTTCTCAAGGAGGGCTGCTCTTGCCTCTGCATCCCTATTAGCATCTAGCGCGTGATGAGCATGTGCTGCAGCGGTGGCCGCCTCCTGTCGTGCTCTCTCCATGGCCTGGTAAGCCTGGTCGGCGCGTTGCGCTAACGCAATAGCGTCCGACCGTGCAGCCGAATCTCGGTGTTCGATATCTCGTTCAATATTGCGCACCCGGGTTACTAGCTCGGCAAGCATGTCTTCTGAGGAGCGCCGAGGTTTGCCCGGAGATACCGCCGCAGTCGATGCTTGGGATACTGCCCGTTCGAGCTGTGGCCACATTGCCTCGAACAAGGTATCGATGCTTTCCCGCAATCTCGGGTGTTCGGCAAGCTCGCTCAGCTCGTAAACAAGACGGCGCAAGCCCTCCTTGTCCAGCTTTCGTGCTTGGAAAGCCTGCAACGGCGAGGTAATGTCCGACGGTTCCAGGTCAATGCAGAGAGGGACGACCCGCGCCCGTTCTAAGCCCTTAGCAAGAGCGCCAGCTTCGAACATCAGCCATGGGGCAGCTTGGTTCATCCGTGTCACGCAAACAATCCCGAAGTTAGTTGCGTCGAGCGAGTGAGCGATGGAATCGTTCCATCTCGTACCGCTTTGGATCTCTTCGTCGGACATCCAGGGCTCAACATGCTGGACGACCACGCCGAGCCACTCCCGCAATGCCCGAGCCACCTGGCGGCTCGGTTCGCCACTCCAAGAGATAAAGATCTTCAAGTCGTTCCCTCCTGCGGTCCAGACTGAGGGTACGGATGATGCGGGCTCGATCGTGCACCCGACGGTTCGGATCTCGTCGTCGGTTGGTGGCTAGCGCTCGCAAGATCATGCCGTGCCCAGGCCGTTCAATGAGAGCCAACGACGACCATCGTTGACCATCCATCTCAGGCGTAGCAGCAGCTCGGAGCCGCAGCCGTCCGGTTTGATCGATTACGCCCCCGGTCTAGATCAATACCGCTGGAAGTGTGTCTGGCGCCGTGGTCAGCGTGGTCGGTCTCTTCGAGTAGCCGCCGGACGCGCCGGATCGGTCGGGAGCGGCAAGATCATCCGGTACAGATCCGGTACAACCGAGAGCAGCCAACGGCGACAAACGTTGGCAGGCGTCAGCAGATCCCGCGCTGGTCGGAGCGTCGATCGGTCCGATTGATGATGTTCGCTCGTCACCGTGGGTGTAAGGGGTTCAAATCCCCTCAGCTCCACCACAAAGCAGCAGGTCAAGGGTGGGTTCTCGAATGATCCAGGATTCATCCTTGATCATTTTTCCATCAGGCGTCCGAGGCTCAGCCGGTGGCACGTGGCGGACGTCGATCGCCATCGACGGCGGCGCGACCGCCTGAGCGGATCCGAGCGGCACTGCGATCAGGTGATTGCGCCCTCAGGCGGCGTCCTCGGCGCGAGCCACGAAGCGTGAATCGGCCGACGAAGATGTTACCGGCTGAATACTCTCAAGTGTCGATCTCTTGACGGTGCAGGGATGTTAACGCTATCAATTCGGTAGCGCGGTACGGACTGCGGTGACGAGAGGTGACGAGACATGCGACTGACGCTCCACCGCAGGAGACCGATGGCCGCGATCGCCGCCCTGATGATGGCGGCGACCGCCGCCCTGGTGGGACCGGCCGCCCCGGCGTGGGCCGCCGCCGTCACGTTCACCAACCCGTTGGCCGAGCAGCGCGCCGACCCGCACATCTACCGGCACACCGACGGCTACTACTACTTCACCGCGACGGTGCCGGAGTACGACCGGATCGTGCTGCGCCGTGCCACCACCCTCCAGGGCCTCGCGACCGCCACCGAGCGGGTGATCTGGCGCCGGCACGGCAGCGGCGAGATGGGCGCACACATCTGGGCTCCGGAGATCCACCGTATCGACGGCAGGTGGTACGTCTACTTCGCCGCCGGTCGGACCGAGGACATCTGGGCCATCCGGCCGTACGTGCTGGAGAGCAGCGCCGCGAACCCCCTCGACGGGCCGTGGGTCGAGAAGGGGCAGCTCCAGCCGGCCCGCGGCAGCTTCTCGCTCGACGCGACCACTTTCGTCCACAACGGACAGCGTTATCTGGCCTGGGCGGAGTACGCCGGCAGCAACTCGAACATCTACCTGGCCCGCGCGGTCAACCCGTGGACGTACGCAGGCACCCCGGCGCTGATCGCCACCCCCACGTACGCCTGGGAGACCCGGGGTTACCGGGTGAACGAGGGACCGGCGGTGCTGATCCGAAACGGCCGGGTCTTCATGACCTATTCGGCGAGCGCCACCGATGCGAGCTACGCCGTCGGCCTACTCACCGCCGCGGCCGGCAGCAACCTGCTCAACCCGGCGTCGTGGAGCAAGCGCGCCACGCCGGTGCTGGCCAGCGACGGCCGGACCGGCCAGTACGGGCCCGGCCACAACTCGTTCACCGTCGCCGAGGACGGCAGCGACGTGATCGTCTACCACTCCCGCAACTACGAGCGGTACCTCGGCAACGGCTACGACCCGCTCAGCGACCCGAACCGGCGGACCCGTCTCCAGCGGATCTACTGGAACGCCGACGGCACCCCGAACTTCGGCGTACCGGTGCCGGACGGCGCCACCCCGGTCCGGCTGCGCTCGCACGACCAGCCGGACCGCTACCTGCGGCACTGGGAGTTCCGGGTCCGGCTGGAGCCGAACGTCACCAACCTGGCCGACTCGCAGTTCCGGATCGTCGCCGGCCTGTCGAACTCCTCGGCGATCTCGCTGGAGTCGACCAACTATCCCGGTTACCACCTGCGGCACCGTAACCACCAGCTCTGGGTGGAGCGCAACGACGGGTCCAGCCTGTTCCGGCAGGACGCGACGTTCAACCGCCGGGCCGGTCTGGCCGACGCGGCGAAGGTGTCGCTGGAGTCGGTCAACTTCCCCGGCCAGTACGTCCGCCACCGCGAAGGGCTGCTCTACCTCGAAGCCGTGCCGGACGCTACCGGGCGCGCCTCGGCGACCTTCGCACTGGACTAGGGCGCGGGTGTCGGGGGGCATGCCTAGACTCCCGCGGCATGGCGGCGGTGACCTTTGTAGACGAGAGCACGGCTGGTGCTCGTACCCCCGGGTGGGCTCTGCGGATTTTCGAGGAGCGGCTGACACTGCGCGAGCTGATCCGGCGGCGGATCCACCAGGAGGTGGCCGAGTACAACGCCGCCACTCCGGCGCCGCGTCGGCTGCTGGTGCAGCCCACCTCGACCGAGCGGGCGCTCAACGGTGACCCGGCCGAGCAGCCGCGCCGCCGGGTCTCCGCGGAGCGGCAGGTGGCCCTCGCCGAGGAGGCGTTCGGCCGCAACGGCTTCGTGGTGCTGGTCGGCGACCGGCAGGTCGAGGAGCTGGACGACGAGGTCGACCTGTGCCGCGACACCGAGGTCACCTTCCTCAAGCTCGTCCCGCTGGTCGGTGGCTGATGACCACCACCACCGACGCCACCTGGCACGTCATCCGGGTGCGTGACCTGGTCGCCGCCGCCGACTTGCCGGCACTGGCCGGTCACCTCTACGCGCAGGCCCGGCTGTGCCGGGACAACCCGGAGGTACGCGCCGCGCTGCGCCCGCTGTCCCGGCCCGACGTCGCCCGGCTGGTGCAGGCCATGGTCGCCGTCCATCGCCGGGACCGGACCCGGACCTGGCCGGCGCTGGAGCTGATCGGGCAGTTGGCCCGCCGGCTGCCCGCCGACCTGACGCCGGAGCAACTCCAGGATCTCGCCGCGTACGCCGTCGAGGAGCCGTACTCGTTGTCGCCGACCGCGCTGGAGATTGTGGCGCGCGGGATGATCGCCGCCGGTCCGCTCACCGCCGAGCTGGTGGAGGTGTTGGTCGACCGCGCCAACGAGAGCCAACGGCTGCGGCAGCTGATGTTCGAAACTTCCGGCCCGCAGCTCGACCCGAAGGACCCGTGGGCCCGGCAGATCCGCACCGAGCTGCCCACCCTCGACCCGGCGTGGCGGCGGCTGGTCGGCCACGCCTGCACCGCCGCCACGGCCCGGCCGACGGTCCGCTGGTCGTCCGATGCGTCCCGGCTGCTCACCGCGATCGACCCGGCCGAGACGAGGGAGGTCCTCGGTCGCTGGCTTGCCGCCGCCACCCGTACTCCGCACGAGCCGCCGACGTCGGTCAACGCGGATCTGCTGCGCGGCCTGCTCTGGCTGGTCGCGCGGACCGGACCGGCGCCGGAGCAGGTACGCCGGATCGGTGGCCTGGCCGAGGCGATGCTGCGCCGGCTGCCCGGCATCGGGCCGGCCTGCCCGAAGGTGGCGAACGCGGCGGTCGGGGTGCTCGGGCGGCTCGACGGCGAGGCGGCGCTGGCGCAGCTCGCCCGGCTGTCGGCCCGGGTCACCTACAAGGGCACCCGCAACGAGATCGACAAGGCGCTCGACGCCCGCGCCACCGCGCTCGGCATCAGCCGGGACGAGATCGAGGAGTTGGCCGTCCCGGACTACGGCCTGACCGGGGTGGGCCGGCACGAGGTGACCCTCGGCGGCTGCCGCGCCGAGCTGCTGGTCGGCCCCACCGGCCCCACCGTCGTCTGGCACAACGAGTCCGGCCGGCAGGTGAAGAGCCCACCGGCGACGGTACGCCGCGAGCACGCGGCGCAGCTGGCCGACCTGAAGGGCCTCGCCAAGGAGGTCACCGGCATGCTGGCCGCCCAGGCGGCCCGGCTGGACCGGCTCTTCCTGGCCCAGCGGCACTGGACACTCGTCGCGTGGCGGCAGCGCTACCTGGATCACCCACTGGTCGGCGCGCTGGCCCGCCGGCTGGTCTGGCTGGTCGACGGGGTGCCCTGCGGCTGGGCCGACGGCTCGCTGTGGACCATGGACGACACTCCGGTGACCGCCGGCGACGACGCCGAGGTGCGGATCTGGCACCCGATCGGCCGGCCGGTGCCGGAGGTCGTCGGCTGGCGAGAGTGGTTGGAGCGGCACCACGTCGTCCAGCCGTTCAAGCAGGCGCATCGGGAGGTCTACCTGCTCACCTCCGCCGAGGAGGCCACCGGCACGTACTCCAACCGGTTCGCCGGGCACATCCTGCGCCAGCATCAGTATCATGCGCTGGCCGCGATCCGGGGCTGGACCGACCGGCTCCGGCTGATGGTCGACGACGCCTACCCGCCCACCCTGCGCGAGCTGCCCGGGTGGGGCCTGCGCGCCGAGTACTGGGTGGAGGGGATCGGCGACGACTGGGCCGCGGACACCACCGAGAGCGGGTCGTACCTGCGGCTGGTCACCGACCAGGTGCGCTTCTATCCGATCGCCGCCGCGCAGAACACCTCGCACGCCTCCGGCGGCGGCTACACGTCACAGCGGTGGACGGGCACCGCACCGGCCGACCCGTTGCCGCTGGACCGGATTCCGCCGCTGGTGTTCAGCGAGATCATGCGGGACGTGGACCTGTTCGTCGGGGTGGCCAGCGTCGGCAACGATCCGACCTGGTCGGACGGGGGCCCGCAGGGCCGATTCCGGGACTACTGGGCGTCGTACAGCTTCGGGGAGCTGTCCGCGACCGCCGAGACCCGGCGCGAGCTGCTGGCCCGGCTGTTGCCCCGGCTGGCGGTGGGGCGGCGGGCCCGCATCGACGGCCGGTTCCTGGTGGTCGACGGCGACCTGCGGACGTACCGGATCCACCTGGGGTCAGGCAACATCCTGATGAGCCCGAACGACGAGTATCTCTGCATCGTGCCGGACCGGGGCGCGGGCCGGACGGGCGAGCAGCCGTTCCTGCCGTTCCAGGGTGACGGCATGCTCGCCGTCATCCTCAGCAAGGCGATGCTGCTGGCGAAGGACGCCGAGATCACCGACCCGACGATCAACCAACAGATCAGGTCCGCCGTGGCATGAAGCTCCCGCGATCTTGGTACGGAACGGCCCTTCCAGGGGCAGTTTCGTACCAAGATTCGGGGCTTCCGTACGGTGGCCGGCGAGGCCTGGCGATCGCCCGCTCCTGATGCAGAAGCTCACCCGATGGGGGCGCGCCGGGTGGCAGGGCGGCGGGTGAGGGCGAAGCCGACCACGCCGGCCACCCCGGCCAGTACGCCGCCGGCGGTGGTCCAGATCCAGCGGGAGCCGGCGTCGGGCAGCCAGCCGCGGGGCGAGAACATGTTGCTGACCACGAGGCCGACGGTGGTGACGGCCGGAGGCGCGCTGGCCGCCGGAGTCGGCGTCGCGTCGGCGTCGCGGCCGGCGTCGCCGTCGTTTTCGGCGGCCGACCAGCGCAGGCCGGCCGAGACGACGTCGGTGCGCCCGCTGCCGGCGTCCACCCCCCGGACGAGTTCCCGGCCGTCGGTGGCGGTGGCCCGCAGCAGTACGCCGTGGTCGCGGTTGACCGGCCGGTCGAGCGCCACGCTGACCGAGGCGCGTAGCTCCTGACCCGGCCGCACCGGCACCCGGTACCAGCGGTGCTCGGAGACGATCTCTTGTTGATCACCGGGCGGAGTGTAGCGAGGTCCATTCCGGACAGAGACTCCGGTCGGGTGCCGTGTGCCCGCCGCCCCGGTCAACGCCCGGACGCCGCGCGGGTCAACGCCCGGACGCCCGCTCGGGTCGAGGCTCAGAGCCGGTCGGCGACCTGACGGGCGACGGCTTCCAGCCCCTGCCGGTTCTCGGCCGGATCGTTGAGCCGGACCAACCGGACCGTGACCCACTGGCCGCTCTTGTGGACGTAGACGCTGTCGTCCTCGGCGTAGGCCTCGTCGCCGATCCCCGGCAACTCGCGCAGCTCGTGACCGAGGTTGCGGTTGACGTCGAGGATCTTCTTCGCCCCGGCGCCGACGAAGACCTCCACCTGGGCGGTCGGCCCGGACGGTGGCGCGGTGTAGGTGCAGGTCGCCTTGACCTTCCTCGGCTCGGCGAGGGGGACGCCGGCCAGTTGTTCGGCCTCCTGTCGCGAGACCAGGAGGCAGGGGTCGATGGCGGCCGGGGCGGCTGCCGCGGTGGGTGTGTCGGCCGTCAGCCCGCCGTCGCTCAGCGGGTCGCCGTCGGTCAGCGGGTTGCTGGCGGCGGGTGGATCGCCCTCCGGTTGCCCGGCCGGGAACGGGTTGGCGTCACCGCCGCATCCGGCGACCGCGAACAGGATGGCGGCCAGCCAGGTCAGGGTCAACGAGCGGGTGGGGCGCGCGGGTGCCGCCGCGGTACGAGGTGCTGCCATGACCAGCCCTTCCGATGGGTGTGGGTTGGCGACGGGCGACGGCCGGACAAGCTCGCCACCAATTTAGATAGACAGTAGTCCATTCTCATGACTGCCGTCTAGTCAATAGTCCTGTGGGCAGGTGACAGCCACGTCGGCGGCGGTGGTGTCGCTAAGTGGTGCCGGGAGTGACGTCAGCCCGAGGACGTCGCCGGGAGCGTGGCGGCGGTGCGTACCAGGCCGTCGTCGACCGCGAAGCGGCCGGTGACCAGCGACGGTGGGTGGGTGGCCGTGGCGGCGGCCACCCGGGCCGGCGCGATCCGCGCGGTGAACGTCCCGGCGTCGGGGTCGACCCGCACCAGCGCGTCGCGGAAGTCGAGCCAGTGGCCGACGATCGGGTGCCAGACCTTGTAGACGGTCTCCTTCGCGCTGAAGATCACCGCCGACCAGGAGATGCCCGGTGGCAGCCGCGCGCACCACTCGTCCTCCTCCGGCAGGCAGATCAGGCGGCGTACCCCCGGGCTGAGTTCCTTGTGTCGCTCGGCGTCCATGCCGACCGCCCGGATCTCGCTGCTGCGGGCGACGGCGGCGGCGCAGTAGTCGCGGGTGTGCGTGATGGTGCCGACCACCCCGGCCGGCCAGACCGGTGAGCGGTCGGCGGCGGCCGGTACGGCGGCCGGCGGCAAACCGAGCGTGGCCATCGCGCGTCGGGCGCAGACCCGGCCGGCGGTGAAGTCACGCCGGCGGCTCTGCACCGCCCGCTCCCCGAGGCAGGCCGCCTCCGTGGCGTACAACTGCCCGATCCAGTCGTCCGGCTCGGCCACGGCCACCGCGACGGCGGGCGGAAGCAGGTCACGCACCGCCGGCTCCGCGGTGGTGCTTTCGGCCGGCGCTACCGGTACCGTCGGCCGGCGACGATTGAAGCTCTGGGTTGGTGCAATGCGTACGGCGGGTCGCGGCGGCCATGGTTGGTCAACGTACCGCAGCGGTGTAACACGGTTGCGTCTCCCGAGCGCTGTTGGTGCGCACGGGCAGGTACCGACCGGCGGCGGGTGCCACCCGCCGCCCGAGCTGGAGACGGAAGGGAGCGCGATGACGGGTGTTGCGGATCGCTCGGGTGTCACGACGGTCGAGGCGGACGGAATCGCACCGCTGACGCGGCTGGGCGAGCATGCCCCGGTGGCGCCCGACTGGACGTGTGGCACCTGTGGCGACGACTGGCCGTGTGCGCCGAAGCAGGACCGGCTGCTGACCGAGTACGGCGCCGACCGGGCGATGCTCAGCGTCTATCTGGGCGCCTGCCTCGCCGCAGCCGCCGAGGATCTGCACGCCGGCGGCTCGACGTCGTTGCAGGACCGCTTCTTCGGTTGGCTGCCCCGCCGCGCGAGGCGGCACTGAACCTCGCTGTCGTCCCTGGATGCAACGATTCAGCGCCGCCAGGAACAGAGGTTCCGGCGCAGCGCAGAGTCCGAGCAGGATCACTCAGCGGTCGCGGTGGGCTGGATCTTCACCGGTCGGGGCCTACGTCGGAAATCTGACCTGCGCCGCCCCGTTGTGCCACTCGTCGTCGGTGGTTAAGCTGCTGGTGCGCGCCCCAATCGCCCGCTTCCCCCGTGGCAGGCGATCGGGGCGCGCCCTATTTCCCAAGGGGCGCCGCCGTTCACCGAGAGGGCCCGCACGCCGCGCGTGCGGGCCCTCTTCGTGTCAGATCCAGCGACCGCCCAGCCACATCCGCGCCGACCAGTCCTCGTACGGCAGCACCTCGCCCACGAAGATCGGATAGAAGTACGCGAAGCAGAGCACGACGAGCACCACGTAGGCGCCGGCGATCACGCCACCGACCAGCCGGCGGTCCCGGCTCGCCTCCTCGTCGGCGCCGCCCACCGGGCGGGTGCCGTCCGGTCCCGCCGGCGAGGCGATCGCGCCGAGCACGTAGACCACCGCGAGCACGAGGAACGGCAGCGCGGGAGCGGCGTAGAAGGAGAACATCGTCCGGCCGTCGAGGGCGAACCAGAACCAGGGCAGCAGCCCCGCCGCCGCGCCGAGCAGGATCGCACCGGCCCGCCAGTCGCGGCGCGCCAGACCCAGCCACACCACCGCCACCAGGGCGGGCAGGAACGACCACCAGAGCAGCGGGGTGCCCAGCAACAGCACCTCGGAGGCACAGCTCGCCGCGCCGCAGGGGCCGTCGCCGGACCAGGCGAACGCCACCGGCCTGCCCAGCAGCAGCCACTGCCACGGCCATGACTGGTACTTGTGCGGATCGTCGAGTTGGCTGTGAAAGCCCAGCGCGGCCTGGTGGTACTGAACCAGGTTCCACAGCGGACCGATGATCGGCGTGTCGCTGAGGCCGGCGTCCGGGTACCGCTCGGCGAGCCGGTAGTAGCCCTCGTGGCTGAGCAGCCAGCCGGACCACGTCACGACGTAGGTGACCACCAGCACGGCACCGGCGAGCACCATCCAGGGCACCCCGTCGAGCAGGGTGGCGCGCCAGGGCCGGCGCACCCCGCGGAGCGGCGGGCGCCGACGTCCCAGAGGAACATCAGCAGCGCGAAGGCGGGAACGAAGAACAGCGCGCTCCACTTCACCGCGAAGGCGCAGCCGAGCAGCATCCCGGTCGCCAGCCGCCACCAGGGCCAGTTCCGCCAGCCGGTCGGCGGGCGGCCGGCGCGTCCCCGGGCGGTCGGATCCAGCCCGGCCTCCAGTGCCCGGGCCCAGCGCCGGCGGGTCGCGTCCCGGTCGAGCACCAGCGCGCCGAAGGCGGCCAGCACGAAGAAGAGCAGGAAGATGTCGAGCAGCGCGGTGCGGGACAGCACCAGGTGGAAGCCGTCGACCGCGAGCAGCAGGCCGGCTGCGCAGCCGAGCACCGTGGAGTGGAACATCCGGCGGCCGATGCGGACCAGCAGCAGCACCGAGAGGGTGCCGAGCAGCGCCGCCGAGAAGCGCCAGCCGAATTCGGGCGAGGTGGTGAACAGGTGGCCGGGCACCGAGATGCCGTGCTCGGCGTCCGAGTAGCCGAAGGCCCATTCGCCGAAGCCGATCAGCCACTTGCCCAACGGCGGGTGGACCACGTACGACGGTCCGCCGTCCTTGTAGTTCCACTCCACGCCCTTGTCGACCAGGGCCCAGCCGTCCCGGGCGTAGTAGATCTCGTCGAAGATCTTTCCGGACGGTCGGCTGAGGTTGGCGAACCGGAGAACCGCCGCGATCGCGACCACCACCGCGGTGGCCAGCCACGAACGGCTGTCCAGCCCGGCCTCGACGGTGGCAAGCCGACGCCGGATCGTCGCCGGCAGGCCATCGCCCGCCGGCACGTCACCGCCCGGCCGCCCGCCACCACCCGCCGGGTCGGTGGAAGTGTCCGTGGTCGCTGTCTGCTCCGGCCGCGGCTGCTCCGGGCCCGCGCTCTGCGCTGTCGACGCACTCGTCACCCGGCGATCGTAGGCTGCGGAGGGGGTCGATGGCGTCTGTCGTCCCCGAATCCGGAACGCACGTCGATGAAGGAGTACGCACTCGTGGGTGAAATGTCCGAAACTGGCCGCCTGGTGTTGCTCGGTGCGCCGCTCGGCAACCCCGCCGACGCCTCCACCCGGCTGCGCCAGCTGCTGGCCGCCGCCGACGTGGTCGCCGCCGAGGACACCCGCCGGCTCAGCCGGCTCGCCCGCGACCTCGACGTGACGATCCCCGGGCGGATCGTCTCCTACTTCGAGGGCAACGAGGAGCGGCGTACCCCGGAACTCGTCGACGTCCTCGCCGCGGGATACGTCGTCGCACTGGTCACCGACGGCGGCATGCCCAGCGTCTCCGACCCCGGATACCGGCTGGTCCGGGCGGCCCTGGAGGCCGGGATCCCGGTCACCGCGGCACCCGGGCCCAGTGCCGTCACCACCGCCCTCGCCCTGTCCGGCCTGCCCTGCGACCGGTTCTGCTTCGAGGGTTCCTGCCGCGCGGCCCCGGCGCCCGCCGGGCCCGGCTACGCGCGCTGGCCACCGAGGAACGGACGCTGGTCCTCTTCGAGGCGCCGCACCGCATCGCCGCCGCGCTGACCGACCTGGCTGACGCGTTCGGCTCCGACCGACCCGCGGCGCTGTGCCGCGAGCTGACCAAGACGTACGAGGAGGTGCTGCGCCGCCCGCTCGGCGAACTGGCCCGGTGGGCCGCCGAGGGCGACCCGCGCGGCGAGATCACCCTCGTGGTGGCCGGCGCCCCCGCCACGCCGGCGACCCGCCCGGACGACGACGCGCTGCGCGCCGCGGTCGCCGAGCGGGAGGCGGCCGGGCAGACCCGCCGGGACGCGATCACCGACGTCGCCACCGGGTACGGGCTGCGCCGCCGCGACGTCTACGCCCTGGTGCACCAGCGGTAGCGAAGGGGCCCCGGGCCGCGGCAGCGCCACCGGGGTCTACCAGGCGGCGGCGAGGAAGCCGAGGGTGGTCAGCAGCGGGCCGGCGAGCGATGCGGTGACCGCCCAGCGTCGGGCGACCGGGTCGGGCAGCCGGGTCGCGCCCGTCCACCGGGCGATGCCCACCGCACAGCCCAGCACCGTCAGCAGGCCGAGCAGCCAGCGCAACTGGGCACCGGCCCCCCGGTCGGCGTACGCGATGCCGCCGTCCGGGCCGGTCACCCGGGCCGGCAGGGCCGTCCCGGTCGCCGTCCGGTGCCCGGGTACCCCGCTGACCCGTACGCCGTGCGTCCGGAACTCCTCGTCCGCCGCGGTGAAGATGCCCCGGCACCGCTGGCTCAGGCCGTCGCCGCTGCACCCGGTCAGGACCACCGTGCCCGGCGTGGCATGCCCGACCGCGAGCCAGAACGGGCCGGCGCTGACCCAGGCGAAGAACGCCGCCGCGAGGCTCAGCCCGATCAGCGCGGCCAGCCCCGGCAGCGGATCCGGTGGGCGGCTGGCTCGTTCCCGGCGGCGGCGGACCGGCCAGACCCGGCGCCACCACGGGTTGCCGGGTGCCTCCTGCCGCACCGGTGTGCCGTCCCAGTGCACCTCCTCGATGGGCGCCCAGGAGGTGTCCTCCGCCGGCGTACCGTCGCCGGAGGACCAGCCCCGGCGGACCCGGCGGCCCGCCGACCGGACCGGGACCCGGCGCGGCAGCGTGTCCGCCGGCGCGCCGGTCGTCGGCTCCACCTCGACGCCGTCGCGCGCCGCCTCGACACCGCGCCGTTCCAGCTCGTCGGCGGCCGGGTCGCCGGCCTCGGCCCCGGCCGGCGCCACGCCCTCCGGCGCCGCCGGGGACACCGTGCGGGGCTGCGGTGCCACCGGATGGGTGCGCGGCGGCGCCGTGGCCTCCGGCCGGGTGTCGGTGGGCGGGCCGTCGTCGTGGTCTCGGGTGGCTCGGCTGCCAGTCACGCGGTTCATTGGACACCGACAACGGCGACTGACCTGGCAGCTCAGACGCGTGTCGGCGACAAATCGGACTATCGGCCGGCGGCAGATGGGCCACTCCGGCGGCCGGGGAGGTCTATTGGTTCGCGGTCACTCCCGACGGGTCACTAGGCTTTCTGCCCATGAGTCACGTTCTCGCGGCAGTGGCCTGGCCGTACGCCAACGGCCCACGCCACATCGGCCACGTCTCCGGTTTCGGCGTTCCCTCCGACGTCTTCGCCCGATACATGCGGATGGCCGGCCACGACGTGCTCATGGTCTCCGGCACCGACGAGCACGGCACCCCGATCCAGGTGCAGGCCGACGCCGAGGGGTCGACCCCGCGCGAGCTGGCCGACCGGTACAACCGGGTGATCGTGAAGGACCTGCACGGGCTGGGTCTGTCCTACGACCTGTTCACCCGTACCACCACCGGCAACCACTACGCGGTGGTGCAGGAGCTGTTCGAGGGGATGCACCGCAACGGCTACATCGTGCCGAAGACCGCGATGGGTGCCATCTCGCCGTCCACCGGCCGCACCCTGCCCGACCGGTACATCGAGGGCACCTGCCCGATCTGCGGCTACGACAGCGCCCGCGGCGACCAGTGCGACAACTGCGGCAACCAGCTCGACCCGATCGACCTGATCGACCCCCGGTCGAAGATCAACGGGGAGACGCCGAAGTTCGTCGAGACCGAACACTTCTTCCTCGACCTGCCGGCGCTCGCCGACGTGCTGCGGCAGTGGCTGGACACCCGGGACGGCTGGCGCCCCAACGTGCTGCGGTTCTCCAGGAACCTGCTGGACGACCTCCAGCCCCGGGCCATCACCCGCGACCTGGAGTGGGGCGTACCGATCCCGCTCGACGGCTGGCGCGAGCGCACCGACAAGCGGATCTACGTCTGGTTCGACGCCGTGATCGGCTACCTGTCCGCGTCCGTCGAGTGGGCCCGCCGCTCCGGCGACCCGCAGGCGTGGCGAAAGTGGTGGTCCACCGACGGCGAGGGTAAGGACTCGCGGTCCTACTACTTCATGGGTAAGGACAACATCGTCTTCCACTCGGTGATCTGGCCCGCCCTGCTCGCCGGCTACTCCGGCGAGGGCAGCCACGACGGCGAGCCGGGCCAACTCGGGCGGCTCAACCTGCCCACCGAGGTGGTCTCCAGCGAATTCCTGACCATGGAGGGGCGCAAGTTCTCCTCCTCCCGCCGGGTCGTCATCTACGTCCGGGACTTCCTCGAACGCTACGACGCCGACGCGCTGCGCTACTTCATCTCGGTGGCCGGGCCGGAGAGCAACGACACCGACTTCACCTGGGCCGAGTTCCTCCGCCGCAACAACGACGAACTGGTCGCCGGCTGGGGCAACCTGGTCAACCGGTCCGTCTCGCTGGCGGCGAAGAACTTCGGTGCGATCCCGCCGATCGGCCCGGACGGGCTCACGGAGGCCGACGAGGAGTTGCTGGCCGTGGCGCGCGCCGGCTTCGGCGCGGTCGGCGACCTGATCGCCCGCCACCGGCAGAAGCAGGCCATCGGCGAGGCGATGAAGGTGGTCGCCGAGGCCAACAAGTACCTCTCCGACCAGGCCCCGTGGAAACTCAAGAGCGAAGCGGACAAGCCCCGGATGGGCACCGTCCTGCACGTCGCCCTCCAGGTGGTCAGCGACGCCAACACGCTGCTCACCCCGTTCCTGCCGCACTCCGCGCAGCAGGTCCACGAGTTGCTCGGCGGCACCGGGGTGCACGCACCGATGCCGGTCGTCGAGGAGGTGGCCGACCTCGACGGCGGCCCGGCCTACCCGGTGCTGACCGGGGACTACACGCAGGGCGCACGCTGGGAGTCGGTGCCACTGGAGGCGGGTCGGCCACTGGCGGCGCCCAAGCCGGTCTTCCGCAAGCTCGACCCGAAGATCGTCGACGAGGAACTGGCCCGGCTCGGCGGCTGAGGCGACGCCCTACGCCCGGCGGGCGCGGCCCGTGACACGGGGCCGCGCCCGGCGCGTCAGTCGGTGCCGCGGGTCAGGCCCGCGCCATCGACGGCGATCCGATGAACTCCATGATCGCCTGGTTGACCTCGTCGGCGTTGGTCCAGGGAGTGCCGTGCGGCGCACCCTTCAGGGTGACCAGCCGACTGTCGGCGAGCATCGGCTGTAGCCGCTGGCCGGTCTTCGGGTACGGCAGCACGTTGTCCTTGTCACCCTGCACGATCAGCACCGGCACGTCGATCCGCGACACGTCGGCCCGGAAGTCGGTGCCCCAGGAGTCCACCGAGTCGTACGTGGCCTTCGCCGAGGCCATCACACCGATCTCCCAGTGCGCCCGGTACGCCTCCTCGCTGACCAGCTTGCCCTTGTTCTCGCTGTAGTTGAAGAAGGTGTTGCAGAATTGCGTCATGTAGGCGAACCGGTCCTGCGCGATCGCCTGCTTGAACCCCTCGAAGACGCTCGCCTCCACGCCCTCCGGGTTGTCCGGCGCCTGCCGTAGGTAGGGCGCCAGGGGCGCCAGCAGCACCGCGCGGTCGACCCGCTCCGAGCCGTACGCACCGAGATAGCGGGTCACCTCACCGGTGCCCATCGAGTGGCCGACCAGGATCGTGTTACGCAGGTCCAGTTCGGCCATCAGCACGTCGAGGTCGGCGGCGAAGGTGTCGTAGTCGTACCCGAACGTCGGTCGCGCCGAATTGCCGTAGCCGCGCCGGTCGTACGTGATCACCCGGTACCCGGCATCGAGCAGCGGTCCGGAAACCTTCTCCCAGGTCGCCCCGTTGAAGGGGAATCCGTGGATCAGCACGATCGGCTGGCCCGAGCCGTGGTCCTCGTAGTACAGATCGATTGGCGCGGAGTTCTCCGTGCCGACGGTGATGAAGGGCATCTCGTCCTCCTGTCCAGGGTGGGAGACCGAGCCTTCCCCGGCGGAGGACCGTTATTCCTGCACCGCCCGACCCCGTGCGGGGCCAGGTCAGAGGAGGTACGGGTGGTCCACCACCTGGTCGTCGGTGACCTCGACGCCCGGGGCCCACGCCTCGTAGACGCCCCGTTCGTGGCACTGTGCCCCGATGGTGGCGACCACGTCCGGGTCGGGGCGGCGCAGCCGCAACCGCAACCAGCCCGCCTCCTCCCGGAGCACCAGGCACGGAACCCCCCGCCAGGACGCCAGGCGTAACCGTCGGCCCACCCCGTCGACCGGGTAGCGGGCCGCCCGGGTCAGCGCCAGCACCCGGAAGTCGCCGGGCAGGTCGGCCACCGCCTCGTACTCCCCGCCCGCGTACGTGCCGACCAGCCGGGTGGAACGGGGTGCGTCCCCGGTCGGCACGTACTCCTGGTCCGGCGACAGCCCCGGCACCGCGGCGAGCAGGTGCCGCCACTGCGGCCCGACCATCCGCAGCCAGCCACGCTGCTCGGCCTGGTAGGCGTAGAGCACCACCTCCACGCCCTCCGCCGGATAGGCCAGCAGCGTGGCGTTCGCCGGCATCGGCAGGTCGGCGAAGTCCCGGGTGACGAACTCGGGGATCAGATGGTTGCTGCTCGGCGTGAACCCGGTGCCCAGCACCGCCGGCCCCAACCGGTCGCGGGCACCCAGCGCGGCCAGCCCCGGTACGCCGCGCCCGCGGGCACGTCGTAGTCACCCGGGTCGGCGGCGCGCCACCGCAGCGCGTACGTCACGTCCACGCCCTCCCGGCCGCCCCCGCCGTCGGTCCGCAGCACCGTGGTGGACGCCGGGGTGCGCAGGTGCGCCACGTCGTGCTCCCGGTAGCAGAAGCCGTGCGGCAGCCATCCCCGCACGTGGCCGGCGAGCTGCCGGGCGGAAAGGATCTTCATCATCCGGGTGCCGCGTCGCACGCCCGCCGTCGCGCGTACCGCCGTGACCAGCGGGTCGTCCGCGGCGGCCGGCTGTTGGGCGAGCCGGTGCACGTCCGACCAGCCCCGCTCCCGGTGCAGCGGCACCAGCAGCGGCGACTCCGGATCCTCGGCGTGGTCACCCGCCCCGTGTACGGCGCTGACCTCGGTGACGTGCACGAACCGTCGCCACGGCAGCGCCGAGTGCGGCCGGGGCACCCACTCGAAACCGGCCACCTCGTCGGCGCTGAACAACTCGTACGCCGCGCCGCGGGCGATCTCCTCGGCCGGATAGAGCGCGCCGCCGTACGCCACCCGAAGGCCGGTCCGCTCCTGCGCCGCGTCTTGCGCCCGGGGAGTGATACTCACGTCGTCATCTCGCGTCGCGCAGTCACCCGGCGACGGTAGGGGCACCCGGCGTAGGCCAGGTGAACTGCGGGTGGCGGGCGGGTGGACTCGGGCGGTGTGTGATGCTGTCGAGGAGATGAGCGAGCCGACCGAGTCCCGCAGCCAGCGCGCCGCCCGCCGCGCCGGCGAGTTCCCACCCGCGCCCGAGCCGCTGCCCCGGCCGGTGCTGGACAGCCATACCCACCTCGACATCACCGTCAGCGAGGTCGGCGTGCCGCCCGGCAGCACCGCCGTCGACCCGGTCGCGGCGGCCATCGACGTCGCCGCCGCCGTCGGAGTGGACCGGCTGGTGCAGGTCGGGGTCGACGTCGAGTCCTCCCGTTGGGGCGCCGAGGCGGCCGGCCGGCACCCGGCGCTGGTCGCCACGGTGGCGCTGCACCCCAACGAGGCGCCCCGGCTGGCCGACCTCGACGCCGCACTGCGCCAGATCGAGGCGCTGGCCGCCCACGATCGGGTGCGTGGCATCGGCGAGACGGGGATGGACTTCTACCGCACCGGCGACGAGGGCCGCGCCGCACAGGAGGAGAGCTTCCGGGCGCACGTCGCGATCGCCAAGCAGTACGGCCGGACCCTGGTCGTGCACGACCGGGACGCGCACGCCGACGTGCTGCGCATCCTCGACGACGAGGGCGCGCCGGACACGGTGGTGCTGCACTGCTTCTCCGGCGACGCCGAGTTCGCCCGGCAGTGCGTCCGCCGGGGCTACCTGCTCAGCTTCGCCGGCACCGTCACCTTCGCCAGCGCCGGGGCGCTGCGCGAGGCCGCCGCGCTGACCCCGCTCGACCAGATTCTGGTGGAGACCGATGCGCCGTACCTCACCCCGGTCCCGCACCGGGGCCACCCCAACGCCTCGTACCTGATCCCGCTGACCGTGCGGGCCCTGGCCGCCACCATCGGCGCCGACCTCGACGAGCTGTGCGCGGCCATCTCGGCCACCGGTGAACGCGCCTTCGGCCCCTGGCCGGCGGTCCGCACCGGCGCGCGGGAGTCCGCCGGCTGACCCGTACGCTGTCGGGCTATGGCCGCTGACCTGCTCGGCCCGGCGGAGATCCGGGAACTCGCCGCCCGGCTCGGCGTGGCGCCCACCAAGCGGCTCGGCCAGAACTTCGTGCACGACCCCAACACCGTCCGCCGGATCGTCACCACCGCCGGGCTCAGCCCCGACGACGTGGCGCTGGAGGTCGGCCCCGGACTCGGCTCGCTCACCCTCGCCCTGCTGCCCGCCGCCGCCCACGTGCACGCCGTCGAGATCGACCGGAACCTGGCCGGCGCGCTGCCCGACACCGCCGCCCGGCACGCCGGCCCGGCCGCCGCCCGGCTCACCGTGCACCATGCCGACGCGCTCCGGGTCACCGCCGCCGAGCTGGCCGACCCCGCGCCGACCGCCCTCGTGGCGAACCTGCCCTACAACGTCGCCGTGCCGGTGGTGCTGCACCTGCTCGCCGAGCTGCCCACCCTGCGCCACGGCCTGGTGATGGTGCAGAAGGAGGTCGCCGACCGGCTCGTCGCCGGCCCCGGCTCCAAGGTGTACGGCGTACCGTCGGTCAAGCTCGCCTGGTACGCCCGCTCCCGCGCCGCCGGGAAGGTGCCGCCGAACGTGTTCTGGCCGGTGCCCAACGTCGATTCCGGACTGGTCGCCTTCACCCGCCGCGAGCAGCCGCGCGCCGACGTAGCCCGGGAAGAGGTCTTCTCGGTGGTGGACGCCGCCTTCGCGCAGCGCCGCAAGACCCTGCGCGCCGCCCTGGCGGGCTGGGCCGGCGGCGCCGACCGGGCCGCCGCCGCGCTCACCGCCGCGGGGTCGACCCCGGCGCACGCGGCGAGTCACTCACCGTCGAGCAGTTCGCCGCCGTGGCCGCGTCGGCCCCGAGCCGTACGACGGAAGCGCAGTAGGCTGAGGCCGTGCCTGCCGAGGAGCTGATCGTGACCAAGCCGTTCGACGCCCGGTCGCCCATCCGGGACATCACCCCGTGACCGAGGCCTGGCGACCGGACGACGAGGAGCGGCGCGGGGCCAGCGGGCCGGTCCGCGTACGGGTACCGGCCAAGATCAACCTACATCTGGGTGTCGGCCCGCTACGCCGGGACGGCTACCACGAGCTGAACACGGTCTACCACGCCATCTCGATCTACGACGAGCTGACCGCGCGGCGCGGCGACACGCTCACCCTCACCATGGAGGGCGAGGGCACCGGAGAACTCGCCCTCGACGACTCCAACCTGGTGATCCGGGCGGCCCACGCCCTCGCCGGCTACACCGGCGTGATGCCACACGCCCGCCTGCACCTGCGCAAGCAGATCCCGCTCGCCGGTGGTCTCGCCGGCGGCAGCGCCGACGGTGCCGCCGCGCTGGTCGCCTGCGACGCGCTCTGGGGCACCGGCCTGTCCCGCGACGAACTGGCCGGCATCGCGGCCGACCTCGGCTCGGACGTGCCCTTCCTGATCCACGGCGGCACCGCGCTGGGCACCGGCCGCGGTGAGGCGGTCAGCCCGGTCCTGGCCCGCGCCACCTCCTGGCACTGGGTGGTCGCCATCGCCGACGGCGGACTCTCCACTCCCCAGGCCTACCAGGAACTCGACCGGCTCCGCGATGCCGGTGCCGCCGGACCGCCGCTCGGCAGCACCGACCGGCTGCTCGCCGCGCTCCGGCAGCGCGACCCCGGGTGCTCGCCCCGACCCTCGGCAACGACCTCCAGGACGCCGCCCTGGCCATGCGCCCGTCGTTGGCGGCCACCCTCAAGGCCGGCGAGGCGGCCGGGGCGCTGGCCGGCATCGTCTCCGGCTCCGGGCCGACCTGCGTCTTCCTGACCGCCGACGCCGCCGACGCCGAACGCGTCGCCGCGGAACTCGAAGCCGCCCAGGTGTGCCGGCAGGCCCGCACCGCCCACGGGCCGGTACACGGCGCCCGGATCAGCTGACCCGGGCCCGGCCCACCGCCTTGACCGCCCGATCACGGGTGTGGCTGGGTGGTCTGGTGGGTGAGTGCGCCCTGTCGAGCTGATGGCACCAACGGATCACCGCGGCCGGGCGATCGGCGCGGCACCGCGGTGATAGCGCTGGCGGTTCAGCTCGGCAGGTGCTGGCAGCGTCGTTGCGGCCCGCCCCGGCCGGCGGAGAACCAGCGGCACGAGCCCAGACCCGGGCGCAACCGGACCAGGCACGCTCGCCGCCAAGCGCGAGCGGCACTCCGCGTACCCTGGAAGGCCAGGCGTCCCCAGGTGCCAGCCGGCACCGGGACGCCTTGATCATGGAAGGTGGGGTAGTGGCCAACATCGTCAACCTGGACCGGGTGTCCAAGGGCTACGGCGCGGCCGGGCCACTGCTCACCGACGTCTCGCTCGGCCTGGACGACGCCGACCGGATCGGCGTCGTCGGTCTCAACGGTGCCGGCAAGTCCACCCTGCTGAGGCTGCTGACCCGCACCGAGGAACCCGACGACGGCCGGGTCACCCACCGCCGCGACCTGCGGGTCGCCTGGCTGCCGCAGAACCTCACCCTCAGCCCCGACGCCACCGTCCGCGACGTCGTCCTCGGCACGGAGTGGCTCGCCGAGAGCATGGGCGCCGAGCACGAATGGGCCGGCGACGCCGGCGTACGGGCGATCCTCGACGGGCTCGGCATGCCCCACCTCGGCCTCGACGCGCCGGTCGGCCCGATGTCCGGCGGTGAACGCCGCCGGGTCGCCCTCGCCGCCCTGCTGGTCCGCGACGCCGACCTGCTCATCCTCGACGAGCCCACCAACCACCTCGACGTCGGCGGCGTCGACTGGCTCGCCCGGCATCTGCTCAACCGCAAGGGTGCCCTGGTCGTGGTCACCCACGACCGCTGGTTCCTCGACGTCGTCTGCACCACCACCTGGGAGGTCGCCGACCAGACCGTCCGGGCCTACGAGGGGGGCTACGCCGCCTGGATCCTCGCCCGGGCCGAACGGGAACGGGTCGCCGCCACCACCGAAGCCCGCCGGCAGAACCTGCTCCGCAAGGAGATCGCCTGGCTGCGCCGCGGCCCCCCGGCCCGGACCTCGAAACCGAAGTTCCGGATCGACGCCGCCAACGCGCTCATCGCCGACGTGCCGCCGCCGCGCGACACCACGTCGCTGCAACGGCTCGCCACCGCCCGGCTGGGCAAGCAGGTGTACGACCTCGAACAGGTCCGGCTGCACGCCGGCCCCAAGATGATCCTCGACGAGGTCACCTGGCAGGTCGGCCCCGGCGACCGGATCGCCATCCTCGGCGCCAACGGTGCCGGCAAGACCACCCTGCTGCGGATGCTCGCCGGCAGCACCCGTCCCGACGGCGGGCGACTGGTCACCGGCAGCACCGTACGATCCGCGTTCCTCTCCCAGGAACTCGCCGAACTCCCCAGCGAACTGCGCGTCCTCGAAGCTGTCGAGGAGGTCGCCCGGCGGGTGCGACTCGGCGACCGCGAGATCTCCGCCGCCCAGCTCGCCGAGGTGTTCGGCTTCGACGACCGGCGCCTCTGGACCCCGGTCGGCGACCTTTCCGGTGGCGAGCGCCGCCGGCTGCAGATGCTGCGCCTGCTCGCCGGCGAGCCGAACGTGCTGCTGTTCGACGAGCCCACCAACGACCTCGACACCGACACCCTGGCCGCGCTGGAGGACCTGCTCGACTCCTGGCCCGGCACCATCGTGGTGGCCAGCCACGACCGGTACCTCGTTGAGCGGGTGGCCGACTCGGCGTACGGGCTGTTCGGTGACGGCCGGCTGGTGCACCTGCCCGGCGGTGTCGCGGAGTACCTCACCCGGGCCGGCGACCACCCCGGACCGGCCCGGACCGACGCGGCCACCACCGCAGCGGCGGCCACCACCGGGCCAGCGGACCGCGGCGGGATGAGCGCCGCCGAGGCCCGGCAGGCCCGTAAGGAGCTGGCCCGGCTGGAACGGCAGGTCGGAAAGCTGGAACAGAAGGAGGCGGCGCTGCTCGACCAACTTGCCGTCGACGCCACCGACTACACCAGGGTGGCCGAGCTGGACGCGCAGCTCAAGCAGGTACGCGGCGAGCGGGAACAGGCCGAGGAGGCGTGGCTCGCCCTGGCCGACGAGATTCCGGCGACCTGAGACCGCCGACCCCGTGTGCGGCGTCACATTGCCGGATGCGGGAGAATCGCCGACGACCCTCACTCAACGGCGTTGGAGACACAGCCATGGCCCACACCCCCGTCAACCACCCCGCGCGGCCGATCTACCGGGCGATCGGCGGGCTGACCGGCCTGTACCTGGTGGTCTTCGGTGCGATCGGCTTCCTCGCCAGCACCGGCGACCCCTTCCTCGGCCGGAGCGACGCCCAGGTCCTCGGGCAGGGCACCAACCTCGGCCTCTCGCTGTTCAGCGTCGCGGCCGGCGTGATCGTGCTGGTCGGCACCGCCGTCGGCCGCAACCTCGACGTGCTGGTCAACCAGTGGATGGCCTACCTGATCATGGTGGTCAGCCTGGCCGGGCTCGCCCTCATCCGGACCGAGGCCAACATCTTCAACCTGAGCGTCGCCACGGTCATCGTCCTCATGGTCCTCAGCCTGGTGCTGCTGATGGCCGGCATGTACGGCAAGGTCGGCACCGACGAGGAGCAGGAGAACTGGCAGAAGGCCCGTCTCGTGCTGTAGCCGGACGCCCGCCGGCGAAGATCTGCCGCGGTTCCGCCCAGTCCGAGCGTTTGCCCGACGCGCACTCCCGCCCGGGGGGACAATTGTCGGGAGTGTTCTCACTGGTGGGAAGGAGTCGTGTGCCGCACTTTCCGGTGAACCACCCCGCCCGACCGGTCTACCGGGCGCTGTCCGGCCTGATCGGGCTCTACATCCTGGTCTTCGGCGTCTGGGGCACCGCACTCACCTGGGGCGAGCCGCTGTTCCACCGGGGTGGGAACTGGGCCCTCGGCCTGCGCACCAACCTGGCCTTCTCACTGGCCTCCGTCGTCTTCGGGATCGTGCTCATCGTCGGCGCGTCCCGGCGCAACAACCTCGGCCACTACATGAACCTGACCGCCGGGGTGGTCTTCCTGGTCACCAGCATCCTGATGATGTCGGTGCTCCAGACGGACGCCAACTTCCTGAACTTCTCCATGTCGACCGTGATCGTCTCGATGCTCTTCGGGCTGATCCTGCTCGGCACCGGCCTCTACGACAAGGTCGGCCCGCCCGAGGACGCCGAGGCCGAGCGGAATCATCGCTACCACCCGGTCGCCGAGGCCCACCGCCGTCGCTGACCGCCGCACCCGGTCGACCTGGTCACTGGCCGCGAACGGTGATCAGCCCCGGCTTCGCCTCCAGGTGCGACAGACCGTTCCAGGACAGGTTCACCAGGTGCGCCGCCACCGTCTCCTTGCGCGGCTTGCGGACCTCCAACCACCAACGGCCGGTCAGCGCGACCATGCCCACCAGCGCCTGCGCGTACAACTCGGCGAGCTTCGGGTCGTAACCCCGGCTGGAGAACTCCGCGCCGAGGATGTGCTCCACCTGATGTGCGACGTCATTCATCACGCTGCTGAAGTTGCCGGTCGCGGAGAGCACCGGAGACTCCCGCACCAGCACCCGGAACCCGCTGGTCTCCTCCTCGATGTAGCCGAGCAGGGCCAACGCCGCCTGCTCCAACAACTCCCTCGGGTGCCCCGCGGTCAGCGCCGTGGTGATCCGCTCCAGCAGCGACCGGACCTCCCGGTCCACCACCACCGCGTAGAGCCCCTCCTTGCCGCCGAAGTGCTCGTAGACCACCGGCTTGGAGACCTTGGCGCGGGACGCCACCTCCTCGATGGAGGTGGCGTCGAAGCCGCGTTCGGCGAAGATCTGCCGACCGATCGAGATCAACTGTTCCCGACGCTGGGCCGCCGACATGCGGACCCGGGACGCCGGCTTGGCCGGCGCGGCGGGAACCGTTCGCCGGCGGCGTTTGCCGCCCTCGTCGCTGGGAGCCTCGGCCATCTCGTCACCTCGCCGGCGCGCGGTGACGCCCTGTCGTGGGATGTTGCCTGCGTTCTGCCCGGTCACCCGAGCATACTGCCAGGTAACTTGGTGGCCGGCGGCCCGGTTACCGCTGGGCGGCCGGTTGCTCCGCCGGCGTCACCAGCTTCGCCGCGATCCGCTCCGGCTTCGGCCAGCGGACGTCCCAGGCCGCACCCACCTTCTCGAACAGCCAGATGACCCGGGCCGAAATGTCGATCTGGCCCCGCAGCACCCCGTGCCGCGCGCTCGTCGGATCGGCGTGGTGCAGGTTGTGCCAGCTCTCCCCGAAGGAGATCAGGGCCAACGGCCAGAAGTTGGCAGCCCGGTCCCCGTGGCGCATCATGAACGGCCGTTCGCCGTACACGTGGCACACCGAGTTGATCGACCAGGTGACGTGGTGCAGCAGCGAGATCCGGACCAGCCCGGCCCAGAACAGGGCGGTCAACGCACCCTGCCAGGACCACGTCAACAGTCCGCCCATCAGCGCCGGTCCGAGCACCGAGACGATCACCATCACCGGAAAGAGGCGGTCCATCCGCCTGATGTCCCGATCGGCCAACAGATCCGGGGCGAAACGCTCCCGGTTGGACAACTCGCGGCCGAACAGCCAGCCGATGTGCGCGTGGAACAGCCCCTTGGTCAGGCCGCGTAGGTTGGTGCCGAACCGCCACGGCGAGTGCGGATCCCCGTCCAGGTCGGAGAAAGCATGGTGGCGCCGGTGGTCGGCCACCCATTGGATGATCTCGCCCTGAACCGCCAGTGAGCCGGTGGCGGCCATGCCGACGCGCAACCACCGCTTCGCCTTGAACGAGCCGTGGGTGAAGTAGCGGTGGTAGCCGACGGTGATGCCCAGCCCCGACACCACGTACCAGAAGGCCGCGATCCCCACGTCGACCCAGCTGAGCCAGCCGCCCCAGGCCACCGGCACGGCGGCGACCAGCGCCGCGAACGGGATCACCACGAAGGACCACAGGGCGATCAGGATGCCGCGTGACTGGGTGCCCTGGGTCAGCGGTTTCGGGCCGGTCGGGTGCGGGTCGAGCAGGGCGGTGGACATGGCACCTCGCAGGGGACGGTGGGATCACGAAACTACGCCTACGTCACCGTAACTTAAGTCCCTGGTAGATCGCACCGGCAGCGACGCGGGCGGCTGCCCGAATTGTCGTACGCGCGTCCTAACCTGCACCCCGTGACCGAATTCGACGCCGCCGAAGTGCGCCGACTGCGTACCGAGGAACAACTCTCGGTCCGCGAGATCCGCGCTCGCACCGGCCTTGGTCGTAACCGGGTGTACGACATGCTCCGAGGTGTTCCCGCGCCGGGGCGGACCCGCCGCCCCAACGCGAAGGATGACCTGCGTGCCGAGGCGGTGGCGTTCCGGAGGATGGGGTATTCGGTGCCGGAGATCGCGGGCCGGCTCGGAGTGAGTCGGTCTACGGCATATCTCTGGCTCCGGCACCTTCCACTCGATCAGCAGTCGGGAGGTGGGCAGGAGCGTCGGCACCTTCACTCGAAGACCATGACCGAAGCGCGTTGGGCGGCCCACCGCCGGGCGCGGGATGAAGCCCAAGGGCAGACGCACGCCTTGGCCGCTCAAGTGGTCGGGCAGCTCGACGATCGGGATCTGCTGCTTGTGGGGGCGGTGATCTACTGGTGCGAGGGCGCCAAGTCGAAACCGTGGCGTCGCTACGACCATGTCCAGTTCATCAACAGCGACCCTGGTCTCCTCTCCCTCTTCCTACGCTTCCTGGAAACCTGTGGAGTCGACCGCGCTGTGCCGACCTACCGGGTGAGCATCCACGAGACTGCCGACGCGATCGCTGCGGCGGAATGGTGGGCGACCGAGCTACGACTGCCACCGGACCGCTTCCGACGGGCGACCCTGAAGAGGCACAACCCCGCCACCCTTCGCCGCAACACCGGCGAGGACTATCGCGGCTGCCTTGTGATCAACGTGCCGCGTAGCC
Source organism: Micromonospora tarapacensis (assembly GCF_019697375.1). NCBI lineage: Bacteria > Bacillati > Actinomycetota > Actinomycetes > Micromonosporales > Micromonosporaceae > Micromonospora > Micromonospora tarapacensis. Next base: position 4,523,999 of record NZ_JAHCDI010000004.1, on the reverse strand, counting down.
GCGAGCTCTACTGGCGAATAGAGGGTATGATCGCCGAGCTGTTCCGGGCTGCGGCAGGGCACATTCGCACGAATTGATGTGGGCACCGCACTTGACATGGCAATGGGGTGTGGGGTAATGGCAACCCGCAGGCCTTTGGAGCCTTGAGCTCCTGGTTCGAATCCAGGCACCCCAGCAGATGGCGCAACTGCCGATCATCGCGGCCCTTGCCAACCAGGTCGGATTGTCCGGTTAGCATGGCCGCGAGACTGTCCGCGTCCGACGGGAGCCACGTCGTGTCCGAGCCCCACCCCCGCACCGTCGTCGTGCTTGCCGCCGGTGAGGGCAAGCGGATGAAGTCCTCGTTGCCGAAGGTGCTGCATCCGCTGCTCGGCCGGACACTGCTCGGTCACGTGCTCAACGCGGCCGATCCGCTGGCCGCGGCGCGGACGTTGGTGGTGGTCGGGCACGGCGCGGACCAGGTCCGTGCCCACCTGGCCGAGGTCGCCGCGGAGGCCATCGCGGTCCACCAGGCGGAGCAGCTCGGCACCGGGCACGCGGTGCGGATGGCCCTGGAGGCCGCCCCGGAGGTCACCGGCACCGTGGTGGTGCTCAACGGCGACGTGCCGCTGCTGCGGCCGGAGACGGTTGCCGAGTTGGTGACGGCGCACGAGAAGGCGGGCGCGGCGGCCACCGTACTGGCTGCCGAGGTGCCGGATCCGACCGGCCTGGGCCGCATCGTGCGGGATGTCGCGGGACGCCTAGAGCGGATTGTCGAGCAGCGCGACGCCACCCCGGCCCAGTTGGCGGTCCGGGAGATCAACGCCGGCATCTACGCCTTCGACGTGGTCCGGCTGCGGGACGTGTTGGGCAAGCTGTCCACCGACAACGACCAGGGCGAGGAGTACCTGACCGACGTCTTCAAGATGCTGGTCTCGGCCGGCGAGCCGGTGGGGGTGCACCTGGCGTCCGACCACACGGAGACGCTCGGCTGCAACGACCGGGTGGAGTTGGCGGGGCTGCGTCGACTTCTGCGGGACCGGGTCAACGAGCGTTGGATGCGCGCCGGGGTGAGCCTGCTCGACCCGGAGACGACCTGGATCGACGTGACGGTGGCCCTGGACCGGGACGCGGTGGTGGATCAGAACACCCAGCTGCGGGGCGGTTCGGTGGTCGGCAGCGGCGCGGTGGTCGGGCCGGACGTGACGCTGATCGACACGGTGGTCGGGCCCGGCGCGACGGTCCTGCGCAGCCACGCGATCGGCGCCGAGGTGGGCTCTGGTGCCAGCGTCGGGCCGTACGCGTACCTGCGGCCGGCCGCGCGGCTGGCGGAGCGGTCGAAGGTCGGCACGTTCGTCGAGGTGAAGAACTCGGAGCTGGGTGCCGGGGCCAAGGTGCCGCACCTGTCGTACGTGGGTGACGCGACGATCGGGGCGCGGGCGAACATCGGCGCGGCGACGATCTTCGTGAACTACGACGGGGTGCGCAAGAACCGCACGGTGGTCGGCGAGGCGGCGTTCGTGGGCTGCGACACGAGCCTGATCGCGCCGGTCGAGGTGGGTGCCGGGGCGTACGTGGCGGCGGGCAGTGCGATCAGCAACGACGTGCCGCCGGGTGCGCTGGGGGTGACCCGGGCGCCGCAGCGCAACGTGGAGGGGTGGGTGGCCCGTAAGCGGCCGGGTACCGCTTCCGCGCAGGCGGCCGAGCGTGCCGTGCGGGATGCCCAGGGTGCGCCGGCGTCGCCGGCGCCGGCAAGTGAAGGTGAGGCAATCCACGGCACCGCCGAGTCGGTGGGCGGCACGCCCGGGGCGGGAGATACTGCAACCGAATAGTCCCCGGCCGCCACCACCGTAGGCCGGGTACCACCGACCAAAACGGGAGCAGACGGGCCCATGGGCAGCATCGTCGCCGAAAACCGCAAGAGCCTGATGCTCTTTTCCGGACGTGGTTTTCCGGAGTTGGCCAGGGAGATCGGTGAGGTGCTCGGCGTCGCGCCGACGCCGGCCGACGCGTACGAGTTCGCCAACGGCGAGATCTTCGTACGGTTCAAGGACTCGGTACGTGGTTCGGACGCCTTCGTGGTGCAGTCGGTCACGCACGGGGTGAACAGGTGGGTCATGGAGACCCTGATCATGGTCGACGCGCTCAAGCGTGGCTCGGCCAAGCGGATCACGGTCGTGCTGCCGTTCTATCCGTACTCCCGGCAGGACAAGAAGCACCGCGGCCGGGAGCCGATCTCGGCGCGGCTGGTCGCCGACCTGTTGAAGACGGCGGGGGCGAACCGCATCCTCACCGTGGACCTGCACACCGCGCAGATCCAGGGCTTCTTCGACGGCCCGGTGGACCACCTCTTCGCGATGGACATCCTGGCCGAGTACGTGGAGCGCAGGTACGCCGGCCGGCCGATGACCGTGGTCGCGCCGGACTCGGGGCGGGTGCGGGTGGCCGAGCGGTGGACCGACCGGCTGGGCGGTTGTCCGCTGGCGTTCATCCACAAGACCCGGGATCCGATGAAGCCGAACCAGGTGGTGGCGAACCGGGTGGTCGGTGAGGTCGAGGGTCGGGTCTGCCTGATCGTCGACGACATGATCGACACGGGTGGCACGATCAGCAAGGCGGCGGACATCCTGGGGGAGTCGGGTGCGGCGGACGTGATCGTGGCGTCCACCCACGCGCTGCTCTCCGACCCGGCGACGGAGCGGTTGAAGAACAGCCCGATCAGCGAGGTCGTGGTGACCAACACGCTTCCGTTGCCGCCGGAGAAGCAGCTCGACAAGATCACCGTGCTGTCCATCGCACCGCTGTTGGCCCGGGCGATCCGTGAGGTGTTCGACGACGGTTCCGTGACCACCCTGTTCGGTGGGTTGAGCTGACGGCGGTGCGCCGCTGAGCGGTGACGGCGGGAGGGTCGGCCGGGGTGGCCGGCCCGTCCGGGTGCCTCGGTGGGGCGGCCGTTGGGGTGCTGCCGGGCGGTTGCGGGGACTGCCGGAAGTCGGGGAAACCGCTCGGGTAGACTGGTGCGGTTGCCACGGCGAGGGTGCCCTGCGGGCCGCTGAGAAGCGCCGCACGGAGGCACCGTGATCGACGCGGTGCTCCGGGCAGTCTTCTGACGCATGCGCCCCTGCGAGCCCCCCGCCCAGCACCGCCAGACGACAAGCTGCCGCAGCGAAGCATCAGGAGTTTCCCCGTGTCCGAGGTAAAGATCAGCGCCGAGCCCCGCACCGAGTTCGGCAAGGGTGGTGCCCGCCGTACCCGCCGGGCCGGCAAGGTGCCCGCCGTGCTGTACGGCCATGGCGAGAAGCCCAAGCACATCGCACTGCCGGCCCGTGAGTTCGCGGCCGCGATCCGCAAGGGCGGGGCGAACCAACTCTTCGCGATCGACGTCAGCGACGGCACCCAGGCGTTGGCGTTGCCGAAGGCGATTCAGCGTGACCCGATCAGGGACACGTTCGAGCACGTCGACCTGCTGCTGGTGCGGCGGGGCGAGCAGGTCACCGTCGACGTGCCGATCCACCTGACCGGTGAGGCCGCGAGGAACACCCTGATCGTGCACGACCACGACACCCTCTCGGTGACCGCGGACGCCACCAGGGTGCCGGACCACCTGGAGGCCTCGATCGAGGGCGTGCAGCCGGGTGCCCACGTCACCGCCGGCGATGTCGAGCTGCCGTCCGGCGTCGAGCTGGCCGTCGACCCGGAGCTCACGGTGGCCACCATCACCGCCGCGCCGACGGCGGAGCAGTTGGAGGCGACGCTGCCCGAGGTCGAGGAGGCCACCGAGGAGGCCGAGGCCGAGGTGGGCGAGGTCACCGAGGTCACCGAGGTCACCGAGGCTCCGGCCGAGGGCGAGGCCGGCACCGAGGGCCGCGCCGAGGCCTGATCGTCTCGCGGTTCAGTTTGCGGCAGGCGTCCCCGGTTCCTCGGGGGCGCCTGCCGGCGTATCGGAGGACCGGCGGCGCGGTGCGGTGTTGGCCGCCGGCGGAAGCGGGAGGGGCGGGCGGTGACGGACGAGACCGGGCCGTGGCTGGTGGTCGGTCTGGGTAACCCGGGCCGGCAGTACGCGCACAACCGGCACAACGTCGGGTTCATGGTCGCGGACCTGCTGGCCGACCGGGTGGGTGGCAGGTTCGGCCGGCACAAGCGGGCGATGGCGGAGGCCGCCCAGGGGCGGCTCGGCTTCGGTGGGCCGAAGTTGGTGCTGATGAAGCCGTTGACCTACATGAATCTTTCCGGCGGGCCGGTGGCCGGGCTGGCCCAGTTCCACAAGGTGTCGCCCGGTCGGGTGATCGCGGTGCACGACGAGTTGGACATCGACTACGGCCAGCTGCGGGTGAAGTGCGGCGGGGGCGAGGGTGGGCACAACGGCCTGCGGTCGATGTCGAAGTCGCTGGGTACGAAGGACTACGTGCGGGTGCGGTTCGGGATCGGCCGGCCGCCGGGTCGGCAGGATCCGGCGGACTACGTGCTGTCGGATTTCAGCCCGGTGGAGCGCAAGGAGTTGGATTTTCTGGTGGACCGGGCGGCGGACGTGGTCGAATCCGTGGTCACCTTGGGTGTGGAGCCGACGCAGAACCGCTACCACGGGGGTTGAGAGGGTAGCGGTGGCGGCGCGGTGCGGTGCGGCCCGGTAGTGTGCGGATTCGGCGACCGGGCGGGGGCCGGGCGCTCGGCGTACGCGGGATCGTGGCGAGGCGACGGGAGCGGGAGCATGAGCGGTCCACCGATGATCGACGGCGCGTTCGCGCGGTGGCTGGCGGATCGGGCCGGACAGGCGCTGTTGGCGTTGCGGGCGGAGATGGGGTTCGCCGACACCGGTGCGTTGAAGTCGGCGGGGGACAAGGTCTCGCATGACCTGATCCGGACCGAGTTGGCGAAGTGGCGCCCGGGTGACGCGGTGCTGTCCGAGGAGGACGAGGGTTCCCGGCTGGCGTGGGCGGCCGAGGTGAACACCGCGGCCGTCTCCCGGTTGACCGCCGACCGGGTCTGGATCATCGACCCGTTGGACGGTACCCGGGAGTTCAGCGAGGAGGGGCGCGCGGACTGGGCGGTGCATGTGGCGCTCTGGGCCCGTAACGCGCCGGCCTCGCATGGTCTGGTGGCCGGTGCGGTCGGGTTGCCGGCCCAGCACCGGGTGCTGGGTACGGACCATCCGCCGGCCTATCCGCCGATGACGCCGGAGGCGGCGACCGCGGGTGGGGCCCGGCGGCTTCGGTTGGCGGCCAGCCGGAGCCGACCGCCGGTGTTCCTGACCGACCTCGCGGAGGAGGCCGGTGCGCAGTTGGTGCCGATGGGTTCCGCCGGGGCGAAGATCGCCGCGGTGGTCAGCGGTGAGGTGGACGCCTACATCCATGCCGGCGGGCAGTACGAGTGGGATTCGGCTGCCCCGGTGGCTGTGGCGACGGCCACCGGACTGCATGCTTCCCGGATCGACGGTTCTGCGCTGAAATACAACGAGGCGGATCCGCGGCTGCCCGACCTGCTGGTGTGCCGCAAGGATCTCGCCAGCCGGTTGCTTGCAGCGCTACAGCGGCATTGCGGGTAACCTGGCGCTACTTCCTGACATCCCCGACCGGAAAGGTCTGGAAAGCGGATGAGTGAGCGAATCGGGCCTGTGTCATGACCGCGACGGCGGCTTACCAGGTCACTCACCTCGACGCACTGGAGGCGGAGAGCGTCTTCGTGATGCGCGAGGTGGTCGCCGAGATGGAGCGGCCGGTCCTGCTCTTCTCCGGCGGCAAGGACTCGATCGTCATGCTCCGGCTGGCGCAGAAGGCGTTCGCTCCGGCCCAGATACCCTTCCCGGTGATGCACGTCGACACCGGTCACAACTTCCCCGAGGTGCTGGACTACCGCGACCAGCGGGTCACCGAGCTGGGCCTGCAGTTGGTGGTGGCCAGCGTGCCGGAGGCCCTGGCCAGCGGGTTGGTGCGGGAGGCGGCCGACGGGACGCGCAACCGGATCCAGACGCCGGTGTTGCTGGAGGCGGTGGAGAAGCATCGCTTCAACGCGCTCTTCGGCGGTGCCCGGCGGGACGAGGAGAAGGCGCGGGCCAAGGAGCGGATGTTCAGTTTCCGCGACGAGTTCGGCCAGTGGGATCCGAAGAACCAGCGGCCGGAGCTGTGGGCGCTCTACAACGGCCGGCACCACCCGGGCGAGTCGATCCGGGTCTTCCCGCTGTCCAACTGGACCGAGCTGGACGTGTGGCACTACATCGCCCGGGAGCGGATCGGGTTGCCGTCGATCTACTACGCGCACGAGCGTGAGGTGGTCGAGCGCGACGGGATGCTGTACGCGGTCAACGAGTTCCTGCCGGCGCGGGCGGGCGAGGAGCGGTTCAAGGCCCGGGTGCGGTACCGCACGGTGGGTGACGCCTCCTGCACGGCGGCGGTCCGGTCCGACGCGGACACGGTCGAGAAGGTCATCGAGGAGGTCGCCGCGACCCGGATCACGGAGCGCGGGGCGACCCGGGGTGACGACCGGGTCAGCGAGGCCGCGATGGAGGACCGCAAGCGGGAGGGCTACTTCTGATGACGACCGAGACGCTCGCGCCGACCGCCTCCGGGCCGGAGGCCCGGCCGATGGATCTGCTGCGCTTCGCCACCGCCGGCAGTGTGGACGACGGCAAGTCGACCCTGATCGGTCGGCTGCTCTACGACACGAAGTCGCTGTTCACCGACCAGTTGGAGGCGGTGGAGGCGGTCAGCGCGGCGCGGGGCGACGAGTACACCAACCTGGCGCTGCTCACGGATGGTCTGCGGGCCGAACGGGAGCAGGGCATCACCATCGACGTGGCGTACCGCTACTTCGCCACGCCCCGGCGCAAGTTCATCATCGCCGACACCCCCGGGCACATCCAGTACACCCGGAACATGGTCACCGGGGCCTCCACCGCGGACCTGGCGTTGATCCTGGTGGATGCCCGCAAGGGGCTGGTCGAGCAGTCCCGCCGGCACGCCTTCCTCTGCTCGCTGCTGCGGGTGCCGCACCTCGTTCTCTGCGTCAACAAGATGGACCTGGTCGATTTCTCGCAGGAGGTCTTCGAGCGGATCGCCGACGAGTTCACCGCGTTCGCCGCGAAGCTGGACGTCCCGGATCTGACGGTGGTGCCGATCTCCGCGCTGAAGGGCGACAACATCGTCTCCCGATCGGAGAACATGCCCTGGTACGACGGCCCGGCGCTGCTGCATCACCTGGAGCGGGTGCATATCGCCAGTGACCGTAACCTGGTCGATGTCCGCTTTCCGGTGCAGTACGTGATCCGGCCCCAGTCGCGGGTGGTCACCGACTACCGCGGCTACGCCGGGCAGGTCGCCTCGGGTGTGCTCAAGCCGGGTGACGAGGTGATGGTGCTGCCGTCGGGCTTCACCAGCCGGATCGCCGCGGTGGAGACCGCCGACGGCCCGGTCACGGAGGCGTTCCCGCCGATGTCGGTGACGGTGCGCCTGGAAGACGAGATCGACATCTCGCGGGGCGACATGATCTGCCGGCCGAACAACGCGCCGGCGGTCGCCCAGGACGTCGAGGCGATGGTCTGCTGGATGGACGAGACCCGCCCGTTGCAGGTCGGTGGCAAGTACGCGATCAAGCACACCACCCGGGTGGCGCGGGCGATCGTCCGGGACCTGCACTACCGTTTCGACATCAACTCGCTGCACCGTGACGAGGCCGCAGCCGAGCTGCGGTTGAACGAGATCGGCCGGGTCCGGTTGCGGACCACGGTCCCGCTGCTGGCCGACGAGTACCGCCGTAACCGCACCACTGGTGGTTTCGTCATCATCGACGAGACCACCAACCGCACCGTCGGCGCCGGCATGATCGTCGAGACTGCCTGACCGCTCCTTCGCTCCGCTCCGGTCGTGCCGGTGGCGGGGGCCTTGCCGGATCGCCGCCTGGGCCACGTCTCGGCTCGACGAGATCCCTAGTCGAGTCGGGTGGCGCCCGCGGACGGGGTGACCGTGACGTGACCGGGTGCGGCGAAACCGCGTTCGGCGTACGCCGCCGTGACGGCCGCGGCCACCCGTTCGGCGTCGTCGGCGTCGACCAGCGCGAGCACGCAGCCGCCGAAGCCGCCGCCGGTCATCCTGGCGCCGAGCGCCCCGGCGGCCAGTGCGGCGTCGACGGCGGTGTCCACCTCGGGCACGGTGATGGCGAAGTCGTCGCGCATGGAGGCATGCGAGGCGGTGAGCAGGCCGCCGATGTGCCGGACCCGACCGTCGCGCAGCAACGCGACCGTGTCCAGCACCCGCTGGTCCTCGGTGACCACGTGTCGGACCCGGCGGCGGGTCTCGTCGTCGGGCAGCCGGGCCAGCGCGTCGTCGAGGCCGACGGTTGGTACGTCCCGCAGTGCGGGCACGCCGAGCAGGGCTGCGGCCTTCTCGCAGGTGTCGCGGCGGGCCGCGTACTCGCCGTCGGCGTGCCGGTGCGGGGCGCGGCTGTCCAGTACCAGCACGGCGAGACCGGCGAGGTCGAGGTCGAACGGGATGTGCTCCACCCGCTCGGTGCGGCAGTCGAGGAAGAGTGCGTGCCCGGCGAGGCAGCGGATCGCCGCCGACTGGTCCATCACCCCGGTGGGCGCGCCCACGTAACGGTTCTCGGCCCGCTGGGCCAGCCGGGGCTGGTGTTCGGCGGGCACCTCCAGCCCGCCGAGGTCGACCAGGGCGGTGAGCGTGGCGGCCTCCAGCGCGGCGGAGGAGGACAGCCCGGCGCCGAGCGGCACGTCGGAGGCGATGGCCAGCCGGGCACCGGGCACCGGGTGGCCTGCCTCGCGCAGCGCCCACACCACCCCGGCCACGTAAGCGCCCCAGCCGGTGACCCGGCCGGGGGTGGCCACCTCGTCGGCGCCGAAACCGATCGTCTCGCCGGTCAGCTCGGACCACACGGTCCAGTTGCCGGCCGGCTGTGGTGCGGCGGCGACGACGGTGCGCAGCGGGAGCGCGAACGGCAGCACGAAGCCGTCGTTGTAGTCGGTGTGCTCGCCGATCAGGTTGACCCGCCCGGGGGCGGCCCAGCGGCCGGCGGGTGCTTCGCCGTACGCCGTCTGGAAGCCGGCGCTGGCGCGGTGGGCGACGTCGGGGTGGTGGCCGGTCACCGGCGGTCCAGGACCTGCGTGCGGTAGAAGTCCCAGGCGTCGGTGACCATGTCGTGCAGGGTCGGCTTGCGCGGCTGCCAGCCCAGCTCGGCGCGGGCCAGCGCGGATGAGGCGACCAGTTCGGCCGGGTCGCCCTCGCGGCGCGGCGCCACCTCGACCGGCACCGGGTGCCCGGTGACCTCGCGGACGACCTCGACCACCTGCCGGTTGGTGAAGCCGTTGCCGTTGCCCAGGTTGTAGATGCGGTGCTGGCCGGCGGTTGCCGCGTCGAGGGCGAGCAGGTGGGCGCGGGCCAGGTCGGCGACGTGGATGTAGTCGCGGATGCAGGTGCCGTCGGCGGTGGGGTAGTCGTCGCCGAAGAGTTGGAGCTTCTCCCGCCGTTCGGCGGCCACCTCCAGTGCGATCGGGATGAGATGGGTCTCGGGGTCGTGTCGCTCGCCGAGGGCGACGTCGCCGTCGAGATGGGCGCCGGCGACGTTGAAGTAGCGAAGCGAGACGGCGGCGAGGCCGTGCCCGATCGCTTCGGAGGTGAGCGCCATGTCGACGGCGAGCTTGGTCGCCCCGTAGGTGTTGGTCGGCGCCTTGACGGCCGTCTCGGGGATGGGCAGTTCGGTCGGGTTGCCGTAGACGGCGGCGGTGGAGGAGAAGACCAGCCGCGGCACACCGGCGGCCCGCACCGCGTCGAGCAGCGCCAGCGAGCCGACGGTGTTGTTGTGCCAGTACTTCTCCGGGGCGACCATCGACTCGCCGGCGGCGATCAGCGCGGCCAGGTGCAGCACGCCGTCGAAGCCGGCCCGCACGGTGAGCACCTCGGCCGCGTCGTGGATGCCGGCGGCCACGTGGGTGGCGTCGGGGGCGAGCGCCCCCCGGTGACCGGTGCGCAGGTCGTCCAGGACGACCACCTCGTGCCCGGCGTCGAGCAGCATCCGGGTCACCACGCTGCCGATGAAGCCGGCGCCGCCGGTGACGAGCAGTTTCACGTCGGGTTCCTCCTACCGGGCCCGTGGATTGGACCTCGTGATGGTCACCCTACTGACTACCATCACTCCCATGCGGGCAGCGCGTCGGCGCGGGCCCCGGCGGCAGGGGTCGGACGGGCCCCGTCACGAGCCGGGGCCGCTGGCCCGAGCGGTCGCCCGGGTGGTGGTCCGGGCCGCCGACGGCGCCCTGCGGCTCGTCACCGACCTGCTCGGTGCCGGCCCGGCCGCCGGCCGTGAACGGATCAGCGAGGCGGAGCTGAGGGACCTGGTCGCCGCCAACACGGTGCTCGATCCGGTGGGCCGCCGCATCATCGACGAGGTGCTGGTGGCCGGCGCGCGCCTGGTCCGCGAGGTGATGATGCCCCGCACCGAGGTGGTCTTCCTCTCCGCCGCGCTGACCCTCGCCGAGGTGGAGGCCCTGGTGCGGGCCGGCCCGCACACCCGCTACCCGGTGGTCGACGGCACGCACGACGACGTGGTCGGCGTCGTGCACCTGCGTGACCTGCTGCTGTCTCCGGACCGGGATCCGCGCGTCACGGTCGGCCAGCTGGCCCGCGAGGTCAAGCGCCTGCCGGCCAGCAAGCGGGTGCTCGCCGCGTTGACCGAGATGCGCCGGGAGGGGCATCACCTGGCCGTGGTGATCGACGAGTACGGCGGCACCGCCGGCATCGTCACCTGCGAGGACCTGATCGAGGAACTGGTCGGGGAGATCCACGACGAGTACGCGGACACGCCCGAGCCCACGCTGGCCGGGCTCCCGGCGATGGTGGACGGCCGGCTCAACCTCGCGGACTTCGCCGAACGCACCGGCGTGCCGCTGCCCGCCGGGCCGTACGAGACGGTGGGCGGGTTCGTGATGGCTGCGCTGGGGCGGCTGCCCGCGCCGGGCGACGAGATCCCGGTGCCCGCCGACCCGTCCCGGGCGTCGGGCGGCGGCTGGCTGCTGCGGGTGTTGACCCTGGAGGGACGGCGGGTGGCCCGGCTCGCGGTCACCGTCGCCCGGCTGCCCGAACAGCGGCGCGAGGTTGTCACCGCCGTCGACCGGGTCCGACCCGCCGGCCCGTCATGACGGACCCCCGGTGTTGCTGACAGAATTGCCGGCATGTCCGACGTTCCCGCCCGCCCCCGCGTCTTCTCCGGCATCCAGCCGACGGCCGACTCGTTCCACCTCGGCAACTACCTCGGCGCGGTGCGGCACTGGGTGGCGTTGCAGGAGTCGCACGATGCGTTCTACTGCGTGGTCGACCTGCACGCCATCACCGCCGGCCACGACCCGAAGGTGCTGCACCAGCGTTCCCGGGTGGCCGCCGCGCAGCTGCTCGCGGTCGGGCTGGACCCGGACCGCTGCACCCTGTTCGTGCAGTCGCAGGTGCCCGAGCACGCACAACTGGCGTGGATGCTGGGTTGCATCACCGGCTTCGGCGAGGCCAGCCGGATGACGCAGTTCAAGGACAAGTCGCAGCGGCAGGGCAACGAGCGGGCCAGCGTCGGCCTGTTCACCTACCCGATCCTGCAGGCCGCCGACATCCTGCTCTACCAGGCCAACGCCGTCCCGGTCGGCGAGGACCAGCGTCAGCACCTGGAGCTCTCCCGGGACCTGGCGCAGCGGTTCAACTCGCTGTTCGGCGCGACGTTCACGGTCCCCGCGCCGCACATCGTCAAGGCCACCGCGAAGATCACCGACCTGCAGGATCCGACCGCCAAGATGTCGAAGTCGTCCTCCTCGCCGGCGGGCATCGTCGACCTGCTGGAGGATCCGGCCCGCTCGGCCAAGAAGATCCGTTCGGCGGTCACCGACACCGGGCGGGAGATCGTCTTCGACGAGCAGACCAAGCCCGGCATCGCCAACCTGCTCACCATCTTCTCAGCGCTGACCGGGCGGGGCATCGACGACCTGGTCGCCGCGTACGACGGCAGGGGCTACGGCGACCTGAAGAAGGACCTCGCCGAGGTGGTCCGGGAGTTCGTCGACCCGATCCAGCGGCACACCCGTTCCTACCTCGACGACCCCGCCCAGCTGGACAAGCTCCTCGCCGGCGGCGCGGAGAAGGCTCGCGCGGTGGCGGCGCCGACGCTTCGTGCGGCGTACGAGCGGGTCGGCTTCTTCCCGCCGGTACGCGGCGAGTAGCTGTGCGCGCGGGGGCGGCGGTGCGGGCAGGAGTCGATGGCCGGAGGGGTGGCGTGGAGCGTGGATCAGCCGAACGCGGCGCCGACTGCCGGTGACACCGTCCAGATCGGCATCGCGGTGGACATCCCCGAGCCGTGGGGCAGCGTGCTGACCCGACGGAGGCTGGCGGCCGGTGACCCGAACGCGGTGCCGGCCCACGTCACCCTGCTCGGGCCGACCGAGATCCCGGTGGCCGCGCTGCCCGCCGTGGAGCGGCATCTCACCCGGGTCGCCGCCGCTCACCTGCCGTTCGCCCTGCACCTGCGGGGCACCGGCACGTTCCGGCCGGTCACCCAGGTGGTCTTCGTCGCGGTGGCCGCCGGGATCAGCGAGTGCGAGCTGCTGGCCGCCGCGATCAACGCCGCCCCCCAACTGCGCCGGGACATGCGCTTTCCCTACCATCCACACGTGACGGTGGCCCAGGACGTCGCGCCGGAGGCGCTCGACAAGGCGTACGAGGACCTGGCCGACTTCTCCGCGATGTTCGAGGTGGAGTGCTTCACCCTCTTCTCGCACAGCGGGCAGGCACGGTGGCAGCCGCGTCGGGACTTCCGGCTGGGCGGCTGACGGTCCGGTGGCCCGGCGGGTGCGGGGGCGCGGCGACGAGGGATCGGCGAGGATGACGACGTGAACCTTCTGGGCCGGGTTGAGGCAGCCGCCGGACGCCGGCTGGCCGCCGCGCGCCGCCGCTGGGCGACCATCGACCACCTGTGGCGGGCCGGGGTGCGCTACACCGACCTGCAGGGCGGTCGGCTGGCCGCGGCGATCGCCTACTACGGGTTCTTCGCGGTCTTCGCCCTGGCCCTGGTCGCGTACGCGGTCTTCGGCGCGATTCTGGAGGACAACGACGAGGTCCGCGCGGCGGCCGAGGAGTTCCTCGGGGAGAACCTGCCGTTCCTCGACCCGGCGCAGGTCGCCGACAGCAGCGGGACCGCCGGCGTGGCCGGCCTGCTCATCCTGGTGCTGACCGGGATCGGCTGGGTGGAGGCCATCCGCTCGTCGCAGCGGCTGATCCACGGTCTCCACCAGCATCCCGGCAACCTGGTCGTCCGGCGGCTGGTGGACCTCGGCGTGCTGCTCGTGGTCTTCGTGCTCCTCGGCGTCTCGGTGGCCGCGGTCGACGCGCTGGAGTCGCTGCTGCGCTTCCTGCTGCGCAGCACCGGCTCGTTCGGGCTGACCGCGGTCAGCGCCCTGCTCAGCGTGCTGGTCAACGCGGTGCTGGCCACCCTGCTGCTGGTCGCCGTGCCCCGGTTGCGGATGAGTCGGGCCCGGCTGCGGCCGGTGGTGCTGTTCGTCGCGGTCGGCATCACCCTGCTCAACACCGTGGGCCGGTTCTGGGTGGGGCGGGTCGAGCACAACCCGGCGTACACGGTGGTGGCCACCGCGGTGGGCCTGCTGGTCTATCTCTACCTGCTCAACCAGATGGTGCTCTTCGGCGCGGCGCTGGCCGCGACCAGCCGGCGTGGTCGGGTGGTGGACCTGACGGGCGGAGGCCCAGCCGCCGACCTCGACGCGGAAACCGATGCCGGCGCGCCGGGCGGCGCGGGTTGAGCCGAGACGGAGGGACGGTGTTGATCTCTATCGATCCGGATTCGACGGTGCCGCCGTACGAGCAGGTGCGCACGCAGCTCGCCGAGCAGGTGGGTGACGGACGGCTGCCGGTCGGCGCCCGGCTGCCCACCGTGCGGCGACTCGCCGCCGAGCTGGACCTGGCCGTGAACACGGTCGCCCGGGCGTACCGGGAGCTGGAGGCGGCCGGGTTGCTGGAGACCCGGGGCCGGCACGGCACCTTCGTGGCGCCGGGGCGGGACGACGCGACGGACCGGTTGCAGCGGCTGGCCGCCGAGTACGCCGACCGGGCGGCACAGCTCGGCGTGCCGTCGGCGGCGGCGCTCGCCCTGGTGCGGGCCGCCCTCGAAGCCGGCCGCCCCGGCTGAGGCGGTGCCGCGCGTTGTTTGCCGAACCCGCCCGGACCTGGGCGGGTAGCGACGATGATGGGCCGGTGGGGGCACTCGTGACGTTGGACCTGCCGAGCGACTCGCCGCTGCTCGACCTGCCGTGGATCATCACATTCGGTCCGCTCGGCGACGCCGACGAGTGGGAGCCGGTGGTCTGCGGTCCGTACGAGCGGTCGCACGCGCTGGCCCTGGCCGAGGCGGTGGTCGCCGAGGAACAGCTGATGGCGGTGGTCGAGCCGCTGGTGCCGGCGGTCTCCGTGGAGCAGATCCGCGGTGAGATCGCCGCCGCGCAACTCGCCGCGCAGGACGAGGTGGTCCGGACGGACCAGGCGGACCTCTACGGCGACTACGAGGACACCGTCGACGAGGAGGAGATGGCGGCGGCCGACCACGACCGCGAGGCCGGCCCGCTGCCGGCGCCGGACGTGGCCGAGCTGCGTGCCGGTTTCGCCCGGATCGCGGCCCGGCTCACCGGCGGTTGACGACCGACGGTCACCGGTGCCCGGGGTCGCCCCGGGCGCCGGTGACCGTCGCACCCCCACCACAAGGGGTTGCCAGCCCAGCCGCCCGGCGGCGCGGAGCACGCCGGACGGCCAGGTCGATGACGGGCTTACCCGTTCAGCGCCGTTCGAACCAGACGGCCGCGTCGACCGGGAGCAGGTGTCCGCCGTCCTGCCCGGTGAGCGTCTCGCTGGCGACGATCGGTGCGCCGTACCCGTCGATCAGGACCGGCGCGTCGCCGGTGTTGACCACGCAGGTCAGCACGGTGCCGCCGGCTTCGCGGTGGAAGGCGAGCACCCCGGGGTCGGTTTCCAACCAGGTGATGCCGCCGGTGCCGGCCAGCGCCGGGTGCGTGTGGCGGATCCGCAGCGCCGCACGGTACAGCTCGAGGGTGGAGCCGGGCACGCCGGTCTGTGCGGCCACCGACAGGGCACGCCAGGTCGCCGGGGCGGGCAGCCAGCTCAGCTCGCTGCCGGCGGGTCCGAAGCCGTACGGGGCCAGCTCGCCGCTCCACGGGACGGGTACCCGGCAACCGTCCCGGCTTTCGCCGGTGCGCAGGAAGGCCGGGTCCTGGCGCAACTCGTCGGGCAGGTCGAGCACCTCGGGCAGGCCCAGCTCCTCACCCTGGTAGAGGTAGGCGCAGCCGGGCAGGGCAAGCATCAGCAGCGCGGCGGCGCGGGCCCGGCGCAGCCCGACCTCGCCGTCACCGTAGCGGGTGACGTGCCGTTGCCGGTCGTGGTTGGAGAGCACCCAGGTGGTCGGGGCGCCGACGATCGTCGACTCGGCCAGCGCGGTGTCGATCACCTTGCGGAACGAATCCGCCGACCAGGTGGCGTCGAGGAAGTCGAAGCTGAACGCCTGGTGCAGCTCGTCCGGCCCGATGTAGCGGGCCAGCCGCTGCGGCGTCTCGGCCCACGCCTCGGCCACCGCCATCCGACCGCCGGGGTAGCTGTCCAGGATGGGTCGCCAGGCGCGGTAGATGTCGTGCACCTCGTCCTGGTCGAAGTAGGGCAGCCGGCCCTTGCCGAGCAGCTCGGACTGGCGCCGGCCGTTGGTCATCGAGCTGAAGCCGACATCCGGCAGCCCGTCGGCCTTGATCATGCCGTGGGCCACGTCGATCCGGAAACCGTCGACGCCGCGGTCCAGCCAGAAGCGCAGCACGTCCTCGAACTCGGCGCGCACCTCCCGGTGGCGCCAGTTCAGGTCGGGCTGGGCCGGGTCGAACAGGTGCAGGTACCACTGGCCGTCGGGAACCCGGGTCCAGGCCGGGCCGCCGAAGATGCTCTCCCAGTCGTTGGGGGGCTGCTCACCGTGCGCACCCCGGCCGTCGGCGAAGAGGTAGCGCGCCCGCTCGGGTGAGCCGGGGGCGGCGGCCAGCGCTGCGGCGAACCAGGGGTGCCGGTCGGAGGTGTGGTTCGGCACGATGTCGACGATGATCCGCAGGCCGAGCGCGTGGGCGTCGGTGATCATCGCTTCGAAGTCGGCGAGGGTGCCGAACATCGGGTCCACGTCCCGGTAGTCGGCGACGTCGTAGCCGCCGTCGACCATCGGCGAGGTGTAGAAGGGGGTCAGCCAGAGCGCGTCCACCCCCAGGTCTCGCAGGTAGGGCAGGCGTTCGCGGATGCCCCGCAGGTCACCGATGCCGTCGCCGTCGGAGTCGGCGAAGCTGCGGACGTAGACCTGGTAGACGACGGCTGATCGCCACCAGTCGACGTCGGAGGTCAGCGACGAGGGGGTGCTGACGGTCATCGGGTCTTCCCCGTTCTGTGGCGCGGTACGGCGGCGCCCGCGTAGGCGAGGTGGGTGCGCGGGCGTCTGAGAAGAATGCCGCCCCGCCGCTGCAAGAGTCAAGCATTCCTTGCGCAAGAACGGTCGGCGAGGGCTCCGGGTGAGGCCGCCGTCACGCCGGGACCGGGAGCGCGGGTGGTGCCGGCCGCTGCCGCCCTGGACCCCCTGGGCCGCCGTGCCGTCCTGGCGCGCCCCCGCGGTCGACCCGCGTACCACCAGTTCCGGCCGGAAGAGGTACTCGGAGTGCGGGGCGCCATGGCCGTTGATCTCGTCGACCAGGGCCCGGACCGCGGCGACCGCCATCGCGGCGACCGGCTGGCGAATGGTCGTCAGCGGTGGGTCGGTGAAGGCCATCAGCGGGGAGTCGTCGTAGCCGACCACCGAGAGATCCTCCGGCACGGACAGGCCGCGCTGCCGGGCCGCCCGGACCGCGCCGAGTGCCATCAGATCGGAGCCGCAGACGACACCGGTGGCGCCACGCTCGATCAGTCGACCGGCCGCCGCCTCCCCGCCCTCCACGCCGAACAGCGAGAGTTCGGTCAGCTCGGCCATCTCGTCGTCGTCGACCCCGGCGAGGCGTCGCATCGCCGCCTTGTAGCCACCGACCTTGCGCTGCACCGGCACGAACCGGTCCGGGCCGGTGATCAACCCGATCCGCCGGTGACCCAGGGCCACCAGATGGGCCACGGCCAGCTCCGCCGCCTCCCGGTCGTCGCAGGAGACGAAGGGCGCCGAGACGCCGGGCGCGTACCCGTTGATCATGACGACCGGCAGCGGGCGGGCGAGCAGCGTCCGGTACCGGTCGTGGTCGGCGGCGGTGTCGGCGTGCAGGCCGGAGACGAAGACGATCCCGGAGACCTGCCGGTCGAGCAGCATCTCGACGTACTCGTCCTCGCGGACGCCGCCGGGGGTCTGGGTGCACAGCACCGGGGTGAACCCGGTCGGGGCCAGGGCCGACTCGATGATCTGGGCGAAGGCGGGGAAGATCGGGTTGTCCAGTTCCGGCACCACGAGACCGACCAGCCCGGCGCTGCGCTTGCGCAGCCGGGCGGGGCGCTCGTAGCCGAGCACGTCGAGTGCGGTCAGGACGGCCTGCCGGGTCTCGGGTGCCACGCCGGGGCGGTCGTTGAGCACCCGCGACACGGTGGCCTCGCTGACGTCGGCCTGCTGGGCGATGTCGGACAGGCGAGCGCGCATGGCGGCACTGTAGCTCACCGCCGGGTTTTTGCGCATTCGTCAGCAAGAAGTTGCAGAATCGAGCAGCGGACGTTGGGAGCGTGCCCACCAAACCGCGCCTGGGCTGGGCTTCATCGTGGCCACGGGTGGCCCGGTGGGCGGTGGAGATGGGAGTTCGGTCACCCGCATCGGGGACAAGGTACGCATAAGGACACAGTTGTCGATCATCGAAGTTGCGGATGAGGCACGGTTGTTGCAAGGGCATTCGCAAAGGGTTTCGAGTTACGAAACTTCTTGCTACTGTCCCGCCGTTACCCGGCAGGCAACTTAGGAGCGAACATGCGCCGCACCGCCAGGGGGACCGCCGTACTCGCCGCCGCCACACTCGCCCTCTCCGTCGCCGCATGCGGCGGGGACGACGAGGCGGCCGAGCAGCAGCCCGCGGTCGACCCCGCCTCTCTCACCGCAGAACTGACCTGGTGGGACACCTCGGACCCGAAGAACGAGGGTCCGGCGTTCCAGGAGCTGATCGCGAAGTTCAACCAGACGTACCCGAACGTGAAGATCAACTATCAGTCGGTCCCGTTCGGTGAGGCGCAGAACAAGTTCAAGACCGCCGCGCAGGCCGGGACCGGCGCTCCGGACATCCTGCGGGCCGAGGTCGCCTGGGTGCCCGAGTTCGCCTCGCTGGGCTACCTCTACACGCTCGACGGCTCCGAGCTGCTCGCCGACTCCGCCGACTTCCTGGAGACCCCGCTCGCCTCCAACAAGTACGACGGCAAGACCTACGGCGTCCCGCAGGTCACCGACAGCCTCGCGCTGATGTACAACAAGGAACTGCTGAGCCAGGCCGGCATCAGTGCGGCTCCGAAGACCTGGGCCGAGCTGAAGACCGTCTCGCAGACCATCAAGGAGAAGACCGACGCCGAGGGTGTCTACCTCAACCCGGCCGGCTACTTCCTGCTGCCCTTCATGTACGGCGAGGGCGGTGACCTGGTCGACACCGCCGACAAGAAGATCGTGGTCAACTCGGCGCAGAACGCGGCCGGGCTGGCGATCGCCAAGGACCTGATCGACAGCGGCGCGGCCGTGAAGCCCTCCGCCAACGACTCCTACGGCACCATGATGACCCTCTTCAAGGAGAAGAAGGTCGCCATGATCATCAACGGTCCGTGGGAGGTCAACAACGTCCAGCAGGCACCAGGCTTCGGTGGCCTGGAGAACCTGGGCGTCGCACCGGTGCCGGCCGGCTCGGCCCGGGCCGGTGGCCCGGTCGGTGGCCACAACTACGTGATCTGGTCCGGCATGCCGCAGGAGAAGGTCGACGCCGCTGTCGCGTTCGTCAAGTTCATGAGCTCCGCCGAATCGCAGGCATTCCTGTCGGAGAAGCTCGGCCTGCTGCCCACCCGCACCTCGGCGTACGACCTCGACGCGGTCAAGAACAACGCCGTGGTCGCCGCGTTCCAGCCGGTCGTGGAGGCCGGTGTGGGTCGCCCGTGGATCCCCGAGGCCGGCCAGTTCTTCGGCCCGCTCGACCAGATGGCCACCGAGATCCTGATCCAGGACAAGGACCCGCAGGCCGCGCTGGACACCGTCGCACAGAAGTACCAGGCCGAGGTCGTCCCCTCCTACGAGAACTGATCTCACCGCCGGCTCACCGGCCGGTGACCTCTCGGCACCCGGCAGGGTCGCGTGACCGTCCCCGGTCGCGGGGCCCTGCCGGATCTCCCCTCATGGAGCGCAGCTGATGACCACCGTGACAGCCGATCCGGCGCCGCCGTCGACGCCGCCCGGCCGATCCGCTCGTCCGTCCCGGCTGCGTCGCAGCTGGGAGAAGCACTGGTACGCCTGGGCGATGGTGCTGCCCGTCGTGATCGTCCTGGCAGTTCTGATCTTCTACCCGCTGTTCCGCGGGATCTGGCTCTCCTTCACCAACCTCACCGAGGCCAACCAGGCCGCCGAGATCTGCATCAGGTCGATCACCGGCAGCGAGGTCTGCAACGACAACCCCAACAAGTGGGAGTTCGTCGGCCTCGACAACTACGTGCGGGTGCTCACCGGCGAGGTCGGGGAGTTCTGGCAGTGGACCGGCACCACGCTGATCTGGACGTTGGTCTGCGTGGCCTGCCACTTCGGCCTGGGGCTCGGCCTGGCCACCATGCTCAACCGCCCGATGCGCCTGCGCGGCCTGTACCGCGTGCTGTTGATCCTGCCCTGGGCGGTGCCCGCCTTCGTCAGCGCGTTCGCCTGGAAGTTCATCTTCAACGAGCGCTTCGGCCTGGCCAACGCCCTGCTCTCCGCCGTCGGCATCGATCCGGTCTCCTGGTTCGCCGACCGGTGGACCTCGCTGCTCACCGCCATCGTCACCAACATCTGGCTCGGTGTGCCGTTCATGATGGTGGCGCTGCTCGGCGGCATGCAGACCATCCCGTCCGAGCTGTACGAGGCGGCCGAGATCGACGGGGCCTCGGCCTGGCAGCGGTTCACGAACATCACCCTGCCCGGCCTGCGTCCGGTCAGCATGACCGTGGTGCTGCTCGGCACCATCTGGACGTTCAACATGTTCCCGATCATCTTCCTGGTGACCGAGGGACAGCCGGCCGGGCAGAGCGAGATCCTGGTGACCGGCGCCTACCGGGCGGCGTTCGAGGGCATCCGCAACTACTCGTTGGCCTCGACGTACGGCGTACTGATCCTGTCGATCCTGCTGGTGTTCTCGGTGTTCTACCGACGGGCCCTGCGTAAGCAAGGCGAGGTGTGGTGATGGCGCGGGCACCCGGTCGCAGTCGCCGTGGTCCGGCGAGGTCGGCCCTGCTGCACGGCACGTTGATCCTGGCATCGCTGATCGCGATCGGCCCGATCGTCTGGGTGCTGCTGTCGTCGCTGAAGCCCGGGTACGCGATCCAGAGCAGCGAGCTGACCCTGTTCCGGGACACCACCCTGGCCAACTACGGCTACGTGCTGACCGAGACGAACTTCCCGAGGTGGTTCCTCAACTCGGTGATCGTCGCGGCCTTCACCATGACCATCGGCATCTTCCTGTCGGCCACCACCGGGTACGCGGTGTCCCGGTTCAACTTTCCCGGCCGCCGGCCGCTGATGATGGTCTTCCTGGTCACCCAGATGTTCCCGGTGGCCATCCTGATCGTGCCGATCTACACGATCATGGCCCGATTGGGGCTGATCAACACCATGCCCGCGCTGATCATCGCGTACCTGACCATCGCGGTGCCGTTCTGCGCCTGGATGTTGAAGGGCTACTTCGACTCCATCCCGACCTCGCTGGACGAGGCGGCGGCGCTGGACGGATGCGGTCCGTTCGCCACCTTCTGGCGGGTGGTGCTGCCGCTGGCCCGTCCGGCCGTGGCGGTCACCGCCTTCTACACCTTTCTCACCGCCTGGGGGGAGGTGGCGTACGCATCGGCCTTCATCCAGACCGACGACAAGTTCACCCTCGCCTACGGGCTCCAGCAGTTCGTGCCGCAGTTCAACCCGCAGTGGGAGTACCTGACGGCGGCGGCCGTCCTGGTCACCGTCCCGGCCGGCCTGGTCTTCTTCTTCGCGCAGAAGCACCTGGTCTCCGGCCTGACCGCGGGCGGCACGAAGGGCTGACCACGGTGCCTCTACTACAAACCGTCGTTGATAGGGCAGGATGGGTCGGGTGGAAGCACTTCGACTCATCCTCCTCTACGTCCACCTGATCGGGTTCGCGCTGCTGCTCGGCGGCACGATCGCCCAATACCTCACCGGCAAGCTCCGGATCAACGCCGCCATGCTCTGGGGCTCGGTGATCCAGCTGCTGAGCGGCATCGGCCTGGCCGCCCCGCTGCGCGACGGCGACGAGCCGGCACCGGCGAAGCTTGTGACGAAGCTGGTGCTCGCACTGCTGATCTTCGTCATGGTCTTCTTCTCCCGCAAGCGGGCCGACGTCAACCGGGGGCACTTCCTCGCCATCGCGGGATTGACCCTGGTCACCGCGGCCGTGGCGGTCTTCTGGCGGTGATCGTCGGACCGCCCGGCAGCCGCTGAAAAAAGACGTTCCGCCCGCCCGGCCGCCCATCTGCCGGCATCCTGAGTGGTACGCCCCACCCAAGCATTACGTACGGGTAACAGGCCTCCAACAGTCCAGCACGATTGTCGGTCGGCAGGTGGGCGGGGGCGTACGCTCTGCTCCCGTAACGTGGGACGCCGGCGGCGCAGCGCAGGCCGGCTCAAGGGCTGCCACCGCGTACCCCGCGGTGTGCAATGGGAAGGAGACGTCTTGCGCTCGGTGCGTGGGATGCGGATCGCCTCGATCATTGCGGCGGGTGGGCTCGTGCTGAGCGCCGCCGCCTGTGGCGAGGCTCCGGATGAGGACAACAACGCCGGTTCCGGCGGCGAGAAGTACAGCGCCTGCATGGTCACCGACGTCGGGGGCATCGACGACAAGTCGTTCAACGCCTCGGCCTGGAAGGGCCTGGAGGACGCCAAGGCGGAGAACAGCAACATCGACATCAAGTACGTCGCGTCCAAGGCCGAGGCGGACTACGAGCCGAACCTCACCCAGTACGTCAACCAGGACTGCGACTTCATCCTGGCCGTCGGCGGCCTGATGGGCGACGCGACCAAGAAGATCGCTGAGGCGAACCCGGACCAGCAGTTCGGCATCGTCGACGCCGACCCGGCCGTGGCCAACGTCTACCCGATGCAGTTCGACACCGCCCAGGCCGCCTTCCTCGCCGGCTACGTCGCCGCCGGCATGAGCGAGAGCGGCAAGGTGGGCACCTACGGCGGCCTGAAGATCCCGCCGGTGACCATCTTCATGGACGGCTACGCCGACGGTGTCGCCTACTACAACGAGGCCAAGGGCAAGGACGTCCAGGTTCTCGGTTGGAACAAGGAGACCCAGAACGGCTCCTTCACCAACGACTTCGTCAAGCAGGACGAGGGCAAGAAGGTGAGCGACGCGCTGGTCGCCCAGGGCGCGGACATCATCATGCCGGTCGCCGGTGGCGCCGGCCTCGGCACCACCGGTGCGGCCCAGGCCTCCGGCGGTAAGTACGACACCATCTGGGTGGACGTCGACGGCTGCGAGAGCACCCCGAACTGCCCGGCGATCATCACGACCGTGGTGAAGAACATCCCGGGCGCGGTCAAGGAGGCCGTCCTCAAGGCCGCCGGTGGCGAGCAGCTCGCGGCCGACCCCGGCTTCGTCGGCACCCTGGCCAACGACGGCGTCTCGATCGCCCCGTACCACGAGTTCGACAGCAAGGTTCCGGCCGAACTGAAGGCCGAGGTGGACAAGCTGAAGGCAGACATCGCCGCCGGCACCGTCAAGGTCGAGTCGGCCGCCCAGCCGAAGTGAACCGTCGCCCGCCGTCCCCGGTGAGACGATCACCGGGGGCGGCGGGCGAGTCATGCCACGAATGATCCGGCCGCTTCGGCGCGGGGAGACCCACCGCGCCGCGGCGGCCGGTCCGCGCCACCGGTCCGGCCGGGGCCGCGTTCCGCTCGCCGGCAGCTACGCTGCACCATCGCTTCGCACTCCAGGAGGTTGCGCTGAGACTCGAACTGCGCGGCATCACCAAGCGGTTCGGTGATCTGGTCGCCAACGATCACATCGACCTGACGGTGGAGCCTGGAGAGATCCACGCCCTGCTCGGCGAGAACGGCGCGGGCAAGTCGACCCTGATGAACGTGCTGTACGGGCTCTACCAGCCCGACGAGGGCGCGATCCTGGTCGACGGGAGACCCCTGAAGCTGCGTGGCCCCTCCGACGCCATCGCGGCGGGCATCGGCATGGTGCACCAGCACTTCATGCTCGTGCCGGTCTTCACCGTCACCGAGAACATCATGCTCGGTGCCG
The DNA here is from genome assembly GCF_019697375.1 of Micromonospora tarapacensis. NCBI lineage: Bacteria > Bacillati > Actinomycetota > Actinomycetes > Micromonosporales > Micromonosporaceae > Micromonospora > Micromonospora tarapacensis. The sequence continues at coordinate 4,500,517 of NZ_JAHCDI010000004.1, read as the reverse complement.
AGCAGGTGCGCGGCGGCATCGCCGGATTCCTGGACCGGCGCCGGGCCCGACGCGAGGTCGCCGAGGTCTCCCAGCGCTACAACCTGCGGGTCGACCCGGACGCGGTGATCGAGGACCTGCCGGTCGGCGTCCAGCAGCGGGTGGAGATCGTCAAGGCGCTCACCCGCGACGTCGACCTGCTGATCCTGGACGAGCCCACGGCGGTGCTCACCCCGCAGGAGACCGAGGAACTGCTCACCGTGATGCGGTCGCTCAAGGCCGCCGGCAAGTCGATCGTCTTCATCACCCACAAGCTTGGCGAGGTCAAGGCGATCGCAGACCGGATCACCGTGATCCGGCGCGGCCGGACCGTGGGCACCGCGTCGCCCGAGGCCAGCCGCGACGAGTTGGCCGCGCTGATGGTCGGCCGTACCGTCCGGCTGACCGTGGACAAGGCTCCGGCCACCCCGGGCGGGCCGGTCCTGGAGGTCTCCGGCCTGGTCGTCGACGACGACCGGCAGGTCCGCGCGGTGAACGGCGTCGACCTGACCGTACGCGCGGGCGAGGTGCTCGGCGTGGCCGGCGTGCAGGGCAACGGCCAGACCGAACTGATCGAAGCGATCATGGGGTTGCGCCCGGTGCTCGCCGGCACGGTCACCCTCGACGGGCAGCGGGTCGACGGCTGGTCGACCAAGAAGGTGCTCCGGGCCGGCGTCGGCTACGTGCCGGAGGACCGCAGCGTCGACGGCCTGGTCAAGGAGTTCACCGTCGCGGAGAACCTGGTGCTGGACGTGTACGACCGGCCGCCGTTCGGCCGGGGCCTGTCGCTGCGGCCGGACGAGATCGCCAGATCGGCGCAGGAGCGGATCGAGCAGTTCGACGTGCGCACGTCGTCGGCGCAGGCACCGGTCGGCACCCTCTCCGGCGGCAACCAGCAGAAGGTGATCGTGGCACGGGAGCTGTCCCGGTCGCTGAAGCTTCTCATCGCCGCCCAACCCACCCGGGGCGTGGACGTCGGCTCGATCGAGTTCATCCACAGCCGGGTCGTCCACGAGCGCGACGCCGGCACCGCCGTGCTGGTGGTCTCCAGCGAACTCGACGAGGTGATCGGGCTGGCCGACCGGATCGCGGTGATGTACCGCGGGCGGATCATCGGCGTCGTCGGCCCGGAGACACCCCGCGAGCAGATCGGCCTGCTGATGGCGGGGATCACCGCCGACGGCGTGGCTGCGGCCCCCGAGGGTCCAGGTAGCGAGGACGAGAAGGCATGAGCGAGCGCAGCGACCCGAATCTGCCGGGTTCCCCGGACAAGGAACCGGCGACCGAGGAGCAGGCCGGCCGGACCGCGCTCGGCAACACCGAACGGGCCGAGTCGGCCACCACGCCGGACGGGCCGGCGCAGCGTCCGACGCTGGGGCGGCTGTTCCTGGAGAACCTCTGGGCGGCCAACACGTTCACGGTGACCCTGCTGTCACTGGTGCTGGCGATGATCGTCGGCGCGATCCTGATGATCATCTCTGATCCGGACGTGCTGGCCACCTACTCCTACATCACGGCCCGCCCGTCGGACGCGATCGACGCCAGCTGGACGCTGGTCAGCGAGGCGTACGCGAACCTGTTCAAGGGTTCCGTCTTCGACCCCGCCGCGACCACCGTCAACGCGGCGCTGAGCCCGATCTCGGAGACCCTCACCTACACCGCGCCGCTGGTCTTCACCGGCCTGTCGGTGGCGCTGGCCTTCCGGGGCGGCCTGTTCAACATCGGCGCCCAGGGCCAGGCCACGATGGGTGTCATCCTGGCCGCGCTGGCCGGCTTCCTGCTGCCGCTGCCGCCCGGGTTGCACCTGCTGGTCGCGGTGCTGGCCGGCGCGCTCGGCGGGGCCATCTGGGGCTTCGTCCCGGGCATCCTCAAGGCGCGCACCGGCGCGCACGAGGTGATCAACACGATCATGCTGAACTACGTCGCGGTCTACTTCCTGACCTGGCTGATCGTGCAGAACGGCGTACAGGATCCGGACCGTACCGACGCGATCAGCCGGCCGGTGGACGCCTCCGCCCAACTGCCGCGACTGTTCGGCGACGGGCTGCGGGCGCACGCCGGCATCATCCTTGCCGTGCTGGCCACCTGGGCGGTGGCCTGGCTGCTCAACCGTTCCACGCTCGGCTTCGAGCTGCGCGCGGTGGGCGCCAACCCGGACGCCGCTCGGACGGCCGGCATCAGCGTCACCCGGACGTACGTCCTGGTCATGGTCTTCGCCGGGATGCTGGCCGGCCTCGGCGGCTCGCAGATGGTGCTGGGCACCACCGCCGCCGCCCTGACCCCGCTGGTGGTGGCCCAGATCGGCTTCGACGGCATCCTCGTCGCCCTGCTCGGCCGGGTGAAACCCTGGGGGGTGGCGCTGGCCGCGCTGCTCTTCGGCGCGTTGCAGGCCGGCGGTAACCGGATGCAGTCGTACTCGGGGATCTCGCTGGAACTGGTCACCGTGCTCCAGGCGCTGATCGTCATCTTCATCGCCGCGCCGGCCCTGGTGAAGGCGATCTTCCAGCTCCGGGCCGCGCGGGCCGCCCGGTTGCAGACGAGCCTCGCGAAGGGCTGGTGAGGCATGTCCACCACGGCTGTTCCCGACGTCGCGGTCGCACCGGTCGACGAGGGCTTCTGGACCCGCACCCGCAAGGTGGCTCTGGTGCTGCTGGCGCTCGGCCTGCTGGCCACGGTGCTGTTCGGGGCGCTCGCCACCGGCGACCAGGCCCGCTTCACGCTCAGCGAGGACGCCGCCGGGGCCGCGCTGGAGATCCACGGCACCATCGGCGCGGTCATCTTCGGCCTGGTGACCCTGGCCGCCGGGGCGGCGATGCTCGCCGCGGTGCCGAAGCGCTGGTTCGTCCCGGTGCTCGCCGTCGGCCTGGTCGCCTTCGTGCTGTCGTTCCTCTGCTGGCAGGTCTCCGCCGCGCCGACCGGGCAGAATTTCATGCCGCTTGTCAACATCGTGCGGGGCACATTCCTGCTCGCCCTGCCGCTCATCTTCGGGTCGCTGGCGGGCGTGCTCTGCGAGCGATCCGGCGTGGTCAACGTCGCCATCGAGGGACAGTTGCTGATGGGCGCCTTCAGCGGTGCGCTCTTCGGCAGCATCTCCGGCAGCGTCTGGGTCGGTCTGGTCGCCGCCGCGCTCGGCGGCTCGTTCATCTCGCTGCTGCTGGCCGTGTTCAGCATCCGCTACCTGGTCGACCAGGTGGTCATGGGCATCGTGCTCAACCTGCTGGCACTCGGCATCACCGGCTTCCTCTACGAGCGGCTGATGCAGACCGACGCCGCCCGCTACAACAGCGCCCCGCGCTTCAGCAACTGGGAGATCCCCCTGTTGTCGGACATCCCGGTGCTCGGACCGGCGCTGTTCCGGGGCAACATCTTCCTCTACCTGGCCCTGCTGCTGGTGCTCGTGATCCACATCGCGCTGTTCCGCACCCGGTGGGGCCTGCGGACCCGCTCGGTCGGTGAGCACCCGACGGCGGCGGACACGCTGGGCGTCAAGGTGCTGGGGCTGCGCTACCGCAACGTGCTGCTGGCGGGTGCGGTCGCCGGCATCGGTGGTGCCTCGTACACGCTGGCGCTCTACTCGTTCACCAAGAACATGATCGGCGGCAAGGGCTTCATCGCCCTGGCCGCACTGATCTTCGGCCGGTGGAGCCCGACCGGGGCGCTGCTCGCCGCACTCTTCTTCGGCTTCGCCGACCAGTTGGCCACCTACCTGGGCGCGATCAACAGTGTGATCCCCGGCCAGTTCCTGGCCATGCTGCCCTACCTGGCGACGATCCTGGCCGTGGCCGGGCTGGTCGGCCGGGTCCGGGCGCCGGCCGCCGACGGCAAGCCGTACATCAAGGGCTGATCCAGGGAGCGGACGATGGAGATCGACTGGGACCGGCTGCGGGCCGCCGCAACCGAGGTGATGCGGCACGCGTACGTGCCGTACTCGAAGTTCCCGGTGGGGGCGGCGGCACTTGTCGACGACGGCCGGGTCGTGGTCGGCTGCAACGTGGAGAACGCCGCGTACGGCGTGGTGCTCTGCGCCGAGTGCGGGGTGGTCTCCTCGCTGCACGCCACCGGCGGCGGTCGGATCGTGGCGTTGTCCTGCGTCGACGCCACCGGCGAGCCGCTGATGCCGTGCGGGCGCTGCCGCCAGCTGCTCTGGGAGCAGGGCGGGCCGGAGTGCCTGGTCGAGGCGAAGGGCGGGCCGTTGCGGATGGCGGAGCTGCTGCCGCACGCCTTCGACGTGGCCGACATCGAGGCGGTCACCGGCGAACGGCCGGTGCCGGTGGTTCCCGACCGGCTGGCCGCCTGGCGCGGGCGGGGCACCGTCTTCGTGCATCCCGACCTGTCGGCCGGACAGCAGGTCTGGACGGCCTACTGGGAGCGCTCGGCCGGAGACGACGCGGGCGCCGAGACCGGGGTGCTGGAGGAGGGGCCGAGCTGGGACGACCCGGCCGAGGCGATCGCCTGGGGGCTGGCGCGTACGCCCCGGGTGGTGGTGGTCGACGCGTCCGGCACGATCTTCTGGGCGGGTGAGGGCGAGCCGCCGTCGGAGATCCCGGTGCGCTGGGGTGGCTGAGCTTGGGGGATGGACCGACCGTACCCGGCTCCGGGCGGTCAGGCTTGATCCCTCCGCCGGGCACGGTCGGCCCATCCCCTCGGTGGGCACGGTGCGCGGGCCGGTATCGCCAAACGACGAGAAAAGATCTATCTGATGAGTGGTTTTGCGGCGGTTGATGTTATTCGGGTCAAGCGGGACGGGGGGGTGTTGTCGGACGGGCAGATCGACTGGGTGGTGGACGCGTACACCCGTGGAGTGGTGGCCGACGAGCAGATGTCGGCACTGGCCATGGCGATCCTGCTGAACGGGATGACCGGTCCGGAGATCGCCCGCTGGACGGCCGCGATGATCGCCAGCGGTGAGCGGCTCGACCTGTCGTCGGTGGCCCGGCCGACCGTCGACAAGCACTCGACCGGCGGGGTCGGAGACAAGATCACCCTTCCGCTCACCCCGCTGGTGGCGGCCTGTGGCGCGGCGGTGCCGCAGCTGTCCGGGCGCGGGCTCGGGCACACCGGGGGCACGCTGGACAAGCTGGAGTCGATCCCGGGCTGGCGGGCCGCGCTGAGCAACGAGGAGTTCACCGCCCAACTGCGCGACATCGGCGCGGTGATCTGCGCCGCCGGATCCGGGCTGGCTCCGGCCGACCGCAAGCTGTACGCGCTGCGCGACGTCACCGGCACCGTCGAGGCGATCCCGCTGATCGCCAGTTCCATCATGAGCAAGAAGATCGCCGAGGGGACCGGCGCCCTGGTGCTGGACGTGAAGGTCGGCTCCGGTGCGTTCATGAAGTCGGTCGACGACGCCCGGGCCCTGGCCCGGACGATGGTGGAGCTGGGCGGGGCGCACGGCGTGCGGACCGTCGCGCTGCTCACCGACATGGCCACGCCGCTCGGGCGGGCCATCGGCAACGGGATCGAGGTCACCGAGTCCGTGGAGGTGCTCGCCGGGGGCGGTCCCGCCGACGTGGTGGAGCTGACCCTGGCGTTGGCCCGGGAGATGCTCGACGCGGCCGGCCTGCCCGACGCCGACCCCGCCGCCGCGCTGCGCGACGGGCGGGCGATGGACGTCTGGCGGTCGATGATCCGGGCCCAGGGCGGTGACCCGGACGCGCCGATGCCCGAGGCGGCCGAGGTCGAGGTGGTGCGCGCCGACTCGGATGGTTACGTCGCGGCGGTCGACGCGTACGCCATGGGGGTGGCCGGCTGGCGGCTCGGTGCGGGCCGGGCCCGCAAGGAGGACCCGGTCAGCGTGCCGGCGGGGGTGCTGCTGCACAAGCGTCCCGGTGACCTGGTGCGGGCCGGAGAGCCCCTCTACGAGTTGCGGGCCGAGCAGGCGGAGCGGATCCCGCCAGCGCTGGCGGAGGCCGCCCGGGCGGTCACCGTCGCCGGCCGGCCGCCGGCCCCGACGCCGCTGGTGATCGAACGCGTCGAGTGACGAAACCCTGGCCCGACCCCATGGTGCCGGACCGGCGGGGCCGCTATTCTCGCAGGCCAGGGGGGACAGTCGGCGCCAAGACGTCGTGAGCAGACAAGGGATGTTGCCGTGATCGTGCCTGCCCCGGACCCCCGCGAGGTGCGTGAGGCGAGCCTGGACGAGCTGTCCCGACTGCGGCTGCCGCTGCCGCCGCCGCAGTTCCCGCTGGTCTGGGAGCCAGGCGACGAGATCGAGCTGCGGCCGACGGTGGAGATCGAGGCGCGCATCGCGGTGCTGCACCTGATCCTGGCCCGCTGTTTCGGCATGCCGCCCCAGGCCGCGATGAGCTGGCTGCTCGCCTCGCATCTGGTGGAGATGGTCACCCCACCGGAGTTCCAGTTCGTCACCGGCGCCAAGGGCGATCACCGCTCCTTCGTGCTGCATCACGACGCGCTGTTCTCGTTGGCCTGGGTGCTCGGCCTGACCAAGCAACTCGACCCGACCATGCCGGCCGACGACCGGCTGGTGGAGCGGCTGCCGACCATCGCGGAGGGGGAGACCTTCCGGCAGTGGCGTTCCCGGATCCTGGCCGCGCCGCAGCACCCGGCGGACGCGGCGGCCCTGCTCGACCTGCACTACTGCCTGGACTGGGCGTATCTGGAGGTGAGTCGGGCCGGTCGGTCGTTGCCGGGCATGGTGGACGGCAACGCGATCGGGCAGCGGCGGTGGGCGCTGGAGTGGGCGGTGATCCTGCGCGGGCCGTACCATGACGAGCCGCCGGGCTGGGAAGAGGTCGACCTCTCCACCTAGGTGACTGGTGTTGAACGATGGCTGTCGCCGGCGTGGCGATATATCCCGAGCCGGACCGCCACGGTCACCCGGACCGGCGCGCCCAGGGTGGCGATCCGGGCAGCCAGCCCCGCTCGATCGGTGTGCCAGGCGCTCGGCCCCATGCCGACCAGGGTGCTCACCTCCGGGCCGGTCAACGTCAGCTCCCGCCGGTGCACGGCGGACACCTCCTCGGTGAAGCGCCCGTCGAGGCTGGCCGCGACCCGTTCCTCCTTGGCCGGGTCGACCCGCAGCAGGCCGAGCGCGTCGACCAGTTCGGCGAGGTGGTCGGCGGCCGGGGTCACCACCAGCAGCCGCCCGTGCGGGTCGAGCACCCGGCGGAACTCGGCGCCGTTACGGGGCGCGAAGACGTTCAGCAACACCGCCGCCGCGCCATCCGCCAGCGGTAGTCGCTGCCAGGTGTCGGCCACCGCGGCGGTGACCCGCGGGTGGGCGCGGGCGGCCCGACGTAGCGCGGGTTTGGAGATGTCCAGCGCGAGACCGACGGCTGCGGGCACGGCCGCCAGCACCGCCGTGAGGTGCCGTCCGGTGCCCGCGCCCGCCTCCACCACCAGCGGGTCCGCCCGTCCGGCCGGCTGGGCGCCGGGCGTGTTCGGCTGCGTCGCCGTTGCGCTGTTTGCCTCGGCGCAACATCTTCGGCCGGTTTCCGTTGCGGATGTCGAAGCAGAGCAGAGGGCGGGCAGGACAGTCGGGTGGCGGACGGCGTCCGCGAGGGCGGCGGAGATGACGTCGTAGTGACCGGCAGCCAGGAAGTCCGCCCGGGCGGCGACCATCTCGGCGGTGTCGCCGCTGTGCGGGGCGCGGCCGGTGAGCAGGTTGACGTAGCCCTGCCGGGCGATGTCGAAGCTGTGCCGGCGGGGGCACCGCAACGCCCGGGAGTCACCGGTGATGACCTCGGCCAGCGGGTCGCGGCAGACCGGGCAGCGCAGCCGGGCGACGACGCAGGGGTCCATCACGGCTGCCGTTCCCTCACGGCTGCGAGTCTACGGGCGAGCGGGTCCACGGCAGGTCACCGACCGGCGCGGACTAGGGTCGGAGCATGCTCAGTACGAACATCCGCTACGAGGACATCGTCCGGGCACCGAAGGCGCTGCTGCACGATCACCTGGACGGCGGCCTGCGCCCCGGGACGATCGTCGACCTGGCCGCCGAGGTCGGTCATGAACTGCCCACCACCGATGCGGCCGAGTTGGGCCGGTGGTTCGCGGCGGCGGCCGACTCGGGTTCGTTGGAGCGTTACCTGGAGACGTTCGCGCACACGGTCGCCGTGATGCAGACCGCCGCCGCGTTGCGCCGGGTGGCCCGCGAGTGCGCCCTCGACCTGGCCGCCGACGGCGTGGTCTACGCCGAGGTGCGGTTCGCCCCGGAGCAGCACCTGGAAAAGGACCTGACCCTCGACGAGGTGGTGGAGGCGGTGCTGGCCGGCTTCGTCGAGGGCAGTGCGCTCGCCGCCGAGGCCGGTACGCCGATCCGGGTGGGCACGCTGCTCACCGCGATGCGGCACGCGGCCCGATCGCAGGAGATCGCCGAGCTTGCCGTGCGGCACCGCGACCACGGCGTGGTGGGTTTCGACATCGCCGGTGCGGAGGCGGGCTTCCCGCCCACCCGTCACCTGGACGCCTTCGAGTATCTCCAGCGGGAGAACTTCCACTTCACCATCCATGCCGGGGAGGCCTTCGGGCTGCCCTCCATCTGGCAGGCGATCCAGTGGTGCGGAGCCGATCGTCTCGGCCACGGCGTGCGCATCGTCGACGACATCACGCCCGGCCCCGAGCCGAGGCTCGGCCGACTGGCCGCGTACGTGCGGGACAAGCGGATCCCGCTGGAGCTGTGCCCGTCGTCCAACGTGCAGACCGGTGCCGCCGCGTCGATCGCCGAGCACCCCATCGGTCTCCTGCGGGACCTGCGGTTCCGCGTCACGGTCAACACCGACAACCGGTTGATGAGCGGCACCTCGATGTCCCGGGAGATGGCCCTGCTGGTGGACGCGTTCGGCTACGGCTGGCGGGAACTACAGTGGCTCACGATCAACGCGATGAAGAGCGCCTTCATCCCGTTCGACCAGCGGCTGCGGATCATCGACGAGGTGATCAAGCCGGCGTACGCGAAGTTGTTGGTCTGAGCGGCGCCGGCCCCGGCGAGCAGACCGCGTCGCCGGCACTCGCGGACGATCTCCGCAGCGAAGATCCCTTCGGCTACGAAAAGTGGCGTACTGGCCAACGAGAAGCGCCGAACGGCTACCCGGCGATCCTCATCGATCGGATGGACCGGTACGTCCGCCCGGCCACGGCGAGCCAGTTGGTCGATGACTTCGACGCCGGCTACGGCGTCCCACGAACCGGGCGACTCCCAATCGATCTGACCGTCCCGTCGCGGTGACGTTGGGTCATCGCCATTCTCGTAAAAGTCGTCCAAACAGAGCACAGGCAGGCCAATCTGTCGTGCTATGTACGGCTTTCCGGAGCCCAAAGGGCCGGCAAACAGGACGCCTCGGCGCGGGATTCCCATTACCTTCGGTAACTCCGGACAGACGGACCGCGATCAAATTGCATCAACATCTCATCACACCTCCGGCTGGCGCCAACCTGGGCTTTCTCTTTCCCGGGCGGCGTGATGGAATCTCGGATGGTCCGACCCGCCGGGTCGGCTGCTGGGCGTTGTCCGGGGGCAACGCGGATGCTGCAATCACGAGGGCGGTGACGTGAGCAAACGGCCGAAGACGGCAGGTTCCTTCCTGTCGCGTCTGCGCCGGCCGGCAGGTCGGCTCCGCGACATGCCGATCTGGTCCAAGCTCGGTCTCATCATGATCGTGCCGACCATCGCCACGGTCGTCGTGGGCACCAGTGGTCTGGTCGACCACCTGGATGCCTTGAACGACGCCAATCGGACCGGCGACCTCGCCGAGCTGATCGGCTATTCCGGTGAGCTGGTGGACGGCCTACAGGACGAGCGGACGGCCGCCGTGCTGCTGCTCGGCGTGCCGCCACCGCAGTCGGGTCAGGGCGAGTCGGAGGCGAAGAAGAAGAACACCGCCGTCTACAGCGACGTCGCGTCCCGGGTGGACGAGGTCAAGGGCCCCTACTCGCAGCAGCGGTCCGATCTCACCGACCTGCCCGAGAACCTGCAGGGCCTGCTCCTCCAGATCGACGAGGGCCTCGGTGACCTACCCGGCACCCGCAGCCAGGTGCTCAACGGCAAGTTCAAGATCACCGACGCGCTACAGTCCTACGACGAGTTGATCAACCAGCTGCTCACCGTCCGGGACTCGGCCAGCCAGCTGGCCGGTGACAACGAGCTGAGCGACCGGATGCGGGCCGCCGCCGCGGTGGCCCGTGAGAAGGAGTGGCTCTCCGTCCGCCGGGTGGTCGTGCACCGGGCCCTGATCCTGGACGGCATGAGTTCGACCCTGCGGACGGACTACATCTCCAGCGAGACCGGCCAGCAGCAGGCGCAGCAGAGCTTCAACGCGGTCGCCACCGAGGCGCAGGCGGAGTTCCACGCCCAGACCATCGGCGGCGGCGACCGCCGGCAGGCCACGATCTACATCAGCCAGGTCAACGCCGACACCTCCCGGGACCTGGCCGGCATCTCCTTCACGCCCGAGCAGTGGGACGCCGCGCTGGTCGCCAACGGCAAGCTGATCCGCTCGGTCGAGTCGAAGTTCGACAGCGACGTGGTGGCACAGGCCGGTGAACTCCGCTCCGACGTGCAGCGTCAGGTGTTCCTGGAGACCGGCCTGCTACTCACGATGCTGTTGCTGGCCATCTTCCTGGCGTACCTGGTGGCCCGCTCGATGGCCCGCTCGCTGCGTGAGCTTCGCCAGGGTGCGCTCTCCATCGCCCAGTACGGCCTGCCCCAGGCGGTGGCCCGGCTGCGCGACCCGCAGGTCACCGGGCAGCTCTCCCCGGTGCAACTGGCCAACCAGATCGCCGAGCCACTGCCGGTGCGCAGCAAGGACGAGTTCGGGCAGGTGACCGAGGCGTTCAACGCGGTCCACCTGGAGGCGGTCCGCACCGCCGCCGAGCAGGCCGCGCTGCGGGCGTCCGTCGCGACCATGTTCGTCAACCTGGCCCGCCGGTCCCAGATCCTGGTCGACCGGCTGATCGGCCACCTCGACCGGCTGGAGCGCGGCGAGGAGGACCCGGACCGCCTGGCGGAGCTGTTCCAGCTGGACCACCTCGCCACCCGGATGCGCCGCAACGACGAGAACCTGCTCGTCCTCGCTGGCGCCGACTCGACGCGGGTGCAGCGGGAACCGGCCGCCCTGATCGACGTGCTGCGGGCCGGCCAGTCCGAGGTCGAGCACTACACCCGGATCGAGTTCGGGGTGATCGACCGGGACATCGAGGTGGCTTCGCACGCCGTCAACGACCTGGTCCACCTCGTCGCCGAGCTGTTCGACAACGCCACCGCGTTCTCCCCACCGGACTCGCAGGTGTTGGTGGAGGCCCGGCGGGTCGGCGACCGCGCCTCGCTGTACGTGGAGGACCGCGGCATCGGCATCAGCGGTGAGCAGTTGGCCGACCTCAACGAGCGGCTGGCCACGCCACCGCAGGTGGACGTAGCGGTTTCCCGGATGATGGGTCTGGTTGTGGTCGCCCGTCTGGCGGCCCGGCACACCGTGAAGGTCGAGCTGCGTCCCGGCAGTGACCGGGGCACCGTCGCCGAGGTCACGCTGCCCTCGACGGTGCTGGTGCCCCGGGCACTGTCCGGTCGGGGCCAGCAGCCCGCCGCGCTACCCGCCTCGGCCGGCCCTCGACCGGGCCGACCTCGGCGTTCGGTGCGCCGCCCGCGCTCGGCAACGGTGCGTCCGTGCCGGCCACGCGTCCGCCCGGTGGCTCGGGCAACCAGGTGACCCTGGGCGGTCGGCCCTTCGACCCGGCCAGCCGAAACGGCTCCGGCACGCCGGTCACCACGGCGGGTGCGGGCAACCTGCCCGCCTGGTCGGACCTGACCGGCGCCAGCGGCACCAGCGGCGGCGACAACTTCGCCCGGCGCTCGTCGAACGGCCACTCGGTCGATCCGCTGCCGCAGCGCCGCTCCACCGACGACCCGGCCCCCGGCCAGCAGCCGACCATCCCGCGCCAGCTGTCGAGCAGCCCCGAGGCCGGGCCGTACGCCCCGCCCGCGGTGTCGGCTCCTCCGGTGCCGCCGGTCTCGTCGCCGCCGGTGTCGGGCATGCCGTACTCCGCCCCGCCGGTGTCGTCCGCCCCGGTTTCGGCGTCGCCGGTATCGACGCCGCCCGGCGGTCTGCTGCCGCAGCGGCCCGCCTCGGCGACGCCCCACGCCGGTGGAACTCCGGCGCCGCCGGCCTGGCCGCCGGTGGCCGGGGAGCCTGCCGCCCCGCCCGTGCCCGAGCGGCTGGCCGCCGCGCTGGACATGACCACCGAGCTGCCCCGGGTGCAGCGCCCGGCGTCGGCTCCGGTCGGGAGGCCCGCCCCGGCGCAGAACCAGCCGACCACGCCCGCGCCGCAGTCCCAGAACCGGCAACGGTACGCGGACGAGACGATGGAGCTGCCGATCTTCCGGGAGCTGGAGTCGGCCTGGTTCCGGACCCGCCGTCCGGGTCCGGAAGAGTCGGCGGGAGCCCGGCAGCCGGCGACGGCCGGCGCGGCGACCCAGCAGTTCTCGGCGGTCGACGTCGCGGGTCGAACCGTTCAGCAGACCCCAACCGGGACGACAGGTAACGCACCGATGGCAGAGACTCCGACGGCCGCAGGAGCGCCCGGCGGGAAGGGCGCGGCGGCGAGCGGTGGACCCCGTCCCGGGGCTGCCGAGAGCAGGCCGTCGCACCGTACGGCGTCGCAGGACAGTGTCTGGCAGACCGCCGCCGACGACGGTTGGCGGGCGGCTTCCGCCGCCAGTCAGGCGCCGCCCAGCGGCACCACCCAGACCGGGCTGCCGAAGCGCACGCCGATGGCACAGCTCGTACCGGGTGCGGTGGAGAAGCCGACCACCTCGGTGCAGCGCCGCAACCCGGAGTCGGTGCGCGGTCTGCTCTCCGCCTACCACCGCGGTGTCCAGCGGGGACGTAGCCACCCCTCGGACAGCAACCCGACCGGCTCGGAGGAAACTTCGGACGGGCAGCAATCCTCGCAGTCTGGCTCAGGCCCGGTGGCCGGGAGCAGGCAGAAGGAGCAAGAAGGATGACTACTACGCAGGATCTCGGTTGGCTGCTGGCCAACTTCGCCGATCGGGTGCCCGGTGTCGCACATGCGGTTGCCGTCTCCGCGGACGGCCTGCTCCTGGCGTCGTCACGAGACCTTCCACGGGACCGGGCAGACCAGTTGGCGGCGATCGCCTCCGGCCTGGTCAGCCTGACCCAGGGCGCGGCCCGCTGCTTCGAGGGAGGCGCGGTGCTACAGACCGTGGTCGAGATGGACAACGGCTTCCTGTTCCTGATGTCGATATCCGACGGCTCGTCGTTCGCGGTGCTCGCCGCGCGTAGTTGCGACGTGGGACAGGTCGGCTACGAAATGGCCCTGCTCGTCGACCGGGTGGGCGACGCCCTGACTCCGCAGACGCGCACGGCTGTCGGGATGATGGGCTGATCGTCGCGCCGGCCGGTAGGCAGGCGGGGCGACAACAACACTGCATACGACGGGTAGCACCGGTGCGAGCCGGTGCCGGGTACGAGGGAGGTGAGCGGCGAGATGACCGATCGTGACGAGCCGACCGGCGCGTTGGTTCGTCCATACGCCGTAACCCGTGGTCGTACCCGTCCCCGCCTCGACATCGCCCTGGAGGCGCTTGTCGAGACGACGGTGCGCGGTCGGGCCGCTGCCACTGGCAATGGTGGCCAAGGCCGTGAGCACCAGTACATTGCCGCGCTGTGTGACGGACGCGTGCAGTCGCTCGCCGAGATCGCGGCGAGAATGCAGCTTCCGCTCGGCGTGGCCCGGGTGCTCATCGCCGACATGGCGACGGACGGCCTGGTCGCGGTCCACGAGCCGACCATCCTGGACGACTCGGACGACGCGGTGGGCACTGAATTGCTGGAGAGGGTGCTGAGTGGACTTCGCAGGCTCTGACATGTCGCACCGCCCGCCGACCCCGAGCGGGCGCGTGACGTCGGCGAAGATTGTTATCGCCGGTGGATTCGGCGTCGGTAAAACGACGCTGGTCGGCTCGGTCTCGGAGATCACGCCGCTGACCACCGAGGCGATCATGACTTCCGCCGGGGTCGGCGTCGATGACACCCGGCAGGTGCCGGGTAAGACGACGACCACGGTGGCCATGGACTTCGGTCGTATCTCGATCGATCGTGATCTGATCCTGTACCTCTTCGGTACGCCGGGTCAGACCCGCTTCTGGTTCATGTGGGATGAACTGGTCCGGGGCGCGATCGGCGCGGTCGTGCTGGTGGACACCCGCCGGTTGGCCGACTGCTTCGCGGCGATCGATTTCTTCGAGCACCGGCGGCTGCCGTACCTGGTGGCCATCAACTGCTTCGACGGGATGCAGTACCACGACCCGCAGGACGTTCGCGACGCTCTCGCGATCTCCTCGCACGTGCCGGTGGTGGCCTGTGACGCCCGTAACCGGGAGTCGACGAAGCACGTGCTGATCTCGCTGGTCGAGTACGTGCTGACCATGCGTCGCACGCGCGCCGTCGCCCCGGCCTGACGATCGCGTTCCAGCGCCCGGTGACGGCCTCCGTCGACACCGGGCGCTGGTTGCTGCCCGCACGAGTTCGATCGCTGCGACCCGCCGAGTGGACGGGTTCGCGGCGCGGACGGGCTGCGGCGGTGCGGGCGCGCCGCCGTCAACTGGACCGAGTAGGCGCCCGGCGGAGGTTCGCCGCGACGAGGTCGCGGTAGGCGCGTCGGGTGGCCGGGGGCCGCGACGGCCGGTTCGGCGGCTGCCGAACCGGCGTCGGAGGTGAGGGCGTCAGGAGCGGTAGCCGGCGGAGCGGTACTCGTACTCCCGGTCGTCGTCGCGGTCGCCGGTGTCCCGGCTGAAGTCCCAGCCTCCGGCGGCCTCCCGCCCTGGCCGACCGCCGACCGCGAACCCGCCGATTTCCTGTCCCCGGCGCCAACCGCGGAAGTAGCCGGTGGTGTTCTCCGCCAGACTGGCAGCGTCCCGCACGATCCGCAGTGGACGCTCCTCACGCAGCGGCGAGCCGGGCACGAGGTTTGCCTGCGGTACGCGCTTGGGCAGACCGGCCGTCGTCTCGGCACCCACCGCCGGTCGCGCCGCCTGCTCGGCGGCCTGCCAGCCGGTGTCGGCCGTGGTCGCCCACTCCAGGTCGGCTTCCTCGCCGTGCCCGACGAACCAGGCCGACCGGGCCTGGGCGAAGATCAGCAGGTCGCCGTCGCCCTCGTCGGGGATCGGCGGCGGCCGGTGCTCTGCCGCCGGCTCCGGTCGGCGCGTGGGCGGGAGATCCAGGCGTTCGGCCATCCGCCTGCCACGCTCCGCAGCGTCCTGGTCGACGAGCCGCAGCGGCGGGGTCTCCGGCTGCGGCTCGGCACCGCCGCGCAGCGCCCGGTCGGCCAGCGGTGGCGGCTCCACCAACCGGAGCACGGGTGGCTCCGGCGGCAGGTCGTCGGCGAGCCACGGCGGGGTCACCCGACGGTCCAGGCCGGGGTCGGTGGGGGCTCGGCGGGCCGGCGCCCGCCCCGGTCGTCGTACGGGCCGGTGGCGAGGTTGCGGGCCGGGGTGTCGGCTGGGTTCTCCGGGTTGTTGACCAGCGGCCAGTTCGCGCGGGAGCCGGGAGTGGCCGTCTCCTGCTCGGGTCGGGGCGCCGGCACCGGAACACTGAGGTCGGTGACGCTGAAGCCACCCGTCGGCGCCGGCGGCTCGCTGTTGGTCTTCGGCCGGGGCGGGATGATGGTGCGCTGGCGCTCGGCCCGCGCGTGGTTGATCGCCGCGGTGGTGAGCGTCGGCCGGAACGGTTCGCCCGCCTCGGCGGGTGGAACGGAGCCACGTTGCGCCGGCGCGATCGGGGTGATCCCGGGCGGCGGCGGGGGTGGCGACGAGATCGGCCGGTTGGTCGGCCCGTCGATCCGGGACGGAAGGGCGTCGCCACGCGACGGCAACGCCGAGGCGGGTGGGCCGGCGGCGGCCGGCGCCACCGGCGCGGGTGCGACGGGGGCGGGGCGACCGGGGAGGAGCCACCGGCGGTGGCCCGAGGGGCCGCGGTGACGGCGGTGGAACGCTGCCGGGGCCGGTTCCGGCCGGCTGCGGCGTCCGCCGGCCGGCTCGGGCCCGGTGGGGCGCACCGCCCGCAGGCCGGCTCCGGTGCCGGCGGTCGACAGCTCGCCGACCGGTTCGCCGCGTCGTGCCGCGGCCCGCCGGCCGGACACCTGTGCCGGCCCGGCGGTACGGGCGTGCAGCGCACCGACCAACGCCTCGCAGCCGGCGTCGCAGGCCCGTACGGAGGCGACCGCCTGCCGGATGGTCTCCGCGGCGGCGGCGGTGAGAGCCCGGTTGACCGTGGACCGGCGCGGAGTCTCGGAGATGGCGACCCGCAGCGCGGTGACGGCCTCGTCGATCGCCTCGGCGTCGCCCGCCCCGTCCGCCGCGAGTTGGGCGGTGACGGCGTCGGCGGTGACGGCGGCATCGCGCCCGCGGCCGGCCGCGTCGGTGAGCATGCCCGGCTCGGGCAACGCGTCCAGCACGGCCAGTGGGATCGACTCGGCCGGGTCGGGGTAGGCCCGCAGCGCGGCCGGGTACAGCTCGCGCAGCACCTCACGCAGGGCGACCGCGGCAGAGTGGCGTCCACTTGCCAGCGCGGCGTGCGCGGCGAGCACCTGCTTGTAGCCGGCGAGCTCCCGGGGGGCCGGCAGGGTCACGGCCGACAGGGCGCCTGCCTGTAGGGCCCGGGCGAGGCCGATGGCGCGCCGGACAGCCGGCGGTGACTGCATCTCCTCCAGCGAGTCGTCGTCGGCGAACCGTTCGGCGAAGTCGTCGACCGAGTCGTCGTCGGCGATCGCCAACGGGCGACCTGCGGCGCTGAGCAGCGAGGTGACGGTGTGGTCGTCGCTGTCGGCGGCAATCGCCGCACCGCTCGGCCCGCCTGAGCGTTCCACGAGCAGCGTGACCAGTCGGGCGTAACCCGCCGGGTCGTCGCCGATCTCGCAGACATGCAGCAGGCGGCCTGCGTCGTCGACCACCGCGGACGTCAGCGCCGACCCGGCCGAGACCGGCCGGTCGACCAGGTCCGCCGAGGCCAGACCGCAGTACACGCGCACGAGCGCCACGGCGTCGTCCTCCTCCCGGGACACGAGGCTTTCTCTGCCAGAGACTGATGCTCCCTGGTGTGGGTCAGTCGCGCCAGTCCACGATCGCAGAGATCTTTCCGACAATGGTCCGCCAACCGAGACTTGCGGTCTGTGCCCCGATCTTCTTCAGCCTACGCCGCCCCATGAAGCCGCCGAGCCCGCCGTTGACCGAGGCCCGCAGCGCCTCGTCCAGGTCGTCGAGGCTGGAGCCGCTGGAGAGCATGTCGAGCACCGCGGGCAGACGCAGGGCGTACGCCAGGTCGCGGGCGACCTCGCCGGCCTCGATGAGCAGCGTCGGGTCCCAGGTGTCGTGTCCGCCGCGGAGGTTCTCCACGACGAGGTCCAGCTCGTAGACGTCCTCGTCGAGCGGTGCGATGTCGGCGGGTTCCACCCGTTCGGACAGTTCATTCCAACTGTCCAGCTGGGACAGATCGTTGGGTGCGCCCGATCGCACGAAACTGACCAGGGATTCGGGCGTCTTGAACAGCAGGAGCCGACCTCGATGGCTCAGGAAGACCGGCACCTCGCCGTCGTCGGCCGCCGCCTCGTCGGCGTCGTCCTTCTCGTCGCCGGCGGTGGTGTCGTCGACCTTGCCCCGCTTCTCCTCGTCCTCGTCCTCGGCGAAATCCCGGGCGACGTCCTCGTCGAGGATGACGACATCGCCCTCGTCCTCGTCCTCCTCGGTCTCCGCGACCTGCCGGCGGGCGAGGAACGGGTCGTCGGCATCGCGCTCGGCCACGTCGGTCGGCGTCAGCTCGCTGGCCGGCCGGTAGGCCCGCAGGGTGAAGCCGGTGCCGGCGGGCAGGGCGATCTCCACCGGTTCGATCCGCAACTCGTCCCAGAGCGCGCGGTCCACATCGACCGGGGCGGCGTCGGCCGGCTCGGTGGCATCCGGCTCGGCGGTGCCGGTCGTGTCATCGAGCTCGGGTTCGTCGGCTTCCGGCCGTTGGGGCGACTGGCGGGCCACGGTGACCTCCGTGTGCGTCGGGCTACCACCCATCGGCGCTGGTGCCGGTGAGTGACTCTGGGCACATACCCTAGTTGGCTGCGTTGGGTAACCGGTGGCCGCACCCCGGTGGCGCCATCACCCGGCCAACAAGTAGCGTGTCTACGTATGAACGCCCAGGCGTTGCACGGACACCTCGACGCCCTGCTGCTGGCGGTGCTGGAGCGGGGCGCGCTGCACGGCTACGCGATCATCGACGCCCTGCGGGCGCGCAGTGACGGCCGGCTCGATCTGCCGACCGGCTCGGTCTACCCGGCGCTGCGCCGGCTGGAGCGGGCCGGGCACGTGGTCAGCGCCTGGAGCACCGTCAACGGTCGGGAGCGGCGGACGTACGAGCTCACCGACGCCGGTCGGCGCACGCTGGCCGACCAGCGGTCGGGGTGGCGTGAGTTCAGCGCGACGGTCGGGCGCTTCCTGGACCCGGGTGCCACCGCCACGACGGCGGGCTGAGCACCGGTTCCGGCGTAGCCTCAGCGGGCCGCCAGCAGCCAGGTGCGCGCGGCCCGGCCCAACCAGACGTGGGCCGCACCGGCGGCGAGCAGTCCGATGATCATCGGCGGCCAGGTGAGAGCCGCGTCCCACAGCAGGATCGACCAGCCGAACAGGCCCGCGCCGGTCAGCGCGCCCAGGGCGGCGGCTCCGGTCAGCGCGACGCCCACCGAGCGGGCCAGGCTGGTGAGCCCCGGGCGGGCCGAGCGTGCGGTGGCCGTCACCAGCGTCAGGCCGGTCAGGCCGAGCAGGAGCGCGCCCACCCAGATCCACTCCACCGACTGCGACAACAGCAGGTAGCCGGCCGGCGGTCGGGGACCGGAACTCCAGCTCGACCCGCGCCAGGTCAGGTCGCCGGCGATCGCGGCGGTCGCGGCGAAGGCGACCACCCGCAGCGACAGCCCGCGCAGCGCCGCCACCGCCAGCTCGGCCTGGTATGCCGGGGCGAGCTGGTCCGGGGTACCGAACTCGGCGACCGCCCGCCGCGACGCCTCGCGTTCGGTCAGGCCGCTGTCCCGGTACGCCTCGACGGTGTCCAGCAGGCCGTGCCGCGCCTCGGTCATCAGGTCGGTCCGCAGCCGGCGCGGCCCGCGGAGCCGATCCGCGAGTTGCCGCAGATGCTCCTCGACCGACACGTCATCCCCGACCGGCATGGCCCCACCCTGCCATGCGAGGCGGGTCGGTGACGTCCGGGACATCCCGGAGCCGGCCCCGCAGGGGTCAGCCCGGCAGCGCGAGGTAGCCGTGCTCGGCCGCCTGCTGCAACGCCCACTGGTCGCGGTACCAACCGGGCACCGCCATCAGCTCCGCGTGCCGGCCGCGCTGGACCACCCGGCCGGCATCCAGCACCACGACCTCGTCGAAGCCGGCGAGCCCGCTGAGCCGGTGGGTGATCAGCAGCACCGAGTGCCCGGCGGGGGTCGCGGCCAGCGTCGAGGCGAGCACCTCGTCGGCGGCGACCGGGTCCAGGCCCTCGGTCGGCTCGTCGAGCACCAGCACGCCGGGCGCGGCGAGCAGGGCGCGGGCCAACGCGACCCGCTGCCGCTGCCCGCCGGAGAGCTGCCCACCCTCCTCACCGACCACCGTGTCCCAGCCGTCCGGCTGGGCACCGATCCAGTCCGCCAGGCCGGCGGCGGTGGTGGCGCCGGCCAGCGCGCCCTCGTCGGCATCCGGGCGGCCGAGCAGCACGTTGTCCCGGACCGTGGCGTGGAAGACGTACGCCTCGGCGAGCAGCCCGCCGACCAGCCGGGGCAGTTCGTCGGGCGGGTACGCCGACACGTCCCGCCCGTCCAGGGTGACCCGGCCGGCGTCGGGACGCACCGCGCCGGTCAGGACGGCGGCCAGCGTGCTCTTGCCCGCGCCGCTCGGGCCGACGACCGCGACCCGGCGGCCGGCCGGCACGGCGAGGTCGAACCCGTCGAGTGCGGCGGGCGTACCGGGCCGGTATCGGACGGTCACTCCCGCGAACCGGACGGCGGGCCCGGTGTCGGCCCGGTGCCCGGCCGGTGCGCCGTGCTCGGCTCCCGGTCGGGCGTCGGCCCCCGGGTCCGGGGCGGTCTCCAGGAGTTGGGCGACCCGCGCCAGACCGGAACGCAGCCCGGCCCACTGCCGGGCGGCGCCGACCAGCGCGAGGGCGATCTCGACGGCGGCCAGCGCGCCGACCGCCAGGACACCGACCAGCACCCCGGCCACCCCGGCGCGGAGCGCCACGAGCACCACCGCGCCGGCGGTGAGCCCGGCGACGAGCACCCTGCGGCGTCGACGGCGAAGCCGAGTGCGGCGAGCCGTCGCTCCAGCCGGGCCAGCCGCCGGGCCCGGCCCCGGCCGCGGCGAGTGCGTCCGCAGTGGCACCGAAGGCGGCCAGGTCGGCGGCGCCGTGGGTGAGATCGACCGCGTCGCTGGCGAGCGCGCCCCGCAGCGGCGCCACCTCGGCGCCGGCCCGTCGGGTCAGCGCGGTGGCCAGTGCCGGCAGGGCCACGCCGGCCACCAGGAGGCCGGCGGCGAGCGCGAGCGCGGCCGGCGGCGAGACGAGCGCGGTCAGACCGACCGCGAGCACACCCACCAGCCCGGCCGCGCCGGCCGGGACGACCACGCGCAGCAGCAGGTCCTGCACCGCCTCCACGTCGGAGACCAGCCGGCTCAGCGCGTCCCCGCTGCGCGGCGGGGCACCGCGCCCGGCGGCCAGGGTGCCGAAGACCCGCGCCCGGACATCGGTGACCAGGCGCAGCACCGCGTCGTGCCCGGCGAGCCGCTCGGTGTAACGCAGCACGCCCCGGCCGACCGCGAGGGCCCGCACCGCGACGATCGCCACGGTGAGTCGGTCCAGCGGGGGCTGACCGGCGGCGGTCATCAGCAGCCAGGTCGCGGTGGCCATCAGGGCCAGCCCGGCGAACTCGGTGGCCGCGGCGAGCAGGCCGGCACCGGCCAGGCGCCTCAGGTACGGCCGGGCCAGCCGCAGCACGGTCAGCTCGGGTGGCCGTCGCCGTCCGGCCGTCGGCGCCTCGGCCGCCCGCCGTCCGCCGTCGTGGAACGGGTGTCCGGCGGTGCCGGCCTCGCGTCCGCTGCTCATCGGAGTTCCCCCGCCGGTGCCGGTGTCAGCTCGGTGACCCGGCCGTCGGAGACCCGCAGGATGCGGTCGACGTCGGTCAGCAACGCGGGCCGGTGGGCGACCAGCAGCGCGGTGCGGCCGGCGACCAGCCTCCGGGTGGCCGACAGCACCGCCGCCTCGGCGGCGGCGTCGAGCCGGGCGGTCGGTTCGTCGAGCAGGACCACAGGGGAGTCCCGCAGGAACGCCCGAGCCAGTGCCACCCGCTGCCGCTGCCCGCTGGACAGGCCGTGCCCGCGTTCGCCGAGGACGGTGTCCAGCCCGTCGGGCAGCGCGGCGACCACGTCGCCGAGGGCGGCGGCGCGGACGGCGGCGGCGACCGTGGCCGGCGCGGCGTCAGGGTGCCGAGCCGGATGTTGTCGGCCAGTGACGCGGCGAACAGGTGGGCCCGCTGCGGTACCCAGGCCACCTGCCGGCGCCAGCCGTCGAGGTCGGCACCGGCCAGGTCGAGCCCGCCGACGGTGACCCGCCCGGCGGTCGGCGTCACGAAGCCGAGCAGCAGGCCCAGCAGGGTGCTCTTGCCGGCACCGCTCGGTCCGATGATCGCGATCCGTTCGCCGGGCCGGACGGTCAGCGTCACGTCCCGCAGCGCCGTGGTGCGCTGGTAGGCGACGGTCACCGACTCGAACCTGATTTCGCCCCGGCCGTCCGGCGCCGTTCCCGCCGGAGCCGTCGGTGCCGGCGCGGAGTCGGCGAGGGTCAACGCCTCGTCCAGCGCGGTGAGCCCCTCCATGCTGGCGTGGAACCGGCTGCCGGCCGCCCGCAGCGGCAGGTACGCCTCCGGGGTGAGCAACAGCACCAGCAGCGCGGTCTGTAGGGCCAGCCCGCCGCCGAGCAGTCGGATGCCGACCGGGACGGCGACCAGCGCCACCGACAGGGTGGCGACCAGTTCCAGCACCAGCGCGGAGAGAAAGGCGATGCGCAGCGTCTTCATGGTGGCGATCCGGTGACCGTCGGCCATCCGGCGGACCGTGTCGGTCTGCGCCCGGGCCCGGCCGAACGCGCGCAGCGTGGGCAGCCCGGCCACCATGTCCAGGAAGTGCCCGCCGAGCAGGCTCAGCCGCCGCCACTGTCGCTCGGTGGCGGCCTGGGCCTGCCAGCCGAGCAGCGCCCCGAAGATCGGGATGAGCGGCAGGGTCAGCGCGATGATCACCGCCGAACTCCAGTCGGCGAGGAAGACCCGACCCAGCACCGCGACCGGCACGGTGACGCTCAGCACGAGCTGCGGCAGATATCCGGTGAAGTAGGCGTCCAGGGCGTCCAGCCCGCGACCGGCGAGAGTGGCCAACTGCCCGGCCCGCTGTCCGGCGACCCAACCGGGTCCCTGCCGGGCCACCGCGCCGAGCAACTCGGCCCGCATGGCCGCCTTGACCGTGGCGGCCACCCGCGCCGACACCGCGCCCTGCGCCCAGACCACCAGCGCGCGGGCGGCGACGGCGGCCACGAAACCGGCCAGCGCGGCCCGGTCGAGGCCGCCGGTGAACGCCGTGGCCAGCAGCACGGCCAGGGCGGTGGCCTGCGCCACGACCAGGCCGGCGGCGAGCACACCGAGCAGCGCGAGCAGGGCGAGGTCGCGTCGGGCCGCAGGGACCCGACGCAGCAGCCGCGGGTCGAAGGGGCGGCGGTTCACCAGTACACCGGTGCCCTGCCGTCGGTCCGTCCCCGGAAAATCCACCAGCACATCGCCTGGAAGCCTAGTAGGGCCGGCAGGAGCGGCACCGCCAGCCAGCCCAGCAGACGCAGGGTCGGTGCGCTGGCCGCCGCGTCGGTCACCGTCAGTGACGCCCCTGGCTCGACAGTCGACACCAGCACGTAGGGCCAGAGGGTCGTCCCGACCAGCAGCACCGGCAGTGCCAGCGCCGCGGCGGTGGCGGTGAAGGCCACCCC
Source organism: Micromonospora tarapacensis (assembly GCF_019697375.1). NCBI lineage: Bacteria > Bacillati > Actinomycetota > Actinomycetes > Micromonosporales > Micromonosporaceae > Micromonospora > Micromonospora tarapacensis. The sequence goes on along the minus strand of NZ_JAHCDI010000004.1, from coordinate 4,477,481 downwards.
GGTGCGCCGCCGCAGCAGCGCCGTCCGTGCCGCGAGCAGGGCCCCGACCAGCAGGATCACCAGGAGTACGCCGGCCAGGGGGCGCTGCGCGGCGGCGCGTACCCGGTCGGAGAGCAGGCCCAAGACGGTGGCCGCGGTGACCGCGACGAGCGCGGTGCCGAGCAGCCGGCCGGCCAGCGGGCGGAGCCGGTCGCCCTCGGCGGCCGGTAGCCGCAGCGTGAGGAAGGTCGCACCGTGCGCGGCGACCAGCGCGACCAGGGCCAGCCCGGTGGCGGCGGCGAACGGGGTGAACAGGTGCGTCACCCCGGCGACGTGCCCGTCCGCGCGCAGCGGTACGCCCTGGAGCAGCCCGGCGAGCACGACACCCCAGCCGAGCGCGGCGAGCAGGCTGCCGACCACGATCACCCGATCCCAGCCGGCCCGGGCCCGTCCACCGCCGGGGCGGCTGCGCAGCTGCACCCCGGCGGTCACCAGGATCACCCCGGTCAGTGCGGTGGCCACGGCCGGGTAGCTGCCGGCGAGCAACTCGCCCTCCAGCACCGGGAACGCGCCGAACAGGATCCCGACGGCGGCCACCAGCCAGACCTCGTTGCCGAGGAAGAACGGCCCGACCGCGTTCAGGGCGGCGCGTCGGCGCGGCGCGTCGGCGCCACGGGCGAGCAGCAGGCCCACGCCGTAGTCGTAGCCGCCGAGCACCAGGTAGCCGGCGAAGAAGAGGCCGAGCAGGGCGTACCAGGCGAGTTCCATCGGGGCTCCTCAGGCGAAGGTGGGCTCGGGGTGGGGTTCCTCGGCCGGCGGCTGTGCCGGTGGCCGGCCGAGGGCGGGATCGGCGGCGCCCCGGGCGGCGTGCCGGGCCAGCAGCACCCAGTTGGTGACGGCGAGCGCCCCGAGCAGCAGGGTGAAGCCGGCCAGCGAGGTCGCCATCATCCAGGGGCTGATCGGCGAGACCGCCTGCTCCACCGGCAGCAGCCCGTAGGCCACCCAGGGGTGACGACCCACCTCGCGGGCGATCCAGCCGAGGATCAGCGCCACGAACGGCAGCGGCAGGGCGAGCATGACCAGCCAGAGCGGGAACCGGAGCCGGATGATCCAGTCCCGCCAGAGCAGCGGGACCAGCAGCCAGAGCAGGCCGAGACCGAAGCCGATGAGGATCATGAAGCCGAGCCCGACGTCGGACAGCGCCGGTGGCAGGTAGTCGCCGGGGCCGAACCGTGCCGTCCAGTCGGCGACCAGGGCGTCGGCCTCCTCCGGGTTGCCGCCGAACTTGGTTGGCTGCACGGCGCCCACCGGGCCGAACTGGGCGAAGCCGAACCCCTGCACGAGGGTGATCGCCAGCGCGGCGGTGACCAGCCCGATCCGCAGCGAGGTACGGAAGAGCGCGTGGTCGGTGGTGCGTCGGTTGAGGTGCCAGGCGCTGATCGCGGCCATCAGCAGGCCGCCGGTGAGCAGCGATGCCGACACCACGTGCCCGAGCGCCATCGACAGGGCCGGGTTGGTCAGCAGCGCGGAGAAGTCGGTCAGGTGGGCGACGCCGTCGCGTACCTGGTAGCCGACCGGGTTCTGCAACCAGGCGTTGGCCACCATGATCCAGAACGCCGACCCGTACGCGGTGAGGGCGACGCCGTAGAGCAGCGCGAGGTGTACGCCGCGGCGCAGCCGGTGCCACCCGAAGATCCACATGCCGAGGAATGTCGACTCCAGGAAGAAGGCGACCAGCGTCTCGATCGCCAGCGGGGCGCCGAAGACGTTGCCGACGTAGCGCGACAGCCCGCTCCAGTTCAGCCCGAACTGGAACTCCATCACTAGCCCGGTGGCGATGCCGAGCACGTAGTTGATCACGTAAAGCTGGCCCCAGAACCGGGTCAGCCGCTCCCAGCGGGGATTTCCGGTGATCACCCAGGCGGTCTGCAGCCCGACGAGCAGGGTGACCAGGCCGAGGGTGACGGCCACGAAGAGGAAGTGGACCGAGGCGGTGGCGGCGAACTGCAGGCGGGCGAGGAGCAGGGTGTCCATGGCCGACTCTCCTGGGACGGGGGTCGATGCAGATAGGGAGCCTACACGTAGAGTGCCTACCTATCGGGGTCCACGAGGATGACGCCGGCATGATCAGGGTCAGTTCAGGGTGGTCAGCTGAGGAACAGGGAGACGGGAAGGGCGGCGGCGGTGGTGGTCACCGCGAGCGCGACGGCACCGAGCAGCCGGGGCGGGCGTCCGGCGACCAGCAGTCGCTGCACCCGTACGTCCAGGTCCCGGTCGCCCAGGCCGAGCGTGCCGGCCGGGGTGATCCGGTTGCCGGCGGCGGCGAACCGGCGCAGCGCACCGGCCAGCGGGGCCTCGGCGTGCAGCTCGCGGGCCTTGTCGTCGGCGCGCATCTCGACCAGCAGGGAAACCCGCTCATGTGCCTCGCGGACCCAACGGAACCAGGGCAGTGCCCGGCACAGCGCGGTGAACGGCAGCAGCACCAGGTCGTGCCGTTCCTGGGCGTGTGCCCGCTCGTGGCTGAGCACCGCCTCCAACTCGGCCCGGTCGAGCAGGCTGAGCGTGCCGACGCTGACCACCACCCGGGGCCGCACCCCCGGCAGGCAGTAGGCGGCCGCGCTCGGGTGGTCGAGCACCAGCGCCCCGGGCAGGGTGGGATCCTGCCGGGCCACCAGCGTGAGCAGGTCCCGATGGCGGCGCTGGGCGCGGACCGCGCCGTGGGTGCTGCGTACCGTCGTGGTCAGCAGCACCGCACCGATGCCGAGACCGACGCCGACCAGCCCCAGGTGCACGGCGCCGAGGCCGGCGGGCAGGGCGCCGTGTCGCAGGTCGTCGGCGAGCGCGAGCAGGGCGCTGCCGGTGCCCCGGTGGTACGGCGCGAGCCCCAGCGCGATCGGCAGGCCCATCGCGGAGAGGCCCACCCCCAGGCCGACCGCCTGCCAGCAGACGATCGCCACCCGGGGGCTGCGCCACGTCCAGGTGGAGCGGGCCAGCACCTGCGCGATCAGCCAGCACGCCAGCATCGAGGCGGCGAAGTGCAGGGTGTGCGCCATGGCGTCGCCCCTACCGCTCCGCGGCCTCGTCGGCCAGGCCGGAGTGCGACGCCCGGTCGGCCTGTGGCGCCTCGACCCGGTCGATCAGCCCGCGACCCGGGCCGTCCCCGGCGTCGCCTGGCACGTCGCCCGCCGTTCGGGCGGGCCCGGTCGAATCGACTGGCGGCCCGGCCTGCGCCGCGAGCGCGGCGCGCAGCACGTCCGCCTCGGTGCCGGTGACCGAGCGGGCGAACCGGACCAGCGCCGCGTCCCGGCTACCGCCCAGGTCGAGCGCGTCGAGCATGAGCTGGGCGATGTACGCCTCACGGCTGGCCGCGGCGCGGTACCGCCACGCCCGACCCTCCCGCTCGCGCTGCACCATGCCCTTGCCCGCGAGCCGGTCCAGCACCGTCATCACGGTGGTGTAGGCCAGCTCCCGCCCGTCCAGGGTGTCGGCCACCTCGCGCACCGTGACGCCGTCCGACGTGGCGGGAACCGTGTCCCACAGCACGTCCATCACCGCACGCTCAAGATCCCCCAGCCGAGTCACCCCGCAATCCTACCCCCGTAGTAGACCCACCCATCCCACCCACCCATCCCACCCACCCACGCCGCAGCAACTTCGGGGATAGTGCTGCTTCGTCACCCACTCGACCCAGCAGTTTCCGGGAAGTTGTCCGGATCTTGATCGAGCACCCAGGGCGACAAGCAACAGGGGGCGGAAGGGGGAGGGGTCGAGGGGGAAGACGACAGACCGAACCCGCCAGCACAGGCCGGAATCACATCCCCTTGGGATGCCACACGGTCTTCGTCTCCAGCAGCGCAGTCATCCGGCCAAGCCCCGGATCCGCCGACCAGTCGTGGGCCGCCGGCACCGGCCGGAGCACCCGCTTGAGGTTCTCCGCGGCCTTGACCTCCAGCTCGGTCGCGAACTCCGGATCGGTCACCCCGGTCAGGTCGATGGCGTTGACGTCCATGTGCGCGGCGAGTGTCGGCACCGTCTCCGACCAGCGGCCGGTGAGGATGTTGACCACACCGCCCGGCAGGTCGGAGGTGGCCAACACCTCGGCCAGGGTCACGGCGGCCAGCGGTGCTGCCGGCGAGGCGGCCACCACGACCGTGTTGCCGGTGACGATCGCCGGGGCGATCACGCTGACCAGGCCGAGCAGGGCCGGTGCCTCGGGGGCCACCACGGCCACCACGCCGGTGGGCTCGGGCGCCGACAGGTTGAAGTACGGCCCGGCCACCGGGTTCGCGCCGCCGTACACCTGCGGCAACTTGTCGGACCAGCCCGCGTACCAGACCCAGCGGTCGGTCGCGGCGTCCACCTCGTCGCCCGACACGCCGAGGGCGACGAACTGCTCGCGGCGGCCCTCCAGCATCTCGGCGACCCGGTAGAGGATCTGACCCCGGTTGTACGCGGTCGCGCCGGCCCAGCCCTTGACGGCCGCGCGGGCGGCCACCACGGCGTCCCGCGCGTCCTTGCGGGAGGCCAGCGACACGTTGGAGTCCTGCACGAGATACGACCGTCCCGACTCGCTGCGCGGGAACTTCCCGCCGATGAAGAGCTTGTACGTCTTGCGTACCGCGACCCGCTCAGACATTGAGGTACCCCTCCAGCCCGTGCCGGCCGCCCTCGCGACCGTAGCCCGACTCCTTGTAGCCGCCGAACGGCGAGGTGGGGTCGAACTTGTTGAACGTGTTGGCCCAGACCACCCCGGCGCGCAGCCGGTCGGCCATCCACAGGATCCGGGAACCCTTGTCGGTCCAGATCCCGGCGGACAGCCCGTACGGCGTGTTGTTTGCCTTCTCCACGGCCTCGGCCGGGGTGCGGAAGGTCAGCACGGACAGCACCGGTCCGAAGATCTCCTCGCGGGCGATCCGGTGTGCCTGGGTGACGCCGGTGAAGATGGTCGGCGCGAACCAGAAGCCCTGCTCGGGCAGCTCGCACGGCGGCGACCAGCGCTCCGCCCCCTCGGCGGCCCCGGCGTCGGACAGCTCCCGGATCCGGGCGAGCTGGGCGGCCGAGTTGATCGCCCCGATGTCGGTGTTCTTGTCCAGCGGGTCGCCGAGCCGCAGCTGGGCCATCCGGCGCTTGAGTGATTCGAGCACCTGATCGGCGACGGACTCCTGGACCAGCAGCCGGGAACCGGCGCAGCAGACGTGCCCCTGGTTGAAGAAGATGCCGTTGACGATGCCCTCGATCGCCTGGTCGACCGGGGCGTCGTCGAAGACGATGTTGGCGGCCTTGCCGCCCAGCTCCAGGGTGAGCCTCTTGCGGCTGCCGGCCACCGCGCGGGCGATGGCCCGGCCGACGTCGGTGGAGCCGGTGAAGGCGACCTTGTCGACGCCGTCGTGCTCGACCAGCGCCCGGCCGGTCTCGCCCGCGCCGGTGACGATGTTGACGACACCGGCCGGCAGCTCGGCCTGCTGGCAGATCTCGGCGAAGAGCAGCGCGGTCAGCGGGGTCGTCTCGGCCGGCTTCAACACCACCGTGTTGCCGGCCGCCAGGGCCGGGGCGATCTTCCAGGCCAGCATCAGCAGCGGGAAGTTCCACGGGATGACCTGCGCGGCCACGCCCAACGGCCGCGGGTTCGCGCCGAAGCCGGCGTGCGGCAGCTTGTCCGCCCAGCCGGCGTAGTAGAAGAAGTGCGCGGCGACCAGCGGCAGGTCGACGTCGCGGGACTCCCGGATCGGTTTGCCGTTGTCCAGCGACTCCAGCACGGCCAGCTCGCGCGAGCGTTCCTGGATGATCCGGGCGATCCGGAACAGGTACTTGGCCCGGTCCCGGCCCGGCATCGGACCCCAGACCTTGTCGTACGCCTTACGCGCGGCCCGGACGGCCCGGTCGACGTCCTGCGGGCCGCCCTCGGCGATCTCGGCCAGGACCTCCTCGGAGGCCGGGTTGATCGACTTGAAGCTGCCGCCGTCGGCCGGGTCGACGAACTCCCCGTCGACGAAGAGCCCGTACGAGGGCTTGAGGTCCACCACCGAGCGCGACTCGGGTGCGGGTGCGTATTCGAACATCGCGTTCAGTCCAGGGTGAAGTAGTCGGGGCCGGCGTAGACACCGGTCTTCAGCTTGGTGCGCTGCATCAGCAGGTCGTTCAGCAGGCTGGAGGCGCCGAAGCGGAACCAGTCCGGGTCCAGCCAGTCCGGCCCGACGGTCTCGTTGACCATGACCAGGTACTTGATCGCGTCCTTGGTGGTCTTGATGCCGCCGGCCGGCTTCACGCCCACCTGGCGCCCGGTGGCGGCCCGGAAGTCGCGGACCGCCTCCAGCATCACCAGGGTCACCGGCAGGGTGGCGGCGACCGGGACCTTGCCGGTGGAGGTCTTGATGAAGTCGCCGCCGGCCAGCATCGCCAGCCAGGAGGCGCGGCGCACGTTGTCGTAGGTGGCCAGCTCGCCGGTCTCCAGGATCACCTTCAGGTGGGCGTCCCCGGAGGCCTCCTTGGTGGCGACGATCTCGTCGTACACCTCGGAGTAGCGCCCGGCCAGGAAGGCACCCCGGTTGATCACCATGTCGATCTCGTCGGCGCCGGCCTCGACGGCCGCCCGGGTGTCGGCGAGCTTGACCTCCAGCGGCGCCTGGCCCGACGGGAACGCGGTCGCCACGCTGGCCAGGTGCACGCCACTGCCGCGCAGCACCTCGGCCACGTACGGCACCATCGCCGGGTAGACGCAGACCGCCCCGACGTGCGGGCAGGCCGGGTCGGCCGGGTCCGGCCGCAGCGCCTTGGCGGCGAGCGCCCGCACCTTGCCGGGGGTGTCCGCGCCCTCCAGCGTCGTCAGGTCGACCATCCGGATCGCCAGGTCGATCGCCTGGGCCTTGGCGGTGGTCTTGATGGATCGGGTGCCGAGTTGGGCTGCCCGCTGCTCCGCGCCGACCTGGTCCACGCCCGGTAGGCCGTGCAGGAAGGTCCGCAGAGCGGTCTCGGATCGTCCCAGCTCGGAGAGGTCCGACCGGGCCGACGTCGCTGTCGCCGTCATGACCCGAAGTCTACGCAGCAGAACCATGAGTGATCTTGGTCACGGTCGCCGCCGGGGGGCTGGTGGGTGAGCGACCTCGCTGGTCCGGGCCGGGGCCCGCGCCCCGGCGGTCGGGACGGGTAGGTTGAGCGATCGTGGACGTACTCGTCATTGACCACCCGCTCGCCCAGTCCCGGCTGACCGCCATGCGGGACGAGCGCACCGACTCCTCGTCGTTCCGGGCGGCGCTGCACGAACTCACCACCATGCTGGTGTACGAGGCGGCGCGTCCCTTCCCGGTGGAGAGGTACCCGGTGCGGACCCCGGTGACCGCCACCGAGGGCACCCGGCTGGCCAACCCGCCGCTGCTGGTGCCGGTGCTGCGGGCCGGCCTCGGCATGGCCGACGCCGCACTGGGGCTGCTGCCGGAGTCCTCAATGGGCTTCGTCGGGCTGGCCCGGGACGAGGAGACGTTCGAGCCGCGCGCCTACCTGGAATCCCTGCCCCGGGACCTCGCCGGCCTGCCGGTGCTGGTCCTCGACCCGATGCTCGCCACCGGCGGCTCGCTGGAGCACTGCTGCCGGCTGCTGGCCGAGCGCGGCTGCACCGACATCACCGTGCTCTGCGTGCTCGCCGCCCCGGCGGGCATCGCGCGCCTGGAGCGTTCCGGCCTGCCGCTGCGCCTGGTCACCGCGGCCATCGACGACAGGCTCAACGACAGCATGTTCATCGTGCCGGGCCTCGGTGACGCCGGTGACCGGCAGTTCGGCGGCATGCCCCGGTTCTGACCCGCGCCGCGGCGGGTTTGTCCTGCGGTCTGTGGCGTCCAGCGGCTAGCCTCTCGGGCCATGACTGGTGTGCCGCTCGCCGAGGAACTGCTCCTCCTCGCGTACGACGACGAGACCGGCAAGGCGACCCTGCCGCGGATCAGCCTCGACCTGGGGATGGCCGCCGCCGTCCTGATCGAGCTGGCCCTGGCCGGGCGGCTCGCATACGCCGACGGGACGTTGACCGCGGTGGACCCGACGCCCACGGGCGAACCGGTCACCGACGCCGTGCTGGCCAAGATCGCGGCCGACACGCCGCACAGCCCCGCGTCCTGGGTGCAGCGGCTCCGTCACGGTCTCCGCGACCGGATCCTCGGCGACCTCTGTGACCAGGGCGTCGTCCGGGACGTGGACGAGACGGAGCTGGGCTTCATCCACGTGCACCGGTATCCGGTGGTGGACCGGTCGGTGGAGGCGGAGACGCGGCAGCGGCTCGCTGAGGCGCTGACGGGGGTCGCACCGGACGAGCGGACCGCCGCACTCGCGACCCTGGTCGCCGTGCTCCGGATGGAATCCGCGCTCGGGGTGACCGGCGAGGCCGCCGCCGACGCCCGCCGCCGGTTGGAAGCGATCGCCACCGGGGCCGGCTTCTCCGGCGAGGTCAGCCTGGAAGGCTCGGTGGTCCGCCCCTCGGTCGGCCTGGTGGTGGCCGCCCTCGGCCACGCCGTCGAGCACGCCCTCGGCCCTCGCCGCTGATCCGCACCCGGTCCCGCCGCGAAGCGCTACGAGGCGTCGAGCGGGGGTTCGGCCGGCTCGAAGTCACCGGCGTAGAGATCAACTGACACGAACACCTGACGAGATCCGCTGAACGGATCGGACGCCAGACCGTACAGCCGGACGTGCGCGTTCGGGTGTCCCTGTAGCATATCCGCGAGCGTGTCGGCCACAATTCCCGTGCGGGATTCGAGGCGCTTCCACTCGCTGGCGGGAATGCGGAAGTCCTCGATTCGAATGCGTCTCCAGCCGCCTCGGCGAAGCCGGGGCATCCACGACGAGTTCAGCGGTAGCTTGACCAGGCTGCGCGTCAGTCCGTCGGCCGTCCTGTCGTGGTCGACTCGGAGGTCGGCGTGAAATGCCACGTCGACTGCATCGCGACGTCCGACGTTGGACACCGTGGCGACGAGATCCGGTGCGCCCTTACCTGCCCCCGCTGTCACGGCCATCGGCGCGGACCAGACAAGTCGTGGGGTGAGCACCCGAAACACTATCCAGAGCATGAGAATCGACTGAAAAACTCCGATCGGGATCCCGATGATGAGGGAAATCATGACATCCATTGATGCGGGAGCCTCCTGGGCGGCGCAAATTGATGTGGTCACCGGAGCTTGCGCCAATTCGCTCTGACCGTCCACTCTCGCAGTGAGGGTCAAGCCCGCTCTACGTGTGGTGCGTCGATCACGCCACGGGTGTGGGGTCGCGCGGGTGGCCCGTGGCGGGCGGTGGAGCGGGTGTCAGTGGGTCAGGTGGTCGGCCCGGACGGCGGTGACGAAGGCGGACCAGGCGGCGGGCGCGACGGTGAGGGCCGGGCCGGTCGGGTCCTTGCTGTCGCGGATGCCGACGACGCCGGGCAGGTTGTCGGCGACCTCGACGCACTCGCCGCCGTTGGTGCCGCTGCGGGTGCTGGTGCGCCACCGAGCGCCGGTCAGGTCATTCATAGCACTCTCCCAGGATGGCATCGATGAACTCCATCGATTGTCGCTCGCCGAGGGCGGCGGTTTCCAGCCCCTTCCACACCCGTTCGTAGGCGGCGATCTCGCTCGGCTGGTCGAGGTAGAGCGCGCCGGTGAGCCCTTCCACGTAGACCGTCGGCGGCTCGGAGGGGCCGCCGAGCGGCGCGGCCGGGAAGTCGAGCAGGACGAAGGTGCCGGCCTCGGCGGCGAGCGGCGGCCCGGCGGCCAGCGGCAGCAGCCGGATCGAGATGTTGTGCCGCTGGCCGGCGGTCAGCAGGTGCCGCAGTTGGTCGGCCATCACCGGCCGGCCCGGCACCGGCCGGCGCAGCACCGCCTCGCTGAGCACCACGGTCAGCTCCGGTGCGGGCGGTAGCCGCCGGGCCAGCAGCCCCTGCCGCTGGATCCGGAAGTTCACCACCTTCTTCCGCTCCTCCTCGCCCAGCTCCGGCCGGTTGTGCAGGAAGAGCGCGGTGGCGTACTCGGGGGTCTGCAAAATGCCCGGCACCAGTTCGGCGTTGTAGTACCGCACGCTGCTGGCGACGTTCTCCAGCCCGACGTAGAGCGAGAACCAGGCCGGGATCGACCGGCCGTACGCGTGCCACCACCCGTCAGCCCTGCTGACCTCGGTCAGCCCGAGCAGCACGCTCGCCTGGTCGGGCGTGGCCCGGTACAGCTCGCAGAGCAGCCGCACGTCCCGCCCTCTCGCCGGGGTCAGGCCCCGTTCGATCCGCCAGATCTTCTGCCGCGAGCAGTCCAGTTCCTCGGCCGCCGCCTCGATGCTGACCTGCGCGTCCACCCGGAGCTGGGTGAGCAGTCTGCCGAGTTGCCGTCGCGGCACGGTTGAGCCGTTCGTTGCATGCACCGTGCAACACCCCTCTGTTCCAAAATGCAACCAGTACGCATCGGAGAAGAAACGTCATCCGGAATCGCCCGCCTGAATGCGGGAAATGCCGTCGGTTGATGGGGTGATGCTATTTCCGGAGGCGGACGGTGAGCAAGCAATGGCGCTCGGTAAAGTGCCTCAGACACCCAGGGCGGTCGCGATCTCGGTGCGCATGGTGGTGACGGCCGTCGCCGCGCGGGCCCGGGCCGCCGCGACGTCGCCGTCGGCGACCGGTTCCACCACCTCGAGGTACGCCTTGAGCTTCGGTTCGGTGCCGGAGGGGCGGATCACCACGCGGGCCGCCGCGGTACGCAGGATCACCACGTCGGCCTCCGGGAGCAGGTCCTGTGTCTCGGTGACCGGCTGTCCGAGCAGCGTGGTCGGGGCGTTCGCCCGGATCCGGGCCATCGCATCGGCGATCAGCCGCAGGTCGTCGACGCGGACGGAGAGCTGGTCGGTGTGGTGCACACCGAACTCGGCGGCCAGCTCGTCCAGCCGGTCGAGGAGCGTGCGGCCCTGCGCCTTGAGACCGGCGGCCAGTTCGGCGACGGTCAGCGCGGCGGTGATGCCGTCCTTGTCCCGGACGTGGTCGGGGGCGACGCAGTAGCCGAGCGCCTCCTCGTAGCCGAAGACCAGCGGATCGGTGCCGTCACCGGCCCGGACGATCCACTTGAACCCGGTCAGCGTCTCGCCGTAGGGCAGTCCCCGGGCGGCGCACATCGCCCGCAGCAGCGACGACGAGACGATGGTGGTGGCGTAGAGACCGGTTACCCCGCGCCGCATCAGGTGGTCGGCGAGCAGCACGCCCACCTCGTCCCCGCGCAGCATCCGCCAGCCCGGCCGCCCGCCCGCCCCGGCCCGGACCGCGACGGCGCAGCGGTCGGCGTCGGGGTCGTTGGCGATGGCCAGATCGGCGCCGGTGCGGTCGGCGAGGGCGACCAGCCGGTCCACCGCGCCCGGCTCCTCGGGATTGGGAAAGCTGACGGTGGGGAAGTCCGGATCCGGCTCGGCCTGGTCCGGCACCACACCGGGCACCGGGAAGCCGGCGCTCGTGAAGGCCGCGGTGAACACCGCCGCGCCGACACCGTGCAGCGGGGTGTACGCCACGGTCAGCTCCCGGTGCCCGCCCCGTGGCAGGACCTCGACCGCCCGCGCGACGTACCCGGCGGTCAGGTCGGCGCCGAGCACCTGGCCGGCGGGGCCGAGCGGCACCTGGGCCAGCGGGCCGACCGCGCGGATGGCCGCCTCGATGCCGGTGTCGGCCGGCGGCACGATCTGCGCCCCGGCGCCCAGCTCGCCACCCAGATCGGCGCCGAGGTACACCTTGTAGCCGTTGTCCTGCGGCGGGTTGTGGCTGGCGGTCACCATCACGCCGGCGACCGCGCCCAGGCGCCGTACCGCGTACGCGAGCACCGGGGTGGGCAGCGGGCAGGGGAGCAGCAGCGCCGGGCGTTCCGCCCCGGTGGCCACCCGGGCGGTCTGCTCGGCGAACTCGCGGGAGCCGCGTCGGGCGTCGTACCCGATCACCAGGGGACCGGTGCCGCCCTGGGCCGCGAGCCAGGCGACAAGCCCGGCGGCGGCCTGGGTGACCACCGCGAGATTCATCCCGTTGGGACCGGCCCGCAGCGGCCCGCGCAGCCCGGCCGTGCCGAAGGTCAGCGGCCCGGCGAACCGGTCGGTCAGCTCGGGCGCACTGGCCGGCAGTCGGTCGAGCACCGCCCGCAGCTCCGCCCGGCTGGCCGGGTCGGGGTCGTCTGCGAGCCAGCGTTGCGCCCGCTCGCGGATGGTGTCGAGGTCAGTGCTCTGCGCCGCCATTGCCTCTTGATAGCACGGCGGCTGATCAGCGCGGACGCGTCCCCCGGCTCAGCCGTCGGCGGTGAGCTGGAACGACTTCAACATCTCGTCGTAGATCGGCTTGCTCTCCTCGAACCGGGCGTCGTTCGAGGTGAGGTAGAAGGAGTAGAGCCGGCCGTCGTGGGCCACCCCGTGCCACACCCCGTGCCGCATGGCGTCGCCCTCGCCGCAGGTGTATTCGAACTCGGCCGACGGCTTGCCGGCCAGCTCCTTCTCCGCCATGGAGACCTGGGTGTACGGCTTGGCGCAGGAGGACGACCGGGTCTTCAGACCGTTCTCGGCGACCTGCGCCCAGCGGGTCGAGGTGCCGCTCCACTTCTCGTTCAGGATGCGCACCCGACGGCCGTCGTCCTCCGGGTCGGTGTAGTCGATGTAGACGCCGCCGGACGGTGCGGCCCGCTTCCAGCCCTTGGGGACCAGCATCTGCACTCCGCGCGCCGAGTGCTCCTGCATCTCGATGTCGGGGCCCGCGTCGGCGGAGCTGGACGGGTCGGCGACCGGGGTGGCGGGCGGCGCCTCGTCGCCGCCGGAGAACGCCACGATGCCGACGACCAGGAGCACCGCGAGGCCACCGGCCGCAGCCAGCCGCATCTTGCGCGGCCAGCCCCGCATGGTGTGCACCAGCCGGGTGCCACCGGCCTTCGCCCGGTCGAGCGGGTTGCCGCCGCCGGGCTCGGGTGCCGGCTCGCCGTACGGCTGGCTGGGCGCGGCCGGCCACTGGGCGGCGCCGTAGGCGCCGAGCTGCTGGGTAGCCTCCGGCTGGCCGCCGAAGCCGTACGTCCCGGCACCGACCCGCTGGGTGGCGTCGGCACCGCCGCCGTAGGTGCGGCCAAAGGGCGGGGACATCGCGGCACCCGGGCGCGGGGCGAGGGCGTCCGCGCTGGTGTCCTCCATCGCGCTGGTGTCGGCCCTGGTGGCCTGGCCGGGGCGCTCACCCCGGCGCAGCGCGGCGAGCCGGTCGGTCAGCGACTCGCCGGGGCCGAGCATCGCCCGCCCGCCGATCTGCCCGGACGGCACGGGCTTCGTCGGCGCCGCCGGTGCGCTGATCGGCGCGGGCTGTGGCACCTGCATCACCGAGTACGGATCGGTCATCGAGTTGACCGCGACGGCGTTGCTGCTCAACGGGCCGGCCAGCAGCTCGCGCAGCATGGCGCGGGCGGTGTGCACGTCCAGCCGGCGGGCCGGATCCTTCTCCAGCAGGCCCATCAGCACCCGGGTGAGCGGGCCGCTGCGCTGCGGCGGAGCCGGCGGGTCCTCGACCACGGCGTGCATCGTCTCGATCGGGTCGCCCCGGTCGAAGGGCGGCCGGCCCTCGACCGCCGTGTAGAGGGTCACGCCGAGGGAGAACAGGTCGCTGGGCGGGCCGAACTCCTGCCCCATCGCCCGCTCGGGCGAGATGAAATGCGGTGAGCCGAGCACCATGCCCGGCGTGGTGAGCTGCACGTCGGTGGGCATCCGGGCCACACCGAAGTCGGTCAGTACGCAGCGCCCGTCCGAGCAGATCAGCACGTTGGCGGGCTTGACGTCGCGGTGCAGGACCCCGATCGCGTGCGCCACCTCCAGCGCGCCGAGCAGCGCGATCCCGATCTTGGCGACGACCCGCTGGGCGATCGGCCCGTCCTCGATCACCATGTCGGCCAGGCTGCGGGCGTCGAGCAGCTCCATCACGATCCACGGCCGGCCGGCCTCGGTGACCACGTCGTACACCTGGACCACCGCCGGGTGGGCGATGGCGGCGGCGGCACGGGCCTCGCGCAGGGTGCGTTCGTACATCGCGTCGCGGTCGCTCGGGGCCAGGCCCGGCGGGAGGATGACCTCCTTGACCGCCACGTCTCGGCGCAGAAGTGTGTCTGTGGCCCGCCAGACCGTACCCATGCCACCGTTGCCCACCGCGGAGCGCAGCGAGTACCGGTCACCGATGACGGTGCCGGGTGTCGCGCGTCGGTTGGTGGGGATGCTGACTGGTCCGCCGCTCCACGTCGGGATCTGAGTCACAGAAAAGCCACCGGGGGAAGTCGAGAGGGCTGGGACACAACCCCCCTATCTTGCTGGTTCAGACGCCCGATGCGAAAGCCGGCGCGGCGGGCGTTTCCCTTACTCAACGGTACGTGTGCGGGCACTCACCTGTCGTCGCCGGCCGGCGACGCGGTGTGCGCTACCCCTCACCCGCATTTGGTCCGGTCGTCCTACCATCCGGTCATGAACGAACGGCGGTCAAGCGAGTCCGGTTTCCCGATCAAGGGCGTCTACACGGCGGCCGACCTCCCCAGCGACCTGGACTCCCGGCTGGGCGCGCCGGGAGATTTTCCCTACACCCGTGGGGTCTACCCCACCATGTACACCTCCCGCCCGTGGACCATGCGCCAGTACGCCGGCTTCGGCACCGCCACGGAGTCCAACGCGCGTTACCACCAGTTGTTGCGGGCCGGCACGATGGGCCTGTCGGTCGCCTTCGACCTGCCCACCCAGATGGGTTACGACTCCGACGACCCGATCGCGCACGGCGAGGTGGGCAAGGTCGGCGTGGCCATCGACTCCATCGAGGACATGCGGCTGCTCTTCGCCGGCATCCCGCTGGACAAGGTCTCCACCTCGATGACGATCAACGCGCCCGGCTCGGTGCTGCTGCTGCTCTACCAGCTCGTCGCCGAGGAGAACGGGGTACCGGGCTCGGCGCTCAACGGCACCATCCAGAACGACATCCTCAAGGAGTACATCGCCCGGGGCACGTACATCTTCCCGCCGAAGCCGTCACTGCGGCTGGTCGCCGACACCTTCGGCTACTGCCGGACCGAGGTGCCGAAGTGGAACACCATTTCCATCTCCGGCTACCACATGGCGGAGGCGGGCGCCACGCCCGTGGAGGAGATCGCGTTCACGCTGGCCAACGGCGTCGAGTACGTCCGGGCCGCGATCGCCGCCGGGCTGGCCGTGGACGACTTCGCCCCCCGGCTGTCGTTCTTCTTCGTCGCCCGCACCACCCTGTTGGAGGAGGTGGCGAAGTTCCGGGCGGCGAGGCGGATCTGGGCCCGACTGATGCGCGACGAGTTCGGCGCGAAGAACCCGAAGTCGATGATGCTGCGCTTCCACACCCAGACCGCGGGCGTGCAGTTGACCGCCCAGCAGCCGGAGGTGAACCTGGTCCGGGTCGCGGTGCAGGGGCTGGGCGCGGTGCTCGGTGGCACCCAGTCGCTGCACACCAACAGCTTCGACGAGGCGATCGCGCTGCCCACCGAGAAGGCGGCCCGGCTGGCGCTGCGTACCCAGCAGGTGCTGGCGTACGAGACGGATCTGACCGCCACCGTGGACCCGTTCGCCGGGTCGTACGTGGTGGAGGCGATGACCGCAGAGATCGAGGCGGCGGCGGACGCGCTGATGGCCCGGGTCTTCGAGTACGGATCGGCGGTGGACGCGATCGAGGCGGGCTTCCAGAAGCGGGAGATCGAGCAGTCCGCGTACCGGATCGCACAGGAGATCGATTCGGCCGAGCGGGTGGTGGTCGGGCTGAACCGGTTCGCCATCGAGGCGGAGGAGCCGTACGAGCCGCTGCGGGTGGACCCGACGATCGAGGCGGCGCAGGCCGCGCGGCTGGCCGGGCTGCGGGCCGAGCGGGACGGTGCCGCCGTGGAGCGGGCCCTGGCCGAGTTGCGGGCGGCCGCGTCGGGCACCGGCAACGTGCTGTACCCGATGAAGGCGGCGTTGCGGGAGCGGGCCACCGTCGGTGAGGTCTGTGGCGCGTTGCGTGAGGTCTGGGGCCGGTACCGCCCCACCGACCGCTTCTGACCTCGGCGTCACCCCTGCCCGTCGGGGCTCGCCGGTGGCGCAGCGTGTCGACCGGCCCGTCCCCGGGTATTCCGCTTTCCGTGATCACCTGGACGCACACGTTGTGCGGTCGGGTGTCGTTCGAGCGTGTGAACGTCCACGGGTGTCTGTCGCCGAGAGTGGTCGGATAGTTGTCGTACCGTCAGTTCCATTGGCGTGACCAATGCGACAATTCGGAACGACGGCAACCGGTTTCGAGGAGATTCTCGACCAGGGGACACGATTACGCGTTGTAGGAGGTGAAGGGCGGATGGCGGCGTTCGAACACGATCTACCTGCTGTCCCTCTCACCTACGGGCGCTCTAAGCAGGGCATACGTGACGCTGTGCGGTCCGATCATCACCGGAACGAGGTTGCGCAGAGTCACCGTCGGGGGGCTACGCTATCAGCGGTTCCCGATGATCCATCCATTTCTAGTGATCGAAGAGAATTCGACGTGACGAGTGCGTTGACGATGCCCACGGGCGAGCAGCTGGCGCCGTCCTGGCCGGCGGTGCCGTCCGGTGGCCTGCCCCTGCCCTTCGAGCTGGACCACCTGCTCGCCCTCCGGGTACCGGGCCTGATCGCCACGCGCCGTCACATCCACTCGCATCCGGAACTGTCCGGCGCGGAGTTCGAGACCGCAGCCCTGGTGGCCCGGGAACTCTCCCTCGCCGGGCTCCGCCCGCGACTGCTACCCAAGGGCAACGGGGTCATCTGCGACATCGACGGCCGCCCGGACGGGCCGGTGATCGCGCTGCGCGCCGACATCGACGCGCTGCCGCTGACCGATGTCAAGGACGTGCCGTACCGCTCCACGGTCGACGGGGTCTGCCACGCCTGCGGCCACGATGTGCACACCACCATCATGCTCGGCGTCGGCATGCTGCTCGCGCAGCTCGCCGACCTGGGCGAACTGCCCGGCCGGGTGCGGCTGATCTTCCAGCCCGCCGAGGAGATCCTGCCCTGCGGTTCCCTGGAGGTGATCGAGGCCGGCGGTCTCGACGACGTGGTGCAGATCTTCGCGCTGCACTGCGACCCCAGCCTGCCCGTCGGCCAGGTGGGCCTGCGGACCGGGCCGATCACCGCCGCCGCCGACAACGTCACCGTCCGGCTCGGCGGACCGGGCGGCCACACCGCCCGCCCGCACCTGACCGTCGACCTGGTCGACGCGCTCGGCCGGCTGATCACCGAGGTGCCCGCCCTGGTCAGCCGCCGGGTGCCGGCGAACAGCGGGCTGCTGTTGGTCTTCGGCCACGCCTCCGCCGGCACCCGGTACAACGTCATCCCGTCCGAGGCGTCCGCCTCCGGCACGCTGCGGGTGATGGACCGCGACGCCTGGGAGTCGGCCCCGAAGATCGTTGCTCAGGTGGTCCGCGACGTCATCGCACCGACCGGGGCCACGGTCGACCTGGAATATCTTCGCGGCCGGCCGCCCGTCTGCAACGACGCGCGGGCCATCGGGGTGCTGACCGCGGCCACCGCTGCCGCGCTCGGCCCGGAGGGCGTCGCGGAGACCCCGCAGAGCATGGGCGGCGAGGACTTCTCCTGGTACCTGGAGTACGTCCCCGGTGCCCTGGCCCGGCTCGGGGTCGGCCGCTCCGGGCCGAACGTGGACCTGCACCGGGCGTCGTTCGACGTGGACGAACGCGCCATCCCGGCAGGCGTACGGCTCATGGTGCAGACCGCGCTCCAGGCACTGGTGGAGTTGCGCTGACTCCCGGCGGTGCCGGCGTGCCGGCCGGTGCCACCAGAGCCGGCTCCACCGGCTGGTGCCGGCGTCGCCGGCGGCTCAACCACCACAACGCCCCCGCCGGCACGCCCAGCACCAGCAGCCACGGCAGGATCGCTCCGAGCACGGTGACCAGGACGGTCATCGAGGTCAGGAAGACCTTCCAGCCGCCGTTGAGCCCGACCAGGAAGCCGATCTGGCTCTCCTCCTCGGCGACCGTGGCGTCCGGCCCGACCAGGGTGACGGTGATCGTGGACAGTGCGGTCAGGTCGTCCAACCGGCGTTTCTTCGCCTCCAGCGAGGCGAGGTCGGCCTCGCGGCGGGCCAGCTCGTTCTCCACCGCCACCAGGTCACCGATCGAGGTGGCCTGGGCGAGCAGCCGGCGGGCGCTCTCCACCCGGGCCCGCTGGCTGGTGATCCGGGCGTCGAGGTCGATGGTCTCCTCGGTGACGTCCTGGGTGCCGATCTCCCGACGCTCCTGGCTACCGAGGCCCGCCAGCTCCTCCACGACCGCGTAGAACCGGTCCGCCGGCACCCGTAGTTCCAGCTCCGCCACGGCATCGGCGTCGGAGCTGCGGCGCTGGTCCCCGCCGACGAAGCCGCCGGCCCGGGTGGCCGCGGCGGTGGCGGTCCGCGCGGCGGCATCCACATCGTCCACCTTCACCCGGATCGATCCGGTGTAGATGATGGCCCGCTGGTCGACCCGGGTGTCCGTTGCCACGCCGGCGCCGTCCCGGGACTCGCCCGGCGCGCCGGCGCCACCCTCCTGGGCCGGCGCGGCGGCATCGGCCGTCGTGCCCGCCGCTGTCGACTCGTCGCCGCCGCGGCCACTTCCGCAGCCGGCGAGCACCAGCAGTGCCACCAGCGCCGCCACCGCCGCGGTCCCGTGACGGCGAGTTCTTCCGATCCGCATCCCCGTTCCCCTTTCCTCGTACCCGGCCGGGCGATAGCTCGGACGTCACGCGCCAGCCCGCGGGTTCCGGCAGACTGCGCTCAGGACGTCACGATTCGATATGGGAGGCATCACGATGCGGCTCACCAAGTACGCCCACTCGTGCCTGCGGGTCGAGCACGACGGGGGAGTGCTGGTCGTCGATCCCGGGATGTTCAGCGAGCCGGCGGTGGCGCTGGACGGGGCCGACGCGGTGCTGGTCACCCACGAGCACCCCGACCATCTCGACGTCGAGGCGGTCAACCGGCAACTGGAGCGGTGCCCGCTGGTCATCCACGGCCCCGCCGCACTGGCCGCCACGCTCGGCGACGCGGCCGAGGTGCTGCGCCCGGTCACCGCCGGTGAGTCGTTCACCGCCGCCGGCATACCGGTCCGCGCCCACGGCGGTCGACATGCGGTGATCCACCCCGACATCCCGGTGATCGACAACCTCGGCTACGTCCTCAACGACGTCGTGTACCACCCGGGCGATGCCCTGTTCGTCCCCGACGACATCCAGGTGGACACCCTGTTCGCCCCGATACACGCGCCCTGGTCGAAGTTCTCCGAGGTGGTGGACTTCATCCGGGCGGTGGCCCCGCGCCGGGTCTTCGCGCTGCACGACGCCCTGCTCAACGACAACGGCTACGCGGTGCTCGACCGGCAGTACACGGCCCTGTCCGGCAGCCACTACCAGCGGCTGGAGCCGGGCAGCCGGATCGACGGCTGAACCGATGCCCGACCCACCGTCCGACCTCGTCGAGCGGCTCTACCGCACGCCGCCGGACCGGTTCGTCACCGCCCGGGACGCCGCCGCCGCGCAGGCCCGGCGCGCCGGCGACCCGCGGGCCGCCCGCGAGATCGCCCGGCTGCGCCGGCCGACCGTGGCCGCCTGGCTGGTCAACCTGCTCGCCATCGAACGGCCGGAACTGGTGGCCGACCTGGCGCAGCTCGCCGAGGCCCTGCGCGAGGCCCAGCGCGAGTTGCGCGGCCCGCGCCTGCGGGAGTTGTCCGCGCAGCGGCGGGCCGTGGTCGGCGCGCTCATCGCCGAGGTGCGCCGGCTCGCCGGCGACGTCGACGGCGCCCCGTCGGCCGGGAAGCTGCCGCTGGCCGAGGTCGAGGCGACCCTCAACGCCGCCCTCTCCGACGTCGGGGTCGCCGAGCAGGTGCGCTCCGGGCGGCTGCTGCGGTCGGCCCACTACGCCGGGTTCGGCGAGGTGCCCCGGCCGCAACTGCGCCTGGTGACCGGCGGGGACGAGCCGCCAACCGCCGCGCCGGCCCACCGGGAACGGCCGCCCGACCGGGGCACGCTCCGCGCCGAACAGGCCCAGCGGGCCGCCCGCGCCGACCGGGTGCGCCGCCGCACGGCACTGGAGAAGGAACTGGCGCGGGCGCGTACCGACCAGGAGCGGGCCGAGTCGGACCTGGCCGGCGCGGTGACGGCCGAACACGACCGGGCGGCGGCCCTGGACGCCGTCGAGGCGGAACTGGCCGAACTCGAACGCCGCCGGGCCGTGGCCGAGCAGGAACTCAGCCGATCCCGGCTGGCCCGCCGGGCCGCCGAGCGGGCCGCCAGCACCGCGCGCCGCCGGGCCGGCGAGGTCGAGGCCGCGGTGGAGGCGTTGGCCGCCGAGGAGGGGGATGCCGATCCGGGCGGTGGACCGGCAGACTGATCCTCCATGACCCCGGAACAGGTCGCCGCGGCCAGCAAGCCGGCGGTGCTGGCGCTCGGGGAGGCGTACAACCGGTGCCCCACCACGCTGCGCCGAGCGCGGCTGCTCGGCATCTCCGGCTGGGCCTTCTACATCACGGGGCGGGCCGGCGCGCTGGGTGACGTGCGGGCCGAGACGGTCGCGGCCGCGCTGGGTTTCGTCGCGCCCGAGGCCGTGGCCGACGGATGGGACGCCGCCGCCCGCACCGTCCGGCCCTCCGAGGTGGCCGCGGCCAGCCTGGCCGAGTGCTGCCGGTGGGGCGAGGAGCACCTGGGCGACCTGCCCCGCGTCGACCGGCTCGCGGTGCTGGTGGACCGGACCGTCACGGCGGCCGACGCCAGCGGGATGCCGCTCTTCGCGGCGTGGCGGGCGATGCCGTCGCTCGCCGGCACCCGGGTGCCCGGGTCGCCGCCGGGCTGCGCCTGCTGCGGGAACACTTCACCGGCGCCCACCTGGTCGCCGTACGCGCCGGTGGGATGACGCCGCTGGAGGCGGTGCTGGCCGGCCCGGAGGGGGAGAGCGGCGCGATGGCCTGCGGCTGGCCGCCGCCGTACCCGCCGGTCGGGCCGCTCGTGCGGCGGCGGCTGTGGGCCGAGGCGATGACCGACCGGCTCGTCGCGCCCGCGTTCGCGGCGCTCGGCCCGGCCGACGGTGCCGAACTGGTCGAGCTGCTGGCCGCCGCGCGGGAACACCGGCAGGACTGAGCACCGGCCCCGGCGGTGGCCGGATCCCGGGCCCACAGGGGGCGGCGACCGGTGCGAAGGCGGCCGGTAGCAGACTGGTGGCGTGGGAGACGCGCTACGCCGACGCGGTGCCGGTGGGCCGGGACCGCAGCTCGGTGACGTAGTCGTCGGGCGCACCCGCCTTCTCGGCGGCGTTCGCGATCTCCGACACGTACCACGAGGTGGGCAGGCCGCCCTCGTAGCCGTCGAAGACGTAGACCCAGGCGGTGACGTCGCCGTCCAGCGTCGAGACGCGGACGGTCAGCTTCCGGTACGTGCCGGAGGTGACGCCCTCGATCTCGTCCAGCTGCGCCGCGTCGTACTGGTGGATGTCGTAGAGCGCGACGAAGACCCGGTCGCCCGGCGACTCGACCACCGTGCTGACCGCGCCCTCCCAGCCGATGACGTCCTCACCGGCGAAGGTGAGCCGCCAGCCCTCCAGCCAGCCGATGCCCACCATCGGAGAGTGCGGGCAGTAGGCGCGCATTCGGGCGGGGTCCAGGTTCGAGCCGTAGGCGGCGTAGTGACGCACGGCGATGACGATAGCCCCACCGGTGCGTGGGAGAGAATACGACGGTGCGTGTCGGACGCGCCGGGGGGAAGAAAGTCACTGTGAGCATCGACGAAGGGCGGTCGTGGTGAGCCGGATCGTGATCATCGGCGGGGGGCCGGCCGGCTACGAGGCCGCACTGGTGGCCGCCCAGCTGGACGCCGACGTCACCGTGGTGGAGGCCGACGGTGCCGGCGGCGCCTGCGTACTGTCCGACTGCGTGCCGTCGAAGACCTTCATCGCCAGCTCCGAGGTGGTGACCGGGTACCGCGACACCGAGGTGTTCGGGGTCCACTCCGACGGGCTGGAGGCGGTCACCGTCGACGCCGGGACGGTCAACGAGCGGGTCAAACGGCTCGCCCTGGCGCAGTCCGCCGACATCCACACCAAGCTGCTCAAGGCCGGGGTCACCTTCGTCTCCGGGCGGGCCCGGCTCGGCGAGGACACGCTCGGTCACACCCACCGCGTGATCGTCTCGCCGGACGGCGAGGAGGCCGCCTACGCGATCGACGCGGCGACGGTCCTGATCGCCACCGGTGCCACGCCCCGCCAACTGCCCACCGCCCTGCCCGACGGCGAGCGCATCCTGACCTGGCGGCAGGTGTACGACCTGCCCGAGCTGCCGCCACACCTGATCGTGGTCGGCTCCGGCGTGACCGGCGCCGAGTTCGCCAGCGCGTACCTGGCGATGGGGGTCGAGGTGACCCTGGTCTCCAGCCGGGACCGGGTGATGCCACACGAGGACGCCGACGCCGCGCAGGCGATCGAGCGGGTCTTCCGCACCCGGGGCATGAGCATCCTGAACAACGCCCGCGCCGAGGGCGTCCGCCGCACCGACAGCGGCGTCGAGGTCGAGCTCTCCGACGGCCGCAAGGTGTACGGCTCGCACGCGCTGATCGCGGTCGGCTCGATCCCCAACACCGCCGAGTTGGGCCTCGCCGAGTACGGCGTCGAACTGGCCCGGGGCGGGTACGTGACGGTGGACCGCGTCTCCCGGACCAACGTGCCCGGCATCTACGCGGCCGGCGACTGCACGGGGGTGCTGCCGCTGGCCAGTGTCGCCGCGATGCAGGGCCGGATCGCCATGTGGCACGCGCTCGGCGAGGCGGTCCGGCCGCTGCGGCTGCGTACCGTCTCCGCGAACGTCTTCACCGACCCGGAACTGGCCACCGTCGGTGTCTCGCAGGACGAGGTGGACGCCGGCAGGGTGCCGGCGCGACAGGTGATGCTGCCGCTGGGCGGCAACGCCCGGGCGAAGATGGACGAGATCGCCGACGGTTTCGTCAAGCTGTTCTGCCGCCCGGCCAGCGGCCAGGTGATCGGCGGCGTGGTGGTCGCCCCCAAGGCCAGCGAGCTGATCCTGCCGATCACCATGGCGGTGGAGAACAACCTCACCGTCAACGAGCTGGCCCAGACCATCACCATCTACCCGAGCCTCTCCGGCTCGATCAGCGAGGCCGCCCGCCAACTGATGCTCCACGAACTGGAATGACCCCACCCACCCACCCCACCCACCCCACCCACCCCTCGCCGATCATGGAGTTGTGGCAGCCGATTGGTGTCGGTTCGCGGCCTTTGTGAGGAGCCACAACTGCATGATCGTCAGACCGGGGTGGGGGGTGGGGGGGCCAGGTCGTTGACGCCCGTGTGACCGATGACGGCGAGCAGCGCCGCGAGGGCGATCCCGCCGAGGGCCAGTACGCCGCTGCTCCGGGTTCCAGGCATGCCTCAGCCTGTCGCCGGTGGCACCCCAGGCGGATCCGGGACGAACACCGAAATCCGTCCCAGGGACCACCCCTACCGGCAGTCGGGCATTCCCCTGGCCCGCCATGACCAGCGACACCTCGCCTCGGTAGGCCCGCGGTCACCGGTACGGGTCCGCTGACCACGGCATATCGAAGAAGGTTAACGGCTGGCGCGGTCGCCGAATCGTCTTCCGGCGGCGTACCGTTGTCGGCGCGCGGCCCGGTGCGCGTCGGGTCCCCCGTTCCTGATGCCCGGGCCGCCGCCGGGCCGCTGGCAGGTCCCGTGCCAGCGGCCCGGCCCCCCCAGGGCTGCGTCGGTCGTCAGTCCGGCGGTTGGTCGTACCGATCGAGCGTGGCCTTCGATGGCGGGGGTCGGCCCGTGGCCCACCACGGTTATTGGAATGCGGTGGCGCGCGAGGTGAGGGTACGGTCGCGGCATGTTTGGTGCGCTGCTGACGACGACGCCGGGGAAGCCTGGCGTGCCGCACTGACGTTTCTCGTCGACCCAGGCCCCGGGCGATCCGCCCGGGGCCTGGTGCTTTCCTCGGGTGACTGGTCGCGTCGGGCCGTACCAGCCCAAGGAGCGCGACATGATCGACCACCGCCGGCTCGGCCGGGAGCTTGACCTGTTCACCACCGACCCGCTCGCCGGCACCGGCCTGCCGATCTGGCTGCCGGCCGGCGCCGCCGCCCGGCACGCCGTCGAGGAGTACCTGCGTGGGCTGGAACGCCGCGCCGGCTACCAGCAGGTCTACACCCCGCCGTTGGGTCGGCGGGAGCTGTTCGAGGTCTCCGGGCATCTCGGCTACTTCGCCGGCGAGATGTTCCCACCGATGCGGCTGGGAGAGACCGACGACGAGTTGATGCTCCGACCGGCGCTCTGCCCGCACCATGCGCTGGTCTACCGGGCGCGCGGGCGTTCCTACCGGGATCTGCCGCTGCGGGTCGCCGAGATCGGTGGCATGTACCGGGCGGAACGCTCGGGGGTGCTCGGCGGGCTGTCCCGGGTCCGCGCCATAACCCTGAACGACGCGCACAACTTCTGCACCCTGGAGCAGGTCGGCCAGGAGGTGTCGGACATCCTGCGGCTGATCCGGGCCGCGCACGCCGCGCTGGGCGTGCGGCCGGCGGGCGTACGGCTGTCGCTGCGCGGGCCGGGGAGAAGTACGTCGGCGACGACGCGCAGTGGGCGCGCGCCGAGGACCTGCTCCGCGCCGCCCTCGACGGGGTGCCGTACACCGAGGCGCCGGGCGAGGCCGCCTTCTACGGCCCGAAGATCGACATTCAGGTGCGGGACGCGGCCGAGCGCGAGTACACCCTCTCCACCGTCCAGCTCGACTTCGACAAGCCGGAGCGGTTCGATCTGTCGTACACCGACGCCGACGGCGAACGACGGCGTCCGGTGATGGTGCACCGCAGCCTGGCGGGCAGCATGGAGCGGCTCTTCGCGTACCTGATCGAGGTACACGGGGGCGCCTTCCCGCCCTGGTACGCCCCGGTGCAACTGATCGTCCTGCCGGTCGGCGACGGCCAGGCCGATGCCGCGGCCGACGTGGCCCGACGGGCCATCGAGGCGGGACTGCGGGCGGAGGTCGACCACAGCGGGTCGCTCGGTGCCCGGGTCCGCGACGCGGTACGCCGCCGCATCCCGTACGCCGCGGTGGTGGGTGCCCGGGAGGCGGCCGACGGCCGGGTGGCGTTGCGGCTGCGCGACGGGCGATCGCTGGAGCCGCAGCCGGCGGCCGAGGCGATCGGGCTGATCGGCGCGGTGGTGGCCGCCCGCTCCGGCGACCTGCTGCCGGCCCGCTGAGGCCGACGGGCCGCCGCGGTCGCGGTCGGATCCGGCACCGGTCCGACCGCGACCGCGGCGGCCCCCGGCCTCACCAACTGGTCGGCAGCGGCATTCCCTCGGTGTAGCCGGCGGTGCTCTGCACGCCGATCAGCACCCGCTCGTGGAACTCGTCAAGGGTGCGCGCGCCGGCGTAGGTGAACGCGCTACGCACTCCCGAGATGATCTCGTCGATCAGGTCCTCCACGCCAGGTCGGGTCGGGTCCAGGTACATCCGGGCCGACGAGATGCCCTCCTCGAAGATCGCCTTGCGGGCGCGGTCGTAGGGGCTGTCGTCACCGGTACGGGCGCTGACCGCCCGCGCCGAGGCCATGCCGAAGCTCTCCTTGTAGCGCCGGCCGTCCTCGTCGGTGTAGAGGTCACCGGGGGACTCGTAGGTGCCGGCGAACCAGGAGCCGATCATCACGTTCGACGCCCCGGCGGCCAGCGCCAGCGCCACATCCCGAGGGTGCCGCACCCCACCGTCGGCCCAGACGTGACGGCCCAGGTCGCGGGCGGCCACCGCGCAGTCCAGCACCGCCGAGAACTGCGGCCGGCCGACCCCGGTCATCATCCGGGTGGTGCACATCGCGCCCGGACCGACCCCGACCTTGATGATGTCGGCACCCGCGTCGACCAGATCGCGTACCCCGTCGGCGGTGACCACGTTGCCGGCCGCCACCGGCACCGCCGGGTCGAGACCGCGTACGGTCCGCAGGGCCGAGATCATCCGCTCCTGGTGGCCGTGCGCGGTGTCCACGACCAGGGTGTCCACGCCGGCCTCCAACAGGGCCTTCGCCTTGCCCGCCACATCGCCGTTGATGCCCACGGCCGCCGCGATCCGCAGTCGGCCGTGGGTGTCCACCGCCGGCTTGTAGAGCGTCGCCCGCAGCGCCCCGGGCCGGGTGAGCACGCCGACCAGCCGGCCCGCGTCGTCGACCACGGGCGCCAGCCGCCGCCGGCCCGCCGAGAGCCGGTCGAAGCCGGTGCGCGGATCCGCGTCGGCGGGCACGGTGTGCAACTCGGTCGACATCACGTGCCGCAGCTGGGTGAACCGGTCCACGCTGACGGTGTCGGCCTCGGTCACCACCCCCATCGGGCGGCCGTCGTCGTCGACCACGATCACCGCACCGTACGCCCGCTTGGGCAGCAGATGGATGGCGTCGCCGACGGTGTCGTTGGGGCCGAGCGCGATCGCCGTGTCGTGCACCAGGTGCCGCTGCTTGACCCAGGCGACCACCTCCGCCACCACGTCGATCGGGATGTCCTGTGGGATCACCGCGATGCCGCCGCGTCGGGCCACCGTCTCGGCCATCCGTCGGCCGGCGACCGCGGTCATGTTCGCCACCACCAGTGGGATGGTGGTGCCGGTGCCGTCACCGGTGGCCAGATCCACGTCGAGCCGCGAACCCACCTCCGAGCGGGCCGGGGCCATGAAGACGTCGCTGTAGGTCAGGTCGTATCCGGGAGTCGCGCCACTGAGGAACCGCACCCGGCCATCATGACTCAGCCCAGCAGCAGCGC
This sequence comes from Micromonospora tarapacensis, assembly GCF_019697375.1. Taxonomy (NCBI): domain Bacteria; kingdom Bacillati; phylum Actinomycetota; class Actinomycetes; order Micromonosporales; family Micromonosporaceae; genus Micromonospora; species Micromonospora tarapacensis. The sequence continues at coordinate 4,450,720 of NZ_JAHCDI010000004.1, read as the reverse complement.
CACGGCCACTGCGACCATCACCACCGCGATCACGCCGTCGAGAACCCGCCAGACCCGCCGGCGCGCGAGCAGCGGAGCGAGCCGGTACGCGCCCGCACCGAGTGCGGCGAACCAGACCACGCTGGCCGCCGCCGCGCCGACGCCGAACAGCCAGCGGTGCGGATGCTGCTGGGCGATGCCGCCGAGCAGCAGCACCGTGTCGAGGTAGACGTGCGGGTTGAGGTAGGTGAAGGCGAGGCAGGCCAGCAGCGTCGGGCCGAGCCGGGCCGGCGGCCGGTCAGCCGGCACGAGCGCGGCGGGACGCAACGCGCGACGGGTGGCGAGTGCCGCGTACCCGAGGAGGAAGGCCGCCCCACCCCAGCGGATCGCGGTGAGCAGGACCGGGCGCCCGGCCACGATCGAGCCCACCCCGGCGATGCCCACCCCGATCAGCAGCGCGTCGGAGAGCGCGCAGGTCAACACCACCGGCACCACGTGTTCCCGGCGCAGGCCCTGGCGCAGTACGAAGGCGTTCTGCGCGCCGATGGCGACAATGAGGGCGATGGACAGGGAGAAGCCGGCGACGACGGAGGTGAGCATGTGGCCGACGGTAGAAGCGCCGCGTTTCCTGAGTCCAGCTAAGGATTCTTCAGCTGATTAAGCTCAGTTTCATGAACGGGCTCGACTCCACCCAGCTGCGTACGTTCGCGGCCATCGTCGCGGAGGGCAGCTTCGAGGCGGCGGCCCGGCTGCTGCACGTCACCCCGTCGGCGGTCAGCCAACGGATCAAGGCGCTGGAGGAGACCGTCGGGCAGGTGCTCGTCCGCCGCCACCGGCCCTGTGACGCCACCGAGGCCGGCCGCCCGCTGCTGCGCCTCGCCGGCCAGCTCGCGCTGCTGGAACGGGAGGCGCTGGCCGACGCCCGAGGGCCGCTCGGCGGCGATCGGGGCCGCACCCGGGTCGCCGTCGTGGTCAACGCCGACTCGCTCGCCACCTGGTTCCCGGCCGCGCTGGCCCGCCTGTCCGAGCAGCCGGAACTCTCCTTCGACATCCGGCAGGACGACCAGGACCACACCGCCGAACTACTGCGCGCCGGCACGGTCACCGCCGCGGTGACCGCCCAGCGCGAGGCGGTGCAGGGCTGCCGGGTACGCCGTCTCGGCGCGATGCGCTACCGCGCCCTGGCCGCGCCCGAACTGGCGGACCGCTGGTTCGCCGACGGGCTGACCCGGGAGTCGGCCGCCGTCGCGCCGGTGGTGGTCTTCGACCGCAAGGACCGCATCCAACACCGTTTCCTGCGTGCGGTGACCGGGCGCGCCCTCGACCCACCCGTGCACTACGTGCCGTCGGTGCCGGCCTTCAACGAATCGATCCGGCTCGGGCTCGGCTGGGGGCTGATGGCGGAGCAACTCGCCGACGCCGACGTGTCCGCCGGGCGCTGCGTGGACATCGCACCCGGCCGGGTGCTGGACGTCCCGCTGTACTGGCAGCACTGGCGGCTCGACTCGCAGGTGCTGACCGCGCTGACCGCCGCCGTCTGTGCCGTCGCCGCCGAAACCCTCCGCTGACTGACGCCCGGCACACCTCAGGCGATGGTGCAGATCGCCGCCCCTGCGGTGACCACCGCACCGACCTCGGCCGACAGGCCGCTGACCGTACCGGCCTTGTGGGCGTGCAGGGGCTGCTCCATCTTCATCGCCTCCAGCACCACGACCAGGTCACCCTCGGCGACCGTGTCGCCGTCGGCGACCGCGATCTTCACGATGGTGCCCTGCATGGGGGAGGTGAGCGAGTCCCCACTCGCCGCCGCGCCCGCCGTGTTCCCGCCACCCCGGCGGGTGGGCCTCCGTGCGGCCGGCGCGGACCCGACCGTACCGGCACCGAGACCGGCGGGAAGGCTGACCTCCAACCGCTTGCCGCCCACCTCGACCACGACGGTCTCGCGCTCCGCCGGGCCCGCGACGGAACCGGCGGCGGCGGTGAACGGCGGCACCGTGTTGTCGAACTCCGTCTCGATCCACCGGGTGTGCACGCCGAACGGCTCGGCGGTGAACGCCGGATCGCGGACCACCAGACGGTGGAACGGCAGCGCGGTGGCCATCCCCTCGACCACCATCTCGTCCAGCGCCCGGCGGGACCGCTCCAGCGCCTCCACCCTGGTCTCGCCGGTGACGATCACCTTGGCCAGCAGGGAGTCGAAGTTGCCGCCGATCACGTCGCCGGCCGAGATGCCGGTGTCGACCCGCACGCCGGGGCCGGTGGGCAGGCGCAGCGCGGTGACCGTGCCGGGGGCGGGCAGGAAGTTGCGGCCCGGATCCTCGCCGTTGATCCGGAACTCGATCGAGTGACCGCGCGGGGTCGGGTCCTCGGTGAACCGCAGCTTCTCGCCGTCGGCGACGCGGAACTGCTCGCGTACCAGGTCGATGCCGGCGGTCTCCTCGGTGACCGGGTGCTCCACCTGGAGCCGGGTGTTGACCTCCAGGAAGGAGATGGTGCCGTCGCTGCCCACCAGGTATTCCACCGTGCCGGCACCGTGGTAGCCGGCCTCCCGGCAGATCGCCTTGGCGCTGTCGTGGATCTGCGCCCGCTGGGCGGCGGTGAGGAACGGCGCCGGCGCCTCCTCGACCAGTTTCTGGTGCCGGCGCTGCAACGAGCAGTCCCGGGTGCCCACCACGATCACGTTGCCGTGCTGGTCGGCCAGCACCTGCGCCTCGACGTGGCGCGGCTGGTCGAGGTAGCGCTCGACGAAACACTCGCCCCGGCCGAACGCGGCGACCGCCTCGCGGGTGGCCGACTCGAACAGCTGCGGGATCTCCTCCATCGTGCGGGCCACCTTCAGGCCACGCCCGCCGCCGCCGAAGGCAGCCTTGATCGCGACCGGTAGCCCGTGGTCGACGGCGAAGGCCATCACCTCGTCGGGGCCGCCCACCGGGTCGGGGGTGCCGGGCACCAGGGGAGCACCGGCCCGCTGGGCGATGTGCCGGGCGGTGACCTTGTCGCCGAGGTCGCGGATCGCCTGCGGGGTGGGGCCGATCCAGGTCAGGCCGGCGTCGATGACGGCCTGGGCGAAGTCGGCGTTCTCGGCGAGGAAGCCGTACCCGGGATGGACCGCGTCGGCCCCGGCGCGGCCGGCGACGTCGATCAGCTTGTCGATGCGCAGGTAGGTCTCGCCGGCCGTGTCGCCACCCAGGGCGTACGCTTCGTCGGCGAGCGTGGCGTGCAGGGCATCCCGGTCGGAGTCCGCGTACACCGCGACGCTGTCCAGGCCGGCGTCCTGGCAGGCGCGGACGACGCGGACGGCGATCTCGCCCCGGTTGGCGATGAGTACCTTGCGCACCTCGGTGGCTCCTCCCGGCGGGTTACTGACCGGGAGTTTATCGGTCACCCCGCCGGCCCTAACGATCGCTCAGTGTGGGATGGGGCACTGCCCGGTCCGGGATATTCGAGCGGCGTGGTGTCGTACCGATGTGATCGAGTGCCGGTGACGATGATGGCCGACGAAGGCCACGAGCGGGGAGTACGAAAATGATCGAGACCAGAGGGCTGCGGAAGTCCTTCCGCAGCCGGGCCGGTCGGGAGACGAAGACCGTCGAGGCGGTGCGCGGCGTCGACCTGGACGTTCCGGCCGGCGAGATCTTCGGGTTCCTCGGCCCGAACGGCGCCGGCAAGACCACCACGCTGCGGATGCTGGCGACGCTGATCGAGCCGGATGGCGGCCAGGCCACCATCGCCGGTGCCGACCTGCTGACGGACCCGGGCGAGGTGCGCCGCCGCATCGGCTACGTCGCCCAGGGCGGGAGCACCTGGGACGAGTCCACCGCCCGTGAGGAACTGGTGCTCCAGGCCCGGATGTACGGCATCGGCAAGGCCGAGGCGCAGCGCCGGGCCGCCCGCGCGCTGGAGGCGTTCCAGCTCACCGAGTTCGCCGACCGCAAGTGCAAGACGTACTCCGGCGGCCAGCGGCGCCGGGTCGAGATCGCGCTCGGCATCATCCACGAGCCGAAGATCGTCTTTCTGGACGAGCCGACCACCGGGCTCGACCCGCAGAGCCGGGCACACATGTGGGACGAGATCCGGCGGTTGCGTGTCGACGGGATGACCGTCTTCATCACCACCCACTACCTGGACGAGGCCGACGCGCTCTGCGACCGCATAGCGATCATGGATCACGGCGAGGTGGTCGCCGAGGGGACGCCGACCGAGCTCAAGCGGGAGATCTCCGGCGACGTGGTGCAGGTCGGCCTCGACATCGCCGCCACCGGCGAGGCCGAGAAACTGCTCGACAACGAGGGGTACGTGAACCGGCTGGAGACCCTCGACGAGGGTGGGCTGCGGCTCTTCGTCGACGACGGCGCCACCGCCATACCCCGGATCCTGCGCCGGATCGACGGTGCCGGGCTCGACCTCAAGTCGATCGAGCTGCACCGCCCGAGCCTCGACGACGTCTTCCTCACCAAGACCGGCCGCTCGCTGCGCGAGTCCTGACCGACCAGGAGAACCTGATGAAGCTCGCCCGCGACACCTGGCTGATCTTCCAGCGGCAGCTGAACCTGCTGCTGCGCAACCCCGTATGGGTCTTCGTCGGCGTCTTCCAGCCGGTGATGTACCTCCTCCTCTTCGCCCCGCTGCTCAAGCCGGCGCTCGGCGCACCCACCCAGGCCGAGGCGTACAAGATCTTCGTACCCGGCCTTCTCGTGCTGCTGGCCATCTTCGGTGGCCTGTTCCAGGGCTTCGGCCTGATCGCCGAGCTGCGGGCGGGGGTCATCGAGCGGTCCCGGGTCACCCCGGTCAGCCGGCTCGCCCTGTTGCTCGGCCGCTCGCTGCGCGATGTGGTGTCACTGCTGACGCAGGCGGTGATCATCACGCTGCTCGCGCTCCTGTTCGACCTGCGCGTGTTCATCGGTGACCTGCTGCTGGCGTACCTGATGCTCGCTTTGATCGCGTTGATGACCTCGGCGGTCTCCTACGGCGTCGCCCTCAAGGTCAAGAGCGAGGACGCGCTGGCCCCACTGATGAACACGGTGGCCCAACCCGTGCTGCTGCTCTCCGGCATCCTGCTGCCGCTCGCCTTCGCGCCGGGCTGGTTGCAGGGTGTCGCCAAGTGGAATCCGTTCTCCTGGGCGGTGGACGGCACCCGGGCGCTGTTCAACGGGGACATCGGCGACGACCGGGTCTGGCAGGGACTGACCATCATCGCGGTGCTTGCCGCCGCCGGCGTCTACTGGGCGGCCCGCCAGTTCGCCCGCAGCGTCCGCTGACGGGCCGCGTCGATCTCGGATGTCAGTGCACGTGGGCGAGGGTCAGGCCGTCGGCGATCGGCAGCATCACCGCATCCACCCGCACGTCGGCCAGGACGTCGTCGTTGAACGCCGCGATCGCCCGGTCGTCGGCGCTCTGCGGCGCCACCACCCGGCCGTTACGGAGCACGTTGTCGATCGCGATCACTCCGCCGGGTCGCATCCTCGGCACCAGTTCGGCCCAGTAGACCGGGTAGCCGGTCTTGTCGGCGTCGATGAAGGCGAAGTCCAGGTAGCGCTCGTTCGGCAACTGACGCAGCGTCTCACCGGCAGGGCCGATGCGCAGCTCGATACGGTCGTCGACGCCGGCCCGGGCCCAGTAGCGGCGGGCGATGCTCGTGTACTCCTCGGAGATGTCGAAGCAGGTCAACCGCCCGCCATCGGCCAGCCCCCGGGCGATCGCCAGCGAGGAGAGGCCGGTGAAGGTGCCGACCTCCACCGCGTGCCGGGCGTTGAGCAGCCGGGTCAGGAACGTCAGAAAGGCGGCCTGTTCCGGCGCGACCTGCATCGACGCGTGGTCGGGCAGCAGGGCGAGCGTCTCGTCGGCCAGGTCGCGGACGACCTCGTCCGGCGGCGCACCATGGGCGACGAGGTACGTGTGCAACTCGTCGGTGAGCGGAATCGACTTGAGCGTCATGCTCGGAAACTAGCCGAGCGGTTCGACCATCTGGTTACCGGGCGCGACCTTCGTCCACAGATCGGTGATCCGGAGGTCCAACTCGGTGAGCAGGCGTCGCAACAGTGGTAGCGACAGCCCGACGACGGTGCCTGGATCGCCCTCGATCCGCTCCACGAACGGCCCGCCCAGCCCGTCGATCGTGAACGCGCCGGCCACCGCCAGCGGCTCGCCGGTCGCCACGTACGTGGCGATCTCGTGGTCGCTCACGTCGGCGAAGTGGACCACCGTGGAGGCCACCGCCTCGGCGCGACGCCCCGCCATCATGTCGATGAGACAGTGGCCACTGTGCAGCACGCCGCTGCGCCCCCGCATCCGCTCCCACCGCCGGGCGGCGTCCGCCGAGTCGTCGGGCTTGCCGAGGCTCTCCCCGTCGAAGGCGAGCACGGAGTCGCAGCCCAGCACGAGCGTGCGCTGGTCGTCGCCGGCGCGCAGCCGGGTCAACACAGCCTGCGCCTTCAGCCGGGCCAACTCCAGGCAGAGATCCTCCGCCCGTTCGGTCACCACGAGCGATTCATCGATTCCACTGACCAGCACGTCCGGTTCAATGCCGGCAGACTGGAGGGACTTGCGGCGAGCAGGGCTCGCCGAGGCGAGCACGAGACGGAGCGGCACGACATCTGACACGTCGCCGACGTTACCGGCTCCCCAGGTGCGCCACCCATCACGCCACCCCGTCCCGTAGGCCCGCGCGCCCTGACGCTCGCAGCCGTGCCTGCGTCGGCACCGCGTCCCGGACCCTGGGCCGCTCGGGGGTATACCTTCCCTTCGAGCTTGATTTCACGAAGAAGTATTCATTTCTCCGTGAAATCAAGCCTCCGAGGACAACTGCCCCTCGCCCTCGGCTCTCACCGCACGACACCGTCCCGAGAGCCTCGCCCCCGCTGTCAACCTCAGCGACTGACCCGCGGCGGCGGATCACCGGATCTGCGCCGCCGACGGAGAACCAACGCCCATGCGCCGCCGGCCGCCAGTAGAACGCCGAGCGTGACCAGCCCACGAACCGTCGCCGCGCGATCCTCGTCACCTCGTGGCCCGTCCGCCGCCGTGGTCGGACCACCATCCCCAGGCTCGGCCGCCGGCGCCGACTCGAAACCCCTCGGCGGTACGTCTGCCGTCAGCGCCGCCACCAGATCAATGACCCCGTACCCATACTGATCATCTCGCCCCGGAGGCCCCTTATCGATAGCGGTCGCAGTCAGTCGATGCGCCACCTCATCGGCCGGCAGATACGGATATTTGGCCCGAATCAATGCCGCCGCCCCCGCCACAATCGCCGCTGCCCCCGAAGTCCCCGTTCCTTTCGAGTAAGCGTCACCGTAACTGGTGCTGTAAATGTCGACTGCTGGCGCTACTAGGTCGATCTGAGGCCCAGCTACTGAGACGCTGGAATAGCTTCCATTGCGGCCGATGCCGCCTACCGCAATTACACTTCTTCCTGCGGCGGGCCACAAGACTTGCCCGTCATCTGGTCTATTGCCTGCCGCGGCAACGATTATTGTGTTGGCGAAGTTCGCGGCATCAATTGCTTGCAAGAGTCGGGCACTTACCCCGCCGCCACCGGAAATGTTTATGACGTCAGCTCCGGCGGAAACCGATCTTTCGATCGACTCTGCAAGTAGATCTGTGTCACCTTGTTTGTTCGAGTTGAAAACTCTAATTGGTAGGATTTCCGCCTTGGGGGCAACCCCAAGGGCTCCGACCCCATCTTGGCGTCCATGGGCAGCGATGAGGCCAGCCATTCCGGTGCCGTGACTGTTGTTGTCCTGCTGTCCGTTGGTGTCCCCGCCCGGAATCAGGTCAAAGCCTTCTAGAAGATTGTTGCGAAGGTCGGGGTGAGGGGAAACTCCGGTGTCGGGAACGGCGACCGTGACGCCTTCGCCGAGACTTACTCGGTGGGCCTCCGCGATATTTAGGTATTCTAAATGCCACTGATCCTCACGGATTCGCTCGGCGGTGTCGGACGGTGAGGTTTGAGCTGTGGTTGAATTGGATGTCGTGGCAGGCGCCATTAGCGTAAGCGCGATGATAAGTAATTGTGCAGCGCAAATATTCACCGGCCAAGGCCAATGGCTGGTCCAGGATCGACTGGCCCGTCTTCGTCTGGTGGTCGCACGATTGGTGCCACCCCCTGATCTGTCTCCCAGGGATAGTCTGGGTCCCACCGGCGCGACTTATCACCGTCTTGGTTCCGTTGGTTTTGGAGCCCACCGCTACCAGCCATGGGAGGGGTGCCGAAGCCAGGGGAGCCGCCGAAGGGAGGCAAATAAGGCCCTCCGCTGGACATCCGTCCGCTACCAGGGCGGGAGCCCGCGGCACCAGTTGGAGCGGTGCCAGCTGCCCCACCGCCGATCACCCCGCTGATTGGGTTGACTCGACGTGATGGGGTATTGCCTCCTCCTACCTGGCCGTGCCCGATACCGGGAACTCCGCCAATTATTCCTCCCGGTGGTGATACGGAGCGCGGAGGGTTGAGGGAGCCTGAGTGAGGTCCTGCAGGTGCGCCTCCGATCGCTGGACGCCCAACATGATTAGGTCGGATATGCCCACGTGGCAGAGTGTCGGGCAAGCTAGCTGATCCTGGAATCAGCGCCGGAGGAGTTCCGACGCCATGTGACGGGGAGATCGGCGCTGTGGATGTTGTAGCCTGCGGCATGGAGTTGGATAGAGCGGGCCCTGGCGCCGCGCCAGAACCTCCCAACACTGGTCCAATCTGAGGCGTTTTCGAGCTGGGAACTGGCGATGTTGGCGATAGCATCTGCTTGCGGGAATATCTGACTGGAGGGCGCAATGCCACGGGCACGATCGGAGGAATGATTGGCGGCGACGCCCCCCCGCCATAGACATCAGGGTCGGACGACTGTTTCCCGCGGGGTCGGGCGGGTGGGGGTTGGCGGAGTTGGATTTGGGCTTGTTGGAGTTCGGCGCTTAGGCCGTACATGATGTTGCGCGCCCGGACGTTCAGGCGTTCCAGGTCGGAGTCCGTTACCGGCGGTTGGTTTGCGCGGCTGGCGGCGGCTGCCTTGGGGTCGGCTGCCGTTTCCTCCCAGGCTTGCTTCAGTTGTTGTTTGCCCGCGTACTCGTCGTAGATCTTCTTGATCTCGGTGCGGCTGGTGCTGAGGGCCTGGGTTGCCGCGGACAGGGCGGTCTGGTTGCTGGCGGCGGCGTCGTGGGTGCGCTGCACCTGGTCGATCAGGCCGTCCAGTTCGGCGAGGTACGCGCGGGACGCTGCGTTGGTCTCCGGCGGCCAGGCGTGGGCGAGGCTCTCGCGGTACGTCCTGAGTCGACCGAGGTGCTGGCCGGCCAGTTCGCAGACCTTGCGCCAACCGGCGACGTGCCGCCAGTGGTTGTCGGTGGCGTGGTCCTGGAGGCAGGCCCACATGTCGGCGACGTTCATCAGGTGCCAGTCGGTCAGGCCGCCGCTGCGGCCGACGCCAGGATCTCTCACGGCAGCACCACCGGGCCCGGCAGGTCGGCGCCGGTCGGGTCGGCGAGCGACGGCGACGGCGCGGGGGCTGGGTGGGGGCAACGTCGGGCCGCCCGAGTGCCCGGTGGATGTCGGCGACGCGTGCCGCGGCGAAGGCATCGGTGTCGCCGTACTGCTCGGCCACGAGCTTGGCCGCCGTCGCCAGATGGCCGGTGGCGTCGCCGACGCCCCAGACCGCGTTGGTCGCCGCCTGTTGGGTTTCCCAGTGTGCGCGCATGAAGTGCACCAGCTCGATGAAGGCGTCAGCCGGATCGGGCACCTTGGTGAGCATGTCGTCGGCGATGTACGTCAGGTGCGGTGCGTAGTTGCCCTCCACCTCGGCACGGAGCTTGTCGGCGAATTCGCGCATCTGGCGGATGTCCGCCTCGACGCCGCCGTAGCTGCTCAACCAGGACGCTGGTCGATCCTCCTCAGGGATCATCGGCCCTCCCAACCTGTCACGACCCCGTTCCCCTGAGTGAGGTTAGACGCTGGGTGCCGCCCCCGGCAGCCCCGACAGGTCACCATAGGCCCCCGGCCGGCGGCCGTGTCGCAAACCGGATCGTCAGCTTGGCAGACCGGAGGCGCGCCACGCGCCGGCGCGTGGCGCCGGCGCCCGGCCCACCGGGCGGCCACTGTGTGCCCACGCCGAGGTGATGGCCGCTGCCGGCCCGGTCGCGGGCCGGGACCGGACCGCGATCGCGCCCACCAACGCGGCCAGTTCCTCGGCCGTCGGCACGCCGCGCACGACCCGGAACAGCGGCTCCTCGACAGACATGACCTCAGGGTACGCGTCGGCAGCTCGACCTTCGTCGCACAGTGGCGTGCCGGCGGTGTGACGGTCGGCGCTGCCGGGTACCGTCTCAGCGATGTCAGAAGCTTCCCCCCAACTCGTCGCCGACCGGTACCGGCTCATCTCGCCGCTCGGTCAGGGCGGCATGGGTCGGGTATGGAAGGCACGCGACGAGGTGTTGCACCGCGACGTCGCGATCAAGGAGTTGGTCCCGCCGCCGGGCCTGACCAACGACGAGCGCCGCGAGATGCGCGAGCGTTCGCTGCGTGAGGCGCGCGCCATCGCCCGGCTCAACAACGTCAACGTGGTACGCATCTTCAACGTGCTCCGCACCGACGGCGACCCGTGGATCGTCATGGAGTATGTGGCGTCCCGGTCGTTGCAGGACGCCCTCGCGGCGGACGGCCCGGTGTCCTCGGCCCAGGCCGTGGAGATCGGGCTGGGCGTGCTGAACGCGCTGAAGGCCGCACACAAGGCCGGCATCATGCACCGCGATGTCAAGCCCGGCAACGTGTTGCTCGGCGACGACGGGCGGGTGGTGCTGACCGACTTCGGACTGGCCACGATTCCCGGCGACCCGAACGTCACCCGCACCGGCATGGTGCTCGGTTCACCCGCCTACATCGCGCCGGAGCGGGCCCGTGACGGAACCTTCGGTCCGGAGGCCGACCTGTGGTCGCTGGGCGCCACGCTCTACGCCGCGGTGGAGGGCAAGTCTCCGTACGCGCGACCGTCGGCGATCAGCACCCTGGCCGCGCTCGCCACCGAGCCGGTGCCGCCGGCCCGCAACGCCGGGCCGCTCAAGCAGGTGCTCGCCGGGCTGCTCCGCAAGGACCCGCAGGAACGGATCACCGCCGAGGCGGCCGAGCACATGCTGCACCGGGCCAGTGGCCGGCGGACCCGGGGCATCTCACTGCTCGGTGGTGCACGCCGGCCCGGCCCGAACGGCCCGCGCGAGCCGCGCCCCCGCTGGTGCCGGCGCCACGCCCGTCCGGTGAGCGGCCCACGACGCCGGTCACTCCGCCCGCGCCACGCACGCCACCCGCCTCCGGGCCACTGGCAGCCGCAGCGGCCGGCTCCACCAGGGACAAGCCGACCGGCGATCCGTCAGCGCCGGACGCCACCTCGGACGCCAAGGTTGCCGAATCCGGCGGCGCGGATGCCGAACCGACGGCGAAGGTCGACGCCGGCCGCGACGTGACACCGACGGCTAGGGTTTCCACCCCCGGGGGGAGCGCGACGGCTGCCCGGCCGGGCGAGCAGGCGGTGGCGGTACCGGAAAACACGACGGACGACACCCCGGGCACGACGCCGGGCCAGGCCGGCACGACCGGCGACGCCCCGGCCACCACGCCGGGCCAGGCCGGCACGCCGGACACGGCTGCGGCGACGGAGGGGCGAGCGGCGGCAACCCCGCCACCGGGCAGGTCGACGGGTCGTCCGCCCCGGCGGCCGAGCCGACCCGTCGGGCCGGATCGCCGGCCGGTGAGGCTGCCCGCGCAGCGTCCCAGACCTCGGTCATGCCAGCGGCGCCGGTGAGCCCGGCGCCGGACCGCGGCTCGATCTTCACCACCGGCCAGTTCCGGTCGGAGCGGACCCGTCGGGTGGTGCTCGTCGGCGCCCTGGTCGGGGTGCTGCTCGTCGGCCTGGTGGTGGCGGTGCCGCTGTTGACCAGCGGCGACGATGACGGCGAGACTCCGCAGGGCGGGTCCGCCACGCCGGGCGCAACCGCGTCGGCGACCTCCGATCCGGCCGCTCCGGCACCGACCGGCGCCCAGGCCAGTCCGTCGGCCCCGCCCAGCCCGTCGGTTTCCCCCAGCCAGTCCGAGCCGGCCGGTGGCGTGCCGGAGGGGTGGACGCTGCGTACCGACCCGGTGGGTTTCAAGGTGCCGGTGCCGGACGGCTGGCGGCGCAGCACCAGTGGCACCGCGGTCATCTACCAGGAGCCGGACGGCGTCCGCGAGCTGCTCATCGATCGCACCGACACGCCGAAGCGGGACGCCGAAGCCGACTGGCGATCGATCGAGCCGGACCGGAAGAACCTCGTGCGCAACTACGAGTACATCGACATCTCCGCGTTCGACTGCAAGTGGCGGACCTGCGCCGACTGGGACTGGCGGGAGACCCGCGACAACACCCGGATCCGGGTCCGCAACCGGGCCTTCGTGCCCGCCAGCAACCGGGGTTTCGCCCTGCGCTGGGAGGTCGCGGATCGGGAGTGGGATGCGCAGCTTGAGAACTTCGAGATGATCTTCCGCGAGTTCGTGCCGGACCGCCAGGACTGATCGGCGCACGACCCTCCGCCGTCCGGGGATGACCGTGCCGGTCGTGCTCGCCGCCCGGCGGCGGGCCTGAGCCCGCCGCCGTCGCGCACGTCAGGTGTTGTTGGCCAGGGCGATCAGCCGGCTGCGGGTGCCGTTCCAGTAGTTGCGGTCGACGCCGCCGCTGATGCCGGGGACGCTGCCGGAGTCGGTGTACTGCCAGAAGCTCCAGAACGGCGCGCCGGCCGGCAGGGAGCCCACCGAGGACGACCAGCGAGCCACCCACAGCGGGTGGTTGGCCCATGGGCCGCTCCAGCTGCCGGTGCACTGGTTCCAGAAGCTGGTGGTGGTGTAGATGACCGCGTAGCGGCCGGTGCGGGAGCGGTAGGTGTTGAGGAAGTCCTGCACCCAGTTGCGCATGCCGGTGGTGCTCAGGCCGTAGCAGTAGCCGCCGCTGTACGGGTTCGCCTCCAGGTCCAGCGCCGCCGGCAGCGTGCGGCTGTCGGCCGACCAGGCGCCGCCGTTGGAGGCCAGGTGGTTCGCCTGCGCCGCGCCGGAGGAGATGTTGGGCCGGGCGAAGTGATACGCGCCGCGGATCACTCCCGCGTAGTACGCGTTCACGTAGTTGGTGTTGAAGTTCGGGTCTCGGTAGCTCGTACCCTCGGTGGCCTTGATGAAGGCGAACTGGATGCCGGAGTTTCGGACGCTCGTCCAGTTGATGGTGCCCTGGTAGCGCGAGACGTCGATGCCCGGCACGGTGGCTGCGGCGGCCGGGGTCGCGGTGGCGACGAGCCCGGCGGCGGCGGTGGCGAGTACGGCGAGCGCGCCGGCGGTCAGCCGGCGCAGCGATCTGGTGCGACCCATTGCGTCCTCCTGAGACGACTGTAGATAGACAGACATCTTTGGGGTCGACTGCCCGCCAGGGCAAGAGGGATTAAGAAAACTTTCAATGTCCCGGTTGTGGTGGCGACCCACCTGGTGATCAACCCAGCGTGGCCGGGTCCACCTGCCAGCGGAACGGCTCGGTGACCCACGGTGCCCTCGTCGTCGGTGTCAGCCACCACGATGTCGGGGGCGGTAGGCTCGCGCCCCATGGTGTCGATCGAGGGCATGACCCAGTTCTGGGACCGCCTGCTCGGCGCGCAGCCCGACCCGCCCCCGCTGTTGGTGGTGCTCACCGGTCTCGCCGCGCTGCTGGTGGTGCTCACCCGGCTGCCGTGGCGGATCGCCCGCAACGCGATCACCATCGCGCACGAGGGCGGTCACGCGCTGGTCGCCGTGCTCACCGGCCGCAAGCTGCGCGGCATCCGGCTGCACTCGGACACCTCGGGGTTGACGCTGTCCGCCGGTCACCCCACCGGCCCCGGCATGGTGCTGACCCTGCTCGCCGGCTATCTCGCGCCGCCTCTGGTCGGCCTGGGTGGGGCGTGGCTGCTGGCCGGCAACCGGATCACCCTGCTGCTCTGGGTCGCCGTGGCCCTGCTGCTGGCGATGCTGATCATGATCCGCAACGTGTTCGGGATGCTCTCGTTGCTGGTCACCGGCGGTGTGGTGCTCGCCGTCTCGTGGTACGCCACTCCGCAGGTGCAGGCCGCCTTCGCCTGGACCTGCGTGTGGTTCCTGCTGCTCGGCGGCGTACGCCCGGTGGTGGAGCTGCAACGGCTGCGCTCCCGGCGCGGGATGCCGGCCTCCGACGCGGACCAACTGGCGGGGATCACCCCGTTCCCGGCGTTCTTCTGGGTGGTCCTCTTCGGCCTGGTCAACCTCGTCGTGCTGGTGGTGGGTGGCCTGATGCTGGCCGGCCCGCTGCTCGCCCAGGCCGGCATCTCCTGGTAGCCCGCGGTCAGGGCCCAGCGCTACAGCGGGATGTTGCCGTGCTTCTTGGGCGGGAGGGTCTCGCGCTTGGTCCGTAGCACCCGCAGGGCGCGGACGATCTGGGTACGGGTCTCGTGCGGCGGGATCACCGCGTCGACGTAGCCACGTTCGGCGGCCACGTACGGGTTGGCCAGGGTGTCCTCGTACTCGGCGATCTTCTCGGCGCGGACGGCGGCCGGATCCTCGGCGGCGGCGAGTTCCTGCCGGTAGAGGATGTTCACCGCGCCCTGCGCGCCCATCACCGCGATCTGCGCGGTCGGCCAGGCGAAGTTGAGGTCCGCCCCCAGGTGCTTGGAGCCCATCACGTCGTACGCCCCGCCGTACGCCTTGCGGGTGATGACGGTGACCTTCGGCACGGTGGCCTCGGCGTACGCGTAGATGAGCTTGGCGCCCCGGCGGATGATGCCGTCCCACTCCTGGCCGGTGCCGGGCAGGAAGCCGGGCACGTCCACGAAGGTCAGCACCGGGATGTTGAACGCGTCGCAGGTGCGCACGAACCGGGCGGCCTTCTCGCTGGCCGCGATGTCCAGCGTGCCGGCGAAGTGCATCGGCTGGTTGGCCACCACGCCGACCGGCCGGCCCTCGACCCGGCCGAAGCCGACCACCATGTTCTGCGCGTAGAGCGGCTGGACCTCCAGGAACTCCCCGTCGTCCAGCACGTGTTCGATCACCCGGTGCATGTCGTACGGCTGGTTGGCCGAGTCCGGGATCAGCGTGTCCAGCTCCCGATCGGTGTCGGTGACGGCCAGGTCCGCGTCGACGGCGAAGACCGGTGGCTCGTCGAGGTTGTTCGACGGCAGGTGGGACAGCAGCGCCCGCACGTAGTCGACCGCGTCGGACTCGTCGGTGGCGAGGTAGTGCGCGTTGCCGCTGCGGGCGTTGTGGGTGCGGGCCCCACCCAGCTCCTCCATGCCGACGTCCTCACCGGTGACGGTCTTGATGACGTCCGGGCCGGTGATGAACATGTGCGAGGTCTGGTCGACCATCACGGTGAAGTCGGTGACGGCGGGGGAGTAGACCGCGCCACCCGCGCACGGGCCCATGATGAGCGAGATCTGCGGGATGACGCCG
The DNA here is from genome assembly GCF_019697375.1 of Micromonospora tarapacensis. Lineage (NCBI taxonomy): Bacteria > Bacillati > Actinomycetota > Actinomycetes > Micromonosporales > Micromonosporaceae > Micromonospora > Micromonospora tarapacensis. The sequence goes on along the minus strand of NZ_JAHCDI010000004.1, from coordinate 4,435,302 downwards.
CTGGCCCGGACGTTGCGGAAGAAGATCTCACCGTAGAGGCCGAGCGAGGCCACGCCCTCCTGGATCCGGGCGCCGCCGGAGTCGTTGATGCCGACGACCGGGCAGCCGATCTTCATGGCCAGGTCCATCACCTTGACGATCTTCTCGCCGAAGACCTCGCCGAGGGAGCCGCCGAAGACGGTGAAGTCCTGGGCGAAGACGCAGACCTGCCGGCCGTCGACGGTGCCGTAGCCGGTGATCACGCCGTCGCCGTAGGGGCGGGTCTTCGCCAGGCCGAAGTTGGTGGACCGGTGCCGGGCGAACTCGTCCAGCTCGACGAAGGAGCCCTCGTCGAGCAGCATCTCGATCCGCTCCCGGGCGGTCTTCTTGCCCCGCGCGTGCTGCTTCTCCACGGCGCGGGCCGACCCGGCGTGCACCGCCTCGTCGACCCGACGCTCCAGGTCCGCCAGCTTGCCCGCGGTGCTGTGGATGTTGGTCCCGGTCTCCGTAGTCACCCTGGGAATATAACGACGGTTCAGGTCGCCGCCGCTGTGCCGTACGCCTCACCGGCCGCGTCGTAGGCTGGCGGGATGCCGGGCTCGCCGTACACCGATCTGGACCGCCCGCCGCTGTCGGCGGCGCGGCTGCGCCGGGCACTGGTCGCGCCGTACGGCCCGTGGTCACGGCTGGAGCTGCGGGCAGAGACCGGTTCCACAAACGCCGACGCCGCCGAGGCGGCCCGCGCCGGGGAGCCGGAGGGCCTCGTGGTGGTCGCCGAGCGGCAGACCGCCGGGCGTGGGCGGCGGGGGCGGGTCTGGCAGTCGCCCCCGCGGGCCGGCATCGCGACCAGCGTGCTGCTGCGGCCCGGTGTGGCCGCGCCGGAGAACGGCTGGGCCGCGGCACCCCGGCGGGGTACGGCTGGCTGCCGCTGCTGGCCGGCGTGGCGCTGGTCGAGGCGGTGACCCTGCTGGCCGAACTGGACGCCGCCCTGAAATGGCCGAACGACCTGCTCGTGGCGGGCGCCAAGTGCGCCGGGATCCTCGCCGAGGGGGTGCCCGGTCCGGCCCCGAACGATCCGCCGGCGGTGGTGCTCGGTATCGGGCTGAACGTCACCCTGCGCGCCGACGAGTTGCCGCAGCATCCCACCGGTCTGCCGGCCACCTCGTTGCAACTGGCCGGCGCGACGGCCACCGACCGGGATCCGCTGCTGCGGGCCCTGCTCCGCTCGATCGCCGACTGGTACGCCCGGTGGCGGGCCGCCGGTGGGGATGCGGTGGCCAGTGGCCTGCGGGACGCGTACCTGGCGGTCTGCGGCACCGTCGGCCGCGAGGTGCGGGCGTTGTTGCCCGAGGGCGCGGAGTTCACCGGCACCGCCACCGGCGTGGATTCCGACGGTCAACTGGTCGTCGCCACCCCCATGGGGGAGCGCCACCTGGCCGCCGCCGACATCCGTCACCTCCGCTGACCCAGGCCGGTCAGTTGATCATGAGCTTGTGGCGGGCGACGCGCCACCCAGGGGGGACCTTCATGATCAATAGCGGGGTGGGCGTGGGTGGTAACGAGCCGCGTGGCGGATGTGAGGCGGTGGCGGTGGGGGGTTACGGTCTGCGCGTCCGTTCCTGCGAGGAGGTTGCCGTGGCGTTTCCCGAAGACGTGCTCAGCGAGGACGAGCACGTCGTTCTGCACCTGCATCCGCACTGGAGGGCCCTGAGCGGCCCGGTGGCGGTGCTGTTGTTCGCCGTCGCCGCGGTGGCGGTCGGCGTGCTGTTCCTGCCTTCGGGCGGGGGCGGCTCGATCACGCTCGCCGTGATCGGCGGGCTGGCACTGCTGGCGGTGCTGTGGCTGGCGGTGTGGCCGTACGTGGTCTGGCGGAGCACCCACTATCTGTTCACCAACGAGCGGGTGCTGCTGCAGCACGGCGTGTTCTCCCGGGAGCGGCGGGACATTCCGCTCAGCCGGGTCAACGACCACTCGATGAGTCAGCGTTTCCTGGGGCGGATCATGGGCTACGGCACCCTCACCATCGAGTCGGCCGGTGAGCGTGGGCAGTCGGTGCTGCCCGACGTGCCAAAGGTCGACCAGGTCCAGACGAAGCTCTACGAACTCGTCGAGGCGTTCCACGACCGGCACTCGCTCGGTGACGGTGAGCTGCGCGAGATCTTCGCCGAGCGGGACAAGAGGGCCGAGGCCTAGCTCAGCGCCGGCGGGGGCGGCGGGAGGTCGGGGTCGGCTGCAGTTGCGTGGCCAACTCGGCCTCCAGTTCGGCGTCCAACGCCGCCGTCAACTCGGCCTCGCCGCGCAGCGGCGCGGACCTCGGCTGGACCGGCCGGGGCGGTGCGGGCTCCTCTTCCTCAAGTTCGGTGACGGATTCGGCGAGTTCGGCCACCGGATCCATCCCCGCCATCGAGTCCCACTCGTCACGCGGCAGGCCGTGCCAGCCCGGTGCCGTCGCGGCGGGCGCTGCCCGCTGGAAGACGAAGGTCCGGTACGACCAGAAACGGAACAGCGTCGCCAGCACCACGCCCCCGGTCTTGGCGACGTTCAGCGCCAGCAGGCCGGTCACGCCCAGTCCGTACTTGGCGGCGGCGAGGACGCCCAGTTCGATGAGCAGGCCCACCCCGTTGAAAAGGAAGAACAGGGCATATTCGCGCTGCATGGCCGATTTTGGTCGATCCCGGTACGTCCAGTGTCGATTCATCAGATACGATGTGATTGTCGCGACGATCGTGGCGACGACGGTCGCCTTCAACTGACCATCGACAAAGACCGTGAGTGCGAGTGCGTTGAACACCGCGTAATTGATGACCGTGTTGATGCCACCGACCAGGCCGAACTTGAGCGCCTCCTGCAGGAACTTCTGCCAGCGCTCAGACAGCTGACGGACGAAAGGCATGCGAAACACCTTAGGACAGTGGGTCAGGGTCGGCTGGTTTCCGATCGAACGAGTGGGGGGCAGATCACGCCCCACGCTCCTGGTTCGCTTCCGCGACCGGTGGGGTTCCCGCTTCCACGAAGACGAACCGCCGGTACGACCAGAATCGGAACAGCGTGCCGAGCCCGGTGCCCACGACGAAGCTGGCGATGTTGTCGGCCAGCCGGGTCTGGAAGACCGTGGGCCAGATGCTGCCGAGCCCGTACCGGCTGATGGCCAGGCAGGCCACCGCGATGCCCAGACCCACCGCGTTGAAGAAGAAGAACAGGGCGTACTCGCGCGCCGGGTTGGAGCGTTTGCGGTGCCGCCACGTCCAGAACCGGTTTCCGACGAAGGCGAAGGACGCCGCGAGCACCGTGGAAATGGTCTTGGCGGTGACCTGCTCCACGCCCTGCGGGCCGATCAGATAGTTGAACAGGGCGAAGTCGACGAGGAAGGCGACCCCGCCCACGGTCGCGAACTTGCTGAGCTCCCGGATGAGATGACCGAAACGGTCGATCAGGGAGCGGACCAGACCCGGACGGGTCTGCCGGGAGCCAGGCTCCCCGGTCATCGTGGCGGCCACCGTGCGAGCCTACCGGTTGGCCGACCCGCGGATGAGCAGCCACGGGCACCGGGGTCCGCCGGTGGGGCGGCGCGAACGGGCACGAACGGAGCGTAACCGGATCCGTGCATTCCGGTGTTGTTTTCCCCTTTCGCGCCCGCGGTCGGAAAACGCCGCCAGCGTCTCCGCCCGGTGGCGCCCGATCCGAGGTTCACCGCAGGATTTGCGTGAAACTGCTCGTGAAAGCGGGTAAAGGCTCGTGATGCCGCAGCGTGGCCGTACCTTGTGCAGTTCTTCACAACCAGTCCCACTGACTGGGGAGGTCCATCGGTTTACGCTGAGGCCAATCCCAGGTTTCCACGAAGGCGACGCATCGCGGCGCCACGACTCGTGCACTCCATAGACCGGTCAGCGTCGACCACAAGGAGATGTGTCATGGTTGCTCCGGCCACCGTTCGGGGTATCGATCAGGCCCCTACGTCCCACCCGAAACTCCTCGCCTGGGTCCGTGAGGTCGCTGAACTGACCACCCCCGACCAGGTCGTCTGGGTGGACGGGTCCGATCAGGAATGGCGTCGCCTCACCGACGAACTGGTCGAGGCCGGCACCCTCGTCCGGTTGAACCCCGAGAAGAAGCCCAACTCGTTCTACGCGCGTACGGACCCGACGGACGTCGCCCGGGTCGAGGAGAGCACCTTCATCTGCTCCGTGGACGAGGCGGACGCCGGGCCCACCAACAACTGGATGGCGCCCGCCGAGATGAAGCGGACCATGACGGAGCTGTACCGCGGCTCGATGCGTGGCCGGACGATGTACGTCATCCCGTTCGTCATGGGTCCGGTCGAGGCCGAGAACCCGATGTTCGGCGTGGAGATCACCGACAGCCCGTACGTGGTCGCCTCGATGCGGATCATGACCAGGATGGGTACCAGGATCCTCGAGGCGATGGGCGACGACGCGGACTTCGTGCACGCCCTGCACTCGATCGGCGCGCCGCTCGCCCCCGGCCAGCAGGACGTCGCCTGGCCGTGCAACGACACCAAGTACATCTCGCACTTCCCGGAGACCCGCGAGATCTGGTCCTTCGGCTCCGGCTACGGCGGCAACTCGCTGCTCGGCAAGAAGTGCTACTCGCTGCGGATCGCCAGTGTGATGGGTCGCGACGAGGGTTGGCTCGCCGAGCACATGCTGATCCTGAAGATCACCTCTCCGGAGGGGCGGGTCTACCACATCGCCGGTGCCTTCCCGTCGGCCTGCGGCAAGACCAACCTGGCCATGCTGGAGCCGACGATCCCGGGCTGGAAGGTCGAGACGATCGGCGACGACATCGCCTGGATGCGTTTCGGCCCGGACGGCCGGCTCTACGCGGTCAACCCGGAGTACGGCCTGTTCGGCGTCGCGCCCGGCACCGACTGGAAGACCAACGCCAACGCGATGCGGACGCTCGACCGCGGCAACTCCATCTTCACCAACGTCGCCCTCACCGACGACGGCGACATCTGGTGGGAGGGCATGGGTGAGCCGCCCGCGCACCTGATCGACTGGAAGGGCAACGACTGGACGCCGGAGAGCGACCAGCTCTCCTCGCACGCGAACAGCCGGTTCTGCACCCCGATCACCCAATGCCCGATCCTCGCCGAGGACTACTACGACCCGAACGGCGTGCCGATCGACGCCATCCTGTTCGGTGGCCGGCGCCGGGACACCGTGCCGTTGGTGACCGAGGCCCGGGACTGGGTGCACGGGGTCTACCTGGGCGCCACGCTCTCCTCGGAGACCACCGCCGCCGCCTCCGGCGCGGTCGGTGTGGTCCGCCGTGACCCGATGGCCATGCTGCCGTTCATCGGCTACCACGGTGGCGACTACTTCCGGCACTGGATCGAGATGGGAAAGGGCACCGACGGCGACGAGTCCAAGCTGCCCCGGATCTACTACGTCAACTGGTTCCGCAAGGATCCGGAGGGCGGCTTCCTCTGGCCGGGCTTCGGCGAGAACTCGCGGGTGCTCAAGTGGGTCATCGAGCGGATCGAGGGTCGGGCAGAGGCCGTGGAGACGCCGATCGGCATGGTCCCCGCGCTGGACTCGCTCGACGTCGACGGGCTGGACATGACGCCGGAGGACGTCCGGATCGCCCTGAAGGTCGACCCGGACGAGTGGCGCGACGAACTGCCACTGGTCACCGAGTGGTTCGACAAGTTCGGCGACAAGCTGCCCGGTGTCCTCTGGGCCGAGTTGGACGCCCTGCGGGCCCGCCTCGACGCGGAGCAGCCCCAGCGGGGGGTGTGATCGACGCCGGATCCGGGCATCATCGGATCCCATGAGGACGGCCGCCGAGACCGAGGTCCGGCGGCCGTCCGCCGTCCGGGCGCTGACCGCGCTGCTCGCGGTGACCGCCGCGGCCACCGTCGTGGTCGAGGTCCTCAACTGGTGGTACGCGCCGGAGCAGGGCTTCGGTCTCGCCGTACGCACCGGCTGGGCGATGCTGCGTTCCTTCGGCTTCCTGCTGCTCATCGGGCACGTGCGACGCGGCCGGACGGTGGCCCGCCCGTTCGCCCTGATCCTCGCCGTGACCACGGTCTTCGCGGTCGGCCGGCTGATCGTGCCCCGGCAAGGGGTGCCACCGCTGCCCGGGCTGCTCGGCTTCGCCCTGCTCACCACGCTCTGCGCGGCCGTGGTCTGGCTGCTGTACCGGTCTCCGGCGCTCGCCGGGCACCTGGTGCGGCATCGGCCCCGCCTGGTCATCGACCGCTCCGGGGTCTCCTGGCGGGAGACGCCACCACGCCGGCCGGAGGCGAGCGCCTGGCTGTTGACCAGCCGGGTCGCCGCGTTCACGTACAGCCCGCTGATGCTGGTGCCGGCCCTGGTCGCCGCCGGCGCGATCCTGGACGGGCGACTGCTCGCCGTGCCCGCGGTGCTGATCTGGCTGGGCGCCGGCATCGCGACCAGCTACCTTGTGCTGTTCTGCACCGCCTTCCTGATGCGCGGCCGGCGCTGGGCCGGCACCCTGCTCGTCGTGGTCACCGTCGCGGTGCTCGCCGTCGACCTCCCGTTGTGCTGGTGGCTGCTCGGCGTCGACGGCCTGGTCCGCGACGGTGCACCCCTGATCGTCGCCGCCATGCTTACCGTCTACGGCATCCGTCGCGCCACCCACCCCACCCCACCCCCACCTGACCCCCACCCCCACCCGCCCCAAGATCCGGGCAACTTCAGGGTTGTTGCTGCCTCAGCCGAGCCTGAGGCAGCAACAACAGGCAAGTTGTTCGGATCTTGAATGCGTCAGGTGCTGCCGGGGGCGGCCACGCTTGCTCTGCTTCACCTGGCGCACCGGATCCGGGACGATCGCAGTGCGTTGGGTGAAGCAGAGCAAGCGTGGCCGGAGCGAGACGGCTGGGGAGGCGGCTACGTGTGAGGTGGCCGGTCCGAGTGGGCTGGGGTCGAGGGTGGTCAGGTCGAGATGGCCGGGTGTGAGCCAGGGCCGCCTGGTGCTCAGGGCGACTGCGCCCCTCCCATCCCGGCCAGGAATAGGGCGGGATGGGGAGGTCGTCCACCACGGGCGGTGCGGGGGCGGAACGGGAAGGCCGTCTATCACGGGCGCTACGGGTGGTCGGTGGTGGGTGCAGCGGGAGGAGGGGCTGTGCGCGACGAGTTTGACGTGGTCGTAGTCGGGGCGGGCCCGGCGGGGGCGGCTGCCGCGTTGGCGGCCCGCCAGGCGGGTGCCGAGGTATTGCTGTTGGACCGGGCCGAGTTTCCCCGGGACAAGGCCTGCGGTGACGGTATCGCCGCGCACGCGTTGGACGTACTCGCCGAGTTGGGTGTGCGTGACGCGGTGGCCGATTTTGCGCCGGTGCCGGCGCTGCGGCTGGTGGCGCCGGACGGCGGTGCGGTGGCGCGGGCGCTGCCGAGGCCCGCGTACACCGTGCCGCGGAAGGTCTTCGACGCCCGGCTGGTGGCGGCGGCGGTCGGTGCCGGTGTGGTGCTGGGCCGCCGGGCGGTCCGCCGGGTCGAGGTGCGCGCCGACCGGGTGGTGCTGGACGGGGAGATCTCCGCCGGGGTGGTGGTCGGCGCGGACGGTGCCGGCTCCGTCGTCCGCCGCGCACTGGGTCAGCGGGACAATCCGGATCGCCACCTCGCGCTGGCGATCCGCGGGTACGCGCCCGCGCCGCCCGGCCCGCCGGTGCAGCTCATCGTCACCTCGGCCGCCCGCTGGCCGGCGTACGCGTGGTCGTTCCCGATCGGTGACGGCCGGGCGAACGTGGGGTACGGGGAGGTGCTGCGGGGTGCGCCGCTGACCCGCGCACACCTGCTCGACCGGCTCGTCGCGCTGCTGCCCGGCACGGATCCGGCGGGCGTCAGCGGGCTGCGGGCCCATCATCTGCCGCTGTCCACGTTCCGGCCGCCGCCCGGCCGGGGCCGGGTGCTGCTCGCCGGCGACGCACTCTCGTTGATCAACCCGCTCACCGGCGAGGGGATCTTCTACGCGCTGCGTTCCGGCGCGCTGGCCGGGGCGGCCGTGACGGGTGCACCCGAACAGGCCGCGCGACGCTACGCCGCCGCGTTGCGTCACCGGCTCGGTGTCCACCTGCGGCACAGCTCGGCGGCGGCCGGGCTGGCCCGGTATCGCCGGACGGTGGACGCGGCGGTGCTGGCTGCCGGACGTGACGAGCGGGTCTTCGGCACCGTGGCCGAGCTGGGGCTGGGCGACGGTCGTTTGGACGCTCGGACGCTCGTCCGGATCGCCCTCGGCCTGTCGGCGTGGCATCGGCCACCGGCACAATGATCCGCGCGGCGGCTCGCTAGGCTGCAGGTGATGACTCTGCGGAAAATTCTCTACTCCGTCTACGAGCGGCGGCTGACGGCCAAGCTCGCGGGCTGTCCGGTGCCCCAGCATGTGGGCGTGATGTGCGATGGCAACCGCAGATGGGCCCGGGAGATGGGCTTTGTCGATCCGAACGACGGGCACCGGATGGGCGCCGAGCGGATCAAGGAGCTGCTGCGCTGGTGTGACGCCGCCGGGGTGGGGCATGTGACGCTCTGGCTGCTCTCCACCGACAATCTCTCGCGTCCGGCGGCGGAACTCGATCCGCTGCTCCAGATCATCGAGGACCTGACCACCGAGCTCGCCGAGGAGGGCAACCCCTGGCGGCTGCGGATGGTCGGCGCGCTCGACGTGCTGCCGGCGCGCCTCGCGACCGCCCTGAAGACGGCGGAGGAGCGGACCCGGGAGCGGCGGCGGCCCGCAGGTCAACATCGCCGTCGGGTACGGCGGCCGGCGGGAGATCGCCGACGCGGTGCGCTCGCTGTTGCTGGAACACGCGGCGAGCGGCGGCACGTTGGAGGAGCTGGCCGGCTCACTCGACGTCGACGACATCTCGGAACACCTCTACACCCGAGGGCTGCCGGATCCGGATCTGATCATCCGGACCAGCGGCGAGCAGCGCCTGTCGGGTTTCATGCTCTGGCAGTCGGCGCACTCGGAGTTCTACTTCTGCGAGCTGAACTGGCCCGACTTCCGGCGGGTCGACTTCCTTCGCGCCCTGCGCTCGTACGCGACCCGTCAGCGCCGCTACGGCGTCTGACCCTGACCTCTGCCCCCGCCCGGCTCAGGCGAGCTGGTGGTTGGCCTCGGTGAGGAAGTCGCCCAGGGCGGCCGGGGAATCGATGGTGAGGTCGGCGGCCTCGGCGACCTCGTCACCGGTCTCCGGGTTGGCGACGGCGACGCAGACACCCAGGAAGTCGGGGTCGGCCGCGGCGCGGGCGCGCAGCGCGGCGAAGGCCTTGATGTCGGAGACGTCGTCACCGAAGTACCAGGCTCCGCGCGCCCCCTGCACCAGCTCGTCGATCACCATGCCCTTGTCCCGGTCGACGGGCGGCTTGACCTCCAGCACCATCCGCCCGATCTGCACCCGCAGGCCGAGCCGCTCGGCCTGATCGCGACCCCACTGCTCGACCGGGGCGGCCAGCTGTGGGGCGGTACGCCAGTGCAGGGCCACGGAGAGCCGCTTGTACTCGACGAGGGCTCCCGGTGGCAGTTCGGCGCGGGCGAGGTCGGCGAGTTCGGCCATCGTCGGCACCCACGGCAGCGCGGCCGGCTCGGTGACGGTGTCGCCGCCGGAGTGGCTGTGTTCCAGGCCGTAGAGCCCGAACAGGTCGACGCCGACGAGCCCGTCGAAGTGCTCCCGCAGGAACTCCACCGGTCGGGCGGAGACGATCGCGATGCGCCGTACTCTCGGGGCGAGCGCCTCGATGGCGGCCAGCACCTTCGGTGCGGGCTGCACCTGTGTCGGATCGTCGGCGACCGGCGCGAGGGTGCCGTCGAAGTCGAAGAAGAGGACGGTCTCGGCCGCCCGGTCGGCGGTCGTCCGCCAGGCATGGTCGGCGTTCAGCGGGGTTTTCGGCTGCTGGTTGCCCAGATTCAACGGCGGCACGCGCGACAGCGTACCCCGGGTTCGGCCGGTCAATCCTGGCCTGAAATCCGGCGCGGGTGACAGGTGTGATCAGCGTTCGGCGGCTCCACGTCCCCGGCGCCCGAACGGCACCACGGCCGCCTCCTGGCCGTGGCTGAGCAGGTAGCCCTCCACGAAGCCGGAGTTCCGGTCGCCGGTGTGTGTCTCGATCTCCCGCAGCCGCTCCACCAGGAACTCGGTGAGTGCGGTGAGCCGGTCGTTGAGCCGGTCGTGCAACTCGGCGACGACGGCCAGGACGATCGCGGTGCTCGCGGTGCTGAGCGCGAAGAGGTTGACGAGCAGGGGAAGCTGCCCGCCGTTCAGGGCCAGGGTCACCGCGTTGCCGGTGACGCAGAGCGTCACCGAGACCGTTGCGACCACGACTGCCAACCATTTCAGGGTCATGGAGAGACCCCCTTCTGTCCCGCAGGGCTGGGTTCGGCCTTGTCCCGTCCCCCCGCCGACGACGAGCCCAAGCAGTACGAATACGGACGCTAGCGCGCCCGTTCCCGCCCCGTAGCGAAACGAATGAGGCTGACCTGCCGTTCTTTCGCCATCTGAGGAACTAGCTGGCCGCTTCATCTCGTTTTCGGACACCGAGCGGCAGCGTCGGGCGGTATGCGAGGTAACGGATGGTTTCTCGGATGTGGAACTTCTCCGCATCCGAGACGTCTGGGTCCACCAGCCGGCGCAGCAACGCCTCGACGTCGGGGTCCATCGGCGGCGGGGACGGAGGAGTCCGGCGGGAGGCCGTCCGGTCCCAGCCCAGCGCCGCGAAGGCCGCGGCCGGGTCGAGCCCGAGGCCCTCGCAGAACGCCACCACCCGCTCAGCTTCCGGGTCGCTGGCCCAGTCGCCGCGTACCCAGCGGTTGATGGTCTGACGGGAGACGCCGGTGCGACGGGAGACCTCGGTGCCACTCCACGCCCGGGTCGCACGGGCCTCGTCGAGGGCCCGCCGGACGAAGGTGGCGAAGGCGATCTTCCGTGCGTTGGCCGTCTCGGTCACCTCGTGACCGTACGGCCGTTGTGCCTGGGTGGAGGTCCTTGCCACGCGTCTGTCACGCTTGCGTGACGTCGTTGCAGCTCGGCCGGAGGGGGGTCCGGCACTCTTCCTGAGGGGTGTCACCTGGGCAGGATAGATGTACGTAGGTGCGGGGGCAAACAAACGAAAAGCTGATACTGTCACGCCCATGGGACAACCTACGGTGTGTCACGTGCATGAGACGACCAGTGCTCACCTGCGTCACGCGCCCGGTGCGAGGGGGATGCGGTGACCGAGCTCGCAACCCGTGCCCAGGCCTTCAGCCTGGTGGCAGAGGGGGTCGCCGCCGGGCTGAGCGCTCCATGGCGCCTCTACCTCGCCCGAGGCTGCCGCTACCTGTCGCTGAGCGTCGGCGACCGGGCCGAGTGGAACGCCTGGCGGACCCACCTCGGCTGCCCGGAACTGAGCGTCCGGGTCTACGACGCCGGCGGCGAGATCCGCCGGTCGTCGATGGCCGAAGTGGTCATGGACGGCTGCCGGATCAGCGTCGAACTGGTGGAGGAGATCGGCACCGACGACCTCGACCGGCTCCTGGTCGCCGACCCCACGACCGTCGAACCGGAGGAGCGATGAGGGACACGCGAGGAACCGGAGCCGCCGGATGAGCCCGTTCCTCGCGATCTTCCTCGTCCTCGTCCTCGCCGCGACGAGCTATGCCGCCGGGCGGCTGCACGGGCAGCTCAGCTATCGGATCGGGTACCGCTTCGGCTACCGGCAGGGCTACTTCGACGGTGACCGCGGTGCGTGGAACCGCCGTCGGCGGGACGCCCAGGCCGCGATCGCCTCCGCCCTCGCCGTCGCGGCGCCCTCCCTGCCCCCACCCGGGTCGCCGCCACGGTGGTCCGCCCGGGCACCACGTACACCGGGTCGTCCTTCGCGGAGCCGGCCGCCTCGGTCACCGAACGGCACCCGACCGGCACTCTCGTCCGACGGACCGGCTGAACCCGGTCGACGGACCGGCTGAACCGGTCGACGGGCCGGGGCCCGTCCACTGACGCGGCGCGTACGTCCTCCGGGCGGCGCCGCCGGGGCCACCTCAGACCGGTGACGGTGGTCCACCGGCCGGGATGCGCGCAGGGGCATGCATCCCGGCCGGTTCACCGGTCGTCGGCCGGCCGGCTCCGGCAGCCCGCCGCGCCCCGCCATCGGGCGTTAACGAACGACCTCTAGCCGGGACGGTTGTGGGGAGCTAGCGTCTAGGCATGGCGCGGGGTTGTCCCGAGCCAGCCGGCCCGCCCGGCCTGCGACCTCGCACACGGGGCCCGCATCCGACCCCGTGTCCGCCGGGCATCCGGAGGAGGCGGACCGCGGATGGTCGGGTGCCCATCCGCCGGAGCAGGCCTGTGACGACTCGCCGTACGACCACCGGTGCCGACCAGGGCCCGGCCGCGACTGCCACGACGCGCCGCAGCACCCGGAGCCGCCGTACCGCGGCTGCCGGGTCGGCCGACACCAGGGAGCCTCGACCAGCGGGCCAATCCTTCGTCCTGGACACTTCCGTCCTGCTCAGCGACCCGGCGGCATTCCACCGTTTCGCCGAGCACGAGGTGGTGCTCCCCCTGGTGGTGATCACCGAGCTGGAGGGCAAGCGGCAGCACCCGGAACTGGGCTGGTTCGCCCGGCAGTCGCTGCGCATGCTCGACGAGTTGCGGGTGCGTCACGGCCGGCTCGACCGGCCGATTCCCGCCAACGACGTCGGTGGCACGCTGCGCGTGGAGCTGAACCACACCGACGACGGCGCGCTGCCGCCGGGTTTCCGCAACGAGTCCAACGACGCGCGGATCCTCTCCGTCGCGCTGAACCTCGCCGCCGAGGGGCGGGAGGTGACGCTGGTAAGCAAGGACATGCCGTTGCGGGTCAAGGCCGCCTCGGTCGGGCTGCGCGCGGACGAGTACCGGCACGGGCAGGCGAGTGACCCGACCTGGACCGGGATGGCCGAGCTGGAGCTGGGTGAGGACGACATCGCCCGGCTCTACGCCGGGGAGACCATCGACGCGGACGCGGCGGCCGGGCTGCCCTGCCACACCGGTCTGGTGTTGCACTCGTCGCGGGGCTCGGCGCTCGGCCGGGTCCTGCCGGACAAGACCGTCCGGCTGGTCCGCGGTGACCGCGAGGCGTTCGGCGTGCACGGCCGCTCCGCCGAACAGCGGGTCGCCCTCGATCTGCTGCTCGACGAGTCGATCGGCATCGTTTCGCTCGGCGGCCGGGCCGGCACCGGAAAGTCGGCGCTGGCGCTGTGCGCGGGGTTGGAGGCGGTGATGGAACGCCGCCGGCACAAGAAGGTGATCGTCTTCCGCCCGTTGTACGCCGTCGGCGGCCAGGAGCTGGGCTACCTGCCGGGCTCGGAGTCGGAGAAGATGTCGCCCTGGGCCCAGGCGGTCTTCGACACCCTCGGTGCCGTGATGCACGAGAACGTGCTGGAGGAGGTCACCTCGCGCGGTCTGCTGGAGGTGCTGCCGCTGACCCACATCCGCGGGCGCAGCCTGCACGACGCCTTCGTCATCGTCGACGAGGCGCAGTCGCTGGAGCGGGGGGTGCTGCTGACCGTGCTCTCCCGGATCGGCCAGGGGTCACGGGTGGTGCTGACCCACGACGTCGCCCAGCGGGACAATCTGCGGGTCGGCCGACACGACGGGGTCACCGCCGTGATCGAGGCGCTCAAGGGTCATCAGCTCTTCGCGCACGTCACACTCAGCCGTTCGGAGCGTTCGCCGATTGCCGCCATGGTGACGGACCTACTGGAGGACATCCCGGGATGATGCCCGTTTAGAGGGCATTGAGGCGGCTTTTTTGGGTGACCCACGTCACAATGAGGGCGGGTGGTTTCCCATCTGCCTCACTGTGCGCGATGGTGTCCCACGGGCGCTCAGGCACCCGACGCATCGTTGGTGGTCGTTCGTCACTCCACGGGACGATTGGACGACGCCGGGGGTGAACGGCACGTCCTGGTGATCGGCACGCCGGTCGCGAGCGCTCGCGGCACGCCTCGACCGAGTGCGGTCGAGGTCACGCCACCTTCCTGACCCCGACGAAGGGATCACTTCGTGAGTCGGCCATGGAGCCGGTTCGCCGCCCGCACCGCAGCTGTCGCGCTGCTTTCGGTGGGCGTGGCCGGAGGCTTCTACCTGAGCGAGGACCGCCAGTCCCAGCGCCCGGGTCCCGGCGCGCAGGTGGCCGGCAGCATCACCGAGATCGACGTCGACTACCGGCAGGAGCAGGCGGTCTCCCGCCAGGTTCGGGCCGCTCGGCAGCAGGCTTCCGAGGTGAGGAAACAGGCCCGGGCCGCCGCCGAGAAGGCCCGCAAGGCCGAGGAGGCGGCGCGGAAGGCTGCGGCGGAGAAGGCGGCCAAGGAGGCCGCGGCCCGGGCCGCGAAGCCGTACGACGGCCCGATCCCCGAGTCCTGCGGCGAGTACAGCGGCAACCGGAAGGTCGGCTGCGCCCTCATGATCGACGCAGGTTTCAAGATCGACCAATTCCCGTGCCTCGACAAGCTGTGGACCAAGGAGAGCGGCTGGAACCACAAGGCCCGCAACCGGTCCTCCGGGGCGTACGGCATCCCGCAGGCGTATCCGGGCAACAAGATGTCCTCGGTCGCCGATGACTGGGAGACCAATCCGGTGACCCAGATCAAGTGGGGGCTCGGCTACATCAAGGGCCGGTACAGCACTCCCTGCGGTGCCTGGAGCACCTCGCAGAGCAAGGGCTACTACTGAGCCGACACGACGACGGTGGCGGGGCGCGGGCGACCGTGCCCCGCCACCGTCCGTTCGCCTCCCATCTGCCCGGACGTGGGGCGGCAGCCACTCACGGGGGCGCGGCGGACGGCCGCCCGTGGGGCGAAGAGTGGCGGCTGCCGGCGTTTACTGATAGCTGTTGACAGGTGACCCTGCACCCCGGAAGTGGCGATGCCCACCGGTTCGGCACCGCGGCCTTCTACGCGTCCATCGGCCGAGCCTTCGTCGCCATGTGCGCGGTGGTGCCGGTCCTGTTCCTGATCGAGGGCCTCGACGTCTGGCTCGGCGCCGGTTTCGACTCCGCCGCCGGCATCATCCCGCAGCGCATCGATGGGCTGGACGGCATCTTCTTCTCGCCGTTCCTGCACCACGGCTTCGACCACCTCTACAGCAACAGCATCCCGCTGATCCTCCTCGGCACCTTCGTGCTGGCCGCGGGCGCCCGGCGCTTCCTCTGGTCCACCCTGGTGATCGTCCTGGTCAGCGGGCTGGGCGTGTGGTTCACCGGCTCGTCGAACACGATTGTCGTCGGCGCCAGCGGGGTGATCTTCGGCTACCTCGGCATCCTGCTCACCAGGGGCATCGTCGAACGCAGCTGGTGGAACTTCGCAGTGTTCCTGCTGGTCGGCCTGCTCTACGGTGGCCAGCTGGTCGGCGTCCTGCCCACCGACGAACGGATCTCCTGGCAGGGGCACCTGTTCGGGCTGCTCGGCGGCATCGTGGCCGCGATCATCTTCCGGCGGCGCCGGTCCGACCTCGACGGGCCGTACCGCTCCGAGTCCCCGATGACCATGTCCTGAGTCGCCCGCCGAGCGCGGCGACCGCCACGGCCACGAGGGTGAGGACGGCGCCGAGTAGCGTCGTCGCATCAGGGTGCGAGGCCGCCGAGGGCAGCAGCAGGTCCAGCAGCACCGCGCCGACGACCTGGCCGGCGACCGTGGCCAGGCCGAGCAGCAGCACACCGGTGAGGCGGACCACCGCCGCCGCCACCGCGATGAATATCACACCGATCGGGCCGCCCAGGTAGAGCCAGGGTTCGGTGGGCCAGCCGCCCGGTGGCCGGCCCCGCAGGGCGACACTGACGGCGAACGCGGCCAGCAGGACCGTCGTACCGACGGCGAAGTTGACCAGTGTGGCGGTCAGCGTGCTGCCCGTGATCACCCGGACCCAGCCGTTCACCGCCTGCTGCCAGGCCACGCCGACCCCGGCCAGCAGCGGCAACAGGGCCAGGACCAGGGTCGCCGGCTCGCCGAGCCGGTCGCCGACCGCCAGCAGCACCGCCGCCACGGTCAGCACCGCTCCGGCCAGCCGGGCGACGGTCACCGGCTGCCGGCCGCTCGGGCCGATCCCCGCCCGGTCGACGGCCAGACTGCTGGCGGACTGACCGGCCACGATCGCCACGGTGAACACCGCCACACCCAGGGTGCCGACGGTGGCGCCCTGGGTGAAGACGAGGAACGCCCCGCACACCCCGCCGAGGCACTGCCAGGGCCGCAGGGCGCCTCGGGCGAGAGCACCGCGCAGGGTGGCCAGGCCCCGCCGCCCGCCAGGGGTGGCGGGGACCAGCAACAACAGCAGCACCAGCCCCGCACCGAACGAGACGACCGCGGCGGCCAGGCCGTCGCCGAGACGACTGCCCAGTTCGCCGTTGATCCGGGACTGGGTGGCCACGGCGACCCCCGCGACGGTCGCCAGCGCTACCGCGCCGGCCCGGCGGCCCGCCGGCACCGTCGTCCGGGTCGCCGTTGCGGCCGTACTCACGCCATCGCCTCGCGCCGCTCGCCGACGGCGGGTGGCCCCACGCGGCTGTACCCGGTGGTTCGCTCGCTGCCCTCGCTCAAGCCTGTTCGTCCAGCGGCCGGCCGTCGAAGTCCACCGCCGAGTAGAGTGCCAGCTTCTCCAACCGGTGGTACGAGTCGATCACCCGGATGGTGCCGCTCTTGGAGCGCATCACGATCGACTGGGTGTACGCCCCGCCGGCCCGGTATCGCACGCCGCGCAGCAGGTCGCCGGAGGTGATGCCGGTCGCCACGAAGAAACAGTTGTCGCCGGTGACCAGGTCGTCGGTGGTGAGAACCCGGTCCAGGTCGTGTCCCGCCGCGATCGCCCGTTCCCGCTCGGCCTCGTCGCGCGGCCAGAGCTTCGCCTGCATCATCCCGCCCATGCACTTGAGAGCACAGGCGGCGGTGATCCCCTCCGGGGTGCCGCCGATGCCCATCAGCACGTCGACGTCCGACTCGCCGCGGGCCGCGGCGATGGCACCGGCGATGTCACCGTCGGAGATGAACCGGATGCCCGCCCCGGACCGGCGGATCTGGTCGACCAGGTCGTCGTGCCGGGAACGGTCGAGTACGCAGACGGTGACCTCGTCGACGCCGGTGCCCTTGGCCTTGGCGATCCGGCGCACGTTGTCGCCGACACCGGCGTTGATGTCCACCACGTCCGCGTAGGCCGGGCCGACGGCGAGCTTCTCCATGTAGAACACGGCGCTCGGGTCGAACATCGCCCCCCGCTCGGCCACCGCCAGCACCGCAAGGGCGTTCGGCATCCCCTTGCTCATCAGGGTGGTGCCGTCGATCGGGTCGACCGCGACGTCCACCTCCGGTCCGCTGCCGTCACCGACCTGCTCTCCGTTGAAGAGCATCGGGGCGTTGTCCTTCTCGCCCTCGCCGATCACCACGACACCCTTCATCGGGATCGAGTTGATCAGCTTCCGCATCGCGTCGACGGCGGCCCCGTCGCCGCCCTCCTTGTCACCCCGGCCGACCCACCGGCCGGCGGCCATCGCCGCCGCCTCGGTGACCCGAACAAGGTCGAGGGCGAGGTTGCGGTCGAGATTCTGTGGGGTTCGCGTCCTGGTGGTCGTCATGAAGCGGCTCCTCCTCGCGGCGGTGCGGGGCGGGCCGGCGCAGCCGGCTTTGATCCTGATCCTCACACGATGACGGACGCGCGACCGGAGCGGGGCGGTGATGGGCCGGATACCGCCCGTCGGGCGGCTGCCAGAATGGCGGGGTGGAACCCGCACAGCCCGCCGATGGCGCACCTGCCGACCAGCCCTCGTCCGGCGACCAGCCGACCGCCGACCGGGCGGATCGGCCGGCCGCACCCCAGGCACACCCGGAGCCGGCGCGAACCGCCGGAGATCCGCCGCCACCCGTCGCACCCGGCGCCCGCAGGTCGGACCGCTCGCCGAGGGACATGGCGATCTCGCTGCTGGTGCTGCTGATCCCGATCGCCCTGCTGCTCGCCTTCTACCGCGGGTTCCTCGGCGGGGACGAGCCGAACACGGTCGACCCGGCACCGGCCCTCGACCAGGCCAGGTCGGCCGGCGCGTTTCCGGTGAGCGAACCGACCGGGCTGGGCGAGGGATGGCGGACCGTCCGGGCGGCCTACCGCACCGCCCAGGACGGCGCGATCCTGCGCGTGGGCTATGTCACGCCGGAGGGGCGTGGCCTGCAACTGGTGCAGAGCAACGTGCCGCCGGAGCGGCTGCTGCCGGCGGAGCTGACCGACGAGGGACGGCCGCAGGGGCAGACCGATCTCGGCTCCAGCACCTGGCAGCGGTACAGCGCCCGGGGCAACGAGCAGGCGTTGGTCCTGCTCGAGCCGGGCCGTACGGTGATCGTGGTCGGCGACGCCCGGGACAACGAACTTCGGGCGCTCGCCACCGCCGTCGACTGACCAGACGGCCCTCCGGATGTCGGCCCGATCCGTTACGCTCCCCCGGTTCGCTGCCTGGCCGGCCGGTTCCGGCGGGTTTTCCCGGTTCGAAGAGAGACGATCTGTGAACATTCGACGGTGGAGCGTCGGCGTCATCGCCGCCACGCTGCTCGTTCCCGGTCTGGCCGCGTGCAACTCCGGCGGCACCGACTCGCCCTCGGTGGGCTCCTCCTCCGAGGCGGGCATCCCGGCCGACCCGAAGGCGGCGCTGGTCGCCTCCACCAAGGGGTTGGCCGACGGCAACTTCACCTTCACCATCACCGCCGACTCGATGAGTGGCAAGGGCACGTTCCACAAGCCCAGCAACAGCGCTCAGATGACCATGACCATGGGCGACGAAGAATTCACGATGGACTTCGACCTCATCCAGATCCAGCCCGACACCTGGGTGAAGGTCGACCTGGGCGACCTGTTCAACGGGGTTCCCGGGATGGAGGCGTTCAAGGACAAGTACCAGCACCTCGACGCTGCCAAGGCCGGCGACGCGAAGAATCTGGACCTGCTCAAGGGCGCCGACCCGGCCGACGCCGCGGCGATGTTCGAAGGCCTCACCGACGTGCAGAAGACCGGCGAGGGCGCCTACAGCGGCACCTTCGACCTCTCCGCGGTGCAGGATTCGGTCGCCGCCGACGAGGAACTGCTCAAGGAGTTGGGTGACAAGGCCAAGGCGGTCCCGTTCACCGCGAAGCTGGACACCGAGGGCCGGCTGACCGAGCTGGTCATGTCCATGCCCGCGGCGGGTGACACGACGGCGCAGGACATCAAGGTCACCTACGCCGAGTACGGTGCCGCCACCGCCGTGCAGGCGCCCCCGGCGGACCAGGTCACCGAGGCGAGCGAGCAGACCTACGAGATGTTCAAGTAGGCCGCGTCGGCGGTGAAACGGGGGTGGGCCCCTGGCCCGTCCCCGTTTCGCGTTCTCCGGCCCGGTGCGTCACCCGTGCAGGGTTACGGCCGGGGGCCGGGTGATTGCGCGGGCCGGCGGCAGGGAACAGGAAGGGAAGCCGCCGGCGCGAGATTGCGTCGGGTGACCCTGCTGGGAGACTCCGATGACCGTTCGACGACTGAGCGCCGGCCTGGTGGCCGTCGCCCTGCTCACCCCGGGTGTCGCCGCCTGCACCAAGACCGACGACGCCCGGCCCGCCGCCACACCTTCCGTCACCGCCGGCGCCACCGGCGGGGTACCGGAGGTCGACACCGACGCGAAGCAGGCGTTACTGGACTCCACCCGGGAGATCAGCAACGGCAACTTCCGGTTCAGCATGTCCGGTGCCGGCTCCGTCATCGAGGGTCAGGTGCATCAGCCGAGCCAGAGCGCCGAGATGCGGGTGCGCCTCGGCGAGCCGGCCGACGACCTGGCGATCAGCCTCGACCTCATCCATGCCAAGCCGGACAGTTGGGTGAAGGTGGACCTCAACGGTCAGGCGGCGACCGCCGTGCCGGGGCTGGACCGGCTCAACCTCGGCAAGTACCAGCACCTCGACCAGAACCGGATCCGGGGCGACCGTGCCCTCGGTTTCGACTTCGACCAGGTCGACCCCGCCGGCAGCGAGGCGCTGACCCAGGCGGTCACCGAGGTGCGGCCCACCGGTGCCGGCAGCTACGCCGGCACCATCGACCTGTCGAAGGCCGCCGACGCGGGATCGCTCGACCCGACCCTGATCGCCGCGCTCGGCGCGGAGGCGGACTCGGTGCCGTTCACCGCGACGACGGACCCGCAGGGGCGGCTCACCGAGCTGGTCATCCAGCTGCCCGGCCAGGCCGCGGGGGAGGAGATCAGGGTGACGTACTCGGATTACGGCAACGCGACCGAGGCACGCAAGCCCTCCGCCGACCAGGTCGTCGAGGCTCCGCCTGAGCTGTACGACCTGTTCGACTGAGCACGGCGGATCGGATTCGCAGACGGCGCATCGTGGCGGGGGCGGTCGGTCTCCCGCCACGATGCCGGCCGGGGTCAGCTGCCCGGGGTCAGCGCCGCCGGATTCAACTGGTCGGGTCCCGGCGGGCGGCGTCGATGCGGGCGCGGGCGCCGTCGAGCCAACCCTGGCAGATCACCGCCAACGCCTCGCCGCGCTCCCAGAGCGCCAGTGATTCCTCCAGCGACGTGCCGCCGGCCTCCAGCCGCTCCACCACCGACGCGAGCTCAGCGCGGGCCTGTTCGTAGCTGAGTCGCTCGTCGGACCCGCTCGTCTTCTCGTCAGTCATCGCACCCATCTCAGCACAACCGGCCGACACCTCCTTCGCCCGCACCGCCGCACCGTCGCCCGCGCACTGCCGCACCGGCCGGGTTGAGCGGTGGTGGCCAGGCATCTGCGCTGGCGTCTCAGGCGTCGGCGGTGGTGGTCAGGCGTCGACGGTGGCGCGGAGTTCGCCGTCGGCCAGGCGTACCCGCAGCGGGTCGCCGGGAGCCACGTCGGTGGCCGCGCGTACGACGTGGCCGCCGGTGCGTTGCACGATGGCGTATCCGCGGTCGAGGGTTGCCGCCGGGGAGAGGGCGCGTAGTCGGGCCAGGGTGTGCCGCAGGTCGTCGTCGGCGGCGGCGAGGCGGTGGTCCAGGCAGCGCCCGGCGCGTTCGCGCAGGGCGGCCAGGTCGGTGGCCCGTTGGTCCACCATCACCTGCGGCCGGGCCAGCACCGGACGCGAGCGCAGTGCGTCGATGCGGTGCGACTCGCGGTCGACCAGGTTGTGCACCGCCCGCCGCAACCGGTGCCGGGCCTGGTTGATCAGGCGTACCTCCTCGGCCAGGTCGGGGACCACCCGCTTGGCCGCGTCGGTGGGCGTCGACGCGCGGACGTCCGCCACGTAGTCGACCAGCGGGGCGTCCGTCTCGTGTCCGATCGCGCTGACCACCGGCGTACGGCAGGCGAAGACGGCCCGGCACAGCGCCTCGTCGGAGAAGGGCAGCAGGTCCTCGATGCCGCCCCCGCCACGGGCCAGGATGATCACGTCGATGCTCGGGTCGGCGTCCAGGACCTTGAGCGCGTCCATGATCTGCGGGACGGCGCCGGGCCCCTGAACGGCCACGTTCACCGTCCGGAACTCGACCGCCGGCCAACGTCGGCGGGCGTTGGTCAGCACATCGCGCTCGGCGGCGCTCGCCCGGCCGGTGATCAGCCCGATCCGCTGCGGCAGGAAGGGCGGCCGGCGCTTGCGCGCCCGGTCGAAGAGCCCCTCGGCGGCGAGCAACTTCTTGAGCTTCTCCAGCCGGGCCAGCAACTCGCCGAGACCGACCTGACGAATCTCGTCCGCGCGCAGGCTGAGAGTGCCCCGCGCCGCGTAGAACTCTGGCTTGGCGTGCAGCACGACGCGGGCGCCGTCGCGCAGCTCGGGCGCTCCGGAGTCGAGCACGTCCCGGTTGGTGGTGACGGTGAGGCTCAGGTCGGCCGACGGGTCACGCAGGGTCAGGAAGACGGTGCTGGCGCCGGGCCGCCGGCTGATCTGCGCGATCTGCCCGTCGACCCACACCCACCCCAGCCGCGCGACCCAGGCGCCGATCTTCTGGCTGACCACCCGTACCGGCCACGGCTCCTCGGAGCTGCTCTTCCCGCCCCCACCCGAATCCATCCGTCCACCCTACGGATCCCATCCGTGATCAAGAAGCTGTGGTCCCGGTGGGCGGGTTCGTCGACCAGAACGTCTTGATCACGGCAGTGGGCAGGGTGGGGTCGCGGGCCGCTGCCAGCCGCCGCACCGGCACGTACGATGAACGGGTGACTGAGGCTGAGACGACTTCCCGGACCGGCAAGCGCGTGCTCCTGGCCAAGCCCCGCGGTTACTGCGCGGGCGTCGACCGGGCGGTACAGACCGTCGAGGAGGCGCTCAAGCTCTACGGCGCCCCCATCTACGTCCGCAAGCAGATCGTGCACAACAAGCACGTCGTGCGGACGCTGGAGGCCCAAGGCGCGATCTTCGTGGAGGAGAACGAGGAGGTGCCCGAGGGCGCCACGGTGATCTTCTCCGCGCACGGTGTCGCGCCCGAGGTCTACGAGCAGGCGAAGGAGCGCTCGCTCAAGGCGATCGACGCGACCTGCCCGCTGGTGACCAAGGTGCACCACGAGGCGAAGCGGTTCGCCGCGGAGGACTACGACATCCTGCTCATCGGCCACGAGGGTCACGAGGAGGTCATCGGCACCTCCGGGGAGGCCCCGGAGCACATCCAGCTGGTGGACGGCCCCCAGGACGCCGACCGGATCACCGTGCGGGATCCGAACAAGGTCGTCTGGCTGTCGCAGACCACCCTCTCGGTGGACGAGACGATGGAGACGGTGGCCCGGCTCAAGAAGCGCCTGCCGATGCTCCAGTCGCCGCCCAGCGACGACATCTGCTACGCCACCAGCAATCGGCAGCACGTGATCAAGGAAATCGCGGCAGAGTGCGACGTGGTGCTCGTCGTCGGGTCGCGCAACTCCTCCAACTCGGTGCGGTTGGTCGAGGTGGCGCTGGACGCCGGTGCCCGCGGTGGGCACCTGGTCGACTTCGCCCACGAGATCGACGACGCCTGGCTCGCCGACGCGCGGACGGTGGGCCTGACGTCCGGGGCCAGCGTGCCGGAGGACCTGGTCCGGGAGGTGCTGGCGCATCTCGCCGAGCGCGGCTTCACCGACGTGGAAGAGGTGGTGACCGCCAACGAGCGGCTCACCTTCTCGCTGCCGCAGGAACTCCGGCGCGACATGAAGGCGGCTGCGGCGGCCCAGGGACGACCCGCCGGAGGCGCCTGATGGAACGGTTGACCGGCCCGCTGCGTCAGAGCTGGGTATGAGGACCCTTCGGATCGCCGCTACCGCGCTGATCATCGGCGCGGCACTTGCCGCCTGCGGCGGCCAGGACGCGGGGACGGCCCCGCCACCCCGACCCCGACCCCGACCCCGACGGGAGCGTCACCCGTGACCGAGCTGCCGACCCCCGACCCGACCGGCTCCGCACCCCGCCCTCCGACCCGGCGGATCCCACGGCACCGACCACCCGGCCGAGCGGCCCGACGAAGCCGCCCACGACCGGCGAGACCACGCTGACCGGCCGGATCGAGTCCGGAGTCGAGCCCGGCTGCCTGTTGCTCGACGGCTACCTGCTCCTCGGCGGGCCCCGTGACGTGCTCACCTCGGGGGCGACCGTGACGGTGACCGGTCGGGCCGACGCGACCATCATGACCACCTGCCAGCAGGGCATCCCATTCGTGGTGGCGTCGGCCAAAGGCGGCTGAGCGGCGCGCCCGGACACCGTCGCCCCGCTGGCGCTGCCGGTGGCGCTCGCCGTGCTGGTCGCCGACGCGTCAGCCACGATGCCCGTCGATCCCGCCGGTCGGCACTGGCAGGTGCCTCGACCAGGGTCGGTGGACCTGACGCTGGGGGTGGTCACCGGCCTCCGCCTGACCTGGGCACCCCTCGTGCTGGTGCTGGTGCTGACCCTGAGGCGGCGCGAAGCCCGTCCGGGTCGGCGCGTCCTCGGCGGGGCCGGGTTGGCGGCGGCGCTGGTGTGCGGGTACGCCGTCGTCCGGCTGGTCGACGTCCACCTCGCCACGCGGGGGCGGCTGCGACCCGGCTCCGGCGAGCTGTCCGGGATGGAGACGACCGCCGCCGGGTTGGCGGTGCTGGCGCCCCTCGCGTTGGCACGGTCAGCTTCGCGTTCCAGTCCTCCCCGGACCTGCCCGCACCGGGTCCGGCCGTGGCTGCCGGCGTCGAGCTGGCCGCGTACCTGTTGCTCGTGGTGGGCATCTGCGGCAGCCAGACGGGAGCCCGTCTCCGCGAAATCCGGAGACGGGCTCCCTGGCAGTGCGGTTGGTGGTGTCAGTTCACCGCGCCGATGGAGACCGCGCCACGGCCGACGACCGCGCCTTCGGTGGTCACCACGGCCAGCTCACCGTAGAGCGCCCGGCCCGCGAACGGGGCGGACTGGGCGGTCACCGTACCCGTGAGGGTGCCGGTGGCGCCGTGCGCCAGGGTGAGGGTGCCGCCCGCCGCCGTGAGGGTGCCGAGCGCCGGGGACGAGAACGAGTCCCGGTAGTCGTACGCGGTGCTGCCACCGGCGCCGTCGACCGAGTACGCCTCGACGACGACGGTGTAGGTGCCCGCCACCGGGTTGGTGAGGGTCACGGACTCCTCCGAGTCGCCGTCCGCGTTGTACGCGATCAGGCTGCCGCCCCGGTAGACGAACAGGTCGAGGTCGGCACCGGCGTCCGACGTGTTACCGATGCGGGCGGTGAAGCTGGTGACGCCCGCCGGCACGTCCACGGTGAACTCCTGCACGTCGTACTCGACGATGGTCGGCCGCTCCGAGTGCGTGCTGGACAGCGGGCCGCCCTGGCCGGTCACCGAGACCGGGCCGAAGGTGTTCTTCAGCGTCCAGGTGACCGGGGTCGCGGTGCCGGCGGTGACCGACGGCAGCTCGACCACGGCCGGCTCGACCGCGACGCCCTGCACCCGTGCCTGGAGCCGGTACGGGTTGTTCAGCGACGGCGAGGTCCGCCGCGACTCCACCTCGATCTCCCAGACACCCGGCATCGGGTTCTGGTAGTCCCGCTCGAACGCGTTGCAGACGACCGTGCTGACGTGGTTGGTGAAGCACGCCAGGCTGGAGGTGCTCTCCACCGGGACGCCCCACGGGTTGAACGCGATGAAACGGGTCTGTGACCCGGTGGCGATGCCGGAGAGGTTCACCTGCAACGCACCGGCACCCGGGGGAACCGTCACGAAGTACGACGTGGTGCTGTTCCGATCCACCGAGCCTTCGGCCGAGTAGGCGAAGTTGGGCTTGCTGACGTCGTTCGAGGCCACCACCACGGCAGAGAACTCGAAGTCGATCGTGCTGGTGGTCGGGTCGTCGACGGTCACGATCGTGCCGTGTGCCCCTGCGGTCTTCGGCTTGGCGATGATCGTGATGGTGACGGGCGTGTTCAGCGGCAGCGTGACCTTCTTCGGCGCCGAGAAGGTGCGGTCGTTGCCGCGCAGGCCGATGTTGTGCTTGATGTTGCCGGTCGGGCCGCTGGTCCGGGTCAGCTTGACCTGGTACGCCTTCGGCTGGTTGACCCGGTGGCCGCCGTCGCCGGAGCCGCAGCGGTTGTAGACGCCGGTGCCCCGGTTCGGGGTGGCCAGCTGGCCGGAGAGCACCGTGCAGACCGGGGCGTCGGAGGTGTAGGAACGGGTCTGGACACCCTTCTTGAGCAGCTTCCAGGCACCCGGCACGTTGAACATGCCGTAGCCCTGCCCCTGGACGGGGGTGTCGGCGATCGGCTTGCCCGAGGTGTAGATCGCCCGGCGCAGCATCTCCGGGGTGATGCCCTTGTCGGTTGCCCGGGCGGCCGAGAGCAGCAGCGCGGCGGCGCCGGCGGCCTGCGGAGAGGCCATCGACGTGCCGTTGAACATGCCGTAGCCCGGCGGCAGCGCGTAGCCGGCCTCGGGCACGGGGCTGCCGGCCTGCCAGACCGGGGTGGTGGAGATGGCCGCGCCCGGGGCGGCGATGTTCGGCTTGGCGCCACCGTCCTCACGCGGGCCGCGGGACGAGAAGTTGAACAGGGCGTTCTTCTTCTTGACCACGGAGCCGTAGTTGGCCAGCCAGGTGTCCTTGCTGACGCTGGCGGCGACGCTGACCACGTTGGTCGACGCCGACGGGTCGCCGATGGTGTTCACACCCGGGCCGGAGTTGCCGGCCGAGATGAACATCTGCACCCCGTAGGTGGTGATCAGGTTGTTGTAGAGGGCGGCGCGGGCGTTGTTGCCGTCGTTGAGCGCCGGCAGGCCGCCGATCGACATGTTGACGACGTCGACCCCACGGTTGATCACCAGATCGGCCATGCCGGTGGTGAGTGCGGCGGCCGTGCAGCCGCCGCCCCAGGAGCAGGCACGGGCGGAAACGATCTTGGCGCCGGGGGCGGCACCGTCGAACGCGCTGTTGCCGAGCATGTCGTTGGCGGCGGTGATGCCGGCGACGTGCGTGCCGTGTGCGCTCTCGATGATGCCGATGTTGACGTAGTCGACCAGGCCGGGGCCGCCGACCGGGGTGGTGTTGACGTTCTTGCGGTACTCGACGACGAATGACATCCGCTCGGTGACCGGAGTCGCCGGGTTGTCGGTGCCGAAGTGGCCGACGTCGAACTTCTCCTTGTACGGCCGCATCACGGCCTCGTCGGTGAAGTCGCCGTCCTGGTCGGCGTCGACCCGGATGTCGTTGGTGGCCGGGTCGAACAGGATGCCGAACTGGTCGGTGTTGTCGCCGTCGCGGTTGACGTCACCGCCCGGATCGCTGTTGTTCGTGATGCTCTCGCTGAACAGGTTGAACCGGTAGGTGCCGGCCGGCGCGGTCCAGGTGCGACCGGCCAGGGTGAAGGTCGGCCCGGTCACCTGGTTGAGCATCGGGCGCCAGGTCGGGTCCTCGAACGGGTCGGTCGCGGTGACCCAGTCGACGATCTTCCGCTCGCCCGTGGTGGTCTCCTGCAGCGCCGGGTGATCCAGGTCCAC
Organism: Micromonospora tarapacensis; assembly: GCF_019697375.1. NCBI lineage: Bacteria > Bacillati > Actinomycetota > Actinomycetes > Micromonosporales > Micromonosporaceae > Micromonospora > Micromonospora tarapacensis. The sequence goes on along the minus strand of NZ_JAHCDI010000004.1, from coordinate 4,408,458 downwards.
GCCGGAGTCCATGATGCCGATGGTGACGCCGCGGCCGTCCCACTTCTTGTGCTGCTTGACGAACTTGACCGCACCGGTCTCGTTCGTCGGCATGTACGGGTTGTCGGCCTTGGTCCTGGCGCCGGGGCCGCTGAGCGTGCTGCCCTGCTTGGCCCCCTTGCCGCCCTGGACGACCTCGGGCTTCGGGTCCGGCAGCTGGATCTTCTCGTCCAGGTCGATCGCGGCGACGCCGGGCAGCCTGGCGGCCTTGAGCGCCTTGCTGGTCGGCACGGTGGCGAGCACGTAACCGATGGTGTCGTAGCGCTCGGTGACCGCCGCGCCCAGATCCTTGAGATCGTCCGCGACCTCCTTCGCCTTCCCCTTGTCGGTGGCGACGATCATCGTGACGGTGGGGGCCTTCTTCGCCTCCGCCTCGGCGAGCAGTTTGGCGTCGTGCTGGCCCAGCGCCTCGGCGGGGGTGGCCTGCGCGGCGTCGGGTCCGGCAGGAGCGGCACTCGCGGTGGCGGCGCCGCCCGCCACGGTCACGGCGCCGGCCGCCATGACCGAGGCGAAGAGCGCGGCGGAGGTACGCCGGCTCAGGTTTCGGGGTTTGCTCACGTTCTCTTTCCTCCAGAGAACAGGGCCCTCAGATGCAGGGCGCGTGTGAGCGAAATACTTCGTGGTGTCGACCGTCGATGTCACTACCGGCAGGTACGTTGTGACCATCTCGTGATATGCGAGACGACCGTTGTCACATCGAAGGTGATAACGGTCGGATCAGTTCGACCGAGCCCGATCGTCTGATGTGGATTCTCCGAGCAGTTCCGGCGCCTGGGGCTGCCGGGGCGCCAACTCCACCTGTCCCGGCGTGGTCAGCTCCTGGTCCGACACGCCCAGTTCGGCCAGCTTGCGTGCACTCACCAGCACCCGCGCCTCCAGCGACCCCACCGCCCGGTTGTAGGCGGTCACCGCGCCGCCGAGCGAGGCGCCGAGCTTGCCGACATGCTCGCCGAGTGTCGACAGCCGCCCGTACAACTCCCGGGCCAGCGAGTGCACCGCCACCGCGTTGCGGGCCAGCTGCTCCTGCCGCCACGACCAGGCGACCGTACGCAGCAACGCGACAAGCGTGGCCGGGGTGGCCAGCACCACGTCGCGGGCGAAGGCGTATTCCAGCAGCGTCGGGTCGCGTTGCAGGGCGATGTCGAGGAAGGTGTCCGCCGGCACGAAGAGCACCACGAACTCCGGAGTGGACTCGAACGCCGACCAGTACGACTTGGCGGACAGCGCGTCGACGTGCGCCCGCAGGTGCTTCGCGTGCAGGTCGAGCTGGGTGTCCCGGCCGCGTTCGTCCCGTGCCTCCATCGCGGTGAGGTACGCGTCGAACGGCGCCTTGGCGTCCACCACCACGCTGCGCCCGCCGTGCAGGCGGACCACCAGGTCGGGGCGTACCGTCTGGTCGTCGGTGGCGGCGGTGACCTGCTCGGAGAAGTCGCAGTGCTCCAGCATGCCGGCGGCCTCGACGATCCGGCGCAACTGGTGCTCGCCCCACCGGCCGCGCACCTGGGGCGCGCGCAGCGCCGCCACCAGTTGCTTGGTCTCGGTGCGCAGCTCGCCGGAGACGACGCTCATCGACCGCACCTGCTCGCGCAGCTCGGCGTACGCGTCGACCCGGTCGCGCTCCAGTTCGGCCACCCGCTGCTCGTAGCGGCGCAACGTGTCGTGCAGCGGGGCCACCGCGCGGGCGACCGCCTCCTGCGACTGCGCCGTCGCCTCGTAGCTCAACGCCCGCATCGACTGCTCCAGCCGCCCCTCGCCCTCGCGGGTGGCCCGCAGGGTGGCGTCCAGCCGGGCGATCTCGGTCGCCGCGCGGGACCGGGCCGCGAACCAGCCGATCGCGCCGCCGGCACCGAGGCAGACGACGACAACCGCGAGGGTCGAGAGTTCCATCCTCACGAGCTTGCCAAAGGCAGGCCCGCCGCGCCCGGACGGGTGCGCCCTGATTTCCCGGGCCGGGCTCGTCGCACCGGTGACCGTTGGCCCAGGCTGGGTACGTTGAGGTGGTGGAACCTCTGCTGCTCGTCCTTCTCGTGGTGCTGCTCGGCGGTGCCCTGCTCTGGTGGCGGCGGGAACGCGCCGCCCGTGAGGCCCGCAATCTCGCCGATGTGCAGGCCGACGCGCGGCGGTGGTACGAACGCCTCGGCGGGCAGGTGATGAACCTCGGCGGCGAGGACCCGGCGGTACGCCAGGCGCTGGCCGATGCCGCCGAGCGCTACCACGCCGCCGGTTCCCAGTTGGAACAGGCCAGGAGCATCACCCAGTACCGGCTCGCCCGGGAGACCGCGGTGGAGGGCCTCACCTACATCCGGGCGGCCCGGCTGGCGCTCGGCATGGACCCGGGCCCGCCCCTGCCGTCGTTGGCCGCCGCCAGTGGTGCCGGGGAGCTGACGGTGCCCCGTCAGGTCGAGGTGCAGGGCCAGACGTTCAAGGCCGGCCCGCAGCCGGGGCAGGACACGCCTTACTACTACCCGGGCGGGCGGGTGCGCGGCCGACCGGTTCCGGCCGGCTGGTACTCCACCCCCTGGTGGAAGACGGCGCTCGGTGCCGGCGTCGGAGTGCTCGGCGGCATGCTGATCGCCGACGCGCTGTTCTCGCCGTCCTTCGGCGACCCCGGCTACGACGCCGCCGCCGCGGGCGGCTTCGACGAAGCGGGCGACGTCGGCGCGGACTTCGGCGGCGGTGATTTCGGTGGCGGTGATTTCGGCGGCGGGGACTTCTGAACCACCCGTTCGCTACGTCCGCCGCGTGTCCCGGTCCTGACGTCGCCGTGTCCACTTGGCGGCCTCCGGCTGCACGAATGGATTCTCAACACCTCGACAAGCGAGGAGGGACGCCGAATCGGCCCCTCCTGCGCCGAGGGCGTCACGAGGGGCCCTCCGTACACCTCAGCCGGTGTTGCGCATGCCGGCCGCGATGCCGTTGACCGTGGTGAGCAGGGCCCGCTCCAGGGCCGTGCCGTCGCTCGGTGCGCGCCGCCCACCCGGCGCGGTCGCCACCGCCCGCCCGGCGCCACCGGACTCGCGGTACTGCCGCAGCAGCGCCACCTGGAGGTGGTGCAGCGGCTCCAGGTAGGTGTCGCGTACCGCGAGGGTGCGCTGCAACACCGGCGAGCCCTCCAGCAGGTCCGGCGAGTCGGTGACCGCGAGGACCTCCCGCCGGGTCAGCTCGTACTCCTGCTCGATCTTGTCGAAGATCGGGTGCAGCTTCTTCGGTACCAGAGTCTCCACGTACCGGCGGGCGATGCCGAGGTCGGTCTTGGTCAGCATCATCTCCACGTTCGACAGGAACGTGCGGAAGAAATGCCAGTTGCGGTGCATCTCGGCCAGCACGTCGGCCAGCCCGGCCTCCCGGGCGGCGGCCAGGCCGGTGCCCACCCCGAACCAGCCGGGCACGATCTGCCGGGTCTGGGTCCAGCCGAACACCCAGGGGATCGCGCGCAGCCCGGACAGCCCGGCACCGGTGTCCGGCCGCTTCGCCGGCCGGGAGCCGATGTTCAGGGCGCCGAGCAGCTCCGTCGGAGTGGACGCCCAGAAGTACGCGGGCAGGTCCGGATCCTCCACCAGTGAGCGGTACGACCGGAACGCCGACTCCGACACCACGTCCATCGTCGCGTCCCAGCGCTCCAGCATCTCGGCGGGCTGCCGGGGCGCGGTGTGCAGCAGCGTCGACTGGAGCACGGCGGCCACGCTCAGCTCCAGGTTCTCCCGGGCCAGCGCGGGCAGCGTGTACTTGTCGGAGATGACCTCACCCTGCTCGGTCACCTTGATCGCGCCGTCCAGCGTGCCGTACGGCTGGGCCAGGATCGCCTCGTGGGTGGGGCCGCCCCCGCGTCCGACCGTGCCGCCCCGGCCGTGGAACAGCCGCAGGTGCACCCCGTGCCGGGCGGCCACGTCCCGCAGCGCCCGCTGGGCGCGGTGGATGGACCACTGGCTGGTGGTGATCCCGGCCTCCTTGTTGGAGTCGGAGTAGCCGAGCATCACCTCCTGCACGTCGCCCCGGGCGGCCACCAGCGACCGGTAGGCCGGCAACGACAGCAACTCGTCGAGCAGTTCACCACCGGAGTTCAGCTCGGCCGGCGTCTCCAGCAGCGGCACGATTCCGATCCGGGCCCGACCGGTGTGCACGTCGACCAGGCCCGCCTCGCGGGCCAGCACCACCGCGGCGAGCACGTCGTCGACGCCGAGGGTCATCGAGATGATGTACGACTCGATCACCTCGCTGCCGAACCGGTCCTGGGCGTCGCGGATGGTGCCGAACACGTCGAACGTCTTGCGGGCCGACTGGGTCAGCGGGGTGTCCGCCGTCGACAGCGGCCGGCGGCCGGTCAGCTCGTCGGCGAGCAGCTTGGTGCGCTCCAGCCGGCTCAGCGCCGGATAGTCCTCGACCTCGCCCACCGCCTGGTAGAACTGGGTGAGCACCTCGTGGTGCTTCTCGGCGTGCTCGCGGATGTCCATCGTCGCCAGGTGCAGGCCGAACGCGGAGACGGTACGGATGGTCGAGGCGAGCCGGCCCACGGCGGTGAGCTGGCCGGAGTTGCGGGCCAGCGAGGCGCGCAGCAGGTCCAGGTCGGCGATCAGCTCGGCCGAGCCGCGGTAGTCCCGCCCCGGCACGTGCGGCGTGCCCTGCCGCAGCCGGGCGCGGGTGTTGGCGAGCTTGGCGCGTACGCAGCGGGCCTTGAGGCGGTACGGCTCCTCGGCGTTGACCCGGCGGAACCGGGGCGCCACCTCGGGTAGTGCGTCGAGGTCGGCGGCGAGGCTGGCGGAGAGATCCAGCGACACCCCGCGCAGCCGGCGGGAGACCGACACCTCGTTGATCAGCTCTTCCATCGCCGCCTCGGTGGCGGTCAGGCCGTGCTCGTGCTGGATGGCGAGCACCTCACGGGTCACCGTCGGGGTGACGAACGGGTTGCCGTCCCGGTCGCCGCCGATCCAGGTGCCGAAGGTCAGCGGCCGGGCCGTCGGTGAGGTCTCCACGCCGAGCGTACGCAGCGTCTCGGCGAGGTCGTCGAGCACCTGCGGCGCCGCCTCGGCGTACAGGTCGCGCAGGTAGTAGATGGCGTTGCGGGCCTCGTCGGTCGGGTCCGGCCGGTCCAGCCGCAGCTCGTCGGTCTGCCACATCAGGTCGAGCAGCTCGGCCAGTCGCCGGTTCGCCGGGCCCTCGTCACTGGCGCCGTAGAGGATCGCGTTGGCCGTCTCGGTGTCCAGCTCGTCGGCGATCGCGCGCAGCTTCGACAGGATCGACCGGCGGGCCGCCTCGGTCGGGTGGGCGGTGAAGACCGGGCGTACCGCCAACCGGCGGGCCACCGAGGCGATCTCCTCGGCCGGCACCCCGCGCTCGGCGATCATCTTGGCCGCCTGGTCCAGCCAGCCGCCCTGGATCGCGCGGCGGCGGCGCAGGTCACGGGCCCGGTGCACCTGCTCGGTGATGTTGGCCAGGTGGAAGTAGGTGGAGAAGGCACGGGCCAGCTTGGTGCCGGTGGTCACATCGAGCCCGCCGAGCCGCCGGGCGGCGGCCGGGGCGTCCGTGCGGACCTGGGCGCGGATCTCCTCGACGAGGTCGAGCAGGGGACGCCCCTCCTGGCGGGCCAGGGTCTGCCCGAGCAGCGTGCCCAGGCGGCGGATGTCGGCGCGCAGGGCGGCGTCGGGGCCGTCATGATCATGCTGGTCGGTCACCATGCGCTCCTTACGTGAGTACGAAGGACAGCGCTGTCCGACTCCCCCGATCGTATCCAGGCGAACCCGGTTGCCAGGAGGGGCCCCTGGTTGTCGCCTTTTCCGCGGGCGGCGATCCGTCCGGCCGCCCGCCGGGCCGAGCGGCTGCCGTCGCGCCGGCACCAGCGCTGGTCAGGCGGGCGGTGAGAGCCGGGACGGGCCGCCGGGCCGCTGGCCGCCCACCATGGTCCCGGTGACCAATCCCACCGTCCCGGACGCCGGGTGGTCGAGGACGGCGAAGGCGCGGACCGGGAAGGTGCCCATGCCGGCCACCCGCGGTGGCGCGGCGGTGAACCGGAAGCCGTCCGGCGGCAACGCGGCCAACCCGGTCAGGTGTTCCACGATCGGGATGTGCGCGGCCAGCAGGGCGCTGTGCGCGGGGCGCTCGCCGGCCGCTGCCGGAGACATGTCGTCGATGTTGATCGAGTCGATGCCGACCAGGGCGGCACCCGCCTGCACCAGGGACCGCGCACCGTCACCGGTCAGGTAGGGCGCCGCCGGCGTGCCGTACCGGTCGGTGCCGAAGTGCGCGTCCCAGCCGGTGTGCAGCAGCACGGCCTTCCCGGCGACGTCGTACGGCGCCAGCAGCAGGGGGTCCACCGCGCGGGTGCCGGAAGGCAGCCGTACGACCAGGCCGGGCAGGTCGGCCAGGCGGTCCAGCGCGGTGCCGGCGAGGTCGGCGCCGCCGGCGTACCGGTGGGCGGGGGTGTCCAGGTAGGTGCCGGTGTTGGCGATCATGTCGATCCGCGCCACCTGGAATTCGGTGCCCGCGGCGTAGTGCTCCCGGGACGCCTCGCGGGTCAGCCACTCGGTGATCCGGGGCGCCGGCCAGCCGGGCAACGTGATCGTCCCGTCGGTGATCACATGACTCAACTCGACAAGGCGTCGACCGGCGCCCGCGGCCGGGCTGTCGGAGGCCGTGACGGCACGCCCGCCCTTGTGGGCCTCCTGGACGATCATCTTGTTCGTGATCCGTACCTCGGCCACCATCAGCAGACCGAGATGCCGCACGAACAGTGCCGCCAGGCCGGCGTCGTCGATCCCATCGCCGGGGATGTCCAGCCGGAATCCCTCGGTCCTCAGGCCGCCACCGTTGGCGAAAGCGACCTCCGCGTCGAACTGCGCACGAAATTCCCCGGTCATGTCCGGCAGCCGAGCACAGCCGGGAACCGGCGTCAAGATCCCCGCCCGGTACGCGCGGTACGCGCGGCTCGCGCAACCCCGTCCGTGGCTCGGCCGCGGGTGCCTCCTGGGGGCGCCGTCAGGTCGAACCGTCTGTGCTGTCAGCTCGACAGGGCGGGCACAGCGCCAGGTGTCCCCCGGTGCGAGGGCGTCGTCGGTCGGCCATGCCGGCAGACCGCCCGCCAGTGGATCGTCGGCCAGGGAAGATAGTGTCGACCGGGTAACCCCCCGTCCGCTCGGACGCGGGGCGCTCGTCGTGTCCTCACCTCGGAAGTGATCATGCCTGCGCTCACCGGACTCTTCGCCGCCGCCCTGGCCGACCCGGGTCTCGCCCGGGTCCGTGATCTGGCGCGCTCCGGTGCGGCCCAGGTCGACGGCCTTGACCTGACCGCTCCGGCGGCCCTGCGCCCGTTCGCCGTCGCCGCCGTCGCGGGGCGGCCCGCCGACGGCGGCGCGGGTCGACCGGTGCTCGCGGTGACCGCCACCAGCCGCGAGGCCGAGGATCTCGCCACCGCGCTGGGCGGCCTGCTGCCGCCCGAGCAGGTGGCGATCTTTCCCAGTTGGGAGACGTTGCCGCACGAGCGGCTCTCACCCCGCTCCGACACCGTCGGCCGTCGGCTGGCCGTGCTGCGCCGGCTCGCCCACCCCGACGCGACCGATGTGCACGGGCGCACCGGGCCGCTGCGGGTGGTGGTCGCGCCGGTTCGCTCGGTGTTGCAACCGCAGCTCAAGGGGCTCGGCGACCTCGAACCGGTACGGCTCGCCGCCGGCGACGAGGCCGATCTGGAGCAGGTGGTGCGCCGGCTGACCGACATGGCGTACGCGCGGGTCGACCTGGTCACCAAGCGGGGTGAGTTCGCGGTGCGCGGCGGCATCCTCGACGTCTTTCCGCCCACCGACGAGCACCCGTCCCGGGTCGAGTTCTGGGGCGACGAGGTGGAGGAGATCCGCACCTTCGCCGTCGCCGACCAGCGCACCATCGAAAAGGCCGCTCACCTGTGGGCACCACCGTGCCGGGAACTGCTGCTCAGTCCGGCGGTCCGCGAACGGGCCGCCACGCTGGCGCAGCGACACCCCGAACTCGCCGAGATCCTGGACAAGCTGGCCGGCGGCGTACCGGTCGAGGGGATGGAATCCCTCGCCCCGGCGCTGATCGGCGTCGACTCGATGGAGCTGCTGCTGGACTGCATGCCGGCCGGCACCCACGTGTTGCTCTGCGACCCGGAGCGCATCCGCACCCGGGCGCACGACCTGGTGCGTACCTCCGACGAGTTTCTCCAGGCGAGCTGGGCCGCCGCCGCCGTCGGTGGCCAGGCCCCGATCGACCTCGGCGCCGCCGCGTTCCGCACCCTCGCCGACGTACGCGCGTCCGCCGCGACGCTGCGCCAGCCCTGGTGGACGCTGTCCCCGTTCGGGCTGGCGGAGCAGGCGACCGCACCGGCGCGGCAGCCGTGGGAGGACGAGCCGGAGGCGGTCGACGTCACCCCCGACGACGCGATCGCGGTGGCCCTGGCCGCCCAGCCCGCACCGCTCTACCACGGCGAGACCGCCCGGGTGGTCGACGACCTGGTGCGGTGGGCGGGCGAGGGCTGGTCGATCGCGCTGGTCTTCGAGGGGCACGGTCCCGCCCAGCGGGCAGTGGAGGTGCTGCGCGACGGTGGCCTGGGTGCCCGGCTGACCGAGGAGGTGCCGGCCGCACCCGCCCCGGGCGAACTGCTGGTCACCTGCGGCAGCCTGACCGGCGGTTTCGTCGATGAGGCGGCCCGGTTCGTGCTGCTCACCGGCAGCGACGTTACCGGCGGCCGGGGCGCGTCGACCCGCGACATGCGCCGGATGCCGAGCCGGCGGCGCAACACCATCGACCCGCTGGAGCTGCGGGCCGGTGACCACGTGGTGCACGAGCAGCACGGCATCGGCCGGTACGTCGAGCTGGTGCAGCGCACCGTCAACGGCGCGTCCCGGGAATACCTGGTCATCGAGTACGCGGCGAGCAAGCGCGGGCAGCCCGGCGACCGGCTCTTCGTCCCCACCGACCAGCTCGACCAGCTGAGCCGCTACGTCGGCGGTGAGCAGCCCGTCCTGCACAAGATGGGTGGCTCGGACTGGCAGAAGTCCAAGGCCCGGGCCCGCAAGGCGGTCCGTGAGATCGCCGCCCAGCTGATCCAGCTCTACGCGGCCCGGAAGGCGTCCAAGGGGCACACCTTCGGCCCGGACACGCCCTGGCAGCGGGAGCTGGAGGACGCCTTCCCCTGGCAGGAGACGCCCGACCAGCTGGCCGCCATCGACGAGGTCAAGCGGGACATGGAGCAGAGCGTCCCGATGGACCGGCTGATCTGTGGCGACGTCGGCTACGGCAAGACCGAGATCGCGGTGCGGGCGGCGTTCAAGGCGGTGCAGGACGGCAGGCAGGTCGCCGTGCTGGTGCCGACGACGCTGCTGGTGCAGCAGCACTACAACACCTTCGCCGAGCGGATGAGCCAGTTCCCGGTCGCCATCCGGCAGCTGTCCCGGTTCCAGACGCCGAAGGAGGCCGAGCAGACCCTGGCGATGGCCGCCGACGGCACCGCCGACATCGTCATCGGCACCCACCGGCTGCTTCAGGCGGCCACCCGGTTCAAGTCGTTGGGCCTGGTCATCGTGGACGAGGAGCAGCGCTTCGGCGTCGAGCACAAGGAGCACCTGAAGGCGATGCGGGCCGCGGTCGACGTGCTGAGCATGTCGGCCACCCCGATCCCGCGCACCCTGGAGATGGCGATCACCGGGATCCGGGAGATGTCCACAATCGCCACCCCTCCGGAGGAACGGCATCCGGTGCTCACCGCGGTCGGTGCGCAGGACGACCGGCAGGTGGCCGCCGCCATCCACCGCGAGCTGCTCCGCGACGGCCAGGTCTTCTACCTGCACAACCGGGTCGAGTCGATCGAACGGACGGCGCGCCGGCTGCGGGAGCTGGTGCCCGAGGCCCGGGTGGCGGTGGCGCACGGCCAGATGGGCGAGGACGCCCTGGAGAAGGTCATGGTCGGCTTCTGGGAGAAGGAGTACGACGTCCTGGTCTGCACCACGATCGTGGAATCGGGCATCGACATCCCGAACGCCAACACGCTGATCGTGGAGCGGGCGGACCTGCTCGGCCTGGCCCAGCTGCACCAGATCCGCGGTCGGGTGGGCCGGGGCCGGGAGCGGGCGTACGCCTACTTCCTCTACCCGCCGGACAAGCCGCTCACCGAGCACGCCCACGAGCGACTGGCCACCATCGCCCAGCACACCGAGTTGGGCGCCGGCATGTACGTCGCGATGAAGGACCTGGAGATCAGGGGCGCCGGCAACCTGCTCGGCGGTGAGCAGTCCGGGCACATCGAGGGCGTCGGGTTCGACCTGTACGTGCGGATGGTCGGCGAGGCGGTGCAGTCGTTCAAGGGCGAGCGGCCGGAGGAGGAGAGCGATGTCAAGATCGATCTCCCGGTGGACGCGCACCTGCCACACGACTATGTGAGTGTGGAGCGGCTGCGCCTGGAGATGTACCGCAAGCTGGCCGAGGCGCGCGACGACGAGCGGCTGCGCGAGGTGGCCGCCGAGATGACCGACCGGTACGGCGAGCCACCCGCCCCGGTGCAGAACCTGCTCGCGGTGGCCCGGTTCCGGCTGCTGGCCCGGCGCTACGGCCTCACCGACGTCAGCATGCAGGGCAGGCACCTCCGGTTCGGTCCGCTGCCGCTGCCCGACTCCAAGCAGCTGCGGCTCAAGCGCTACCACCCGGACTCGGTCTACAAGGTGGCCCTCGACCAGGTCAGCGTGCCCCGCCCGACCACCCGCCGGTTGGGCGGCGAGCCCCTGCGCGACCAGGCCCTGCTCGAATGGTGCGCCCAGCTCCTCTCCGACGTCCTGGGCGCACCCGCCGGTGTCACCACTGCGTGACGGGCATGAGAGAGTGACCGACATGCGTGCTCGCCGTCTTGTCGCCGTCGCCAGCCTGGCGGTCGGTCTCGTCGCCCTGACCGGTTGCCGTTCCGAGCCCGGTGTTGCCGCCTACGTCGGTGACCACCGGATCACCGACGACGCGGTCACCGAGGTCATCGACGACGCGCGGGCGAAGAACCCGTCGCCGACCGAGGCCGACGCGACGGTGCCCGGCCAGGAGCCGCAGCTGCCCGGCCAGGAGCCGCAGCTGCCGGGGCGCAGCCAGGTGGTGAGCACGATGGTGCTCGGCGAGGTGTGCGAGCGGATCTCCGCCGCCGAGGGCTACCGGCCGCAGAGCCAGGTCGAGCCCGCCCAGGTGGCCCAGGGCATCGGCCTGAGCCCCGACACCGGGTACGTGCGGCAGGTTGCCGAGCTGTACACCTGCCTGTCCGGGATCCCGGCGGGTAGCCCGGTGGCGCCGACCGAGCAGGAGCTGATCGACCTGGTGGCGGCGGGCAAACGGGCCGGTGCCGTGCCGCCCGAGGTGACCGTCGAGCAGGCCGCCTCCCAGCTCGACGGCGACCAGCTGCGTCAGGCCCTGGCCACCCGCAACTCGCTGAGCGGGGCCGTCGAGGCGTACGACGTCACGGTCAGCCCCCGGTACCGGCCGCTGGTGTTCCCGGTGCTGAGCTTCACCGGGGAGGCCATCGCGGTGGGCGTACCGCTGGGTGAGCCGGGCTCCGACGCGGTCACCGACGTCTCCACCCCGAAGCCGCGACCGGCGGCGACCGAGCCGGCCGCCTCGACCGACGGCTGAGCGTGCCCCGGATCGTCCTGCTGGTCACCTCGCCGCGGTTGCCGGCCGGGTTGCTGACCGCGGCCGCCTGGGATGTCGTACGCGCCGCGCCGGTGCTGGCCGGGACGGAGAGTGAGCTGGTCACGGCGCTACGCTCGATGGATGCCCAGGTGCGGGTGCTCGACGGCCCGGCGGTGCCCGCGCTGCTGGACGCGGCGGCGGCCCACGACACCGTGGTCTGGCTGGCCGGCCCGGCCGGCGACGAGTCGCTGGCCCGGGAGCTGGGTCTGCGGCTGGCCCGCGAGCCGGGGCTCGCCGAGCTGGAGCTGATGTACGGCTCGTGGGATCCGCCGGGGGCCCGGTTGCTGGACGCCGTGGCGGTGCTGGACCGGCTGCTATCGCCGGGCGGTGACCCCTGGAAGCGGGCGCAGACCCATCGGAGCCTGGCGGGGTTCCTGCTGGAGGAGTGCTACGAGGCGTACGACGCGATCGCCGCCGGTGACACCGACGCGCTGCGCGAGGAGTTGGGTGACGTGCTGCTCCAGGTGGTGCTGCACGCCCGGCTGGCCGAGGAACTGCCCGAGGGCGAACGGTGGGACGTCGACGACGTGGCCGGTGGGCTGGTCGACAAGATGGTCCGGCGCAACCCGCACGTCTTCGCCGGTGCCGAGGCGGGCACGCTGGAGGAGATCACCGCCAGCTGGGAGCGGATCAAGCAGGCCGAGAAGGCGCGCGGCTCGGCGCTCGACGGCATCGCGGTGAGCCAGCCCGCGCTCGCCCTGGCCGCGAAGGTCCTGGAACGGGCCGACCGGGCCGGCATCACGGTGCCGCTGCCGCTGCCGGACGCACAGCCGGACGCCGAGGCCGCCCTTGGCGCCAGCCTGCTCGCCGCGGTCGCCCAGGCCCGCGAAGCGAATCTCGACCCGGAAGCGGCCCTGCGACGCACCACTCTCACCCACGCACAGACCATCCGCGCCACCGAACCCCCACCCGCCGCAGCCCGTTGATCACGAAGTTGGCCGGTCGGCCGGCGAACGTCCCCGCCCACGTGATGATCAACGCGGTGGAGGGCGGGTTAGGGTCGGGGGATGGAGGACTTCGGGGTGGTGGGGGAGCGGGTCGTCGAGGCGCTGCTGGCCAGTCGGCCGGGGCTGGCCAGAATGGCGGGGGACCATCGGTACGACGACCGGTTGCCGGACTTCTCCGCCGGCACGGTCGCGGGGGACCGGGCGATGCTGGTCGACGCGGCGAGCGTGCTGTGTGAGATCGACGCGGAGGCTCTCGATCCGGCGGAGCAGCTCGACCACGCACTGCTCGCCGCGCTGGTCGACCGGGAACTGTTCGAGCTCACCGAGATCCGGGCGCACGAGTGGAACCCGCTGGCGCACAACCCCGGCCCGCTGCTGCACGCCATCCTCGCCCGTTCCTACGCGCCGGCCGAGGTCCGGCTGACCGACCTGGCCGGGCGCCTGGCGGCCGTACCGGACGCGCTGGCCACCGCCCGGGTCACGCTGGCCGACATGCCCCGGATCCACGTCGAGACGGCGGTCGGGCAGTTCACCGGCGCGGCGGCGCTGGTCCGCGACGAGGTGCCGGCGCTGCTCGCGCAGGAGCCCGCGCTGGTCGACCGGATCGAACCGGCGGCCACCGCGGCGATCGCCGCCCTGGAGGAGTTCGTCGCCTGGCTGCGCGTCGGCCTGGCCGCCGACGCGGGACCGGGCCGCGACCCCGGTTGGGGCGGCGTCGGTGGGAGGCGCGGCTGTGGCACGCGCTCGACACCGAACTGGGTGCCGCCGAGATCCAGCGCCGGGCCTGGGCGAACCTCGACCGGGTGGGCGAGGAGATCCGCGCCGCGGCGGTCGAGCTGGTCGGCGGCGCGGCCGACGACGAGACGGTGCGCCGCGCACTCGACCTGCTCGCCGCCGAGCGGCCCGACGACCACACCATCGTGGAACTGGCCTCGATCACGCTCGACGAGGCGAGCGACTTCGTCCGCGCCCACGACCTGGTGACCGTGCCCGACGACCCGTGTGCCATCCAGGTGATGCCGCAGTTCGCCCGCGGTGTCGCGGTGGCCTACTGCGATGCGCCCGGTGGGCTGGAGACCGCCGACGTGCCGACGTTCTACTGCATCGCCCCCACCCCGGTGGACTGGCCGGCACACCGGGTGGAGTCGTTCTACCGTGAGTACAACGACCACATGATCCGCAACCTGACCGTGCACGAGGCGATGCCCGGTCACTTCCTCCAGCTCGCCCACGCCCGCCGCCACGCCGGCTCCACCCGGGTACGCGCGCTGACCCGGTCCGACCCGTTCGTCGAGGGCTGGGCGGTCTACGCCGAGGAGCTGATGGCCGGGTACGGCTTCGGTGGCCTACCGGTGCGGTTGCAACAGCTGAAGATGCAGCTGCGGATGACCCTCAACGCGTTGCTCGACCAGCTGGTGCACGCCGAGGAACTGCCCGAGGCCGAGGCGATGGCGCTGCTGACCGGGCGCGGTTTCCAGGAGGAGGGTGAGGCGGCCGGCAAGTGGCGCCGCGCGCTGCTCACCTCGACCCAACTGTCCACCTACTTCGTCGGCTACAGCGAGCTGGCGGGGGTCGCCGCCGCCCGCCCGCAGGGCGTCCCGTTGCGCGACTGGCACGACGAGATGCTCGCCCACGGCAGCCCGCCGCCACGCCACCTGCGCCACCTGCTCGGCGGGTGAGGCGCCGGGGTGCCGCCTTCGAGTCTTCCGGCCGGGTACCACCGGCGGGTGTCGAGTCCGGGTCAGGGGCCGGCCGGCCGGCGGTCCACCACGCCGGCGCCCGCCGGGAGGTCGAACACGGCGCCGTCGACCTGCTCGGCGTAGCGGCTCAACGCCAGCTCGACCGGCTGGCCGTCGAGTTGCCCGGTGAAGCTGCCCAGCGCGCCCTCCCCGGTCACGCAGGCGGTGAAGCTCTCGGCGCTCTGCCGCACGTCGACGCAGGTGGCGTGGTGCCCGGCGACGGTGCTGCTGCGTTCGGTGATGACCGCGCCCGGGTCCAGCGCGGCGCTGGTCAACCGACCCATCACCATCGGCGGGGTGACCAGCCCCTGCAACTCGGCCTCGGCGAAGACCACCACCGACGGCTTGCTGTTGGGGGCGGGGGGCGCATCGAGGGTGCAGACCGTCCGGTCGTCGTCGACGTCGCAGCGGGTGGTCGCCTCGTCGGTGACCGTCAGCTTCCCACCGGGCCAGGTGTAGCTGGACCGGGCCGGGTCCTGGGACTGGGCGAACGACGCGCGCTGCCCGCCGGGGATCTGGTACTCCGCCGAGTAGGTCAACTCCAGCGCCCGGTCCATCCGGGCGGCGAGCTCGTTGACGACGTCGGCCTGCCCCATGGCCCGTCCGGCGTCGCCCAGAGCCTGACAGCCGGTGACGGTGAGCAACGCGATGACCGACACGGCGAGCGTACGGAGGGTGGTCGAGGCGACGGGCATGGCGACTAGCCTGATCGATCGGGTCCCACTCGTGCAAACCTGTTGTCGGTTGACGCCCGAGAATCCGGGAATGTCCGACCCGTCGGATGTCGGAGCGTGGTCGTTGACCCGCCCGGTCGCCGTGCGGGCGGGCAAGGACCGATACGCTGCGTTCAACACCTGCCTCAGCCGCACCGTCGCGGCCCAGACCGGACGAGAGCACACGAACGAGGAGTGACTCAGTGGCAACCATCGAGGTAATCGAGGCTCGGGAGATCCTGGACTCGCGGGGCAACCCGACGGTCGAGGTCGAGGTCGGGCTCGACGACGGGACGATTTCCCGGGCGGCGGTACCCTCCGGCGCCTCGACCGGCGCCTTCGAGGCGATCGAGCTGCGCGACGGTGACAAGGGCCGCTACCTGGGCAAGGGAGTGGAGAAGGCGGTCGCCAACATCGAGGACCGGATCGTCGACCAGCTGATCGGGTACGAGGCGAGCGAGCAGCGGGCGATCGACCAGAAGATGCTCGACATCGACGGCACCGACAACAAGGCCGAGTTGGGCGCCAACGCCATCCTCGGCGTCTCCCTGGCGGTGGCGAAGGCTGCGGCCGGCAGCGCCGACCTGAGCCTCTTCCGCTACCTGGGCGGGCCGAACGCGCACCTGCTGCCGGTGCCGATGATGAACATCCTCAACGGCGGCGCGCACGCCGACAGCAACGTCGACATACAGGAATTCATGATCGCGCCGATCGGCGCGCCGAGCTTCCGCGAGGCGCTGCGGTCCGGTGCCGAGGTCTACCACGCGCTGAAGTCGGTGCTGAAGAAGAAGGACCTGTCGACCGGGCTCGGCGACGAGGGCGGCTTCGCACCGAACCTGCCGACCAACGCCGCCGCCCTGGATCTGATCGCCGAGGCGGTGGAGAAGGCCGGCTACCGGCTGGGCACGGACATCGTCTTCGCCCTCGACGTGGCCGCCACCGAGTTCTTCGCCGACGGCGGCTACACCTTCGAGGGGGTGGCCAAGAGCGCCGCCGAGATGAGCGAGTACTACAGAAAGCTCGCCGACGCGTACCCGATCGTCTCCATCGAGGACCCGCTGGCCGAGGACGACTGGACCGGCTGGCAGACGCTCACCGCGGCGGTCGGCGACCGGGTCCAGATCGTCGGCGACGACCTGTTCGTCACCAACCCGCAGCGCATCGCCCGGGGCATCGCCGAGAACGCGGCGAACGCGGTGCTGGTGAAGGTCAACCAGATCGGTTCGCTGACCGAGACGCTGGACGCGGTCGACCTGGCCCACCGGGCCGGCTTCAGGTGCATGATGAGCCACCGCTCCGGCGAGACCGAGGACACCACCATCGCCGACCTGGCGGTGGCCACCGGTTGCGGCCAGATCAAGACGGGTGCTCCGGCCCGGTCGGACCGGGTGGCGAAGTACAACCAGCTCCTGCGCATCGAGGAGGAACTGGCCGACGCGGCGCGGTACGCCGGGGCGGGCGCCTTCCCGCGTTACCGTTCCGCCTGACGTGCCGGACCTCGGGGGAGGGGTGTGATGCAGCAGCGCCGCACGCCGGGTGGTCAGCGGCCGGTCCGCCGGCCCGCCCGCGCCGGGCGACCCGGCACGGCCCGCGATGGCGGTGTCCGTGCCGAGTCGCGCGCCGCCGCCGGTCGTGCGCCGTCGGCCACCCGCGGCGCCGAGGCCGTACGCTCCGCCAGCGACCGGCCGCCGCCCGACGTGCGGCGGCCGGCGGCCCGGTCACCCGGCTGTCCGCACCCCGATCCCGAGGTCTCACCGGCCGGGCCACCGTGCTGTTCGCGGTGTTGATCGCGCTGGCGCTCGCCTACACCTATCCCGTCCGGGTCTACCTCGATCAGCAGGCCGACATCGAACGGATGGAGGCATCCCAGGCGGCCCAGCGGAAGACGATCGCCAAGCTGACCACCGAGGCGGAGAAGTGGCAGGACGAGGCGTACGTCGAGGCCAAGGCGCGGGAACGGTTCTTCATGCGCCGGCCCGGCGAGAAGATGCTGATCCTGCTCTACGATCCTGACGGTGCCGCCCGGGACGCGGGGGTCGGCGACGATCCGGCGAACCCGGTCATCCCCGACCCCTGGTACGACACCCTCTGGTCGAGCGTGCGGGCCGCCGACGCCAACCGGACCGACGACTGAGCACCGAGCACCGAACGAGAGATGGCACCGTGACTGTCGTACCACCGCGGGAGCCGGCGGCGGCCTCCGTACCCCCACCGGCGCGGGAGCCGGCCACCCCGGCC
Source organism: Micromonospora tarapacensis (assembly GCF_019697375.1). Classification (NCBI taxonomy): domain Bacteria; kingdom Bacillati; phylum Actinomycetota; class Actinomycetes; order Micromonosporales; family Micromonosporaceae; genus Micromonospora; species Micromonospora tarapacensis. The sequence continues at coordinate 4,391,118 of NZ_JAHCDI010000004.1, read as the reverse complement.
GACCTGGCGGCGGTGGCCGCGCAGATCGGACGCCCGCCCCGCGGCACCCAGGCGGTCGCGCACCGCTGCCCCTGCGGCCTGCCCGACGTGGTGGAGACGACCCCCCGGCTGGCCGACGGCACCCCGTTCCCGACGCTGTTCTATCTGACCTGTCCCCGGGCGACCGCCGCGTGCAGCCGGCTGGAGTCGGCGGGACTGATGAGGGAGATGGCCGAGCGGCTGGTCACCGACCCGGAGCTGGCCGCCCGGTACCGCGCGGCGCACGAGGACTACCTGACCCGCCGGGAGGCGATCGCCGAGGTGCCCGAGATCGCCGGCATCTCGGCCGGCGGGATGCCCGGCCGGGTGAAGTGCCTGCACGTCCAGCTCGGGCACGCGCTCGGCGCGGGGCCGGGCGTGAACCCGTTCGGCGACGAGACGCTGGACCTGGTCGAGCCCTGGTGGACGACGGGTCGCTGTGTCGACGCGCCGGAGGTCGGGTGAGCGCCGAGCCGGTGCCGACCGCGGCCGTGCCCGGTGAGGTGGTGCTCCGGCGGGCCCGGACCGCCGACGTCCGGGCGATCCGGCGGCTGGTCGACACCTACACGGACGATCGCCGGCTGCTCAGCAAGGCGACCGTGACGCTCTACGAGGACGTGCAGGAGTTCCGGGTCGCCAGCCGGGTCTCCGACGGCATGGTGGTGGGCTGCGGCGCGCTGCACGTGATGTGGGAGGACCTGGCCGAGATCCGCACGGTGGCGGTCGACCCGAGCTGCCGGGGGCAGCGGATCGGGCAGCGGATCGTCGCCGAGCTGATCGGGGCGGCGCGGGAGTTGGGGGTGGCCCGCATCTTCGTGCTGACCTTCGAGACCCGGTTCTTCGCCTCGTTCGGCTTCACCGAGATCGACGGCGCTCCGGTGCCGCACCCGGTGTACGAGCAACTGCTGCGCTCGTACGACGAGGGTGTCGCCGAGTTTCTCGACCTGGAGCGGGTCAAGCCGAACACCCTGGGCAACACCCGGATGTTGCTGCGCCTCTGACGCCAACGAGATCCGGCAGCTGCCCCACCCAACCCCTCGTCGATCATGCAGTTGTGGTGCCTCACAAATGCCCCGCGACGGGGCAATGAGCCCACCACAACTGCATGATCGGCGGAGGGCTCCGGGGGGAGGGGGAGGGGTCAGGCGCAGTATCTTGGGCTACACCCACATGCTGCTGGGTGGTGTGTGTGGTCAGCCGCGTGGGGCGCTTTCCTTCGCCAGCCCGACGAAGCTTGCCCAGGAGGTCGGCGTGAAGGTCAACGTCCCGCCGTCGCGGTCCTTCGTGTCACGCACGAGGACGACGCCGGTCAGGTTGTCCGCCACCTCCACACACGACCCACCGTTGCTGCCCGAGTAGGTCGACTTGCGCCACCTGGCACTTGTCATGTCCATGTCTGCGCCGCTTCTTTGATCAGTTCGAGGGACTGCCTGCGTGGGAGCGCCTCACCCCGAACCGCCTCCCAGGTCCGCTGAAGGGTGGCCAGGTCGTCGGTGTGGTTGACGATCTGCGCCCGGACCTGGTGGTCGAGGTGGGCCACCACTGAGCCGTCGCTCAGGGTGGCCAGGATGAAGCCTCGCTGCAACCCAGAGCAGATCCCCGTCTCCTCGGGCACCACGAGGATCTGGACGTGCGGCAGCTCGGAGATCTTGACCAGGTGTTCGATCTGTTCTCGCGTGATGTCGGGGTGGCCGTTGATCCCGCGCCGGAGCACCATCGCGTCGAGCACCGCCACCACCGGCACCGGCACGTCACGGGTGAGGATCGCCTGCCGGTCCAGCCGGGACGCGACCCGCTGCTCGATCTGGTCGGGTAGGAGCAGGCCGTCGTTCATGGTTGCCCGGGCGTACGCCTCCCTTTGGAAGACGCCGGGCAGGAACGCCGGCTCGTACCAGCGCAGTAGTGTCGCCTCGCGTTCCAGCTCGATCCACTCCCGGAGCCACGACGGTGTCTGCTCCAGCTTCGACAGCTCCCGGAGCATCCAGGTGAACCTGCCCTCCGCCGCCTCCGCATTGAAGGCCGGGTCGTGGGCGCGGTCGACGGCGAGCATGTAGTCCTTCGTGGGCGGCCGGCCGCCGGTCTCAACCGAGCTGGCGTGTGATCCGGAGTAGCCGATGACGCGGCCGAATTCGTCCTGGCTCATCCGGAGGTGAGCCCGGAGCAGGCGCAGTTCCTCGCGTACGTAGTCGATCGCGTTGCTCATCAATTCCTCACCTCTGCCCAATTCCGCCCGACGGCTCGTCAAGTCGGCCCTCTCGCTCCCGTGAACTGCACAGATGTCGCGAGCTGCCCGACGGTGGTCCTCACCGTCCTGCCGCAACGCCGACGCGGCACCCACCTACCCGAGTGGATGCGTGAGCCGACGCAGCCGTTGCCGCTTCCGCGCCCCGGCCGCCCCGGCTGGCTCACCCTCGGCCAGCAGTGGCGGGCAACCGGTGGACACAGATGATCACCACGAAGCTGGCAACGCCGGGTCGGGGGCCGCTCCGAGCACCCGCACGCCGCCGGGCCGAATGTCCCGCACACCCCCGTTGCGGCCGATGTGGTGCTGTCGGGTCGGCGGACAGCCCTGGCCCTGCGCTGAGGCGCGGCTCCTGCTCTGCGCCGAGTTCGACCGGAACCCCGCCGGCCTGGCGATCTACCTCGCCGGCCTGATGTACGAGGCCATGCGCGACCTCTACCACCTCAACCCGCATGACGGCCCCGAGCCCAAGGCGCTGTTCGACCGGTTGTCGGCTGGGCGCGGCGGAGACGGAACGCCGGGCGGGACGTGATCGGCGACTAGGCGTTGCGGGCGACGTGGCGCTGTAGGGTTCCGGCGTGACGACGCGCGTGGCCGCCATCGACTGTGGCACCAACTCGATCCGGTTGCTGGTCGCCGACCTGCCCGACCCGTCGGCCGGGCCGTCCGCGCCGCTGGTGGACGTGAGCCGACGGATGGAGATCGTCCGGCTGGGGCAGGGGGTCGACAGGACCGGCCGGCTGGCCCCGGAGGCGATCGAGCGGACGCGGGTCGCGCTCGCCGACTACGCCACCGAGATCGAGAAGTTGGGCGCCGAGCGGGTGCGGATGTGTGCCACCTCGGCCAGCCGGGACGCCGACAACGCGGCCGACTTCCGGGAGATGGTGGCGCAGACCCTCGGCGTCGCGCCCGAGGTGGTCAGTGGCGACGAGGAGGCCCGGCTCTCCTTCACCGGTGCGGTGCGCGGGCTGCCGGCCGGGGCCGCGTCGCCGTACCTGGTGGTCGACATCGGCGGCGGCTCGACCGAGTTGGTCGTCGGCAGCCGTGGCGGTGGTGTCGACGCGGCGATCTCGGTGGACATCGGCTGCGTCCGGATGACCGAGCGGCACCTGCACGGCGACCCGCCCGGCCTGGACGAGGTCGTCGCCGCGCAGGCCGACATCGCGGTCGCGGTGGACCGGGCGCTGGCCGCCGTGCCGGGGCGGGAGGCGGCCACGCTGGTCGGGCTCGCCGGTTCGGTCACCACCGTGGTCGCGATCGCCCAGGGGCTCACCGGGTACGACCCGGCCCGCATCCACCACGCCCGGGTGTCGTACGAGCGGGTGGCGCAGGTGACCGCCGAGCTGCTAACGATGACCCGTGATCAGCGGCTGGCCGTCCCGGTGATGCACCCCGGTCGGGCCGACGTGATCGGCGCCGGGGCGCTGGTGCTCCGCGTGATCATGGAACGGGCGGGCATGGCGGCGGTGGTCGCCTCCGAGCACGACATCCTCGACGGCATCGCCTGGAGCCTCGCCCGGCCCGTCTGACCGCACGACGCGAGCCTGGGAAATAGCTGAACGGATGAGGTCGGCGGGGCAACGGGCCGGACCCATGATCGCTTACGGTGTCGTCTGCTCATCCACCCTTGGAGGAAAATCAGTGTCAGAGCAGGTCGCACCGCCCCCCGCGCCGGACGCTCCGCAGACCCCGTCGAGCGCGCCGGCATCTCTCGGGGAGGCGGGCGCGCAGCCGGCGTCGCCGGTCGAGCCGGAGCAGAAGTCCGGTGGCAGGAAGAAGTTGCTCGGCGTCGTCGGCGCGATCGTCGCGTTCGCGGTCGTGGCGGGTCTGAAGTTCGGCCTGGCCGGCTTCTTCGACTCCGACGAGGCGGCCGAGGCGAAGGCCGGTGACTGCATCGCCGAGTTGTCCGAGGCGATCGGCGACGAGGAGGTCGAGGTCGACGGCGCGAAGGTGGTTCCGTGCACCGACACCGCCGCCGTGTACAACGTGGTCGGCCGGGTCGACGGCCAGACCGAGGCACAGGCCAGCTCCGGGGAGGCGTGCGAGCCGTACGTCAACGAGGACGAGTACTTCGTCTTCTACAACATCAAGCCCGGCGGCACCGGCTACCTGCTCTGCCTCACCAAGAAGGTCTGACGACGACCGGGCATCCATCCGGTGTCGACGGCGGCGCGGCAGGTCCGCGCCGCCGTCGGCGTGTCCACCCCTGTGGCGATGCGAACGGGAGGTGAATGCCACTGTTCCGGCGTCTTCCCGCGGCGGTCACCGCGTGGCAGGCTACCGGCACGTAAGACCACTGGGCGACCAGCCAACGATGACTGACCGCTAGGAGGACGGGCCGATGGGCGAGATGGTGACCTACCGTGGCGATTCTGGTACGGGTGAGGGATATCTCGCGATACCCGCCACCGGCACGGCCAGCCCGGCGGTGATCGTCATCCAGGACTGGTGGGGTCTGGTGCCCCACATCCGGTCGGTGGTGGACCGCTTCGCCGAGGCGGGCTTCGTCGCCCTCGCGCCGGACTTCCGCCGCGGCGAGCCGGCCGGTAGGCCGAGCGAGCCCCGGCAGATGCTGAACGGACCACAGATGGACGAGACGGCGCGCGAGATCGCCGCCGCCGCCGACTACCTCGCCGGCCGCATCGAGGTCACCGGCAAGGTCGGTTGCGCGGGATTCTGCGCCGGTGCGAGCCTGGCGCTGTGGTCGGCGAGTTTCTCCGAGCGGATCGTCGCCACCACGGCCTTCTATCCACGGCTGCCGTGGGAGGGCATGCGCGCCGAGTGGACCGACTACGCGGGCAAGGACGCGCTCGTGCACTGTTCGGAGGCGGACGGCACCTCCGCCGACCCGGGCATGCAGGCGGTACGGCGGGCCATCGAGAACGCCGGCGGCACCTGCCAGCTGCACGACTATCCAGGCACCGCGCACGCCTTCTTCAACGAGGACCGGCCCGAGAAGTTCGATCGGCGGGCCGCCACCAGCGCCTGGGCGCGTACCCTCGAACTCTTCCGGGCCAAGCTTGGTTGAGTCGCATACCTCACGCGAGGTCGTCGCCCGTGCGGCGCGCGCGGCCGACCTGGCCGACCTCGACGCGGCCGTCGCCGACTGCTTCGCCTGCCCCCGGCTGGTCGACTGGCGGGAGGAGGTGGCCCGCACGAGGCGGGCGGCGTTCCGTGACCAGGAGTACTGGGGGCGGCCGGTGCCCGGCTTCGGTGATCCCGCGGCCCGGATCGCGATCCTCGGCCTGGCTCCCGCCGCGCACGGCGGTAACCGCACCGGGCGGGTCTTCACCGGCGACCGCTCCGGCGACGTCCTCTTCGCCGCGCTGCACCGCGCCGGCCTGGCCAACCAACCGACAAGTGTGGCCGCCGACGACGGGCTGGCGCTGCGGCAGACGCGGATCTTCGCCGCCGTGCGCTGCGCCCCGCCGGACAACAAGCCGACCCCGGCCGAGCGGGACACCTGCGCACCCTGGTTGCACCGGGAGGTCGAACTGCTCCGGCCGTCGCTGCGGGTGGTGGTGGCGCTCGGTGCCTTCGCCTGGGCCGCCTGGTGGCCGGCGTTGCGTGCGGTGTACGGCCTCCGTCCGCCCACCCCGCGCCCACCGTTCGGTCATGGGGCACACTGGTCCGGCACGGCCGTACCGGAACTGCTCGGCTGTTATCACGTCAGCCAGCAGAACACCTTCACCGGGCGGCTGACACCAGGGATGCTGGACGATGTGTTCGCCCGGGCGAAACGATTGGCCGGGGTCGACTGAGGCTGCGGGGCGGTGACAATGGCGGACGGTAGGCGTGACTGCCGGCCGCACGCCCGGCCGGGCCGGAGGTAGCCGGATGGACGTCGTGCGCAGGTGGTGGCCGGTGGCGGCGGTGGTTGCCCTGCTCGCCGCCGCCGCCCTGGCCGCCGCGAACTCCTCGATCGGCGCGAGCCGGATCCCGCCCGGCGCGAAGGATGCGCCTTTCGTCCTGGAATACCCCAGCGGTGACCCGCGCCCGTCGATCCCGGCAGAGCCCCGGGAGGCCGCCGAGCAGACCCGCACCGAGATCCCGTCCTGGCTCGGCACGGCGGCGCTGGTGCTGCTCGGGCTGGCGCTGCTCGCCGTCCTCGGCTACCTGGCCTGGGTCCTGATGCGGGGGGTGGCCCGCCGGGTCACCCGGGCACTGCCGGCGCAGCCGACCCGGCGCGGCACCGGGGGCACCGCGGCCGAGGTGGTGGCGGCCGTCGACGCCGGCCTGGTCGAGCTGGACGACCGCGCCACCGACCCGCGCACGGCGGTGATCGCCTGCTGGGTACGCCTCGAAGAGGCAGCCGCCGGTGCCGGCGTGTCCCGGCTGGCCGGCGACACCCCCACCGACCTGGTCACCCGGCTGCTGCGCGGTGACCCGTCCACGGGAGTGCCGGCGATCGTCAGCGCCGACGTGCTGGCCGAGTTCGCGCAGGTCTACCGCGAGGCCCGGTACGCCACCCGTCCGGTCGGCGAGCAGACCCGTGACCAGGCCCGCGCGGCCCTACGCCGGCTGCGCGGCGAACTCACCGCAGCGGTGACGGCATGAGCAGCACCAGCATCGACGACCTGCTCAGCGTCGAGGAGGACCGGCGGGTCCAGCCCGAGCGGCGCGAGCACGGGCGGCTGCGTACCGTCGCCGGGGTTCTCGGTGTCACCACGGTGGCGAGCGTCGTGGTCGTCGCCGTACTGCGTGCGGTCGGGCTGCGGGTGTCGCTGCTGGTGTTGGTCGCCGCGGTCCTCACGCTGCTCGTGGTTCGCCGGATCGTCGCCGCGCTGACCCCGCCGCCGAAGTCCACCCACCACGGCCCGCGTCCTCGCGGCGGGGAGGAGGACGGCATGTACAACTGGGACGCCCGGGACGCGCTGCGCACCGCGATCAACGGCTGGGAACTGCCCCTCGACTGGTCCAGGACGCGGCCGGAACGGTTCACCAGCGTGATCGTGCCCCGCCTCGCCGAGCTGGCCGACGAGCGACTGCGGCTGAAGCACGGCCTGACCCGTGAGTTGGATCCGGTCCGGGCGCGTGCCCTGCTGGGCGAGCCACTGTGGACGTTCCTGGACACCCCACCCCGCCGCACCACTTCGCCGCGCGACCTCGCGGCGATCGTCGCCGAACTGGAGAAGATCTGATGAACGACGTCGGCCGGACCATGCCCCCCACCGAGGTCGGCCGCCTCGCCCGGGCGGTACTGGACGCGGTGGGTCAGGTCGTGGTCGGCAAGCGGGACTCCCTGGAACTGGTCCTGGCCGGCATCCTGGCCGGCGGGCACGTCCTGCTGGAGGACCTGCCGGGCCTGGGCAAGACGCTCACCGCGCGGTCCTTCGCCCAGGCGCTCGGGCTGGACTTCCGGCGCCTCCAGTTCACCCCGGACCTGCTGCCCGCCGACGTCACCGGTTCGTTCCTCTACGACCAGCGCAGCGGCGACTTCACGTTCCGGGCCGGGCCGGTCTTCACCAACCTGCTGCTCGCCGACGAGATCAACCGGACCCCGCCGAAAACCCAGTCGGCGCTGCTGGAGGCGATGCAGGAGAAGCAGGTCTCGGTGGAGGGTGTGACCTACCGGCTGGACGAGCCGTTCCACGTGCTGGCGACCGCCAACCCCATCGAGTACGAGGGCACCTACCCGCTGCCGGAGGCGCAGCTGGACCGGTTCCTGCTGCGGGTGTCGTTCGGCTACCCCGACCAGGAGGAGGAGTGGGAGGTGCTGCGCCGGCGGATGGCGCGCCGCCGCGAGGAGGCCGACATCAAGCCGGTCGTCGACGCGGGCACCCTGCGCGCCATGCAGGCCGCGCTGGAGGACGTGGTGGTCGAGGACTCGGTCGGCCGCTACATCGTGGCGCTCACCGCGGCCACCCGGGAGCACCCGTCCGTGCTGGTCGGCGCGTCACCGCGCGGCTCGCTGGCGCTGCTGCTGCTGGCCCGGGTACGCGCGGTGTTCTCCGGGCGGGACTACGTCGTGCCGGAGGACGTCAAGGACGTCGCGGCGCCGGCACTGTCGCACCGGATCACCCTGCGCCCGGAGATGTGGCTGCGGCGGGTGGATCCGTCCTTCGTGGTCGGCGAGGTCCTCGACGCCACCCCGGCGCCGGCCAGTGGTGCCCTGCCCAGCTACGCCGCCGGCCGGCCGGGGCACTGACCCGTCGTGAGCACCCCGGACCGACCGGCAACGCCCACCTGGGCGCCCACCTGGGCGCTCGGTCGAGCGGTGCTGCTCACCGGCCTGCTGCTGGTCGTCGCCGTGGTGCTGGGCCGGGTGGATCTGGTGGTGCTGGCCACTCCGTTCGCGCTCGGCACCGCGTACGCGTTGCGCCGCCGGCCCACCGAGCCGCCCCGGGTCTGGATCAGCGCCGACGACGGGCGTCTGGTGGAGGGCGGCGAGGTGGCCGGCACGGTGAGTGTCGGCAACCCCGGTGCGGCCAGCTACGACGTGGCGGTGCTGCGTGCCCGGGTCTCGCCCTGGCTGCGCATCGAGCGGGCGACTCTCGCCGGCGGCACCGTCGCCGGTGACGGCCGGCCGGCCGTGGCGGACCGCCCGTTCGTGACCTCGGTCGCCCCGGACACCGCCGTCGATCTGGAGCTGGCCGGCACCGCGCTGCGCTGGGGTGGCATCCGTTCGGCCCGGCGGGCGCCCGGGTCGCCGCGGCGCAGGGCCTGCTGGTCTCCCGCGCGGTGATCGCCGATCCGATCCGGTCCAAGGTGTACCCGAAGACCGAGCCGTTCGAGGCGGTCGAGGCGATGCCGCGGGCCGCCGGGCTGGTCGGCGCGCACCACTCGCGCCGTCCCGGCGAGGGCGGCGAGCTGGCCGGGGTGCGGGTCTTCGCCCCCGGTGACCGGCTGCGCCGCATCGACTGGCGGGTGTCGCTGCGGGCCCGGCAACTGCACGTGGCGGCCACCCTCTCCGACCGCGACGCCGAGGTGGTGGTGCTGCTCGACGTGCTGGCCGAGGCGGGCCGCTCCGGTGGGATCAACGGCACGGCGTCGGTGCTGGACACCACGGTCCGGGCTGCTGCCGCCATCGCCGAGCACTATCTGCACCGGGGCGACCGGGTGGCGCTGCTGGAATACGGACCGAGTGCCCGCCGGCTGCGCCCGGCCACCGGTCGCCGGCAGTACCTGACCGTGCTGGAGTGGCTGCTGGAGGTCAAGGCGCAGTCGTCCCCGCACGAACCATACGACCAGGTTTTCGGGCCGCAGTTGCTCTCCGCCGACGCGCTGGTGGTGGTGCTCACTCCGCTGCTGGAGGAACGTTCGGCGCAGATGCTGGCCCGGCTGGCCCGCTCGGGACGTTTCGTGGTGGCCGTGGACACCCTCCCGGCCGACCTGGCGCCGCCGAAGGACCGCGGTTGGGCCGAGGTGGCGTACCGGCTGTGGCGGCTGGACCGGGACACCATGATCGCCCAGCTGCGCGAGCACGGGGTGCCGGTGGTGCCGTGGGCCGGCGCCGGCAGCCTCGACCAGGTGCTGCGCGACGTGGCGAGGCTGGCCACCGCTCCCCGGGTGGGTGGCCGGTGAGCGCGAGGAACGCGGCGCGGCGCGGTGTCCGGGTCGCCGACGGAGGGCTGAGGCGGTGATCACGGCAGTCGTCGGGCGGGTCCGGGCGGTGCGGACCGCGGTCGGCCGGATCTCCCTGACCCCGGTGCTGGTCCGCGTGGGGGTCTTCCTCAGCGCGCTGGCGGGGCTGCTGCTGGCGTACCCCGCCGAGGTCGCCGCGGGACGGGCGCTGGGCCCCCTGGTCGCGGTCGCGGTGCTGCCCGCGCTGGCGCCGCGCCGGCTCTGGCCGACCTTCGCCGCGTTGGTCACGGTCGGCGGGTGGTTGCTCGCCACCGACGGGTACGACCGGCCGATCGCGCTGTGGCGGCTGATGGCGGTGGCGGTGGCGCTGTACCTCACCCACACGCTGTGCGCGCTGATCGCGGTGCTGCCGTACGACGCCGTGGTGGATCCGGACGTGATAGTGCGCTGGCTCACCCGTGCCGGGGCAGTGGTGCTCGCCACGTCGGTGCTCGGGGTGCTGCTGCTCGAACTGGACCGGGTCGGCCCCGACGGCAGCGGCTGGCAGGCGGTCACGATCGCCGGTCTGCTGGTCGCCGTCGGGTCGACCGCGTTGCTGGCCTGGCTGCTGCGACGCAGGTGACCGGCGGGGCCCGGGTGCCCGCCGGGAGGCTCGGGTCCGCTGTGGCGACGGTGTCGCCGGACGTCCGAGTCGTGCGGGTCACAGCGGTTGTGCTCGGTCACAGAAGGGAGCCGCGAGCGGGATTAGCGCAGCCGGTAGGGGAAAGATGGTAGGCGTGAATCCGAAGCGGATCCTTGTGGTGGGCGCCGGGCACGTCGGTCTCTACGCGGCGCTGCGCCTGTCGAAGAAGCTGAGTTCCCGCGAGGCTGAGGTCGTCGTCGTCGATCCCCAGCCGCACATGACGTACCAGCCGTTCCTGCCCGAGGCCGCGGCGGGAAACATCTCGCCGCGACACTCCGTGGTGCCGCTGCGTCGGGAGTTGCGCCGGTGCACGATCGTGGCCGGCGCGGTGACCCGGATCGACCACGCGAGCAGGACCGCCACCGTGCAGCCGATCGTCGGCCCGGTGCGGGAGATCACGTACGACCATGTGGTGATCGCCCCCGGCTCGGTCTCCCGGACCCTGCCGATCCCCGGCCTGCACGAGCACGGCATCGGCTTCAAGACCATCGGTGAGGCCATCTACCTGCGCAACCACGTGCTGGAGCAGCTGGACGTGGCCGCGGCGACGCCCGACCCCGAGGTGCGCCGCCGCGCGCTGACCTTCGTCTTCGTCGGCGGCGGGTACGCCGGCATCGAGGCGCTCGCCGAGATGGAGGACATGGCCCGGGACGCCCTGAAGTACTACCCGGAGCTGAGGCCGTCGGACATGCGGTGGGTGCTGGTCGAGGCCACCCAGCGGGTGTTGCCCGAGGTCGACCGGGACATGGGCGCCTACACGGTGCAGCAGCTGCTCAAGCGGGACATGGACATCCGGCTGGACACCCGGCTGGAGTCCTGCGTCGACGGGGTGGTCGAGCTTTCCGACGGCGACAGGTTCAGCGCGGACACCATCGTCTGGACCGCGGGGGTGAAGCCGTCGCCGATGCTGGACGCGACGGACTTCCCGCGCGAGGAGCGGCGCCGGGTCACCTGCCTGCCGACCCTCCAGGTGGTCGACGGTGACCGGGTGGTCGAGGGCGCCTGGAGCGCGGGTGACTGCGCCGCCGTGCCGGACCTGACCAAGCCGCCGGGCAACTACTGTTCGCCGAGCGCTCAGCACGCGGTGCGCCAGGCGCAGCGGATGGCCGACAACATCGTGGCCGTGGTCCGGGGCCGGGAGCCGGTCGCGTACAAGCACAAGCACGCGGGCAGCGTGGCCAGCCTCGGCCTGCACAAGGGCGTGGCCCAGGTCTACGGCGTCAAGATGACCGGGTGGCCCGCGTGGTTCATGCACCGGACGTACCACATGAGCCGGATCCCGTCGTTCAACCGCAAGGTCCGGGTCGTGGTCGACTGGACGCTGGCGTTCTTCCTCAAGCGCGAGGTGGTCGCCCTCGGCCAGTTGCACGACCCTCGCGAGGAGTTCGCCGAGGCGTCCCAGCCGCGCGGCAAGGGGTGAGCAGGACCTGGCGGGGGCTCCGTGCCGCGCGGCTGCCTTAGACCCGCCAGAACCAGGCGTCGGCGATCCGCGTCGACCGGCCGTAGAGCGCATCGAGCGTCAGGCGCAGGCTGTCGGCGTGCGGCGTGGCGACCGCCAGCACCACGCACGAGGCGCCCCAGTGCTCGACGTCCGCGGCGGCCCGGCGGCGCTGCTCCTCGCCGACGACCGGCCGGAGACCGCCCTTGGCCACCCCGGCCAGCAGCGCGGAAGTGGGTCGTGGGGCGATACCCATCGCGGCACTGCCGTCCCGGCCGTGCGGGCCGATGAAGAAGCCCTCCGGCATGCTGAAACCGGCGTTCGCGGCCGTCGCCCACCGCATCGCCCAAGGCTCCTTCGGCGTCGCCAGCGGCACCGGCACCAGCACACCGCCCGGCCGCACACACGTCCGCCAGTGGCCGGCCGTGATGAACTCCGGAACCGGCACCCGCTGCGCGGCGGGCAGCGGCGCCGGCACCACCGGCACCAACGCCACGGCTGCCGCCATCAGGACCAGTCGTCGAGGACGGCCGCCGGTGCGCAGCGCCCGGTCCACCGCCAACACCAGGATCGTCGCCGCCAGCGGCGGTACGGCCAGGGCGAAGCGCATCGGCAGCGCGCCGTCGATCACCGGAAGCCCACCGAGCAGCGCGTACGGGCCGGGTAGGCCGGTGCCCTCCCGGTTGGCGACCACTTCGGGGCCGAGCGAGAGGGCACCCATCACCAGGATGCCGGTGGCGCAGGCCAGCACCAGCGGGCGGCGCCCCAACCAGATCGCGCACCCGGCCGTGACCACCAGGAGCGGCCAGCCCAGGAACGTGTTGTACTCGGCCGGGCCGGTGGTCAGCCCGGCCGAGCGTTCGTTCCCGGCCAGGCTGAGCGGGGAGATGGCCCACCAGCTGCGCAGGTCGGCCGAGAAGTAGTGCGGGCTGAACATGCCGTCGGCGACGCCCAGCGGCCCGGCGAACTGGAACCACAGCGGGCGGGCGAGCACCAGCAGGGCAAGCCCGCTGGCGAGCGCCATCCCGCCGGCGAAGGCGGGCAGCGCGCGGCGGGCCAGGTCACGATCCACGGCGATCATCGTCACCGCCATCACCAGCAGGGTGAGCGCGCCGAGGAACAGCACCTCCTCACCGATGAACACCTGCGCGGACACGGCGGCGGCGAGCGCCACCGCCGTGGTGACCAGCCGCCGCCGGTCCGGCCGGCCGCCGGCCGCGCCGCCGCCGGGGCCTGAGCCGGATCGACCGGCGGTCGGGTCGGCGGCCTGGCGCAGGCGTACCACCAGCCAGACGATGACGGGGAGCAACCACTGGGCGGTCATGTGCAGGTGGCTGTTGCTCTGCGACACCATCCCGGGGCCGAAGCCGCACAGCGCGCCGCCCAGCACCGCGGCGGCCCGGTGCGCCCGCAGCGTGCGGCTGAACAGGAAGTACCAGGCGGTCGCGGTGCCGGCGAGGTTGCCGGCCACGAGCAGGGCGAAGGTGACCGGCGCACCGCACAGCAGGGTGACCGGCGCGAGCAGCACACCGAGGGCGATGACCGAGGTGTTGGCCATCAGGTTTACCCCGTGGGGCGCATTCAGCCGGTCGGTGAACAGGCCGAAGTCGCCCAGCACCGCCCGCGCGTCGACCGCGAGGAACCATTCGTAGAGGGCCTGGTCCGCCGGGTTGAGGGTGAGCACCCGTCCGGCCGGATCGGGCCAGAGCCCGTGGGTGAGCCAGCCGGCGAGGGCCGCGAGGAGCAGCACCACGACCAGGTCGGTCCGGTGCCGGGCGGCGGCACGGGCCAGCCGGTGAACGCCTGGCCGGCCTGCCCGTCCGATGCGGTGGCCGGCCCGCTCGGCCACGTCGTCTGGGGAGGCGGTCCGTGCGGCGCTGCTCACGGTTTCGACCCTAGTGGCGACGGTCAGCGCCGGGACGCCGCAGTGGCCGCGAACCCGCTACCGTGGCACTGCACCGCGCGTGCCGGCGCGTCGGGGTCACCCGCCCGGGTGGTGGAACGGTAGACACGGCCGCCTTAAAAGCGGCTGCCGCAAGGCGTGCGGGTTCGACCCCCGCCCCGGGCACGGTCAGCTCCGTCAGCAGGCGAGCAGGGCGATGACGAGCGACGGGCAGCGCCGCGCGGCCAACAGCACACCGCCGGTGCCGATCCCGACCACGGCGCTCACCGTGACGGCGCGGGCCACCGGAAGGCATCAGGTCCCGGCAGCGCGCGTTGGTGCCGTCGTGGGCTCGGCCGTGGGCGTCGGCCCCGATCCTGGCCACCGGCGCCCGGACACGGCGACCGCCTGACCCGCTCCGGGGCACTCTCAGCGTTCGCTCAGCAATCCGATCACCACCGGGCTGGCCCGGGCGTTTACTCTTGTAGCGCGCGTCGACGTGCCACGACCCCCTTAGGGAGGCCAGACAGTGAAGACCTCGAACCCGGTGCTCGCCCGGCTCGGCCAGGCGGCCGAGCGGGAGCGGGCCGCTGGGTACGCCCCGACCGGGCCGTACGGACAGCCCGGTCATCCCCAGCAGTACCCCCCGCAGGCCGGTTACCCCGGTGCGGCGGGCTTCCCGTCCGCTCCGCCGGCCGTCACCCCCATGTCGATCGACGACGTGGTGGTCAAGACGGTCATGCTCCTGGGCATCCTCGGCGTCACCGCCGCGGCGGCGTGGGTGCTGGTCCCCGACGCGCTGCTCGGCGTCGCCTGGATCGGTGCCGCGGTCGTCGGCCTGGTGCTCGGCCTGATCATCTCCTTCTCCCGGATGGCGAACCCGGCGCTGGTCGTCGCGTACGCCGTCGTCGAGGGCGTCCTGGTCGGCGCGGTCAGCAAGTTCTTCGAATCGCTGTACGACGGCATCGTGCTCCAGGCGGTGACCGCCACCTTCGGTGTCTTCTTCGTGATGGCCATGCTCTACCGGGCACGGGTCATCCGGGCGACGCCGAAGTTCGTCAAGGGCATGATCGCGGTGATGGCGGGCCTGTTCGCCGTCATGCTGATCAACCTGGTGCTGGCGCTGTTCGGCGTCAACACCGGCCTGCGGGACGGCAGCCCGCTGGCCATCGGGTTCAGCATCGTCTGCATCGTGGTCGCCTCGCTGAGCTTCATCCTCAGCTTCAAGGAGGTCGAGGACGGCGTCCGGATGGGCCTGCCGCAGCGCTATTCCTGGGTGGCCGCGTTCGGCATCCTGGTCAGCCTGATCTGGCTCTACATCGAGATGCTGCGCCTGATCAGCTATTTCCAGGGCGACGACTGACCTCGCCGCCAGCGACCGACCGGCGCCCGCCCCCACCCGGAGGCGGGCGCCGTCGCACTCCCTCCTCCCCCTCCCCACCCCGCCGGCGTTGATCATGCAGTTGTGGTAGTCGATATAATACTTTACGCCCCTTTTGTCGGGTGCCACAACTGCATGATCGGCGCGACGCGGCGCGACGCGGCGCGACGCGGCGCGACGGGGTGGGGGCGGGTGGGGTGGGTGGGTAGGGTGTGGGGGTGGGGGTGGGGAGGGCGGTGGAGTTGCTGGTGCAGCAGGTGGCGCACTGGCAGCAGCCGCGGTGGGCGGCCGTCGCGGCCGGCGGCAACGTCTCCCGGGCGGATCTGGTGCACCGACTGGTGCAGGAGATCGCCAACCTCGCCGCCGACGCGGAGGGACAGCCGCGACGCACCGTTCCCCGGCTCGACAACGACCTCGCTCTGCCCGACCAGTTGCGGGTGGTCGCGGCCGACCTGCTCGCCGCAGGCCCGGACGGCGAGGTGCTGGCCCGGGCCGCCGCAGAGGTGGCCGCGACCCGGACCGTGCTGTAGTGCGGTGGCCAGAAACGTCTACCGGGCCGCGCCGGGTCCAGCCGACGACCGGCGGCGTTGGGGCCGGGCCTGGATGCAACACCGGTATCCAGGCCCGACCCCGCCTTGCCGGATCGCCGCCTGGACCTCGACGCGACACCGCCAACGTTCCTGGACACCGCACGAGGCGCACCGACCGGGCGGCGGCCCGGCTCAGGTCAGACGTTCCAGAACCATCGCCATGCCCTGCCCGCCGCCGACGCACATCGTCTCCAGACCGATGGTCCTGTCGTGCCACTGCAGGGCGTTGAGCAGCGTGCCGGTGATCCGGGCGCCGGTCATCCCGAAGGGGTGGCCGACGGCGATCGCGCCGCCCGCGACGTTCAGCTTCTCCTCGGGGATGCCGAGCTGGCGGTACGACGGGATCACCTGGGCGGCGAACGCCTCGTTGATCTCGACCAGGTCGACGTCGTCGATGGTCATGCCGGCCCGCGCCAGCGCCTGCCGGCTCGCCTCGACCGGGCCGAGGCCCATGATCTCCGGCGACAGGGCGGTGACGCCCGTGGAGACGATCCGAGCCAGCGGGGTGACGCCAAGTTCCTCGGCCCGCTGGGCGCTCATCACGACCACGGCGGCGGCCCCGTCGTTGAGCGGGCAGCAGTTGCCGGCGGTGATCCGTCCGTCCGGGCGGAAGACCGGTTTGAGGGCGGAGACGGCCTCCAGGGTCACCCCGGCGCGCGGGCCGTCGTCACTGCTGACCACCGTGCCGTCGGGGGTGGTGACCGGGGTGATCTCCCGGGCCCAGAAGCCGTCGGCGATCGCCTTCTCGGCCAGGTTCTGGCTGCGTACGCCGAACGCGTCCATCTCCGCGCGGGTCACGTCGTACACCTGGGCGAGGTTCTCGGCGGTCTGCCCCATGGCCAGGTAGACGTCCGGCAGCGCATCCTTCTCACGCGGGTCGGTCCAGACCGGCGCGCTGGCCTCGGTACGGGCCTTGGACCGCTCGCGCGCCTGCGCGAAGCGGGGATTCTCCCAGCGGCCGACCAGGGCCTGCGCCTCCGGCGGCAACCCGTCGGAGCTGCCCCGGGCGTAGCGGGAGACGATCTCCACCCCGGCGGAGATGAAGACGTCGCCCTCGCCGGCCCGGATCGCGTGCATCGCCATCCGGGTGGTCTGCAACGAGGAGGCGCAGTAGCGGGTGGTGGTGGCACCGGGCAGCCGGTCGAGGCCCATCAGTACCGCGACCACCCGGGCGATGTTGAATCCCTGCTCGCCGCCGGGCAGGCCGCACCCGAGGTAGAAATCGTCGATCTGCTGCGGGTCGAGCTGGGGGACCTTGTCCAGGGCGGCCTGCACGATGGTCGCGGCAAGGTCGTCCGGGCGGAGGTCGCGCAGGGACCCCTTGTGGGCCCGGCCGATGGGGGAGCGGGCGGTGGCGACGATGACGGCGTCGCGGGACGACTCAATCGGCATGAGCCAACGCTAACCCGCTGGTAACTTGCAGCGGAAGTTTTCCGGCCGCCGGGAAATGTCACCCACCGCCACCGGCCCGCCGCCGGTCGGGGCGCGGGCGGGTCACCGGCGGGGGCGACCGCCGCCGCGGCGGCCACCGCGGGCAACAGCGCGTGCGCCCAGACGCGGTAGCCGTCGGCGGAGGGGTGGTAGCCGTCGTGGCAGAAGGTGCCGGCATCGGCCCGGAACACCGGGCCGGTTTCGGTGGCCAGATCCACCACCGTCCCACCGGCGTCGAGCACCGCGCCGGTCTGGGCCCGGGCAACCTGACGCCCGACCCAGCCGACGACGTGCCGCAGGGGCGGCGCGATCGCCCGTACGGCGCCGAGATCCGGGCAGGTGCCGACCACGACCTCGACACCGGCCTGCCGCAACCGGTGCACGGCGGCGCCGAGGTAGGCGGCGGCTTCGGCCGGGCGGCGCATGCTGGTGACGTCGTTGGCCCCGACCAGGATGACCGCCACGTCCGGCCGCTCGCCCAGCAAGGCCCGGGCCACCTGGGTGGCCAGGTCGGTGGAGCGCGAACCGGAGACGCCGACGCTGGACAGGTGGACCCGGCGCCCGACCGGGCCCTCGGTGAGCAACTCGGCCAGTTGCCCGCCGATGGTGTCGCCGAGACGGTCCACCCCGACGCCGAGGGCGGCGGAGTCGCCGAGCAGCACCAGCCGCAGCGGCGGGGCGCCGGTGCGTCCGACGGTCGCCCGCAGCGCCAGCCCGAGCTCCGGCTGGGCGTAGCGACGGTTGCGGGCCACCGCGGCCTGGCCGGCGAGCACCGCCGCGCCGCCGATTGTGCCGGCGAGCAGGGAGACGGCGGCGGTGCGGGCCACCCGACCGGCGGCCCGCACGCCGGGAGACAGGCCGGTCATCTCGCCACCCCCGGATGTGTCCCGGCACCGCCCCGCGACTCGTACGGGTGACTGATCCCCTTGGTCATGTGCGTCCTTCCACGGCGGGTGAGCCGGCGGTGGGAGCTGACTGCGGCGTCGCCCCGGCACCGAAGAATCCCCGCCGGCGTAGTTGCGCCCAACGGCCGGCGGGGCCGCTGTCGCTGCCCCGGACCTGCGTACCGCTGACCTCCGTCCCCGGGTGCCGGGCCGCCTGCTGAGCGGCCTTCGGCAACGACCGTACGCCCTCCAGACGCATGGGCGAAGGCCTGCGTTCGGCGCCGTACCCCAACGCGGAGAGGACCGTGGGCAGCAGGGCGGCGGCGGCCATGGCGTAGCCGTCGGCGGAGGGGTGGAACCGGTCCCAGGAGAACATCCGCCCCGGTTCGGCGGTGAACCGGGGGCCGAGCAGGTCACCGAGGGAGACCGTCCAACCACCGGCAGAGACGACCGCGACGGTCTGCGCGGCGGCGAGCTGGCGGCTCCACCGGCGGGCCAGCCACCGCAGCGGCGGCTGGATGGGGCGGATCGCCCCCAGGTCGGGGCAGGTGCCGACGACCACCTCGACCCCGGCCGCCCGCAGCGCCCGGACCCCCTCGACGAGGTAGCGCACGGCCAGGGTGGGCGGCGTCCGGTTTGTCACGTCGTTGCCGCCGATCAGGATGACCGCGACGTCGGGGCCGGCCTCCAGGGCCGCCTCGACCTGGAATCGAAGCCCGGCCGAGATGGCGCCCACCACGGCGAAGCGGTGCAGGCGGACCGGCCGCTGGAGGCGCCGGGACAGGCCGGTCGCCAGCAGCGCGCCGGGTGTCTCGCGGCGCCGGTGCACGCCGTACCCGGCGGCCGACGAGTCACCGAGGACGACCATGGTGATCGCGGGCCCGGGAAACTTCGCGCCGTAGACGCCGTCGCAGCGCGGTGGCGGCGCCTCGGCCGTCGGGATGATGCGGCGGGCCTGGCGGGCCTGACCGAGAAGCACACCGGTGGTCGCCGCGGCCGCCGCCGCGGTGGCGCCGGTGCCGATCGCGGCCAGCCGGGCCACCCGCAGGGCGCGCCGCCAGCGCGGACGATCCGGTACGACGGAACCAGCGACCCCCATACCGTGACACTAGCGCGCCTGTCCGACGGGCCGCTGTCGTCGTCACGGCGCTCCGGTGCCTGGAAAACGACCGTCCTGGGTACTTGGATGAAGGGGAGTTGCGACGGGTCGTCACGCTGCACGTGGAGAGGAGCAGGACGATGGCTAAGACGTTGAAGCGGGGTGCCGCGTTCGTGGCCCTGGCGCGGGCCCTGACCGCCGGTGCCCGGGGCGGGCCGTCGCTCGGGGCGCGGATCGGTGCGCTGCCCCGGATGATTGCGGCGACCGCCCGGGGCGAGTACGACGGTGGCCTCCGGCTGGCCATGATGACTGCGGCGGCGGCGTACATCGCCTCGCCTGTCGACGTGGTTCCAGAGCTGTTCCTCGCGGTGTTCGGCCTGCTGGACGACGCCGTGATGGTCACCTGGCTGGCCGGTGCGGTGCTCGCCGAGACCGAGCGGTTCCTGGAGTGGGAGACGCGGCGCAGCTCCGTGGTCCCCGGTCAGGTGGTGCCCTGACCCACGTACCCTGGGCGCGGGAATTTCACCTGAGACACCCGCCCGGCCTGGCGTGCCGGCGCCGGAGCAGAAGGGCACAACGACGTGCAGTACTACGACAACGTCGTCGAGATGATCGGCAACACCCCGCTGGTGCGGCTACGCAACGTCGCAGCGGGCATCCGCGCGACCGTGCTGGCGAAGGTGGAGTACCTCAACCCCGGCGGGTCGGTGAAGGACCGGATCGCGCTGCGCATGGTGGAGGACGCGGAGGCGGCGGGCATCCTCCGGCCGGGCGGCACCATCGTCGAGCCGACCAGCGGCAACACCGGCGTCGGGCTCGCCCTGGTGGCTCAGCTCAAGGGCTACCGCTGTGTCTTCGTCTGCCCCGACAAGGTCAGCCAGGACAAGCAGGACGTGCTGCGGGCGTACGGCGCGGAGGTGGTGGTCTGCCCGACCGCCGTGGCGCCGGAGGATCCCCGCTCGTACTACAACGTCTCCGATCGGCTGGCCCGGGAGATCCCCGGCGCGTGGAAACCCAACCAGTACGCCAACCCGGCGAACCCGCGCTCGCACTACGAGACGACCGGCCCGGAGCTGTGGAAGCAGACCGAGGGCCGGATCACCCACTTCGTCGCCGGCGTGGGCACCGGCGGCACGATCTCCGGCATCGGGCGTTACCTGAAGGAGGCGTCCGCCGGACAGGTCAAGGTCATCGGCGCCGACCCGGAGGGCTCGGTCTACTCCGGCGGCACCGGCCGGCCCTACCTGGTCGAGGGGGTCGGCGAGGACTTCTGGCCGGAGACGTACGACCGGAGCGTCGCCGACCAGATCATCGAGGTGTCGGACCAGCAGTCCTTCGAGATGACCCGGCGGCTGGCCCGCGAGGAGGGGCTGCTGGTCGGCGGCTCCTGCGGGATGGCGGCGGTGGCGGCGCTGGAGGTGGCCCGCGCCGCCGGCCCGGACGACGTGATCGTGGTGCTGCTGCCGGACGGCGGCCGGGGCTATCTCTCCAAGATCTTCAACGATTCCTGGATGGCCCGCTACGGGTTCCTGGACAACTCCGGCTCCGAGCCGACCGTGGCGGAGGCGCTGGTCAGCAAGCCGGGTGAGCTGCCCGAGCTGGTGCACGTGCATCCGACCGAGACGGTCCGCGACGCGATCGACTACATGCGCGAGTACGGCGTCTCGCAACTGCCGGTGCTCAAGGCCGAACCGCCGGTGGTCACCGGCGAGGTGGCCGGCTCGATCGCCGAGAAGGACCTGCTGGATGCCCTCTTCACCGGGCAGGCACAGCTGCACGACACGATCGAGCGGCACATGGCGCCGCCGCTGCCGATGATCGGCGGCGGTCAGCCGGTCAGCGAGGCGGTGAACCTGCTGGAGAAGTCCGACGCGGCGCTGGTGCTGATCGACGGCAAGCCCAAGGGCGTACTGACCCGCCAGGACCTGCTGGCCCACCTCGGCGCCCGCTGACCCCGCGACGACCCTTGCCGATGGCGGGTGGGCCTTCGGACCGGCATGGACGGGTGACGGGCGCCGCTGGATCGTCAGCGGCGGGCGGCGTGGCGCCGGGCGGGTCAGAGCGGGCGGGTCAGAGCGGGCGGGTCAGAGCGGGCGGGTCAGAGCGGGCGAGCGTAGCGCAGCTGCGAGGTGCGCGCAGTGCCGATCGTCTCGTCGCGTTCCAGCCCGGTCGGCCGCCAGCCGCCGCGCTCGTAGAAGCGGCGGGCGTGGGCGTTGTCGCGCAGCACCCAGAGCACCGCGCGGCACCAGCCCCGCGCCCGCATGCCGGCCAGGGCGTCGACCATCAGGGCCCGGCCGACGCCATGACCCCGCTCGGCCGGGTCGAGGTGGATGGCGCAGAGGAGACCGGCCTCCGGCTCGTCATCGCCGGCCGGCCCGAGGTAGGTGAACCCGCTCAGCGTGCCGTCGCGGACGGCCAGGGTCATCCGATGGTCCTCCCGTTCCCAGGTCCACCGCTGCACCCAGTATTCGCCCATCGCCTCCGGCGTCGGTTTCGCCAGCGCGTCCGGTGGCAGGAAGGCGGAGTACGCGGCGATCCGGGAGCGCTGGTGCAGGGCACCCACCGCCATCAGGTCGTCCGGCGCCGCGGGTCGGAGCGTGACGGTCACTCGACCGAGATTACCCGCCGGGGTGGCACCTGCACCGTGGTCAGATCCTCGGCGACAACCAGGTCGCCGTCGAAGTGCCGGCGGGCCTCCTCGGCGAACCGGGCCGGGTCGGCGTAGCGCTGCGAGAAGTGGGTGAGCACCAGCCGGCGTACTCCCGACTCGGCCGCCACCCGCGCGGCCTGGCCGGCGGTGAGGTGCCCGACCTCGGCGGCGAGTGCGGCCTCCGACTCCAGGAACGTCGACTCGATCACCAGCAGGTCGGCCTGCTCGGCCAGCGCGTACACCCCGTCGCAGAGGCCGGTGTCCATCACGAAGGCGAACCGCTGCCCGGGCCGCGGCGCGCTCACCTCCGCCAGGCCGACGCGGCGCCCGTCGAGGACGAGGTGGCCGGCGCGTTGCAGCTCGCCGACCGCCGGCCCGGCGATCCCGTACGCGGCCAGCCGCTCCGGCAGCATCCGGTACCCGTCCGGCTCCACCAGCCGATAGCCGTACGTGTCGATCGGGTGGCGCAGCAGGCGGGTCTCCAGCGTGCCGCAGCGCAGCATGATCCGCTGCCCGTCCGCCTCGACCGGCTGCACGGCCAGCTCGGCGGTCTCGTGGAAGGAACTGGCGTGCCGAAGCCGGGCGAAGTAGTCGGCGCCCTCGGCCGGAAAGTGCACCGCCACCGGGTGCGCCACCCGGTCCAGGGAGAGACGCTGGATGGTGCCGGGCAGGCCGAGACAGTGGTCGCCGTGGAAGTGGGTGACGCAGATCCGGGTCAGGTCGGTGGCGGTGACGCCGGTGTGCAGCAGCTGCCGCTGGCTGCCCTCGCCCGGGTCGAAGAGGATCACCTCGTCGTCCCAGCGCAGCACGTACCCGTTGTGGTTGCGGGCCCGGGTGGGTGCCTGGCTGGCCGTCCCGAGCACCACCAGCTCGCGCATCGACACGGCGGCCTCCGGTGGATATGAAGCGACCCCCGGGGCTTCCGCGCTGCGCGCGGGCCGGCTGGACTGGGCCGGCACCCCGGGGGTCGGGTGGCTGTCGTGGTTTCGCCGCACCGCTGCCACACGGTCTCGACGACTCTTGCCGTGCCCGCCCCGGAGGGCGGACGATCACTGTCGAGGACAGCGGCTAGCGGACAGCCACCTCACGAGTCCGATTGCTATACAAGTCTGGACCACCTCCTTTCCCGTGTACCGCCACGCTATCCAGCGCCCGGTCCACCGGCAACGGATTTCGATCACATCCCGGGCGGACGCGGTCCGGGAGCCGGGACGCCGCGCCTCAGGAGGACTGGGCGATGCCTATCGGACCTTCGCGGGGGCCGTCCGCGTTGGCCGGCTGCACCGCCAGCGACGGGAAGTCGGCCAGATCGCCCTCCGGCTCGGCGTCCCATTCGGGGAAGACGAGGTCGCTCTGGAGGTAGAGGCAGACCAGCTGCGCCAGGTGGCGCAGCCCCTCAAGGTGGGTGCGCTCGTGACCGTGGGTGGCGTCGACACCGAAGCCGAGCAGGGCCACCCGGGCGTGCGCGCCCGCCTCCACCGCCGCCGCCACGTCCGAGCGGTAGTAGTCGAAGACGTCCCGGACGAGATCCACGTCGTGCTCGCGGGCGATCGCCGCCAGGTTGCGGGTGAGGTGGTAGTCGAACGGCCCCACCCCGTCGCCCATCGCGAGGGTGGCGGCGGTCTCGCGGGACTGCTGCCCGGGGGCGACCACCGCCGCGTCCACCGAGACGATCTCGGCCACGTCCGGGTCGAGCCCGTGCGACGCGCCGTGGCCGATCTCCTCGGTCACGGTGACCAGCAGGTGCGCGGTGACTGCGGGTTTCACCCCCGAGTCGACCATGGCCTTGAAGGCGGTGAGTACCGCGGCCACGCCGGCCTTGTCGTCCAGGTGCCGGGACTTGACGTAGCCGCTGGGGGTGACCGTCGGGTTGGTCAGGAAGGCGACGAAGTCGCCCACGTCGATGCTGAGCGCCCGCAGGCCGGCGATGTCCTCCACCGGTTCGTCGACGCGTACCTCGACCTGCTCCCAACCGATGCCCTGCAGGTCGACGGCCTCGTTGTAGCGGTGGCCGCTGGCCTTGAGCGGCAGCACCTGGCCGGTGACCACCCGCTCCAGGTCGTCGGTGAAGATCCGTACGTGGGCACCCTCGGCGAACCGGGCGCTGTGCGTACCGATCGGCTTCAGTTCGAGCCGGCCGTTCTCCTTCAGCCGCTTGACCATCCCGCCGACGGTGTCGGTGTGCACGACGATCGCCCGGTCCGCGCCGGTCTCCCGGGGGCCGGGCAGGCAGGCGCTGAGCGCACCGCGGCGGGTCAGTGTCGACGGGATACCAAGGGCGGAGAGGCGCTCGCCCATGTACTGCTGGACATGGTCGGTGCGCCCCGACGGGCTCGGAATGTCGAGCAGCTCGAGCAGCACCTGACGCAGATAGGCCAGGTCGATGGGGAGCGCAGTGGTCTTGCGTACGGTCATGCCCCAGATGGTGCCGCACCCGCCGGGGTCCAGAGCCGTTGCGGTGCCCGAGTCCCGGGGAAGAGTAGGTCCACGAAGCGCTCGGCGGTGGGCTGCGGCTCGTGGTTGGCCAGCCCGGGCCGTTCGTTGGCCTCGATGAAGACGTGCTCGGGTTGGTCCGGCGCCGGGACCAGCAGGTCGAGCCCGGTGACCGGGATGTCGATCGCCCGGCTGGCGGCCACGCACGCCTCGGCGATCACCGGGTGCAGGTCGCTGGTGACGTCGTGGATGGTGCCGCCGGTGTGCAGGTTCGCGGTCCGCCGGACGGCCATCACCTGCCCCTGCGGCAGTACGTCGTGCAGCTCGTAGCCGGCCTCGGCGACCACGTCCCGGGTCATGTCGTCCAGCGGGATGCGCGACTCGCCGCCGGTGGCGGCGGCCCGACGGCGGCTCTGCCGCTCGATCAACTCGGCGATGTCGTGCACGCCGTCGCCGGTGACCGAGGCCGGCCGGCGGACGGCGGCGGCCACCACCTCGTGGTCGATCACCACGACCCGCAGGTCCTCACCCGTGCACAGCTCCTCCAGCAGGATCTCCGGGCAGAACCGGGCGGCCACCTCGACGGCGGCGGTCAGCGCCTCGGGAGTGCGTACGCCCACGGTGATGCCGTTGCCCTGCTCGCCCCGGGCCGGCTTGACCACCAGCTGACCCACCTCGGCCAGGAAGTCCGCGTCGGCGCTGGCGCCGCTGGCGGTCCGCCCGCGGGGCACCGACAGGCCCGCCTCGGCCAGGATCCGGCGGGTGACCCGCTTGTCGTCGCAGCGGCTCATCGCCACCGCCGAGGTCAGCTCGGAGAGCGACTCCCGGGTGAGGATCGTCCGGCCGCCGCTGGTCAGCCGCAGCTCGCCCCACTCCGGGTCGGTCACCTCCACCCGGATGCCCCGCCGCATCGCCTCGTCGGCGACGATCTTCGCGTACGGGTTGAGCCGCTCGTAGCCGAGCGGCATGGCCGGCAGGAACAACCGTTCGTTGATCGGGTTCTTCCGCTTCACACAGAGCGTGGCGGTGCGGTAGAAGCCGAGCCGTTCGTAGAGCCGGATCGCCCCGGAGTTCTCGGCGAGGACGGACAGGTCGACGTACGCCCGGCCCCGGGCAACCAGCCGGCCGGCCAGCTCGGTGATCAGTGCCTGGCCGGTCCCCGGCGGGGCCTGGTTGAAGTCGACGGTCAGGCACCACAGGCTGGCGCCCCGGTCCGGGTCGTCGAAGACCGCCACGTGGTCGATGCCGGTGATCGTGCCGACGATCTCGCCGGTGGCCGCCTCGGCCACCAGGTGCAGGAAACGGTCGGTGGCGGCGTTGTCGACAAGCACGTCGACCGGGGCGGTGACCATGCCGTTGGCGGCGTAGATCCGGTTGACCGCGTCCGCGTCGGCGGCGTCGCGCAGTCGACGGATGCGTACCCCGGGCAGCTCGTTCCGGCCGTCGAGCGGCGTCGGCGTCTCGGCGGTGCCCGCCTCCTCGGTGGTCCCGGCGCCGGGACGGGGCCCACGGCGATCCCCGCCGAGCGGCAGCCGGAAGGTCAGCGAGGGGTCGATGAACAACTCGTCGGGTAGCCGGGAGACCAGCACGTGCGGGTCGCGCAGGTAGATGCAGATGTCCCGGGCGCCCGCCGCCTCGGAGCGCAGCACGTCGGCGACCGCGGACTGGTCGGCGAAGGTCTGGCCGAAGACCAGGCGGCCCCAGCCGCAGTCGAGGATCACCCCGCCGTCGGTGCCCGGACGCTCGTCGTCGGTCGGGTCGGTGCCGCCGCCCGTGGCGATCGGATCACCTCCCGGCCCGACCCGTTCGTACCGTCGTCCCGCGCCCCGGCCCCGATCGGTCCGGGCGACCCCGGTGGCCAGGGTGTCGGTCACGGTCAGTCGATTCCGTGGCTCTGGAGCCACATTTCCAGGAGTCCGAGTTGCCACAGCTTGTTTCCGTTCAACGGGGTCAGTTCGGCGTTGGGGGCGTCGAGCAGGGCGTTGACGTAGTCGGTGTGGAACAGGTCGCGGCGGCGGGCCACGGGCGCATGAAGCGCGTCGCGTACCCGGTCGAGGAGCTTGCCCTCCAGGTGGGTGAGGCCCGGCACCGGGAAGTAGCCCTTCGGTCGGTCGATGACCTCGTGCGGCAACACCCGCCGGCCGATCTCCTTGAGCACACCCTTGCCGCCCTGCGCCAGCTTCAGCTCCGGCGGGCAGGCGGCGGCCAGCTCCACGAACTCGTGATCCAGGAACGGCACCCGGGCCTCCAACCCGTGCGCCATGGTCATGTTGTCGACCCGCTTCACCGGGTCGTCGGTCAGCATGATCTGCGTGTCGATGCGCAGTCCGGCGTCGACCGCGGTCTGCGCGCCGGGGCGCGACAGGTGGGCGGCGACGAACTCCCGCGCCGGGTCGCCGTCGGCGAGCCGGTCGGGGTTGAGCACCTGGGCCAGGCCGGCGCCGTCGCGGTCGAAGAAGGCCCGGGCGTACGTGTCGAGGGCCTGCTCCCGGCCGACCTGCGCCAGTGGTGGGTACCAGTGGTAGCCGCCCAGGATCTCGTCGGCGCCCTGGCCGGACTGGACCACCTTGACGTGCCGCGAGACCTCCTGGCTGAGCAGGTAGAACGCCACGCAGTCGTGGCTGACCATGGGCTCGCTCATCGCCGCGACGGCGGCTTCCAGGGGGGGCACCAGATCCTGCGCGGCGACCCGGATCTGGTGGTGGTCGGTGTCGAAGGTCTTGGCCACCACGTCGGAGTAGCGGAACTCGTCGCCCTCCCGGCCGCCGACGGCGTCGAAGCCGATGGAGAAGGTGGACAACCCGCGCTGGCCCTCACCGGCGAGCAGGGCAACCACCAGGCTGGAATCCAGACCACCGGAGAGGAGCACGCCCACCGGCACGTCGGCGACCATCCGGCGCCGCACGGCGGTGGTCAGCGACTCCAGGAGCGCGTCCTGCCAGTCCTGCTCGGACCACCCGGCGTGCTCGGTGCGGCGCAGGAACGGCGGATCCCAGTAGACCCGCTCGTGGCTGCGGCCGTCGGCCTCGTAGACCCGGATGGTGGCCGGGGGCAGCTTGCTGACGCCACGCAGGATGGTGCGCGGCGGCGGCACGATGCTGTGGAAGCTGAGGTAGTGGCCCAGGGCGACCGGGTCGATCGTGGTGTCCACGCCGCCGCCCGCCAGCAACGCGGGCAGGGTGCTGGCGAAGCGGACCATGCCCGGGGACTCCGCGAGGTAGAGCGGCTTGATGCCGAGCCGGTCCCGGGCGAGCACCAGGCGACCGGTGTCCCGCTCGGTGATCGCCACGGCGAACATGCCGACCAGGTGGTCGACGAAGTCGAGCCCCCACTCGGCGTACGCCTTGACGACGACCTCGCTGTCCCCGCTGGAGAAGAAGTGGTGCCCCTTGGCCTGTAGCTCGGCGCGCAGCTCACGGTAGTTGTAGATGCAGCCGTTGAAGACGCCGGTCAGGCCGGCGGCGGAGTCGACGATCGGCTGGCCGCTGGCGGCCGACAGGTCGATGATCTTCAGTCGCCGGTGGCCGAGGGCGACCGGCCCCTGTGCCCACACCCCGCTGCCGTCTGGTCCCCGGTCGCACATGGTGGCGGCCATCCGTTCCACCGCCGCGACATCGGCACGCGTCGCGTCCCGTCGGAACTCCCCAGCCAGTCCGCACATGTGAGCCCATGCTGCCAGAGGATGTTGCGATTGGCCTGTTGAGACCATGACGGTCGTGTAACAGCATTGCTAGAATCCGCGCCCGCGCGATCAACCCAGCGAAATGATGCCGGTTTCCGGCGGCCGTTTTGTGCCCTCCTCGATGCCGATGCGCCAATTGCTCGCGACAGCCGGGTGTGACGAATGCCGCAATGCGGCCACGGCTGTCACTGGCGTTCGGCTCGCCAGTCCGGTGGTGACAGGTTCGTCGGTCGCAGGGGAGCCCGGTGCGGGGCCCGGCGCGACGTGCCCCGGGCCCCAGTCGTTCGGCGGCTCAGCCGCCGGTACGCGCCCCGCCGACCGGGCAGGTCAGCCCGTTCGGGCCGTGGTTGCGGTAACCGTCCGGGTTCTTGGACTCTGGCGCAGGGTGTAGTACTTCAGAGCCGGGACCGCCGACTCCCCACTCACTCATCACCGGGTTGTGGCATGCGGCCGAACCGTCGGACCTCCTGGGGCCAGCCGCATGCTTCCGCGATCTTGCCGGCCCACATCCGGGCCGTTTTTTCGTCGGCCACGTCCACCACGGTCAGCCCGCCCAGCCACTCCTTGGTTTCGACGTAGGGCCCGTCAGTGAACATCAATGTGCCGCTCGTGGCGTCGGCACTGAAGACGGGGCCGTCCTCTTCCAGGCCCCCGGCGAACACGTACGCCCCGGCCGCCTTGATCTCGTCCACGACCGCCGCGGCGAGTGGCCCACGCCCGCGAAACCACTCCTCAGTGTGGTCGCCCACCCACTGCTGGTTGAAGTAGATGAGGTACTCGGCCATGTCTGCTCCCTCGTCTCGGGCGGACCCCTTGTCTGCCTCCATCCTCGCTACGAACGGCGCCGGGCGGATACGACACCTCGGGCCGGAATTTCCACGTCGATGTTGGCGGGGAGCGGTGGTGCGGGTCCGTCACGTTCGACGGTGGCGGCCGGCTCTGTCCGAGAGACTAGTGAAGGTCGGACGGCACCCGGGCGACGCCGACCGGGCAGCTCAGTCCGTTCGGGCCGTGGTTGCAGTAACCGTTCGGGTTCTTGGTCGGGGCCAGATACTGCTGGTGGTAGTCCTCGGCCAGGTAGTAGTCACCGAGCCGGCCGATCTCCGTGGTGATCTCGCCCTTGCCGGCGCGGGCCACGATCGGCGCGAACGCGTCCCGGGACGCCAGCGCGGTGGCGAGCTGCTCGTCGGTGGTGGCGTAGATCGTCGAGCGGTACTGGGTGCCCACGTCGTTGCCCTGGCGCATGCCCTGGGTGGGGTCGTGGTTCTCCCAGAAGACCTTCAGCAGATCCTCATAGCTGATCTTCGTGGGGTCGTACACCACCTGGACCGCCTCGGTGTGCCCGGTCATCCCGGAGCAGACCTCCTCGTAGGTCGGGTTCCGGGTGTAACCACCGGCGTAGCCGGCGGAGGTGGTGAACACGCCGGGCAGGGTCCAGAACAGTCGCTCGGCGCCCCAGAAACACCCCATACCGAACACGGCGACCTGGGAGCCGTCGGGGAACGGCCCCTGCAACGGGGTGCCGAGCACCTCGTGGCGGTCGGCGACCGGCATCGCGATCGAACGGCCGGGCAGGGCCCGGTCGGGGGAGATCATCTCGGCCTTCATGTGGCGGAGGAACACGATGGAACTCCTTTCATGCCTTCCTCGCGTGCAACACCGGCGGACCTCACTTCCTTACCCGCCCCGACCCCACTCAGGCCCCGGCCGCCAGCGCGCTGCGGACGCGCTCGGCGTAGGCCCTGGCCTCCGCGTCGTCGGCGTAGCGGGTACGCGGCCAGAAGAACCCCCGCAGGCCGTCACCCTTCGTCCGGGGCACCACGTGGGTGTGCAGGTGCGGCACCGACTGGGACACCCTGTTGTTCATCGCCACGAACGTGCCGCCCGCGCCCAGACCGTCCTCGACCGCGACGGCGAGCCGCCGGACCAGCCCGAAATAGCCGGGCAGCGAATCCGGCGGCAGGTCGGCCAGGGTGACCAGGTGGGCGCGGGGCACCACCAGCACGTGCCCCTTGAACACCGGCCGGGTGTCCAGGAACGCCACCCCGTCCGGCTCGTCGGTCACCCGGAACGCCGACACCTCGCCCGCCACGATCCCGCAGAACACACACCCCGCCACCGGGTCAGGTTAAGCCCGGTCGGGTGCCGCCGCCGGCTCGCTGGACCACACGCACCGTCATCGGGCAAGGCTGGACCAGCCGTCCGACAGGGTGGGTTCCATCGGCTGGGACGCGGTGGACGACTAACGTCTGCGGAATGACCCACGGCTTCGAGACGCTCGCCATCCACGCCGGCCAGGACCCGGAGGCCCGTACCGGCGCGATGATCCCGCCGATCTACCAGACCAGCACGTACGCCCAGGATGCCGTCGGCGCCCCCCGGCTCGGCTACGAGTACAGCCGCTCCGGCAACCCGACCCGGGACGCGCTCCAGGAGTGCCTGGCCGCGCTGGAGGGCGGACCGGTCGGCCTCGCCTTCGCCAGCGGCCTGGCCGCCGAGGACGCCCTGCTGCGTACCGTCTGCGCCCCCGGCGACCACGTGATCATCCCGGACGACGCGTACGGCGGTACGTACCGGCTCTTCGCCAAGGTGGCGCAGCGGTGGGGGCTCGGGTACACCCCGGCGAAGGTCTCCGACCCGGACGCCGTGCGGGCCGCGATCCGTCCCGGGGTCACGAAGGTCGTGTGGGTGGAGACGCCGACCAATCCGCTGCTCGGCATCGCCGACATCGCCACCCTCGCCGCCGTCGCGCACGACGTCGGTGCGCTGCTGGTGGTCGACAACACGTTCGCCTCGCCGTACCTCCAACAGCCGATCGCCCTGGGCGCCGACGTGGTGGTGCACTCGACCACCAAGTACGTCGGCGGGCACTCCGACGTGGTCGGTGGTGCGCTGGTGGCGGCCGACGCCACCGTGGGCGAGCAGCTGCGCTACCACCAGAACGCGATGGGCGCGGTCAACGGCCCGTTCGACGCCTGGCTCACCCTGCGCGGCATCAAGACCCTCGGGGTACGCATGGACCGGCACTGCGACAACGCCGAGCGGATCGTCGCGTACCTGGACGGGCACGCCAAGGTCGGTCAGGTGCTCTACCCGGGCCTGCCCACGCACCCCGGGCACGAGGTGGCGGCGAAGCAGATGCGCCGGTTCGGCGGCATGATCTCCTTCCGCGCCGCCGGTGGCGAGGAGCACGCCGTCGAGATCTGCAACCGGGCCCGACTCTTCGTGCTCGCCGAGTCCCTCGGCGGGGTGGAGTCCCTGATCGAGCACCCGGGCCGGATGACACACGCGAGTGCTGCCGGCTCGCCGCTTGAAGTTCCCTCCGATCTCGTGCGACTGTCTGTCGGCATCGAAACGGTCGAAGACCTGCTCGCCGACCTGGAGCAGGCGCTGGGCTGACCGCTGGCTTGGGAGGGTGGCCGTGCAGGACATCATGCCGACCTGGGTCGGGGCGACCGCCAAACAGATCGCCAGGGCAGTGCGCCGGGGCGACGTCTCCGCCACCCAGGTGCTGGCCGACCACCTCGACCACGTCGCCAAGGTCGACCCGGACCTCGCCGCGTTCCGCGCCATCCGCGGCGGGCAGGCGGTCACCGAGGCGGAGAAGGTCGACGAGCAGGAGGACCTGGCGAACCTGCCACTTGCCGGGGTGCCGGTCGCGGTCAAGGAGAACACCCCGGTGGCCGGCATGCCCACCTGGAACGGCTCCGCCGCGATGCGTACCGCGGTGGCGGAGGCCGACCACGAGGTGGTCCGCCGGCTGCGCGGTGCCGGCGCGGTGATCCTCGGCGTCACCCGGATGCCCGAGCTGGGCCTCTGGGGCATCACCGACGACGAGACGGCCATCACCCGCAACCCGTGGGACTCCTCGCGCACCCCCGGCGGCTCCTCCGGCGGTGCCGCCGCCGCGGTGGCCGCCGGGCTGGTGCCGATCGCGCACGGCAACGACGGTCTCGGCTCGATCCGCATCCCGGCGGCCTGTTGCGGCCTGGTGGGCCTGAAGCCCGGTCGCGGGGTGGTGCCCTGCCAGCTCGGTGCCGAGGACTGGTTCGGACTGACCGAACACGGCATGCTCACCACCACCGTCGCCGACGCGGCGGTGGGCTTCCAGGTCCTCGCCGGCCGCGCACAGGGCAAGCTCGTGCCGCCACAGCGGCTGCGGGTCGGCGTGTCGCTGCGGTCCCCGGTGCGGGGTGTCTCGCCCGACGCGCCGAACCGGGACGCGGTCACCGCCGCCGGCCGGCTGCTCGCCGCGGCCGGGCACGACACCGTACCGGCCGATCCGGTCTATCCGACCGCTCTGGGGTTGCAGGGCATCGCCACCTGGTTCGCCGCCGCGGCGGCGGACGTGCGCGCCGCCGGGGTCGACCGGCGCGCCCTGCAACGCCGCAGCCGCCGCCACGTCGCCCTCGGTGAGTGGGCGTGGCGGCGCGGGTACGTCCGGGAGGCCGACCGGCTCGCCTGGCGCGACCGGTCGATCGGGTTCTTCACCGACCACTCGGTCGACCTGCTGCTCACCCCGGCGCTGGCGAGCGCACCGCCGCCGGCCGCGGGCTGGTCGGCCCGCTCCTGGCAGGCCAACATGCTGGCCAGCATCCGGTACGCCCCGTACGCCGCACCGTGGAACATCGCCGGCCTGCCGGCCCTGGTGGTGCCGGTGGGCCGCCGCCCGGACGGGCTGCCGCTGGCCGTGCAACTCGTCGGCCCGCCCGGTTCGGAACTGCTGCTGCTCGGAGTCGCCGGCCAGTTCGAGATGGAGGCCCCGTGGCCTCGGCACGCCCCGGGCTACCCGGGCGTCGGAACGGGGTCACCGGCCACGGCGTGATCATCTACGCTCCCGGTGCCGAGCACGGGAGGACTTTCGATCATGCGCTGCCACACCTGCGACACCGATACCGACGTACGCGCCATGGAGTGCCAGACCTGCCACACGCCGGTGGGCTCACCCGCGCTGCGCCCCGGGGTCCGGGTCCGTCCGGTCCGGGGTGTCGGCCGTGCCGCCGCGGTCGCCGTCGCGGCGACGGTCCTGTTCCTGCTGTCGACCGTGGCTGTCCAGCCGGTCAACGCGCTGCTCGCCGCACGGGCCGTGGACTCCGCCGACGGCGAGGCCTTCTTGCTGAGCGCGGGACTACTGGAGCTGGTGGCGGCGCTGCTGTACCAGGTGGCGATGCTGGCCGCCGTCGTGCTCGTCATCATCTGGACCTGGCGGGCCCGGAAGAACCTGGACGCCTTCCCGGGCGCCGCGCCGCCCCTCTCCGCCGGTTGGGCGATCGCCGGATGGCTGGTGCCGTTCGTCAATGTCGTGCTGCCCCACCGGGTGGTGGCCAACATCGCCCGGGACAGCCTGTGGCGGCTCGGCACCCCGTGGCTGGTCCACCTGTGGTGGGGGGCATGGCTGGTGTTCCTGTTCGGTGAGCGGACCATCGCGCGGTCCACGGCCAGGGAATTCGACGCGCTGCCGTACCCGCAGACCTCGGCCGACTTCCAGGCGTACGCCGACCACTACGCGTCGGCAGCCGGCGCGTACCTCGTTCCCGCACTGTTCTGCGTGGTGGCCGGGGCGTCGCTGATCGTGCTGATCCACCGTGTCTCGGCCGCCCAGACCGCCCGGATCGCGCGGGGGATGCCCACCGGCCCGATCCTGCCCGGCATGACCGTGGCGGCCCCGGCCGGCCCGGCCGGGGCGGGTGGCACGATCGGGGCATGACGGAACTGGTCAGCCTGGACGACGTGCGCGCGGCACGGGACCTGCTCGCCGGGGTCATCCGCACCACCCCGCTGGAGCCCTCCCGTCCGCTCAGCGCCTCGCTCGGCGGGCCGGCCTGGCTCAAGTGCGAGAACCTTCAGCGGGCGGGGTCGTACAAGGTGCGCGGCGCATACGTGCGGATCTCGCGGCTGTCGGCGGCGGAACGCGACCGGGGCGTGGTCGCCGCCAGTGCCGGCAACCACGCCCAGGGGTGGCGCTCGCCGCCGGGCTGGTCGGCACCCACGCCACCGTCTTCATGCCGGTGAACGCGCCGCTGCCCAAGGTGGCGGCCACGAAGGGGTACGGCGCCCAGATCGAGCTGGTCGGCGCCACGGTGGACGAGTCCCTGGTGGCGGCGCAGACGTTCGCCGAACGAACGGGGGCGGTGCTGATCCACCCGTTCGACCATCGGGACGTGATCGCCGGGCAGGGCACGGTGGCGTTGGAGATCCTGGAGCAGTGCCCCGAGGTGAAGACGATCGTCACCGGGGTCGGCGGCGGCGGGCTCGTCTCCGGGATGGCGGCGGCAGCCAAGGCGCTGCGGCCGGACGTGCGGGTGATCGGGGTGCAGGCGGCGGGCGCGGCGGCCTTCCCACCGTCACTGGTGGCGGGGGAGCCGGTCCGGCTGCCCGCCTTCGCCACCATCGCCGACGGCATCGCGGTCGGCCGGCCGGGTGACGTCACCTTCACCCACGTGCGCAAGCTCGTCGACGAGGTCGTCACCGTCTCCGAGGAGGACATCTCCCGGGCGCTGCTCATGCTGCTGGAGCGCGGCAAGCAGGTGGTGGAGCCGGCCGGTGCGGTCGGGGTGGCGGCCCTGCTCGCCGGTGCCGTGGAGGTGGCGACACCGGTGGTGGCCGTGCTCTCCGGAGGCAACATCGATCCGCTGCTGATGCTGCGGGTGATCGAACACGGTCTGGCGGCGGCGGGACGCTACCTGCGGGTGACCGTGCGCTGCTCGGACCGCCCCGGGCAGTTGGCCTCACTGCTGGGCGAGATCGCCGAGCACCGGGCCAACGTGGTGGACGTGGTGCACCAGCGGGCCAACCCGCATCTTCGTCTCGGCGAGGTCGAGGTGGCGCTGTCGGTGGAGACCCGGGGCGTCGAGCACTCCGACTCGTTGATCAGCGTCCTGCGGGCCAGTGGTTACCAGGTGACGATCGCGCCAGAGGCGTGACACCGCACGGTGTCACGCCTCTGGACGAGCGGGGTGGCCGGCTCGGCCGGCGGAGGATCAGCCGGCGAACGGCTCGAACTTGACCACGGTCACCTTGATGTCCGCCCCACTGGGCGCGGTGTAGGTGCAGGCCTGCCCTGCCTTGCCGCCCAGGATCGCCTGGCCGAGGGCCGATTCGGGACTGTAGACCGTCAGATCGGTGGTCGAGGCGATCTCGCGCGAGCCGAGCAGAAATGTCTCTGTGTCGTCGGCGTCGTCGTCGAAGTAGATCGTCACGACCATCCCGGGCGCCACGGCGTCGACGGTCGGCGCCTCGCCGACCTGGGCCGTGCGGAGCAGCTCCTTGAGATAGAGGATGCGCCCCTCGGCCTTGCCCTGCTCCTCGCGGGCGGCGTGGTAGCCGCCGTTCTCGCGCAGGTCGCCTTCCTCACGCCGGGCGTTGATCTCGGCGGCGATGACCGGCCGATTGGCGATCAACTCGTCGAGCTCGGCCTTCAGGCGGTCGTATGCGTCCTGGGACAGCCAGGTGGCGGGCGCCTCGTTGCCATTGGACACAGGCGGTCCTCCTCGGTTGTGCGTGCTGGCTGACAGGTGAACCTCCAAGTTACCAGTGCCGTACGACAAGGAGTGTCGACGATCACGTCGGTGCCCCGGCGGCACGCCTGCGGCGATCGACCTCAGGCGGGCGGCCGGCAGCGGACGACCTCACCGATGAAGGGTCGTGCGCTGGTGGCGAGACGATGCCGGACGGTGCTGTGCCGCTGCCCCGCCGTGGCGGCCACCGACACCTCCTCCCGGGCCACCTCGGCACCGGCGCGGTCCCGGGCCCGCAGCAGGCACACCGCCGAGCCGCCGTCCGGCAGGTTCACCCGGAAGTGGACCACCACCTGGCTGTCCGTGATGTCGCCGTAGCTGATCACCTGGGCGTCGTACGCCGGGTCGCCGTACTGCCGGTAGAGCCGGACCGAGACGCCGGTGAGCGTCGCGACCACGGCGATCACCAGCAGCGCGGCCAACACCGGCCGGCGGCGGCGTGGCGCCCGGCGGCGGCCGTACCGGCCGGGCGGGAAGACCGGCACGTCCGGTCCAAGTGTGGTGTGCGTCTCGGTCACCGGCGGGTATCTCCCTGGCGTTGTTGTCAGCGGCATCGGCAAGAATGGCAAGCGTCCGCCATTCCTGTCCGACTCGGTTCCTGTCCGACGCGGTCGTCGATTCGGCCCGGTGTCAAATAAGGCTGGGGTCAAATATGACAGGCCGGCGCGGTGCGGTACCGCTACGGGGAGGATTTCGGCAGGTCAACGGCGGGCCCGGGCGGGCCACGCCGGTGGGCAGAGACGAGGAGCGCCAACCTTGGCAGAGCAACTTCGACTCATGGCCGTCCACGCGCACCCCGACGACGAGTCGAGCAAGGGCGCCGCGACGACGGCGAAGTACGTCGCTGAAGGGGTGGACGTGCTGGTCGTGACCTGTACGGGGGGCGAGCGGGGCAGCGTGCTCAACCCCAAGCTCGACCGACCCGACGTGTGGGCGAACATCGCCGAGATCCGCCGCGCCGAGATGGACGCGGCGCGGGCCATCCTGGGCATCGAGCAGGCGTGGCTGGGCTTCGTCGACTCCGGCCTGCCCGAGGGCGACCCGCTGCCGCCGCTGCCCGAGGGCTGTTTCGCGTTGCAGGACGTCGCGGTGGCCGCCGGTCCACTGGTGCGGCTGATGCGGGAGTTCCGCCCGCACGTGGTCACCACCTACGACGAGGAGGGCGGCTATCCGCACCCGGATCACATCATGTGTCACCGGGTCAGCGTGGCGGCCTTCGAGGCGGCCGGCGACGCCGAGCGTTACCCGGACCTGGGCGAGCCCTGGCAGCCGCTCAAGCTCTATTACGACATCGGCTTCTCGAAGGGCAAGATCCTGGCGCTGCACGAGGCCATGCTCGCCGCGGGCGTCGAGTCGCCGTACGCGGAGTGGCTGACCCGCTGGGAGGAGCGGCCGGACAAGGGCCCGCGGATCACCACCCGGGTCGAGTGCGCCGACTACTTCCCCGTCCGTGACGACGCGCTGCGGGCTCACGCCACCCAGGTGGACCCGGACGGCTTCTGGTTCCAGGTGCCGATGGAGCAGCAGCGGCGCGCCTGGCCCACGGAGGACTTCCAGCTCGTCCGCTCGGTGGTCGACAGCCCGCTGCCGGAGTCCGACCTGTTCGCCGGCGTACGGGGGACGGCCCATGCCCGCTGAGCCGGCCGCGGGCTACCCTGGTCGCACACCGCGATCCGGAGGAACCCCATGCTGACCGCCGCCCAGGTGCTCGCCCAGAACAACTTCGGGGACACCCGCACGGGTGGCCTGGCCGGGCCGATGGGCCTGTTCCTCATCCTGCTCCTCGGCACCGCCACCGTGCTGCTGATCCGCAACATGAACGCCCGGTTGCGCCGGCTGCCCGAGCGGTTCCCCGCCCAGGACCCCGACGCGCCCGGAACGGATTCGGCGGGCCAGCCGGTCGGTGATCCGACAGATGGGATCGTGACCGCCGATTCATCCGCGGATGCTGCAAACGGGCGTCAGCAGCACCGGGACGGCTGATCGGGGCATGATTCACGTCGAACCGGATGGTCGACCCCTGTTGCGACCATCGGGTTTGGCTTAGCCTTCCGCCGGGGGGACCAGAAGTCCTCGAGCTGTGCGCGGGAGGGGGCGCCGATGACCACCGCAGTCGCGTCCGCCCGCCGCGTGGCCTGTTCCCGGTCGGCGGGAGGGGGTCGGTGACCTCCGGCAGGGCCGGCCACTCGCTTGACCGGCCCGCTGGCCGTGGTGCGTCGCTCGGGCTGCATCTGCTCACCGTCGCCGTCCTGGCCACCGCGCTGGTCGCCGCGCTCGTGGGGCTGGGCCTGCCGGCGCGGCTGCCGGCCGACGACCCCTCGGCCCGCTCGGCGGGCTGGCCCGTTTCGGCATCGCGGTCGCCCTGTTCGCGCTGTCACAGCTGGCCCGGTTGCGGTTCCGCGCCGCGTCCGGCGTGGTCAGCCTCACCTGGGGTGAGGCGGCGCTGATCGTCTGCCTCTATCTGGTGCCCCCCGGCTGGCTGCCCGCCGCCGCGCTGATCGGTGTCGCCCTCGCCTGGACGGCGCTCTCGGTGGTGGACGACGGCCGGTCGACCTGGGACGTGATCCGCATCGCCGGCGCGCTGACCGCCGCCACGGCGCTCGCGGTGGCGGTCACCACCGCCCTCGGCCAGCCGACGCTGGCCAGCCCGACCCCGTCGCTCGCGCTCGCCGCGGTCGCCGGTGCCGTCACCTACCTGCTGGCCAGCGCCGGCCTCGGCGGGATGATGCTGGCCCTGCGGCACGGGATGCCGATCGGGCGCCCACTGCTCGCCGCGCTGCGCGGCAAGCTGTTGATGTTCGTCGGCAACGTGGTCGTCGGGCTGCTGGTGGTGGCACTGATCGAGATCGACGCCCGGTGGCTGCTGCTGCTGCCGGCCCCGCTGTGGCTGTTCCAGCAGACCTATCGGCAGCGACTGCGCGAAGACCGTGAGCGGCGGACCTGGCGGTCGTTCGCCGAGGCGACGGCGGCGCTCAACCAGCTCGACGAGCGCGGCGTCGCCACGGCGGGCGTCACCGGTGCCCTCGCGCTGTTCGAGGCGGAGATCGTCGACGTGGAGGTGGTCCGGGGCGACGGAAGGTGGCGCCGCTACCGGGGTGACCCCGGCGGTCAGGTGCTCGACCGGGAGATCGCGCCACCCGGCGACGGCGATCCGGCACCGGAGGAACTGGTCCGTGACCTGTCGGTGGGCGAGTCACGGGTCGGTCGGCTACGGGTGCGCTTCCCCCGCACCGCCGGGCCCACCGGCCGGGAGCGGGACGCCCACGCCGCCTACGCCGACGCCCTGGCCGCCGCCCTGCACGACGCGGCGGCCCACCGGGAGCTGCGGCTGGTCACGGCCCGCTCGTCGTACGAGGCGGTGCACGACCCGCTGACCGGCCTGGCCAACCGCGCGGCGATGCTCGGCAGGGGGGACCAGGCGTTGCGGCAACTGGCCCACGACCGTCCCGTCGCCCTGCTGCTGCTCGACATCGACCAGTTCAAAGAGGTCAACGACACCCTCGGGCACATCGCCGGCGACCAGTTGCTGCGGTTGACCGCGAACCGGCTGGGCATCCTGGCCCGCTCCGGTGACCTGCTGGCCCGGCTCGGTGGCGACGAGTTCGCGTTGCTGCTGACATCGGTGCCGATGGTCGACGACCGCGCCGCCCCGATGGCGTACGCGCTGCGCCAGGCCCGGGACATCGCCGAGCGGCTGGCCGCGCCCACCGAGGTGGCCGGGGTGCGGATGTCCGTCGAGGTTTCCGTGGGGGTGGTGGTGGCCCCCGCCGGCACCGCCGACCTGACCGAGCTGCTGCGCCGCGCCGACATCGCGATGTACCAGGCGAAGTCGGGCGGCGGCAGCGTCGCCGCGTACGACAGCTCGCGGGACGCGGCCAGCACCGACCAGCTGGCCCTGCTCGCCGAGCTGCGCGAGGCGTTGCAGGCCGACGACCAGCTGGTGCTGGTGTTGCAGCCGGCCGTGGACCTGGCCACCGGCGCGCCGACCGGTGTGGAGGCGCTGATCCGCTGGCGGCACCCGAGGCGGGGTTGGCTGGGACCGGCCGACTTCATCCGGCCGGTGGAGAACAGCGAGCAGTTGGGCACCTTCACCCGGTACGTGCTGGACAAGGCGCTCGGGGTGGCGGCGGGCTGGGCCCGCGAGGGCCTGGACGTTCCCATCTCGGTCAACCTGTCGGCCCGCAGCCTGCTCGACCCGAAGTTGCCGGTGGAGATCGCCGAGGCGCTGCGGCGGCACCAGGTGCCGGCGGACCGGCTGGTGCTGGAGATCACCGAGACGGTGATGATGAGCGAGCTGGACGTCATCGACCAGGTGCTCAGCACGCTGCGGTCGATGGGCGTGCAGCTGGCGGTGGACGACTTCGGCACCGGGTTCTCCTCGCTGGCGTTCCTCACCCGGATCCCGGTGGACGAGTTGAAGGTGGACCGTTCCTTCGTGCTCCGGATGGCGGATTCGCCGGAGGCGGCGGCGATCGTGCGTACCA
Source organism: Micromonospora tarapacensis (assembly GCF_019697375.1). Classification (NCBI taxonomy): domain Bacteria; kingdom Bacillati; phylum Actinomycetota; class Actinomycetes; order Micromonosporales; family Micromonosporaceae; genus Micromonospora; species Micromonospora tarapacensis. The sequence goes on along the minus strand of NZ_JAHCDI010000004.1, from coordinate 4,351,181 downwards.
CCGTGGGGCTGGCCCATGAGCTGGGCCTGCGGGTGGTGGCCGAGGGGGTGGAGACCGCGGCGCAGCGTTCCGCGCTGGCCGAGTTGGGCTGCACCGCCGCCCAGGGCTACCACTTCTTCAAGCCGATGCCGGCTGACAAGATCGGCGCCGTGCTCACCGCCCTGGCCCGCCAGACCCCCACCAACGTCCTCCCCCTCCGCGCCGACGGCGCCTCCTAGCCCCCACCCCCAACCCTCGGGTTGATCATGAAGTTGGCGGGCGGTCTGATCTCCAAAGCACCCGCCAACTTCATGATCGACGCGACGGTGGGTGGGGGTGGGGGTGGGGGGCGGGTGGGGTGGTGGTGATCGGCGGGTGGTGGGCTGGCTGGATAGGGTCGTCGGGTGAATCGACTTGCGGAGGCCACCAGCCCGTACCTGCTCCAGCACGCCGGCAACCCGGTGGACTGGTGGCCGTGGTGTGACGAGGCGTTCGCCGAGGCGAGACGGCGGGGCGTGCCGGTGCTGATCTCGGTCGGTTACTCCGCCTGCCACTGGTGTCACGTGATGGCGCACGAGTCGTTCGAGGACGCGAGTGTGGGCAAGCTGCTCAACGAGGGCTTCGTGTCGATCAAGGTGGACCGTGAGGAACGGCCCGACGTCGACGCCGTCTACATGACCGCCACCCAGGCGATGACCGGTCAGGGGGGCTGGCCGATGACGGTCTTCGCCACGCCGGACGGCACCCCGTTCTTCTGCGGGACGTACTTCCCCCGGCCGAACTTCGTCCGGCTGCTCCAGTCCGTCGGCACGGCGTGGCGGGACCAGCGGGACGCCGTGCTGCGTCAGGGCGCCGCGGTGGTCGAGGCGATCGGCGGTGCCCAGGCCGTGGGTGGCCCCACCGCCCCGCTCACCGCCGAGCTGCTCGACGCCGCCGCCGACCGGCTGGCCGGCGAGTACGACGAGGTCAACGGCGGGTTCGGCGGGGCACCGAAGTTCCCGCCGCACATGAATCTGCTCTTCCTGCTGCGCCACCACCAGCGCACCGGCTCGGCCCGCAGCCTGGAGATCGTCCGGCACACCTGCGAGGCGATGGCCCGGGGCGGAATCCACGACCAGCTCGCCGGGGGGTTCGCCCGGTATTCCGTGGACGCCCACTGGACCGTGCCGCACTTCGAGAAGATGCTCTACGACAACGCCCTGCTGCTGCGGGTCTACACCCAGCTGTGGCGGCTCACCGGCGACGCGCTGGCCCTTCGGGTGGCCCGGGACATCGCCCGGTTCCTGGCCGACGAGCTGCACCGCCCCGGGCAGGGCTTCGCCTCCGCGCTGGACGCGGACACTGAGGGCGTGGAGGGGCTCACCTACGCCTGGACCCCGGCCCAGCTCGTCGAGGCGCTCGGCGACGCCGACGGCCGGTGGGCCGCGGACCTGTTCGCGGTGACCGAGGCCGGGACCTTTGAGCACGGCATGAGCGTGTTGCGGCTGGCCCGCGACGTCGACGACGCCGGCCCGGAGGTGCGTGGCCGCTGGCAGGACGTGGTCCGGCGGCTGCTGGCCGCCCGGGACAGCCGACCCCAGCCGGCGCGCGACGACAAGGTGGTGGCGGCCTGGAACGGGCTCGCGGTCACCGCGCTCGCCGAGTTCGTCCGGCTCGTCGAGACGGCCGGCCGGATCGGTGCGGAGGGGGAGGCGAACCTGCTGGAAGGGGTCACCATCGTCGCCGACGGTGCGATGCGGGACACCGCCGAGCACCTCGCCCGGGTGCACGTCGTCGACGGTCGGCTGCGCCGCGCCTCCCGCGACGGTCGGGTCGGCGAGCCGGCCGGCGTGCTGGAGGACTACGGCTGCGTGGCCGAGGCGTTCTGCGCCATGCACCAGGCCACCGGGGAGGGACGGTGGCTGGACCTGGCCGGCCAGCTGCTCGACACCGCCCTGGCGCACTTCGCCGCACCCGGCGGGGCGTTCTACGACACCGCCGACGACGCGGAGCGGCTGATCGCCAGGCCGGCCGACCCGACCGACAACGCCACCCCCTCCGGCCGGTCGGCGATCGCCGCCGCCCTGGTCGCGTACGCGGCGTTGACCGGGGAGAACCGCTACCGGGAGGCTGCCGGGGCGGCCCTGTCCACCATCGCGCCGATCGTCGGGCGGCACGCCCGGTTCACCGGGTACGCGGCGACGGTGGGCGAGGCGCTGCTCTCCGGGCCGTACGAGATCGCGGTGGCCACCGGGGATCCGGCCGGTGACCGGCTGGTCGCGGCGGCGTACCGGCACGCCCCGCCCGGTGCGGTGATCGTGGCGGGTCCGCCGGACCAGCCAGGAGTGCCGCTGCTGGCCGGCCGCCCGCTGCTCGACGGGCGCGCCGCCGCGTACGTCTGCCGGGGCTTCGTCTGCCAACGGCCGGTGACCGGCGTCGACGACCTGGTGGCGCAGCTGGGCTGAGCGGGATCCGCCGGCAGGTGCGGCGGCCGGCCGGATAGGCTGGCGCGGCTATGGATTCCCGTACCGGTCTGCCCGTCGTCGGCATGGTGGGTGGCGGCCAACTGGCCCGGATGACCCACCAGGCCGCCATCTCCCTCGGCCAGTCGCTGCGTGTGCTGGCGCTCACACCGGACGACGGCGCGGCCCTGGTCGCCGCCGACGTCCAGTACGCCGACCACACCGACCTTTCCGCGCTGCGCACCTTCGCCAAGGGCTGCGACGTGGTGACCTTCGACCACGAGCACGTCCCGAGCGAGCACATCCGAGCCCTGGCCGGCGAGGGGGTGCGGCTGTTCCCGCCCGCCGACGCCCTGCTGCACGCCCAGGACAAGCGGGTCATGCGGGAGCGGCTCGGTGCGCTGGGCGCGCCGAACCCCCGGTGGCGACCGGTCGCGTCCCCCGCCGACCTGATCGGCTTCGGTGACGAGGTGGGCTGGCCGGTCGTGCTCAAGGCGGCCCGTGGCGGGTACGACGGGCGGGGTCTGGCCGGTCGCCGACGCGGACTCGGCGACCGGGCTGGCGGAGATGCTGCTCGGCGGCGGCACGAAGCTCCTCGTCGAGGAGCGGGTGGCGCTGCGCCGGGAACTGGCCGTGCAGGTGGCCCGCTCACCGTTCGGCCAGGTCGCCGTGTACCCGGTGGTGGAGACGGTGCAGCGGGACGGGATCTGTGTCGAGGTGCTGGCTCCGGCCCCCGGCCTGCCGGAGGAACTGGCGGTCTCCGCGCAGCAACTCGCCATCGACCTGGCCACCGCACTCGGCGTGGTGGGCCTGCTCGCCGTGGAACTGTTCGAGGTGGCCGACCCGCGAGCGCCCGGCGGTGGCCGGATCGTGGTCAACGAGCTGGCGATGCGCCCGCACAACTCCGGGCACTGGACCATCGAGGGCGCCCGTACCTCGCAGTTCGAGCAGCACCTGCGGGCGGTGCTGGACTATCCGATGGGCGACACCTCGCTGACCGCGCCGGCGGTGGTGATGGCGAACGTGCTCGGCGGGGAGCCCGGCGGCATGCCGGTGGACGAGCGGCTGCACCACCTCTTCGCCGCCGAGCCGACCGCCCGGGTGCATCTGTACGGCAAGCAGGTCCGCCCTGGCCGCAAGATCGGCCACGTCACGGTGCTCGGCGAAGACCTGGACGAGGTACGCGGGCGCGCCGCCCGGGCGGTCCGCTGGCTGCGGAACGGAACAGAGGAGTGACAGCGTGAGCACGGTCGGTGTGATCATGGGCAGCGACTCGGACTGGCCGACGATGAAGGCCGCCGCCGAGGTGCTCGCCGAGTTCGAGGTGCCGTACGAGGTCGAGGTGGTCTCGGCGCACCGCACGCCGGTCAAGATGATCGACTACGGCCGCGCCGCCGCCGGCCGTGGTCTCAAGGTGATCATCGCCGGGGCCGGCGGGGCGGCGGCGCTGCCCGGCATGGTCGCCTCGGTGACCCCGCTGCCGGTGATCGGCGTGCCGGTGCCGCTCAAGCACCTCGACGGCATGGATTCGCTGCTGTCCATCGTGCAGATGCCGGCCGGCGTGCCGGTGGCGACCGTGTCGATCGGCAATGCCCGCAACGCCGGGCTGCTCGCCGTCCGCATCCTGGCCGCCGCCGACGGCACCCTGCTCGACCGGATGTCGGCGTACCAGGCCGACCTGGAGCAGCTGGTCGCCGAGAAGGACGCCGCGCTGCGCGCCTCCCTCGCGTAGCCCGGCTGCTCGCCGCGATGTGGCGGGGCACCAGGTGTGGGTCCGGACGCTGTCGAGCTGAACCGTCGGCGCTATCAGCGGCAACGGCGCGTCCGTTGCGACGGTCGCTGGTGGCTGATCCGTCCAGGCTCTCAGCTCGACAGTGGCCCGACCCCTAGGTGCTGCCGGGCCGGACTCCGTTGCGCCGGGCCCGGTTTCATCGCATGCCGCGTAGCGCGGTCTGCAGGCGCTCCTGGGCGCGACGTCGGCGTTCGTTGCTGGCTCCGAGAATGAGCAGCAGGAAGCCGACCGGGATCAGCGCCAGCCAGGGGCCGAGGCTGAACAGCGCGTGCACCGCCGTGATGGCGGTGACCACCGCGCCGACGATGACCGGGGCCTGCTGCTGGCTCGTCGACCCGAAGACCAGCACGGCGACCGCGCCGAGCAGCAGCAGCACCTGACGCATCGTGCTCGAATCGGTGGCCAGCACAATCGCCAGGGTCGGCACGAAGGCGGCGACCAGGGCCGGTCCGTACGCCACCCAGCTGCTCAGCTCGGGTCGCTGGCGCAGTTCCAGCACGCCGACCAGCAACGCCAGGGCGGCGAACGGCAGCGTGTACGCCTCGGGCAGCGCCACGTCCGCGACCCGCATCAGGATCCACCAGGCGGTGATCTCGCAGATCACCACCGCCCAGAACAGGATCCGTCGCTCCACCGGCCGGCGACCTGGCCGGGCCGCCGCGAGACCGAGGACCGCGCCCCACGCGGCGAGCAGCGCGGCGATGTGCCGGGGCGAGTCGAAGGCCAGCGCCAGCGCGATGAGCGCGGCGGCGTGGCCGCTCCATTCCACGGTGGCCGCCTCGCGGTGCGCCTCGGGACGGCGCAGCCAGGGCAGGGTGGCCGAGAAGACCTGGAGCGCCGCGCCGACCGCCAGCACCCCGAACGCCGACCAGACCGCAGCGAGGCCGGCCACCAGCGCGGCGGTGAGCACGAACAGCTGCGCCATCAGCGAGGCGAACAGCCAGCCGAGGATGCGGGCCCGGGCGGTGATGCCGTACAGCGCCGCCACCAGACCGACCCCGACCGCACCGCCGAGGGTGAACAGGGTCAACTCCCGGGTGGCGAGGCTGCCGGCGAGGCCGGCCCCGCCGGCGGCCAGCCCGATCACGAAGACCAGTACCCGGGCCAGCCGCAGCGAGCGGGCCCGCTCCACGAGGGCCGGGGGTGGCGTCAGCGCCAGCCCCAGCATCGAGATGGTGAACACGGCCAGCGCCGCGAGGGTGCTGGCCGGCCAGCCGCCACCCAGCGCGATCGGGGCGATCAGCAGGGTCACGGCGGTCCCGGGCAGCACCACCGGCACGGCTCGCGATCGCCGGCCACCGCTGAACCCGGTGGCGGCCAGGGCCGCCGTCGCAGTGAGCAGCAGGGCGGTGAGCACGTGGGTGGGGTTGACCGCGGCCGGTGGCGGGTCGAGCAGCGCCGCCGACGGCCCCTGCCAGATCCCGCCGATGGTGCGGTGCGGGTCGACGAGGGCCGCCACCAGCGCCGGGGCGATGGAGACCAGCGCCAGGACGGTCGGCAGGGCGGCGGCGGCCAGCGCTCCGGCGGCCGGGTTCACCCGCCACCGGCGCCGGGCGTCGTCGGGCAGCCGGCGCAGCGCCCCGTCCAGCAGCACGGACCAGCGGCGGACCGGCTGGGCCGCGCCGGCCGGCGGTTCGGTCGCCCCGCGGACCAACTCGGCGAGCACGCCGAGCAGGGCCGCCGCCGCCGCGTAGACGCCGACCGGCAGTTGGATGGGTATGGCGGCGATCGCCGTCACGCTCGCGCCACCGACCACGCCGGCACTGGCCCAGGGCAGGTACTGGGGAACCTGCCGGCGGGCCGACGCCGCCGCGGCGAGACCGATGCTGGCGGCGGCCAGGCCTGCGGTCAGCACCACCTGGGGTGCATGGCCGAACTCGGCGGCGAGGGCGGCCGTGGCGCCCGGCAGGGCCAGCAACGCCGCCCCCACGCCCGCGCCGCCGATCTGCGCGAGGTGCGGTGGCATCCCCTCGGCGTCGATGTCTTCGACGAGCGGCTCGGCCAGGTTCCGGGCCAGTGCCGCGACCACCGCGCCGATCAACACGATGCTGCCGAGGGCCAGCGCGGTGGTCCATGGCCGCACCAGTCCGGCGCCGGCCGCGTGCAGCGCGATCACCCCGGCCACGGTTATCCGGGACAGCGCCGCCCGGGGGTCGACCGAGGCGACCGCGGCCATCCCGAAGATGGCGGCGACCATGCCGCCGATCAGGATCGGCGACCACCAGGCGAGGTCGAACGCGGCGGGAGCGCCGATGGTGGCGAGCACGGCCGCCACGCCGGCCACGTCGTAGCGCCACGGCGGCGGCAGCAGGATGCCCGCGGCGACCGCCAGCAGGGCCAGGGCGATCGGGCCCTGCCAGGTCGCGCCGCCGGTCGGCGCGGCCGGCCAGCCACTGAGGTCACCGTTCCAGATGGGACCGGGCGTGGCCAGCACCCCGATCCCGCCGCGCAGGGCCATCCAGCCGGCCAGCAGCCCGACCAGCACACCGCCGACCGCGAGACCGAGCACCGGTCCGCGCCGCCACTCCTCCGGCATCGCCCGCGCCGCCACGGCGACCACCAGGACCAGCGCGGCGGCGACGGCGAGCTGTCCGCCCGGTGCGAGCACCGTGCCGATTCGCAGCAGGGTGGCGATCAGCGCGGTGGTCACCGCGGCGGCGGCCAGGTCGGAGCCGTCCAGGGTCAGGTCGGAACGGCGTCCGCTGTCGATCGACGGGGCCAGGAAGAGCAGCACCGCGGAGACCAGCAGCAGCGCGCCGACCCACGCGTCGGCCACGGTGGCGCCGGGGGCGCCGAACCCGGCAGCGGCGACCACCAGCGCGCCGAGGCCGGTGCCCACCGACAGCGGCATCGGAACCTGCCGCTGCGACACCTGGATGACGGCGGCGTAGCCGAGGGTCACGCAGACGGCGAGGAAGCTGGCCGCCAGCACCGGCACGGTTGCCTCGCGCAGGCTCGCCGGGGTCGGGGCGGTGCCGGCCGGCAGGGTGGCGGCGACGACGGCGGCCACCGCTCCGGGCAGGGCGAAGGCGGCACCTCCGGCGGCCCAGGCCGAGACGGTGTCCGCGGTTGCCGGGGCGAGCCGGATCCGGGGAGTGGCGGCGATCAGCGCGCCGGCCACGACGATGATGGTCAGCACCGCGGCGGTCAACGCCGGGCGGGCCAGGGCCGCGCCGGCACCGGCCGACCCGACGACGGCGGCGGCCACCGCGTGCGCCAGTGCCGCCCGGGTGGTGCGGGCGGACAGGCCGATCGCCCCGATGCCGATCGCGGCCAGCACCATCGGCCACGGTGCCAGTGTCCAGGCCAGCCCGAAGGAGGCCGGTACGGCGAGGGCGGTCAGCGCGGCACCGGTCACCGCGAACTCGCGGCGGATCTCCGGCGGCAGGGCCAGCACCGCCGCCACGGTCAGCAGAAAGGCGCTGGCGGCGAGCTGCCAGGCGGCTGGTCCGACCGCGGCGGCCAGCTCGGCGGGGTACCGGTCGAGATCCGCCGCCCAGGCCGGCAGTGCGGCCTGCACCGGGGCGATCCCGGCGCGCAGGGCGCTGCCGGCGACCACCACGCCGCTGACCGTCAGCGCCACCGCCGAGGCCAACTGCGGCCCCCGGCGGGCGGACTCGGGTACCGCGCGTACCGCGAGACCGGTGATCGTGATGACGGCCGCGATCAGCAGCAGCGCGCGGCCGGGCAGCGCCACGGAGGCGATCCGACCGAGGGCGCCGATCACGGCGAGGGTGAGCACACCCGCGCCGAGGTCGGGCAGCGGTGCACGCCGGAGCAGCAGCGTCCCGGTCAGGCAGACGGCGGCGGCGAGGAGCAACACCAGTCCCGCGCCGGTCGCGCCCGCCACGGTGGTGGTCTGCAACAGGGTCGTCACCGCGTACGCCAGGGCGACCGCGACCGCCACGCCGTGCAGCGCCCAGGCCAACTCCCGCAGCCCCGGCACCGGCCGGGTCGGCGGCGCCGCGGTGGTCACGGTGGTGGGGTCCAGCAGTTCACCGGATTCCTCCGGCGCCCCTCGGGCCGCCCGTCGGCCTGCCGCTGACGGGGTGCGTTCGCTCGGCCGGGAGCGGTCGGTCCGTCGGTGCGCGGCTGCTCCAGGGTGACGGGGGAGCGGGCCAGCCACAGGTCGAGCAGAGCCACCACGCTCAGTGCCAGCGCCCAGCCGACCGGGCCGCTGATCCGGTCGTACGCGAGCAGCGGCACCACCGGCTGGACGGCCAGCACGGTGGCGAACCGGGGCGCGCGCAGCCTGGTCCACCCCGCGTAGCCGGCGGAGACCGCGGCGGTGACCGCGAAGATCACCCCGGCGAAGACCGCACCGGAGGCTCCGCCGTTGCCGATCCGGTCCACGGCCCACAGCGCGTACCCGGTGAGCGGCATCAGGAGCAGGCCGACCGCGGCGATGGTCTCGGCGGTCGAGGTCAGCCCGCGCCGGACCAGCACCGGCGGGGCGAGCAGCATGAGCACGGTCGCGAGCAGCAGGATGCCGAGGCGGGCCAGCGCGTCCATCGAACTGGTGGCGACCACGGCGAAGACCACGGCGGCGACGCCGAGCAACAGCGCACCGAGGCCGAGCGGGATGTTCTGCACCTCCCGCGAGGAGGCCTCCGGCGGGTGCTCCGGGTCGTCGGCGTCCAACCAGATCGGTGCGGACGGCGGAGGTGGCTCGTCCGGGCCGGCGGCGGCGCCCTGGCGGGGCACCCGCGGCGGTGGGGTGGCGCCGTCGGACGGCCGGCGGCGCGGCGGCCGGCGGCGCAGCACGCGGCGGGGGCGGGTGGCCTGCTTGAGGCGTTCGTCACCCGTGTTGCCCGCGTGCGAGAGGACGTCCCGCTGGAACAGCGCGGCCTGCATCTTGGCGGCGAGCTTGCGCTGTTCGCTGGCGATGGCGGCCTCGCGGGCCTTCATCTCCGCGATGGACCGTTCGATCTCGGCCAGGTGCTCGGCCCACTGCGGCTGGTGGGCGCCGCAGTGCGCGCAGCGGACCGCCGGCTTGATCTCCCGGCCGCACGAGGAGCACTGAAAGGTTGCCACGACACCCCTCCCGCCCGCACTGTGGATTCCCACTGTCGCAGCATGCCCAATGCGGGCCAGGAATTCGACAATTGTCGGCGGGTCACCGACTACGGCCGCCCCATGCCCCGGTATTCCCAGCCGGCCTGCGTCCACAGTGCCGAGTCGAGGCAGTTGCGGGCGTCGACCACCCGCCGCCCGGCCACCAGGTCACCGAGCGTGGTCGGGTCGGCGTTGCGGAAATCGGCCCACTCGGTGAGAACGCAGACCAGGTCGGCGCCGGTCACCGCCTCGGTGATGCCGGTCTCGTAGGCCAGCTCCGGCACCGCCCGGCGGGCGTTCTCCATGCCCTGCGGGTCGTAGACGTGTACTTCGGCCCCGGCCTTGTGCAGCAGTGCGGCGACGGAGAGGGCGGGGGCGTCGCGTACGTCGTCGGTGTTGGGTTTGAAGGTGGCGCCGAGCACCGCGATGCGGGTGCCGGAGAGATCGGGGCCGGCGGGGCCGGAGCGGCGGCCGAGCAGTTCGGCGGCGAGTTGGAGGACCCGGGTCCGGCGGCGCAGATTGATCAGGTCGACCTCGTGCAGGAAGCGCAGTGCCTCGCCGGCACCGAGTTCCTGGGCGCGTGCCTGGAAGGCCCGGATGTCCTTGGGTAGGCAGGCGCCGCCGAAGCCGAGCCCGGCCTGGAGGAAGCGGTTGCCGATGCGGGGGTCGTAGCCGATGGCCCGGGCCAGCTGGGTGACGTCGCCGCCGGCGACCTCGCAGACCTCGGCCATCGCGTTGATGAAGGAGATCTTGGTGGCGAGGAAGGCGTTCGCGGCGACCTTGACCAGCTCGGCGGTGGCGAAGTCGGTGACCACCAGGGGCACCTCGCGATCCTCGGTGGCGGCCAGGTCGAACACGCCCTTGTGGGCTGCGTAGAGCATACCGTTGGCCCACTCGCTCTTGACGCCGACCACGATCCGGTTGGGCCGCAGCACGTCGTCGACGGCGAAGCCCTCCTGGAGGAACTCCGGACTCCACGCCACCTCGATGCCCAGGTCGGCCGGGGTGTGCTTGCCGACCAACTGTTCCACCCAGTCGGCGGTGCCGACCGGGACGGTGGACTTGCCGACGATCAGCGCCTTGCGGGTCAGGTGCTGGGCCAGGCTGGTGACGGACGCCTCGACGTACGACAGGTCGGCGCCCATCCCGTCGGCCCGCTGCGGGGTGCCGACGCAGATGAAGTGCACGTCGCCGAAGTCGGCGGTCTCGCGGATGTCGGTGCTGAACCGCAGCCGGCCGGCGGCCAGGTTACGCCGGAGCAGCTCGTCCAGGCCGGGCTCGTGGATCGGTACCTCGCCCGCGTTGAGCTTGGCGATCTTGTCCGCGTCGACGTCGAAGCCGAGCACCTCGTAGCCGAGTTCCGCGTAACAGATGGCGTAGGTCGCACCGAGGTAGCCGGTGCCCAGGAAGGTCACCCGCGGCCGGGAGGCGCCCGAGGGGGGTGCCACCGCGAGGATGGCGGGCGCCGGCTGGGTGTTCGGGTACGGGATGGTCACGCCTGTCTCTCCGCTCGCACTGGCGCCGCGTGGCCGCGTCGCGTTCCGCTGCGGCGCCAGGACGGGGCGCCGGAGGGGTGGTTCGTCATCTGTGGTCCATCATCGCCGAGCGGCTTCGGTGCTCCGTCAGGGCCGAGCCTACGCGCCGGTAACATCGCCTGAACTGTGGTCGTTATCCTTCAGTCTGCGCGGTGGGCGTCCAGGTGACGCTACAGACTGCGCATGATAGCCGTGAAGGGGAGGGGCCGACATGGCCGCAGAGCAGTCATTCGACGCGTACCGGTTGCCCGAGGAGCACGAGGCGATCCGGGAGGCGGTCCGTGAGGTCTGTGCGGCGAAGGTGGCGCCGCACGCCGCCGAGGCGGACGAGACCGCCGAGTTTCCCAAGGCGTCGTACGACGCGCTACGCGCCGCCGACTTCCACGCCCCGCACGTCCCGGCCGAATACGGCGGGGCCGGGGCGGACGCGCTGGCCACGGCGATCGTGATCGAGGAGGTGGCGCGGGCCTGCGCCTCGTCCTCGCTCATCCCCGCCGTGAACAAACTCGGCACCATGCCGCTGCTGCTGTCCGGCTCGGAGGAACTCAAGCGTCGTTACCTGACGCCCGTCGCCGCCGGCGAGGCGATGTTCTCGTACTGCCTGTCGGAGCCGGAGGCCGGCAGCGACGCGGCGTCGATGACCACGCGAGCGGTACGTGACGGTGATCACTGGGTGCTCAACGGTGTGAAGCGCTGGATCACCAATGCCGGCGTCTCGGAGTTCTACACGGTCTTCGCGGTGACCGATCCGGCCGCCCGGTCCCGGGGGATATCCGCCTTCGTAGTCGAGAAGTCCGATCCCGGGGTCAGCTTCGGCGCACCGGAGAAGAAGCTGGGCATCAAGGGTTCGCCGACCCGCGAGGTCTATCTGGACAACGTCCGGATTCCGGCGGATCGGATGATCGGCCCGGAGGGCAGTGGCTTCGCCACCGCGATGACGACCCTGGACCACACCCGCGTCACCATCGCCGCCCAGGCCGTCGGCATCGCCCAGGGCGCGCTCGACTACGCCAAGGGGTACGTGGCCGAGCGCAAGCAGTTCGGCAAGGCGGTGGCGGAGTTCCAGGGCGTGCAGTTCATGCTCGCCGACATGGGGATGAAGCTGGAGGCCGCCCGGCAGTTGACCTATGCGGCGGCCGGCCGGTCCGAGCGGGGCGACGCCGACCTGACGTACTTCGGCGCGGCGGCGAAGTGCTTCGCCTCGGACGCCGCCATGGAAATCACCACCGATGCGGTGCAGCTGCTCGGCGGCTACGGCTACACCCGGGACTACCCGGTCGAGCGGATGATGCGCGACGCCAAGATCACCCAGATCTACGAGGGTACGAACCAGGTGCAGCGGATTGTCATGGCAAGACAGCTCCTGAAGGGCTGATTCGGGACTGTTCTGGCAGCAGTTTCGGTTACCCCAGAGCGCTTCCGGTCGCGTTCTGGGGTAACCGAAGAAGCCGACGGTTCTACTTGTCCTGCGCCGGAATCTGCGCGAGGACGGCCTGGCGTGTCGCGGCGATGGCCTGGTCCAGGGCGCCCGGGTCGGTGCCCGCACCCTGCGCCATGCTGTCCTTGCCGCCTCCGTGCCCCCCGAGGACCGCCATCGCCGTACGGATCAGCTTGCCGGCTTTCAGTCCGCGGGCCTGCCCCTTCTCATTCACCACGACCACACACAACGGGCGGCCGTCCTTGACGGAGAACAAGGCGACCGTAGCCTCTGTGGACGGGAACCGCTCACACACGTCCCGTGCCATCCGCCGCAGATCGTCCATGGCGATCCCGTCGCGCACCCTCGCCGCGACCAGCGCAACGCCGCCGACGTGCTCGGCCGATTGCACAAGCGATGCACTCGCCTGCATGAGACGGTCGAGCCGGAAGCGGTCGATCTCCTTGTCCGCCTCCCGGATGCGCGTGATCATGACGGCGACCTTCTCCGGCAGTTCCTCCGGCTTGCCCTTGACCAACTCGGTCAGCTGCCTCACCAACGTGTGCTCGCGCGCCAGGAAGCGGTACGCGTCCACGCCGACCAGTGCCTCGACTCGTCGTACGCCCGCGCCGATGGACGACTCGCTCATCAGCTTTACCAAGCCGAGTTGCGCGGTGTTGCGGACATGCGTGCCGCCGCACAGTTCCTTGGAGTAGTCGCCGATGGCGACGACGCGCACCCGGTCGCCGTACTTTTCGCCGAACATCGCGACAGCCCCCTGCTTGCGAGCCTCATCCAGGGTCATCACCGCGGCCGTCACTTCCAGCTCGCGGGCCAGCACTTCGTTGATTTCCTGCTCGACGTCCGCGAGCACGGAGTGGGGCACCGCGGAGGGTGAGGCGAAGTCGAAGCGGAACCGCCCGGGCGAGTTCTCCGAGCCAGCCTGCGCGGCCGACGGGCCGAGCGCGTCGCGGAGCGCCTGGTGTGTCAGGTGAGTCGCCGAGTGCGCACGCGAGACGGCACGACGGCGTTCGACGTCAACCGTCGCGAGCACGGTCGAGCCGACAGTGACTTCGCCGACCAGCACCCTGCCCGAGTGCACCAGGACGCCGGGCACCGGTTGCTGCACGTCGTGAACAGTCACGGTCGCGCCCGAGTCTGTCTGGATTCGGCCGTGGTCGGCCAACTGGCCGCCGCCCTCGGCGTAGAAAGGCGTTCGGTCCAGGACGATCTCGACGTCGTCGCCCTCGGACGCCACGGGCGAAGGGACGCCGTCGACCAGCAGGCCGACGACCGAAGCCTCGTCCTCCAACAACTCGTATCCGGTGAACTCGGCGGCCCCGGACTGGTCCGCAATACCCCGGTAGGCGGACAGGTCGGCGTGGCCGGCCTTCTTCGCCCTAGCGTCGGCCTTGGCCCGGTCCCGCTGCTGCTTCATGAGCTGCCGGAAGCTGCCCTCGTCGACCTTCAGGCCCTGCTCGGCTGCCATTTCCAGGGTCAGGTCGATGGGGAAGCCGTAAGTGTCGTGCAGCATGAACGCCTGGTCGCCGCCCAGGACGGAGGAACCGCGGCGTTTGGTCTCGGCGACCGTCTCGTCGAGGATGGCGGTGCCGGTTTTCAGTGTCTTGAGGAATGCGGCCTCTTCCGCCAGCACGACGATTTCGATACGCGGGCGGTCTGCCAGGAGTTCGGGGTACTGCTCACCCATGATCTCGATGACGGTGTCGAGCAGGGCTTTGGCGACCGGCCCGGTGGAGCCGAGTAACCGCATATTGCGGATGGCGCGGCGCAGAATCCGGCGCAGAACGTAACCGCGGCCCTCGTTGCCGGGTGTGACCCCATCCCCGACGAGCATCACCGACGCCCGCATGTGGTCCGAAACGATGCGGAGCGAGACATCCGATTTCGGATCCGCGCCGTACGGAACTCCGGTCAGCTCGGTCGCCTTGTCGATGACGGCACGCGAGGTGTCGATTTCGAAGATGCTGTTCACGCCCTGGAGGATCATCGCCAGCCGCTCGAGGCCGAGGCCGGTGTCGATGTTCTTCGCCGGCAGCACCCCGAGGATCTCGAAGTCCTCCTTTCCGGTTCCTTCACCTCGTTCGTACTGCATGAACACGAGGTTCCACAATTCGATGTAGCGCTCGTCGTTGACAGCAGGGCCGCCTTCGGGGCCGTACTCAGGGCCGCGGTCGTAGCAAATCTCGGACGAAGGTCCGCAGGGTCCGGGCACATCCATGGACCAGAAGTTCGGCCCCATGCCCAGGCGTTGGATCCGCTCCGGCGGGACGCCGACGACATCGCGCCAGATCGTCTCGGCTTCGGAATCCTCGTGGAAGACGGTGATCCACAGCCGCTCGGGATCCATGCCGTAGCCGCCCGCGTCCTGCGGGGAGGTCAGCAGTTCCCAACCGAGGGTGATCGCTTCCTTCTTGAAATAGTCACCGAACGAGAAATTGCCGCACATTTGGAAGAACGTGGCATGGCGAGTGGTCTTGCCAACCTCGTCGATGTCCGGGGTGCGGACGCATTTCTGGATGCTCGTGGCCCGCGGGAAGGGCGGCTTCTCCTGGCCGAGGAAGTATGGCTTGAAAGGCACCATGCCTGCAGGTACCAGCAGCAGGGTCGGATCGTCCGCGATTAGCGGTGCCGAAGGCACGACCGTGTGCCCGCGCTCCTCGAAAAATCCGAGCCAGCGTTTGCGGATTTCCGCGGACCTCATCAGCATTCGTCCTTCCATGTCGCCGAACGATCTGTGGAGGTCGCCCGGCTTCGCTGTGGCTTCCCATCGTGTGTGACACGTTGTCATGTGCCATCGGGCAGTCTAAGGGACGTCTCGCAACTAGGTGGAAGCGTTGCCTGGGGCGGGGCCCGGGCGGTCAAGCAGTCGTAGAACTCTCGTCGGAACCCGCCCAGGTCCCCACCGCATCAGCCGGACCACAGTCATGCACACTGGTCACCAGAACAGCCCCTGGTTATTGATGCTTCTCCCCAGACAAACGCCGTGGTCGCGGGCGGCCTGCACGATCGTGCGTGATTCCATCCGATGGCAGCCCGGATCGCCTCGCGGACCGGCTCGGTGATCGCCACGCCGACGGAGAACCGGACGTCGATGCCGTGTTCACGCAGGCTGCGGATGCGGGCGAGGAAGCCGTGTGTGCAGCCGGCCGAGTCCGAGCGCACGGGGATCGGCGTGCCGTGCCGGTGGGCGTCGGGGATCTGCTCAAGGGCGTGGTTGAACACGAGGATGTGGTCGGCGGTGGTGTTCGACGCCCTTGACGGAGGGCCGCGCCGAAGCTTCCTTCTCAGCCCGGTGCCGCGAGCACCGACAGTGCCCCGAGATCGGCCCGCTGAGCCAGGCATCGGGCCAGCTTGCGCGACTCCCGCACCAGAGCGGGCACGTCGACGCCCAGCAGCTCGCCGTCGGCGACCCGTCGCTGTCCCGCCACCCAGACGTCCTTCACCTCGCGAGCTCCCGCACAGTAGACGATCGCCTGAAACGGGTCGTGGACATTGGCGAGGGCTGGTGAGCCACCGTCGAAGACAACCAGGTCAGCGGCCTTTCCGGGGTCAAGTGAACCGACCGCGTTGTCCAGGTTCAGCGCGGCGGCACCTTCGATGGTCGCCATGCGGAGGACCGCACGCGCGGTCAGCGCGGCGGGGTCGAGCTGATCCAGACGTTGGAGGAGGACGCCGGTCTTGATCGTTTCCAACATGTCCTGGCGGTCGTTGCTGGCCGGGCCGTCGACCCCGAGCCCGACCTTGATCCCACTAGCGCGCAGCCGTGCGACCGGGCACACCCCCGATGCGAGGATCATGTTCGATACCGGGTTGTACGCTACGCCGACGCCGTACGACGCCAGGAGACGGATGTCGGCGTCCGCGAGCCAGACGCAGTGTGCGGCGAGTGTCGGCGAATCGAACAGCCCGTTCTGCGCGCAGTACGCGATCGGGCTCATGTGCCGGGACTCCCGGATGAACGCGATCTCCTCTCGTGACTCATGAAGGTGAATGTGAACTGCGTCCCCATGCGACGATGCGAAGTCAACCGACCGCGCGAACATCGACGGGGATTGCGCGGCCACCGTCGCTATACCGACGCGGAACCGGCACAGCGTGCTGCCGGCCGCGGCCTCACGTAGCGCGGCATGTTCGGCGAACACGCCCTCCACCGCAGTCCCTGACCGCCGGTCACTCGCGCCGTAGGAGACGATGCCCTTCAGGCCCAGTTCCTCTAGGCCCTGGACGACTCCGGGCGTGACGGGAGTCGTCCTCGGGTCGCAGACGAACATGTCGTTCGTCAGCGTGATCCCGGTCCTCAGCATCTGAACACCGCCGAGCAGCGTACCGATGAAGGCACTTTCCCGGTCGAGGCGGGGGGCGACGGCGTCGATCAGGACCCGAAGCCAGTCGCCGAGAGCGTAGTCCTCCGCGATTCCCGTCACGAGGGCTTCGGAGAAGTGCCCGTGAGTGTTGATGAACCCGGGAGTGACGATATCGTCGGGCCCGCCAAGAACGGCACAGGAAGGAAACCTGCCGGACAGATCTGCGAACGACCCGACGTCTGCGATCGTGTCGCCCACCACTCGCACGGCGCCATCCGAGACCATCTCGGGCTCGGACGATGTGAGGACGTACTTGCCGCGGATCAGGAAACCGGCATCCTGCTGACCGAGATGGGCCTCCCCCTCCGAAGAGATCGTCGGATGCAGAGTATCGGACGTTTCAGTCATCGGATCCGCACCCATTCCCCATGCCATGTCGGAGTCACTCGGAATTTCCACCGGCGATGCCGGACATCGGAGAGCTACGCACCCCTCACTCTGCTCTCGGGCATGAGACGAGCGGACCCTTCCAGTTCCTGAGCGAAGTCGTCCCACAGCTGCGCGTACCGCCGCGCGAGTTGCGCCATGATGGGCACACTGTATGAAGGCACCGCCGAGGCGAGAGAGGCCGATTCCAGCAGGCTCGACGCGTTCGCCTGCAACAATCGCAGAAGCTGGCGTCCGGCCTGGTTGTAGCGCAGGGAGGGGTCATGGGCGAGCCTGGTGACGACGCTGGCCGGATCGGCCACCGTCGGCAGCGCGGCCTGCAGCGGGCGCGACTCCAAGCGGCGCCGGGCTGGCGACACCCGGGCTTCCGGCGTTGCTGCTGGCCGGAGTGACCGGGGCGGATCCGGTCGGCGGCTCTCGTCGGACGCGTGCGCTTGGCTCACCGGATTTTCGCCTCGTGCCAGCCGGCGGCGCACATCGCCCACCGTGCTCGGCGATATCCCAGAACTCTTTGCCACCTCTCGCAGCGATGACTGTGGTTGGTCCGCCAGCAGCTCGGCGGCCTTGAGCCGGCCTTCCACTGTGCTCGACGGCCGGGATCTACCGTCTCGCCCCACCCGAGCGGCCGGCAGCGACGACACGTGCTGGGCCGCGTGCCGTATCTCTGCAACGATCTTGGCCGCCATGCCGACGACCTTGGCGATCGCCCGATCGGACATCTCGGCGTGAGACGCGATGATGCGTGCCGCGGCGGCGCGCCGTTCGGCGCGCGACAGCGGGAGGCCATGCGTCACATTCGCCTCGACGGCGCGGAGGAAGGCGTCTTCGGCGGTGCCGTCGAAGAACTCGACGCTGATGGATGCCTTCCCATTGAGCACCGCGGCCATGAATCGATGGGCACCGTCGACCACTTGCATCGTCCGCCGGTCCACGATGATCGGCGGGAGTTCACCGTCGACCTCCGCGAGGCGCGCTACATGCTCCTCGTCTGCTCCGCCAAGGCGTGGAGACCGACCGAGCGAGAGGCTGGCCAGCTGGACAACCCAGGGCCCCCGCCCTGCAGGGAACTCGTCGATTGCGCCACCGTCGGCCGGGGGCATCGGGTCTTCGTGGAGAGCTGATGTCGACATCGCATCAACCTGATTCAAGGCTGCATTCCCCTCGTCAATCGACCTCCGCACGGCAGCGCACAACTCTCCGCCTCACGACTTATACACGCTCGGTCGATCCTCAGTTTTTTGTAGAGATGTTCGTTATGCGGCCCGGCCTTCCTAATCGGTCCGGGATCACGCTTCCTGGCAGACCCGCGACGTGCCGGTCCGGCCCGGCCCGGACGACCACCATCTGACGGGCGGTCACAAAATTGCCGAATTGCCGCACCTCGCTCTCCTGTCGACTGCTCCTGCGGCTGTCGGCACAGGTCGGGGTCGAATATCCCCAGCAGCATGTCGACGGAGCTGCGGCGAGGTTTGAGGATCAGTCCGCGTTCGAAATTGCGGATGGTCCGGACACTGACGCCTGAGCGCTCGGAGAGTTTCTCCTGGGTGCGGCTGCGTAGCAGGCGAGGTCTGACCAGAGAATGGTTGATCACATCGATACACCTCCGGAGCGGACGGACTCGCCGCTGTCGGCGGTTACCGGCCGTATTCGAGGACTCGTCCGCAGTTCGGAGTCTGCGCCGCCTCGTTCCCGTTCTCATCCCGGGCTGGTACCAAATCATTGAGCCTGTTCCAAGCTGATCTTGCAGCTCGGGACGGGGTGTGGCAGGCTCGGTGATCGATGGGTGCGAGGCTCCAGGTAGGACAGCTGTCGACCAGGACTCGAAGCCCCGACCGGGAGCCTCGCCATGCTGTCCTGCCCCGCCACGATTCCGTTGTCCAGCCGGACCCTGAACCACCTCGCCGCACGCATCCGTGACCACCCTAAGCAACGCCGATCCCGGTGGCGGGGCCTCGAGCCCGGCCGGCAGGCGCTGCTCGCCCTTGCCCACCGGCGTAACGGCGACACCTACACCCGACTCGCGGCCGGGTTCGAGATCGGCGTCGCCACCGCCGGGCGCTACATCCGGAAGGCGATAGCGCTGCTCAGCTCGGCCGCCGACGACCTGGACACCGCCATGCGACGCATCCGGCTGCTGGCGTAGGCGATCCTGGACGGCACGCTGATCCCGACCGACCGCCCGTGGCAGCGTGCGCACTCCGTTCAAGCGGCGCCGCTTCCGGCCGAGGCTGTCAGGCAGGCAGAAGGCCGTGAACCGGGTCCACGCGACGATCCGCGCCCGCGGAGAACGAGCGATCGCCACGCTCAAAACCTAATAGATCCTGGTCAAGCTGCGCTGCTGTCCACGGCGAGCCACCGCGGTCGTGCAAGCCATCCTGGCCCTGCACCACGTCGAAGCGAACCGCTAGGCAGGATGAAAGTGGCTCATTCAAGGGTGTCTTATAATCCGCATATCCGAGGAGGGCTCGCTTCGTTGATGCTTCACGGGGGAGGTTTGCGGATGGCGGGTATGGACGGTGGCGGCCTGCGGTTCAACATCCTGGGTCCGCTCGAGGCATGGTCCGGCGGCGTCCGGCTCGAACTCGGCGGCCCGATCCAGCGCCGGGTCCTCGCCACGCTGCTGCTCGACGCCGGTCACATGCTCCCCGTACCGAGGCTGATGGAGGCCGCGTGGGGTGAGGACCCACCCGCCACGGGAGCCCATCAGATCCGTAAGAGCGTGGCCAATCTGCGCAGCCGGATTCCCGAGGGCGGTCAGGTACTCGTCACCGACGGGCCCGGTTACACGGCCGTGGTGACGCCGACCCAGCTTGACCTGCATGAGTTCACCGGCTGGTTGGACCAGGGCAAGGAGCTGGCGGCGAGCGGGCAGCCGCGGGAGGCGGCCGAGGCGCTGGGCGCCGGGCTCGCGTTGTGGCGCGGGCCAGCGCTGTCAGGGCTGGACGGCCCGGTGATCGAGACCGCCACGGTGCTGCTGGGCGAGCGTCACATGGCCGCCGTCGAGCGGTACTTCGAACTGCGGCTGTCGCTCGGCGAGACCGCGGAGCTGATCAGCGAACTGCGCGGATATGTCGGTCGGTTCCCACTGCGCGAGACGCTGTGTGGCCAGTTGCTGCTGGCGCTGTATCGCTCCGGACGCCGCGCGGATGCCTTGGACGAATACGGCAAAGTCCGGGAGCGCCTGGTCGAGAAGCTGGGGATCGACCCCGGCCCGGCGCTGGGCCGACTGTACGAAAACATGCTGCGCGAGCACCCCTCACTGGCGGCGCCCGCCCCCATCGAGCCGCCGACCGCCGCGCCCGCCGATCCGCCCCGTAACCTTCCCTACGACCTGGCCGACTTCGTCGGCCGGGAACGGGAGCTGAGTCAGATTACGGCGAGTGTGCGCAAGCGGGGCCAGCACACCCGGATCGTGGCCCTCGACGGAATGGGCGGCTCCGGCAAGACCTCGCTGGCCGTACGCGCCGCCCATCGGCTCGCCGACGAGTTCCCCGACGGGCAGCTCTACATCGACCTACGCGGCCACGCCCCCTACGAACAACCGGTCACCACGGCCGCCGCGCTGGAGATCCTGCTGCGCGCCGCGCGTGTGCCGGAGGAGCGCATCCCCGACGACGTACCGGGACGGGCGGCGGTGTGGCAATCGGAGCTGTCCGGAAAGCGGATGCTGATCCTGCTGGACAACGCCGCGGATGTCCCCGTGGTGATCGGCCTGCTGCCGAGATCCCCCGACTGTCTGGTGATCGTTACCAGTCGGGCCCGACTGGTGGACCTGGACGGCGCGAAGTGGATCTCCATCGGCGTGATGGCGCCCGAGGAGAGCACGAGCCTTATCGCGGAGGTCCTCGGCGCCGAGCGGACCGCCGCCGAGCAGTCGGAGACAGCCGAGCTGGTCCGACTCTGCGGCCACCTCCCGCTGGCGCTGCGGATCGCCGCCGCACGGCTGCGCAACCGGCCGTCGTGGTCGCTGCGCTACATGGTCGAGCGGCTGCGCGACGAGACGTACAAGCTGGACGAGCTCAACTCCGGCGAGCGTGGCGTGGCCACCACCCTGCGCCTGTCCTACCAGGGATTGGCCGCTGACTGCCGCTCCCTGTTCCTGCTGCTGTCCGTCCATCCCGGCCGTGCCGTCGACGTCTTCTCCGCCGCGGCCCTGCTCGGACTCGACGTCCGCGAGACCGAGGACCGGCTAGAGAAGTTGCTGGACGTGCACCTGCTTCAACAGCCGGACGTGGGTCTGTACGCCTACCACAACCTGGTGCGCAGCTTCGCCCTCAGCCTGTACGACCGGATGCCGAAGCAGAGCGGACCGGCCCTCGCCGGGCGGCTGGTCGACTATTATCTGGCGGCTAGCGAAGCGGCCTGCGCGGTCCTCTTCCCCGGCCGCGGCGAACGCCCCACCGGGCTGCCCCGGTCTGCGGCTTCGCTGCCCAGCTTCCGCCAGGCAGACGACGCGCAGGCGTGGTTCGCGCGGGAGGACGTCACCCTCGTCTCGGTCATCGACCTCGCCGAGCGAGAATCCCTGGACCGGCACGTGGTGTTCCTCGTCCGCAACTTGGCCTTCTACTTCAACCTCCGGGGCAGCCTGCATGAGTTCAGGCGGGTCAGCCGCACCGCGGTGGCCGCCGCCCGCCGGATCGGCGAGGCCGGGCTGCTCAGCATCTGCCTCTCCAATCTTAGTGTGGCCTGCTGGAAGCTGGGCCTGCACGAGGAGGGCGTCAGCGCGGCGCGTGAGGGCCGGGATCTGGCAGTGGTCGCGGAAGACCGCCCCACCGAGGCGCACAGCGAGGGCGCCCTCGGTCTGCACCAGAGCATGCGAGGGCAGTTCGATCAGGCACTGGGCCATCTGGAGGCGGCCGTCGCCCTGGAGCGCGAGCTGGGTACGCCCTGCGCGGAGGCCGAGAGCCTCACCGTGCTGAGCGCGCTGTACGAGCAGTGGGGCCGTTACGCGGAGGCCTCCGGCACCGCCCGGCGGGCCATCACGCTGGCCCGGCAAGCCGGCCGGCACGAGACGGAACTCGTCGCCCTCACCGACCTCGCGCTGGCGCAGGTCGGGATGGGCGAACTGGCGGCGGCCGAAAGCTCCCTGGCCGAGGCGCGGACGTTGTACGACGAGCGGACGGACCCCGGCCAGGCCGCGGTCACCCTCGCCCTGTCGGCGATACTCGCCAATCAACGCGGGGATTCCGAGGCCTGCGGGGAATACACCGACCAGGCACAGACCCTGGTCGAGCGGAGTGCGTCACCGCTGCGCCGTGCCAAAGTGAAGAACATGCTCGGCCGACTGTTCGGGGCCTGTGGTGACCACGACAAGGCGCTGTCCCTGCACGTACAGGCATGCGAGGTGGCGTCGGCCATCGGCTACCGCATGGAGGAGGCCCATGCGCTGAGGGGGATGGCGATGGCGGCCCGTGCCCTGGGCGACGAGTTGACGGCGGGCCCCCACTGGGCCGCGGCGGAGGCACTGTTCACGGCTCTCGGCGTCCCCGAAAGCCGACGTCGTGCCCCGGAGTTGTCCAGGTCGCGGGGCTCACTGCCCGATGATGATGGTAAGGCCCTTGTCCTCGGCGAGCGGATGGTTGCCGTCGCCGTCGTGGTGGACGGCGCTGAGGACGGCGATGACAGCAACGGCGGCGATCAGAGCGGCGATCCTGCGTCCCATGGTGTCTCCCTGCTAGGTCGTGCCTGCTGGTGAGACCAACATGCGGGTGTCCGGTCCCGGATCGTTCCCGCTCCGATGCCCTGCTCCCGGTAAGGAGACATCCGCACAGGTCAGGTGTGCTCGATCCGGAACGCGACGATGCGCGGACCGGCTTCGGTGAGAGCGACCTCGGTAACGGCGCGACCGGTTTGGTGCCCGGTGAGGTCGAGCGCGGCGCGTACGACCGAACGCACGGCGGCCAGCTCTTCGGTGGACAGGCCCGCGAGGGGAGCGCCGACACCGGGTGGGTTCGACGCGGTCACCTTGACCACGTCGTGCATGCCGTTCTCGGTCATCGTCTCGACGTGGAACGACCGTCCGGCGTGCGGGGAGTGCTCCTCGCCGGAGGTGTGCTCGCCGCGGGCCCACCCCTCGGCGTCGATCAACTCGTCCAGTGGGTCGGACGGTCGAGAGTCGGGGGCGGGGGGCGGCCGATAGCACCGCCGCCGGAGAGACCTGAGCCCGAGAACCACGAAGCGTTTCATGACCACACCTGACCAGCCGTGGCCGCCCGGCGGTACGCGAGTCCGGGTACCGCCGCCGCCATCCTTCCGGCCTCGCTGGTCGGGTAGGAGTGGTCGCCGGGTAGCAGCGTCATGCCGAACCCCGCGCCGACGCAGCGGTCCCGCCCGGGAACGTCGGAGGTTGGCGTGACACCGTTGCCGGCCCCGCCGAACACGTGTAGAGGGGCGGTGAGTACGGACAGGTCGGACTCGAGGTAGTCATCGACATGAACTAAGTCCCTTCGAATGCCGTCCATGAGGTCCTTCACGAAGTCGGGGTGATCCAGCAGGCCGAGCCGCAGCCCGTGTCGCGTTCAGCCCCACGATGGAGGGGCTGATCACGCGTAAGCCTCCTCCGCTGAACGGACCTTCCACTCAGTACAGCTGAGCCGGAGCAGGTCACGATCAAGATCAATAGCGCGACAGCTACGCTTCGGGCGCGGGAGCACATGAACCTCACAGACCGAGCTGTCTGAGCAGCGCAAGGCCGTTGCGGTCCAGTTGGTAGAAGACCCGGCCGCCGAGCCGCTGCTTCCACACGAAGCCGGCATCTGTCAGCACCGCGAGATGCTGGGAGACCGTGCTCTTGGCAAGCCCCAGTGCCTGGGCCACAGCCGTGGTCGTCCTCGGTTCCACCAGAACGCGTACGACCTGTGCCCGCGCCCTGCCGAGCAGCAGTGCCAGCCTGTCCTCGGCTTCCCGGGACACCGACCGGGCCGTCAGCACGTGGAAATATCCCGCCGCGCGTGCCTGGTAGGACATGGCCACCCGATCGTCGTGTTCGACGAACAACCTGAGTCCGCCCGCGAACACCGTCGGCACCAGAAGGAGTCGCGACCGGGTGAGGTTGCTCGCCAGGTCACGGTGATAGGGCGCCGTGAGAAGGGGATTCGACCAGAGCACACGTCCACCGATCTCGTGGAGCATCGCTTCGGGCCCTTCCACGGCGAGAGTTCGGCCGCGTAAGAGGATCTCGTCCTCCAGCGATGAGCGTATCGATGCCCAGTAGGGGGCGACCGCGTGGTCCCAGTACCTCTTCAGCAACGTCACGGCACGGCGCACACCGGGGTCGCCTCCCGATGTCTCCACCAGGCGGCTGAGCTCGACCGTGATGGTGTTACGCGTGGGGTCCGGTACAGGCAGGGCTGCCGGGACGATCAACGACGGCTGCGGCGCTCGCAATGCCTCAACGAGCTCTGCGGTGAGTTTCGCGGGCGTCGTGTCTCGAACGGTGCGTGCCCAGTTCGCATACGGCGAGGGGGCCTCGCCCCGGTACCTGGCGAGAATTCCCAGGCTTCCGATCGTCTCCCACAGCGGGCTGAACGCCAGACGCATCGTGTGCAGGCTCTCGTCGTCGACCCTGAGTCTGATCATGACGCTGACCTGAGGTCGGGGGAACAGTTCACCACTCGACCCAGCCCCTGCCGGTGAGGTCGCCGAGGAACTTCCCCGACGTCCTCTAGTGCTTCCTGCTCGTCGATGCCGCACTCCGCGGCGATCAGTCTGGAGATGTCGGACACGGTGCATGCGGCATCGAGAGAGGCGAAGATCAGCTGGGCTGGTCCGGGAAGCAGTTGGGCCTTGTCCTCGTCTCCGATGAGGAAATCGCCCTTGACGAGCCGGATGCGGATTCCGAGGGTCCGCCGAGACACAGCCTCGGGGCTGCACGGGACCGGTGGCTTCACGAAACCTCCACGCCCATGGCGATGTCCTGGCAGAAGGTGAGGATGCTCTTGATCCACGGCCTGGGATCAACGGGGTCGTACGTCTGCATCGTCTCGAGCGCCCAGTACGTCTCGAATGACACGGCCGCGGGGGCGGCCGCCTTGAACCGGTTGGGTCGCCACTTGGGCTGGTGGCTGCCAAATTCTCCTTCACTCTCGAGCAGGGCGTCGATTGCGTGCCCGAAGGCGTTCCGGGCCGAGATCGCCGCGCATTCCAGGTGCCCCGCTTCCATTTGACCCAGCGCGTCCTCGACGGCGTCATCCACCTCGCCCAGGGAACGGACGAGGAGGAAGGAACGGAACGCTGACTTGGCGAGCTGTCGCCGACGCTCGTGGACCCACTCCTCACCCATCAGCGGCAGGCAGTTGCTCAGGCGGGAAAACATGAGCTCTTCGGCCAATGTGAGCACGCCGCCGGCGGACGTTCCCCGTTCGTAGGCGTCCCAGGAGACCTTGTCGAGCATCTGGTCGACCTGGCTGTCGAGCCAGTATTTGATCTCCCACCGCTTGTTCTGCGCGTAGAAGATCTCGCTCATGAGAAAGGGAGGGTCCAGCGGGATCGGGATGTGATCGCCCTTGCCGGGGTAACGCTGCGACCTGGTGACGATGCAGATGTCGAAGTCGCTTCGCGCGTTGTGCCACCCACGGGCGGCCGAGCCGACGACGAAGGCCGCGAGTACCTCGTCCGGCAGCAGGTTCCGTTCACGGAGCGGGTCGAGCCATTCGCCGGCGGATGTTTCCTTCATCGTGTTCCTTTCCTTCCGTCACTGCACGACGCGCCCCACAGCCGGGTCCGTCCTTTGAGGCTGCGGATTCAAGGCCGTTGGCTGATCGTGACCCTGCGCTCTTGCGGCTTTTCCAACGCCTCCAGGTCCCTCAGCCCGCCTATGCGACTGAGGAGGATGATCGTTGGAGCCATGAGCGCACCGGTGCACACCAGCCACAGCGCGGGATGCAGGCCGAGAACCGCGCCGAGTACGCCGCTGAGCGCAGACCCAGCTGGCAACGCACCCCAGGAAACGAAACGGACTGTCGCCATCACGCGGGAAAGCAGTTCAGGGGGCGATTCGGTCTGCCGGTGGGTTCTTGCCATGATACTTCCGATGACGACGCCGAAGGCGAAGCCGGCGTTGCCGATCGCGAATAAGGAGACAGTCCCGGTGGACGTCGTCAGCGGGATCACGACTGGCGGGCCGGATCGGAACAGCGCGGCGCCAGCTGGAGCTCAGGTCTGCTCGGCGGCGCGCTCGCGGGCAGTCGGAGCAGAAGCCAGGCCAACTGCCCTGCCGCCGCGAGCATGGCGACCTGAACGGTGCTCGCGCCGAGAACGGTAAGCGCCACGAGCGGCAGCGCCACCAATGTCAGCGCCAAGCCCGTCTTGGCTGTCGTCGATGCCAGCCAGAACCGCCAGAACACGCCTTCCATACCGGGTCTGCGGCTGGCAGGAGCCAGTACGGTCATCAGGAGAACTCTCTCGGGATGTGTAGGAGCGGCGCTCCGTCGGCCACGGTGTGGGATGTGGAGCCGCTGTCGAGCAGACCGGAACTGTCGAACTCCTCCTGGGTGCGGGCGTCGTCGAGGACACCGGCCTCCGCGAGGTACCGGACCAGGGGAGGCGGCTTCCGCAACTGCGGCCCGCACGGTCCCCGGAGGCCAGGTTTCGGCGATGACCTGCTCGATCTCCGATGCGGTCAGGCCGACGGCGGTCAGGTGTGTCACCGCCGGTTCGTAGTCCGGTTCAAGGAAGGCATAGACGACCGACGGGAGGAGCGGACCGATGGCACGGCGCTCCTGAGGCGTCAAGGCCGGCCACAAGTGCCGGAGCAGCGATCGGAAGTGGACGTGATGTCGCCCCGGGGGATGTCCGATATCAATGTCTCGCTGACGATCGCGAGGAGGAGCGACTCCACACCTTTGATATGCGGGGGCAGTCGTTCTCCGAGCTCATCGAGCCGGGGCACGAAGGCTCGTGGTGTGCGGATCGGGCTCTGTTGTGCTTACGCATTTGGATCACCTCCTGTCATGGGAATCCAGGAATTGAGGCCGCTTGCGGTGTGCTTGCGATCCCGACGAGAAGAGCAAAGCATTGGGCGATCTCAGCCGTCTACGGATTCGTCTCTGACCGAACACGTGGCCGTATCGGTAGTTCGCTAAAATCCGGCGATCGAGGTCAATGCCGTGTCCGGTGGGGACGAGGTCGATCAGGGCGTGGAGCTCGGAGGTGGGTCCGTGTCCGTCCATGCTCACCACCATCTACTGAGGGCGACAACGGGCGTGAGTGCAGGAACGAATGGCGCGTAAGAAACCTTCCGGGAACCGGTTCAGGTGTGGTAGTGGCGGACCAAGCGGCGGGGTCATTACGAAATAGTCCTAATACTCCAGCCACACCTGGTGGAGTAGCAGTCTTCGCTGGTAGTGGGCTATTTCAGCGCGGTACTGGTGTCGACTTCGCCATCGGACCATCGATGGATGTGGTCGAAGGGTCGGGTGGGTGGTGATCAGGTGTGCCAGTAGACGACGGACCTCGCCGAGGGTGAGAGGAATGAGGCCGTCATCGGATTCGGCGCCCCTTTTTGGCGTGAGCGGCGGTGACAGTGAGGTAGGCGTGGGCCAGGGGTTTCGCGTAGCCGGTTGAGGTGCGTCTGACCCGGCCGTAGACAACTCGACACCGAGAAGGACCACACCCGCCTATGTGGTGTTCGGTACCCCATGGCGAGCGTGCTCGTGGTCGCGGTAGGTGCGGTGCTGGCCACCCTGTGGCGGCTGCTGATCCGCGTCGACGCCGAGACGCTGACCGCGGTCCTGACCGACTGGCTGTGCTCCCGACCACCGGTGGCGCCGCCGCCGGCGCGGCGGGTCATCCCCGTGGACGGCAAGGTGCTGCGCGGCGCGGTCCTGACCGAGAGGCGGGTTCACCTGCTGTCGGCCTATGACACGTCGACCGGTGTGGTCCTGGCGCAGGTCCAGGTCGCGGGGCGAATGAATTCCGGCGCTCGCCCCGCTGCTGGAGCAGATCAAGGCGCGTCCGGGCAGCCTGACGGGTGTGGTGATCGTCGCGGACGCCCTGCACCCGCCGGTCGCCCACGCGCGCACTGTCGCCGCACCCGTAGGACCCGCACCGTGGAAGCGCTCACCCTCCAGACACCAGGCGGCATCGGCTCCCCGCACGGCCAGCAGGCCGAGCGGGTCACCCGCACCGTGGCCGGCAAGCGCACACGAGAAACGGTCTATCCCCACCAGGTCGATTCCGCACGCTGGCGTGGCTGCGGGCGTGCACGTCCGGCCCGGCGTTCGTACGCTCAGAAAACCCCGGGCCTCCCGCACATGCGGGAGGCCCGGGGTTACTGCTGGCGCCTGCATGCCGTCCAGGTCAGCCGGAACTGGCGCGGGCTGCCGCTGGCGGGTAGACGTCGTCGAACATCCCCTCGTTGAGTCCTTCGAGATGGCCGAGGACTTCGTCGAGGTTGGTGACGTCGGCGTACTTCATATGAATGTCCATCAAGCTCACCTTGTGGGAGAGCACCGCCCGGTCGAAGACCGCCTCGTGCGGGATGGTGACACGAAGGTCGTAGGAGATGGCGTCCACAGCCGTGGCCCGTACGCAACCGCTTGTAGTCGTGCCCGTGATGATCAGCGAGTCGGCGCCGAGCATCGTCAGGTGACTCATCAGCGGCGTACCGAAGAAGGCCGAGGGCTTCCGCTTCTCGACGACGATGTCATCGGACTGCGGTGCGACCTCGGCGACGATCCGGTTGCCCAGGTGTCCTTTCACGTCCACCACGTCATCGCTGCGGGTGCTCTTCGACGTCCAGACGCCGAGGTCGAATCCATCCGGGCGCCGCGGGTTGGTCGTGTAGATCACCGGCAGCCGTTTACGCCGGGCGACCTCCAGCAGTCGCGCGATCGCTGGTATCGCCGTGGTCCACGCGACCTCGCCGCAGGAGTACCGCCAGCGTTCGATCGACTCGAGGATCGGCTCGGGCCGGTCTCCGCAGAAGTTGTAGTTGACGTCGACGATCATCAGCGCCGGTCGTCGGCCGAATCCTGCCCGACGTCCCCAGCCGGCGGCTTCGAAGACCATCCGGTCTGTCTCGCCGAGGACGTCCGCCCAGACCTCGTTGTCGTAGGCGGCGGCCTCTTCGGTGATCCCATCACCCCGGTTGTTGTCCCTCATCGCCCGGCCTCCCCACGCCCGTCCGCGCGCACCGAGGTGTAGAGCTGGGTCTCCGCGCTGAAGCCGGGCCGGCTGAAGTCCAAACCGCTCCACCGGCGATGCGACATGTCGACGGCGGTCGGCTCGGCGATCGGGTAGGTGCACGATGAGCTTTGCGGGTACCGGGCCAGATACTCGCCCCGGGCTTCGCCTACCGGACGCATTCCAGGGGAGTCGTCGGCCCATTCGGCGGTGACCTTGCCACGCATGATCGTCTTGACTGGCCAGCCGTGGAAGGTGTGGCCTTCCATGATCGACCATCCGGCCCGGGTGTTGATGTGCTCCTTGCCGACGGTGACCTCGCGTCCGGCGTCGACGATGACCATGTCCGCGTCGAAGCCGGGAAGCAGCGAGCCCTTGCGGCCCCAGAGACCGCTGGTCTTGGCCGGATTCTCGCAACTGACCTGAACCAGGCGCTCCATGCTGATCCGGCCCTTGCCCACGCCTTCGGACAGCAGAACGGGCAGGAAGAGCTCGACCCGGCTGAAGCCGGTACGGCAGTCCCAGATGTTCGGGTTGTACATTTCCTCGAAACTCGCCGGCTCCCAGCCAACCACATGATCGGACCCGACGACGTCCACGGTGCCGTCGGCCAGCGCCTGCCACAGGGCGTCGATGTTCTCCCGGCGCCGCAGCGGCACGTTGATCCGCCAGCCGTCCTCCGGCTGCGCCCACAGCCACGCCGGGCCGGTCTGCGCGAACACCCGCGCGCCTTCGGCGCGGGCCTTCGCGACCTCCTCGAAGCTGAGGCGCGTGGTGCAGTGCTGAAGGTACAGCGGAGGATTCCCCGGCGTCTGCTGCGCCAGATACGCGTAGGCCCGGATGTGCTGTGCCTCAAGGAAGTCGGGAGAACGGTCCGTCCAGGCGCCGAAGTCGGTGCGGCCGGCCGCGCGCAGACGGTCTTCGAAAACCCGGCCGATCTCCCAGTTCTCCGGGTGGATGTGCACCATCCCCGGGTAGCCGAGGTGGGCCACCTGCTCCATCACCTGGTAGACGGTTCCGTCGTCGATGCCCGTACCGAGGCCCGCGCGCCGAGACGGCCAGTTGCTGTCGTCGCCGTCCCGCATGGCCTTGAGGCCGCGGGTCTGTAGGTAAAGCTTGAACGACGTGACGCCATGCCCCTCGGCATACTCCTGGATCTCGTGGGCCTGCTCATCGGTCTCGAGCATGTAGGTGAGATAGGCGTCGACGTGCGAAACGCTCTCGATCACCTTCCGGGCCGAAGGGAACGCATGATGGAACGAGACCACGTCGGCCCGGTTGACGACCTCTTGGAACGGCTCGGTACCCATGCGCGTCACCGGCGCCTGGATGCCCCAGGTGGTCACCCCGGCGCACGCCGCGGTCCGCGACTCGGTGCGCATGTCGTATTCGAAGGGCACGTAGCAGCCGGGATGGGCCTCCGAGTCGACGACGCCCGGCAGGATGAAATTCCCGTACGCATCGATGCGTTCCTTCGCGGGTGGCAGCAACTCCTCGGGTGCGAGGGCGACCACCTTCCCGTCCTTGACGCCAACCGCCACGTTGTAACGTCCGTCGCCGAGTACGACGGTCCCGTTCGCTACGACGAGATCAAGGATTTCACCAGCCACGATAATTCCTCCGGTAAGTGCGCGATACGTGACGAGCGCGCGGAATGTGATGCAACCCGCGCATTGACAGGGCGATACACCGATCGGCGGACGAAGTGCAATCGGGCAGGCGGATCGTCTGATCTGATGAAGGGCTGCTGCCTGGTCGAGGCCCGTACGGCGAGGTCTTCCCGCCTGATGGCCTGACGCGATCTCCGGCGACAATACGACGGATCCCCGTCGTGCGCACGTTTGTGCCGCGCAAGCCAATCCGTCTCCCGGAGACCTCTGTGCAACTGAGGATTATCAGCAGTTGCACAGGGATCCGGCTCCCGGCTGCGGCTCACCCGTGCTCTGGCCGCCGCGCTTCCGCAAGGTACTGCTGCCCTCGAAGCTGGACACCACCCCGACGCCCCCGCAGCGCACGTGACGGACCCACGTCCGCGCCGGCGAGACGAACGGGGGCACCGGTCTGGTAGGCGGGAGCCATCTCGGCGCGACCAAGCCGCAGACCAATAGGGTTGACAATTGACGTGATCGCCGCAATGAATTATCTGGCTCAAGCTCGGGTGGTTTACCGTGCGATCGAACCCGGCGTGGACCGCGTCGAATTCTCGTTGCAGCAGGCGATATCGGCGACAAACTTCTATTGACGTCGCCTGCTGCCGCGTTACGGTGGCGGGCAAGCAAGCATGTCAGGGTCGTGTGAAAGCCGACCGCATCCTTCTCGGCATTGGTGACGGGAGCCTGCTGCGAATTGGAGGAGGGCTTGATGGCTGGGAGAAACGATGAACTCGCACGCGACGCGACATGGTGCGAGGAAGAACAAGAGGTCGGCCGCAGTGAAATCCGGCAGACGGCAGCGACCACCGCTATCACCGTTCGGCACAACTTCGAGTCCGCGCATCGTCTGCCGCAGCTGGGCGGAAAATGCCACAACCTCCACGGTCACTCCTGGTGGGTGGAGGCAACCGTCGCGGGCGAGGCCGGAACCGACGGCATAGTCGTGGAGTTCCAGGACTTGAAGAGCTATCTGCGGCAGTGGATCGACGGCAATCTCGATCACGGGGCCATGCTGGGCAGCGAGGACGAGCTAGTGCCGGCGCTGAAGGCGGCGGACTCCAAGGTATTCGTGTTCGGCGAAGCGGATCCCTCGTTCGGTCTCAGCTGGCCGACGGTGGAAAACGTCGCTGAGCTTCTCGGCCGGGTCACGGCCGGATACCTCCGATCGCGGAGGTGGCCAGGTGTGCGCGTGTCCCGGGTCGTGGTGCGGGAAACCCATGTCAATGCGGCTGAGGTCTCTTGGTGAAGACCGACGAGGCCGACCTGGATCTGCTCGAGTCCGGCGACGGCGGCATGCCGGCACTGCCGGTCTCCGAGGTGTTCGGGCCAACCATCCAAGGCGAGGGCCCGTCTGCCGGCCGGAGTGCCTGGTTCGTCCGGCTCGGCGGCTGCAATCTCTCGTGTTCCTGGTGCGACTCGCCGTACACCTGGGACGCACAGCGCTTCGACCTGCGGCGTGAGATCCCGATGACACCCGTGGAAGAGGTTCTCGCCCGGATCGCCTCGTCGTCGCTTGTGGTCGTCACCGGTGGAGAGCCACTGCTCCACCAGAACCGACCTGCATGGCGCGCATTGTGCACCGGGCTGAGAGCGCGCGGTTGCACGCTGCACGTCGAGACCAACGGAACGATCGTACCGAACGCGACCACTCGAGGCTTCGTCGAGACATTCGTGGTGTCACCGAAACTCGCGAATGCGGGTGTTCATCGCGGCAACATCGATCCGGCACTACGCACCGGGTGGGCCGAGGTCGCGGAATCCGGCCATGCGCACCTGAAGGTGGTGTGCGCTTCGACCGAAGATGTCGCGGGTGCCGTCGACATCGCTCGCACCACCGGTTGGCCCCTCGACCAAGTCTGGGTAATGCCGGAGGGGACGACCGCGCAAGAGCTGAACGGCCGCTGGCGCGCGATCGCAGACGCAGCCGCGCATGCCGGCATCAACGCTACCCATCGGCTGCACATTCTCGCCTGGCAAGATCGTAGAGGTCATTGAATGATTGACATCGAAAAGGTCGCGTCGAGTGTTTCCGACCTCCTGCTCGCGCTCGGTGTGGAGCGCGACTCGCATACGTACGACACACCCCGACGCGTCGCCGAAGCATGGGCCGAGTGTCTCGCCGGATACGACAGCGATCCGGTCATCCACCTGGACGCGACGTTCACCGGACCGTCGGATCCCGGCCTCGTCGTGCTCAGCGGGATCCGCTTGACATCCACCTGCGCGCACCATCTGCTGCCGATCACCGGCACGGCGACGGTCGCGTACCGCCCGCGGCCGGGAGCACCCATCGTCGGCCTGTCGAAGCTCGCCCGGGTGCTCCACGGGTATGCGCGGCGGCTGCAGGTCCAGGAGCACATCGGCTATCAGGTGGTGGAAGCGATACGCCAGAAGCTCGACCCGGTCGGCGCCGCGTGCATCATCACGGCGGAGCACGGCTGCATCAGCACGCGGGGTGTCCTGGAACGCGGCGTGCTGACGACGACGCAGGCGGCTGCCGGCGAGTGGAAGCCGGGGCACGCGGATCTTCAAGCGATTCTCACGGAGCACGCTGCCCGGAGCGTCTGAACATTCGAGCCGGCGCGACTTCGGCGGAGTGGCATCGATCGACGTCATTGTCAGGCCGGTCTGTCCAAACTGGGCTGTGTGACGGAGGAAATTCCTAGTTGCACACATTGAATCGGTCCTGCGATTGGCGAAAGTCATCTACGAATGGAGAACATCGATGACCACTTCCACCAATGCGCCCACGTTCTGGTGGGCAGCGTGAAACTCGGGATTCTCGCGTGGGAGAAGGCGGAGCCGGAAGCGATTGGGATCGCGGACGTCGCCAGGGAACGCGGGCACAGCGCGCTGGTGTTCGAGCTCGACGACGTACGCTGTGATCCCGGTCCCGCGGGTGCGGTAGCGACCGTCCAGGGGACCCCGTTGTCGGAGTTCGACGTCATCCTCTGCCGGTGCGACCTCAGCACGCCGCCCTGGACGGAGAAGATCCAGCAGCTTCTGTCGCTAAATGGCGAACCGGGTGTGATCGTCCTCGATCCGCTGGACGTGCACATCAGAGCGGCGAGCAAGCGGGCCATGCTCCAGCAGCTCACGCTGCACGGCATCCCCGTCCCGCCGACCAAGGAGTGCCGCAGTGCCGCCGACGTGCGCGCGGCGCTTGATGTGTGGAGCCAGGTGGTGGTCAAGCCGGCTCTGGGCTACCGCGGGCTCGACGTCGAGCGCCTCCTCGACGGCCCGACCACCTCGGCCCTGGAGCTCATCGACACACTCCTCGAACGGCACGGCACGCTCCTCTGCCAGCCTTACCTGGAGCACAGGGGTGACTACCGAGTGCTCGTCATCGGATCGAAGGTCTCCAGCTGCACGCGGTTCGACACCGCCGACGACGACTGGAAGCCGTTCTCCGGTGACCTCGCCGACGACCCGGTGAGCTCCGCCTTCGTCGAGCCGTCGGAGGAGCTCGTGTCCCTGGCCCTGCTGGCTACGAAGGCGACTGACCTGACGACGGCCGGCGTCGACATCATCATGAGCGAGGCCGGCCTGACGGTGATCGAGGTGAACCCGGTGCCGGGCTGGGCAGCATGGACTCCGGAGCTGGCACGTGTGCCCAACGTTCACGTCGTGGAGTTCGCGGAAGCCCAGGCAAACGCCCAAGGTCGCGTCAGCGTGACCTCGGCATGGGGGCGGCGATGATGAGCCACGGGGCGAAGAACCGGCCGCAGGGGCGCGGAGGCCACGCTGCGGCGGAGTCGCCGATGGGGATCATCGGCACTGGCTCGTGCCTGCCGAGCACCGTTGTGACCTGCGACGAGATGGATCGGGCGCTCGATGCCAGGCCCGGATGGACCCAGCGTGCGACGGGGATCCGCGAACGGCGCCGGGCTCCCGCCGAGACATCGCTCACCGACCTGGCCGTCGGGGCGGGCCGGGAGGCCCTCCGCGCCGCCGGTGTCAGCCCCGGCGAGGTCCGCACCGTCATCGTGGCCACGGTCAGCCCCGACCCGCCGGTCCCGGCGGTCGCCGCCCGGGTCCAGGACCGCCTCGGCGCGACGCAGGCCTTCGCGTTCGACCTCAACGCGGCGTGCGCGGGGTTCATCTTCGCGCTGGAGGTCGCACGGCCACTGGTCGGAGTGGACGTCGAGCGGCCGTTCGTTCTGGTCATCGGCTGCGACGTCTGGTCGCGGATGACGGACCCGCTCGATCGTCAGACCTGGCCGCTCTTCGGAGACGGGGCGGGGGCAGTGGTGCTTGGCCCGGTCAAGGAGGGCGGATTCATGGCGACGGCCCTTGCGACGGATGGCTCGCTGGGCGATTACGCCGTGGGCGGCTTCTCACCTCCGCTGCCGGGCCGGGCCCCCGACACCGCAGGCCATCTCTTCAGAATGCGCGGCCGGGAGATCTCCGAGTTGCTGCTCGAGAACCTGCCGAAGCTGGTGAACACGGTGACGCAGATGGCGGGCGTCACCGTGGCGGACGTCGACTATCTGATCTGTCACCAGGCGAATCCCAAACTCGTGGCGCGTTGCGCCGAGGAAGCGGGTTTCGCCGGGGACCGGAATGTGAATACCGGCGAGGTGTTCGGCAACACCGTCGGAGCGTCGGTGCCACTCGGGATCGACGCGGCGGTGCAGGACGGCCGGCTGCGACAGGGGTCTTTGGTACTGCTCGCGGCCTTCGGCGCCGGGATGTCGTGGGGAGGCACCCTGATCAGCTGGTCGAACCCGGGTGCCAGAGTGGAGGAGCCGTGAACATAACTTGGAACAAGCGTCAGCTGGAGATCCGGGGGCGGTTCCATGAGATCGCCACCGATCTGGTTGCGGTGGGAACCGATGCCCGCGATCGAGACGGATCCTTCGATCGGGGGATCTGGAAGGAGCTGGCGGCCACCGACTTCTGGCAGTTGCAGGTGCCGGCAGAGATTGGAGGTGCCGGCCAGGACAGCTGGGACTGGCTGGCAGCGATGGAGGGCCTGTCGCTCGGTGCGCGTGATCTCGGTTTCCTCATGTCCGTCGCGTCGCAGAGCGGCCTGATCCGGCTGCTGGTGACCGCCGGCACCTCGGAGCAACAGCAAACCTGGCTGCCGGGCCTGACATCCGGAGAAATCGCGGCC
This sequence comes from Micromonospora tarapacensis, assembly GCF_019697375.1. Lineage (NCBI taxonomy): Bacteria > Bacillati > Actinomycetota > Actinomycetes > Micromonosporales > Micromonosporaceae > Micromonospora > Micromonospora tarapacensis. Next base: position 4,315,299 of record NZ_JAHCDI010000004.1, on the reverse strand, counting down.
ACGGGGTCCACCGAGGAGTCCGGTGGGTCCGACGTCCGGGGGATCTCGACCCGGGCGGTCCCCGCGGCCGACGGCGGCTTCATCCTCAACGGCGGCAAGGCGCACATCACGAACGCGCCTGTCGCGGATGTCGTCATGGTGGCGGTTCGCACCGACACCGAGTCCGGGGCCTTCGAACTCAGCCTGTTCGTGACACGCACCAACGTCGACGGGGTCGAGATCGGACCCGGTGAGGATCTCCTGGGACTCCGGACGAGTCCCACCGGACCGATCACGTTCCGCGACGTGCACGTCGATGCCGATGCGGTGATCGGCGGCGTCGGTGAGGGCCTGAAGCGCCTCTACAGCACCTTGGCGTACGACAGGATTCTGTTCGGGATCATCGTCGGGAGTTCCCTGGAGGCGCAGCTCGAGCCGTTGGTCCGGCAGCTCGAGACGCGGCGCGCGTTCGGCGCGCCGCTGAGCGGGCATCAGTACATGCAGGAGAAGGTCGTGTCGCTTGCTATGGCCGTCGAGGGGTCCCGCGCACTGGCCTACCGGTCGTTCGGCCAGTTGGACGGCTGGCACGATGGATACAGCCTCAGTGCCTCGGTGACGAAGCTGTTCGCCTCGACCGGTCTCGTCGGCTCGGGTCTCGACCTGGTCCAGGCGTTCGGCCACTCGGGCTACGAATCCGGCAGCGCGGTGGAGCGCAACCTGCGCGACTCGGTGGCTTTCAAGATCGCCGCCGGGACGGACGAGATGCAGAAGAAGAACATCTTCAACCACGTGCGGCGTGCGTACCGGTCCGGCGAGCTCGCACGAGGTTCCAGTGGGTCGGGGACGTAATGACGGGAGCATCCGCACTGCCTATGGTGGCTCGTGCGAAGGGGGTCATGATCGTCGACGCCGACGGCCGGGAGTACGTCGACGGGTGCTCGGGCACGATCTGCGTGAACATCGGTCACGGCGTGCCCGAGGTGCTCGAGGCGATCTCGAGGCAGTCGCAGCTCGTGACGTTCGCCCATCGCAGCCAGTTCCGCAGTCAGCCCGTCGAAGACCTGTCCGCCATGGTCCTGTCGATCGCCGGCCCCGGATACAGGGAGGTCGTCTACAACAATTCCGGATCCGAGACGATGGAGACCGCACTCCGGCTCGCCCTGCACCACCACGCAGGGACCGGGCGAGACATCATCGTCTCGCAGCGGCCGAGCTATCACGGCATGACCGCCGGCGCGCTCGCGGTGTCCGGACATCCGCCTCGCCGCCGCAACGTCGATGCTCTGCTCGGCGGTGCGGCGAGGCTGGAGCAGGTGTCATCCTCGCACGACGCCGAGATCCTGCCGTCGCTTGAGGACTGGATGTCCGTCCTCGAACGGGTGGATCCCGCACGCGTGGCCGCCGTCGTCCTCGAGCCGGTCGGCGGGGCGGCCAGCGGAGGGGCGGAGACGGAGGTCCGGACGCTCCGCGGGATCCGTGAGTTCTGTGACAGCGCCGGAGCTCTGCTGATCGCGGATGAGGTGATGAGCGGATTCGGCCGGCTCGGTGAATGGTTCGGTGTCTCGAAGTCCGGGATCATGCCGGACCTCTTGGTCACCGGGAAAGGCCTCAGCGGCGGCTACCTGCCGATCGGCGCTTGCATCGTGGGGGAACACGTGCTGCCCGGTGTCCCGGCGGCGGAGGTGTCGATGGGCCACACGATGAGCGGCAACCCGCTGGCCGCCGCGGCGGCGCTCGCGGTGCTCACGTACACGCGCGACCACCGGCTCGTCTCGCGAGCGCGGGAGGTGGGCGCCTACCTTCGGCGAGAGCTGGCACTGATCGCACAGTCGGTGCCCCTCCTCCGACCGCCGCGTGGACGAGGTCTGCTCCTCGGCATGGGGATCGAGCAGGACTCGGTCGAGTTCGCGACCACGCCGTTGAACCGCCGGATCGTCGATGCCGCGCTGCGGAACGGACTCCTGGTGTACCCCTCGGGCGTCGACGCGCGTACGCAGTCGGTGATGGTGTGCCCACCGCTGACGATCCGTGACCGAGAGGTCGAGATGCTGATCGCACGCTTTACCCGCGCGGTGTCCGAGTCGTTCGCAGCAGAGCGCGTCTGAGGAGAGGTGACGATGACTACCCTGTACATCGGGAACTCGTTCAACGAGGCCCTTGTCGGCGACCTCAGCCAGCTCGACCCCCTGGACCGCCGGATCGGCGGCAACCTGTCCTGTCGGTTGGTCTGGTCGATGGAGCCCGGCGACCTCCTCGTCAGTCCACAGCCCATCAGCGACGAGTTCCTCGCCTACGCCTCCCGGCTGAAAGGTGTGCCGGTCACCGCGGCAGACGTCGTCGTTCCACCGCCGGGGCGGTTCGGCGACGACGTGCTGACGGCGGACCGGCTTCGCGGGGCCCGGTTCGTCGACGAGTTGCGAGCGATGGTCGCCGGCCGAGGACTCGATTGCATCGTCCCCTACTGCTACGACCAGATCATCGCGTCGCTTTCTCGCGATGTCGGAATCGGGTCGCACGACGCGAGTGTCGCGTTCTGCGCGGCCGGCGGTGCCGAGCTGCTCAACCGGAAGTCAGTGTTCCGGGCACTCTCCGGGGGAGCCGGCGTCCCCATCGCCGAGGGCTTGGTGACCAGGTCGGTGAGCGATGCCACCGACTTCGTCGTCTCGTTCATCGAGGCGGGGCGGTCCGTGATCGTCAAACAGGACGCGCACGAAAGCGGTCATGGCAACGAGATCCTCACGCCATCGGCGGACACCGTGCAGTTGGGAGCCGCTGCGCTCACCGTCGTAGCGGACCGCCACGCCGTCGAGAGGCGACTAGCCGAGCAGTGGCCGCGCTTCAGCTCGAACGGCCGCGATCCCGTCGTCGTCGAGCACTACCTAAGGGACTCGATCTCCTTGGGGTGCGAGGTGAACTTGACCGGTGGGTCCCCGGTCATGCGCCACACGGCGGAGATGCGGATGGCGCCCATTTTCGACGGACTCCTGATACCCCCGAGTTCGATCTCCAAGGAGTGCGACGCCGAGTTCTCCCGATACGCGCTCGAACTCGCCGGCGTCGTGCACGCGATGGGCTATCGCGGGCTCATCAACATCGATGGACTGGCGGCCGACGACGGCAAGACCGTCGTCCTCAACGAGTTCAACGGTCGCCTCGGCGGCTCCACCCATCTCCACTGGATCGGCCGGACGCTCTTGGGCGACGACTACCTGCGACGCCGGCACCTCATCAGCAACAACCACCTGAAGGTGGATTCGTTCACGAGTGCCGTGGCGGCGCTAGAGCGGGCCGGCTTGGCGTTCGACCCCGAGCGTGGCGAAGGCGTCATCCTCACCTGCGATCACACCGCCCAGTCCGGGGCGGTCGAGTACTGCGCAGTTGGAATCGACGTCGCCACAGCCGATGACTACGAGCGGCGGCTCCACCTGCTGCCGACGTCGCGCTGACAACATCCGCGGACAGCTGAGCGAACGTCGGACCACAATCCATGGCTCCCCGGTCTGCTGTGCTCAGCTGCCGTTGGGGGTGCCTCTGCATGTCAGGAGAAATCCGTGATCAGCAATGAACGCCGCATTACCGTCAGCCCGGAGGACTCCGCTTCGCGCTGGGGGAACCCCGGTGTCGAAGTGCTGTCGACACCAGCCATCCTCGGCCACGTGGAGCGCCTGTGCGCCGATCTCCTTCAACCGCAGCTGGCGCCCGGCGAGATGACGGTCGGCGTGCAGGTCGTCATGAACCACCGCGCCCCCGCCCGGGTCGGCGAGGTCGTGGTCATCGAGGCGACCGCTGCCGGCGACGTCGCGCAGCCTCGATTCGACTTCGCCGTCAGGAGCGTCGACGGCAGTGTGCTCTGCGACGGCGTTCACCAGCGCGCCGTGGTCGACGCCGAACGGTTCCAAGCCCGCATATCCGCCTGAGACCCCCATGGCGCTCCGCACCTCGGCCGCTCGCGGTACGGCGAAAGCCGTCACCGACGAGCGCCGAGGTACGGGTTCTGGCGGCGGAGCACGGTCAGCCCCGCGCCGCCGGCTTGGCCAGGCCTCGGCGGACCGGGAAGTGCTGGAGCAGTGACGACGTGCCGTCGACGGCGAGGGCGAGCACCTCGACGAGCCCGTCGCCGGGGCATGGGTGGTAGACCTTGGCCATGTCGATACGAAGCCGCCACAGCTCCGTCAGCGCGGTCATCACGTGGTCCCAGAGGATTCGCTGCTCGGCCGTGTCGTCGCCGTCCAGCGGAGCGACGGCCCGGTAACCGGCGAGAGTGACGTCGACCAGTTGCAGGGGTATCTGCGCGAAATCGATCGCCGGATCGAACCAACCCGCGTCATCCCAGTCGATCAGCGCGGAAAGTCGGCCGTCGCACCGCACGACGTTCCCCGGCTTGAGGTCGCCGTGCACGAATCGGCGATACCGGTTCGCGCCGCTGACCGAGGGCTTCAGGGCGTTCAACAATTCGTCGAACCACTCGGCCGAGTGCGAGGCCAGCACGCCGGCTTCGACGAGTCCTGTCAGGATTGCGGCGTGGTCGAGCGGGCGGGTCCACTCCTCGAGCCAGCCGTTCGGATCGTCCACGTGACCTACGGTGTTGTGGAGTGTCGCGAGTTCGCGCCCGACATCGTGCCAGACGGCCGCGTCGGACGGCAGGAGCCGCGCGGACGGGGTCACCGATTCGCCGCGCACGTACTCGAAGACCGAGAACGGGACGCTGAATATCTCCAGGCTGTCGTCGAACGCGACGAGTGATCCGGTCCGGACGCCAGCGGAAGTGGCGGCCGGCACTGCGACTGACGCGGTGAGTGTTTCTCCGATCGCGCGCGGATGGTCTCGCGGTATTTTCAGGATATACTTGTCGCCGAGCCGGTACACCGAATGCACATTGCCCGATGAATTGACCCGCTTTGTCTTCCGCGGATCTATGTCAAGCTGGTACCGGTCGATGACCGCCGACGCCTGAACCAGTGTCGCGGTCGGGAACGGTGCTCCATCGTAAGGTGGTCGGATTGGGCGTCGAATCAACGTCATGACGAAATGCTCCCGCGCTACTATGCCGATCTCGGGTCGATGAGTGAGATTCGCATGCCTAAACTACCTCCCCCGGCACGAATGCAAAACCACTTCGAAGGAGTGTGCAATGGCTGAGTCCGAGACAGAGCGATCGGAGTCGATGGCGCGGCTGGTGAGGGAGGCATCGGTCAGTTCCGCGATCGGTCACCTCCAGGATGTGTTCTCCGGTATCACCGACCGCCTTCGAACGACACCGACCGAACAAGTCGCCACGCGGCGTCGAGCCTGGGACAACTACCAGCGCGCTTGCTTGGGGCGCGGCGAGACTCGGGCGCTGGCCGCTGGTGCCGTCAAGTCGTCCTTCTCATTGTCCGAGACCAGGTTCCAGCCTCGTGGAGAACCGGGAATGGAACTTCCCGACGCGACCGAGGTGCCGGCGTTCGCCCACCTCGACGGCATCGTGCGCCTTGCGGCGCAGCTGGCGATCCCGAAGGAATTCGACGAGCAACACCTAATCGTGACACTGTTCCTCTTCCGGGTGGTCGCGCGTGCTGGGCAGGTCTACGAAGGATTCCTCCACCGGGACATCGCCTCCCCGCAGGAGCCGGTGGGCAGTGTGATTTTCTACCCCACGGTGCGGACGCAGAACATCGAGGGGGCGGAATTCGGCGCTCACTTCTCCGACCTTCCTACCGATGAGCTGCGGGACCGCGACCACGACGTCACGTTTGCGCCCGACGAGTACGAGGGTGCCGCACTCGTCCTCAGCTATCCGCACAACCTCGCGCACGGTGTTCGGCTGGGGAAGAACCCCCACGCTGCCCTGACGGGCACGACGACGGCTCGTGTCGACGATGCGCGGGAGTTTCTTGAGCCCAGCGAGACCACCTTCGTGAAGGACATGGCGGTGCTGACCTTTTCGAGGACGGCGGCGATCGAGGTGGACATTCCCTGAGCCGTTTCGACGGCGCTTCGGGATCGGAAGTGTGCGAGCACGCCGGGTTCGGAACATCCCCGACCCGGCGTGTCGGCCGGCGAAAGAGGACACTGGATGAATCACCCTGACAGTGGCTACGGTGATCTGGGTTTCCGCATCCCTATGCGACGTCATGCCTGGCCTGGGAAGCTCATCGCCGTTTCAGGCATCGATGCCAGCGGAAAGACGACGTTGATCCGGTGCATCGCGGCGGAGGCGAGGCGCCGCTCGGTGGTGGTGCGGCGCTTCAAGTTCCCGTCTAGAAAGTTGAAGGACACGGCGCTGTTCCGCGAGTTCGACAGGGATCGACAGGGGAGTCTGGACCGTGGCTTCGTCGACCCGTTCGGGCTGACGCTCGTCCTTATGGGAGACCGCCTGCTCACGCTGCACAAACAGGTGAGGGGTCATCTTCAGGCGGGGCGCATGGTGATTATCGATCGATACCTTTTCACGACGCTGGTGGAGTTCCTATTGACGCCGCACTCGGCCGCCGAACGGCGTACCGTTTGGGAGTGCGCCGGGCATTTTCCCCGGCCGGACTGCTATCTTTTCACCGATGTTCCAGTGGACGTTGCCGCCGATCGGCTGCGGGACCGTGGGGAAGCCGAGGCGGAGTCAGTCGATCTCGAAGGTATGTCTATGAGAGCGAAGCTCTTTCGTGAATTCGCGGCAATGAACGACGGCGTGTCGGTTCGAACGGATAACGGCCTTGAGTATTCCGTGAGAGCTGTCCGGGAGCGCCTCACCACCATCGGTGCGCTGCCTTCCCGGACCTGCGATGCCAGGAGAGTCACGAGCGCCGGGGAGCAGCAATGAGTAACACCGACCGTAGCGAGGATTGGACTCCCGTCGTACTGGACGGGCCGTCCCACGAATTACCCGGCCGTCTCCTGGCCATCGAAGGATCGGACGGATCCGGGAAATCGATATGCCAGATAATGAGCAAGAGGTGATGAGTTTATAACAGCCATGAGGCTGGAGAGCACAACTTTACCACACACTCATAAATGATTTAATGCTCAGTCTGCACCTGATTTCCACTGACTACTTTTCAATGATACTGACAAGCAAGAGTGATCACCAACTCAACACACAGATCAATCAAACAAAGAGAGACTACATCCATGATGATGGCTATTTCCACTGCCAATATCAATCTTCAATCGCCATCATGATTATTGAGGATTGACTCATCAATGACTCAATACAGTCTGATTGTTGATGACTCCTCTGACTGCAAAATGAAAAAAGTTGATTTCACTCTACAGATCTCAGACTGATGAGCATGATACTGACTGAAAGATCATGAGGTCAATGATAACTCCCAATTGATCATGATGAATCAGCTTACAATCAACGATCTACTGAGTTGTCGAGACCTCCATGGGATAACACCAAGATCAGAGAGGCAATGCCAATCTCGAAGTAAATCTCGACTTCAAGATGCCATCAAAGAGGCTGATTAACCGCACTCTATCACACGATACTGAAGAACTGACTGATGATATCGAAAACATAGACTGAGTATGGCATGATGTATCATATCGCTTCGTTGAGCCTGGAATGAGCGTTTCTTACGATCTAGGCTGGCAACGAGGATCAAAGAATATCGATTCATGACAGGTGATTACTGTCGGTATCGTTCGAGTGCCGGTTTTGTAGCCACCAGGATTGTCTTGAGATGGTAAGCCTGAATGAGCAAGGCAGAGCCAAGGCGGCAATGACTGGTGGCCGTGTCATCTCGCGACGATAACTTTGTCGCACTGTACCAGCGGCCGGCCGCAGGAACTGAGGCATCAGCCACATGATATCGGAGGAGCCTGCGCAGGATTCTCCCAGGCCCTCGCGGTGGCAAGCAGTCTCGTTTCCTCGGGCGACACGGAGTATGTGGTGGTTGCCGGCGCCGAGCGGATGAGCGACATCGTCGATATCACAAACCGGTCCACGGCATTCCTGTTCGGCGACGGCGCCGGCGCGGTCGTGATCGGACCCTCAGAGCAGCCGGGCATCGGTCCTGTCATCTGGGGCAGCGACACCACGCATCTGCACGCGATCGAGCAGAGCGCCTCCTTCTCGGCCTTGAAGACACCGGGTGCTGTCCGGTGGCCCTACCTGGAGATGGCAGGGACAGAGGTGTTCCGGTGGGCGATCAGCGCACTCGCGGATGTCATCCGTGAGGCGTTGGACGCCGCGGGCCTCGAGCCCCGTGACATCAACGCGCTCATACTGCATCAGGCGAACATACGGATAATCGAGAGCGTCGCGAGCCAGCTCGAACTGCCGGCGTCCGTTGTCGTGGCTCGCAGCATCCGTGAGGACGGCAACACCTCGGCGGCGTCCATTCCGATGGCACTGGAGGTGTTGTGTGCCACCGCACAGGTCCGGCCCGGCGACCTGGCATTGTTGGCCGGGTTCGGCTCCGGGCTCGGCTACTCGGCGCAGGTCGTCACCGTTCCCTGAGCCTGCTCGCCTTCCCTCGTTGCGTCGAGACCCACAGGCGACGACCCTCGGCGGCCATCCGTTTGGATGACCGCGTACCGGCTTTTTTGGCGTGGTACCACCCCAGGGGTCATTGCGTAGTCGGGTAGCTGCTGTTCATGGTGGTGATCCGCTGCAACCGCTGACCCTCGGCCATCGACACCTGCCGGACGAACACCTCCGGCCGTCTGCCCACCGGCCACCACCTCCCACACAACCGATGGGAGACAGCCTGCCCGACACGTCCTCAGGTTCCGTCACGCTGCCAGCGGCGGAACAGGCCGTAGACCGTCTGCCAGGGCCCATACTCGGCCGGGACGTCGCGCCACGGGCACCCAATCCGGACCCGCCACCAGACCCCGTCAATGAGCTGCCGTCTGTCCGTCTGTCCCACTTCGGCGGCCGGCCAATGGTGAGGTCGTGCCGCCACATCGATCACCGCCACGCCGTGATCTACACCGGCAACCGCGACTGCTGAAACACGCCTTAGCAGCTCACCTCGGGGGGCTGGGCGCATGCGCCCAGCCCCCCGAGGTGTCCGGCCGACTACGACGACACGTTCTCCAACTGGTAGGTGACATAGAGATCGACCAGCTCGGAAACGGTCCGAGGAAAGACTTCGTCCTCCAGTGCGAGGAACGGGTCACACCCCAGCGACTGCTCAAGTCGCGTGACGAGGACGGCGAAGGCGAGACTGTCCATGCCGCTCTCGACGAGCCCGCTCTCGAGGGTGACGGCGACGTCCTCGCCCTTCTCCTCTTTGAGCAGCTCGACGACCTCGAGAAGGATTACCTCCTCTAACTGCTTCCGCTCGACCACGCTGCCACCTTCCATCCTGTCCATCGAATTGGCGTAGACACCGGCCACCGGATCATGCGGTGGATCCACCGTCAATCGTGATCACCGTTCCCGTGACGCCGGCTGCAGCCGGGGAGAGAAGATAGGTGACCGCGGCCGCCACCTCGTCCAGGGTCGCGAACCGACCAATCGGACTCCGTCCCCTGATGCGCTCCAAACTCTCCGACCCTAGGGCATCCGTCATCTCGGTGTCGAGAAAGCCCGGTGCGACGGCATTCACCGTGACGCCGCGTCGTCCGACGTCGCGTGCCAGTGAACGGGTGAACCCCTCCAGTCCCGCCTTGGCGGCGGCGTAGACGGACAATCCGCGGAAGCCCGTCGAGGCCACAATCGAGGAGACGTTGACGATCCGCCCCTCCCCTTTCGAGATCATCTGGCGAACGACGTATTTCGTGAAGAGCAACGGTGACAGCAGATCAAGGTGCATCGTTTCCCGGATCGCACGGTCCGACATGAGGGGCAGGAGTCCGTCAACGCCGCGGGCCGCATTGTTCACGAGCGCGTACGGCGTACCGTATGACTTCACGATCTCGCTCACCAGACCTGGTAGGGAGTCCAGGTCATTGAGGTCGGCGCAGAGGTGTACGTAGTTCGGACCCACCTCGATCGGCTTGACCTCGCGACGGGCGAGGCCCACTACCCGGTATCCATCGCGTTCGAGATGTTTGGCGACCGCGCGGCCCAGGCCGCTACTGGTTCCGGTCACCACCGCGCACGGACGCTCGTCGAGGGGCATCAGCTCGGTCATGCTCTGCTGGCCTTTCCGGTCGAAGACAACGACAGTTCGGAAACCACGGTGATCCGCGCCGGAGCGTGCGACCGGGACAGCTGTTCGGTTACGAAGGCACGCAGCGCCGACCGCAGGTCGCCCGGCGCAAGGCCGTCATTCGACGGCGCGAGCACGACCTCGGAAGTGAGGACCCATCCCGTGATCGAGCTGCGCCTGGGAACCACCACGGCGTCCTGGACCGCCGGATGCTGGCGCAGTGTCTCCTCCACCCTTTCCGGCGAGACCTTGTCCCCGCCGACGTTCACAAGTCCCGACGCTCGGCCCACGAAGTACACCCGATCGCCGCGAAGCTCGACGAGATCCCCCGTACTGACGAAGCCGTCCGGCGCGGCCGTGCTGCTTCCTGGCGCGTGCACGAAGAGAACGCCGTCTCGGACGTCGAGCGCCACACCGCCGGGCGGGGTGTCCAGGTAATGCCGTGGGAAGCCCTCGATGGCGTCGTTCACCGAGAAGGCAGCACCGGCCTCGGTGGAGGCGTACACGTGCGTGATCCGCGCGCCGAATCGATTGCGCAACGCGTTCAGCAGGGACTGGGTGGCGATCTCGCCGCCCATCGTGATCTGACGCAACGGGAGACGGTCACCGGCCCGGCTGCGCAGGATCATCCGCCACATGGTCGGCGTCGCGGACAGTGCGTCGACCCCCGATCGGACGAACCGGTCCAGCCGCGCTTCGAGTTCAGCGGTACCGGCGTCCACCAGGCTGTCCCCGCCGTGAATCGCCTGCAGGAGAACCTGGATCCCTGCCATCCGCATGGGTGGGTACAGCAGCCCCCACCGCCGGCTCTCGCGGTCGCCGCGATCCAGCCGGTTGTCGGCCGGGCGTGTCCGCCGCGTCAAGGAGTCGAGACTGTGGTCGGTAGGTGTGGGCAGCCCCGTGGTCCCCGAGGAGAACAGGCGCCAGGCGGTGTGCACCTGGTCGACCTCGCCTCTGGTCGAGGCACCGTCATCGGTCGAGGGTGGCCCCGGGACGCCGTCGATCTCGTCACTGCGGAGCACCACCGCGTCCGGCGAGCTGACCGCCGGACTCAGATCGCCCACCAGCTCGACGCGAGCGGCCCAACCCTCGAGCGCGACGATGGCGGCGGCAACCAGCCGAGAGCCCGGTCCGACGAGGGCCACCGTCGCGCCCCGGGGAACGCGGTGCCGCAGTCCGAGGGCATCATTGCGCAGCGCCTGCCGGGTGAGTGGCGGCGATCCGTCGCTGAGGATGACCGGATGATCGGCGGCAGTGCTCAGCGCGCCCGCGGTCGTCCTGTCCTCGTACACGATGTCACCTCAAACCATTCGTCAGCGTCGCTCAGGAAGCCGTAATCCCGGACTCCTGGGCCGAACGAATCGGCCGGAGGATGAACTCGTAGTAGATCTTGTTGTCACCGGTCACGCACGGGTGGGTCACGAACGCCTCTTTGCCGCTGTCCCGCCGAATCACCCGGTTGATGCTGGATCCGAAGCAGAACTCCTTGTACTCCGGAGTGAAGAACATTTCGGCCAACAGAGCCATGGACGGGTCGAGCACCTTCGACTGGCCGTCGGAGTCGGCGAATCGCAGCCAGGCGTGGCGCCGCAGCCGTGCGCCACCGAATATGTAGCCCGGCTCCAACTCCGTCGGTATGCCCAGGTCGAGCAGGTCGCGCAGCAGTACGCGACACAGTGCCTCGCAGTCGCCGACCCTGCGGCGCAGGGTGCTGGCCATGTCCGGTGAGAGGCTGGCCGGCGTGAAGTGGAAGCGGTACTGCTCGAGCAGATGATTCCAGGCGTCCCGTACCCGAGGGTCCCGCACCGTGGCGTGCATCCCGCTCGATACAACCTGCCCACGCCACTCCGCTCTGCCGGGCTGTATCTGTTCTTGTTCCCAGACCACGTCCGGCAGGGCCGGCGCGACCCAGTCACGGGACGGGCAGTCCTCCGCCCGGGGGCACTCGGCCCAGCCCGTGATCTCGTAGCGACGCCGGGAGACCCAGTCCGCTCCGAACGACTTCAGGACCCGCGCGAAGAAGACCATCTCCCGCTCCGGTCGGCTACGCCCGGAGCCGCTGAGAAGACCCAGATTCCATACGTCGTAGTTCTCATATCGGCCACCGTCGCGAACGAGACCGGCGGCGACCAGCTGCTCCAGCTCCTCACCCGTGCAGCGCAGGGTGTCGAGGGCCTCCACCTCAGGAATCCACGTCCGATGCTCGGGAGGAGTCGGAACGACGACGCCTAGCGTCTCGACCAGAGTCATGATTACTCCTAACGAATACGGTGCGCGTACCTGCCGGGCGTGTCCGTTCCTTTGGACATCAATGACCAGAACTTTCGTACCGCGAGAGCCCGTGCCGGAACACAGTGGTCCCGAGCCAGAGACAGTACAGAGCCACGACCGGCGTCAGCAGCCCCAGCAGGCGTGCAGTTCCATCGGAGAGAATGGCGGCGGCAGGGTAGTAGCTCATGAATGCGTAGGGCAGGACGGCGGTGATGGCTATCCGGACACCCAGGCCATAAATCGTGATCGGGAAACGAGCGAGTTCGCCGAACGAGTGCATCGAGAAGGCGAACATCGAGTACGGCGAGCGCAGCCAGAAGGCCGCGCAGTTCGTCAGCAGGTTCAGCCCGATCTTGACGCCGGCCGCCGCGATCACCAGCAGTACCCCGAGTGCGATGCGGCCGGGACTCCAATGCACGTCGACACGGCCCACCGCGGTGATCAACAGACCCGAGCCGAGGACGAGGTTGCCCAGGCCGTTCATGCCCACCTGGGAGCTCAGCACCTGAAGTACCGGTGGGAACGGCCGCATCAGCAGCGCGTCCAGTTGGCCGAAGTTCACGGTCACCGCCAGCGTCCAGGCGCCCTGAGCGAACAGCACGCTCAGACCCTCCGCGAGGACCACCAGCGCATAGATGAGCACGACGTCCCAGAATCGCCACCCGTTGATCTCAGGGATGCTGTTGAAGATCGCCCAGAGGAACACCACCCCGATGCCCTGCACGAGCACCGCGGCGAGACTCAGAATCCAGAAATCCGCCTCGTACTCGAGCGTGGCGCGTATGTGGGCACCCAGCAGTCGACGGTACAACCGCAGCGTCCGTCGCACCTCAGCCACCATGGACCGTCAGCTTTCGACATGCGGCCGACCACATACCGCGCGCCAGTAACCACAGTCCCACCGCCCAGACGGCCTGGACGACCACCGGCGTGATCGCGGCGGTGCCGTGGAGCGAACCGCTGTAGAGCAGCGCCGGGGTGGCGGCCATGCCGGTGAACGGCAGGTACATGCTGGCTACCTGGATCCATTCGGGCAGGAAGGCCAGCGGCACGAGCGCCCCGGAGAGCAACGTGATGAGCGCGATCCGGGCGGCCTGCACGCCCACGTAGTTCTGTGTCCAGAAGACCAGCAGGCCACTGAGGTAGACGATCCCGAAACGCAGCGGAAAAACCAGCAACGCGGAGAGGACGAACAGCCCTAAGGTGTCCGGATCCGGCGGCGGTACGCCACCCAGTAATGCAGCGGCCGCCAGCATGACGACGATGGCTGTCGCGGCCTCGTACACGGCGAAACCCACGCTTTCCGCGAACCGTGACCACTGGTAGTCGACGGGTCGGACCAGATCGACGGCCACGTCGCCCTGCCGGATGCGATTGGCCATCCGGTAGTCCGTGTAGCTGGAGACGAGCGATCCGGCCACGAAGGCGACCAGCAGGTATGCCTTCATCTGTGGCCAGTCGAACCCGTGCCGCGGCCCGGCGGCCAGCACCGCCCGCCAGAGGTAGAGCATGGACAGCGCGGCGAACGCCGATGCCAGCATGCCGAACAGGAAGCTCGCCTGGTAGGCGAGCAAGCTACGCAGGGCGGTCCGAGCCATGCTGCGGTAGGCCCGTAGCCGCCGTGTCCGGCTGTCGGCCGGTAACGGACCGGCGTCGACGGCGGTCACGGTCATCGCTTGGACTCCGGCCCCGGGACACTGCCGGGCTCCATGCGTAGCTGCCCGGCATAGACCTTCCGGACGACCGTCTCGATGGCCGGCTCTTCGATGTGCATGTCGAGGATCTCCGCCTCGGCGAGCACGGCGGACAGCACCTCCCTCGCCCCGGTTGCGACCCGGTCGAAGCTCACCGTCAGCTCACGACCGTTCGGCTCCAGCCGGACCTGCGCTCCGGGCAGGCGCGCGGCGACGCGCTCGGCGTCGGACAGGCTCGTCGCGAGTTCGAAGGACATCGACCGCTCGCGGACATGGAGGTCCTTGACCGTTCGCAGGTCACCGTCGTAGACCACCCGACCCGCATCGATGATGACAATCCGCTGGCAGATCTCCTCGATGTCCGCGAGATCGTGCGTGGTGAGCATGACAGTCGTTCCATCGGTCACGAGCTGGCGAACGAAGGAACGCACCCGATCCTTCACCGAAATGTCGAGGCCGATCGTCGGCTCATCCAGATAGACCACTCGCGGCTCGTGGATCAACGCCGCGGCCAGGTCGGCCCGCATGCGCTGACCCAACGACAGCTTTCGGGCGGGCGTCGGCAACAGCTCGCCGATTCCCAGGACGCTGTCGAGGCGTTCGATTCCCGCCTGGTACCGCGCGCGATCTATCCCGTGCATGTCGCGCAGCAGTTCGAGTGACTCGCGTACGGGCAGGTCCCACCACAGCTGCGTGCGTTGGCCGAAGACGACACCGACGCGGCGCGCGTTTTCCACCCGGTCCCGGTGTGGCACCAGGCCGTCGACGCGCACCTGTCCGGCGGTCGGGACCAAGATTCCGGAGAGCATCTTCACCGTGGTCGACTTGCCGGCTCCGTTTGGTCCGACGTACGCGACCGCCTCACCCGGCGCGATGGACAGATCGATGTCGTCCACTGCAACATGTTCCGAGTATTTGCGCTCGACCAGATGCCGCAGGGATCCGCGCAACCCGGGGAGCTTCTCCGGCTTACGGAACACCTTCCGGAGCCCTACAGCTTGGATCAAGGTCACGGGGGCAAGCATGCACGATTTTGATCGTCAGGCCAAGACTCTCAAACCTCCGCATCGCGCTCGACGTACTTCTGCCCGTTGATCCCAGGATACGAGAGGGTGGTTCTATTACACTGACCGCCGTGCATGATCACAGCAACTTGTGGACGGAGGCTTGTGGATATTCGCTTCTCCGCGCCGATGGGCCGGACCGCTGACCTGACCTGGGGGCAGCAGCGGGTAGCGCAGCTCATGGCAGACCTCCGGCCCGATCACACCGGGCTCAACCTCAGGTTCGCCTGCCGAGTCAGATCGGGTGTGACGGCCGAGGAGGTCGCGTCCGGAATCCGGACCATGATGGAGGCTTCCGAGTCGGTTCGGACCCTTTTCAACCCGGACGCACCCAAAGACCAGCAGCGTGTCCTGGCCGAGGGGGTCGTGCACGTTCCCATCGTCACCGTCGAGACGGTTACCTTCGCCTTGGCGGAGGAGTCGGCAGCGGAGTTGGCAGCGGCCGAGTTCGGCACCGAGGACCTGCCCATTCGCATGAGCATCATGGCTGACCGGGAAGGGCCGGCCTTCCTTCTGTTCGCGCTCAGTCACCTCGCGTCGGACTTCCTCGGGGCCCGGTGGCTGGTCTGGCACCTGCGCCACATCCTTCAACTGTTCGTCACCTTCTCCGGCGAAGAGCCCGTTGCGGTCCACCCGGTCGACGTGAGCGACTGGGAGAGCAGCGAGGCCGGGCAACGGGAAGGCGCACGTGCGCTGCGTCGGCACGAACTCAATCTCGCGAAGATGCCGCAGAGCATGCTGCCGCGGCTGCCGAGAGAACCGCTTCGCCCCCGATACCAGTACGTCGAGATCAAGACGTCAGCCGGTGCGTGGTGCCTGAGCCATCTCGCCGAACGGCACGGTGTCAGCGAGACGGCGGTCGGCTACGGCGTCCTCTCGTTGATCCTGGCTCGGGTGAGCGGGTTGGCCCGCGGCCATCTGCAGATCTGCGTCGGCAACCGGGCCGATCGGGCCTTCGCAACCGTGGTGGGTACCCTGACCCAGGACGTTCCGGCTTGCGTGACGGTCGACGACAGCGACTTCGACACCCTGCTGCGGCGGTCCGCCGGCGCGGTCCGCCAGGCCACGATGACCGGAAGATTTCCCCACCAGGGCCTCGTCGATGTGCGCAGACGTGTGGAGGCTGAACGAGGCTTTCCGCTGGACCTCTCGTACTGGCTGAACAGCCGGCTTTTCTCGGCGGTCTCGGTCGACGCACCGACGGCGGCACGGATCACGGAGGAATGTGGTCGGACCTCGATCCAGTGGCAGGGTGGCGACGAGCGCAGCACTAGCACGTTGTTCTGCTACCTGGATCGCCTCGACGACATGCTGGCGGTGCGGACCCTCGTGGACACCGCCTATGTGACCCGCGACGAGGCCGAACGCTGGCTGCGAGCGTTCGAGACGGTCCTCGTCACCGCGGCGCTGCTGCCCGACCTCGGCGTCGAGGCTCTCGGCATGAGGGCCGGTATCGAGCCGTTCCGCGCCACCGATGAATGGGCCCAGATCGACCACAGTTGGATTCACCTGCCGAGCACCGCGGCACGGCTGCGTGCTGCGCTGCCGGGAGTATCGCTGAGGGTCGAGGTAGACGCTCGCGGTGATCAGCCCGCCCTGGTGGCGGTGGTGACTGACCCGGATCCCGGCTATGACGTCAGTGCTCTGGCCGGCACCGATGTGATCGAGGCGTTGCGTGGCTGCAAGGTGGCCATGCGCCCGCATCGGTTCACCCTTCGGACACGAGAGGCTGCTGATGAAGACCATTGAGGACGTGGGAGTGCCGGCCGAGGTGATCTCTGAGATCAACCAGATCGTCACGAAGCTGCCACCGGACGTGTCGTGCATCGCCACCGGCTCGATCATTGAAGGCTTCGGCAACGCGAACTCGGACATCGACCTCTACCTCGTCAATCCGAAGCGCTCGTTACGTCGGAGCACATCGATCGGGCTGCGGAAGTCGCGCTACGTGGACTGCGAACATCTCGCGGTCGGCTATCTGGCCTCGGTGGCGGACCGGATCAACGGCCACACCTGGACGTCACTGCTGACCACGTCGAGCCAGGATTTCGACAGGTACTACCGCCTGTCCATCGGAATACCTGTGGTGCTTCACGACGACGTGGCGGAGCTGTCCCGGTCGTTTCAGCGCCCGAAGGCCTGTCTGGCGTACTCCCGCTGGGCGCTGTTGAGGGCATTCGAACATCTCGCCCGGGCCTCGTGTCTTCTGGCCACCGGGCCGTCCCGGCAGGCAGCACTCTCCATGCACGAGGCGGCGCTCTGGTATGCGACGAGCGCACTGGCCGCCGAAGGGGAGGGCTACCCGTCGCTGAAGTGGGTCGGTGAGAAGGCGGCACGACGCTTCAGGAGGGGATCGGACGCGCACCGCGAGCTGGTCGACGGCTGGTTGCGGCCATCGGTGGACGTAGCGGCGAGCATGTCGGAGCTGCGCGCGAAGCTCGATCTGTCCCCCGAGCTGATCGCTGCTCTGCACGAGCGGTCGTACCGGTTGGCGGACCGAGTCCGGCATGTGGGTGGTTCCGAGACGGATTACCTGATCCGCTCCGGTGAGTCGGTCGCCCAGACGCGCGGGGTGGCCTCGGAGATCAGCCGGCGCCTCGCTGCCGGATCGTCCTGGGCCCAGGCCACCGAGGACGTCGCCGAGAAACTGTCGGTGCCGGTCCTGGAGGTCCGGGTCGGAGCGTGGATCCTCATGTCACCGCTGCGGTCGGCCGGCTTCCTGGAAGCCGGCGCCGGGGAAGGGGTGTGATCATGCAGGTCAAGACTGATCGGCTCGTCGACTGGCTCCGGAGCGCCCGGCGCGTGAATGGCCTCCACCTGGATGTCATGACGCAGGCGTTCGACCTGGACGGTGGTCTCAGCGCCGGACAGCTCGAGCTGGCGTGGCGGGCGCGCCAGGAGGTCCTCATCCTGTCGGCCGAGTTGTTCCTACGTGAGAACGGCGTGCCCTACCTCGAGTCGTACGACATCGTCGAGCACACCATCGCCGTCCTGGAGGCGTTGGAAGGGGTCAGTGGCGATCGTGCGGCTGAGGTGTGGGAGATGCGGTTGCGCGCCGCACCGACCGACGCTGCGGAACTCGTCGCCGATATTCACCGTACGCTGGACTTCTGCGGCGAGAGGCTCGGCGTCACCTCGGTCGGATCCCGAGGGGCGACCATCCGTGCGTGGGCGGACAGCCTCCGGCTGCTGCGTGAGGTCGCGCAGGACCTCGGCGTTGCCCAGTCCGACAAGTGGTATCTGCGGGACGAGTCGGCGGCTGCCGAACATCTGGATTGGTACGACGAAGTCATGGCGGTGGTCGAGGCCGAAGCCGTGGGCGACGATGCCGTGAGGCGGTTGGGAGCTGACGGTGCCGAGCGGTGAGACCCTGCCCCCCGAGGCCCTGCTCGCTGAGGTTCTTGTCGCCGCGACCGAGGTGTTCGGGAAACCGGTCAAGGCGACCGACAACTTCTTCGACCTGCAGGGTGATTCGCTGCACGCGTTGGAACTCACCGCCCGGCTCGCGGATCGCCTCGGCGTCGATGCTGATCTTGACGCGATCCTTGAGGCCGACGACTTCGCAGGGTTCGCGACGACGATTGGGGAGTCGTTGTCGGCGAGGAATTCGACCCGAGCCGGGTCATGAGCGACACCGTTACCGGTCAGACGCCGTACCAGTGGGTCGAGCGACATGCCGGTCGCAGTCCGACATCGACGGCGGTGGTCACCTGGCGTGATGGTGGTCCTACCGAGCGGCTCGACTGGGCGACGCTCCTTCAGCGTGCCGGACAGGCCTGCACCGGCCTGGCCGACAACGGCGTCGCCCAGGGCGATCGGGTGATCATCGCGGTCCCCAACGAGGCGGCCTTCGTGATCCTCCTCGTGGCGTGTGGCGGTGCCGGGGCCATCGCCGTTCCTGCGCCGCCGCCGGCCGGCAGACGCGCCGAGACGCATCGGGGACGCCTGCTCGGGATGATCCGGGCATGCCGACCGGCGATGATAGTCACCGCGGACGCCGACGTCGCGGAGGTCGCTCGCCTGGTGTCCGAGCTGGATGACCGATGCCGCGTCATCGGTACCACCGAGGTCATTGCCGATCACTGCGCGGCGGCGGTTGCTCCGCGGCGGACATACCATCCCGATGCGGTCGCACTGCTGCAGTTCACCTCCGGATCTACCGGGAATCCACGAGGCGTGGTGGTCCGCGAGGATGCGCTGCGGGCACAGTGCGGGCAGGCTGCGGCCGCCTACCAGGAGTCCCCGGCCGACGTGGCGGTCTCCTGGGTGCCGCTATACCACGACATGGGGCTGGTGACGGCGGTGCTGCGCCCGTTGTACAGCGGGTACGGCACCGTCCTGCTGCGACCCGAGGACTTCGTCCGCGAACCGATGAGCTGGCTGACAGCGATCGACGAGTGCGGCGGCACCCTGGCCAGCTCGCCGAACTTCGGATACGAATTGTGCGTCCGGAAGGTGTCGTCGGAGCTGGTAGAACGCCTGGACCTCCAGCGCTGGCGAGTGGCGCGTAATGCGGGCGAAGTGGTCCGATCCAGTACGGAGGACCGCTTCACCGAACATTTCGCCCCGGCGAGGTTCGCCAGGACGGCGTTCTGCCCCTCGTACGGCCTGGCCGAGGCGACACTTACTGTCACGACGTGTACGCCGACGGAACGCCCGCGGCGTATCGCGGTGCGGCGTGACGCGCTCAACGGCGGTCAGGTCGTGCGCGCGGAGCACGCTGCCGAACCGGCCAGCACGGTGTGGCTGCTCGCGTCCGGTACCCCCCTTCCGGGGACTGAGGTGCGAATCAGCGGACAGGAGACGCAGGGGCACATCGGACAGGTGCTGGTGCAGGGGCCTCAGATGTCCCCCGGGTACTGGGATTCGGACGGCACCGTGCGACCGAACCGGGTCGCGGCCGATGACTGGTACGCCACCGGTGACCTGGGCTTTCTCTGGGATGGCCAGCTTTTCGTGCTCGGGCGGGTTGATGACACACTCGTCCTGAACGGTCGCAACTACTTCGCCGAGGACATCGCGGCAGCGTGTCTGGCGGTGCCCGAGGTTCGCGGTGGCCGGGTCGCGGCCTTCGTCGAGGAAACCGCTGGCGACACCGGCGAGGTCTCGAAGGTCCGGCTCATCGCGGAGATCGCCGCGGAGGTCGACGCTTCGCCACCGAGGTTGGCGCGGTTGTCCCTCGCGGTGAAGCGAGCCGTGGCACGCTCAATCGACCTCTACCTCACCGACGTGGAATTCGTCCGACACGGGGCACTCCCCGTCACGACGAGCGGTAAGGTCCGCCGCTCGGAGGTACGCCGCCGGTACTCCAGCGGTCGCCTGCCACTTCTCCCGACGCAGCCACGGTGAACGTTTCCGGCCCTCGCACCAGCCAGACTCCTGATCGGCCTGCCCGGAGTCCGGTCAGGGGTTGACCGACCATCTGTCGACGCAGATCAGAGCCAACACGCACCTGACGGCTCTCACGATCGCTGACCGCATCGCGGACCTGATCGAACTGTGACCGGTTGACGCGGTGTCCTGGACCCCGCACCGGCGTGCTGGTGACACTGCCGGTCTCGGGACGCCACCGTCGTCTCCGCCCGGCGGACGCCGGGCGGAGACGACGATCGGGTTGCCGGGTCAGCTGGCGGCGTCGTCGCGCCGGGGCAGGTTGCCCGGCGGCGCCGACCAGGGCGACCCACCTCCGGTACGGCGGGGCAGCGGCTCGGTCGGCGTCTGGTCCGGATCCGGATAGCCCAGGCTCAGCGGCTCGGTCTCCCCTTCCGCCGACCCGGCCGACGGCCACTCGGTCAGCGTCGGGTCGGTGGCCGGTCCGTCGGTCATCGCCGGCGCCGGCTCGGTCACCGGAGCCGGCCAGCGCCGCCAGCGTTGCCCGCTGAACGTCGCGACCAGCAGCAGCGCGCCGATCAGGAAGAGCGTTCCGTTCTCCACGGGCAACCCCAGTGGCAGCGGGTCGCCGAGGAACTCCCACCCGGACGGGATGCGTTCGCGTACCCGAAACGGCGCGATGAAGAGTCCGACGTACGGGGTGACCAGCAGCAGCCCGGCCACCAGCGGACCGAGCGGTGAGATGCGCAGCGTGCCGAGCAGGCCCAGCACGATGCCGCCGACAGCGAGGTAAACGGCCGGTTCGATGAGGTTGGCCGTGTTGGATGTGCCGATCTCGACCCACCGGTCGACGGTGCTGGTCGACCCGTCCTGCCCCAGGGCGACCAGCACCCAGGTGACCGGCACCACCACCAGCCCTGCGAGGAAGCTCCACAGATGTCGCATCCGCGCACCGTACCGTTTCCGACATGACCGAGCACCCCGCCACCGCCCTGCCGGGCAAGCCGACCTCGTACTCCCGGGTAACCCTCAGTCGGATCATGACGGCAGTCGACGTCAACCTGTACGGAACGGTGCACGGCGGGGTGCTGATGAAGTTCGTCGACGACGTGGCCGGTGCGGCGGCGGCACGGCACAGTGGCGGTACGGCGGTGACCGCCGCGATCGACGAGATCGTCTTCTCCGAGGCGGTCCGGGTGGGTGATCTGGTGCACGCGTACGCCCAGGTGAACTGGACCGGGCAGACCTCGATGGAGGTCGGCGTACGGGTCATGGCCGAACGTTGGGACTCGGCCGACGAGTTGCCGGTGCGGGTGGCGACGGCGTACCTCGTCTTCGTCGGCGTCGAGGTGGGTGGTGCGCCCCGGCCGGTGCGGCCGGTGCTGCCGGAGACGCCGGACGACAAGCGACGCTGGCGCGAGGCGGAGATCCGTCGCGCCCACCGGCTGGCCCGCCGCCGCGCGATCCAGGCGGCACGCAGCGAGCCCTGAGGACCGCCCCGGCGGCCTGGCTCGGGCGTCGACCGGGCGCCTCGTTCCCGCGTCACGGCCACACCGGTCAGTGCTCGGGGATGTGGGTTGGGCACATGCGCCCACCGGGCTCGGGTGCGGAGAATGGCGCTTCGAGGTAGGGCAAGATGGCGCCACGGCCCACCGCACAGCGTCGTGCCGGGCCAGGGGAGGAGTGGACCAGTGACGGACGTGCTGTGGACGCCACCGGCGGACGTGCTCCAGCGGTCACGGATCGGGGCTTACCTGCGTTGGCTCGCCGAGCATCGGGGGCTGACGTTCGCCGACTACGACGCGCTGTGGCGGTGGTCGGTCACCGACCTGGACGCCTTCTGGCGGTCGATCTGGGACCACTTCGGCGTCGTCGCGCACACCCCGCCGACCGCCACTCTGGCCGAGCGGGAGATGCCGGGCGCCCGATGGTTCCCCGGCGCCACCCTGAACTATGCCGAGAACGTGCTGCGGATGCCGGGCCGGGCCGACGACGAGCCGGTGGTCGTGGCGCACGGGCAGACCCGGCCTCCGGTCACCCTCACCGCCGGGCAGCTGCGCGAGCAGGTCCGCCGGGTCGCCGCCGGGCTGCGCCGGCTCGGCGTCACCACCGGCGACCGGGTGGCCGCGTACGCGCCGAACATCCCGGAGACGTACGTGCTGATGCTGGCCACCGCCAGCCTCGGTGCCATCTTCTCCTCCTGCGCGCCGGAGTTCGGCACCCGCAGCGTGACCGACCGGTGGCAGCAGATCGAGCCGAAGATCCTGGTCGCCGTCGACGGCTACCGCTACGGCGACAAGCCGGTGGACCGGCGCGCCGAGGTGGCCGCGATCCGGGCCGCGCTGCCGTCGCTGCGGCACACCGTCTCGATCCCCTACCTCGACCCCGACGGTTCGCTGCCCGACGAGGCGCTCGCCTGGGCGGCGCTGGCGGCCGAGACCGACGAACCGCTGGGCTTCACCCCGGTGCCGTTCGGCCATCCGCTGTACGTGCTCTACTCCTCCGGCACCACCGGGCTGCCCAAGCCCATCGTGCACGGACACGGCGGCATCCTGCTGGAGCACCTGAAGATGCTCGCCCTGCATCACGACCTGGGCCCGACGGACCGCTTCTTCTGGTTCACCACCACCGGCTGGATGATGTGGAACTTCCTGGTCTCCGGGCCGGCGGTGGGCGCGGCGATCGTGCTGTTCGACGGCAACCCCGGCCACCCCGACCTGGGCGCGATGTGGCGGCTGGCCGAGCAGACCGGCACCACGTACTTCGGCACCTCCGCGCCGTTCCTGCTGGCCTGCCGCAAGGCCGGGCTGGTCCCGCGTGAGATCGCCGACCTCTCCGCGCTGCGCGGGCTCGGCTCCACCGGCGCACCACTGCCCGCCGAGGGCTTCACCTGGGTGTACGACGCGGTGGGCGGTAACCTGCAGCTCCAGTCGCTCTCCGGCGGCACCGACGTCTGCACCGGTTTCGTCGGTGGTGTCCCGCTGCTGCCGGTGCACGCCGGTGAGATCACCTGCCGGGCCCTGGGCGCCAAGGTTGAGGCCCGCTCGGCGGACGGCACCGCGGTGATCGGTGAACTGGGCGAGCTGGTGATCACCGAGCCGATGCCGAGCATGCCCGTGGGCTTCTGGAACGACCCGGAGGGCGTGCGCTACCGGGAGGCGTACTTCGACGTGTATCCCGGGGTGTGGCGGCACGGGGACTGGATCACCATCAGCTCCCGGGGCGGGTGCGTCATCACCGGCCGCTCCGACGCCACCCTCAACCGGGGCGGCGTGCGGCTCGGCACCGCCGAGTTCTACTCGGTCGTGGAAGGTCTGGACGAGGTCGTCGACTCGGTGGTGGTGCACCTGGAGGACGACGAGGGTGGCGCTGGTGAGCTGCTGCTTTTCGTGGTGCTCGCCGAGGGACTGTCCCTCGGCGACGAGCTGCGGAAGAAGATCTGTCGCGAGCTGCGTACCGCGTTGTCACCCCGGCACGTCCCTGACGAGATCCACCAGGTCCGCGCGGTCCCACGCACCCTGTCGGCGAAGAAGCTGGAGGTGCCGGTGAAGAAGATCCTCACCGGCACCCCGGTCGACCGGGCTGCCGCCAAGGGCGCCCTCGCCAATCCCGAGTCCCTGACCGCATTCGCCACCCTGGCCCGACACCGCCCCACGCCCTAGCCGCTCTTGCACGCCCCTCGCCGGACCTCCGCGATCTTACACTTTTGCCGCCGCTTCGGGGTTTATATCCCAATTGTGGGGACGGGAACCGCTAGATCGCGAGGGCGGGGGGTGGGGGCTCAGGGAGGGTGCGGGTGACCTTCTCCGCTGACTGGCGGTCGGGTAGGCGGGCCGGGTCCTGGCGGGCGCAGAGCACCAGGGTGGTGCCGGCGCTGAGCGGGGCCAGCAGCCAGTCGAGCGGGTCCGGGTGCCGGTCGACGTCCACGAGGAGCCGGTCGCCCGGGACGATCCCGAGTTCGGTGGCCCGGGCGGTGGCCCGGGTGCGCAGCGCGGCGTGGTCGGGACCGCCCGGCGGGTACGCCGTGAAGTGGTCGCCGTGGGCGCGTACCTCGGTGACGTAGTCGGCGAAGCCCGCCGGTACCTCCCGCAGCGGCAACGCGAACGGGTGCAGCGCCAGCGCGTAGCGGTCGTCCGCCGACCAGGCGTCCGCCTCGGCGACGTGGTCGGCGGCGGCGAAGAGGACGTCCACCTCGCCCGGCCGTTCCGCAGCCGGCAACCCGGCCACCCGGACCGTCAAACCGGCCGACCAGCAGCCGAGCAGCACGGCAGCGCTCTGCCAGTGCGGCGGTAGCAGCACCGCCGCGGTGCCCCCGGGCCCGAGGGCGAGTTCGTCGACGAGCAGGTTGGCCGTCTTGGCCACCCAGTTCGCCAGCGTCGCACCGGAAAGTTCGGTGCGCTCGCCGGACGCGTCGTCGTACCAGGTCAGCAACGGTCGGGTCGGGTCGGGCGCGATCGCGTCGGCGAACACCCGGGCAATGTTGTCGGCCATCGGCGCGAACGATACGCGCCCGACGGCCGTACTCGATGACAGTGACAAGTCGGCGTACCGTCGGGTCGCAGTCAGCGTGCCCAGCTGGCTCCGGCGTAGGCTTGCCCGAGTGTCGTTCCCCACAGTCCCGCCACCGCAAGGAGTCGCCCCGTGACCGCCGGTCGCCCGCCCCGCGTGCTCATCGACGCCACGAGTGTCCCCGCCGACCGCGGCGGCGTCGGTAGATACGTCGATGGCCTGCTCGGCGCCCTGGGCAAGGTGTGCGGATCGGCGGTGGATCTGGTCGTGGTCAGCCTCCGCACGGATCTGGAGCGCTACCGCAGGATGCTGCCCGGCGCGGAGATCGTTCCCGCCCCCGCCGCGGTCGCGCACCGGCCGGCCCGGCTCGCCTGGGAGCAGACCGGTCTGCCCCTGCTCGCCCAGCAGGTGGGCGCGCAGGTGCTGCACTCGCCCTTCTACACCTGCCCGCTGCGGGCCGGTTCCCCGGTCACGGTGACCGTGCACGACGCGACGTTCTTCACCGAACCGGAGCACTACGACAAGTCCCGCCGGACGTTCTTCCGCAGTGCCATCAAGACCTCGTTGCGCCGTGCCGACCGGGTGATCGTGCCCAGCAAGGCGACCCGTGACGAGCTGATCCGGCTGCTGGACGCCGACCCGACCCGGATCGACGTGGCTTACCACGGCGTCGACCAGGCCGCCTTCCACGCTCCCAGTGACGAGGAGAAGGCCCGGGTACGCGCCCGGTTGGGGCTCGCCGGCAACAGCTACGTCGCGTTTCTCGGCGCCAAGGAGCCTCGCAAGAACGTGCCGAACCTGATCCGCGGCTGGGCCCGGGCGGTCGCCGACCGGCAGGATCCGCCCGCGCTGGTGGTGGCCGGCGGTCAGGGGCACGACGACGACATCGACCGGGCGGTGGCCGAGGCGCCGACGCACCTGCGGTTGCTGCGCCCCGGCTACCTGCGCTACGCCGACCTGCCCGGCTTCCTCGGCGGGGCGCTGGTCGCCGCCTACCCGTCGTACGGCGAGGGGTTCGGGTTGCCGATCCTGGAAGCGATGGCGTGCGCCGCCCCGGTGCTCACCACGCCCCGGCTGTCGCTGCCGGAGGTGGGCGGCGACGCGGTCGCCTACACCAGCGAGGATCCGGATCAGATCGCCGCCGACCTGGCCGCGCTGCTCGACGACGAGCCGCGCCGGCTGTCGCTGGCCAAGGCCGGCTTCGACCGGGCCAAGGAGTTCACCTGGGAGTCGAGCGCCGAGGTGCACGTCGCGGCCTGGGCCCGGGCGCGGGCCTGAGGCCGGCAACCTTGGCGTCCGGTCCGGGCGGTTCGGGCATGATGTCCTAGTGATCTATGTCGTCATTCCGGCGGGTGGCAGCGGCACGAGGTTGTGGCCGCTGTCCCGTGCCGGCCATCCCAAGTTCCTCCACCCGCTCACCGGCACCCCCGCCTCGCTGCTCCAGGCGACCGTGGAGCGGCTCGGGCCGCTGACCACTCCGGCCCGCACCATGGTGGTCACGGGCGCCGCGCACGCCGCGGCCGTGGCCCGTCAGCTGGCCGGTCTGCCGGAGGAGAACATTCTCGTCGAGCCCTCGCCACGGGACTCCTGCGCCGCCATCGCGCTGGCCGCGGCGGTGATCGCCGTACGCGACCCGGACGCGGTCATGGGCTCGTTCGCCGCCGATCACCTGATCGGAGATCCGCAGCGGTGGGTGGCCACGGTCCAGGAGGCGGTCCGGGGTGCGGAGCAGGGGCTGCTGATGACCGTCGGGATCACCCCGACCCGGCCGGAGACCGGCTTCGGATACCTCCAGACCGGTGAGCCGGTCGGCGAGGGGCCGATGCGTCCGGTCGTCGAGTTCAAGGAGAAGCCGAGCGCGGAGGTGGCCGAGGCGTACCTGCGGTCCGGCCGGTACCTCTGGAACGCCGGCATGTTCGTCTGGCGGGTGTCGGCGTTCCTCGCCGAACTGGCCCGTCAGCAGTCCGCCCTGCACGCCGGGGTGACCACGATCGCGGCGGCGTGGGGCACCGAGGAACAGGACGACGTGCTCGGGGCGGTCTGGCCGACGCTGCCGAAGATCTCGGTCGACTACGCGGTGATGGAGGGCGCGGCGGGCGCCGGTCGGGTGGCGACCGTGCCGGGCGACTTCCGGTGGAACGATGTGGGCGACTTCCACACGCTCGGCGAGGTGCTGCCGGCGGACGCCGACGGCAACGTGGCGCTCGGCGGCGACGCCAAGGCCGACGTGCTGCTGCGCGACAGCAGCGGCATGGTGGTGGTCCCGCAGTCGGGCCGGCTGGTGGCCTGCGTCGGCCTGCGTGACCTGATCGTGGTCGACACCCCGGACGCGTTGCTGGTCTGCCCACGCAACCGCGCCCAGGACGTCAAGTCGATCGTGGACGAACTCAAGGCACGGGGTGAGGACAAGCTCGTCTGAAGGCCGCCCGGCCCGGCGCGACGAGCCGGGCCGTCCCGCCGGCCAGCGGCTGCGGCAGCCGGTCCGGCGGGAACCACCCCAGCGCCTCGGATTCCTCGCTGACCCGTTCCACCGCCCCGGGCGGGGCGAACACGGCGAAGCGCACGTCATGGTGCAGCGACCCGCCCTGGCACCCCACCGCGTGCACGTCCACGTCGATCGGCACCGGATCGATCCGCAGCCCGGCGATGCCCGACTCCTCGGTGGTCTCGCGCAGCGCCGCCCCGGACAGCGTCCGGTCACCCGGCTCGCAGTGCCCGCCCAACTGGACCCATTTGCGTAACTTGCCGTGCAGGCAGAGCAGCACCTGGGCACCGGTCGCGTCGAACACCAGCGCGCTGGCGGTGACGTGGCCGGCCCGGTGCTCGCGGCGCATCGCGGCCGGACCGGCGCGTAGCAGGTCGAGGGTGCTCTCGCGGGCGGACGCGGCGTCCGGGGCGGTCGGCGTCCAACCGGTGAGCACCGCCACCGCGTCGGCATGCAGCGCCGTCCAGCCTGCCACCATTCGAGGCGTCGACAATGCGGCCCTCCTCTCGTCGCCGCCCCAGCGTACGGACGTGGCCGAGCTGCGGGGGCGGTGCGGTGGGCCGGTGAGCGGGCCGGGCCGGTGAGCGGGCGGCACCCCCTGCGGAATTCGTGAGCCGCAGACCCTCGTATGGTGCCGCCCGTCTGCCCGTCCCGGACCCGGGCATCGCAGGGGCCGACACGGTCGACATGGGTCGCCCCCTGTTGCATCGGAAGCATGGCGGACCCGGGCGGCGGGCGTCGAGGTCTTTCAGCGGAGGCTTAACAGCCCGAGGCCGGCACGGTTGGGTAGAGTTCCAGGGTCGCCCGGTGCCCCTCAGCAGGGCGACGGGGAGCCGCTCCATGCTGAAGATCCATTTCTCCGGCGAGGACATCCTCCGGACCCGGGTGGCTCCGGCGGCTGATCCGGTCTGGGAAGTGGTGCTGAGCCTGCACCTGTTGCCCGGACGCAGCCGTGACCCGCTGCTGGCCGGGTGGCGACGCGAGGTCTCGCGTGGGCTGCGCCGGCAGGCGGATGCCGATGCCCTGCGGTTGCTGTCCGCGTTGAGCCCGCCGCGCGGCTACTTTCCGGACTTCCTCACCCCCTACGAGAGCGTGCACGGTTTCGAGGCGGGCATGGCGGCGTTGCGGCGTACCCCGATCGCGCTGCTGCAACGCGACCTGACACTGCTCGCCAACAGCCGGAGCCTGCCCGCCGGTGCCGCCGCCCTCGCCCGGGGTGAGCCGGACGCCCTGGCGCACCTGACCGAGACGATGGGTCGTTACCGCGAGTTGGCCCTGGGTCCCTACTGGGCGCGGGTCCAGGGGGCGGTGGAGGCGGACCGGGTCCGGCGGGCGCGGGCCATGCTCGACGGTGGCATCGAGGCGCTGCTCACCACCCTGCGTCCGGGGTGGCGCTGGGAGTCGGGCGTGCTGGAGATCCCCGCCTACCCGAGCACGCGCGAGCTGCACCTGCGGGGTCGCGGGCTGCTGCTGGTGCCGTCGTTCTTCTGCGCGAACACGCCCGTCGCGCTCCTTGATCCGGAACTGCCCCCGGTGCTCGTCTACCCGGTGGACCGGTTGGGTGGACTCACCTCTGACGGGGGCGGCCCGGCCGGTGCGGGCGGGGAGGCCCTGGCCGCGTTGCTCGGTCGCACCCGGGCGGGTGTCCTCGCCGCCAGCGACGACGGCTGTACCACCGGTGAGCTGGCCCGCCGGCTGCAAATCTCACCGGCCGCGGCCAGCCAGCACACCACCGTGCTGCGCAACGCGGGCATGCTGGTCAGTCACCGCGACCGCAACACGGTCCTGCACACCCTGACCCCCCTCGGCCGCGCCGTCCTCAACGCCTGACCCGGCGGGTGGGCGGGGTGCGAGGCGGGTGGGGCTGTCAGAGGGCGAGGGTGGCGGCGGCGGTGGTGCCGGCGGGCGGGGGAGAAGTTGGGAGGGGACGCCCTGGGCCGCGAGGGCGGTGCGCAGGCGCTGGACGTCGGTGCCGAAGCGGACCAACTGGACCGGCCCCACCGGGGTGGGCGGGGAGCAGAGCACCAGGCCGGTGGCGGGGGCCTGCCAGCCGGGCACGATACCGACCAGCCCGGAGCGTACGTCGTCATCGGTGACCTGGGTGAAGACCGTGCCGGGAGCGATCACGTCGGAGACCGCGGCGATCGCCCGGTCGACCGCCGCCGGGTCGGGCGCGACGCTCCCCGGCTGGTCCGGCAGGGTGGCTGCGGCGGCGAACCCGGACGCCCTCGCCTCGGCCGTGCCGAGCGAGAACAGGTCCATCGAGGCATCCCGGACCAGGACCTGTGCCCCGGCACCGTCATCGGGCAGCGGCGCGGACAAATAGCCGCGAATCACCGCCACCGGCATCTGGTCGCACTTGCCCTTGATCAGCTCGCCGGCCGCGGCCAGCTCGTCGACCACGGCCATCTGGGTGAGCACCAGCTCGTTGCCGTACGGGTCGACCTCGCCCCGGTGGTCGCGGATGGCGTCCATCCCGGCGACGCCGAGTGCGACGTCGGTCAGCCCGTTGCGCCAGGGGCGGCCCATGGTGTCGCTGACCACCACGGCCACGTCCACGCCGTACCGCTCGCGCAGGCCGGCGCGCAGCGCCCGCGCCGAGGCGTCCGGATCCTCCGGAAGCAGCACCAGCCGGGTCTTGTCGACGTTGGAGGCGTCGATCCCGGCCGAGGCCATCACGAACCCGTGGCGGGTCTGCACGATCTGGGTGGCGCCCCGGGCCGCGACCACCCGCACGGTCTCGGCGGCCAGCACCTCGTCCCGGGCCGCCTGCCGGTCGGGGCCGTCCGCCGGGACGTCCACCAACCGTCCCTCGGCCTTGGAAACGATCTTGCTGGTCACCACCAGCACGTCGCCGTCGCGCAACCAGGGCGCCGCGCCCCCGATCAGCGCGGTCAGGTCGTCGCCCTCGGTCACGTGCCCGATGCCGGGTACCGGCAGGATCTCCAGTCTCACGTCAACTCCACCGCGGCGCGGACCATCGCCACCGTCGCCGCCTCGTCGGTCATCCGCAGTGGCACCGCGCGGACGATCACGTCCGGCACCACGGTGCCAGCATCCTCCTCGGCCACCAGCCAGCCGTCGAGCAGGCCGCCGGTGGTGCGGCTCCCGTACAGCCCGCCGACTCCGGCCGCGCTGCACTCGACGCCGACCACCGCCAGGCAACGGTCGGCCATGCCGCGGACCGGCGCGCCGCCGATGATCGGCGACACGCCCACCACCGGGGCGGGGCCGTCCGCCACCGCCTCCCGCAGGCCCGGCACGGCCAGGATCGGTGCGATGCTGACCACCGGGTTGCTCGGCGCCACGAGCACCACGTCCGCCTCGGCGATCGCCTCCGTCACGCCGGGCGCGGGCTTGGCCGACTCCGCGCCGACGAAGACGAACCGGTGGGTCGGCACCTGCGCCCGGTGCCGTACCCACCACTCCTGGAAGTGGATCGCCCGCTGCCCGCCGTCAGCGTCGGCAGTGCCGGCGCTGTCCGCGACTGCGGGGCTCGCCGGCTCACCCCTCCCGCTCACCACCGCGTGTGTCTCCAGCCGGTCGTCGGTCGCCGGCAGCAGGCGTACGCCGGGTTGCCAGCGCGCCGCCAGCGCGTCGGTGACCTGGTGCAGCGGATAGCCGGCGTCCAGCATGGTGGTGCGGACCAGGTGGGTGGCGATGTCCTTGTCGCCCAACCCGAACCAGGTCGGTTCGGCCCCGTAGGCGGCCAGTTCCGCCTTGACCGTCCACGTCTCGCCGGCCCGGCCCCAACCCCGCTGCGGGTCGGCGCCGCCGCCGAGGGTGTACAGCACGCTGTCCAGGTCCGGACAGATCCGGAGTCCGTGCAGGCGTAGGTCGTCGCCGACGTTGACCACGGCGGTCACCTCGGCACCCAACTCGCGGGCGTACGCCCGCACCCCGAGCAGGAACCGGGCACCGCCGATTCCGCCGGTCAGAACCACGATGCGCATCCGCCCATCCTCGCCTACGTGACGCCTCCGGCACCGGGGTGCCCGGGGAGACTAGGCTCACGTCGGCATCTGTCCGCTTTCGCCCGCAGGGAGAGTTCGTGACCAGCCCCGCCGAGCCCCCACCCACCGACCCGACCCCGGCCCGTGAGGTGACCGGGGCGCTGCGTGAACTCGTCGCCGTCGTGCTCCTCGGCGCGAACGCCGTCTTCCTCTTCGTCGGGCTGATCCGGCTGCTGACCCCGCAGGGCGCCTACAGCACCGTGACCGGGCGTGCGGCCAGTTCGTTCTTCGCCTTCATCGGGGTGGAGGCGGTCGTCCTGCCGGTGTTGGCCGTGCTGCTGGCCACGCACCTGGCCCCGGTCGTGCCGCGGGCGAAACTGATCACTCAGGCGGCGTTGGGCGAGTACGCCGCCAGCGCCGTGCTCGGCGGGTTGACCCTGTTGATCTGGACGGTCGGGCGGCTGGCCGAGGCGCAGATCTTCGACGCCATGACCGGCGTGCTCACCCGAGCCGCCTGGGTGGCGATGTTCGCGGCGGCGGCGTACCTGGTGTGGAGCGTCTGGCAGCGGCTCTATCACGTGCCCCGGCCGAAGGCGGAGCCCGGCCTGTACGGCACGCCGCAGCCGGGCTGGTCGCAGCCCGGACAGCCCGGACAGCCGGGGTGGCCGGTGGCGGGTCAGGCGCCCCCGGCGGGCGGGCCGCCGGCATCCCCGCACACCTGGCCGCCGCACGGCCAACCGGCGGTGCCACCGCGGCCGGCCGCACCGCCCCCGTCGGCCGCACCGCCGTTCGGGCAGCCACCGTCGGCCGACCCGACCCAGAGCATCCCGCGTCAGGGCGCCGAGCCGACCCAGGCCGTTCCGCGACCGAGCGACGGCGACGCCGATCGCACCCAGCGCATCGATCCGGGTGACAATCCCGGTTGAGCGGCCGAGCGAGGGTCGCGCGTGCGGTTGCCCCCGGGGCGGCGACCGGGCGAGCGGCAGCGCATAGGCTGAGCGGATGGTTGATCGGAGCGAGCCTGGGCCGGGCGACGCGGCCGTCCGGCGGGCGTTGGGTCGGGCCGCCGCCGGCCGGGCGCTCGACGTCGACGAGGCGTCCGCGCTGCTGACCGCCCGGGGCGCGGCGCTGGAAGAGTTGCTCGGCGTCGCCGGGGCGGTCCGCGACGCGGGTCTGCGGGACGCCGGCCGGCCCGGCGTGGTGACGTACTCGAAGAAGGTCTTCATCCCGCTGACCCGGCTGTGCCGGGACCGCTGCCACTACTGCACGTTCGCCACGGTGCCGCACCGGCTGCCGGCGGCCTTTCTCGACCGCGACGAGGTGCTGGCCATCGCCCGGGCCGGTGCGGCACAGGGTTGCAAGGAGGCGCTGTTCACCCTCGGTGACCGGCCGGAGGCCCGCTGGCCGGCGGCCCGGCAGTGGCTGGACGAACGCGGCTACGAGTCCACCCTGGACTACCTGCGTGCCTGCGCGGTGGCGGTACTGGAGGAGACCGGCCTGCTGCCGCACCTCAATCCGGGCGTGCTCTCCTGGTCGGAGCTGCAACGACTCAAGCCGGTCGCGCCGAGCATGGGGATGATGCTGGAGACCACCGCGACCCGGCTCTGGTCCGAGCCGGGTGGCCCGCACCACGGCTCGCCGGACAAGGAACCGGCGGTGCGGTTGCGGGTGCTGGACGACGCCGGGCGGGTCGGCGTGCCGTTCACCACGGGCATCCTGATCGGCATCGGCGAGACCCTCGCCGAGCGGGTCGACGCGATCTTCGCGATGCGGCGGACGCACCGGGAGTACGGCCACCTCCAGGAGGTGATCGTGCAGAACTTCCGCGCCAAGCCGGACACCGCGATGCGCGGGATGCCCGACGCGGAGCTGCACGACCTGGCGGCCACCGTGGCGGTGGCTCGGCTGCTGCTCGGGCCGAAGGCCCGCATCCAGGCGCCGCCCAACCTGATCGCCGGCGAGTACGACCTGCTGCTGCGGGCGGGCATCGACGACTGGGGCGGGGTGTCCCCGGTGACCCCGGACCATGTCAACCCGGAGCGCCCCTGGCCGCAGCTGGACGAGTTGGCCGCGCATACCGCGGCGGCCGGCTTCACGCTGCGGGAACGACTGACCGTCTACCCGGAGTACGTGACGGCCGGCGAGCCGTGGCTGGATCCGCGCCTGCTGCCGCACGTGGCCGCGCTGGCGGATCCGCGGACCGGGCTGGCCGTGGAGTCGGCCCGCCCGCAGGGCCGGCCGTGGCAGGAGCCCGACGAGATCCACGGCGGGCGCAGCGACCTGCACGCCACCATCGACACCACCGGACGTACGGCGGACCGGCGGGGCGACTTCGACCAGGTCTACGGTGACTGGTCGGAGGTGGCCGCGAAGGTCGGCCGGCAGGCCACCCCCGGTTCCGGTGATGCCGACCTGCGGGCGGGGTTGCGGCTGGCCGCGGTCGACCCGGCGGCCCTGCTGGAGCCCCGGCACCTCGACGCCGCGCTGGCGCTGTTCGCCGCGGACGGGCCGGCGCTGGAGGAGCTGTGCCGCACCGCCGACGAGCTGCGGAGGGCGGCCGTCGGCGACGACGTCACCTATGTGGTCAACCGCAATATCAACTTCAGCAACGTCTGCTACGTGGGCTGCCGGTTCTGCGCCTTCGCTCAGCG
This sequence comes from Micromonospora tarapacensis, assembly GCF_019697375.1. NCBI lineage: Bacteria > Bacillati > Actinomycetota > Actinomycetes > Micromonosporales > Micromonosporaceae > Micromonospora > Micromonospora tarapacensis. The sequence goes on along the minus strand of NZ_JAHCDI010000004.1, from coordinate 4,281,280 downwards.
GGAACGCGACGCCGACGCGTACCGGCTGTCGGTGGAGCAGGTCGCCGACCGGGCGCAGGAGGCGTGGGAGGCCGGCGCCGGCGAGGTCTGCCTACAGGGTGGCATCGATCCGAAGCTGCCGGTGACCATCTACGCCGACCTGGTCCGGGCGATCAAGACGCGGGTGCCGCAGATGCACGTGCACGCCTTCTCGCCGATGGAGATCGTGACCGCCGCCGCCAAGGCGGGCGTGCCGGTGCGGGAGTGGCTGACCGGGTTGCGTGACGCGGGGCTGGACACCATTCCGGGCACCGCGGCGGAGATCCTCGACGACGAGGTCCGCTGGGTGCTGACCAAGGGCAAGCTGCCGACCGCCGCCTGGGTGGAGGTGGTCAGCGCGGCCCACGAGCTGGGCGTCCGGTCCAGCTCGACCATGATGTACGGCCACGTCGACCACCCTGGACAGTGGCTGGCGCACTTCCGGGTGCTGGCCGGCGTGCAGGACCGCACTGGCGGCTTCACCGAGTTCGTGGCGCTGCCGTTCGTGCACACCAACGCCCCGATCTATCTTGCCGGCATCGCCCGGCCCGGGCCGACCTGGCGGGAGAACCGGGTGGTGCACGCGATGGCACGGGTGCTGCTGCACGGCCGGATCGACAACATCCAGTGCTCCTGGGTGAAGCTGGGCGACACGGGCACGGTGGAGATGCTGCGTGGTGGCTGCAACGACCTGGGCGGCACCCTGATGGAGGAGACCATCTCCCGGATGGCGGGCTCCGGCAACGGGTCGGCGCGGACCGAGGAGCAGCTGCGGGCGATCGCGGCGGCGGCGGGCCGGCCGGCGCGTCGGCGAACCACCGCGTACGGCCACCTCGCCGCCTAGTCCACAGTCGACCGCGTCCCGTCCACAATGTGGACGGGACGCGGTCGTCGTTGCGCCACCGACGGGCGGGGTGGGAGAACTCGGGCTAACCTTGCGAGTCAAGATCAACCAATCGTGACGGGTGGGTTCCGCGGTGGGCGCGGACCTCGGTCACCCCTGCGGCGCCTACCGCGCCACGGGAGAAAACTCGGGCAACTCGCCGGGGAGGGCGTTACTCGATCGGGGTCTGAATCGATAGGGCAGGACGAGGCCGGGTGGTCCGGACGGCCGTCCGGGAGCGTGTCGGGAGGGCGACTCCATTATCAAGTTCGGCTTGACGGCGCACGCATTACACGCGTGTAATTTGAATGGGGTTGTTCGCACGGAACGCAACAAAACGGGACCGTACGGACAAGCACGCCTTTCGCGTGGGGGGTTGCAGCGGCGACGACGCCGGTGCGCGACAAGGAGGCAACTGATGGACGGCCAGCTCGAGGCGGCCGACCTGCTCGGAAACGCGCCGGAGTGGCAGGAGCGGGCCCTGTGCTCGCAGACCGACCCGGAAGCGTTCTTCCCCGAGAAGGGCGGCTCGACCCGTGAAGCGAAGCGGATCTGCTCGCGGTGCGAGGTCAAGACGGAATGCCTCGAATACGCTCTCGGCCACGACGAGCGGTTCGGGATCTGGGGTGGGCTCTCCGAGCGGGAGCGGCGCAAGCTCAAGCGCCGGGCGGCCTGATTCGTCGTCGGGTGGGGACGGTTGGGGGCCGTCCCGCCCGACGTCGACGCTCAGGCCAACTCGTCCGGGTCGACGCCGAGCAGGTTGGCCACCTGTTCGATGATCACGTCGTGCACCAGATCGGCGAGATCCTCCCGGTCCATGGCCCGGAACTCCAGGGGGCGCCGGTACAGCACGATCCGCGGCGGCACCTCCTGACGACCCGGCCGGCCGGGCAGCAGCCGGGCCAGCGGCACCTCGCCGTCCTCAAGCACGTCGGAGTCGTAGACGTTCAGGTCGGGCGGGACGTCCTCGACGGCGAACTCCACCCCGGCCAGCTCCTTGGCGAACCGGCGTTCCAGCGTCTCGACGGTGTCCAGCACCAGGTCGTCGAAGATCTCCGCCTTGGTCCGCGCCAGTGGCACGGTGGCCGGCACCAGCCGCCCGCGCAGGCCGCGCCCGTGCCGGTCGCGGTGAGCGCGCCGGCCGGGGCCGGGGCGGCGGTTCTCCGGGCTCGTCATGAGCCAAAGGGTAGCTTCCGGCCGGACCCGTGCCGCATCGGCGCCGCCACCGTGGCGCGCCGCGACGCCGGCGGAGAGATGTGATCACCAAGACGGGCGTGTCGTAACGCGAACCGATGCGCCGGAGCCGGTAATGGAGATACCCTGCGCCCGTGAGGTCACCACGGCGCTGCTCCCGTAACGGCTGCCCCCGGCAAGCGGTCGCCACGCTGACCTATGTCTACAACGAGTCGACCGCCGTCGTGGGTCCGCTGGCGGCCTTCGCCGAGCCGCACACGTACGACCTCTGTGAGCCGCACGCCCGCAGCCTGACCGCGCCCCGGGGCTGGGAGGTGGTCCGGCACGAGGGTGAGTTCGAGCCGCCGCCGCCCACCACCGACGACCTGGTGGCCCTCGCCGAGGCGGTCCGCGAAGCCGCCCGCCCGGCCCCCGGCCCCGCAGAGCGACCAGGAGCAGCACGCCGCGCCTGCGACCTCGCGCCGCGGCCACCTGCGGGTCATCCCACCCACCCACTGACGCCACGCCCTAGAGCCGGGACCACGCCTCGGTGAGCACGGTGCGCAGGATCTGCTCGATCTCGTCGAACTGCCGCTGATCGGCGATCAGTGGCGGGGCGAGCTGCACCACCGGGTCACCCCGGTCGTCGGCCCGGCAGTACAACCCGGCGGAGAAGAGTGCACCGGAGAGGAAGCCGCGCAGCAGCCGCTCCGACTCGGCCTCGTCGAACGTCTCCCGGGTCGTCTTGTCCTTCACCAGCTCGATGCCGTAGAAGTAGCCGTCGCCCCGGACGTCGCCGACGATCGGCAGGTCGTGCAGCTTCTCCAGGGTGGCGCGGAACGCCGCCTCGTTGGCGCGTACGTGGCCGACCAGATCCTCGCGGGCGAAGACCTCCAGGTTGGCCAGGGCCACCGCGCAGGAGACCGGATGCCCGCCGAAGGTCACCCCGTGGGCGAACATGCCGGTCTCGGTGAGGAAGGGCTCCATCAGCCGGTCGCTCGCGATCATCGCACCGAGCGGGGCATAACCCGAGGTGATGCCCTTCGCGGTGGTGATGATGTCGGGCTGGTAGCCGTAGCGGACCGCACCGAAGTACTCGCCGAGCCGGCCCCACGAGCAGATCACCTCGTCGCTGACCAGCAGCACGTCGTACGCGTCGCAGATCTCGCGGACCCGCTCGAAGTAGCCGGGCGGCGGCGGGAAGCAGCCGCCGGAGTTCTGCACCGGCTCCAGGAAGACCGCGGCGACGGTGTCCGGCCCCTCCCGTTCGATGGCACGGCCGATCTCCTCGGCGGCCCACCGGCCGAACGCCACCGGGTCGTCGCCGTGCTCCGGCGCCCGGTAGAAGTTCGTGTTCGGCACCTTGACGCCGCCCGGCACCAGTGGCTCGAAGTCGGTCTTGATACCGGGCAGCCCGGTGATCGACAGGGCGCCCATCGAGGTGCCGTGGTAGGCGATGTACCGGCTGACCACCTTGTGCTTGGTCGGTTTACCCGTCCGCTTGAAGTAGGCCCGGGCCAACTTCCAGGCCGCCTCCACCGCCTCCGAGCCGCCGGTGGTGAAGAAGACCCGGTTCAGGTCGCCGGGGGCGAGCTCGGAGATCCGCTCGGCCAGCTCCACCGCCTTCGGATGGGCGTACGACCAGAGCGGGAAGTAGGCCAGCTCGCCGGCCTGCTTGGCGGCGGCCTCGGCCAGCTCGGTGCGACCGTGGCCGGCGTTGACGACGAACAGCCCGGCGAGCCCGTCCAGGTAGCGACGGCCCTGCGCGTCCCAGATGTACGCTCCCTCGCCGCGGACGATGGTCGGCACCTCGCCGGCGGAGTAGCTCGCCATCCGGGTGAAGTGCATCCAGAGGTGGTCGGTGGCGTTGGCCATGTCAGCCCCATCGGGTCTCGGGCCGGTCAGGGTCACCGGCCGCTCTGCCCACGGTTATCCCACAGCCTCACGTCCCGAGGCAAGTGCTATCGGTTGTCCACTCGGAAAATCGCAACGGATTCAGCGATATAGGATGGCTTTGGCAACTGAATCCGTATCACCCATTCTGCCTGGCTGCCTGCCGAGATGCCCTCCCGGCCCGTCGGGCCCGCAGTCGGTCGAGGTGGGACACCCCCGTGTCTCCTTGCTCTGCTTCAACCCACGCACAGTTTCTGCACTCGGGATCGTTGCGCTGGTTGAAGCAGAGCAAAGGGCCTGATGGGACTGGGTGTCTGGCGGGTCCTGCCCGTGGGGGTGTCCCTATGCGCTGTCAAACAGAGGCAGCAACATCCGTGAAGTTGCTGGGTGGGGGCGGGTGTGAGGCAGCAACATCCCTGAAGTTGCTGGCAGGGCGCGGTCGGCCGGCAGGACCAGGGCACTTCGGGGGCATCCGGGTCGCACCTCGGATGCGCGAAACAGTCCCGGCCGCAACACGCCGGCAGTGGGCGGACACGGCAACCGATGGTGACTAGCCTGCGCCGCAGGGTGACGCGAGTCGGGAGGGCGCGATGGGCAACGAGGCGTTGCGGGTGGCGATGGCGGACAAGGGTGAGACGGCCGATTCGTTGGCCGGGAAGGTGGGCGTCGACCCGAAGACGGCGAGTCGCTGGTTGGCGGACGGGCGGATACCGCACCCCCGGACCAGGATCGCCGTCGCCAACCTCCTCGGGCGCAAGGCCAAGGAGCTGTGGCCGGAGCCATACCGTCGCCGGGACCTGCCCTGGTTCCGGGAGTGGGCGGAGTTGGAGCAGGGCGCCCGGTCCCTCCGGTCGTACCAGCCGCTGCTCGTGCCGGGCCTGCTCCAGACCGAGGGGTACGCCCGGGCGGTGCTGGCCACCGGCGGCCTGCTGCCCCCGACGGAGGTCGAGGAGATCGTGGCGGCGCGGCTGGCGCGGCAGCGGGTGCTGGAGCGCGAGGTGCCGCTCCAGTTGGTGGCGGTGCTCGACGAGGTGGTGCTGCGCCGGCGGGTGGGCCGCGATCCGGGCGTGATGGCCGGGCAGTTGGCCCACCTGGCCGCCCTCGGCGAGCGGGAGCACCTCCAGGTTCGGGTGATCCCGGCGGAGAATCCGTGGCACACCGGCCTGGCCGGGCCGTTCGTGCTGGCCCGGATGCCGGACGGCGCGGAGGCGGCCTATCTGGACAATCAACTGCGCGGTCAGGTGGTGACCGAGCGTGCCGACCTTGCTAGCCTGGGCGCGAGATGGGAGAGCGTCACCGGTGAGGCGCTGCCCCGTCGGCGGTCCATCGAGCTGATCAGGGAAGTGGCGACGACATGGAGATGACCGGCGCCCGCTGGCGCACCGCCGCCCGCAGCAGCAACAACGGCGGTGACTGTGTCGAGGTGGCCGACAACCTGCCCGGCCGGATCCTGGTGCGCGACAGCAAGGCCCGCGACGGCGGCACCCTCGCGTTCACCCCCGACGCCTGGCGCACGTTCGTCGCCGGCACCCCGCGTCCGAGCGACTGACGCCCGCCGGGACGGCGGCCCGGCAGCGTCAGGCGGTGCCCCAGGTGTAGGTCTGCTTGCGCAGCTTGAGGTAGACGAACGCCTCGGTCGACAGCACGCCGGGGACCGCCCGCAGTCGTTGCAGGATCTCCAGCAGGTGCTCGTCGTTGCGGCAGACCACCTCGGCCAGCAGGTCGAACGAGCCGGCGGTGATCACCACGTAGTCGACCTCGTCCAGGTCGGCGATGCGGTCGGCCACGCTTTCCAGGTCACCGTCGGTGCGCAGGCCGATCATGGCCTGCCGGGGGAACCCGAGCTGGAGCGGGTCGGTCACCGCGACGATCTGCATCACCCCGGCGTCGAGCAGGCGCTGGACGCGCTGGCGTACCGCGGCCTCGGAGAGCCCCACCGCCTTGCCGATGGTCGCGTACGGGCGGCGGCCGTCCTCCTGCAACTGCTCGATGATCTGCTTCGCCACGTCGTCGAGCAGGACGTGACTCGCGCCCTCGCGCACGCTGACCCGGCGCCCGCCGTTGCCGTTGCCACTGTCGTGCTGCCGGTTCGTCATCGACCGCTCCCCATGTCCGTCACCGGGCTGAGCCTAGCGTCATCGGTCGCTCTGGCGTAATTCGTCGTCCAGAGCTATTCCGGCAACGGAATCCCTTGTGAGCGAGGTTTTCTCATGTCAGGATCAGTCGTCCATCGCCATTGACCCTCCAGCCGGCGCGCCACCCCGTCCCGCCGCCGACGATCAGCCATAGGAGTCGTCACATGCGTAGTGTCACCCGACCCCTCACCCGGCGTGGTCTGCTCACCGGCACCCTCGGCTCGGCCGCTCTGCTCGCCGCCGGCGGCACCCTCGCCGGCTGCGGAACACCGGGAGCCCAGCAGACCGAGGCGGGCTGCGTCAGCGAGGACCTGTCCGGTACGGAGAAGACGCTTGCCTTCTCCAACTGGCCGCAGTACATGGACGTCGATGAGGACGACGAGTCGAAGCGTCCCAGCCTGGACGGGTTCGTCAGCAGGAGCGGCATCCAGGTGACCTACACCGAGGACGTCAACGACAACAACGAGTTCTTCGGGAAGGTGCAGAACCAGCTCGCCGCCTGCCAGGCCACCGGGCGGGACATCGTGGTGCTCACCGACTGGATGGCCGCCCGGATGATCCGGCTCGGCTGGGTCCAGAGGCTCGACCGGGCGAAGCTGCCGAACGTCGAGGCCAACCTGCTGCCGTCGCTGCGCAACCGCTCCTTCGACGCGGAGAGCCAACTGGCCATCCCGTGGCAGTCCGGCCTGGCCGGGCTCGCGTTCAACGGCAACGTGGCCAAGGAGATCCGCACCGTCGACGAACTGCTCACCCGCCCCGACCTCAAGGGCAAGGTGACCGCGCTCAGCGAGATGCGCGACACCATGGGCCTGCTGTTGATGTCCAACGGCCACAACCCGGCCGACTTCACGTCCAGCCAGTTCGACGACGCGCTCAACAAACTCAAGCGGGCCGTCGACTCCGGGCAGATCCGCCGGTTCACCGGCAACGACTACGCCCCGGACCTGGCCAAGGGGGACATCGCCGCGTGCATCGGCTGGTCTGGTGACGTCATCCAGCTCGGCTTCGACGACGAGCAGATCACGTTCGTGGTGCCCGACTCCGGGGTGATGCTCTGGTCGGACAACATGCTCGTGCCGAACCGGGCCAGCCACAAGGCGAACGCCGAGGAGTTGATCAACTACTACTACGATCCGGCGGTCGCCGCCCAGCTCGCCGCGTACGTCAACTACATCTGCCCGGTCCAGGGCGCGCAGGCCGAGATGGAGAAGATCGACCCCGAGCTGGCCGCCAACCCGCTGATCTTCCCGGACGAGGCGATGCTCGCCAAGGCCCGGGTCTTCATGGCGCTCGACGAGCAGCAGGAGCGTGCGTACGAGACCAAGTTCCAGCAGGTTATCGGAGCCTGACGATGGCGCGGGAGACTCCGGCCGGCGACCTGAGGCTGGCCAACCTCACCAAGACGTTCGGCGCCTTCACCGCCGTCGACGACCTGAGCCTGACCATCGGCCAGGGCTCGTTCTTCGCCCTGCTCGGCGCGTCCGGCTGCGGCAAGACCACCACCCTGCGGATGATCGCCGGCCTGGAGGAGCCGACCAGCGGGCAGGTGCTGCTCGGTGACCGGGACATCGCCCGGCTGCGCCCGTACAAGCGGCCGGTCAACACGGTCTTCCAGAGCTACGCGCTCTTCCCGCACCTGGACGTCTTCGAGAACGTCGCCTTCGGACTGCGCCGGCGCGGCATCCGTTCGGTCGACGGGCAGGTCCGGCAGATGCTGTCGCTGGTGCAACTCGACGGGTACGAGCGGCGTCGTCCCGGGCAGCTCTCCGGCGGGCAGCAACAGCGGGTCGCGCTGGCCCGGGCGCTGATCAACCAACCGCAGGTGCTGCTGCTCGACGAGCCGCTCGGCGCGCTCGATCTCAAGCTGCGCCGCCAGATGCAGCTCGAACTCAAGCGGATCCAGACCGAGGTCGGCATCACCTTCGTGCACGTCACCCACGACCAGGAGGAGGCCATGACGATGGCCGACACGGTCGCGGTGATGAACGCCGGGCGGATCGAGCAGCTCGGCGCGCCGGCCGAGATCTACGAATTCCCGGCGACCGCCTTCGTGGCCAACTTCCTCGGCCAGTCCAACCTGATCGCCGGTGAGGTGGCCGGCGGCAGCGGGGACGACATCCTGGTCACCGCGCACGGCGCGCGGTTCTCGGTGCCCGCCGGCCGGTCCCGCGCCGACCAGGGTCCGGTCCACCTCGGGGTACGCCCGGAGAAGCTGCACCTGGCCGGCTCCGCCGACCAGGTGCCCGCCGGCAGCCAGCATCTCGACGGGACGATCACCGACGCCTCCTACGTCGGGGTCAGCACGCAGTACCTGGTGCGCACCGGATGGGGCACCGAGCTGAGCGTCTTCGCCGCCAACAGCGGCAGCCAGCAGCGGTTCGCGCCGGGCGAGCGGGCCGTGGCGTACTGGGATCCGGGGCACGCCTTCCTGCTCGGCCGGCACGCCGACGAGGACGACCGCACCGCGCCGGTCCTCGACGAGCCGGTGGGCACGTCCTCATGAGCGCGTTGGCTCACGTACCCACCGCACCGGGGCAGCCGGCGTCGCCGCCGCCGGCTGCCCGCCGGGGTCGGCTGCTGCCGTACCTGCTGCTGCTGCCCGGCGCGGCCTGGCTGTTCCTCTTCTTCGCCGTGCCGCTGGCCCAGCTCGCCGCCGCCAGCCTCTACGACCCCACCGGCTCGCTCTCCACCGGGTACGCGCTGACCTGGTCCTTCGGCAACTACCCGGCCGCACTGGAGACCTACTGGCCGCAGTTCGGCCGGTCGTTCCTCTTCGCCGGCATCGCGTTGGTGCTGGCGCTGCTGATGGGCTACCCGCTGGCGTACGCGATCGCGCAGAAGGCCGGCCGGTGGAAGAACCTGCTGCTGGTCTGCGTGATCGCCCCGATGTTCACCAGCTTCCTGGTGCGTACGCTGGCCTGGAAGACCATCCTGTCGGACAACGGTTGGCTGGTCGGGCTGCTGCGCGACGTGCACCTGCTCGGTCCCGACGGTCGGCTGCTGGCCACCCCGATCGCGGTGGTGCTCGGGCTGACGTACAACTTCCTGCCGTTCCTGGTCCTACCGCTGTACGCCAGCCTGGAACGGCTCGACTACCGGCTGCTGGAGGCCGCCAGCGACCTGTACGCCAGCCCGTTGAAGACGTTCCGCCGGGTCACCCTGCCGCTGTCGATGCCCGGACTGATCGCCGGCACCCTGCTCTTCTTCATCCCGGCGACCGGTGACTACATCAACGCCGAACTGCTGGGCACCCCGAACGAGTACATGATCGGCAACGTCATCGACTCGGCCTTCCTGGTCCGGCTGGACTACCCGCAGGGCGCGGCGCTGTCGTTCCTGCTGATGTCGGCGATCCTCGCGGTGGTCTTCGTCTACCTCCGTCGCGCCGGCACCGAGGAGGTCCTGTGAACAGGGTTTCCCGTTGGTTCGCCCAGCACTGGGTGATGGGCGTGGCGCTGCTGGTGCTCGGCTACCTCTTCCTGCCGATCGCGGTGGTCGCCGGGCTGTCGTTCAACCGCCCGTCCAGCCGGCTGTCCTACGACTTCAACGAGTTCACCCTCGACAACTGGCGCAACCCGTGCGCCACCTCCGACATGTGCGACGCGGTGCTGCGCAGCGTGCAGATCGGTTTCCTCGCCACCGTGGCCGCCACCGTGCTCGGCACGCTGATGGCGTTCGCCCTGGCCCGGCACCGGTTCCGGGGCCGCTCCGGGCTCAACGTGCTGATCTTCCTGCCGATGGCGACGCCGGAACTGGTGATGGGCACCTCGCTGCTCGCCCTCTTCGTCTCCGGCGGGGTGCCGCTCGGTTTCTGGACCATCGTCATCGCCCACGTGATGTTCTGCGTGTCGTTCGTGGTGGTCACGGTGAAGGCGCGGCTGTCCGGCATGGACCGCCGGCTGGAGGAGGCCGCCATGGACCTGTACGCCAGCGAGTGGCAGACGTTCCGGCGGATCACCCTGCCACTGGTGCTGCCCGGCATCGTGGCCGCCGCCCTGCTGGCGTTCTCGCTCAGCTTCGACGACTTCATCATCACCAACTTCAACTCCGGCACCACCGTGACGTTCCCGATGTACGTCTGGGGTGCCGCCCAGCGGGGCATCCCACCGCAGGTCAACGTCATCGGCACGGCCATGTTCGGGATCGCGCTGCTGCTGGTGCTGGCCAGTTCGGTGCGGGGCCGGCGGGCCCGCCGGGCGGCGATCGCGGTGCCGGGGCCGGCCCGGGTGAACGGCCGGTCATGACCCGGTCCCGACCCGGCCGGGCAGCACGGCGCGCATCGACATCGTCGCCCGGCAGGCCGGGCACGTCCTGGGGCTCGCCGTGACCGGCATCGGGCACCCGGCCGTGGCCCTGGCCGACGCGGCGCGCCGGCCGTACTGGCTCGACCGGCCCGAGCGTCCCGACCCGCTGCCGCCGCTGGCCGGCGCGACCAGCGCCGACCTGCTCGTCGTCGGTGGCGGCTACAGCGGCCTGTGGGCCGCGCTGCTGGCCCGGCAGGCCGACCCCGGGCGGGACGTGCTGCTGGTCGAGGCCGGCACGTGCGGTTGGGCGGCGTCGGGGCGCAACGGTGGCTTCTGCGCCGCCTCGTTGACCCACGGTCTGGCCAACGGGGCGCGGCGGTTCCCCGGCGAGATCGACGAGCTGGAGCGGCTCGGCCGGGCGAACCTCGACGCGATCGAGGCGACCGTGACGAAGCACCGGATCGACTGCGACTTCGAGCGCACCGGCGAACTGGCCGTGGCGGTCGAGCCGTACCAACTCGCCGGGCTGGCGCAGGACGTCGGGCTGGCCCGCCGGTACGACCACGACGTCACCCTGCTCGACGCCGACGAGGTACGCGCCGAGGTGGACTCGCCGACGTACCTCGGCGGGCTGTGGGACCGCGACCGGGTGGCGATGCTCGACCCGGCGCGGCTGGCCTGGGGACTGCGTCGGGCCTGCCTCGACGCGGGGGTGCGGATCCACGAGCACACCCGGGTCACCGGTCTGCGCCGCGACGGTGGCGCGCTGTACGCGGGTACCGCCGGCGGCGACGGCCTGCCCGGGTCGGTGCGGGCGGGTCGGGTGGTGCTGGCCACCAACGCCTTCCCGCCGTTGCTGCGCCGGCTGCGGGCCCGGCTCGTGCCGGTGTACGACTACGCGCTGATGACCGAGCCGCTGAGCGCCGGGCAGCGCGCCGCGATCGGCTGGCGCAACCGGCAGGGGCTGGCGGACACCGGCAACCGGTTCCACTACTACCGGATCACCGGCGACGACCGGATCCTGTTCGGCGGCTACGACGCCGTCTACCATTACGGCAACCGGATGGCCCCGGCGCTGGAACAGCGGGACGCCACCTTCACCGCGCTGGCCGACCACTTCTTCACCACCTTCCCGCAACTGGCCGACCTGCGGTTCACCCACCGGTGGGGCGGGGTGATCGACACCTGCACCCGGTTCTGCCCGTTCTTCGGCACCGCCTACGACGGGCGGCTGGCCTACGCGGCCGGATACACCGGGCTCGGTGTCGGCGCGACCCGGTTCGGTGCCCGGGTGATGCTCGACCTGCTCGACGGCGCGGACACCCCGCTGACCCGGCTCGGTCTGGTCCGGGACAAGCCGCTGCCGTTCCCGCCCGAGCCGGCCCGCGCGGTCGGTATCGGGCTCACCCGTTGGTCCCTGGCCCGCGCCGACGCGCGGCAGGGGCGGCGCAACCGCTGGCTCCGTACGCTCGATCGGTTTGGGTTGGGGTTCGATTCCTGATGCGTATCCTGCTCGTCGGCGCCGGCGGGGTCGGCTCCGCCGTCGTCGCCATCGCGGCCCGGCGCACGTTCTTCGAGACCATGGTGGTCGCCGACCACGACGCCGGCCGGGCGGCGCGGGCGGTCGCCGGCCAGGACGCCCGCTTCGTCGCCGCCATCCTCGACGCGGCCTCGGCGGAGGCGGTCGCCGCGCTCTGCGACGAGCACCGGATCACCCACGTGCTCAACGCGGTCGACCCGCGTTTCGTCATGCCGATCTTCAACGGGGCGTACGCGGCCGGAGCCGACTACCTCGACCTGGCGATGTCGCTGTCCCACCCGCATCCTGACCGACCGTATGCCGAGACCGGCGTGAAGCTCGGCGACGAGCAGTTCGCGCTGGCCGGGCAGTGGGAGGCCGCCGGCCGGCTGGCCCTGTGCGGCATCGGCGTCGAACCCGGCCTCTCCGATGTTTTCGCCCGGTACGCCGCCGACGAACTGTTCGACGAGATCGACGAGATCGGGGTGCGCGACGGGGCGAACCTGACCGTGGACGGCCACGACTTCGCGCCGTCGTTCTCCATCTGGACCACCATCGAGGAGTGCCTCAACCCGCCGGTGGTCTGGGAGGCCGGCCGGGGCTGGTTCACCACCGAGCCGTTCAGCGAGCCGGAGGTGTTCCACTTCCCCGCGGGCATCGGGCCGGTCGAGTGCGTCAACGTGGAGCACGAGGAGGTGCTGCTGATGCCGCGTTGGGTGCCGGCGAGGCGGGTCACCTTCAAGTACGGCCTCGGCGGCGAGTTCATCGAGGTGCTCAGGACGCTGCACAAGCTCGGCCTGGACTCGGCGTCGCCGGTGCGGGTGGGCGAGGTGTCGGTGTCGCCCCGCGACGTGGTGGCGGCCTGTCTGCCCGACCCGGCCACCCTCGGCGACCGGATGCGCGGCCGGACCTGCGCCGGCACGTGGGTCCGCGGGACCGGCCGCGACGGCCGGCCGCGCGAGGTCTACCTCTACCACGTGGTCGACAACGAGTGGTCGATGCGCGAGTACGGCCACCAGGCGGTGGTCTGGCAGACCGCGGTGAATCCGGTCGTCGCCCTGGAACTGCTCGCCACCGGCGCGTGGTCGGGTGCCGGGGTGCTCGGTCCGGAGGCACTGCCACCGAAGCCCTTCCTCGACCTGCTGACCGGCTACGGTTCACCCTGGGGCATCGAGGAACGCTCGACCGGAGGGACGGCATGACGACCCGTTACGGCCCGATGTTCGGCCCCGACGTGACCTTCCTCGGCGTGCCGCCGTGCACCATCGAGGAGCCGGTGACGTACGCCGACGCCGACGTGGTGATCGTCGGCGCGCCCTTCGACGGCGGCACCTCGCACCGGCCCGGCACCCGGTTCGGCCCGTCGGCCATCCGGCAGGCCTGCTACCTGCCGCACGACGGCTCCCGGCCGTCCCTCGCGTTGCGCGTCGACGCCCTGCGCGACCTCTGTGTCTACGACGCCGGCGACGTGGAGATGTTCTCCGGCGACATCGAGCGCTCGCTGGCCGCGCTGGAAACGACCGTGTACGCGGTCGCCCGCGCCGGGGCGATCCCCGTCGTGCTCGGCGGCGACCACTCGATCGCCCGGCCCGACGCCACCGGGGTGGCCCGCCACCACGGGCTCGGCCGGGTCTCGCTTGTGCACTTCGACGCGCACGCCGACACCGGTGACATCGAGTTCGGGTCACTGCACGGGCACGGCCAGCCGATGCGCCGGCTCATCGAGTCCGGCGCGGTACGCGGCGACCGCTTCCTCCAGATCGGCCTGCGCGGCTACTGGCCGGGACCTTCGACACTGGAGTGGATGGCGCGGCAGCGAATGCGCTCGTACGAGATGACGGAGATCGTGGCGCGCGGCCTGGATCCCTGCCTCACCGAGGCGTTCAGCATCGCGACCGACGAGTGCGAGGGCGTCTTCCTCTCCGTCGACGTGGACGTGGTCGACCCGGGTATGGCACCCGGCACGGGCACCCCCGAGCCGGGCGGCTTCACCTCGCGGCAACTGCTCGACGCGGTCCGCCGGGTCTGCTACGAACTCCCCGTGGTCGGGGTCGACGTGGTCGAGGTCGCCCCGCCCTACGACCACGCCGACATCACCGCCTACCTCGGCAACCGGGTGGTGCTGGAGGCGCTGTCGGCCATCGCCCGCCGTCGCCGCGACACCGCCACCGGAACCTCCTGGGATCCCACCCAACCCCTCCTCGACGCCCGCTGACCAACATCGATCCGCCTCGTCCTTTCCGTCCGAGCGCGGTGCCGGGCCCGACGACGCAGGGCAGCCTGTTGTGTCGTCAGGGTGACGATCGGGGGCGGATCGTTGCCCTGAGGGTCACCAGCTCGGCGCATTCGGTGCAGGACGACCGGAGCGACAGGGGATAGCGAAGTGAGTCCTGCCGACGAGACTCATGCAGGTGACACAGCCGACTTCCTTCCGAGGCCCATTCCGGCCCGCGCCGCCCGCCAACTGGTTCAACCGGCTCGGCCCCGGCTACCGGGCCGCCGTGATCCTGGGCGGAGGGCTCCTGTCGTTCGTTCTCCTGTGCTGCGCCGGAGGTGCTGTCGTGGGCGCCATCGCGGGCGACCCCGATCCGGCGCGCACGGGCACCGTCGCCGACGAGCAACCCGCCCCGGTCATCGCCGCAACCGTGCAACCAGCGCCGGAAGAATCCACTCCCGACGGTGCGGCGCCGATGGCGCCCGCGAGCGGTGAGCCCGCGCCCACTGAATCTGCCGAACCGTCCGGCAGCACACTCAGCCCGACCGCCGCGCCGTCTCCGGTTGTGCAGAAGCGCAACGTCGTCGAGAAGAAACCGATCCGGCATGGCAGCCGTACGGTGCAGGACTCGTCCCTGGCCGAGGGAAAGCGCGTGGTCCGCACCCGGGGCGTGGACGGTGTGCGCACCCTGACCTATCTGGTCACCGTCGTGGACGGCAAGCAGACCGGCAGGGAACTGGTCAGTTCGGTGGTGACCAGGAAGGCCGTCACCGAGGTGGTCGCCAAGGGCACCAAACCCGCCTCCCGGTGCGACCCGAACTACACCCCCTGTGTGCCGATCGCCAGTGATGTCGACTGTGCCGGCGGTGACGGCGACGGCCCCGCCTACGTCACCGGCCCGGTCAAGGTGATCGGCTCCGACATCTACGACCTCGACCGTGACAACGACGGCTACGGCTGCGACTGACCCCCCGGCGGGACTGGGGGCGGGGCTAGCAGGTTTGGGGGTGGGGGAGAGGTTTTTCGGTACTCCGAACTGCTGGCTTCGGGCTGCGTTGAAGCAGGGTTGCTTGTCCGGCTGACCCGGGGCGTCTACGGGCCAACGGCTGGTCCGGGCCGGGACGAGCAGCTGGCGGCGGTCTTCGATCGCTTGTCGGATGGCGCGGCGCTGGGCTTGCGGGGCTGCGCGCCGGTGGGGTCGACGTCGCCGCGCCGGCGTTCTTCCACAGCGGCGCGGTGCTGCACGGGTTCGGGGATGTCCGCGCTGAGAACCTCCAGGTGATCGTGCCCGCCGGTACGATGGTGCCGCGGATACGGGGAATCGTGGTCCACGAATCCGTCGTGCCGGTGCGGAATCCGGTCTGGATTCGCGGCGTACCCTGCGCGCCGGCTGCCCGCTGCGCGATCGATCTCGCGCGGACCCTGCGGGGATGGACGCCCTGCCGGTGCTGGACCTGTGCCTGCGGGTCGGCGCCTGCCACGTCGACGAGCTGCGGGCCGAGGTCAGCGATCATCGAGCATTGCGTGGCTTCCGTCAGGCCCGGCGCCTGGCCGACCTGGCCGACCCTCGATCCGAGTGCCGCCAGGAGAGCCAGCTGCGGCTGCTCCTCGTGGATGCCGGATTGCTGGTTCCGGAACCCCAGTTCTGGGTCTGCGACCGCCATGATCGGGCACGGATGAACAGGCCCGCCGCTCGTCCAGGTCGATCATGCAGTTCTGGCACCTAACAAAACGGATGTAAAGCCACTTTCCACGTGCCAAAACTGCATGATCGCGCGAGGGGTGGGGGTGAGGGTGGTGGGGTGGAGGATTGGGGTGGGAGGCGTTTACAGAATCCTTAACTCGCGACTGAGAACGTATGCCGGACAGCGACGGACCACGGGGGAGCGGAAGCGTGCGGGTGCTGGTGGCGGACGACGAGCGGTTGTTGGCGGACACCGTCGCCGAAGGGCTGCGTCGCCTCTCGATGGCGGTCGACGTCTGCTACGACGGCGACGGTGCGCTGGAGCGGGTCGGGGTGAACCGGTACGACGTCGCGGTGCTGGATCGGGACATGCCCGGACACACCGGTGACGAGGTGTGCCGCAGCCTCGCCAGCGCCGGCTCTGGGACCCGGGTGCTGCTGCTCACCGCTGCCGCCGGCATCCGGGACCGGGTCGAGGGCCTCGGGTTGGGCGCCGACGACTACCTGACGAAGCCGTTCGCCTTCGCCGAGCTGGTCGCCCGGGTGCAGGCGCTGGGCCGGCGGTCCGCGCCGGCCGTGCCGCCGGTGCTGGAGCAGCACGGCGTGGTGCTGGACGTGGCCCGGCACACGGTCAGCCGGGACGGCCGGCCGATCGCTCTGAGCCCGAAGGAGTTCGCCGTGCTGCACGTCCTGATGCGCGCCGAAGGTCGGGTGGTCAGCGCGGAGGAACTGCTGGAACAGGCGTGGGACGAGTTCGCCGACCCGTTCACCAACGTCGTCCGGGTCACCGTGATGACGCTGCGCAAGAAGCTCGACGTGCCGCAGATCATTCACACCGTGCCGCGGGCCGGCTACCGGATCGGCGATGCGCCGTGACACCACGTCGGCGGATCGTCCTGGTCGGCGTGGTCGCCCTCCTGGTCGGGTTCATCCTGCCCACCCTGACCAGGTCGGTGCTCGACACGCTGTGGTTCCACGGCCGAGGGGTGTGTGGCCTGGCGGTGCCGGGGGTCGGCCTGGTGTGTAAGTCGGCGCTGACGCTCGCCGAACAGCTCTACGCGCTGACCGGGTTCGCCGTCCTCCTGCTCGCGGTGGTCGGGATCTGGGCCGCCGCGCTGTGGTGCCTGCGGCCGGTACGCGACCTCAGCGGGCTGATCTCGCAGGTCGGGCCGCAGAACCTCGGCTACCGGATCCGGCCGCGAGGCAAGGACGAGTTGGCCCGGCTGGCCCGGTCGATCGACGAGATGATGGAGCGGATCGCCGCTGGCTACGAGGGGCAGCGGCGGTTCGCCGCGAACGCCTCGCACGAGCTGCGTACGCCGCTGGCGGTCCAGCGGACGCTGATCGAGGTCGGCATGGCCCGGTCGCTCACCGGCGAGCAACTGGAGCTGTTGACCGGGCAGCTGCTGGAGACCAATGAACGCAACGAGCGGCTCATCGAGGGGCTGCTCGCGCTCAGCGAGAGCGACCAGGGGCTGCGTTCCCGCGTCCCGCAGCGCCTCGACGAGATCGTCGGCGAGGTGCTCGCCGCATATCAGGACCGGGCCACGGAGGCCGGGGTGACCGTGCAGAGTCACCTCGAACCCCGGGTGGTGATGGGCGAGCGGCTGCTGCTGGAACGCCTGGTGACCAACCTCGTGGAGAACGCGATCAAGTACAACCTGCCCGGCGGCACGCTCACCGTCGCGGTGGGCGGCAACCCGGCGCTGACCGTGGTCAACACCGGCCAGGTGGTGCCGGCAGAGGCGGTGGCCGGGCTCTTCGAGCCGTTCCGTCGGTTGGCCCGGGACCGGACGAACCACAGCGGTGGTGCGGGCCTCGGCCTGGCCATCGCCCGCTCGATCACCCAGGCCCACGACGGTCTGATCGCCGCCCGGC
This sequence comes from Micromonospora tarapacensis, assembly GCF_019697375.1. NCBI lineage: Bacteria > Bacillati > Actinomycetota > Actinomycetes > Micromonosporales > Micromonosporaceae > Micromonospora > Micromonospora tarapacensis. Next base: position 4,263,638 of record NZ_JAHCDI010000004.1, on the reverse strand, counting down.
CCGCCGAGTACGGCGGACTGCGCATCGACGTCCAGCTGCCCGACGCCGCCTGACCCGGCTCGGCCGGCGGCCACATCCCAGCCGACCCCACGGGGCGACGCGACGTGACACCCCGGCCCTTGGCGCGCCCGAAGACGCGCCGGTACGACCCCGAAGACCCCGAAACGCGCCCGCAAACGCCACCAAAGCCCCGAAAACGCGACCTGAAGCAGGTGGGCCGCCGGCCCGCCCGGAGACCGACCAGCCCGCCCGGAGACCGACCAGCCCGCCGGCGGAGAGCCGGCGGAGAGCCGGCGGAGAGGAGACACCCGTGCGTACCCGCGAGCACTCGGCGGCCGGTGGCGCCAACCCGGCCGGGACCGCAGCGTCCGGCGGCCGGCTGGCCTGGGCGGACGTCGCCAAGGGTGGTTGCATCCTCCTGGTCCTGCTCTGGCACGTGATCATGAAGGACTATCTCCAGATCGACTGGCTGCTCGGGGCGCCGGTGGCCGGCGTCTGGGGAGAGTTCGGCGAACTGTTGCTGCCGCTACGGATGCCGCTGTTCTTCACCATCTCCGGGATGCTCGCGGCGACCGCCGTACACCGGCCCTGGCGCGCGGTCGGCCGCTCGCGCATCGCCCGGTTCCTCTACCTGTACGTCGTCTGGCTGCTCGTCCACACCGCCGTGCTGGCCCTCGCGCCGGGCTTTCCGACCGACCGGGCGACCAGCCCGGGTGAGTTGCTGGCACAGCTGACGGTCACCCCGTCCAACCTCTGGTACCTCCACGCGCTGGCGCTCTACTTCGTGCTGGCCAAGGCGCTGCGCCGGGTCCACCCGGCGGTGCTGCTGGCCGCGGCGGGTGCGTTGAGCGCCGTCGCTTCGGCGGGGCTTGTCGACACCCCCGGCAACCGGGCCGGGCTCTACCAGAACCTGGTGTTCTTCCTCGCCGGCCTGCACCTGCGCCGCCACGTCCGGCGATGGGCCGGTGCGGTCACCGTCGGCCGCCTGCTGCTGGCCGCGGGGGCGTACGCCGCCGCGCTGGCCGTCGTGGCGACGACCGGTGGCGGGCGGCTGCCCGGCGTGGCGCCGCTGGTCTCCGTCCTCGCGGTGCTGTTCGGCATCGCGGTGGCGGTCCGGCTGGCCCGCTGGCCGGCGGTCGGTGACCCGCTCGCCGCCCTCGGCCGCCAGACGCTGCCGATCTACGTGATCCACATGCCGGTGCTGGCGCTGCTGCACCGGCTGGTCGCCGACCCGATCGCCGCCCTGGACGACTCCGCCCGGCTGGCGTTGGCCCTCGGCTTCCCGCTCTCGCTAACCGCCCTGGTGCTGGCGCTCAGCCTCGGCGTGCACCGGGTGCTGCTGGCGGCCCGCGCGACGTGGCTGTTCGACCTGCCCGCGTCGCAGCAGGCCGATCGAACCGACAAGGGAGACGACATGTCCCGCACAGATCCACCCGTGGCCGCGCCGGCTCAGGTCGACGTGACCGAGGCCGCCCGATGGCTCGACGGCCAGGTGCTTCGTACCCCGTTGCTGCACTCCGCGGCGATCGACCGGTTGGCCGGCGTCCGGGTACTGCTGAAGGCGGAGAACCTGCAGACCGGCGGCTCGTACAAGATGCGCGGCGGGCTGTACGCCGCCGGCCGGCTCGCCGCCGCCGGGCACACCGGTGTGGTCGCGCAGAGCACCGGCAACCACGCCGTCGCGGTGGCCCTGGCGGCGCGGCGGCTCGGGTTGGCCGCCACGGTGGTGCTGCCGGCCGACGCAGCTCCCACGAAGGTTGCCCGGGCCCGTGCGGCGGGGGCCCGGGTGATCCTCACCGGCGTCACGGTGGAGGAGCGGCTGGCCGTGGTCCGCCGGATCAGCGAGGAGACCGGTCACCCGATCGTCGACGCGTACGACCACCCGGACGTGATCGCCGGGCAGGGCACCGCCAGCCTCGAACTGATCGAGGAGGCCGAGCGGGCCGGCACCCCGCTGGACGCGTTGGTGCTGCCCGTCGGCGGGGGCGGCGGCGTCGCCGGTGCCTGCCTGGCCGCGGAAGGTCGGTCGATCGAGGTGTACGGCGTGGAGCCGGTCGGCTGCGACTCGCTGGCCCTCAGCCTGGCCACCGGTCGACCGACTCCGGTCGGGCCGGCGCCGACGATCGCCGACGGGCTGCGGCCGGCGTGCGTGGGTGAGCTGCCCTTCGCCATCCTGCGGACCCGCCTGCGCGGGGTGGTCCGGGTGGACGACGAGGAGATCGCCGAGGCGTTCCGGCTGCTCCTGATGGAGCTGAAGGTGCTGGCCGAGCCGTCCGGTGCGGCTGGGCTGGCGGGCGCGCTGCGGCTCACCGCCGCGGGCGTGCCGGGCCGGCCCGGCGCCGACCCGGACGGCGCTGACGGCCCGTCGCAGCGCACCGTCGGCGTGGTGCTGACCGGCGGGAACGTGGAGGCGGATCTGGTGGCCCGGTTGGCCGCCCCCGCCCTGCTCGGGGAGCCCGCTCCCGCGCTACTCAAGGAAGAGGTGGCGGCCTGATGAGCGCGCCGGTTCGGATCGGAATCCTGTTCGGTGGCCCGTCGGCGGAGCACGACGTCTCCGGCGCCTCCGCGCTCGGCGTGGCCCGGGCGCTGGCCGGGGCGGGTACCGCACCGTCGCCATCGGCGTCACCCGCGGCGGTGGGCTGCGTCTGGTGCCGGAGGCGGTGCTGTCCGAACGCCTCTCGGGCAGCGGAGCGGGCCGGGCCATCGACGACCGGCTGGCGGTCACCGGGCCGGCGGTGGAGTTGCGGGCCGGGCCGCGCCGGGGAACGGCGGTGGTCACCGCGATGGACTCACCCGGCGCGGTCCACGCCGAGTTGGACGTGGTCTTCCCGGTGCTGCACGGGCCGTTCGGTGAGGACGGCGTGGTGCAGGGGCTGCTCGAATCACTGGGGGTGCCGTATGTGGGCTGCGGCATCCTCGCCTCCGCGGTCGGGATGGACAAGGTGGCGATGAAGCGGGCGCTGCGTGCCGAGGGGGTGCCGATCACCCCCCACGTCTCGTTCGACGCGGAGACCTACCGGGCCGCCGAGGACCCGGAGAAGCTGGTGGTGGGGCTGCGTCGACCCCTGTTCGTCAAGCCGGCGCGGATGGGCTCCTCCATCGGCATCTCGCGGGTCGCCGCGGGCGACGACCTGGCGGCGGCGGTCGAGGAGGCGCTGCGGCACGACAACCTGGTCGTGGTGGAGCAGGGGGTGACCGGCCGGGAGCTGGAGTGCGGGGTGCTCGGCGGGACCCGCCCGGAGGCGTCCGCGGTCGGTGAGGTACGGGTCACCGGGGGCTGGTTCGACTATCGGCAGAAGTATCTCGGTGACAGCGATCCGATGGTCGTCCCGGCTCCGCTGCCCGACGACGTGAGCGGGCGGATCCGGGAGCTGTCGGTGCGCGCGTTCGCCGCGATCGGTGGCTGGGGGCTGGCCCGGGTGGACTTCCTCTACGACGAGGCGGCCGGTGAGCTGTACGTGAACGAGCTGAACACCATGCCGGGCTTCACCGCCCACTCGATGTACCCGAAGGTGTGGGCGGCTGCCGGCGTCGGTTACCGGGAGATCCTGGATCGGCTGGTCGCGCTGGCGTTCGCCCGGTGCGCCGACCGACCCCGCCCCGCTGCCGAGGGGGAACCCCGGTGATCCTGCTCTGCGATCCGCGCGTCGCGGCGGTGCCCGGTGCCGACGACGGGGAACCGCTGGTCGACCTGCGCGGGGTGCCGGAACTGCGGTTGGACGAGCGGGCGGCCGACCCGGCCGGGGCGTACGCGCGGCTGCGCCGGGGGGTGGTGGACCGGTTGTTGGCGGCGCAGCGGGCACTTCCCGACGGGCTGCGCCTGCTGGTGATCGAGGGATACCGGCCGTACCAGGCGCAGCTGGACATCTTCACCGCCTATCGGGACGAACTGCGGCGCGGTCATCCGGACTGGTCGCCGGAGCGGGTGTTCCAGGAGACCACCAAGTTCGTCTCGCCGGTCGAGGTGGCACCGCACAGCACAGGTGGTGCGGTGGATCTGACGCTCTGCACCGCCGACGGCGCCGAGCTGGACATGGGCACCGCGGTGGACGCCACCCCCGAGGCCAGCGGCGACGCCTGTTTCACCGCCGCCGTGTCGATCGACGCGGTCGCCCGTCGGCATCGGCAGATCATGGTGGACGCGCTGGCCGGCGCCGGCCTGGTGAACTATCCGACCGAGTGGTGGCACTGGTCGTACGGTGACCGTTACTGGGCGTTGCTGACCGGTGCGTCGCGCACCCGTTATGGCGCGCTGTGACGTCTGGTGAAACGATTCATCAGTCCCGACTCCGCCCGGGTTTCGATCCGGTGAACTGGAAAGCGCTTCCACTCCATACCACCACCCGGACGCAGGTGGTGAGGACGGGAGGCGACAGGTGAGGCTGCAACGGAAGCACGTGCTGGCGGCGGGGGTGGCAATGGTCGCCGCAGCGACCGTGGCGGTGGGCACCGGGCTCGGGTTCGCCGACAGCTCGTCGACGCGGCCGAGCGCCTGCCCGGGTTCGATCACGTTCTCGGCCGAGGGCGGCGCGCCGGCCGCCACCAGCAACCAGTTCCCGGTGGGCACCCGGCTGCGGGTGACCAACCTGGACAACGACCGGTCGGCGGAGGTGACGGTGGTCGGACCGTCGGGTAGTTGCGTGCTGCTGAACGCCGCCGCGATGGAACTCGTCCGGGAGCCGGGCCGGAACGTGATCCGGCGCAACGTGGTCGAGCGGGTGGGTGACGCCGTCGCCCCGCCCGGCGACGGGCAGCCCGGCAGGGTCGGCGGCGACCGGCCGGGCTCGGCCTCGGCGCCGGCCCGGCCCGTCGCCGGGTCGGCCTGCCAGGGCGCGATCACCTTCTTCGACGAGGCCGCCGGACCGGCCGCCACCAGCAACCAGTTCCCGGTGGGCACCCGGCTGCGGGTGACCAACCTGGACAACGACAAGGCGACCACGGTGACGATCACCGGACCGTCGGGCAGTTGTGTGCTGTTGAATTCCGCCGCCATGGCCCAGATCCGCGAGCCGGGCAAGAACCTGGTGCGCAACAACACCGTCGAGGTGCTGCGCTGAGGCCGGGTGGCTGCCGCGCGGTGCGGACGCGGCAACCACCCGGCCGGTCCGGTCAGCCGAAGGCGGCGTCCAGGAGGTCCAGGCCGCGGGCCAGCTCGTCGTCGGAGATGACCAGCGGAGGCAGGAAGCGCAGCACGTTGCCGTAGGTGCCGCAGGTGAGGACGAGCAGTCCGGCGGCGTGGCAGGCCGCGGAGATCGCCGCCGTGCCGGCCGGGTCAGGGGTCAGTGTGCCCGGCCGAACGATCTCCGCGGCGAGCATCGCGCCGCGACCGCGTACCTCGGCCACCCGCGGGTCGCCCGCGGCGATGGCCCGCAGCCGCGACCCCAGGACCGCTTCGATGCGCCGGGCCGCGGCGGCCAGATCCAGCTCGATCATCGTCTCGATGGTGGCCAGGGCGGCGGCGCAGGCGACCGGGTTGCCGCCGTACGTGCCGCCGAGCCCGCCGACGTGCACCGCGTCCATCAGCTCCGCGCGGCCGGTCACCCCGGCCAGGGGCAGCCCGCCGGCGATGCCCTTGGCCAGCGTGACCAGGTCCGGCTCGACGCCCTCGTGCTGGCAGGCGAACCAGTCGCCGGTGCGGCAGAAGCCGGTCTGGATCTCGTCGGCGACGAAGACCACCCCGGCCGCCGTCGCCCAGCTGCGCAGCGCCGGCAGGAACCCCTCCGCCGGTACGACGAAACCGCCCTCACCCTGGATCGGCTCGATCAGCAGCGCGGCCACGTTCTCCGCACCGACCTGCTTCTCCACCAGCTCGATGGCGCGGGCCGCCGCGCCGGCTCCGTCGAGGCCACCGTCGCGCAGCGGATACGACATCGGCACCCGGTAGACCTCGCCGGCGAACGGCCCGAACCGGTGCTTGTACGGCATGTTCTTCGCGGTCAACGCCATCGTCAGGTTGGTCCGGCCGTGGTAGGCATGGTCGAACACCACCACCGCCGGCCGGCCGGTGGCGTGCCGGGCGATCTTCACCGCGTTCTCGACCGCCTCGGCGCCCGAGTTGAACAGCGCCGAACGCTTGTCGAAGTCACCCGGCGTGAGCGTGTTGAGCCGCTCGCAGACCGCCACGTACGACTCGTAGGGCGCGACCATGAAGCAGGTGTGGGTGAAGCGTTCGACCTGTGCCCGCACCGCCTCGACCACCTTCGGCGCGGCGTTGCCCACGTTGGTCACCGCGATGCCGGCCGCGAAGTCGATCCACTCCCGGCCCTCGACGTCGGTGAGCGTCCCGCCCGAGGCCCGGTCCACGTAGGACCCGACGACGCTGCCTACACCCCGGGCCACGGCGGCACCACGTCGCTCGTGGAGGTCGGCGGAGGATGCCATGGATCAGCCCTCGATGTTGTGCATGACGTGCTTGATCCGGGTGTAGTCCTCCAGGCTGTAGACGGAGAGATCCTTGCCGTGCCCGGAGTGCTTGAAGCCGCCGTGCGGCATTTCCGAGATGAACGGGATGTGGGTGTTCACCCAGACGCAGCCGAAGTCGAGCCGGCGTGTCATCCGCATCGCCCGACCGTGGTCGCGCGTCCAGACCGAGGCGGACAGGCCGTAGTCGACGCCGTTGGCCCAGCGCACCGCCTCGTCCTCGGCGGAGAACCGCTGCACGGTGATGACCGGCCCGAACACCTCGTCCTGGACGATCTCGTCGTCCTGCCGGACGCCGGAGACGACGGTGGGGGCGTAGAAGTAGCCGCGCTCGCCCACCTGCGCGCCGCCGGTCCGCACCGAGGCGTGGTCGGGCAGCCGGTCCAGGAAACCGCGCACCCGGGCAAGCTGGTTGGCGTTGTTGAGCGGGCCGTAGAGCACGTCGGTGTCGTCCGGCGCGCCGGTCTTCGTGTTGCGGGCCTGCTCGGTGAGGGCGGCGACGAAGTCCTCGTGGACGCCGGGCGCGGTGAGCACCCGGGTGGCCGCCGTGCAGTCCTGGCCGGCGTTGAAGTAGCCGCCGACGGCAATGGCCTCGGCCGCCGCCGCGACGTCCGCGTCGTCGAAGATCACCACGGGTGCCTTGCCGCCCAGCTCCAGGTGGGTGCGCTTGAGGTCGGGCGCCGCGGCGGCGGCGACCTCCATGCCGGCCCGGGTCGAGCCGGTGATCGACACCAGTTGCGGGGTGGGGTGCGCGACGAGGGCCCGGCCGGTGTCGCGGTCACCGCAGACCACGTTGAACACGCCCGGCGGCAGGAACTCGGCGGCGATCTCGGCCAGCAGCAGCGTCGACACCGGCGTGGTGTCCGAGGGCTTGAGGACGACCGTGTTGCCGGCGGCGAGCGCCGGAGCGATCTTCCAGACCGCCATCATCAGCGGGTAGTTCCACGGGGTGACCTGGGCACAGACCCCGATCGGCTCGCGCCGGACGTACGAGGTGTGCCCGGCCAGGTACTCGCCGGCCGAGCGGCCCTCCAGCAGGCGGGCGGCACCGGCGAAGAAGCGGAACTCGTCCACGGCGGGCGGCAGCTCCTCCTCGGTGGTGAGCTGCCGGGGCTTGCCCGTGTTGCGTACCTCGGCGTCGACCAGGTCGGCGGCCCGGGCCTCGACCGCGTCGGCGAGCTTGAGCAGCGCCCGTTGCCGCTCGGCGGGAGTGCTGTCCCGCCAGCTGTCGAAGGCGGTGGCGGCGGCCCTCATCGCCGCGTCGACATCGGCGACACCGGACACCGGGGCCCGGGCGAAGACCTCCCCGGTGCACGGGTCGATCAGGTCGGCGTAGCCGCCGTCCATCGGCTCGACGTACTCGCCGTCGACGAAGTTGCGCAGCTTCTGCTGGTCACTCATGGCTGGATCACTCCGAGGGGTCCGAGGAGTCACGCTGCGGCGGTTATCGCAGCCTTGGTGCCATCTTCGCTACTGAATTCGCAGCAGACAAGGGTTGAGGCGACCGTTTCCGTTGGCCAGTTGAGGGACTAGGCTGCGAAACGTGGAGCCAACACCGTTCTTCGTCGCCGGCCGGCCCAGCCAGGGCAGCGGCGAGGTGACCGTCCACCACCCGTACGACGGGCACCTGGTCGGGCGTACCACCCTCGCCACCGCCGACCAGGTCGAGGCGGCCGTGGCCGCGGCGGCCGGGGTGGCCGCGACGGCCGCCGGCCTGCCCGCGCACGCCCGCGCGGCGGCACTCGACCACGTCTCGCGCCGGCTCGCCGAGCGGGCCGACGAGGTCGCCGCGCTGATCACCGCGGAGAACGGCAAGCCGGTCAAGTGGGCCCGGGCCGAGGTGGCCCGGGCCACCTCGACGTTCCGCTGGGCGGCCGAGGAGGCCCGGCGCTTCTCCGGCGAGTTGCAACGGCTGGACACCGATCCCGCCGCCACCGGCCGCATCGCCCTGGTGCGCCGGGTGCCGAAGGGGCCGGTGCTGGGCATCACCCCGTTCAACTTCCCGCTCAACCTGGTGGCGCACAAGGTCGCCCCGGCGATCGCGGTCGGCGCACCCATCGTCGTCAAGCCCGCGCCGGCCACCCCGCTCTCGGCACTCCTGCTCGGCGAGATCCTGGCCGAGACCGAGCTGCCGGACGGCATCTTCTCGGTGCTGCCGCTGCCCAACGAACGCGCCGCCGAGCTGGTCACCGACCCGCGGCTGCCGGTCGTCTCGTTCACCGGCTCCGGGCCGGTCGGCGCGGCCATCCGCCGGTCGGTGCCCGAGAAACACGTCACGCTGGAACTCGGCGGCAACGCCGCGGCGCTGATCTGCGCCGACTGGGCCGGCGACGAGGACCTCACCTCCGCGGCGCACCGCATCGCCACGTTCTCCAACTACCAGGCCGGGCAGTCCTGCATCGCCGTGCAACGGGTCTACGTGCACGAGTGGCTCTACGACGGCTTCCTACCCAGGCTGGTCGCCGCGGTGCGGGAACTGCGTACCGGGGACCCGGCCGACCCGCTGACCGACGTCGGCCCGCTGGTCTCCGAGGCCGCCGCGCGCCGGGTCGAGGCATGGGTGGACGAGGCCGTCACGGCCGGCGCCACCATCGAGACCGGCGGCCGGCGCGACGGTGCGACGTACCCACCGACCGTCCTCAGCGGGGTGCCCAGGGACGCCCGGGTGTACGCCGAGGAGGTCTTCGGGCCGGTGCTCGTCGTGGACCGGGTCACCGACGACACCGCCGGCTTCGCCGCCGTCAACGACTCGGCGTACGGCCTCCAGGCCGGCGTCTTCACCCGCCGCCTCGACGTCGCCTTCGCGGCGGCGCGGACCCTGGACGTGGGCGGGGTGATCGTTGGCGACGTGCCGTCCTACCGGGCCGACCAGATGCCGTACGGCGGGATGAAGGGCAGCGGCGCCGGCCGGGAGGGGTTGCGCAGCGCCATGGAGGACTACACCGACCCGCGGGTCACCGTCCTCACCGGCATCGAGCTGTGAGCGGGGGCGCCCGGTTGACGCCTCCGGTAGAGCAGTGCCCCTGTTACCGCCTGGTGGCGGTCACCACGTGCCGTCGTCGCGTACCCGGGCCGGGGCGCGGCCGAGCAGGAGAGTGCTGAGCGCGGCGTAGATGTCGGCCCCGAGAAACCACTCGCCGGCCTGATCCAGCGCGAAGATCCGCCCGTGCTCGTCCACGGCGATGAGGCTGTGCTGGTGCTCCGTACCGATCGGAAACAGGCGCGCCCGGATCACCGCCGCGAAGTCGGCGAGCGTGTCCGCCGTGTTGCTCACCTGGCGCGGTTGGATGTCGAACCGGGAGATCCATACCTCTTCACCCGGGCCCCGACGCCTGCCGGTGAGTGTCGGAAAGGCGGTGAGGGTCGCCGCCGCGGCGGGGAAGCTGGGGTGCTGGTGTGTCCTGCCGTGCACCGCGTTGACGTCGCGGATGGCCGACCTCGCCACCGCCTCGTCGTCGAAGCGTGGCCGCCAACCAGCGGCGACCAGGGCCGAAGCGACCTCCGGCCGAAACCGGCCAGGAGACGGGTCGGCGGTGGGCCCGGGGTGCCACGGCGCGGTGTGGGTCTGTTCGGACGGGGGCAGGACCTGGAAGTGCACCAACGTGTCCAGACACGAATCGCAGGGCCGGTCGGCCGGTCCGCCGTGCGGGTCGCCCGGTTCGCGTACCCGAAACACCTCGACGCGGGCCGAGACCAGCAGGTCCCTCGCGTCGCCCAGGCTCATCGGGTCGATGCCCTCGGCGACGCGACGGTGGTCGTATGCGTACAGGACGTCGGAGACGACGACGAGTTCGGCATGCCGGTCGCCGCCGCGCACCAGATGACCGGCGGGCAACCCGTCGAGGTACGCGTGGACCAGCGGGTGGTGGTTGACCTCCACGTCACCCTTGGCGCCGTGGGCCGTGAAGGTGCGTCCGTCGACGGTGAGCCGGGCGGCCGTGGTCGGGGTGGGTAGCCGGCGGATCTCCCGCAGCACCTGCCCGGCCGGATCGACGGCGCGCGGCACCGGCGGTCCGCTGGGCCGGCTGCGGCGATAGAGCCGTGCGACCACCTCGGCCGCCACGTGTGGCCAGGTGCTCACCTCGCCGGTCTGCTTGTCCACCACGGTGGTGGGCAGATCGCCAGGCAGCGAACCACCGCGGACGGACACCGTGGAGGCGATGACATACCCCAGGTCGAACTCCGTGACGGCGGGCCGGCACTCGTGCCCCAGGCGCAGCGAGTCGCGGCGGGCCCACGCCGCTGCGATCTGCTCGGCCTGCACGCGGTCGATCACAAGGCGAAACTACCGGATCACGCTCAGCGTTGGCAGCTGGCGTGGCCCGTCCCGTCAGTGGCGGCGCGGGCAACCGTGGCTACCTTCGGGCGGTCGCGCCGTGGGCGAGCGTTGCGGTCCCGCCATAGGCTCGCGTCATGGTGGATCCACGAAAGAGAGACGGTGACCACCGGATCTGGTACTGGCCGCCGGCGATTCTGCTGGGCGTCGTGATCGGCCTGGCGGCGCTGGACGGTGTCGCCGGCATCGCAGTCGGTATCGCCTTCGGTATCGCCTTCGGTATCGCGCTCGCGCCCAACACGGCGGATCGCGAGGATGACACGGGCGGCACCGACGATCCCGGCCCGGGAAAGGGCCCCGGCCCCACGTCCTGACCGGCGATCCGCGACCGGCCCGTGGTCGGGCGCACCGGCCGGCCACCGGGGTGAGCGATCCCAGGTGGCGGGGCCGGCCGGGGTGGCGGGGCCGGTCCGGGGTGGCGGGCGGCCGGGGTGGCGCGGAGCACCTACGGGGTTCGACGACCAGCCGAGGTCCGACCCCGGTAGTAGCCTGACCGACGTTCCCCCGCCGGGGGAGGAACGGTGGGTGATGATGTCGTTACGTCGCCACGCGGCGCGGCTCGCGACGGTCTGCGTGTTCCTGGGCGGCCTGGTGGTCCTCGGTGGTGCTCCCGCGCACGCCGCCGAGGACCGGGTGCGGGTGCGGTCGGCGGCCAGCTTCACCGCGGGCCGTTCCGCCGCGGGTGTGACCGTGGAGGTGCGTAAGCGCACCGCCGGCTGTGTGCGGGTGCGCAGCGCGCTGGGTCTGAGCCTGCCCGGCGTGCGGGCCGACCAGGTGGCGGTGCAGGCCAACGTCGGTGGCCGGTGGGTGCCGGTGGCGGTCTCCGGGGGCGCGGGGTTGCTGACCAGCGCACCGGTTGCCCCGGCCAAGGACCAGCTCTGCAAGGGCAAGGGTGTGGCGATGCGGTACCGGGTCGCCTTCGCCGCCGGGGCGCCCGGCGGCCGGCTGGTCGTGACGGGCGAGGCCACCGCGGCGGGGGTGCCGTGCTGGGCCGGGCCGCGGCGTCGTCCCGGGTGGTCGGCGGGCGGGTCGCACCATCGCCCTCGCCCTCGCCGTCGCGGTCACCCTCGCCCTCGCCGAGCGAGGAGGTGACCGGGCAGCCCGTCGTCGAGGCCACGCCGACGGTGGCGCTCGCCGCGGACGCGGCGGGCGACCTTGCCCAGACCGCCGGCGAATCCTCCGGCGGATCGCCGGTGATGTACTTCGGCATCGCCATGGTCGCCGCCGGCGCCCTGCTCATCGGGCTGCTGCTGCACCGCTCCCGCAGGGACCGGAAAGGGTCCGGCGACAAGTTCGAGTTTCCGGTGCCGCGCAACCCGGGTGGCACCACCTACCGTTCCGGTGGGGGCGCTCCGATCCCACCCGGCCCGGGCGGCGTCCCGGTGCCGCCGACCGGGCAGGTGTACGGCGCGGGCCGTCCGGGCACACCAGGCGTCTACGGCGGTACGCCGGCTCCCCGCCCCTCGGGCGGTGTGTACGGTGCGCGGCCGGCCGACTCCGGTGACCAGAGCCGGGCGACGCCGCCCGGCACGTCCGCCCATCCGGCCGTCCCACCGACCTCGGCTCCGCCCGCGGTGCCGACGCCGGCCCCGCCGACTCCCGGTCAGCCGGGCCGGCTGGCCCCGCCACCGGCGGGCGGCGAGGCTGATGACTCGGGGTACGGGCGCGGGCTACCCGGCTGAGCCGGGGTCGGGCCCGCCGCTCCGATACGCTCAGGTTCGTTGACGACCTCCAGCCGAGGAGTGGAACCGGTGTCTGATCTGTCCCGGATCGTGAAGGCGTACGACGTCCGTGGGACGGTGCCGGACCAGTGGGACGAGCGCGTCGCCGGCGCCCTGGGCGCCGCCTTCGCCCAGTTGCTCGACGCCACCGGCGAGCCGGGCCAGGCCGTGCTGATCGGGCACGACATGCGGGCCTCCGGGCCGGCGTTGGCCACCGCCTTCGCCACCGGCGTACGCGCCGAGGGCCGTGCCGTCATCGAGATCGGGCTCGCCTCGACGGACATGATCTACTACGCCTCCGGTGCGCTCGGGCTGCCCGGGGCGATGTTCACCGCCAGTCACAACCCGGCGCAGTACAACGGCATCAAGATGTGCCACGCCGACGCCCGCCCCGTCGGGCAGGACAGCGGGCTGGCCGAGATCCGCGACCGGGCACAGGCCCTGCTCGACAAGGACGAGCCGGTCGGCGAGCCGGTCGCCCCCACCGAGCGGCGTGACCTGCTGGCCGACTACGCGGCGCACCTGCGCACGCTGGTGGACCTGTCCGGCATCCGGCCGCTGACCGTCGTGGTGGACGCCGGCAACGGCATGGGTGGGCACACCGTGCCCAGCGTGCTCGGCGACGCCGCGTTGCCGGCCCTGCCGCTGCGGATCGTGCCGCTGTACTTCGAGCTGGACGGCACGTTCCCCAACCATGAGGCCAACCCGCTGGATCCGGCCAACCTGGTCGACCTGCAACGCGCCGTGGTGACGCACGGCGCGGACATCGGGCTGGCGTTCGACGGCGACGCCGACCGCTGCTTCGTGGTCGACGAGCACGGTGAGCCGGTCTCACCGTCCGCCATAACCGCCCTCGTCGCGGCCCGGGAGCTGGCCAAGCATCCCGGCTCGACGGTGATCCACAACTTGATCACCTCCAGCGCGGTGCCGGAGATCATCCGGGAGCACGGTGGTGTGCCGGTGGTGGCCCGGGTGGGTCACTCGTTCATCAAGGCCGAGATGGCCCGCACCAACGCCGTTTTCGGTGGCGAGCACTCGGCGCACTACTACTTCCGGGATTTCTGGTTCGCCGACACCGGGATGCTGGCGGCCATGCACACCCTGGCGGCGCTGGGCGAGCAGGATCTGCCGCTGTCCACCCTGGCGGCCGAGTACGAACGGTACGTCGCGTCGGGTGAGATCAATTCCACGGTGGCGGACCAGGCGGCCAAGGTGGCCGAGGTTCGGGCCGCGTATCCGGACGCCGAGGCCGACGAGTTGGACGGGCTCACCCTGCGTTTCCCCGACGGGGCGTGGTTCAACCTGCGCGCCTCGAACACCGAGCCGTTGCTGCGGCTCAACGTCGAGGCGCCCACCGCGGAGCGGATGACCTCGCTGCGCGACGAGGTGCTCGACCGGGTTCGCCGATAAGATCGCTCGCGCCGGTCGGCACCGTCGATCGGTGAAGCCGCATACGTGGAAGGAGCCGCGCAGTGGCCCTCGACCCGCAGTTGCTGGAAATCCTCGCCTGCCCGGACACACACCATGCACCGCTGGACTACGACGCGCAGGCCCAGACGCTGACCTGCACCGAGTGCGGCCGGATCTTCGAGGTCCGCGACGACGTGCCGGTGCTGCTGCTGGACGAGGCGCGCGGCCCCGCGGAGCGGTCGTGATCGACGGGACGGCCGGCGTGAGCGGCCACCGGCACGCCGACGAGCGGTTGCTCGACGACCCGCAGGCGTTGGCCGAGCGGGATCCGGGCGGCATGTTGCGGCACACCGCCTCGGCGGGTGCGCAGGTACGCGAGTCCGCCGCGCTGGCCGCCGAGGCCAACCTGTCCGTGCTCGCCGACGACGGGCGGCCCCGGGCGGTGGTGATCGCCGGCATCGGCACGGCCGGGCGTACCGGTGACGTGCTGGCCACGGTCGCCGGGCCACGCTGCCCGGTGCCGGTCATCGCGCACCGCAGCGCGGGAGTGCCCGGCTGGGTCGGCGCAGCCGACGTGGTGATCGCGGTCAGCGCCTCCGGTCGCAGTCCCGAGGCGTTGGGAGCCGCCGAGGCGGCCCACCGGCGTGGTGCCCGGCTGGTCGCGGTTGGCCCGCCGGACTCGCAGTTGCAGTCGGTGGCCGAGCGGGCTCGCGCACCGTTCATCCCGGTGCCCCGGCGCGCGCCGGCCCGGGCCAGCCTCTGGGGCTGACCGTGCCCGTCCTGCTCGCCGCCCGCGCACTCGGGTTGGTGAAGGTCAACGAGGCGGACCTGGCCGAGACGGCGGCCCGGCTGGATGCCGACGCCGATCGCAGCCGTCCGAGCGCGGAGTCGTTCGTCAATCCGGCGAAGTCGCTCGCACTCGGCCTGGCCGGGTCCATCCCGATCGTGTGGGGCTCGTCGCCGCTGGCGTCGGTGGCCGCCCGACGGTTCGGCGACACCCTGTCGGCCAACGCCCGGTACCCGGTGGTCACCGGGGCGCTCGGTGAGGCGGGCCGGGGACGGGTCGGCCTGCTCGACGGTGTCTTCGGCGGCCTCGTCGAGGGGGAGCGGGACATCTTCGCCGACCAGGAGGAGCCAATCGCCGAGGGCACCCGACTGCGGTTGGTGTTGCTGCGCGACGGCGGCCTGAACGCCGAGGACGACGCCGACGAGCCCCTCGCCGTGGAGGAGCGGCGCGCGGACGCGGTGCAGACCCTCGCCGAGCGGCGGGGCGTGCGGTGTGACGTGGTCACCGCCGAGGGCGGTTCGGCGTTGGAGCGGCTGGCCTCGCTGGTGGCGGTGCCGGACTTCGCGTCCATCTATCTGGCGCTGGTGCACGGCCTGGACCCGATGGCGGTGCCGGCGATCACGGAGATGAAGGAGCTGTCCAACCAGTGAGCGGGCGCAGCGGAGCAGTGGCGTGAGCGCACAGGGTCGCACCCGGGCGATCGTCGCCGCGCTGCTCGCCAACCTCGGCATCGCGGTGACGAAGTTCGTCGCGTACCTGCTGACGAGTTCGTCGTCGATGCTGGCCGAGTCGATCCACTCGGTGGCCGACTCGGGCAACCAGGCGCTGCTGTTGCTCGGCGGCAAGCGGGCCCGGCGGGCGGCCACTCCGCAGCATCCCTTCGGCTACGGCCGGGAGCGCTACGTCTACGCGTTCATCGTCTCCATCGTGCTGTTCAGCCTCGGTGGGCTGTTCGCACTCTACGAGGCGTGGCACAAGTGGTCCGATCCGCACGGGATCACCAGCTGGCAGTGGGTGCCGGTGACCGTGTTGCTGGCGGCGATCGTGATGGAGTCGTTCTCCTTCCGCACCGCCATCAAGGAGTCGAACCTGGTCCGGGGCCGCGAGTCGTGGACCAGGTTCATCCGCCGGTCCAAGGCGCCGGAGCTGCCGGTGGTGCTGTTGGAGGACTTCGGCGCGCTGGTCGGTCTGGTCTTCGCCCTGTTCGGCGTGGGGATGACCCTGGCCACCGGGGACGGCCGGTGGGATGCGGCCGGCACCGCCATGATCGGCGTGCTCCTGGTGACCATCGCGGTCGTGCTGGCCGTGGAGACCAAGAGCCTGCTGCTCGGGGAGGGGGCCGAGCCGGCGGACGTCTCGGCCATCGAGCGGGCGGTCATCGGCGGCCCGGAGGTCGAGCGGATCATCCACATGAAGACGCTGTACCTGGGGCCGGAGGAACTGCTGGTGGCCGCGAAGATCGCCGTGTCGCGGTGCGACAGCGCCGAGGAGGTGGCCCGGGGCATCGACGCGGTGGAGGCGCGGATCCGGGCCGCGGTGCCGGTGGCCCGGGTCATCTATCTGGAGCCGGACATCTACCGGGCCCGGGCCGAGCCGCCGGCGCCGTCCGGGCATCCCGGGAGCTGACCGGTGGAGCCGCTGCACGGCCCGATCAAGGACTACGCCTGGGGCTCCCGCTCGGCGATCGCCGAACTCCAGGGGCGGCCGGTGCCGAGCGACGGGCCGGAGGCCGAGTTGTGGCTCGGTGCGCACCCGGGGCGCCGGCCGTCGTCGAGCGCGGCGGTGTCCCGGTCGCGTTGACCGAGGTGCTCGCCGCCGATCCGGGTGGCTGGCTCGGTGAGTCGGTCGCCGACCGGTTCGGGGCCCGCCTGCCCTTCCTGCTCAAGGTGCTGGCCGCGGACGCCCCGCTGAGCCTGCAGGCCCATCCGGACGCCGAGCAGGCCCGGGCCGGATACGCCGCCGAGTACGCCCGGGCCGGTGGGCAGCGCAACTACGTCGACCCGTTTCACAAGCCGGAGTTGCTGGTGGCACTCGGGCCGATGGAGGCCCTGTGCGGGTTCCGCGCGCCGGCGGTCTCGGCGCGGGTGTTCGCCGGGTTGGGCGTACCCGGTCTGCGGCCGGTGCTCGACGCGTTGGTGGCGGGGCCGGCGGGGCTGGCCGAGGCGGTGCGCCTGCTGCTGGACTGGCCGGAGGCGGAGCGTGCCGGGCTGGTGGCGGCGGCCCGGACGACGACGACCGGGCCGGATGCGGAGCTGGTCACCCGGCTGGCCGGGGTGTACCCGGCCGATCCGGGGGTGCTCGTCGCGCTGCTGCTCAACCGGGTGAGCTTGGCGCCGGGGGAGGCGATCTGGATGCCGGCCGGGAACCTGCACGCGTACCTGCGCGGGACCGGCGTGGAGGTGATGGCCGCCAGTGACAACGTGTTGCGCGGTGGGTTGACCCCGAAACACGTGGACGTGGCCGAACTGCTGCGGGTGCTCCGCTTCGAGGTGCTCGACCGGCCGGTGGTCCGGGCGCGGGCGGTCGCCGACGGGGTGGTGACCTGGCCGGTGCCGGTGGATGACTTCGCGTTGCACCGGCTGACGGTTGAGGATCGGTTGCCCGGGGTGACGCTGGCGGTGCCGGGTCCACGGGTGGTGCTGTGCACCTCCGGGCGGGTCGTCGTGAGCGACGGGGTCGCGCCGGTGACGCTCGGCCGCGGACGGGCTGCGATCGGGCCGGCGGCCGGCGAGTCGATCACGGTCACGGGTGCGGGTGAGGTGTACGTCGCCTCGACCGGCCTGGCCTGAGCGCTCAGGTAATCCCGGACGCCCGGTCATTTCGCGGCGACAAGTCCGACTTTCCCGGAATAGCTTGACTCGGCTTTCGCCGAGTGTGACTCTATGGGTGCGCAGCGTTATCGCGACGAAGGTCCGAGAACGCGCGGGGGAACCAAACCGGGGGGATGCACGGGGCGGACGGAGATGGACGGCACACGTCCACGACCGGCCGCCCCGTGCGCTGTCGCGCAACCGCTCCAGCCACCCTGGGCGGGCGCGCGTAAGGTGGGAGGTTGCGCAGCACCATCGTCCGACAGGAGCTTTCATGACCAGCACCCTCCCGGCGTCCGCCAGCGGCACGTCGTCCGAGGCCCGGCCGCGCACTCTCGCCGAGGGCGACTACAAGGTGGCGGATCTGTCGCTCGCCGAGTTCGGGCGCAAGGAGATCCGTCTCGCCGAGCACGAGATGCCCGGTCTGATGGCGATCCGCCGCGAGTTCGCCGACGCGCAGCCCCTCGCGGGCGCGCGGATCACCGGCTCGCTGCACATGACGATCCAGACCGCCGTCCTGATCGAGACCCTGGTCGCGCTCGGCGCGCAGGTCCGCTGGGCGTCCTGCAACATCTTCTCCACCCAGGACCATGCCGCCGCCGCGGTCGTCGTCGGCCCGGACGGCACCCTCGACGCCCCCTCCGGCACCCCGGTCTACGCCTGGAAGGGCGAGACGCTGGACGAATACTGGTGGTGCACCGAGCAGGTGCTCGACTGGCCCGACGGGCAGGGCCCCAACATGATCCTGGACGACGGTGGCGACGCCACCCTGCTCGTCCACCGGGGCGCCGAGTTCGAGAAGGCCGGCGCCGTGCCGCCGGTCGAGTCCGCCGACTCCGAGGAGTACGCGGTCATCCTCGGCCTGCTGCACCGCTCGCTCGCCGAGGACAACCAGCGCTGGACGCGGATCGCCGCCAGCATCAGGGGCGTCACCGAGGAGACCACCACTGGCGTGCACCGTCTCTACGAGATGCACCGCGCCGGCACGCTGCTCTTCCCGGCGATCAACGTCAACGACTCGGTGACCAAGAGCAAGTTCGACAACAAGTACGGCTGCCGCCACTCGCTCATCGACGGCATCAACCGCGCCACCGACGTGCTGATCGGCGGCAAGATGGCCGTCGTGCTCGGCTACGGCGACGTGGGCAAGGGCTGCGCCGAGTCGCTGCGCGGCCAGGGCGCCCGGGTCGTGGTGACCGAGGTCGACCCGATCTGCGCGCTCCAGGCGGCGATGGACGGATACCAGGTCGCCACCCTGGACGACGTGGTCGAGCAGGCCGACATCTTCATCACCGCCACCGGCTGCTTCGACGTGATCACCAACGAGCACATGGCCCGGATGAAGCACCAGGCCATCGTCGGCAACATCGGTCACTTCGACAACGAGATCGACATGGCCGGCCTGGCCAAGCGCTCGGACGTCACCCGGGAGAACATCAAGCCGCAGGTCGACGTCTGGCGCTTCGACGACGGACACGCCATCATCGTGCTCTCCGAGGGCCGCCTGCTGAACCTGGGCAACGCCACGGGCCACCCGAGCTTCGTCATGTCGAACTCGTTCGCCAACCAGACGATCGCCCAGATCGAGCTGTTCGCCAAGACCGCCGACTACCCGATCGGCGTGTACGTGCTCCCCAAGCACCTGGACGAAAAGGTCGCCCGGCTGCACCTGGACGCACTCGGCGCCAAGCTGACCACGCTCACCAAGGAGCAGGCCGCCTATCTCGGCGTCGCCACCGAGGGCCCGTTCAAGCCGGATCACTACCGCTACTGATCGACCTCGCCGGCCCGGCTCGACCCTGCGCGGTCGACCCGGGCCGGCCTGCGGCGGCCCGCACGGCGGTGGATTCCCGCCGTGGCCAGCGAGGCTCAGTGCGGTCGATCGGGGCGTCGGGCGCGGCGTCGGGCGGGGCGGACCCAGGTCCAGACGCACCAGGCCAACCAGGCCACCGACACCAGCGCCGCCAGGGTGCGCAGCCGCAGCGCGCTGAGCAGCATCACCACCGCCAGCACGGCCAGCCATGGACCGAAGCCCCTCATCACAGCCTCCCCGGCGGTTGTTCGACGCCGGTCACCGGCACCGACGGCCGGATCCCGGTACGCGCCTGCGGCACCGGCGGAGCGGTCGCCGGCTCGTCCGGTCGATCTTGGACCGGCGCGGAACCGAGTTGTGGCCACAGCGCGGCGGTGAACGCGCGTTCTCCGGCGAGGACGCGGCGGGCCCGCCGGTGCCGCTCGCCCAGGACCGCGGCCAGGTAGACCGGCTCCGGCAGGCCGGGCGGTGGCGGCGGGGTGGTGACCGCGGCTACCTCCCGCCACAGCCGCCGGGCCAACTCGCCGCGGGCCGGCTCGCTGAACCGGTGGGCCCGAGCCAGGTACTGCCGGGCGGCGAGCGTCAGGTGCGCGTCCAGCCGGCTCAGATCCAGGGTGTACGCCCAACCGGCCAGCACCGGCACGGTGGCCGGGACCGGACGCCACCTGGTCGCGGCCCGGGTGTGCACCACCAGGGTGCCCGCCACCAGGTCGCCCAGCCGCCGGCCGCGGGCGTCACTGAGCATCACGGTCACCCCGGCCACCCAGGACAGCAGCGGCAGCACCAGGCCCGGCCACTCCACGGCGACCCCGACCAGCGCCCGGGTCAGTGACTGCCGGAACCCGACCGGGGCGCCGTCCACGCTCACCACTCGCAGCCCGACCGCCGCCTTGCCCGGTGTCCGCCCGTGGTTGAGCCGTTCGAAGAGCACCGGATAGCCGACCAGCAACAGGACCAGCCCGATGGTGAGCAGCGCCTGCTCCGCCGCCGCGTCGACCATCCCGTACGGCAGCGTGGCCAGGACCAGCCCGAACAGCGCGGCGAGCAGCAGTCCGGCGACCAGTTGGAGCAGCACGTCGAGCAGCAGCGCGAGCACCCGGGAGCCGATCCGGGCGGCCCGCACGTCCAGGTGGACCGCCTCGCCGCTGACCAGCCCGGCGTCACCCCAGGTCGGTGCGGTCCACGGGAGCGGTGCTGTGCTCACCCCGACAGTGAACACTATGATCGCCCGGACGGGAGGACCGGTGGATCTCGACGCGTACGTCGCGGAGCACAGCGGGGAGTGGCGCCGCCTGGACCAGCTCTGTGGCCGGCGGCGGCTCGACGCCGCCGAGATCGACGAGCTGGTCGCGCTCTACCAGCGGGCCGCCACCCAACTGTCGGTGCTGCGCAGCCGCTCACCCGATCCTGCCCTGGTCAGCGAGTTGTCCCAGGTGGTCCTCCGGGCCCGGGCCCGGCTCACCGGCCGGCCCCGCCCGTCCTGGGCGGCCGGGTGGCGGTTCCTGCTGGTCGGCTTCCCCGGCGCCCTCTGGCGGGCGGCGCCCTGGTGGTGCGCGGTGGCGGCGGTCTTCACCCTGCTCACCTTCACCCTGATGGGGTTCGTCGCGGACAACCCGGAGACGGCGGCGGCGTTCATCGGCGACGAGGAGGCCGCCGAACTGGTCGAGTCCGGCTTCGCCGGCTACTACACCGAGTTCTCCGCACCGACGTTCGCCTTCCACCTGTGGACGCACAACGCCTGGCTGGCGGCCAAGTGCCTGGCGGCGGGAGTGCTGATCGTGCCGGTCGGCTACCTGCTGTGGCAGAACGTGGTGAACATCGCCGTGGTCGGCGGGGTGATGATCTCGTACGGCCGGGCGGACGTCTTCTTCGGCCTGATCACCCCGCACGGGCTGCTGGAACTGACCGGGGTGTTCGTGGCCGCCGGGGTGGGGTTGCGGATCGGGTGGGCGTGGATCGCACCGCCGGAGGAGCTCACCCGGGGCCAGGCGGTGGCCCGGGCCGGGCGCGACGGCGTCCTGGTCGCCCTCGGCCTGGTCGGTCTGTTCGCCGTCGCGGCCGTGATCGAGGCGTTCGTGACCCCGGCGCCGTGGCCGGTGGCGATGCGGATCGCGGTGGGCACCGCCGCCTGGCTGACCTTCCTCACCTACGTCGTCGTGCTCGGCCCCCGAGCCACCGCCGCCCGCCGACACTCCGTCGATCATGAGGTTGGCGGGGATTTCGATCTCCGATCCACCCGCTAACTTCATGATCGACGCGAAGGGGTGGGGTCAGTGGCGGGCGGTGGATTTTAGGTGGAGGTAGGCGTCGGCGAGGGCGGTGGCCAGGTGGGGGGCGGGGGTGTCGACCACGGTGACGTCGTGCCGGTTCAGGACCGCCGTGAGGCGGTCGCGCTCGGCGAGCGTACGCCAGGCGGCAGCCGCGGCGTAGGCGTCCTCGACCCGGCGCGGCGGCTCGCTGGCAAGCCTGGTCAACACCGGGTCCTGTGCCGCAGCCACCAGCACCCGGTGCCGGGCGGCCAGCCGCGGCAGCACGGGCAGCAGGCCCTCGCCGAGGGCACCGGGCTCCAGCGCGGTGAGGAGCACCACCAGGCTGCGCGGGCGGTGCCGGCGCAGCAGCTCGCCCGCGATGCGGCGGAAGTCCGTCTCGACCAACGCGGGTTGCAGCGGGGCCAGCGCGTGCGCCAGCCGGCCCCACTGCGCCGGTCGCTCGGCGGCGCCGACCGAGACGCGGGTCGTGGCATCCGCCGCGAGCACCTCCACCCGGTCGCCGGCCCGCGCCGCCAGCGCGGTGAGCAGCAGCGTGGCGTCGATCGACGCATCCAGCCGGGGCTCGTCACCGAGCCGCACCGCCGAGGTGCGCCCGGTGTCCAGCACACAGATCAGCCGCCGGTCCCGTTCCGGCCGCCAGGTGCGCACCAGCACCTCGGCGCGCCGTGCGCTGGCCCGCCAGTCGATGGAGCGCACGTCGTCGCCCGACACGTACTCGCGGAGGGCGTCGAACTCGGTGCCCGGCCCGCGTCCCCGGCCGACCTGCGTGCCGTCGATGACCCGCAGCCGGGACAGCTTCTCGGGCAGGTGCCGGCGGGAGTCGAAGCGGGGCAGCACCCGTAGGCGCCACGGTGGCGTGGCGGGCCGGCCGTTGCGCTGCCGGAACGCCAGGCCGAGCGGCCCGAACGAGCGGACGGTGAGCGCCGCCGTGTGCCGGTCGCCGCGGCGGGTGGGCGTGAGGTGGTTGGGCAGCGCGAGAACCGCACCGGGTGCGACGTGGACCACGCGGGTCGGCGGTGTCTCCGGCCGGGCCCCGGCCGACGGCACCCAGGCATCGCGGACCACGGCGCGCAGCGGACGCCCGGAGGCGTTGCGCAGGTTGACGGTCACGGTGGCGGTGCCGCCGAGCCGTACGGCCCGATCGCCGGCCCGCTCGGCGGTGAGCGCCCGCAGCGGCGCGGCGAGCGCGAGGTCCACGGCGAGCAGCAGCAGGACCGCGCCGGTCATCACCGCCACCCCACGAGCGGCGCCGGCCAGGCGGGCAGGGTCAGCGTGCCCGCCGCGAGCAGCGCCGCCGCCCGCCAGGTCATCGCGGCGTCGGCACGGTGGCCAGCACCATGTCCAGCACCGCGTCCACCCCGACGCCCTCCAACTCGGCCTCCGGGCGCAGCCGCAGCCGGTGCCGCAGGGTGGCCCGGGCCATCGCCTTGACGTCGTCCGGCACCACATGGTCGCGCCCGGTCAGCCAGGCCCACGCCTTGGCGGTGCCGAGCAGGGCCGTGGCGCCCCGGGGTGAGGCGCCCAGCTCCAGCGCGGGGGCGGCCCGGGTGGCCCGGCACAGGTCGACGACGTAGCCGAGCAGGGTTCGGCGACGTGCACCCGCCCACCGCCGCCCGAGCGGCGGCGAGATCGGCCGCGTCGGCCACCGGGCGTACGCCGGCGGCGGCCAGGTCGCGCGGATCGAAGCCACCATGGTGGGCGCGGAGCATGCCCAACTCCTCCTCGCGGCTCGGCAGCGGCACGGTGAGCTTGAGCAGGAACCGGTCCAACTGGGCCTCGGGCAGCGGGTAGGTGCCCTCGTACTCCACCGGGTTCTGGGTGGCGGCGACGATGAACGGGTCGGGCAGCGTACGTTGCTCGCCCTCGACGGTGACCTGCCGCTCCTCCATCACCTCCAGCAGTGCGGACTGCGTCTTCGGCGGGGTTCGGTTGATCTCGTCGGCGAGCAGCAGGTTGGTGAAGACCGGCCCCTCGCGGAACGTGAACGCCGCGGTTCGGGCGTCGAAGACCATCGACCCGGTGACGTCGCCGGGCATCAGGTCGGGAGTGAACTGCACCCGCCGCGCCCCCAGGTCGAGTGCGGCGGCCAGCGTACGCACCAGCAGGGTCTTGGCCACCCCCGGTACGCCCTCCAGGAGCACGTGGCCACGGCAGAGCAGGGCGACGATCAGCCCGGTGACCACTCCGTCCTGCCCCACGACGGCCTTCGCCACCTCGGCACGCAGCCGGTGCAGCGCGGCCCGGGTGGGATCGGCGGCGAGCTGGTCGACGGTGGGGGCGGGTCGGGTCACTCGGTGTCTCCTTCGGATCGCGGCCTCGGCAGCCGGGCCGGGTACGGCGGGTCGGTCGCGGGGCGGGTGACCTGCGGTGGCGTGGCGGGCTGCGGCGGTTGCCGGGCCGCATCGGTCGGCGTCGCCACGCCACCACGGGTGGCCCGGTCCAGCCCGGCGGCCAACTCGATCAGGTCGCGGTCGGTGCCCGGGGTGTCGCCGTAGAGCAGCTCGTGGATGGCGTCGGGCCGGTCGCCGGTGCCGGCGGCCACCGCGGCGGCGACCCCGCCGTCGGGGGTGTCGGCCGGCAGGTGCAGCCGGCGCGCCAGCCGGGAGCGGGCGGCGGCCCGCAGCGCCTGTGCCACGCTCTCCCGGGCGCCGGCCCGCTGGTAGAGGCGGGCCCGGCCGAGCACGGTCTCGGCGGCGGGCACGGTCACCGGCAGCGGTTCGGGCGCGGGCGGGCCGAGGCGCCGGGCCCGCCCGACGGCGATCAGCAGGGCCGCCAGGGTGAGTTGCAGCAACACCGCCCAGAACCAGGGCGGGAAGGCGGACCAGAGCGGGTTGGGCGAGTTCCCGTCCGGCCCGCCGGAACCGGACGCGTCGCCGGCCGGTCGGGAGGCCATCGGCATCGGCCGCCCGTCGCCGCCCAGCTCGTCCCGGTCGGCGGGTTCGTCGTAGCCATCGCCCGTGGGCTCCGTCAGCTGCGAGGTGGGGGCGGAGCTCGGCTCGGGCGGGGGTGGTGCGGGTCCGTCCAGGTCGAGCCAGACCACCCGGCCGGAGGTGGCGAGCAGCCCGGTGGCGAAGGTCTGGTTGTGCCACTCGTCGATCCGGCCGTTACGGAACGGGTCGCTGGCGCCCACCACCACGCTCTCGGCGGGGCCGGGGACCCGGGCCAGTCCGGCGGAGTAGCAGAGGTCCACGTGACCCGCTGGGCCGGTGGCGGCGTACCGCTGCCGGGTGACGGCGGCCGTGGCGGCGGGCGCGAGCTCGGCCAGCGGGCAGGGCCGGTCGACGGCGTGCGGGGCGACGGCCCGGGCCGCCCATCGTCGCCCGGCGGGCCGTAGCGGCAGTCCGGCGGCGACCAGCACCCGCCGGGGCGGGTCGACCAGCACCAGCCGGGTGCCGGCGGGCAGCAGACCCAGGTAGTTGACGCTGCGCGGGTGCAGCAGGGCGGGTGCCGGGATGAACAGGGTGCTCGGGCCGGGTCGGGTGGCCAGCAGCGCGCGGACCGTGTCGGTCTCCCGCCGCACCTCGATGCCGCGCCGGGCGAGGCTCGCCGCGAGTCGGCTGCCGCCGTCGTCCCCGGTGGCCACCGGGGAGAGGAAGCCGGCGCCGGTCTGGTCCGGCTGGTCGATCTCGCGGGTGACCAGCGTGACGCCGAGCAGCAGCGCCCCCAGCAGCAGCGGGACCACGACCCGGTGGCGTCGCCGGGGCCGCCGGGCGATCATGGCAGTACCGTCCCGGATACCCCGGGCGGGCCGTCGCCGACGGCCGGTGCTGGGCCGTGGGCCGGGCCGGGTGGCTCGTTGCCGGCGGCGGCTGACGGACCGCTGGTCGTGGCCGGTGGCCCGTGGCGGTCGGCGGGTCCACCGGCCAGCAGCTGCCGCATCCGGGCGGCGTGGTCGCGCATCCGGCGGTCGTGTTCGGCCGTGGCCGGTCGTTGGGCGTACCACACCTCGGAGAAGATGCTCGCGGCGGCGGCCAGGGATGGGCCGGTCGGTGGGCGGTTGGCGGCGGCCACGGCGACGACCTCGCTGACGGTCATGCCCGGTTGCAGCCGCACCAGGTGGCGCTCCGCCAGGTCGTGGAGCATGGCGCGCAGCCGCTCGCGGATCGCCTCGGCGTAGCGCCCTTCGGCGGCCAGCCGGTCGGCCACGCTACGGGTGGCGGCGGGCATCGGAGCCGGCTGCGGGTCGCGGACGGTCGGTGGCGTGCTGGGAACCGGTGCCGGCCGGGCCGGCCCGGCGGGACGCCGCCGGGGCGGCCGGTGCGGCAGCCAGGCCGGAAAGGTGTACCAGCCGGACGCGGCCAGCACCGTGGCCAGCACCAGCAGCAGCAGGGCCACCGGCAGCGGGACGTGGTCGCCGAGTTCCGCGGTGGTCTCGGTCCACCACCGGCTGAAGCTCATCCGCCGACCGCCAGCAGGTCGGTCGGTGTCCTGGCGGCCGGGGCACGGGAGAGGTGGATGTCGAGCCCTTCGGTGCGGATCCGGGTCTCCAGGTGGATGACCGCGTCCAGGCAGGCCAGGGCGGCGTAGGCGACCGCGTTCACGGCCGCCCAGACCAGCATCGCCACGGCGTGGGCCCAGCCGTCGGCGATCAGGCCGAGCGTGGTCAGCCCGGTGAACAACCCCCAGCCGAGCCCGACCCGGATGAGCCACCACACGAGATAGCCCAGCACTCGCAGGGCGCCGGCCCGGCCGTCGAGGCGCAGCGCGAGGGTGGCGGAACGGGCGATCGCGCGCGCCGGCGTGACCCGGTCGACCACCAGCGCCGGGGCTACCGCGCCGAGCAGGGCGAACCCGACGAACCAGGTCGGGCCGGGCAGGGACACGAGCATCATGATGGTGCCGACCAGCACGCAGAGCAGTGCGGTGGCGCCCCAGCGGGCACCGGTGGGGCGCCACAGCTCACCGGCGGTCGCCCGGTGGCCGAGCAGCGCGCCGCCGGCGGCGCGGCCGGCCGGGTTGCCGACCAACAGGATGATCATCGCTTCGGTCGCGGCGCCGACGGTGAGGAGGAGCCAGTAGGGGGCCAGACCGTCGAGGCCGGGGGCCCACCACAGCGGCGGGACGGCGGCCACGGCGGTCCGCAGGGGCAGCAGGACGAGTTGTTCCCCGGCGGCCAGCGCGGCGGAGAAGGGGAGCAGGACGGATGCGTGGCCGCGCAGCAACAGCACGGCGGAGTCGAGCAGTTCGCCGACCGTGAGCGGGCGGCCGGGGAGTACGACGGTCGGGCCTGCTTCGGGCACGCGTACTCCTGGACGAGGGGACGGTGGCGCGCTGCGGCACACCCGGGGATCATGTTGACACGCGCGGTCCCTCCCGGTGGAGACCCGCCCCCCGGGGCGGTTCGCGCGAGCGTTGTAAACCGGCCGGTGCTGGGCACGGTGCGCCCGACGGCAGTAGCGTGCCGGGTGACGCCGAGCCCACCGAACTGACGGGATGGAAACATTAACCCCATGAGAGCCCGGGTACTGGTGGTCGACGACGACCCCGCGCTCGCCGAGATGCTCGGCATCGTGCTGCGTAGCGAAGGCTTCATGCCCTCCTTCGTGGCGGACGGAGAACGGGCAATTGCCGCGTTTCGGGATAATCGTCCCGATATCGTGCTGCTCGACCTCATGCTGCCCGGAATGAGCGGTATCGACGTGGCGCGAGCGATCCGGGCCGAGTCCGGCGTGCCGATCGTCATGCTCACCGCCAAGAGCGACACGGTCGACGTCGTGCTCGGTCTGGAGTCGGGGGCCGACGACTACGTGGTGAAGCCGTTCAAGCCCAAGGAGCTGGTGGCCCGGATGCGGGCGCGGCTGCGGCGGGGCGAGGACGCCGCGCCCGAGTTGCTCACCATCGGCCCACCGGGCAACGAGATCGCCATCGACGTGCCGGCGCACACCGTCAGTCGCAACGGCGAGGAGGTGAAGCTGACGCCGCTGGAGTTCGACCTGCTGGTCGCGCTGGCCCGCAAGCCGCGTCAGGTCTTCACCCGGGAGGTGTTGCTGGAGCAGGTCTGGGGGTACCGGCACGCGGCGGACACCCGGCTGGTCAACGTGCACGTGCAGCGACTGCGTGCCAAGATCGAGCCGGATCCGGAGCGACCGGAAGTCATTCTCACCGTGCGCGGCGTGGGCTACAAGGCGGGCACCGGATAGCCTGGTCGCACTGTGACCGCCTCCCCGCTTCCGGATCTTGACCCGACCTCCCGCCGGCGTGGTGCCGTGTGGGAGCTGTGGCGTGGGGTGGACGCTCGGGCGAGCCGGTTGCTCGCCGGGCTGCACCAGACCTGGCGCCGCTCGTTGCAGGTGCGTGTGGTGACCATCACCCTGGTGGCCTCCAGCCTGCTCGTCGGTGGGTTCGCCTACCTGATCGCAGACAAGATCACGAACATTCTGCTGGACAACGCCAAGACCGACGTCCAGTTGCGGCTGCTCAACGGCGCGGAGTACGCGGCGAAGCAGTTCAGCCTGTACAGCCAGCCGCAGGAGGCCCAGCTCCAGGAGACCATCGACGGCACGGTCAACTACCTGGCCGGGGGTGACCCGCAGCAGAACAGCGGGGTGGTGGTGGCGCTCACCGCGGAGAACTGGCCCGGGGTGATCGAGCCGCGCACCTCACCGGCGGCGAACGTCCGGCCGCTGATCAGTCCCGAGCTACGCGCCGCGGTGGCCGACGGCAACGTGGCCAACCAGATCCGCACCGGCCGGCTCACCGGCGACACCGACACGAAGTACCTGGTCTACGGGTCGCCGGTGCCGACCCGGTTCGGTCAGGTGGAGCTCTACTACTTCGTACCGCTGACGCTGCAGGACGCGACCGCCGGCCAGGCGCGGGCGACCGTGGTGGCCACCGGGATCGCCCTGGTGCTGCTGCTCGGCCTGCTCGCCGCGCTGGTCACCCGGCTGGTGGTGATTCCGGTGCGGGTGGCCGCCCGCACCGCCCAGCGGCTCTCGGCCGGCCTGCTCGACCAGCGGATGGCCGTCAACGGCGAGGACGACCTGGCCCTGCTCGCCGCCTCCTTCAACCAGATGGCCACCAACCTGCAACGGCAGATTCTGCGGCTGGAGGAGATGTCGCGGCTGCAGCGCCGGTTCACCTCGGACGTCTCGCACGAGTTGCGCACCCCGCTGACCACGGTGCGGATGGCCGCCGATCTGATCTTCGCCGAGCGCGACGAATTCGACCCGGCGGTCGCCCGTAGCGCCGAGTTGCTCCAGGCCGAGCTGGACAGGTTCGAGGAGTTGTTGACCGACCTGCTGGAGATCAGCCGGTTCGACGCCGGGTTCGCGGTGCTCGATGCCGAGCCGACGGACCTGGTGCCGGTGGTGCATCGGGTGGTGGACCGGCTGTCCGGGCTGGCCGAGCGGGTCGGGGTGGCCATCGAGCTGGACGTGCCGACCGCCCCGGTGATCGCCGAGATCGACCCGCGGCGGGTCGAACGGGTGCTGCGCAACCTGGTCGGCAACGCCGTCGAGCACGGCGAGGGTCGGCCGGTGCGGATCACGCTCGGGATGGACGAGACCGCCGTCGCGCTGACCGTCCGCGACCACGGCGTCGGGCTCAAGCCGGGCGAGGAGAAGCTGGTGTTCAACCGGTTCTGGCGGGCCGACCCGTCGCGGGCGCGGCAGACCGGCGGGACCGGTCTCGGACTGTCGATCAGTCTGGAGGACGCGCGGCTGCACGGCGGCTGGCTGGAGGCGTGGGGGGCGTCGGGTCAGGGTGCGCAGTTCCGGCTCACCCTGCCGGCGCGCGCTGGTGACCGGCTGACCACCTCGCCGCTGCGGCTGGTGCCGGCGGACGCCACGCTGCCGTTCGGCGGGGCGCCCGCCGAGGGTCTGCTGGCCATCGGCCCGGGCCTGGGCGGCACGCTCGCGGTCGGCCCGGCGCCGGCGGCGGGACAGCACGCGGAGGTGGGTTCGTGAGGCGGCGGCTGCTGACGGGTGTGCTCGGTGGGGTTTTGGTGCTGGCCGTGTCCGCCGGCTGCGGCATCCCCGACCGCACGGAGGTGCAGGTCGAGCAGCGCGGGCCGGCCGCCGAGGCGAACTGGTCGCTCGGGCGGGGCACCGAGCCGCCGACGCGGGAGGCCAGCGGCAGCGACGCGGAGGCGTTCGTGCGGAACTTCCTGGCCGCCGCGGCCGGCGAGCCGGATCGGGCGTACGACCGGGTCAAGCGGTTCATCACGGCCGCCGAGCGGGCCGGCCTGCCGGAGAAGCAGGGCAGCGAGGTGGCGCTGTCGGTGGTGCGGCTCACCGACAAGCCGGTGATCGAGCCGGACGTCGACAGCATGAAGGTCACCATCACCGTGCAGCAGGTCGGTCTGCTGCGGGCCAACGGCATGCTGGTGCCCCCGCTGGCCACCGAGTCGACCTACGAGTTCCGGCTGGTCAGCGCGGCTCCGGCCGTCGAGGACGCCGGCTTCTACGTCAGTGACCCGCCGAACGTGCTGCTGCTCAGCGACGAGGCGCTGCGCCGCTACTACCAGTCGGAGTCGATCTACTTCTGGAGTTCCGATCGCACCCGGCTCGTGCCCGACCAGCGGTATCTCGCCTCGGCGGTGCCGGCGGAGCGCCGGGTCAGCGAGGTGATCCGCTGGTTGACCGCCGGCCCCTCGGAGTGGTTGCGGGTCGGTGTCGTCGCCCTGCCCGACCGTACCGAGATGATCAACAATGC
The DNA here is from genome assembly GCF_019697375.1 of Micromonospora tarapacensis. Taxonomy (NCBI): domain Bacteria; kingdom Bacillati; phylum Actinomycetota; class Actinomycetes; order Micromonosporales; family Micromonosporaceae; genus Micromonospora; species Micromonospora tarapacensis. The sequence continues at coordinate 4,233,416 of NZ_JAHCDI010000004.1, read as the reverse complement.
CACCGGCTCGGACGGCCGGTGGGAGGTCAACCTGGACATGCCGGGCGCCGACGAACAGCGGCTGGAACAGCTCGGCACCCAGTTGGCGTGGTCCCTGCCGGAGTTGGACGGCACCCTCGAAATCAAGATCCTCAATCAGTCCCGCAAGGTGGTCGACCTCGGCGAGCAGCGCAGGTCGAACGAGCTGTACGCGATCGACCCCAACGCCCGGCGGTACTGCGTCTACGACGGGGCGATCCACTCGCTGACCGCGGCCAGCGAGCCGACCGGCTTGATGCCGGTGGCCGCCGAGGTCAACCACGACATCGTCACCGCGGCGCTGCGTCGCGCCGACGACGACGTCCTGGCCGCCCTGGTGGTGGCCGGCGGGGACGGGCGGCAGCAGCTGGCCGTCGGCCGTGGCACCGGGGTGGTGGAGAGCCTGCTGCGCGGGCCCGCCAAGCACACCGTGATCGGCCGTCCGGTCTGGATCCGCAGCGACGGCGGCCCGCCGTCGGGGCTGGTGGTCGCCGACGGTCACCTGTACCGCTTCGACGGCCAGGCGTCGATGCGCCAGGTGCAGCTCGGCCTGCCCGGCCGGGTCGGTGCGGTGGCGGCGGCCCTGGACGGGCAGCGGGTCGCGCTCGTCGTCGACGGTGTGCTGCACGTCGCCGCCATCAACTGGGAGGGTGGGGTGCCCGCGGTCGGCCCGGTCCGGCGGCTGGCCACCTCCCTGACCAACGTCACGGCGGTGGAATGGTGGGCGGAGAACCGCCTGCTGGTGGCAGGCTCGGTCGGCCGTCCGGCGATCTACGACGTCAGCGTCGACGGTGCCCTGGAGACCCCGCTGCGGGAGGACACCGGCAGCCAGGTCAACCACCTGGCCGCGTACCCCACCACCCAGCTGTCCCCGCTGGCCGGGTCGTTCATGTACGAGGCCAACGGGGTCGCCTACCGCAGCAACCCGTTCGAGCGGATCACCCGCGACCAGGTCGAGAATGTGACCCCGCCACCGGCGGGGGAGAGTCCGGGCAACCCCACCGCGCCCGTCTTCCTGTACTGAGCCGCCGTGCTTGGCGAACTCTGGGCGGACCTGGCCGACCTGGTGCTGCCCGCCCGGTGCGCCGGCTGCCGGTCCAACCGGTCGGGGCTGCGGCATGGCGTCTGCCCGGATTGCGTGACCGCGCTGCGCGAGCTGCGCCCCGGCCCGGTGCGGCCCGTTCCGGCACCGCCGGGGCTGCCGCCCTGTCATGCGCTCGGGGCATACGGCGGGCCGCTGCGGGAGGCACTGCTGGCGTACAAGGAGCACGGCCGGCACGCCCTGGCCCGCCCGCTCGGCGCGTTGCTCGCCGAGGTCGTCGCGGCGGCGGTCGGCCCGGTGCGCCCGGTGCTGCTGGTGCCGGTGCCGGACACCCCGGCGGCGGCCCGGGCCCGCTACGGCGACCATCTCGCCCGGCTGACCCGGCACTGCGGCCGCCGGCTGCGAGGCGCCGGTTGGCCGGTGCGGGTGGGTCACCCGCTGCGCGCGTCGCCGCGACCGGACTCGGTCACGCTGGACAGCGCCGGCCGGGCAGCGGCGGCCGTGACCGCGTTCCGGGCCCGGCCGGGCATCGGGCCGGCGCCCCGGGGGTCGTACGTGGTGCTACTGGACGACATCCTCACCACCGGAGCCACCCTGGCGGCGGTGAGTCACGTGCTGGCCGGGCACGGGCTCTCGCCAGCGGTGGCGGCGGTGCTGGCCGCGACCGAGAAAAGGCACAAGCAGTGACCGATTGTGTTTCCGTTTCACCCCTTCGTGTGTGAGGTGTGGAAATTCCTGGGTGGTCTTGGCGACCGGGGGTGACTGCCGGGCCAACAGGAGTTAGCGTTTGGCTGTCGGGGGTAGGAAGGTCATCCCACCCGTCCCCGGCGGTGAGAGGAGGCGTAGCCGTATCAACCGGTCGACGCCGATTGGGGCCATCCCCGGGCGCGACCGGAGTTCTCGGATCGAAGACCGTCCGAACAAGGGAGGTCAGATGGACATCGTGGTCAAGGGTCGTAACGTCGAAGTTCCGGACCACTACCGGGTGCACGTAGCAGACAAGCTCGCAAAGATCGAGCGCTACGACCACAAGCTAATCCGTGTCGATGTCGAGCTGTTTCACGAGCGCAATCCGCGCCAGGCCGACCACTGCCAGCGGGTGGAGATCACCTGCTATTCCCGTGGCCCGGTGATCCGGGCGGAGGCCTGCACAAACGACTTCTACAGCGCACTGGACGCGGCGATCGCCAAGTTCGACGCCCGGCTGCGTCGCGCCGCCGACCGGCGTCGGGTCCACCGTGGCCGGCACGCGCCGCTGTCGGTCGCCGCCGCCACCGCCGGCCTGCCGGTGGCCGACCTGCCCGCGCCCGCCGCGCCCGCGCAGACCGGCACCGCCATCGCCGTGGCCGAGCGGGCCGACGAGGAGTACGCGGACGATCAACCGTGGCACATCGCGCGGGAGAAGGCGCACCCCGCCGAGCCGATGACCATCGACGACGCCCTGTTCCAGATGGAACTCGTCGGCCACGACTTCTACCTGTTCCAGGACAAGGAGTCCGGCCGGCCGAGCGTCGTCTACCGACGGCACGCCTACGACTACGGCATCATCTCGTTGGACATCTGATCCGGTGCCGGCGACTCGGGTCGGGGTCCTCCCGGCCCGAGTCGCCACGCCCGCCCGGGACGCCACCGGTCGACGGTCCCCGCGCGCCGCCGGCAACCGCTGGCGGTAGCCCGCGCCGGTCAGTCCGCGAGATCCGTCGGCAGCAGGCCGAAGACCGTCGAGTCGGCCCGCTCGCCGGCCGTGCCGGGCAGCCGCCCACGCAGCAGCCCTTCCCGCCGAAATCCGGCCTTCTCCAGCACCCGCTGGGAGGCCACGTTCTCCGGCAGGGTGCCGGCCCAGAGTCGGGCCAGGCCGACGTGGTCGAACCCCCACCGCGCCAGCAGCCGTACCGCCCGGGTCGCGTGGCCGCGCCCGCGCCATCGGGGCAGCAGGCTGTAACCGATCATCGCCTGGCCGGTCGCGGGCTGGTCGTAGAGCAGCATGCAGTTGCCGACGAAGTCGCCGGACGTCACGTCGAGGACGGTCATCGCCGCGGCGGTGCCGATCAGCCACTGGCTCTCCGCGTCGCGGCAGCGCCGGTCGACCTCGTCCCGGCCGGCCGGCACCGGAGGCACCCGGGTCCGCACCACCGCCGGGTCGGTGTGCAGGCGGTACGTCTGGTCGGCGTCCTGTGGACTGAGGTGACGCAGCGCGATCACGCCGTCGGTGAGCCGGCCGCCGGGCAGGTCCGGCAACGGGCGCTCGGCCGGCCCGGCCGGATCGTCGGCGAGACGTACCCACACCAACAGGTCCCGCCGGCCGCCGCCGCGCACCGGGGTGGCGCAGCGGCGTACCCTCCGGCCGGAACCCGGCGGCCAACGCGACCCGCTGGCTGGCGGCGTTCTCGACGTGGGTGAGCAGCTCCAACCGGGCGGTGCCGGCGGCGAAGGTGTGCTCGGCCAGGGCCCGGGTGGCGGCGGTGGCCACGCCCCGGCCGCGCGCCCACGGCGCGACCCAGTAGCCGATCTCGGCCTGACCTCGCGGCGGCACCGGCTGGCTCAGTCCCACGGTGCCGAGCAGCCGGTCGGTGGCCGGGTCGGTGACGGCGTACGCGGCCCCACCGCCGGTGAAGGCGGCGGGGGCACCCTCGGTCACCCACCACCGGGCGTCGGCCTCGGTGTACGGGTCGGGTAGGTCATCGATGAACCGTCGGGTGAGCGGATCGGCGCAGCCGGCGGCGACGTCGGCGATGTCGTCCAGGCGGAACGGGCGTAGCCGTACCCCGGGTGCCTCGATCGGCTGCGGGGTCATGCCAGGTCCTCCGCGAGCAGCCCGCCCAGCCAGGCGTCCACCCGGGCACCGCGGTGGCGCAGGGCCTTGCGGGCGGTGCCTTCGAAGGTGAAGCCGGCCTTCTCGGCGACCCGGCGGGAGGCGACGTTGCCGACGTTGGCCCGCCACTCGACGCGGGCCAGCCCGAGCGTGGTGAAGCCCCAGGCGCAGACCGCGGCCAGCGCGGCCGGTTGGTAGCCCCGACCCCGGGCGTGCGGCGCGGTCATGAAGCCGACGTCGGCCAGCAGCGGGTCGGTGGCCGACAGCCGCAGGTCGATCGAGCCGGCGTACCGGTCGGCGGGGTCGGCGACGACGAAGCTGGCGCTCGTGCCGGCGGCCCAGGTGCCGTGCACGGACGCGAGGTAGTCCTCGGCGTCCGTGCGCTGGTAGCTCTCCGGAACCGTCGTCCAGCGCAGCGTCTCCGGGTCGCGGCAGGTGGCGACGATCGGGTCGAGGTCGCGATCCTCCATCGGGCGCAGGCTCAGCTCGTGCCTGCCGGCGGTGGCGAACAGGGTGGGCTGCCCCGGCCGAAGACGCCCGCCCGGCGGGCCGCCAGCGTGCCGGGGCCGGCGGGGCCGACCTCGCCGGGGGCCGGCACGTCGCCGGGCAGCAGCGAACCGAACCACTCGTGACCGCCGGACTCCGGGTCGGCGGCCCGCAGTCGCCCCTCGATCTGGAAGCCGGCCCGGAGGGCGACCAGCCGGGAGGCGTGGTTGCCCACCAGGGCCGCCCAGAGCAGCCGCCGCAACTTCAGTTCGTCGAAGGACCACCGGGCGAGGGCCCGGACGGCGTGCACGGCGACGCCCCGCCCGCGCGCCCACGGGGCGGTCCAGTAGCCGATCTCGCTCAGCTCGTGGTGGCGGTCGATCGTGTTCAGGCCGCAGGCGCCGAGCAGCTCACCGCTGGCGGCGTCGCAGACCGCGAACGGCGCGCCGGTGCCGAGTTCCCACTGGCGCGCCCGGTCGGCCACGAACTTCTGGGCGTGTTCGGGCTGGTACGGGCGGGGAACGCTGGTCCAGCGCTGGATGTCCGGGTCCTGGCAGGCGCGGTGCACGGCGTCGGCGTCGGTGGCCCGCCATGGCCGTAGCAGCAGGCCGTCCTCGGTGATTTCCACGGGCTCCATCGGCACCATCGTGCCGGATCGTTCGCCGACGGCGTAACCGGATAACTGGGACGCTGGCCGGCCCGAAGCGCGTTATGTCGGTTTCGCGGTGCTCGACCGCCTCCACCAGTGACCATCGGCCCGCCGGAACGCCTACGATGGTCCGGAGACTGTCTAGGGGAGCGTTGATCCGTGTCGATTCTTGAAAAGGTCCTCCGCGCGGGCGAGGGGCGCATGGTGCGCCGCCTCAAGGCGATCGCCGCCGCCGTCAGCTCGATCGAGGACGACTACGTCAATCTCACCGATGACGAGTTGCGCGACATGACCGAGCAGTTCAGGGGGCGGCTCGCCGACGGCGAGACCCTGGACGACCTGCTGCCCGAGGCCTTCGCGGTCTGCCGGGAGGCGGCGGCGCGGGTGCTCGGCCAGCGGCCGTACGACGTGCAGGTGATGGGTGGTGCGGCGCTGCACTTCGGCAACATCGCCGAGATGAAGACCGGTGAGGGCAAGACCCTGACCTCGGTGATGCCGGTCTACCTCAACGCGCTGTCCGCCAAGGGCGTGCACGTGATCACCGTCAACGACTATCTGGCCCAGCGTGACGCCGCCTGGATGGGTCGGGTGCACGAGTTCCTCGGGCTGACCGTCGGCGTGGTGCTGCCCAACCGGCCGTCCGCCGAGCACCGCGCGGCCTACGAGTGCGACATCACCTACGGCACGAACAACGAGTTCGGGTTCGACTACCTCCGCGACAACATGGCCTGGTCGAAGGAGGAGTTGGTCCAGCGCGGCCATAACTTCGCCGTGGTCGACGAGGTCGACTCGATCCTGATCGACGAGGCCCGCACCCCGCTGATCATCTCCGGTCCGGCCGAGCACTCCGCCCGCTGGTACGGCGAGTTCGCCGCGGTGGTGGGCCGGCTGCAGGCCGGCAAGGACGGCGAGGGCGACTACGAGGTCGACTACTCCAAGCGCACCATCGCGGTCACCGAGCGTGGCGTGGCCAAGGTCGAGGACCGGCTCGGCATCGACAACCTCTACGAGTCGGTGAACACCCCACTGGTCGGCTACCTGAACAACGCGATCAAGGCCAAGGAGCTGTACAAGCGCGACAAGGACTACATCGTCAGTGACGGTGAGGTCCTGATCGTCGACGAGTTCACCGGCCGTATCCTGCACGGCCGTCGCTACAACGAGGGCATGCACCAGGCGATCGAGGCCAAGGAGGGGGTGGAGATCAAGCAGGAGAACCAGACCCTGGCCACCATCACCCTGCAGAACTACTTCCGCCTCTACGACAAGCTCTCCGGCATGACCGGCACGGCCCAGACCGAGGCGGGCGAGTTCAACAAGGTCTACAAGGTCGGTGTGGTGACCATCCCGACCCACCGGCCGATGGTCCGCGAGGACCGGGCCGACGTCATCTACAAGACCGAGAAGGCCAAGTTCAACGCCGTGATCGAGGACATCGCCGAGCGGCACCAGGCCGGCCAGCCGGTGCTGGTCGGCACGGTCTCGGTGGAGAACTCCGAGATCCTGTCCCAGTTGCTGCGCCGCCGGGGCATCCCGCACTCGGTGCTGAACGCGAAGTTCCATGCCCGGGAGGCGGAGATCGTCGCCCAGGCCGGCCGCAAGGGTGCGGTCACGGTGGCCACCAACATGGCCGGCCGAGGCACCGACATCCTGCTCGGCGGCAACCCCGAGTTCCTCGCCACGACCGAGCTACGCCAGCGCGGGCTCGACCCGCTGGAGAACGCCGAGGAGTACGAGAAGGCCCTCGAAGAGGTCATGCCGAAGTGGCGGCAGGCGTGTGACGCCGAGGCGGAGGAGGTCGCCATCGCGGGCGGGCTCTACGTGCTCGGCACCGAGCGGCACGAGTCCCGGCGGATCGACAACCAGCTGCGCGGCCGGTCCGGCCGGCAGGGTGACCCGGGCGAGTCGCGCTTCTACCTCTCGCTCCAGGACGAGCTGATGAAGCGGTTCCGATCCGGCGCGGTGGAGGCGGTGATGGACCGCTTCAACATCCCGGAGGACGTGCCGATCGAGTCGAAGATGGTCACCCGCCAGATCAAGAGCGCGCAGGCCCAGATCGAGGGGCAGAACGCCGAGATCCGCAAGAACGTCCTCAAGTACGACGAGGTCATGAACAGGCAGCGCCAGGTGATCTACGCCGAGCGGCTGCGCGTGCTCAACGGCGAGGACCTCTCCGACCAGGTCCGCAACATGATCGACGACGTGATCGACGCGTACGTGCGGGGGGCCACCACCGACGGCTACGCCGAGGACTGGGATCTCGAGCAGCTGTGGTCCAGCCTCAAGCAGCTCTACCCGGTGGGCATCACCATCGAAGGGCTGGAGGAGGAGGCCGGCGGCTCGCGGGCCGGCATCGACGTGGAATTCCTGGTCGCCCAGCTCAAGGCAGATGCGCACGCCGCGTACGACCGGCGTGAGGAGCAGCTCGGCACCGAGGGCGCCCGGCAGCTGGAGCGCATGGTGCTGCTCCAGGTGATCGACCGCAAGTGGCGGGAGCACCTCTACGAGATGGACTACCTCCAGGAGGGCATCTCGCTGCGGGCCTACGCACAGCGAGACCCGGTGGTGGAGTACCAGCGCGAGGGCTTCGACATGTTCGCCACCATGATGGACGGCATCAAGGAAGAGACGGTCGGCTTCCTCTACAACCTTGAGGTGCAGGTCAACGAGCCGGAGGCCGAGGCCGAGGAGATCCAGCTGCTGGACAAGCCGGTGGAGATCCGGGCCAAGGGCCTGGGTCGTGCGCCCCAGCAGCAGGGCCTGCAGTACTCGGCGCCGACCATCGACGGCGAGGCGGGTGCCGGTGCGGTCGCCGTGCAGCACGACGACCAGCGTGCTCCGGCGCTCGGCATCGGCCGTCCCGACCCGGCAACCCCGGCGGCGCCGGGGCGGGCGGCGCCGCAGCGTCCGGCAGCCGGACTGCGTGGACCCGCGGTTCCGGTCAACACGGCCCGCCAGCCGGCACCGGGGCAGGCGAGCGCCAGCAACGGGCCGTCCCGCAACGCCCCGTGCCCCTGCGGCTCCGGCCGCAAGTACAAGCGCTGCCACGGCGCTCCCGGCGGCAACGCGGCCAGCTGAGGCCGGACCGGTTCCCACGACCCGGTCCGGTCATCGGGCCGTCAGTCGGGCTCGGGCCGCGCCGGTCGGCCGACCGAGAAGCCGGTCCGGCGGATGCCGTGCGGGCGGGTCAGAGGATCCGCAGGTCGGTGCAGAGCCAGGTGCCGCGGCGGTGTTCCAGGCGTAGCGCCATCGCCCAGCTGCGACCGCCGGCTCCGGTGAGCACCGCGGCGGCCTCGATGGCGGCGGGACGTGGCTCGCAGACGCGGAGCCGGCGTAGTCGCAGGCCAGGGCGGGTCGAACGGCGCCGCACCGGCACTGAACGGGCGGTGGCCCGGGCCAGCTCGGGCAGCAGCTGAGCCGACCGGGCCGGGTCGAGTTGGCGCCGGAGTTGCACCGGCGGCCGGAAGCCGTTGAGCACCTCGATGCAGGTGGCGACGAACCGGTGGGCGACCCGGGTGGCCGCCGGGGTGGCCGTGGCCAGGGCGCCGGGCGGTAGGTGCCGGGCCGGGTCGTGGCCCGGCCCCGCCCGATTCGGCCGGGTGGGCGGGCCGGGCTCCGCCCAAGTCGGGGTGCCCGGTGCGGCGGGGCGGTTGCCGGAGCGGGTGACGCCCGGTCGGGCGGCCGGGCGGTCGGGCTCACGGCCGGCCGGCCACTGTCGGGCGGCGGCGAAGAGGTCGAGTGCGAGCTGTCCGTCGGCCGGGGCGGGCCAGGCGGCGGGGCCCTCGTCGACGAAGGGTGGGTCGAACTGGGGCGCGGGGCGCAGCCGCACGGGCGGGCGCGCCGGTCCGGGTCGCCGGAGATCCGTCATCCCGCCCCCTACTCAACCGCAGTTGCCTTCGTTTGCCTTCGTTTGCGCTCGACGGCCGTCATTCTCCGGCATGATGACGGCGCCGGTCAATGCCGGCCGGGGTCGCCCGGCTACTCGGCGTCGCGTTCGGCCAGTGGATTGCCGCGTACCCACTCGGCGGTCTCCGCGTACTTGCGTTCGATGTACTCCTCCAGGCGGGCCCGCTCCACCCGCCACTGGCCCCGACCGCCGATCTTGATCGCGGGAAGTTCGCCGCTGCGCACCATGTGGTAGACCTGCGAGTCCGACACGTTCAGCTCGGTAGCCACGTCGGACAGGAGCAGGAACCTCGGCTCCACGGAAACTCCCCAGGTTGGCGTCGTTTGCCTCAGTTTGCCATCAACGACCAGCCTCGGACCATCCGCTCCGGGTGCGACTCGCCCACCCGGCCGGACACACCGGGGCAGAGCCGGAACTTCCACCGGAGCGGTGCGAGGTGTATGACGGTCAGGGCACGCGGCGTGGCCGGGTGCCCGGCCGGCGGCGTCGCCGGCGAACGGAGCAGAGCGGGGGAGACCACCGGTGACCGACGAGCTTGTCCGGGTCTACGTGCCGGCGACCGTGCCGATGCTGGCCAGACTGCCCGAGCACGGCCTCGCCGCGACGCAGGCGCACGCCGTCACGCCGACGCTGCGCGAGTGGTACGCGGAGGGTGACGAGGAGGAACTGGAGTACGTCGCCTTCACCCGGGCCGCCCAGGACGCCCTGCAACTGATCCGGTACGACGCCGCCGCCCCCCGCCGACGGGTGGTCGTCTCGGCGGACCTGCCCGCGGCGGCGGTCGGTCGGGGCGACGGCGAGCTGGGCTCCAGCCTGGTGGAGTTGCATGCTCCGGTGCCGTCCTCGGCCGTGGCGGCCATCCACCTGGACGGCGCGGGCGCCGCGACCGATGTCGCCGCCGCGGCGCAGGTGGTGGTGGAGGCGTTGGCCGGTGACCCGGACGCGCAGTTCACCGTCGACAGCGCCGAGGACCACGAACTGGAGTGGTACGACCCGAGCGAGCTGGAGTCGCTGCTGCGCGCCGCGGCCGGCGAGCAGTGACGGACGGCCGGCTCGTGCGGTCGTGCCGGGCGGCGGGCGGCGGCCGGTCGGCGGCGCGCGACAGTGCCCGTCAGCGGCCGGCGGTGCCGGTGCCCGCTCCGTCGGCCGCCGCCTCGCCCGTCCCAGGCGGTGCCGCCTCGTCCGCCTCGGGCGTGCCGGCCGCGGCGCCGGTCTCGGGGGTTCCGGTTGCCCCGCCGGTCTCGGGCGTCTCGTCCTCGGCGGGCGAGCCGAGCGTGCGACCGAAGGTGACCAGGGCGGTCAGCGCGCCGACGAACAGCACCCAGATCCCGTTGTCCACCCGCGAGGTGCCCAGCGAGGTCTGCGCGACCGCGTCCGCCTCGCTGAGCGCGGCGGCCAGGTCGATCAGCGAGCGCCCGCCGACCCTGATGATCACCTCGGCGAGCAGCAGCAGGAGCCCGGGGCCGGCACCGGCGACGAGGTACGCCGGCCAGTGCAGCCCGGGTCGGGCGCCCTCGCGGGTGGCCCGCCGCCGTGCCCAGGTGAGGTAGCCGAAGGCCAGGCCGCCGGCGATGAGCCCGCCGAGCAGGGACTCGGTCCGGGAGACCCAGTTCGCCGCACTCACCAGCGACTGCTGGGTGTCGCCGGCACCGAAGAGGTTGAACAACGGATCCCGGGCCACGCTGAAGCCGACCACGAAGATCAGGGTGCCCAGCGCGGCGGACGCCACGGCGCCGACCACCGCACCGGTGCGGGCTCCCGCGAGCGCGCCGCCGATGACGGCCGCGGCGGCGGTGGTGCCGGCTATCGTGCGGGTGGTCGTGTCGCCCGCGTAGCTGAGGTTGATCGCGAGTGCGGCGAGGAGCCCGACCAGCAGACCGGCGCCGACCGCCACCGCGAACCGCAGGGTGCTCCGGTCGGCCCGGCGGGCGACCGGTTCGCCGGCGGCCAGTCCCACCGCGGCGCCGGCCACGAGCGCGGCCGAGATCACGCCGGGCAGCGCGAAGGCCGACAGGCTGACCGCGGTGACGCCCGCGGTCGCCGAGCTGATCGCCTCCCGCGTCGACCAGAGCATCGCCGCCAGCCAACCCACCGCCAGCAGCGCCAGCGCCGGCGTCCCCGGTGCCGGGCGTACGGAAACGGCGGGGCCGGTCTCCGGGGGCTCGGGCTGCGCGGCGGTCGGCCCGTCGGGCTCGTTGCTCATCGTCTCCCCTTCACCGCCGGCACCGGCCGGGCCGCAACGTCACGGCAATCCAGCGTACGCGTCCGGACCAGCCGTGAATCCGACCCCCGAAGCGCCTGCCTTCCGTCGGTTTTCCGCCCACTTCAGATACGAATCACTGCCCAGGGTTGCCATCTGCCTCTTGATCAGTGGTCCATGACTGGCCGGGGTGTGCTCGGGCGATGGTGGACATGGGAAGATTGGCCGAGGTCCCGTCACCGCGGGGCCGGTTTCGCCACTGCCGTCGAGATCGCCAGGAGCCCTGATGGACGCCGTGTTCTCCGTACCCGAGCCGCGCAACGAGCCGGTGCGCGCCTACGAGCCGGGCAGCGCCGACCGGGAGCGGCTCCAGCGGCGGCTCACCGAGCTGGCCGCCGAGCGGATCGATCTCCCGATGACGATCGCGGGCGAGCAGCGGATGGCCGGCGGCGAGCCGATCCAGGTGGTCCAGCCACACCGGCACGCCCACCTGCTCGGTGTCACCGGGCACGCCACCCACGACGACGCGCGGGCCGCGGTCGACGCGGCCAAGGACGCCGCGCCGGGCTGGCGTGCGCTGCCCTTCGAGGAGCGCGCCGCGATCTTCCTCCGCGCCGCCGAACTGCTCGCCGGCCCCTGGCGGGACACCCTCAACGCGGCCACCATGCTCGGCCAGTCGAAGACCGCCGTGCAGGCCGAGATCGACGCGGCCTGCGAGTTCATCGATTTCCTGCGGTTCAACGTGCACTTCGCCCGCCGGCTGCTGGCCGAGCAGCCGATGTCGTCGGCCGGGGTGTGGAACCGGTTCGACCACCGGCCGCTGGAGGGCTTCGTCTACGCGGTCACCCCGTTCAACTTCACCGCGATCGCCGGCAACCTGCCCTCGGCGCCCGCCCTGCTCGGCAACACCGTGGTCTGGAAGCCGGGCCCGACGCAGCAGTTCGCGGCCCACTTCACGATGCGGCTGTTCGAGGCGGCGGGCCTGCCGCCCGGTGTGATCAACATGGTGACCGGCCGGGGCGAGGAGGTCTCCGACGTGGTGCTGGCCGACCCCGACCTGGCCGGCATCCACTTCACCGGGTCCACCAAGGTCTTCCAGCACCTCTGGCGCACGGTGGGGGAGAACATCGCGAACTACCGGGGCTACCCGAGGCTGGTCGGCGAGACCGGCGGCAAGGACTTCGTGGTCGCCCACCCCAGCGCCGACGTCGACGCCCTGCACACCGCGCTGATCCGGGGCGCCTTCGAGTACCAGGGCCAGAAGTGCTCGGCGGCCTCCCGGGCGTACGTGCCCCGCTCGCTCTGGGCGGGCGGCCTGCGCGACCGGCTGGCCGCCACCGCCGACGGACTGGCGTACGGCGACGTCACCGACTTCCGCAACTTCGGCGGCGCGGTGATCGACGAGAAGGCGTTCTCGCGGCACGCCGCGGCGCTTGAACTGATCTCCTCCGACCGCAGTTGCCGGACCGTCGCCGGCGGCACCGCCGACGACTCGGTCGGATGGTTCGTCCGCCCGACGATCTTCGAATGCGACGACCCGGCCCACGAGACGTTCACCACCGAATACTTCGGGCCGATCCTCGGCGTGCACGTCTTCGACGACGCCCGCTTCGACGAGGTGGTCACCCAGGCCGAGGCGATCGCGCCGTACGCGCTGACCGGGTCGATCTTCGCCACCGACCGCCGGGTGGTCGACGCGGTGGCCGAGAAGATGCGGTACGCGGCCGGCAACTTCTACATCAACGACAAGCCCACCGGCGCGGTGGTCGGGCAGCAGCCCTTCGGTGGTGCCCGGGCCAGCGGCACCAACGACAAGGCCGGCTCCTGGCACAATTTGGTCCGCTGGACGTCGCCCCGGACGATCAAGGAAACCTTCGTTCCGCCCACCGACCACACCTACCCCCACATGCGGTGAGGGCGTAAGGACGGGGCGCCCGATCCCGGCCCCGCCCGGGTTCGCGCGGCAGCGTGGGGCGCTGATGGACGGTCGTGCGCCGACAGTGCACATAGGAAACCCCAATGGGTGGCGAAACGGTGAAATCCTGGACGCCGGCTCGGCAAAGTGGCAGCGTGAGGGGCATGGCGGAATCCGGAGTCAACCCCACGGCGGCGGCCCTGCTCGGGCTGCTCCACGAGGGTCCCATGACAGGTGGCCAGTTGATGGCGGCCGCCGAGCGCCGACTGGCGCCGTACTGGTCGATGACCCGCAGCCAGGTTTACCGGGAGCTGCCGGTGCTGGCCGAGCGCGGATTCGTCCGGCTGGGCAAGCCCGGGCCGCGGATGAGTCAGCCGTACGCGATCACCGCAGCCGGAAAACGGACATTTTCCCGCTGGCTGGCGGAGGATCCGGGGCGGGACACCATCCGTAACCCGATCGCCCTGCGCATCGCCTTCGGGGAGTTGCACTCCCCGAGCCAGCTCAAGAACCTCCAGGCCGCGGCCAACGAGTACCACACCGACGCGCTGGCCCGGGTCCGTGAGCAGGTCAAGAACGCCAAGAAGGAGGGCGACACGTACGACGCGAGCGCCCTGGAGTTCGCCGTCGCCTACCACCGGGCCGCCCTGTCCTGGCTCAGGAGCGCACCCGCCGGCTGACCTCGCCGCGCCCGATCACCGCCGGCGCCCGCCGCGCCGAGGCCGCCCGGCCGGTTCGCGGAGGTGGAACCGGGAGGGCTGGTTCGGCCCGGACCGCGGGGCTCGCACGCTCACTCCTCGTCCGAGCAGTACGCTTGGCTGTCGTGACCGCTGCCGATTTCGCCGAACAGCTCAAGGACCTCGACGCCACCCTGCGCAACATCGAGGCGGTGCTCGACGTCGACCGTCTCCGCGCGGACCGGGTCCGCCTGGAGGAGGAGGCGTCCGCCCCGGACCTCTGGGACGACCAGGCCCGGGCCCAGGAGGTGACCTCGCAGCTGTCGTACGTCAACGGCGAGATCGAGAAGCTGGGCAGCCTGCGGTCCCGGCTGGACGACGCGCGCGTCCTGCTGGAGTTGGCCGAGGCGGAGTCGGACTCGGGCGTCCTCACCGAGGTCGAGTCGGAGATCGCCGGGCTCGGCAAGGCCATCCAGGAGATGGAGGTCCGCACCCTGCTCTCCGGCGAGTACGACTCCCGGGAGGCGCTGGTGGCCATCCGGGCGGGTGCCGGAGGCGTGGACGCGGCCGACTTCGCCGAGATGCTGCTGCGGATGTACCTGCGCTGGGCCGAGCGGCACGGCTATCCGACGGAGGTCTACGAGACCTCGTACGCCGAGGAGGCGGGGCTGAAGTCGGCCACCTTCACGGTGAAGGTCCCGTACGCCTACGGCACGTTGAGCGTGGAGTCCGGCACCCACCGGCTGGTGCGGATCAGCCCCTTCGACAACCAGGGCCGGCGGCAGACCAGCTTCGCCGGGGTCGAGGTGCTGCCGGTGGTGGAGCAGACCGACCACATCGACATCCCCGAGAACGAGATGCGGATCGACGTCTACCGCTCCTCGGGGCCGGGCGGGCAGAGCGTCAACACCACCGACTCGGCGGTGCGGATCACCCACGTCCCGACGGGCATCGTGGTGACCTGCCAGAACGAGAAGTCGCAGCTGCAGAACAAGGCCTCCGCGCTGCGGGTGTTGCAGGCCCGGCTGCTGGAGCGCAAGCGCCAGGAGGAGCAGGCCAAGCTCCAGGGCCTCAAGACCGACGCCGCGGGCTCGTGGGGCGACCAGATGCGCTCGTACGTGCTGCACCCCTATCAGATGGTGAAGGATCTGCGTACCGAGCAGGAGACCGGCAATCCGAGTTCGGTCTTCGACGGTGAGCTGGACTCCTTCATCGAGGCGGGCATCCGGTGGCGCAAGCAGCAGCAACTCGCCGGCGACCGTGCGTGACCGATCGTTGGCGGAGTGCGTCATCGATCTCGACGTGACGTGCTGTTTCGATGACTCGTCGCGCAACGCGGGGCGTAGGACTTGGCACGGCAGTTACACGGCGTAGACTCACCACCCGTGATTCAGCTTGAGCAAGTGACGAAGACGTACCCGAAGGCGTCGCGGCCTTCGCTCGACAGCGTGTCCGTGTCGATCGACAAGGGCGAGTTCGTCTTCTTCATCGGCCCATCCGGCTCCGGCAAGTCCACCATCATCAAGATGCTGCTGCACGAGGTGACCCCCAACAAGGGTCGCGTCGTGGTGAACGGCAAGGACGTCACGTCGATGCGGTCCTGGAAGCGTCCGCACTTCCGCCGCTCGATCGGCTGCGTCTTCCAGGACTTCCGGTTGCTGCCCAACCGCACCTCGTACGAGAACGTGGCGTTCGCGTTGGAGGTGATCGGCAAGACCAAGGCGGTGGCCCGCCGGGTCGTGCCGGAGGTGCTGGAACTGGTCGGTCTCGGCGGCAAGGAGCACCGTTACCCGCACGAGCTCTCCGGCGGTGAGCAGCAGCGCGTGGCGGTGGCCCGGGCGTTCGTGAACCGCCCGCTGATCCTGCTGGCGGACGAGCCGACCGGTAACCTGGATCCGGACACCTCCATCGAGATCATGCGCCTGCTGGACCGGATCAACCGCACCGGCACAACCGTCGTGATGGTCACGCACGACTCCAACATCGTGAACCAGATGCGCCGCCGGGTCATCGAGATCGAGAGCGGCCGCATCGTTCGCGACCAGGCCCGCGGCGTCTACGGGTGACGAGGCCGACCACCGCACCCCGATCTGACGACGAACACCTCACGCCGGAGAGCCGGAGGAAATCCCGATGCGGATGAAATACGTCATGTCCGAGGTACTGGTCGGACTGTGGCGCAACGTGACGATGACCATCGCGATGATCATCACGTTGGCGGTCTCGCTGACCATGCTCGGTGCCAGCGGCCTGATCTACACCAAGGTCGCCGACATGAAGCAGCTGTACTTCGAGAACATCGAGGTTTCGATCTTCCTGACCGCCGAGGTCACCGAGGAGCAGCGCGCCGACATCGCCAGCCGGCTGGAGTCCGATCCGCTGGTCTCGCAGGTCACCTACGTCAACAAGGACGAGGCGTTCCAGCGTTTCCAGGAGATGTTCCGGGACTCGCCGGACCTGCTCAGCGCGGTCAAGGCGGACCAGTTGCCGGAGTCGTACCGGCTCAAGCTGGTGAACCCGGAGGAGTACAAGACCATTTCCGACCAGTACGCCGCGGTCGAGGGGGTCGACCAGGTCGTCGACCAGAGCCAGGTGCTCGACAAGATCTTCAACCTGTTCACGGCGGGGCAGAACATCGCGTTGGTCGCCGCGATAGCGATGGCTGTCGCCGCCCTGCTGCTGGTGGCCAACACCATCCAGGTCGCCGCGTACAGCAAGCGGCGTGAGGTCGCGGTCATGAAGCTGGTCGGTGCGTCCAACTGGTTCATCCAGGCGCCGTTCGTGCTGGAGGCGGTGGTGGCCGGCCTGATCGGCTCGGTCCTCGGCCTCGGTGCCCTGATCGCCCTCAAGGTCTTCCTGTTCGACGGTGCGCTCAGCGCGCTACAGGGCCTGTTCGCGCCGGTGAGCTGGGGAGAGGTGTTCCTGACCTTCCCGCTGATGGCCGGCATCGGCGGTCTGATCAGCGCGGTCACCGCCTGGGTCACCCTCCGCTTCTACCTGCGGGTCTAGTTCGTCGATCAAGGGCCCTCCCGCCCTCCCGCGTCGGAATAAAGGGCGCGGGAGGGCCCTTGTCGTTCGGGTAGCATGATCTCCGCTCTCCGGCCGGGCACCACCGGTCGGGTGCGGCGACGGAGAGGGGGTGGCGCCGCGATGCCACGGGAGAAGGGGCGCAAGGTTGTCGCCTCCAACAAGAAGGCGCGTCACGACTACGCCATCCTCGACACGTACGAGGCGGGCATGGCGCTGACCGGCACCGAGGTGAAGTCGTTGCGGGCCGGCCGGGCGTCGCTGGTCGACGCGTTCGCCCAGGAGCGCGACGGTGAGCTCTACCTGCACGGCATGCACATCCCGGAGTACACCCAGGGCACCTGGACCAACCACGAGCCTCGGCGGACACGCAAGCTGCTGCTCAACCGGATGGAGATCGACCGGCTGCTCGGCAAGCTCCGGGAGAGCGGGTTGACCCTGGTGCCGCTGCAGGTCTACTTCTCCGACGGCTGGGCCAAGGTGGAGATCGGCCTGGCCAAGGGCAAGAAGTCGTATGACAAGCGGCAGGACCTCGCCAAGCGGGACGCCGACCGGGAGATCGCCCGGGCGGCCGGTCGGCGAGGTAAGGGAATGGAAGACTGATTTGTCCGGATCATTCCAGTGCTGGCTGTCCGGCTCGGGCTCGGGATGAATCCGGTTGCGGCAGGCGTTACGCTTGTCGAAGCCGCCGGAACCCGGCGGCCCGTCGAGGGGGTGACTGGTTTCGACTTCGTACGCAGCGACAGGGGAAGCGAGCCGAGGAAGCCGACGTCGTCTCGAGAATCGGTCGTCGGAAACCAATAAGCGCCAAGAACAATCGCGCTGACTTCGCTCTCGCCGCCTGAGGCGAGTAGTGAGTCTGTCGGCCTGGGAGCGCCTTCGACCCAGTTTGCCGGCATCAGCTAGAAGGCTGGCCAACCGGACCCGGTCGCGGGGTCCGTGCGGCGAGATCAATCAGCGACTGGGCCCGTCACACCAACTTGCTCGCGTGAGCGGTGGGGCCGAGTAGAGGCATAGCGAGCTGCGCTCGGAGAAGCCCTGACAAACCGGCGAAGGACCCGGGTTCGATTCCCGGCACCTCCACCACCTGAACTGCGCGCCCCGGTCGCCCGACCGGGGCGCGCAGTCGTCTGCCACCACCGCACGCTCCGCACCGGCCGGCGGCGGTCTGCCGCCCCGGCGACCGTCCAGACGCAACTGCGGGGAACCTGCTGCCCCGCCGGCCCGTCAGACAGGTATGCGTCGAACAGTCGCCCTGCTGGGTCTGCCGCTGATGATGATCGTCGCCGGCTGCGCCCCGGCGGACACCGAACCGGGCAGCGCCGCCAGCCCGGACAACCGTCACGAGGCGTTCGACGAGCGGGCGGCGGCGGTCGCCGAGGCGTGGCACCCCGGTGCGGCGTGGAGCACCGGCTACGTGCCGCTCCAGGACGCCACGGTGCTCGTCGGCGAACCCGAGTTCACCGACGAGACCAAGTTGGCCTTCCACGCCGGCTGGTACCGCCGGCAGACGGACCTGCCGACCGGGCAGCGCGCCGGCACCATCCGCTTTCCGGACGGTGAGCTGCGCGTGCCACTGATCACCGCGGCGGAGGCGTACCGGCAGCTCGACCAGGGTGACCCGCCGCCCTGCCCGGGACGACCGAAGGAGCCCGGCACGCCGCCGCCGGCCAACCCACCGGATGCGCCGGCCGCCCCGGACGACCCGGTGAGCAGCGAGCCGCAGGCCGCCTGCATCCCGCTCACCGTCACGAAGGTCGAACCTGGCACGGCGCCGATGCACACCACCCGCGGCACGGTGCAGGTGCCGGCGTGGCTGTTCAGCGTGGCAGAGATCAGTGCCGTGGTGGCCCGGGTCGCGGTAGCGCCGCACGCGGTCGGCGCCGTGCCCGAGCCGGTCGCCCCGACCGCGCCGGCACCGGCGGATCTGGTCGGCGCGCAGGACATCAGGGCGATCGACGGGGCGACGCTGACCTACCGGCTCGGTGTGGGCAGCTGCGACACCGGCATCACCCCGCTGGTGCGGGAGCACGACCACGTGGTCGTGGTCGGTGGCAGCATCCTGCGGGCCACCGGCGTTGCCTGCGACGACATGCTCAGGCTGGAACCGGTCGTGGTGCAACTGCGGGCACCGCTGGACGCCCGTCCGGTCCTCGACGTGCTCACCGGCGCACCACTGCGGCTGGCAGCAGGCTGACCGTCCGCACCGACGCCGTCCGGCCCGGGACGGCGTCGGTGCGGCACCACCGTCCCCGCCCGGCGAGCGCGGCCCAGGCGGCGGCGAACTGCGGCGGCATGGTCCCGGCGAGTCCGGCGCGACGCCCGCAAATTCGCCGCCGGTCTCAGAGAATCGGCGGTACCTCGGTGCGGATCGGCACCGGCAGCACCGTCGGCCCGTCCGCGCGCACCGCCGCGGCGATGGCCTCGCCGAGCCGGTCGGGCGCGTCGACGACCGTGGTGGCGCATCCGTAGCCGCGGGCGATCGCGGCGACGTCCAGGCCCGGCAGGTCCAGCCCGGGTACGCCCGGGGTGTGCTTGAGTTCGGCGAACGCCTTGAGGATGGCGTACTGCTGGTTGACCGGAACCACGACGACCAGCGGCAGCCGCAGTTGGGCGGCGGTCCACAGGGCCTGCACGGAGTAGTGGAACGAACCGTCGCCGATCACCGCCACGACCGGCCGGTGGCGGCCGGTGTCGCGCTGCGCGAGCGCGATGCCGACGGCCGCCGGCAGCCCGTAGCCGAGACCACCGCTGGCCATGGTGAAGTACGAGCCAGGTGTGTTGAACCGCAGCTGGCGGCGCAACGCCGACAGGTTGGACGGCGACTCCTGCACCAGCACCCCGTCCTCGGGCCAGTGCGCGGCCAGGGTGGCGAACAGCGCGTCGGCGCTGAGCGGGACGGAGTACTCCACCGGGGACGGTGCGGGCCGGACCGGTGGTGGTGGCCGGTCGGCCGGCGGCATCAGGTCGGCCAATGCGGCGAGGGTGAGGCCGGCGTCGCCGAGCAGGCTGTCGCCGACCGGAGCGCGGGCCGCCTCCTCGGGATCGTCGGTCACGTGCAACAGCCGGGTGCCGTCCGGCAGCGTCTCGCCCGGCACATGCGGGTAGTAACGGAACACCGGGGCGCCGACCACCAGCACCGTGTCGTGCCCGCGCAGCTTCTTCGCCAGCGGGCCGGTCGCGAACGGCAGCACACCCTGGAAGTGCGGATGCTCCTCGGGGAAGGCGGTCCGTTCGGGGGCGGGCGCCGACCAGACCGGGGCGACGAGCCGCTCGGCCAGGGCGACCGCGGCCGTCCAGGCGCCGGCCCGGTCCACCGCGGCGCCGAACACCAGGGCCGGTGACCGGCTGGTCGCCAGCGTCGCCGCGAACTGGCGCAGGCGCTCCGGGTCGGGGGCGAACCGGGTGGCCACCGTGCGGGCCTGCGGGGGAGGGTCGGTGGGCTGGGCCCAGTCGTCCAGCGGCAGCGAGAGGAAGACCGGCCCGCTGGGCGGCTGGATCGCCGTGGCGTACGCCCGCATGAGTGCCGCCGGGACGTCCTGGGCCCGGACCGGCTCGTGTGCCCACTTGACGTACGGCTGGGGAAGCTCGGTGGGGTGCCGGGCGGTGAGCCGGGGTTCGAGCAGCAGCATCTCCCGGGTCTGCTGCCCGGCAGTCACGATCAGCGGGGTCCGGTTGTGCCAGGCGGTGACGATGTTGCCCATGGCGTTGCCGGTGCCCGGCGCCGTGTGCAGGTTGACGTGCACGGGGGCTCCGGTGATCTGGGCGTAACCGTCGGCGATGCCGACCGCGGACGCCTCGTGCAGCGCGAGCACGTAGTGGAAGTCGTCGGGGAAGGCATGCAGGAACGGCTCCTCGGTGGAACCGGGGTTACCGAAGACGGTGGTCATGCCCAGGGCCCGGAGCAGGTCGTAGGTGGTGTCGCGGACCGTTGCCATCGTCACCGAATCTATCGGGGCAACTCCGGTATAGAGGGCATTTCGGCGCTGCTCCGCGGCCGGCTTCTTCCGCACGTCTACCGCCGCCGCCCCGGCGGCGGTCGTGGACGATGCCCGGCGCCGACCGGCCTCCACCGGGTCTGTCGATCACCCGACCGCCAGACCTTCGCCAGGGTCGGGGACGCAGGCTATGGTGCCAGGCATGGCATTGACAGTGCGGATGGCACCGGTTCGGCCCGCCGTCGGTGTGCGTGACCGGTTCCGCCTCCCAGTGCACGGCTGACGGGTGCGCGTGATGCAGGGAGAGGGGCAGGCGATCGGCGGGCGGGCGACGGAGTCGATGACCGGGAAGCTGCTGGTGGCGACACCGGGGCTGAAGGACCCGAACTTCGACCGTACGGTCGTGCTGCTGGTCGCGCACGAACCCGGCGGCGCGCTCGGCGTGGTGCTCAACCGGGCCACCGAGGTGCCGGTGGCCGACGTGCTGCGCGACTGGGGTGATCTGGCCCGCGACCCGGCGGTGCTGTTCGAGGGTGGCCCGGTGCAGCCCGACTCGGCGATCTGCCTGGCTCGGATGCGCTCGCCGGTTCGCCGGCTCAAGGGCTTCCACCAGGTCTCCGGTGCGGTCGGCACGCTCGACCTGTCGGTCGACCCGCAGCGGCTGCGGGAGAGCGTGCAGAGCATCCGGGTCTTCGCCGGCTACGCCGGTTGGGGCACGGGGCAGCTGGAGCAGGAGATCGAGGACGGCTCCTGGTTCGTGCTGGACGCGCTGCCCGGTGACGCCTTCGTCGAGCGGCCCGACGACCTGTGGCCGATGGTGCTGCGCCGGCAGGGCGGCATGATGGCCGCGGTGGCGCACTTCCCCCCGGACGTGGCGCTGAACTGATCCGCCGCCGGCCTCGGACCCCGCCGGATGACCATGCCGGCGGGCGTGTGTATAGTTCTCCCAGTGCCCGGGAGGCCCGGGCGCGACAGCAGGGGGCCGTGGCGCAGCTGGTAGCGCACCACACTGGCAGTGTGGGGGTCAGGGGTTCGAGTCCCCTCGGCTCCACCTTGTTCCACCGCAGGTGGGAGGTCGGAATCCATCGACTTGGTTCGATGGATTCCGATCTTGTGCTCACCGCCGTGCTCACAATGATCCGTTACGCTGATTCCCATGGCGCTCGGCTGTGAGCACGGGAGGAACAGGTGGCGGTCCGCAATCCAGGTACAGGGCTAGTTTCTGACGCCCCGTCGTACCCGACGCGTAGCACCTCGACGGCCCGACGCGGGTCGACGATGAGAAGGGCCGCTGCGCGGTCAGATTTCCACCTGTCCCCCCGTAACGCCTCCGCTCGCCGCTTCTGCGGTACCTACGCGGGATGGCCCTCTCAGCCGTAGCGCTCCCGATAACCCTGGCCGCTCACGATGAGCGCGGTGAGATCACCGCGCTCCGGATCGTCGCGCCTAGGCATAGAAGGCGGTCCCGGCCACGTGCTCCACCACCTGACCGGGACCTTGATTGGACTCAGGAGGTCCAACCCATGAACCACCCTAAGACCCGACGATCGCAGGCCGCTCAGCCGGTCGCATTCGCGATTGTCCCGGCAAGCCGTCTAGCGGCGTACGAGGCCGCCTATGGCCGGTGGGCCGTCGCCCGTCGGGCAACGGCGGATGAACCTTTTTACGCCCGCGCCTCGCTGAACGGGGGCGTGCGATGAGCGTCCGACAAGACTCGAAGCGGAACACCTGGTACTACGTCATCGATCTGCCGCGCGGAGATGACGGCAAGCGTAACCAGAAGTTCGTCCGTGGGTTCGAGACGGAGAAGGAGGCGCTAAAGGCCGAGGACTTGGCTCGCAAGCAGTTCGGCCAAGCCGAGTTGGCGGCAGACGGTACGGTCGCCGCAGAACTGGTCAAGTGGCTGGAAGAGCGCGAGCTAGACGTTGCGGTGACCACATTGGGTAACTACCGCAATGCGATCATGAAGTATATTATTCCTCGGCTTGGTGCTCGGCGACTGTATGACCTGGACAAGCAAGTCATCAATGACTTCTACCGTCATCTGTTGAAGAAGGGGGGAAGGAAGGGTACGGGGCTGGCCGCAGAGACGGTCAGGCACGTCCATCGAACACTGATGAAGGCGCTCAAGGACTTTGGTGTCGTGATCGATGGGGTGCGGCAGCCTCGCCCGGGTGAGCGCGAGGAGTATGGCCGTAAGGGGATTTGGACGGCGAAGCAGTGTGCTCAGTTTCTAGAGTACGTCGCCGGTGATCGACTCTACGCAGCCTGGGTGCTCGTCATCGTGGCTGGTATGCGCCGCGGAGAACTGGCGGGGTTGAAGTGGCCGAAGATCGACCTGGAGCGCAAGATTGTTCACGTCCACTGGCAGCGCGCCTGTGCGTCGGGCGAAGTCGAGGGCGGTGTTGTTGAGAAGGCGCCGAAGGGCAAGAGCAAGAGGTCCATCCTCTTCGGCTCTGCGTTGGGCATAGTGCTGACAGATCACCAGCGCGGTCAGCAGAAGGAGATGGCTGATGCTGGTCTTCTGTATAAGGAACTCGGGTACGTCTTTTGCAAGGAAGACGGTACGCCTTACCATCCGAAGTATTTCACCGACAGGTTCCGGGCTCTCTGCATCGCAGCGGGCGTACCGGTGATCGTGCTGCACGACGGCCGGCACACGTCTGCGACTGTTGGCGCTGATCATGGAGTACCGCGACACGCAATGCAGAAGCGTCTTGGCCACGCTCGGGCGAGGATGACGGACGAGGTCTACACTCACGTGCTACCAGAGTCGGAGCGGCGATCCGCTGAGATCATGGAAGAGGCGATCCTGGGACGGCTCGGCCACTAGGAATCCTGGGACTGCGGGGCTACTACTGATTAAGGCGTTACAGACGGCAGGGGGCGAGGTCTCGAACGGGCCTCGCCCCCTGCCGCGTTTCGTCGACATGCCTGAATTTCTGAACCGATCAGCTGGTCCGTCTTGCCGCCCGCTCTTCCGATGGACGTACGGCAGCCGTGTACGCGCGGTCCGCCGGGAGGGGGACCTGAGAACGCGAGGCGGTGGCGATCCTTCGCAGTCGCTCGGCGACGATTCGTGCCGCACGGGCCTGGTGGATCCTGTCTTGGGCCTCGCGGAGGGTGGCGACGTTGTCGGCGATCATCGACATGCGTAGGACTAGCTGTAGAGCTGCGGCGGTGTCGTCGTCGCTGGTGAGCCGGCCGACCGTCGAGATGAGCCGGGACATGGACCGGAGCTGGCCCGACGCTGGGTGTAGGCGCCCCGGGCGGCGTCGGTGTGGCTCGCGTGTCGCCCGGTCGAAGGTCTCCGAGGCGTCGGTGAGGGGCCCACCTCTGCGGCCCTCGAACGCTCGTGCAGTGGATGCTAGGACGTCGCCAGCGGCCTCGGCGAGGGATGCGATTCCGTCCCAGTCGCTGGGCTGCATACCCGCGAGGTGACGGGCGCCGTCGTTTGCAGCTGTTGTTGCCCGGCGGAAGGCATTTGCCCGATGTCGGGTTCCCGGCTGCCCCGCGTGCCGCGCGTCGCCGTGCGGCGACATACCGGGACCGGAGTCCCAGCGTCGTCGGAGCTGGGGGAGGGTGAGATCCGGAGCGAGCCGGCCCCCGCCGTACCAGACGGTCTCGCCGGTGCTGGTGTGGTGGTCGGGGAGCCCGACGGCGTAGCCGGTGACCTCGTCCGGATTAATCGTGCTGTGCCGCAGCCGCACGAGAACGCCTGCCGACCGGAGCCGGTCAACGAAGTCGTTCTCGTCGATGGCTGCTGCTGCGGCGGCGCGTACCTCGCGGCGGAGCCTGTCCCGGGGGATTTCCGGGCGGCCCTGGCGGTGGCTCTTGTTCTGTTCGGCCGCGGTGGGGCGGCGGTGGCTGGTGTGGTCGACCGGGCCGACCTGATGGAGGCCGTAGCGTTGTTCGAGGTCGCGGGCGGCGGTTTGGGCCTTGAGGCGTTCGTTCCAGGCCCAGACGGTTTCGCCGTCTTGGCGTACCAACGTGGCCACGATGTGGATGTGATCGTCGGCGTGACGGACCGCGACCCAGCGCACGGCGTCCGGGTCGCCGTGTGGGGCGATGCCGACGGCGGCGACCATCTCGGCAGCGATGTGCGCCCATTGGCTGTCGCTGAGAATGCGGTCGGTGATGTGGTTTCGGACGGAGGCGTGCCAGACGAACTTCTGCGGCG
Organism: Micromonospora tarapacensis; assembly: GCF_019697375.1. Classification (NCBI taxonomy): domain Bacteria; kingdom Bacillati; phylum Actinomycetota; class Actinomycetes; order Micromonosporales; family Micromonosporaceae; genus Micromonospora; species Micromonospora tarapacensis. The sequence goes on along the minus strand of NZ_JAHCDI010000004.1, from coordinate 4,208,565 downwards.
GGTTCCTGCCGGCGCGTACCGGCTGTTCGAGCAGTCTGGCGAGGTTCCGGATGTCGTGGCGGCCGGTTGGCCCGGCTGGGGGTTCCAGCGACGGCAGTTGGCCGGGTCCGGACCAGGCGGCGACGAGGTGCGGGTTGACGTGCTCCTCGATCTTCCCAGGACCGAACAGGTAGCGAAGCAGGCCGCCCACGTTCGTGCCGCGGGGATGGATGGCGGGGATCAGCGCAGCCGCCGGTCGATGTCAGCCACGACAGCGTCGAGCTTGTCGAGCGCATGCACGCATCTCTTGATCGCGTGCGCGAGCCAGACGGGCGCCTCGCCCGTCGCGTTGAGCGCCGCAGTCGCCTGGTTGAGGTTGGTGCCGGTACGCGTAACGGCGGTACGCGCGGAGAACAGGTCTCGCTGCATTGCGGCAAGTTCCGTCCGGGTGACACCGGTACCGGAAACCAGGCCGCCGGGACCGGTGGTGCCCCGGGCCATGGCCAACGCGGCATTGGCACAGAACCCGGTCGGAGTGAGTCCTGCGCGGGCAGCAGCCTCTAGGACGTCGCTGTGCTCGGACTCGTCGAGCCGGAGGTTGATCCGCTGTCCTCGACCGGGGAACTGATGACGCCGATCCGCGCCGCGCGGGCGCTGCGCTTCAACCACTGCCGCCGCCCGTGGGTTGGTGTCCACCTCGTCACCTCCGCTTCATGGTTGGTGTGCTTTTGAACGTCGGTCGGCCGGGTTACCGGAAGCGCTACGGGTAGCGCCACACGCAGGCGGAAACGGTGAGGCTCCGGTTCCGCGTCCGGTTCGGGCGGGGCGACGGAAGCAGAGCCCGCGACCGGAAGCGGACTTGTCAGGACTTCCGCCCTGGTGGTGGAAGCGGAAGCATCTGTGCGCATGACGGTTCCGACGCGGACGTTCGTTCGCTGATTGGGAGCCCAACGGTCGGCACTGCACGACGAACATGTGGCGGGCGAACTGCCGTCGGACGGTCCGCTTTCGGTCTGGTCGTCGAACCGAAGTGACGCGAGCCGGTGGCCGAATTTGCCGTCCAGGGGCCGGTAGACAGTCCCGATCTCGGCCGTAGCAGCGCTACGGCGTCCACGGTGCTGCTCTCGTGCTGACCCCGCTGGGTCAGCGTTCCGCCGGGTTGCCGGACCTGCCGACCGCGCTCGGTCGGCAGGTCCGGTGACCCGTACTACAACTTGCTCGGACCGCCGCCTGTTCGATCAGATGCGATTACGCGCTCGTTGGTTGTTGTCGTGTCTGTCGCGTCCGCGTGAACCTTGTGGAGTCCGGACCTATGTTGTGGATGATCTTGTGGAGTCCGGATCTACCTTGTGGGGCGTACAAGAGCAGGCATCGACGATGGTGCAGAATCCCTCGGCGTGAATGTCGATCTCCCGAGTGACTCGCCGGCGGTGCCGGCTCGCAACCGGGTACGGGTGCCGGCTGGGCGGTCGTACAGCGTGAACGTCCGGCTGACCGCTGAGGAACTGCGTGATGTGGCGGCGGCTGCAGCGCGGGCAGGGCTGACGTCGACCGGGTACACCGGAGAGGTCACGGTCGCTGCTGCCCGCGGCGTCGAGACGGCGGTGACCGGTCCGAGCCGGGCTGAGCTGGCGCGGGTGCAGCGGGATCTGTTCGCCGCCCGCACGGCGCTGGTTTGTGCCGCCGATGCGCTCGACGCCGGGCGGGCTCCGTCGGCCGGGGGTAACGTCGCGGCTTGCGCTGCGGTGGTGGCGCGGCTGGACGCGGTGGCCGAGCGGCTGCACGGGCTGCTTCGGCGGGTCGCGGCGTGATTCCGCGGGTCCGGCCGCGCGGCGGGGATGTGCGCGAGGTGCTGCGGTATTTGCTGGGGCCAGGTGAGTACGGCGAGCACCGGGATCAGCGGTTGGTGGCAGCGTGGGCGGCGGCCGCAGTCGGCGGGGTGGCAGGTCTGCCGTCGGCGTCATCCCCCGGCGCGGTGAGCCGGCTGGCTGGTCTGCTGGAACAGCCGGTTTTTGCCGGGGTCAACCCGCCAGCCAAGCCGGTTTGGCACTGCTCTGTGCACAACCACCCGGATGACCTGGTGCTGTCCGACGAGCAGTGGGCGCAGGTCGCGGCCGCGTTCCTTGACGGGGTCGGGTTGGCCCCCGCCGGGGACCTGGCCGCAGTGCGGTGGGTGGCGGTGCGTCACGGCGTGGACCACGTTCACCTGGTCGCCACGCTGGTACGCCAGGACGGGCGCACCGTGTGGCCGCGCAACGATTACCGCCGCTGCCAGAGCGTGGCCCGGGAGATCGAGGAACGCCTCGGGCTGCGCCCGGGTATCCGGACGCCGGCCGCGGCTGGGGTCGGGCATGGGTGAGGCGACGCTGCGGCCGGTGCCGGGCGGCGTGAGCGGTGACCCGCTGGGCGGGTTCGAGGTCGGCTACGTCGGCCTCGACGGCATCGAGCACCGCATTCCGTTGGCTGACGCGTGGTCGGTGCGATTCGAGCGGTGCCGCCCGGCGCGGCGGTTTCCCCAGTACAAGGGGCAGAAGCATTTCCCCGGTCGGTGGTGGACGGCGACGATGGGCCATCACGTCGGCTACGAGTCGTGGCTGGAACGCGACCACCTGATGCTGCTGGACTTCGACCAGGCCGTGGTCGCAGTGGCATCCCAACCGTTCTGGCTGTTCTGGGCCAACGAGCAGGGCAAGATCCGCTCACACGCCCCGGACTACTTCGCCCGACTGGCCGACGGCGGCGCCTGTGTGGTCGACTGCCGCCCGATCCAGCGGATCAAACCGAAGGACGCGGTGAAGTTCGCCCGGACTCGGACGGCCTGCGAGCAGCTGGGCTGGGACTACCGTGTGGTCGGCGCACTGGATGCGATCCTCGTCCGCAACGTGCGTTGGCTGGCCGGCTACCGGCACCCCCGTCACGATCTGCCGGCGGTGGCGGCCACGCTGCGGCAGGTGTTCGCCGAGCCTGGTGGGCTGCTGGCCGGCGCCGAGGCGGCCGGTGATCCGATTGCGGTGCTGCCGGTGCTGTTCCACCTGCTCTGGCGCCACGTCCTGCACGCGGACCTGTCCACGCCGCTGCACCCGGACGCCGTCGTCAGCTCGGCGGTGGCCGGGTGACGCCGCGGTCGGTGCTGCGCCCAGGTGACTGGGTGCACTTCGACGGCGGTGAGCACCAGGTGGTGGGGCTGGCCGGGGCGTCGGTGCGGCTGCGCTCGGAGGCCGGCGGCGCCGACCAGGTGGTGCTGGCCGGGCACCTGATGGCGTCGCCCGACTTCGCGGTCATCGACGGGTGCCCGGCACCGGACGTGGAGCCGTTCGGGCTGCTCGACTCGTTGCCCGAGGACGTGCTCGCCGCGGCCAAGCAGTGGGAACGTCACATCGTGGAGGTTGAGACCGGGCTGCCGCCGCACGCGCTGATCGACGCCACGCCGAGTCCCGAGTACGACCCGGCGAAGCACAGCCTGGCCGAGCGGCAGCGGGCCAAGGGCGCCGAGCTGGGCGTCAGCTATCGCACGGTCGAAAACCGGCGGCTGCGCTACGCCGCCCAAGGGCTGTGGGGGCTGGTCGATCAGCGGGCGGTGCGGACGTGGGAGGTCGCCGGCCGGGCCGACGCTCGACTGGTCGAGGTTGTCCGGGAGGTCATCGCGGCGCAGACCGAGGCCTCGACCGGCACCCGATCCCGCCTGATCCGCCAGGTGGTCAAACGGGTAGCGGAGATCCACGGGCCTGGAGTCGTGCCGCTGCCCCGTCGCAGCGCCTTCTACGAGCTGGTCGACCGGCTCGCCGCCGGCAAGCACACCTTCGGCTCGGCGGTCACGCGCCGGCAGATGGCGAACCGGCCGGGTGGGGTGTTCACTCCGACGTTCGCCTCCCGCCCGGGTGAGCAGGTGCAGATCGACTCCACCCCGATCGACGTCATGGTGGTTCTCGACGACGGCCTGCCGGTCCGGGCCGATCTGACCATCGCCGTTGACATCGCCACCCGCACGATCTGCGCCGCGGTGTTGCGCCCGGTCGGCACCAAGGCCGTCGACGCGGCGCTGCTGCTGGCCAAGATGCTGGTCCCGGAGCCGATGCGCCCGGGCTGGGCAAACGCGCTGCGACTGTCGGCGTCGCGGATGCCGCATGCCCGGCTGGTCGACATCGACACCCGCATGCGGGAGGCGGCGGCCAGGCCGGTGATCGTCCCGGACCAGATCGTCATCGACCACGGCCGGGTGTTTGTCTCGGAGACCTTCGAGCGGGCCTGCGACCGGCTCGGCATCTCCGTCCAGCCGGCCCGCAAGGGCACCCCGACCGACAAGGGCGTGGTCGAGGCCACCAACGACGCGGTCAAGACCCTGTTCGCGCAGCACGTCGCCGGCTACACCGGCGGCAACCCGACGATGCGCGGTCGCGACGTCACCGGCGAGTGGACCATCGGCGAGTTGCAGGACCTGCTCGACGAATGGCTCATCGTCGGCTGGCAGCACCGCCCGCACGACGAACTGCGTGACCCACACCAGCCTCGCCGGGTGCTCACCCCGAACGAAAAGTACGCCGCGCTGGTCGCCGCCGCCGGCTACCTCCCGCTGACCCTGTCCGGCGAGGACTACCTGGAGTTGCTGCCGGTCAAATGGAGGCGGATCACCGACGAGGGCATCCAGATCGATAACCGCACCTACAACGCCGCCGCTCTCGGCCCCTACCGCCACCAGCGGTCCGGAATGGTCGCCAAGCGTGACCGGTGGGAGGTCCACTACGACCCCTACGACGTCTCCCAGGTCCACCTGCGCACCCCGGACGGCTGGATCACCGTCCCGTGGACGCACCTGCCGATGGTGTCCGCGCCGTTCGCCGACTTCACCTGGCGCCACGCCCGCCGGCTGGCCGGAAGGGAAGCCACCGAAACCCAGATCGCCCGGGTTCTCGACGACCTGCTCACCCGCGCCGAGCACGGACCGGACAAGGCGAGCGCCCGCATCACCGCCCGCACCCGCGCCGGTCAAGCCACCCACCGGCCTCAACTGCCCGAGCCTGCCCCAACCCCGGCCGTCGACGAGTCCACCGCGCCGGACGCTGAGGTCATCCCGTTCGGGATCTTTGACGCCGACGCCGAAGCAGAAAGGTGGATATGAACACCGTCGCCGACGACGATGTGATCACGCCGGAGGAACCGCCGACCACCAAGGAGGGCTGGCGCCGGTTCGTGGACTACCAGCCCGAACCACCGGCTACGCTCAGCGCCGAGCAACTCCTCGCGCTGACCCGCTCGCGGCGGGCCGCGCACGACGAAGCCCGCCGCGAATATCACGCCGAACTGCCGCTGGTGAACACACCGATCATCCGACAGATGCTCGGCACCGGCCGTCTGCTGGTCCAGCTCAACCGGCGGCAGGTTTCCGCCCGGCGCGGCCTGATCCTGTCCGGCGCCTCCGGCACCGGCAAGACCACCGCGCTGACTCAGCTCGGCCGCACCCACGAACGCGCCGTACGCAAACGGCACCCCGGCAGCCGGCACCGGCTCCCGGTCGCCTATGTCACCGTCCCGCCGGCTGCGACCGCCAAGATGCTCGCCGTCGAGTTCGCCCGCTTCTATGGCCTGGAGTTCTCCGCCCGGGCCAACATGCCCGACATCGTCAACGCGGTCTGCGCCACCGGCGCCAACACCGGCATCGAACTGGTCCTGGTCGACGAGATCCACAACCTCAACCTCGCCACCCGAGCCGGCGCCGAGGTTTCCGACCAGCTCAAATACTTCGCCGCTCGTTATCTTGAGCTTTTTGATCTTGCGCCGTGCTGACCTGCGGTGATGCATGGTGGACGTGTCTTCGACGCTGTCGGTCAGCAGGGTCCGATGATGTGTGCAGATTTCTTTCTCGGCGTGTCGCGGGTGTTGCCAAGAACGGTGGCCGCTCGTTGCTCGCCGAGGGCCAAGGCGAGAGCGTCACGCAGCTGCCGGTTCTCGGTTTCCAGGTTCCTGATGCGTTCCGTGGCGGATTCGAGGCGGCGTAGCAGCGAGGCGTCGGAGGCGCGTTGCCGGTCAGGAACCGGACGGCCTGCGGCCGCGCTCTGGTGGCGGCTGCGGAGTCGCTCGATCTCGGCCCGAAGATCCGTCTGACTGTAGAGCCAGGACCGGGAGACGCGAGCCTGCTTGGCGACGGCGTCGACGGTGATCGGTGTGCCGGCGGTATCCATCCGGCGCAGGGCGGTGACGGCGCGTTTGCGGGTGGCCGCTGCCCGGCGCCGGGCAGCGATGATCAGGTGGTGGGAGTTGTCAGCCCGCAACGTTGGCCTCCGTGCCGGTGTCGAGTTCGCCGATCATGCGGTCCAGGTTGGTGAGGACCTGCTTGTTCATCTCGACCACCCGGGTCTGCCCGTTGCTCGTGGAGACGTCGATGAGCGTGAGCGTGCGGTGCCGCTGCTCGCGTAGTTCGGGAAGGAACTCCGGCCCGGTCAGGAAGACTGGGCAGGTCAAGCAGGCATTGGCATGCGGGCAGCTCTTCTGCAGGGGCAGGCCGCAGTAGCCGTTCGGCAGGGTCTGTGTGGCCATGCCGTAGCGGGTCTTGGCCCACTGCGCCTGGGCCAGCGGCCCGTCCGGATCGATCGAGACCCTGTCACCTTTGATGTTGACCTTCGTGGCCTCCTGCCAGTGGCGACGCACGGTCTGATCAGTGAGCTTGGCGTAATGGCTGGTCATGCGGTGTGACTCGTGGTCGAGTAGGACTCGTACCACCTCTTGCGGGACGTCGCGGTTGATGAGACGGCAGGCGAAGGTGTGCCTCCATTGGTGGGGTGTCAGGTGCACCGGGCAGCCGTGTTCGTCGCGGATATCGCAGGCTTGTAGCCAGCCGTTCAGCTTCCGGCGGTAGGTGCCGGGATCGAGCGGGACGTTGCCGGAGACGTTGGAACGCTCGCGTGGGAACAGCAGCGGCGGCCTGTCTGGCCACCGCCGTAGGACCGCGCGTTGTTGCTCACCGATCGCGGCTTCGAGTTCTTCGTCGATGGGGACGGCGGCTTCGCGTTTCATCTTGGTGTTGAAGTATCGAAGGTAGGGGGCGCCCTGCCCGTCGTGGACCACGCAGTCGAACGCGAGCGACAAGGCGCTCGAGATCCGCAGACCGCAACGGGTCAGGATCAGGGTGACCAGCTTGGCGGACAGGTCCGACCAGCGGGCCAGATTGGCCGGTGATTCGACCTGGGCCATGACGAACTCCGCCAGCCGGCGGTCCACCTGAGCGCGGATCGGGGGTGTGTCACCGGGATAGAAGGTGGCCCGGCCGGGCAGGCTGTCGTCCCAGCCGTGCTGGCGAACGGCCTGGAAGAAGACGTTGAGTGCGCTGATCCGGTGTCTCTTCGCGTCGTTTCCACCGAGCTGGGACATCGCATGGGCGAGGTAGCGTTCCAGCAGCGGCCGGTTGATGTCGGCGAGCGAGCCGACACCGGCCAGGGCGAGGAAGTCGCTGAACCGGGTCAGGGCATCGACGCCGGCGCGGGCCGCGCCGATGCTCAGCCCGGACGTCAGCCGCAGCCGGGTCCACCGTTTGCCCAGCTCACGTAGCCGAGGATGGGTGATGCGGTCGAACCGCAACCGGACCCGGGGACACGGGCGCCCGCCGGGTCCGGCGATGCCGGGCAGCCTGTCCAACCGCCAGACATCCCTGCTGTATTCGGTCTCCCAGCCGATTCCGTCGCGCAGGGCCTCGATCCCGTAGCGGGCATCGAGCAGGAAGATCAGCGACTGGTTGGGTCGGGTGGCGGCCGCGGCGCGCCACTGTTGCTCGCTCATCTCCAACAGCGAGGTGATACCGAGCGTCGCGACGAGCCGGACGGCGGGTGTGACCATGCGAGCAGGCGCGACGCGGCCGCGGGCGTCGTGTCGGCATTGCAGCGCGTACTGGATCTCCAGTCGCGGTTGTGGGGCCAGAGCTCGCAGATCGATGTGGGCGGTGCCGACCAACTCGCAGTCGGTGACGAACCGTTCGAGATCGGGCCGGCCATGCCGAGCCCAGCGGTCGTAATGCCCAGGACAGAACGACTTCGCGAGACTGTCGACCCACAGATCGCAGAACGGCAGTTTGCACTCCGCTGGCGTCGGGCCGGAGCAGGCCAAGTCGGGAGCGTCCCAGACGGCCAGGTCAGGCTGGCCGGCACGCTTCCAATAACCGTTGTGCTTGCGGCACAATCCGTTCCGGTCCCAGCGGCCGTGCCGACATCCCGTCATGACGCAGGCGGCGAGGGCCTTGCGGCCCCGTGTCGGCGGCCCCGGATCGGCCAGGAACTCCTCCATCGAGGAGTAGCCGCGCTTGCGGAACCGCTGCGAGTGGGCGCCGCACAGCCGTTGCGCAAGCGTCTCCGCGGTTCGGTCGCAGTCGGCGACGATGCACTGGTCGGCGACGAACACGGGGTCGTTCGGCGCGGGAACGTAGACCTCGGCCCGAAACTCCGTCCGGACAACGGCCATCAGCTTCGCCAGCGTCGATCCCGAAGTAGGCTTCGCGGCGGCGGCCCTCACCAGCTGACCTCCCGCCCGGTGAACCAGCCTGCGGACTCCAGGGCCTTGCGTGCATCCTCGACCGTGAGGTGCCCGTACGTGTCGATCGTGGTCGTGATCGAGGCGTGACCGAGGAGTTCCTTCACCGCCTCCATGCCCGCACCCCGGCGAAGCAGCCAGGTCGCATAGGTATGGCGGTATTGGTGGGGCTCGAAGTCGATACCGGTGCGCTCACGAAGTCGCAGAACCAGGTCGTAGACGGCCGGGTAGGCCCACGGACGGCCGCGCGGCTCGGCCCAGATATTGACGAACACGTAGTCGGAGTCCAGCGCGCCGTACTCGCGGTTGAGGTAGTCGGCATACAGCCGCATGAGCTCCGGGCTGGCCGGGATCACGCGGGACCGGCCGGCTTTGGCGCGCGCACGGTTGTCGTTGTCCCGCGGCATCACGGTGACCTCGCGCTCGGCGATCCCCATATCCTCGTGCCGCAGGCCCAAGGCCTCGCCGATACGAACGCCCGTGTCCAGCAAGATCGCGAACAGTAGGCGGTCCCGCAGGTGTTCGCAGACGTCCAGGATCGCCTGAACCTGTTTGACGGTAAGGATCTTCGGCCGGGGAGGTGAGGTCTTCAACGTGATCGCGCGCCGACGTTCCGGCTTGTTCTTGGCGACGTGCTGCAGGAACGGCTTATAGGACGTGGCCGAGCGGCGATGCCCGGCGGGCTGCATCCTGACCAGAAGCCCGGCCAGGTCGACGCCGTGGCGGGCATGGAACTCGCAGAACGAGGTCAACGCCGCCAGCTTCCGGTTCACGCTAGCTGCCGAGCAGTGATGCTCCACCGTTGGCAGTACGGCAACCAGGCCGTCGCGGGCCTCCGGCGGCAGCCGAAGCCAGGCGACGAACCCCGCCACGTCCTCCAACGTCACCGACTGCCAGCCGAGCCCGTGCCGGGACAGGTACACCCACCAGTCCTTCAGGTCGTGGGCGTAGGCCTTGATCGTGTTCGGAGACCTCTCGGCCGACGCCAGAAAGGCCAGGAACCGCTCGACCGGCTCGACCGGAACCAAGTCATCGCCCAGCAGTGTCCAGGACTCGCGCCCGGACCCCGGCATGATCACGCGCTGAACGCGCATCGCACCTCCCGTTTCCGTGATGGAAAGCGGAAGGTAATCGCATCCACGACGAGATCCCGGACAACCTCAGCCCTCGTCGTCTACGTCATGGACATCCCTTCACCGGCTCCAGATAACGAAAGGCTGCCAGCCACCTTCGTCTACGCCGGCATCGACGTCGAGGCCGAAGGGCTGTTCGCCGGCGTTCGCGGACGCCAGATCGCCGGCCGGTTCACCCTCATCGCGTCCACCCCGTTCGCCTACGGCACCACCGAGCAGCGCACCGCATGGCGGTCACTCATCGCCACTCTCGAAGCCATGCTGCGGCTGCACCAACACACCCCTGGAACCCTCGTCGGCCTCGACGAGCACCTCTACCGCCGCACCTCCGGCATGATCGGCAGCCTCTCCCAGCTCATCCGCGGCGCCGCGATCCTGGCCATCGAGGACGGCAGCGAACAGATCACCCGCGACCTGCTCGACCTCGTCCCGGTCGACTTCGCCGCTGAGAAAGCCACCCGAACATCCCCGCCACGTCCGCGCACCCGCCGGTCCGCCGAGACCGCCGCCGCGAGCGCCTGATGTACTCCCGCCTGCCCATCGCGGTCGCGCCCGCCCACCACGAAACCGCCGCCTCCTACGTCACCAGGCTCGCCCACCTGCACGGCATCCCATTCCCCGAGCTCTGGCAACAGGTCAGCCGGCCCCGCGCCGCAAGCGGCGCCGCGCGATTCATCGCCGCTGATCAGCTCGCCGCCGTCACCGGCATACCCGAGACTCGCCTGGCCCGCGCCGTCATCGAGATCCGCCAACCCGAACCCGACTGGCAAGCCTTCCACCACGAACCCCAACACGGATGCCCCCGCTGCACCGCCCGGCACCCCGGCGGCCCAGTCCGGCAACTCTTCCCGCACCACCGCTACGTCTGCACCCAGCACCGCATCTGGATCGGCCCGCCGGACATCATCGACCAGCCCTATCCCACCCTCAACCAACTCCCCGAAATCGTCGCCGCGCAACGCGCGCACCTACGGCTCCTGCACCGCCTTGGCCCGGCCGCCACCTACGACGCCGTCCTCACCGGCTTCCTCATCTGCGGCCACCGCTGGGACCAAGACGCCCACCACCCCGACGACGCCCGCCTCGACTGGAGCGACCGCGCCGCCGAACTCATCCCGCACGGCACCGAGGAAACCACCTTCAGCACCTCCCGGCTGTTCGCCGCGACCTACCCCGAAGCCGTCAAGATCGCCGCGCTCATCGGCTCCCTGCACTGGCGCCGCCTCGCCGCGAGCGACCCGCTCGGGCAACACCGCTTCGCCTCCGAGATCGGCCGCCGACTCGGCCAACCCGACTACCGGCCCAAAGTCGCCCAGGACCCGATCGCCCACTGGATCGACGACGACTGTTGGCGACCACCCAGCCTGCCCCGAACCACCTACCGCAGCCAGCGCGGCTTCGGCGGCCACACCATCCCCAAGGCCAACCAGCACAGCATCGACCGGCACCGCCGCAGCGCCCGCTGGTTCGCCCGCAACCGCCGGGGCGGACGCGGCATCCTCTACCACCGCCACGTCGGGCCCGTCCTCGCCCGCGACTGGTCACGTCGCATGGACCTGTTCATCGGCACCGTCGCAGCCAGCGCCGAAGCAACCACCTTCCCCGACACCCCGGCCACCGCCGCCGGCGACGCCACCAAACCCGTCATCGCCGACTACAAGAGACCCACTGCAGTGCAGTCCGAATACCTCGACACCGCCGTCAACCCCGCACCCTGGCCGTCCCGCGACTCACCATTGGCACCACGCGGAGGGCGGCCGCTGCTCGGACACGAGCGCAAGGTCTTTCTCAACTCAGACGGCTGAGACCAGACGACTCTGCCGAGAATTTGACTGGTCTGGTGTCTCCTCCGACGGAAGGATCTATGTCGTGATGCTTCACGAGAACGAGATCCCAGTCGACGAGACAGTCGTCAAGTCACTTCTGCGGAGTCAACGCCCAGACTGGGCTTCGCTGCCGCTGTCGCCGGCAGGTGCCGGCACGGACAACACCATGTATCGGCTCGGAAACGACCTACTCGTCCGGCTTCCGCGAACAGCCGACAAGGCTCGGTCGCTGAACAAGGAGCGGACGTGGCTCCCCCGGCTGGGACCACTTCTGACATGCCAGATCCCGGAGCCGGTCCACGCCGGCACGCCAGCCACCGAGTTCCCCTTGCCCTGGTCGATCTACCGCTGGATCGACGGGACCGAAGTTGCGCCCAATACCGTCCAGAACTGGGCCGCTTTCGGAACCGAGCTGGCGTCGTTCGTCCACGAGCTGCACAACATCGACCTCATGGGCGCCGCTCGCGCTGATGAACTGAGCTGGTACCGCGGAGGCAGCCTGAAGGACTGCGACAAGTGGATCAGCACTTGTTTCGAGGACTGCCGGACCATCACAGACACCGACCTCGATGTCGAAATGTTAGAACAACTTTGGCGCGCCGCCCTCAGACTGCCCGAGCCTTCCAGCCCTCACGTGTGGCTCCACGGAGACCTCAGGCCCTCCAACCTCCTGGTCGCGAAGGGCCAGTTGCACGCCGTCATCGATTTCGGGGGTCTCTCCGTCGGCTTCCCCGCTGCCGAGCACGCCACTGTCTGGGACCTGCCGGAACCAGCGCGCCACGCCTACTGGAATGCCGTGAACCTTGACGACCTCACCTGGGTCCGGGCCCGGGCATGGGCCATCGCCGTGGGCATCAGCGGAATCTCCTACTACCGGAACACGTGGCCCACCTTCGTGACCGAATGTCGGACACGGCTCGGAACGATCCTCAAAGACGCCGCAACACGCTGACCCCGGACTCGCGGGAAACCACTCAGCCCACCGCCACGCCCGCGCCCGCAGAACGCTGACGCTGGAATCCACAAAGTAGATCCGGACAACCGGCTCCGCTGGCGTCCAGACCTATCTTGCGAGCCGCTGGTCAGTGCCATGGTCATCCACAACCCCGAGCCGGACGCGACAGTGTCCACGCGAACCTTGCGGAGTCCGGACTTACCCTGCGGATGATCTTGCGGAGTCCGGACCTACACCGATGGCCGACGCGATGACCAGGGCGTTCACGGACGGGCCTGTTCGCAGGCGGCGGCTCTGTGCCGGAAAGTCGCAAGGTAGGTCCGGATACTTCGGCCCGCCAGCGTCCGGACCTACCTTGCGGACCGCTGGTCAGCGCCTTGATCATCCGCTGCCTCCGGTCGGGCGCGGCAGCGCCTCCGCTGCTTCTTCGATCACCGAGGAGCCGATGTCCGCCCGTACTAGATGATCTTGACGGCTCGCTCGGGTGCTTCGGCGGGGGCTGTGGCGGAGTGCCGGAACGGCGTCCGTCCGGCTTTGCCGGATGCGCTCGGTGGCGAATCCGTTCCCCTGCTTTCCCCGTGGCATCGGTGTGATCGGACGTGTTGTTGCAGGTCAAGCGCTATACGGGCTGGCGCTTAGGACTTTAATGCGGTATCATTATAAGTGGTTGGCCGATCTCCAACCGGACCTCCAACGGAAGGAAGCGCATGTCTGATCAGTTGAGCGCCAGCGATGCGGGTGTCGAAGTCGGCCCCGTCTCGTTGGCGGCTGGCATTCCGGCCGTGGGCGATCGTGTGATCTCGTGGTACGACGACGCCCCGGTGGAGTACGGCGGCGGCGACGGCGGCCCCTGGACCACCCTGAGCTTCGCGTTGCTCGCCAATGGGCTGCCGGTCCGGAAGTGTGAACCGGAGCGCGTCGCCCCCGCTGGCGTCCCGATTCCGGAGAGGGACGCGCGGGTCTCGGTTGTCAAGCGCACCCGAGCCGAGATGCCCTACGGCGAGTCGGGGGTCTGGCAGCTCACGCTGCCGGGCGACGGTGTTTCCACCTGGCATCGCACGAAGCGAGACGCCACGGCGACCGGCCTGCGCCGGCTGGCGATCCTTGACTGGCACCGTGTGCGAAGCGAGGCTGAGAACGTCTCCGCTGAGGCTGTTGCGGACGGATCCTGAACACTTAATGCGGCATCATTAGAACTGATTGGGGTTGGGAATGGCGGCGGTCACGGAAACCATCGTTTTCCGGTGGCAGTTCTGCGGCGGCGTGGACGAGGACTCCGCCCAAGAGGTGCGCGCCTGGGTTGGCGCGCACGGAGACATCTGCCTTGCCGTGGCGGTGCGAACGGCCACGGGGGGATGGCTGCTCGACTGCGGCGACCTGTGGTCACCTGAGACTGCCGACATGGACATGCTGTTCAACTCGGCGCGCTCGGCTATCGAGCACCTCGCCCGGCTGCACGGAGCGGCCCTGGTCGAAGCGGTCTGCCGCTGCGGGACCGACGCCGACTGCGATTGACCGCACTGACCTGCCCAATCGTGACGAGGAGCAAGCCACGGGCGCCCGGTAGCCCGGCCCCGTGGCGCTCCTGCCGGTGAACCACTTCGACCCGGCTCGCGCAGCCCTGACCTCCCGACGTGTGCCGCCTACGGGTGTCGCTACCACCCGGCTCACGTCGTCACCGACAACCGCCAGACAGAAGGAACGTCCGTGACTGCTCAAGGTAAGAAGACCACTACCGGCCTGGTCCGTGGTGACCGGGTCCTTATCACCGACGACCCGGCCAAGGCATCGACCCGCACGCGGGGCGACTGGCACCCGAGCCGGGTCAAGACCGGCGCGACCGGCGCGACCGTGCTCGAAAAGCAGGCCGTTCCTGGCCGGCGCACCCGCTACAACGTCGTCACCGACGCCGGCACGGTCCTAGACCTTTCCGGCGGACAGACCTTCCTGCTCGCCCAGCCTGCACTCTCGCCCCAGCCCACCAGCGGGGCGACGGACACCGCGATCGTGCTGCCGCACACGGGCCTGCGGGCACCGCACGACCATCTGAGCGCACGCCACCTGCGGCAGCGCGACATCGGGGACTCCGGGGCGGGGTACGACGCTGTGCTGTACCTCAATGAGCAGGCCGCTGGCCAGATCCTCAAACCGCGCGGCACCGATCCCTGGTTCGCACCCATCAGCGGATCGCCGTTCGGCGAAGCTGACCTGGCGACGTTCGTCATGCAGTGCCGCGACGAGGACGGCGCGACCGTCACGGCCGAGACGGTGCTGAACGCCCTGATCGATGAGCAGGAGGCGGCCGACGCCGTGCGCCAGGTGCTGGCAAGGGGCTGGACGCCGATCCGCCTGCTCACGCCGATCCAGCCGGTCGGGCAACGGCACGGCCACGTCAAGGGTCTTCCGTTTGGCGCTGGCGCACGGGCCGACCGGACCTGGTGGGGGGCCATCGTGCGGGCGCTCCATTACAAGCGGCCCCTGAACGACGGCGAGATCTACCAGATCTGGACCGGGCAGGCGTGGGAAGCCCTTCCCCCGATCGGGGACGTCACCAGGGTCGAGCAGGACGGCGGCGCGCGGTGACCGGCCACCAGCCCGGCGACGCCGGGAACCCGAAGCCCGAGCCGGCCGAGAATCCGATGCCCACCCGCGAGTCCGCGACCTACATCATCCTGACCACCCTGCGCCCAGACTCCGGGCTCATCGTCGGAGGAGTGCGGGCGGTCGCCCAGGCGGAGATCATCCGGCGTCTGCGCGGCCCCGGCAGCCGTGACGCGCTGGTCGCTGTGTACGTCCGCCTGGCCGATGCGCTGGTGCCGATCGACGTGGAGACCACTGAGCTACCCGCCGTCGACGGGCTCGCTCGATACCGGATCCGCACGTGGTTGCACCAGCAACTGATCGGTCAGTGCGAGCTGGAGACCCAACTGGAACGGAAGTAACGGTGCCGGCCCGCGCGGTCTTGCGTCGCGTGGGCCAGCACCGGGGCTCCAGGTCGCTACAACCCGAACCCGGCGTACCGCCAGACGGTCCGCACGGCACAGCGTAGCCGCTGCGGCTACCCGTAGCGCCGCTCCGCCGCACCCCCTGCTCCGTCGACGCGATCGACCCTGCCCGCCGCCGTCGCGGTCGCTGCGGCCTGCGCGGAGCCGGCCCGCCAGACGTAGCCGACTTCAACCAGAAGTGCTCTTGGAAGGAACACCCTCGATGACCACCGAAACCCACACCGTCGATGCCGAGCAGTTCGAGGAGAAGCTGCTGCGTGTCGATCCCGCGACGCTGGTCGTGGGCGCGAATGTGCGCTTGGACCCACGGTTGCGCAAGAGCTACGTAGAGAACATCGCCGAGCGCGGCGTCAAAGAGCCGGTCATCGCCTACCAGGACGCCGATCAGCGCCTTGTCGTGCTGCGTGGGCAACGCCGGACCCTCGCGGCTGTGCAGGCCCAGCGTCCGTGGGTCCGGGTGATGGTGGTTGCACAGCCAGACGAAGCCGACCGGCTGACTGACCAGGTCAACGAGAACGACCACCGCGAGCCCCTTACGGTGGCGGAACGTGTGGCCGCCTACGAGCAACTGGCTCTCTGCGGTGTCCCGGCTGGGGAGATCGCCAAGCGGATGTCCGCCAGCCGGCCGGTAGTCGACAAGGCGCTCAAGGTGGCCCGAAGCGAACTCGCTCGGGGGGCCACGCAGCGGTGGGAGTTCCTCACCGTTGACCAGGCCGCCGTGATCGCGGAGTTCGAGGATGACGGGGAGGCGGTCAAGCGGCTCGTTGTCGCCGCCCAACGCGGCGGGTTCGACCACCAGGCGCAGCAGTTGCGCGACGCCCGCGCCGATGCTGCGGCGAAGGCAGAAGCCGCTGCTGCCCTTGCCGCCGCCGGCATCATGGTGGTCGACCGGCCGGCGTGGGACAACGAGACGGTCAAGCGGCTGTCGGAGCTGAAGCAGGGTGAGGAACAGATTACCGAGGACAACCACTCCTCCTGCCCCGGCCACGCCGCCTTCCTCGACGACGACTGGGTGTACCCGAACGAGGACGAGTCAGAAGAGGACGAGGACGAGGACGATCCCTGGGGCGACGACACCGAGGCCGATGAAGGCACGGAGGAGAGCGAGCCGGCTGGCCCGTACCGGGTCTGGCTGCCTGAGTACGTGTGCACCGACTACGCCGCGCACGGGCACACCCTGCGCTCTCGCGGGCACGACTCCGGCAGCGGACGCAAGACCGCAGCCGAGATGACAGACACGGAACGGGAACAAGCCCGCGCTGAGCGCCGCGACGTGATCCAGTCCAACAAGGCGTGGGACAGCGCCGAGACGGTCCGCCGGGACTGGCTGCGCACCTTCCTCACTCGCAAGAACGCACCGAAGACGGCGGCTGGGTTTCTGGCCGGCAGCCTCGCCCGTGCGGACCACGCCATCACGTCGGCGCTCACCGGCGGCAACCGCCTCGGCCATGACCTGCTCGGCCTGCCGGACCAGACGCCGACGTACGGCCGGCGTGCCTCCGCGATGGTCGAACTCGTAGGTAAGGCCAGCGACGACCGCGCCCAGATGATCGCGCTCGGCCTGGTCCTGGCCGCCTATGAAGACGCGACGAGCCGCAACTCGTGGCGCACGGTCAGCGACAGCACCGCGCGGTACCTGCGCTACCTGGAAGCCAACGGGTACGAGCTGTCCGCGGTCGAGTTGCGGGCGTGCGGCGAAGCGCCGCTGCCGTCCCCCGACCCCGCCACCCCGGCCTCACCCCAGGCATAGCCAACGGGAGACGGCTCCGGCCACCGCGACGGTGGCCGGAGCCGCTGGAGAACTGCAACCCTGCCGCCGGCTTTCGGTTGACCTGCCCGGCGCGGTAACGGACCCCTTGCACCCCTCGAACAAACCCGTGGGTGGAAACCATGCTTGAGCAACTCTCCTTGTTCGACCCTGCCTTCTGCCAGCGTTGGCGCGGCGGGAAGCACACGTGGCGGCCGGTGCACGAGGGCGGCTTCGACCGCCGCCGCTTTCGCCTCGTACAGATGCCGGAGGCCCCGATCCGCCGGTTTGTCACCGAGCACCACTACAGCAGGAGTTTTCCGGCCTCTCGAATGTCATTTGGGCTGCTGGAACGAGAGCACCTGGTCGGGGCGGTCGTGCTCGGCGTGCCGATGCACCCCGCTGTGCTGACCAAGCCGTTCCCGACCCTCGGCGCTGACCGGGCTGCGGAAATCTCCCGCCTGATCTTGCTCGATGTCGTGCCGTCCAACGCGGAGAGCTGGCTTCTGGGGCAACTGTTCCGCCTGGCCGCTGGGCACGGCCTCCGAGGGCTGGTCGCCTTCTCCGACCCGATGCCTCGAATCCTCGGCGGCACACTCCTCATGCCTGGGCACGTTGGGCACATCTACCGCGTAACTCGCGGACGGTATCTGGGGCGGGGGACTGCCAGGACTATCACGATTCTGCCAGACGGCACTGTCCTGACGGCCAGGGCCGTGCAGAAGGTCCGCGCCGGGGAACGCGGGGCGCCCGGTGTACGGGCTCGCCTAACAGCGTTGGGCGCCCGGCCCTTGCCGGAGATGGTAGCCGAGTACGCGCGGGTGGGATACGACCTGACCCCGGCGGAATGGCTGGAACTTGTCCTGGTCCAGATCGGCGCCCGGCGGGTTCGCCATCGAGGCTGCCACCGCTTCGCCTGGCCGGTGGGCGATAGGGGCTGGCGTCGGCGCTGTCCGATTGGCCTGGTCGAACTGCCGTACCCGCTCGCGACGGACCCGGCGGTGACCCTGTGAACCCGCTGCGCGCCGAGGCTGACCTGCTGCGCACCCTGGAGCGTGGCCTACCGGAGCGCCGGCATGACCGTTGACGTCTCCCCACAGGAACGCCGGCAGGTCCTCGGCCCGTCGCGGAAGCAGAACCTTACGCAGTGGCCTCCACCTTCACCAACGGTGGAGGAGCGTCGCGCTCGCTGGGACGCGCACGTGGCCCGGTTCGGCCTCGGCCCCGACCGCGTGAACACGCCGTGGGGGCTGATCACTCCTTGGACGATCAGCGAGTTCCATCCCGACGCCGCGCGCCGAACCACCTTCTACCTCGGGGTGGGACATCCCCATCGGTTGAACGAATCACCCGTGCCACTGTTCATCTCGGCGACCACCCTGGCCCGCTACCGGCGGCGCGGCGACGATTTCCCGGTACGGATGAACGGGGCACCCTGGGCCGGCGACTCCGGCGCGTACGCGGCACTGATCCTGCGCGCCGACCCGGAGGGACATCCCTGGTTCGCGCACCCCGACGAGTACGGGGCCATGTGGACCCGCTTCCAAGAGGACGTGGGACCGCCCGATGTCGTCGGCATTCAGGACTGGCCCTGCGAACCGCAGTGCCTGCGCCGTACCGGAGCCACTGTCCGGGAGCACCAGGAAGCGACCGTGACCAACTACCTCTACCTCGCCCAACAGTTCCCGCACATACCGTGGCTGCCGACGTTGCAGGGGTGGCACCCGTGGGAGTACGTCGAGCACTACGGCATGTATCAGGCCGCGGGGGTAGACCTGGCCGGCATGCGCATCGGCGTCGGCAGTCTGTGCCGGCGCGGCTCCCAACGCGACGTGGCCCGCGTCCTGGGCACCCTCGCGCCGCTGGGTGTGCGAATGCACGGGTTCGGAGTCAGCATCAACGCCCTTCGGCTCGTTGGCCCCCTGCTGGTCAGCTCCGACAGTCAAGCCTGGTCGGCCACCGCCCGGCGCGAGCGCATCCGCCTGCCGGGGTGCACCCATCTGAGTCGCCCAGACCCCGTGACCGGCTACCGCGTACCTACCGACTGCCGCAACTGCTTTCGCTACGCCATCGCGTACCGAGAGGAGGTGATGGACGCGCTGCGGTACGCCGCACGCGGTGTGTCCGCGCCGTCCACACCGCTGGTCGACCTGTCATCGGCCCCGCCCGGGACGCCGGCGAGCAACCGGCGTACGCCGCTGGCCCGCCGTTCCCGTCGGCGGGCGCCACACCCGGACCAGCTCACGTTGTTCGATGAAACAGCCGGCAGCATGGCATAGATGCGGTATCATTATAAGTCCTATCGGGGGTGGCTGGCCCTGCCAGCGCCCGATGTCAACTCCTCGGGAGTCCTCATGACAACGCACGCCACTGCCTATCTCAAAGCGGCCGAGCGCTCCGGCGGCGGCCACCTCGGCGGTTGGCCTGGTGACCCACACGCTGCCGCAGATCTCGGTCAGGTGTGGCTGCACCTACCGACCGGCGCCGCCGGCCTGACCGGCATCCGTCCCCATCACGACAACGGCCCGGTCCCGGCTCGCGGGTTCAGGTTGCTGGAGGCGATCACGCCGGAGCCGCTACCGGCCGGGCACCCCTTCGCCGAGCGCACCACCGCAGACGTGGATGCCGCGCTACGCGCGTTGGGCTGGCACGTCATCAGCCGCGCCGACGCAGCCGCCCGACTTCGTGCCGCCGGGTATCGGCTCGGTACCCGCCGGGCCGCCGGTCACATGCTCTATGCCGACGACGCCGACGACAGCATCTGGCGGGCGCACTGTTCCGGCTACTGCATGCAGGCGTTCGCCGCGCCGATCCGCCGCTCGTCCGGTCAGCCGCCAGCGCGTTGAACGGCTTCATCGACGGTGCGCCCGCCCCGCCGGGCCGGGCCGCTCGCCCGGCCGGCGAGGTGCAGAGAGCCGGGCACCGTACACCAGGCGCGTTACCCGTAGCGCTGCCGATAACCCGTAGCTCTCACGATAGGCCGGATGATCACCCACCGTTGGTGCCCCATCCGGCCCGTAAACGCAGCGGTCCCGGTCGGTGGAGGCAACCCACCGGCCGGGACCTTGATCGGACAACGGAGGTCCGACCCATGACAGACCTTACGGCCTTGATGCCGCTGTTCCTTCTGCCCCCGATCCGTCCCGTAGCGCCAGGGTCGGTGCCGCCGCGCGGTGTGCCGGAAGGTCCGGTGGCGCGATGAGCACCGACCTGACCGACCTGGCCAGGACCGACCGGCGGGTCGCCCGCGAGTTGGCGACCGCGGAGGCGGGGCGGCTGGCCAGCGAGCAACGAATCGCCGACGAGGACGCGGCGGCGGAGCGACGCCTGCGCATGCAGGAAGGGCGGTTGCGACTGGATGACCAGCGTGACCAGCAGAACGCCGCCCGCGCCAAGCGCCGCCGGCAGGAGCGTAAGGCCGAGCGCGAAGCGAAGCGGCAACGGCGCCAGGCCCGCCGGCAGGAAACAGCGACCTGGTACGCGCGCCGCATCGAGTACGTACGGACCAACGCGGCCTCGGTTTACTCCGGCCTGATCTACGGGCTGGCCGTAGCGGGTGCCGTGTATGGCCAGGTGGACGCTGCCAGGGCCAACGGGTTGCCCACGCCCATCGGCGTGGTGGCGGCGATCGCGATCGAAGGCACCGGCCTGGCGATGGCCCTCACCGCGCAGCAGCAGCGCCTCGCCGGTGAGCGTGCGCTTGCGGCGCGGGCGCTGATCTGGATCTGCACGGCAGCGGCGGTCGCGATCAACGCCATCGGCCACCACGCCGACCCGGTCAAGGCGGTCGGGCTGTCGTTCCTGTCGGCGCTCGGGATCATCGTGTACGAGGTCCGCAGCGGGGCCAAGCACCGGCCTGAGCTGCGGGAGCGGGGAATGCTGCCGCCACCGCCGGAGCGGTTCGGGTGGCGGCGGTGGCTGGTCGCCCCTCGATCCACCCTCACCGCCTGGCGGTTGGACGTGCTCGACCGGCTCAGCCCCGGAGCGGCGGCCCTGGTCGCTCGTGCCGAGGCTGCTCGGGTCGAGCGCCGCCGGCTCGCAGCGGCCGAGCGGGAACGAGAGCGGCAGGAGGCGCTCGCGACCGACGTCCGGAAGCAGGCGCGCACCGTCGCCCGGAAGGCGGCCCGTGCGGGCGAGACCGGCCCGGCGCTCACGGCGCTACTGCACCTCGCCCAGACCGGCACCTCGGTACCGTCACTGGCGCTGCCGGGGCCGGCGCACAAGGAAGCGGAAGCGGCGCACGAGGATGCCCGCGCCGCCCGCGCCGCCGCAGCGGAAGCGGACGCGCGGGCGGAAGCGGAAGCGACGCGACGCGCGCAGGCGGAAGCGGAAACCCGCGCGGCGCGGCAGACGGCGGAAGCGGAAGCAGCGCGGCGAGCGGAAGCAGTAGAGGAGGCGGAACGGGCGAGCCGGCGGGCCGAGCACGAAGCGGCCCTGCGGGCGGCGGCAGAGGAGGCGGCAACGAAGGCCCGAGCGGAAGCCGAGCAGGCGGCCCGGGGGCGGGGGCAGGCGGAAGCGGAAGCACAGGAATGGCGCCGACGCGGCGAACTGGCGGAAACCGACGTCGCCAACTTCCGGCGGAAGGGCGCGGAGCAGACGCGGCTCCAGAAGGACCTGGAGGTTCGGGCGGCAACCGCTGAGCGTGCCGCCGCTGACGAACAGCAGCGCCGAGAGGCTGCGGAGGAACAGCTCCGACTGCTTATGGAGCGGATGTCGCCGCGCCGTCGCCGGACGGCGTCGAACGCACCCGCGGGCGAGCCACTGATGTTCGAGGGGCAGCCGGTGCCGCAGGTCGACCGGGTCAGTCCCGCCACCGTCCTGGCGGTGCTCGAAGCGCACCGGGATCACCCGGACGCGAAACAGCAGGATCTGGCGACCCTCGCGGGCGTCACCGACCGGACGGTTCGGAGCGTGCTCTCTGCGGCATCGCGGCGGGAACTCGCCACGGCTGGCACCTGACCGGGTATCAACCCTTTACTGTCACGCCTCCCGGTTGAGCTAGATCAACCGGGAGGCGTGACGGTTTGCCGCCGCGACGAGCTATCACTGCCGGCCCCGGGAGCGCGACTGACCTCGGTGGGCGACGCGGCCCGACCAGACCCCACGCCCTTTCGCTGGCAGGCCGGCACGTCTGTCCGTCCCACCCCCAACTTCCGGAAGGACATTCATCATGCGGATCGACGTGCTGGTGCCGGAAAAGGCGGAAGCAACTGGTGAGGTTGCTGCCGGTACAGTGACCATCACCCGCGACCGGCGTCCGTCAGCCGCAGCGAGCGGAAGCGGAAACGGCGGCCCGGCGGAGAACGCGGAAGCACGCCGGCACGTGACGTCAGGGGGGATCGTGGAGCTACGGGTGATTCACGGCCGGCTCTGCACGAACCGCCGTGGCGCAGCCGAGTACCTCGACCGCAGCCTGCCCACCATCAATCTCGTCGCCTCACCCAAGCAACGCCCAACGACAGGCTGGCCGGAGCCGGTTGACGTCGTCGCCGGCCAGGAGTGGAACGCGCTTGACGATCTTGACGCGTTCAACATCGCGTACTTCCAGGCCAAGCGGAAGGCTCGCCAGGCGCGGGTGCACCAGGTCACGCTGGAGGGCGACCCGGACGAGCTGATCACCGCGAAAGAGTTCCGGACGATCATCAGAGTCGGCGCGGGCGCTTGGTCCAAGTACGTGGAGAAGAGCCTTCCGGCCTGGCGGGAGGAGCGGGACGGATACCTGATCAGACCTGACCTGGAGGAGCCCGGCCGTCGCGGGATCATCCGCTCGTGGAAGCGTCACCGGGTCGAAAGCTGGATCAACGGGCGCACTGGTTCGGCGTCGAGTACTGGCCGGCCCAAGCAAGACGCGCAACCGGGCACCGGAAGCTGACCCTCTGCTACCCGTAGCACCCCGCGGGATGTGGGTTACCAGCGGTCCGGCCTGCTGGCGCTACGCCTAGCGGACGGCACCGCAAGGGGTAGCCCCGGCACCACCCCGCCATCGGCACCGTCGCTGTTGTCACAGACCCACAGGTCGGCACTAGACAGCAGCGGGAGGACCGATGACGACCAGTACCGCGACCACACCGCAGTCCCAGGTCTGGACGGAGCACGCGGTGCGTGCCCTCGGCATGACAACCGACGTCGAGACCGCCGGGGAGATCCTCGGCATCGGCCGAACGAAGGCGTACGAGCTGGCCAAGACCGACGAGTTCCCGGTGAAGATCCTTCGCATCGGGCGCCGTTACCTCGTCAGCGTCCCGGCCCTGCTCAAGCTCCTCGGCGTCGACTAGCCGCGCTGCCACGGATCACCCGATGATCACCCAAGTGCATGCCCGCGGCACCCTCGTGAGCGCCGCGATCCGCCGCGCGTACGCCGCCCGCGACGTGACCGACCCGGCACCCCAGTTGGTCGCCGCCTGGGACGGCAGCGGCGAGCTGGCAGACCTGGAACCAGCGCCCCGACCGGGCGGCTACGACACCGCGCGCCTGGCCACGCTGCTCGCCGCACCAATGAGGGAAGGCGCCAACCCGCCGCCCCGACCCGTCTGGCGGTGCACCCTCGAACTCGACCCCACTGAACGGCGACTCACTCAAAAGGAGTGGGCCGCCGCCGTCAGAGATCTCCTCGACGAAGCCGGCCTGGCACCCCACGGTGACCGCAACGGCGTGCGATGGATCGCCGTAGCGCACGGACACACGCGGGTCGACATCGTCGCGACCCTCGTACACCAGGACGGCCGGACCGAACCGGCCAGCGACGACCGGCACCGCTGCGCGCACGCCACTCGCAACCTCGAACGCCGACTCGGACTCACACCGCCTCCGCCGGAGCCAGGCGCGACAGTGCCCGGCACGCCGCACGCCGCCCCGACGCGACGCTCCACACCCCCTCAGCCCGTGACCGGCTGCGCCGCCAGGTCCGTGCGGCAGCCATCGTCGCCCTGGACGAAGACGACTTCGTCCACCGGCTACGGGCTGCCGGGCTGCGGGTGCGGCTGCGGCGCAGCCGTGCCGACAACAGCGTGACCGGCTACGCCGTCAGCCATCCCGCCCCGCCAGGCAGCGACCAGCCGCGCTGGTTCGGTGGCGGCCAACTCGCCCCGAGCTGAGCCTGCCGCGCCTACGCACCCGCTGGGCGCAGGCACCCCGACCTTTCGAGACACCCGCGCCGACCACACCCGAACAGCGCCAGCACCTTTGGCAGGAGACGGCCGACGCGGTCAGCAGCGCCACCAGCGACCTCACCCGGACACCCGAACCGCTGTCCGCCCAGGCCAGCGGGGCCGTAGCCGACATCCTGACCGCCACCGCGACCGCCTTCCCGGACCCGCAGGCACAGCGCCTGGCTGATGCTTCTGAACTGCTCTATCGCGCGATCGGCGGGAGGCGTCGAACCCCACCAGCGCCAGACGCCCGTGCCGTCCACCTTCGCTCCCTCGCCCGGCTGGTCGGACTGATGGGACAGCTCAGCAACGACCGAAGCGGCGCCGCCGCCGTGCAGCTCGTATACCTGCTGGCCGGCTTCGCCGACAACCTCGCCACTGTCCGGCAAGCCCAGCAACGCCGCACTCAAGCCGCTGCGGCCTCCGCCGCCGCCGCCCGCCTGCACACTGCTGCCCCCGACCACCGCCGGCCGCCGGTCCCACCGGCATCCGGTCAGCCGTTGCCCGTAACCCCAGCACCGCCGACCCGGCAGCCGACCCGTAGCCGCTACCGGTAGCGCCGCCGGAAACCCTCACCTACCAGCGTCGCTGGCATGCAACCCGAACATCACGATCCCTGGGCCGAGGGCACCCAGCGCGCGATGGAACGCGTCATGGCCCTCGGCGTACTCGTCGAGGCCGGATCACGGCTGGCCGCCGAGAACGCCCGAAGCAAAGCCAACCGAGCCGAACAAGAACTTCGCGACGAGACTCGCCGCGAGCAGACCGAGCGGAAAGCAGACCGGAAAGCCGAACGGCTCGCCGCAGCAGAGGCATCCCGACGAAACCGGGAATGGGCCCGTTTCGCCGCCGACGACGGACGGCTTCGCGACTACCTCGCGGACCTGCCGGTCCAGGAGGTGGCACGGCACTGGGGGCAGGCCGCCCGGCACGCCGACAGTAACCCCACCGCCGCGACCGTACTGGCCGCCGCCGAAGACGAGTTGCGTCGCCGCGCCCCGAGCCTGATCGACTTCTACCACCTCGGGCGCGACGCCGGCATGTCACGCCAGGACGCGATGGCCGACGCCGCCCGCTACGTCTGGTCCGGTGCGGGCCCCGCCCGCCCTCACCCCGGGCGGCCACCCGCCGCCGGCGCGCTCACCCAGGTCGGCGATGAACTCGACCGGGAGATCAGCCGACTGGCCGGAACGCTGGACCCGATCGGCCGGGCTCGGTTGTTGCGCAACCTCGAAGACACCGGCTGGTCCGCACAGTCACTCGCGCACATCGAGACCCTCCTCGACCGAGCCGAGGCCGAGCAGCGCACCGCGGCCACCACCGCCGGCACGCCCGACAACCCGGCCACCGCTGTCGACGAGCACCAGGCTGCCCGCGCCAGTGCCGCCGCCGCAGCCGGCCGCGCTGGCGACGACGCCGCGGACGCCGCCGCGCTCGCCACGGCCGTACCGCCGGCCGAACCGGCGCGGTTGGCCGGTGAGTCCTTCGCTCTGCCCGCGCAGCGGGCGCTCACCGCTCACCCGGCTGCCATGCCAGCCCGCACCTCAACCGCACGTTCCACACAGAGGAGGACCCGGTGACCGGCCGCAACCGCGATGAGGACCTGGCCGGTATGGTCGCTGCCTTGCAGGACCAGGTCGCCGAAATCACCCAGCGTCTCGATGACCAGGCACCCGCCGCGACCACGGATACGCCACCGGCGCTGAGGTTCCCGACTGTCGAAGCCTGGGTCGTCGGCCTGTTCCTGCCGATGTTCGGATGGCGCGTCGATGGGCAACGCTGGCACTGGTGCCCGCAGTGGTGGCGCCACGCGGAGGCGATCTGGCGACTGGAACTGCTCTGGCGTTCCTGGGAGGTCAGTCGTCTCGCGGCGACCGGCATGTCGGGCTGGTCGGTCGAAATCGACCGGCACATCCACGAACTGCTCGGCGACGACGGACCTTTCCGGCAGTGCCGGGCCGCCGACGACGACCGCGCCGCCCGCCACACCGAACTCCCGCCCGCAACCGCTGAGCCCGCCCCTGACGGCTGGTGGGACTGATGACCAGGTTGACGTCCCTTCGCTTCCAGACGGTGGCCGCCACACAGCCGTGCCAGAGATTGGTTTCGCCGGTTATCCACAGGCCATCGCTGTCCTGGTGGACGCCACCCCGGTCTGCCGAAAGGATCCGGGGATGAACTACCTCACCGCGTTGCAGCAGGCCACCACCCGTCTGGAAGCCCGTGGAGTGGAGGATGAGACCGAGGCTCAAGCCGGCCTGCGACTGGCCTGCCTGGCCTTGAGCTCTCCGAGCTTGCCGGGTCAGGAATGGGCATTGCTCGGGTCCGAACTGCTCGCTGCGCTTACCGAGCTGTACCCCGACCCGGCGCCGATCGCTGTCGCCGCCAGGCACCCCTCGATTGCGTCCAGCCCGGCACGTCGGGCGCTGATTCGTCTCGTGTTGGTGCTCGCGAATGGCTACGACCGGGCGAGCGCGCAATCGGAGCTGCCGGCCCAGCGCCGCTTCGCCTACGCGGCGACAGCCGCTCGCCTAGACGGCGCGGTGCGAGGGCTGATGTGACCTACGGAGATTGGCTAGGGCGGGCGCATGACGACCTCACCCACGCTCAGACGCGCCTACGGTCCGATCCTGCCGTCACCTTCGACGACATCGGTGCGACCGTCTTCGCCCGGCACCGGGTCTATCTCCGGCTGGCCAAGCTCGTGGAGCTGGTGACCGGCGGTCAGCCTGCCCGCTCCGACATCGACCGTGACACCGTGGACATCGCCTTGCAAACACACGCAGGGGATCATGCGACACGGCTCTACCTGGGGCTTACCGCCGCGGCCCGCGTCGCCCGGCGGGATGCCCCGACCACGGCGCCGATCTGCCGAGTTGGGCGCCACCTTGACTCGGCGGCGGAAGCGGTTGCTGTGGCTGGCGAGATCCTGGCCAGCCACACACCGCCGATGAAAGAACCGCTGACCCCAGAGGGCATCGCGATTCGTGCAGGAGCCGGACAGAAGGCCGCCCTGGCCGACATCGCTGCGCTGACCCACGACATGCTGGCCATCGATGCGGGACTTCCCGAGTGGCTGTCGAGCAGCCACAGCCTCGCGCACGACGTCTACGCGCCCGTGGCGGACGAAGCACGCTGGGCCAGCGCTGGCCGGCTTACCCAGCTCAGTCACCAGGTGAGAGCCGACGCGGGCGACGCTCCATCCCTGCTGCATCTGCTTGAGATGCCGCCGATACCGGGGGGCGGACGGGCAATCACAGAGGGTGCCACCGCGCGGAGCGCGTTGATCGCCGCGCGGGACTGGATGCACCGCAACGCGGGCGACGTGCGGGCCGTTCACCTGGCCACGGCGACTCAGGCGGGCCTCGCGATCAGCGCACTTGCGACAACTCACGCTGCTGGAGCGGACTGGCGTTCCTGGAGCGCTGCTGCTCACGCCGCGAGTCAGTTGCACGGCACACCGCCACATGGCCCAGCCGTCGACGTAGCCCGTGAGCTGGGCCTTGTCGCGCGATGGGTCCGTCCCGGGCCAGCCCGCCCAGGACAGCTCACCACGGGCGGTCCCCGTCGTGAAGCGATCGACAAACTCGCCACCGTGCTGCCGTCACTGGCGGAAGTTCTTAGCGCAGCGGCCCAGAAGGCTGCTCGTCACGGCAATTTCTTCGTCGTCGGCCGCCGGAGCCTGGAACGCGTCCCCGGATCGCTGGTGTATCACGCGGTCGCACGGTGGAGCGTTGCCCGTCCGGACCACGAGCAGATCTATCGGCTGAGGTCGGCGCTCTACGGTGTTGGCGCCTCCGCACTCGCCTCTGCACCGCCACACCTGCCTCGTGCAGCACCGCGTCTGGCCAAGCTTGCTTTCGCTGCAACTGCCGGGACGGAGCCGACCAACCGCGTGGGCGTAGCGGTGGACCAGGCGGTGCAGCAGCGCCTTTCCAACCCGAGCCGGCGCGACCGGTCCCACCGGTGATGCCGGACGCCACGCCGCGCGCAGACCCGGCGCAGTGCCTAGCGGCCCGTTCCCGGATCCACGTCAACGAGGAAATGGGGTGGCGGGTGGCGTGCGCGAACTTTTACGACTGTTCTTCGTAAGCTTCCGGATCAAGGGCCAACCGGATGCGTAACCGGTAGATCACCCAGCTCCTCTGAGCCATTTCGTTCGCGGGATGGGTTACGACGCCGGAACCACGGCCTTCCATCGACCCCCGGGCAGATGCCCGGGGGTCGATGCGGTTTCCGGCGTGGATCGGACTCTCGGCCTAGCCCCGCCGGGTTGTGGATCGTCTGGCGCCCGCCTCCGAGGAGGGGCCAGCGACCGGAGGCGCCGGTGCCTCGTTAGTGGCTCGGCTGGCGAATGAGCTTCGGGCTGTGGCCGGTGCGCTGTCGGCGCCTTGCTGGCGCACGGGGGCGGAGGCTTGATCGACGCCATCGACGCCATCGACGCCATCGACGCTGTGTAGGCGTTCCAAGCCCTGATCCGTGATCTCCCATCGTCCTCGTGCGCTGTCAGCGCTGAGGTGGCCGCGTTTGATCAGGTCATTTCGGGCCACGTTGCACCGCAACCGCCACCGTGTCTGACCGTTGCCGAGTTTCTGGCGATCGGCGTCGGTGAGCTGAGCGGCGAGCAACTGCCCGACCCTCTCGATGACCTCATGCGCCCGTGCGCCGCCACCGAGTTGTTCCAAGGCTCGCAGAATCGGTATCTCGAACTGAGGGTGCGGGATGCTCTGATCCGCCGCTGGCCGTGCGACCGGCTCGGATACCGGCAGCCCGAAGAGGCGCCGAAGAACATCGTTCGGGCGCAGGCGCGACTCGATGGCCCGCTGGCGAAGCGCGGCGTGCACCTGTTCGTCGACCCGGACTATCTTCCGCGCCACGGCACTTCTCCATTCCTGTTTATGGTCGACGCGGGCTGCTTCGTGGTGGCAGCCGCGACGGCGGTGACCTGTCGGGTCGGCCAGATGACGTGCTGGCGGTGGCGGCTGCGACGGTCTGTGCGGATGGCGAGCGGGCGAACGAGGTCCTGGCGAGCGCGGCGGCCGAACCGGTTGCGGTGTGTGTCGCCGTTCGCGTTTTCCCGGTGGTGGTGACCAGCGAGGGCGGGGCTGAGCGGGGGTGGATGAGCAACACGGCCGCGTTGCCGGACCGCTGTGACCCGATGGCGCTGATGATCCGGTTGGCACTGGCTTGCGCGTCGCTCATCCCGGCCAGTTCCGCCCCTAGCTGACCGGCGGGGACGGCCCGGTGCAGGGCGCTGTTGCATAACAGGAGTGGGCCGTCATCGAGTGGGCAGATGCTGATGTCACCCGCGCGAACACTGGAGGTGAGCAGGACGTCGGCGATGCTGCCCGGCGGGGTGTGCTCACCCCGGTCGCGGCGTTGCCGAGCGGCGGTGTGATCGGCAGTGACCTGAGCGAGCTGACCGGCCCGGATGGTGTATGCGCGGCAGTCCCCAGCCCAAGCGACCTCGAACCGTACGCCGTGGCGGGTTTCCGGGGCCGGATACGCCGAGACTACGAGCAATGAGGCATCGCCCGCCTGGCTGGCGTGGACCCCGCCGTAGAAGGCGTTGATGGCGGCCCGTGCGGCGTGCAGTCCGGCCGCGGGCGTGGAGTGCAGGGTGACCGTCGCGGCGATGTCGGCCGCCATCTGCGCGGCGGTCGCGGCCTGGGAGTGGCGGCCGATGCCGTCGGCGAGCGCCCAGACCGTGATCCCGCTCGTTGGGTCATGGCGTGTGATCACGGCGGTGGTGCCGAGGCTCCGGCCTCCCATGCTGCGGGCCTCCGCGGAGACGGTGCCGCCTGTCTCACCCGGTCCGTTCGCGCCCGACGGCGTCGAGCGACCAGCGGGTGGCGCCGGCAACGGCTCGGCGTCGGGGCGGACGCCGGTACGTCCGGAGGCGGGTCGGTGCCGCCGGGGTGCCGGTGCGGGCGTGCCACGCCTCGAAGACGCCGCGCACCACGTCGGTGGAGTCCAGACCGAGCTGCTCGGCGGCGGCCTCGGCCATGTCACGGCTGGCGTGCGGGGCGTCGACGAACAGCTCCGCGATCGCCCGGTAGGCGGTGATCCGGTCCTCCACGAACCGGGCGGGATCGGTGATCCGCTTGGTGTCGAACAGCCGGCTGATCGTGTTGGTCATCTGTAGCTGGGCAAGGGGCTGGACGGCACCGACGATCTCGCTCATGGCCCAGATCGGGTCCATGGTGGCGAGCATGTCGGCGGGGTCCTGCCCCTTGGGCAGGCGTACTCCGGAGACCTGGCCGGGCCACCGGGACGCGGCCGGGTACGCCCGGTCGGCGGCCCGGTGCCCGGCATCGTCGCCGTCGAAGGCCAAGATCAGGTGGGCGCCGGGCAGGGTTTGTTGGAGCAGGTTGAGCTGGTCGCGGGTGAAGTTGGTGCCGCATGGAGCGACCGCGTACACCGGCTGCGTCTCGGGGATGGCGGCGTGGGCGGCGGCCATGCGGTGCATCGCGAGTACGTCGGCGGCGCCCTCGACGACGAATACGACCGGGTCGCCGACGCCGGCGGGTCGGTCCGCGAGCTGCTGCCCGAGGCCGTAGAGCAGCAGGCGTTTCTGGTAGATGGCCGTTTCCGGGGTGTTGATCCACTTGGCCTCGGCTCGTCCGCTCAGGTCGCGGGCAGTGAACCCCACAACGCGGTTGTGTGCGTCGGTGACCGGGAACATGAGCCGGTCGCGGAAACGGTCCAGCAGGCTTCTGCTTTTGCTGTGGATGAAACCCAGGCCGGCGGCGACCACGTCGTCGGCGCTGAACCCCGCCGCCTGGAGGTGGGTGGCCAGCTCGGTCCACCGCCCCGGCGCGTACCCCACCTGCCAGGGCCCGTTCGGATCCGTCGCGGCGCTGATGCCGTGGCTGTCTAGGTAGCGGGCGGTCTTCTTCGAGGTGCGCAGCCGGCTGGCGTAGAAGCTGGCGGCGGCGGCGTTGACCTCGTACAGGCGTTCCGTCGGCGGGGCCGGTCGTTCAGCGGCCATCGTCGGTCTCCTGGTACTGGTCCGGCGTGAGAGCGGCGTCCGCGGCCGGTTCCCGGCCCAGCGACGCGAGGGTGTGGGCGTGCAGGAGGTTGTCGAGCGCCCGGAGTTCACCGGCGAGCTGGTCGATCTGCTGTTGGAGGTTGGCGAGCATCGCCTCCACCCAGCGCAGGTCGGCTGAGAGCCGGGATGAGTGGTCGTTCATGACGCGTCCCTGCCGTCGTCAGGGAGCGGCAAGTCCAGGCTCGGCCGGTTGTCGTCCTTTCGGCCGGCGGCGAGGTCTGCGCGGGCGGTTCGGGTGATGGCTTCGACACTGGTGGCGGTGTCCGCACCGATGGTGTCGGCGTGTTCGCCGCTGTACCACGGCATCAGGTCGATCATGGCGGCGCGGGCGCCGGTTGCCAGCAGGATCGCCCGTCCGCGCTTGAGGGCCCGCAGGTCGCCTGGTTCCAAGATCCGTCGCCGTTGGACGCTGGTGGAGTAGCTGGTGTGGCCGTTGCCGTCCCGGTTGATCGAGGTCACCGCGACGTCGTGGTCGCCGATGAGGCGGGAGACGTCTTCGGCGTGGCGGGCGTCATCCAGTCCGGCGCCGATGAGCTTGATGGTGGCGGCGCTCCACAGGGCGGTCATGCCGCGTTCGCCCCACACGCCCTGGCCTTGGGCGATGTTCTGGATGATCGTGATCGGGATGACGCCTCGGCCACCGAGGTGGCTGTAGAGCTGGGGCAGATCGTTGATCTTGCAGATGTTGGCTGCCTCGTCGAGCACTGCCAGTACAGGCGGGTCGATGCGGCCACCAGCGGCTTCAGCGTGCACTACGGCGGTGCGGAACACCGCGTCGGTGAGGGCGGCGACCAGGGGAGCCGCCGCCCCCGCGCCTTCCTTGCTGAGCAGGTAGAGGGTGTCACGGGAGGTCGGGAACGTGGTTACGTCGAGGCGGTCGATGTTGCTTGCCGGTGGGGTGACCCAGGCCATGATGTCCGGGTCGGACAGGCAGCGGGCGGCGGTGCGCGCGGTCTCGTAAACGCCGTCCCTGGTCTCCGGGGCGCCGCCCTGCCGACCGGCGAGCGACCGGGCGGCCTGCGGGTATCCGGCGGCGCGCAGCAGCGTCACCGGCTCGCGGCTGGTGACGTCGGACAGCCAGGCTTGGACGTCTGTGAGGGTGCCGCCGGAGTTGGCTGCGGCTAGGAAGAGGCAGGTGAGTAGGTCCCCGGCGGCGAGCGGCCAGAACGGGTCGGAGGAGCCTACGCCGCGGATCTCCTGGATGAAGTGGTCGGCCAGCCGCGCGGCGTCCTCGACCCCGTTGATCGTGGCGAGCGGATCCCACCAGAGGGTTTGGGGCTGGCGGGTGACCCGCTGCGGGTCGAACGGCCAGACCCGGCCGACCCGCTGGCGGGCTCGGGCGGTCGCGGCCCACAGATCGGAGCGGTTGCTCGTGGCGAGCACCGGCCCCGGTGCGTCCAGGATCGGGGGGACGGCGAGGCTGGTCGTCTTACCCGCCCGGGGCGCCATTACGGCGAGGATGACGTCCTCCCAACTGGACCGAAGTACCGGGCCACGTCGCCGACTGACGGTGACGAGCGGTCCGAGCGCGATGCCGATCGCGGCGGCCAGCACCTGCTTCGGGTCGCGTCCGGCGAGGCTCGGCCGGAGCCGTTGCGCCCGACGTAGCGCGGTGGCGCCGATGAGTTCGTCGACGTCGTGAGCGCGGGCGAGGGACGGCAACGGGTCTCCGGCCTGCGGCCGGCGGGCCTGCCACCACGCCCACCCCAGAAGCCGGGCACCACGGTCGCGGTGAGCATCAGCGCGTAGATGAGCGCTACCCGTAGCGGCGGCACGCCGGGCCACAGGTGCTGCCAGTCCTGGTCGAGCAGTCGGCCGGTGAAGTCCCAGCCGAAGGGCGGGCCGGTGTCCCACGGGCGCCCGGACACCACGGCGGCGAGGCGTCCGGCCAGCCACGCCATCCAGGTCAACCCTGCGGCGGCGGCGCACGCGCCCAGGATCAGCCACGGCGCTAGGTGGTGTCCGGCGGATCTTGGTGGTGGTTCGTTGTTCTGGTCGTGGCGCGTTTTGATTTGACTGATGCCGAGTGGGCGGTGTTGGAGCCGTTGCTGCCCGCGCAGTCCCGTCGTGGTGGGCAGTGGCGTGATCACCGGCAGGTGATCAACGGGATCTGCTGGGTGAAACGGACCGGGTCGCCGTGGCGGGACATGCCCGAGCGGTACGGGCCGTGGAAGACCAGTCATGAACGGTTTCGCCGGTGGGCTGCCGACGGCACCTGGACCCGGCTCAAGCAGCAGGTGGTCGCGTTGGCTGAGGCTGACGGTGACATCGACTGGGACGCTCAGGCCGATTCCACGGTCGTGCGCGCTCACCAGCACGCCGCCGGTGCCCGTAAAGGGGGCTCACCACCACCGATTCGCAGGCACGTCAGGGTCTGGGTCGTTCCCGGGGAGGGTTGACCACGAAGGTGCACACTATGGCCGACGGGCGAGGCCGTTCGCTCGCCACGCGGATCACCCCGGGCCAGGCCTCCGATACCAAGCAACTGGTGCCCTTGTTGGATCAGATCGCCGTGACCCGGCCCGGCGGCGTCGGTCGTCCCCGTAAGCGTCCGGACTCGCTGACCGCGGACAAGGCGTACTCGTCCAAGGCGAACCGGGCCGCGTTGCGGGCCCGCAAGATTGCCGCCGTGATCCCCGAACGCGCCGACCAGAAAGCCAACCGGACAAGGAAAGGATCATCAGGCGGCCGTCCCCCAGACTTCGACACCAGCGCATACACCCACCGCAACCAGGTCGAACGTGGCTTCGGTCGACGCAAACACTGGCGAGGCCTGGCGACCAGGTACGACAAGCTCATCGAGAGCTACGAAGCCACACTGGACCTCATCGAGATGCTCGACTGGCTCCGTGCCGTACCCGACCGCACTCCATGATCCGCAGGACACCACCTAGGGGGTATCCGCCCGCGCTACCGCGCGGATAGATCGGCTGCTGGCTGCGGATGCCGCTCATCGGGCACCCGCCCGCACCGCCGCGTCGGTGTCGTACAGCGACAGCTCATCGCCGACCAGGTGCAGCGCGACCGGCATGCCAGCCCGCTCGCCGGTCTTGACGAGGTACTTCCCGCGGCCGGGATGCGTCGCACCGGGTACCAGGGCTTCCGGGGCGGCCCAGGAGGCGACCATCTCCCGCTCAGGACCGGAGAGGCGGACCATCTGGCCAATCCGGTCCAGTTCCCGACCAGGAAGCGCGGCAAGGATCTTGATGGCACACCGTTCGGCCATGCCGCGGCCCTTGGCCCTGTCCTCGTCGGTGGCGAGCGCGTCGAGGTCGTCCAAGGAGTGGGTGAGCATGATCTGCGCGACGCCGAGGTTGCGGGACAGCCGGGTGAGGGCGTCTGCCGGCTCGACTAGCCCCGGCGCTCCCCGTAGCACCCGCCACAGCTCGTCCATGACCGCGAGGTGCCGCCGCCTCGGGGCGAGGCCCTGGTCGGCGAGTACGGCCGCGGCGTCGATGACGGCGTACCCGTAACTCCAGGTGGAGAGCATCGCGGCGGCGACGAGCTTGTCGCCTGCGGCTGCCACCCGGGAGATGTCGATGCTGACCGCCTTGGCAGACAGGTCGATCGGGGTGGAGGTGGCGGCGTCGAAGACACCGGCGAGGGTGCCTTCGCACAACAGCCGGAGGGTGGCGACGAGGTCGTCGATCCGGCGGCGGTAGTCGGCCAGGGAGGTGGCCCGTGCGGCGGCCCGGATCGTGTCCGGCCCTTGTTCGAGCACCGCCAGCACGTCGGGGATCACCGGGTCGACGACACGGCGCTCGGCCAGCAGGTCCACTACCCGACCGAGTACGACCTCCTCGGTGTTGCTGACCCGCCCTCCGTCTCGAACCAGGGTGCATAGGGCGATGAGTAGGGTGAGCCGCCGCCCGCGCACTTCCAGCCGGAGTTGGTCGGCGTCCGCTCCGGTCATCCGCGACAGCGCCGTGCCGAGCGGACCGGCGTCGAGCGGGTTGATGCGGTCCATTCCTCTGCCGACCCGGATGACCTGGCCGTCAAGGTGCTGCACGACTCTGGAGTAGTCAGGCTTGGTATCACCCAAAATCAAAACTTGAGCACCGGTGGCAGCCATCCCCATGACCAGGCGTTTGGCCAGCGCGCTCTTGCCGGCGCCCGGCTGGCCGAGCACGAACATTCCCGTGTTGGTGATCAACCCTGCGTTGAGCCACTCGAACGGGTCGAGGAGCACGGACTCGCCCCAGAGCTGGTGACGGCCGATCGGCACACCCAACAAGGGCGAGCCGGAGCCGGCGGTGAACGGGTACAGGCCGGCGGCCTGGACGGTGGTGGCCTGGTACTCGGTGCCGGGTGCTACGTGTACGGCTCGGCCTGCACCCGGTCGACGCCAGCCCCACGACGGCGCGATAGGGCCGAACGAGGGCACGTCAATATCGACAGATTTCATCGGAAATGCTCCTGAGGAAATGGGGAAGGGGTCAGTGCGGCCATTGCTGGGACAGCACGGGCGGGCAGATCCCGGTCGGCAGAGTGACCGCGAATCCGGCGGCCTGGGAGCGCCACAGGCGGCGCAGCCTGACCTTGCAGGTGTCCGCGCGGCTCTCCACGTCGGCGACGGCACGGCCAAGGTCGGCCGGGTCGAGCACGGTGGTGGTCACCCAGAGGCTGATCAGGCCAACGCCGGCTCCGAGTGCCTCTTCTCGCGCGGCTTGTGCGGCCTGCTCGTGGTCCGCGAGATCCCTTGCGGTGGGGTCGAGCTTGCGGGCTCGCCGGTAGGCGCTGCGGAACTGGGCCGCGTTGACCTGACGTTCGACCTCGCCAGCGGCCTGCGCGGCGGTCAGCGGCCGGTACATCAGCGTGACCCGTTTCGGGTGGTCGCCGGGGGCGAGCAGCCGGGCGAGCACGTGATGGGTGACGGGCTGGCGCGGCGCCTCGTGCCACGCCCAGGTGACGCTGGTGGCGCCGTCGTGTTCGTATCGGTCGGTGTGCTCCTGAGCGGCGACTGGGCCGGCGTTGCTCCAGTCCAGCAGGTCGGCCGCGGCGTCAGGATCGGCGCTGAGCAGCCGGGTCACGTCGCCCCGGCTGCTCGGGTCGTAGCAGTGCCGAACGATCCCCGCGATCTCCGTGGCGGTGGCCCGGCCCAGAACGGTCAGCCCGCACCCGGCCAGGGCGTCCTGCAAGCCGGGCAGGGCGCGGTCGACCTCCGTGAGGCACTCCGGAACCGTCTTGGGCCGGGCCGGTGACACGGCCGGGTCGAACGTGATCGACACGGTCGTCTGCACGTCGGCAGCGGCCTGCGGAGCGGCGGCGACGAGCTGCTGGAGGACCCGTAATGCCGCCGCTGGCCCGTCCGGGGCCAGCCGTCCGGTGATGTAGTCGGCCAGCCGGGTACCGGAGTCCGGCGCGGTGTCCACGGTGACCGCGACCCACCGCACCATCGGGACGTGGCCGAGCCCGGCCAGCCAGCCGCCCCAGTTCGACACCCACGCGGTTGCCGCCTCCGCGTCGGCCAGCCAGGTGGACTGGGCGGCGCAGCGCAAGGTGACCGTCATGGTTCCGAGCCGGCGATGCCACACCACGCCGTAGGTGCCGTCGTGGCCGTCGTTGGCCGACAACAGCACGGTCGGGGCGAGCACGCCGGGCAACTGCCAGGCGTGCTCCTCGGCCGACATCACACCGCCGCGGTAGCTCGTCCGACCACGGGCGGTACCGGTGACCCAGCGGAAGCGCTGCACAAGCGCCTGCGCCAGCGACACACCGTCCCACTGAGCGACGTTGCCGATGATGATGATCAGGCAGACCGGTCCGACCACGGCGACGGCGGCGAGACTCACCGACACCGTGATCAGGGCGACGGTCATCGCCGCGAGCACCACCATCGTCTGGCCGAAGCCGAGCCCAAACAGGCCCAGGTTTCTGGCCCGGCGCCATCCGCCGTACATGCGTGTCTCGTTGACAGGGGAATCGGCAGGCATCCCGATCACCTGTCTTCCGTCGAACGGGTGGCTGTGTTCGACGCTGACTTGACCGCCGCGCCCGCGACCTGGGCGCCGACGACGACACCGGCGACGATGGGCGCGGCGGGACCTGCGGCGGCGGATGCCCCGACCGCACCGGCACCGGCACCGGCACCGGCACCGGCTGCGGCGCTGCTGCTGGCGGTCGTCGCCGTTGTGGCGTTACCGGCTGCGGTGCTCGCGGTGGTTGCCGTCGTGGTGCCCGCCGACGGGGTGGCGCTGGCGGTGGGAGTCGGACCGTTGAACGTCGGCGGCGTCGGTCGGGGAGTCCCCGAGCCGCTGTCGCCGTTGCTGCCGGAGGGCGGCGGGTTGCGGCGGTCCATGTCCCGGGCGTAGTCCGCTGCGGTCATGCCGGACGAGCCACGGCTCGAAGCCACCGCGTGGAGGCCAGCAGCGCCGGCAGCGGCCAGCATTCCCGCCGAGTTACCGGACTGCTGGACCGCGCCCACCGTCCAGTTGAAGAACTTCATCATGGCTGGCAGCGCGACGAGGGTCAGTCCGAGCATGCCGGCGCCGGTGAACCAGGTGGAGATGTCCCGGTTTGAGCGGTCGCCGATGAGCATGAACGCGACCGCGTAGGAGGTGGCGGCGAACGGCTCGTAGAAGGTCAGTGCGAGCAGCCAGCCGAGTACCCGTCGCAGCCAGTTACTCGTGGCGGCGGTGAAGCTGCCG
Organism: Micromonospora tarapacensis; assembly: GCF_019697375.1. Lineage (NCBI taxonomy): Bacteria > Bacillati > Actinomycetota > Actinomycetes > Micromonosporales > Micromonosporaceae > Micromonospora > Micromonospora tarapacensis. The sequence continues at coordinate 4,170,563 of NZ_JAHCDI010000004.1, read as the reverse complement.
CTGGCGGCGAGTTGCAGCATCCCGGCGAGGATGATGATGGCGCCGTTGCGGAACAGCAGCAGCATCGCCTGCATGATGGTCGCGACGAGGACGACCAGGCCCACGACGACCACCAGGATGCTGCCGATGTTGGGGCCGGCCGGAAGCAGCATCAGCTGCATCCGCTCGGCGAGCGCGTTGGTCTTGCAGCCTGGGTCCTGTCCGATGCCTGAGGCGCAGCCCAGGCCCGAGGTGAGGACCCATTCGGTGTAGGACTCGCACGCCCTGAGCAGCATCTGGGTACCGGTGAGGCTCACTGCTCCGAACAGCGCGGTCGTGAACAGCCCTTTCACGACCGCGACAAGCGGTTCCCCCTTCCTGTTGATGATCAGCAGGAGCGACTGCCACATGATGCCGCCGATGGAGACCAGCAGGGCGAACGGCAGCATCCATTGCTGGAGGGTTCGCGCCGCTGGTGCATGCTCGACGTCGACCGGTGGCAGGTACAGCCACCAGGTCACCGTTGACGTGATCAGGGTGGACTGCGCCTCGCTGATCAGGGCGGCGAGATGCCCGATCATGCTGTCGGCGACCGCCCCAGCGACTTCGGTCGCGCCCTCCTTGAACTGGCACTTGAGGTCCCATGCGTCGCACATGGCCTACCTGCCCGGCAGCGGCGTGTAGCCGCGGACGACGGCGGGGCCGACCAGGGCGCGCACCGTGGACCAGTCGCCGCGTGGTGGGGCGATTAGCTGCCAGTCCGTACCTGACCAGGAGACCTGCACGATGGTGGCGGCGCGGGCGACGCCGCCGTCACCGTCTGGCGCCTCGATGAGCAGCCGCAGGCCGACCGCCTGCGGGTGGTAGGAGTCGATCCGTACGCCGGCGATCGAGGCGTAGATGGGAGCCAGCGGGTCGCCGTAGGGAATCTGCAACTGCTCACGTGCGACGGCGTAGTCCTGGGCCACGGCGTCGACGTACGCGGCGACGTCCGGCCCGACGACCTGCTCGCGCAGCGTCGGTTCCCAGACCCGTGGGCCCACCTGCGGGCTGGTGCGGACCAGCAGGTGCAGCGTCGCGAGAACGGCACCGGACAGTGTGTGGGCGAAGCTCCGTGCCCGCCCATCGGCCAGGTCGCGCGGACCCGCCGTGGCGGAGACGGGCAGATCGAGCCCGGCCACGTTGATCCAGGTCAGATCGGTCGGCCAGGCGAAATCTACGGCCACCTGTTGCGGCACCGGGGACGCCTGATCGGCGGCCGGCGGGTGCACCGTGACGAGCTGCTGCTCGGGCAAGGTCTGCTGGTGGCTTGGGTTGTCGCTGCTGCGGGCAACCGCGAGCGACGCCAGCACGAGCAGGGCCAACCCGGCCGTGGTGATGGCCAGGGGCCGGATGCGACGCCGGGGAGCCGCGTGCTGAAAACGTGGACGGCTCATGTCAGCGCCACCGTCGCGATGCCGGCGGCCAGGCTGGTCAACGCCAGCCCGGCGAGTACCCAGGGCACGCCGGCCGCACCGTCCACGGCGGTCTGCGAACGGTTGCGCCGGCCGATGATCATCATTCCGGCGCAGATCATGAATCCGAGGACGCCGGCAACCAGCAAGATCCACTTTCCCCAGCCGAGGAAAGAGTTGGCTACATCCTGCATCCCGGGCGGTGGCGACGGAGCCGGGTTCGGGGCGTCTGCGGCGAGCACCGCTTGGCCGGCAACGTACAGCTTGAGGACCATGGTGATTTCCTCCGACATACGAATGCGGCCTCGTTTGGGCCGCTGCCGGAGACGTTCGTGGGGGCGCGGGGCCGCTACGGTTACCGCCGGAGTTAGCGGCAGCGCTACGGGAGCTAGGGGTAGCCCTGACCGCCAGTTGCGGTGGACACGATGGCGATACGGCAGACGGCTCACCGTCCGGCCGATGGGGCCATCGCAAGCTGGGCGCCGTGGATGAGTGGCGGCTCCTTGCCGACGCTGCACAGCGCGACGCCCGCGCGATGGCTGCTGCGGTCGGTGGACAGGTCGTGTCTGAACCGGCAGAGTGCCTGGGTTCGATCGCCGAGGCCGCTGCTCGACAGGCGTTACGGGAGGTAGATACCCGCAGCGCCGAGAAGATCACCCTTGAGGTCGGCGAGTTGTATCAACGTTCCCCGACGCCTGGTGGCTCGGCACTGCCCAGCGGCGGCGACAGGCTGCGGAAGCGTTCGCGCGGGCGACGGAGCACCCCTCGGCCGAGCGACTCTACGCGCACGCCGTTGCTGTGCAGGTCGGCGACTACGTCCGCCTGGTGGGCTACGACGCCGACGGAGAACGGGACGCCGCCACCGGAGTGGTCGAAGAGGTGGCCTACACCGAACGGGTGGTAGACCCGTACGGGTTCGGTGAGCCGCTTTGTCCTCTGGGCCTCGCGTTTGCCGTCACGCCCGAACCTCGTATCGGCGTCGACGTCCGTGCTCGCTTGCTCGCCAAACGAGAGCCGCAACGGCACCGGAACCCGCGGCTGGGGCCGGCGCGTTCATTCCGCGGTACCGGCGGCGCTACGGAAGCTACGGCAGCGCCGCCGGAAACCGGCGGACGTGAGCGTTGTCAGCATGATTCGTACCCGTCGGGTTCTCATTCTGCTGGCGGTCGCTTTCACCGCCGGATTGGTTGGCGCCTGTTCCGCGACCAGCCCACGGCCCCGGCCCCGGCCGTCCGCGACACCCGCTTCCCTGGCTGTCGACCCCTCGATGGACTACCGCGATCCGCCAGCGGTGTGCGAGGCGTTCGCCGCGACCGTGCACCGTATCGACACCACCGTCGACCAGGACCCGGCCAACGCCTACCAGCGGAGCGCCGCATACCTGAACGCCACGCTGGCCGCCGCAGTGGCCAGCCGAGACCCGGTGCGCCAGACACCGCGGTGGCAGGAGTGGACGCTTCACCGCGCCTCCACCGAGGTCCAGGTGGGCCCGTACGCCGGAGACGCACTCCCGCCGGACACCGATGAGCAGCGGCACCACGCCACGCTGATCACCACCCAGCCGGTGGGGCGCGACGGCTGGCGCGGCCCGGTGGAGCGCCACACCGTCGTCTGCACCCTTCGGCCGACCACGGTCGGCTGGCGGATCAGCGACTACGAGATCGGCTGACCGCGATGGCCGACACGAAAGGGCAGGCGGCCGGTACAACCTCCGTACGCGCCGTTGCGCTGCTGCTTGTCGGCGTGCTCGCGGTGGGCGCTGGCCTGGTGGCCTTCGTCAGCTCAGGCGCCGCCACCCTGCTCGCGGCGAGCCCAGCGCTGGTCGCGGCCCCCGCCAGCGGCCAACTCAACGTCGACGCCATCACTCCGCACGCCCGTTACCTTGCCCCCTGGGTGGTGCGCGCCGGCTCGATCTGCCCACAGGTCACCCCGCCGATGATCGCGGCGCAGATCGACCTGGAAAGCAGTTGGAACGCCGACGCGGTCGCCCACAATCCACCCGACCGTGGCGGGGACGCGATCGGCATCGCACAGTTCCAACTCGGTACGTGGGCGACCTGGGGCGACGACTACGACGACGACGGCCGCAACGCGCCGAACGACCCCGAGGACGCCATCTACGCGATGGGGCGCCTGATGTGCGACCTCGTCGCGTGGGCCGACCGCAACATCGGAGCGGACCTGTTAGCCGGCAACCCGCTGGACATCGCCTGGGCCGGCTACTTCTGCGGCAGGGGCTGCATCCTCGCCGCCGGCGGTGTTCCCGCCGCGGGTAAGGCGCACGACTACCCCCAGCAGGTTCGCTCCCGCATCGACAAGTACACCCTCGCCGGTGGCGGCACCGGCGCCTGGCGCCTGCCCCTACCCGGCGACAGCTACCAGTTGGTCAGCAGGTTCCGACCGCCATCGAGGCCCAGCCACGACGGCGTCGACCTTGCCGCGCCCACCGGAACCCCCATCTACGCCGCAGCCGCAGGAGTCGTCCTGTCCGCCGGATGCGACAGCGCCTACTGCAACCGGCCCGGAAACCCGAACCTGCTCGGCTGCGGGTTCCTGGTCAACATCAACCACGGCAACGGCATCGCCACCCGCTACTGCCACGCGGTACGCCTCGCCGTCTCCGCCGGCGCCCAGGTCCAGGCCGGACAGCTCATCGCTTGGGTCGGCAGCACAGGTCACTCGTCCGGCCCGCACCTGCACTTCGAGGTGCACCGTAACGCACCGCCCCTGACCGCCAGCAATGCAATCGACCCATTGACATTCATGGATTCCGTCGGGGTGCACATCCGGCGGTAGTCCACCACCGAATCCTCGGATCGCCCGCTCCTGCCGGCGCCCCTCAAGACCTGACTTTACCTGGAGACCTCAATGTTGGTGAACACCTACGACCCCCAGTCCTCGCGTCGGCTCGCCACCTCGATCACGGTAGGAGCGGCGGGTCGAGTCGGTCCGCGCGGGCGCACCAGCGATACGCAGATCGTTGACGTCGGCGGTGGCTGGCACCTGGGTACCTGGCGCGAAGACGTGCGGCGACTCGCCGATCGGGGTGGCGTGACCGCGCTCGCCCTGCGTACCCAGCCCAATGAGCGTCAACTCTCGGATCACGACTGGTCACAAATCACGCGAGGGATGGTGGATCGCCTCGGCCTGGCAGACCGGCCGTGGGTGGCTGTGCGGACCAACCCCACCACCCTCACCTTGCTCACGGACGCCGCCGGCGGGCCGCTGCGAACCGACGCCGCCCGGACATTCGCCCGCACGGCAGCCGTCGACTCCCGGCTTAACAACGCCACCGAGGTCCGACCGACGTCCGCCGAACCGGGCGCCCCGGTATCCGGCGCGGACACCGCTCAGACCGCCAAGCCCACGGCTCTGCCACGCGGCGTTGCCCAGTTGAGCTTCGCCGCGCCACCGACGACTGCGTCAGGCCCTGCCGCAGCGTCCCCAGCATTCCAGCCGAGCGCGGCGCCGATGCACCAGGTGACCCCCCGGCACAGCCGATAGACGAAGGAGCCGCAGCATGTCCGCGTCGCCACACCGTCAACCTCACCTCGCGCAGACCCCGGACGGGCGAGCGGCCACCCCGACCACGGCCGGCGTCGATGGTGTCCCTGCTCCTGCGCGGAGGAGACCGTGAGCGCCCGGCCGCTCACCTGGGCCACCGTCGCCGCCCACTTGCCCGGCTACTCCGCAGACGCTTCCTGGCCTGCTCCGGCTGATGTGGCAGAACGAACTGCCATCGCCTGGAACGAGGCGACGCTCGCCGCCGCCGACGTCGACCGGCACCAGACCGGTGCTGACGCCGTGGTCGATGCCGTGTTCCCGCTCGGGCTCGCCGCAGGACGCCGAGGCGGGGTCGAGGCCGTGGCGCAGCGCATCAGCACGGCAGCACGTGAGGCGAGCACCCGCCTCGACGACGACACGGACCCGGAGCGTGTTGTGCGCGGACTCCTTGCCCAATTGACCACCGCCGCCCGGAACGAAGTCCGGCGTGACTATGAACCCGGACCGGACGACGAGAGTAACCGCCCGCTACTGCGGACCTACATCGCAGCGTCCAGCGACAACCGTGCCCGCACCGACGCGCAACGCGCCGCAGCCGCCGCCAACGTCGCCTGGACCCACGGGCTCCAAGACGGTTGGGGACAGGCGTACTGGGCCGCTAACCGCATCGTCAGCTCGATCCGCGACAGCGAGATCTCCGCGACCAGCGCCGTCGATGGCATCCCGGCGTTCGCCTGGCTTGACGATGTCGCCGACTCGGCCCGCGTGATCGCCGACGAGCGGCCCGGGAGACATCCTGTCCGGCTCGCCCGACTGGCCGGATCAAGTAAGCCACCGTCGACGGCCGGCGAAGACCGGGCGGCCCAGGACGCCCCGCCAGTGACACCGATTCCCCGCAACGACGGCCCAGACAAGGGCAACCGCAGGCCGCGGGGGATGTGATTCCATTGGCTAGAAGGCGCAAGGAGCTAGCCGGGCAGCTGTCGTTCGACGACTACCTCTGGGCGCGTGCTGCGTCGGAACCGGACGGCTCCGACGAGTTGGAGGTGGAGACGAGTGAACCAGTACGGAGCGCAAGCACGCAGGCACTGGCAGAGTCACCTGCCGAACCGGTACCGGCAGATCGAGAACCCGGATCAGTTCTTCACGGAGATGGGGGAGCAGATCGGCCAGCAGATCGAGGAACTGACCAGGACCCTGGCCGGCCAGGATCCGGAGCAGGAGACGTACATGGACAAGGTCGGCCGACTGAACATGGCCCAGCTGACCGCGGCGGGTCAGGTCCTGCGGGAGATGCTGCCCGCCCCGGAGACCGACCTCAGCCCGACCCGCTAGGAGTCGTCGCGCCGATCGCCCCGGGGGCTGCTTCACCGCCCCCGGGGGCGACGGTTTCATCCGACTCCGCCGCGCCAGCCGTCGCCCAGCCGGCTCACCGCACCCCGACTAGTTCGACCCCTGCCGGCGATCTCCTCCGCGAGCTGGCGGAACTGCTGCCCGTCCCACTGGCTTCCCCAGCCGCCCCGGAGGACGACGCCCCCGTTCTATCGGCGGACTCCGCCGGATCCGAGCCGCCGGAGGTAGAAGCAGCATCGAGCGCGCCGAGATTCCGGCCGACGGAACAGGCCGATCTCGCGCCGCCCGGTGATGTCGCAAAGATCAGGGCGAACATCGCCGCCTTGCGCGTGCTGCGCGCCGTGCAGGCCGACCAGCGGCCCGCAACCGAGGACGAGCAACGGGTGCTCGCCCGCTGGTCGGGATGGGGCGCCGTCCCCGCCATCTTCGATCCGGACCGCGACGAGCACAGCACGTACCTGTGGGCGCGCGAGCAGCTTGCAGACCTACTCGACGAGACCGAGTGGCGTGCTGCACGACGGACGACCCTCAACGCCCACTACACCGATGCCTCAATTGTCAAAGCCGTGTGGGAAGCGGTGCAGCAGCTCGGCTTCACCGGCGGCGAGGTGCTCGAACCTGGGTCCGGCAGTGGCAACTTCATCGGATTCGCCCCCGATGGTGCGCGGATGGTCGGCGTTGAGCTGGACCCGACAACCGCGGCCATCAGCGCGGCGCTGTACCCGGATGCTCGGATTTTCAACGAGAGCTTCGCAGATACCCGCGTCTCCACTGGTGCCTTCGACCTGGTGATCGGCGACGTCCCCTTTGGCAAGGTCAGCTTGACCGATCGGCGGCACAACCCCGGTGGGCACCGCATTCACGACCACTTCATGATCAAGAGTTTGCACCTGCTGCGGCCGGGCGGGCTCATGGCAGTCCTCACCTCGCACTACAGCATGGACCGCACCAACCCGGCGGCCCGCAGGGAGATCGCGTCACTCGCAGACCTCGTTGGCGCCGTGCGGCTGCCGTCACGCGCCTTGGCCAAGGCCAGCGGTACTAACGCCGTCGTTGATGTGCTGATCCTCCGTCGTCGCGAGGAAGGTCGTCCGGCCGCCAGTTCGCATGAGTGGGAGACCACTCGACGAATCACCGTGGGTGAGGAGGAATTCCCTGTCAATGGCTACTTTCTGGACCGCCCGGAGCATGTTCTTGGACGGCTCGGCGCGGGGGGTATTCACCGGGCCGATGAACTGGCCGTCGTCGGCGATCCTGACTGCGCGCCGGCGCTACGAGCCGCTCTGCGAGACATCGTCGGGGAGGCTAAAGCCCAGAGCCTGACCTACAGCGATGTTCCGCGGGCCAAGCAGCAGCCGATCGCGTTCGTCGCAGCCGCCGAGCAGCAGCCCGAGGGCTATCTGTCGGTGCTCAAAGACGGTGGGTTCACCCGGGTCATCGACGGCCAACCGCAGCCCCACATACCACCGAAGACACAAGCCGATGAGCTGCGTGAATTGCTGCGGCTGCGGAACATCGCGATGCGGCTGCTGGAGGCAGAGGCAGCGACGCTGGACGACACCGACGAGATCGACCACCTACGTACCGAGCTGGGTCGGCGTTACCACGGATATACCGCACGGTTCGGGCCGATCAACCGGTACAACACCTACGAGACGGGCAAGGTCGATGAGGAAACCGGCGAGCCGATCTTGCGCCGGGTCGCGCCTGCCCAGGGCGGATTCCGCACCGATCCCTTCGCCAACCTGGTTTACGCCCTGGAGCGTTTCGACGAAGGCGCCCAGATCGCCTACAAGTCCGACATCTTCATCACTCGTGCGATCGCACCTCGCGCGCCGAAGCTCGGTGCGGACACGCCCGAGGACGCCATCGCTATCTGCCGGGACGTGTACGGCCAGGTCACGCTGGAGCGGGTGGCGTGGCTTCTCGGCGTGGACGAGACCGAAGCGCGCCAGCAACTGGGCACCCTGGCCTTCGACGAGCCCGGTACGAACCAACTCGTCCCGGCGGCGGAGTATCTGTCCGGCAACGTGAGGGTCAAGCTGGACCAGGCCCGCGCCGCAGCAGAGGAAGACGAGCGGTACGCGTCGAACGTCGACGCGCTGACCGCTGTCAAACCGGTCGACCTCACCCCGGAGGAAATTCGCGTTCGCCTGGGCGCGAGCTGGGTCAGCGGCAGTACCGTCGAGCAGTTTCTTCAAGAGCTCCTGGACGATCCCACGCTCACAGTCGAACACGGTGACGGCGGCACCGACTGGGCGGTCTCCTCGAAGCGCCGCGCCACGACTCTCGCGACGAGCACGTGGGGCACCGAGCGCAGATCTGCGGTCGACCTCGCGGAGGATCTGCTGAAGCAGCGGCCGGTACGCGTCTACGACGTCGACCCGGTAACGGAGAAGCGCCGTCTGAACGCCGATGCCACTCTCGCAGCCCAGACCAAGGCGACCGAGATCAACGAACGGTTCAGCGAATGGCTGTGGGCGGACCCGCAACGAGCAAACGCCCACCTGACCATCTACAACGAGCGGTTCAACTCTCTCGTCCTACGCTCCTACGACGGAGCGAAGCTGACCCTGCCCGGCCTGGCTCTCACCTTCAAACCACACGCGCACCAGCACAGCGCGGTCGCCCGGATCGTCAACGAACCATCCGTCGGGCTCTGGCACGAGGTCGGCGCCGGCAAGACCGCCGAAATGGTCATGGGGGCGATGGAACTTCGCCGCCTGGGCCTCGCCCGGAAACCGCTGATTATCGTCCCTAATCACATGTTGGAGCAATTCAGCAGGGAGTTCCTCCAGCTGTACCCCCAGGCGCGGCTGCTCTCGGCCAGCAGCGCGGACCTGACTGCCGACCGTCGCAGGCTGTTCCAGGCCAGGGTGACGACCGGTGCTTGGGACGCCGTCATCATGACCCACCGCGCCTTCGAGCAGGTGGCCATGTCGCCCGAGTACCAGCGCACCTACCTCAAGGCGAAGATCGAGAAGCTGGAACTGCGGCTGGCGTCGGCGGAGGTCGCGGGGCAGAAGCGGCTGGTGAAGCAGCTCGAAGGCGCCATCAGCCGGGCTGAGGAGCGGATCAAGAAGAAGCTGTCCACCAAGAAGGATCCCGGCCTGACCTTCGAGATGATGGGCGTCGACTACGTTTTCGTTGACGAAGGTCACCTGTTCAAGAACCTGGAGCGATCGAGCCGGATCCCGGGGATGGGCATTCCCGGATCCAACAGGTCCACGGACTTGGACATGAAACTGCGGTGGCTGCGCGAGACCAGCGACCGGGTGGGCACCATCGCGACCGCGACCCCCGTCGCGAACTCCCTCGGCGAAGTCCACACCATGCTCATGTACCTCGCCCCGGACCGCATGCGTGCCCTGTATATCGACGAGTTCGACGCCTGGGCGGCGACGTTCGGCGAGACGGTCGAGGGAATCGAGGTCGTCCCGGAGGGTGGCGGCCTGCGAATGAACAGTCGGTTCGCCAAGTTCTACAACGTGCCGGAGTTGCTGCGACTGCTGCACCAGGTCGCAGACGTGAAGACGGCCGAAGACCTCGCCCTGCCCGTGCCCGCCCTCAAACAGCGCGAGGACGGCCAGCGCCTGCCCCGTACGGTGGTCGTTCCTGCCAGCGACGAGCTGGGCGACTACCTCACCGCTCTGGTTGACCGGGCCGACAAGGTCCGCCGCGGTGATGTCGATCCAACCGAAGACAACCTGCTGAAAATCACGCACAACGGCCGCTCCGCCGCCATGGACCTACGGTTGGTGCCACCCACGGCAGACGAGATCGCCGACGTGGTGCGCCGCTTCGAGGTGCTCGATGACGAGGGTGCCATTGCGGCGCTGGCTGCCAACCTTGCGGGGCTGTGGGCCCGACAGCGGCCCAACCCCTTGGACCCCACCACGACGGCGTGGCCCACCGAGTTGTGGCAAGACGGCGAACCGCTGTGGTCGGGGCAGTTCGACCACGGCACGGAACAAGCTCTGCTCCGCCTCGCCGACGCTCATTACTGGAGCGCCGGCCCGCTGACGAGCGGCCAGATCCTCGACACCCTGACCCATTACGACGGGCTCGGCCACGCCGACGTCCGGGAGCGGGTGGCCGAGGAGCTGATCGACCAATGGGCCACCGAACCACCGGACCCCCGGGTATGGGGGAGCTTCCAGTGGCCAGAGAGCGTTCGGGACGCCACCGGCCGAGTGGTCTGGAGCGGCGACCTGCCGCACACCCTCCAACAGACGCTCGCAGCCGCGTATCGGAAGGCGGACGACGAGAACCCGCTGACCGCAGACCGCCTCGCCGAACTGATGGACTCCTACGACCGTCTCGCGGACCCGGCGATCCGCGAGCGACTCGCCTCGGAGCTAGCCGGCCTGTGGAGCGAGCAACCACCCGCCGGGCCGCACATCGGCCACGACGGGGCACGGGCGGCGGAGACGGCATGGCCAGGTCCCATCGCTGGCCCTCCCAAGCTGCTGTGGGCAGGGCCGTTCAGCGAGGAGGTCCAAACGGCGCTGCTCGGCATCCGCGCCATCGACCCGGAGGCCCCCAGCAAGCTGACCGCCGCAGCGGAGACGATCGCCCGCATCTACGCCGAACACCGCGACGACACCTTCACCGACAGCGACGGCCAACCCCATTCGCGCCCCGGCGCGCTCCAGATCGTCTTCAGCGACCTCGGTGTGCCGGCCGCCGGATGGAACGCCTATGAAGAACTCCGGGATCAACTCGTCGCTCGTGGCGTGCCCCGGGCGCAGATCCGCTTCATGCACGAGGCCAGCAGCGATGTGGAGAAGGCCGCACTGTTCGCCGCCGCCCGCGACGGACGTATCAGCGTTCTGGTCGGCAGTACCGAGAAGATGGGCGTGGGCACCAACGTTCAGGCTCGCGCGGTCGCGTTGCATCACCTGGACTGCCCGTGGCGGCCCGCAGACCTTCAGCAGAGGGAAGGCAGGATTCTCCGGCAAGGCAACCAGAGCGGTGAGGTCGAGATCATCCGGTACGTCACCGAGGGCTCGTTCGACGGTTTCATGTGGCAGACGGTCGCGAGGAAGGCCGAGTTCATCGCGCAGCTTATGCGTGGCCGGCTCGACGTGCGTGAGATCGAAGATATCGGCGATGCCGCCCTGTCCTACAACGAAGTGAAAGCCCTAGCCACCGGCAACCCCTTGCTGCTCGACCAAGCGGCACTGCAAGCCGAAGTGACCAAGCTGGAGCGGCTGGAACGCTCACACCACCGCGAGCGGGATCGGATGGCCTGGGTCCGGCGGGAACGCGAGCAGGACACGAGCATTCTGCGGGCCGAAATCCAGGAGGCTACCGCAGCGCAAGCGCGCCGGGTCGACACCACCGGGGACAAGTTCCACATCACCGTGCTCGGCCAGGGCACCGGAGAGCGCAAGCAGGGCAACGCCCTTCTACGTGACGCGCTCAAGGCCCTCACCGTGCCGCCGCCACGCGGCGAGCAGGAGGTCGCCACGATCGGAGGGTTCCCGGTCGTCGCGGAACATCGGTGGATCGAAGCCCAGAACCGGCGACTGCTGTACGTCAACATGCCGGACCTGCCCCGAGCCGAGTTCGCCCTGTCTCACACCGAACTGGACACCGCAGATCTGGTCGGCCGGCTGGAAAAGCGTCTGCGGGGGCTCGACGCCATCGTGGGGCTGCTGCAACGCGACCTCGCCGCCAAGGAACAGGACCTCGACCGGATCACGGGCAGCCTGGACGCGCCCTTCAAACACACCGACGCCCTGCGTACTGCCCGCCTCCGGCTGGAGGAGGTGAACGCGCAGATCGCCACGGCGAGTAGGTCCGAGCCGGCAGCGACCCCGACCAACGCTCCGGCCGAGGCCACGGCGGCGCCGAGGCGCGTCGACCCGGCCATCATCCGTGCCGGCCGGCCCGGACATCCCGACGGCAACGACACCATGCAGGTCCTCACCCTCACCGCCGCAGCCATCCAAACCTACGGCTGGGTGTCCCGCCGGGACGCCGACGTCAGCGCCGGCAAACTCGTGCCGACCGCCGCCATCGTCGACACCGCCATCAACGGCGACGGATACGACGCCACCGGGCTGCGGGAGGACCTGGAGGCAGCCGTCACCGACGAAACCCGCGCCTACGCCGCCGCAGCACGCGAGCACGCCATCGGACTACCCGACCGTGACGTCAGCGACTACGCCTACCAACTGCGGATCGCCGCCACCGAGAACACCGTCAGCCCACGCCACTTCGCCACCCTGGTCTCCGCCGTCTCCAGCTACCAGCGCCACCTACAAGACCGAGCGATCCGAGAGACCACCGCAAGCTCCACCTGGCAGGGCAAAAAGGGCGACCAGGTCAGCTTCAACGCCCGCGTTCTCGCCGCCCGCAGCTACAACCGCCAACGGCGCGGCGCCCAATCCGCTGCCACCACGCTCTACCTAGCCGACGCGACCGGCAACCTGTGGACGTGGCGGGCTCCTAACCTCAACGCCTTCCAGGACGGCACGTACGTCCACGTCACCGGCAAGATCAAGGGCCACGACACCACGGATGGCCACCGGCAGACCGAACTCGGCCGATGCGTCCTCGCCCTGATCGACACGCCCCCGGACTGGCCGAGAGCCCACGACGACACAACCAGCCAGGCGGCCGAAGCCACACCGACCCCACCTGATCCCGCATCGCCGGCACAGTCTGCGACTCCAACGCCACCGGCCAGAGTGGCCGTGACGACGCCGGTGAACCTCGACGCCTGGGCGGCCGGCCCCGGCGCACGAGCGAGCGCTGCCGACATTGCCTGGCTATCCGAGGTGATGACCGGACTGGCCAACGACCCGCAGGCGCAGATGTGGGCACTCGCCAACCCGCTCGACAACTTCGCGCACCCATTCGCCAACATGCTCGCCGACACCCTGATGGACGCCTTCGAGGAGCGCACTGACCTCCTCCGGTGGGCGTACTTCGGCGGCAAACAGGACCAGGTCGCGTTGCAGGAAGCCGCCACCGAGGCGGTCCACGCCGCGATCCGTTCCGCCACCGACCTTCAGGCCCACACAGCACAGGTTGACGCTGAGCCAGAAGCTACCCAGCCGGTCGGAGCACCGTCCGCCGCCTCGGGCGACGAGCCGAACGCCGATCCTGACCACGACGCGGAGTCTGAGCACGAGGAGTCCATCCCGGCTTCCGATCCCGCGGAACCGGTAGCTAACAACGACCTGGAGCAGCGGGAGCAGCAGATCCGCCGCCGCGAGATCATGTTGAAGATCGAGGAACACGCCGCCGGTTACCACCGAAGCACGGGATCGGCTCACCGCTACATCGCCGACATGGTCAACGCGACACCACAGGAACTGGAGTGGATCAAGAGCTGCATCGCCGACCATCCCGAAGTGTTGGAGCTGCCGTACCGAACGCCCGCGCAGTGGGATCAGCTCCGGCAGCGGCGCGGCGAGGAGGCATTCCAGCAGGCTGAGGCTGCCCACGCCGCAGAGGACCTGGCTGGCGCACTGGATTGGCTTGACGAGGCACGGGCATGCGGTGTCCTGTCCCTTGCCGAGTGGCACGCCGGCCGGGACTACGTGCAAACGCACGAGCCCACCGTCGACCAACCCACGTCCGCCCCACCGCCGGACACCCCGGAACACGCCGATCAGCCCGAGCAGCACATGCCCGAGGAAGACACGCCGGTTGACAGGAGATCCCAGGTACGACAGCGCCAACTGGTGCTCGCGCTCGAACAGTACGGAGCCGGCTACCACCACATCACCGGCGACGGCATGCGGTCCGCAGCCGAAGCGGCTCGCGCGACACCGCAGGAGTGGGAGTGGATGGCAGCCTATGTCCGGGCCAATCCGCAGGTGTTGGAGGGCGAGCGCCTTGGTGACGCCCGTATCTACGAGATCAACCGCAAGGCCGCCAAGCGAGCGTTCCAGGCTGCTACCGAGGCGATGAAGCGCGGTGACTTTGGCCTGGCACTGGAGCGGCTCGACGACGCCGAGGTGCACTGTCCGGACGGAAATCCGGACCGAGGCGGTAGCTGGGATCACTATCGCGGCATTGTCGCGAGCAAGGCGGGCGCTAGCGGGTCAGGGGAACAGGAGCCGGCCTCTGCCTCGCCGCCCAGGGATGAGGGCGTGGGGATCGAGGGGCGTCCACGGCCCGCAGCCCTGGCCCGGGTCGGTCACGCGACCCCGCAGCCGGCCCCGGCAGCCGGCCCCGGCAGCCCATCGACCGACGCTGCTGTGGCGGGTACCGTCGCTCGGAACGTCCGTGGTCGGTGAGCACCGAGTTGCGTGACGATGGCGATGCCGGCCGAAGCTGGCTGGTCAGGGTGACCACGGGGGAGCCACCCTGACCAGCGGTCCAGCAACCGTACGAGCCGCCGCCTACCTGTGACAACTGACCAAGTGGGTGGCTCCGAACCAACTTGAGCGGCGCGGGCAGACCGGGCGAGTGAAGGAGCGGTGCCGATCGGCCTATGACTCGTAGTAGATGGTCAAGATGTACGTAGACCAATCGGGCTCCGGGTGCGCTGCCTTGTCCTCCCATTGCAGCGAGGCGACGTACACGTCCGGGTTCTGCACAATCCACTGCGTGGCGGCAGCGAAGACCTCGGCGCGGCTGTGTCCACCGAACTCGGCCGCCCGCACCGTCGTAATGTGCCGCACCTCCGGTAGAGGGCGCAGGTTGTGAAGGGATCCATCGGTCACTGTTCCTCCTCAAGCGGTGACGACCTACCTAACGGGGCTACGCCGTCGAACGGCACCAGCATGAAGAGGACCGGGGACGGGTGACGGGCCGGTCGTCCCGTCATCCGGCACCTGGAGCGACCCCGTTGAGCGCGGTCACCACGATCGTGGCTATCGCCGCGAGCACCATGAATGGTCCATGCGGAATGGCGTCTTTGCGTCCCGCCCGTCTCAGTACCAGCAGTACGACGGCCGCGAGCCCAGTGAGTACCAAGCCGAGGAACGTGGCGACCGCGACTGCGGGCCATCCCGCCCAGCCGACGGTGATACCGAGCCCGAACGCCAACTTGGCGTCGCCGAGACCAATCCCGCCCCGGGTCAGCAGTGACATCAGGAGGTAGAAGAACGCCGCGCCGGCACCGGCGGCCAGCGCTTCGACCAACCGGTGGGCTTCGCCCGTGATGAGGGACTGCGCCCCGAGGGCAGCCAGCGAGCCAGCCGCGAGTAGCGCGGTCAGCCGGTCCGGCAGACGGTGGACCGCAAGGTCGACGACCGCGAGGATGATGCCGACCAGCGCCATCCAGCAGTACGCGAGCAGCGGCAGCGCGTCATTGGCCACAGCCGCGAGGATGCCGAGCGACAGCGCCGCCGCCACCTCCACCGACGCCCGTGGCGGCCCCACGGCCAGCCCACACCCATGACACCGACCAGACCACAGCCCGGCGAGGGCCCGCCACGTGGCCCCATCGCCGGCCATCCGGCGGTCGCAGCGTGGACACGCGGTACCTCGGGCGGGACCGCTCGGTACCGAATAGCGGAAGGCTTCCACCCGCAGGAGCGGCCCGGCCGCTATCCCGAGTCCCGCCGAGAGCACAGCAACCAACGGACTCATCCCGGTACCGATCGTTGCCAACCATCACGGCGCCGGGCGTCAGGAAGCCCTGGCATCCGGCTGCCCTTCATCGTGTTGGGCGTGAGACTCGCTGCGGTGCAAGGCGCGGCCCAAGGCCCGGATTGTCTCCAACCGGCGCCGTCCCGCCCTCGTGAGGGTCAGTAGTCGATGCCCGTCGGCGAAGGTCTCTCTCGCGAGCCCGTTCTCGGCCAGGCGGTGAACGGTGCGAGTGATCTCGCCATCGCCGATGCGGTTGCCAGTCCACTCAGTGATCGCGCTGGCCAGCTCGCCGTACCGCATCGGTCGCTCGCCGAGGCACACCACCGCACCAATCACATGTTGATATTGAAGAATGTCCCGAATTTCCAGCAGATCCCCGAATTCCACCCCGCCCCCCGTACCGCGTCGCCCCCGTACCGCGTCGCCCCCGTACCGCGTCGCCCGTGCACGCTATCGGGTGTCAGCTACCCGACAGTAAGGCACCAGTGTGCAGGCGGTAGTGACCTCGCTGTCAAGGGAGTAGATGAAGAGTTTGTGCGGCGTTCAGGCAATTCCAGACAAAATAGTCGATCGACGTGTCATCCAATAGCCACCCGGTCGGCGGGGTGGGTGGTCGGACTGTCGAGCCCCTTGAAGTCCACGACCCGCTCGACCAACTCGCAGACCTTCCTGCCCTTGTGGGTCAGTATGAGCAGGGGCTGCCCGTCGAGGCTCGGGCTCGCCAGTCCGGTCACCGTGCCGGCGGCCGTCAGCGCCGCGATTGCTGTATCGATGGCGTCACCGTACGTGCATAGCTCCGGGCAGTGCTGCGGAAGGCGACCGTCTCTTACGGCAAGAAGAACGTCGACTATCAATGGGGTGGCGAAAAAGTCAATTACGGACTGTAATTCGCTGCGGTCGTTGGGCATCCCCATCTGGCTTCCCGTGAGTGGCGGCCGTATTCGCCGTCATCGGTGGTCGAAGCTTGATGGCCACAGTGTGACGGTGACGAGGGGACGGTACAAGAGGGAAACATCATCTCTGTGCTTCCCCTGCACATGTAGGCGCGACATGTACCGAGAGTGAGGGTGCATCGCGTGTGAGGCGATGGCGCGGTGATGGCCCGGCCAGCCCTGTAGCGCCTGTGGCTGAGCGAGAACGGGAGGTCGTCGCCCGGATGTGCGTTCCCTTGGGTACGCACCGCCGTGTGCGCACCCAAGGGAACGCACGGTGGAGACGCACCTGACGGTGCGTAGCGGCGGCCAGTTCGCATGCGCTAAGACCAATGGGTGCGTCCTACCGCAGGGGGAGGTGACCGGGGATGTCCAGTCGTTCGATGCTCAGTTCCAAGCTGTTCGCCAACGTTCGACCGGCTGTCGAAGTGCCGTCGTTCGGTCTCGCCGACGAAGCTGGAGCGGGGACATCATCCCCACCAGTTGGCCCGTCTCGGTGCGGCCACGACGGCAGGGAGACATCCAGATGACGACGCGAATCAAGGTGAGCAACTCGTTCGTCCTCACGTTGGGGGTAGCGCTGTGCGTGCTCGTGGGGTGTACGTCGGAGCCCTCGTCCGAACCGGACGCCACATCGACGTCGTCCGCGGCTGCGACAGCGGCGCCCACCCCTGACGCCGTTGAGGAGCAGGCCCGGCACGAGGTCCTCGCCGCCTACAACGGCTACCTGGAGGCGTACATCACGGCATCCGCCACGGCCAACTACCGCACCAAGGAACTGGCCACGTACGTGGGCGAGCCGCTGCTCGGCCAGCTACTCAACAACCTGTACAACATGTCGCGCAGCGGCGTGCGCAACGAGGGTCGCCCGACCTGGAGCCCGACCGTGACAGAGCTCCGCCTCGACGCGAACGAGGCAGTGATCCAGGACTGCTTCGACTCGACGAACTGGAACGCGGTCGGAGGCAAGGCCCAGCCGACCGCGCAGGCGAAGAAGTACCCGGTGGTCTTGAAGGCCAAGCGGGTCAACGACAAGTGGTACGTGTACGAATCGACCGCTCAGCGGAGTTCGACATGCTGACTCGGACCCTGCGGCGTGCTCTGCTGATCGCCGCCGCCGTCATCGCCGTCCTCGGATCCGCCGCAGCCCCCGCCCAGGCGGAGGACGTCTGGGTGTGTCCTCCGGTGGGGGACTGCTACCTGGTGATTGAGAAGCCCGGTGACGGAGGCGGCGACACGCCGCCGGGCGGGGGCGAAGGCGGCGGTACGCAGGAGTGCACCTCCAACGGCGTCGTCGTGCCGTGCTGGCAGGCGGGCTGGGGGTATCTCAACCCGGCGGACGGCTGCTACTACATCGTTGAATCTCCGCAGCCCGCAGCAGGAGATCCAGCGTGGGAGGGTCACGAGCCCGGCGACGGGGCGGTGTACCGGCAGCGGTGCTATGGCGATGTCATCGGCGCCCTGGTGTGGCGGGAGGATCCGCCGCCGGGAACACCCGGAAGCCTGAGCCCGGCGCAGCTAGCGGCTCGGGCTATCAAGGAACTGCCGATGCGTGGCGCCCAGATCGGTATCAGCCCGAACCCGTCCGGCACCGGGCTGGTGGGCCTGCCGGTGTGGATGTGGACCGCCGTCACACCGCAGACCTGGGGGCCGATCACGGCAACGGCCTCCGTGCCTGGCTTGTCCGTGACCGCCCGGGGTCAAGCCACCAAGATCAGGTGGGAGATGGGGGACGGCCGGTCCGTCACCTGTGGCAACCCGGGTACCCGGTATGACAAGGCCAAGCACGGTGCCTCGGAGTCCCCGACGTGCGGCTACGACGACGGCTACTCGCTGCCCAGCCGCACAAAGTCTGGCGGCCGGTACACGATCACCGCCACGACCACGTGGCACATCGACTGGTGGGTGGTCGGTGGCGGTGCGACCGGGACCGAGACGGTGACTCGCGAGTCCACAACATCAGTCCGCATCGACGAGCTTCAGGTGGTGACCGGGTGACGTCCACGACGGACGACGTTTCGAGTCTTTCCAGGACAGCCATTCCGCAGCGGCGGGTGGTCCGCGAGCGCAGCGTACGCCGTGGCCGTCTCGGCGTGGCGGTAGCCCTCATGGCCGTGTGCGCCCTCGGCGCGGTCGCGCTGTTCGGGTACGTGAGCCGAACCCAGCCATACCTGGCGGTCGCCAGGGATGTGCCGGTGGGCGCCCAGCTCACCGCTGCCGACTTGGTCACCGTGCACCTCAACCCGGATCCGGGGATCGCCTCGGTGTCGAGCAATCGGATCCAAGCTGTGGTCGGCAAGTACACCTCGGTGGCGCTGCTGCCCGGCACCCTGCTCAACGCGGGTGCCCTGGTCGACAAGCCGTTCCCCGGACCCGGCGACCAGGTGGTCGGCCTGTCTCTCAAGGCCGGGCAGATGCCGTCCACGCCATTGAGGCCGGGAGCGACCGTGCTGCTCGTGTCCACCGAGGAAGCGACCCAGGACAAGCCGACTGCTGCGGCGCCCACGATCCGGGCCACGGTTGTGCACGTCATCGCGGGGGCACGCGACGGCACGGCCACCGTGTCGGTCGCGGTACGCGAAAGTGATGGACCCGTCGTCGCTCGCCTGGCGGCGCAGGGCCGGTTGGTGCTGACCCTGACAGCGGGGAATTGACAATGGCGGTCATCTGTCTCGCGAGTGCCAAGGGATCGCCAGGGGTGACCACCGCTGGGTTGGCGTTCGCTCTGACCTGGTCGCGCCCGATCGTGCTCGCTGAGTGCGATCCGGCCGGTGGCGACATTGCGGCCGGCTACCTGCGGCACCTGGAGCTGGACGGCGGGCACGGTCTGATGCAACTCGTCGTGGCCGAACTGCGGGGGCAGTCCGGCGAGCAGTTCTGGTCCCAACTGGTCGACCTGGACCCTCCCGGGGCGCGACGCCTGCTGCTGCCCGGTATCGCGACCTCCGCCCAGGCGGCCAGCCTCGATCCCAACTGGTACAGCCTCGCGGGCTTTTTTGCCTCACTTGAACACGGCGACCCAGGGTTCGACGTCATCGCCGACTGCGGGCGACTCGTCGCCCCACACGCCCCCTGGCCACTGCTGAGCCGCGCAGACCTCGTCCTGTTGCTGGTGAAGCCGACGTTGTCCTCTCTCTTGCCGGCCCGCGCCGTTGTGCAGACGCTGCTTTCGGCCGCCGGCCCCGGCAGCGACGGCCGGATCGGGTTGTTGGTGGTAGGCGACGGCGACTACGACGACCGCGCCGTGTCTCGACACCTCGACGTGCCGGTGATCGCTCATCTGCCCGACGACGGCCGATCCGCCCACGTGCTCGCGCACGGCGGCACCGTCCGCACCAAGCGGCCGTTGTTGCGCGCGGCGGCGGCAGCTGAGGACAAGGTCATGCGATTCATCACCGGCCGACGCGACCGCCTCCGTGGTCCTGGCATCCGAGAGGCCATGCATGTCGACGTTTGAGCACCCCCGGTGGCGCGACCCGGTCGACGGGGTATCCATGGCGCAGGGCGCATCCCGGGCGCCACAGAACGGCCACGCCAACGGCACCGTCGCCGCGCTCGTCGCGTCGCCCTCGCAGGCACTCGTCCCGGCGGTGGACGAACCTGACTACGCGGTTATCCGGTCACTTCAGAACGCGGTCAGCGACGAGTTGTCGCGCTTGCTGGCAGGGCGTGAGTACATCAGCCCGGCCGATCGAGAGGCCGAGGGGCGACGGATCGCATCGCGGCGCGTCGGCGAGTACATCGACCAGCAAAGGATGAGCGGTAGCCCGCTCAGCAGCGACTACGAGCGGCGATTGCTTGACGGGGTGCTCGCGGCGCTGCTGGGCCTTGGCCGGCTTGATCGGCTGCTGCGCGAGCCCTTCGACACCATCACCATCCTTGGTGCCGACGGCGTTCGAGTTGAGCGTCCGGACGGGCGCGTTGATTTCGAGGCGCCAGTCGCGGACAGCGACGAGGAACTCGTCCTGCTGCTTCAGGCGCTCGCGCGTCGTGCCGGCGGCACCGAACGGGCGCTGACCAAGGACAAGCCCACGCTGAGCATGGAGATGCCCGGCGGGCAGCGTCTCGCGGCGACGTATCTGGTGACGCAGCGGCCCGTCGCGGTCATCCGTAACCACCAGATTCTCAAGGTAACCCTTGATGAACTCGTCACCCTCGACCAGGCAGACCCGAACAAAAGCGCCATGATCGATCCGGTCCTGCGGGACTTCCTCCGCGCCGCGATGATGGCCGGCCTCAACATCATGGTCGCCGGTGTGCCAGGCAGCGGTAAGACCTCACTCTTGCGGGCGCTGGCGAGCGAGATCCCACCTGACGAGTGGATGATCGTCATGGAGGAAGCTCGCGAGCTGGGCCTGCACAAGACCGGCAGCCACCCATGGGCAGTCTCCATGGAGACCCGGGAGGGCCACGGTGAGCGAGGTCCGGACGGCCGGCCAGTCGGCGAGATCACGCTTGACGACCTGATTCCGATCGGGTTGCAGCTCAACGCGAGGCGCATCATCGTCGGCGAGGTCCGGTCCCGGGAGGTCGTCGCCATGCTCCAGGCGATGGGCACGACCAACGGGTCCCTGTGCACGATCCACGCCCGCGAGCCCGGTTTGGTCTTCGACCGCGTTGTGGAGCTGGCGCTCAGCCACCGCGACGAGCGGTCCGACCGGCGCGCGTATCTCCAGGTGGCGAACGCCCTTGACCTGGTCGTCTACGTCAACCTCATCGACGAGAGCGCAATCGGGGGCCGCAAGCACCGGTTCGTTTCCCACGTGATCGAGGTGGGCGGCCTGGTGGAGGACGGCCGGCCCCGCACCACCCAGATCTTCGGGCCTGGGCCGGACGGCCGTGCCGTGCCGATGCACCAGCCGGATCGGCTCAAGCAGCACTTCCTCCTTGCTGGCTACGACCCGACAGTCCTGACCGCGCACCGCGGACGGGGTGCGTGGCCTCGGCCGCTACCCCGGCTGGGGGTACGGGGGTGAACCCAATCCTCATCGCCGCCATGCTCGGCGCCGGTCTCGTCGGCAGCCTCGCGTTGGGCATCACAGCGCTCGCCGGGACCGCCGAACCGGAACGGCCGCCGCCGCCGTGGGCGACGCGAGTCCGCTGGCTCTGGTACGGATCCGGCACCGCCAGGCAAGCCCAACGCCGCCACCAAGCCTGGGTGCTCGGCGCGCTCGCGGCCGGGATCCTCGCCTGGGTCATCAGCGGGGTACCCGTGGCAGCCCCACTCGTCGCCCTCGCCGTTCCGGGCGTGCCCTGGCTGATGTCCGCGGGCAAGGAGGAACAGCGCTCCATCACCCGGGTCGAGGCGGTGGAGGCATGGACCCGCCGCCTACGCGACGTCGAGGACTCCGGCGTCGGGCTCCAGGAGGCCATCGTCGAGACCGCGCAGACCGCTCCGGAGGCGATCACCGTCGAGGTCCAGTTGCTCGCCGCGCGGATTCAAGCCGGATGGGAGGCCGAAACGGCGCTCTACGAGTTCGCCGAAGCCCTCCAGGATCCGGTGTGCGACCAGGTTGTCGTGGCGCTCGCGCTGCACCTCAGCGACCGGGGCGCCAAGCTGACCGACGCGCTGACCGGCATCGCAGAAGCGGCGGCCGACGAGGTCGCGATGCGCCGCGAAACGTCCTCGAAGCGATCCCGGGCGCGATTCCAGATCCGGTTCCTCACTATCGGGTCGGTCCTGCTGGTCGCCTTCGGCCTGGCCAGTGGCCAGTACACCGCCCCGTACGCCGACACCCGCGGTCAGGTCGTGCTCGCCGTCCTAGCGTGCGCCTTCATCGGCTGCCTGTGGTGGGCACGGACGTTGAGCCTGCCACCGGCAGAACAACGGTTCCTGTCCGCAGCCCCAAGCACCGCCGGGCGGAGCCCGTCATGACACCCACCTGGATCAGCATCACCGCCGTACTCGGTGCAGCATTCGGCCTTGCAGTGTTCCTCGCCGTCCACGAGCTACGCCCGGCCAGCCCAGCGCTCGGCCCGGCACTCGCCCGCCTGCAACCTCCGACCGGCGGGGTGGCGCCCCAGTCCGGGCGGTCCAAGGCCATCGGCCGCCTGGCTACCCGCATGCAACGGATCATCCCAGCCACCGATCTACGGCTGCTGGGTCGAACCCCCGAGGAGTTCGTCACCAGCCTCATCGTCACCGGCCTGATCGGGCTCGCCGTACCGTCGGTCCTGCTCGGCTTGCTGGCGCTGATGGGACGCAGCTTCGGCACCGGCGTACCGGTCGGCGCCGCGATTGGCTTCTCCGCGCTGCTCATCCTCATCGTCTACCGGGACGTCGGCCAGAAGGCCGTCGTCGCCAGGCGTGAGTGCCGCCGTGCGGTTTGCACGTTCATCGACCTGGTCGCGTTGCAGCGCGCGGCAGGACGCGGCACCGAGGAATCGCTCATTCGAGCGGCCAGCAAAGGCACCGGCTGGGTCTTCGCCCGGATCCGGCAAACCCTGCTGCGAGCCGAACTGTCCGTGTCGGCGCCGTGGGACGGGCTCAAGGAACTCGGGACCGACCTTGGCGTGCCGGAACTGGGCGACCTCGGCGACATCATGCAAGCCGCAGGCGTCACGGGTGCCCAGGTCTACCGGACGTTGCGGGCCCGAGCCACGTCCCTACGCGCCCAGATCCGGACCGACGAGTTGGCCCGCGCCGAACTGCGCACCTCGCAACTGGAGATTCCCGGCGCTCTGCTGCTGGTGGTGCTCATGCTGCTGGCTCTCTACCCCTTCGCGGCACGGCTGCTCGCCGCGCCCACCGTCAACTGAGCACGAAACAGGAGGTTGCCATGGATGCCACCAACCCATCCGTTTGGACCATGTACGCCCTGCGGCTACTCGCCACGCTACGCCGCGATGACCGGGGCGAAGTCGTGCCGACCGCGATCATCTACGCAATCGCGGCCGTCATCGCGCTCGCCCTGCTCACCGCCGCATCCGACTACGTGTACGGATGGATCGGGCTATGGCCGGACGCCGCAGCCCCGGCTGTGCCTGCACCGTGATGAATACCCCAGTCAGGCTCCTGGGCCGGTGGCCACGCTGGCTCAGGAACCTGACCGGCGACCGAGGTTCGAGCAACATCGAGATGGCGATCTTGTTCCCCACCTTCGTGATGTTGATCCTCCTCGGTGTGCAGGTCGCGAACATCTTCTACGGGCGCACGGTCGCCCTGGCCGCGGCGCAGCAAGGTGCCGCCGCCGAGTCGGCCAACCGTGCCCCGGACGGTGCCGGCCAAGCGCAGGCCAGCGCCTACCTGACCCGCATGGGCGACGTACTCAACGACTGGGAGATAGCGGTCACCCCCGTAACCGAGGCAGCCGCCGAGCCCACGGCGGTGCGGGTCACCGTCACCGGTACCACCCTCGGCTGGCTGGGAATGCGGTTCCAGGTCAGCCAGACCGCCTACAGCCCAATTGAGCGGTTCACCACAGAGAGCGATTCGTGAGACGGCAACCAGGGAGACAACGCGGCTCGGTCACTATCGAGCTGGCTATTCTGGCGCCCAGCCTGCTACTGGTTGCCAGCTTCGCCATGCTCGTCGGCCGGATCTCCCTGGCAAATGCCGCGCTCGACGCCGCGACCTACTCCGCTGCGCGAGCCGCGTCGCTCGCCCGCGATTCGGCCACCGCGCAGAGCCGCGCCGAGTCCTCGATTCAAACCACCCTCGACGCGCAGGACATTCACTGCCTCAACCTGCTCGTCAGCGTGGACACCACACAGTTCGCCCGCGATGTCGGCGAGCCGGCCAGCGTGACCGTCACCGTCGAGTGCCGCGTCGACCTGTCCGCAGGCGCGATGCCAGGCATGCCGACCTCTCGGTGGATCACTGCCGCCTACAGCTCACCGCTCGATCTGTTCCGGAGCAGGACCGGATGACCCGCCGCCTATCCACACGCCCGATCGGCCGCGACGCCGGCCGTATCGGGCTGTTCTACGCCATCGTTTTGCCCGGCCTGATCGCCATGATCGGCCTAGCCGGCGATGGCGCCGGATACATCCGCACCACCCAGCGGGCGAACAACATCGCCGCCGAGGCAGCCAGGGCGGGCGGACAGGCAATCCGACTACCCGAAGCTATCAACGGCGAGACGAAGGAAGTCGACACGACCAAAGCCATCGACGCCGTCGTGGACTACCTCACGACCGCAGGCATCACCGACTGGCAGGCCACCGTCGACGACGACGGACAGCAGCTCACCGTCACGGTCACCGTGCAGTACGACCCACTCTTGGTCGACGTCCTGCCCGGTGTCACGACGATCCCCGCAAATGCAACCGTCACCGCAACACTGCTGGTGGGATGATCCATGGCCAACCCGGCTCGCAGAAACACTCCGTCCACCCGCCGGCCACGCGCCGTCGGCATCACCACCCGCCTCGCCGCTCAACTGAGCATCCTGGCTACCTTCGGCGGCATCCCATACGCCCTCTACGCCTTAGCCGGTAACCCGCTGCCCGACCAGTTGCCCACCTGGTCCCACCTCGGCGAGCTGCTCACCGGCCGGGACGACGGCAGCGTGTTCCTGACCGCGATCACCTGGGCCGGATGGATCGGCTGGGCATCCTTCGCCCTACCGCTCCTCTTGGAAATCATCTGCCACATCTTCCGTTGGCGACCTCCCCGAATCCTTGGCCTCGCCTGGCAGCAACGCCGCGCAGCCGCGCTCGTCGCCGCAGCCCTGTCCATCAGCGCGGCACCAGCCGTGGCCAGCGCAAACGCGATCACGATGCCGTCCGCGCCGCTGGGCGTCGCCGCCTCGCACTCCTCCACCGCACAGGCACCGACCACCCTCAACCTCGCATCCTTCAACACAGCACCTCCAACCAGCTTCACCACCGAAAGGACCGCGACGGCGAACGCCCCGGTCTACGAGGTAGCGCGTGGCGACTGGCTGTACCACATCGCCGAACGATTCCTCGACGACGGCAACCGCTACGTCGACATCGCCAACCTCAATCCCGAACTGGAGAAGGCGGACCCACGGTTCCCTAACCACATCGTCGCCGGGCAGAAACTCCGACTACCCGCCGACGCCGACGACCGAGGATCCCGTCACCACGCCACCGGCAAACTCCGCACACACCCGAAACCGCCAACAACCGAGAACGCCCCTGGTGCGACACCCTCGGACAACGCGCCCGCCACCGTCACACCGTCACACCCGCCACCAGCATCAGCGACACCAACTCCGTCGACAACTGCCAGCGCCGCACCTACGCCTGAGGCGTCGGCCCCGGCAACGCCGACGCCCCACGAGACGGCAGCGCCTGCGCCCACATCCGCCGCCGCTGAGGACCAACCAGGCGCCAACGCGGACGACAGCGACATCGACGCCGCACTGCCCATCACCGCTGCCCTGGCCACCGCCGGACTCCTCGCGGCGCTACTCCTCTTCCGCCTCACACAACGCCGACGCCGCCAGCGTCAGCACCGGCGCCCCGGCCGCCGAATCCCCACGCCCAATCCCACCATCGAACGCCGGGTCCGCGCCGCCGCCCAACCGGTCGACGTCAACCGGCTCGACCATGCCCTACGCGCCCTGGCCGTCGGCCTACGCGACCACAATCCCGCCGACCTGCCTGATCTCGCCGCCGCCTGGCTGTCCAACGGCGAGGTCCATCTCATGCTGGCCCAGGCCAACACCTCAGCACCCCCACCGTTCCAGCCCGATGGCACCGCCATGAACTGGATGCTGCCCGCCACCGCCAGCCTTCCCAACGTCGAAGAGACCCTGGCGCCCCTGCCGGTCCTCGTCACCGTGGCGTCCCGGCCCGGCGGCGACCACCTCTTGGTCGACCTCGAACGCACCGGCCTGCTCACCATCAGCGGCGACGCCGACCGCGCCGCAGACCTCATCCGATACATCGCGGCCGAACTGGCAACCAACCAGTGGTCTGACGACGCAGAAGTGGTACTGGCAGGCTTCGACCCCACCGACGCCGACAACCTGATCGCCATCGGCGGCAACCGCATCACCGCGGCAACCTCAACAACCGGCGCGATCGAGCGCGCCCGACGCCGCGCCGCAGCCAACGCCAAGGCCATGACTGACACAGGCATCACGTCCACCTTCGCCGGGCGGGTCGGAGACATCGTCGCCGACGCCTGGATGCCCCATGTGCTCCTGATCGCCGAAGCAACCGACGCCGAAGAACACCTGACAGCGCTCGCAGCCGAACTCCGCCTCGCCGGCCGATGCGCCGTCGCCGTCGCCGTCGTCACTGACACCCCGACGACCTGGCAGGTCGATGTCAGCACCGATGGCAGCCTGGTCATCGACTGGCTCAGCATCACCAACACCGCCGCCACCCGGCTCCCGCGCGACCAACTCACCCGCCTCGCACCCGTCATGCGCGCCGCCCGGGCCGCCGCCCCCACCGAGGACCAACCCGGAGACGAACCAGTGCCCGCCGCGCCCGAGCCAGACCCCTGGGCCGAGGGCACCGACGCGCACGGACACCTACTCGACCTCAACGACATGTCGCTCGAAATCGAGGACGAAGACCCGGACGACAACGAACACCACGAGGTGCGCGACGACCCGGCCGCCGTACACCCGACTACGGACGAACACGCACAAGAAAGGCGACCGGCCGTGCCCGAACCCGACCGCAGCACCCCGGCGCCCGCCCAAGCCGGCACGACCGTGACGCAACCAGTCGACATCACAGCCCTCACCCCGATAGCCAACGGAGCGACCCCCCGGACCGGATTCGCACCCTCAAGCCGCCAGCGCGAGCCCCACGATCCCACCCTCGACGACGACCTCGACGGCTGGTACCGACCCGACCCCTACCGGCCGCGCATCGCCATCCTCGGCCCGGTCGAAGTTGATGCCCCCGGCGAAATGCCCGACGAGCGGATCCGCTTCTACTCCGAGCTGGTCGTCTACCTAGCGCAACGGGGCCGAGCCGGAGCCACAGGCGAACAAATCGACGACGCACTCTGGCCAGAACGCGGCGTCAACGCACGAAGCCGCCGCGTCGCCATCAGCAAGGTACGCCGCTGGCTCGGGGAAAACGCCGAGGGAACACACTGGCTTCCCCCCAACGCCGGGGCAGACCGGCTCTACCGCCTCACCCCCGGCGTACTCATCGACTGGCAGCTGTTTCGCCGTCTCCGGGCTCGGGGCGAAGCCAGGGGAGCAGCCGGCGCTCCCGACCTCCGTCGTGCGCTCGAACTCGTCCGCGGCGAACCCCTCGCCGGCGCGGAACTGCCCTACTCATCGGGCTACCGCAACCCGTATACCTGGCTACCCGGAAGCGACGTACAACCGCATAACCTCGCCTCCGCCGTAGTTGACACCGCGCACCAACTCGTGGACCTGTACCTCGAAGCTGGCGACACCAGCGGTGCCCGGTGGGCCGTGGAGCGGGCCTGGCTTGCAGACCCAACCCGCCTTGATGACCACCCCTGGGTCGACGCCATGCGCGTCGCCCACGTCGACGGCCGATCGGCCGAACTCCGCGCGCTGCTCGACGACCTCGTACGCACGCGCGACGTCGAAGTCCCGGAGGATCTCTCGCCCGACACGTACGCGGCGATTCACGAGTTGGTTGGGGATCTCCTGCGGATCGGCTGAGAGCACACAGACAGGGGCAGGGCATACCATTCTGGACCCGCCAGGCGCACGCTGGTACCACGCCTCGCAAAGGCAGTTCCCATGGTTCCGCTCGCCGGCTACCCTCGGCGTACGGCCTGCGTTCGCGGGCGACCCGGCGGTCTGTCAGACAGCCGGGATTTTTGTATCGAGGGGGAGGGCGGCGGAATGACCACTGCGACGACGGCGCCGACGGGTCACGCGACCTTCGCTGAGCGCGAAGACAACTTCCGTTCGACCGGAGACACTACGAGGACTATCCGTACCGTCGCCGACCTCGCCGCCGTCATAGCCGACCTGGATCCAGATACGCCCGTTACATTCGACCCAGTGGTGCGGGGAGCGCCTGGCCTCTCACCTGAGCATCATCCCCACGTCGTCATCGTAGACACGAGTGCATCCACGTGCGTCCGCTCAACGACGGAACCCCACAGGTTTACAGCAGCACTTGAACTCGGAGCGCGGCTGGTAGCTGACCCAGGGGCGCCGATCCCCTATGAAGCATTCCCTTGCAACCTGATGCATCGCATGGCCGAAGCCTTCGACGCTGGCGATGTTGATGACGGCCTCCGTGCTGCCGCTGACATCCTCCTCGACGTGGCCGACCAAGTAGTCAACGAGGGCGCTGCTTGGCTTCCACCCATCAGCCCGAATCATGGTTCATTTGCAGATGTCGCATCCTCGCTTCGCCACATCTCTTTGGAACTCCGAACCGGAATTGCTGCAAGCGTCTCGACTGAAATGGCTGACGCAGAGCGTCCCTAGAGGGCGTTCTGATTTTCATGAAGGACGGGATCCGCAAAGTCATTACCGGCTTTATCCAGAGGCTCAGCCGCGGCGTCCGTGTCCTTCGTACCGAGTTCGGTGGCGCCTGGCTCCTGCTGAGGATTCGGTTCGGGGCGGGTGGCATCCTGCGCGACGACGGCGAGTGCCCATCCGGCCCCGGCACCTGTGCGTCGGCTCCCAGGTCGCCTGGCCACATGCAGGAGTCACCCGCCAGCTCAGCATCATCGAACTCGCCGGGCAACGCTCCATCGCCGCAGCCCGCCACGCCCGGGGCCTTCGTGATTGAGCAGAGGAAGCGCCGGTTCATGCCCGCCATAACCGGCGGTTCCGTCGTCATCAGGGAGAGGTTCCGGCCTTGCAATGAAATCTTGAGAAGAACATCCTCCCCTACGCTGTCTCGCCCTGCTCACCGTAGTTTGGCGTCTGCCATTCGAGACACGTGGGTCGTTGTCCGTTGGTGGAGAAGAACTCTCGTACAGCCTGCCGTGCGGTCGCCACAGGAATCGCCGAACTGTCGTAGGCGTCCGTCCGGGAACCGCCGAAGTTGTAGGCCAGGTCCGCCGGTTGGTGGAGGCTGCCTTTGCTCGCTGCTACGTCGAGAAACGCGTGGTGCCAGACCAGCATACTGAGGTCTTGCCGGCCGAGGCAGATTTCGAGGACATGTTCCTTGTCGCCCGTTTCTAGTGACACCATGACGGGAAACTCTTGGTACTCGGGGTTGGCCGCTACCCGGTCGAGCAGCGCATCAAGATCTTCGATCCTATCCACGGCGACCGGCTCGATGCGGTCGTAGTAGACCCTGACCGGCTCGGCACTCATGCCAACCCCTTCCCGTTGCCCCGGTACACGTTGACGTACCCGTTCGGTCCGTAGACGGTGAGTTTTGCGTCTTTCGGCAGAACATACGGCAGAACCCTGTCACAACCCATCGGGTCCTGGCATGGGGTGTTGTTCAGGTACAGGGTGGCCTCCGTCATCCTCCGCGTGCGCATCGCCGCCGCCGCATGCCCCTCGGCGTGGTCGAGGGCGGACACGTAGTGCTTGAACGGCGGCCGGAGACCAGGACCACCCTTACCCGGCCCTTCCTTGCCGCTGTAGACATCGCTGATCTTCTCGCCACCGGTGGTGGTGAGTACCCCGTCGGTTGGCGCGTCCGCTGAACGGCGCGCCGGCAACGATTCCAGGAAGCCCGGCAGTAAGGGAGCCGGGGCAGCATCGCCGGCCTCCCTTCGCTGACCAGACGGCGCTCGGGACAACGACGGTGGCGGGCTGGCCTGCCGCCCATCGCCAGCGGCCACCTTCCCAGGACTCGCGGGTGATGCTGAGGGTGCACTGGCCGGGGCGAGGGCGATACCGATGATGTGCCCGTACTCGATAATCGCCATCGCGGTCCCGGCGAGCTGCCGGTCGGCTTCACGTAATTGCTCGGTTGATGCTGCCATTGCCGCGAGAGCCTGTTGAACGAGGACGTGGCCGCTGCCGGTGACAACAGCCCGTAGACGCGTGGACGTGCTGTTCACCGAAGAAACGGTGGCGGCCAGTGCGGCGCGTTGACGAGCGATCTGTTCGAGTATGGCCCGCAACCCGGCGGCGACGTTCCCGAGGCTCACTCGTGCCGCCCGTTGCCCACGTGGCGGGAGCCTACCGGCGACTCATGTCGATTGGGGTGCTGAGCAGGAGGCAGGCTTTGATCCAACCCGTACCAGTGGTCCCAAACTCAGGGCCTACTCGTGCCGGGACGACCCCGCGCGAGCGGTCGATCACGCTTGTACCTGGTCAGGGTGACCAGCAGTTCAGCAACGTGCGGATCCTCGCCTTCCGCTGCGACAGCCAAGCGGGTGCGTCCGAGGCCGTCTCAACGTTCGCAGAGAGCTCGTAATACTTCGTATGCAGGGCCATCAGTACCGGCTCGGCGGTACCAGCGGTCAGGAGAGGATCATCGGTGCCGAATAAGCTTGCCTGATTCAGAGCGTGGGAGTCGAAAGCCTTCACCTCACCCATCCTGCCGGTCTCATGACGAATGCGGGTCATCAAGGGTTGTTCGGTGGGGTGAGCCCGCAGCCATGATTGGCCAGATCCGCGCCGTCTGATCATGGCCGGCGGTGGCCAAGAATCGCCCTTCCGGCGACCACGCGACGGACCACAGCGAGCCGGAGTGACCGTGAAGGGTGCGCACCTTCGTACCATCGGCGGTGTTCCAGACGGTGGCGGTGTGGTCGTAGCTGGCCGTCGCCAGGCTCCGGCCATCCGGCGACCACGCCACTCGGCGGACCATGCTGGTGTGACCGGCCAGAACGTGCGCGACTGCTCCGAGGCGCGCATCCCAGATGACGGCGGTCGCGTCGCGGCTGCCCGTCGCTAGGTACGCGCTGTCAGGTGACCAGGCCAGCGCCACCACAATTTCGGTGTGGACGCCAAACGTGTGGCGCAGTTCGCCGCTGGCACCGTCCCAGACGCTTGTCGTGTTGTCGACGCAAGTTGCCACGAGGTGTCCATCCGGTGACCACGCGAACTCGTAGACTTCGTCGCCGTGGGGCCCCAGCCGGTGCCTGGTCCGGCCGGTACGGGCGTTCCATATCCGTGCAGTGCCGTCGCGGCTGCTGGTGGCCAGCCATTGACCGTCGGGTGACCACGCCACGGTCTCGACAGGGCCCCGATGCCGATCAAGCTGGAGCATCACCTCGCCGGTCTCGGCATTCCAGATGCGGGCCGTTGCGTCGAAGCTGGCGGTCGCCAACTTGAGCCCGTCGGGTGACCAGGCGAGGGACTCGATCGAGTCGGCGTGGCCATCGAGCCGGCGACACAGCGTGCCGGAATCCGGGGACCAGATGCGAACCTGGCCGCCGGAGAAGCCGGATTGGCTGGCTGTGGCGAGGTAACGGCCGTCCGGTGACCACGCCATCTGTGCCACCAGGCTTTGGTGGGCAAGGACGTGTTGGAGTTGGCCCGTTGCCGGGTTCCACAGCCGCGCGGTGCGGTCTTGCCCTGTCGTAGTGACCCGCTGCCCGTCCGGGGACCACGCCACCGCCACCACGTGACCGACGTGGCCACGGAGCACGCGAACGGTGGCGAGTGGCTCGGACGGGGCCAGTTCTCCAGGCAGGTGCAGGTACTGCTGAGCGATCCAATACAGGTCCGGCTGCGAGAGCATGGTCGCCAGCGCCACACCATCGACGATGGTAACCGTAACTCCGTACTCGTTACGGGCCACCGCCTCTACGCGGTGGCGCAACCCCACCGGCACAGTGGAGCTGACGAAGAAGACCACCCGGTCGACCGGGGTGCCCTGACCGCATATTGCCCGTAGGTCGGCCTCCAGCTTTGTCTTGAGCCGCTCGCGCTGGATCGTGCACGCGAAGGCGATGACCTGCGCCGACTGGAGTGCGGCGAATCCTGATGTTTGCCGCATACCGTCGGCAAGGAAGGTCCGGAAGGTTTCGAAGTCGCGGCCCTGATCGCCAAACGCAGACACTGGGCCTGAGGCTGGCAGTACGTTGCCGGCGATGCGCCGAATCGCTACCTGGAGACAGACCTGCTCGAACGTGTGATGCCCGTTGTTGTCGCCCAAGTTGTTGATCACGAAATGGATGACTTGTGCGGTTTGGGCTGGCGTCGGCATGCACACCTCATTCATCGCGCCGGCACCCTACATTCTGGGTCAAAGGGGCGACAGATTCCGGCTTGCGCTGTGGGTGGGTGCGTTTCGGACCGCGGCATCGTGACCGGCAATGGAGGACGTCAGGCGGCCGGTGCGGAGCGCTGGGGGGTGGAGCAGATGCTTCGTCCTCACGTCGTAGGCGGTCATCCGGGTGACCAGTACCAGTGCGGATCGAGGACGACGTCGATGTTGGCAAGCGCGGGAGCCGCGAAAGCCAATCTCACGGGAGTCGACGAGCCTCCCGTCCCAAGCGAAGATCAACGCGTCCTAGCCGATACCGGCGGGCGCGCTGGTCTGGTTGGCGACGATGATGGGGCGGACTCTGCCGTCGCCGGGCAGGGCTGCCAGCACTAAATGGTCTTCATCCGCACAATTGGACGTATGAAGGCCCGATACGCTGACTCAGCGGCTTGCCGGGCGCAGTTGCTGGCGGAGGCGGATGTGCAGGTCGCGCAGGGTCGACATCCGGTGAGCGGGTGCCGCACCGAGCGGTAGGGAGTCGTGGATCCGGATCTCCCGGCAGACCAGCAGCACCAGGTTCATGGTGTACTCCGTGGTGATCCCCCCGGCAGCGACGCGATCGGTGATGGCCGTGGCTAGGGTGGGGCTCGCCGCCGCCCCGACGGTGTAGAGCAGCGCGAGGTCATGCCCCGGCAGGTACCTCCCGCTGTGCTCCCAGTCCACGAGAGCGCACCGGTCCTCGTCGATAAGCAGGTTGGCCGGCAATGCGTCGCCGTGCGCGGTGACGCGATCTGGGCCGATCCGATCGACGAGGGTGTGGAGTGTGGCTCGTTCGGCGTCGTCGAGGAGCTGGGCGGCGAACTCGCCGTGGATCCTTCCGTGGTAATCGATTGGTTCCGGCAGGGCGGGATCGGGTGCCCATTGCGTGAGTGCTTCCAAGGTGTCCAGGACCAGTTGGACCTTTGCGTGGGAGATGTCACGGGTGAGGTGGCGCTCGTCGTGTAGTCGCCGCCCGGGGACATTGGTAAGTACGGTGAGCCGGTCGTCAGCCCACAGGAGTTCCGGCACTCGTACCGGCGGCGGGTCGGAGGCGAAACGTGCGTAGACGTCCAGCTCATGCGCGCGGCGGCTGACCCAGTACGGGTCGTCGCTTATCAGCAGCTTCGCCACGACCGGGCGACCAGCTCGGGTACCCGTCGCGACGATGGCCTTGTCCGTGCGATGGACAACCCTGGTGATCCCCACACCGGCCCGCCCGGCCAGGGCGACCAGCGCCGCGAAGGCGTCATCCGGGTTGCTCTTTGACGGTAGGCGCGGTGACACACGGGAAACCATGTCCTCATCTTTCCGGTCGAGCACGGCAGATAGCGGTGGGTGCAATTCAGTAGACGGCCGGTTCGACGGTCAGCGTTCCGGCGGCCGTGTCGATGGTGGCTTGGGTGCCGAGCGGGATCGTCGGTGGGTGCAAGCCATGTCCGGCCGGAAGTCCGCCAAGGATGGGGACGCCGAGGCGGTTCAGGCGGTCTCGCAGGACGTTGGTGATGCCCCATCCGCCGAGCGACGGGTCGTCGGTGGTCTGCTCGAATCCGAGGAACTGGCCGAGTGCGATGCCGTGCAGGCCGTCTAGCGCTCCTGAACGGGTTAGCTGGATGAGTGCGCGGTCCACTTCCCCGAGGCCGGTGCCTTTCTGATGTTCGAGGAAGAGGATCGTGCCCCGCAGGCTCGGCAGTCCGGTCCCGGTCTCGGTGCGGATCGCGTCGAGGTTGCCGCCGACGAGGATCCCTGTGGCGGTGCCATCGACGGTGATCGCTGCGGCGACTTCGCCGGGGTCCCGGTGCAGGACGACGGGGTCGTTGGTCATCAGCGCGCGGCGCAGCGCCTCGGCCGACGATGGCCCTGTCCAGTCGTCGCTCCAGTTGGCGAACGGCCCGTGCAGGGTGGCCCAGACCGGCCCGCGCCCACAAGGCAAGGTGGATGTGGCTGATGTCGCTGAAGCCGACCAACGGCTTGGGATCGCGCCGTACGGCATCGATGTCCAGGTCGTCAACGATGCGGTACGCGCCTTTACCGCCCCGGGCGGTGATGATGGCCCGTATTCCAGGGTCGCGGAAGGCGGAGTTCAGGTCGGTGGCGCGGTCCTCGTCTCGTCCGGCCATGTAGCCCCATTGGTCGAACACGTGGTTGCCCAGCTCGACCTGAAGCCCTCATGAGGTCAGCAGCTCCATGCCGCGCGCAATGCCCTCGCGGGTGGGTGGGCTGGCAGGGGAGACGATCCGCACCCGATCCCCCTGGCGCACCCGCCGGAAGCGGACGGTCGGAGGCGCATCGTGGGAATCCATCGGGCGGTCCTTTCGCTGATTCTCAATGGCCTGGCGTTGCTGCCGACCCTGGTGACGACCATCCGGTTGCCAGGGTCGGGATCAAGATGCCGCGTTCAGTGGACCGCATCGCGGTTGGGCAGGCTGGGGCTCTGCCGGTCGGTTCGGGGCAGTCTGATGGCGGCGGTGTTGGCGTTGTCGGTGGGCGGATCGTCCGAGGCGCAGTGTGGGCAGCGTCGTGGACACGGGGTAAGTGGCGCTGCCCCGGCCAGCCCGCTGGTGTGCAGGATGGTGGTGACGGTTTCCTCGAAGGTCGCCGTCTCGCCGATCACCTGCTCGTCCTCGACGCCGAGCAGGTCGCGTGAGGTGTACCAGTCGCGCATCTGCTCTGTGGGCCGCACCGCGGCGAACCGCTGGCTGTTCCCCGGTGCCGCACCAGGCCAGCCGCTCAGCGCGCAACAACTCGGCGCGCGGCTACGACGCCTCGGCGTCCCCGCCCGCACGAGCCGCAACACCACCCTCATGGATCTCGCCGGGCAGCTGCCCGCTGCGGTGCTCAGCCAACTCCTCGGCCTGCACCTACAAACCGCGACGAACTGGACCCAGGAAGCCGGCAACACCCGACCGCGCTATGCCGCAGCCGTCACGACCCGCACAGCACCCGAGCGACACTTCTCCAGACCAGACCTGCGGTGAACCCGAGTGCGGCCCCGGCTGGAGCGATGAGTCAGCAGCGGCCAGTCGACCGCCGCAGCCGCCGGCTCGCACCTGCCGCCTCGGCGCGCTCGCTCAACGCCGTCCTGGCCGGGTTGGTGCCGGAGGACCAGGTGCACCGCATCGACCACTTTCTGGGCAAGTCCACGGTGGTGAACATCCTCGGGCTGCGTTTTGCCAACCGGATCTTCGAACCGGTGCTCAACTCCGCGCACGTGGCGTGCGTGGACATCGTCTTCGACGAGAGTCTGGGTCTGGAGGGCCGTGCCGGCTACTACGATGGTGCCGGCGCGTTGGTGGACATGGTGCAGAGTCACCTGCTGCAGGTCCTCGCGCTGATGGCGATGGACGCGCCGCCCACCCTCGACGCCCGGGATCTGCGTGGCCGTAAGGCGCAGGTGCTGCGGGCCACGGGGGTGTGGGACGGCGATCCGGTGCGGTGGAGCCGGCGGGCCCGGTACACGGCCGGGGAGGTGGATGGGCGGCGGCTGCCCGGGTACGCCGATGAGCCTGGCGTCGATGCGGTCCGGGGGACCGAGACGCTGGCGGAGGTGGTGCTGGCGGTGGATACCTGGCGGTGGGCGGGTGTGCCGTTTCGGTTGCGTTCCGGCAAGGCGCTGGCCGGTCGGCGTAAGGAGGCCATCGTCACCTTCAGGCAGCCGCCCCGGGTGCCCGCCGGGCTCAGCGGTTACGAGCAGCCCGACCGGTTGCGTATCGGCTTCGGCCCGGACCGGCTGGGTCTCGATGTCAACATCAACGGCCCGGGTGATCCGTTGGAGCTTGATCAGGTGCAGTTGGTGGCCGACTTCGGCCCCGGTAGCCTGCCGCCGTACGGGGAGGTGCTGCGCGGCGCCTTCGACGGCGACCCGACGCTGTCGGTGCGGGGCGACACCGCCGAGGACTGCTGGCGCATCGTGGAGCCGGTGCTCGACGCCTGGCGGGCGGGGGCGGTGCCGTTGCGGGAATACCCGGCCGGTAGCCGTGGCCCGAGTAACTCCCTCCTGGCCCCCGCGCCCGGCGAACCGCCTCAGCGCTGAGGACACGGAATCGACCGCCGCCGCCGCCGTGCAACCGGGTAGGAGCATGACGACGACGGCGGCGGGCCCGCCGGTGTCGATCAGGCGGGGTGGCCCGGGGTGCGGTGTCCGGTCAGGGCTGGAGTTCGTACTGGTCGAGCTGGTGACGCAGGGTCTCCGCGAAGCGCTCGGCGGTGTCCAGCTGCTCACGCAGCGCGTGGACCCGGGCGGTCGCGACGGTGTGGAACATGCCGAGCCGGTCGAGCAACCTCGGCCGGTCGTCCTCGCCGGCGGTGGGCAGGGCGTCCAGGACGCCGAGCAGCTCTCGCATCTCGTCGAGGGTGAAGCCGAGGGGCTTCATCCGTTTGACCACGGCGAGCCGGTCGAGGTCGGATTCGGTGTAGAGGCGGAAGCCGCCCTCACTGCGCGCGGACGGGACGATCAGCCCGGCGTCCTCGTAGTGGCGGATGGTGCGGATGCTCAGTCCGACCCGGTCGGCGGCCTCGCCGATCTGCATCAGTCGGCCGGTGGCCGGGCCGCGGTTGTGCTGCGACCCGGCGCTCTGTACGGCAACCAACATCAGTGGCTTCCGCTGAGGGTGCCGGCGAGGGTGCGGTGGATGGCGGCGCTGCCCTTGTTCAACTCGATGATCTCCACGCTCTTGCCCCGCGCGGCGTACTTGGTGGTGATCGCGTCCAGCGCGGCGACCGACGAGGCGTCCCACACGTGGGCGTGTGTCATGTCGATGACGACGTTCTGCGGGTCGTTGGCGTAGTCGAACTGGAAGACCAGGTCGTTGCTGGAGGCGAAGAACAGCTCACCGTGCACGGAGTAGATGCGGGTGCCGCCGTCGGGGTCCAGCACGCTGGTGACCTCCACCAGGTGGGCGACCCGACGGGCGAAGATGACCATGGCGGTGAGGACGCCGAGGATCACCCCGATCGCCAGGTTGTGGGTGGCGAGCACCGCGCCGACGGTGGTGACCATGACCAGGGTCTCGCCCAGCGGCATCCGCTTGAGCGTGGCGGGGGCGACGGAGTGCCAGTCGAACGTGGCGACGGCAACGATGATCATCACGGCGACCAGGGCGGCCATCGGGATCACCGCGACCACGTCGCCGAGGCTGACCACCAGGATGAGGAGGAACACGCCGGACAGGAACGTCGAGAGCCGGGTACGGGCGCCGGACGCCTTCACGTTGATCATCGTCTGGCCGATCATGGCGCAGCCGCCCATGCCGCCGAAGAAGCCGGTGACGATGTTAGCCACGCCCTGTCCCCAGGACTCGCGGGTCTTGTTGGAGCGGGTGTCGGTGATGTCGTCGACCAGCTTGGCGGTCATCAGTGACTCCATCAGCCCGACCAGTGCCACGCCGAGGGCGTAGGGGGCGATGACGGCCAGGGTGTCCATGGTCCAGGGGATCTGCGGAAGGCCGAGGGTCGGCAGGCTGTTCGGCAGTTCGCCCTGGTCACCGACGGTCGGCACCGCAACCGCGGTGACCACTGTGATCACGGTGAGCACGACGATGGCGACAAGGGGGGCCGGGACGGCCTTGGTGAGTCGGGGCAGGCCGACCATGATCGCCAGGGCGAGGGCGACGAGTGGGTAGACCAGCCACGGCACGCCGAGCAGGTACGGCACCTGGGCGGCGAAGATGAGGATCGCGAGGGCGTTGACGAAGCCGACCATGACGCTGCGCGGGATGAACCGCATCAGCTTCGCCACCCCGAGCACCGCGAGCAGTACCTGGATGATGCCGCCGAGGATCACCGCCGCGATGAGGTAGTCCAGCCCGTGGTCCCGGGCCAGCGGCGCGACGATCAGCGCGATCGCGCCGGTCGCGGCGCTGATCATCGCTGGCCGGCCGCCGCAGATCGAGATGACCACGGCCATGGTGAAGGAGGCGAACAGGCCGACGCGGGGATCGACCCCGGCCAGGATCGAGAAGCTGATCGCCTCCGGGATCAGCGCCAGGGCGACGACCAGGCCGGCGAGGACCTCGGTGCGGAACACCTTCGGCGACAGCCAGGACGGGCGGGACAGGCGCGGCCGGGTGACCGCGGACAGCATCGAAGACATACAGCCGTTTCCGTTCGGGGTGTACGCGCCGGGCGCACACGCGCTGCCGTGCCCAGCATGGGTACGGCGCTTTACGTGCATATCAGTACCGGTCGGACGTTTCCGGACCGTTTCCGGGCACCATCGCCCGGATGAAGACCGTGAGGGGCCAGCAGCCGCATCTCGACGACCTGCACAGAACCTACCGTCGGGTGAGGGTAGAGTTCAGCGTTTCGTGATGATCATCACCGGAGGTGTCCGCCGGGAATGCCGTGTGTAGTCGCCCTTGGGGTGTGTCGGCACGTAGATGCCCGGATCGCGCCGCGGTGGCGAGCCCGATTTCTGCGGCGCGAGATCTGGTCATGCGGCCAGTACGGCTCAGCCCAGTCCGTCGCCGTCGCCGTTGACGTGCGCGTACCGCCGAGCGGGTCGGCGTGAGGTGCCCGCGACACTGTCGTTCTCCGCCACGACCGCAGTCCGGGGGTCCGGGCCCGCGGCCTGAGGGCCGGCCACCACCATGTCCCGGTCGATCATGCCGGCCGACCGGGGCAGCCGGCGGGCCAGCATGATCGCCGAGGTGGTGTGCGGTCCAGGTGGCGGGGTGTCGTCGTGCGCGCGTACCGCGGCGGAGATCTGGGCGCTGGTCGGTGCGGTTCGCTCGCCGAGGCGCGCGGAGTTGGCCTCCGTGGCGGCGGCGAGCAGGGCGGCGCGACCGCGGGTGCCGGCCAGAGAGCCCGTCGGATCGCCGAGGCTCGTCGGCGGTGGGACCTGCATGGATCAACCTGTTCTTCTGGGTGGGCCGGTAGCCACGCCCGTGGGCCGGCGGCGTGGTGACAACCGGCGGGGTGATCGCCGGCGCCGTCTCAGGTGCCGACCGGCACGTCGGCCAACTCCTCCCAGAGGTCGCGTACCCGGCGGAAGTCGCGGTCTGGCAGGCGGTGCAGCAGGGTGATGACGTCAGGTCGGGCGTGGCTGGCCGCAGCGGCGGCGAGTAGCGTGTCGCGGCTGGCG
The DNA here is from genome assembly GCF_019697375.1 of Micromonospora tarapacensis. Classification (NCBI taxonomy): domain Bacteria; kingdom Bacillati; phylum Actinomycetota; class Actinomycetes; order Micromonosporales; family Micromonosporaceae; genus Micromonospora; species Micromonospora tarapacensis. The sequence continues at coordinate 4,130,667 of NZ_JAHCDI010000004.1, read as the reverse complement.
GGACCGCTGTCGAAGGCGGTCCCGACATGGTCGAGAAGTTCGACGCGGGTCACGGGTTGCACCGGTTCCTCCTGGGCTTCTGCGTGCCGCGCCGACCGCGACACCGTCTCTACCCTAACGTAAGAGTATTCGTGCGTCGGGGGGTCCAGTCAGGGGATCGGGTCAGGTGACCAACGGCGACCCGACCGCCGTTCGGAGCTCTGCGGAGGGGCCAGGAGCGCGGTGACGCCGACGGCCAGGGGAAGGGCCGCGCCGACCAGCAGGGCCTGGGTGTAGGTGCCGGTGATGTCGTGACCGACGGCGAACAGGACGGGGCCGAAGGCGGTCGAACCGACGTTGACCGCGGTGATCGTTCCGCGGATCGCGCCCAGGTGTCCGAGCCCGAACAGCCGTGGAGTCAGGGCCGACTCGGCGGTGCGGATGGCGCTGGAGGCCGCGCCGATCGCCGCCCCGAACCCGAGTGCCGACCAGCCCGGCCTGGCCTGGGTGGCCCAGACGAGCGCGACGGCCAGGCCGGCCATGGCGGCGGGCAGCACCACCCGAGGGCTGGCACGGTCGATCACCGCGCCGATCAGCAGCGTCGCCGCGATCCCCGCGACGGTCTGCGGCAGGAAGTTCGCCGCCGCGGCGGCAGCGCTGAGTCCTCGTTCGGTGAGCAGGCTGATCTGGTGGAACGCCACCGCCGTGGTGAGCAGTCCGGAGGTGGCGACGCTGCCGGCCAGCACCCAGAAGTACGGCGTGCGCAGCGCCTGGCGGTGGCTGAGGTCGGCCCGGACGTAGCTGTCGGAGCGACCTTGGCTGCCGCCGTCGACCTGCTGGCCGACGTCCGCTGGGCGGTTGCGGATGCCGAAGAGCGCGATCGGGATGACGACCGCCCACACGAGCAGTCCTTCCACGAGCCAGGCGGTCCGCCAGCCGTGGTGGGCGATGAGCCGCTCCAGCAGCAGCGGAGCAAGGGAGATCCCGGCCGCGCCGACCGCGGAGACGATGCCCAGCGCGAAACCTCGCCGGCGCCGGAACCAGTGTGCGGTGACGGTGGTCGCGGCCAGGCTGAGGGCGCCCTGTCCGGCCATCCGGATGCCGACGAACCCGGCGGTGAGACCGACGATCTCTGACACTGTCGCCAGCGCCACCAGCACGGCGCCGAAGACCGCGCCGATGACCAGCATGCAGCGGCGCACTCCGTGGCGGTCTATCAAGCGCCCGATTGCCGGTAGGGCCGCCGCGCCGGTCAGGGTGCCGATGAGGTAGGCGGTGGAGATCGCCGAGCGGCTGATTCCCAGGTCGGCGATGAGCGGGTCGACGAACGCCGACACCGCCAGGGTCTGGCCGGGGGCGGTCATCGCCAGCGCGACGGCGGCGTAGCCGACGATCCGCCTGCCGTGAAAATCGCCGGTGGGCGTCGGCGCGGCCGTCGAGGGCAGGGCGGTGGTCACGGGCCTCACAGTTTTCAACGCGCGGCCCGCGACAGGCGGCCAGCCCGACGTCGGCCATCCGCGTTCCGGTAGAAATCAGGCCGCCCGCCGCTACTGCGGCGGGGGTTCGGTTACCGGCACTGGACCGGGTTGCCCCTCAACGACAGCAGGTGCATCCCTTCATCCTGGAGCGAAGCTCTCCCGACACCCTGCGGCAATGCGCAGATACCCGGGCACCCGAAAGTCGGGTCAGCCCACGCGGGCGCCCGTCGCCTGATCACGGATCTCCGCGGTCTCGGCGTCGATGGCGCCGGAACCGCTCCGGTGCCCGTCGGCGAAGTCCAGGAAGCGTGAGACGGGCCCCACGTGGGTCAGGTGAAGCTCGTGCATGGCCCTGGTGCAGGCGATGTAGAGCATGGACCGGTCCATCTCGTTGGTGTAGTTCGTGTCGTTGACGTGGGGGACGATGACGGTGTCGAATTCCAGTCCCTTGGAGATGTGCGCCGAGGTGATGACGATGCCGGCGGCGAATTCCGTGCTGTCGTAGTCGAGGAACGTCAGCTCGACGCCGGCCTCCGACAGGGCGCGGTGGAGGGTCTCCGCCTGAGCGGTGGTCTTGCAGATGACGCCGAGGGACCGGTGTTCGCTGTTCCTGTGCTGTTCGATGAGCGCCAGTATCTGTGCCTGCTGGTCCTCCTGGTCCGCGCAGGCGACGACCTGCGGCGGCCGTCCGTGGCGCTCGATCGGGATGATCTTGTCGTTCCTGGAGATCTGCTGGGCGAAGTCTGTGATCTCGGTCGTGGAGCGATAGCTTTTCCGCAGCTCCAGGCAGTCGGCCTCGGGGAAGATGCGCTGGATCGTCGACGGTGACGAGGAGCTGAACGGGTTGACTGACTGGTTGGAGTCTCCCAGGATCGTCATCTTGCAGGAGAACAACTCGCGCACCACGGCGTACTGGACGGGGGTGTAGTCCTGCATCTCGTCGATCAGAAGGTGGCGGATTCGGCCGTAGTTCTCCTGGCGAGCCGTTCTGATCATGGTGTAGATCAACGGGAAGACGTCCGCGTACTCGATCTTGTTCCGGCCCAGTGGCGTGAACAGGCCGCGGCGGGAAGGGTCGGAGTAGAACGCCTTGTACATGGCCAGTGCGTTTCTGTAGGGGAACATGGCCCGGACCTGCCCCCGGACACCGTTGGTGTCGGCGGCGGTCCATTTGGCGCCGCTGTCCAGAGCCTGTTGCTTGAGTAGGTGCACAGCCGTGTTGGCCACCAGGTCAAGCCGGGTGAAGATCGGAAGCGTTGGTGACTCTTCGAAGGTCGCCGCGACCCACTCGGCGGAGAGCCGTTTTCTCTTCTGTTCGATCTCGCGGGGTGCGAATTCCTCGTCGGCGCGCGAGGTGATCCACGCGTCGAGGCAGGTGACGAACTCTGGCGTCGCCTTGTAGCGCATGCGCTCCGTCGCCGCCTCGTCGACGTGGTCGAGCAGGCTGGCCACCTGCTCGCTGAACTTCTCGTAGTCGGTGACCTTGGCGAGGAACTTGTCAGCGACCGTGTTGAAGTCGATCTCCGCGATCTGCTCTTCGCCCAACTCGGGAAGCACGTTGGCGATGTAGTCGCCGAAGACCTTGTTCGGGGAGAGGATCATGACGTTGTCGGACGAGAGGGTGTCCTTGAAGCGGTAGAGCAGGAACGCCACCCGGTGCAGCGCGATCGACGTCTTCCCCGATCCCGCCACACCTTGCAGGATCAGCACCTGTGCCGTCTCGTTGCGAATCACCGCGTTCTGTTCCCGCTGGATGGTCGCCACGATGTTCTTCATTTTGTCGTCGGCGGATTGGCTGAGCTCCCGCTGCAGGACGTCGTCGCCGATGTTCAGCGCGCTTTCGAACATGTATTCAAGGCGCCCATTCCGGATCTTGTACTGACGCTTTCCTGTTATCTCCCCGTGTGCGGTTTCCTGGGGGGCCTCGAAGAACGCTTCCCCGGACTCGAAATCGTAGTAGAGGCTGGACACGGGCGCGCGCCAGTCGTGTATCAGGACATCCTGCGTCTTCGGGTCGGAGAGGTTGTGTACGCCGATGTAGTGGGCCTTCGCCGCTGTCTTACCGTTCGCCTGGAAGTCGACGCGTCCGAAATAGGGAGACATCAGCAGCCGCTGGATGCGCTTCTTCGCCACCACCGCATATTCGGCCAGGGTGACTGACGTGTTCACCTCGACGCGGACGTTGACCTTTTCGGCGGCATCCATGTCACGCCAGTGCGTCCACATGTGTGTCTTGTGCGCCTGGATGGCGCTGGCGGAGCTGTTGATGGCGGTGGTGAGACGCTCCAGCTCCGTCGTCAGCAGATGCACCGTCTCGGCCAGATGCTGACGCTCTTGCTCTTCATCTCGGGTCTGCACGTCTGTCAAGGCCATCTCCGGTCCGAACTTGTGTGTAAGGCTCTGCCTCAGGGTGGTGGGGGCGGATAGCGACGGATAGCGACGGATGGCGACGGTCACGCGACTGGCCACCAGGCGATGCCCACCGGCTCGGTGTCGACCCGTCATGCGGACGGCGATGATGCGGCGCCGGACGCCCCCACAACTCTACCTTAACGTGCGAGTACGAGTGCCGATCGTGGCGCTGAGTGGCGCTGAGACCCACAGGTGAGCCATACCGGCAAACCTATCCTCACGTGAGGGATAAGGTGAAGGCTGGTGGTCGCACGCACGCCGGCGAACTCCGGCGATCGGCCATCTCCGTGACCCGCGAGTGCCTAGCGTGTGAGCCGTGGCGAGGCCGCGGTGAGGGAGTCCGGGCGTGACGGCGGCGTGCGGCTGCGGACCCGCGCGGCGAGGGTCGTGCGGCAGCGGTGGCGGCGGCTGCGTGCCCTGTCAGCCGTGGTGGCGCAGACCGCGGTGGCCGCCGCCGTGTCCTGGGTGCTGGCCAGCCGCGTCTTCGGCAATCCGGAGCCGGTGTCGCGGTCGCCCTCGCGATGGCGACGGCCGTGGCCGCCGGCGGCCACGGCCGCCGTGGTCGGTCAATCGGCGGCCTCGGCGGTGCTGATCGCCACCCTCACCCCGCCCAGCGAAGGTATCTACGTCTCCCGGGTTGTCGACGCCCTGATCGGCGGTGCGGTCGCCCTGGTGGTGATGGCGGTGCTGCTGCCGGTCAACCCGCTGACCGTGGTGTCGCGGGTCGCCAAACCCGCCCTCGGCGTGCTGATCGACGGCCTGCGGGGCGCCGCTCGCGGCCTGCGCGAGCGGGATGACAACTTCGCCCACGACGCGCTGCGCCAGTACCTCGATGCCGCCGAGTACATCGAGCGTTCGATCCGTAACGCCCGGGTACTCGCCCGCCGGACGGTGACACTGCTGCGCGACGGCGAACCCGCCCCGCCGCAACTCGGCGAGGCGGTGGCCGCCCTGGCCGAGGCAGCCAAGGTCATCCGCCGTGACCTTGGCCGCGGACACGTGATTCAGGGGATCGTCGTGGACGGACCGGTGGCGCTGCTGTCCGGAACCGGAGGCGTGGCGAGGTGCTGGCCGTGAATCCGGGGTGGTTTGACCAGGAGGCCGAAGGCGATGGTGGCGGTGGGAATGGTGATGACGAGGAGGGCGGCGGTGCCGTAGCTGCCGGTGGTGTCGCGGAGCAGGGACAGCAGTAGGGGGCCGATGGCGCTGCCGGCGACGGTGAGGGAGTGGACGAAGCCGCGGATGCCGCCGATGTGGGCGAGGCCGAAGTAGCGGGGAAAGGAGGCTGCTTCGAGGGCGTGCATGCTGTTCATCGAGGCGCCGATGGCGAAGCCGTAGGCGAGGCCGGCCAGTCCCGGGGTGACGAGCCGGGCGCCGATCAGGGCGAGGATAAGCAGCGTCATGGATGAGGCGATCATGACCCGTGGTGGGAGTCGGTCGACGAGGCTGCCGGCCAGTGGGGTGACCAGGAGTCCGGCGATGGTCTGGGGCAGGAAGTTGGCGGCGGCCTGGGTGGGGGTGAAGCCGCGTTCGCCGAGGAGGGCGATCTGGTGGAAGTTGAGTGCGGTGGCGAGCATGGCGGTGCTGCATACGCCGGCGGCCACGGCCCAGAACAGCGGCGTGCGGGTGGCCTGGCGGAGGGTGAGCCCGGGTGGCGGGGTGCTGTCGGTGTCGTGCCGGCGTGCCGCGTGGGGTTCCGTGGCCTTGCGGTGGCGGGGGAGCAGCAGCGCGACCGGGATGACGATTGCCCAGACGGCGAGGGCTTCCAGCATCCAGACGTGTCGCCAGCCGTGGGCGGCGATGAGGTGCTGTACCAGGAGCGGTGCCAGGGATATGCCGGTGGCGCCGGCCGCGGAGACGATGCCGAGGGCGAGACCGCGGCGGTGGGTGACGTAGAGGGCGACGGTGGTGGTCGCGGCGAGACTCAGGGCGCCCTGGCCGAACATGCGCAGCCCGGTGAACGCGGCGGTCAGCCCGAGGATGTCCGTCACGGTGGAGGCACCCAGTAGAGCGGCGCCGAAGACGACGCCGAGGACGAGGATGAGCCGGCGGGTCCCGTAGCGGTCGAGAAGTCGGCCCCACCAGGGCATGCTGACCGCGCCGGCGAGGGTGCCGATCAGGTACGCGGTGGAGGTCAGGGAGGCGCCGAGGTGCAGGTCGTGGCTGACCGGTTCGACGAAGGCGGAGATGGTGGCGGTCTGGCCGGGCCCGGTCATGACCAGCGCCAGGGCGGCCAGCGGCACGACCCTGCCGGCGGAGACGCCACCCATCGCCGGGTGCGACGCGACCTGCTGTCCGGTCCCGGTCCTGCTGCTGGTCACGTACGTCCTCTCCGCCGCCGCGGGCGGGAGCGGCCGCGCAGCCTGTCGGTCGTCGGTCGCGGGGTGTGCCCTCGCCGCGCTGTCGTCGGCGCGCGGAGCTTTCGGTGGGTCGGTTCGAAGGTCGACGGCTGTGCTTCCGGCTGTTCATCCAAGCCGAGACCGCGGCCAACAATGCGGTGACCTGGATTGACAGTGGTGGGACTCACGTCCACACCGCCGGTGGAGGGCCGAGCTCCGGGGAGGGTGGAAGTCGTCGCCGACCGGCATCGCCACGCGTACCCAGAGGTGCGAGTTGCGGCCTGGTTTCGCGGTTGTCGCTCGCGGCCGTGCGCGCAGACGCGGCAGGCCGGGCGGAACGTGACCCGCGACGCCGGGCAGGAAGTCCGGCGGCGCGGGGTGGCTCAGGCGGCGGGACATGGATCGGCACGGTTGTCCGGCGCGGCGCTGGAGTGATCGGGTCTCCCGTTGTCTTGCTCACCCCTGGCTGACCGGAGGGTTCCGTCGCTTTGCCGGCCGGGTTGCCCGGCGGGACAGCAGCTCCTGGTCCTCGTTCGAGCCAACACTACCTCAACATTTACGGGAGGGTAGAGTTGCCGTTGTTGGGGTGAGGCAGGAGTTCGCTTCGTCGCTGACACCGCGGGGCGGCGGCGGGAGGGCTGTCTCTGCCTGGCCGGTTCGATCGGCGCGTCCTTCCAGGAGGCGTGGCGCCTGAGCGGTGTGCCTGGTTCGGAGCGACGTCAGGGGAGGTTTGACTTGGTGGTTTCCGCTGTGTCGCAGTTGCCGCTGCCACCGGATCTTCCGGCCGGCGCGTTGCGGGTCGTGGCGTTGGGTGGGCTGGGTGAGATCGGCCGGAACATGACGGTCTTCGAGTACGACGGCCGGTTGCTCATCATTGACTGTGGCGTCCTCTTTCCGGAGGACCAGCACCACGGCGTCGATCTCATCCTTCCCGACTTCAGTTGGTTGGCGGGCCGGCTCGATGCCGTCGACGCGATAGTGCTGACGCACGGCCACGAGGATCACATCGGCGCGGTCCCGTACCTGCTGCGGCAACGGCCTGGTATCCCGGTCGTCGGGTCGCGGTTGACGCTCGCGCTGGTCGCGGCGAAGCTGCGCGAGCACCGTCTCGTGGCGGTGACCCGGCAGGTCCGTGAAGGCGACCGGGTCGTACTGGGCTCCTTCGACTGCGAGTTCTTCGCGGTCAACCACTCGATACCGGACGGCTTGGCGGTCGGGGTACGTACCGGTGCCGGTTTGGTGTTGCACACGGGCGATTTCAAGATGGACCAGCTGCCGTTGGATCGGCGCATCACCGACCTGCGGGGGTTTGCTCGGGTCGGCGAGGAGGGCGTCGACCTGCTGTTGATCGACTCGACCAACGCGGAGAACCCCGGTTTCACACTGTCCGAGCGGGAACTCACTCCGGCCATCGACCGGGTTTTCGCCAGTGCGGGGCGCCGGATCGTGGTGGCCAGCTTCGCCAGCCACATCCACCGGATTCAGCAGATCATCGACGCGGCCGCCCGGCACAACCGGGTGGTGGCTCTGGTCGGCCGGTCGATGGTGCGCAACATGGAGATCGCTCGCCGGCTGGGGTATCTCACCGTGCCCGACGGGATGCTGATCGAGGCCGGGCAGGCCAAGGCGCTGGCGGCCGAGCAGGTGGTGCTGATCTGCACCGGGTCGCAGGGTGAGCCGATGTCCGCGCTGTCCCGGATGGCCAATCGTGACCACGCGATCTCCATCGGCGAGGGCGACACCGTCCTGCTGGCGAGCTCGCTGATTCCCGGCAACGAAAACGCGGTCAACCGGGTCATCAACGGCCTGACCCGGCTGGGTGCGCAGGTGGTCCACCGGGGTAACGCTCTCGTGCACGTGTCCGGGCACGCCAGCGCCGGGGAGCTGCTGTACTGCTACAACGTCCTCCAGCCGCGGCATGTGATGCCGGTGCATGGCGAGGCGCGTCATCTCAACGCGAACGCGCGGTTGGCGCAGGCCGTCGGAGTGGCGCCGGAGCGGGTGCTGGTGGCCGAGGACGGGGTGGTGGTGGATCTCTACGATGGACGGGCCGCCATCACGGGGAGGGTTCCGTGCGGTTACGTCTATGTCGACGGTAGCCAGATCGGTGAGATGGAGTCGTCGCTCAAGGACCGGCGGATCCTGGCCGAGGAGGGGTTCATTTCGGTGGTCGCGGTGGTGGAGGCCGGCACCGGCAAGCCGGTCGGGCAGCCGGAGGTGCACGCGCGGGGGTCGATCGCCGGGGTGGGCCCGTTCGATGACGTCAGCGGGTTGATTGAGGAGGCGCTGATCCAGGCGGCCAGTGACGGCGTTACGGACCTGCACGAGTTGGAGCAGAAGATCCGTCGTACCGTCGGCCGGTGGGTGGATCGGACACATCGCCGGCGTCCGATGATCGTGCCCGTGGTGGTCACGGTGTAGCTGCGTCGCTCGCCGTCGTCCGCGGACGGCCTCGCGCTTGCGGGAGTTCCGGCGCGGTGGGATTTCGCGGTAGCGGTATGCCAGTGCGGGACCTGTGGGTACGGCAAGGTGAGGGTCTTGGAGATCTGGGAAGCGGTGCTCTTGGGCGCCATCGAGGGTTTCACCGAATTTCTGCCGGTGTCCAGCACCGGGCATCTGACGATCGTGGAGAAGGCGCTGGGATACTCGACCAGCGACCCGGACATCACGGCCTTCACCGCGATCATCCAGGTGGGTGCGGTGCTGGCGACGGTGGTGTTCCTGCGGCGGGACCTGTGGCGGGTCGGCACGGCCTGGATCAGGGGCCTGGTGTCGCGTCGCTGTCGCGATGCCCCGGACTACCGGTTCGGCTGGGCGGTGGTCCTCGGCTCCGTCCCGATCGGGATCGTCGGCCTGCTGTTCAAGGATCAGATCGAGACAGCCCTGCGCAGCCTGTGGTACGTCGGCGGCGCACTGGTGATCTGGAGTGCCGTGATGTGGTTCGCCGACCGGGCGGCCACCCAGTCTCGTGGACAGTCGGCGGTGACATGGCGCGACACGGTGTTGATCGGGACGGCCCAGTGCCTGGCGTTGATACCCGGCGTCTCACGATCGGGTGCGACGATGTCCGCCGGGCTGCTGCGGGACCTGGACCGGGTGACGGTCACCCGGCTGTCGTTCTTCCTGTCGATCCCGGCGCTGTCGGCCGCCGCGCTGCTGCAGGTCGTTGACAAACATGACCAGATTTCGCAGGGCGTCGGGTGGACGGCGACGATCGTCGCCACGTTGGTCAGTTTCGCGGTGGCCTACGTGGCGGTGGCGTGGCTGCTGCGCTTCGTCGCGCGGCACAGCTTCTCGCTCTTCATCGCCTACCGGCTGGTACTCGGCGGGACGATACTGGCACTGCTCGCGACGGGAACCATGACCGCCACGTGAGGCACCAGGAAGACTGCTGTAGATCGGCCCCTGCGGCGCCCATGGAGCGGAACTTCCCCGACGGCAGATTGAGAAGGCGAGCCTGGGATAGAAGCGGGAACGGGTGAGGTGACTTCATCTCCACTCTAACGTAAGGTTAGAGTCTGGGGGGTTCTTGCGCTGCCGGCCCTGTCCGATTCCTTCGGGTTGCCCATTCAACGTCGTATGTCACGGCCCGGTGCGGTGACACAGGTGGATGAGACGGGCCGCCACTCCTCGCTCGCCGGCCGCGAGTGGCCCAGGCTGCCCCATACGGGGGCTCGGGACCCGCCGGGTCTCGGCGGTTGCCGGTGCTGGCCGGTGCCATTCGTGAAGGGCGGAAACTGTGAGTGCTTTCTCATCCGCTGGCCAGCGGTCCGGTCATGTCGCCGCGGTGGTGACGCCACCGAGGACGGTGCGGCCACGGCTGACGTTCGTGGGCACCGGATACCTGGGCGCGACGTACGCGATCTGCTTCGCAGAGCTGGGCTACGAGGTGTTCGGCGTCGACATCGACGTGGAGAGGATCGCGCTGCTGTCGGCGGGGGACCTGTCGTTCCACGAGCCAGGGCTGGCGGAGCTCTTGCGCCGGAACCTGGCTGCGGGCCGGCTGCGGTTCGGCACGGAAATGGCCGAGGCCGCCGGGTTCGGTGATGTGCACTTCATCTGCGTCGGAACACCGCAGCGGCCTGGCGGGATGGGGACGGATTTGTCGCACGTCGAGGCGGCGGTGATCGGGCTGGCCAAGCACCTGTCCGGCAAGGCGCTGATCGTGGGTAAGTCGACGGTGCCGGTGGGCACGGCGGAGTGGGTAGAGCAGCTGGTGGGCCGGTACGCCGACCCGGAGCTGGGCATCGAGGTGGCGTGGAGCCCGGAGTTTTTGCAGGAAGGCTTCGCGGTTGAGGACGTGCTACGGCCGGACCGCGTTGTGGTCGGCGTGCGCAGCGAGTGGGCCAGCGCGATGCTGCACGCGGCTCACAAGGGGGTGTTCGACCTCGCGGCCGCCGAGAAACGTGAAGTGCCGATGGTGGTGACCGACTTCGCCACCGCCGAACTCGTGAAGGCCGCCGCGAATGCCTTCCTGGCCACGAAGATCTCGTTCATCAACGCCATGGCAGAGGTGTGTGAGACCACCGGGGGTGACGTTGCCCTGCTGGCGCGCGCGATCGGCTACGATCCACGGATCGGCGACCAGTTCCTGCAGGCCGGGATCGGGTTCGGCGGCCGATGCCTGCCCAGGGACATCCGGGCATTCCAGGCACGCGCACAGGAGCTGGGAGCCGGGGAAGCGCTCCGCTTCCTGCACGAGGTCGATCTGATCAACCTACGCCGCCGTACCCGGGTGCTCCAGCTCGCCGCGAACCTACTTGACCGCCGGGTGGGCCCCGCCGGACCGGACCTGTCCGGCACGCGTATCGCGGTGCTCGGCGCCACCTTCAAGCCCAACTCTGACGACGTACGCGACGCCCCGTCCCTGGCGGTCGCCGCCATGCTGCACAAAGCGGGCGCGGACGTGCACGTCTACGACCCGAAGGGCATCGACAACGCCCACCGCGCCCAGCCACAGCTGGCGTACGACACGTCGCTGACCAGCGTGGTGGCCCGGGCGGATCTCGTCTGCGTGTTGACCGAGTGGGCCGAGTTCCGCGACGCCGATCCCCGCGCGCTCGGCGAACTCGTCGCCCGCCGCCGAGTCATCGACGGACAGAACTGCCTGGATGCCGAATTGTGGATCAGCGCCGGCTGGACCTACCGGGGCATGGGTAGGCCATCCGACCTGACGCGAACGCCCGGTCGCCCCGCGTCCGGGTCCACGCCGAGACCCTTCCCGGACAGTGGGCAGTGAACACGTCCAGCGATCGGTCTCCAGCTCGTGACTGGGAGCACCGGGTACGCGGCACCCTGCTCGCGGCCGCTTACGCCGACGCCGTCACCCTTGAGCTGGCCACCCGCCCGGGGGCCGACGAAGGTACCATCGACCGCCTCACCGCGCCGGTACCAGATCGGGACCTGCAGTTCGGCCACGTGACCGGACAGATGCTGCTGCTGGCCTGCCGACTGGTTCGCGAATCGGCTCCTGATCCACCCGCCGACGGCGCGGCAGTTGTCCCTGCCGCGTGGGATGCAGGTACGTACCCGAGCGAACCCGCGCTGTGGATCTGCCCGGTCGGGCTGTTGCCCGGCCTACCCCTGGACGCCGTCGCGGCCCGTGCCCGTGCGGTCGCCGCCGGCATCGGCGTTCCGGAGTTGAGCCAGGAGATCGCGGCCCTCCAAGCCGTTGCCGTCGCCGCGGTGGCCGGTCGTCCCCGTGGGCAGGTCCTCGACGCCGCGGACCTCATCGCGACGGTCAGCGCCCACGCCAGGAGCCCGCTCCTGCACGACGCGCTGCAACTCGTCGTCGCGCTGACCGGCAGTCGCTCCACCCGCGCGGAGGTCCTTGGACAGCTGTCGACGGGTCATCCGTCGGTAGTCGCGTACGTGGGGGCGCTGCACGCGTTCCTGACACATCCAGACGACCCGGGCTCCCTCTTACGCGAGGCCCTGACGTGGTCTCGGGCCGGCCGCGGCGCCGCAGTCATGGCCGCCGCTCTGGCGGGCGCTCGCCTGGGTGACGATCAGGTCGGGTACGGCTGGGGAACCCGGCTCCGAGCGTCGCTGCGGGTGTGGAGCGTCGGCGGTCAACTGGCCGAGCTCGTCCACCCTGCTGCACCGCTCGCCGCCTCCCGTGCGACCGTCGTCGTCCGGCAAGCTGACGGCGACATGACCGAGGCGAGCATCTGGGGGAGGCGGAGGCTGTGACGGGAGTCTGACGGCTGGCCGCAGCGGCAACCAGTTCCTCCGCGAACGTTCGCCGGCGTCGCCGCCTACAGGTCGGCGGGCACGCGCGTGAGGGTTGCCCCCGTGGAGCCGGGGGTAGGACGGTCCCAGCCCCACGAGGTGCCCCACGTCGGTCGTCACCGATCGACGCCGTCGTACCATACCCTAACGTTGGAGTAGATTTCCATCGGCTGCCTCGGCCTCGCCGTCCGCAGGGGACGGCGAGGCGGCGCCCGGCACGGGAGCAACGGTTCGGCGCGGGCGCCGAAATGCTCGTGCGTTCTCCCGTGGATCGAATCGGGATGTAGCACCTGCCCCCCGGTGGGTCGGCCGGGCAGCGCTTGCGACCCGCAACGCCGGGCCGGGAATCCGGGGCCTCGGGCGCCTTTGGCCGAGGCGTGGCCTCGGCGTGGTCGAGTGAGCCCTATCCGCTGCCCGAAACCGCTTCTGGTGGTGTCGCTGATGCGTGGCCGCTCGGGGCGCCCGCCTTCTCTGCCTGCCCCGGGAGCACCTTCTCGACCCGGTGGATGTCGTCCCAGCGCAGTACCGATGTCGTCCGCCACGGGTCCTCGGGGCTGGTGTCGCCGTCGCTGGGTGTGCGTTTCTCGAAGGTGATGGTGCGGCGGTCGAGGCGGCAGCGGTCGGCGGTGATGGCGAGCAGGGTGCCGTCGGTGAGCCAGACCAGGTAGCCGTTCATGCGTCTCCCTCTGTGGTCCGGGGTGGACGGGCCGCGACCGGCTGGGGTGCAAGTCGGGCCCGTAGGGGGTGGCCGATCGATGGCCTCGCTCGGTTGTCCTGCACGCCGGTGGCACCTCATGTCAGTCGACCCATCCACTATAACAACACTCACGGAAGGGTAGAGTTCCTGCGAGTGAACGCAGGTGGCGAGAGCGGGAAGGAATCAAGGTGCCGACCCATCGTGTCTCGCGGAGGGCCGGCCAAGACGAGGTCGTGCAGACCCGGGTCTGTTTCGGGCTCAATAACCGGCCTAGCGGGCGCTGTTCCACATCCAAAGATGTGGAACAGCGCCCGCCTCGCCCCGGCAACTGTTCAAGACGGCCAAATGTGAGTTGGTTGAAGCCGCTGCAGAGGAGCCAGCCCCACCCCGGCATCTCGTGCTGGCGGGGTCGACCTTGGCTGTTTACAAGAACGCGGCTTGCACGAGACGCCGCATTAGCCCAACGGCTCGTGTACGGCTACTAGCTCAGTTGCTGTGGGCGAGATCGCTGTGGCACGTCGTTATAGCGAGCGGTCAGCACTTCAAGCATGTGCCCGTCCGGGCCGAGAAAATACAGTCGTCGGCCGGTTCCGTCACGATTGACCTCGCCGACCTCGGAAGGCCGTTTACCGGGCGGGTCGGCAGTGTAAGGCGTACCTTCGCTGTCGAAGCGCGACTTGATTCGGTTGAAGAGCCCGTCGGATACTAGGAAGGCGTAGTGCTGGGGCTGCACCTCGACCGGCGGGGCCGCGAAGTTGATGACAACCAAATCATCGAGTTGTACCGACTGGAAGAAGCCGTTCTCCCAGGGCTCGCGCAGATCGAGCAGGTCCACGAAGTATCGGGCGGCGGCGTCGCGATCAGACACCGGGATGATCATGTGGTGCAGTGACGCGGGCATAACTCTTCCTTGACGTTGTGTCACCTCCATCACCACAACGTCGTTGCGGCCAGACGCGATGACACATCGCGATGATGGTAACCGGATACGCCCGGCACCTCAAGCATGCCGCCGGTGACCAACCGTGCTGCCCGCCGACGCGAGTCGCAGTAACAGCCCTCGCTGAACGCAGAGCCCATACGTCAGCGCGGCGTGTGCTTCTCTGGATACCGTCGGAGGGAGCAGGAACAACGACGATTGGGTTATTGCGGCAAGAAGGGCACTGAGAGGCGCAGCGGCCGGTAGCAGCCGGCATCCAACTGGGCGAGTTCGGCGTCGATGTCGACGGAGTGGGTGCCGTAGAAGTGCACGTTCTGGTGGTGGGTCGGCCAGATGTGGGCCAGTAGTCCATCATCGACGTCGCGGTCGTCACGGCGCAGCGCTCCCACGGCCAGGCCGTGGTACTCCGTCGACCAGCAGACGATGGCGTTGGTGGCCAGGGTCAGGCACCACATCTGCTCGGACTGCTGCTCGTGATGCCGGCGCCGCAGGGCGCCTTCGCTGGTGTAGGCGAGGGTGCGGCGCAGGGCCGCAGGTTCTCGCCCTTGTTGAGCTGACGGGCGATGCGGCGCTGGTACGTTTTCGTCGGCGAGGTATCGGGTGGCGTACAACGTGTGGCGCGATGCCCCGTACTCCTTGATCGCGCTGGTCAGCGCGTTCTGCTGCCGTTTGCTCGAGCATAGCTTCCCGACCACCAAGGCAGCGGTGACGTGCCCGCCCTTTACCGACGCGGTAATACGTAGCAAGTCGTCCCAGGTGACGCACTCGTCCGGGGCGGCGATCCGGACGAGGCGGCCTGATGGCGGCCTGGACGGTGGGATCGGCCGCGCTGGGCGAAGTCCACAGCCGCGCTGCGGCGCCGGCCGGGGTGACTCTGCGGCTTGATCACGTCGAGCGTGCCCGTGCTCAGCTCGGTGTTCAGCCGCCGCGTCAGCAGCGGCCCGCCAGCGAATTGCGCCGTATCCAGGACCGCCGGCCGGGTCCGCTGCCCTGACGTTCCGGTCGTGGCTGCGGGTCAGGAGTCGGCGAGCAGCGGTTCGAGGGTGACGTCCGGATGTTGGTTGGCGATCGCGCGCATCCGCCATGGGTTGGGGAACAGGGCGAGGAGGGCTCCGTCGCGGGCCCGGGTGAGCACCTCGACGCCGGCGGCGGTTCGTAGCCGTTCCTCGCCGTCGCGGTCGGTGCGCCGGGCGATTTCGTACGGGAGTGGCTCAAGGGCGGTGGGGACGGCGAACTCGGTCTGCAGGCGTTGGGTGGCGACCTCGAACTGCATCGGCCCGACGGCTGCGAGGACGGGCGACTGGTCGCCGCGCCGGTCGGAGCGCAGTACCTGGACGACGCCTTCGGCGTCGAGTTGCTCCACCCCGCGGCGGAAGCGTTTGAACTTCGAGGCGTCCCTCGCGCGGAGTACGGCGAAGTGCTCCGGTGCGAACGCCGGTAGCGGCGGAAACCGGACCGCTTGTTCCTCGTAGAGGGTGTCACCGATGCCGAGTGCGGTCGCGTTGACCAGGCCGATGACGTCGCCGGGGTAGGCGTCGTCGATGGTTTCCCGGCTCTGGCCGAACATCTGCTGGGCGTACTTGGTGGCGAACGGGCGGCCGGTGGTGGCGTGGGTGAGGGTCATGCCGCGGGTGAAGTGGCCGGAGCAGACCCGGACGAAGGCGATCTGGTCCCGGTGCGCCGGGTCCATGTTCGCCTGGATCTTGAAGACGAAACCGGAGAACGGTGCGGCGATCTCGCGCTGCCCACCGTCGGTGTCGGGGCGGGCCTGCGGGGCGGGGGCCTGATCGACCAGGATGTCGAGCAGTTGCCGTACGCCGATGTTGGCGACCGCGGCGCCGAACATCACCGGTGTGGTGGTCGCGGCGAGGAACTGCTGCTGGTCGTGGTCGGCGCCGGTGAGGGCGAGCAGTTCGAGTTCCTCCACGGCCCGGCGCCAGTCCTCACCGTAGCGGGCGGCGGCCTGAGTAGCGGTCAGGTGTTCCTCGGTGGCGGTGGTCGCGCCGCCGGGAGCGCGGCGGAACGCGGTCGTGCCGTCGGTGCGGCGGTCGACGAGGGCGTGGAATTCGCCGGCGATGCCGACCGGCCAGGTGACCGGGGTGGCGCGTAGCCCGGTGCCCTTCTCGATCTCGTCGAGCAGGGCGAGGGGTTCCCGGCCGGGGCGGTCCCACTTGTTGATGAACGTGATCACGGGGATGCGGCGTTGGCGGCAGACCTGGAACAGCTTGAGGGTCTGCGGCTCCAGGCCCTTGGCGGCGTCGAGGAGCATGACGGCGCAGTCGACGGCGGTGAGGACGCGGTAGGTGTCCTCGGAGAAGTCGGCGTGTCCGGGGGTGTCGAGCAGGTTGACGACGACGTCGCGGTAGGCGAACTGCAGGGCGGCGGAGGTGATGGAGATGCCGCGCTGGCGTTCCATCGCCATCCAGTCCGACACCACACCCCGCCGGCCGGCCTTGCCGTGTACGGCGCCCGCCTCACCGATGGCCCGGGCGTGCAGCGCGAGCGCCTCGGTGATGGTCGACTTGCCGGCGTCGGGGTGCGAGATCACGGCGAACGTCCGCCGCCGTGCGGCCTGTCGGAGCACCTCCGACGCCGCAGGGGACACGGCACTGGACACGGACGACTCCTCAGCTCGCTGTCCGGCCACGACGCTCGTGGCACAACGACACAACCCTAACGTGAGAGATGAGTTGTCGCCCGGGAGGTCAGTGCGTCGTGGTGGCGGCGGGCTGGCCCGCGCCTTCCAACTCGTCGATGTGCTGGCCGAGCGTGGCGGCGAACTCCTCGGCAATGTCCAACTGCCTGCGCAGCGTCTCACAGCGCGCCTGCACGGCGGAGCGGTATTCGAGCAGCGTGCTCAGGAGCCGGGTCCGCTCGGCCTTCGGCAGCCGGGCGCCGCTGCCGAGCCGGTCGACGATCTCCAACAGTTCGCGCATCTGGTCCAGCGAGAAGTCCAGCGGCTTCATCCGCTTGACCACCTGGAGCCGGTCGACGTCCTCGTCGGTGTAGAGGCGGAAGCCACCCTGACTGCGTGCCGACGGGACGACCAGGTCCACCTCTTCGTAGTAGCGGATGGTCCGCAGGCTCAGGCCGGTCCGTTCAGCGACCTCACCGATCTGCATCAACGCGTTGCCGGCCATGGCGCCGCATCCCTCCCTTGATCAACCCACCGTCCGATCATGTCGGACCGCTCACCCTGCTGTCGAACACTCGCCAGCCTAATGGCCGGTACCGACCCGCCATGTGACGCCGGCACTCCGGACCGCGCCCTCAACGTCACGTCCGGCCAATCGGAGACCTGGCCCCGGCGTCGAGGCCAGCCAGGGCACTACCCACCGCCCAGATCCGGGCGGACGACTCCACCCGCAGGCCCCAGAGCACCGGAACGTCGCTCTCACCCCGACGAGCACCGCAGATCGCCGCGGCCATCGCCGCGATGGTGTCCGTGTCACCACCCATGCAGATGGCGAACCGCACCACCTCCCGCGGCCACTCCGGGCTCACCAGAAAAGCCGCCAACGCCGCCGGCACGGACTCCACCGCGCTGACCGCGTTGCCGACCGTCTCCGCAACCTGCCGCGGACCGGCGCCCCTACGGGTGAGCGCACCCACCTGGGAGAGCGCGCCGCGGAACTCCGGCGTCTGGACATGCGCCGCGATGGCGGCGAGGAAGGCGTCGGCGTCGACCGGCTCCGGTCCCGACGACCGGGCGGCGATCGCCACCGCGACCGCCTGCGCGACCGCGCCGTCCTGCGCCCACGGATGGGCGTGGGTGACCTCGGCCGCGCGACGCGCCCGGGCCGCGACCGAGGACAGACCCAGGCCGGGCACCAGGCCTACCGGCGCCACCCGCATCGCCGCGCCGTTCCCGTACGACCCCTTCCCGTCGAACAGTTCGGTCGACGTCCGCGACCACGGGATTCCGGAGACGAGGCGGGCGAACTGGCCGCCAGCAGCCCGTCCGTACCCGCGATCGGGTTCGCGTGACCACTCCACAGCGAACTCCGTCGCCAGCTCATCCTGGTCAACCGTGCCCTGACGGCGGGTCAGATGGTCAGCCAGCACCAACATCAGCGCGGTGTCGTCGGTCCACCGCAGCCGGTGCGGCGGCGTCTCCAACCGCCGGCGCACCTCCGCCACGTCCACGTCGACGGCGCCTTCGTACGGCGCCCCCAGTGCGTCCGCGCACGCGGCCAACATGATCGACCCACGGACCCGCTGTGACCAGGAGGCACGCACGTTCAACGAACCCACTGTCACCACCACCTACTCCGCATTCCGACACTCTACCTTCACGGAAGAGTAGGGCAATGGGAGGTGGCGTCCGACCCGCGCGCCAAGTGGGCATGCCCGGGACCGCTGCCCCTCGATCGGAGGTGGTGGCCCCGCGAAGCCGGGCCTTGGGGGAAGGGGGCCGGCGTCGCGGGGCCGTTCAATAAGGTCTGGGCAGTTGCTCTGATCCCGCTCAGGCCGGCGACGACGGTAACGGCACGGCGGAGCCGGTCGCGGCGGCAAGTTCGTCCCCGATATCGCAGATCAGCTCGCGACAGCGCAGGCGTCGCAGCCAGGGGGCCGGGATCGCCGTCCCGCCGGTGCGTGTGGCGGTGAGAGCTCCCGCCATCGTGGCGACCTCGGCCGCGGGGCCGGTCAGCGTCACGGCGTACCTGATGGCCGCGGCGGGGTTGTCCGGTTGGTGAAGGAAGGCGGCCAGGGCGGCGAGAACCGATGACTGTGCCGTGCCGTCGAGGTCAAGCCGAGCCCGTACGTCGGCGGCGGTCCGGTCGCCGACGACGGCCGCCTGCGAGAGTCGGTCGCCGAACGCGCCGTCGGCGGTCAGGTGGGCCAGTTGGTGGACGAACCGGTTGTGATCGAGCGGGCGTGATGTGCCGGACTGGTGGACGAGTGCCACCGCGCAGGCCAGTCCGACCGCCGCTTCCTGCGCTCTCGGATCCGTTTCGGTGACCGCGGCGACCAGTCGCGCCCGGGCGGCGATCCTGGGCAGTGGCAGCGGTGACAGGCCCACCGGAATGACCGCGCAGACGGTGCCGCGCTCCGTGACCTTGCCGTCATTGCGTCGATGCTCGCGGGTGAGGGTGTTCAACACCTCCCGCGGGCGGGGAGGGCAGCCGTCGCCGAACCTCGCCTCCCGCATGCGCCGCAGGTGTGCCACCAGATCGGTCGTGTCGAGTCGTTGGCCGGTCATGACGCTGAGGTATCGGGCGTGGAGCAACATCCTGGCGGTGGTGTCGGTGCACGGCAGCGGAGCGTCGGAGCGGGAGAGGTCGTCGAACGTGCCGTCGCCAGCGGGTCCGGCCTCGTCGAGCAGGCTGCCCAGCGCCTGCCCGCAGGCCGCTGCGAGCAGGCAACCGCGTATCCGCAGCCGGGCGCGGCCCGTCGAATGGTCGGGGCGGCTCATCCCACAGACATTACCCTCACGTCAGATTAGAGTCTAGGCTAGTCGCGGAGTCGACTGCCTGGCGACAGAAGCCGCGCCCCCATTCGTGGTCATCGGGGTTGTCCACCAGCGTGGCGACCGCATCACTATCGTGACGTAAGAGTTAGGTTCGGTGAGAATGAGTGCTGGTCGAGGAACGGCGGATCGGGTGACGACAGGCCCGGATCGTGCGGGTCGCATCCGGGGCACCCTCCTGCTCGCCGCCTGTGCCGACGCCCTGAGCCAAAAGCCGCCGGCCATCGGCGGGCGGAAGGCGGCCGATGGTGATATTCGGTTCCCCTTGCGGTTCGGATCCGTCACCCTCCGAATGCTGACGTTGGCCCGACCTCTCGCCGAGCATCGGCGGGAGGTCGATGGGCGACGGTTGGCCGAACAGTTGGCCGTGGTACCAGCACCGGCCGGCGCCGACGTCGGCCGATCACCGCAGGTCGGTGGAGTGCCCGGGTCGCCAGCGGCCTGGATCGCCCCGGTTGGTCTGCTCCCCGACGCTCCGCTGCCCGTCATCGAGGCGATGGCCCGCCGGATCACCGCTGCCGTAACCGATGATGACGCCATGGAGGCCGACGTCGCCGCCGTCCAGGCCGTCGCGGTGGCAATCGCGACGCGGGGCTGTGCCGGCGATCCGCTCCGGCCGGATGATCTCGGTGTCATCCTGGCCAGTCATGCCCGGCGTCCGGAGACGGTCCACGCGCTGCAGAGCGTCGTCTCTCTGGCGGGGCAGCGGCTCGACCCTGACCGGCTGGCGCAGCGGTTCGATCGTCACCACCCGGCGGTCCGCCCGCTCGCCGTGGCACTGGCGATCTTCCTCACCCATCCGGACGAGCCGGCCGCGGCCGTGGCGGCGGGTTTGCTCGCGCACGGGCCAGGAGGTGTCACCGCCACCATGACGGCGGCGATGTGTGGCGCCCGCCTCGGTGATCGCGCGACACCCGTCGGCTGGGGGTCCCGGCTACAGTCGTCGCTGCTGGTCTGGACGGCCGCCCAAGAACTGGCCCGGTCCGCCCCCACCCCCAGTGAACGGCGAGGGTGAGCAAGAGCATTGCTGTACTGCGCTGGCCACTGAAGGCACCCTCATGATCCGCATCCGCATTTCGGTGAGCGCAAGGCAGGCAGAAAGGCAGACCGCCGATGAGCCGTCGCTTCGAGGAGATCGACTGGCGTGAAACGCCGATCGGCGCGATCAGCCTGCGGCGACGGCGGGACCCGGCCCTCGACGTCGACGTCTACGAGGTGAAGCTCGACGACGAGTACCTGATGTCGAGTCTGTTCACGGTGGCCGAGGTCGAACTCGCCCGGCTCGCCCTGGCCGAGCTGCACGAGGCTGACCTCGACGTTGTCGTCGGCGGTCTCGGTCTCGGGTACACCGCCGGGGCCGTCCTGGACGACCCGCGGGTACGGACGCTGACCGTGGTCGAGGCGCTGGGCGAGGTGATCTCCTGGCATCGGCAGGGTGTGTTGCCCCTGGCCGCACGGCTCACCGGGGATCCGCGCTGTCGTCTGGTGCGGGGTGACTTCTTCGCGCTGGTGAACGACCCGGCCGGTCTTGATCCGCAGACGCCCGGTCGACGTTTCCACGCCATCGTGGTCGACATCGACCACACGCCGCGACACGTCTTGAACCCGAGCCACGACGGGTTCTACACCCCTGCCGGCCTGCGTCGCCTAGCCGCCCACCTCCGGCCGGGTGGCGTGTTCGCGCTCTGGTCGGATGATCCGCCCGACGACGACTTCACCGCCACGCTCGCCGAGGTGTTCCCCGCCGTGCGGGCGCATGTCGTCAGGTTCTCCAACCATCTGACGGGCGGCGAGGCTGCCAACACCGTCTACGTCGCCGGTCGGTAGCCCCGGCCGGGCGGCCAGACGCAGCCCGCACCTACCGCCCGAGCGCAACGACTCCCGCGGTGCCGGGTCAACACTGCCCAGCCCTGTGGGTCTGACCGCTCGGGCAGCGCCCTGGTAGCCCAGGTGTGTGTCGCGTGTCGCCGCCGGGTGGACGGCGGCCGGCATGGAGGTGCCGTGATCAAGGACCGCCATGCGTCCGCCTTTCCTTGCTTCGCTGGGCGCTCGTCGCCCCGAGGCCCGGCCTGTGACGGTCAGTCGGCGTACCGACTGTTCCCGGAAAGAGGTGGCCGGGACATTTGAAGATCTCGGCAACGGGTAGCTGACGGACGCAGGGACGACCGGGTGAGAGGAGAAATGATGACCGCCAGCGTGACCGCGACCCATGACGTGCAGTACAACGTGATCAGCCTGCTGTATCACACCTTGCAGGAGGCCGACACGCTGCAGCAGTACATCGACGACGCCCGCAGCAGTGGCGATGATGCGGCGGCACAGTTCTTCATGCAGGTGCAGGCGGACGACCGCGACCGCGCCCAGCAGGCGAAGGACCTGCTACGCAACCAGATGATGGGCTGACGGTGATGACCCGCACAGGGTCACTTCGTTGTGTCGACGGCCATCCGGCCGGTGGGTCGACGAGTGTTCCCGGCACGGGCGCGTGCCCGCCGGGCGATCGTGCCGTAGGCGGCGGCCGCGATCATCGACACCGCCAGCCCGGTGCCGGCGACGATCAGCTGCGTTCGCAGGATCGACATCCGGGAGGCGTCGACGCCGCCCTCGTCGAGTACCTCCACGCCGATCGCTTCGCCAGGGCCAGGCTGGTGCGGCCGTTGCCTGCCCGCGACCTCCTCATCGATCAGCCCAATCACCGCCGCAGCGGTGCGGATCGCCTCGTCCGAGGAGCGTGCGGCGACGTCGACGGTCAGGATGGCGCCCCGGTCCACCTGGCTGATCTCATAGTCCGGGTCTCCGCCGGCCAGGCGTACGCGCTCGCGGACCTGCGCAGCGGAGACCGCCACGGCGACGGCCCGGGCCATGCCGGCCTCGCCGACCGTCAGCCACGGGTTGCCTGGTTCGGGCGGGCGTCCCGCCACCGGTTTCGGGATCTTGGCGGTCGGCGGCACGAGCAGCACCGTCGCCGACATCTTGTACTCCGGCTGCATCATTGCGCCGGTCAGCGCGACCGCGCCGATCGTCGCCAACAGGCCAGGTACTGAGACGTACCAGCGCCGTACCGCGACCAGGAGCCATCCCAGGATGTCGATCGGTTTCCCCTTGCCGCTGGGGCCGTCGCGAGGGGTGACGGGCACATGTCTCGCAGCCTACCCTTCCGTAAGAGGTGGGTCGGACGCTGTCGTTTGTGGACGGCCTTCCTCGCCTTGCTGGCGTGGAGGTGGCGCCGGCCAGCGTCGACTATCCGCTGTCGCGGGCCACGGCCACGGTGTCCGGCGCCGTCGGCTCGTCGATCGGGTCAGGCTCTGGGACGCGTAGTCGGAGCAGCGCCAACACCATGCCGGTGGTGCCGGCCGCCGCGATCAGCGCGCCGGTGGTGACGGAGGTGGCCTCGATCAGGGGGCCGAAGACCAGCGGCGAGGCGAACTGGCCGCCGAACAGGGCGGTGGCCTGAAGTGAGGTCGCCACCCCGCGCTGTTCGGGTGGGGCGGCGTGGTCGATCAGGACGGTCAGCGTCGGCATGGCGATGCCGATGCCGATCCCGGTCAGGATCGGTACCAGCAGCAGGAGCAGTGGGTGACCGGCGAAGGCGAAGACGACGAACGCGGCGGTCCAGGCCAGCGCCGAGACCCGCAGCAGGGACGGGTAGGAGAGACGGGTCCGCAGCCGGGGGTAGGCCAGACCGGCCAGGCTGGCGGTCGCCGAGGAGAGGACCACGCCGTAGAGCGCCACCAGGAGCGTGTCCTGGATGCCGAGCTGGTCCAGCCGGCGAGGGAGGAACACCGCGAGCACCATCATCAGTCCGGCGGTGGCGACCCAGATCGCGCAGAGCCCCAGTAGCAGTGGCCGGGCCCGGAGCAGGCGGAACGCCTCACCCCGTCCACGGCGGCGCGGCCCGGTCGTGGCATGCGGGTCGGCGGCGGGGTTCGGCAGGGCCAGCAGGGCGGCCAGACCCAGGGGTACGCCGATGAGGTAGATGGCGAACGGGGCGTGCCAGGACAGGTGTCCGAGCGCGCCGGCCAGCAGTGGATAAGCGAACCCGCCGGCGCTGGTCGCGGTGGTGCGCCAGCCCATCACCCGATCCCGCTCCGGCCCTCGGTAGAGGGCGAGCATGGCGACGGTGGAGCAGGTGAACACCGCCGCCGCGCCGGTGCCGAGTACCAGCCGGGAGGCGAGCAGTGCCGGTAGGGAGGTGGTGAACATTCCGGCCGCGCCGCCGAGGCCGTACAGGACCAGCCCGACGGCCAGTGGGATTCGGGGCCCGTAGTGGTCGGTGGCCTTGCCGGCCAGTGGGCTGACCAGGGCGATGGCCAGGCTGTGCGAGGTGAGGATGAGCCCGGCCGCGGTGCCGCTTATCCCGAGGTTCTGCCGGATGACCTCGATGATCGGAGCGATCGTCGCCCCGCCCATCACCCCGAGGGTGGAGGCCAGCAACAGCACCGACAGGACCGCTCGCGGACGTCCGCCTACCAGAGGTGACGTCATGCCGGCACCAGGATGCCTCGCGGGCGGCCGAGGTTGCCGGTCCTCTCCGGTTCTGACCCACGAGGATGCGTGCGGACGGAGTAAGTGGTCATGCCGGGCACCTTTCAGTGCGTCGGTACGGAGCAGCCGGATCCCCGGGGAACGCCCGGCAGTGAAATGAGACTGAGTACCAGTTTGCCATGAGTGTCGAACCGGCTCCAGTGTCATTCCGCTCTCAGGTCTGTTTTGCTAGGCTCGTCTCGTGGCAGCCACGTCCCCTACTCCCGACGACGCCCTGCCCTTGCGACAGCGCAAAAAGCAGCGCACCCGCCGGCTGTTGGCCGACGCCGCGCTCACGCTGTTCAGTGAGCGTGGGTTCGACCGGGTGACACTTGAGGAACTCGCCGCGCACGCCGAGATCGCCCGCAGCACGTTCTTCCGCTACTACCCGAGCAAGGAAGACGTGGCGATGGCCGCCGAGGGCGAGCTGTGGGACGCCTACACCACCCACTTCGCCCATGGCACTGGCCGCGGACCAGCCTTGCAGACGCTGCGGACGTCCCTGATCGCCGCCATCGAGAGCATGGACGACAACTGGGAACGCCGGTTCCTCGCCACCCGCCGCCTCGCCGCCGGAAACCCGGTGCTGCGCGACCACAGCATCCTGTCCTCCATCAAGGTGCAGACCCGGCTGGTCGAGGTCCTCGAGAAACGCCTCGACGCCGACGGCCGGTACGACGTACGTCTACGGCTGCTCGGCGAACTCGCCCTCAGCGCCTGGCGGTGCGGAGCCCGCAACTGGATCGCCGGACGCGGCTACGAGGGCCGCCAATGGCCCGGCGGACGCGACGTCCTGGCCCGCCGGGTGGCGGAAGCCTTCGACGCCATCCCTCCCAGCCTCACCGTGGAACTGCCGTGACCGCCCACACCGAGACGACCGGCCTGGGAGCATCCGGCGAGTTCTGCTGGATGGACATCAAGACCCGCGACATCCCGGCCACTGCGGACTTCTTCTCGTCCGTGCTGGACTGGCGCTTCGCCGTCGACGAAACCGACTGGCGCCGCGCCACGAAAATCCGCTACGGCGGTCACTGGATCGGCAGCGTGAGTGACCTCTCGACACCGATCTACCCGCCCGGCCTCCCCGCCCACGTCGCCTTCTACCTGTCGGTCGACGACGTCGACCGCTGCACGGCCCAGGCGGCGGCGCATGGCGCACAACTCGTGCTCGCCCCGTTCGACGCCGCCGACCAGGGACGTATGTCCACCATGCTCGACCCGGTCGGCGCGGCATTCTCCCTCTGGCAACCCCGCGAGTTCACCGGATGGCAGTTCCCACCAGGGCTGCCCGATGGACCCCACCGGATGGCCCTCGTCTGCGAACGCCCGGACCAGACCGAACACTTCTACCGGCACGCACTCGGCCTACCGGTCGGACACGCCGACTTCCTGCCACCGACGGCCGGCGCCGCGCCAACCCCGCAGTGGGAACTCGTCATCGGCGTACCCGACCTGGACGCCGTCGCCACCCGCGCTCGCCGACACGGCGGCGACGTGATGGCGTGGTCCCCACGGGCAGGGCGGGCCGCGATGCGGCTGAGCAGCACCGAAGGACTCACGTTCCACGTCACGGCCGCAGCAGACCGACCCGGGCATGTCCCACCCACACGCACATGATCCGCCGCCCCGGCGCCGGATGCCAGATCGTCGGGCCTACCCGCGTACCGAGCCATGCCCGCTGTGACCGCAGTCCACGTTCTCCGGTGTTGACACTGATCAGGCCGGAGTAGCCGCAGCCAACTGGTCCTCGACGAACGGCCGACAGCCCCGACCCCCCATCGACTCCAACGGCCATCCGCCGGACTTGCGTGCCCGACCGAGTCTGCGGCGATCCGAAGCCCGCGCCCTGAACCCGCCTGCGGGCTGGGACGGCTTCCACCGCGGCTGTCTTCCACCCGCAGCCTCCTGCTGCGTAAGCACGACAGGCTCTCGCGGACTTTTCCGACTGCGGCTGATCTGACGCCGGACTTCTCCGCCGGGTTTGCCGGCGTCGAGGACGAGGCGGGCGGTGGCTTCGGCCGCGGCACGCTGCGACTCGAGTGCGCCCAGCTTGAAGTGGATATCGCACAGCGACTGTTAGACATCGGGAGCCCGGTGGCCGCGCGGGAAGCTCCCGAGGTCTTCGTCCGGGACGACTACGCGGTCACCCTGTGGACCTACTACGAACCGGCGACTACTCAAGCGATCCCACCCGCGGACTAAGCCAGAGCGCTCGACGTCTGCACGCCGGAATGCGCCGGGTCGACCTGCCCACCCCGCACTTCACGGACCGGGTTTCCGAGGCCCAGACGCTCGTGGCCGATCACGACCGGACCCCGAAGCTGGCCGACGGGGACCGGGTCTTTCTCGCCAGCACGTTGGACCGCCTGCGCCGAACGGTTAGCGATAGCGGCCGGCCCGAACAGCTCCTGCACGGCGAACCTCACCCGGGCAACCTCCTCTCGACCCCGGTCGGCCTGCTCTTCATCGACTTCGAGACGTGCTGCCGGGGGCCGATCGAGTTCGACCTGGCCCACGCACCCGACGAGGTCGGCGACCTCTATCCGGGCGTCGATCACCACCTATTCCGAGATTGCCGAACCCTCATGCTGGCGATGATCACTACGTGGCCCGGGGATCGCGACCAATTCCCCGACGGCCACAGGCTCGGCATCGAGTGGCTGAACGAACTCCGGAAGGCGACGGCTCGGTAAATTACGAGGCACTGTCATCGGCTGCAGAAGCGGATACGCCACGTGGTCGATGCCGAGTCGCTGGTGACGGATCGTTACGACGGTCGCCGACCCGTTCCTGTGAGTCTCGCTGAGTCCGCTGGTTCCCTCGCGGAGGTTGATGCGGACGTGCACCGGTCGTCCCGTCGTCCGTCTGCGCGACGCTGTGCACGTTCGTCTGGACCTACCCGTGCAAGTTGGGCATGTATCCCGACAGCCGCAGCATTGCGCACCCTCTGATATCCGACTCTCCCAGTAAACTGCGGGGGGAACCGTTCGATGCGCGACGGGCCGGCGGTCATCGCGGCTCCCCCGAGACGGGCCAGGTGACGGTAATCGTGGCGTGGCGGCGGGTTACGAGCAGCTGGGGTCTATCTGGTTTAGGCGGGTGTGTGCCGGTGGGGTGCACGGTGATCTTCGGACCGGGGCCATGCCGGTGGTCGTGATCCCAGACCGTGATGAGGTCGACCATGTCGGCGGTGAGGGTGTCGGCATCGGATCCGAAGCCGTGGGCGCCGAACTGCCAGGTGGTGTCGTCGAGCTTCCGCATCGCGAGGTGGGCGAAGCTGTCGGCGGTGAGCAGGGTCGGGCAGACGAACCGGTCTTGAGGGTCTACCAGGCCGGCGGCGCGCTCGCGATCTACGGCGAGAGCGCCGAAGGGCCGGGGTTGGCTGGCCAGCCACAGGTGCAGCGACTCGAAAGAAGAGCCTTCCCTCATCGTGATGGTGACCGGCGACCATGCCTCCAGCCGCGGCGAGTGCAGCGCCGAGGCGAGTGCGTCCAGGTTCACCTCGGTGGTGGTGTCGTCCAGGATCACGACGACGTCGTCGCCGCGCAGGCCCAGGCGGCGGGTGGGATTGCGTCCGTTTCCCTGCATCGGCACGAACCCGCATTGCAGTGCCGCAGTGGCGAGAAGATGATCCTCGTGGTGTCGTAGGGTGAGGCACCGGGTCATGCCGCGCATCCGCAGCGGCACGATGAGAACACCGGCCGGGGCGAGTTGGTCGAGCCAGGCCGGTGGAAGGTCCGGTGTCTCCACGGTGACGATGATGGCGTCATACGGGGCACTGGGCTGGTGTGCGTACTCGCCGTCGCCGTGTACCACCGTCACTTGCCGGTAGCCGGCACGGTCCAAGCCGATGCGGGCGCGGTCGATGATGTCGGTGTCGATGTCGAGGGTGACGACCTTGCCTTCGGGGCCGACGACGTCGGCGATCAGCGCGGCGTTGTAGCCGCCGGAGCCGACTTCAAGGACCCGGGCGCCGGGCCGCAGCCTGGCTTGCTCCAGCATGTAGGCTTGGAGCCACGGCGCGGAGATCGAACTCGTCGCGCGCCCGTCCGGGCCGCGTCTGGTGATGACGACGTCGTCGGCGTACGCGGCGTTGATGCTGACGCCGTCGGTCGCGAACAGATGTCGCGGCACCCGGCGAAACGCTGCCTCCACCGCTGGCGAGGTGATCCTCCGGTCGGCGAGGAGTTGGTCGGCGAGCCGGGCGCGGGCTTCATCCGCAGAGACGGTGTCGAGCGCGGAACCAGCCATGGGTTGACCTCCGTGAGCGGGCGTCGGTGGGGATGCGGATGCGCGGCGACAATATCGGGCGCATGTGACAAAACGCGCCCGGCCTGGAGTCGCCTCGTGGGGAGGTCCCCGGCCTCCCGCCCGTCGCCCTACCAGCGGAAGGCCGTGAGCGCCTGGCTGCCGCCACGAGCCTTACCGTCGTGCAGGGCGTGAAGTCGACAAGGAACCTCGGCATTTCGTGATTGGCCTCGAACTTCAATAGCGCCCTAGCGATATATGCGTCACGTCCGCAGTCTTCTCGGAAACGGGATTCAACGGTTGGTTTGGGTGTTGCGTATCACGGTTGCGGCCAGGTCGAGTGCCGACGAGAGAGCGCGGCGGACCGATTCCGGAAGTTGTCCAAGGCCGAGGCCGCTTGCGCTGATCATCTGCCGTAGCAAGCCGTGGTGTTCGGGACCAACGGCTGGGTGGTTGAGGAGATCACGCGCCGCGTTGGCGTCCTGTTCCTGGATCACCTCTGTGGCCAGACGATCGATCAGGCTGGCTGCAACGGTTGCGGAAAGGGCGGGGGAGAGGTCGAGGATGGTGAGGACTAGTCGGGTGCGAAATACGGAGAGTCCGGAACCTAGCGCCATATTTGATGCTCGGCCGATCAATTCTAAGTGGTCGGTTCGGCTTCGATCGCCGAGGGTGGCTGATCTCCAGGTATATAGGAGATCGCGTACTAGTTCCTCCCACGGGTGCTCGATCGTGGTCCGGTTGAGGACGGCGGTAGCTGAGGGGGTGTTGCCGTCGATGAGGTGGGCCACGACGGCGACCTGTCGCCCGTCGCGCAGAGTGGCCCCGATTCCGTCGTACCGTTGGACATGCGTCATGGCGTCGGCCCACCGGCCGGCGATGGCGAGGGCGCGGGTTCCATCGGAGAGCAGGACGTTACGGAGCCAGTTGGCGATCTGTTCGCGTTCCTTGGCCTCCGCAGGGAGCTGTCGAGGATGTATCTCCAGTCGGTCAATGACAATGGGGTCGCTGTTGACAACCGCCTGGTAGAGGTCGGTGAGCAGGCGGTGCGCACTTTCTCCGTCGCCGGCGCGAATGCGAAGGCGGGCGATATTGACGACTGGTTCGAGAGCAAACCGGGCGGTGTACCCGTTGAGAAGGGTGTGGCTGAGGTACAGGTTCGCGTGCCGGTGGCACCAGATGTCGGCAAGTTCTGCGTCTGCGCAATCGGAGGCGACGAGAGCGGCTCCGTTGAACACCATGGACGCCTTCTCCGGGTCGTGTTCGCGGTGGGCGGTCTCGGCGAGCCCGGCGAGTCGCATTACCCGTGCGTCGAGCGGTTTGGCTGGCGGGCGTTTGCGGGCGATGAGGGGGAATCGGGTGGCGATGGTCGGGGCGACGGGCATGGGTGTCCTCATCTGCTGCGGAAGGCCGTGCCTTGGCGCGAGGGGGTGCGATTGGCTGCGGTGGTGGCTATGCACGCCGGCCGCTCGCATCGCGTCGCCGGGGCGGGGACCCCGCCCCGGCGACGCGCGGTCAGAAGGAGATCGTGAGGACCGTGTCGGGTCGGCTGATGTCGCCGGTCTGGACCGGTCGGGTTCCCGCGCGGTGGGCGGTGACGGTGGGCTGATTGGGACGGCCCGCCTCGTCCCACTGGTCGAGCAGGTCAGTCAGTTCCGCGGCGAGCTTGTCGGCCTCGGGTCCGTTGGCGATGGCGCCCAGTTCGTGCTGGCCGTCGCCGGTCTCTTGAAGGGCGAGGTAGGCGATGGTGCCGCCGTGGTAGATGGCGGCTCCGGCCCATCGGTAGGCGGGGGCGCCCAGTCCGTTGGTACGGGCGGTGTCGCCCACGCGGAGACGGCCGAACGGCTTGCTGGCGTTTACGAAGAGCCACAGGTCGAGGTGGCCGATGGGGGCGTCGTCGGTTACCTGGATACCGGTCCAGCGTTCGTACCGAGGGTGGTTGAGGGCGCGGGCGAGGGCGGCGCGGTCGGGTTGGTCGGCGGCGTCGAGTTTGAGGACCACGTCGGAGTCCAAGCGGACGTGCTGGTCGGCGTGCTCGGCCGTGCCGCGCATAGGCACGAACCCGCAGACCAGCGGTGTCGTGGTGCTGACCAGTGTGGTGGGGCCGGTGCGGTCGAAGGCGAAGCATCGGGTCAGGCCGCTCTCGTGCACGCGCAGCGGGACGACGATTCGGCCCTGGTCAGCGAGTTGGTCCCACCAGGCTGCGGAGATGTCCCACGCTCCAGCGGTGATGATGGCACGGTCGTACGGGGCGGACTCGGGGTAGCCGAAGGCACCGTCGCCGCAGATCACCTCGACTGTGTCGTAGCCGGCGCGGTCGAGGCCGGCGCGGGCGCCATCGGCGAGGTCCTGATCGAGCTCGATCGTAGTGACCGTGCCGCCAGGGCTGGTCAGCTCGGCGAGGAGGGCGGCGTTGATGCCGGTGGCCGCGCCGATCTCCAGGACGTGGTCTCCGGGTTGCGGGTCGAGTTGTTCGAGCATGTCCGCGACGAGGCTTGGGCTTGATGCCGACGACAGCGCGGCGCCGTTGGGGTCGCGTTTGGTGACGATCTGGCGGCGAGTGTAGACGGTTTCCAGGTCGACGCCGGGGAGGAACCGCTCGCGGGGCACCGTCCGGAATGCCTGCTCGACGGAGTCGGAGCCGATATGGCCGCGCTGCTTGAGGGTGGCGACGAGCTGTTCGCGCAGCGCGGCTGCATTGGGGCCTTCAGCTTCAGTTTGGGACGTATTCACCGCTTTGACCCTACTGTCGGTCGTCCCGGCGGAGTGGTAGCCGGGTGGGATGTCGGACGTGTGGAAGGTGACGTGTACGGCAGCTGTGGCCAGGAGCCAGGTATCGGTAGCCGAGATACCGAGCCGGTTGAACAGGAACAGGACGTGGTGGGTCAGCACGCCGCGCAGGTCGCGGGTCAGTGTGCCGTGCCGGTCGAGGAACCCGAGGTCTCGGCCAGCCTGCTCGTGCGCCCTCGGCCATGAAGGAGCGGCGCTCAACGGGCTGCGCGGCGTGTCGTCGCTGGCGGTGACCAAACGCTGCACGGCGGCGATCAGCCCGGGTCTCGGCGCGGGCGCGTGAGGTTGGTGCCGGCGGGTGGCGATATGCCGCCAGACATCGCCTTGTTCGGAGAATTCCAGGCCGGCGGCGCGCGTGAGGCGGGTGGCGAGCAGCACGCCAAGCTCTCGTCGGTGGTCGCCACCGGCGGCGAGGTGGCCGAGGATGTGGCGGCTGTCGGCGTGGAAGAGGGTGTGGGCGATCGTCATCGCGTGGTCGCCGCCGAAAGCGTACGCCTCGGGCAGGTAGAAGGGCTCGGCGACATCGCGGATCCGGTCGTCCGCAGTGATGCCGGCAAGCAATGCGTAGACCCGGGGGAGCCGACCGCCGGGCAGCAGCCGCAGTCGCCACGTCTCGGACTTGCGGACGAACCAGAACGCACTGATCACACCGTCGTCCTCGGCGGCGGCGAGCGCGGGGGCAAGCCGAGCCGTGGCGTACTCCTCAGCCGTTCGCCAGTCGGCGAAGGTCAGGTTCACCTGGCGCCACCGGCTGACCGGCCCTGCATCCGGTGGCGGCTTGGTGTCGGACTCGGGATCGAGGTCCATGACGCTCTCCTCGTCTAGTTGATCAGCAGGCTCGTGGACCAGTGGATATCGGTGCCGGTAGTGAAGGTGTGCAGAGTGAGGGCGATGCCGGCGGGGCCAGAGATCAGGCCAGATGATGCGGAGGTGGGGTTGGTGGCGTGTTGGACCAGCAGGCGCATCAGGTGGGGCACGGCGGCGGGCAGGCTGGTGTCGCGGGCGTCGGCGGCGGCGTACCAGAGGGTGGCGGCGAGTCCTGCCCAGCCGTGGCACAGCGCCGGGTCGATGATCCGGCTGAGCTGGACGGGGTCGGCCAGACAGCGGGCCAGCGCGTCTTCTGCCGCCTGCCACCGGCCGGGCTCGCCGAGGGCGAGCCCGGCGAGCTGCTGGGCGCGGGCGATACCCGGGGTGCCGTAGCACCAGGATGGCCGCGCCGGGCCGTTCACGGCGGGCTGCCCGGCGTGCATCTCCGCGACAGTGATCTTCTCGGGCCACCAGGGGCCCGCCGGGCTCGCCTGCTGCCACCTGTCCAGCCACGAGCAGATCCGGCCGATCGCCTCGGTCTGTCCCGGCACCCGGATGTCCTGCCGCATAGCCAGAGCCAGCAGGGCCAGGGGACCGGTGATGCCGTGCGCCATGCCGACGTTGGCATGTCCGCCCCGCTCAGGATTCTCGTCATCGGGTGGGTCCGCGCTCCACCAACCCGGTGCGAGCCGGCCTGCTTCGTCGTCGGCGTCGACCGGCTCGGTGAGCCGCACCAGGTACGCCAGCACCCGGCGCAGCACGTCGCTGTCAGGGAAGCGGCGCAGCAGGTGGGCTCCCAGGCCGGTCAGCCCGCGTACGAGGTCGAACTCCGACAGTGAGGGCCGGGCGGCTACCGCGAGGCGTGCCTCGGCAGCGGCGAGCCGACGCTCGGTCAGTTCCGCGACGGCGTGATCCAGGGCGTCCAGGGCGGCCGGCCGGGCGTGTGGCATGGCCGTGGTCAGTGCGTGGGTGACAGCGGGTGCACCGAACCACAGCCCGGCTCCGGTGCCGTTGTTCAGCGTCTCCTCGCTTGCGCGGCGCAGCCACGCACGGACCGGTTCCCATCCACCGTGACCCGTCTGCGCGCGCACCCCGTGCAGGATCGCCATCCCGGCGGCCCCTTTGGACAGCGATTGGCCGTACCAGCGCGTGCTGCACGGCCCGTAGTCGACACCGGCGGGATGTGCGGGCGGGGGCTCGGTCAGGGTGTCGGTGATGCAGGAGGCCATCGTCTCCGCCGCTCGTAGCAGCGGCGTGGCAAGCAGGGTGACGGTCATCGGGAAGCTCCTGTGGTGCGAACGCGGCGACGGACCGCCGCCAGCGCGATGTGGCGGGCGAGCCGATACGTGACCTGCTCGGCGGCTTCGTCCGGACCGTGCGCGCGAACGAAGTGCAGGTGCATCAGCGACGTAAGTACCGCTGTCGGAGTCAGCGGGCTGCCGGAGGCGGACAACGCATCGGCGTACCGCGCCGCAGCCCGGGATCGCTCCTGCCATGCGCGCTGGACCGGGCCAGGCACCGACGTCGGATCCAGGATGACCGCCTGGCGTAGGACGCCCTGGTCGATCGGCGCCTGCCCGGGGTGTTCCGGCCGGGCGACGAGCCACTCGCAGCCGTCGGTGCGGCTGCCGAGCATCGCAGCGGCCAGGTCGATCATGCTCGCGGCGGTCAGCGCCTGCTGGTTGAGCTGAGAGTCGTCCTTGGCCGCCATCTGGACCACCGCGGCGCGGGAGTCCGCGGCGAACAACTCCTCGGCTGCGGACATCGCCTGGCCGTCGCCGTACCGGCCGGTCTCGGGTCGGTAGGTGTCCAAGCGCAGATCACCCGCGAGTCTCTGCCGCCGAAGCGCGACAGCCCACCGGCCGACTCTGACCGCCGCGTCACCGTAGTTGTCGGTGTGCAGCCGAAGCCGTAGGTGCGCGAACGGACGGCGCATGCGGATGAACCACCACATCGGCGGCTGAGGCCAGTCGGCGAACAGCGCTGGCAGCCCGCGCCGCAACACCAACTCCACCATCGACGGCTCGACGGCGAGCGATCCGGACAGCAACCCGCTCGCCCCGGGCAGAACCGAGTCGGCGGCAGCAGGAGGCGGCCACGAGCCACGGGTAGCGACTGCGGCCGGCGCCGCAGCCGGAGCGGCGGTGGAGGCGACTGGTACGACGATCTCGTGCGCTCGGCTGGACAGCCACCCGTAGTCCTCCGGCCCCGCCGCCTCAGCGACGGTGACCGCCGCGTTGCTGGTGTCGAGGTGGGCGCGCAGCAGCGACCGGTCCATAACCTGATCGAGGTCGAGCCGGAGTCGCTGGTCGCCGTTGCCTACCTGCACCCACCTCGGCAGCCGCAGCCTCTCCCGCAGCGTCTCCCACGCCGCCGACCATTCCCCGTCGCTGGCGTCGGCGCCGGGCAGCCGAGCCGGGTCGACCCGCCAACGCGCCGCGGACAGGAGAACCCGGCCGTACCGCAGGGTGGGCCGAAACGGCAGACAGGACGCCGCGCCCCAGTCGAACGGCTTGAGCCGGGCGTCCAATGCTCGCGGTAGCTCGACGAGGAACCGGCCGAGCAGTGGCATGGTGTGCACGGCGGCGGCGTGCGCCACGGTGGGCTCGACCACTCGACGCCGCGAAATCGACACCAGGACCAACCGATCGACGTCAGCAGCCACGCCGAGGTCGTCGAGGCCAATCACGTCGCCGGCAACAGGGCGGTGCTCGGCCATGCTGACCAGCCACGGAAGTACCTGCGGGGAACTGAGCACGTTCTGGGCATGCAGCCTGCGCGGCGGGAAGCTCACCTGCGCGGGCATGGCCCCTTCCACCGCGACCGGAAGGCGCGCGAACTCCCCACGCATCCGTTCCCGCTCGGCATACGGCAGCATGTCGAGGAAGCGTCCACCCGTCGCCATCGCCGACCGGCCCATACCCGTCACCGCGACCACGAACCGACCTTCCTCCAGCGCGCGCAACGACACCGCGCGCACCTCCGCCGACACGTCGACATGCGGACTGACAAGGCCCTCATCATGATCTGGGCCGGCGAGCGCCCACACCGCCGCATCATCGAGGACCATCTCACGGACACCGTCGATCACCGCCTGCTGCGCCAACGCCAACAAGCGCTCATCCCGACGGGACAACGGCGCCACCGCCGGGGAATCGACGTCCCCGAAGTGCTCCGGGTAACCCAGGCCAGCCACCGGATCGACCACCTCGGCAAGCGGCACCACCGACGCCATCCCGTACCGATTGACAAACCGAGCATGGTATCCACGCCACTCCGACCGACCCGCCGGATGCGACGTCAGCCGCCGCAGCACCTCCACCGCCGCGATGATTTCCGTGGCCACCTGATGCGGCACGACGACCTGATCCCCGAGCCGAAGATCCACCGCCAACGGCTGCCGACCCACCGCCAACTCCCGCATCCGAGCGGCCAGCCCACGAAAGTCCGTCGCCCGGCCTGTGGTGGCACCGAGACGGCCGTGCAGCGAACGAAGCTCCTGAACCGTCTGCCCACCTCTGGTTTGCGGGACGGTGTCAAGCTGGTCCAGGACGTGCTTGAGCGGGTCTGTGCAGGTAGATGGCGGCCGGAGAGCAGAGATCAACACACCCTGATCGACCAGGGAGGCAACCAGCACCTCAGCCGACGCACGCGGAAACTCCGGATAGCTGGCGGCAATCTTGTCGACCAGTTCAGCCCAGAGCATCGGCCCGGAAGCAAGGGTCATCGCCAGCCGCACCGCCTCGGTACGCCGTACCGAGGACGTCCCCCCGCTGGGTGCGGAGGCGTGGGGCCGGCGCTCCACGAGGATCCGAAGCCCAGACACCCGCACCAGGTTGTTCGCCTGGACGTACAAGCCGCAGCGTACGTCCGGATCGGCCTCAAGCCGCGCGACCAGCGACGCGAACCACTCCGCGTCCGGCCGTACGCGGACCGCCGACCGCTCCGAGGGCGTCACCGCAGCCACCGTGCCGAAGCGCAGCGTCGCCACACCCGAGAACAACCCGAACGGCGTCGCCCGTCGCTGAGCGCGCACCAGGTACCGCGCCAACGCCAACACCAACCGCCACCCCCGGGCAGCGTCCAAGGTCCCGCCAGCGAGAGCCGCCTCCACACGGTCAACGAACCCAGGGCTCGCCACCCAGACCGTATCCACCAAGCCGACCTTCCAGGTCGCTCGAAGCCAGGCATCAATACCGACCGGATCATGCCGGTCCGGCCAGGGCACCCCGTGACCCGGCCAGGAATGAGCTGCGACCCGGACGGTGCCGGCATCAACCGCATGAAACACGACAGCCTCCTGCCGTCAACATCGCTCCCTTGCGAAACCTGCCTGACGTGGGCGCCGGTTCCGGCGGGCGTACGGGGGGCCGTCCGCCGGAACCGGCAGGAGTGACGCCTAGCAGTCGCTGCCCTTCACGGTGTCGCAGCCGTCATCCGTGTCCGCCGGCAACGCGGCGGCGACCGGCCCCTCCGTGACGATCTCCACGTCGAGCTGGAACGGGTCTTCGCTGACAGTGAGCAGGTTGTCCATGACTGGTCCCTTCAACGAGACTTGCGATGGGTGGGCAGGTAGCCCCCGCGGCTATCTGCGCGTTGACCACGTTGCGGACGGCGGAACCAGTCCCGGCAGCTGATCCGGGCCGCGCATTGTGATGGTTGATGTAACCGACTGCACTGCCAACCATTACAGAACGCATTGATCCTGGGAATACCGACCTTCGGTCCGACCTTGCGTCCCGACCTTGGGGCCGACCTGGTTCTGAACTGCTCAAGAGCGTGCTCTAACGCCAGCGCGCGTTCTGCGATGGCCACGATGCGATCAGGAGCATCCACCATGGGCGCGGCCGAGATCATTACTGCCGCAAGACGTAGAGGCTGGAGCGTTCAAGAACGCTAAACGCCGCGCACCTCGGAAAGCGCTGGGTAGATCAACGGCCCTCGCTTGGGAACGCTTTCGCGTCACAGGAGCGTTCTGGCCCAATCGAAGAAGGCATCGCTCAGGCGGGTGCGTTCGGGATCAGGCAGGGCTGAGTACCCACCAAATCCGCTGCTCCACTCGTTGACTACTGGACCTTTTTCGCCCAGGAGCCAATCAACTTGCAGACAGGCTGCGTCGAGGCTGTCGGCGATGCGCAGAGTTGCCGACTGGATGTCCATATCTGTTGCTCTGATCGCATTGGCCCCACCCTGGCTGATGTTGGCCAAATAGTGTCCGGGGGAGGGTGAGCGGTGTTGCGTCGCGGTGATCTCTCGGTTGATTACGTAAACCCTCAAGTCGCCCGAGTTGGGGATGAATGGCTGCACGACATATCCCATTCCGGCTTGAGCCGTCACGTCAAGGATGGCGGAAAGTTGCTCGATGCCGTCGACTTTCATGACGCCGAATCCCATGCCCATCTCTCGGGGCTTCACAATATACGGTCCCGGACCGAGTTGCTGCTCGATTAAAGGGGTTGCGGTGCGGGCGTAGCGGCCAAACGGTATTGCCACAGTAGGCGGGGTTGGCAGCCCGAGTCGTGAGGCTCGCTGGGTGATGGCGAGCTTATCCGTTGACAGGTACTCCGCGTCGGTGAATGAGCGGTTCAGGAGAACCGAATCACTTTCCCGTACTGTGCGGCAGACCGCTTTTAGGTGATGGGCGGTCTGGGGATCCCAACTAAAATCGTCGACTTGGAAGAGCTGCCTTGTCCGGAGCAGGTTCTCTCCGTGGCGCCAAAGCTGCGGCTGGCCCACGCAGCTTGGCGACAGCTCGTTGATAGGGATGGCGCGGAAGCGAAATCCGGCTCGCGTTGCCGCTTCCGAGGATGCGGCGAAGAAGTGATTAGTGGCTTTCGTGAGATAGTCCGGATCGAAATCGTCGGTGCGATAGATGACGGTGAGCGTTGGTCTCGTGGTCATCGATCCTCTCCTGACTGCCCAATACGTTCACTTCAACGTCGGCCAACACTTCAGTAACCGCGATGTTCGGTGACATAGACGGAAGGGCGCAGCTTCCTGGAGGTTCTGTGGTTCGCGTTTACTGCCCTGGGTCGCTCGGCCGGTCGCGAAGTTGAATTTCGGCGGTGTTTTGCAGGTAACTCTGATGTGATACGGGCACCAGGACCGCGTTCTCGTGGAAGGCGCGTAGCGAGGTTGAGCCGCAACTGATCATTGTCGCTTTGAGCTTGGCGATGGTCATCGTGACGGTGTCGTACATGCTGCCGGCGTACGGGACGTAGCCGTCGACGCCTTCCTCGAAGACGAGGTGCTGCTCGCCCCCCTGGTCGTAGCGAGACCAGTTCCGGGCTCGCTGAGAGCCTTCGCCCCAGTATTCCTTGAAGAGTTGGCCGTTGACACGAACCAGCTTGGAAGGGCTTTCCGCGAAGCGAGCGAAGTAGCGGCCGAGCATGATGAAGTCTGTGCCCAGTGCGAACGCGATCGCCATGTGGTAGTCGCTCAGCAGGCCGCCATCGCAACAGATTGGGATGTAGACGCCGGTTTCCTTGGCGTAGGCGTCGCGCTCGGTCACGACGTCTATCAGTGCTGACGCCTGGCCGCGGCCGATGCCTTTTTGGTCCCGGGTGATGCAGATGGAGCCGCCGCCGATCCCGACCTTGATGAAGTCGGCTCCGGCGTCGGCGAGGTAGCGGAAGGCGCGTCCGTCGACGACGTTGCCGGCTCCGATAGGGGTTTGGTCTCCGAATTCGCCCTTGACGTATTGGAGCGTGTTGCGTTGCCAGACGGAGTATCCGTCGGAGGAATCGATGCACAGGACGTCGGCTCCGGCCCGGACGAGGGCGGGGATGCGTTCTTTGTAGTCGTGGGTGTTGACGCCTGCTCCGACCCGGAACCGCTTGTCGCTGTCGATCGTCTCGTTCTGGAAGGTCTTGTGGAGTTCGTAGTCGCGACGCAGGACGATGGACTCCAGTCTTCCGTTGTCGGCGACCACGGGAAGTACGTCGAGGCGGTTGTCCCAGATCATCGCGTTGGCCTGGGAGAGCGAGATCGAGGGATCGGCGACGACGAGCGACTTGGCGGGCTGCATGCGCGATTCGACGGAGTCGTTCAGGTCGTGGCGCTTGGGGTGAAAGTCGCGGGTGGAGATCAGTCCGAGGAAGGTTCCGTGAGGTGTGCCGTCGTCGGTGACCGCGGCGATGTCGCGCTCGGCCGCCCGTAGGAGTCTGGCGACCTCGCCGAGCGTCGCGGTTGGTTTGATGTTGATGTCGCTGTGTCGAAATCCGGCCTTGTGTTGCTTGACGTTGCTGACCATTTCCGCCTGGGCGGTGATTGGTTGGTTGTGATGGATGAAGCCGAGCCCTCCGCACTGCGCGAGCGAGATCGTCATGCGGGGTGAGGAGACCGCTCCCATGATGGCGCTGACCAGGGGGACGGCGATCCGGATCGGCGACTGTTCGCCGAGGCGGTGCCGTACCAGCGGTGCGCTGAGGTCGACATTCCCGGGTGTGCAGTCCTCGGTGGTGAGGTTGGGGACGAGCAGGTATTCGTTGAGCGTCCGGGAAGTTTCGTCGAGGATTTTCACGCGATCTCCTTGCTCCGCGAGCTATGTGCATTGGCGGTTGCGGCAGGTTATCAGTCGGGGCCTGTTGGACCGCTGATTCCCGTGAGTGTTGCCGCAGCCGCCCGCCGTACCAGTGCGGATCTCGCCAGGGCTTGTGTCCGTCGGTGATTCGGCCGGCAACGCCGGCCCGTCCGAAAAGGCGCTGGGGCAGCGGCCTGCGCTCGCTGACGGCGGCCCGTCAGTCGATCGTGGTCGGGCGGGCCGGCGCTGCTGTAGTCAATCCTCGAACGCGGTGAGTGGTTCGCCGGCGATGATCTCGGAGGTGAATCCGTCGGGACCGGTGGGGCGGTCGCCGAGGATGGTCACTCGGTACATCGTGCGGCGTACGTCGAGGTGGGACAGGTCGGTGGCGGCGAGGTGGGCGGTCGCGCGGTTGTCCCACATGGCGACGCTGCCGGGCCGCCAGGTGAACCGCACGGTGTACTCGGGGCGGATGATCTGGGCGAAGAGCAGGTCGAGGAGCTTGGCGCTCTCGGCAGGGCTGAGGTCGGGGATCCGGCTGACGGAGGCCGGGTGGACGAACAGTGCCCGCTCGCCGGTCTCGGGGTGGACCCGGACCACGGGGTGGAGTGAGACCTGCGGGTCGTCGCGGTTCATCTTGCGGATCGCGATGTCCTCGGGGTCGGCGGGGTGCATCTGGCAGCCGGCGAAGAAGGTGTGCTCGGCCCGGAGTCCGTCGACGAGGTTGCGCAGCGGCTCGGAGAGGTTGTTGTACGCCGCGACGAGGTTGGTCCACTGGGTATCTCCCCCGAAGGGTGGGACCGTTTCGGCGCGCAGGATCGAGGCGGCCGGCGGGTTCACCGCGGGGGTGAGGTCGGTGTGCCAGCCCGCGGTGTAGGAGGTCCACTTCTGGCGGTACCGCTCCTCGAAGTCGCGCCCGTACCGCGCGTCTTCGGCGTCTGGGTCGATGGTGAGGATCTGCGGGAAGCCCTTGGGGTGGACGCCGTGTTTGGTCCCGGGGCGGCGGGTGAGTTCGCCGAACCGGCGGGCGAGGGCGATGTGCTCTGCGTGGGTCAGTTGCTGGTCGCGGAAGAAGATCACCTTGTGGGCGAGCAGTGCCGCGCGGATGGTCGAGATGACGTCGTCGTTCAGCGGCTGGGAGAGGTCGATGCCGTGGATCTCGGCGCCGATGTGGCCGGTGATCCGTTGGACGGTGATCTGGTCGGGGAGGGTCTGCGTCGTCACCGTTGGGTCCTTTCATCGGCGCCCCTGGGTGCGGGTACGCGGCGGGCTGATGTGCCGTGGGAGGTGAGGTCGGGGTCGGTAGCTTCGCTCGTCGTCGTCGGCTGCTGGCTGGCGGGGTCGGGGTGGGGGTGGGGGCGTTGGAGTTTGTGGTGCCATCTCCAGGTGGTCAGTAGCAGCCAGAGCGTCTTGGTCGGGAGGGCGGACAGTCTGTTGCCGGGCGGCAGGGTGAAGAGGTGGTTGACGAGCGGGTCGGCGTGCAGCTCGGCGGCGTGGAGGCGAACGAGCGCGGCGAGACTCCGATGCAGCGTGGTCGGTTCAGGGTGGGGGAAGACCTGCTTCGGCCGTGCCAGCAGCGCGGCCGGGAGCATCCCGGCGAGCGCGGCGCGCAGGATCGCTTTGCCTTGCCGGGTGTGGCGGTCGACGTGGTGTTCGAAGGGCAGCGTGAAGCACCACTCGACGAGGTGGTGGTCGAGGAACGGCACCCGGGTTTCCACCCCGGAGCGCATGCTGAGGTGGTCCTCGAACTGCACGACCCGGTTGAGTTGGGTGTGCATGAGCAGCCGATGAGCGCGTTCCAGCGGGGTGCCGGGTAGTCCGGCGTGGAAGTCGAGGACGCGCTCGTGCATCCGTGCGCGGTGGGCGAGGACTTCGGGGGTGAGTCCGATGGTCTGCCGGGAGCCGGGCAGTGAGTTGATGGTGGCGGTGGACGGCTGGCGTAGGTCGAGGATGTGGTTGACGAAGGTGGGCAGGCTGACGTAGCCGGCCATGGTTTCGTCGGCGCCTTGTCCGTTGAGTACGACCTTGAGTCCGAGGTTTCGGACGGTCCGGTAGTTGTGCGCGATGCTGACGTGCCGGACATCGTCGCCGATCGCCGCGAGGTCGCAGACCGTATCGACGTCGTCGAGTGTGACCGTGCTCGGGCGGGCGGCGATGCGGTGGGTGATCTGGCCGGTGTGCGCGGCGAGCAGCTTGCTGAAGCGCAGGTCGGCGTCGGCGGCGTCACGGGCCCGCCGGCACCCCGCGGTGGTGTGGGTGAGGGTGATGGCGGTGAGCGGGCCGGTGGCCGCGGCTGTGGCGGTGATGGCGCTGGAGTCCAGGCCGCCGCTGAGGAAGGCGGCGACCGGGACGTCCGCCACGAGCATGCTGGTCACACTGCGCTGGAACAGGGTGCCCAGTTCAGTGGATGCCGCCGGGGCGTCGGCCGGACGTTGTTCGGTGGTCTGGGTGGGGAGCTGCCAGTACGTGTGGGTGGTTTCGGATTCCTCGTGGTCGAGGGTGAGGTGGGTGGCGGGCGGTAGGGCGTGTACCTGGTCGATGAGGGTGAGTTGCCGGTCGACCTGGAGCGTGGACGAGCACAGTAGCTGCGAGTGGAAGGCGTCCAGGTCCGGTCGGCGTGGTACCTGGGGGCAACGTAGGAGGGCTTCGACTTCGGAGGCGAAGACGAGGAACCCGTTGCCGCGGTGGTAGTACAGCGGCTTAACACCGAGCCGGTCCCGCACGAGGTGCAGCTGCCGGGCGCGGTCGTCCCAGAGGGCGAAGGCGAACATGCCGTCGAACCGGTCGAGGGCGGCAGGTCCCCACTGCTGCCACGCGCGTAGGACGACTTCGGTGTCGGTGCCGGACTGGAAGCGGTGGCGGCGTTGTAGGTGGCTGCGCAGGTCGGTGAAGTTGTACAGCTCCCCGTTGTAGACGAGCGTCAGGTGGTCGCGGGTCATCGGCTGCGTGCCGTCCTCGGTGAGGTCGAGGATGCTCAGCCGCCGGTGTCCGAGCGTGATCTCGCGTCGGTGCCAGATATTTCCGCCGTCCGGGCCGCGGTGGGCCAGCGCGGCGGTGACCGCCCGAATCTCGTCCACGCCGGGCACGCTGCTGCCGCCTGAGGCGAACCGAAGGACTCCCGCGATGCCGCACACGCCTACCGCCCCTCGCCGTGCGGATCCTGCAACGGAGCGCGCAGGTGCTCCTCGATTTCCTTGAGTCCGGGGCCGGTGAGCATCGTCTGGTGGTCACCGGGCACGACTTCGACGCCGACGCACGTCCTGGCCAGGTTCTGCCAGCCGGCGAGGTCCTCCATCTGGCGGGCAGCTGTCTCGGCGGACAGGATCAACAGGAGGTTCTGCACTGATCCCTCCGGCTGCCAGGCGGTCAGCGCGGCGTGGTTGCGCACGATGATGTCCAGCCGCTGTTGGGCGAGCGCGTGCTCCGGCTCCGGACCGGTCAGGCCGAGCTGTTCGGCCAGCACCTGAGCCCGTGCCAGCGGCGGCAGATTCCTGGTCGTGTCGACGGCGGTCACCAGGGTCGCGTGGTCGAGGTGAGGGGCGAGTGTGCTCACCTGCGCCACCAGCGCGGCGGGGTCGCCGGCGCGGTCGAACGGCACGACGGGGTCCAACAGCGTCAGCCGTGTGCTCTGGCCATCCTGCTCCAGTCGGCGGGCGATCTCGTAGGCGATCACGGCTCCGAACGACCATCCGGTCAGCCGGTATGGGCCGGCTGGTTGCACCGAGCGGATCCGGTCGAGGTATGCCGCCGCCAGCATGGGGATGTCGGGGGCGTTGTCGTCGCGGTCATACGGCAGGCCGTAGCAGCTCTGCTTCGGCGCCAGCGCGCGGGCAAGCGGGGCGTACCAGTCGACGGCGCCGCCGACGGGGTGTACCAGCCAGTGCGGGTCGGCGGTGGCCTCGTGCCACCGGTCGGTCAGCGGTACGGCTCGGGCGGTGTGTTCGAGGGAGGCGACGAAGCGGTCGGCGACGGATTCGATGGCGTCGGCCCACACGCCCTCGTCGTAGCTGAACCGTGCCTGAAGCGTTCCTCGATCGACCGTGAAGGTGACGTGCAGCGGCGTGGGCAGGACGTTGCTCGGACTGATGGCCTGGCTCGTATCGAGGGGGGAGGAACGCAGCACGGCGCGCCCGTCGACGGTTGCCGTCTGCCCGAGGTAGTTGACGGTGACTTTCGGCAGGTCGAGCTTGCTGACCAGCGTGCCCAAGGAGCTGTCGGGTTCGAGGTAGCGGGCCCGCCCGAACGTGGCCCCGCCCACGGGCACCTGCGCCAACTGTTGGCCGAACGCGGCGGCCCAGTCGAGCAGGCGGTCGCCCTGCGGCGGCGACAGCAGGATCGGGTACAGGTTGGTGAGCCAGCCGACGACGCCATCGGCCGGGGGATCGCCGTCTCGACCGTGCCCTTCGACGAAGGTGTACAGACCTGGCCGATCTGATAGCGGCGCGAGCGCTTGGGCGAGCGCGGCGAGCAGGATCGACTCGGTGGTAGAGGAGTACAGGCGCGGCACGTCGTGGAGGAGGTGACGGGTCGCGTGCGGGGTCAGCTTCCGGGCGGTGTGCCGCAGATGTCCTACCGGTGCGGGCTTGGCGAGCCGACCGATCCCGAAGGTGGGCTTGGGCTGGTCGAGCAGGCCCCGCCAGTAGCCGAGTTCCGTATCGCTGGGCGC
This sequence comes from Micromonospora tarapacensis, assembly GCF_019697375.1. NCBI lineage: Bacteria > Bacillati > Actinomycetota > Actinomycetes > Micromonosporales > Micromonosporaceae > Micromonospora > Micromonospora tarapacensis. The sequence goes on along the minus strand of NZ_JAHCDI010000004.1, from coordinate 4,086,564 downwards.
ACTCGGCGGGGACAACTCGGGGAGACCCGGTGCGGGCTGGTCGGGCAGCGGTTCGCCGAGGGCCAGCCGCCGGCACGCCGATTCGATGTCCTCGCCGAGGATGTTCCAGGACACCGCGTCGATGATCAGGTGGTGTGCGACCAGGTACAACCATCGCTGCGGGCTGCCCGGCCTGCTGAACACCACGATCCGGAACAGCGGACCGTCCTCGATGTTGAGGGACCGTTGCAGCTCGTTGAGTTCCTGCGGGAGGACTTGTTCGGCGGGACCGGACAGCACCCGCTGTTCGATCCGTACCGGGTTGTCTTCGAGGAACGCCAGCCAGGTGTGTCCGTCGCGGCGGAACCGGGTGCGGAAGGCGTCGTGGCGTGCGATGGTCCAGACCAGAGCCTCCAGCAGCGTCGGCTGTGGGGTGTCCGGAGCGATCTGAAACAGCCTGGCCTGGTTGAAGTGGTGCGGGTTGGCGAACCGCTGGGCGAAGAACCAGCCTTGGATCGGGGTGAGGCCGATCACCGTTCCCGGCGGTCGGCGTACCGCCGTCGCGCCCGTCGTCGTGTCGACCATCAGCGCTGCCATGGCTTCGACGGTGCGGGCCTGGAGCACCTGAGCCGCGGTGAGGTGCATGCCGTGCGTGCGGGCCCGGTTGGCCAGACGGATGGCCTGAAGTGAGTCGCCGCCGAGGGCGAAGAAGTCGTCGCCGGGGCTCGCCGAGGTGCCGAGCACGTCGCGCACGAGGGTGATCAGCCGGGATTCCCGTTCGGTGGCTGTCCGCCCGGGAGGTGCCGACTCGGCGTGCTCGCGGGGTGCGGGAAGCCGGCTCGGATCGATCTTGCCGGTCGAGGTACGCGGAAGCGCGGGCAGCACGGTGTAGGAGGCGGGCACCATGTAGCTCGGCAGCCGGTCGGTGACCCAGCCACGCAGCTGTGTCACCAGGTGGTCGGCCGGCTGGTCGGAGGCGACGTAGGCCAGCAGCCGGCCGGGCCCGTCGCCGGGCTGCTGGAGGAGGACGAACACGTCGTCGACCTGAGGGTGTCGGGTGAGGCAGCGGCGTACCTCCCCGAGTTCGATGCGATAGCCGCGGAGCTTGACCTGCTCGTCCAGGCGACCAAGGATCTCGAACTCGCCGCGCTGGTTCAGCCGGGCCCGGTCCCCGGTGCGGTACAGCCGCGTCCCGGCGAGCGGCCAGCCCTCGGCGATCACGAACCGATCCAGCGTCAGGCCGGGACGCTGGTGGTAACCGGCGGCCACCCCAGCGCCGCCGATGTGCAGCTCGCCAGCGGCGCCGATGGGTGCGAGCCTGCGCTGCGGGTCGAGCACGAACAGGCTCGCGTTCGCGACCGGGCGCCCGACGCTGACCCGGCTGACGGTCGACTGCGTCTGCGGGTCATACAGACGCGCCGCAGAGCTGAAGACGGTGGTTTCGGTGGGTCCGTACTCGTTGAGCAGGACCGCGTGTGGCAGGTGGGTGGCGTGCCCGATTACCAGGTCCAGCGGGCAGGGCTCGCCGCCGACCGCGACGAGACGCAGCGACCTCCCCCACCCGTCGGGGCCGCCGACGAGGTGCTGGTAGAACGAGGGCACCACGTTGAGGTGGGTGACCGCGTGCTGCTCGACCAGGTGCCGTAGCGCGTCGGGGTCGCGGGTTTCGTCCTCGGCCGGCGGGAACACCACCGTGCCGCCGAGCGTGAGGGTCCAGAAGATTACCGAGGTGGCCACGTCGAAGATCGGTGGCAGGGTGACCAGGGTGCGCGGCGCCTGGGCGCCGACGAGCGCCGTGCGGGCCTGGATCGCGGCGGCGGCGTTGCTGTGGGTGGCCAGGACCGCTTTCGGGGTGCCGGTCGAGCCGGAGGTGTAGACGAGGTACGCCGCCGAGACGGGCTCGACCTGCGGCCGGACGGGTGCCGCTACGTGTTCGGCGTCCGGCCGGTCAGCCACGATGAGAGGCACGTCGAGCCGCCGCAGATCGGCGGCCGTGGCCGCCGTGCAGACCAGCGCGACGGGTTGGGCGTCGGCGACGAGCAGGTCCACGCGGGCGGGCGGCTGTTGATCGTCAAGGCACAGGTACACCCCGCCTCGGCGCAGGACGGCCAGGCACGAGGCGACCAGCTCCGGCGACCTCGGTACGGCGATCGCCACGATCGCCCCCGCGCCCACCCCATGCTGGGCGAGCTGTTGCTCCAGGTGCGCGGAGAGCTGGTCGAGGTCCTGGTATGTGACCTGCCGGTCGCCCTGCACCACGGCCGTCGCGTCGGGTCGCTGGGCGATGCTCGCGTCGGCGCCGCCGTGCAGCGTGGGGTGCGCGACCGCGACCTGCGGGCCTGTCCCGGCCCGCAGAATGGTGGCGGCCTGATCGCGGCCGAGCAGGTCCAGCGCGTCAACGCGTTCGTCCCAGCCCTCGATCAACACGTCGAGAACGTGGCTGAAGTTCGTCAGCAGGGCCTGCGCGGTGGCCCGATCGAACAGCTCCTCGTCGTACTCCCACAGCACCTGCACCCCGTCGTGCGACAGGCCGGACCCGGCCTCGGGCGGATGCGGCACACACACGACGTTGAGATCATTCTTTGCCGACCCGTTGTGCTCGATGACGAGTTCACCGCGCAGGTCGCCGACCTCGAACCGGGGTCGGGGGCTGTCGTGGAAGGCGAACATCAGCGAGAACAGCGGATTGCGGGATGCATCCCGCGGCAGCCCCAGCCGCCGGACGATCTCGACCAGCGGGAACTCCTGGTGGTCTTGCGCCTGCAAGATCGTCTGCATCGTGTCCGCGACCACCTGCGACACGGTCCGGTCCCCGGCGATGGACAGGCGCAGTGGCAGCGCGTTGACGAACATGCCCATCATCGGTGCCGTGTTCGGCAGGCGCCGGTTGGACAGCGCCGAGCCGATCACCATGTCGTCCTCGCCGGTGTGCCGCCACACGAGGGACGCGAATGCGGTCAAGAACACCGCGAACCGGCTAACCCGATTCCGCGCGCAGAGGGCATCCACGCCGGCGACAGTCGCTACGGGTATCTCGGCACGCAGGCAGCCGCCGCGGAAGGTTCGCCGCTGTGGTCGGGGATGGGCCGGTTGGAACGTCATGCCTTGAGGCGAGCAGCCGTCGAGCGTGCGCTGCCAGAACCGGCCCTGCTCCGCGAAGTCCTCCGTCGTGGTCCACTCCTGGTACCAGCGGGCGTAGTCCCGGTACTGCACCGGCAGCGACGCAAGGTCGGGCTGCCTGCCCTCGACAGCGGCGCGGTAGACGTCCCGGATCTCCCGCAGCCACAGCACCGCCGACCAGCCGTCGTGCACGAAGTGATGCTCGACCTGCAACAGGCTGAACGACGTCGGCGACAACCGGTACAGGTGCCACCGCACCAGCGGCAGTGTCCCGACATCGAACCGGCGCTGGATCTGCCGATCCACCTCAGCAGCCATAGCCGCGGCGCCCAGCGCCTCACCGACGTGGGCCAGGTCGACGACATCGACGCGGACCGGCCACGGCTCGTGGATCACCTGGACCGGCCCGTCCGGGCCGTCGTGGAAGGTCGTGCGCAGGATTTCGTGCCGCGCCACGATGTACGACAGAGCCGCCTCCAGCGCCGGCACGTCCAACGGGCCGGTCAACCTCAGCGAGCACTGCGCGTTGTAGGCCAAGCTGCGCGGGGCGAACTGGTGTAACACCCAGATCTGCTGTTGCTGGGCGCTCAAGGGCGCCGGACCGTGGCATTGCGGCGCGGCGACCAGCGGTGGCCGACTCCCGGGGACCGCGACCTGGATATGGGCCGCGATCGCCCGAACTGTGGGGTCCTCGAACAGCGCGCTGATCGGCACCTCGACGCCATACCGACTGGAGATCCCCGCCGCGATCTGGACGAACGCCAGCGAGTTCGCACCTACCTGCGTCAACGGCGTCACCACGCCGACCGCGGAGCGGCCCAGGATGTCGGCCACCTCGACGGCCAGTGACTCCTCCAACGGGCTCGCCACCTCAGCCACCGAGTCACCGGCCGGCGCGGCCGGCTCCGGCAGGCGCGACTCATCGACCTTCCCGGACGGTGTGCGCGGCAACTCGTCCACGACCACGTACGCCGACGGCTTCATGTAGGCAGGCAGCCGCTCACTCAGGTAGGCGTCCAGGCCGGCGGTGTCCCACCCCTCGCGGTCGCCGCCGCCCGGCTCGGCGACCAGGTACGCCACGAGGACGACTCCGCGTCCAACCGTGGCGGCGCGCACGTACGCCTGGACAACCCCGGGATGGGACATCAAGACCGTTTCCACGTGCCCGGCCTCGACGCGGTTACCACCCACCTTGACCTGCCGGTCGATGCGGCCCAGGAACACGCACTCACCGCTGTCGGTCACCTCGACCAGGTCACCGGTTCGGTAGGCCCGCTGCCCGTCGATCTGAACGAACCGCTGCGCGGTCAACTCGGGCTGATGCAGGTAGCCCAGGGCGAGGTTCGAGCCGGTGATGCACAACTCGCCCCGACCGCCCGAGCGGACCGGATTGCCGGCGTCGTCCAGCACGAGGTAGCCGGTGTTGATGATCGGCCGACCGAGCGTCAACGGCGCACGCCGGCCGGTCTGCCCGTCGTACACATGCGCGTAGCTCGACCACACGCACGCCTCGGTCGGCCCGTACTCGTTGTACAAGGACGTGGAAGGCAGCAACTCGGCATGCCGGTCGATCAGAACCTCACTCCACCGCTCGCTGCCGATCATCACCGCCACCAGCCCGGTCGGCGGAGCAGTGGCGGCGCGCTGCAAGAACGGGGCATACAGCGACGCCGCGTAGACCAGATGCGTGATGTGGTCGCCGTGTACCAAGGCCAGCGTGGCGCCGACGTCGCGCAGCCGCGAGTCGGCGACCACCAGCGTGCCCCCCGACAGCAGCGTCCACCACAGCACCCCGGACGCCAGGTCGAACGCTACGGAGTGCACCAGCGGCACCCGCTCCGGGATCCCGTAGGCCAGCGTCCGTGCCCCGGTCGAGTTCAGCAGCGCACGGTGGCTGACCACGACGCCCTTCGACCGTCCGGTCGAGCCGGAGGTGTAGATCACATACGCGGGATCATCCGCACTCGGCGAGGCGTCGGCGGGTTCGGACCTGTCCGTGGAAGCCAGGGCGTCGTAGGTGACGACCAATGCACCGCAGGTGCCGAGAGGCGCGGCGCGGTCCGGCGTGGTTACCACCACCGCCGGCTGAGCCTGCCGCAGCACATCGAGCAGGTAGTCGTCGGGCATGTCGACGTCGAGCGGCAGGTAGACGGCGCCGGACCGCACCACGCCGAGCACCGTGCAGACGAACTCGACCGACGCCTCCAGCACCACGGCGACCAGCGGCATCGGCCCGGTCGTCTCGCCGAGCGGCGTCACCAGTGCTGCGGCCACCGCTCGTGATGCCTCGTCAACCTCGGAGTATGTGGTCGTCCGCCCCTTGTACCGCAGCGCCGGACGATCCGCGTGAGACACCGCTATCGCCCGCCACGCGCTGCCGAGGTGCCCACCCAGGTCGATCAGCATGGGATCCTCCCGGTCGCGCTGGTCTCGGCATCGGCGATGCTGCGGGTGACCCGAGCGTGGAGCGTGGGGTTGACCTGTCCTCCGAGGTGCTCCAGGAAGTGCCGCAGGTACTGGACCCGCTCGGCCGGTGGCGTCTCCGGCCGATCGAGGAACATCAGGTCATGTGGGGTCATCGCCCTGACGGCGTACATCGGTGCAGGCGCTCGCATGACCTGGAAGTTGGGGTTACGGACGCTGGCGACGGTGCTGGACGGATGGAACTCGCCGAGCATGAGACCTCGCCTCACGAACTCCATCCGCAACACCTGGTGCCCGCCGTCGATGAAGGCGGCCGTCGCGGCCGGCTGAACGTCGGGGAAGAAGGCCAGCAGTGCTCCCGAACGGAAGTCCGTCTGCTCATTGAAGATCTCGCGGAACAGCGCCGGCAGGTACAGGCCCTTTTCCACGGCCTCGCCCCTGTCCGAACGCTGGGTACGGATCGTCACGAGCCAGACGAGATCGCGGTCCATGGCGTATCTGAGCCTCGTGCACACGTCGCCCGGCCGCTTGATGTCGGGATGCGGAGCCGCCACGAACTCGTCGAGCCAACGCAGACAGGACCGGTACGTGGGGTACTGCGGGAACAGCGCCGAAGCGTTGTTGATGTCGGTGAGTGACCCGTTCTCGAAGGGATAGCGCTCAACCACGGCATGGGCCACCTGCGCCATGCCGGTTGGCGGGCTTACCATCGTCTTCCTCCATGATCGCTTGGGCGGCACTGCTGGGCACGGACGAGGAGCACGGACGGGGCTTGTGTGGCCGCGGGGGTACTGAGGCGGATCACTCAGGGGATCGCTCGATGGGGTGCCGAGCGTGGGGGCGAGAATCACCGGTGTGCAGGGCTGCTGCTGCTTCGGCGCTTCGACGAGGTCTAGGCGCCGGGCTCGGTACCGAACGGCCTCCCGCTGACCAACTCGGAGACGAAACCGTCGGGGCCGATCGGCTTGTCCCCGACGATCGTCACGCGGTGCAGCGTTCGTCTCGTCCCCGGCTTCAGGTCCGTTGCCGCGATATGAGCCGTCGACCGGTTGTCCCACATCGCCACCGAACCCTCCTCCCAGCGGAAGCGGACCGTGTACTCCGGCCTCGTGATCTGAGCGAACAGCAGGTCGAGGATGTGCCCGCTTTCGGCGGGCGACAGCCCGAGGATCCTGCCCGTACGCGAGGGATTGACGAACAGTGCCCGCTCGCGGGTTTCCGGATGGACCCGAACAACCGGGTGGACGGCGACCAGCGGGTCGCCGTCGATCATGTCGATGATTTCCCGATCGATCGGGTCGTGGTCGACCATTCGGTATCCGGCGAAGAAACTGTGCTCGGCCCGCAGGGAGTCGACGAAGGCGCGCAGCGGCGCTGAAAGCCCTTCGTAGGCCGCGACCAGGTTCGTCCACTGAGTGTCCCCACCCACCGACGGGGCCACCTCCGCGCGCAGGATCGAGGCGGCTGGAGGGTTGACGGCATGGGTCATGTCCGAATGCCAACCCGTGATCGTCGTTGCCCACCGCGTCCGGTAGTGAGCCTCGTAGTCCCGGCCGTAACGCTCCTCATCGATCTGAGGCGAGATCGTCAGGATCTGGGGGTACTCGTCCAAAGCCGCGTTACTCTGCGTACGAGAACGACGCGTGAGTTCGCCGAACCGCTGCCCGAGCGCGACGTGCTGGGCGTGGGTGAGCGTTTGCCCGCGGAAGAACAGCACCTTGTGGGCCAACAACGCCCTGCGGATCTCCGCCACGGCGCCATCGGTCAACGACTCTGCCAAATCCAATCCCACGACCTCGGCACCGATGTGGCCGGCGACCGGGCGGACATCAAGCTGCCCTGCGGTTGGGGTGTTGACGGAAGCTTGCGTCGACATTCTTGTCCTGCCTTCCGAATTCGCCTCGACAAAAGCCGCCACAATTACGTCGCAGCCCTGGCGGCTTCCTCGGGACCATGCGATTACGACGCTTGATGTAACCGACTGCACCACCAACCATCACAGAGCGCATTGTGCACTGGGAATACCTACCTGTGGTCCGACCTCGCGTCCGACCTTCGGTCCGACATGGCCTTGAGCTGCCTACACATGCGCGCACGCCCAGGATCAACGCGGAAGACGGCCGAGCCTCTAGATTGAGATGCCCGCCTTGATCAGGGTGCAGTCGGCGAGGTGCCGGTCCGATCTGCCGACCAACATTGCATCAGACTGCTGTCCAGCGAACGGTGCGGTCGTTGTCGCGTAGCGAGCTGAGTCGGCGTCGGAGTTCGGCCAGCGCGGCGGGTTTGCGAGGCCCAGTTCGGACGTATGCCGCGAGCGAGTGGAGATCGCGGATATCGCGAAGCGTCTGGTAAGAGGGCCAGGCGGCAACGTCGTATCCGTAGGCATTGGTGAAGGCGATGCGTTCGTCGTCGGGATCGCCGAATCGACTGCCGGGAGCGCCGACGAGCACTACATCCAATTCGCGTGGACCGATACAAGCGCCTTCCCAGTCGGTCAGGAGGTAACCGTACGAATTGGTTGGGTCGGGTAAGAGGTTGCCGGGGTGGACGTCGTTGTGAATGAGTCCCGACCCGAGCGGGAATCCCATAGCCGCGTACTGCGTAGCCAGATCATCGATACGGGTTTGCAGGAAGGTGGCCTCGTCAGGACGCAGGGCTGGCTCGGGTCGGGCCGCGTCCAAGCGCAGCGCGGCGCGTAGCCGCCCGAGGGGGTCTGCGGTCGGCAGGTCCACCGGCGGAGGAGGCATTGTGTGCAGCGTGCGCAGGACCCGTCCGAGCGCCCTGTTGACCGTGACCGGCGTGTCCAGCGGATGTGGGGCGACCTCTTGCCAGACGGTGGCCACGTATCCTTCGGCCTCGATGGGTTCCGGTACGGCGGGGCGGATCGTCGGAAAGCTCTGCGTTGCCAGCCATCCGGTGAGCCGGACCGCGCGGCGGGCTCGCGCCTCGGCGTCTTGCGACTGCGGGACTAGCCGGATCACCACATGGTCCTGCGGTAGTGCGACCGTCGCCGCATCGTGCACCCGAAGGGGGCGGGCCTGGCCGGCGTCGAGTCCGAGCCGTCGCGCCACCGCGTGCGTAGCGCTCGTGATGGGCTGTGGGAGGAGATCAGGCATCGGTGAGGACGCTCTCGATACGACGTTGGAACTGCGCCACTGCGGGTATGGCCGCATGCGGCCCGGTGAGCGTTCTCAGCGTGCGAAGGCGGTCCAGTGCCCGAGGCGAGGTGAGTGTGTCTGCGTCGTCCAGTGCCTGGCCCCGATCGCGACGGCGGGCTGCCGGTGGCGTTGGTTCACGCGATGGTCGACCGGGCCCGTCCACGTTCCGCTGTGGAATCTCCCGCTGCTTAGGATTTGGTGCAGGGATGCCGAGCGGCACTGAGTTGTTCGATCAAGGCGGGTAGGCTCGGGTCCGCTACTGTATCCAAGTCGGAGGAGTCCGTCATGTCGGTTTTGGCCGCGTTCTCGGTTACCCCACTCGGAGTCGGCGAGGATGTGGGGGAGGTTGTGGCGGAGGCGATACGGGTGGTCCGCGCGTCCGGCCTACCCAACCAGACCGATGCGATGTTCACGCTGATTGAGGGCGATTCCTGGGACGAGGTACTTGACGTCATTAAGCAAGCGGTCGAAGCGGTAGCAGGCCGGGCGCCGAGGGTCAGCACGGTCATCAAGGTGGACTACCGACCATCAGCGTCCGGCGCGCTAACGGGCAAGGTGGAGGCGGTAGAACGGTACATCGCTGCCGACAACGGCTAGGTGATCACCTTACGCGGTTCGGACCGATAGCGTCGCCCTGGTGTAGGTCGGCGAGCAGGTCCGAGCAGGCCCGCATCGTGGGTAGCATCCGCATCTTCTGCGGCGCAGAGATGATTATCTTCGATGCGGTGGCGGTAAATATCGGTGCGCAGTGTTCGCGGGGAAGCGTACCCAACGTCGTCAGGATTAGATCTGACCCTGAGCCCGGCTGGTCGCTGGCGATGAGCCCGGCGGCCCTATCCAGGCTGATGATGGCCCTATCGCCGACGACGTCGTGCGGGTAGAGTTCCAGCGCCTGCCGATGAGCGATCCAGGCGGCGGGATATTCGGCGAGTTTGGTCAAGAGTCGTCCCTCGTAGAACAGCCGTCGTCGTGGAGAGAATCCAAACACCGTCTCGGCGCGAACTTCCTCAGTGGTTGCGTCGTAGGCTCGTTTGGCATGGGACAGCGCCGCTTGAGCGCGGTCCCGGTGCTGGCTGCCCAGGTGCGCCCATCCGAGTGCCTCCAGCATCGGTGCCAATGCTCTGGCCATGCAATTGCGGTCTTTTCCTGCGAGCCTGCGCGCCTGTTGAGCGAGATGGATGGCAGCCGCTGGATGTCCGTGATAGAGAGGCAACATCGCAGCGAGTGCGCGGATGTCTGCGCGAAGCTCCGGAACTTCGGACTTGTCTGCGGCAACGGTGGCGGTGGCGTACCAGGCACGGGCAGCATCGGTCTGTCCGACTACGTTCATCTCATCAGCGGTCAGCACGGCCAGCTTGGCCAGGATCATCCGCAGTCGTTGGAGAGAGGATATCGTTGGGCCGTGACGGATCAGGTGTATCGTGGCAAGGAAGTCGAGGGCCATTCGTGAGATCATCTCGAACGGGGCTACGGTCAGCGCATCTCGGGCATGACTGGTCACTGCCGATTCGAGCTGCTGCATTTTGGCGCTAAGCGGGAACCCATCGTCGAGCGCCTCATCAATGATGTGTCGGATGTTGTCGGTTGCGGCGACAACCGTGGTGACATCGCGGACTGTGCCCGTCGCTCCGCTGTGGAGCAGCCGCCGTAGAGCCTCGGACGGCAGTCCGATGTCGTGGGTGACGATCTCGGATTCGGCGCGGCGAGCGCTGACGCTGTCGGTGCGTCGTGGGCTGTAGAGGTCCAGTTCGATGTCGGTGGGGACGCCAAAGACATGTCGCAAGGCTGCGCGACGTTCCTCGCTGGGCCAGCGGTGCTCTCCGCGTTCGAGCTTGCCTACCCAGCGGTGGTCGACATACTGGCTGGTGAGGTCCCGTTTGGGGTAGAGCTGGTTGAGGGCGGCGTTGACGGCGTCGGCCAGCTCGGACCGGGACATACCCTGTCCAGTGCGACAGGGCGATGGCATATGGGCGCGCCTCCCCGCGAGCAGTGTGTTGGGTGTGATTACCGTCTCTGGGTGACGAGGCATCTAGACCTCCTCTGCATGGGCTAGGACTGCGCTCGGTTACTGCTCGTCCAGCAGGCTGGACAGATGATTGTCGAACGATTCTGCCAGGCTTGCCAGTAGGGCTCGGCCCTTGTCCGTGGCCAGTGGTAGGAACGAGCTGTGCTGCTCGAAGCTGCCGATGGGCAGCACCGCGATGCTCGGTGTGCGGGCGGCGACGTCGGTGCTGGTGGTGGTGAGGATCAAGTCCACTCGGTCATTCTGTCACTGGCGGGTCACGGCGACGCGGTGCGCCTCAACGAACGCGCGTACCGAGGCGAGGGTGCCGTGCGGGCGTAACGCGATCGCGAGCGGCTGAGTCGCCCGGATGATGCGGTACGAGCCGGTCTCCTGGGCCAGCCGCAGCGCGCTCATTCCGTGGCCGGCGGCACGTTCGGGATCATGGTGGAGGAAGCAGTCGGCAAGGTGAGCGTGCCACATCCCGCTGTCGATCGACGCACTGGCGGGTCGGTCGTCGAGGAGTTCCTCGAAAATCGACTTGGCGGAAGCCGGATCACCGAGGAGTTGCCGACGGCGGGCCTCAACGGCGGCCACGTACCGCGGTTCGCAGTGTCGCGCGAACTTGTCTTCGTCCCCGCCATCAGCGCCGGCATTCCGCAGCTCCCGGCGGGCGGCGGTGATGGCGGTGCTCGTGTCGTCATCGCCGCCGGCCGCCAGCGCCTCGGCTAGCCGGGTCAGGCACAGGGCGCGCGTGCGCGCTGGCACCGGGCCGTGCACCAGCGATCGGCGTGAGAGTGCGATCGCGGCCCGGACGTCGCCGTTGTCCAGGGCACGCTGGCTTTGCCGCATACTGCCCGGCCCGCTGCGCGACGAAGCTGCGTACGTGCTCCCGCGAGCAGCGTATTCGGGGTGACCATGGTTTCCGGGTGACGAGGCACCGACGCTTTCCTTGGACCGGACGGAGTTCCAGAGCGTGGGGCATCTCAGCCTATCGGTAATACGGCAGTAACCCTGACAACGGTCCGGCCGCGAGGCGCCTGTGACGCTGCCGAAGAACTGCCGGGGAGGAACGGCGTCCCGAGCGCACGGCCATGTCGAGTCGTTGCCTGGGCGATTTAGTTCGTATCCGTCGTTCGTCTTGGGCTACGGAAACCGAGTTCGGCATCCTCGGCAGCGCTCAGAACGAATCGCAGAGCGGCACGGCGCTCGGAGTTGGGCCAGCGATGTTCACCGCGCTCCAGCTTGTCGACCCATCGGTGGTCAACGTCGAGGTTGCCGCAGCTGCGGTTCGGGTACAGGCGGTCGAGGGCGGCGTTGACCGCATCGGCAAGTTCGGACCGGGACATGTGCTGTCCCGGTCGCTGCGGCGAAGCCTGACGTCGGCGTGCGCCTACGAGCGCCGAGTTGGACGTGCTTACCACTTCCGGGCGACTGGGCATTTACGTCTCCTTTGGTTCGCGTTGCCGGAAACGAACCGTCACCGAGTCGCGTCCGGGCCAGACATCGACAATCTCGAAACCAGCCACGTCCGGCATTGGTGACGGGGAAGTCCGCCGCACTGTGATGATGAGTTCATCGACGGCGTTCATCTCGTGTCGAAGCATGCCGGCATATTCGCATCCTGCGAGCAGGATGCTTCGGGCACCTGCCGCGTAGGCCGCTGTTAGCCACGGCATCAGACCGGTGTCGAGATCGGCGTGCTCTGGAAGCGTGAAGTGGGCTACTGCGTGCCCACCGGGAATGCCCTCGTCGGGTGACCTTTGCGCTCCTACCACGTCCGCTCTGGCGCGTAGGTCGCGTACGAGCTGTTGGGTCATGGAGTTGTCGTGATCGTCATCCAGTGCGTAGGCCCAGATCAGGTATGGCCTGCGTCGTAGGGTTGCGGTGAGCCAGGGTCCGAGGACCGCGAGGGTCTCATTGCGGAGCACGTCGGTTTCGACCTCGATGCCCGCTGCGGCGAGCATCGATGCGCCTCCCTCACCTCTCGATGTCGGGTCGCTGACGCTGATGACGACTCTGGCGATGCCGGCGTCGATCAATTCCTGTCGGCAGGCCGGCGTAACCCCTACGTGGTTGCAGGGTTCGAGGGTGACCACAGCGGTACCACCGCGTGCCGCCGGTCCAGCTTCCGCGAGAGCATTTACCTCGGCGTGCGCTTCTCCTTTGCGGCGGTGGAAGCCTCTACCCACGATGGCGTTCTGTCGGTTCAAGATGACGCATCCGACGGGCGGATTCGGGCTCGTGGTGCCGATGCCCATAGCTGATAGTGCGATGGCGTGTCGCATCGCGGCAAGTTCGACGTCGGATGCCATCAGGCAACCTCCGCCAGGTCGTCGAGGAACGCACGTACGCCGGCGAGGTCTCCGTGGGCGCCGACTGAGGTGCCGACCTGTGCGAGTTGGTGGAGGACGCGGCGGGATCCTGCGCGCCGAGCGATCGGAAGTGCGGTGTGAGCAGTGGTGGCGGCCAGTTCAGGCTGCCCGGCGGCCACGTGAGCTGCGGCCTTGCTTGCCAGCGCTAGGGCGAAGTCCTGGCGGTGCAGTGGTGGTATCGAAGGAAGGGCCTCGGTGAGCACCGCGATGGCCTCGTTCGGGCGTCGACTGAGCCGAAGACAGGTTCCGCGGTGGACCTCGATGTATCCGCTTGTGCAGTAGGAGCCGTGCTCGCCTTCAGGTTTGCCAGGTCGGCGATCCGCCGCCCAGCGGTGAGCGTCGTCGAGTAGGTTCATGGCCTCGCGGTCTCTGCCGCTCGCGGCGAGCGCGTGTGCGTGTTGCACACGGATGGCCGCGCGCATGGGTGCAGATACCTGGCGGTCGTAGGCCATTGCCGCTTCGACGCGCTCAACAGACCGCTTCGGTTGGCCGGCCATCAGCCAATGCTGGCTACTTCGGTACATGGCCCAAGCCGTCATTGTTGGATCCGCGATCTGGGTTGCCCAGCTAAGAGCCTTCTCCGTCCAAACGTGACCGGCCGAGTGCTTATTGAGTGATTGGTTCAGCCATGCTGCGGATTCAGCGTACTGAGCGGCGAGTCGGATGAGGTTGCGTCGAAGTTGGGTGGGCACGTCGCTGAGGAGTTGGTCGATTAGCGTGAGCTGATTGGTGACGCCGATGAGGGCGTATTCTGGTCCGAACAGTTTGTCGTTCTGGACCAGTAGATGCCACTGTGCTCGCAGTTGGTAGAACGTTTCGTCCCAACTGCCAGCTGGTGGCTGTATCTCGTTGCCCGGGAAATTGTTGCTGGTTTCTGTGCGTCGTGGACTGTAGAGGTCGAGTTCGGCATCGGTGCTGGTGCCGAGGACGTGTCGTAAGGCTGCGCGCCGTTCCTCGCTGGGCCAACGGTGTTCTCCGCGCTCTAGCTTGCCTACCCAACGGTGGTCGACGTACTGGGTGGTGAGGTCCCGCTTCGGATAGAGCAGATTGAGCGCCGTGTTGACGGCGTCGGCCAGTTCGGACCGGGACATGCACTGCCCAAGGCGTCGGGGTGATGGCATTCGCTGACGTGTCTCGGCGAGCACATGGTTGGGCGTGACCATTGTCTCCGGATGGCGGGGCACTTGCACCTCCTTCCACTGACTCTGCGGCGGTTACCGCTCGTCTAGCAGGCTGGACAGATGATCGTCGAACGATTCTGCCAGGCTTGCCAGTAGGGCTCGGCCCTTGTCGGCGGTGCCGGCCGAGGGGCGGCCGATGATGCCGGTCTTCGTGTACCCAGCCATTCCATGGACCAACAGCATCGGTCGTTCATCCGCGATGTGGTCTCCATTGACAAAGTCGGCGCCAACCGCTTGGGGGCACACGTGCAGCAGGATGGACACTTCCAGTTCGCCAGCATGCATGTCCTGGTGTACGTCGCTGTCCAGCCGTGCGGCGTCTCTGGCCCTCGTCCAGTCTGTCCTGGTGGGAAACAACGTCATCGACCTCGGCGCTGCGGCGTTGGCCGTCTGCACGACATTGGAGAGAACGTAGTTGCCGCCGTGACCGGAGACGATGGCCAGCCGGGTGATCCCACTTGCGACGAGCGACGCCCGGATGTCCTCGACCATGGCCGAGAGGGTCTGATGGCTGATACTGACGGTGCCCGGCCAGCCGGCGTGCTCGTGTGAGCAGGACAGCGTGATCGGCGGCAGGACCAGGACGTTGTGCCGCTGCGCGATGGACTCGGCGATCGCCGCGGCGACGATGGAGTCCGTGGCCAGCGGCAGGAACGAGCCGTGCTGCTCGAAGCTGCCAACGGGCAGCACCGCGATGCTCGGCCTGCGGGCGGCGACGTCGGTGCTGGTGGTCAGGAACACGTCCACCCGGCCATTCTGTCACTGGCGAGTCACGGCGACGCGGTGCGCCTCAACGAACGCGCGTACCGCGTCGAGGGTGCCGTGTGGGCGTAGCACGATCGCGAGCGGCTGAGTTGCCCGGACGATGCGGTACGAGCTGGTCTCCTGGGCTAGTCGCAGCGCCCTCAATCCGTGGCCGGCGGCGCGTTCGGGATCATGGTGGAGGAAGCAGTCGGCGAGGTGAGCGTGCCACATCCCACTGTCGATCGACGCACTGGCGGGTTGGTCGTCGAGGAGTTCCTCGAAGATCGCCTTGGCGGAGGCCGGATCACCGAGTAACTGTCGACAGCGGGCCTCGACCCCGGCGACATACCGCGGGTCGCAGTGTCGCGCGAACTCATCTTCGTCCCCGCCGGTATTCCGCAGTTCCCGGCGGGCTGCGGTGATGGCGGTGCTCATGTCGTCATCGCCACCGGCCGCGAGCGCCTCGGCCAGCCGGGTCAGGCACAGGGCGCGCGTGCGCGCTGGCACCGGGCCGTGAACCAGCGACCGGCGGGAGAGTGCGATCGCGGCCCGGACATCGCCGCTGTCGAGGGCACGCTGGCTTTGCCGCATGAGGGTGTACGCGACGAGCGGGCGGTCACCGGCCTCGTTCGCGCGCAGGTGGGAACGCTCTAACCACACACCGCCATCGGAGGAGGTGTTGTCGGCTATCCAGCTCATGAACTCGGACCAGCGAGCGTCAACACCCGCTAGGTGCGACCGACCGAGATGGCGTTGCAAGCGATCGAGGACGTCGAGGTGCTCGCGTACCCGCGGGCCGAGCTCAGGCCACGTGCGGGAAGGCTGCGCGGTGACGCGGTTGAGCGCGCGCAGCCACGGCTGCGGCTGGCCGGAAAGGAGTTCGTCGTCGACGTGGCTGAGAACCAAGTGCGATGTCGGCAGCCCGGACGGGGAGATGGGGTGCTGGGGCGGAGCGTCAGGTGTGCGTCGCGGACTATAGAGGCCGAGTCCGATGTCGGTGCTGGCGCCCAGGACGCGTCGTAATGCTGCACGCCGTTCCTCGCTGGGCCAACGGTGCTCTCCGCGCTCTAGCTTGCCCACCCAACGGTGGTCGACGTACTGGGTGGTGAGGTCGCGCTTGGGGTAGAGGAGATCGAGCGCCGCGTTGACGGCGTCGGCCAGCTCGGGCCGGGACATGCACTGGCCGTGTCGGTTTGGCGAGGCGAGCGCCCTGCGGGCATCACGGAGCAGCTTGTTCGGCGCGATGACCGCCTCGGGGTGACGTGGCACAGGCCACCTCCACAAACGCGAACCTCTGCCGCAGTGTGACCAGGTGAAGACATGGAGTATGCGGGTCGAGGCGTAGCATCGCAGGCCGGACTGGCATCGCGCCACCCCGCTGTGCGTTCCGCCGGTTTGGGCAGCGAGACTCGCGCGATCCTCTGTCGGGGCGCGACGGGCTATTGTCGCGTCAGCTCATGCTGAAGGATCCGGGGGCGTGAACCCGTCGGCATGAATTTCGCTGATGAAGGCATGCCATTGTGTTGAGTCGAATCGCAGAACCGGGCCGCCGTTGCTCTTGGAGTCGCGCACGAGAACGGATTCGGCAGCGCGGGCAACTTCAACGCAATTGCCATCGTCGCTACGAGTGGACTTACGCCACACGTACTGCGGTGCGGTCATGACGGGGCTCCCTTAACTGGTGACAGGTGCTCTGCGGTTTCACGCAGAAGACGCATGCTCGACTCGCGTGACAAGGCTTTGGATTTGAGTCGGCCCTGGAGGCTCACGTACTGGTCCACCTCGTCAGGGTCGGTAAAAATCAGATCTCGGGTGAGGGTGTCGACCGCGACGGCTCGGGAGCGTTGCGGATCGCCATAGCGGTAGATCGAGTACGCCGATTTGGGGGAGCTGTGATCCCTGATAGCCGCGTGCATGGAAAGTACCCGCACGGTTACGGATCGATGCTTCTCGCATACGGTGACGATGTGTCGAAACTGGTCGGCGACGATCGTGGGATCGGCGGCACAGCGTCGGATCGCGACTTCATCGATGATGGCCTCATACTCGGGACCGCCGACAGCGAGTAGCAGTTTCTGGCGGTAGGCGCGAGCGGCGACTGCGGCGTCAGGGTCGAACTTGTCGTTGTGGCGGCCAGGATCGCTGCGCAACCGCGCGTTGCTGAACTCCGCCGTCTGCAAGAGCCCCGGAACGAGCAGGGTGTATTCGGTGATGACCTTGGCGCCGCTCTCCAGGTCGGCGTATGTCGCCTGCCGGACTCCCATCTGGTCGGCATGCTCCATCCACCACCCACGTGCCCAGCCGTCCGCCGCTGCGTCCATGATCGCTGTCCGCCGCTTCGCGCCGACGGCCAGGTAGTCGCAGATGCCACTGACCAAATCGATGTCGGGGCCGAGGTGGCCATTTTCAAGGGCGCTGAGCTGCTGCCTGGAGAATCCGACGGCGCTTGCGAGCCGATCGCCCTGCATGCCGTGCTCCTCCCGTAGGCGCCGAATCTCGCATCCGAGCCACCGTCTACGGACATAGGGACTGGGGCGGGTCAACGGCGGCCTCCAGGCTCAATTCGAGCCCGGTCGGCGATCACGGCCGACCAGGCGCATTCAAATGTAACCCGGGAAGCCGAACAAATGATCTTGATGTCGTTGTTGGATCGGCGCGGACGCGCAGCTCAGGCGGCGGTCGGACCGTAGGTCGGTAGACAAGGTCGGACCGAAGGTGGGTATTCCCAGCAGTGCGCGATTCAGTGATCGTTTATTCGTAACGAGCTATGCCCCGGTAGGTCACGCAACATCGCTCACGTCCGAGCACAAGGGAGCCGGCGCGTGCAAGGAGGCCGAGCGCGATGAGTGCGCAAACGTCGGTGGCGGCGAGGAGTTCGATGACACACGGTGCTCGTCCCGGGCTGCGACGACGCTTGGCGGACGTGTCGGTCCGGGCGAAGGCAGCGTTGATCGTGGTGCCGACGCTTCTGGTCGCTGTGGTCTCGGCCGGCGTCGGACTGTGGTCCACGGTCATGGAGGCCCAGGAGGCCGGACGTAGCCGAGTTCTGTTCGACGTGGCGTCGGCGGCTGGGCAGGCGACGCAGCGGTTGCAGGTCGAGCGGAGCGCCGCCGTCAGCTTGTTGCTGCCGAGCTCGACGGCGACGGCGGCCGACTTCGAGCGTGCGGCGCAGGCGACGGACGCGGCGATCGCGGATTTTGAGGCGCAGCGGCCTGGTTTGGTTGACCCGCCCGCTGGCGTGCGGGCGGTGCTTGATCGCGTGGACGCCGGTCTGGCCGACGTCGAGTCGCAGCGGCAGCGGGTACGCGGCGAGGGGCAGGTGGCCCTGTCGGCGGTGGCGTTCGGGTACCGGATCGTGATTGCGGACCTGGACGAACTGCTGGTGGCAGTGGCACAGAGCGGTGTTGACCCGCAGCTTGCAGATGAGATGCGGGCATCCGCAGCACTGTCGAGGGCCCGCGAGGCAGTGGGTCTGCAACAGGTGGCGGTGGTCCAAGCGTTGGCGGCGCGGCGGTTGACGCCAGCGCTGCACGCGGAGGTCGTCGCCGCGCGGGCCACGCAGGAAGAGGCGCTGCGGGAGTTTCAGGCGTTGGCACGGACGCAGTGGCAGGCACTGCTCGGTCGGACATTGACGGGCCCGGACGTGTTGGCTGTGGCTCGGCTCGATGGGGCCGTCGCGAGCACCCCCGTGTACCAGCCGGTCCGACTGCCGGGGGGTGCCGAGCAGTGGAGCCGCGTGATGACCGCACGGGCGAACCTGCTGGCGCAAGTGCAGGCCGATGTCGACGCGGATATCGCGGCTGCTGCCGCTGAGGTGCGGGCGGATCAGCTGCGCGCGGCGCTTGCACAGGGCGCTGTCCTGCTGGCGATGCTGTTGGTCGCGATGTTGACCGCGTTGCAGGTGGCGCGGTCACTGATCACCCAATTGTCCCTGCTGGAGTCGGGTGCACGGCGGGTAGCGGACGTGGAGCTGCCGAGCCTGGTCTCCCGGCTGCGGGCAGTCACGGATCCGGCGAAGGCGCAGAGCATGGCCAAGGGGGCCGGCGGGGTCGCGGTGCCGGTGGTGGGCCGCGACGAAGTCGGCCGGGTCGCACACGCCTTCAACGCCGTGCTGGGGGCAGCGGTTGACGCAACGGTCGGTCAAGCGCGAGCACGTACCCAGGTCAGCGCGATGATCATGTCGGTGGGTCGGCGTGTGCAGGGCCTCACTGAGCTGTTGCTGGGCAGTATCGACCGGCTGGAACGCGATGAGGAGGACCCGGACCGGCTGGCGAGGGTGTTCGCGGTGGACCAGCAGGCGACCCGACTGCGCCGGTACGCGAACAGCCTGCTTATCGCTGCCGGCGGGGGTCCCGGTCAGTCACAGCGGGAGCCGGTGGTACTCGCGGATCTGGTCAACGCGGCGCTGTCGGAGGTGGAAGGCTTCGCGCGAATCAACGTCGGCAAGCTGGTCGACGCGGAGGTCGACGCCCGCGCCATCGACGCGGTCAAGCAGATCACCGCCGAACTGCTCGACAACGCCACCCGGTTCTCGGCCGACGAGCAGGTGTTGGTCACGGCGGTATGGCAGGGCCGCGACCTGCGGATCAGTGTGGTCGACGCAGGCATTGGAATGCGGGCGGAACACCTACAGCGGGCGAATGTACTGCTGGCCAGTTCGGCGGCGGAGGTGGGCGTCACCGACCAGATGGGCCTGGTGGTGATCTCCCGTCTCGCGGCCGAGTTTGGAGTACGGGTCCACCTTCAGCCGGGCGAGCAGGTCGGCGTGGTCGCCGAAGTGCTGGTGCCCGCGGACTACGTCACCCGCGTTCACGTCAGAGAAATCATGGTGCCCGGCCCTGCCCGCCGGCTCGCCGCTGATATTCCGGCTCCGCCCGCACACCCCTACGTGGGTGAAGCTCCTGCCACCGGCACCGGCTGGACTGGGCCATCAGCACAGGAATCCGGCACGTCGGACCGCACGCAGGTGTTGCCCCGGATGCCCAGCGCGGACGTGACGTTGGAATTACCCCGCCTCACGGACAACCACGCGTCCCGCGCGGTACCGGCCGGTGGCCCAGCGCCGGAACCGCCGCTGTTCCGACAGATGGCCGAGGCATCACCGTGGCTGTGGCCGCCCACGGCGCAGGCGAGCGAGCCGGGAACGTTCTCCACCGCGGCGGACGCGGGATGGCAGGCGGCGGCTACCGCCGCCGAGCCGGCAACGGATGGGCACACGGTCTCGGGTCTGCCTCGGCGACGGCCACAGGCGCACGTCGTTCCCGGCGGCGCCGGACTTCTCGGGCAGCGCCGATCGGGCGAGGCGGTTACTCGTATCGATCCGGCGGCAATCCGGGCGCAGGTCGCCGGGACCATGCGTGGCCTGCGAGCCGCCGTGGCTCATCACCCCCCTCACGCTGCTACATCGACAGGAGCACCCTCATGACCGCCCCCACCTCTGTCCGCCGCCCTCAACTCAATGCAGTTCTGGACGGCTTGGCCGAGCGGATGCCCGCCGTGGCCCACGTGGTCGCCGTGTCCGCCGATGGGCTGCTACTGGCCCGCACGGCGGCCCTGAATGTCGACCGAGGAGATCAACTCGCCGCGATCGTCTCGGGGCTGGTCAGCCTGGGCCGCGGCGCCAGCGAACTACTCCAGACCGGCACCGTGCAGTTCCAACTGCTGATGACGCAGGACGGTGTCCTCGTCGTGCAGCAGGTACCGGACGGGTCGTCGCTGGCCGCGCTGGCACGTGCCGACTGCGACCCGTCGCTCGTCGCCTTTGAACTGGCGAACCTGGCGGTCCGAATTGGCGACGCGGTCGGGCCCGGACCCCGGCCGCAGGCCGACTGATCCAGTACACCGCCGCTGCTGAAGGCGTTCCTGGAAGCCTGCCCAACTCCCGAAACCGATACGACCCATCCCTCGTACGTCCATCCCATCTCCTTGCCGATGGGCGTGAATACGGAAGGAATCCTGTGACCCCTCAACGCCATGTCCGCCAGCGTCGGCGGCGCGTCCTGACTGCGCTCGCCCTGGCCGCGTTACTCGCCACGGCCGGTTGTTCTGGATCGAGCCTCGGCGGCCGGGCCGACGACGCTGACGGTGGTGAAATCCGTATTGGTTTGATCGTTCCGAAGACCGGACCGTACAAGGCGATCGGTGACGATCAGGCCGCCGGTTGGCGCCTCGCGCTGGAGAAGCTGGGCGGCAAGCTCGGGGGCCGGCCGGTCAAGGTGATCGAGGCGGACGAGGGTGACGGCAAGGCCACCGCCCTCGCGTCGGCACGCAAACTTATCGAGCAGGACAAGGTCCTGGCGTTGGTCGGTGGGGCTACGGCCGACACGGTACAGACCTTGTATCCGTTGTTGACCGAGTCCCGGGTGCCGTTGATCGGCATCGGTGGTCGGCCGTCCACGGTTGAGGATCCGACCTATCTGTGGTCGACCTCGTGGCTGAGCGAGGAGACCGGTGCCGCGATCGCGGGCTACATGCGTACGGCGGTCAAGGGGCCGGTGTGGGTGATCGGTCCGGACTACATCGGCGGGCACGACCAGATCGGCGGGTTCGTCACCGCGTTCAAGGCCGCTGGTGGTGTGTTGGCCAACCCGGACGGGGAACCGCAGTGGACCCCGTGGGTGCCGACCCCGACGACCGAGTTCGCGCCGTTCCTGGCGAAGATCAAGGCGTCGGATGCCGCCGCGGTCTACGCCTTCTACGGTGGCACCAGCGCGGTGGAGTTCGTCAAGCAGTACCGGCAGTACGGTGTCGACCTGCCGTTGTACGCCTCTGGCTTCGTCACCGAGGGCGCCACGCTCGACGCGCTGAAAGAGCAGGCCAAGGGCATCCTTACCAGCCTGAACTACTCCTCCACGCTCGACAACGCCGCCAACCGCGACTTCGTCCGGCGCTTCAGCGCCGCGAACGACGGGAAACTGCCGAACCTGTACCACGTTTGCGCCTGGGACGCCGCGTTGGTGCTGGACAAGGCGATCGCCGAGGCGCTGAACCACCCCGACGCCCCGCCGCCGACCCCATCCGCTACCGCATCCTCTGCCACCGCGACGCCCGCCGCGTCCCCGACCACCACGCCCACACCCACCGCCGCCGTGACGACGGCAGGGAACGGACTGTCGTCGCAGACGCTGACCGCGGCGCTCGCCCGGGTCGGTGCGATCGACAGCCCGCGTGGGCAGTGGCAGTTCGGGCCCGTGAACCACACCCCGGTGCAGGCGTACTACCTGCGCGAAGTCGCCCAGGACGGGCAGGTGTGGGTCAACCGCACCCTCCAGACGCTGACCACCCTCGGCTCGTAGGAGAGCACGATGACCACAACCACAGTCGAGCCGGCCGGCGGCACGACCGGGCGCTACATGTTCGACAACGCCACCACAGAGGCCCGTAACCAGTTGCAGTACCTCGGTGCCATCTTGGACTTCGGCACCCGGCGTGTCCTGTCCCAAGCGGGCCTGGCCACCGGCTGGAACGTCACCGATGTCGGCGCGGGCGCGGGCACCCTCACCACCTGGATCTGCGACCAGGTGGCGCCCTCCGGTCGGGTCACCGCCGTGGACCTCGACCCCCGCCACATCCCGTCCGGGCCGAACCTGACCGTCTGCGCCGGTGACATCAGAAATCTGATCCCGCCGGAAGCCAGCCAGGACGCGATCGTGGTCCGACTGGTGCTGATGCACCTGCCGGATCGTGAGCAGGTCCTCGCCAGTCTCGTGCGGGCGCTAGTCCCCGGCGGGGTGATCGTGGTAGCGGACTGGGACTGCACCTGGCGGGACCTGCTCCGCCGCAGCCCCAGCCAGCGGGCCAGCCAGCTGTTCGAACGCTTCCAGGACACGCTGCTGGCGTTCGGCGAGAGCCGTGGGGCCGACATGGGCTGGGCCAAGCGGGCGCCGGAGGTGATGGACGGGCTCGGCCTGGTCGACGTGACCAGCCACATCGACTCCCGCTCGTGGCGCGGCGGCACTGGGATCTGCCTGCTGCACCACTCCAACTCGATCCAGAAGGAGGCCGAGCTGGTGGCGGCGGGGATGAGCCTCGACGACCTGGTCGAGCTCCGTGAGGCGTTGATGGATCCGGAGCTGATGGTGTCGGCCTACCTGATGCACACCACCGTCGGCCGCCGCCCAGCGGCCTGACCAACTCGAAGGGGAAGGGCGTGTCGTGGGACTGACCGGCTACGCGATCATCGCGTTGAACGGCGTCGCCTACGGGCTGCTGCTGTTCACCGTGGCGGCCGGCCTTACGTTGATCTTCGGCGTGGCCGGAGTGTTCTCGATGGCTCACGGCACGCTCTATCTCGCCGGTGCCTACACCGCCTGGCTGCTGGTCGACGGCGGCTGGATCGGGTTCGGACTGGCTCTGGCTGTCGGCGCTGTGGTCGGGACCGTCGGGGGAACCGCGCTGGCCGCTGTCGTACAGCCTTTGGCCGGCCGGCCCCTGGACCAGGTGCTCGCGACGCTGGGAATCGCCTACATCGCCGGGGATCAGTTCAGTGCGGTGTTCGGTGCCGAGCCACGGTCGGTGGACCCGCCCGGCGCGTTGGCCGGCTCCATAACCGTGGCCGGTCACGCCTACCCGATCTACCGGCTGTCCTTCATCGCTCTCGCCGCCGTCGTCGCCGGTGTGCTGTTCTGGCTGGTCGAGCGGTCCCGCGCGGGCGCGGTAGTCCGAGCGGTGGTCGCGGACCCGCAGATGGCCGCCGCGACCGGCATCCGCACCGGCACCGTCCGTACCGCCGTGCTGGCCGGCGGAGGTGGACTCGCGGTCGTCGGCGGGGTGCTCGGCGCCCCGGTCATCGGCCCCGCGCCCGGGGTGGACACCACGATCCTGGTCTACTCGCTGATCATCTGCGTCGTCGGCGGGCTGGGCAGCATCCGCGGCGCGCTGCTCACCGCGCTCGGCGTCGGGCAGACCCTCACCCTCGGCGTCGCGCTCGCCCCCGCCGCCGCGAGTTTCGTCCTCGCCGCCATGATGCTGGCCGCTCTCGCCGTCCGGCAGCGCGACGAGTTCGCGCACCTGCGGGGGCCGGCATGACCGCCACCCTCGCCCCCGTCGACACCGACGACCTCACCCGGCCCCGCACCGGCCATCGACGCGTCCCGGTCGTCTTCACCGTGATCGCCGTTGCTGGTGTTGCCAGCGTGGCAGTGGCGCTGCCGTGGCTGGTCAACGCCTACCTCGTCTCCTTGGCATCCACCGCACTGGTAATGGCAGTGCTGGCGATGAGCGCGCAGCTACCGGCCGGGCTGACCGGGCAGCCGCCACTGGGCCAAGCCGCTTACCTCACCGTCGGCGCCTACACCGCCGCCAGCCTCGCCACGCTGACCAGCCTCGGCCCGATCCAGCTCGCCGCCGCAGCCGCCGCCGGGGCGATAGCCGCTGCGATCACCGGCCTGCTCGCGGTCCGGGCCCGCGGCACGACCTTCCTGATGATCACCTTCGCCGTCGGGGAGCTGCTGCACGCGGCGGCGAACGCGTGGGCGCCCGGCGGCAGCGACGGAACCCACACCCCGGCGGTCGTGCCGCTGCCCGGCCTGCCACCGATGGTCCTCGACGGCTGGGCATATCTGTACGTGCTGGTCTGCACCCTGCTCATCGCCGCCGCCGTCGCGGTCCTCGTCCGGACCCGGTTCGCCCTGCTGCTGCGGGGAATCGCCTCCCATGAACCCCGCATGCGAGCCTCCGGGCACCACACCGACCGGCTGCTGCTGGCCGCCTACACCATCGCCGGCGGCATCGCCGGGGCGGCCGGAGCCCTCACCATCACCGTCACCCGCTACATCTCACCGGCCGACGCGGCGATGGGCATCTCCGCTCTCGCCCTCGCCGCCGCGCTGATCGGGGCCGGCAGCATGACCGGCGCCTGCACCGGCGCCGTCCTGCTCGTCGCCGCCCGAGACTGGGCCGGCGGCTTCCTCGGCGGCCACGGACCCACCCTGCTCGGACTGTGTTTCCTCCTCGTCGCCTACCTACCCCGACACCGGATGACCGGCCTGGCCAGCCTGCTGACCGGGAGGCGACGATGACCGAACCTCTGCTGCGGCTGGACACCGTCAGCCGCGCCTTCGGCACCCGCCGCGCGGTCGACCAGGTCAGCATCGACATCCACCCCGGTGCCCGGCATGCGCTGATCGGCCCCAACGGCGCCGGCAAGTCCACCCTGATCAACCTCGTCGCCGGCACCCTGCGCCCCACCTCCGGCCGCATCCACTACGCCGGACACGACATTCACCGCTGGCCTCCGCACCGGCGGGCCCGCGCCGGCATCGCCCGCACCTGGCAACACCCCGCCCTCGCGTATCCGCTTACCGCCCTACAGAACGTGCTGCTCGCCGTTCCCGGACAGCACCCGGCCACTGTCCGTCCCCGCCCCCGGGCGGTGGTAGCCGCGCACACGGCGTTGGCGCAGGTCGGACTCACCGCGCACGCCGACACGCCTGCCGGCCAACTCGCCTACGGCGACCAACGCCACCTGGAAATCGCCGTCGCCATCGCCGCCGGACCGACGTTGCTCCTGCTCGACGAACCGTCCGCCGGGCTGACCCGGCCCGCGGTCGACCACCTGGTCGAGCTGATCCGCGACCTACCGTCCGCGATGGCGGTGCTCCTCGTCGACCACAACTTGGACCTCGTTACCGCCGCCTGCGACACCGTCACCGTGCTGCACCACGGCGCGCAAATTGCCACCGGAACCCCCGCCCACGTCCAGGCCGACCCCGAGGTCCGCCGCATCTACCTGTCCGAACCCGGCGGCGATGGCGAGCCTGCGAACCCGACCGCCTCTCTCAACCCCGGGCCGGCGGCGCCAACAAAGCCGGTGCTGCGCGTACGGCATCTGCACGCCGGCCACCACGGCGCGATCACGCTCGCCGACATCACCCTCGACTTGCACCCGGGCCGGGTGACCGCCGTCGTCGGGCGCAACGGCGCCGGTAAGACCACCCTGATCAACACACTTGCCGGCCTACACCCGGCCATGGCCCCCACCGACATCCTCCTGCACGACCAGCAGATCACCGGCTTGTCGGCCCGCCACCGCGCCCACGCCGGGATCGGCCTGGTACCCCAGGGCCGACGCCTCTTCGCCGGCCTCACCGTCGACGAGCATCTCGCTCTACCCCGACCGCATCGCACCCGTCGGCAGGGCCCGACACCAGCGGACGCCCTCGACCTGTTCCCCGGACTCGCCGACCGCCGCCGCCACCGGCCCCACCAGCTCTCCGGCGGGGAACAACAGATGCTCGCACTCGCCCGCGCGCTGCTCGCCGCGCCCACCGTTCTCCTTCTCGACGAGCCGTCCGAAGGACTCGCCCCCGCCGTCATCGACACCCTCGCCCTGACCATCCGCACCCTCGCCACCGCCGGGACGGGAGTGCTGCTGGCCGAGCAGAACCTCCACCTGGCACTGCGGGTCGCCGACGACATCGCCGTACTCGACCGCGGTGCCTTCGCTGTGTACCTGCCCGCCGACGAAGCCCGCACCGACTCCACCCGCCTGCACGACCTGCTCGTCATCCCCACCGGACACACACCATGACCGACATCCGACAGGGCCCGACGGGCACCAACGACGTTCCCTCCCGGCGAGGAACCTCCTCCTCGCCAGTCGTCCCGGGGTGTCCGAACCACCCCGGGACGAACGCCGCCCACCCCGAAAGGCCCACCAGCACCGGGAGACGGGCGGCACCTGGGTGGCGGCAGTCTCCACCCCCCGGAGCCTGCCGCCACCCAGACCCTCCAGGAACGAGACAAGACCGGGAGGACAACACCGTGATCGGACTCGACACCAGCGTGTGGCTCCTCGCCGACCTCGCCCACTGCGCCCACCACGGACACCCACTGCTGCCGTACTCCGCCGGCCGGACACGCCGCTTCTACCACTGTCCCTGCGGTCTCTACGACGCGGATCTCCTCGAAGCGCTTGCTGTCGGCACCGCCGCCAGCCACGACCGCCGCACCGCCACCGCCCGGCCCCTGGTGACATACCGCACCTGGCAACAATCCAGCCGGGCCGACCTGCGCCACCACCTCCTCCGCCTTATCCACCACATCGCCGTCGCGCCAACCCCAACCCCGACCCTTGACCCGCGCTGGCGCAACCCACGACCGTCACCCGTCCCGACCGAGCCAAGCGACGAGACAGCACCGCCTCACCGTCGCCCGGTCTGCCGCACGAACCTGCGGCCCCCGAGGCCCCGATGACGACGAAACACGCGGCACCCGTCCGCGCGCAAGCAGCCGCTACCCGAGCGTCAGCTGTGGCAGCACGGCCCGGCGTGCGCCCCGCCTTGGTGCCGCACAACCCCACCTCCGTCGGCTGCGCTCTCGCCGTCGTCCCGCAGGCGTGTTCGCACGCGTTGCTGCCGGTCGTTTTGCTCAGCTGTCGCCGCTGCGCGCGGCAACCGGTCAAAATCGGCTCCCAGGATCGCATCCTGTACCTGTGCCGGCCCGGGCGCCGCCGTCGACCGCTCGACGCCTACCTCCTCACCGACGCCGTTGGGCGGGCGGTACTGCGCCACACCTCCAACGGGCTGTCCCGACACGCCAGCGCCCCGCCATCGCCGGATGCTGTGATCGCCCGGGTAGAACAGGTCCTCCAACGTGTCAATGTCGGCGAGACCGAGGAGGACATTCGACTCATCTGGTCACTCGGCCGGGTACCTGACGTCGTCGCCGGTCTGCCGTTGGCCGACCTGACCGAACGAGTCCGCCAGCTGATCGATCGCGGCCAGCTGGCAGCCGCTGCGGATGTGCTGTATGGCGCGCTATCCCCGGTCATCACCTCGACGACTGCACCGGACAGCGATCGAGCGCAGGCGGCCCGCCTACTCGCGCAGATCCTCGTCCAGACGGGCCAACCGAACCTCGCGCTTCGGTTCGCCGACTACGCCCGCCGTGCCCACCGGTTCCTCCACGGCGACGACGCGGACGTCACGCTGTCCGCCACTCATCTGCTCGCCACCGCTCACCGGCACGCCGGCAACGTCGAGGACGCCTACCGCCTCTACCGCCGGCTCACCGCCGAGTTGACGGCTCTCGACGGCCGCGATGCGCTGCGGACCCTACGCGCACAAGCGAATCTCGCTCTCGTCCTCCACGCCAAAGGTCAATGCACCCGTGCCCACACCATGCTCGTCGACGCCGTCACGACCCTCCAGCGGGCGCACCCGGACGAGACCAGCGCAGCCGGACGGATGCTTGCCCACCTCACCGCCATGCAACACGCCTGCGGACAAGCCGGGACCGCGCAAGACCAGAAGACCAACGACGTCCTCAACGGCGCCGGTCGCCAGGCGCTCGTACCCACGATCACCGGCCACACATGCCGGTCACGCCGATGAGCGAGAGGCCCAACCGCCGACCGCACAACGCTCCTCCGGCCAGCGGTACTGGCGAACCCCGGACCGGCACACCCCCTGGCACGAGCGGCCCAGCCCTCACCAGCGAGCCCGGCTCCCCGAGCGGGCAGACCGTCGGGCCACTCGTCCGACACCTCACCCGCACCCGACGGCGCATCTACGAGGCCCTACTCACCACCACAGAGCGCCACTGGACCGTACGAGCACTCGCCGAGACCCTTCCCGACATCACGGCGCACACCCTGCGAGACCACCTGAACCTGCTACTCGCGGAGCGGATCGTGAAGCAAGTCCCGCACCAGCGCGCACTCACCGTCGAGCTGACCGAGCAGGGCCGGCAGACGCTCACCGCCATATTGCGCGGTGGCAGAAGCAGCTCCTTGAGCAGGCTTCGCCCCCAAGCCGGGGCGCAACGTCCTGCTGACCAGTAGGCGAAGCCATCGCCGCATCCCAAGACAACCCGGCACACCGTGCCGGGCCCCGCACACCGATCAACGAAAGGTATCGATGAAACTCCTCAAGCGGTCGACCATCGTGGCGGCGGTCGCGCTCGCCGGCGTCCTCGCCGGCACAGCCACCCCGCCGCCGCGATAGTCGGCGGACGGAACGCCACGCAGCACGACGGCGTGGTCTCCGTCCAGATCCTGCACCCGGGGCTCGGCACCGCGCTGTGCGGCGGCGAGCTGGTCCACCGACGGTGGATCCGTACGGCGGCGCACTGCGTCAGCCGCCAGGACGTCGCGCCCACCCCGGTCGCCGTGCCCGGCGAGAACGTCACCGCGCGTATCGGCAGCCTCGACCGCACCACCGGCGGCCAGGTCGTCACCGGCAAGCAGGTGTACCTGCACCACCAGTGGATGTGGGGTGTCAACTACCCGGTCGAGCCGGTCTCCGACTACGCCCTCGTCGAGCTGACCCGTCCGGTACGGGCGGACCTGCTGCCGACCGCGCTGCGGCAGGCACCCGTCGGCGGTCCTGTTCGGGCGGTCGGGTGGGGTCTCACCGAGTTCCCGCCCCCGCCGGGCGTGACGCCGCCCGCGCTGCTCCAGGAGCGGGACCTCACCCGGCTGCCCGACGCGGCCTGCGAAGGCGGATTCATCGGGGTCGGCGACATCTGCGTCAGCGCTGCCCCGTGCTTCGGTGACTCCGGCAACCCGCTCCTGCGCAAGGCCCCCGGGCACAGGATCGGCGCACGCCCGGCATGGGTATCGGTCGGTGCCGCCAGCCGGGAGACCAGTGCGGAGGACCCGTGCGGCGGGCCGACGGTCTACACCGACGCGACGTACCCCCAGCACCGCATCTGGACCTACAACACGATCCGCACGCGGAAGGTGCAGCCGCCCGTCTGGGCACCGAGGACGCTCACGGCCACGACCAGGGAGCTGATGGACCGCCTCAAGCTCGACTTCACCCAGTAACACCGGAGTAGCGGGAACCCGGCCCGGTCACGCACATGCCAGTGGCGTGCCGCCAGCGCACAGGCCGGGCCGGCTTCCCCTCGCCAGCGGTGCATCGAGCCACTGCGACCGACAACTCACCCAAAGGCCCCGCTCCATGAAGCATGAAGAACACGTAATCGACGGCTCGGTCCTCGCCCACGAAACCACCGACCTCAGCTCCCCGCCCGTCATGGGCAAGGCCGCACCACACCTGCGTTCGCACAACCCCGTCCACCGCTCCCACGGATCCACGATCGGCCCGCAGGAGGCCACGCGGTGACCCGAACCCGAACCGGTGCGCTGCTGCTCAGCGCGCTGCTCCTTTTGGCCGCCTGCGCCGAACCCACCTCCGGTGTGAACGCTGATCCGTCGGTTCCGAAGACGACTCCGAACAGCGCACCGCCGATCGCGGCCGGCCCGGTCCTGACCCACCTTGTCGACACCCTTGCCGACGCGCCCGCCGACACCACCAGCGGCGCATACCAGTACCTTGAGCGTCGCACTTGGTACCGCGACATCATCGGTCCGCCCGGACCCAGCGGATGGCCCGAACGGGTCCGCATCGACCAGCTATGGCGTACCGACGATGCCGCCAGGGGCCGACAGGTCAGCGTGCACGTCGCCGCCGACGGCTGTACCCCGGACGGCGGGGAGGCCAGTTGGACCGGGCGGGCCAGTGACCCGTTCGACCAGCCACCACCGAACAAGCCGGCCGAGCTACGCGCACATCTGCTCAGCGCGGCCGGACCCGGAGAGCACAGGCCCGAGCAGCACATAGTCGGCGGCGTCGCGATGCTCTACGAGCGCCAGGCGCTCGCCCGCCCGGTCCGTGCCGCGGTCCTGCGCCTGCTTGCGGGGCAGCCTGGCCTGCTCGTGCGGACCGGCGTCGCCGACCGCGTTCAACGGCCAGGTATGGACGTCATCGTCGCGTACACCGACCGGAGCGGTGTGCCTCGCCGCGACATCCTCACGATCGACGCCACCACGGGCGTCCTCCTCGCCGCGTTCAGCACCATCGCCGGCCCCATCCCACCCCAGGATCCGAGTCTGGGGCTCGATGCCAGGGAGGCGATCCTCGCCGAGGCAGACAGCTACCGGCTCTACGTCGACAGCCGACGCACCCCGGACACCCACACACCGGCGGCTGGCTGCAAGCACCCGGCCGCCAAACCATGACCCATCAGCCTATTCCCGCCCGCCAGTCGCCAAGGCGTGCCTCGAATGACACGACCGCCGGCGGCTCTCTCCAATTGCCAGGACGTGTCACCGCGTTGGGGCCGTGTCTGGCACAGGTCCCGGCTAAGGACCAACCAGCCTGTCTAGTAACCGCCCACGGGCATGTCCCGGTACTCACGCCCCGCGCCATCGGTGCGAGCGGGCCACGTTTCCCATCGGCGCCGCCTTCGACGACACCGACGGTGAGGGCCGGTGGTGCACGAGCGCCACCCGGGCGCATGACCGAAGCCCCCCGGACCGGATTCCAGCAGACGACTTTGGAGGATCTACCTGACATGTGCGGCGTGAACCACAACCTCTTTCCCCGACCCGGATACCTCATCGACATCACCTGCGAGAGCATCGCGGCGAAAGTCTTGTTCACCAGAATGCTGTCTCACCATGCCGAGATCGGCCTCACGCCCGAGCAGATCACCCGACTCATCGACCTCAACGCCGAGTACCAGGCGTCGCTGATCGCTATTCGGGTGCAGTTCGCCCAGGTCACGGAGCAACTGGAACACAAGCGGGGACGTCTGGACAACGACGCCCTGGTCGCCCGCAAGGAACTACTCGACCGCCACGCCGAACTGTTCCGCGCCGAGGAAGATCTGTTCTTCAGCTACGGGGCCCACGGCCACGAAATCCTCACCGACGCGCAGATCGCGCGCATCGACCAGATCTACCACGCGGAGAAGGACGCCCGGCTCGCCGAGCTTCTTCCATCACTGAACAGCGCGGTCGCGCCACAGTTCCAGTTCACGACCGCGACGGCGTAACGGAGGCCCATCGTGGGTGAGCAGGCCGAAAACGTGACATCCGCCGACTCGGCGGGGCGATGGCTAGCCCGAGACCGCGACGCCGGTCGAGACAGCGCTGACCGCGCGGTCCTCACCGGGCTGCTCGCGGACATCCGCGATCGGGTGCTGAACGCGGCTCGGCTGCGGCCCGGCCACGATGTTCTCGATCTCGGTGCCGGCACGGGCCTGCTCACCCACGCCGCCGCGCGGGTGGTCGCGCCGGCTGGATCGGTTATCGCGGTCGACCGGTCCGCTGCCGCTCTAGCGGAGATCCGGACGAACGAGGCGCGGATCCGCCCCGTGGTCGGCGATGCCTGTCACCTCCCG
This sequence comes from Micromonospora tarapacensis, assembly GCF_019697375.1. Classification (NCBI taxonomy): domain Bacteria; kingdom Bacillati; phylum Actinomycetota; class Actinomycetes; order Micromonosporales; family Micromonosporaceae; genus Micromonospora; species Micromonospora tarapacensis. Next base: position 4,054,448 of record NZ_JAHCDI010000004.1, on the reverse strand, counting down.
ATCGCTGACGCCACCTTCGACCGCGTCGTCGCTCGTAGCGTCCTGATCTACCTGCCCGACCTACGCGCCGCGCTGCGCGAGGTCGCCCGCGTTCTCCGACCGGAAGGACTGCTGTCGGCGTTCGAGCCGGTCAACGCCGGCCGTCGTCATGACGCCAACCTGGACGGCGTCACCCCCGACGAGATTGAGGCGATTGACCGGCTCCGCCGCCTCAGTAGTCCCAGCGCCGGACCGATGATGGCGTTCGACGTGGCGCCGTTCGTCGATGCCGCCCTACATGCCGGCTTCAGCACCCCCACCGTGGGCGAGACCACCGTGACCGAGCGGCTCAGCACCCGCGCCCACGTCGACGCCCACCTGAGCCGGCGGCCCCACCCGGGCGCCGCCAGCCCGGTCGACCTCATCACCCGACATCTGGGCGCCGATACCACCGCTCGATACGTCACCGCGTGGTACCGCGCGCTCGACAAAGCCGTCGACCGTGGTGGCATCACCTTCACCAATCCCGTCGTCTACCTCACCGCATATCTCGGAACGAGAAGGTACGGCCATGGGTGAGCTGATCGCCGTAGCCGTTGGCTCGCTACTGCTGATCGCAGCATTAGTCAAGGGCGGAACCTCGACCATCACGTGGTTGCTGTTCCGGCTTCGCCTCACGCGTGTGCTCACGGCCTGCCTAGTCCTGCTTTTCGTTTCCGCACTCTTGATCCACCTGGCAGACGAAATCGACCAACCATAGCCAACCGTCTTCCAGAACCCACAGCCAACCGCTGAACCCCTCGCAGAGGAGATTGCTGGAATGAGGCGTTTATCCGTGCCCATATTCAACTTCGAGGTACGGCGCCTGCCTTCGGCGGCGCCGGATTGCCGGACTCGCGCGATGTGGGAGGCGAAGTGACCGCGGAAGTCGTGAGCGTCGTCAGCTACAACCTGAAGGACTATGGCAAGTCCGCGGTGGCCACGCGTCGGCAGCAGCACGAGTTGCTGCGTTTCGAACGCCCGGATGTGCTGTGCTTGCAGGAGGTCTGGGACGACAACGACGACCTGTCCACCCTCCGGCGGCACATGGCCACGATCGCCGAGGCCGTCGGGATGCGTGCGATGGCGGTACCCGCACGGCGGTCGCACTGCCATATGGCGATCCTGTGGCGTCCTGAGTTCGCGGCACTGTCCCAGCGCAGCCACGGCCTGACCCTCTGGCATGGCCTGGGCGTGGTCCAACTCGACATCGGCGCCGCCGTCCCGCTGCGCGTAGCGGTCACCCATCTGGCTCCCTGGGATCCCGAACAACGGCTCGCAGATGTCCGCACCATCACCGGGTTGCTGAGTGACGTGCCCCGAAAAATCCGGACTCGAACTAAATGCACCCTATCAAGCTGCCGTGCGATTGGCAAACCATTCTTCGAGGACTTCCGACGGCGGCCGATAGCCGAGCCCGGAATGCAGGCGACGCCGATTGTAGAAGCCTTCGATAAATCTGATGATCTCTCGTCGCGCCTCGGCGCGGGTATCGAATGTTCGGTGATGCACCCACTCCGTCTTCAGCTTCCCGAAGAACGATTCGGCCATCGCATTATCGAAACAGATCCCGGTCCGCCCGACCGATTGCCGAACCTCATGCCCGCCCAGCGCGAGCGCGAAATCATGGGACGTGTACTGGCTGCCGCGGTCGGAATGAAATATCGCCCCGTCGGGCAACGGAAAACGCTGTGCCGCCATCTCCAACGCGGCGCAGACGAGCGACGCCGGATAGCGAGTATCGACTGCCCAACCGATCACGCTTTTCGAAAAGCAGTCGATCACCGAAGCTAAGAACAACGGACCTTCGCCGGTATCAATCTGGGTGATGTCACCGACCATCTTCGCCCCCGGCTCCTCCGCCGTGAAGTCCCGGCCGACCAGGTCCGGGATCGGCCCCGCGGCCCGATCGGCCACGGTGAGCCCCCGGCGACGTTTGACCTGCACCGGCACCAGCCCGGTCGCTCCCATGAGCCGGCGCACGAGCTCATCGTCGATGTCCACGCCAGCGCGCACGAGCTCGGCGTGGACCGGCCGGTATCCATAGGTGCGACTGGATGCCACGAAGACAGTCCGGATCTGCCCGGTCAGTTCCGCGCGACGCGCCGCCTGCCTCGAGACAGGCCGATCCAACCAGTCGTAAAAACCGGATCGGGAGACCTCCAGCAATCGGCACATCATGGCAACTTCGAAGTCGGCCTTCTTCGCAGCGATGAACGCGTACCGTTCGCTCACCGTTGTTCTTTCGCGAAGTAGGCTGCCGCTTTTTTTAAGAACAGGTTTTCTTGCTCGAGTTCACGAATTCGTCGTTCCAGTTCGGCCGTGCGGGCCCGGTCAATCGCGTCCCGAGCGTCGCCGCTCGTGCCGGGACTCTTTTTCTTCTCCGCGATGACCCAGTTACGAACGGTCTCGGCGACCAAGCCGAAGTCACGTGCGACATCCGCGTAACTACGCTTGCCCTCGATCACTGCTTTGACCGCTTCGGCCCGCAGTTCCGGCGAGTATCTTGCTGGTTTCTTTGCCACGTACCGTTCCTTCCGGACTCCCCGTCACCCTACTTGGGGACGTGTCCGGAGTCCTCGGGGCACCTCAGGTGCCGACCTGTCCCGGCGGTTGGATGCGTTCTGGACCACCCGGCCACAGGCGCTGCGCGGCTATCAGGTCATCGACACGCCGGCGGCACGCCTGCTGTCCGACCACCTTCCCATCCGGATCAACCTTGACCCCACGGCGCTCGGAACCGGTTCGGATGGTGTCGCTCCATGATCTGCGGGCGGGTGGTGCGCAAGCTGTCCGCAGCGACGCCGCTGCCCGCCGAGCAGGTCGTCAGCAGCGTCGGCGCCGTGCCCTCTAGCTAACGACGTCGTGACCGTACCCGCCATCAGACGGTCGACAAACCTTACCCCGCGTAGCAGCGCTGCGGACCCCGCAGCCGCTCCGGGTACATGAGCGCACGCTGCTGGGTCCCATGCCGTGTCGCAGGAGTTCCTGGTCGGTGACGGCGGCGAGTCCAGCCAACGTCTCGTGGCCGGCCGCGGCCAGAGTGCGACGTGTCGGTGCTGGCAGGCCGTGAGGCAGGTCCGCGTTATCGCCAGGCGTTGTCACGGGCGCTCCTGGGTGAGGTACGCCAGTTCGGTCGACTCGCTCACTCGGTGAGGCCGGTAGCGCTCGCCAGGCTGACCGCCGCGGACGGTCCCCGGCTATGCTGGCGCCGATCCAACAGCGTCGTTTCCCGCCTGATCGAAGGATGCGCACGTGACAGAGAGTTCGGCCACCGCCGGCAACGAGCAGGAGATCGTCAAGGTGGACACCACTGTGCCGCAGACGGCCCGGATCTGGAACTATCTGTTAGGTGGCAAGGACAACTTCGCCTCCGACCGCGCGGTTGGCAATCAGATCATCCAGTCTCTCCCACAACTCGCTGAGAACGCGCGTCTCTCCCGGGCCTACCTGACGCGCGCGGTACGTTACCTCGTCGGCGAGGCCGGCATAGGCCAGTTCCTCGACATCGGAACCGGCCTGCCCACCGCCGACAACACACACCAGGTCGCCCAGTCGATAGCGCCAGACGCCCGCATCGTCTACGTCGACAACGATCCCCTTGTGCTGGCGCACGCGCGGGCTCTGCTCACCAGCAGCCCGGAAGGTGCCACCGACTACATCGACGCCGACCTGCGGGACACCGAGACCATCCTGCACGAGGCGGCCAGGACACTCGACCTGGGTCAGCCGGTGGCGCTGTTCCTGATGGGGATCCTCGGTCACATCGAGAGTGACGAAGAAGCCAAGTCCATCATCAACAGAATCATGGACGCCCTGCCCTCCGGCAGCTACCTCGCGATGTACGACGGTAGCGACACCAGCGAGGCAGTCAACGAAGCCGCACGAATCTGGAACATCTCCGCGAACCCGCAGTACCACCTGCGTAGCCCGGAACGGATAGCCAGCCTGTTCCAGGGCCTAGAACTGGTCAAGCCCGGCGTGGTGTCGGTCAACGAGTGGAAGCCGGACCCGTCCACCCCGTCAGGAATTATCGACCAGTACTGCGCCCTCGGACGCAAGCCGTAGAGCGCGCTCGGACTCGCGGGGGTGGGCAATCTGTGAGAGCGGTGGACTGGCTGCCCGAGGCACTGCACCCGGTAGCGATGCGCTTGGCGCGCGCCGACCAACTCGCCTTCGAACTGGCCGAGATCGCGCTGGCATGGTCGCGAGGATCTGATGACCGGGGACCGCTGACGCTGAGGCAGGTGGAGCGGACGCCCGGCTATCTGGACGTCGAGGTATCCACGATCAGGCCCGTGCCACCCATCGCCGCCATGTTGTTCAGCGAGGTTGTTCACCATCTCCGGTCGGCGATCGATAACGTGGTGTTTTACCTGGTGGAGAGGAATCGCGATGCGCCGCTGACCGACTCGCAGGCTCGGGCCGTAAGCATGCTGATCTACGAGGACCCGAAGAAGTTCGAGGACAAGGTGAAGGGCCTCGTAAAGCAGGGTCTCACTGAGTTCGCGACCACCGCCACCTTGGGTAAGCGCACCGCAGCACTCCAGCCCTTCGCCGACAAAACATCCGTCCCGGCGATCTCGCCAGCCTTGTCGATGCTGATGGGCGCCGGCCCCGACGTGGCCAATGAGCATCCGCTGGTACTGCTCCGCGACTACTCCAACGACGACAAGCACCGCACCATCCGCCTCGCCGCCGGCCGGTCGCTGGTCCAGCGGCTGGACGACGTGCCACGGACCCGCCAGCTCGGGATGCGGCACATCGAGGTCGGCACCGTGCTTGAGGTCGTCCAAAAGGGCGTGGTCACGCCCGTAGATACCTCGCCCGCGCTACACGTGCAGCGTCCGGACGGCGGCGTATGGGTCGGCCCCGGCTACGAACTGGACTGCCTCTCGCGGCACGTCGCCGACATCGTGGTGCCCACGCTGATCACCGGCATGTCCCTGCCAGGTGGACTACCCGCGCAGGTGGACCTAAGCGACACCGGAACGCCGCTGGCCGAACGACTGCGGCAGGGCGGGACCACGCGCGCACACGACCGTGCCCGTGAGATGGCCGGAAAGGCGTACTGGGAGGCGATGAAACGGGACCGGCAGTTCCCACCGATCGTGGCCGGGACCGTCCCGGAGCAGGAGAAGTCCTGAGCAGCCTCCCGGCCGCGTGAACCGGATCTGCCCCCTTCCCGGCGCTCACCGCCCGCCGCACCGAAGACCTCCGCTGCGAACCGTCGCTAGGCGGCGTGCCTCCTGACTCCGCACTCGTCAGGTGGTCGATCGCTGGAGGTGGGCCGACTCTGTTCGGGACCTGCCTTCGAGGCGTAGCTGCCTGTACTTGTGCGTACGCCGACAGTTCCGCCGGGCTGTCCGCAAATCTGTGCTCGGGTTCCGTGTCTGCCCGGCCGGAGCCGGTGGAATGAGTAGACTTTCAGCTTCGAACGCGTGTGCCATCTGGGGGTCATCAATGCGCAACCCTGAACCTGTGGACCTTGCCTGGGTCTTCCGCCCTGATCGCCACGACGCTGCCGCAGAGCACGCCGGCAAGCGGGTCCACTCGGTCGGCGCGTTAGTGGATGAGAGTGGGCGGGTCGAGGTGGTCCTAACCGACGGAGAGCGGGTGCGAGCGCGGCGTCACGACGTAGTTCCTGGTTGAGTCCGGACCTCGCGCCCAGTGCGGTGTGATCGTGTCCGGGGATAGGTCCTGCACCCGTCTACGAATAACAACTATCGGTTCGTCGCCGAGCGCAAGCGGAATCGCTTTCTTCTCCGAGGATGCCGCTCCTTTCTAGGATGGTTGGCGACTCAACGGCGGAAGCCGGACCGCCGTACAGTTTGGCAAGGTTCCGCTTCCGTTTCCGCCCCCGTTGCCGACTGCTGCGACCCCATCGGCATCTGCTTCCGCTTCCGGGTTAGGAAGCTTGTGTGGGTGCGACGTCAGCAGGAGGAACGATGCCGAAGATCCATACGACTACAACGACTACATCGAGTAAACGGATCGACCAGGGGTGCCCACCGGCCTGCTTGCAGGGTAGCGGGCGCCGTCCGGTGCCCAAAGATGCCGACGACCAGCATTCGTTGATGACTCGTCGCGACAATTGCTGCCTGAAGGACCTGCCCGAGCGGTGCTTAACTCGCGCCATTGGGAGCGGTGGACAGCCTGGCATGAAGGTTCCCACATTTTTTGTGCTCACGCGTGCGCTCACACACCAAGATCAAATGACCCTGACCAGTCGGTATGTGGCGGCATGGGACGGCACTCGGTGCGAAGAGTTTTGGCTGCTCAGCGTACATGGCGGTACGGGCTGGTAGGGCGTGACAGAATCGTTACCTTACTGGCAGTGTGGGGGTCAGGGGTTCGAGTCCCCTCGGCTCCACCCTTGTTTACGCAGGTCAATCGGCATTGGTTATCGACCAATGCCGATTGTTTGTGATCTCGTGGTCACAGCCCTGGTCACATAGCGCCCCACACTGCACTTCGACGACTCGTGTTGAGACTTCGTCAGAAACCGCCTCTGAGCAGGGATCTACTACTGTTTGGCTGCCCGGACCCTTGTTGGGGCGAAATGTGGCACGCAGAATTGTGTGGTACCCGGGTGCCGGCCCGTACCGTCAGATGCGGCCTGGCCGGGCGCTGGCGTACCCGAGCTTCGTCGGCTGAGCTCTGGCCCGCAGCCGATGGTCATGGGCTTACGGGAATAAGGTCGCACCTGTTCGCCACCGGAGACAGGGTGGACCTGTGAGGACTCGGCGCTCGGCGGCCAAGGTGGTCTCTATTGGTGCTGGCGGTGAGTTCTGCTGGATGGATGTGAAGACCAGGGACACTCCCGGCACGGCGACGTTCTTCTCGGCGTTGCTCGGTTGGCGTTTCGCCGTGGATGAGTCCGACTGGCGTCGTGCCACGGTCATCACGGTTGGCGAATTCCCGATCGGTACGGTCAGTGACCTGGCGGCGCCGATCTACCCACCGGGGACCCCGGCTCACCTGGCCTTCTACCTTCACGTTGATGATGTCGATGAACGAGTGGCGGCAGCGGAGGCCGGTGGCGCGGACGTTGTTGTCGCTCCCTTCGATGTGCCGGGGCAGGGACGTCTCGCCACCTTGATCGACCCTTTCGGTGCGGCCGTTTCCATCTGGCGTCCGACTCCGGCCGTTGGATGGCGGCATCCGGTGGCCCTGCCGATGGCCCCGCACCGGATGGTGCTCAGTTGTCCGCGTCCGGGGTTGGTCCGTCGCTTCTATCGGGCGTCGCTTGGCGCCGACCTGCAACACGCCGACTTCGTCCCGATGCCTGACGGCGCTACCTCTCCTGGACAGTGGCAACTCGTCATACCTGTCCCCGACCTCGCCGCCATCGCGGATCGGTTCGCTCGGTTCAGCGACAACGCTCGGGAACTATCGATGGATCCGCAGCTGGGGGCACTGCGGGTGTCGACCGATGAGGGCCTCAGTGTCTACGTGGCCCCCCCGCCCGCGAGTCGAGCCGCAGCGGCACTCGCTAGAAGGGCCTGACCATTTTCCCGACCCGGAGGTCGTGTCGAGGTGGCTGGTGGTGTGTCTGCGCCGCAGTTGCGGCGGAGGTGACATGGGCTGCTGCCGTGAGGTCATGCCGTGTCCTGGGCTCGTGGCCGGTAGCCGTCGAGGAAGGCGGTCACGCCGGTGGTGATGATGACCGTGGTCTCGGCTGGGGGTAGCGGGACAGCCCCGTGGTAGGAGGCGGTGTCGATGGCGGCGACGGTGAGCAGCAGATAGTGGCTCGCCGCTCGCTCGGAGTCGGAGACCCTCAGCGTGCCCTGTCGTGCCATGGCGGCGAGGCGCTCGGTGAGCGCTGCCACCACTCGGGCCGGCCCTGTTTCGTGCCATGTGTGGAGGGTCGCTGCGGGTACGTGGTTCGCTTCGATGTTGATCTGTCGGACCATGGCGAAGTGGTCGGCGAACTCGGCCTGCGCGGCGACCCAGTCGTGGGCCAGCGCGACGAGGCCCCGATGTGGTGGTGCGGCCGGGTCGTTGAGGTGAGCGGCGATGAGTTCGGTGAGGGTGTCGGCGACCCGGGTCGTGCTGGCGGTGACCACGACGGAGAACAGGTCGTCCTTGCCGTCGAAGTGGTGGTAGATGGTCCGGGTCGACACTCCGGCCTCGGCGGCGATCGCGTCGATACCGGCCCGGGCGTATCCGTCGCGGCCGAAGACTCGTCCTGCGGCGGCGAGGATCGCCGCGCGCTTGCCGGGCCGGCCTCGGCGCATCTGCGGCTTGGTCGTGTCTGTTGCTTCGGACCGCACGGTAGGCCCTCCCTATCCAATCTGCCACGACCGTTGTACTTTAGCGGTCATGCGGGTCGTGACCATCCTCAGTCCTGCTGCTCCTGTCGCCTGCTGGCTGGGCCCGACCTGCCGGTCGCGGCAGTGACCGGCACCGGCGGCATCACCGCACCCGTCCGGACCGACCGGACCCGTTGGGCGGCGGTGGTGACGTTCGGGACGGCCACCCTTGTCGTGGCGTCCGAGTCGAGCATGGCAGCGTTCGTGCTGCCGTCGGTGGCCGCCGAGATGGACGTCTCCGCGTCGGCGACGACCTGGGTCGTGCTGGCGTACGCTCTGCCGCTGGCCGCGCTGGCGTTGCCTGCCGGCCGGTGGATCGACGCCGCCGACCTGCGCCGCGTCTTCGTCTTCACCTTGGTGGCGCTGGGGCTGGCCAGCGTGCTGGCGGCGCTCGCGCCGGCGTTCTGGGTGCTCCTCGTTGCCCGTGCGGTGCAGGGGGTGGCGTCGGCTGTCTATCATTGGTGACCCGACAGGGACGTTCGGCGGATACCAGCACCTTCAGCACCTCGCTGGCGGCGTAGGCGAGACACACGGCGGCGGGCTCGGTCAGCAGGAGCGCAGCGTTTGCCGGCGAGAGGCGAGCGCGACCAGTGCGTCCGAGGCGTCGCTGATCGCTGCGGTGCGGGTGGTGTCGCGCAGCCAGGTGTGGGGGAGCGCGGCTGTTCCGGCGTACGCGCCGGCCAGTGCGGCGGCGATGCCAGCGCTGGGCGGGTCGGCGACGGTGGCGGCGAACGGGGCCGCTGCGTCAGGCGCCGCCGGGTGTCTCAGGAACGCGGCCACGCCGATGCTGACGCGGTCGCGGTCGCTGCCGTCAGCCAGTAGGTGGGCGGCAGCCTGGTCGGGGTCGCGGTCGCCGAGGGCGGCGACGCGGGCGAGGCGTTCGGCCAGGCGGTCGTCGGCGGCCAGGTGTGCCAGGCGGTAGCAGAAGTCGAAGCGGTCCACCTTGCGGGTGCTCGCGGCGCGGTAGGCCATCGCCACGGCGTAGGCGACGACCATGCTGGCTTGCTGGGCCGTGGCATCCCCACCTAGCACGGCGCAGGCCAGCCGAGCGCGTCGGCCGAGGTCTCCGAGTGGTCCGGGCAGCAGCCCGGCCGGCACGGCGCACAGCAGGTGGACGCCGTCCCTGATGATGCCCCGCGCCGCCGCGTCGTTCCACCCCCACGCCACGGTCAGTGCGGCCATCAGCCCCTCGACATAGCTCGGCGGCTCGTCGCAGGTGTCGGGATAGGCGGCGAGGTGCCGTGCATGGGCGACGACGCGGGCGGCAGGCTGGTCGAGCGGCCCCGTGGGCCAGGTGGCGGGCAGGCGGGCAGTGGGTGTTGTGGGCGGGCGGTGGACGGCCGCGATCAGGCAGCCGCGGCTGCGGTCGCGCAGCTGTGCCATCGGCAGGCCAGTGGATGTCATCGGTCGACACTCTACCTTGACGTGAGGGTTGCTGGCCTGAGGTGCCGTACTATCGGCGAACCCTTACGTCAGGGTAGATTTGTCGGGTGGGTGGGTGCCCGCAGAGCAGGGGAGGCGTCATGACTCAGTTCTTCGTGTGGCTGACCGACGGCAGCCTGCTGACTGTGCCGGCTGACCGGTGCCGACACGACCGGAGGGTCGTGACCTTCGAGCGCCGCAGCGGCTCCGCCTGTGCGACCCACTGGCGGGAGGTGTCGGTGTTGCGGTGGGAGGACGTGCAGCGGGTCGAGCGGTTCGAGAGTCGATGACGGCCGCTGCTGCGCCGTCGACGGTGGATCAGCCCATGACTCGGCGAGGCGATGACTCACGGCCGTGGCATCGGTCGCTGCCGGGTGTGCCCGGCCCGGCTCCCGCATGGCTGCCATGGCCGCGGCGACGGTATGCCTGGGGTCGGTCGCAGCGGACGACCGTACGCCGCGCGGCCTCGGCGGCGTCGTTTAGCGACGCAGGTACCGGCAGCCGACGGCACGGGGCGGCCGGCGGCGGGGCGCCGTCCGGGTCACCCCCGCCGCGTCCCGGCAGCTGTTGCGGCGAGTTCGGCTAGGGCGCTGGCCGCCGTCCAGACCCGCGCTGCGCCCTCCAGCCTCAAACCCCACATGACGGGGAGGTCCTTCTCCGCGCGGCGGGCCCCGCACAATGCGCCGGTCATGGAGGCGATGGTGTCGGTGTCGCCGCCCAGGCCGATCGCGAAACCGACGGCAGCGGGGGTGTCGTCGGGTTGGCGTAGGAAGGCAGCCAGCGCGGCGGGCACGGCCTGAATCGCCGCGACGCCGTTGCCCACCGCGCCGGCCACGTCGGTGGTGTGGGCGCCTTGGGCGACGAGCGCGGGCACCCGTCGCAGCGCGCTGCGAAACTCGGCCGTGTGCACATGTTCGCAGAGCGTCGCGACCATCCATTCGGCGTCCAGCGGTGTGTCCTGAACCGAGAGTGCGGCCAGGGCGGTCGCGACCGCCTGCGCCGCCGCGCCGTCCACGGCCTGGGGGTGCTGGTGGGTGACTGCCGCGGTCCGGCGGGCGCGTCCGGCCACCGCGTCGAGGGCCAGGCCGGGCAGCAGACCGATCGGGGCGACACGCATCGCCGCACCGTTGCCGAACGAGCCCTGCCCATCGAACAGCTCTGCGGCGGCTCGCCGCCACGGGACGCCGCGGGCCAGCTCGGCGTAGAGCTGGGCGGCACCATGGCCGTAGCCGCGCTCAGGGTCGCGCGCCCACTCCCGGGCGAGTTCGTCGGCGAGTTCGTCCTCATTCACCGTGCCTCGCCTGCGCGTCAGGTGATCCGCCACGACGAGGGTTGAGGCGGTGTCGTCGGTGAACCGCACGAGCTGGGTCGACTGGTTTATCCAGTCGTCGATCTCGGCCCGGTCCGCCGGTTCCCGACCCTCGAACGGCGCGCCGAGAGCGTCACCGCAGGCTGCCAGCACCATCGAGCCGCGTACCCGGTGCGACCAGCTCAACCGCGCTCGCAACATCCCGCTCACCACCTTCCGCCGCTGAAGACCATACCCTAACGCAAGGGTAGAGTTGCTGAGGTGTCCCCGGTGCGGCTGGCAGCCAGGGGTCATCGAGCCGCCGCCGACCCCTGGGGTCGCTGAGGGAGGCCGCGCTCGTGGGCCGGCAGTGGGGCCAGGAGCGCGGCGGCGCCCACGGCCAGGGGTAGCGCCGTACCGATCAGCAAGGCCCCGTTGTAGCTACCGGTCAGGTCGTGTCCGAGGGCGAACAACACGGGCCCGAACGCGGTCGAGCCGACGTTGACGGCGGTGACCGTCCCGCGGATGGCTCCCAGATGCGCGACTCCGAACAGGCGCGGAGTCAGGGCCGCCTCGGCCGTGCGGATGGCGCTGGAAGCGGCACCGATGGCCATGCCGAACCCGAGTGCCGACCAGCCCGGCGTGACCTGGGTCGCCCAGACCAGCGCTGCGGCCAGCCCGGCCATCGCGGCAAGGAGCACGCCGCGAGGGTTGGCGCGGTCGACAATGGCGCCGACGAGCAGAGTCATCGCGAGCCCCGCGAGGGTCTGCGGCAGGAAATTTGCCGCTGCGGCCGCGGTGGTGAGTCCTCGTTCGGTGAGCAGGCTGATCTGGTGGAACGCCACGGCGGTGGTGAGCAGGCCGGAGGTCGCGACGCTGCCGCAGAGCACCCAGAAGTACGGCGTACGCAGCGCCTGGCGGTGGTCGAGGTCGGCGACGTGGCTGCCTGCCGGGTGGCTGTCCGCCGACGCGCCGTCGACCTGTTGGCCGATGTCCTCGGGACGGTTTCGGATGCCGAGCAGCGCGATCGGGATGACGATCGCCCACACGAGAAGCCCTTCGACAAACCAGGCGGTACGCCAGCCGTGATGGGCGATGAGCCGTTCCAGCAGGAGCGGGGCGAGTGAGATCCCTGCGGCGCCCACGGCGGAGACGAGCCCCAGCGCGAAACCCCGCCGACGCCGGAACCAGTGCGCGGTGACGGTGGTCGCGGCCAGACCGAGTGCGCCCTGTCCGGCCATCCGGATACCGACGAATCCGGCGGTCAGCCCGATGATTCCCGACACGGTCGACAGTGCGATCAGCACGGCGCCGAACACTGCCGCGATGATCAGCATGCAGCTACGTACCCCGTGGCGGTCGATCATCCGGCCGATGGCGGGCAGGGCCGCCGCCCCGGTCAGGGTGCCGATGAGGTACGCGGTGGAGATCGCCGACCGGCTGATACCGAGGTCGGCGATGAGCGGGTCGACGAAGGCGGACACCGCCACGGTCTGGCCGGGTGCGGTCATCGCCAGCGCCACTGCGGCGTAGCCGACGATCCGCCATCCGTGGAAGCCGCTCGTGGGTTCGGGTGCGGTTGTGGAGCGCCAGGTGGTGGTCACAAGCCTCACTGTGGTCGGCGCGCGCCGCGACGCGCGGGCGTCCCGCCCCGGTCGCACGGGTCGGGCGGGGATGGGTTGTCACTGCGGTAGGACGATCATGTCAGCGGCGGACGGTCGCGCCACCGGTGGGACCGCCGGGTCACCATTGCCTGCCGATCGGCTTCCACCCTGCCCTGCCGGGCGGGCGACGTCGCCCCGGGGAGGCGGGAAGGTAGGACAAAACCCGTCACCCCGAGGCGTCGCAGCGCCGGCCGTACGATCAGCGCTCCGCGACCCTACTCTAACGTGCGAGTGTAGTCTGGGTGGGGCGACGCGACGGTGTGATCTGGTGCTCAATACGCGTGTGGACCGCGGTGCTGGCGTAGCTCCAGGTTTCTGGACCGGGCTGGCGTCAGGGCGTCGGCGACCTCGGTGATCGGGTCGCGGCCCTGCAGACGACGCAGCCACGGTGCGGGCAGCAGCGTGCCGCCGCACCGGGCTCCGGCGATCGCACCGGCCATTCCCGCGACGGCGGCGCTGCCGGCGTTGAGGCTGACGGCGTAGCGAACGACGGCGGCGGGGTTGTCGGGATGGCGCAGGAACGCCGCCACGGCCGCCGGCACCAGGGGCATCACCGGATCCTGGGTGGGCGCCATCCGTCGTGCGAGGTCCTCGGCGGTGAGGCTGCCGAGGGCGGCCACCGCCGTCACGCGCTCGGCCAGTCGGATCTCGGCGGCCAGCTGCGCCAGTCGCGAGCCGAAACCGAGCCGATCCACCGGCGTGGCCGTGTCGCTGGTGTAGGCCGCTGCCACTGCACACGCCAGCACCACCGCCGCCTCCCGGACGAGCGGGCCGTACCCATCGGGAATCCCGGTTCGGACGATCGCGGCGACCCGATCCGACGACAGCGGTAGCAGCCCGACGGGCACCATCGCCAACAAGATGTCAGCAACGGGCGTGCCCGCCGGGATGCCTTCGGGTCCCGGCCACGGCCTGCCGTGCGGCCGCAGCTGGCCGCCGAGCGCGTCGTCCCGCTCCCACCGGTCCACCCACCGCTCGGCTATCGCGGTCACCGCATCGACCGGCCGACCGTCGGCACCGGCCAGGTGCCGGGCATGTTCAAGCATCACGGCGACAGGTTGCCCGGTGTAAAGGGGGCCACCGGCGCGGGCAGCCGCATCGAAATCGTCACCGTCCGGCCGGTCCTGTCCCGCGAACGGCACGCCCAGCGCGTAGCCACAGGCGGCGGCGAGCAGGCAGCCGCGCACCCGCAGCCGGGCCCGGTCAGGTGAGATCCACAGGTCCGTCACCTGACAACCCTATCCTCACGTGAGAGACGAAATGAAGTGAGTGCTCATCGGAGCGAACTGGGACGATCCAGTGCCATCCTGGCTCTCCCGATGCCTAGCGTGTGAGCCGTGACAGAGCCGGCGGTGGAGAAACTCGGATGAGCGGAAGCGCCGTACGGCTCCGAGCCCGGACGGCCGACATCGCGCGGGAACGGTGGCAGCGGCTGCGTGCCCTGGCGGTCGTCGTGGTGCAGACCTCGGTGGCCGCCGCCGTGTCCTGGGCGGTGGCCAGCCGCGTCGTCGGGAATCCGGAGCCGGTCTTCGCCCCTATCTCCGCAGTGATCACGCTGGGAATATCCACCGGGCAGCGATACCGACGCGCCGTCGAGTTGGTCTTCGGAGTGGCGTTGGGCATCGCCGTGGGCGATGGACTCATCTGGTTCGTCGGCACCGGCGGCTGGCAGATCGGGGTGGCGGTGGCACTGGCGATGGGCGCGGCCGTGGCAGCTGGCGGCACGGCAGCCGTGGTCGGCCAGGCGGCAGCCTCGGCGGTGCTGATCGCCACCCTCACCCCGCCCACCGAAGGCATCTACTTCTCCCGGGTCGTCGACGCGCTGATCGGTGGCGGGGTCGCGCTGGTGGTGATGGCGGTGCTGCTGCCGGTCAACCCGCTGACCGTGGTGTCCCGGGTCGCCAAGCCCGCTCTCGGCGTGCTGATCGACGGTCTGCACGGCGCCGCTCGCGGCCTGCGCGAGCAGGACGACGGCCCCGCCCACGACGCTCTGGTGCTGCTCAGTGAAGGTGAGGACAAGCTCGGCGCGTTCCATGAGATCCTGCCGCAGGGGCAGGAGGCGGCGACGATAACTCCGCTGCGCTGGCACGCGCGCAACGCTCTGCGCCAGTACCTCGACGCCGCCGAGTACATCGAACGGTCGATCCGTAACGCCCGGGTGCTCGCCCGACGAACGGTGACGCTGTTGCGCGACGGGGAACCCAGCCCGCCGCAACTGGGGGAATCGGTGGCGGCCCTGGCGGAGGCGGCCAAGGTCATCCGCCGTGACCTTCGTCGTGGACGGGCACCTCAGGAGGCAGTCGATCTGCTGTGCCGGGCCGTGCGCGAGGCGAGTGCCGCCTACCGGCAGGGCGTGGGTTTCTCCGGCAACGTCGTGGTCGCCCAGGTCCGCGCGATCGCCACGGACCTGCTCGGCACCACCGGCCTGACCCACGACGAGGCCGACCGCGAGGTACGCCGGGCCGGCGGTCTCCTGCACGACGGTTGACACCCACCCCTGCTGACCCTTCCGTGAGGGTAGAGTTGTGGCTCAGGCTGGCGGCCCGCCCGCATCAGGCCAGGACGTGTGCTCGGCAGGTTGCTGTCGCTCGCGGTGGTGCCGGCTAGCCTGAACGGCAGTCGACCGGTGGGCGCCACCGGCTTGCGAGCGCGATCGGGAGGCGGGACGGAAGCGATGGGTGACGGTGCACTGATGCAGATCGGCGAGGTGGCCGAGCGGACCGGGCTGAGCCTGCGCACGATCCGCTACTACGAGGAGGTGGGCCTGATCGTCCCCTCCGCCCGCAGCCAGGGCGGCTTCCGCCTCTACACCGACGCCGACGTGGACCGGCTGCAGGTGGTCAAGCGGATGAAGCCACTGGAGTTCACGCTGGAGCAGATGCGCGACCTGCTGGCCATCGTCGATCGACTCTCCGCAGGCGCCCGCCTGTCCAAGGCCGAACGCGAGCGACTGCTCGACACGCTCGCGGGCTACCGCGAGGCTGTCCACGAGCGCTGCGCCGCGCTGCGGTCGCAACTCGCCACCGCCGAGGGGTTCGCTGCCACCCTGACCGGCCACATGGAGACGCTGCAATCGCCCACCGTGTCCCGCGCCACCACCAGCACCTGACCTTCCACCTACCCCCAGCGGACAACCCTAACGTGAGGGTATTGTTCGGGATCGGATCGAGCAGTAGGAGGTGAGTAAGTGCCGTCGGCGGCAACCATCACCGGCGTCGCCGCCGAGGCGGCCCGACGGCGCACCTTCGCGGTGATCTCGCACCCTGATGCCGGCAAGTCCACGATCACCGAGGCGCTCGCGCTGCACGCCCAGGTCATCGGGGAGGCCGGCGCGGTCCACGGCAAGGCCGGCCGTAAGGGCGTGGTCTCCGACTGGATGGCGATGGAACAGCAGCGCGGCATCTCGATCACCTCCGCCGTCCTGCAGTTCGCCTACCGCGACCTGGTCGTCAACCTGCTCGACACCCCCGGCCACGCCGACTTCTCCGAGGACACCTACCGCGTCCTCACCGCCGTGGACTGTGCCGTGATGCTCCTCGACGCCGCCAAGGGCCTCGAACCACAAACCCTGAAACTTTTCGAGGTCTGCCGCGCCCGCCGGATCCCCGTCATCACGTTCATCAACAAATGGGACCGCCCCGGCCGCGAACCCCTCGCTCTGCTCGACGAGATCGAGCAACGGATCAAGCTGCGACCCACGCCGGTCACCTGGCCGGTCGGCATCGCCGGACAGTTCCACGGCATCGTTGACCGCCGCACCGGTCAGATGACCGCCTTCCGGCGCACCCCCGGCGGCGCCACCGCGGCCATCGAGGAACAGCTCGGCCCGGAGCAGGCGGCCCGCCAGTACGGCCCCGACTGGCGCCGCACGGTCGAGGAACTCGATCTGCTCTCCCTTACCGGGGCCGACCACGACCAGGCGGCCTTCGCCGCCGCCACCAGCACCCCGGTCCTGTTCGGCGCCGCGGTCGCCAACTTCGGCGTACGGCAACTGCTCGATGTCCTCGCGGCCCATGCCCCCGCACCGGGCCCTCGTCCCGACGTGGCCGGCACCCCGCGACCCGTCGACGCACCCTTCGCCGGCTTTGTCTTCAAGATTCAAGCCAACATGAACAAGGCCCACCGCGACCAGTTGGCCTTCATTCGGGTCTGCTCCGGGCGGTTCACCCGTGGCATGACCGTCACCCACGCCGCCACCGGTCGCTCCTTCGCCACCAAGTACGCCCAGCAGATGTTCGGCGCCAACCGGGAGACCATCGACGAGGCGTACCCAGGCGACGTGATCGGCCTGGTCAACGCCACCGCCCTCGGCATCGGCGATACCCTGCACGACGGTCCGGCCGTGACGTTCCCGCCGCTGCCGTCGTTCGTCCCCGAGCACTTCGCCGTGCTGCGCGCCGCCGATTCCTCCACCTTCAAACGCTTCCGTCGCGGCGTCGAGCAGCTCGACGCCGAAGGCGTCGTCCAGGTCCTCCGCTCCGACCGCCGCGGCGAGCAGGCTCCCGTGCTCGCCGCGGTCGGACCGATGCAGTTCGAGGTCGCCGTCGCCCGCCTCGACGCCGAGTTCGGTGTCACCACCCGACTGGAACACCTGCCCTACCAGGTGGCCCGTCGCACCGACCCGGCCAGCGAGGAACGGCTACGCGCCGTTCCCGACGCCGAGGTGCTCACCCGGGTCCGGGACGGTGCCTTGCTGGCCCTGTTCACCAGTGGCTGGCGCATGCGGTCCATCGGTGACAGTCGACCTGGCCTCGCCCTGGACCCCCTACCCGCCGCCGGGTAGTCCCGCATCCCGCCACTCTTCGCCGCCGGTGCCACCCAACTCTTATCTTACGTTAGAGTGGTTTACCGCCAGGAACCTGAACCGGAGAGCGCCTTGACAGACGTGCAGACACAAGACGAAGCAGAGCGTCAGCATCTCGCCGAAACCGTACGTCTGCTGGCGACGGAACTGGAACGGGTTACCAGCACCATCGACAGCTCAGCCAGTGCCATCCAGGGGCACAAGGAACACATGTGGGCGCACTGGCGTGACATGGACGGTGTCGAGAAGGCCAACGTCCGCGTCGAGGTCAACACGTCGGTCGCCCTGGCCGAGCACGCGGTGATAGTCAAGAAGCGCATCCAACGGCTGCTGAATTCGCCCTACTTCGGCCGGGTCGACTTCCGTGCGATCGGCGAGGCGGACGCCAAGGCCCACTACATTGGCGTACACAGCTTCTCCGACCCGAAGACGCGGGAGATCGTGGTACACGACTGGCGCGCTCCTGTCTCCAGCCTCTACTACGACTTCGAGTCGGGGAAAGCATCCTTCGAGGCTCCGCAGGGCGTGACCGACGGCGAGATCACCGCAAAGCGCCAGTACAAGATCCAGGACGGGCGCCTGGAGTACATGTTCGAAAGCGCGCTCAACATCGGCGACGACGTCCTGCAGCGGGAGCTGAGCCATTCGGCCGACGACAAGATGAAGAACATCGTGGCGACGATCCAGCGGGAACAGAACGCGGTGATTCGCAACGAGACAGCACAGGTGCTGATCCTGCAAGGGGTGGCGGGCTCCGGGAAGACCTCGATCGCCCTGCACCGGGTGGCGTTTCTGCTCTACCGGTTCAAGGACACCCTGTCGTCCGACAACGTGATGATCCTCTCGCCGAACAAGGTCTTCGGCGACTACATCGCCAACGTGCTGCCCGAGCTGGGTGAGGAGCAGATCGCGGAAATCGACTTCAACACGATCGCCGCGAGGTTCCTAGCCAAGATCACGGAGTTCGAGACCTTCAGCGAGCAGGTGGCCAAGCTTCTCGACCACGTCGATGAAGCGGCGGTCAAGCGCATGCGCTACAAAGCCACGCCAGAATTCGTCACTACTCTGGACGCATGGATCACCGCGCGACCGGACGAAGAATTCGTACCGGTCGAGGTCGTGCACAAGAACCGACGACTCGCCGCCAGGTGGGTCGCGGCCACCTTCGAAGAGTCGCCGACCCTGCCGATCTTCACCCGGCTCGACCTCCTGGCCAACACTGCTGTCCACCTGCTCAAGCAGCAGGTACTGGACAGTGGTGGCAAATGGACGGCCAGCGACACCGCCAGTGTCCGCAAGCAGATCCTGTCCATGTTCCCCTACAGGGACGCGCTCGCCATGTACAAGGCCTTCTACGCCGACCCTGCCCGCCGCGGCCTGTTCAAGCCGCTCGGTCGGAAGAAGATCGAGTACGCCGACGTGTTCCCGCTGATCTACACCATGATCAGAACGGCTCGCCAGGAAAGCTACGGCCACATCCGGCATCTGCTTATCGATGAAATGCAGGACTACACGCCCATCCAGTACGCCGTGGTACGCGAGCTGTTCTCCTGCCGGATGACGATCCTGGGCGACTCCAACCAGTCGGTCAACCCGTTCAGCTCCTCGACACCGTCGACTATCCACAGCATCTTCCCGGCAGCCGACCGTCTGGAGCTGCGCAAGAGCTACCGTTCCACCACGGAGATCACGGGATTCGCCCAGCGCATCTCAAGGAACGACAAGATCATCCCGATCGAGCGCCACGGCCGACCACCCCAGCTCGTGGCCTGCGCAGACCAGAAGGACCAGGAGGCACAGATTCTGGACCTCGTCGAGCAGCACCAACACAGCGACCACCGTTCACTCGGAATCATCTGCAAGACCACGGCTCAGGCGCAAGCGCTTCATCGGGCCCTGTCCGAGGCCGGCGTCGAGCTGACGTTCCTCGACTACGACAGCACAGAATTCGCCGGCGGCGTCATCATCACCACCGCACACATCTCCAAGGGCCTGGAGTTCGACACCGTGATCGTCCCGCACGTCACCGACACGAACTACACCAACGAGATGGACAGATGCATGCTCTACATCGCCTGCACCAGAGCCATGCACGAGCTGCACCTGACCCACAACGGGCCTCTCTCACGCTTTCTGGCATTCGCCGTCGAACCCGCGAGCGGTCCCGTCGAAACCTCACAGACGAGCACTTCCACCGCCGGTGCCGGGGTGGGCTCATCCGACGGCAGGTAGTCGCCCGAGCCGCATTCCGGGCGGCAGCCCGGACGGGGTGGAACGAAGCCTCCCACACTGAGTGTGGTCACGTCGGTGGTCACACACCAAGATCAAAGAGCCGTGATGGCGCGGTATTCAGCGACAGGCGGCGTCATTTGGCTATTGAAAGTTGTGCCTGCTCAGGGCGGGTTCCGGCATTCGGCGGTACGGCGTGACAGAATTGTTACGATACTGGCAGTGTGGGGGTTAGGGGTTCGAGTCCCCTCGGCTCCACCAGAGTATGGATGTTCGAACCCCGGCCACGGTCAACGTGACCGGGGTTCTGCATGTCGGCAGGTAGCGGGCCGTTCGGGCGCTGTATGGCGTCCGAGGGCCGCACCACTGCCAGGTTGGCGCTCTGCGCCGGGTGTCGGCGTGGCTGGCGGCCACGCCTTGCCTGCTGGGTGTTTTGGTTCGTGTCGTCGATCTCGGCCAGTTGTTCGGTGAGGTCGGGTGCGAGGAGCTGAGCGAACGTCTCGGTCAGGTCCGCGCCGTGCACCTGGTCGTCGATGATCCAGAAGCGGACGAACACGGCCTGATTGAGTTGTCGGCGGACGTCCGGGGTGGCGCTGAGGTACAGCCGGTGCGCGTTGGCGCAGAGCAGCAGTGCCTCCTCGATCACCCTGAGAACGGCGTCAATCTCGGTGGAGCAGCGTTCGATGATCTGCTGTGTACCTGCCAGTTCCCGCGCGATGCGTTCTTGCTCGGACTTGAGCAGGTCGAGCGGGATGGCTTCGGCGTAGCGCATCTCGATCAGCTTGAGCTGTTCGTTCTGTAGATCCTTCTTGCGCTTCTCCTGTCTTTCTAGTTCGGAGCGGTTGCCTTGCTGGCGGCGTACCAACTCGGCCATGACCTCTTCGCGGATGGCGGCAACGCGGGCGTCGGAGAGCTGGACACGGGTCCAGTAGTCCGCGACCGATGCCTCCACGTCCGCGATGAGCACCGCGGGCTGGGTACAGGTACGGTGACGGGCGCGACCGATGCAGTAGAAGTACGGATACACGGTGCCCCAGCGGTTCTTGGCGTTGGTGACGCCGAGCCGACCCCTGCATCGTCCGCAGAAGATCGACCCCTTGAGGTAGTGCGGGTGCCGTTGCGGCTTGTCCCTGGCGGCTGACCGCGCCGTTCTTACAGCTTGTACTTGCTCGAAGGTTCCGGTGTCGACGAGCGCCGGGTGGCGGCCCTCGTACCAGATGCCCTCGAACTTCACATAGCCGAGGTAGTAGCGGTTAACGAGCATCTTGTCGATGTGCTGGATGCTGACTGGGCGGGCCGGTCGCTTGCGGCTAGCCGGGATGCGGAGTCCCCGACGCTCCAGCTCGTCTTTGAGCTGGCTCATGGTCCACTCGCCGGTTGCGTAGGCGCTGAACATCCACTGGATGAGCGGCGCTCGGTCTGGATCGATGGCTACGGTGCGGATCTCGCGTCCGTCGACGTGTTCGCGGACGTTGCGGTAACCGAGTGGGGCGAGTCCTGGTGTGCCACCGAACTTGGCCTTTTGGCGCATACCTTTCATGGCCTCCATTGCGAGGTTGGCGGAATAGAACTCGGCGATGGTCGCCATGATGCCGTGCAGGAGCCTGCCCGAAGGCGTCTCGTCGATGTTCTCCTTGGAGGAGACGAATTGTGCTCCGGCTTGCCGGACGGCAATGTTGATGAGCACGTCGTCTTCTCGGTTACGAGCGAGCCGGTCTACCTTGTCGACGATGACGTAGGAGATGTTGCCCAGTTCGCGGACGAACTGGAGCATGGCTTGCAGTTCGGGGCGGTCGGCGGCCTTGGCGGACTCAGCTTTGTCCATGAACTCGGCCACGATGACTGCACCGAGCTGGTCAGCCTTCCGCTGATTGGCCTCGCGTTGGGCCGCGAGGGACAGTCCGTCTTCGTTGTAGTCGGTCTCGGTCTGGGCTCTGGTGGACACCCGTAGATAGCTGACGGCAAGTTTCATGCCGTCCGGCAGCGGTTGCCCGAGGTCGAGCCCTTGCAGGACGTCGAAGAGTATGCGCATCGCAACCCCTTCCTTCGTGTGCGAATGTGCGAGTACGGCGGATGAAGGTCATCACGCCTCCTTTTCAGGTTGATGGAAGGAGAGGGAGCGCACCGAGTACGCCGGAGGACCGCGTCCCTTGTGGTTTCGTAACGGACTCATCCGGTGCTCCCTTCGCGGGTAGCTATCGGGTCTGTGTTGTCGGCATCGGGTTTGACGGCTAACTTGACGGCAACGCAGCCGAGAATCCACGCACGTCTACGGCCTCGTACAGCCAAATTTATAGAGGTCAGCCGGTCTTTAAGACTGGTGCTGTTCGAGCTCCAAAACCGAGGGTCGGGGGTTCGAATCCCTCCACTCCTGCCATGAATAACAGTAGTCAATGAAGCAAGCTTCCGCGTGTAGCGTGGTTGCTGACGGCTAATCTGACGGCTACGACTGCCGTCACCCACGAACTCCTGCTGCGAAAGCAGGAGTTTTTCGATGCGCCCGAGACTTTGGCGTCGGGACTCCATATCGTCGTGCTGGTAGATGCTCTGCGTTGTTGAGATGTCGGCGTGGCCGAGGATGAGTTGGGCGTCACGGGCTGGCACTCCAAGGTTCTTTAGTAGCGTCGCTGTCGTATGACGAAGGTCGTGTAGCCGGATCGTGCGGAGACCGTGTAGCTGGCAAAGGCGTTCGAAAGAGCGGCTGAGGTTTCGCGGTTCGATCGGTGTTCCTGCCCCGGACATGAACACAAGTTCGAGCTGGGCTTCGATTCCTGGACGATGGAGTTCTTGCTGGGCGCGATGGGCGACGATCAGTTGTCGCGTGAAGCCGAGAAGCGGCAGATCCCGCTTCCCAGCCTTCGTTTTTAGTGGTGCTTGGTATAGCAAGCCTTTGACGCGTTGCAGCTGTTGCCGTATGCGTATTTCGTTGGCGTCAAAATCGATGTCTTGCCAGCGTAGCCCAAGAGCTTCGCCTCGGCGTAGGCCGTACAGCATCATGAAGGCGAAGATCGGATAATGCGCGCTGCCTGTCACTGCTTCGAGAAACTTGGAGGCCTCATCGACTGTCCACGGTTTGATCTCCCCGGCTTCATAGGTGGGCAGTGTGATGAGTCGCGCTACGTTACGGCTAGTCAGTTCTTCCCGCTGCGCGTTTGTAAGCGCGGCACTCAACACCTCGCGCATGATATGTGCAGCCCGCACTGAGCACCCCTGCTCTAGCTTCTGGTTAAAGAAAGATTGGACAACGGGTACTGATAGGCGTTCTAGCATCTGGGCGCCGAGGCTGGGCTTGAGATGGAGACGAACCGTCACCTCATATCGGCTATAGGTTGTGAGGCGTCGATTGGCACACACGACGTTCTCAAGCCAGTATTCAAGATAGTCGCCTACTCGCCAAACCTTGTCGGGCATGGGAAGGCCCCTCTGCGTTTTGGCTACGGTCTCGGCCAGCTTGTCTCTGGCCTCTGCCCTGGTGCGGGCGTACACGCGGACGCGCTTGGTTCTCCCGCTGGTTGTCGGGAGGTAGACGGCACCCTCATAGCGGCCATCACCGCGCCGGTAGATGGTGCCTTCACCGTTGGCTCGTCTGCCTGCCATCACGCATTATCCTCGCTTAGGCGGTCGATGAGTAGACGTACCGACTCGACGGGTACAACGCGGCGACTGCCGATTTTGATGGTCTTGAGCTGACGGGCGTGTATTAGGCGGTAGAGCGTCCACTTGCTGATTTTCAGCATCGCACAGGCCTCATGGATGGTTAGCACGGCGGGCATCGGAGCCTGTTGGCTCTGGTCGGATTCCGATCGCGGTTTCAAGCGTGTGTACTCGGGCAGCTTGACTGGCCTAAGCCGTAGCGCTGGATGAGCATAGGTTGCGGAAGTCATTCTTCTCTCCTTTTGTTAGTTTGTTCGTGGCCGCTGGGCGTGTGGTTGTCGTGCGTGTTTGCTTGGTGCCGAGGTGCAGCGTGGCGTTCCTGACGAGCCGCGCACTGCGCTGGTATGCCTTGCGCGATGCCCGTTGCCAGCGATACTTGATCGGCCGGGTACTCACCTTCGTTTGATCCATGCGAACCTCGATAAGGCTCTCGGATACGTCGAAGTGACTCGCGAGTTTGGCCGGGTCGCGCAGCCCGTCATCCCAGGCTTTGTATAGCCACTGACGGGGTACGAGAACGCAGCCCGCGAAGTAGTCGCAAATGCGTTCGGCTAGGTCTGGTGGCATTGCCGCTCCACGGGGCCATCTTGGGTATAACTCCTCGCGGAATGGATCGTCAAGTATGTGCTTGTACTCGTGGGCCAGGGTCGAGCGACAGCGCCAGAGACTGTCGTCGGCGTTGATCTGGACGTGCCAGTGGTCACGTACCCAATCCGTTGCCCCGGAGAGCGGCAACTCTGGTAGTACCTCAACCTCAATGTCGGGCAACTCGGCGATCAGCTCAACTTCCACGCTCGGTTTCGTTATGCCTAAGAGTTCGAGTAGCTTGACTGCTTGGCGCTCGGCTACCGTGCGTGCTTCGGACTCACTGAGCGGTCGGCCGAGCAGGTTCAGTGTTGCTGTTGGTATGAGCGACCTCACGGCGTCGGTTATGGTTGATTCTAGTTCTGGCATTTACCCTCCTTAGTAGGTCCCACCGCGTTATGATTGATTCGTTCTCTCAGCAATGCCGCGCTGCTGGCGGAGTCGCTCGAAGTGTGCGTTTAGCTGGCGGGCGTCTTCGTCGGTCATGTCGTACTTGGCGCGGAGATAAGGCAAGTAGGCTGGCAGTTCAGGTGCTTGGTAGCCAGCCAGGGCGCAAAGGTCGTTGTAGTCGAGGCCCAGGTATTTGGCGATGCGTTGCAGCTTCTCGGGCGACGGTTGCTTGAAAAGGCCTTGTTCAACTCGGTAGATATAAGACTGGTGCATGTGTAGTTGCTCGGCTAGCTTGCGCACCGACATGCCATGTCGCTCGCGTGCCTGGCGAATTGTCTCGCCAAGCGTCACGGGTATCGCGTTGGCTGCGTCGTTTTTGTTTTCGGATTTACTCACGATGTCCCTCCTTTCTTTGCTTGGTTCTAATTTGATTATTAAGCTAGTTGTCGCTTTTTGGGAACGGTAGAATTTACAACAGGAATCATCTGTTTGTGCTTGTGCCTTCTTTTAGTTCGCGCAGGAGCGCCGTAGCCCGCTCGGTACTGACGCGTAGCACCTTCCGCAGCTCATCGCGGGTAATCGGTCTGCCATGCGCGGCGCGGTACGCGTTGTCGGCCGCCTGTGCCGCTGCGAGCTGCCGGTCTTCCTCGTTCGGCGGTACTGCTTCGGCCTGCGGTCGGCCGGTAGGCCCGCTCTCGTCTTTGGCGGCGTCCTGGTGATCGTCCTCGACAGGACGAGGCTGTTCTGCCGCTGGAGTGGCAGATGGGACCGGGATGGCCGGTGGCGGCAGTTGCTCAGGCTCGCCAGGACGAGCCGGGGACACTGGTACGGGTTCCTCCTGTCCCCGCAGGACGGCCAGGTGTGACAACAGCCCGAGTACGGCGGGCGGTACGGCACCGACCAGGACGACGATCACCCACGAGATGGTGAGCACCTGGGCGGCGATCAGGTGCCAGACGGCGTTGCCGATGAGCGACAACCCAATGGCCATGATTGCGTTCCAGCGGGCGAAGCGTCGCGCCCGCTCTGAACCCGTCGAGCCGGACAGCCAGATCCTTGTGGCGGTCATGGCGTAGGCGTCCACGGTCAGCGGGAACAGCGGCGACAGCGCCTCGGGCCAGCCGGTTGCCGCCGCCAGCGACTGCAACCCCGAGAACGAGCTGACGGCCGCCGAGATGGCCGTGACGGTCATGCCGAGGATGACCCACCAGTCACGCCGGGGCGATGCCCCTGCCCTACTCATGCGCTCACCCCTCGTCCGGGGCGTACAGCACGTTTACGAGGGCAGCGGGGGCTGTCTCGTGGAGAGTGATGGTCAGCAGCTCGTCGGCAGGTTCCGGCAGCTTCGGTAAGAGGCCGCACATGACGTCGAGCCGGTAGCCGTTGGGCACGGTCACCAGGACGCGCGGCAGAACGCCATCCGGGCCGAGCTGCCCCCGGTGGGCGAAGTCGGTATAGGCCAGGAACTTGCCGCGCAGGGTCGGAACGGCTTCGGTGGCGAGATCGACCTCGATCCACCAGTGATCGGTGACGTCCGCGTTGGCGAGAGCGACGTAGGCGTCGGGTTTCATCCAACCGCCCGAGCCGTTGGGCCACCAGGCGGCAGGCTCGGCAAGGAACTCGCCGACGGTGAAGCCGTCGACGCGGGAGCGTTCGACCAGCGAGACGTACAACTCGGAGACAGCCAAGGTGTGCTGGACGAACCGCTGACCCGGTTCACCGGGGCGGCGGATGCGCTCTTCGTCGTGGCGGAGGTTGCGGCGCAGGCGCAGGAGCCGTTCGCCTGCGGTGTCGAGGGCGTAGGCGAGCTGGCCGGAACCGTGGAGTCCGCCGCCGATGCGCCGGGGAAGCGGCAGTAGGACGCGCCAGTCCACCAACCGCTTGAGCACCCGCCAGCGGACGACGGATCGGCTTTTGCCGGTGAGTTCGGCGAAGTGCAGTCGTTCGAGCTGGAGACCAGTCACCAAGCGAAGCCGGTTGACCGTCTCCATGACGTTCCACTCGCGTTCGGTCAGTTGTTCGGCCAGCGCGACGACGAGCCCTGACCGGGCACGACGGCCGAAGGCCGGAGTGGGCCGGGAGGCGCGAGGAGTCATGCCGAGTCCTCCGGGGTTATGAGGACGAGGCATTCCGTCGGCGTTATCGAGCCGAACGAGGGTCCTGATTTCGGAGAACGCGAGACGAGGTGCCGAGCGATGCCAACGCCGAAGCCAATAGCGAGACCAACAGTCAGACGGATCATGACGAGCCTCCCCGCCGGGTCCGGCCGATGCGCCCACCGCTTGTGTTGCCGGTCTCGACGCGCGAGCGCAGCGCAGCCTCGACGTCCGCGCGAGGCACACCGAAACGCTCCCGGCTGGCGCGCGCCAGCTCGCGCGGATCACGTAGCGCATCGGGGAGCGGTAGCGTCTTGCCCGTGACCGGGATGCGGGTCTGCCCATCGACGCAGGGTCGCATGGCGATCTCGTAAGCGTCCAAGCCCATCAGGTCGGCCGCGCTGAGGGCGGGCGAGTAGCGCTTCTCCAGCGCACGGGCGTCGTCGTACTCGCACTGGAAGACGATCTGCGAGCGAGCCGTGCCGAGCACGGCCGCCTGAACCTGCTTGGGGAGCTGGTCAAGGTACTGGTGGGCCAGCACCAACCCGAGACCGAGCCCGCGGGCCTGCGCCAGCATGTCAGCCAGCTCGTTGCCGCTGCCGAGCCGTAGTACGTCCTGGAACTCATCGAGGTATGCCCAGACCGGCCGCCGCCGGGCGGCTGGGATGGCGGCTCGGGCGAGCGTGGATTGCCAGAGCGCAGCCATCAGCAGCGAGCCGAGCAGGTGCGCCGTCTCGGTGCCGACCGTGCCCTTGCTGAGCGGTACGAGGATGACGCGCTTGGAGCGGAAGACCTCCGCCATTTCGATGCCGGTGCTCTGGCCGAGCATCAGCCGCAAAGAGGTGCGGGTGGTCAGGGCGCGCAGCTTGTTCAGGCTCGGGCCGATGACCTGGGTTCTCTCTCCGTCGCTCATCTGCTCATAGGCGTTCCAGAACGAGCGCACGGTGTCCGGCACGCTGGTCTGAGCGGTGATGTAACGCCGGAACGAGGGGTTCATCAGCAGCTCGGGCACCTCACACAAGGTGAAGGCCGAGCCGTCCAGCGCCGTGGTGTGCGTCAACGTCAACAGCGCGGTACGCAGCACGTCACTCGTCCTCGGCCCCCAGGACGAACGCCACAGCTCCGAGAAGACGTGTACGACATGATCGACGACCAACTCACGCTCGTGCTCGTTCTTGCCGACTTGCAGGACGTTGAAGCCGACCGGGAAATCGGTTGAGGACGGATCGAGGACGAGCATGTCCTTCGTCCTGCCGTCCGGTACGCGAGCCAGTACGTCGTCAACGAGGTCGCTCTTGGGGTCGATGAGCACCAGGCCGTCGCCGCGCTCGATGTCCTGCCGCACGGCGTTGGCGATCAGCGTGGACTTGCCGACCCCGGTCGGGCCAAGCACGTGCAGATGCCGCAGCCGGTCGTCGGGCTTCAGGACAAGGTGACGGCCTTGACTACTGGGGTAGTTCGACTCAGCCAACGCGGTGCCCCGTGCCGCCATGCCCTCTGCCGGTGGCAGTTGGCGGGCCCGGCCGATATCCAGGCCGGGCATATGGGTGTTGCCGAGCGGGAAGCTCAGTACGCCCACCGCTTCCTTGGCGTTGAGTCGGACCGGCCAGACCGTGATCGGCAGTGCTCGCGCATAGACCCGCGAGGCCACGATGGACGTGGGCAGTGACCGGCGCACCGTGGAGACGCCAGCCGTATCAAGGACACGGAAAGCGTTGGTGACTTGGTTGAGGAGGCTGACCGCGCGAGCCATCGTCGGTGCGGTTACGGCGACGCGGCCTACTGCGGCGAAGACCGGCGCGGCGTGCTTGTTGCGGATTGCGCGGGCGATGTCGCCGGAATCCCCACTACTGGGGAGCACGGCGCGCGTGCCGGACAGAATCCATTGCACGCGCACGACTTCGCCGCGAGCAAACGGGTTGAGCCCGGACAGCAGCGCGGTAATGGCCGCCTCGGCGCGTTCGTGGGCGAGGGGCCGTGCTGTACTGGTGAGCCGCAGCTCGCTTGCCGCGCGGACAGCCGGTCTTGCGCTGAAGTGCTCGGGTGCTTCCTCAACGCGAACGCCAGGCAGCGCGGAACGTATCTGCGCGAGGAAGCCCGCTTCCTGCCCGACCGGTAGCAGCACGTAGTAGCCGATGCCCTTGTGGGTGGCGACCAGTTCAAAGGCAACAGGGCGTCGTCGGCTGGCTGAGGCCACCATGCCCAGCCAGGCGCTGACCTGATCGGCGGTGAGGCCCTGCGCCGGGCGAAGCCTGTAGGCCACGAGCTGACGCCGCCATGTCTGCGCCTCCATCCAGCGGGAGCCGAGAATCAGGCCGAACACGGCCGCGCCGCCGAGGGCGATGAGGAACGTGAGCATCATGCCGACCGCTCCTCACCGTGCGCCGCCTGGCCGTCGTCCGGTCCGTCGGCGGGCTCGCTCTCGGCACACATCTGATGCAGAGCAAAGGCGATGATGGCGTCGGCGAAGCGCTCGATATCCAATTCAGTGCGTCTTTGGCCGACGACGCGGATTTTCTTTCGAGGTTTGTCCATAGGGAGCCTTTCTGAAGACTAGAGGTAGTAATGTCGCTCGGGCGTGGCGAGAAGCCAGTGGCACGAGCTAGAGAAACCAGAAACACGGATACGCTCCCCTTCTTTTACTTATTGAGCCGTTGACGACTGTGGTCAAGCCGTAGAAACAACAGCACTTTTGCTACCTGCGAATACCCCTGAAGACCACCCAGTAAATGACGCCCAGAACAACCAGCGTTACCAGCACCGGGACGAGTGGCGCGAGCAGCATGTACGCTGCCCGCGCCACTCCGGCCACCAGGAGCACGAGCACCAGCGCGGCGAAGACTCTGCCGAGCGCCTTGCCGAACATGCCCGAGTCCATGACTAACCTCCTTTGACTACAGCGCCACGTCGCAGGTGACCTCGTTGCCCCACACGTCCCAGCCAGGACGCGGACGACGGGCGAACAGTTCGAGATACGGCCCTGGTGAGCAGCGCTCGATAATCGCGTACTGTTCTTCCGGCTTGTGGCTGTGTTCCTGGACGGGTGCGTAGAACCACGTGCCCTGTGAGCGGAATTGGATCGGCGCGCGACCACGAATCCCGAATAGCAGGTGCTCGGTCTGGCTGCGCAGGTAATTGCCGAGCCCGAACCGCGGCTTGATCCACGTCAGACAGCTTCGGTACGCAAAGTCCCACGCCTCCATGACCGCGATGCCCTCGAAAAAGTTCGAGTTGGTCACCCACAACCACAGATGTGCGTCGTCCGTGGCGAGCCGATCGACACGCAGGGCGCAGATCTCATCCAGCGACATGAGCGGGTAATGGCGGATCGCGCCGAGCTTGCCGACCTGGTTCGTCTGCCAGGGCGGATCGGCAAGGATGGTGCGGTACTGGTTCGGCGTGGCCGGGCGCTCGATCGGAGCGCCCGGCCCGTTGCTCACCTCCGGCACGCCCACTCCTGGGAGGTGGCTTCCATGTCCAGCGCCCGCAGCTCCTCCAGCAACCGCCGCCGCTGATGCCGGCACTTCTGCGGCTGCTCGGGGTCGGCTTGGCGCAGTCGCCGCCAGTTCTTCATGAGCGACTGGTAACGCCGCCGCTGAGAAGCCCGCGCTGGGTGGTAGCGGCTCATTTGTGCGTCGCTCTGGCTCGGGCAACGCGCCGGGCGTCGCGCTCCTCGGGGGTCAGCTCGGGCTTGTTTCGCTCCAGGCGAGCGAGCACCGCCCGGCCGACGAGCCGCAGCACGACCATCACCAACATGGCGATGTTGAGCGCGTACAGCGTTTCGAGCTGGTCGGCCGTGATCTGGGTCAGGTCGTCCATGCGGGATCACCGCTCTCAAGGTCGGGTGGTTCGCCCACCAGGGCCGGGAGGTTGGTCGGCTGCTGTTCGGCACGCCGCAACGCGGCCTGGATGGCGCGGCCCTCGACAGCGCAAGCCCGCAGGAACGCCACGAACGGCTCCGCGGTGAGCAGCGCCAGCGTCACGCCGTGGATGGCCAGCAACAGGTAGTAATCGGTAACGGTCATTTGGTGATCCCCTTTCGGAGGTGGTGTTCGCGGGCGAGCTGCTCCATGCGCGTCTGTGACCTGCGGTAGGCGGCGTCGAGTTGCTGTTTGGCTTTGGCCGTCTGCACGCGGATTTGCCGCATGGCGAGCCAGTGCCGGAGCCACATCCAGGCGAGGCGCACAGCGACGCCGAGGATGACAAGCGGCACGATCCAGGCCCAGTAGGTGACGAGCACCCAGATGAGCAGGCCACAGAGAACGAGAGCGAGCACGAGCAGCGCGATGAGGTCCATGTCCGCCGCCTCAGTACTGGCGGTACATGCCGCGCTGGATGGTCATGGCGGCCAGCACGAAGCCGACTTCTTCCTCAGCCAACAGGCCATTGAGGAAGTCGTCACCCCGGGCCAGCAGCCGCCGGTGCCGGTCGAGCGCCGCCGTGTTGTTCATGGCAGCCGCCGTGAACTCGGCCAGCCCGTCACCCTGAGCCAGCGCCACGGCCGCCTCACGGCGGGTGCGCTGGAGGTCGCGGGCCAGAGCCCGGCCGCCGGGGGTGAGCAGGGACGGCGGACTGTGGCCGTAGGGGTTGAGTTGGGTCATGAGGGCTCCTTCGCTCGTGGGGGCGGAGGAAGTTGGCCTCCGCGTCCGACGAGAAAAGGTTGCTTGACCAGGGCCGATGGATTCAGCAGGCGAACAGAGGGAGAATCGAGGGGATACGGAGGTGCGCGTGGGCGACG
The DNA here is from genome assembly GCF_019697375.1 of Micromonospora tarapacensis. Classification (NCBI taxonomy): domain Bacteria; kingdom Bacillati; phylum Actinomycetota; class Actinomycetes; order Micromonosporales; family Micromonosporaceae; genus Micromonospora; species Micromonospora tarapacensis. The sequence continues at coordinate 4,023,245 of NZ_JAHCDI010000004.1, read as the reverse complement.
AAGATCGAAAAGAGCTTGAGGAGCTTGTCAAGGCCCTAAAACTCGTCAGGCGACGGTCGATATGGGGCGTCGTCGTGAGTCCCGAAGTCGAGCCGGAGTTGTCCCCGCTCTTTGGAATGGCGATGGGGTACGCCGGGAAAGAAAAGAGTCTAGCTGGGGCCCTCGAACTTCTTCTCCGAGAGGCAGCAGCCGCCCTACCAAGTGGCAAAATGAAGGATACGGCTCTGGGTATCTATGCACTAGATCGTGATCCAGGAGACGGAAACTCAGTAGCCTGGCGTCGAGATGTCAAGAGTGCACTCTATCCGTACAGCAGCCTTAATACCTACGAGGACGAGACAGAGCCAAAAGTCATTCGTCTAATTGCAGCCGAGGTCCAAGCGCTTGTAAGGTACAAGGTGAAAGGTGACGGTTCAGGCGACGTACTCTTGACCGGCCGCCCACTACCCAATTTTGCGCCTGCCGCCACGTCGTATATCCAACGCCCGAATATATACAACGCATTCGCAGCGGCTGCAAATACAGCGGACCAGGGAGACCGTCGAATCTTCGTGGCTGGCGATTTCGGCACAGGGAAGACTCGGCTTGTCCAAGAGGTCATCCAAAACTCAGAGCGTAATCCGAGAGTTATTTGGATCAACGCAGCAACGAAGGATGCGCTTCATTCATCCATTGTGCAGATCCTTGAGTCCTCCGGGATACGGACGATCGGATCGGATCACGCCGTCTTGAAGCATGAGTTTGCAAGGCTCTTGCATGAGCGGACAGACGGCAACACGATCGTCGTGGTTGACAACCTTGACGATCCTGACCTTCTTGACGGGCTGGTTCCAGTCGGTGCCCCGTGCGCTGTCATCGCGATCTCGCGCCTTCTGCCCAGTGACACAAGCCAGCCGCATGTGCTGGTTGATGACATGAAGCCGAGCGAAGCGACAGCGATGGTGAAATCGTTGCTGCCCGAAGCGGGAGATGTTGAGGCCAGTGGTTTGGCGATTGCCCTCGGCTATCGGCCCCACCTCATCGCCAACGCATGTCAGTTCTTGACTAAGACTCCCGAGTTGACTGTCGCCGATCTATCTACGGTTCTCGCCGCAGATACTGCGGCCGGAATCGATGCGATAGCCCCGCGTACTGTTGACGCACTCACAGTCAGCTACCGCGAGCTAATTGAGCAGCTTGAGGCTAGGCACCCATCTAGCCTCAAGCTGCTTGAACTGCTGATCTTCGCCTCATCTGCATTTGTGCCGAAAGAGTACCTAGGCTCTTTCCTGCTGGAGAAACCTTTCCTGAAGTCTGCTGACTCCATCATGGCGGGAATACGGCTTGATGCTGCGCTACGCCCGCTGGCCGAGAATTGCCTAGTTGTAGTTGCGCCAGGTATGGTAATTATGCCACTCGCGGTTCAGGCTGTTATGCAGAGTATCTTGGGTCATCGCCTTGAGCCAGTGGTCGAAGCGGCACGTTGCCTCAAGGCGAGTAGAGACGAGCTCTATGGTGAGGGCTGGACGCTCTTTACAGTCACCGGGCGCATTATGTGTGACCGTGTACTGCAAGCAAGAGTCGGAGATCGAAGCACTAATAGAGTTAGCGAATTCCTCGAAGGTGAATTTGGCGGCGCACGTTGGGTGAGGCTTACCAACCAAGCGTGGGATCGGACCATACGACTTGAAATGCTTCACCTCGCACTGGTGAAACCCGAGGATTCGACGCTAGTAGCTAAGAATTTTCTGGTGCTCAGGGCGCTTCTGTCGGAGGGTCGCGAGGAGGCACGCAGTGCAATCCGACGATCCCCTCGGCTCATACGCGAAGACTTCGAACTGGCAATGAAATTTGGCGAGATGCTTGGCAAGCAGGCTAATCCCGCTGTCCTTCAAGCGACCCCGGAAGAACTGCGAACACATTTTATGGCCGATGCCCCACAGGGTCTCAGAAGACTCATTGAGCGTTACGTCGATTCACCACATGGACAAGTCGACTTGTCCGTTCTCCTGCCATACCTAGCCGAAGGAAAGCCGGGCGAGTCCGGCGCGTTTCTGCAAGAGATCTTCCCTTACATGAAGCTTGGTAGCGACGAGGAAACTATTGACTAAACGATCTTGATGTGTTATAACTAATCTCATGCTATCCAGTGCGATAGCCGTTCTTGCCTCTTCTCGGATGCGGCACTCTCGTCACTCACTCGCTTAATAGCGGCTGGTGTGCCCTATCCGATAGCAAGGAGGCATACCATGCCAGTGAATCACAGCCAACTCGATCTGAGGGCGCTGCGCGACCTCGGGTTCACCCCCGACAAGGACGCTCACGACCTCACGCCCGTCGACGATGGGCTGACTGGACGGCGACTCGCCGCGAGTCTTGTTGCCGATAGCGAAGGTAACGAGCCGGAGGCGATCGTCCGCGTCAGCCTCAACGCAGAGTCGGATGATCGGGCTAACAGGTTCATGCTCTACCTTCGGGTCTACGCACTACGCAGGCGTCATGAACTCTTCGATGGCCACCCCCACCGTCTACCATCCTGGTACTTTGAGGCGTGGGTGGATGAAGTCCGATTCGTGCCGAACAAGGCACGTGCCGTCAGGTGTTACTTCGAGCACGAAGGTCAATACGGCGTGCTGCAGTACATCGACGAATCGGTCTGACGCTTCACTGGCACTCCGCCCCGCCTATCATCTGCAAAGCGCCCCGCGCTCAGGTGACTGAGTCGGGGCGTTTTGCATTGTCGCGGTTGACAAACTCCGCGCCGCAATCATAATTGCAGGTAATGAGGATACGTATGTGGACAAGCATGATCGCCGAGAGCTAGAGCGTGCAGATAGTTTAGCTAATTGGAGCTTCGTTGGCATTCTCGTGCCCATCGTGGGGTGGGTGTTGGCAGGACTCAGCAATTCAACAGTCAAACGCCTTCCAGTGCCGACATCAGAGAATGATGTCGCAAAACTGCGCAGCGTTAACAGTAAGATAGTGGCAAGCGTCGCCACGTCCGTCTCAATAGTCGTCTTGTCATTGGCATTTATGGTCTATGGAATCTTCTTGATTCAAGAGGCAGAGACTCAAGTGCGAAAAGAGGCGGAATCCCAAGCGGTAGAAGTTGAGCAGAAGACGCTCTATGACCAGTGGCAACAGGAACAAACCCAGCAAGCTGCTCTAGAGACCTGCCTCCAACAGGCAGACTCACGTTATCCGTGGCAGAGCGTGCAGGCTGACTCGCAAAGAGACCCCGCGAATACCCAAAACTACGTCAACCTCTACTACAAGATAAAGGGCGAAGAGGAGAATAGCTGCCGAGCGCGATACTAGAGAAAGGCGGCACGCTACAGAGCTTCCAGCCCATCCCGCACTCGTCGCAACAAGTCGGGATCGGTGACGTGCTGAGCAGGCCGCGTATTCCCCGCTACTGGTGATGGCCTCCGCTTCGGCAAGCCGTTCGATGTCAGCTGGTAGGGCTGAAACTCCAGCTCGCACCACACCACACGGCCGACCTTCGTCGGATAAGAATTCCAGCGGCGGCTGATCGAGCGGAACTGCTCGGAGGGCACAGGCGGCTGGTTATGGCCGTCTGCAACCTCGATAACAATACCCTCATCCAGCAGCACCAAGCGCACCCGAAGAAGCGCCAGGTACTCAAGATCGTTCCAGCGGGGATTTTCCTCGGGTACGCCGGTCAGCTCGACGGCGTTCTTAACCAGTTCGGCCATAACGTCTTCACCGTCACGTACCAACTCGGGGTGTTCCCACTCGCGCAGCACGTAGGCGACGAATAGCTTGGCGACGTTAATTGCCGCGTGGGTTGCCGCCAGGGTGAGGTCAGAAATCGCCCTCGCCTGCGGTGCTCTAGTCACGGCCGATTGGGTCGGGATAGTCGGCTTGACCATCTGTTCTACCGGGAAGCGCGCGACTGCTGTTGCCATTGATGACCTCCCCGTCCACGACCACTGGTGTCCGGTCGGCTCGCGCTTTGATTTGTTCGGCTAGCCTCACGAGTCGCAATGCGAAATTGATCTGTTCGTCGTAGGTGAGGCTGTCTTCGAGAATGCCGGTGACGAACTCGCCGCTCGCATTACTGATGTCCTTCAGTTCTCTGAGAATGGCCATCGTTTCGTCGTGGCCGCTCACTGCTCGGCCACCCATATCCGAGCGCTCGCCTCATGTTCAAGCCGCTCGATCATGTGATTGAGCAAGATGGGGTGCCGCGAAAGGTGATCGAGGGACGGCACGATCACGTGACGGGCCTCGGCACGCTGTAGTTCCGCCGTCAGTTCGTAGAACGCGCTGCGACTGCCGGAATCGTCGTCGTAGAACGTGGTCGCGTAGCAGAAGCCCTCAACGTCGGCGTACTCCCTCAAGGTGCGCTCGGCCTGATCGATCTGGTCGTCGGATGCGTCGTCCCCCACTCGCATATAGCCGTAGATCAGCGGTTTCATGGTCAGTCTCCGTACACTTGACGGGCCAGACCGGCGACGGGTTCGTACCTACCCAGGCGTCCAGGCGTCGCCGGTCCGGCCCAGCTCGGGGCGCGTCGGTGCGCGGGGTTGCGTCAGGCTGGTCGGTTGCTTCCAGCCGGGCCGAAGAAGCTCTTGAGCCGATCACGGATGAAAGCCGCGGACTGCTCGGGCGGTCGTTGGTTGCAGTCCACGCGCAATACGTCAAAGCCCGCTTGGATCAGCCGATCGGTTGCCTGCCGGTAGAAGTGCACTTCGGCGTGACTGCTGCCCGGTGAGAGCTGGAAGCGGTTATGTGGCCCGCGTTCGCTCAGCCGCTCCGCGATGACCTCGGGGTCGGCTTCGAGGATGACGGCCAGATCGGGGCGCTCAGCTTCGGCGTTGATCTGCCAAAGGAAGGCCGGGTCGATGCCGTCAAAGCGCTGCATGACCAGGCCCGAAGGGATGTAGCGGTCTGAGATCACGGTCTGGCCGGCCTCGGTGTGCGGTCGGACTTCCGCCTCTATGTGGTGGTAGCGGTCAGCCGCGTACAGGCAGGCCAGTGCATGACCCGTGACTGTCTCGGTCAGCTCACGGCACAGGAGGCCGATCGGCCCCGTGGACGGTTCCGCCGTGATGTGGACGTCTTCGCCAGCGGCGACGAGGAGCTGCGCGAGGTGGTGCACGATTGTTGACTTACCCGCGCCGCTGGGGCCATCGACGCTGACGAACACGCCCCGCTCGTGGCTAGAAAAGGGACGGAGTTTCACCTTCGCCCCCTCCTGGTGGATCACCGCGCAGTTCTTCGAGTGAGCGGGCGCGGGTGGCCAGCTCGACGAACAGCCGGGCCGTCACCAAGGCGTCGTAGGTGGCCCGGTGCGGCGTCAAGCCCTCGGGCAGCTCCTCAGTCAACTTGAAGTACTCGACCAGGGCACCAAGCCGGTAGCTGTCCTGCCCGGGAACCAGCCGACGAGCCAGCTTGAGCGTGTCAAACACCTCGGGGCGCTGCCAGCCATCACCGAACTTGCGCCCCAGGACATCGAGGTCCACATGCGCGTTATGCGCGACGAGCACGGCTGTTCCCAGGGCACGGGCAACCTCAACCTCGATGGCTGCGAACTCCGGTGCGTCGGCTACGTCTTGATTCCTCAGGCCGTGGATGCGAGTGGCGTAATACTTGATCGGCTCCGCAGGGCGCACCAGCCAACTGACCGGCTCCCCGATGACGCCCCCAGTGATCGGCACGACGGCCAACTCCACCAGGTCGGGCGGCTGCTGGCCGTTGCCCTCGACATCCACGACCGCGTAGGTGAGGTCCGTCCAGTCAGCCATCTTGCTCGCCCTTCCATCCGATGTCGGCGCGCCCGTGCCGCCGCTCATGGTGCGGGTGCCGCTCGTCATGCACCTGGAAGCTGAGGGCGTGTTGCAGGTAGTAACGCGGCTGCTCGGTCTCCAGGCCGGACACCACGGCCGCCCGCTCGGTGATGTCCACGACCACCAGACCACGAGCCTCCGGTAGCGTCGCGGCGACCTCCCGGATTCGGTCGGATGACGGTACGCGGTGCGCGCTGGCGCACAGCTCAAGTTGACTGAGCGGGCAGATGTCGCACAGTTCGCGGACGCCGTAGTGACCGTTGTAGTCCGGTAGCCCGTGCGCGTAAGCCACGGCGCACGAGGTCTTGCGGAACAGGCTGGTCGAGTCGGAGAAGGCCGTGAGTATGCGGCGCTCTAGGGTCTCGGGAACGATCTTGCGCCGGGCGGTGTCCTCGTAGGGCTCGGGCAGGCCGTTGGCCTTGTAGTACTCGGCGATCTGATCGCGGTAGAACAGGCCGGTGAACACCGTGGCGTCGGCGTGCTGCGACAGCTCGTAGGCGGCGTCAAGGTGCTCGTCGCTGTCGTTGAGGCCGGGCACCAGCGGGCGCCAGTACAGGATGGTCCGGTACTGGCGATCCTCGGGCGCGCTCATCAGCTTCAGCGACTCGGCCGCCACATGCGAGGGGTACGGCTCGATCTGCTTGTTGTCGATGCCGGAGTACGTGAACAGCAACGTCACCTTCAGGTGGCGGAGCTGGTTCAGACGCTCGACGTCCTCGGGCTTCATCTGGTGCCGGGTGATGACCAGGACGTGATTGGTCAGCCCGCGAGCGTCCAGGAGGTCGAGCACGGCGAGGGTGTGCGGGCGGACGCTGGGCAGGAACGGGTCGGTAGCCCGGTTGAACACCTGCACGGGCGTCACGTGCGGCTGGAAGTACCGATGACTCACCAGCTCCTCGACGGCTTCGGCATCAGTCATCAGGGCGCGCGGCTGTCGCTGGTCCCAGATGCCGTAGGTGTGCCGGATGCAGTAGGCGCAGTCCAGCGGGCAACCCTGGAGGTGGTTCAGGCTGAGGCCGCTCTTGCGATATTCCACAACCTCGCGGGCGCGCTCCGGTAGTCGGCTGATCTCTTCTCTGCTGAGCAGCGGAACGAACGTGCTCACCTGCTCTCCCAACTCTGGAAAAGGAACGGACGTGATTCGCGTCCGTTCCCGCAGAGTAGAGCCGAGGAAAGCGCCTGACCAGAAAGTTTCTCTGTATTTCTAGAAATTGTCGAACGTGGATCAGACTTCGAAATCGCGAGCAGGATCGGCAGCCTCTTCCGCCAGGTCCTGTATGACCCGCGTGATGATGGCCCGAGCCGATCCGCCATAGCTGGCAACTGAGGCCAACTGCTCGAAAATGCGGCCGTACAGCTCGATCTCCTGCGGCTGCCGCAGGTTGAGTTCGGCCGAGTATGTTTCGATCCGTACCAGATCATTGTCCAGCAGCCAGAAGCCGTGACGCGGATCGGTGACGTACTGCGTTTTGAAGTCGATTACCCCGAGGCGCACATTTCGCATGGAAGTGAGGGCTATTAGCCGGTCGAGCTGCGCCAGCATCACATCAACGGGGACGATCCGGTAGCGGAGGGCAGCTTCGGTCAGGATGAAGTGGAAGCGCTTGTCCGGCTGGTAGAGCATCTCCTGACGCTGCATCCGGGCTCGGACGGCATCGTTGATGTCGTTTGGCACCTTATGAACCATGACGACCTGGGCGAACCGGGCGCGAGCGTAGTCGGGTGTCTGGATGAGCCCCGGTATGACGGTGTTGTCGAAGCCGCGGTACAGCTTGGTCTTTTCGTCCTGCTGGGCGAGTGAGCCTTGATGCGACTTCATACCCGCCTTCAGTAGCCGACTCCACTCGGCGTGCTGAAGTTCTAGGGTGTGGAGCGCGGCAAGCAGCGCTTCAGTTTCGTTCTCGCTGTTTGTGGCTCGGGTCCAACCCCGGATGTCGTCATCTGTAGGCGTCTGCCGACCATTCTCGATTTTGGAGATTTTGGAAGGCGGCCATGACAACGACTCCGCGAGCTCTTTACCCGAAAGCCTGGCTTGGGTTCGGAGTTCGCGGAGTCGTTTGCCCAGGGCGTTGCGGGCTTCGTCAACGCTCGTGATCCTGCTGTTCATGCCTGGTGACAAACTCGTCTCTTGAGATGGCGTAATGCCGGGCAACATCCCGCCAGTAGTTGTGCTCAACGATGGCCGTTGGATCGTCTACGACCTCAGCCCCGACGAACCGGTCATCGTCGCCGAAGTGCATCATGACCAGCTTGCGAGAGTCGAACAGCCAGTAGTCATGCTTCGGCAGGGTGAGTGTCTCGGCCTGCTCGCGCGTGAGGTAGCGGATGTCGTCCCCGGCCTCCCGCGTGTACCCGGCGATCCACATGCTGAAGCGGCTGTAGTCGGTCAGCGGGACGCTGACCACCCGTACGCGGGCGAACAGCCGACCCTCGGCCGTCGCTTCCCTGACCATCTTGAGCCAGTTCTCGTGGTACGACGCGTCCGGCTCACCCGAGACGAACTGGCGGAACGCTTCGGCCTCGCGCGGCGAGTTGTACTGGTCGCGTGTCTCCAGCCGGAAGGCCGTGTGCTCGAACGTACGGAAGAGCCGAGCGAAGTCAGGACCAGGCTCGATGAGCGTCAGTTGTCCCCCTCCTTCTGCTGGTAGCGGCGGACGTATAACTTGAGCACGTCCTCGGGGATCTCGATCAAGGTCTCGTGCTCGGGCACCGGGCCGACGTCAGCCAGCACCTGCGGGTCAGTGACCTTCCAGCCCTGAGCGATGTAGGTCACGCGGTCGGTGCGGTCGGTGGCGAACAGTGTCGGGGAGTCGCCCTCGGTGGACTCGGGGTCCTTGCCAAGAAATTCTGCGCGCACAGCCTCTCCTTGCTCGAATTTGGAGAAATCTTCTTGTACGCACATCATGACGGGCGGGCGCGCCCGCGTCAACGGGGCGGACGAGCAAGGGAGCAAGATCATCCAGGATCACTATGTGGCCCACCGAGCGGGCACGCGGAGCCTGCCTGGTTGGCTACATGGAGTGTCGGTGCGGCGGAGTGGGCTGTTCGGAGCCATTGACACACGTGAGAGCGGCGCGGCAGCGACGTCAGGTGGCAGCGCTGGACGCCGCTCGTGACCCGGGCGGGTGCAGTATGTTCAGGACGGGTGTTCGCCACAGTTGCAGGTGAGCTTGCCCGTTTATTTCCCACTTTGCCCCAAAGAGTCGTCAGGATAGAATAGCTAATAGTATGAATGACCAGCCTTTCCTTCAGTTCGACGACCTTCAGGAGTATGTCGCAACCCGCCTCGGGTCCGAGGGCTGGATAACCGTGTATGAATACACAGAGAGTGATCGGCAGAAGATCGGCTACTACTGCGCGCTCGTCGCTCCCGATGCTGTGTCACGATGCCTCGAAAACACCTCGTGGGATTTGCTCATCGGGCACGGGATGCCTGGCTTCTCCTTCTACCCGGACGGAACCCATCGGTACTATCGGTTCGGCGATGACGACGGCGTTGAGCCGTTCATTATCGATCGGGATTTCCACGGCCTGAAGCCGTCGTACAAGGAGCTGTCCGAGGAGTTCAGGCACTTCCACAATCTTTACGAAGACCGACGCGCAGGCGTCTTCATCGCACTGGACGATAACGGCGACGATGTCGAAGTCGTCCGCACGACACCTAAGAGAGTCCAGGTGCGTGCAAAGTACCTCAAGGACTATCTGGCAGCCCGCGGTATGCACATGCTGCTGTTCTTCGAGTTTGACCGCTGGAGCGAGAAGTCGCTGGGTGAACTCGGTATGGAGAAACAGGACGAGAAAAGGCAAGAGAGCGACTACCGATACTCACGGTGGGTCGCCCCGTGGGAAGGCGTCACAAATCCCAGCCGCAAGACGTTCGCACGGATCATCGGCAAGAAGGTAATCAAGGGCACTGAGAACTATCGCCCTTCGATGGGCTGGGGCCGAGAGAATCAGCAATACGAGGACTTCATTATTGGCGTCGACGACGATGGCAACGAGGTGCACTACACCAGTGACGAAGAGCAGCTCGCCAACTACTTTGGCAAGAACCCGGGATCGCCGCACTACCTGACGCCTGTCTTCTTTCGTAAGTCGGTGATGGCGAAGTACTACAACGATCCGGCGAAGTACCGTGTCGAAGACGGGCATGTTTACTGTGGCGGTTACTGGAGCCTGCGGTTGGACAACAGCCACCGGGATTATGTGATCGTCTACTTGGGCGATCTCGGGAAGTTGTCGCACAAAGAGCAGCTTTACTGGAAGAGCTTTAATGTGCTCCCCGATGGCGGCGTGAGCGACGTCGCGTTCCGGCGGGGCATCCTGGGTGAATGGGCTGACACCGACGAACCAGCGCTTTCGTTCAAGGCGAACTATGAGCGATTCCGAGATGGTTGGCGCAAGAAGCACGGATGGGATCTGTTCAAGCCGCTCAAGCCTGAGGACGAGCACTACTGGGGCACGCTGCACGTGCCTGCCAGCGAGAATCAGAAAGAGTTCGATGATCAGGTGATGGCGCTTGCGAAGCTACTCGTTGAGCGTTTGAACGAGCGTGAGGTTGCCAAGTACATCACGGTCGGGCCGAACGAAAAGGGAATTGCCAAGTTTGAGAAGTATCTTGAGGCTATCGGATTCCCAGACCGGCAGCGGTTCATAACATTGCTGCGCAATCTTAACGGCCTGCGGAGCGGGCCAGCTCATGTCAAGGGCCGGGACTACCAGCGTGCTGCTCAGCACTTCGACCTTGAGGGGAAGGGATTGTCACACGCTATTTCTGGGTTGCTAGTCGAAGCTACGGCGATGCTAGTCCTACTCGGCTCGTTTAGTCACCAGCGCGAGCCTGCCAAGGACGACGAATAAGCCCGCTCGGTGTTGTACAACTCACCAGTTCCGACTCGTCTCCCTGGAGAACGGGTTGTCTCCCCACCGGCCGTCGTCACCCGGGAAGCCCTGGGGCGGCTCTGGTCCGTCATACTCCCACTGATCAGATGGCTGGCCCGCTGCGCCGATGGCAAAGCACCAGCCGGTGACGGTACGTCGCCACGCATACCAAGCCTGCCCATCTTCGGCGACCCGCATTGTGATGCCGTGGTCTTGAGGTAGGCCTTGCCTTGTGAAGTCGTTCTGAAGCACAGCCTCTAGCAGGTCTGCCCGGTATCGGCCGCCTCGATCCTCGTTGCGGTACCAACCCATGTGGCAAGTCGCAAGCCAGCGAAGAGCCTCGGTCGTTCCCTTGAACTCGCGACGATCCAATCGGCGGCCATTTTCGTCAACTTCGTCTGAGCCCGCGTAGCGCCGGAGCCGTTCCTGCTCATCAGCAACTGCTTGCGCGGCCTGTCGCCGGGAAGCCCGAAACTCGTCTACAACCCGCCGCGCGACCGAGAAGCTTTCAGCGCTCGCCAACGTTTGCGCCCAGTTCCACGGAAAGCGATGGAGTTCTCGGCTTCGGAAATGGAACTTCGAAACCAGCGCGGCCTTTGCGCGCAGGCGCGCCCACCGATCCTGGGCTGCCCAATTTACTCCCCTGAACGCCCAGTCATAGTTGGCGTAGAGGCTGAGAAGGTAAATAAGTGGGAGTACCCCAATGGTCAACCAGATCGGCAAGATCATTTGGAGTGCGACGAGATGCTTATCGACCTGCCCCCAATTGGTGACTAGCTGGTGGATGGCGAAGGCGAGCAGCGACAGGCCGATCAACGCGAGGACAGTGTCGGCGATCTTCTTGACGCTCCTGTGCCGCTCGTCTCGCTCGGCAATGACAGCAAGGATAGCCAGGAACGGTTGCAGTAGAATCTCTGCGACCAAGCTCAGAACGAATAGGTTGGCAAAGAATGCCAAGAAGACGGTGATTCCGAATGCGGTCGCTATACGTCTGCGGAAGAAGCGGTGCTCTTTTGATGCCTGATCGAACTTGAAGAACAGCGCCAAGCCTGTGACGACTGTCCAGATGATCGTGTCTTTGATCAGATCACTTTTCCACAATCCAGCCCAAGAGCCAACCCATGTTTCGAGCACGACGTAGCCGAAGAAGGCTGTCAGGGCGATGATGACGGACGGATTTAGCAGTGCGCGCAGGATGTCGCCCAGGCTAGAGCGCATATCTTTCCGGACTAGCAAGAAGACCAGGATCGCGCCGAGCCAATAATGAGAGCCCACTCGCGATTATTGGGCATGTGAGGTCTCCTGCGTATTGTCTGCCAACTTTGACCGCTGCATCAGTTTGATCATAACATGGGCCGTCTAGTAACCCTCCCGGCTAATTCCGATCACGTTCATGCTTGACTAATTCTTAATTCTGTTCATAAATAGTATCGCTCTTTCAGTCACCTGAGGGTCGGCGGGCGCGTAAGCGCCGGTCGGCCCTTGTTCATTCCCATCGAAGAGTTTTTGAGAGGATGTGAGGCGCGGATGCGCCAACGCAGCAAACTGCTGGCGACGCTCTTCGGAGCGTTGCTGGCGGTCCCCATGCTCGTGCTCGGGCCAGCAACACCGGCTCAGGCCGACCCGATCCCGCCGACGAATTACTCGCCGGTGACGATCAGCGACATTCCCAGCGCAAGGCACATGCTCACCGACACCACCAACGGTGTCACCGTGGGGTGCCCCAACGGCAGCGGGACGAACGCGTTCAAGTCCTTCGCGGCTGACGGCACGGTCACGCAGACTCGTGTGTACGCCAATCCGTACGCCGAGTTCTGCACGTGGAACACCGCAGTCGGCAGGGACGGTACCATCTTCACCTATGCCAGCACCAACAACGGCTACGTGCATCTGATGCAGGCATGGAAGGATGGAAGCCTCGTGTGGGAGTACACACTCCCGTGCGGCGCGTATGGCATCGCCCATGCAACACGAGTCGGACCTGACGGCAACGTCTACGTTCTTCTCAGCAGCGGCTTGTGCAGCGGTGCCAAGCTGGTCGGGCTCTCCGCAGAGCCGCAATCTGGTACCACCTCGCCGAATGTAGTTCTCAATGCCTCCTTCAGCGGGGGCAGCTCCCTTTCCGGGGGCGGCCTGGCGGTCCATGATGGCGGTTTCGTCGTCCGGTGGCCAGACAGTGTGCAGTACGTCAGCTTGACCGGTGTCGCCGATACTCCCATCAGCACACCGAACGCGAACACGCTCTACGGCGAGACTGACTACTGGTTCGACGCGACCACCTCCGGTCGAGTTTTCGTCGCCACTGCCGCCAACTCAGTCAGCACTACTGGCTGCCAGTGGCCGGGGAGCGCGGTCGGAAGTATCACGGCGATCGATCCGAGCGGCGCTGCCTGGACTGAGACCTTCAGTCAGTGCAGCTACATCCACGAGCTGAGGCCGCTGCCGACCGGCGGCGTCCTCGTGCAAATGGAATACGAACCACCGGAGAGTGATGCGGTCGTCCACAAGGTGATCGCCTTCGATGTCGCGGGCAATCAGGTCTGGACGACGGACTTCAACAATACCGATCTCGACCTGATGTACAGCAACATGGTTACGTCGGTGGATCTCAACGGCAACGTCGCGGTGCAGCACAACGCAACGGTCATCAAGCAGATCAACGGGTCTACCTACAAGTTCCCGGAGATCCGCTTCATGCTCCTGAGCGGGGGGACTGGCGAAACCATCGCCGGAACCGGTTTCACGCTGCGGGGCGACAACACCAACACGAGCGGTCCGAGCTACCGGTCGGACGGTCTTGGGACGGTGTTCATCGCCGACGACACGGCGTATGTCGCAGCCAAGGAGTGTACGACGCTCAACTACTGCGACGCCAGCACCACCAAGCTCTACGCCTTCACTGTCCCCGGCCTGGAGATGGACTACCCTCGCGGTGCCATCCTCAAGCACGACGAGCCCTGGCTGAGCTACGTGGCCATGGGCGACTCGTTCAGTTCAGGGCAGGGAGCTTCGCAGTATGAAGCCGGCACTGATACTGCCACAAACCAGTGTTACCGGAGCTCAGTGGCCTACTCGCGCCAGTTGAACAACTTGCCGGGTATGCGTCTTGACCTCAAGGCGTTCGTGGCGTGCGGCGGTTCCGAGACCTCCCACGTAATGAACGGGCGCTTTGGCGAAGACCCACAGATCGACGCCATCGACGAGTACGATCCCGACGTTGTGACCATCACCATCGGTGGGAACAATATCGGGTTCGCGCCGCTGGCGAAGAAGTGTGTTGAAAGCCTCGATTGCACAGCAAGTACCGAGTACACGTATGCGAGGGACAGGCTCGACAACCATCTCGCATCCGAACTCAGCACGCTGTACTACAACATGGGGCTTCGTATCGGGCCGCAGACACGAGTGTTGGTCGTTGGTTATCCGGAGATGATTCCGGACCCCGCGGTCAACACCCTCCCCAACTGCCTCTACCTGACGTATGACGAGAAGGTGGCGGCGCGGGGCGTCATCAGTGATCTCAACCAAGTAATTCAGGATGAGGTTGCTGGGGCGGGTGTGCGGTTCGAGTACGTCAACCCCGGCGAGGCGGATTCGCCATTCAAGGGCCACGAGCTCTGTATGGATGGCAGCTACTTCAACGGGGTCGTGACGCCTCTCGACGACTCGCTGCACCCAAACCCACAGGGCCAGGGTGCATACCGTCAGGTTATCACCGAATACCTGCTGGAGAACCCGTACCCCATCGAGGAGAGCTAACGGTTCCTGACTGAGTGACTGAAGAGCACGCCCCTGGGTCGAAAACTGTGCTACGCGCAGCGTCGACTCGGGGGCTCTTCATTTGTATCCAAATGTGCTATAAATAGAGCATTATGATTGAACATATTGCAGACACGGTCTTCAGCAACAATGATATTCCAATGTTATTGTGGACCTTCTTTTATCTCTATCTCCTAATCTATGGACCTTGGGTTATCATTCCGATTGGCCTGGTTTTGGTGGTACGATTGTTTCTGATAAAACAGCGTACTCGACGCGCGACTGTCATTGCTGTTTCGACGCTTGCTGTCGGCGTCCTACTTGCAGTGGTGGCGCTTTCTTTGCGTGCTGGTGGGATGTTGTAGCTTTACACAAGTCGTGACGAGCGAAATCGATGCTTGCTCAAGTCTTCCAACTCTCCAATGTTTTTGTCCTGTTATTTGGACCCGCCTTACTCGTGTCGGACATATTCTGGTATCGGAAGGCGAAGTCCAGCGAAGATGGCGCGGTAGAGGATCAGCGATTGCCTTGATCGTGCTTGGTGCTATAGTCCACATTGCTCGGCGGCTAACACTATTGGTTCGTGATTTAGTGAGCTGTCGGGGGCTCTGGTAGCCCAAGTCGCTCAAGGACAGTACGCAGCGGCACCCCGAGCACCTGGGCTACGTGGCGCAGCTCGATCACGTCGAGCCGCCGCTCGCCGGACTCGTACTTGCTGACGAAGGACTGCGGTACGTCGAGCGCGGCGGCCACTTGGACCTGGGTCAGCCCGGCTTCGCGGCGTAGCTCCCGCAGTAAGGCGCATAGCCGCTGGTACTCGGCCGAGTAGATCGACTTCTCCACCGTTCTACCGCATCGCCCCGCTTGCGAATATCCCAAAATCGGATATCGTCTGGACCCGTGCCCGCCGGGCACCGCGTGATAACGGACGGTAAGGGAGGTGTCACATGCGCGTGATCGCGAGGGATGGCGGCGGCGGTACCTGATCTGACCCCCGCACATGAGCAACGCGAAAGCCCCTGAGTGGCGTCATCACCCAGGGGCTTTCGTTTGCCTATTTAACACGACTAAGCTTGTTGGTATACTTGATCTTGAAGTATGTCCAACCCGCTTGACCAGCTCTACAAGACGAAGTTGCAGCTCATCGCTGTGCTTGCTGTCGTGGGCGGGATCGGGCTCTTGATGCTGGCGCATTGGTCAACGGCTGATCCTGCTCTTAGTTGGCTTGCCGCGGTGCCGCTCTCAGAGATCGGCTCGACGCTCTTCGGAACTGGGCTGTTGGCAGTGTTCTTCGAGTACGTTGATCGCAAGCACGGCGATGAGCGGACTGACCAACGTATTCGGGATGCTATTCGTAAAGAAGCGCCTGTGATCCGGGACGCTGTACTTGACAGCTTTGCCTTCGATCCTGAGGCACTGAAAGATGTTGCCTCGGCCAACAAAGGGCATTAGTGCGCAGCTCAACTACACGGGCAGTGGCATCCGGTACGTCAACACACTCGACTTTATTGCCAGCAACCAGCAGGCACGCGTTGAAGCTAGTCCAGAAGAGGCAGCGGATCAGGCGGTCAACGTCAGCTTCGATGGCTGGATATTCCCGCGTTCGGGTGTGGCCTTTGTGTGGGTGCTCGAAAAGGAAGTTGAGGAGACGAAGCGGAAGTACACGCGTTAGCGCTGTCGGAGCGGATTTGTGATTGTGTCCGCCCCCAGCCCGAAAGCCAGGGGCGGACGATGGGCGGCTACTCCGCCGCCACGACCCGAACCTCCTCCACCTGAGGCAACCGCTGCGCCAGTTCCACGGCACCGGCGTAGGCGTTGAGCCAGTGGTTATAGACCAGCAGATTGCCGTAGAACTCGGGGTCGCCCTCGGTCTGCGTCAGGACGCGGAAGCGCTGCGTGCGGAACAGCAGCGTCACCAGTTCCTTGGGCACGCTGAGGTCGTCGCCGTGCCGGTCGGCAGGGCCGACCAAGAAGGCGTCACCCGTGATGACGTCCCGACCCCGGAAGGCGCTGTTGTGTACAGCAGCCATGAGGGTGGCTCGCTGGTTGAGGGGCAGGCCCTCCAGCTTGCCCTCGTCGTTGAGGTAGAGGGTCGCTTCCGGCCGCTCGAAGGTGATGATCTCCAGTGATCCACCGACGAGGCCGCGGTAGGCGTTGAGGTCGTGCTTGTCCAGCTCGACTGTGCGGATCGGCGTCCGCAGGTCGGCGGGCAAGACGATGGCGGTAATCATGTCGCCACTCCGTTGGACCGTATGGCTTGGTGCCTGGTGGGCGGTCCGTTCCACACCAGGCCGCGCGCATGAGGTGCGCCCGGTCTGGCGTCGAAGTGAGTTGAGTGCGGGAACGGAGGGCAGCCAACAAGGGCCACCACTCCGTTCCCGGTCGGGGGAGCTGGAGCGCTTAGCTCTGCTCACCCCTGCGCCGTCCACGCCTCTCGGTCGTGTCGGCGGCTGGCTCGGCTGCGGGTGCAGCTTCGCCAAAGAGCCCCTGGATCGCGCCGCGCCGTGCGGCAGCTTCGCGCTCAATCTCCTCCAGCGCTGCCGTTGCCCGAGCGGCGAAGTCGGGCTCGGAGCGCTTGGTCTCGACGTACAGCTCGACGGCTCGCAGGGCCGCATCTCCGAGGGAGATGCCATCGAGCTGAGCGACCAGGGTGAACTGGGCGTGCAGCGAGTCAGGCACCTTGATGCCCAACGTCTTCACGCCACTGTTGCGTGGCTCCGTCATTGCGGAGTCACCTCCTCGGTGTGGTGTGACTGCCCATGCCCGCGTTGATCGCGGGACAGAGGATGAGTAGCCACAGGCCACCGAGAAGCGGCCCCGGCAAGCGTCATCGCATGAAGACGTGGGTCTTGCCGTCGCTGCCTTGCATGACGTCCCAGGCGTACCGCTGTTCCTGGGCGAATTTGGCGTAGTCGATCCTGACGTACGGCCGAAGCATCGGGTCCACTACTCGATCAAGCTGGGCTTCCCAGTCGAGGTCCTCGCCTACCGCCCGGGCCCAGGCTTCGGGGCTGTCGTAGGTGCCGACGTACAGCTCGTCGAACTTGGCCAGCGCTTCCTGATCGTCACCGACAAGTTCCTCGAAGGCAGCACGGGCGGCGTGGCGCTCGGCGTTAGCTTCCGCCTGCGGTTCGCGGACGAAGTGTTCGAACTCGATGAGGGCTTCTGCGTCGTCCGGGTCGAGTCCGGCTTCGACGTAGCGCTCCAGTCGTGTGCGGTCCTGGCGGCGCTGGCGGGAGGCGTCAGCGCGGGCTCGCTCGATTTCGGCTTGTTTCTCAGGGTTGTCGGTGCCGTAGCTGTTGACGCCCTGGCGCTGCTCGTCTCGTTCGGGTTGGTGTGGTTCTCGTTCCATACATGGGTTCTCCGATTAGTTGATCTGTGCGGCGATTGGTTGAGCGGGCGGCGGTTCTTGTGTGCCTCGTGCAGCTGCAAGCCGCTCCTCGGCCAGCGCGACGTATGCCGGGTTCAGCTCGATACCGAGCCAGTCTCGCCCGTGCTTCTCGGCGGCGAGTGCTGTAGTACCCGTGCCCATGAACGGATCAAGCACCAGGCCGGGTACACCTTCGGCTCCGCACTGACAGGTTGGCTGGAGTTCACCGACGGCAAGTAGTCGCCCGTGCTGGCGTTCAAGCTCGCGCTGCCAAGCACGTCCGCATGACGGGCAGACCCGTTCGGGGCAGGTGGCGAGTAGCGGCCGTTCGGTCAGGGCCAGCGGAAAGGCGGCGAAGTGCCTGCCCCGGAATCCGGCAGTCGGCAGCGTCCAGACATCGCCGGGGTTCTTGCCGAGGGGATGACCGGCCAGGCCGGACGCCTTCATACGGCTGAGGCCCTGGTTGTCGTTGAGCTTCCAGCCGTCGCGGCTGACCGCGCCGGCCCCTGGGGGCGGGTACGCCCGTGACGGGTCGCGGGTCGATTGGCGGCGTGTGGTGACGAGGGGTTGCCGGATGGCATCGAGGTCGAAGAAGTAAGAGCGTGAACGGGTGAAGAAGTAGATGACCTCATGCGTGGTGGTCAAGCGGTCTCCGACCGACGACGGCATGGGGTTGGACTTGGCCCAGATGACCTGGTTACGAAGAATCCAACCGTCCGCCACCAGCGCCAGCGCGACACGCGACGGCCCAAGCAGCAGACTCTTAGCGTTGGCCCCTTCGCTCGGACGGCGCGAGTAGCCGTCGCCGAGGTTCAGCCAGAGTGAACCGGTCGGCCGCAGGACACGGGCCAGGTCGCGGCAGATTTCTCGCAGGGTGGCGACCCAGCTATCGACGTCGGGCTCAGTGCCGATTTGCTGCTCGTGGTTGTAGTTACGGATGGCGTAGTACGGCGGACTGGTGATGATGCAGTCCACGGACGAGTCGGGTAATGCTCGCAGATGGTCGCGGACGTCGCCGACGAGGATGGTGTTGCGGGGGAGGTCGGCTGGTTGCTCACCTTCCTGGTGGTCACCTCCGGTGTGTAGTGGTCGTTTCATGATCGGATTCTCTGGTTACGTGTTGAGGGTGCCCCGACACCCCTGCGTGGAGGGATGCCGGGGCGGGATCGTGACCGGACTCCGAGGAGTCAAACGGTCAAAAGGGTGCTTGAAGCTGAGGGTCACGGACTTGTGCCCCAAGCACAGCTCTGGTGTGCGGGATCGCCTACTGCACTTCACCTGCGTGTTTGCGGATGTACCGCACCAGGGCAGGGTTCAAGTTGGGTCCCTTCAGGGCCACCATTGAACGCGATCATGCTGCCGACCTGCGCGTTTGCGGTTCGCATGGTAGGCGTAGCAGCCGAATTTGTACAGTAAGTCTATATTGCCTGGTATTGGCGGCGACGCAACTGTCCTGACCCGCGGCCGCGCGGCGAGCGTCGCGTCGTGTTGGATGGGAGGGGTGGAGACCCTTCGCGTCGAGTTCTTGGAGGAAGCCGATCGCCCGGCAATGTGTCGGATGCTCGAGGACTCTGGCGATGTAGCGCTCAACGTGCTGTTGCGCTACAGGCGTCCGAGCAGCCTCTACACGACGTTCGTGGCAGTGCGAGGTGACGCGATCGAGGGGATGCTGACCGGATCGTTTGATTCCAACGTCGCTGAGAGCGGGGCGTTCGAGTCGTACGAGTTGCCAGTCGCACCGCACGCCTTCCTTGATCGGATTCATGTGCACTCGGCGGTGCGGCACGCGGGTGTCGGCGGTGCCTTGATCGCGGCGTACGCGGCAGAAGCGGCCGAGCGTGGCTGCACCTTCGTCGCGGGCACAATCGACGTCTCATCGGATCCGGCGGCGAGGATGATGTTCTTCAAGCGGTGCGGCTTCCACGTCGTCGGTCAGGAGAACTTCGGTGCTCGGCCGGCTGATCTTCTCGGTGGGACGACTGGACGCAGGCGTCCTGTCTAAGGGATGTCTCGTAACTCGTGGAGGCGTTGCCGGGTAACGGTGCTGGGTGTCATCCGGTGAGGATGATGTTGTGGATGCGGGCGATGCCGGATGCGGTGTCGGTCAATGTGTGGGCGGCGCTCGACCTGCGCTTCTCGGTTCGCATGCTGCCTCAAGGTATAGGTCGAGCTATAGTTGACCCATGCCTCACGGCCCCGCCCGTCACTGGGCGATCAGAACGACCAGCGATGTCCGCGACTGGTTGCGCTCGCTCCGCCAGACCGATCCGGCGACGTACCGGTCGGTCAACGTAGCGATCGACATGCTCGCGGAGACCGGTCCGGGCCTAGGGCGTCCGTTGGTCGACACGCTCAGAGGGTCGAGCATCGGCAATCTCAAGGAGCTGCGACCGAGGTCTGGGCGGGACGTCGCGATCCGGGTTCTGTTCGTCTTTGATCCCTGGTCGCAGGCGGTGCTGTTGGTGGCTGGCAACAAGGCCGGAGACTGGTCTCGATGGTATGAGGAAGCGATCCCGGTCGCCGAGGTCGCCTACGAGGGCTGGCTCGCCTTTGAGAGGAAGCGGAGGGAGGGCTGATGAGCGACTTCCATGATTGGGACGACATCCGTGCCGAGTTGCACGACGGGGACGACGACGCGCTCGATGTGGAGCGCGCCCGCACGGAGGCATGGATCAGCGCGTTCCATCTGGCCGAGGAGCGTAAGCGTCTCGGGCTCACCCAGCGGCAGGTTGCCGAGCTGATGGGGGTCACCCCCGGCCGGGTCAGTCAAATCGAGAACGGCGATCTGGAGGCCAACGAGGTCGCGACTCTGAGTCGGTACGCCCGAGCACTGGGCGCCCGGATGCGGATCATTTTCGACTATGGCAGCGATCTCCGTCAGATCGCCTGATTCCGCCCCGGGCCTGTGAACCGCGCTCCTGACCTGCGCACCCGCAGCGGGAACGGGTCACCGGCGATAGTCGCTGGTTGGTTCGCATGGTGGTACCTCCGGCCCACCTAGCGTTATGCAGGTCAATCGGCATCAGTCATCGACTGATGCCGATTACTCTTGATCTCGTGGTCACAGCCGTGGTCACCCAGCGCCCCACACGGCACTTGAATGACCGGTGTTGAGAATTCGTCAGAAACGGCCTCTGGCCAGGAATCTTTCTACTGCTTCGGCTGCCGGGTGTTGTCGGGGCAAAATGTGGGGCGCAGAACCGTGTGGTACCTGGCCCCGTCAGCCGGGCAGGTTCCGCCGTCCGCTGGTCAGAGACGCAGGTGCGCCCAGTCGAGCACGCCGTTGCCCAGATCACGCACGGAGGCGAGCAGGCCCAGCCGGGCCGCGCGGACGTCCAGGTCGTCGGCCATGACGAACACCTCGGTGAAGAACTCCGATAGCGGGGTGACCAGTCCGGTCGTCACCGCCGCGAAACGGGTCAGGTCGGGGTCGTAAGCCGTGCCCCGCTGAGCCACGACGGACTGCACCGCCTGGTGCAACGCGACCTCGGCCGGCTCCTTCAGTAGCTCCTGGTCATACCTGGCCGGCGTGCCCTCGGGCACGATCCGGCGGGCCCGTTGAATCGCCTGCACGACCGCGGTGAAGCCAGGGTCCGTCGCAAGGGTGGCGAGCTGGGCGAGTAGGCGGTCGACCGTCGACGGGTGGGCAAAGTGCGGGAGAACGGCACGGACCCGGTCGACCTGGTGGCCATCCTCAAGCAGCACCTGCTCGAATCGCTTCGCCAGGAACTCGCCGGCGGCGCGTAGGACCTCGTCGCCGACCTCTACCGGCTGGCGGTCGCCGGCCGCGGCGAGGGCACCGGTCAAGCTCAGTCCGGCGAGTTGCGGGTGGGCCCGGTGCACCGCGAGCAGTCCCAGTACGGCACGGCGTACGGCGAACGGGTCGCTGCTGCCGGTGGGCAGCCCGACCGTGGCGGCCAGGCCGACGAACAGATCGAGCCGGTCGGCCAGCGACAGCAGCGCACCGGGCAGACTGGCCGGCAGGTCGTCGCCGGTGTTCCGGGGCAGCTCCGCCTCGTGGAGAGCCTGTGCGACTGCCTCGGGCTCGCCCGCGTTGAGCGCGTAGTCATGCGCCATCACGCCGGCCAGGCTCGTCATCTCGGTGACCATCTGCGACCCGAGGTCGAACTTCACCAAGCCGGCAGCCCGGACGAGGGTCGGCGACGACAGTGCGAGGTCCTCGGCCAGCGCCACGGCAAGTCCGCCGATGCGACCTGCCCGGTCGGCCATCGATCCCAGCTTGTCCGTGAACGTCAGCCGGTCGAGCCGCTCCCGCATCACGGCCGGCAAGAGCGCGCGGTCGGCCCGGTAGAAGAAGGCCGCGTCCTCGTAGCGCGCACGCAGCACCGCCTCGTTGCCGGCCCGGACCACATCCACGCTGACCGGGCCATTGGCAACGGTGACGAACATCGGCAGCAGCGCGCCGTCGGCGTCACGTACCGGCAGATAGCGTTGGTGCTTGCGCATGACCGTGGTGAGCACGGCGTCGGGCAGCGTCAGGTAGCTCTCATCGAACGTGCCCAACAGCGGGGTCGGCGCTTCGACCAGGTGGATGATCTGGTCGATCAGCGCCGCCTCGCCGGCGAAGTCGACCCGGCCCCGCGAGCGAACCAGTTCCTCGGTCCCGGCGACGATCAGTTCACGGCGTTCTTCCGGGTCAGCGACGATGCCGTTGTCCGCCAGCGTCGACAGAAACTCTTCGGCCGAGGCGATCTCGACGACGGGCTGGTCAGCGATTCGAAGGAGCCGGGTGCTGCGACCGGCGGCCATGGTGCCGGCCACGACCGGCACCAACTCGTCGCCCCAGAGCGCGGTCAGCCAGCGGATCGGCCGGCTGAAGGACAGCTGTGGATCGTTCCACCGCATGTTTTTCGACGCGCGCAGGCCCGTTACGGCCTTACTCAGCACGGTGGCGAGCACGTCGGGAGCGCTGCCACCGACCTGCTGCTTGGTCACCACCACGTGCCGTTGGCCGTTGAAGTCGGCCTCCTCAACCAGGTCGAGAGTGACGTTCTGGCCGCGTAGGAAGCCCTGTAGGGCCTTGGTCGGGGTGCCGGCGGCGTCGTAGGCCGCAGAGACGCGCGGGCCCCGGATGGTGTGCGCGTGGTCGCTCTCCCGCGTGGCGACCTGGTCCACAATGGCGAGCAGCCGGCGCGGAGTGGCGAGCAGCCGCACCTCACCGTGGGCGAGACGAGTAGCGGCAAGGCCATCGGTGAGCGCCTGGGCCAGATAGTCGCGTGCCGCACGGGCCTCGGACGGCGGCAGTTCCTCCGTGCCGATCTCGAAGATCACTGTCCGGGCCCGGTCGTTCGCCACGCGCGCTTCGCCCCCGGCGACCGGGGTGGCCGTGGGCAGTGGCGCAGCCTGCCCGAGCGGAAAGCCGAGTTCCTCGCGACGGGCTACCCACAGCTTGGCGACCTCGGCAGCCATCCGCCGCATCCGGGCGAACTCGGTCGCCCGTTCAGCCGTGGAAACGGCGCCGCGCGAGTCGAGCACGTTGAAGGTCTGCGAGCACTTCAACACGTACGTGTGGGCGGGAACCGGTAGCCCCGCGTCGATCAGCCGCTGCGCCTCGCGCGCGTACAGCTCAAGCAGCCGTCGGTTGGTGGCGATGTCCGCGTCGTCCAGGTAGTACCGCGACATCTCGTACTCGCCCTGACCGAACACCTCGCCGTAGCTGACCTCCCCTGTTCAGAGGGGGATTTGACTGATCGAGGTCAGTGAAAGAAAGGTGCACCTGACCTGCAAGGATGTGGGTGTCGAGTCCATGTCCACAGCAGAATCGGGTGCACCTTCCTGGTGAGTAAGGGTAGTGGGTGGGATCAGCGGCTGGTCGTCGGCTCGGGCGGGAAAGGGCTGGTCGGTCATGCGGGTGCGGTCCTGCTGCGGAAATGCGCTGATCGGACCGGTCTGACCAGCGGATTGAACAAGGTGCTGCCGCGCGGCAAGGGCCCTGGATGGTGGGATCGCGGCACGGTCCTGGTGTCGCTCGCGGTCGCGATCGTGCTCGGCGCCACGAGCATGTCCGACATCGCGCTGCTCGCCCATCAGGGCCTGGTCTTCGGTGATCCCCCGTCGGAGTCGACCGTCCGGCGAGCGTTGGCCGGCCTCGACGAGACCGCGTTGAAGCGGATCGGCAATGCGCGGGCGAAGGTCCGCGCCCACGTGTGGGCGCTGCTCGCCCGCCGCCCGCAGGGATTCCCGTGGCTGACCGTCGCGGGCAAACTCCTGACCGGGTGGGTGGTCATCGATCTGGATGCCACGCTGATCACCGCCCACAGCGACAAGCAGGGCGCGGCGGCCACCTTCAAGAAAGGCTATGGCTTCCACCCGCTCGGCGCGTGGTGTGCCAACACCGCGGAATGCCTGGCCATGCTGCTGCGGCCCGGCAACGCCGGATCGAACACGGTTGCTGATCACATCCGGGTCCTCGGCGACGCGATCACGCAACTCCCGGTCGCCTACCGGCGCAAGCTGCTGATCCGCGTCGACGGTGCCGGCGCCACCCACGAGCTCCTGGAACATCTTCAGCAGATGAACCGGGCGTGGCGCAGCGTGAAGTTCACCGTCGGCTGGACGATCACCACCGCCGACGAGACCGCGATCAACCAGATCCCCGCCGACGCCTGGAGCGACAGCCTGCACCAGGACGGCACCGCCACCAGCGACGCGCACGTCGCGGAACTGACCGGCCTCAACCCGCGCCTGCACGCCTGGACCGGCACACTACGGCTGCTCGTACGCCGGGTGAAACCCTCGGCCCGGCACGCCAAGAACCTCACCGACCTGGAGAAACGCACCGGCTGGCGCTACCAGATCGTGGCCACCAACATCACCCGTATCGCCGGCGTGCCCGGCTCGCACCAGCCGCAATGGCTCGACGCCCTACACCGTTCTCACGCCGGCGTGGAAGATCACGTCCGCGGCGCAAAGGCGATGGGCCTGCGCAACCTGCCCTCGAAAACGTGGACGGTCAACCGCGGCTGGGTCCTGACCGCCAACCTCGCCGCCGACCTGGCCTCCTGGACCAGACTGCTCGGCCTGCACGACCAGCCGGATCTCGCCGACGCCGAACCCGACACCCTGCGCTACCGGCTGCTGCACCTGCCCGGCAAAATCGCCGTCCACGCCCGCCGCCGTGTCCTGTCGATCCCCGAGACCTGGCCCTGGGCCGACGCGTTCACCCTCTGCTGGCAACGCCTCACCCAGCTACCACTGACCACCTGACCCCGACTCCCGCACCTACCAGCAGAAAGGCTGCCCTCCGAGGGCCGGAGACCTCGCGCTTCCACAGCGACACGTGGCAGTCCCACCCCCACTCGGGCCGGACAAAACGGTCAGCCGAAACGGTCAGGCAGGGGAGCAAAACCCTCTGACCGAACACCTCGCCGTAGCTGAGGCCTGGTGCGTACTCGATCTCCTTGAAATGACGCACACCCTGGAGCGCCATGATGATCCGCTCGATACCGTAGGTGATCTCCACTGCGACCGGATCAAGGTTGATACCGCCGGCCTGCTGCATGTAGGTGAACTGGCAGATCTCCAGACCGTCCAGCCACACCTCCCAGCCCAGGCCCCAGGCACCGAGCGCGGGGGACGCCCAGTTGTCCTCGACGAACCGCAGGTCGTGCGCGGCCAAGTCGATGCCGAGCGCGGCCAGGCTGCCCATGCAGAGTTCCTGCGGGTTGCCCGGATCCGGCTTGAGGATCACTTGAATCTGGGTGTGGGTCTGCAGGCGGTTGGGGTTCTCACCGTACCGGGAGTCGTCGGGCCGCACCGAGGGCTCGGTGTAGACCACCTTCCAGGGCTCCGGTCCAAGGACCCGCAGGAAGGTGGCGGGATTCAGCGTCCCCGCCCCGACCTCGGTGTTCATCGGCTGAACGGTCAGCAGGCCCTGCGCCGTCCAATAGGCGGTCAAGCGGGCCAATGCCTCCTGCATGGTGAGCATGCAGGTGAGCCTAGATGATGCTCTTTCGGGACGTTCGTTTGTCGTTGCGCCTGCCAATTGAGCCATAGTGGGGACGGCACGAAGCCTCCTACACCGGGTGTGGTCACATCGGTGGCCACAGGCCAAGATCAAATGGCCGTCGATGTGCCGGCGTGTCCGCTTGGTGCCCGGCGAGGTAGCTGGACGGGGTGCGAGTCGCACGGATCGAGGCAGGGAACACTCGTCCGAGGCGGCTAGGCTGGCCGCTGCCCTAGCCACCAGAACGCAGGCGGTGACTCCTCTTGCCTCTCGTGGGCGCCCTTGTCGTCGAGAGCCAGGCCCTGAACGCCACGATCGACGTGCCGTTGACGTTGCGGCGTATCCACCGCCTCCCCGCCTGGAGCGCCACCGGCGAGCAGCCCTCCCAGTGGACACTGATCGACTTCACCTGCCCCGACGACGTAGGCGACGAACTCGCCCGACAGTTCGCCGCCGCACTGTTCCCGGGACGCTGGTACGTCGACTACGCCACGGACAGCACCAGCTGGGTCGTGTTCGCCGGCCGCGTCTTCACCGATCCCCGAGGCGACGACACCGGGCGACAGGAAGCGATCACCTACGCCCGCGACGTCGGCGTGCCCGAGGCACAACTCGACTGGCCCCACTGACCAGAAACGACCAGATACCGGCTGGTACTTGCGGCGTCGGCTGAGGTGCCGTGTTGTCGCGGATGGCCTACGGCACCCGGTCTGGCTGCACGCCTACACCTGGACGAGGGCACGCGACAACCTCCGCGCTGCGACTGGCTGCGACGCAAGACGCTGTCAACGCCGGCCTTGTTGTTGTGCGACAGTGAAGATCACCACGGACGCGGCGTTCACCATGCCGACGACGATCCCGGCGAATCGGGCTGCCGGATCGGTGAGGTGTCGCTCGTCATCGGTGAGGTGCCGGGAATGCCGGTCCTTTGCGTTCCGCAACGGGCCTCGCACACACGGCGGGTGTTCGTCAGAACCGGTGCCTTTGTGGATCACGGACAAGCGATCTCGCCATCAACTGCGGTGCCGTGTCCCTCCTCCGTAGAAGCTGATCACTGCCGCTGGCATCCGGGCGGTGCACTGATCTAGCCGATGAGCGGATAAGTGATCACGGAAGCTGCGAGAGCAGGGATCCGGCGATGCGTCCCGCCTTCCTGGCCTACGGTTGTCAACCGTTGGGTCCGCCCTCAGGCTTTTGTCGCTGCGGGGCTTCGGGCGGGTATAGGTGCGGGTCGGCGTTAGAGGCCAGCTCCCACAGTGCCCCACGGAGTGCCCGCATTCGTCGAACGCCCAGGACAGCCTGCCAGTCGGCCTCGATCCGCGCTTCCTCGGCGATGGCGACGGGCAACACGCCGTGGCCGCGTGCTGTCAGCTGGATCAGTCGTGCTCGCCCGTCGGAGGGATCTGGCACCCGCTCCACGTAGCCGGCCGCCTCGAGACCGTTGACCAGGGCGAGGGCGGTCTGTTTCGGGATCCGGGCGCGGTCGGCGAGGACGACCAGCCTGGTGCCGTCCAGGTCGATGCCCGCCAGCAGCCGGGCCTGCGCCCGGGTGATGTCGGCGTAGCCGGCCTCGGCGACTGCGGCGACGATGCGGTCCTCGGCCGACCGGAAGCCGATGAACATCAGCCAGCCGGACGAGATCTCGCGTTCCATCACAGACCTTCCAGGTAGTCCCGATCAGGACCAGTTTTTAGTACCATCATCGTACTAGATTCGGTCGGATGAAGGGATCGGACCCATGGGCGACACCGAGGTCTGGTCGGCCGTCGACCGGCGACGCCGCGCTATCGTGGATCTCTTGACGGGTCTGGCACCGGAGGAGTGGGACACCCCCTCGCTGTGCGAGGGGTGGACGGTCAGAGACGTCGCGGCGCACCTGACGATGCCGCTGCTGAGCATGCCGCAGCTGGCACTACTCGCCATCCGGCATCCAGGCGGGACCAACCGCCTCATCCGGGAGGGCTCGATTGACCTCGCCCGACGCCACGACTCCGGGCAGCTGCTGCACAGGCTCGACCTGCTGGTCGGACGGCACCGCGCGTTTCCCGGCCTGACCTGCCGCGAGTCGCTCATCGACGCCGTCGGCCACACCTTCGACATGGCCATCCCGCTAGGCCGCGAGATCCGCGTCCCCGCCGCCGAGGTGGCCGAAGCCGCCGACAGGGTGATCTCCTACCGCGGCCGCGGGAACGCGAAAGTCTTCCGCTCGCTGCCGCTGGCGACGTTCCGGCTCACCGCAACCGACCACGCCTGGTCCACCGGAAACGGCGCCCAGGTGACAGGCACCATGACCGACCTGTTCCTCCTGCTCACCGGACGCACCGTGCGGATCGGGCACCTGCACGGCCCCGGCGCGGACGAACTACGTCAGGTCGTCACCACCTGATCCCGTGCCCGCCGCCGGACATCCGCCACACCGCGCCGACACCCACCGAAAGCCCTCTCAACCGAACCGGCACGCCCACGTGACGAGGGCATCCCAGGCACGTCGTGAACCCGCGCAAGTGCCGCATAGCGTCGCCCCTCGCTGCCGCACGAACATGCCGCCGACTGCGCGGGTGTGGAAGCGGTCAGTACAGCGGTGATCAGTACAGTACTTCGACGTATCTGATCTCGTCGTGGACCACGTCGAGGATGGGGTGGCTCGGCCATGGTGCATCGAGGCAGACGTTGCGGTGGCCGTCGCCGTAGGCACCATCCGGCTTCGGCGCGGTGCGGAAGCTCCGGCAGAAGTCGTCCCTGCAACCGCACGTCTGCACGACTCGCAGTCGCCCAACCTGCTCCGCCAGCGGTTCCTCGCCTTCGGCCCTGAGCGCCGCGGCGAGTTCGGCGGTGAAGACCGGCCACCTCGTAGAGAGCGACGGCGCGGCAGCCTCGTGCGCCGCGAGCTGCTCAGAGGTCCTGGCGAACGCGCGCCCGCAACCGGCGGGAAGGCGTGCGACCACCATAGCGACGGCCTCACCCGCCGTGGTTGCCGACCGACGGTCTCCTCGAACCGCTGGGTCCGCAGCACAACGAGGCGGATCATGCTGCCTGGATGTCGAGCATCGAGCACATCCGCACCACGCCGGGTTGCCCGGACGGCGACTGACCACCACCCAGCGGCATGTCGCTCGAGGAGAATCTCTCCGATCTGCGCCGTCATGCTGACGACTTCAGCAGTGGCAAAGGGTTCACCTTCACCGTCCTCGACACGATCGACGACGACGTCATCGATTGCGTCTACCTATACCCTCCAGCCTCCGAGGAGTACGACGTGACAGCCCAGTCCTGGGTACGGGCCGACAGGCAAACCTCGACGTGCCGCTCGCCACCGCCGTCGCGAACTGGACCGCCACCGGCTGGCCATGGAAGCGTCTAGACCAATGCGGACGTTCAAGACCCGATTTGACAGGCGGATGGCAGTCTCGTGCGGATTGCCTTCTACCGGGCTGGGTCAGCCGTAACGCCCAGCAGCGCACATCACCCAACGGTCTACCGAATCTGCCGCTGTCTGGGCTGGTGGCCGATCAAGAGCAGTCACCACGCGGCTCGAAATGCGGTCGTGCAGGCCCCCGCGGCGAGCGCAGCGGTGAGAGCCTGGCCGGCATGACTGACCTCGACGTCAAGGCGACTCTTCATCGGTACCTGCGGCGTCGGAACTCAGGGCTGCAGCGGCGGTCGAGACTGGGGAGCGAGGGCTCGAAGGGCGATGTCGATGGAGGCGTGGAGGTCTTCGCGGCTCGCGCCGGCGGCGGCGTGGACGGCGTGGCCCTCGCTGAGCGCCATCACGAATCGCGCCAGGGCCCGGGCATCCATGCCCTGCGGGAGGTCTTCTTCCTGTGCCGCTAGGGACAGTCGTTTTTCGAGGGCGGACTCGGTGGCGGCCCGGCCTGCGGCCAGGATTTCAGATATGCGGTTGTTCTCCGGCGAGCAGGCCAGACCTCCCTGGATGGAGAGGCAGCCTGCGGGGTGATCATCGGCGGTGAGGCCGTCGGCGCTGGAGCGCAGGAAAGCTTCGATGGCGGCATGTGCGGTGGGCTGATCGAGTGCCGTGCGAGCGTTGGCCACCTGCGTCTCGTGGTAGCGGGCGAAGGCGCGTCGGAAAAGCTGCTCTTTGCTGCCGAACGTGGCGTACAGGCTCGGGCGGTTGATGCCCATCGCGCTGGTGAGGGCGCTCAGCGACGCGCCCTCGTAGCCGTAGCGCCAGAAGACCTCGGTGGCGCGGTGGAGGACCGTCTCCTCGTCGAAGGCTCTCGGTCGTCCGGTGCGAGGCGTCTCGATGCCCATGAGAACGAGTCTACCGATCGGTACGGTACGTGGCCCGACTTGTCGACCGATCAGTACAAAACCTGCTATCGTGGCTGAGTAACCGAGCGGTACAAAAGGTGCCGCGCTCGCGTAACCGGTCGCCCTGCCGATGGTTCGCGACGGTCCGCGTACCTAGAGGAGACTCATGACCGTCACCTTGATCACCGGCGCGAACAAAGGCATCGGTTTCGAGACAGCCAGACAGCTTCACGAACTGGGTCACCGCGTGTACGTCGGCGCACGCGACGCCGAACGGGGCGAGGAGGCCGCAGCGGCGCTAGGTGCACGATTCGTGCAGCTGGATGTTACCGACGACGCGTCGGTGAGCGATGCGCTGGCGACGATCGACTCCACCGAGGGTCGACTCGACGTACTGGTGAACAACGCGGGCATCCTAAGTGCCGGAGCCATGGACGGGCCTGCAGCCCTGCGCGTGTTCGACACGAATGCCGTGGGAATCGTCCGAGTCACGGAGGCGGCCCTGCCTCTGCTGAAAAAGTCCTCAAATCCCACGGTGGTCACCCTTTCGAGCAGCATGGGTTCCTTCTGGGCGGTGACCAATCCCGACCGGCCGGAGTTCAACATGCCGCTAGCGCTCTACGCGGCATCCAAGTCGGCAGCCACCATGCTCAGCGTCCAGTACGCCAAATCCCATCCAGGGATCAAGTTCAACGCACTAGAACCCGGCACCACCGCCACCGACATGACCGCCGCCTTCGGAGTCGGAAGATCAGTAACGGAAAGCGCCAAGACAGTCGTACGCCTCGCCACGCTCGACCCGGACGGCCCAACCGGGACGTTCACCGACGAGTTCGGGCACTTGAGCTGGTAGGCGTAAAGGACATCTGACGACCGGGAACGGTTTGCGTAGCTGGTACCTGCGCTCCGTCACGCAATTCAACGCCCACAAGTTCGGCGGGTAACAGAGACGACCTCGTCCCCATCCAGAAGCGAGACGTCGATGCCGATCCCGATCCTCCATGCAAGGCCGAGGAACTGCTGTTCGATCGTGACCGCAAGTACAAGACCAATCCGCGTCCGCTCGCACCCATGTCGAGCGGGGGAAAGCGGCGGCATCCGGATCTGCGGCGATGGGCTCGTCATTCATGGTGAGCCGGTCTCCAGTGTCGAGCGACGTTCCGTCAACGCACTCGTTCTCTTCGTTGCATGACCGTCAGGTGTCGCCGGCCTCGTGCTGGTTCGCGTCCTAAAGCGGATACTGCGAAGTCGTACCGGGCCACGACGTTCCGCTGCGGCGCGCAGCTCTGGATGGGGATGGCCGTCTCTGCGACAGGGGGTGTTGCCGACCGGGATCGGGCATGCGAGAGTGAGCCCACTCGCCTGCTGGCGCGGCTGTCATGCCGCTTGTCGGCGGGGCCGGGTGGAGAGGCGCTGCGACGGACGGTGTCCGCCACGCTCCACTTCGGTGTGACCTCAAGGGCGCCTCCGACTCTGGAGGTGGCTGTGACCGTTGTTGATGCAGGACCAGATGGGTCGAGTGGCGAGCGCCGTCGGCTGCTGGGTCGGGTGGCGGGGCTGTGGCGTTTCCCGGTCAAGTCCATGGGCCCGGAAGGGCTGCGTGAGGTTCATGCCTCCTGGCACGGCCTGGCTGGTGACCGTCGGTGGGCATTCATCCGCGATGGTCAGGTCCGCAGCGGTACTCCCTGGCTGACGATCTCCCGGCGTCCGGACATGGTGCGGTACCAGCCGTGGTTCGTGGAACCGGACCGACCCGACGCGTCGTGCACCCTGGTGCGTACGCCGTCCGGTGAGACGTTCGACGTGGTCGATCCAGCGCTGGCGGACGAGCTGGGCGACGGCATCCGGGTGATCAAGCAGGACCGCGGGATCTTCGATGCCATGCCGTTGTCGGTTATCACGACCCAGTCCGTCGCCGGCGTCAGCGCGTTGGTCGGTACGGAACTCGATGTCCTGCGCTTCCGCCCGAACCTGGTCATCGATGCGGCTGATCGAACGGCCTTCCCCGAGGACGCCTGGGTCGGCCGTGTGCTGTGCGTGGGTCGGATGCGGATGCGTGTTGATGCGCGCGACCAGCGTTGTGCAGTCGTCAACGTCAATCCCGCGACCGCGGTGCGTGATCCGACCGTTTTGCGGGCGGTCGCCCGGCATCGCCAGGTATCCCTCGGTGTCTACGGCACAACCGTCGAACCCGGCCATATCGCAGTCGGAGACTCGGTCCACATCGATGACTGACCGCGACGTGGATACCTGCCGGCCGACGACCAGGCGGTAGTACACGTCGAGGACGAACGCGGCGTAGACCCGGCCCACACTCGTGCGCACGTGGGTCAGGTCGGCGACCCACAGCTGGTTCGGGCCGGCTGCGGTGAAGTCCCGTTCGACCAGGTCAGTACGCCTTGGCGGTGTAGCTCGTGCCAGATCTTGCGGGCGCCGTAGACACCATAGGTTCTCTTGGTGGATCCGCTCGATCAGCGCGGTCAGCTCCTCATCGCGTCGGGAGCGGACGCGGGCGGGGCGGGTCTTGGCGGCGTAGTAGGTCGACGGTGCGATCTGCGCCGCCGTGTCTTCAAGCGCCCGCAAGACCGACTGGACACCGTGGTGCTCCCGCTGGGAGTCGACGAACTCGATTTTCATCGCGACGGACGGTCCGGTTCCGCGGCGAAGAAAGAGGCCGCGGAGCGCAGGATCTGGTTCGCCCGCCGCAACTCGCGATTCTCCCCTTCCAGCGCGGCGAGGCGTTCGGCGTCGCTGCTGGCGATGCCGTGGCGCTCACCGGCGTCGGTCTCGGCCTTCTTCACCCACGTGCGCAACGCTTCCGGATGAACCCCGAGCTGCCCGGCGATCCGCCGGATCGCGCCGACCGCGCTGGCTGGATCCCGGCGGGCCTCGACCGCCAACCGGGTAGCGCGTTCACGCAGCTCGTCGTTGTACTTCTTCGGTGCGGGCATTGCTGGTGTTCATCCCAGGTTTCGATGTCTCCATCAAACCCGGTGCGGAACACGGACGCACGTGCGACGGGTGACCCGCAAGGCCGGCGAGGAGTCGGAGTCGCCTACGCCGGGACTGCCTGCGCAGCAGCGGCGCCGTCCTCGGCCGCCATGGCCTCCTGCCGGCCGGGTTCCTCGCGCAGCATGGCGCAGTGCAGCCAGGTGTCCGGGACGGCGAAGCCGTCCACGAGCGTCCGCATCTCCGGGCGCAACTCCTTGAGCAGGTCGTTCACCACCGCGGTGATCGCCTTGGAGCGGGCCGGCGTGAGTCGGGCGTGTTCCAGGAACCACCCCTTGTTGGCCTCGATGACGCTGAGCGCGTAGAGGTCACAGACGCGGGAGAGCAGCGCCTGGACGGCCGGGTCCGCGGTGCTCTCGATGGCGGCGACGAACGCCTCCAGGGTGACCCGGTCGGTGTGCGCCGTGGCGACCGTGAGGACATGGTCCTGGACGTCGTTGAAGATGTCGAACGGGCGGTCCTTCTTGACCGTCGCACCGTTGCGCAGGCGGCGGATCGCGCCGTCGAGGAGATGGTTCTCGCGGTCCTCGAACGCCTTGAGTTGCCAGCCGCGGTCGGTGACGGCGACCTCGTCGTCGCGGCCGGGCACGGCACTCACCAACTGCTGGATGACCGACCGCGCGGCGGTGCGTTCGAGCACCATCTCGCGGACCTGTTCGGCGACGAAGGAGGCCCGCCCCCAGCCGTCCAGTGAGCCGAAGCCGTCCCGGTAGCCGGTGAGCAGCCCCTTGGCCACCAGCTGTAGCAGCACCGTGTTGTCGCCCTCGAAGGTCGTGAAGACGTCGGTGTCGGCCTTGAGGCTGGGCAGCCGGTTCTCGGCCAGGTAGCCGGCGCCGCCGCACGCCTCGCGGCACATCTGGATGGTGCGGGTGGCGTGCCAGGTCTGCGCGGCCTTGAGACCGGCGGCCCGGGACTCCAGCTCGCGCTGCCGGTGCTCGTCGAGCGGGCCGTCGCCGCCCTGCACCGCGCTGAGCGCGGCGACCAGTTCGGCCTGGGCGAAGTGGAGCGCGTACGTGGTGGCCAGGGCCGGCAGCAGCTTGCGCTGGTGGGCCAGGTAGTCGTTGAGCGGTACCTCGCGATCGGTGTCGGGCGCGCTGAACTGGCGGCGGATGTCGCCGTAGCGGACCGCGATGGTCAGCGCCGACTTGGTGGCCGCCGACGCGGCGCCGCCCACGCTGACCCTGCCGCGGACCAGGGTGCCGAGCATGGTGAAGAAGCGCCGGGAGTCGTTCTCGATCGGGCTGGAGTACGTGCCGTCCGGCGCGACCTGACCGTACCGGTCGAGCAGCATGTCCCGCGGCACCCGTACGTGGTCGAAGGTGAGCCGTCCGTTGTCCACGCCGAGCAGGCCGGCCTTGGGCCCGGCGTCGCCGATGGTCACGCCGGGCATCGGGTTGCCCTGCGCGTCGCGGATCGGCACCAGCCAGGCGTGTACGCCGTGCCGCCGTCCCCTGGTGGTCAATTGCGCGAAGACCACCGCCATCCGCCCGTCCCGGGCCGCGTTGCCGATGTAGTCCTTGCGGGCCGCCTCGTGCGGGGTGTGCAGGTCGAAGGTCTGCGTCTGCGGGTCGTACGTGCAGGTGGTGCGCAGCTGCTGGACGTCGGAGCCGTGACCGGTCTCGGTCATCGCGAAGCAGCCGAAGGTCCTGGCGGCGATGATGTCCCGAAGATGGGCGTCGTGGTGCCGCCGGGTGCCGAGGGCCATCACGGCACCGCCGAACAGGCCCCACTGCACGCCCGCCTTGACCATCAGCGACATATCGACCTGTGCCAGCATCTCGCTGGCGACGATCGAACCGCCGACGTCGGATCTGCCGCCGTACTCGGTGGGGAAGGCCGATGCGACACCCAGCTCGACGGGGAGTTGGGTGAGCAGCCTGGTGATCCGCTCACGTGCCTGGTCGCCGGTCTCGCCGTACACGGGAAGGAAGCGCGTGTCGAGGTGGTCCCGGTGCGCCTTGCGGACCTCGGCCCACGACCCGTCGAGCACTTCCCGCAGGCGGGCGGGGTCGACGGGGCCGGGCGCTTGACTGGGCATGGCTACCTCGCGGGGACGATTGTGGGTACAGCTCGTACCCAATCAAGGGTACCGAGCCGCTACAGTGGCCGGGTGAGCGACACGGCGATGAATCGGGACACCATCGCCGCCCGCCGCGCCGGCGGCGCCCCCACGAGCGGGCCCGGCGACGACAGTTGATCGTGGAAGCCGCCGCCCGCGCGATCGAGGAACACGGCACCGACACCGGGCTGGGCACGGTGGCCGACCGGGCCGGGCTCCCCAGGCCGCACGTCTACCGCCACTTCACCAGCAGGGACGACCTCGACCAGGCCGTCGCCCGGCACGCGGCACGCCTGCTGAGCGCGTGGATCCGCCCGTCGCTGTCGGCCCCGGGCGCGCCGCCCGAGGTGGTGCACGGCGTCATCGGCCAGGTGTTGAGCTGGGCCGTGGACCATCCGAACCTCTACCGCTTCCGGGCGCGCCTCGGCAGCACGCAGGCCGTCCCCGAGCTCACCGAGGCGGCCGAGGCCAACCTGCGCGCCGCCGGATACGAGGCGCACCTGCCCGCGTACGTGGTCGCCAGCGTCGTCGGCATGGTCGACGCCGGCATCGTCTGGTGGTTCGACCACCAGGACGAGGTCGGCCTGGACCAGCTGAACGACTGGCTCGCGGCCCAGGTCTGGCGGGTCGTCGCCGAGGTGGAGTTCCAGGTGCGGTCGGCCTCCGCCTGACCGAGCCGGCCGCCCTGGCGGTGGTGCTCCGGCGCGGGCAGGCCGCCGACTTCCGGAAGTCCTGGCCACCGCGCTGGTCTCGGCATAGCATGCACGCGCTTGGATCCCCGGAGGAGTGGATGCCAGGCAGACCCCACCACCGCCGCATTCGCGTAAGGGACCACCGATGCGCCTCTGGAATTCTTCCCATCGATCACGACGCCGGTCGCGAACCCTCGCCGTACTCTGTTCGAGCCTGCTCGTCGCGGCCGTCACCGCGGCACCCACCCCGGCAGTCGCCGCGGAGGTCGTCCTGTCCAACGACTTCGAGTCCGGCTCGTACGCCCCGTGGGGGCCACGTGGTGACGTGACGCTCGCCATCGCCGACGAGGGCCACGAGAGCGACAGCAGCCTGTCCGTCACCGGCCGCACCGCCAACTGGCAGGGCCCGGCGACGAGCGCGACCGCACTGTTCCAACCCGGTACGCCGTACACGGTCACCGCCTGGGTGAAGCTGCCGGCCGGCACCGAGGGGACCGCGGGTGTGCACTTCACCGTCGAGGCGACACCGGCCGCCGGTGGCGACAACACCTACACCTGGATCGGCGGCGACGTGCCCACCAGCGCGGACGGCTGGGTCCAGATCGGCGGCGACTACGTGCTGCCCGAAGGGCTCAGCTCCGCCACCGTCTACGTCGAGGCGGCGGAGGACATCCCGTTCCTCGTCGACAACATCCTGATCACCGGGCCGGACGGTGGCGGTGGCGGGCCGGAACCGGGCACCGTCGTCATCGACACCGACTTCGAGGACGGGCTCGACGGCTGGAGCCCGCGCGACAGCGGCCCGGGTGCCCCCACGGTCGAGATCACCGATGTCGCGCACGGCGGCGAGGCCGCCGCGCTGGTCACCGACCGGATCAACCAGGGTGCCGGCATCGGTCGTGACGTGTCCGGTCTCTTCGAGGCGGGGGTGACCTACGAGTTCGGTGCCTGGCTGCGGTTCGCCGAGGGCCAGCCGACCGACCAGATCTGGCTCAGCCTGGCCAGCACCGCCGACGGCAGCCAGTCGTTCAGCACCCTCGCCCAGTTCGAGACCGTCACCAGCACCGGGTGGACGGAGGTGACCGCCCGCTTCACCATGCCGGTGGCGGACAGCGCGCTGCTCTACTTCGAGACCCGCTGGCAGGGTGCGGACGTGGCCGGCAACACCAGCGACTTCCTCATCGACGACATCGTCGTACGGGTGCCCGAGCAGCCGGTCATCGAGGACCTCACCGGCATCCACGAGACCACCGAGTTCCCGGTCGGCGTGGCGATCGACAGCCGGGAGACGGTGGGCGGTGCGGCCGAGCTGCTGACCCGGCACTTCAACCAGATCACGGCAGAGAACCACATGAAGCCCGAGGCGTGGTACGACGACGAGGGCGCCTTCCGCCCGCACGAGCAGGCGCTCGCGCTGATGGACTTCGCCCGGGACAACGACCTGCGCGTCTACGGCCACGTGCTGGTCTGGCACAGCCAGACCCCGGCCTGGTTCTTCCAGGACTCGGCGGGTGAGCCGCTGACCACGTCCGCGACACACCAGCAGCTGCTGCGCGACCGGCTGCGGACCCACATCTTCGACGTCGCCGGGTCGCTGAGCGAGCGGTACGGCGCGTTCGGCTCCGCCACCAACCCGCTGTACGCCTTCGACGCGGTCAACGAGGTGGTAAGCGACAGCGGAGAGCACGCCGACGGTCTGCGCCGCAGCGAGTGGTACCGGATCCTCGGGGAGAGCTTCATCGACCTGACGTTCGAGTACGCGGACGAGGCGTTCAACGACGTCCACGCGGTCGAGGGCAGCGACCCGGTCACCCTGTTCATCAACGACTACAACACCGAGCAGAGTGGCAAGCAGGCCCGCTACCGGGCGCTCGTCGATCGGCTGCTCGCACGTGGCGTGCCGGTCGACGGGGTGGGCCACCAGTTCCACGTCTCGCTGGCCACGCCGGTCGGCAGCCTGGAGGCCGCGCTGGAGGCGTTCGTCGACCTGCCGGTGACCCAGGCCGTCACCGAACTCGACGTCACCACGGGCACCCCGGTCACCCAGGCGAACCTGATCGAGCAGGGCTACTACTACCGGGACGCCTTCCGGATCTTCCGGGCGCATACCGACGACCTGCTGGCCGTGACGGTGTGGGGCCTCACCGACGGCCGCTCGTGGCGGTCGGGCAACGGCGCACCGCTGCTGTTCGACGACACCCTGCGGGCCAAGCCCGCCTACCACGGGGCGGTGGACGGCGAACTGCCCGCCCGGCTGCGTACCGCCAACGTCTTCGCCGGTGACGTCGCCCTCACCGCCGGCGCACCGACGGATCCGACCTGGCGCAAGCTCCCGCTGCATCCGGTGGAGGACACGGCCCGGTTCCAGCTGCGCTGGGCCCCGGAGCAGCTGACCGGCTACGTCACGGTCACCGACGCCACGGTCTCCGCCGACGACCGGGTGAGCTTCGTCCTGGACGGCGAGACGTACCAGGTCTCCCGCGACGGCGGCGGTGACGTGCCGGCCGTCGCGGCCGAGCGGGACGGTGGCTACCACCTGGTCGCCCACCTGCCGCTGACCGGTGCCGCCGAGGGCGCCACGCCCACCCTGGACGTGCAGGTCAGCGACAACGGCGCCACGTCCGGTTGGAACACCCCGGGAGCGGTCGGCACCCTCACCCTGGTCGAGGAACTGTCCTACCTGGAGGTGCGGGAGACCGCCGGCGCGCCGGTCATCGACGGCGCGGTCGACACCGGCTGGGCCCACGCCACCGCGGTGACCACGACCAAGGAGGTCTCCGGCACCGACGGCGCGATCGGAAAGTTCCGTACCCTCTGGCGGGACCAGACGCTCTACGTGCTGGCCGAGGTCACCGACCCGGTGGTGGACGTCTCCGGTTCCGATCCGTGGACCCAGGACTCGGTCGAGATCTACGTCGACGCCGGCAACGCCAAGAACGGCGCCTACCGCTACGACGACACCCAGATCCGGATCAACGCCGACAACGTCGTCTCGTTCGGCACCGGTGACGAGGCGTTCCAGGCGGGCCGGTTGGACAGCGCGGTCGTGCGCACCGAGACGGGCTACACCGTCGAGGCGGCGATCAGCCTGCTCGAATACGGTGGCCTCGACACGTTCCACGGCCTGGACTTCCAGGTCAACGACGCGTCGGACGGCGCCCGTACGGCGATCCGCAACTGGGCCGAGCAGAACGGCGTGGGTTACCAGAGCACCGCCCGGTGGGGCGTCGGCCGGCTGGTGCAGGGCTCGAACGTGGACGTCACGCTGGCCAGGTTCACCGAGTGGAACTCCGACAGCGGCGGCGGCTACTGCGCCACCATCACCGCTACCAACAACAGCGACAAGCCCGTCGAGTGGACCGCCATCGTCGATCTGGACGGCGACATCTACACCGCGTGGAACTTCGAACGGGAACACCTCACCGACGGCGGCTACCAGATCGGTGGCGTGGACTGGAACCGGACCCTGGCACCGGGCGCCCGCACCTTCAGCATCGGCTACTGCGCCAACCGGTGACACCCGCGTGGCCGGCCACCGCCCGTGACGGGCGGTGGCCGGCCACCGGTCAGGTCCGCTGCTCCGTCCGGTCGGAATCCTGATCAGGGGTCGCCCGGGACTGCGGGGTCAGAGCTGCTGGCCGGCGACGACCGAGAGGAGCTGGAGCTTCTCGTGGCTCTCGGTGCCCGGGGTCGCGGTGAAGACCTGCAACAACTGCGACTGGTCGGGGTCGACGAGGACCTGGCAGTGCAGTTCGAGGAGCCCGAGCTGCGGATGCTGGATCCGCTTCGGCGCGCAGTACGGGCCGGTCACCGGATGTTCGCCCCACAACTCGACGAACTCCGGGCTGCCGGTGAGCAGCGCGTCGACGATCTCCGCTGCCCGGGAGTGCCGCCCGTCCCTGGTGTACGCGCGATGCAGGTCTGCGGCGACGAGTCGGCTGTGCCGGGCATGGTCCGGTTCGGGATGGATGCGCCGGGTGTCCGGATCGGTGAACCAGCGGTAGTGCAGGCTGCGGGCGAGGCCGGTGTAGGCGGTTTCGTCGCCGAGCAGCGCACTTGCCAGCCGGGTCTGCGCCAGCGTCTCGCCGAGGTCGCTCACCACCTGGGCGGCGGCGTCGCCGAGGCCGTCGAAGACGCGCATCATCCCGGGGTTGAGGTGGTCGTTGCGGCGCACCCGCTGCGGCGTGGGGTATCCGCCGAGCCGGAACAGGTGGTCCCGCTCCGCCAGGGACAGCCGCAGCCCGCGGGCGATCGAGGCGAGCATCTGCTCGGAGGGGTGCGGCCCGCGCTGCTGCTCGATCCGGCTGTAGTAGTCGGTCGACATGTCGCTGAGCGCGGCGACCTCCTCGCGCCGTAGCCCGCCGGTGCGCCGCCGCCGCTGCCCACGGGGCAGCCCGACGTCCTCCGGCTGTAGCGCCTCGCGCCGGGTCCGGAGGAACTCGGCCAGTCGTACGCGGTCCATGGCGACTCCTTCCGCCTCCTGGTCGCCGATGCGCCTGCGGCCGTGCCGTGGGTCGCACCCTCCGGTCAACACGCGCCGGCTCGGGACTGTTTCCGGGGTCCGGCCCGGCAGCATGCCGCGACCTCCCCGTCGCCGTGACCGCCGGTCGCCACCCTGGCATCGACCGGCGGTGGTCAGCCATGTTCCGGTTGTCCGGGGATCGGGGGCGGCCGGCGGGGCCGGCTGTCCAGGGATCGGTTGTGCCTGGCTGAGGCGCCGTGAGCAGCCAAGACTCGGATCCATGACTACCGACACCCACACACCCACCGGACACTGGATCAACGGCGAGGTGGTCCCCGCCGGATCCGCCGACACCACCAGCGTCGTCAACCCGGCGACCGGGGAGATCGTCGCCGAGGTACCGGCCGGCACCACCGCCGACGTCGACCGTGCCGTCGCCGCCGCCCGGGCCGCCTTCCCCGGCTGGGCGGCCACCCGCCCGCCGAGCGGGCCGCCGTGCTGCGGCGCATCGGCGCGGGCCTGCGGGCCCGGGGCGAGGAGATCGCCGCCGCGATCACCGCCGAGATGGGCTCCCCCCTGACCATGTCCCGGGCCGCTCAGGTCGGCTTCCCGGTCGCCGTCGTCGAGTCGTTCGCCACGTTGGCCGATGACTTCGCCTGGACCGAGGAGGTGGGGACATCGCTGGTCGTGCGCGAGCCGATCGGCGTGGTCGGCGCGATCACGCCGTGGAACTTCCCGTTGCAGCAGGTCGTGTCGAAGCTGGCTCCCGCGCTGGTCGCCGGTGACACCATGGTCTTCAAGCCGTCCGAGGTGGCGCCGCTGACCGCGCGGATCCTCGCCGAGGTCACGGCCGAGGCGGGCCTGCCGGCCGGGGTCTTCAACGTGGTGTACGGCACCGGAGCGGTGGTCGGCGAGGCCATCTCCGCGCACCCGGACATCGACATGGTCTCCTTCACCGGCTCCACCCGGGCCGGCCGGCGCATCTCCGCCGTGGCCGCCGAGACGGTCAAGCGGGTCGCGCTCGAACTCGGCGGCAAGGGCGCCAACGTGGTCCTTGACGACGCGGATCTGCCCAGGGCGGTCGAGACCGGCGTGATGATGGCGTTCGCCAACGGCGGACAGGTCTGCGGAGCCTGGCCCCGGATGCTCGTACCGGCGTCGCGGCACGACGAGATCGTGGCGCTGGTGGTGGCCACCGCCAGGCAGTACACCGTCGGCGAGCCGACCGACGAGGCGACCCGGATCGGCCCGATGGCCTCCGAGGCGCACCGGGCGAAGGTCGACGGCTACATCCGGCGCGGCGTCGCCGACGGGGCGAGGCTGGTGTTCGGTGGCCCCGGCCGGCCGGAGGGGCTGGAGAAGGGCGCCTATGTCCGGCCCACCGTCTTCGCCAACGTCGACCCGAACTCGGTGATCGCCCAGGAGGAGATCTTCGGGCCGGTCCTGACGATCATCCCGTACCTCGACGAGGACGAGGCGGTCGAGATCGCCAACGGCACCCCGTACGGCCTCACCGGCGGCGTCTTCGGTGAGCCCGAGCACGCCCTCGCCGTGGCCAGGCGGCTGCGCGCCGGCCAGGTCGACGTCAACGCCGGCCAGTGGAACCCGTACGCCCCGTTCGGCGGCTACAAGCAGTCGGGCAACGGCCGCGAGTTCGGCCGCCAGGGTCTTGAGGAGTTCCTGGAGACCAAGTCCATCCAGCGCTGACGGCCGTCCCGGTTCCGGCGGCGAGGGAACGGCCGTCCCGCCGGTCAGCAGACGCGGGCGGGGCCGGTGACGACGCCGGGGCCGGTGCGGTCGACGGCGGTGAGGTTGGCGACGGTGGTGGCGGCGATGTTGTGCAGGCCGTCCTCGGTGAAGAACGCCTGATGCCCGGTGACCAGCACGTTGGGAAAGGTGGTGAGCCGGGCGAAGTCGTCGTCGCTGAGGATCCGTTCGGAGCGGTCCTCGAAGAACAGGTCGTCCTCCTCCTCGTACACGTCGAGACCCAGATAGCCGATCCGTCCGCTCTTCAGCCCGTCGATCACGGCCCGGGTGTCGATCAGCGCCCCCGGCCAGTGTTGATCAGCATGACGCCGTCGCGGAGCAGGCCGATCCGCTCGGCGTCGATCAGGTGCCGGGTCTCCGGCGTGAGCGGGCAGTGCAGGGTGACGACGTGCGACTCGGCGAGCAGCCGTTCCAGCGGGACGTACTCGGCCCCGGCGGCGGTCGCCGCGTCGCTCGGGTACGGGTCGCTGGCCAGCACCCGACAGCCGAAGCCGGCCATGATCTGGGCGACGCAGACACCGATCCGTCCGGTGCCGACGATGCCGAGCGGTCTGCGCGGTGAGCCGGGCCTCCAGGAAGGTGAGTTCGTGACCCGTCGCGGCGTTGGCCGCGGTGAGGAACTCCCGGTCGTACGGCTTCGTGCTGAACACCGCCACTCGCATCGGCCACCTCCGCCCCTCACGCTACGGCGGGCTGCCGGGCGGGGGCAGGGTCTTGCGTCCTGTCCGCCGACCGCCGTCGACCCGGACCGCGCCTCGCCCGGTGGGACGCCTCGGTCGCCGTCAGCCCAACTGGACGTCGATCTCGGCCAGGTCCTCGGCGGTCAGGTCGAGGCCCTCCACGGCGGCGATGTTCGCCTCCAACTGGGAGACACTGCTGGCGCCGATGATCAGGCTGGTCATCCGGGGGTCCCGCAACGCCCAGGCGAGCGCGAGCTGCGCCAGGGACTGCCCACGCCGCTCGGCGACGGCGGCCAGGGCCCGGATCGTCGCCAGCCGCTGCGAGCTGACGTCGTTCTCCGAGAGGAAGACGCTGGTGCGCACCCGGGAGTCGGCGGGGATGCCGTCGAGGTATCGGTCGGTGAGCAGGCCCTGGGCCAGCGGGCTGTACGCGATGCAGCCCGCTCCGACGCGCTCCAGCGTGTCGAGCAGGCCGTCCTCCTCCGTCCAGCGGTTGAACATGGAGTAGGCGGGTTGGTTGATCAGCAGCGGCGTACCCAGGTCGCGAAGGATCGCCGCGGCCCGCTGGGTCTGCTCGGAGTTGTAGTTGGAGATGCCGACGTAGAGCGCCTTGCCGGATCGGACGGCGGCGTCCAGGGCACCCATCGTCTCCTCCAGCGGCGTGTCCGGGTCGTACCGGTGGCTGTAGAAGATGTCCACGTAGTCCAGGCCGAGCCGACGCAGTGACTGGTCGAGCGAGGAGACCAGGTTCTTGCGGGAGCCCCACTCGCCGTACGGGCCGGGCCACATCAGATAGCCGGCCTTGCTGGAGATGATCAGCTCGTCCCGGTACGGCCCGAGGTCACCGGCCAGCATCCGGCCGAAGTTCTCCTCGGCGGCACCGGGCGGTGGCCCGTAGTTGTTGGCCAGGTCGAAGTGGGTGACGCCGAGATCGAAGGCGCGCCGGACGATGTCCCGCTGGCGCTCGAAGGGACGATCCGGCCCGAAGTTGTGCCACAGTCCGAGCGAGATCGCCGGCAGGCGCAGCCCGCTGGCTCCGCTGCGCCGGTAGGGCATC
Organism: Micromonospora tarapacensis; assembly: GCF_019697375.1. Lineage (NCBI taxonomy): Bacteria > Bacillati > Actinomycetota > Actinomycetes > Micromonosporales > Micromonosporaceae > Micromonospora > Micromonospora tarapacensis. Next base: position 3,979,482 of record NZ_JAHCDI010000004.1, on the reverse strand, counting down.
TGGTCGTAACGCGTGTCGTCGGCGAGGTAGGTCACGATCATGACCATAGCCCGAGGCCGGACGCGCGACACCCGTCCGGGCCGGACGCCCGGCGCGGTCGAACTGGACGTCACCGTGACTCGTCACCCCTTGACCCTTGCCCGCAGGGAGGATGGTGGCGACACCGGCGTGGGTCACGGATAGTCGCGGTCGCGCAGCGGATCGGCGGTCGTCGTGGTCTGCGGCGGGTAGCGTCGACGGCATGCGCTACGTGCGGCTCGACACCCCGAAACCCCTGTCCAAGATCGGCCTCGGTACCTGGCAGTTCGGTTCGCGCGAGTGGGGCTACGGCCCTGACTACGAGCGGTTGGCGGCGGACATCGTCCGACGCGCGGTCGAGCTGGGCGTCACCGTCTTCGACACCGCCGAGTTGTACGGCTTCGGCCGCAGCGAACGGATCCTGGGCGCGGCACTGGCCGCCGACCGGGACAAGGTGACCGTGGCCACCAAGATCTTCCCGGTGCTGCCGGTGGCGTCGGTGGTGCAGCAGCGGGCGGTCGCCTCGGCGGCCCGGCTCGGCGTCAGCAGCATCGACCTCTACCAGTTGCACCATCACAACCCCGTGGTCGGCGACCACCGGACCATGCGGGGCATGCGGGCGTTGCAGGACGTCGGCCTGGTCGGCGAGGTGGGGGTGAGCAACTACAGCCTGCGCCGCTGGCAGGTGGCCGAGGCCGCGTTGGGTCGGCGGGTGCTGAGCAACCAGGTTCGCTACAGCATGCTCGACCGCAAACCGGAGGAGAATCTGCTGCCGTACGCGGAGCAGGCCGGCCGGTTGGTCATCGCGTACAGTCCGCTGGCGCAGGGGTTCCTCTCCGGGCGGTACGACGCCGACCATCCGCCGGTCGGCGCGGTGCGCCGGGCCAACCCGCACTTCCTGCCGGAGAACCTGGAACGCGGCGCCGCGTTGATCGAGACACTGCGTCAGGTGGCCGCCGCGCACGATGCCACGCCGAGCCAGATCGCCCTGGCGTACGTGCTGCGCCACCCGAACGTGGTGGCCATTCCCGGTGCGTCGAGCGTGGCGCAGGTGGAGCGCAACGCCGCCGCCGCGGAGATCGACCTTACCGAGGACGAGTACGCCGCCCTGGTCAACGCGGCGCGGGCCTTCCGTCCGGTCACCGGCCTGGCCGCCGTGCCGGAGTTCGTCCGGGCCCGAATGGGACGGTGACGGGCCGGAGAATGTCCACCGCACCGCTGGGGCGTTGAACCGGGTGACCCGCCCGAATTCCTGCGTTGCGTGATGCCGCTACGATGGCCCGGTTCGTTGGCGGGTTCGGCGGTAGGGGCGGGCTCTGGTCCGGCGGCTCCCGCACAAGTTGTCGCTCATTCGGGCGTGAGTCTTTTTCGCGGGTGGACGGATCATTATGGATACGACCGAAGACGGCTCGCTGGGTGTCCTCGTGGACCTCGGCGACGTGAGCCTCGCCGATCTGCCGGAGTTGGACGGGTCGCCGTTCGCATGTTCGCTACGCCGGATCCTGGACGAGGTCGACCGCCCGCAGGACGCGGTCGCCGGGTGGAACTCGGCGATGTGACCGTGCGGGGCGAGGGGCGTGCTCAGGCGGTGGCGGACGGGCCGGCACCGGTGCGGCCGGTGCCCTTCTCCGAGTTCATCCTCAAGGTGCACAGCAGGTGCAACCTGGCCTGCGACTACTGCTACATGTACGAGCTGGCGGACCGTAGCGCCCGCACCGATCCGCCGCTGATGTCCCCCGACATCTTCGATCGCACCTGCCGGCGGATGGCGGAGCACGTCCATGCGCACGAGCTGGCCGTGACGCGCATCGTGCTGCACGGCGGTGAGCCGTTGCTGGCCGGTGCCCCGACCCTGGCGCGGATGGCCGACCGGCTGCGGGGCGCGCTCGCGCCGGCGCAGGCCCGGATCACCGTGCAGACCAACGGCACCCTGCTCGACGAGCGGGCACTGTCCGTGCTGGCCGACGCGGGCGTGCTGATCGGGGTGAGCCTGGACGGCGAGCGGGTCGCCAACGACCGGCACCGCCGCTACGCCTCGGGGCGCGGCAGCTTCGACGCCGTCGACGGGGCGCTGCGGCTGCTGGCCGGCCGCGCCGAGGCGTACGCGGGAATTCTCTGCGTCGTCGACCTCGACGCCGACCCGCGACGGACGTACGAGGCGTTGCTGGCGTACCGCCCGCCGATGGTGGACTTCCTGCTCCCGCACGCCAACTGGGATGCCCCGCCGCCCCGGGGCGGGCGTGACGCGAGCGCCTACGGCAGCTGGTTGGCCGAGGCCTTCGACGGGTGGTACGACGCGCCGGTGCGGCTCACCCGGGTCCGGATCTTCGAGGAACTGATCAACCTGCTGCTCGGCGGAAGCAGCCGTACCGAGTCCATGGGGTTGAGCCCGGTCGCCGCCGTGGTGGTCAACACCGACGGCGGGTACGAACAGGTCGACACCCTGCGGTCCAGCTATCCGGGCGCGGTCGACACCGACCTGACGGTCTTCGACCACACCTTCGACGACGTGCTGCGCCACCCCGCCGTGGCCATCCGGCAGGCCGGGCTGTCGGCGCTCGCCCCCGGCTGCCGGGCCTGTCCCGTGCACCGGGTCTGCGGAGGCGGCAACTATCCGCACCGCTATCGGGACGGCAGTTTCCACAACCCCTCCGTCTACTGCCACGACCTGCGCCTGCTGATCGAGCATGTCGCGGGCCGGCTCCGGACCGACCTGGCCGGCCTGCCCAGACGCGGCCGGTGAGCGGCTACCACCGGCTCCGGCCGGCCGACCTCGACGCACTCGCCGCCGGCCCGGGCAGCGCCGAACTCGTGCGTACCCTGCGCGGCGGGCAGGTCAGCAAGCGGATGCTGCAGTTGCGCGCCGTGCTGGACCTGGCCGATCCGGCCGAGACCGGTCGGTACTTCGCGCTGCTCACCGCCGCGGCGCGGCGGGATCCGGCGGTCGGCCGGGCAGTGCTCGCCCTGCCGCACACCGGCGCGTGGCTCGCGGTCACCCTGCGCCGGCTGCGTCGGCAGGCCGGCCCATCCACCGTCCCGGCGCCGCTCGCCGGACGGACCACGACCGGCCTGGAGCCGACTCCCGACGCGGTCGGCCCGGTCGCCGCCGATCTGGGGTACCTCGGCGGGCTGGCCGCCGCGGCGGCGATCCGGGCCGGCCTGGAGTTCGAGTTGCCGGTGACGGCCGTGGACGGCGAGGTCTTCCTGCCCTCCCTCGGCCGGGCCCGCAGCGGCCGTGCCGGCCGGGTGACGGTGTCCCGAACTGGTGATCGGGTGCGGGTGGGTTCGGTCGAGGTGCCACCGCCCGGCGCGGAACCGCCCGGCGCGGGGATCGACTCGGACGGCTGGTCCGGCCTGCACCGGCTGCACGGCAGCGCCGACGGCCTCACCGTCCAGCTGTGTCTCGACGACCTCGATCCGTGCCGCGACTGCCACCGGCTCTGCGCCAGCGGCCGGTTGGACCCGGCCGTGGTGAGGCAGTGGCAGCGGCTGCTCGACGAGGCCTGGCCGATCCTGGTGCGGCACCACCGCGGGCATGCCGCCGCGATCTCCGAGGGGCTGCGGACCATCGTGCCGTTGCAGTCCGACACGGCCAGCGCGGGGGTGAACGTCACGAGCATGGACGCCTTCGGTGCGGTCTCGATGACCCCGCCGGCCGACGGCCAAGGGCTGGCCCTCGGCCTGCTGCACGAGTTCCAGCACGCGAAACTCGGCGCCGCCATCGACATCGAGCCGCTGTACGAACCCGACGACCGGCGGTACTACTACGCGCCCTGGCGCGACGATCCGCGGCCGTTGGGTGCCGCCCTGCAAGGGGTGTACGCCTTCGTCGCGGTGACCGAGTTCTGGCGGACCCGGCGGGCGGTGGCCCCGGCGGGGCGGATTCGACTGGCCGAGGTGGAGTTCGCGCGCTGGCGGGACCGGGTCGGGCGGACCTGCGCGGACATCCGGTCGCACGGGCGGCTGACCTCGGCCGGCCGCCGCTTCGTCGAGGGGCTGGACGCGGTCATCGACGGCTGGCGGGACGATCCGGTGCCGGCCGGGGCTGCCGCGCTGGCCCGCGAGGCGGCGGACGATCACTGGACGGTGTGGCGACTGCGAAACCGGCGGCCCGATCCGGGGCTGGTGGACCGGCTCGTCGAGGCCTGGCGGGCCGGGGTGGACTGCCCCGCGATCACCGTCCCGGTTCGGGTGCGGCCGGCCGACGGCAGGTGGCTGAGCCGGAGCCCTCGGCTGGATCTGGTGCGGCTGCGGTTGGCCGATCCGGAACGCTTCGACCGGCTGCGCAGCGGTGCCGAACGCCTCACCGACGCGCTACCAGAGGCCTCGGCCGGCGACCTGGCGCTGGCCGGCGGCGATCATCTGGCGGCCCGGGCGTGGTACCAGCGGCAGTTGCGGCACGAGCCGGACCAGTTGGCGGCGTGGGTCGGACTGACCCTCGCCGACGGTCGGCTGCCGGCCGCCGAGGCGGCGGTGCACGCCGACCCGGAGCTGTGCCGGGCGGTCCTGCGCGCGCTCGCGGCGGTCGCGGCGGCGCCGGATCCGCTGGAGCTGTGCCGCTGGCTGGCCCCGGTGACCTGCGTATCCACCCCCGACCGACCATCGCCGACGGTGCCGCCGGGTCGTGCGGCGGTGGTCAGGTAGGTGGCGGCTCCAGGTCGCAGTTGAGCCGGTTCGCCTCCACGAGTGCGATGGTGTTCGGGTGCTCCTCGCCGAGCACCCGGCGGTACAGCGGCATCACCTGCTCGCGCAACGCCCGGGCGCCCCGGTGATCCCCGGTGACGCTCAGGCTGGTGGCGAGGTTGTTCGCCACCGCCAGGGTGTCCGGGTGGCCGGGCCCGAGGATCCGCCGGCTGCGCTCGTGCGCCTCCTGGTCGCTGGCCAGCGCGGCGGCGAACTCGCGGCGGGCGAACCAGCAGTTCGCCAGGTTGATGTTGGCCGCCATGGTGTACGGATGGTCCGCACCGATGCGTTCGGTGAACCGGCCGACCACCTCGTGGGAGAGGTCGAAGGCGGCCTCCGTCTCGCCGACCTTACGCAGGAAGATCGCCAGATTGTTGGCGTAGGCGAGGGTGAACAGGTGATCCTCGCCCATGTTGTCCCGGTACCACCGGTGCACCGGCCGCGCCCGGCGCAGCGCTCCCGCGTCGTCCCCGATCGCCGACTCGTCGCAGGCCAGGTTCATCGCGCTGGCCTGCACGTCGGGGTGGTCGGGGCCGTGCCGCCGGCGGGACCGCACCAGCACGTCCGCGCTCAACGTGTGCGCCCGCTCCAGCTCGCCGATCTTGCGCAGGGTCACCGCGTAGTTCTTCAGCGCCCGTAGCGTCTCCGGATCCTCCTCACCCAGCACCAGCCGGTTCGCCTCCACCGCCGCCTCGAGGACCCGGCGGGACTCGATGAGATCACCGGTGTCGCGCAGGTCGCGGCCGTACTGGCCGGCGGAGAAGAGGGTGAACGGGTGCATCGGGCCGAGCGTCTCCCGGCGCCGGGCCAGGGTGCGCTCGTTGCGGCTCAGGGCGCCGCGCAGGTCACCGACCAGGCGCAGGGAGATGGCCAGGTTGTGCGCCGCGATCAGGGCGCGAGGATGATCCTCGCCGAAGACCTCCCGGGCCAGTTCCTCGGTGCGGGCGTCCAGGTCGCGGGCGCGCTCGAAGTATCCGAGCGCACGCAGGTCGGCGGCGAGGCTGCCGGCCGCGATCACGGTGTACTCGTGGTCCTCCCCGAGGCTGCGGCGGAGCCGGTCGTAGACGTCCCGGTCGATGTCGTAGGCGGTCTGGTAGCGGGCCTCCAGGCGCAGGGCGTTGGCCAGCTGGAACCGCATCATCAGCGTCTGCGGGTCGTCCGGGCCGTACCGTTCCTGCCACAGCGCGATCGCCTGTTCGGCCAGCTCGGCGCAGGTGGCGAAGTCGACCCGGATCCACATGTAGCGGGCCACGTCGAGCAGCAGTTGCCGCACCTCCGGCTGGTCCGAGGTGAGGGTCCGCGACGGCAGCAGGTGCGGCCACAGCTCCGCGTAGACCGGCCAGTAGTCGGGCTGGTCGGGGTCCTTCGGGTTGGCCGCCGCCAGGATGGCGTGCACGTGCTGGCGGTTCTCGTCCTTCTCCTGCTCGGAGAGCGACTCCCGGATCAGCTCCTGCACCAGCGTGTGCATGCGCAGGCTGGTCTGGCCGGCCTCGTCGGCGCGCTCCTGGCCGCGGCCCCGGCCACCGCCCCGGACGCTGTCGATGCGGGCCAGCGCGTACCGGCCGATGTCGCGCAGCGCCCGCCCCATCAGCAGGGGGTCGCGCAGCGAGGGATCGTGGGGCAGCAGCACGTTGATGAACCGGTCCCCGGTGACCAGCGACATCGGGATCGGCTCGCTGGCGAAGAAGGCGCAGACCTCCAACAGCTTCGCCGCCGCCGGGTTGCGCTCGCGCAGGCTGTCCAGCGAGACCAGCCACGGCTGCGCACCGGTCTGCTGGTAGTCGGCCGGCAGTTCCTCGGCGAGCATGTCGGGCAGGTACCGCCCGACCCGGGCGAGGTACTGGGCGGGAGACTCGCCGGTGGTGGCCAGCCACGCGCTGGCCTGTTCGATGGCCAGCGGCAGGTCACCGAGGCGGGCGGCGATCAGCTCGGCGTCGCCGCGGTCCAGATGCCCGGCCCGACGGCGGAGCAGGTCGACGCTCTCGTCCCGGTCGAAGGCGCCCACCTCCAGCATCCGGGCGTGCCGGCTCCAGGCGTGGTTGCGGGTGGTGACCAGCACGTGCCCGGGACCCTGCGGGATCAGTTCGGGCAGCTCCGAGGGCTCGTCGGCGTTGTCGAGGATGAGCAGCCAGCGCCGGAACGGCACCCCGCGGCGCAGCACGTCGAGGATCCAGTTGACCCGTTCGCTGACGCTGCCGCTCAGCGGCGTGTCCAGCTCGGCGGCGAGCCGGTCGGCGAGCGCGCCCAGGGCGAGACGCAGGACGCTCGGCTGCTGCGCCGATATCCACCAGACGATGTCGTACTCGGCGCGGAACCGGTAGGCGTACTCCAGGGCGATCTGGCTCTTGCCGACACCGCCGAGGCCGTGTAGCGCCAGCGGCACGTGACCCGCCTCGGAACCGGAGAGCCAGTCGCGCATCCCCTCCAGCAGCGGGCCACGCCCGACGAACTGGACGTTGCGTGGCAGCGGCACCCGCCAGACCGGAGGCTCGTTGCCCGGAAAGCGGCGGCGCACCGGGGTGCCTTCCGGGTCGGGCGCGGGCCGGGCGGGGTGGTCCAGTGCCTCCAGCAGCCGGGCCGTCGCCTCCTGCTCGTCGACCCCCACCAGGTCGACCGGGATGCGTTCCAGGAACAGCCCGGGGGCGCGGGAGTTGTCCAGCCGGACGGGCACCAGGTAGCTGGTGCCGGTGGTGGGGTCGTGGGCGGTGGCCCGGCTCCACAGCTCGGCCGCGTTCGGCGACTGCATGTACTCCTGGGACAGCAGCACGATGAGCCCGGCGGCGTCGCTGAAGCCGACGGCGGCCGGGTCGCCGCCGGCCGGGTTGGCGGGAAAGTCGACCTCCCGCATGACCGCCCGCAGCCCGGTGGCACGAAGTTCGTCGCAGATCCACTCCGCCCAGGCCCGGTCCAGGGCCGCGTAGCTGACGAAGACGTCGGGGGCGCTGCCGGCGAGGCGCTGCCGCTCGAACTTGGCCAGCCACTTGCGGCGGAGCCGGTCGTCCAGCGGGGGTAGGTCCTCGACCTCGCCGTCGGTGATGGCCCGGGTCAGCCGCTCGTACGCGGCGAGCAGCGTCGCCTCGTGGTGCGCCCGGTCCCCGAAGGCGGCGAGGATCTCCTCGTACGCGTAGTAGGGCTGGTAGGGGATCTCGACCTCACCCCAGTACCGGTCGCTCTCCTCCGGCGAGAGCCGGGGCAGCAGCGGAGTGAACCGCCGGCGCGCCTGATCCCGCCCGGCCTCCAGCTTGAGCTGTTCGGCGTTGTCGACCCGCATCGGCACCGGCAGGATCCGCACGGGCCGGTCGCCGCGTTGTCGGACGATCGACCGCGCCACCGCGACGGCCCCGTCGATGCTCTGCTCGTTGAGGGTGAAGGAGGTGACGACCGTGTCGGGCAGCCGCACCGTGCAGATGCCGGCGCCGTCGCTGACCCCGGTGCGGCTGTCGATCAGCACGTAGTCGTAGTTGGCCCGCATGCTGGCGGCCAGCGCGTCCAGGAAGCTGTTGCCGCCGAGCTTCTCGAAGAACGCCTGCCAGTCGAAGGTGCTGACCGCCTTGGTGTACGACGGGTCCTGCCGTCCGGCGGGCAGCAGGTCCAGGAAGCCGGGCCGGACGGGGTGGGCGCCGCCGGTCACGTCCCGCGGCGGCAGCGGGAAGCGCCACTCCAGCGACACCGCGTGCCGCAGCACGTCGGCCGCGGTACCGATCCAGTCCGGGTCCTCCGTCTCGTCGAAGGGACGGACGGCGGCGTCGGCGTAGTCGCGCGCCATGTCGATCACCCCGCGCGAGGTGCGCAGGTCCTTGTCCAGCAGGAACGGGTGGAAGTACCGGTGCAGACCGGGTGACTCCAGGTCCCAGTCCACGGCGAGGACCCGGTGGCCGTTCGCGGCGAGGATCCAGGCCACGTTCGCCAGCGCCATGGTGCGTCCGGTGCCGCCCTTGTACGAGTAGAACGTGATGATCCGGCCCTCCCTGCCGCCGGTGGTGGTCGTGGTTCGGTCAGTGGTCGTCACGCTGGTCCTCCCGTTCCGGTCTCGTCGCCGCCCACGGGCCGTCGAGTCGGGGCGGCACGGTGTCCGTCGACGGGTCGGGGTGCCGGTGCACCGAGCCTCGGCTGAACACCCGGTTCCGGGCGACCTCCAGCACCTCCGGAAGCTCCTCCTCGAAGGCGCGGTGGGTGATGATGTTCGATCGATACAGTTCGTCGTCGGAGGTGAACTCGTCGAAGATCTCCCGGCAGGCGCGGGAGAGGGTCTGCCAGTGCTCCCGGGTCTCCGGGTCGTCGCGGCTGCTGGGAATGAGGACCGCGGTGGCGGCGCGCTGATGGCCGAGCGCCGCCGCGGCGTGGGCGAGCAGGGCCTGCCGCCGCTGCGGCAGGCGGGTCATCCAGGCGTCGACGATCAGCACCAGGATCTGGTTGTAGCGGGCGGCCACCTCGGCGCTCTGTGGCAGCCCGTCCATCTGGACCACGGTGGACTGATAGCTGTGATCGGCGGCGATCTCCCGGGCGTAGTCGACAAGCGGCTCGGGCATCGGGGGCCGGTAGGGCGCCCACTGCAAGGGGTCGTCGCCGTACACCCCGACGTGCTGCCGCACGCCGCGCATCTCGTCCCGGCTCGACGCCGCCACCACGAAGTGCACCAGCATCGGGCTGGTGGCGTCCGCACCGGCGGCGGCCGGGACGCGGTCCGCCCCGTTCGTGGGCCGCTCGGTGTGGAAGGCGCTCTCGACGGCCTGCAACTCGACCGGGCGGTGGTGGTCCGGCAGTGGATGCGCCTCCACGCTCGACACGATCTGGGTGGCCAGCTCGAACAGGAAGCTGCGGTAGTCGTCGCTGTGCCGCTGCAGGCGCATCAGCTGCCGGACGCCGAGACGCTGGTAGAGGTCGCCGAGGCTGTCCGAGGAATACTGCAGGGGACGGGCCACCGGGTGGATCCGCCCCGGCTGCGCCGGAATCCACATCAACGGCTTGAGCAGTGAGGTGTCCACCCGTCGCTGGCTCTCGAACCGGGCGGTGCGGTCGGCGAAGAGTTGCCACTCCTGCCCGCACACCCGGCTCTGGAAATATCGTGGCGTCATCAGGGCGAGGAAGGATCGGCAGCTGCCCAACGCCTCGACCAGTCGCTGCGGCCACCGCTCGCCGAGCAGGATTGTCCGGTCCACGAATCCCACCCGCTCGTCCCGGGACAGCCCGGCGAGCAGTCGCACCTCGGCACTGAGATCCTCGTAGAAACGTTGGACGAGTGCGTCCTCGTCGCCCCTCGCGTAGCTGAGGAAGAAGTACAGCACCGCACCTCCGCGCCTGGACTCTGGCCATGGGGTGGCTGGGTCGTGGCCGTCGCCGGGCGGGCCAGGTGCCAGCGGCCGTGGCGGCGGGAGCTTCACCGCGAGTATAGGGGCGGAAGCGGGGCGTGGCAGCCCGCTGAACTGTCGTATCCGCGGTGGCCGGTCGCGGGACGGCGTACTCATCGCCGTGGCGACGCGCTAGCGTTGGGCGGGTGACTGCATCCCCGGTAACTCCGGTGCCCCCGGTCGACCTGCCGGCGACGCTCGGCGCGCTGCGCGCGGCCGGGTACCGGTACCGCACCGTCAAGCAGGAGCTGCGCGACAACCTGCTGACCCGCCTGCGCGACGGCGGGCCACGGTTCGCCGGCATCGTCGGCTACGACGACACGGTGCTGCCCGAGGTGGAGCGGGCGCTGCTCGCCGGGCACGACATGGTGCTGCTCGGCGAGCGGGGCCAGGGCAAGACCCGGCTGATCCGGTCGCTGGTGACGTTGCTGGACGAATGGACCCCGGTGATCGCCGATTCGGTGCTCAACGAGCACCCACTGCACCCGGTCACCCCGGCGTCGCGGGCGCTGGTCGCCGAGGCCGGCGACGAGCTGCCCGTCGGCTGGCTGCACCGCTCGATGCGGTACGGCGAGAAGCTGGCCACCCCGGACACCAGCGTCGGTGACCTGATCGGCGACGTCGACCCGATCCGGCTGGCCCAGGGGCGTACGCTCGGCGACCCCGAGACGATCCACTTCGGCCTGGTGCCGCGCACCAACCGGGGCATCTTCGCGGTGAACGAGCTGCCGGACCTGGCCGAGCGGATCCAGGTGGCGCTGCTCAACGTCCTGGAGGAGCGGGACATCCAGGTCCGCGGCTACCAGCTGCGGCTGCCGCTGGACCTGCTCCTGGTGGCCAGCGCCAACCCGGAGGACTACACCAACCGGGGCCGGATCATCACCCCGCTCAAGGACCGGTTCGGTGCCGAGATCCGTACCCACTACCCCACCGACCTGGAGCTTGAGCTGGAGTTGATCCGGCAGGAGGCAGACCTGGTCGCCGAGGTGCCGGAACACGTGCTGGAGGTGCTCGCCCGGTTCGCCCGGGCGCTGCGCGACTCGCCGTCGGTCGACCCTCGTTCCGGCGTCTCCGCCCGGTTCGCCATCGCCGCCGCCGAGACGGTCGCCGCCGCCGCGCTGCGGCGGGCCAGCCTGCTCGGCGCCGCGCCGGGTGGGCCGTCCGCCGGTGGTGGGGTGTCCGGTTCGCCGGAGGCGGTGGCGCGGGTGGGTGACGCGGTATCGGTGACGTCGACGCTGCGCGGCAAGGTGGAGTTCGAGAGCGGCGAGGAGGGCCGGGAGATCGAGGTCCTCGGTCATCTGCTGCGCACCGCGACCGCCGAGACGTTCCGGGCCCGGCTGGCCGGGCTGGACCTGTCCGGCTTCACCGCGCTCGTCGACGACGGGCAGGCCGTCGAGACCGGCGAGCTGGTGTCGGCCGACGAGCTGCTGCGCCAGGTGGGGACGGTGCCGGGGCTGGCCAAGGTGCTCGATCGGCTCGGCATCGGCGACGCGCCGAGCCCCGGGCAGGCCGCCGCCGCGGTCGAGTTCGTGCTGGAGGGGCTGCACCTCAACCGCCGGTTGGGCAAGGACGTGACCGATTCGGGTCGCACCCGGTACGGCGGCCGGGACTGAGCATGGCCGGCAACCGGTTCCGGTACGGACAGTGGCACGGCGGCCCCGACCCGCTGGCGCCGCCGTACGACGTGCAGGCCGCGGTGGACCAGGTCGGCGCGGAGGTGCTGGCCGGCGGCAGCCTGCGCGACGCGCTGCGAGACCTGCTGCGCCGGGGCCCGCAGGGGCGGGGTGGGTTGGACGGGCTGACCGCCCGCGCCCGCCGGCTGCGGCGCGAGGCGCTGCGCCGGGGTGATCTGGACGGCGCGGTGACCCGGGCCCGTGCCCTGCTCGACCAGGCCCTGGCCGCCGAGCGGGACGAGCTGGCCGGCCGCCCGGACGAGGCGGCCCGGTTCGCCGAGACGGAGCTGGGCAACCTGCCCCGCTCCACCGCGCAGGCGGTCCGGGAGCTGTCCGGCTACCAGTGGGCCAGCGACGAGGCGCGGCAGACCTATCAGCGGATTCTCGACGGGCTGCGCGACGAGGTGCTCGGCCAGCGTTTCGCCGGGCTGCGCGACTCGGCGCGGCTGGCGGCCGACCCGGCGGTGCAGGAGCGGGTGGCCGAGATGATGCGGGACCTCAACGCCCTGCTGGCCCGGCACGCCCGTGCGGAGGACACCACCGACGCGTTCGCCGAGTTCATGCGCAGGCACGGCGAGTTCTTCCCGGAGGGCCCGCGCGACGTCGACGAACTGATCGACCTGCTGGCGCGCCGGTCGGCGGCCGGGCGGCGGCTGATGAACTCGCTGTCGGAGCGGCAGCGCGACGAGCTGGCCGGCCTGATGCGCGAGTCGCTCGGCGACCGGCTCGACGGTGAGCTGGCCGCACTGGAGGGCAACCTGCGGGCGCTGCGGCCCGACCAGCGCTGGGGTCGGGGTGAACGGATGCAGGGTGGCCGTCCGCTGGGTTACGGCGAGGCGACCGGCGCCCTCGACGAGGTCGCCGAGCTGGACGACCTGCTCGACCAGCTCGGCCAGGCGCACCCCGGGGCGACCCTGGACGACATCGACGTCGACGCGGTGGCCCGCTCGCTGGGCCGCGACGCCGCCGACGACGTACGCCGGCTGCGGGAACTGGAGCGCGAGCTGCGCCGGCAGGGCTGGGTGACCCGGGACGCCGAGGGCCTGACACTCAGCCCGAAGGCGCTGCGCCGGCTCGGCGGCACCGCGCTGCGGCGGGTCTTCGCCGAGCTGACCGCCGGCCCGCGGGGGCGCCACGACCTGCGTTCGGCCGGGGCGGCCGGCGAGGTCAGCGGTGCCTCCCGGCCCTGGGAGTACGGCGACGAGCAGCCGCTGGACGTGGTGCGGACGCTGACCCGGGCGGTGCGCCGGACCGGCCAGGGGGTGCCGGTTCAGCTGGCCGTGGAGGATTTCGAGGTCGTCGAGACCGAGCGCCGGGCGTCGGCGGCGGTGGCGCTCTGCGTCGACCTGTCGTACTCGATGATCTCGCAGGGGCGGTGGGGGCCGATGAAGCAGACCGGGCTGGCCCTGGCGCACCTGATGGCGACCCGATTCCCGCAGGACGCGTTGCAGATCATCGGGTTCGGCCGGCGGGCGGCGACACTGACCCAGCAGGAGTTGGCCGCGGTCGAGCCGGACATGACCCAGGGGACCAACCTGCAGCACGCGTTGCGGCTGGCCGGGCAGCACCTGCGGCGCCATTCGGACGCCGAGCCGGTGGTGCTGGTGGTCACCGACGGGGAGCCGACCGCCCACCTGGACCCGGACGACGGGGAGGCGCTGTTCGCGTGGCCCTCGTTGCCGGAGACGATCGAGGCGACGATCCGTGAGGTGGACCGGCTCGGCCGGTACGGGGCGACGCTGAACCTGTTCATGCTCGGTGACGACCCCGGGCTGCGCCGGTTCGTCGACGCGGTGGCCCGGCGCAGCGGTGGCCGGGTCTTCACGCCGGAGGCAGACGACCTCGGGGAGTACGTGGTCAGCGACTACCTACGGGCCCGCCGAGGCCGCCGCTAGGCTCCGCCGATCGATCCCACCTTCTCGGGTGCGACGGGCGGTGTGCGGCGGAAGGTGCGCCGGTACGCCGAGGGCGCGACGCCGATGCGCTGGTGCAGTTGCTGGCGCAGCGCGGCGGTGGTGCCGAAGCCGCTGCGGTGGGCGATCTGGTCGACGGTGAGGTCGGTGCTCTCCAGCAGCAGCCGGGCGTGGTCGGTGCGTTCGTGCAGTAGCCACTGGGCCGGGCTCAGCCCGGTCTCCGCCCGGAACCGGCGGGTGAAGGTGCGTACGCTCATCCGCGCCCGCCCGGCCAGGTCGCGCAGGCTCACCGGCTCGTGCAGCCGCTGGCGGGCCCACTCCCGGGCGCCGGCGGTGCTGGAGTCGGGCACCAGCGGCACCGGGCGTTCGATGTATTGGGCCTGACCGCCGTCGCGCCACGGCGGCATCACGCAGCGGCGGGCCGCCTGGTTGGCCACCTCGCTGCCGTGGTCGGTGCGGACCACGTGCAGGCACAGGTCGATGCCGGCGACGACGCCGGCCGAGGTGAGCACCCGGTCGTCGGCCACGAAGAGCACGTCGGGGTCGAGGTTCACCCGTGGGTGCAGCCGGCGGAAGCGGTCGGCGTACGCCCAGTGGGTGGTGGCCCGCCGCCCGTCGAGCAGCCCGGCGGCGGCCAGCACGAAGGCGCCGGTGCAGGTGGACATGATCCGGGCGCCCCGGTCGTACGCGGACCGCAGCGCCTGGGTCACCTCGGGTTCGACGTCGTCGGAGCGGAACGTGGCATCGCCGCCGACCCCGGGCACCACCACGGTGTCGGCCCGATCCAGCAGCTCCAGGCCGTGCTCGGGCAACACCCGGAAGCCGGCGGTGCTGCGTACCGGCCGGCCGCCCGGGGTGCACGTGTCGACGGCGTAGTAGTGCTGGTCGGCGCTGTCCCGGGCGGTGCTGAAGACCTGTGCGGGTGCGCCGAGGTCGAGGCCGACCACCTGGTCGACGGCGAGGACGGCGACGCGATGCGGAGTCATGGCCCGATTATTGCGCAGCATGGCTTTCCGGCCACTCGCTGGAGCAGCCCGCCCTCCACCAGACTCACCTGGTGAAAAGAGCTGTCCGTCCGCATCCGGCCTGGGTCGTCGCCGCGGTCGCCTTCGTGGCGCTGGTCGGCGCCGCCGGGTTCCGGGCCACCCCGTCCGTGCTGCTGCACCCGCTGCACGCCGAGTTCCGCTGGCCGCTGGCCACCATCTCCGCCGCCGTCTCGGTGAACCTGCTCCTCTACGGGCTGACCGCGCCGTTCGCCGCGGCGCTGATGGACCGCTTCGGCATCCGCCGGGTGGTGGCCACCGCGCTGGCCCTGGTCGCCGCCGGCAGCGGGCTGACCGTCTTCATGACCGCGAGCTGGCAACTCATCTTGTGCTGGGGCGTGCTGGTCGGGCTGGGCACCGGGTCGATGGCGCTGGCCTTCGTGGCGACGATCACCGGGCGCTGGTTCGTGCGCCGCCGTGGCCTGGTCACCGGTGTGCTCACCGCCGGTGGGGCGGCCGGCCAACTGGTCTTCCTGCCGCTGCTGGCGCTGCTGGTGCAGGCGTACGGCTGGCGATCGGCGGCACTGGTCGTCGCCGGGACGGCTCTGCTGGTCGTACCGCTGGTGCTGCGGCTGCTGCGGGAACACCCGGCGGATCTCGGGCTGCCCCCGTACGGTGCGGCGGAGATCGAGCCCGTGACCAGGCCCGCGGGTGGGGCCGCCGCCCGCGCCGTGGGCGCGCTGGTCCAGGCGGCGCGCACCCGGCCGTTCTGGCTGCTGGCCGCCGGCTTCGCGATCTGCGGGGCGACCACCAACGGCCTGGTCGGTACGCACTTCATCCCGGCCGCGCACGACCACGGGATGCCGCAGACCACGGCGGCCGGGCTGCTGGCGCTGGTCGGCCTCTTCGACATCGCCGGCACCATCGCCTCCGGCTGGCTCACCGACCGGTTCGACCCCCGGCTGCTGCTGGTGGCGTACTACGCGCTGCGCGGCGGTTCGCTGATGCTGCTGCCCGGCCTGTTCGCGGCCACCACCGAGCCGAGCATGCTGGTCTTCGTCATCTTCTACGGCCTGGACTGGGTGGCCACCGTGCCGCCGACCGTAGCGCTGTGCCGGGAGTACTTCGGCGCCTCCGGTGCGGTGGTCTTCGGCTGGGTGTTCGCCGCCCACCAGCTCGGCGCGGCGGTGGCCGCCACCGGGGCCGGCCTGGTCCGGGACCAGCTCGGCACCTACCACCTCGCCTGGTACGTGGCGGGAACGCTGTCGGTGGGCGCGGCCGTGCTGTCGCTGATGCTGCTGCGCAGCCGGGGCACCGCCGTCCCCGAGCCGACACCGGTCGCCGCCGCGCCGAAGGCGTGGAGCTACCGCGGTTGACCACGTTCGCGGCTACTGGAGCGCCCAACGTTGGGCCGGATTGCCGTCGCAGGGCGCCTGGACGATGTCGGTGCCGGCCTCGGTGCCACCGTCGCGGGCCTGGGCGCACTTGCCGCTGTGCGCGGCCACCAGCACGGTCGCGCCGCCGTCGACCGGTTGCAGCCGCCACTGCTGGTTGGCCTCGCCGTGGCAGCCGAACTGCTGCAACCGGGCGCCGTCGTCGCCGCTGCCGCCCTCGACGTCGAGGCACTGGTTGTGGGCGGCGTTGGTCAGCGTCACCGTCTCCGGGCCGAACGCGGTGACCACCCACTGCTGCTCCGGGCCGCCGCCGCACGCGGCCAGCCTGGCGACGGCCTTCTCGCCGGTGCCGTCCAGGCCGAGGCAGAGGCCCGAGCCGACACCACGGAACACCTTCGGCCCGGCGACCGCGTCCGGGTCGGCGCTCGGTGTGGGTGGGGGTCGGCTCGGGCGGCGCCGTGGTGGGTGGCGGCTCGCTCTCGGTCGGCTCCGGTTGTGCCCTTGCCGGGCTGGGCGCGGGCACCGTCGGCGCCGGTGCCGGGTCGGCGGCACCGAGCACGCCGGTGGCGAAGAGCACCCCGGCCAGTACGCCGACCAGCCCGACCGCCCCCGCCACCAGCAGCACCGGGTCGAGGGGCGGTCGGCGGCGGCTGGTGCCGTAGACGGTGCCCGATCCATCGGTTTCCGACATGCCGGCATCCTGTCCCACGGCGGCCGGTGCCGGCCAGCCGCCCCCGCCCGCCGGCGAGGGCGCCACGCCCATCCGGATGCGAAACGTCTCCCGTGGACATCCCGCCAGTGTCACCGGCGGCGCGTAAAGTGATCCCATGCACGCCGTGCGTGATCATGAACTGGCGATGGCTCAGCTGCGACGGTCGTACGCAGCGGTGCCGCCCGGCCAGCCGGTGCGGCTGGCCAAGCGCACCTCCAACCTGTTCCGCCCGCGCAGCGCGCCCACCACGGGGCTCGACGTCAGCGGGCTCGGCCGGGTGCTGGGCGTCGACCCGGTCGCCCGCACCGCCGACGTGCAGGGCATGTGCACCTACGAACGGCTGGTCGACGCGACCCTCGCGAACGGCCTGATGCCGCTGGTGGTGCCGCAGTTGCGCACCATCACCCTGGGCGGGGCGGTGACCGGGCTGGGCATCGAGTCGACCTCGTTCCGCAACGGCCTGCCGCACGAGTCGGTGATCGAGATGGACGTGCTCACCGGGGCCGGGGAGGTGGTCACCGCCCGGCCCGAGGGCGAGCACGCCGACCTCTACCGGGCCTTCCCCAACTCGTTGGGCAGCCTCGGCTATGCCACCCGGCTGCGCATCGAGCTGCAACCCGTGCGGCGGTACGTCGCGCTGCGCAACCTGCGGTTCACCGGCCTGACCGAGCTGACCGAGGCGATCGCGAGGATCACCGCCACCCGTTCCTGGGCCGGCGAGAGCGTCGACGCGATGGACGGGGTGATGTTCAGCCCCGACGAGGCGTACCTCGCACTGGCGACCTTCACCGACGAGGTGCCCGCGGTCTCCGACTACACCGGCCAGGACATCTACTACCGGTCGCTGCGCCGCCGCCGGGACGACGCGCTCACCGTCCACGACTATCTGTGGCGCTGGGACACCGACTGGTTCTGGTGCTCGGCCGCGTTCGGCGCCCAGCACCCGGTGGTGCGGCGGTTGTGGCCGGCCCGGTGGCGACGCAGCGACGTCTACCACCGCATCGTGCGCCTGGAGCACCGGCACCGGGTGGCCGCCCGGATCGACCGGTGGCGCGGCCAGCCGGCCCGGGAGCGGGTCGTGCAGGACGTGGAGGTCCCGCTGGAGCACACCGCCGAGTTCCTGCACTGGTTCGCCCGGCGGGTCCGGATGACGCCGGTGTGGTTGTGCCCGCTGCGGCTGCGTGAGCCCGCGGGCCCCGGATCGGCCTGGTCCTGGCCGCTGTACCCGCTGCGGTCGGGGCAGGACTACGTCAACATCGGGTTCTGGGGGAGCGTGCCGATCGCCGAGGGCGCCGCCGACGGCGACGTCAACCGCGAGATCGAGCGCGCGGTGTCGGAGGCGGGCGGGCACAAGTCGCTCTACTCCGACGCGTACTACGACCGGGATTCGTTCGACCGGCTCTACGGCGGCGACACGTGGCGTGCCGTCCGGGACCGGTACGACCCGGCGCATCGGCTCACCGGACTGTACGAAAAGGCGGTAGCACGAGCATGAGCCTCACCGACCGAAGCCAGGGAGCGGCCGGCGCTCCCGCCAGTCCGCCGCCGGGGGCCGGCGGGGCGGACCGACCGTGGCGGACATCGTCCGGACGTTGACCGCGGGCCCACTACCGGTCCGCGTTCGTGGGTACGACGGCAGCGCCATCGGCCCCGCCGACGCCGGGATCACCCTGTCGATCCGATCCGAGCGAGGTCTGTCGTACCTCCTCACCGCACCGGGTGACCTGGGCATGGCGCGCGCCTACGTCAGTGGTGACCTGGCCATGGAGGGGGTGCACCCGGGCGACCCGTACGAGGCGTTGCGGGTGCTCAAGGACGAGGTGCGGGTCCGGGCACCGGCGCTGGCCGAGGCGCTGGCGCTGGTGCGGGGGCTGGGCTGGGAGCGGCTGCTGCCGCCGCCGGCGCCGCCACAGGAGGCGCTGCCGCGCTGGAAGCGGGTGCTGGGCGGCCTGCGGCACTCGCGGGGCCGCGACAGCAACGCCGTCTCGCACCACTACGACGTCTCGAACGCCTTCTACGAGAAGGTGCTCGGGCCGTCGATGACGTACACCTGCGCGGTCTTCCGCAGCCCCGACGACACCCTCGAACAGGCTCAGGCGAGCAAGTACGACCTGGTCGCCGGCAAGTTGGCGCTGCGTCAGGGGATGCGGCTGCTGGATGTGGGCTGCGGCTGGGGCGGCATGGTCCGGCACGCCGCCCGCGAGTACGGCGTCAAGGCGCTCGGGGTGACGCTGTCCCGGGCGCAGGCGCAGTGGGCGCAGGCGGCGATCGAGCGGGAGGGGCTGACCGGGCTGGCCGAGGTGCGGCACCTGGATTACCGCGACGCCCCGCGTGAGCAGTTCGACGCGGTCTCCTCGATCGGTCTGACCGAGCACATCGGGGTGCGCAACTACCCCGCCTACTTCGGCTTCCTGCGGGACCGGCTGCGCCCGCACGGGCGCCTGCTCAACCACTGCATCACCCGGGCGGACAGCCGGGCGCCGCACCGCTCGGGCGCCTTCATCGACAGGTACGTATTCCCCGACGGCGAGCTGGCCGGACCGGGGAGGGTGATCAGTGAGATCCACGACGTCGGGCTCGAGGTGCACCACGAGGAGAACCTGCGGCAGCACTACGCGCTGACGCTGGCGGCCTGGTGCCGCAACCTCGTGCGGCACTGGGACTCCTGCGTCGCCGAGGTGGGCGCGGCCACGGCCCGGGTGTGGGGTCTCTACATGGCCGGGTCGCGGTTGGCGTTCGAGCGCAACGGCATCCAACTGCACCAGGTGGTGGCGACGCGGAACGACCTGGAGGCGGCCAGCGGCTATCCGCTGCGTCCGGACTGGCTGCCCTGAGCTGACGACTCGACGGCCGCGCCGGATTGCCGGCGCGGCCTTCGTCGACCCTATTGACAAGGAAGTTTTTTACGTACAAACTGATTTTGTTATGAGAGACGTCCTGTACCTGGAGCAGTTGGAGCAGGCCGAGGTGCTGCTCAAGCCGCAGCGCGTCGAGATCCTGCGGCAGCTGGCCGAGCCACGCACCTGCACCGAGGTGGCCGCCCGGCTGGAGCAGACGCCGCAGCGCGTCTACTACCACGTCAAGCAACTCGTCGCGGCCGGCCTGGTCGAGCAGATCGACCAGCGCAAGGTCCGGGGCATCACCGAGGGCATCTACCAGGCCGTCGCCCGGTCGTACTGGCTCTCGCCCCGCCTGGTGGGGCGGATCGGGCTGCGCCGGGCGCGCGACGAGCTGAGCCTGGGTTACCTGCTGGACCTGATGGAGGAGGTCCAGGCCGACGTCGCCGCCCTGGACCGCACCGCACCGGAACTGCCGTCGATCGGCGTCTCCGGCGAGATCCGCGTGCCGGCCGAGCGCCGGCAGGAATTCCTGCACGACCTGCAGTCCGCGCTGCAGGACCTGTTCACACGCTACGGCGGTGCCGAAGGTGACGCCTTCAAACTCGCCGTGGCCTGTTACCCGAAGGGAACCGACCGTGACTGAACCCATGATCATCGCCGTCCGCCTCGCCGCGCCGATCGCGCGGGTGCGCCAGGCCCTGACCGACCCGGCCGAACTGCGCATCTGGCTGGCCGAGCACGCCGAGGTCGAGCTGCCCGAGCGGTACGAGTTCTGGGGCCGCTACACGCCGGAGGGCGACGCCGCCCACCAGCGGCTGCTGCACGCCGACGACGGCCGGCTGCGCTTCGCCTGGCTGCTCGACGGCGTGGAGACCACCACCGAGATCACGCTGCGTCCGGACGGGCCGGACGCCACCGTGCTGACCCTGTCGCAGACCCACTTCGACTTCGCCGACGTGGTCAACGGCACCAGCATCCGGGGTGTGCTCCAGACCTACTGGGCCCTGGCGGTCGCCAATCTCGACGCCCACCTGAGCGGCAACCCGCTGCTGCCGAAGACCGACTTCACCAGCACCGACTTCCGCGCTGAGCTGGTGATCGCCGCGCCGGCCGACAAGGTGTGGGAGTCGCTGACCGACTCCGAGCAGGCCAGCGCCTGGTTCGGCTACCCGATCGGGATCGAGCCCTGGGTCGGCGGCCGGTACGCCATGGGTGGCTTCGAGAGCGGGCACGCCGCCAAGGTGGTCGACCTGGAGCCGGGCCGGCGGATGTCTGTCGACTGGGGATCGCCCGGCGTCACCAGCTGGGAGCTGGCCGAGTCGGCGGGGAAGACGAGGCTCACCTTGGTGCAGAGCGGCTTCGACGAGCAGAACCCGCCCTACGCGGCCTGGTCGGGGACGGTCTCCGGGCTGGCCGAACTGCGGCGCTTCCACGAGGTGCCGGACTGGCAGTCGATCTGGTTGCCGGAGGAGTTCGCCACCTCCGCTGGCTGAGCCGCGCCGTCCGGCTCCGGCCGGGACGTCGCCGTCGCGGCTATCGTGGCCTGTCGTGACGAGCAGCGAGCAGCGACTGGCCGAGATCCGGGGCGCAGTGCCCCCGCGACGGCACAACGCCCGCACGATCGCAGCCCTGACCGGCAACCCGGGCTGCACCCGCCGGGCGGTCCTGGACGGCGCCGGGGTGGACAAACCGTTGCTGGCCGAGCGGCTCGGCGTTCCCGCGCGGTTCGGCCAGTCCCGGTTCGCCATCACCCGCGGCAACGCGTTCGAGGCGCGGGTGAAGGCCGACGGCGGTGCCGAGTTGCTGCGGCTGGTCGCCGGGCGGCTGGGCGTACCGGTGCCGGCGGCGGCGACTTGGACGGACCTCGGCGGCGGCGACGACCCGACCGGTCGGGCCCGACGTTCGGCCGCCCTGCTGACCGCCGCCCTGCCGCCCGGTGCCCAGCCGCCCGCCGCGTTCCGCGCCGACGAGCCGTTCCGCGCCGACGAGCCGGCGGCGTTGTTCGACCATCCGTTGCTCGGGCTGGAGGTCGCCGGGCGGCGGGTGCACCTGGAGCCGGACCTGGTGGCGGCCCGGCTGGACGGCCGGTACCACGTCGTGGAGATCAAGTCGTTTCCCGTGGTCGACGGGCAGGCCGACCCGGCGAAGCTGGCCGCCGCGGCGGTGCAGTCCGCCGTCTACGTGCTGGCCCTGCGGGAGCTGCTCGCCGCGCGGGGCCACGATCCGCGGCTGGTGTCGCACGAGGCGGTGCTGGTCTGTCCCCACGATTTCACCAACCACCCGGTGGCGCACCTGCTCGACGTCCGCAAGCAGGTGCTGGTCGTGCGCCGGCAGCTGGACCGGATGGATCGGCTCGACACGCTGCTCGCCGACGTGCCGGCGGACTTCACCGCCGATCCCGGCGCCGACCCGGCCGGCTTGGCGGGTTCGCTGGCCCAGGTGCCGGCCCGCTACGCCCCGGACTGCCTCGCCAGCTGCGAACTGGCGTACTTCTGTCGGCACGAGGCGCGCGGGCAGACCGGCGTGCTCGGCCGCCCGGTTCGCGAGGCACTCGGCGGGGTCGCCGAGGTGGACGTGGTCCTGGCGCTCGCCGGCGGCGAGCGCGCCGCCGACCCGGAGCAGGAGGAGGCCGCGGCGCTGCTGCGCGCCGCCGCCCGTCTGCGCGCCGACGCCCTCGGCGCGCCGGCATGAGTACGCTGCGGGCGCTGGCGGCGGCGCAGGCCGTGGCCGCCGGGACGGCCCAACCGGTGGCCACCGTCCGGCACCTGCACCTGTCGAGGCGGCCCCTGGTGCTGGTGCCGTTGGCGATGGCCGGCGAGGCGAACGCCCCCGTCGCCGCGATGGTCGGCGCCGCGCCCGGCGAGGGCCGGCTGCTGATCGTGCCGCAGCCCCGCAACCGGGACCAACGGTTCGCGTTCGCCGCCGAGCTGGCCGCGATCGTGTTGCCGTACGTCGACGCGCACCGCACCGGCACCGAGGCGGTCGCCGTGGACCGGGGCCGGGACGTCCGTTACCGCTTTCTCGACGCGCCACAGCTACTGGTGCCGAACGCGGCGGCGGTGACGTTCCTGCGGCTGCTCGGTCGCTCCACCCGGTTCCGCCGGGTCGACGGCGAGTACCCGGTGCCACCGCAGGTGCCGCTGCTGGGTCGATGGCTGACCTTCTTTGCCGAGCGGGCCGAACATTCCGGCTCGTCCGCGCTGGTGGCGATGACGCAGGCACTCACGCTGCACTGGGCGACCGGGCAGAGCGCGGTGGAGGATCTGCACCTGCCGGCGCTGCTGGGCTGGATCGCCCCTCCGGCGGGGCTGTCGGGAGCCGACGCGGCGGCCCGGGCCGAGGACCCGGCGGTGTGTCCGCCGGCCGGCCCGGCCACCGATCCCGATTTCGACAACCGGCTGCTGGCCCCGGCCATCGAGGCGTACGCCGTTGCCGGGGACGACGAGGCGGCGCGTGCCGAGGCGTACACGTGGCTGGCAGGGCTGCTGCGGGACCAGCTGACGCCCACCTGGGAGCTGATCTGGCGCGGCCTGGGACTGCTGCGGGCCCTGCCGGCGGGAGCCCGGGTGGCCGGGCGGTGGACCGGCGACCGGGACGCCTTCACCGCCCACGCCGAGCACCTGGACAACGACGGTGCGCCGCAGCCGGCCCGCGACGGCGCGGTGGCCGCCGCCGCCCGGCTGCACCGTCTGGAGCGGGCGGCGGCGACCTACGCCGTGCAGCGCGCCTTCGACGATCCGCTGGTGATGGCGGAGCACCGGCTCACCGGGGAGGCGTTCGTCGGCGAGGTGGCGCTGGCCGACCCGGCCCGGGTGGACGACAGCGGCCGACGGCCGGTGTTGCGCCCGCGCATCCAGCTGGTGACCACCGAGCCGGTGCTGGTGCCGGTCGGGGCGACCCTGTTCAGCCCCGCCCGGCCGGGGCAGAAAGCGCGGGTGATCTTCGTGACGCCGGCGGCGGACGGCAAGACCGAGGTGGTGCTGGAACTCTCCGGCGGGATGGGGCGCGGGTTGACGGCCAGCCCGGGAAGCGTGCCGGAGGTGGGGGAGCGGCACTGCTACACCACACTGAGCGAGGCGTACGTGCCGAGCGGGGCGTTCCCGCCGGCGGAGCAGACCCCGTGGACACACGGCGGCCCACCTGTGGCGGAACCGGTAGCGGTGGCCGGCGGAGCTGCTGTCGGGGCGGCGCCGGAGCTTGAGCCTGCACCCGACGAGGAATGGGATTGAGCGGTCGGTCCCCGGGCACCCGTCACCCGTCGTCACCGACGCCCCCGCCCGCCGAACTCCCCTACCGGCCCTTTGCTCTGCTTACCTATACGCACCGGTTGCTCTCGGTAGTCGTCAGTGCGCGCTGCGCCTGACTGTAACGCCAGCTCACGGTGGGGTTGCGTGTAGGTAAGCAGAGCAAAGGGGCTGGATAGCAAGATGGGTGAGGGCGGGATATGTCACCTTGGGTTACCACTCGGGATGCTCGCTGTGTGTCACGGCGACGCGCTGTTGATTGCCAATGGGCGGTTGGCCGTCCGGTTGTGGACTTCGGGCCCGTGGACCTGGCGGGGCGGTTGCGCCCGTGGCTAGGCTTTCGGGGTTTGCCAGGACCGGTCCTCGCCGGCGAGGGTGCACGAAGAGGGAGAGCCGGAGCGATCGCTGTGTCGCGAAAGGACGTCGAGCAGGGTGCCGCGCGGTCGGACCGGGCCGGTCGCGTGGGGCTGGTCGGTGCCGGCGTCGTCGTCGCGGTCGAGGCGCTCTGGCTGGTGCTGGCGCTGCCCGCCGGGGCTCTGGTCAGCGACTTGGGTGCGATTGCCGTGGCGGGCTGGGCCGCGGTGGCGTGCGCCGGGGCGGGCCGCCGGCATCCGGCTGCGGTGCGCCGGTTCTGGTTGCTGTTGGCGGCCACCATGGCGTTGTCGATGGCTGGGCGGGCACTGTGGACGGCGCAGCGGCTTCTCGGGGAGGGCCTGCCGCACACGTTGCCGATCGGGCTGATCTTCACGGCCAGCCTGCTGACCGGCACCGGCGCGCTGTTCTGCTCACCGACCGCACCACGGACCGCGGTGGGCCGCGCCCGGACCCTGCTCGACGGGGTGATCGTCGGGCTGGCGTTGATCCCGGTCGGCTGGCTGTTGATCTTCCGCAACGTCACCCTGGCGGACCTCGACGAGCCGCTGCGCACCGCCGGTCTGCTCTATCCGATGTTCGACCTGATGCAGCTGACCATTCTGGTCGCGGTCGTCGGCCCGGGCCGCCCGGTGTGGCGGCCGATGGCGCTGCTCGGGGTGAGCCTGACGGTACGCGCGGTGGCCGACGCGGCGTACGTGTCGCTGGTGGCCGCCGGCACCTACCAGCCCGGCACCCCGATCGACGTGCTCTGGCCGTTGAGCTACCTGCTGATCGTCGCGGCTGCCCGGACCTCCCGGCTGCCCGACTACGGCGCCGCCGAGGAGGCGGGGGATGCACCGTTGCCGCCGTGGTGGCGGGTGGTGTTGCCCTACCTGCCGGTGGGCGGGGCGATCGTGGCGACCATGCTGGCCCGCGACGCCGGCGGGCACACCCCGTTGCCGGTCTTCCTGGCGATGATGGCGCTGCTGGCGACGCTGGCGCTGCGGCAGGGGCTGGCGGCGAACGAGAATCTGCGCCTGGTGGCCCGGCTGCGGCAGCTCGCCTACGTCGACCAGCTCACCGGGCTGCCCAACCGGCTGGCGTTCACCCGCCGGCTGCGCGGTGCCCTGCGGGGGGCCAACCGGGTCGCCGTGCTGCTGCTGGACCTCGACGGCTTCAAGCAGGTCAACGACCGGTTCGGGCACACCACCGGCGACACGCTGCTGTCTGGCCTGTCCCGGCGGATGCGCCGGGCGGTCGGCACCGACGGGATGATCGCCCGGATCGGCGGCGACGAGTTCGCGGTGCTGGTCACCGGTGGACGACCGGCGGCACCGGAACGGTTGGCCGAGCGGTTGCTGGCGGCGCTGCAACCGTCGCCCGGTGAGGAACTGGTCGGGGTGCACCCGTCGGCCAGCATCGGCATCGCCGAGTACGGCCCGCAGCACATTTCGCACACGGACCTGCTGCGCGACGCGGACATCGCCATGTACGCGGCCAAGGCGGCGGGCAAGTCCGCGTACCGGCGGTGCACCCAGGCGCTGCGGGAGTCGGCGGTGAGCCGGGCGGAGCTGATCGCCGACCTGCGGCGGGCGGTCGACGAGGAGCAGTTGCACCTGGAGTTCCAGCCGATCGTGGACCTGGCCACCGGCGAGGTACGCAGCGCGGAGGCGTTGGTGCGGTGGCGGCATCCCCGGCTGGGCGTGCTCAGCCCGGCACGGTTCCTGCCGCTGGCCGAGGAGACCGGCCTGATCCTGCCGATCGACCGGTGGGTGATCCACGAGGCGTGCCGGGCGGCGGCCACCTGGCAGGACCGGGTTTCCTCGGCGACGGTGGCGGTGAACATCGCCGCCTCGCACCTGCGCCGTCCCGACCTGATCGCCACGGTCACCGAGGCCACCGCCGGGGCCGGGCTGGCACCGCGGGCGCTGACCCTGGAGCTGACCGAGTCGGCCCTGATCGAGGGCAGCGACGCGGTGCTCGACCGGTTGGGGCAGCTGCGGGAGCTGGGCATCCGGATCGCCATCGACGACTTCGGCACCGGCTACTCGTCGTTGAGCTACCTGCACCGGATCCCGGCGACCGAGTTGAAGATCGACCGCTCGTTCGTGGCCCGGATCTCCGAGGACACCCGGGCGTACGCGACGGTGGAGATGGTGACCCGGCTGGCCGGCGCGTTCGACCTGGGCGTGGTGGCCGAGGGGGTGGAGACCGAACGGCAGCACGAGGCGGTGGCGGCGATCGGCTGCGTGCAGGGACAGGGCTACCGCTACGGCCGACCGACCACCCTGGCCGAGCTGCGTAGCGTGCTGGTGAACTCCGACCCGCCGGGTGTGTCCGGCGTCGCAGAATCGGGCTTGACCCTCACCTAACGGCAGCCGGGACCGTGGTTCCGGAAAGGGGGAACCATGGCCCACACGGTTGGTCAGGTGGCGAAGCTCGCCGGCGTGACGGTCCGGACGCTGCACCACTACGACGAGATCGGGTTGCTGACGCCGAGCGGTCGTACCGGGGCGGGCTACCGCCGCTACTCCGAGGCGGACCTGGAGCGGTTGCAGCTGATCCGGTACTACCGCGAGCTGGGGTTCCCGTTGGAAGAGATCGCCGTGATCCTCGACGACCCGGCGAGCGACCCGGGGGCGCACCTGCGCCGCCAGCACGAGCTGCTGACGGCGCGGATCGGGCGCCTGCAGGAGATGGTCGCGGCGATCGAGTTCGCGATGGAGGCGAGTAAGTTGGACATCCGACTGACCCCGCAGGAGCGCTTCGAGGTGTTCGGTGACTTCGACCCGGAGGCGCACGCCGAGGAGGCGGAGCAGCGGTGGGGCGGCACCGACGCATACCGGGAGTCGAACCGGCGGGCGTCGCGCTACACCAGGCAGGACTGGCTGCGGATCAAGGGCGAGACGGAGGACTGGGGGCGGCGCGTCGTCGCGCTGCTGGCCGCCGGAGCGCCGGCGGACGGCCCGGCGGCCCGGGAACTGGCCGAGGAGCACCGGCAGCAGATCAGCCGCTGGTTCTACGAGTGCTCGTACGAGATCCACACCGGTCTGGCCGACATGTACCTGGCCGACGAGCGGTTCACCGCGCACTACGAGGCGATGGCACCGGGGCTGGCCGAGTATCTCGCCGAGGCGATCCACGCCAACGCGATCACCCGCGCGTGATTGGTGGGCGTGCGGGCGCGGCTGCGCTACTCGCCAGCCAGGCGAAACCGCCGTATCGCCCTAATTAGTCCACCGATCGGGTAATTCGCCCGGTCTTGGCCGTGTCCATGGTGGTGTCCGCAGCCGTTAACACTGTGACACCCCATCTGGTGGCCTGCGGTTGGTGGCATTCACGGCGAAGGAGTTCGGCGTGGCGAGGACTGATTCGACGGGTTCGACATGGCGGTACCGGTGGGCGCGCCGGCAGAACGAGCGCCGGCTGCGGTTGTTCCGCAGCGCCGAGGGAAGCTGGCGGCGGCGCGACGACGAACTGCGCCGCCTGCGTACGCTGGCCGAGCAGTGCCTTGGCACGGCCGGCGCGGGTGACGGCCTCCCGCTGGAACTTGCCCCCGACGAGGTCGTGCTCCGGGTGGTGCCGGCAGCGCAACTGGTCGAGGTGCGGCACACCGCCGTGCTGCCCGCCCCCGACCTGAGCGTCGCCGCCGAGGCCGGCCGGCTGGGTCAGCGCCTTCCCGACGGGGTGCGGGTCACCGACGCCGGCATGGCGGTGATCACCAACCGCCGGCTTGTCCTGCTCGGCGGGCGGGGCCGGCGCGACTGGGCGTACGGCCGGATGACCGGTCTCGCGCACGACCCGCACGCGTCCGTCACCCTGATCCAGGTGCTGGACCGGCGGCGCACCTCCGGGGTGTTGCTGCGCCCGGACGCGGCGGCCGAGTTCCGGTTCGTGCTCACCCTGGCCTTCGCCGACGCCATCGAGCAGCGCCAGGCGGTCATCGCCCAGCTCGACGAGCTGATCACCGAGCACGCCCGGTCGCGCCCGTCGCGGCCGGGCATCGCCACCCGGGCCAGGCCCGGCTGTTGGCGCTGATACCCGGCGGCCGGCGGACCGCGGTGGTCGCCGCCGCTCTCGCGGTGATGGTGCCGGTCGCGCTGGCCAACTCCGGCCCGTCCGACCCGACCAGCTCGGAAACCGCCGTCGCCGCGACTCCGGCACCGCCGGCCGCCGCCCCGGGCCGAAGAGCACCGCGTCGAAGAGCACCGCGTCGAAGGCGCCGCGCGCGACCGGTTCACCGGAGCCGCGGCGGGCCAGCCCGACGCCGGAGCGACGCTGCGGTGCCCCGACGAACCCGATGGGGTACGACTTCTGCGGCGGGAAGCGGATCCGCGAGCCCGCCCGTGAGGTGTGCGACCACTTCGACTGCGTGCCCGGGTTCTGGGAGGGGCGCGGCTACCTGGTGCAGTGCGAGGACAGCAAGGTCAGCCTCGCCGGCGGCAGCTCCCGGGCCTGCGGGGCGCACGGCGGCGTGCGCCGCACCGTCTGGCGCTGACCCGCGGCCCGCCCCCGGTCAGTGTGGTCAGTGCTGCTCGGCGGCCCGGTCGGCCAGGCGGGACAGGGCCGGCCCGGCGGCGAGGCTGACCCTGCCGCCATCACCCTGGCCCGCGGCATCCGTTGATCAGATCTTGGTACGGTCACGCCCCCTGAGGGGCGGTCTCGTACCAAGATCTGTCGGTCGACGGAGCGTCAGCCGAGGGGGACCTGGACGGCGACGTCGTGTCTCGGGTAGAGCGACGCGATCTGGTCGGCGCCGTACTTGTCGCGGAACATCGTCACCACGTGGTCGACCCGATCGGCCTCGGTGATGGGCGTGGCGCTCGAACTCAACGCGGTGCCGTCAACGGCCAGTTGGACCATCGGCGTCTGCCGGACGTTCTTGTACCACTGGCTGTCCGAGCCGGTCACCGGCACCAGGAAGACGTTGTCGTCTTCCTGGACGAACCACACCGGATGGGTGATCTGCCGCCCGGTCCGGCGGCCGGTCACGGTCAGCTCGACCTCGCGTACGTCCTGGAGTGCGTCCCCGATCGCGTTGGTCATGATGTCCTCCGGTGCCTGCCCTCGACGATGCCCCTGCCCGCCAGGCTAGGGACCGCCGCCGGCTTGCGCCGCCGGTTCCGGCGCCTTCACCCGGAACACAGAGAACTCCCGGTGCCGCGGGACGCGACACCGGGAGTTCCTGTCCGGGTCAGCTCAGCGGCGCACCGCCGGGCTGCACCACCTTGT
The DNA here is from genome assembly GCF_019697375.1 of Micromonospora tarapacensis. Classification (NCBI taxonomy): domain Bacteria; kingdom Bacillati; phylum Actinomycetota; class Actinomycetes; order Micromonosporales; family Micromonosporaceae; genus Micromonospora; species Micromonospora tarapacensis. The sequence continues at coordinate 3,950,088 of NZ_JAHCDI010000004.1, read as the reverse complement.
TCACCGTCAGGGTGTACGGCGCGTACTGCGTCACCTGCTCGGTGGGCTCGTCGTAGGCGACGATGGCGACCACCTTGGGGAAGGCGGTCAGCAGCGCCGTCTGGATCAGCCCGAGGGTGAAGCCCGACTTGCCGTCGACCTCGAATTGCAGGGCCAGCTTGAGCCGCTCGTCGATGCCGACGAACCGGACGTTCCAGTTCGCCACCGGCGTCGGGTGGATCTCCGAGGGCGAGTCGAACGGTTCGAGGCTCGACCCGTCGCTGACCAGCGTGCCACCGACGGCGATGTCGTCGATGAGCAGGCCACCCTCGTTGACGCCACCGTCACTGACGTAGCGGAAGCTGAGCAGCACCTCCTGTCCGGCGTACGCCGACAGGTCGAACGAGTGCGGCTCGAAGCCCTCGGTGGTGCCGTTCAACGCCGGGCCGAGCGGACCGGCGACGGTCTCCTCACCGGGGATGACGGTGTAGCTCTCGCCACCGTCGGTCGAGACGCTCACGTAGCCGTAGTCGTAGCCGGTCTCGGCGCCGTACTTCGCGAGGAAGGTCAGCGTCGGGTCGGCGGCCGGCACGGTCACCGGCGTGACGGCGGCGACGTCGAGGCTGTTGCCGTTGCCGGACCAGAGCACCGAGTTGCCCGGCTGGTCCGGGTCGTCGGTCACGGTCGTCCAGGCCAGCGGGACCGGCGGCAGCGCCTTCGCACCCGCGAACTTGATCGAACGCAGGTCGCCCCGGCCCAGCGGCTTGCCGTTGGCCTTCTGCAACGGAATGTAGTCGGCGCCGTTCGGCGCCGCACCCGCGGTCGCGTACGACGCCGGGTTGGCCAGGTTGACCGTGGCGTCGAGGCTGGCCGTGGTGACCTTGCGCTTGTCGGCCCCGAGCATGATGCCGAACTTCGAGTTGCCCACGATCCGGTCGACCAGGTTCATCGTCTGGTAGTCGTGGATCACGTCGTACATGTCCTTGACGCCCTCGTCCTTGAGCGCCGCCTCAAGGCTGGCAAGCCCCTGCAGGTCGCCGTCCTGGTGCAGCCGGGAGATGAAGTCCAGGCCGTACCGGTCGAAGAGGAACAGGCTGAACGCGTAGACGTTGCCGTAGTCGGCAAGGACCGCGCTCGGATTGTTCCCCTCGTTCCAGAGGTTGATGGAGTTCTCCGGGCCGCCGCAGTCCCGGGGGTTGGTGTTGTACTCCGTCTGCACCGTGCCGAAGCCCTGGAAGCAGTAGATGTGGCTGTCCGCGCCGGGCTCGGCCACGGTGGCCGTGGCATCGACGTAGCCGCCGAGCGTCTGGGCGAAGTCGGAGAGACCCTCGTTGAGCCAGGTGGTCTCGAATGGGTCGGTGTAGTAGTGCGCCAGGTGCTGCCACTCGTGGATGAACGTGCCCTCGTACAGGCTGGGGCGGGCAGGCCGGCTGGTGCACAGGTCGTCGGTCGGCTCGTTCGGCGGGTTCGCACCGGTGCGGTGCGCCCAGTCGAACGCGTCGATCGTCATGATGTTGCGGTCGAGCAGCTCGTTGAAGAGCGAGAAGTGGAACCCGGCGATGTAGGTCGGGGCGGCCGGGAAGTCGTAGAAGTTGTCGTCCCGGACGTTGTCGACGAGCGTGACCGTCCGGTTGCCGGCGCCGGTGAAGTCGCCGGCGATCGAGGCGTTGCTGCCGTCCCGGTCCGGCGGGGTGCTGAACGCGGCCGTCGACTTCGGATACATGTTGGTGTCGAACTCGTTGACCAGGTGCGCGACCTGCTGGTCCGTGACGACCGTCGAGTTCTCGATCTGCCGGCGGCAGTCACCCTCCGGGAACGCGGTGTCGTTGGCGACCCAGACCTCGATGTTGTCGCCCACGCCACGCAGCGTGTAGTCCTTGAAGTAGATCACGCCGTTGTAGTCGTCGAGCGCGAGCCACTGCCGCACCGTGCCGACCGGCGGCGTCTCGGCGGCCTGGGACTGCCGCGCCTGGCTGCGAGGCTGGTACTGGGTGGGCGCCTCGACCCGCTCACCGTTGAGGGTGAACTCCTTGCGGGTGAGTTCGCGGACATCGCTGGCGAGCCCGCTGGCCGGTGCCGGAACGGGCTTCACCGCTGCGGCCTCCGGGCTGGCCGATGCGGTGGCCGGCTGGGTGATGACGTAGAGTAACGGTAGGACGATGGCGCTGGCTGCTATCCCCGCGAAGCGGCGTCGTGCCACGAAACCTCCTCATAGGTGGAAGACCCACCCGGCCAGGGGTGACCCAGGAGCCGGTGGATCTGCGCACGCTGATCGAACGTCTCCGTATCCTGTCCACGTCGCCCCGGATGAGGCAACCCTTCGCCGCCATCGATCAGCCGGGACGAGTCGATCGGCCACCTTTTGCGGAATTCGAGGCCGGGCATTCGGCGATGCCGGTCAGCCTCGGCGGGCAGCAATGTGGCGACTCATCAACGCTGCCTATGCGGCCGGGCTGCGGGTCGCGGACTGGCCGGGCAGCGTTACCGGCCGTCAGGCCGCAGAGGTGCTGCACCGCTTCTTCGGCACACCCCAAGCGGCTGGCCTGAGGTAGATGTCTGCCCGCACTGCGGACTGCATCCGAATGCAGGCCTTGGTGAGAGAAGTGGTGCCGGTTCCATGGCGACACAGGGCTCAGGCGGCGATGGCGCGGGCGGCGGCGAACATGTCGGCAGGCAGCGGGTGGCGTAGCCGCCACATGATCCGCATCGGACGGTCGTCGGTGTGCTCCTGGTGCGTCATAGGCCCGGCGTACAGGTAGGCAGGTGCGCCCAGGTCACGGTCCGGCACCCGGGTCTCCCGTACGAAGAGATGGACGGTGGAGCCGCGGGAGACGTGGTGGATGTAGCGCTGCCCGGTGGCTGACGCTGACGACGTGGTGCTCTGCGACTCCCACTGGAACAGCGTGTCGGTGACGGCCCGGTCGGCGTACATCGTGGTGGGGGAGTAGTGCTGTGCTGACTTGACCAGGGTGACGAAGAAGATGTCGGCCTTGGCGTCCGGTAGCCACTTCACCCCTTCCCGCAACGATCCCGGGTTCGGCATGCCGAAGGCGGCGCACGCCTCGTTGCGGCTGTACCGGGCGTACACCTTCAGCGGCAGCCCTTCGACCGGCCGCGTGACCCGGTGTATCCGGTCGCGGAGCACCTCGGCCACCTGCCGCAGCTCGGCACAGCGCGCCGGCTCGGCCCAGAGCCGCGTCAGCCGTTCCTCGCGTTCGGTGAGCGGTGCGTTCGGCCCCCAGAGGTCGAAGTGCAGCATGTCCCACAGCGGTCCGGCCGCCGGCCGCTCGCCCGCCGCCACCCGAGCTAAAAGGTCGAGCCGGTCCGGATCGTCCAGGTGCAGCAGCCGCCCGATGGCCCGGCCCAACTCGCGGTCATCCGACCCACCCGGCGAGGCTTCCAACCCGGCGAGCCGCCGCAGCCCGGTCCACCCGCCGTAGCTCGCCGACCGGTAGACGTCCTCGATCTCCACGCCAGCCTCGCGCAGGAACTCGCCCAGGCTCACGTCCCCGAGCAGCCGCAGCTCCTTCACCAGCCCGGTCTTCGAGGTCGGCATCGCTGAGCGCAGGTTGGCCAGCACGATGTCCTTGGCCACCCGGTCGAGCTGGATGTGGCAGCCGCTCGGCAGGGACGGGAAGTCGTCGCGTACCGCTTCGGTTATCGCGCGGCGGCTGACCCCGGTCAGAGCGCGCCAGCGGAGGTCGAAGCGGAAGTTGGCGTGCTGCCCGCCGATGAAGTCGAGCACGGTCAGGCACGGTTTGTCGTCGTCCAGCCGCAGCCCACGGCCGAGCTGCTGAAGGAAGATCGTGGCGCTCTCGGTGGGTCGCAGCATCAGGATCGTGTCGACCATCGGCAGGTCGACACCCTCGTTGAACAGGTCGACTGTGAACAGCACCCGACGCGTGCCGTCCTTGAAGTCCTTCAGCAGCGCTTGCCGATCCACCGTCCGGGAGGTCACCGCCGCCGACGGCACACCATGCCTGCTGAACCAGTCCGCCATGAACTCGGCGTGCCCGATGCTCACGCAGAATCCGAGCGCCCGCATCCGGTCGACGTCGACGCTGTCCCGTACCGCCCGCAGCACCATCCGTGCCCGCGCGTCGTTGCCGGTGTAGACGCCGTCCAGCTCGGTCGGGTCGTACCCCTGCCCGCGCTTCCACCGAAGCTGCGACAGGTCGACATCGTCGTGCAGCCCGAAATACTGGAACGGCGCGAGCAGTTGCCGCTCCAGCGCCTCCCACAGATGCAGCTCAACGGCGGCGCGACCATCGAACCACCGCCGCACGTCGCCGCCGTCACTGCGGTCGGGCGTCGCCGTCAATCCCAGCAGTACGCGCGGCCGTAGCCGCTCCAGCAGCCGGGCGTACGTCGGCGCCTCCGCGTGGTGGAACTCGTCGACAATGACCAAGGGCTCGACTGGCCGGGCTTCGCCCCAAGTTGGCGGCATGTCGGCTTCTGTCCGAGATGCCACATCTCGGACAGAAGCCGCAGGCACCGCTGGAACCAAAGCAATGCCTCGGCGGCTTCCTACACTTGAGGGCGAGGAGACCCCAGGGCTCAGGCAAGGACTCTGTTGGCTAACTCGCTGTAGCGGGTGGTTGCTTGACCTTGGCGGCGGTCGTATGTCCTGTATGGAATATGGTGCCCGGATGTCGATGAGGCCCTGGGTGTCGGTGGAGATCCCAGCGCAGACGGTGGCGGTGGTTCAGGCGGCTTGTCCGGGTGGTACCCGGGTGACCCGGGTCCGTGACGCGCTCGGGCCGATCTTCGACGATCAGGAGTTCGCCGGCTGGTTCGCGGCCGAGGGGCGTAGCGCGGTGGCGCCGGGCCTGCTGGCGATGGTGTGCGTGTTGCAGGCGATGGAGGATCTGACCGATCGGGATGCCGCCGACGCGGTCCGGACCCGGATGGACTGGAAGTACGCGCTGGGCTTGGCGTTGGACGACACCGGGTTCCACTACTCGGTGCTCTCGGAGTTCCGCGACCGCCTGGCCGTTGACGAGCGGGCGGTACGTCTGCTGGAGTTGATGCTGGACGCGGCCAAACGCGTGGGTCTGCTGCGCGGCGGCGGCAAGGCGCGTACCGATTCCACCCATGTCCTGGCCAAGATCAGCATGCTGGGTCGGCTGGAACGCGTCGGTGAGACGGTCCGGGCCGCGTTGAACCAGCTCACCCAGGTCGCGCCGGGCTGGCTGGCACCGCGGATCCATCCCGAGTGGGAACAGCGGTATAGCCGACGCATCGACTCCGCGCATCTACCCGCCGCCGAACAGGCCCGCGACCGGTTCGGGCAGGCAGTGTCCGCCGACGGTGCGGCCCTGCTCGCGGCCATCGACGCCGACCCCGATGCGGCATGGCTGAACAACCTTCCGGCGATCGACGCCCTCCGCAAGATCTGGGACCAGGAATGCGTCCTGGACCAGCACGGCGCCTGGATGCTGCGACACGGGCGGATCCGGGAAGGAGCAGACTTCCTGGAATCCCCTTTCGACCTCGACTCACGATGGAGCCGTAAACGCGACACGACCTGGCAGGGCTACAAGGCCCACCTGACCGAGACCTGCGACACCAGCGGCCCGCACCTGATCATCGCGGTCCGCACCACATCGGCCACCGACCCCGACAACGCCACCCTGCCCTCGATCAGCGCCGACCTGGAAGCCCGCGACCTCACCCCGACCGAGCACTACCTGGACGAGGGCTACGTCACCGCCGACGCCGTCGCCCGCGCCGCCCTCCAGGGCACCGAGATCATCGGGCCGCTCGCCCGTGACACCTCCTGGCAAGCCCGAGCCGGTCGAGGCTTCGACCGTGACAGCTTCCGCCTCGACTTCGACCGCCGCACCGCGATCTGCCCCGCCGGCAAGATCAGCACCACGTGGAAGCCCCGCGCCCACAACAGCGGACCCGGCACCGCGATCGCGTTCGCCGACACCGACTGCCGCCTATGCCCGATGCGCGCCCACTGCACGACCAGCACCACCACCGGCAGGCAGATCGTCATCCCCAGCCGCGAACTCTCCGAGATCCAACTGACAACCGCGCTGCCCGCAACGACCCCGACTGGCAGCAGCGCTACAACACCCGAGCCGGGATCGAGGGCACCATCTCCCCAGCAGCCCGCGCCCACCACCTACGCCGCAACCGTTACACCGGCCTGCCCAAGACCCGCGTCCAACACATCCTCACCGCCTGCGGCATGAACGCCGCCCGGATCGCCGACTGGACCCACCGCAACAACCACCCCGCCCCCACCCGGCCCCGGACACCCTTCAAGAGCCTCTGCCGGAAAGCCAAGATCACAGCGAGTTAGCCAACAGAGTCCTTGCCTGAGCCCTGGTCGCCGTATAGCTCGCCGGTCTCGATGAGGATCGTGATGGCCTGGCGGACGGTCGTCGGGGCTGGCGACCTCGTACATCTCGGCGGGCGCCTTCGTCGACGGCAGCTTGTGGCCGGGCGGCCACACGCCCGAAGCAATGTGCCCCTGATATCGGCGATGATCCATCGGTAGTGAAACAGGCAGACCCGGGAAGGTGCTGGGCTCCGGTCGATACGGAGCGCGGTCGTACCGACCGTCCCCGCCCGCCTCGGTGCCACCTCATGCAGCGCAAAGGAGGGTCATGCAGTCGACGGACAAGGAGGCGCCGCAGCGATGATCTACGTGAGCGGCGAACGCCTGCACCCACACCACGTCCACGTCCGCGCCGCCTTCGACACCCGCTGGCGCGGCGTCGACCCGGACCAGGTCAACGACTACCTCAACCGGGTCGCCGACGAACTCGACCGCCTGCACCGCGAGTTGCCACCGCGAACACCGAGGTTCGAACGCATCCGCCAGGCGCTGCGGCAGTGGCAGTCCCGCCACACCGCACCGTTTTCACCAAACAGCCGGGGTCCGCAATGACCGCACCCCCTGGGTCATCCACCTGTCCACCTGCTGACCAGCTTCGACGGCACAGTCATCCTCGCCACCGCACTCCGAGAGTCGCTCGGCCACGTCACCGCCATTGACTTCGGTGAGACCACGCTCAGCGAGGAGGATCGCCAGTTCCTGCGTACCCGGATCTGGTGAGACGCCAAGCTCAAAGGCGCCGGCCGCTGCCGACGTCGCAACGACCACGACGGCCCGTACGGGGCCATGGGGGAGTAGCCTCCGGGCATGCCCGACCCCTTGATCGACGACCTGCTGGCCGGCTTCACGGCGCCCCGGCCGTACACGATGGAAGCCGCCGCCGACGCTCTCCGCGCGCCCGGCGTGCACGTGCTCCTCGACGGCGGCGCGGTCATCTACGTCGGCCGGACCGGGAACCTGCGCAACCGCCTCCGTCAGCACCTGACCGGCAACCGCGAGTCGTCGGTGCTGCACGACCAGGTCGGCCAGCTCCTCGACAAGCAGGGACCGGTGGCGACAGCACGGGACATCGCCGGCTGGCTCGGCCAGCGCGAGGTCCGCTGGCAGGAGACCGACAACCCGGAGGGTACGAAGGAAGCCCTGATACTGGCCCTCAAGCCGCGCTTCAACCGGCAGGTGCCGAAGCCGCACTGATGAAGGATCATGCCCGCTGGCTGATCGTCTTGACCGACCCGCTTGGCCACCAGACTTGAACAACTATGGCGCACTAGTGGAATCCGTAGAAGGATCTCGGGAACTGCTGGCCACGGTCCTCGTGAGCCGTCCCTTGAGGACTTACAGGGACCGGGTCGGATAGCGGCAAGGCGGCAGAAGGGGCAAATCGGTGAACTTGAGCTCGGCGTCCGATGCCGAGATCGTGCGTGCGATCAACAGCGGCTCAATCGACGCGGAAGACCTGGCGAGCAGCAGCGGGTGGCGGAGAATCTGCCAGGCTAGGGGCCGCAACTTTTCGGCCGTGGATGAAGAGGCGTGGCAGGAACTCTGCTCGTACCGCGGTTACGTCCTGTCACGGCGCAATCCTCGCGGGTTCTAGCGTAGGGCAAGTCACAGCGTGGGTTACGAACGATCGGCGTACCGGAGTTCTCGGCCTAGCGACGGCCGGTGAACTCTGCGCACATCAGCACGTCGAAGATCGGCGCGCCCTCCCATGCCGGATGGAGCTGCGCCATCTTCTTCCATCCCCAAGCTCGGTATGCCTCCTGGGCTCGAGCATTGTCGGGGCGGACGAGTAGGGTCAGCCGCTTTTCTGGACGGCTTTCGACCAGCTTGTCGTGGAGCGCTCGCGCGATACCTTTTCGCTGCCAGGCTGGGCGTACGAGCAACTCGCTCAGGGCGAAAGTGCGGTGGCCGTCCTCGCGGGTGAAGTCCGGAGGAACGTCGCCCCGGATGCCCTCCCACCAGCGAGTCTTCGGCGACAGGGGAAAACCGTACGCATAGCCCACTAGGTGTCCGTCGACCTCAGCGGTAAGCAACGTCCAGCCAGCAACCTTCATGTGCCCGGCAAGCTGCTGTCGGTAGCGTTCTTCGTTGTAGAACGCTCCGTCGCCGGCATGGGCGTCGAGGTAGACCTGGACCAAGACGTCGACCAGGGCTTGTGCCGCGACGGCGTCGTGCTGTCGCATCTCTAGTTCGTTCATTGCTTGAACACCCTGCTGTATGCCTCAATGAACGTACGCGCCGGATTCGACTGTTCACGACCGAGGTGCGACTTGACCTGGGCAAAGTGACGCATGGTTCGCCCTGAACAGAGCCCCTTGACCGCTGGCAGTACCTGAAGCCCAGTCAGCGCGGCTGACTGGACATCACCGGATCGATATTCGGCCTCCGCGAGGCGGACCGTGTAGTGCACCTGGTTGCGGCGATGCGCGGCGTGGGGGCCGCTGCTGATGGCCCTGAAGGACTCGGCGGCACGGGTTGGCTTGCCGAGAGCGAGGAATGACAGCCCTTGGATGCCGGTCAGCTCCTGGGCGGTGACGAACTGAAGAAACGGCAGGTCGTCCTCGTGGAGCCCGTGGTCGAATTCGTGACGCGCCTTCGTCATCTCCCGGTTGAACCCGCCCACGTCGTTGAGATGTGCGTAGGCGTGGGCCGCTCGCAGCCGCAACAAAGTCCTCAGTCGGGGGGCCGCCCAGCCTCGGGAGGCGCGGAGCGCGGCTTCGGCGCAGTGCAGTGACTCGGCGGGGTGATCTTCGCGAGTCAGCAAGGACAGGCAGGCCAGCGCACGAACCTCCTCGCGCGGATCGTCGGCGATCCTGGCACGGGTGATTGCGTCGTTCAGGTACGGGCGTGCTTGGTGGCGGCGGTCTGCGTCGACTGCCAGCCAGGCAACTTGGTTAGCAAGATCAGCCAGCGCGGATTGGAGGGCTTCGCCGAGCCCGCGACCGTATTGGGAGGTCGCTGCCCAGGCAGAGAGGCGGGTGTGGATACCCATCGCCACATCGCACAACTCATCGGCCCCAAGCGCGGCGTCGGCCTGCCTGAACCGCTCGACCAGCGAGCCGGCGAGACGGATGTGCTCCATGCCGATGGCGTCAGCGTTGCGGTCCGCCTTCGCCAATGTGTCAAGCAGACTGTTGCCCGCGAGACCAGCTAGGGCGGCAAGCGCGGTGAATCGGCGGCGGTCCGTGGTGCCACCTCCTTCATCGGGAGCCGCCTCCAGGGTAGTTGGCACCACGGCGGGGACACCGGTCGCAGGAGGCTCGTCTGGCGGAACCTCGGCTGCGATTTGCCCGGTCTGCATCGTCAGCGTTCGCGAGGGCAGGCTGAACCACAGTTGAACCTCTGGAACCCGTAGCAGCGCCGCCCAATGTGAGAGTCGGTCCAAGTGCACCAGAGGGGGGCCGTTTTCCACGCGGCTGAGCTGGGCCTGGGTGATGCCCAACCAGCTCGCCACCACGGCCTGCGGCAACGCGGCCCGCCCGTGATACGGGTGGTGTCGGTACGCCCGGATCACCCGTCCGAGGTGTCGCTCCACCAGGGCCGCCCGCAGCGGCGGGTGCGACCAGAACGACGCCGGCACCTCCGGCGGTGCGCTCAGCCTGTCGCGTTCGGCGGACTGGCAGGGTGCGCAGCGTCCGCTGTCGTTGTCGCGGGCCAGGCGTGCCCCGCAGCGGGGGCAGTTCGCAGGTGTCACCGGCAACCTCGCCGTTCGCGGCTGTCCATTGCGCTCCGTCGAGCCTAACCATTCAAACGCCTTTCTGGGCTCGCGGTATACGCACCGCGTATATCGGCAATGCTTACAGCGTTATGACCTTCGATGGCATCTGGGCGCAGCCTGCGGTGAGACCACCAACGGAAGGAGCAGGATGCTCACCATCGATCGGGTCAGTTCCGGCCGAGCGCTCGTCTCCGACGAGCTGTTCACCCAGCTGACCGCCCGCATCGCCCACGACCACCCCGAACTGGTCCCCGACCTGCCGGCCAGGATCCTGGATCAGGCGCTCGCCTTCCTCGGGACCTGCGCCACCGCCACCGGACCCCTCGGTCCGAGCGACATGGTCGACATCGGCTGGCACACGTTCATCCTGCACACCCGTGAGTACGCCGAGTTCTGCCAGCGCGTCGCCGGGCGGTTCATCCACCACCAGCCGGAGTCCACATCGGAGGAGCCGCCCTCCGGACCTGAGCCGATCGGCGCTCCGATCTCCCGGACGGTCGCCGCGATCACCGCCGCCGGCTTCGCTGTCGATCATGAGCTGTGGGGCGGCCGGGTGGCCGACTGCACCCAGTGCCACGCTGGCTGCACCGACAGCCCGACTCGCTAGGCAGGCCACCAGCGGTCCCGGGCATACACTGCCCGGGACCGTTCGCCCTCGGGAGGCCACCGGATGCCGCGTCGCCGCGACTGGCACGAGCTTCCCGGGGAGGTACGCTGGCAGATCGAACAACGCACCGGGGCTGTCCATGCGGTCTACTCCGTACCGACCGGTGCTTCCTGCGACCTGGCCGCCGTTGTCGACACCGACACCGGCCGGGTCTTCTGCAAGGGTGGCGAGACTGAGGGCCCGACCGCCTGGCTCTATCGCAACGAGGCCCGCGTCAATCCCTGGCTGCCTGATGTGGCTCCCCGTCTGCGCTGGACAGTCGAAGCGCACGGCTGGTTGATCCTCGGCTTCGAGTACGTTGCCGGCCGGCATCCCGACCTCGCTCCAGGATCGCCGGATCTGACTGCGGTCGCGGAACTGCTCGCCATCCAGAGCCGCCTGCTCACACCCAGCCCGCCCGTCCAGGTGCAGCACTTCGCTGACCGTTGGCGAGGGCTGATCGCTCCCGACCTGGTCAACGGCGAGACGCTTCTGCACACCGACGTGACGCCGCGGAACTTCCTCGTCGCCGACCGACTGCGACTCGTCGACTGGTCCAGCCCGGCGCGCGGTGCGGCGTGGATCGACACCGCCCTCATGCTGGTCCGTCTCGTCCGCACTGGCCATCCTCCCGCCGGAGCCGAAGCATGGGCCGCGCAGATCCCGACATGGGCGCACGCCTCCGACGAAGCGCTGCACGCCTTCGCCGACGGGCTGGTGCGCCTGTGGGAACGCAAGCAACGGTCCGCACCCGGCCCGCACCATGGACCGCTGATTGATGCCGCCCGCCGATGGCGGGACCACCGGGTGAGCCGCAACGGTCGGTAGCCCGACCGCATACGACATGTGCATGTCGCCTACTTCGCCCACGTCATACGGCCCGCCCTACTGATCCACAACTCTGCAGGACATGGCCCGGGGCGGGTGCTGGGCTCCGGCGGTACTGCGTCCCCCGTCGTGGCTGCGCTGTCCCCGCCCGCCTCGGTGCCACACCAGACCAGGGGAGGGACATGGATTCGATCGACGGGCTGCTCGGCGAGTTGCCGATGCCGCCGTACGTGACCGCCGAGGACGTCGGTTTCGCCGTGAAGGCAATGACCGTGCATGCCGCTGAGCAGTGGCCCGAGGGGCCGCGCTGCCGTAACGATCGTGCGCCGCATCCGTGCCGGCTGCACCGCTGGGGGCGGCGGGTGCTGGACCGGCGTGGCCTCAGCGACCGGCAGGTGCAGGCGCTGATCGCCGAGCAGGAGGCACCGCGGCGATGATCTACGTGACCGGGGAGCGCCTGCACGCGCACCACATACGCGCCGTTGACATCGACCGGCGCTGGCGGGGCCTCGGCCCGCACCACGTGCATGACTACCTGAACCGGGCAGCCGACGAGATCGACAGACTGCATCGGGAGTTGACGACCGCCAACACCGAGGCCGAGCGGATCCGGCAGGCGTTGCGGCAGTGGCAGTCCCGGCACGCCGACTGCCGGCAGGCCGCATCCCGGCGGTTCGAGGCCGCGCCGCCGGGCCACGCTCACGCCGACTGCCGGTCGGCAACCTACGACCACCCAACGGGGGAGCAGCGGTGAGCCGCGAGGCGGTGACCCGTTGGCTGCGGCTGGTCGGGGCGGACGCGGAGCTGTCGGCGTACCTCATCGGGGTTGATCTGGAACGGCTCGCCGCGCACCTGGCCCGGCGGCTCGCGGCCGGCGGAGCGGTGCTGGACGGCTGGCCGGGGCTGCCGGAGGCGCAGCGGCGGCGGGCCGCCGACTACCTGGACGGGGTGCTCGCGTCGGGCGACCAGGCGGTGATCACGCAGGTTGCCGCGAGCTTCCGGGCAGCCTGGAGGAGCGCTGCCCGGGGCTGCTGCCGGAGCCGGTGGCGGCATTGGTCGTCGCCGCGTTGGCCCGGCTGGTCGGTGGCGGTGGTGACCGGGCCGGGCGGTTGGCGCTGCTGGCGGTGCTCGGGCGGGTCCACCGCCGGTACCGGCTGCGACCCGAACACGGCCCACTGCTCGGTGCCGCGCTGGCAGCGGTTGCGCCGCTGCTGTGCCCGCCGCCGGGCGGATGGGCGACGGGCCGGCGTTCTGGCCGGCCGAGGTCATCGGCCGCGACCTGGCCGCCGAGGGCACCGCGATCCTGACGGTACGCCCCTGGCGGCGGCTGCCGTTCCGACCCGGTCAGGCGGTGCCGGTCTGCGTGCCGCAGCACCCCGGCCGGCGGCGCTGGTACTGCCCGGCCAATGCGCCGCGCCCCGACGGCACCGTCGAGTTGCACGTCCGCGCGGTCCCCGCCGGCACCGTCTCGCACAGCCTCGATCGCGGTCCAGTTCGGGCGCCGGCCTCCTCGGCTTCCGCGATCATGGAGCTGTGGCTCCCGAATGGTGAGCTTATGTACCTTCTATCCAGTGCCACAATTTCATGATCGACGGGGGGACCTGCCGCGGTCAGGGTTGGTGGAGTAGGGGCCGTGTCAGTGGCCCGGGGGCTGGTAGGTGATGGGTAGCCGGACCGCCGCGTCGATCTCCTCCGCGGTCAGCAGCGGAACGGTGCGGGTGTCCACGCCGCCCGCCGCCCGCACGGCGATTCCGAGTGCGGCGGCGGTCACGGTGTCCGGCACCTCGCAGATCACGTAGAGGTCGACCTGGCCGAGCGCGTAGTAGACGGCCTCCACCTGGCCGCCGGCGTTCTCGATGAGGGACCCGATCACCTCGGCCCGCGCCGTTCCGCCCTCCTTGGCCAGCCCCTCCATCCCCGGGATCGTGTAGGTCGCCGTGACCAGGAACTTCGCCACGCTGGCACCACCTTCCCTAGCCTGGACCGCTTCGACCGCCCTCGACCGTGCCGGCCGCCCTCGACCGTGCCGGCGCGCCGCGCGGACCGTCCCGACCGCGCTCGCCGCGGCTACCCGCTTTTCGGCCGGTTACGCCATCGCGCTGTGGGAGCCGCCGTGGCCGTGCTCACAGAACGCTCTGCTGGCCGCAAAACCGGCGGCGAAGTGTCGGTGGCGGGAGCTACTGTGCGCTGCGGGCTTCACCCTTTTCGCACGTCGCGCCGGGGTCGCAACCGGCCACCACGTCGGCCACCACCGCTCGTCCCTTCGGTCAGATCCCACAACAGGAGACCTCGTGACACAGCAATCTGTCGCGGCACCGCAGCCTGTCCCGACATCGGACAAGCTCGACGCCGCGGTGCTCAAGGTGGCCGGCGTCGTCGTGCTCGGTGCGCTGATGTCGATCCTCGACGTGACGGTGGTCAGCGTCGCGCTGCCGACGTTCCAGAGCGAGTTCGACGCGTCGTACGCCCGGGTGGCGTGGACGATGACGGGTTACACGCTCGCGCTGGCCACGGTGATCCCGCTCAGCGGGTGGGCCGCCGACCGGTTCGGCACCAAACGCCTCTACATGATGGCCCTGGCGCTGTTCACCATCGGCTCGGGCCTGTGCGCCACCGCCGACACGATCGGCGAGTTGATCACTTACCGGGTGTTGCAGGGCCTCGGCGGCGGCATGCTCATGCCGATCGGTATGGCGATCATGACGCGGGCGGCCGGGCCGAACCGGATCGGCCGGTTGATGGCCGTGCTCGGCATCCCGATGCTGCTCGGCCCGATCGGCGGCCCGATCCTCGGCGGCTGGCTGATCGACGTGGCGAGCTGGCACTGGATCTTCCTGATCAACCTGCCGATCGGCGTCATCGCGCTGGTCTACGCGCAGCTGGCGCTGCCGGCGGACAGTCCCCAGCCGTCCGAGTCGTTCGACTTCCTCGGCATGCTGATGCTCTCGCCGGGCCTCGCCCTGTTCCTCTACGGCGTCTCCACGCTGCCCGAGGCCGGCACGTTCGCCGACCCGGAGGTGTGGGTGCCGATGCTGATCGGTGCCGCGCTGGTGGTGGCGTTCGTCCTCTACTCCTTCAAGCCCCGGCACCCGCTGCTCGACCTGCGGCTGTTCCGCAACCCCAGGCTCACCGTCGCGGCGGTGACCATGTTCGTCTTCATCATCGCGTTCATGGGCGCCGGGCTGCTGTTCCCGAGCTACTTCCTCCAGGTGCGCGGCGAGTCGACGCTGCACGCCGGCCTGCTGATGGCCCCGCAGGGCATCGGCGCCATGGTCACCATGCCGATCGCCGGCATGCTCGCCGACAAGGTGCCGGTCGGCCGGACGGTGCCGTTCGCGCTGCTGCTCATCCTCGCCGGGTTCTTCACCTTCACCCAGCTCGACGCGGACACCTCGTACGTACTGCTCTGCGGCGCGCTGTTCGTGATGGGCCTGGGCATGGGCGGCACCATGATGCCGATCATGACCTCGGCGTTGAAGACGCTGACCGGGCACGACGTGGCCCGAGGTTCCACGCTGGTGAACATCCTCCAGCAGATCGGCGGCTCCGTCGGCGCCGCGACGATGTCGGTGATCCTCACCAACGAGCTGAACGGCTCCCGGCCGATCCCCGGCCTGACCGGCCCGAACGGCGAGCCGGTCACCGAGGCCGGCCTGGCGATCGCCGCCCAGCAGCGGCCGGAGTTGGCGCAGCAGGTTCCCGACCCGTCGCTCATCGAGCGGGGTCTCGACTTCGCCGCCAACTCCTTCGCCACCACCTTCTGGGTGGCGTTCGCGCTGGTGGCGGCGACGTTCATCCCGGCCGCGTTCCTGCCGCGCCGGCGTGAGCGGTCGCACCTGCTGGACGACCAGCTCGGCGACCAGCCGGGTGACCAGCCGAGGACGCCGGTCGTCGTGCACTGACCTCCGCCCATGCCGACCGCCGTCGGGTTGCGGCAGGTCGGGCCCCGGCGAGGCGGAGGCGCCGACCGCCGTCGGGTTGCGGCAGGTCGGGCCCCGGCGAGGCGGAGGCCCTGACCTGCCGTATCCCGGGCGGGCCGGGAGGCGGCGCGGGGGTAGGCGGCTGGCGGGTAGGGTGCGGCCGGTGGGGGAGATGGGCTTGACGCCGCAGCTGGCGGTGCCGCCGGCGGTCGAGGCCGAGCGGGTGATCACCGCCGTGCTGGCGGAGCTGCGTTCGGGTGACCACCGGGGGGTGGTGGTCGACTCGCCGCCCGGTGCCGGCAAGTCGACCCTGGTCGTCCGGGCCGCCGTCGAGCTGGCCGGTGGCGGTGCGCCGTTGATGGTCATCGCGCAGACCAACGAGCAGGTTGACGACCTGATCGACCGGCTCGCCGGGAAGGCCCCAGAGCTGCGCGTCGGTCGGCTCTCCGCCGCGGACTACCGGCCGTCGCCACGGGTGACGACCCACCGGCACGTCCGGGTCGCCGCGAAGGTCACCGACCTCGCCGCCTCGGCCGTGGTCATCGGTACGGCCGCCAAGTGGGCCACGGTCACCGAGGGCTGCTGGCCGTGGGCGATCGTGGACGAGGCGTACCAGATGCGCTCGGACGCCCTGCTGCGCGTGGCCGGCCGGTTCGAGCGGGCCCTGTTCGTGGGGGATCCGGGGCAGCTCGACCCCTTCTCCACCGTGGAGACCGGCCGGTGGGCGGGGCTGACCTGGGATCCGATGCAGTCGGCGGTGGCGGTGCTGCTGCGCCACAACCCACAGCTGCCGGTGCACCGGCTGCCCGTGTCGTGGCGGCTGCCCGCCTCGGCCGCACCGGTCGTGTCCCGGGCCTTCTACCCGTTCACCGGCTTCCGCGCCGGCACCGCGCCCGCCGACCGGGCGCTGCAACTGACCGAGGCCGGGCCCGGTGACACGGTCGACCGGGCGGTCGAGCTGGCCGCCGCCACCGGGTGGGCGCTGCACGAGCTGCCGGCCCGACACGCCCTGCGTACCGATGCCGAGGCTGCCGGCGCCTGTGCCGCGCTCGCGCTGAGGGTGCTGCGGCGCGGCGCGGTCGCGGTCTGCGAGCGGGCGCCCGGCGGCGCGCCGGTCACCGCGGACCGGATCGCCGTCGGGGCCGCGCACCGTGACCAGGTCGCGGTCATCCGGGCGCAGCTGGGCGAGGCCGGCGCGGACGTCACCGTCGACACCGCCAACCGCCTCCAGGGCCGCGAGTACGACGTGACGATCGTGCTGCATCCGCTGTCGGGCCGGCGCGACGCGACCGCCTTCCACCTGGAGTCGGGGCGGCTCTGCGTGCTCGCCTCCCGGCACCGGCAGGCCTGCGTGGTGGTGGCCCGCGCCGGCATCGCCGAGCTGCTGGACGCCCACCCGTCGACCGAGGCGCCGCAGCTGGACGTGCCGGTCAGGTTCCCCGACGGCTGGGAGGCCAACCAGGCCGTCCTGGCCCACCTGGCCACGGTGGCCCGCCCGGCGCGCTGACAAGCGGCGACGGCATGCAGGATGAACGGATTCACGCCGTCGTCGATCACCGGGATTCATGTCGGTGTCCCGATAGAACGGCGATTCAGATGATCTGTCCCCGTCTATAGCGTGAGACGGGTGAGATCCCCATCTGCTCCGTTGTCCCGACGCGGGCTGCTCGCCGGCACCGCGGTCGTCTCGGCCGCCGCCGTCACCGCACCCGTCGCCACCGCACCCGCCCGCGCGGCCAGCCCGGCCCGCGCGGCACTACCGGCGGTCACCCGCAACGGGATCGCCACCGCCCGACTGGCCGTCCCGGCGGCCCTCCAACCCGACCTGCACGAGCGGCTGGGCGCCTGGCTGGCGTTCTGGTCGGCGAACTCGCCGCGCGGGTGGAGTGTCCCCACCGAGGTGGCCGGCCAGGCCGACCCCGCCGGTGACGCCTTCACCCTGCACGCCATCCGGGTCGTGGTGGCCGACCGGCCGGTCGAGGCCTTCCTCGCCGGCCGGATCGACCACGCCCACCTAGGCACCCTGGCCAGCCTGCACCACCACTTCGGGCAGGTCACCGTCGTGGCCGGCGGCGGGCTGCGGGTGGTCGACGGCGAGGCCGGGTTCACCGACTCACCCGAACAGGTCGCGTTCGCGTTCGCGGCCTGTCACCAACTGTGGGGCGTGCGTACCGCCCGGGTCGCCACCTGGCGGCACCTGGCCGGGCACGTCGACGCCGCTTCCCGCTCCGGCTGGGCGGCCTTCACCAGGACGGCCCTGCGGCGCGGACTGCGGACCGACACGTACTGACGAACCGGAGGAAAAGACATGGCACGCCACGAGTTCCGCTTCGTGGTCGACGGCGTCGACCTCACATCCGAGCAGCAGAGCCAGATCGCCGGTGAGATCCAGAAGGCGGGTCTGGCCGCGCTATCGATCGCCGGCACGAAGCTCACCAACCCCCTCGCCCTCGGCCACGCCAACCTGCGACTGAGGCCGGAGTGGTACGGCCTCTGGGTGATCGACGGCCCGTTCGCCCAGGACCTCGGCGAGAAGATCAACGACATCGGCTTCTGGCTACAGAAGTGACCGGACCGCCGGACCGGCCCGCCCCACCGGAGCGGATGTGCCCGAGTACGCCCGCGGCGAACGCCACGGTCTTCCTCGGCATGATCACTCCGGCGGGCCGGGTCGCCTACGTCACTCCGGCGTTGCCCGCCGAGGTGGCGGTCAGCGCGGCGGCAGAGGCGGGCGCCCCGGTCCAGGCGCAGTACCGGCTCGCCGGTCCCTGCGTCACCAGCCGGTGCGGCTTCTGGACCGGTGAGCACTGCGGGCTCGGCGAACGCCTCGTCGCCTCGTACGCGGAGACCGTCGGTGAACCGGAGGTCGACCTGCCGCGCTGCGCCATCCGGCGGACCTGCCGCTGGTTCGCCGAACAGGGACCGGCCGCCTGCGCGGCCTGCGCCCACGTCGTCACCGACGCCCGCTGAGGCTCGGCAGCCGCGCCGTGTCGGTGGTGTCGGCTACCGTCGGTTGCCATGAGGGCTCGGTCCGGCGGGGTCATGATCGGGCGGGATCACCCCGCCAGCCTGCTGCGCGCCGAGGTCGACCGGGCCACGGCCAGCCACGGCGGTCTCGTCCTGGTGACCGGCGAACCGGGCATCGGCAAGACCACCCTGGTGACCGCCGCCGCCGACGAGGCCCGCCGGCAGGGCGCGCTGGTGCTCGGGGCCGCCTGCTGGGATTCCGCGAGCGCCCCCGGTTACTGGCCCTGGACGCAGGTGTTGCGCGGGCTGCGGCGGTCGCCCGACGACTGGGCGGTGGCCCGGGAGTCCGCCGAGCCGGCACTCGCGTTGCTGCTCGGCGAGGTGACCGCCCCGGTGACCGCCGACCAGGCGGCGCTGCACCCGGCCGCGGCGCACGCCGGAGCCGTCGTCGCCGACCGGGTCGGCCGGCGGATCGTTGTCGCCGGCCGACGGGGGCGACGGTGGCGAGCAGGAGGCGTTCGCCCTCTTCGACGCGGTCACCACCGCGCTGGTCGCGGTCTCCCAGCGCCGGCCGGTCATGGTGATCCTCGACGACCTGCACTGGGCCGACGCGGCGTCGATGCGGCTGCTCCGGTTCGCCGCCCAGCACACCTGGTTCGAGCGGCTGCTGCTCGTCGGCACCTACCGCGACGCCGAGGTCGAGGCCGGCGACCACCCGCTGCGCCCGCTGCTGATGTCGCTGGTGGCCAAGGCCACCACGGTCACCCTCACCGGTCTGTCCCGGGACGAGGTCGGCGCGCTGATGACCCGCACCGCAGGCCGGCAGCCCGACGCCCACTGCGTCGACGACGTGCACCGGCGCACCGGCGGCAACCCCTTCTTCGTCGAGCAGACCGCCCGGCTGTGGCACATCGACGGCGCGTTGACCACGATCCCTCCCGGCGTACGCGAGGTGGTGAGCCGTCGGCTGGACCATCTGCCGGCGATGGTGGTCGACGCGCTCACCCAGGCCGCCGTGCTGGGCCGGGAGTTCCACGGCGAGGTCCTCGCGGCCAGCGCCGGTCTGCCCGGGACCCGGGTCGACGAGCTCCTCGACGTCGCGGTCACCGCGCGGCTGGTGCTCGCCGGGAGCGACGGCCGCTACTCGTTCGCCCACGACCTGGTGCGCGAGACGCTGTACGACGGTCTCGGCGACGAGGACCGCAGGGCCCGGCACGCCGCCGTGGTCCGGGCGGTGGACGAGCACACCGCGCTGGACCAGTTGCTGATCCCGGCGGACCTCGCCCGCCACGCCTGGCTCGCCGGCGAGCACCTCGACGCGTCCCGGTGCACCGAACTGCTGCTCGTCGCCGCCCGGGACGCCAGCTGCCGGTTGGCGCTGGAGGAGTCCTGCGTCCACCTCCGTCGCGCGCTGGAGGTGGTGCGGGACGACTCGCAGCGAGTCAGGACCATGATGGAGCTGGCCGACCGGCTGTTCCACAGCGCCGAGCGTGAGCAGGCCCACCGGCTGCTCGCGCAGGCCAGCGCGCTGGCCCTGACGATCGACGACGCCCCGCTGCTGGCCCGGTTCGCGCTCAGCGTGCACCGCCAGTGCCAGCTCAACCCGGTGCTCGTCGCCGACGCCGAGGCGCTGGTCCGGGAGGCCTACCGGCGGCTCGTCGGCCCGCCCGACGACGTCACCTCGGTGGCCTCCCTCGAAGCCGACCTGATCACCGCCACCGAGGCCCTGGCCCGCCGGGTCCGCGACGACGAGGCACTCACCTTCAGCCTGTGGGCCCGGCACGACTCCACCTGGGGCTTGGGCACGGCGCAGGACCGGGCCGCCCTGACCGCGGAGATCCGTGACGTGGCCCGTCGCGGCGGCGACCGGGAGTCCGAGCTGTGGTCCACCTCGCTGCGCTGGGTTGCCCTGCTGGAGCTCGGCGACCGCCGATACCTGGACGAACTCGACGCGTTCGTGACCGCGGGCCGGCAGACCGAGAAGGTCCGGCACCGGATGGCCGGCGCCATCGACAGCGGCATCATCCGCGCCTTCCGGGGCGACTTCGCCGGCGCCGAAGCCTGCTTCGCCGAGCTCGACGAACTCGGCGAGCGGGAACACAACGACCACGCCTTCCTCGGCCATCACCTGCGCTGGTCGTTGCTGCTGCTGCGGGGCCGCTTCGACGAGATCGACACTCTGCTCGGCGCGCTCAACATCACCGACCACCCGCAGCTGGAGCTGCTCCGGGCGCTCACCGCCGCCGAACGCGGCGACCACCGGACCGCCGCCCGGCTCACCGCGCAGATCGAGGCCGCCGGCACCGGGTACGCCGGGCCGGTCGCCCCGTTGTGGCTGCGGCTGCGCGCCCAGGCCACGGTCGCCGACCCGAGCCGCTGCGCCGGGGCCCGACAGGCGCTGCTGCCCTACCGGGGGCAGTGGCTCGTCTCGCTGTTCGGCTGCGACCTCAGCGGCCCGGTCGACCACTGGCTCGCCGTGATCGACGCCGCGGAGCAGCGCTGGGACGCGGCGGTCGCCGGGTTCTCCGCCGCTCGCGCCGACGCCGACCGGATGGGTGCCCGCCCGTGGTCACTGATCGCCCGGGCCGCGCTCGTCGACGCCCTGACCCGCCGGGGTGACCCGGGTGACGCGGCGACCGCCGCCGCCCTGCGCGCCGACACCGAGCGGGCGGCGCGGGAACTCGACATGCCGCAGATACTCACCCGACTCACCGAAATCGCGCCGAAGGAGCCGGCGGCGGCAAGATCGGTGGCGGCCGGGTCGGTGGTGGCAAGGTCGGCCCAGGGGCGGGTGGCGATCGGGTCGGCGGCGGTGGGGCGGCCGGGCCGGCGCTGGAGGGGCGGTGGGCAACGACGGTGCGTCGGGCCCGGCGTACGAGTTCCGCCGCGACGGTGCCGTCTGGCGGCTCACCTACGACGGCGCCACCGCCCACCTGCCCGACGCCAAGGGACTGCACGACCTGCGGCTGCTGCTCGGCCGCCCGGGCGTCGACGTGCCCGCGGTGGAGATGCTGGACCCGGCGGCCGGGCCGGAACTCGTCGCCGCCCGTCGGATGGGTGGCGACGAGGTGCTCGACGACGAGGCGAAGAACCGCTACCGGCGTCATCTGGAGCGGCTCGACGACGAGATCGACCGGGCGGCCGGGCGGGGCGACCGGGCGAGGATTGCCGCGTTGGACGCCGAGCGGCAGGCTCTGCTCGACCAGTTGCGCGCGGCGGCCGGGCTGGCCGGACGCACCCGCCGGCTCGGCGACGAGGCGGAACGGGCCCGCAAGACGGTCACCGCCCGGATCCGCGACACGTTGCGTCGTCTCGACGAGGGGCACCCGCCGCTCGCCGCCCACCTGCGCGACACCGTCGCCACCGGTGCCGCCTGCCGCTACCTCCCGCCCACCCGCCTCCCCTGGCGCTTCTGACACCGCCGACCACAGATCTTGGTGCGAAACCGCCGGGAGGGCGTCTCCGCACCAAGATCCGGGCCGCGCCGGTGGTGCTGGCGGGTCAGCGCCGGTTGTAGCGGTACATGGTGAGGGTGCCGAAGACCACCACGAACACCGCGCTCCAGACCATGATCCACATCATGGCCGAGGCGTCCGTGGTCCCGGCCATCGCCGCGCGCACCGACGAGACGAGGTGCGTGATCGGGTTGGCCTTGACGAACGCCTGTAGCCAGCCGGGCATGGTGGACGGGTCGACGAAGACGTTGCTCAGGAAGGTCAGTGGGAACAGCACCATCATGCTGACCCCCATCACGGACTTCTCGCTGCGCAGGATCAGCCCGAAGAACGTCCAGACCCAGGAGAACGCGAACGAGAAGACCACCAGCAGGCCGATCCCGGCGAGAACACCGACCACCCCGCCGTCGGGACGGAAGCCGAGCACCACCCCGACGGTCAGGATCACCAGCGCCGCGAGGACGTAGCGCAGCACATCGCCGACGATCATGCCGACCAGGGCCGCCGGCCGCCAGACCGGCAACGTCCGGAACCTGTCGAAGACGCCCTTCTCGATGTCGGTGTTCAGCCCGACACCCGTGTACATGGTGATCATGACGACGCTGGTCACCATGATGCCCGGCAGGAAGAACTGCAGGTAGTCACGCGGGCTGTCGGCGAGCGCGCCGCCGAAGAGGTACGTGAACATCAGCACCATGATGATCGGGAACGCCGTCACGTCGAACAACTGCTCCGGCACGTGCTTGATCTTCAGCAGCGCCCGCCAGCTGAAGGTCAGCGAGGCCGACAGCGGGCTCGGCCGGGGCGGTCGCGCACCCGGTGCGAGGACCGTCGCCAGCGCCTCCGACGAGGGCACGTAGACCGTCGGCGCCCGACCGGTCGAGGTGGCGGTTTCGCTGCTCATCGGGCTGCCTCCAGCTCGTCGTCCCGCTCGTCCTCGGTTGCTACGGCAGGGTGGTCGGTCAGGGCCAGGAAGACCTCGTCCAGGCTCGGCTGGCCGAGGGAGAAGTCGTCCACCACTATCCCGGCGCGGGACAGCTCGCCCAGCGCCCGGGCGGCCTGCGCGCCGGCGTCCAGGTCGCTGCCGTCACCGCCGACCCGGGCGGTCATCGCCACCGGATCGGCCTCCAACTGCACCGGCACGCCCAGCGCCGCCCGTAGCACCTCCTCGGCCTCGGGCCGCTGGCCCGGATCCCGCAGCCGCAGGTGGACGGTGCCGGAACCGACCGACGACTTCAACTCGCCCGGGGTGCCCTCCGCGATCACCCGGCCGTGGTCGACCACCGCGATCCGGCTGGCCAGCTTGTCGGCCTCGTCGAGATATTGCGTGGTCAGCAGCACGGTGGTGCCGTGCGCCACCACCGCCCGGATGATCTCCCACACCTGGTTGCGGCTGCGCGGGTCCAGCCCGGTCGTCGGCTCGTCCAGGAACAGCAGATCAGGCGTGTTGAGGATGCTCGCCGCAATGTCGATGCGCCGCCGCATGCCGCCCGAATACTTCTTGACCTGCCGCCCGGCCGCCTCGGTCAGCCCGAACGCGGCCAGCAGCTGCTCCGCCCGCTGCTGGGCGGCCGGCTTGCGCAGCCCGAGCAACCGGCCCAGCAGGATCAGGTTCTCCGTGCCGGTCAGATCCTCGTCCACCGAGGCGTACTGGCCGGTGAGGCTGACCCGGGCGCGGACCGCGTCGGCCTCGGCGACCACGTCGTGGCCGAACACCCGCGCCCGCCCGCCGTCCGGGCGTAGCAGCGTGGCCAGCACGCGTACCGCCGTGGTCTTGCCGGCCCCGTTCGGGCCGAGCAGCCCGTACACCGCGCCGGCGGGCACCTCGAGGTCGATGCCGGCGAGCGCGCGGGTCTCGCCGAACGACCGGGTCAGGCCCTCGGCCTCGATTGCGAGGCCGGTGCGTCTACTCATGATCTTGATCTTTCCTTCCGATCGCCACGTCCGCGAGCCGGCCGCGCGTCACTTCCGCGGCCCGCCGTCCCACAACACCCCACCGGTACGACACAATCGTCGCTCGCCCGGCCGTCCGCCTGCTACAACGAGCGCGGCCGGCGATGGGTGGCCCGCCCACCCCACAGGCGCGAGACAGCGGACAGCCGCCGCTAGATCGGATCTAGCGGCGGCTGCCCGCGCCCACGGTGCCGGTCCGCACACCACCGGCCGGCAGCGGCCCGGAGGCCGTTGTCGGCCCCCGGTTACCAGGCGGTGTCGAGCCGGTGCCGCTGCTCGGGCGTCAGCTCCAGGTCGACGGCGCCGAGGCTCTCCTCCAACTGCGCCACCGACGAGGCCCCGACCAGCGGGACGGTGGGGATCTCGCCACCGATCAGCCAGGCCAGCACCACCTGGTTGGCCGTCGCCCCGGTCTGCTCCGCCACCTCCCGCAGCGCGGCCAGCCGGACCGGCGCGCTCGGCAGGTCGTACGCCGCGCCCAGCGGCTTGTCCGACCGGGTGTAGGCGCCCTGCAGCAGCGACCCGTACGACACCAGGGTCAGGCCGGGCTCGGTCCGCAGGTAGCTGGTCAGGTCGCCGCCGGCCGCGCCCACGTTGCCGTCCTGGTCCAGGTCGCTGGGCCCGTCCAGGCGGGACGCCAGGTAGCTGCGGTGGTACTGGAGCACCTCGTATCCGGGCAGCCCGGCCGCGGCGGCCAGGGCACGGGCCCGCTCCAGCCGCCAGGCGCGGTGGTTGCTCGCGCCGAGCAGCCCGACCGTGCCCTCGCCGACCAGCTCGGCGAAGCCCTCCACGGTCTCGGAGACCGGGACCTGGTGATCCTCGATGTGGGCGTAGAGCAGGTCCAGCCGCGCGACACCGAGGCGCTCCCGGCTGCGCTCGGCGGACTCCCGGATGACCTTCGCCGACAACCCCTCCGGGTTGTCGAGGTAGCTGGTGCCGGGGGCCAGCGGCCGCGCGCCGAGCTTGGTGGCGATGACGATCTCGTCACCGACGCCGCGGCTGCGCCGCCACCGGCCGAGCAGTTCCTCGCTCTCCCCGCCCTGCCCGCCGTTCGTCCAGAACGCGTAGTTGTCCGACGTGTCGATGAAGGTGCCACCCGCCTCGACGAAGCGGTCCAGGATCGCGTAGGAGGTGGCCTCGTCGGTCCTGGTGCCGAAGAGCATGGCGCCGAGGCTGAGCACGCTGACCTCGCGGCGGGTGCGCGGGTCGGTGCCGATGGTGCGGTACCGCATGGAAACCCCTTTCGTGCGCCCGAACGGATGGACGCGGCACCAGCCTGCGTCTTCGAGCGCACTCGAGGTCAACCCCGCATCCGGCCAGCACCGGTCGTTCAGGCCGGGAGGTAGTCGAAGGTGTCCGGGTGCCAGCCCCGCCGGCCGGACTCGCCCCGGTCCAGCTGGGTGCTCCGCTCCATCGCGGCGTCGTCCAGCTCGAAGTCCGCCCGAAGGTCCATCGGCCGCGGCACCGGAGTCCGGTGCGCAGCTGCGGGCCGTCCCCATACCGTGTGTTCCTGTCTGATCTCAATGGGTAGAGGAGTCGTACCGTGCCGCAAATGCCGGACCTGCCGTTCGGGCTGGAGTACGCGGCACTCGGGCTCTTCCTGTTGGCGCTGCTCCTCGGCGTGGTGCAGCAGTTCTTCGCCGACTGGATCAGATCCGTGCTGGCGCGGCTGTGGGGGCTGGTCGCGGGTCGGCGGCGGGGCATCCGCCCCGACGAGTGGCGCCGCTACCGCGCCCCTCCGCGAGGTGATCGGGGTGCTGCGCGCCGAGGCGTCGCTCACGGACGACCCGGAACGCCCCCAGCCCACCCTCGAAGACCTGCCCGCGCTGGTCGCCGAGTCCCGGACCGCCGGGGTCCGCGTCGACCTGCGGGACCAGGTCGCGGGGCCGGACCGGCTGCCGGCCGCCCTCGGCCGCAGCGTCTACCGGATCGTCCAGGAGGGGCTCACCAACGCCCGCAAGCACGCCGGCGGCGCCGCCGTCACCGTCGGTCTGAACGGGCGACCCGGCGACGGGTTGACCGTGGAGATCCGCAACCGTTGGCCGGTCGGCGAGACCGCCGGTGCGCCGATCCCCGGCACCGGTACCGGCCTGGTCGGCATCGCCGAGCGGGTCAACCTCGTCGGCGGGCGGCTGGAGCACGGCCGCGACGAACGGGGCGACTTCCGGCTCGCCGCCTGGCTGCCATGGCCGGCGCCGTGACCGGCCCCGCCCACGTCACCGGCCCCGCCGCGACGAGCGGCGCCGGTCCGGTCCGGGTCCTTATCGTGGACGACGACGCGTTGGTACGGGCCGGTCTGTCGATGATCCTGGGCGGCACGCCCGACCTCAAGGTGGTCGGCGAGGCGGCCGACGGCAGCGAGGTCGTCCGGGCCGTGGCCGCCTGCCGGCCGGACGTGGTGCTGATGGACATCCGGATGCCGCGGCTGGACGGGCTGGCCGCCACCGAGACGCTGCGGGCGCGACCCCGGCCACCCGAGGTGCTCGTGCTGACCACCTTCGACGCCGACGAGCACGTCCTGCGGGCGCTGCGGGCGGGGGCCGGCGGTTTCCTGCTGAAGGACACCCCACCGGTCGAGATCGTGCGGGCGGTGCGCCGGGTGGCGGCGGGCGAGGCGACGCTGTCCCCGACGGTCACCCGCATGCTCATCGAGCACGTCACGGCGGGGGCGGCGGTCGATCCGGGCCGGGAACGGGCCGCCCGGCTGCTCGCCGGCCTGACCGAGCGGGAACGTGCCGTCGCGGTGGCGCTGGGGCAGGGCCGCACCAACGCCGAGATCGCCGCGGCGCTGTTCATGAGCGTGGCCACCGTCAAGGCGTACGTCTCGCGCCTGCTGACCCGCCTCGGCCTCAACAACCGGGTGCAGGTGGCCCTGCTCGTCCACGACGCCGGGCTGGTCTGAGCCCGCGGCGGGCGCGGCCGGCGGTCGACCGAGGACGGCCCCGATAACGATTTGAACTTTCCCGCCCCGGGGGCCGTACCACTCTGCGAGGTGCGGTGCTCAAGCGCACCGCTACCGGAGCTGCGGGAGGTCTGCCGTGCGAGTTGATGAGCAGTCGACGGATCCCATCGATCAGATTCTGGGGGAGTTGCCGGTCCCGACGCCGTTGACCCCTGAGGACGTCCGGCTGGCCGTCCGGGCAGTGGTCGTGCACGCGGCGGAGGAGTGGCCGTCCGGGGCACTGTGCCGCAACGACGGGGCCCGGTTCCCCTGCCGGCTGCACCGTTGGGGCCGGCAGGTGCTGCTGAACCACGGGCTCAACGAGCGACAGCTCGACGCCCTCATCCGGCACGGCAACCCGTTCGTGCACGTGCCGTTCCCGTTCCTGGTCAACGGGCCGGCGGCGGGGCGTACCCCGCCGCACGTCCGGCGGGTGCCGATCGTGGCTACCCGCCGCCGCGTACCGACCGGACCGCGGGCCGCCCGGTGCGGCCGGACCGGGCCGCCGGTTACCCGGCGCGTGGTCCGGCCCCCGGGTCGCCGCCGCTCCGGCGGCGCGGTCCGGTGTCCGGGCTCCCGGCTCCGGCCGGCCGGTGGCACCCCCGCCACCGCGCCGCGCTGGCCGCGGGCGAGCTGAGAGGGCTCGCCCGCCGGCCGTACGACGCCGGCCCGGAGCGCGCGGTCGTTCCCGCCCGCCCGGGCCGGCGTCGCGGCCCCGGTGTCAGCCGGCCGGAATTCCGCAGTCCGGCGCGGCCCAGTAGGTGCCGTTCGCGTTGCGGTCCTGGTTGTTCTCCCGCCGCGAGTCGACGTGGACGTGGGTGTTGTGGCCTCGCACGCCCGGCCCGATGATCCCGCTGAAGCCGTGGTTGCGGGCCTGGCGGGCGATCTGGCACAGCGACCTGTCGCGCGAGATGAGGTCGGCGGCGTTGCCGTACAGGTGCTGGCTGTCGGACGCCCCGCCGACCTGGATGTTGCAGGTGCGGCTGCGGAAGCCGCTGGTGACGATGAGTGGCTGCTCGCCGAGGCTCTTCCGCAACGCCTCCAGCTTCCACATCGTGCGCAGGGCGTTCTGCCGGGTCTGCGAGCTGGTGAGCGGTCCGCCACTCCATCCGCTCCCGCCGCAGCCGTTGTCCATCTCGCTCCAGGTGAAGTGCTGCGGCGTGCAGTCGCTGTCCTGGATCTGGTACAGCTTCCCGAAGGTCTGCGGGCCGGCGATTCCGTCGACCTTGATGCCGTACGCGGACTGGAAGCGACGCAACGCCGCGGCGGTCTTCGGGCCGAACCGCCCGTCGAGTTCGACGATGTCGCGGTTGCCGGCCCAGCCGGCCAGCCGCAGTTGCAGCTCACGCACGTCGCTACCGGAGCGCCCCTGATAGAGGTTGCGGTTCCAGGTGTAGCAGGCGTCCGCGTGGGCCGTTGGTGCGGCGACCACCGTGGCGATCGCGGCGCCCGGCAGGGCCAGGGCAAGGGCGACGACAGCCCGTTTCAAGGTGTGTACGCGCACAGAAGTCCTCCCGTTAAGCAGCGATTGGGGTGGCATCCGGGACTTCGACCGGACCGTCCCGTGAATCCACCCTCGCACCGGCCGGGCCGTTTGGCGGCAATTAACGAGAATTGTCCTCACGATTTGTCGTACCTGAGCCTTGCCTGGGAATTGCGCTTATTTGCGAAACGGGCATTCGCCCCCGAGTCGCCGCAGAACCGTTACTAGCGCGCGGAAAGTCGCAGCGGATGACACGGAGGGTGATGTTTCCTGGCCTGGCGGGCCCGGTAACGTCAGCGCGGGTGACGAGGGAGGCGGCGTGGCGCGCGGTGGCATCTTCTGCGTCGAGGGTCAGTGGCACCGGGATCTCAACGATCGCGGATCCGTGCTGCCCACCCTCGAACTGCTCGAACGGCTGGGCAAGGTTCGCTTCATCCACAAGGACGCGGCCACCCGGGACGAGCTGTTCTACTTCATCGATCGCTGGCTGCTCAAGCAGTACGCGGACCATCGGCTGGGCTTCTTCGCGATGCACGGCGAGCCGAACCGGCTGTGCCTGACCGACTGGCAGTCGGTCGAACTCACCGAGGTGGCCGAGCTGATGGCCGGGCGCAGCGAGGGGCGGCGACTCTACTTCGGCAGCTGTTCGGTGCTGCGCGCCCCCGAGCCGGTGCTGCGTGAGTTCCTCGACGTGACCGGCGCCGCGTTGATCTGCGGCTTCACCCGCGAGGTGGACTGGGTCGAGTCGGCGGCCTTCGAGACCGTCCTGCTCGACGTGCTCGCCAACGGCCAGCGGCACAACGCCGCCGAGTTGCGGATGGGTTCGGCGCACTGGGCGCCCCTGGCGTCGTACCTAGGCTTCCGGATCATCTACGCCAACGGCCGGGCCTGGCGGCCGTCGGTGCGCCCCCGGGTGCCCAGCCAGCCGTCCGCCAGCCACCCCACCTGACGCCTGGTAGAAACGAACGATGCCACGCACGATCGCTCGTAACGCCCGGGTCGACCGGGACGGCCTGCTCGACTTCATCCGCCCCCGCCACCGGGTGCTGCTGATGACCACCCGCGCCGACGGCCGGCCGCAGTCCTCACCGGTCGCGGCCGGCGTCGACACCGAGGGCCGGCTGGTGGTCGCCACCTATCCGGAGCGGGCGAAGGTCGCCAACATCCGCCGGGATCCACGGGTGTCGGCATGCGTGCTCTCCGACGACTGGGACGGCCCGTGGGTGCAGGTCGACGGCACCGCCGAGGTGCTCGACCTGCCGGCGGCCCTCGAACCGCTGGTGGAGTACTTCCGCAGCATCTCCGGCGAGCACCCCGACTGGGACGAGTACCGGCAGGCGATGCTGCGCCAGGGCAAGTCCCTGATCCGGGTCAGCATCACCGGCTGGGGCCCGGTCGCCACCGGCGGCTTCCCGGCCCGGCTGGCCGACTAGCCGCGACTGGTCGGGGCTCGGCCGCAGCCGCTTGCTCTCGTCCGGGCGGGCGGCTTGCTCCCGTGCGGCCTTGCTTCCGCGCGGCGGGCGCGTGCGCCGGGTGGGCGGCTTGCCCCCTGCGGCGACTGTCGCGCTGATCCGTCTGTGCCGTCACGCGAGGCGCCCGGGGATCGGACAACCCCGCGATCCGTTTGTGCCGTCAGCTCGACAGGTTCCGCACCCACATGGCCGGCCTCCGCGGACCTCGAATCTCTCCGGCGAGCCGGCAATACCCAAGATCGTGAATCAGTAGGCGGCGGTGAAACGCATGTTGCGGAAGCGCGGGTTCTCGATCTCGTCGAGCACCGCGACGGCCAGGTCCTCATAGCTGAGCACGCTGCGGCCCTGCGCGTCGGTCACCGGCCGGTCGGTGCCGGTGCGGTACCGACCGGTGCGCTCGCCCGGGTGGAACTCCAGCGGCGGCGGGCAGAGGTAGGTCCAGGTCACTCCGTCGGCCGAGGAACGGTAGACCTCCAGGGCCTCCGCCTGGCCCAGGGCGGCGTCACGGTACTCGTCGGGAAAGTCCGGCTCGTCCACCAGGCGGGTCCCGGTCGGCGTGAGCAGGGTGGCCCCGCCGCCGACGTGGATGACCCGCGGCGCGGCCGGCATCGACCGCAGCACGTCGACCAGGGTCCGCGCCGCGTCGGGCCAGAGCGAGCGGGCCCCACCGCCGATCGTCACGACCAGCGCGTCCGCCTCCGGGGCCAACTCTCGTACGCTGCGGTCGCTGGTGGGATCCGCGGTGACGACCCGGACCCCGGCCGGCAGGTACGGCGCGTCCGCCTCCGGTCGGCGTACCGCGGCCACCACCCGGTGTCCCCGGTTGAACGCCTCGCTGACGATCCGCGAACCGGCGGTGCCGCCCGCGCCGAACACGACGATGTCGCTCACGTCCACCAGGCTATGGACCAGGCCCGGTGGTCGGCGGGGGAACGGCGATCCCGGCGCTCAGCCGACCAGCGCGGAGTAGACCAGCTGGCGCAGCTGCGGCCGGATCGGCCAGGTGCTCGACGGCATCAGCTGGGTGAAGAACATGGCGGTGACCTCCTCCGCCGGGTCGACCCAGAACGCGGTGCTGGCCACACCGCCCCAGTAGTACTCTCCGACGCTGCTCGGCAACCGGCTCGGTACCGGGTCGTCCACCACCGCGAAGCCGAGGCCGAAGCCGATGCCGTCCAGGGTCGTCTCGGCGAACCCGCCGGTGGACAGGGTGCCCAGGTCCTGACCGCCGGGCAGTTGGTTGCGGGCCATGAAACGCACCGTGCGCGGGCCGAGCAGGCGCGTCCCGTCCAGTTCTCCGCCGCGCAGCAGCAGCTGGGTGAACCGGTGGTAGTCGGCGGCCGACGAGATCAGCCCGCCGCCACCGGAGAGCAGTGTCGGCTTCTCGTACGCCAGCTCACCGAGCGCGTCGTGGCGCACCGCGCGGCCGGTCGCCGGGTCCGCCGCGTACAGCGCGGCGAGCCGGTCGGCGTCGGTGCCGTCGACGTGCCAGCGGGTGTCGCCCATGCCCAGCGGGCGCAGGATCCGTTCGGTGAGGAAGGTGTCCAGGCTCTGCCCGGACACCACCTCGATCAGCCGGCCGAGCACGTCGGTGGCGACCGAGTATCCCCAGGCGGTGCCGGGCTGGAACAGGAGCGGCAGCTCGCCGAAGACCCGGCACGCCTCGGCCAGGTCGACCTCCGTCGGTGGGTACAGGTCGTAGCCGGCGGCGCGGTACAGGCCGTCGACCACCGAGGTCTGCATGAAGCCGTACGTCAGCCCGGCGGTGTGGGTGAGCAGGTGCCAGACCCGGATCGGCTCGATCGCCGGCACGGTGTACGGCTTGAGCGTCGATCCCTTCGAGTAGACCCGCATGTCGGCGAATTCGGGCAGCCAGCGCCCGACCTCGTCGGTCAGCTCGAAGCGGCCCTCCTCCCAGAGCATCATCGCCGCCACCGAGGTGACCGGCTTGGTCATGGAGTAGATCCGCCAGAGGGTGTCCGGCTCGACCGCGGTGCCGGCCTCGCGGTCGCGCAGCCCGTACGTCGAGCTGTGCACGATCTCGCCGCGCCGGGTCACCACCGCCTGCCAGCCGGCCAGCCGGCCGTCGTCGACGTACCCGCCGAAGTGCTCGTCGATCCGGGACAACCGGGCCGGGTCGAAGCCGACCTGCTCCGGCTCGATGCTGGGTGCCATGCTCACCCGACCGAACCTACCGGCCGGTACCGGGGGTCGGGAAGGCGTCGTTGTCGGTGTCACTGGTTAGCCTCCTCGCATGCCGGAGCCGATCGAGGACGTCACCTTCCACGACGAGGACTGGTACGCGGAGGAGCTGGCCGACCGGCATTTCATCGGCTGCACCTTCCACCGGCTGGATCTGACCGAGGCGACCAGCGCAGGAGCGGTCTTCGACGGCTGCACCTTCGGCGACGTGCAGTTCAACGTCTCCCGGCACACCGATTCGGCCTTCACCCGGTGCGTCTTCACCCGGTGCAACCTGTTCGAGGCGGAGTTCACCGGCTGCAAGCTCGTGGGCAGCACCTTCGATCGCTGCGACCTGCGACCGCTGACGGTCACCGGGGGCGACTGGTCGTTCGTCACCCTGGCCGGGGCCGATCTGCGCGGCGGGCGGTTCACCGCCGTACGCATGCGGGAGACCGACCTGTCCGGCGCCGACCTGACGGGGGCGACGGTGACCGGGGCCGACCTGTCCGACGTGGCGTGGCGTGGTGCCCGGCTGTCCGGTGCGGACCTGCGCGGCAGCGACCTGACCGGGCTGGATCCGACGGTGGTCCAGCGGGCCGGCACGGTCATCGACGTGGTGCAGTCCGTGAGCCTCGCGCGGGCTCTCGGCTTCGACATCCGCGGCTGACCCGCGGCCCAACCGGGGGCTTCGCCCTAGCGCGCAGGGTCTCCCCAATGCGAATGTGAGTCGTCCACGCGAACCGGGTGGAGCGTGCCGGCGCGAGTCCGGTCCGGCGGAAGTGGAGGGTCGGTGGCGGAGGAAGACCAGGCACGGGCAACTGATCGCGGCGGATCCGGCCGGCACCGCGACCCGGCGACCCGGCGGCCCGCGCCCGGTCGGGAGGGCGCGACCCGTGCCTCGGCCCGCCGGCTCGACCGGGCCCGCAGGCGGCGCCGCGGCGCGGTGGAGACGGTCGCGGCCGTCGCCGGCCTGCTGGCCCTGGTCGGCTACGTGAACTGGTGGTCGGAGCCCACCGGGGAGGACCCGGCCGAGCCGGACGGCCTGCCGGCCGTGGTCGGCCGCCCGAGCCTGCCCAGCAACCAACCCACCGGTCAGGCCGTGCCGGGTCTGCGGCCCCGCGAACGCTCGCCGAGCCCCAGCCCCACCCCGGCCTCGCCGTCGCCACCGGCGGTGCCGGTGTCGGTGAGCGTCAGCCGGGTGGACATCCCGGCGACGGTGGACCTGACCGAGTCGGGCGAGCGCGACTGGGTGCACTGGGGGCTGGGTGGCGATCGGGCGACGGTGCGCAAGCGCGACGGTTCCGCGGAGATCCGCGACCTGGGCGGCCGGGGTGAGCGGCGCGGCTGGGACGGCAACCAGGAGATGTTCCGATGGCGCGACGGCGCGCCGGTGAGGTCCGTCGACGCCACCCCCGACGGGGTCTACACCTGCGGGGTGGACAGCGGCTTCACTCTCGCCGTGACCACCGACGGCCGGTACCGCACCGCCACCGTCTACCTCGGTGTGTGGATGGCCCGTGGCCGGTTGGAGGCGCGGCTGACCGGCGGCCCCAGCCGGACGCTGCGGCTGGAGGAGCGGCACACCAGCCGGTCCGCCGGGGCGACCATCCGGTTCCGGGCGCCCGAGGGGGGCCGGCTGCTGCTCACCTGGACGGTGGAGGAGAGCTTCACCCGGCACTGCGGCAACGTCGGCCTGCAGGCCGTCGCGTTGCGCTGACGGCAGTCGGGTCGCGCCGCCGCCGGGCCGGCCGACCGCGGGTTGAGCAGCCAGCGGCGCCGTCCAGCAGTAGCGTGGTCGGTGATCGACCACGAACCGGGAGGACCGATGACCACAGGTGAACAGGTGCTGGACAGCCCCACGGGGTGGGTGGCCGAGCACATCAACCGGTACGTCGACACCGACGGGGCCGACGGCCACGAGTGGCGGCCGGGCGTCTACACGTTGTTGCTGACCACCCGTGGCCGGCGCAGCGGCGCACTACGGCGGACCGCCCTGATCTACGGCCGGGCCGGTGACGCGTACACCGTGGTCGCCTCACAGGGCGGCGATCCCCGGCACCCGGCCTGGTATCTCAACATGTTGGCCGAGCCACAGGTGCAGGTGCAGGTCGGTGCCGAGCGGTTCACCGCCCGATCCCGGACCGCCAGCGCGCCGGAGCGGGCGCAACTGTGGCCGGCGATGGCCGCCATCTGGCCGGCCTACGACGACTACCAGGCCAGGACCGACCGGGAGATCCCGGTGGTGCTGCTCGAACGCGTCTGACCTGCGATCTAGCGCCCGCAGCCGGCATCGTCGGGGCGGCTGCGGGTTGGCTGCGCACCCAGCCGGCCGGCTGAGCCGGCGGGACAGTTTGTCCGTCACCCGGTCTCCGGCGGATCGTAACGTCCTGCTGTCCGTGTTCGACTGTCCTGTGTGGAGGCCAGGCCGATGAACAACAGCAGCAGGACCGTCTGTCCGCCCACCGGCGAGCGGCCCGGAGTGGGGCTGCGGGAGATCCCGCTGCCGCCGTACGTGACCGCCGAGGACGCTCAGTTCGCCGTCCGGGCCGTCGTGGTGCACGCGCCCCGGAACTGGTCGGGGGGCACGGTCTGCCGCAACGACGCCAGCCCGCATCCGTGCCGCCTGCACCGCTGGGGCACCCGGGTTCTCACGCTGCGTGGCCTGCACGCCGCAGACATCGCCGCGCTGATCGAACGCGGCGACCCCGCCGCTCCACTGCCACCCACCGCCTGAGGCCGGGGTCGCGGCCGACGGTACGGATACCCGCCCGGCGGGTCGTCATGCCCGCCATCGCATCGGTGGTTGCCTATTTGACGGATTCCCCTGAACCGGGCACCGTGGGTGGTGGAAGGGGCCCGAGCTGCCCCGATGCGGCGGTGGGTGGCCACTGCCCGGCCGTACGCTGCCGGGCTTGGCCAGCGCGGAATGCCGCCGACACATCTGTGCCGGTGCGCGGGCCGATATCGGCCCGCCGGCGGATAAGCGAAAAATGCGTCCGCGCCGGGAGCCGAGAGAACCCATGAGGAGTCCCGCCATGCTCACGATGACCGACAACGCCGTTCTGGTGATCCGTGATCTCGCCGCTCAGCAGGAAGTTTCCGAGGGTGGTGGCGTACGCATCGCCGCGGACACCACGGCCGGTTCCCTCACCGTCGAACTGGTCCCCGCGCCGGTGGACGGTGACCATGTGGTCGACAACCAGGGCGCCCGGATCTTCCTCGACTCCGACGCCGCGGACCTGCTCGGCGAGGCTTCGGTCGATGCGAGCGTCGACGACGAGGGCGTCGTGCAGTTCGGGTTCAGCGAGAAGGAGTAGATCCGGCGGTCAACCGGCGCGGCGGGTCTCCCCGCCGCGCTGCTTGCGGTGGCGGTTCGGCGTCGCGCCGGGGCGCCCGGCTCCGCCCGCACCACCGGACCCAGCGCGTCCAGCACGTGGGCCAGGTGGTGCGAGGTGCTCCACGCGCGTCGCTGGCATGCCGCCGGCCACCACGCTCGCCGAGCGCCAGGCGTACCGGCGGGCCCAGCCCAGCGCTCGCCGGACCCGGGGCTCAACCGCCCGGACGTCCGCCGCGCAGCACACGTCACCGCAGTCGATCAGCAGGTCGCACTGCTCGGGGGCCAGCCGTCCGTACCGCCAGATCCGCTCCACCGCCACGGTGGTGGTGTCCGGGCCTGTCCGGTGCTGACGGACCCGCAGCCGAACCACGGCCCGCCGGGCGTGGGCCCGGGCCGCGAAGCCGAGCGCCGCCAACCGCCGCTCGCCGTCCGCCAGCCCGATGACCGGTAGCAGCGGCGCACCCCAGCGGGGCCAACTCGGATCCCGCCAACTCGGGCAACTCGCCGAGGGCCTCCAGCTCTCCTCGCCGGGCGGCGAGGACGGGGCGGTAGACCGGTTCCTCCGCCCGACCCCTGCGGGCGGGCACCATAATTCAATGTAGCCAAACGATTACCCAGCTCACAGGGGCGGGTGGCCGCAAATCCCGGGCGGGGTGTCAGCTCTCCGACTAATGTCACCGCGGTGTCCGACGCCCTGACCCGATACAGGTCCGCCGACGAGGACAGCGCCCGCTGGCAGGAGTTCCCCTTCCGCCCGGGGGACATCGTGATCAGCACTCGCTCGAAGAGTGGGACGACCTGGATGCAGATGGTCTGCGCGCTGCTGGTGCTGCGCACACCGGAACTGCCGGCACCGCTGACCGAGCTGTCACCCTGGCTGGACTGGCTGGTCGAACCGCAGGAAGTGGTGTACGCGCGGCTGGCGGCCCAGCGGCACCGTCGGTTCATCAAGACCCACACCCCGCTGGACGGCGTGCCGGGCGATCCTCGCGCGCACTACGTGGTGGTGGCCCGCCACCCGCTCGACATGGCGGTGTCCCTGCACCACCAGAGCGTCAACCTGGACCGCGCCCGCCTGGCCGAACTGACCGGCCAACCCGCGGTGCCGCAGCAGAGCGGCCCCCGGCAGCCGGTCGAGCAGGCGCTCGTACGCTGGATCGACGCCGATCCGGACCCCCGGGCCGAGTTGGACTCGCTGCCCGGCGTCATGTGGCACCTGCGGGGCGCCTGGGCCCGCCGCCACCGGCCCAACGTTCACCTCGTGCACTACGACGACCTCCGTGCCGACCTGCCCGGGCAGATGCACCGGCTCGCCGAGCGGCTGGGCCTCCAACCGCCCGGGCCCGACCTGGTCGAGGCGGCGACGTTCGATCGGATGCGCGCCCGGGCCGACCTGCTTGCGCCGGACCCGGCGGGGGTGTTGAAGGACCGGCGGGCCTTCTTCCGCAGCGGTCGCTCTGGCCAGGGCAACGCCCTGCTCGACGAGGAGACCCGGGACCGGTACCGCGCCCGTGCCGCCGCGCTGGCGCCGCCGGACCTGCTGTCCTGGCTGCACCGCGGCCCGGCCCGGCCGCGCTGATCCGGCCCCGGCCCGCCCGGTCAGTCGTCGTGCCGGTCGTCGCGGCGCTGGTCGCGGCGGTCAGCGTCGACTGCCGCGACCGGTTGTCGTCGGCCGCCGCCACGCTCAGGAACACTCCGGCCGCGGTGAGCACCGCCGTCGCGCCGCCGACCGACGCCGGAGGCCCGCCCGCATCGACCGGGCGGGCCTCCGGTGCTGCTACCAGCTGCCGAGGACGAGTCGGCCGGCGACGCGGTCGAGGTTCATCTGGCCGCCGGTGTACCAGATGCCGTCCCAGTCGTTGCCGTTGAGGAATGTGTGTAGGCCCCAGGTGCCGTCGGTGTTTTGGTAGGCCATGACGATGTCGTCTCGGCCGTCGCCGTCGACGTCGCCTGAGGCGACTCGGTCTCCGACGTTGTTGAGGGCGAAGGTTCCGGAGTTGTAGTCGGTGGCGCGGTTGAATGAGTTGCCGTCGGAGGTCCAGCGGTAGATGCGCATGGTTCCGTCGCCCATGTCGTAGACGAGTGCGGGTTCGCTGCGGCCGTCGCCGTTGACGTCGCTGAGGACGAGTCGGCCGGCGACGCGGTCGAGGTTCATCTGGCCGCCGGTGTACCAGATGCCGTCCCAGTCGTTGCCGTTGAGGAATGTGTGTAGGCCCCAGGTGCCGTCGGTGTTTTGGTAGGCCATGACGATGTCGTCTCGGCCGTCGCCGTCGACGTCGCCTGAGGCGACTCGGTCTCCGACGTTGTTGAGGGCGAAGGTTCCGGAGTTGTAGTCGGTGGCGCGGTTGAATGAGTTGCCGTCGGAGGTCCAGCGGTAGATCCGCATCGTCCCGTCGCCCTGGTCGTACACGACCGTCGGCCCAGCCGGACGGCGCCACACCGCGTCGACCAGAATCTGTGCGTCGCCGGCCTGCGGTTGGTAGCGCTCAGGAAACGCGGACACCTGAACCCGCTGGCAGACCACGCCGATCGGCGCGGTCTGCCAGGCCCCGTTCGGGTACAGGCTGATCATCTTGTTGAGGAACGCATTGGTGGCCCACTCCGGGTCCAGCCGCTGTGACCGCGAGCCCCACGACGCCCGCTGCTGGAAGATCCCGAGGCTGTCATGGTCGACCTCCTCGCTGATGTTGCGGATGGAGCTTTCCACGATCGCGGTGGTGATCGCGATCACCGCGGCGCGTTTGGGCAGCCCGCGCTTCTGCACGGCGGTGACCACCGCCCGCAGGCAGGAGGCGGTGTAGGCGCTGACCGCATTGCGCATCTTGGCGGAGAGCCGAGGGTTGACGAAGTCGGCGACAGCCTGGTCACCGGCGGTGGGACCGCTCTCCACGCAGGGCGCGACGGCCGCGGCGAGGAGCAGCTGCGGGCTCGGCTCGGCGAGGGCGGGTGCCGGCGCGGTCACGACGGCGGCGACGGTGAGCGGAAGAGTCAGCCCAAGAGTGGTACGAAGGCCAGGAAGCATCGTCGTCCTTAAGGGGTGCGGATCCCGGGCGGCCGGGCGCGGTGCCACGGCCGCCCGAGTGGATGAGAGGGCTACCAGCTGCCGAGGACGAGTCGGCCGGCGACGCGGTCGAGGTTCATCTGGCCGCCGGTGTACCAGATGCCGTCCCAGTCGTTGCCGTTGAGGAATGTGTGTAGGCCCCAGGTGCCGTCGGTGTTTTGGTAGGCCATGACGATGTCGTCTCGGCCGTCGCCGTCGACGTCGCCTGAGGCGACTCGGTCTCCGACGTTGTTGAGGGCGAAGGTTCCGGAGTTGTAGTCGGTGGCGCGGTTGAATGAGTTGCCGTCGGAGGTCCAGCGGTAGATGCGCATGGTTCCGTCGCCCATGTCGTAGACGAGTGCGGGTTCGCTGCGGCCGTCGCCGTTGACGTCGCTGAGGACGAGTCGGCCGGCGACGCGGTCGAGGTTCATCTGGCCGCCGGTGTACCAGATGCCGTCCCAGTCGTTGCCGTTGAGGAATGTGTGTAGGCCCCAGGTGCCGTCGGTGTTTTGGTAGGCCATGACGATGTCGTCTCGGCCGTCGCCGTCGACGTCGCCTGAGGCGACTCGGTCTCCGACGTTGTTGAGGGCGAAGGTTCCGGAGTTGTAGTCGGTGGCGCGGTTGAATGAGTTGCCGTCGGAGGTCCAGCGGTAGATGCGCATGGTTCCGTCGCCCATGTCGTAGACGAGTGCGGGTTCGCTGCGGCCGTCGCCGTTGACGTCGCTGAGGACGAGTCGGCCGGCGACGCGGTCGAGGTTCATCTGGCCGCCGGTGTACCAGATGCCGTCCCAGTCGTTGCCGTTGAGGAATGTGTGTAGGCCCCAGGTGCCGTCGGTGTTTTGGTAGGCCATGACGATGTCGTCTCGGCCGTCGCCGTCGACGTCGCCTGAGGCGACTCGGTCTCCGACGTTGTTGAGGGCGAAGGTTCCGGAGTTGTAGTCGGTGGCGCGGTTGAATGAGTTGCCGTCGGAGGTCCAGCGGTAGATCCGCATCGTCCCGTCGCCCTGGTCGTACACGACCGTCGGCCCAGCCGGACGATCGTCCTCGACGATGTTGTCGTACCGGATCGGGGTGTAGAGCCCGGCGTACGACTGCGTCCAGGTGCGCTGCACGGTGTCCCGGCTGCCCGTCTGCTCGATCACCACCGGCTGGGTGTGCGCCGAGTCCGCCCACTCGACGAACAGCGCCACGTGGTTCTCGCTCGGGTCACCCGTGTGCCGCAGCAGCGCGTCGCCCGACTTCAGTGAGCCGCGGGAGATCGTGTAGGCGCGGTCCATCAGGTTGCCGGTCCAGAACGCGCTGCCCGAACCGCCCAGGCCCCACGCCATCGC
This sequence comes from Micromonospora tarapacensis, assembly GCF_019697375.1. NCBI lineage: Bacteria > Bacillati > Actinomycetota > Actinomycetes > Micromonosporales > Micromonosporaceae > Micromonospora > Micromonospora tarapacensis. Next base: position 3,910,482 of record NZ_JAHCDI010000004.1, on the reverse strand, counting down.
GACGAAGCCGGAGCAGTCGGTGCGGTAGTCACCGTACTGGTTGCCGTAGCAGCGGACCTGGCTGTATGGGACTCCGACGTTCAGCCAGCTCCGGGCGCGGGTGAGCGCCTGTGACCGGGACATATTCCGGTCGGCGCCGTTGTTGTCGCACGGCGTCGGCGTGGTGTCCACCGCGAGGAAGGTCCGGTTCGGCAGCGGGGGCAGGTCCGGGTAGAACGGCAGTGGCGGGTTACCGGGCGGGGCCGGCTCCGCCGCGTCAGGCGCCGCCGGCGGGGCCGCCAGCACCGGCGCGGACAGGGCCGGGCCGGCGAGCAGCGCCAGCGGCAGTGCGAGCCCGGCGGCCAGCCGTCGGGCTCGGCCGACCGAATATTGATAATGCGTCCTCAACAGTCCTCCCGTGATGTCTGCGGGGCCAGGCCGGCACCGCTTCACCGAGAGCCTGCCAACCGTGGCTGTTGGTCGGCTGGAGGGACAACTCCCGTACCGGATCCGTACTAGGCTCACCATTCGATCTATCGAAGGCGGTAACGGTCGTACATGGATGGACACGGGGAGTTGGGTCTGGGTCGGCTGCTGCGCGACGCACGCGTAGAGCGCGGCCTCACCCAGCAGGAGTTGGCCGTGCGGGCTGGCGTCGGCGTCGGCACGGTCCGCGACCTGGAACAGGGACGCAGCAGCCGTCCGCGAGCCAGCTCCGTGCAGGCGCTCGCGGGCGCACTCAGCTGAGCCGGCGGCGCCGCGCCGAGCTGCAGCAGCTGGCCCATGGACGACCGCCCCGCGCCGCTGCGCCCAGCGGACCGGTACGCCTCGCGGTGCTCGGCCCGCTCACCGCGACGCGCGCGGGCGAGGCGGTGCCGCTCGGCTCCGGCCGTCACCAGATCGTCCTCGCGCGACTCGCCCTCACGCCGAACCGTCCGGTGAGCATCGAGGAGCTGATCGCTCTGCTGTGGGGCGATGGCGCACCACCGTCCGCGGCGAACGTCGTGCAGACCCACGTCAGCCGCCTGCGGCGGCTACTCACATCGCGGAACGAGCCGGACCGTCCGGCGCTGCTCACGCTCGCACCCGGCGGATACCGCCTGTGCGTCGACGACGACCAACTCGATCTGGTGGCGTACCGGTCCCGGCTGGCTCAGGCCCGCCGGCCCGGCCTCGAACCGCAACGCGCGTTCGACCTGCTGGACGACGCCCTGGACCGGTGGCGTGGCGACCAGGCCGCCGAGGATGTGCCAGAGCTGGATGGCGATCCGTTGGTCACCGCGTTGGGCGACGAACGCGTCGAGGCAACCATCCGGCTGGCCCGGCTGGGCGAGACCCTGCGCCGACAGTCGCAGGTGCTGCCGCTGCTGCGCCGGCTGGCCGCCCAGCATCCCTGGCACGAGTCGCTGCATGCCCGGCTCGTCGTGGCGCTCGCCGAGTCCGGGCAGCAGGCCGCCGCGCTCGATGCGTACGACGGCGTCCACCGCCGACTCACCGAGGAACTGGGCATCGACCCCGGCACCGAGCTGATCGACGCCCGCCAGTCCGTTCTTACCGGGCAGGGAGTGCCGCGCGGGCATATCACCGCCGGCCCGACGCGGCCGTGGCAGGCGCCCGCTCCGCCGCTCGACTTCACCGGGCGCGACGCCGAGCTGGACCGGGTGAAGTGGCTCCTGCGATACCCGCCGCACGGCCGCGGCGCCCCGCCGATGGTGGTGTGCGTGATCTCCGGAATGGCCGGGGTGGGCAAGACGAGCCTGGCCCTGCAGGTCGCCCGGTCCGTGCGGTCCGACTTCCCGGACGGCCAGATCTACCTGGACCTGCGCGGGGCCGACCAGCGGCCGGTGGACGTCCCGTACGCCCTCGCCCGACTGCTCCGCGCACTCGGCGTCGAGGGACGCGCCATCCCCGGCGACGTCGACGAGGCGGCCGCGTTGTACCGCAGCGTGCTGATCGACCGCCGAGTTCTGGTGATCCTCGACAACGCCCGCAACGCGGCTCAGGTGCGCTGGCTGCTGCCCGGCCCGGGAGGCAGCGCGGTGCTGGTCACCAGCCGCAACCGCTGTGCCGAGCTGGACGGCGCGTCGTTGGTGGACCTACCGGTGCCCGGCATCGACGAGGCGCTCGGCATGCTCGCGGCACGGATCGGCCGGTCTCGGGTGCAGGCGGACCGGGCGAACGCGCAGGCGCTCGTCGAGGCGTGCGGACGGCTACCGGTGGCGTTGCGGGTCGTCGCCAGTTGGCTGGCCGTACACCCTGACCGTACGCTGGGTGACCTGCTCGACCGCTTCGCCGACGAGCGGGCCCGGATGACGCAGCTCGCCATCGGCGACGTGGCCGTGACCACCAGCTTCGAGCTCGGCCACCGGGAGCTGGCACCGCTGCCGGCCGAGGTGTTCCGGTCCGCCGCGCTCATCCCTGGCGCGTCCTTCTCCGCGGCCGCGGTGGCGGCCCTGGTGCCGGCAGGCGAGCCGGCGGTCCGGCGGGCGCTGAGCGCCCTGACAGCCGACCACCTGTTGCAGGCCGACGGCAACGGACGCTACCGCTTCCACGACCTGCTGCGCCTCCACGCAGCCCGGTCCGCGGAGCAGGCGCAGAGCCCGGCGGACCGCTCGGCCGCGCTCGGCCGGCTGTTCACCTGGTACCTGACCCGGACCGTGGCCGCGATGCAGCTGGTGTACGCGGAGATGGTCAGGCTCCCGGTCGACGTCGAGCTCGGTCCGTCGCCGTTCCCGGACACCGACGCGGCGATGGCCTGGCTCAACGAGGAGATCGACAATCTGGTCGCCGGGATCGAGGCGGCCGCCGCCGGTCCGCACCGGGCTCGCGCCTGGCAGCTCGCCGATCAGCTGCGCGGCTACTTCTTCGTGCGCCGGGACGCCGTGGCGTGGCTGGCCAGTGGAGAGGCCGGGCTCGCCGCGGCGGAGGCGGCCGGCGACGAACGCGCGCAGGCCGCCATGCACCAGACGATCGGGCAGGCGTACTGGGCGATCGGCCGCCCGGAGCCGGCGGGAGAGGCATACGGACGGGGCGTGGCCGCGGCTGCGCGCAGCGGCTGGCTGGTCGGCGAGGCGTACCTGGTGCACAATCTCGGCCTGGTACACGCCGAGCGTGGCCGGTTGGACGAGGCGGAGGCGCTGTATCAGCGCACGCTGCGGATCAGCACCGGCCCAGGGTTCGACCACATCCGCGCGGTCACGCTGAACGACCTCGGCACGATGTGCCAGGAGCGGGGCGAGTTCCACGAGGCGGTGCGCTACTTCGAGGCGGCGCTGGCCATCAACCGGGGGGCAGCCCGTCGCCCGTCGTCGATCGCGAACCGCGCGAATCTGGGCATGGTGTTACGCCAGTTGGAGGACTTCGACGCGGCCCGCGGTCACCTCGACGCCGCGCTGGAGCACTACCGTGCCACCGGCTCGCGCAACGGTCAGATGGCCGTGCTGGACGAGCTCAGCCAGCTGTACCGTCAGCTCGGTGAGTGGTTCCCCGCGGTGGAGACGGCCGTCGCCGCGCTCCGCATAGCCCGGGAGCTTCGCGATGTCCGGTCCGAGGCCGGAATCCTCAACACGTTGGGATTCGCGCTGCTCGGCACCCGGGCGGTCAGCGACGCGCAGGAGCGGTTCACCGAGGCGCTCGCGCTGAGCCGCCGGTACGGTTACCGCTACTACGAGGCGCAGGCCGGGGTCGGCCTGAGCGAGACGCTGCTGTACGACGACGCGATCGGTCAGGCGTACGCGACCGCGCAGGAGGCCTGCGAGACCGCCGGCCGCAAGGCATACCGGGCGGTGCAGGGCGATGCGCTGCTCGTGCTCGCCCGGGCGGCTCTGGCGATGGGCGACCGGCACGCCGCCTCCTGGCACGGCCGGGCTGCCCGCGAGCTGCACCGGGCAACGAACCTGCCGGGCCGGATCCGCGCCTGCGACGCACTGCTGGCCCGCATAGACGCGGCTCCGCTGTCCCGTATCGGACAGCCGTCCGGCTGGCTGCCGGCGGGGAACGGGACATACGTTCGAGGTACAAAGGGGGCTGATCGGCGCTGATCCCCCTTAGTCGCCACAACCAGACATGCCAGGACGGCTCGGCCGGGCTGGGGAGGAGAGCGATGTCCAGCGCGAGGGCCAGGAGCAGAGGCCAGCCGGTGCCCGCGGAGGAGGCCGCTGCCCGCGCCGAGGCCGAACACACCACCTGCGCCGGCGCCGGCATGCCCCTGACCGCGAGGGTGTTGTTCGCGGTGGTCAACTCCGATGGCGTGTTGGTCCGGGGACTGGGTGCGGCGTCGGCCAACCGGCTGAGCACCGGGATGTACCAGGTGGTCTTCGACCAGGACGTGACCGGGGCCAGCTTCGTCGGCACCGTCGGCCTGCCGGGTAGCGCCGGGCTCGCCCCTGCCGGGCAGGTCGCGGTCGCCGGCCGTACCGGGATCCCGAACGCGGTCTTCGTGACCACCTTCGACGGCGCCGGAACGTCCGCCGACCGGCCCTTCCACCTGGCCGTGCTCTCCTGACGTCAACCCGGTGCCGCGACGCACACGAGCGCGCGGCGCCGTTGACCCGAGGGTCGAACGTCGCCGCGCTCGGCCGTCTCCCACCGCCGCAGCCGTAGGGCGGTACGTCAGCGGGGACCTGGCGTGACCGGACGGAGCCGATCGCTCGTGTCGATCCCCGCTGGGCGACGGTCCAAACCCTCCGGCCGTGGGGTATTCCACCATTTGCGAAGCATGGCGTGGCCGGGCCCGCAACGGGGTATCCAGCGACCATGGAGCACTTCACTATCGCCACCGTCGCCGAGAAGAGCCCGGACTTCCGGCGCGTGCTGTGGACCGGGGAGCACACCCAGCTGGTGATCATGACGATTCCGCCGGGCGGGGAGATCGGCAGTGAGGTCCACGAGGACATCGACCAGATCCTCACCTTCGTCAGCGGCGTCGGCGAGGCGCAGGTGGCCGGGAAGAAACGCGAGGTGGTGCCGGGCGATCTGGTGGTCGTACCGGCCGGGACCAGGCACAACTTCGTCAACACCGGGCCGAACCCGCTGGTCCTCTACACCGTCTACGGCCCGCCGGAGCACGCCGACCAGGCGGTCCACCGGACCAAGGAGGAGGCCGACGCCGCCGAGGAAGCCGGCAGGGACGAGCCCCCGACCTCCTGACGGGGCATCCGCCGGCCCGGGGTCCGGGCCGGCGGACCGCCGCACCGTCGGCGGTGCGGCGGTGCGGCGGTGAGGAGAACGACGATCCGGGTACGCCCACCGGATGGAGCAGCCGGCGATCTCCGACTACGGGTTCCTCTCCGACTGCCGCTCCGGCGCGCTGGTCAGCCGCGACGGCTCGATCGACTGGTGGTGCCCGAACCGGTTCGACTCGCCCTCGGTCTTCGGCCGGCTGCTCGACCCCGACGGCGGTCACTGGCGGCTCGCGCCGGTCGCCGTGCGGCGGACCGGTCACCGGGTGCAGCGGTCGTACCAGCCGGACACCCTGGTGCTGCGCACCGTGCATCACACCCCCGAGGGCAGCGTCGCGGTCACCGACGCGCTCGCCGCCGAGCCCGGCGCCCGCGCCCACGAGTTCGGCCTGCGCTCGCCGGCCGTGTTGCTGAGGGTCGTGCAGGGGTTGTCCGGCCGGGTGCAGATGGCCGTGGACTGCCGGCCCCGACCGGAGTACGGCCTGCTCACGCCGTATCTTCGGGAGCGCGCGGACGGTGCGGTGCTGGCCGGTGCCGGGCCGGTCGAGCTGGTGCTGCGCTGCGACGGGTTGCGGCTGCGGGCCGACCACGACCGGATCCGGCACACCTTCGAGGTCGAGGCGGGGCAGGTGCTCGGCTTCGACCTCGCGTACGCGCCCGCCTACGGTGATCCACCGGCGCAACTGGATCCGGTCCGGGCGCTGGACGACACGACCCGGGCCTGGCGGGCGTTCCGCGAGAGCCACCGGTACGAGGGCCGGTACCCCGAGGTGGTGCGGCACAGCGGGACGGTGCTCACCGGTCTGACGTACGCCCGCAGCGGCGCGGTCGCCGCGGCGCTGACCACGTCACTGCCGGAGCGGCTCGGCGGAGACCGCAACTACGACTACCGCTTCGCCTGGCTGCGTGACTTCGCGATGACGATGCGCGCCCTGTGGGTGGCCGCATGCCCGACCGAGGCGTCCCGGCTGTTCGACTGGGTGGCCCGCTCGGTCGGCCGGGTCGGCGCGGACCCGGTGCCCGTGCTGTTCGGGCTGGAGGGGGAGCGGGACGTCTCCGAGCACGCCTGCCCCCACCTGAGCGGGTACGCCGGCAGTCGGCCGGTGCGCATCGGCAACGACGCCTGGCGGCAGCGGCAGCTCGACGTGCCGGGCGAGATCGTCTCGGCGGTCTGGCGGTTGCGCGACTACCTCGGCGACGAGTTCACCGCCGAGCTGCGTGATCTGGTGCTGGGCCTGACCGAACAGGTCGCCGCCACCTGGCAGCTGCCCGACCGGGGCATCTGGGAGCCGCGCGACCGCGAGCGGCACTACCTGTCGTCGAAGGTGCTCTGCTGGGTGGCGATGGACAGGGCGGTGCGGCTGGCCCCGCACCTGGGAGAGCGGGCGGATGCTCGGCGCTGGGCAGGGGTCCGGGACGAGATCCGGGCCACCGTGCTCCGCGAGGGCTTCGACGAGCGCCGGGGTGTCTTCACCGGCGCCTTCGGCTCGTCCGAGCTGGACGCCGCGGCCCTGTACCTGCCGGTGGTGGGCTTCCTGCCGGCCACCGACCCGCGAATGCGGGCCACCATAACCGTGGTGGAGCGGGAACTGGGCGGTGACAGCGGACTGGTCCGCCGCTGGGACGACGACCCGGCCGGCTTCGTGCTCTGCTCGTTCTGGCTGGTGGAGTGCCTGGTGCTGGCCGGCGAGGGGGACCGCGCCGCGCGGCTGTTCGAGCGGGTGACCGGGCATGCCAACGACGTCGGGCTGTTCAGCGAACAGATCGACCTGAGCAGCGGAGCCCACCGGGGCAACATGCCGCAGGCGCTGTCGCACATCGGCCTGGTCAACGCCGCCTGGCGGCTGACCGACCCCACCGTGGGCTGACCGCCCGCGCCGGTCCGCCCGGCGGCCTCAGCCCGGCAGGACCGGCACGCCGGTGACGTCGATCGTCTCCGGGTACTTCAGGCCCGACCCGGTGTTGAGCACCACCACCCGCTCGCCCGCGCGGATCCATCCGCCGGCCCGCAGCTGGCGGGTGGCGGTCAGGCAGGCCGCCCCCTCCGGGCAGAGCAACAGGCCCTCCCGGGCGGCGAAAGCCCGCAGGTCGGCGAGGATCTCGGCGTCGTCGACGGCGATCGCCGTGCCGGCGGTGGCCCGCAGCGCGCTCAGGATCAGCTCGTCGCCCAGCGGGGCGGGGACGGTGATGCCGAACGCCGCCGTGTGCGCGTCCACCCACGGCTGGGCCCGGTCCTCCCCGGCGGCGAAGGCGCGCACGATCGGCGCGCAACCGGTGGACTGCACCGCCACCAGCCGGGGCAGCCGATCCTCGACCCAGCCCAGTTCCCGCAGCTCGCCGAGGGCCTTGTGGATGCCGATCAGCCCCACCCCGCCGCCGGTCGGGTAGACGATCACGTCGGGCACCTGCCAGCCCAACTGCTCGGCGATCTCGTACCCCATCGTCTTCTTGCCCTCCAGGCGGTACGGCTCGCGCAGCGTACCGGCGTCGAAGATGGTGCCCCCCGAGGCCGCGACGAGCGCGGCGACCTGGCGCCCGGCGTCGCTGATCAGTCCGTCCACCAGGCGCAGGTCGGCGCCGGCGGCGACGCACTCCCGGCGGCAGATGGTCGGCGCCGACAGCGGCATCGCGATCGTGGCGCCCATCCCGGCGCGGGCCGCGTAGGTGGCCCAGGCGGCGCCCGCGTTGCCGTTGGTCGGCATGGCGATCCGCCGGATGCCCAACTCGCGGGCCCGGCTCACGCCGACGGCGGCCCCGCGTGCCTTGAACGAACCGGTCGGGGTCAGGCCCTCGTCCTTGACCAGCAGGTCGTCGACCCCGATGTCCGCGCCGTAGGCCGGGGCCGGCAGCATCGGTGTCCACCCCTCGCCGAGCGTCGTGACACACGTCGGGTCGGTTACCGGCAGCAGCTCCCGGTAGCGCCACAGGTCGGCCGGGCGCAGCCCGAACCGCTCCGGCTCGACCACCCGCGCCGCCGCCGCGAGGTCGTATCGCGCCAGCAGCGGCGAGCCGCACCCGCAGAGGTTCTGCGGTACGGCGGCGTCGTGCTCCCGGCCGCAGCGCGGGCATTCGAGGTGGGTCAGGTACACGCTGCTGCTCCTCGCCGTCTCAGCTCACGTCCACGCTGCGCCAGGCGCGGCTGCGCCGCGCTTGCGGCGGTGCTCCGGCAGCCGGTCGGCCACACCCGTATTCTCCGGCAAACCGGACCGGTGTGCCCGGCGCCGGACCCGATTACGGGCATGCCACCGGTCATCAGGGGTAGAACAGTCGGTATGGACCATGCTGACCACCCGACCGCCATTCTTCCCGGTGACGTCCGGATCCCCCTGCTCGGCTTCGGCACCTGGCAGGCCACCGGGGAGGAGGGCTTCAAGGCGGTGCTCGCCGCGCTCGACGCCGGCTACCGGCACCTCGACACCGCCACCATGTACGGCAACGAGGAGGAGGTCGGCCGGGCGGTACGCGAGAGCGGGCTGCGCCGGGAGGACGTCTTCATCACCACCAAGCTGCCACCCGAGCGCGTCGGCCGGGAACGGGAGACGATCGAGGCGAGCCTGCGCGCCCTCGGCGTCGACTACGTCGACCTGTGGCTGGTGCACTGGCCGCCAAGCGATGCCGGCGACCTGATCCCGGTCTGGCGGGAGATGCTCGCGGCCCGCGACGCGAATCTGGCCCGCGCAGTCGGGGTCAGCAACTTCAGCACCGCCCAGATCGACGAGCTGATCCAGGCCACCGAGGAGAATCCGGCGGTCAACCAGATCAAGTGGAGCCCATGGCTGTACGACCGACGGCGGCACGCCGAGCACCGGGACCGCGGGGTGGTGCTGGAGGGCTACAGCCCGTTCAAGACCAGCGATCTGTCCGACCCGGTGCTGGCCCGGATCGCCGGCGCGCACAACGTCTCGCCCGCCCAGGTGGTGCTGCGCTGGCACGTCGACCACGAGATCGTGGCGATCCCCAAGTCGGTTACCCCGGAGCGGATCCGGGCCAACGCGGACGTGTTCGGTTTCTCGCTGACCGCCGAGGAGATCCGCGACATCGACGCCCTCGGCAGGTCCTGACCGTCACCGCCACTGCCGCCGCCCGACGCACGGCGGCCACCGGCTGAGCCGGGCCGTGCCCGATGGCAGCCTCAGCCGGTGGCCGGCGCCGGGGTGGTCGGCGCGGGGGTGGTTGGCGCGTGTGTGCCCAGCGGTGCAGCGCGTAGCGCCGTCCCTTGTCCTCCACGAACACCGGCTCGCCGCCGGTCGGCCGGAAGCCGGCTGACCGCGCCACGGCCGTGCTGCCCGCGTTGTCCGCCTCGATCTCCAGATAAACCGCCGGCAGACCCGCCACCGTGTGGGCGTACGCGGTGATCAACCGCAGGGCCCGACCGGCCAGGCCCCGACCCCGGTAGGCCGGACCGACTGCGTAGCCGACCGTGCCGGCGGCGAGGTTGATCATGATCTCGCCACGGGCCAGGTCGTCGCCGCTGGTGATCGCGAGGTAGATCCGGGCCTCGGCCTCCCGCGCCCGCCGGGCGGTGGCCAGGTAAGCCTTGGCGGCGGCCAGGTCGAACGGCGAGGCCATTGGCAGGCGGTAGGCCATCTCGTCGTGGTCGAAGATCGTCACCAGCTGCGCCAGGTCGCGCTCCGACCACTGACGCAGGACGACCCCGTCCCCCTCCAGACGCACGTCGTCCTCCCCGCCTTCGAGGTCTCCCAGTTTCCGCTCGTGGATGGCACCGCCTGGCCTGCGGTGGGGGTGCGGCTCGTGCCGTACCCCCACCCGGAGCCCATCAGGAGCGCGAGCAGGCGGCGCCGTTGAGGGTAAAGCTGGTGGGCGAGGAGTACCCCCCGTTCAGCGTGCCCTGATAGCCGAAGCTGGCCGTGCCGCCGGGGGCGATCGTGCCGTTGTAGCCGACGTTGCGGGCGGTCACCGATGATCCGCTCTGGCTCACCGTGGCGTTCCAGGCGTTGGTCACCTGCTGGCCGGAGGGCAGCGAGTACGCCAGCGTCCAGCCGTTGATGGTGCTCGACCCGGTGTTGGTGATCCGCACGTCGGCGGTGAAGCCGCTGTTCCACGAGTTCGGCGTGTAGGCCACCGCGCACGAGCCGCCACCCGACGGCGGGGGCGTGGTGGGCGGCGGGCTGCTCGGCGGCGGGGTGGTGGGGTTGCCGCCGCCGTTGACCGTGGCCGAGAAGTTGGTCACCGCCAGGCCGACGCCGCCCTGCCAGGGCTCGAAGCCGGCCTGGATGCTGGTCAGGTACCAGGAGTTGGTGATCGCGCCCCGGTTGCGGGTGTCGTTGATGAAGTCCAGCACGCTGAAGTTCAGGCTGGTGATCGCTGACGGTGCGACGTACGAGATGACGTTGTTGCCGCCGTTGTTGCCTCGCCAGACCTCCCAGCTCCGGCCGGCGATGTTGGCCGTGCCCACGGCCGAGCCGATGGGCTGGATCGGGCCCTGCCGGTTGAACCAGATCATGATCTCCATCTGGTTCACCCCGTCCCGCTTGGGCGACGGGTCGAGCCAGATGTCGTACGAGGCGTTGTAGGTGGCCCCGCTGACGTACCGGTAGTTGATGCTGCTGGTGGCGCTGCTGATCTGGCTGACCTGGATCGGCAGGTTGGTGCCGGGGGAGCAGTTGGTGTAGTGGCAGCCGACGAAGACCGACGGGTACGCGGTGGGCGCCCCGTTGGTCGGGCTGCTGCCGTTCTGGGTGGTGATCTCGAACCCGGTCCCGGTGACGTTGATGCACTGCTGGGCGGTGGTGCCCCAGCGGTTGTTCTGCACCACGTACCGGTTCTGGATCACCGTGCTGCCGTACTGGTCGCAGATCTGGGTGTCGGCGGAGGCGGTGCCGCCGAGGGCCACGGCGACGATCGAGCCGGCGGCGAGCAGGCCGACGGCCATGATGGCCCGCAGGGGACGTCTCATGATGCTCCTTGCGCTGCGACGTCCACCTGGACGCCGGGACGGATGCGGACGGAGCGGTCGGAACGCAACGCCGACGGGGGTGGCTCGGGAGCGCTCCCATGCTCATCGTTACATTTACATACTTGAAACAAAGGGCGCAACTGGTGAGGGCGAATGGTGCCGAATATGACGTGTGTCACGGACGGGACCATCGGCTACCCGGTCGTCCCCAGGTGGCCGGTGGCCAGCGCCGACGGGGGCAGCAGCCGCCGCCGAGGGGGTCCGGGGCCGGCCGGTCGCCTCTGGTGTGCGCCGATTGCGCCGAGTAGTGTCTTGCCTCCAAAGCGTGCCGAATCCCCCCGGAGGCGTACACCCCCATGCGTGGCTCCCCCCTGCGCATCCTCGTCGTCGGCGCGGGCATCGCCGGTCTGGCCGTGGCCCGGGCGCTGCGCCTGGCCGGCTTCCGGCCCGACCTCACGGACAAGGCGCCGCCGGGAGACCTCACCGACGCCGGCCTCTACCTGCCGGGCAACGCGGCCCGCGCGCTGCGCCGGCTGGACCTCGACGGCCCGGTACGCCCCTTCGGGCAGGTCATCCACCGGCAACGTTTCCTGGACTCGGCCGGCGCGCCGCTGTGCGAGGTCGACCTCGACACGCTCTGGGCCGGGGTCGGCGAGTGTCGCGCGCTGCCCCGCTCCGACCTGCACCGGGTGCTGTTGAGCGGGGCCGGTGGCGCGGTCCGGCACGGCGCCGAGGTGCGCACCATCGACCTGCTGCCGGCGGCCGTCGGCGTGACCTTCGTCGACGGCACCCAGACCGAGTACGACCTGGTGATCGGCGCCGACGGGCCGCGCTCCGCACTCCGTGCGCTGGCCGCCCTCGGCGGTCCGCCCCGCCCTGCCGGGCAGGTGGTCTACCGCGCTGTCGTACGCGACGGCCCGGTGATCGACGAGTGGACCGCCCTGCTCGGGCGGCGCTGTGGCTTCCTCGTGGTGCCGATCGGCGCCGGCCGGCTGCACTGCTACGCCGACGAGGCCGGCACCGAACTGCCGAGCGACCCGCTGGCCCGGCTGCGCGAGCTGTTCGGCGACTACGGCGGCCCGGTGCCGGAGGTGCTCGACGCGCTCGACGGGGTGCGCGCCAGCACCACCGACGAGGTCGAACTCGGACGCTGGTACCGGGGTCGGGTGCTGCTGGTCGGTGACGCCGCCCACGCCACCGCGCCGACGCTGTCGCAGGGCGCCGCGATGGCCCTGGAGGACGCGGTGGTGCTCGCCGAGTCGCTGCACGCGGCGGGCAGCGTGGAGGCGGCGCTGACCGCGTACGAGAGCCGCCGCCGGCCGCGTACCCGATGGGTGCAGGACCGGACCCGGGACCGTAACCGCACCCGCGACGTCCCGCCGGCGCTGCGCGACCCGCTGCTGCGCGGTCGCGGCAACCGCATCTTCGGCGAGCACTACCGGTTGCTCCTCGGCCCGCTGTGATCCACCGCTGACGACCCCACGCGGTGCTGTCACCTGCCGGGGACTATCCTCCTTGCGGATGACGGCCCGCCGAGCCAGCGCGTGCCGAGCGGGACAACCCAGAACCGGAGGCCACTCGTGACCACCGTCGCACCCAAGCCGGTCGTGACCCGGCCCTGGCCGGTCCGGGAGCCGGTCAAGGGGTCGGCTATCGCGCGGCTGTTGCGGACCACGGACGCGAAGCAAATCGGGATCATGTACATGGTCACGGCGTTCGTGTTCTTCATGATCGGTGGCCTGATGGCCCTGATCATGCGGGCCGAACTGGCCCGGCCCGGGCTGCAGTTCCTGTCGCCCGAACAGTACAACCAGCTGTTCACCATGCACGGCACGATCATGTTGCTGTTCTTCGCGACGCCCATCGTGTTCGCGTTCGGCAACTACGTCGTGCCCATCCAGATCGGCGCTCCCGACGTCTCGTTCCCGCGCCTGAACAGCTTCGCCTACTGGCTGTACCTGTTCGGCGGCACCATGGCCACCGCCGGTTTCCTCACCCCGGGCGGGGCGGCGGACTTCGGTTGGACCGCATACACCCCGCTGAGCACCAGCGAGCACGCCCCGGGCGTCGGCGCCAACATGTGGGTGGTCGGGCTGGCCATCTCCGGTTTGGGCACCATCCTGGGCGCGGTCAACCTGATCACCACGATCCTGACCCTGCGCGCGCCGGGCATGACCATGTTCCGGATGCCGATCTTCACCTGGAACATGCTGGTCACCAGCCTGCTGGTGATCCTGGTCTTCCCGCTGCTGGCCGCCGCGCTGTTCGCGCTGGCCGCCGACCGCCTCCTCGGCGCGCACGTGTACAGCCCGGAGACCGGCGGGCCGATGCTCTGGCAGCACCTGTTCTGGTTCTTCGGTCACCCCGAGGTCTACATCATCGCGCTGCCGTTCTTCGGCATCATCAGCGAGATCATCCCGGTCTTCTCCCGCAAGCCGATCTTCGGCTACAAGGGCCTGGTCGCCGCGACCATCGCCATCGCCGGCCTGTCGATGAGCGTGTGGGCGCACCACATGTTCGCCACCGGCCAGGTGCTGTTGCCGTTCTTCAGCTTCCTGAGCTACCTGATCGCCGTGCCGACCGGAATGAAGTTCTTCAACTGGCTCGGCACGATGTGGCGGGGCCAGATCAGCTTCGAGACGCCGATGCTGTGGTCGGTCGGCTTCCTGGTCACCTTCCTCTTCGGTGGCCTGACCGGCGTGCTGCTGGCCGCCCCGCCGATCGACTTCCACCTGCACGACTCCTACTTCGTGGTGGCGCACTTCCACTACGTGCTCTTCGGCACGATCGTCTTCGCGGTCTTCGCCGGCATCTACTTCTGGTTCCCGAAGATGTTCGGCCGGATGCTCGACGAGCGGCTCGGCAAGATTCACTTCTGGCTGACCATGATTGGCTTCCACACCACGTTCCTGGTGCAGCACTGGCTGGGCAGCGAGGGCATGCCCCGGCGATACGCCGACTACCTGCCCGGCGACGGCTTCACCACGCTGAACATGGTCTCCACGATCGGCGCCTTCATCACCGGCATCTCGACGTTGCCGTTCCTCTACAACTGCTGGAAGTCGTACAAGGCCGGCCCGGTGGTCGAGGTCGACGACCCGTGGGGGCACGGCAACTCGCTCGAGTGGGCGACCAGCTCGCCGCCGCCGCTGCGCAACTTCGACCGGATGCCGCGGATCCGCTCCGAGCGGCCGGCGTTCGACCACAAGTTCCCCGAGCTGGCCGCCGGGCACACCCTGGCCGGCCCGCCCGAGGGCGGCTCCAAGCCGCTGACCAGGGAATCCGACGGCGGTGCCAGCTACACCGAGGACGTCGCCAGCGACCTCGACCGGCACTGACCCACCAGGCGGCAAAGACGGGCGCCGTCCCCTTCCTGAGGGGGCCGGCGCCCGTCCCGCCTCGCGTGCCTGACCGCCTGGCCGCGGGTGCGACTACCTCCCGTTCGAGGTCCACTCTACGTGACGAAGATGCTCTCCGGCGGAGGTCACCCTCTGTGATGTCACCGCCCGCCTCCATCTATCGCTCTATCGGTCCTTTGCTCTGCTTCAATCCACGCAGCAGCTAAGGAGCTGCTGCGATGTGCCGACGCGGTGGGGAACCGGCAGTGAGACCGATATACGGAAAGTAATTCGTTGCGTCCGTTGAAGCAGAGCAAAGGAGGCGCATGGGAGGGGTGCGCCGGTGGCCGGCGGCAACTCAACGTAGTGGTCGGAGGTCAAGGTGGCCGCGGCCCGGTTCTTCGCCCGCGAGGTGCGGGCCAACCCGGAGCGCGGTAGCCGCCGGTGGCGTCAGGAGGCGGCGGGCGTGAGGGCGGGCGCGGTGTTTCCGCCGGTGTTCGCGCTGGTGGCTGCCACGTCGGCGCGGCGGTGGCGCAGCTCGATCGGCAGCACCGCGAGGGCCACCAGGGCGCCGATCGCGCCGGTGACCGCGAAACCCCACAGCGGCGCCGAGACGTCGATGACCGCGCCGGCCAGCGGCGCGCCGACCGCGATGCCGACGGTGACCGCCGAGCCGTGCAGGCCCATCGCCTCACCGCGGACGACGGCCGGGGCGAGCCGGCTCACCGCGTCGGAGGTGGCCGCGATCGTCGGAGCGCAGAGCGCGCCGGCCGGGATCAGGGCCAGGCAGAGCAGCCACCAGTGCGAGCCGCCCAGCCCGACCGGGATGGTGCACAGGCTCAGCACCCCCATCAGCGCCACCGGGGAGAACGAACGGCGGACGGCGCCGTAGGCGAAGCCGCCGACCAGCGACGCCACCGCCCAGACGGAGAGCACCGCGCCGGTGAAGCCGACGTCACCGTTCTCCCGGAGCACGGCGATGACCGCCACGTCGGTGCCGCCGAGCACCAGGGTGGCGGCAGCACTCACCGCGAACACGGCAACCAGCCGCGAGGTGAGCCACTGCCGTCGGGCGATCCGCGGCTGCGGCCCGGTCGTCGCCTCGCCGGCACTGCGCACCGGCGGGTCGAGCAGCCACAACACCACACCGGCGGCGACGATGCCGGCGCCGACCAGGTAGAGCGTGAGGCGGGCGGAGATGGTGGTGACGCCCACCGTGGCCAGGGCGGGGCCGATCATGAACGACAGCTCGACCGACATCGAGTCCAGGGCGTACGCCGGACGGCGCTGCTCCGCCGGCACCAGCGCGGCTACGGACTGCCGGATCACCGAGAAGATCGGCAGCGCCAGCAGACCGGCGAGGAACGCGGCCGGCAGCAGCAGGAAGTACGACAGCATCGGTGCGGCCGACCAGAAGATGGCCTCGGCCACGGCGGTGAGGACGAGGACGGGACGCAGGCCGCGACGGTCCACCAGGCGGCCGAGCAGCGGACCGCCGACCGCCGCGCCGACGGTGATCGCGGCACCGACCAGCCCGGCCGCGCCGTAGCCGCGCCCGAGATCCTGCACCACGTAGAACGTCAGCGTGACCCCGGTCGCGGTCAGCGGTACCCGCGCCAGCACCGCCACGAGCAGCAGCGACCGCAGGCCGGGCAGGGCGAGCGCCTCCCGGTAAGGCTTCATGTTCACGTCGGTCCGTACCTCCGCCGGACATCCTCGACCGGAGGTACGACACTCGCCAACGGATTATCGGCTCATGCGGCCCTGATCACAGGAGCGCCGTGGGTGGTGATCCCGGCGCCTTCGAAGGCGCGTAGCGCGACGTCGGTGGTGTCCGGCGCGACGGCCGCGGTCAGGTCCAGCAGCACGGTGGTGGCGAAGCCCTCGCGGGCGGCGTCCAACGCGGTGGCCCGCACGCAGTGGTCGGTGGCGATGCCGACGATCTCCACCCGGTCCACGCCGTGCCGTCGCAGCCAGTCGGCCAGGCCCTCGCCACCGTCGGCGTGCCCCTCGAACCCGGAGTACGCGGCGGCGTACTCGCCCTTGTGGAAGATCGCCTCGATCCGGTCGGTGGCCAGCTCGGGATGGAACTCCGAGCCGGGGGTGCCCACGACGCAGTGCCGGGGCCAGGTGCTCACGTAGTCCGGCGCGTCGGCGAAGTGCATGCCGGGGTCGACGTGGTAGTCCTTCGTCGCCACGATGTGGTCCCAGCGCGCCGGCTCGGCGGCCAGCAACCGGGAGATCCCGGCCGCGACACCCGCACCGCCGGCCACGGCCAGCGAGCCGCCCTCGCAGAAGTCCTTCTGCACGTCCACGACGATCAGCGCGTTGCTCACCGACTTCACTCCTCTCACTAGGCCGGCACCACGGTGACCGGGATGGCCGGATCGCCCGCGGAGAGCTTGAGGCCCTCCCACGGGATGGAGATCAGGCACTGCCGCAGGTGCTCCCGCGACTCGTCCAGCGTCGGCAGGATCACCGGCTCGCCGTCCACGACGTACGACCGTTGCAGCAACCGGTCGTTGGCGCGGCGGTCCGGCACCCCCTGCGGGACGACGACCTCCTCGGTCGCGGTGCCGGTCGGCTTGTGCCGGCGGACGGCGACCTTGCGACCGCCGATGGTGGCCTTCTGTTCGGACCGCTTGACCACCGGACGGCCCTCGACCTCGACCAGCTTGTAGACCAGACCGGCGGTCGGCGCGCCGGAGCCGGTCACCACGGCGGTGCCGGCGCCGTACATGTCCACCGGCTCGGCGGCGAGCGCCGCGATGGCGTACTCGTCGAGGTCGCCCGAAACGATGATCTTGGTTTCGGTGGCGCCGAGCGAGTCCAGCAGTTGCCGGGACTGCTGGGCGATCACGGCCAGGTCGCCGGAGTCGATCCGGACCGCCCGCAGCTCCGGCCCGGCCACCTCGATCGCGCTGCGGATGCCCTGACTGATGTCGTAGGTGTCCACCAGCAGCGTCGTCTCCTTGCCCAGCGTGGCGACCTGCGAGGCGAACGCGGCCCGCTCGTCGTCGTGCAGCAGCGTGAAGGCGTGCGCGGCGGTCCCCGCGGTGGGGACGGCGTACCGCTGGCCGGCGGCCAGGTTGGAGGTGAACCGGAACCCGGCCAGGTAGGCGGCGCGGGCCGCCGCGACCGCCGCCTCCTCGTGGGCCCGGCGTGACCCCATCTCGATCAGCGCCCGGCCGCGGGCCGCGGTGACCATCCGCGCCGCGGCGGCGGCCACCGCGCTGTCGTGGTTGAGCACCGACAGCACCAGCGTCTCCAGCACCACGCACTCGGCGAAACTGCCGGAGACGGTCAGGATCGGCGAGCCGGGGAAGAACAGCTCACCCTCGGCGTACCCGTCGACGTCGCCGGTGAACCGGTAGCCGGCCAGCCAGTCGGCGCCCAGCGCGTCGACCACGCCGGTGCGGAGCAGGAAGTCGATGTCGGCCGGGTCGAAGCGGAACCCGCGGATCAGGTCGACCAGCCGGCCGGTGCCGGCGACCACGCCGTACCGGCGACCGGCCGGCAGCCGGCGGCTGAACACCTCGAACACGCAGCGGCGGTCTGCCGTGCCGTCCCGTAGGGCGGCACTGACCATGGTCAGCTCGTAGTGATCGGTCAACAGGGCGGGACGAGGGGTGTGCACATCCCCAGCCTAGGGTTCAGGTCGCCGCCGTGCCGTCATGGCCCGGGATCGTCCGCAGCGCCGCCCTGAGGTCGGCCCGGCCGGTCACGCCGAGCTTGCTGTAGATGCGCTGCAGGTGGTTTTCCACCGTGCGGGCGGAGAGAAACAGCTGCTCGGCGATGGCCCGGCTGGTCCCGCCGTCCGCCGCGAGTCGGGCCACCTCCCACTCCCGCTCGGTCAGGGTCGGGGTGGCCGCCCGCAGCGCCGGAGTGTGCACCATGTCACACCAGCCGAGCATGCTGGCGAGCTGTTCCCGGGCATCGGCGACCTCCGGCGACCGCCGCAGCCGCAGCAGGTGCACGGCGCCGGCCGCGGCCTCGGCGGCCGGGAGTGCGAGCCCCAGTGCCATGAAACCGTCCGCAGCGGCCAGCAGCTGCTCCGGCGACCCGTCGGCCGCCGCGCGGGCGTGCCGGGCCAGCAGCGGCGGCAGTTCCCCGTCGACCTGCTCCGACAGCTCGGTGAGCCGTTGGGCCACCGAGCGGCGGCTGCCATCGGAACACCTCGGCCCCGTCGATGCCCCGGCTTGGCCCAGCCGCACCAGGTCGTGCAGCACCAGGGTCTCGTGCCCGGTGAACCCGTCGGCGCGCACCCGGTCCACCAGACCGTGCAGCCGGGTCACCGCGCCGGGCAGGTCGCCGCCCGCGGCGAGCGCCGCCGCCCGGGCCTGTTCCAGCCACGGATACAGCACCCCCATGCTCGGCGAGTGGAGCCGGTCGGCTTCGGCGATCGCCTCGGCCGCCTGCTGGGCGTCGCCGCGCAGCGCGGCGGCCTGTGCCCGTTCGGCCTGGGCCAGTCCCGCATAGACCCGGCTGGTCGCCAGGACCGCGCAGGCGCCGAGCGCCGCTTGCAGCGCCGTGTCGCTGCGCCCGCGCAGCCGCGCCGCGTACGCCCGGAGGATCGCCAGGTAGCCGGTGCCGAGCCGGAAGTCACCCGCGTCGGCGAGGTCGGCGAACTCGTCGGCGACCAGCGTGTCGATGCCGGCCAGGTCGCCGGACAGGGCCAGTCGGGTGCCCCGGGCCAGTTCCACGGCGAGTTGGAGGTACGGCATGTCCGCCCGCCAACTGGCCACCTTCGCCTGCACCAGGTCCACCGCCGCGGCGCTGCGGTACAGCTGTCCCTGCACCGCCTGAAGATGGGCGATGGTGCAGCGGGCCAGCTCGCGGGCGGCCACGCTGGCCGCCGGCCGGTCCAGGACGCCCTGGGCGAGCCGCAGTGCGGTCGGTGCGTCCAGCCGGTGCAGGCGCATGATCGCTTCGAAGGCGCGGACCCGGGCCTGGGCGGCGGAGTCGGTCAGCTTCGTACCCTGCGCGGCGATCTCCTCCACCGTCGACGACTGGCTCAACCCCCAGTAGCTCACCATGCCGCGGACGGTCAGCCACCGGCTGAGCCGCTCCTCCTGGCCGGTGTCGGTGGCGACGGCGTCGAGCACGCCCAGCGCCTCGGCCGGCCGGTCGGCGAACATCAGGATGGTGGCCAGCAACTCGGCCGCGTCGAATCCGCCCCCGGCGTCGAGGGCCGCGCGGGCCAGCCGGGTCGCCAGCGGTACGTCGTAGCGCGCGAATGCCTCACCCGCCGCGGCGATCAGCATCGCCGGGTCCTGCGCGGTGCCGGAGTCCAGCCGCCACCTCGCGACCCGCAGGAGGTCCTCCCGTCGTCGCTTGCCGACCTTCTCCAGCAGATCGGCGAGGTGCGCCTGCAACCGGCGGGTACGACTGACCGGGCACTGCCGGCGTACCACCTCGCCGTAGAGCGGGTGGGCCAGCCGCACGTCGAGCCGCCGGTCGGACTCCACCATCTGGATCAGCCCGCGTTCCTCGGCGAACTCCACGTCGGTGGTCTCCACCGCCTGGTGCAGCAGTCTCAGGCCGAGCGGCTCGCCGAACGCGACCAGCTCGACCACGGCCCGCACCCCCGCAGTGAGCTGGCCGATCCGGATGTCGATCAGCTCGGTCAGGCTGGGGGCCAGCTCCAGCCGGCCGGTCCAGGCCCAGACGCCGTACTTCTTGGTGAACTCGCCGCCGTTGTTGGCGGCGTGCACCAGCTCGCGCAGCAGCAGCGGGTTGCCGGCGCTGAGCCGACCCAGCCGGTCGGCGGAGCTGCCGTCCACCTGGCCGCCCAGGATGGCGGCGAGCAGCCCGCTGGTCTCGGCCGGTGTCATCGGGCTCAACTCGGCACGCTCGACCAGCCCGTCCGTCCACAGCGCCCGGATCGGCAGCGGGATCTGCTCCCCGTCGCGCAGCGTGCCGACCACGAAGGAGTTCTCCGCGCGGGCCACCAGGTGCACCAGCGCGGCCGACGGCGGATCGAGCAGGTGCGCGTCGTCGACCGCGAGCACGATCCGCCGGCCGGCGGCCTGCTGCTGCAGCACGTCGACGGCCCAGCGCAGGATGCCCGCCGGGGACAGGCCCTGCGGCTGCTCGACGGGGAGCACCTGGACCAGGCCGCCGAAGGCCATCGCGGCGGTGGTCGCGCTGGCCGCGATCCGCCAGACGGCGTACTCCTCGCCGGGGAGCGCCTCGACGCCCTCGTGCAGCAGCCGGCTCTTGCCGATGCCCGCGCTGCCGGTGAAGAAGATGCCCCGGCCCCGGGTGCCGGTCACCGCCAACCGGAGACGGTCGAGTTCCTCAGCCCGGCCCACGAAGCTCCACCGACTCATTCGCGCAGCATATCGATGCAACTGCCAGCGGACCGGTAGCCAGGGCGGGTGAAGTTGAGTAGCCGTCGAGTTACCCGTGAGTACCGCAATTGTCCCGATCCCGACGCCGGCACCTTTACTCTTCCGGAATCCGGGTGTCGTCACCGGATGCACACCGCGACCGGCCACGCCGGTCGCCTTGCCTCGGAGGCCGCCGCCTGATGAAGCCGGGCCCTCTTCACGACCTCGGCACGCCCGACGACGCGGCCGGGCCGCCTGGTCGCGACCCCTCCCGGAGCGGCTCGGCGTCTCCGGCACCGGCGCGAGCGAGCCGCTGGCGGTGATCGCCGCGGGTCCCGCCGCCGCCGGACGCGCGAGCGTGCTCGCCGCACTGCTGGAGATCGACGCCGCGATACTCACCGCGCCGGCCGGCAGCTGGCTGGTCGTGCGCCACTCCGCGAAACCCACCCGGGCCGCCTACGTGCCCGGCTACCGGTTGCCGCACTCCTACCGGCCGGACCTGCCGGCCGCCGGGCCGGCGCTGGCCAGGCCGCCCCGCCGGGTCGAGCTGAGCCTGCCCGAGCCGTTGCTGAAACGCTTCGTCCTGGTCGACACGCCGGACATCGCCGCGCCGGGTCCGGCCGGCTCCGGCGTGCTGCTCGACGCGGTGGGTCGGGCCGGCGCGCTCCTGTTCGTGATCGCGGCGGACCAGACCTTCAGCGCAGCCGAGCTGAGCCTGCTGTCCGAGGTCGCGGGGACTGCGGTGCGGGTCTTCTTCGCGGTCACGCCGGGCGTCGACGGTTGGGCGGCGGTCGGCGAGGCGCGGCGGCGATGCAGGGTTCGGGGAGTCCGGGGGCCCGGCGGTGGATCCGGTCGCGGTCACCGTCGAGGCATACCGGGCCGCGCTGCTCGCCGCCGTGCCCGGGCTGGCCGAGGCCCGCTGGTTCGCGATGGTCAGCGGCGGTGCGGCCGACCTGAAGCGGGCGCTGGTCGGGTGGGCGTCGGACGAGGGCTGCGCCGCGCCAGCCTGGAACCGCCCGAGTTGCCCGGCGCGCATGGCCGGGTGCCGGTGCTGGCCGAGCCGGGTGAGTGGGCCGAGCGGTTGGACCGGCAGGCCCGCACCGCCGCCCAGCGCATCCGTCAGCACCTCGCGCTGGAGCTGGCCAAGATGCACCTGCGGGTGGTGCAGGAGATCGTCTTCGGGGTCGGTTGCGCCGGCCTTCCCCAGCTGCTCGACCGGGAGATGGCGGCGCTGTCGCTGCTGGCCACCGCGCAGTGCGACCACCACGCACGGGAACTCGTGGACGACGTCGCGGGCCGGCTCTTCGGCACGCCGCTGCCGGAGGGTGTCCGCCGGCGCATCGAGCAGGCGGTCCGCTGGGGCTGGGCCGACGACACCACCGGGCAGGAACTGGAGCGGGCGCTGCTCGTCACCAGCTCCGCGGGGGTGACGTCGCTGACCGGCGCCGCGGCGATCGACGTGCTGTCCGCCTATCCCGCGCCGGCCCGCGCGGCGGTGCTCCCGCCGGTCGCGGTGGCGCTGGCCGGCGGCTGCTGGCAGCACTGGCGCGCCCCCGGCAACAACGACACGAGCGCCGCGCGGGCCTGGGCCCAACGGGCGCTCCGGGAGATCGAACTGGAACTGTCGCGGGAGGTCGCCCGCCGGTTCGAGGCGATCCGCCGCTCGCTCGGCACGGTGCTGTCGGATGCCGCCGAACACGGCCTCCTGCTCGCCTGAGGGTTCCGCCGTCCACCCCGCCGGCAGCGCCGGCGGGGTGCACGTGCGCTGCCCGGGTGACCGGCCGCGGTGGCGGCGCGGCCGTCGGCGGCGTTCCGGGCCGGTCCGGCGTTCCGGTTCCTCGGTTCCGCGGATCCGGTGGCACGATGGGAGGCATGGCGGCTCCGCAGGTTGCACCGGTCGAGACTCCGGACACCGATGAGGTGCCGGCTTCGGACCGGCCGTGGGTGACGATCGTGTGGGACGACCCGGTCAACCTGATGGCCTACGTGACCTGGGTGTTCCAGAAGCTTTTCGGTTACAGCCGGGAGAGGGCCGAGCAGCTCATGCTGGACGTGCACCACAAGGGCAAGGCCGTCGTCTCCAGCGGTGCCCGGGAACGCATGGAACACGACGCCTCCCAGCTGCACGCGTACGGCCTGTGGGCGACGGTGGACCGGTCGTGAGCATGTTCCGCCGCCGGGGTGACCGGTACGTCGCCACCTTCGCCATGGACGAGGTGCGGGTGCTCCGCAAGGTCGCCTCCGAGGTGGTCGGCCTGCTCACCGAGGGCTTCGACCACTCCGACCCGGTCGTGTGCCGGCTCTTCCCCGAGGCGTACCCCGACGACGCGACGGGCACCGCGGAGTTCCGCCGGTACACCGAGGGCGACCTGAAGACCAGCAAGATCGATCAGGCCGGGGCGATCCTGGCCGCGTTGCCCGGCGACAGCGGCGGGGAGGTGCGCCTTGACGCCGAGGCGGCCGAGGCGTGGCTGCGGGCACTCAACGACGCCCGGCTGGCGATGGGCGTCCGGCTGGAGATCAAGGACGGGACGGACCTGGGCGTGGAACTCGACGACGCGGTCTCCGACGATCCGACCTCCAGCCGGGTGTTCCAGCTTTCGGTCTACGCCTATCTTGGCTACCTCCAGGAATCCCTGCTCAACGCCTTGATCGACTGACTGTGACCGGCGCCGCCTCGCGGTTGGCCGCCGCCGGGCGCTACGCTTGGCGGCGTGCTGAGCATCGACCGGTCGATCGTCGACGCGATCGTCGCCCACGCCCGCCGGGATCATCCCGACGAGGCCTGTGGCGTGGTGGCCGGCCCCGTCGGCAGTGACACGCCGACCCGGCACATCCCGATGGAGAACGCCGCCCGCTCGATGACCTTCTACGAGTTCGACTCGATGGAGCAGCTGCGGGTCTGGCGTGAGATGGACGACGGGGACGAAGAGCCCATCGTCATCTACCACTCGCACACCGCCACCGAGGCGTACCCGTCGCGGACGGACATCTCCTTCGCCGGTGAGCCGGGCGCGCACTACCTGCTCGTCTCCACCCGCGAGCCCGACACCGAGGAGATCCGCTCCTTCCGGATCGTGGACGGCGTGGTGACGGAGGAGCCGGTGCGGATCCTCGACGCCGGGGTGGATCCGCACGCCGTGCAGTCCTACATGTTCGGGCAGAGCCCGGCGACGGTCGACTACGAGTGTTCGGGCCGCTGACCCTCTCAGCCCCCGCACGCCCCTTCCCGTCACCGAGCACCCGATCGAGGAGTACGACACCATGGCCATCGAGGTTCGCATCCCCACCATCCTGCGCAGCTACACCGGCGGCACGAAGGTCGTCGAGGGCAGCGGCGACACGCTGGACGACCTGCTCACCGACCTGGACTCCCGGCACGGCGGGCTGCGCGGGCGGCTGGTCACCGAGGCCGGCGCGCTGCACCGCTTCGTCAACGTCTACGTCAACGACGAGGACGTTCGCTTCCTCGGCGCGCTGGACGCCAAGCTCAACGACGGCGACAGCGTCACCATCCTGCCCGCGGTGGCCGGCGGCGCGTTCGGCTTCGCGGCCGCCGCGGCGATCGCGCAACACGCCGCCGCCACGTCGGCCGGGCGCCGGGCGCCCGTCGCGGCTGGCTGAGGCGGCCCGCGATGGCGCGGTACGACAGCCTGCTGGACGCCTGCGGCGGTACGCCCCTGGTGGGGCTGCCCCGGCTGTCGCCGACGGTGCCGGACGGGGCGCCGCCGGTGCGGCTCTGGGCGAAGCTCGAGGACCGTAACCCGACCGGCAGCATCAAGGATCGAGCGGCCCTGTTCATGGTCCGGGCCGCCGAGGCCGCCGGACGGCTCCGGCCGGGCGACACGATCCTGGAGCCGACCAGCGGCAACACCGGCATCTCCCTGGCCATGGTGGCCAAGCTGCGCGGCTACCGGCTGGTCTGCGTGATGCCGGAGAACGTCTCCAGCGAGCGGGTGCAACTGCTGCGGATGTACGGCGCGGAGATCATCTTCTCGTCGGCGGCAGGCGGCTCCAACCAGGCGGTGGCGACCGCCAAGCAGATCGCCGCCGAGCACCCCGACTGGGTGATGCTCTTCCAGTACGGCAACGAGGCGAACGCCCGGGCGCACTACGAGACGACCGGCCCCGAGCTGTTGCACGACCTGCCGACCGTCACCCACTTCGTGGCCGGCCTGGGCACCACCGGCACCCTGATGGGCACCGGGCGATACCTTCGCGAGAAGGTCGAGGGCATCCAGGTCATCGCCGCCGAGCCGCGCTACGGCGAGTTGGTCTACGGGCTGCGCAACATCGACGAGGGGTACGTCCCGGAACTCTACGACGCGACCGTGCTCACCCGGCGGTTCTCCGTCGGCACCCGGGACGCGGTGCTGCGTACCCGGCAGTTGGTGGAGGTGGAGGGCCTCTTCGTGGGCTTCTCCACCGGTGCGGTCCTGCACGCCGCGTTGGCGGTGGCGCACGAGGCGGTGCGCGACGGCCGCCGCGCCGACGTGGCCTTCGTGGTCAGCGACGGCGGCTGGAAGTATCTGAGCACCGGGGCGTACGGCGGCACGCTCGCCGACGCCGAGGCGGCGCTCGACGGTCAGCTCTGGGCCTGACCTGCGCGGGGAGTGGCATCGACGAGGGTCACCGGCAGGCCGCCGGTGGCCCTCGTCGCGTCGGTCCGTCCGGACCGGCCACTCCGGTGAGTGGGACTCGATCGGACGGCCGAAACCCGGTGTCACGTTGATGACAACTTCCAGCAGATCATTCTTGCCCTCGCGTGGGCGGGCGTAGGCTGCGCAGCGTGGCGTACGCGTCGGTAGTGATCATGGCCGGAGCGGCGGCCAGCACGATCACTACCTACCGTGACAGCGAGACAACTCGATGCGACTGACCGTCCTGGGCTGTGCGGGCAGCTTCCCCGGACCCGAGTCCCCCTGCTCGGCCTATCTGGTCGAGGCCGAGGACTTCCGGCTCCTGGTCGACTTCGGCTCGGGCTCGCTGTCCACCCTGCAGCGTTACGCCGGGCTGCACGCCCCCGACGCGATCCTCCTGACCCACCTGCACTGCGACCACATCCTCGACGCCGCGACGTACGTGGTGGTGCGACGGTACGCACCGGACGGCCCCTACCCGCCGCTGCCGGTCTACGCCCCGGCCGGCGCCCCGGACCGGCTCGCCGCCGCGTACGGGCAGGAGGACAGCACGGTCGAGGACGTGTACCAGTTCTATGCGCTGCAACCCGGCACCTTCCCGATCGGCCCGTTCAGCGTCACCGTCGACCGGGTGCTGCATCCGGTGGAGACCTACGGGGTGCGCCTGGAACACGGCGGGCGGGTGCTCTGCTACTCCTCGGACACCGCCCCCTGCGAGTCCCTGCTGCGCCTGGCGCAGAACGCCGACGTCTTCCTCTGCGAGGCCAGCTACCTCGACGGCGTCGACAACCCGCCGGACCTGCACCTCACCGGCGGGGAGGCGGGCGAGGCGGCGTCGAAGGCCAACGTCGGGCGGTTGCTGCTGACCCACCTCGTCCCCGCCTGGGGCAGTGAGGCGCACACGGTCGCCGCCGCCTCCGCCGCGTACGCCGGCCCGCTGGAAGTGGTCCGCCCCGGCGCCAGCTACGAGATCTGACCGGCCCGACGCGGGTTCGTGCCGCACTGTTCGCCGGCCCGTCAGCCGGACGTCTCCTGGATCTTCGCTGGTGCCCCCACGGTGGGAGGCATGCGGATCGCCATCGTGACCGAGTCGTTCCCGCCGGACGTCAACGGTGTCGCCAACTCGGTCGTGCGGGCCGCCGAGCACCTCGTCGCCCGCGGCCACCAGCCGCTGGTGATCGCGCCCGCCCCGCCGGGGACGCTGAGTCGTGACACCGACCGGTATCCCTACCCGGTGGTCCGTATCCCGAGCGTGCCGCTGCCGCGCTACCAGGGCTTCCGGCTCGGCGTGCCGACGAACAACCGGCTGGCCGGCGTGCTGCTGGAACACGCACCCGACGTGGTGCACCTGGCCAGCCCGTTCATCCTCGGCAGCCGCGCGGCCGTGCTCGCGGCCCGGCACGGGTTACCCACCATCGCCGTCTACCAGACCGACGTCGCCGCCTATGCCCGCGCCTACCGGGTCGGCTGGGGCGAGGCCGCGGCCTGGCGGCGCCTGCGGGAGATCCACAATTCGGCGTGGCGCACCCTGGCCCCCTCGACCTGGGCCGCCGCCGACCTCGCCGCCCACGGGGTGCAGCGGGTCTGGCTGTGGCGCCGGGGTGTCGACGCCGAGCGCTTCCACCCCGACAGGCGCTGCCCCGACCTGCGCCGGACGTTCGCGCCCGGCGGTGAACTCCTGGTGGGCTACGTCGGGCGGCTGGCCCCGGAGAAGCGGGTCGAGCTGCTCGCCGCCACCGCCCGGCTGCCCGGCGTCCGGGTCGTCGTCGCCGGCGACGGTCCGGCCCGCCGCCAGCTCGAACGGGACCTGCCCGGCGTCCGCTTCCTCGGCGTCCAGCACGGCGACGCCCTGGCCCGGTTCTACGCCAGCCTCGACGTGTTCGTGCACACCGGCCCGCACGAGACGTTCGGCCAGACCGTCCAGGAGGCGCTCGCCAGCGGGGTACCGGTGGTCGCGCCGGCCAGCGGCGGACCGGTCGACCTGGTCGACTCCGGCGTCACCGGGCTGCTCGTGCCGCCGGAGGACGGCGAGACCCTCGCCGCCGCCGTGGCGGAACTGGCCGCTGACCACAGCCGCCGCGCGGAGTACGGCCGGGCCGCCCGGGCGGCGGTCGCCCGGCGCAGCTGGAGCGCCGTCGGCGACGAGCTGATCGGGCACTACGAGGCGGTGCTGGCCGGGATGCCGGCGATGGGCCTGTCGGCGTGAGGACGACCACCACCGCCCGGCCGGCACGGATCGTCCGGGTGGCCAACTTCGTGACCGGCCGCTCCGGTGGCCTGCGGACCGCGCTGCGACACCTCGGCGAGGGCTACCTCGCCGCCGGGCACGAGCCGGTGCTGGTCCTTCCCGGCAGCAGGTACGGCGACACCCGTCGCCCCTGGGGCCGCGAGGTCACGCTGCCCGGCCCGGAGCTGCCCGGCACCGGTGGCTACCGGGTGCTGACCGACCGGCGGCGGCTGGCCCGGGTCCTGGGCGACCTGGCCCCTGATCGGCTGGAGGTCTCCGACCGCAGCACCCTGCGCTGGATCGGCCGCTGGGCCGGTGCGCACGGGGTGCCGTCGGTGATGGTCTCCCACGAGAGCCTGACCGGCCTGCTCGGCCAGTGGCGGCTGCCGGATGCCGCCGCCCGGCAGGTCGCGGACCGGCTCAACCGGGAGACCCTGCGCCGCTACGACCGGGTCGTCTGCACCACCCGGTGGGCGGCCGAGGAGTTCGACCGGCTCGACGGGCCGGGCGCCGACCTGGTGCCGCTCGGCGTCGACCTGTCCACCTTCCATCCCCGGCGCGCCGACCCGGTGCTGCGCGAGCGCTACGCCGACCACACCGAGGTGCTGCTGGTGCACTGTGCCCGGCTGTCCGTGGAGAAGCGCCCCGAGCTGGCGCTGGCCGCCCTCGCCCGGCTGCGTGCCGACGGCGTGCCCGCGGTGCTGGTGATGGCCGGCGACGGGCCGCTGCGGCCGGCGCTGGCCCGGCGTGCGGCGGGCCTGCCGGTGCACTTCACCGGCTTCCTGCCGGACCGGGCGACCCTCGCGGCGCTGCTCGCCACGGCGGATGTGGTGCTGGCGCCCGGCCCGGTGGAGACCTTCGGCCTGGCCGGCCTGGAGGCGCTCGCCAGCGGCACCCCGGTGGTGGCCAACGCCGCCAGTGCCCTGCCCGAGGTGATCGGGCCGGGCGGGCGGGCCGCCGACGGCACGCCGTCGGCGATCGCCGCGGCCGTGGTGCGTCTGCTGGAACGGTCCGAGGTGGATCGGCGCACGGCTGCCCGTCGCCGGGCCGAGGAGTTCGGCTGGCCGGGCGCGGTCACCGGCTTCCTGCGCGCGCACGGCATCGACACCGGTCAGCCGTCCGGCGATCCGTCGTTGACGGTCACCTCCCGGTGATCCAGGCGGCCGGTCGGCGCGGCTGAGCGGCACCCGGGCTCGGTCCGCTCGGCGCACCGCATAGGGTGCAGGCATGGCGCGACCTGACGGGCGGCGACCCGACCAACTTCGACCCGTGACCCTGACCCGTGGCTGGAGCACCCATCCGGAGGGGTCGGTGCTGGTCGAGTTCGGCGCGACGCGGGTGCTCTGCACCGCGAGCGTGACGGAGGGCGTGCCCCGCTGGCGCCGTGGTTCCGGCCAGGGCTGGGTCACCGCGGAGTACGCGATGCTGCCCCGGGCCACCAACACCCGCTCCGACCGGGAGAGTGTCAAGGGCCGGGTCGGTGGGCGTACCCACGAGATCTCCCGGCTGGTCGGCCGGAGTCTGCGGGCGGCCGTCGACCTCAAGGCGCTCGGCGAGAACTCGATCGTGCTCGACTGCGACGTCCTACAGGCCGACGGCGGCACCCGGACCGCGGCGATCACCGGCGCCTACGTGGCGCTGCACGACGCGGTGAGCTGGCTCGCCGCACGTAAGGCGCTGGCCGGCAAGCCGGAGAACGTGATGCACCGTTCGGTGGCCGCGATCAGCGTCGGCGTGATCGACGGCGCGCCGCGGCTGGACCTGTGTTACGAGGAGGATGTGGCCGCCGAGGTCGACATGAACGTGGTCTGCACCGGCACCGGGGACTTCGTCGAGGTGCAGGGCACCGGCGAGGCCGGCGTGTTCGCCCGCAAGCAGCTCGACGACCTGCTCGACCTGGCCGTCCTCGGTTGTCTTGACCTCGCCGAAGCCCAGCGGAAGGCGCTCACCCCATGAACACAGTCCTGCTCGCCACCCGGAACCGCAAGAAGCTGATCGAGCTGCAGCGGATCCTGGACGGGGCGCTGGGCGCGCACCGGGTCGCCCTGATCGGGCTGGACGACGTCGAGGCCTATCCGGAGCTGCCGGAGACCGGGCTGACCTTCGGCGAGAACGCGCTGATCAAGGCGCGGGAGGGCTGCCGGCGTACCGGTCTGCCGACGATCGCCGACGACTCCGGGCTGGCCGTCGACGCGCTCAACGGGATGCCGGGGGTGTTCAGCGCCCGCTGGGCCGGCCGGCACGGTGACGACCAGGCCAACCTCCAACTGGTCCTCGACCAGATCGGCGACGTGCCGGACGAGCACCGGGGCGCCTCCTTCGTCTGCACGGTCGCACTGGTGCTGCCCGGCGGCAAGGAGCACCTGGTCGACGGCCGGCAGGCGGGTCGGCTGCTGCGCGCCCCGCGTGGCGACGGCGGCTTCGGTTACGACCCGATCTTCCTCGGCGACGGCCAGGACCGCACCAACGCCGAGCTGACCCCGGAGGAGAAGGACGCCATCAGCCACCGCGGCAAGGCGCTGCGCGAGCTGGCCGCCCTGGTCGCCAAGGTGCTCCCACCCACACCCTGACCACCCGGCCGGCTAGCCGAGCGGACCCAGCTCGACTTCGATGGCGGCGCGGAGGTCGGGGCTGGCCACCACGGCGCGGGCGGCTTCCATCAGCGGGGCGAGGAAGACGTCCGGGCCGGGCTCACCGACGATGTCGCCCAGCGCCGCGATCGCCGCCCGGCCGGCCGGCGACGGCGTCAGCGGCGCCCGCAGCTGCAACCCGCGTACGCCGGCGAGCAGCTCCACCGCGAGCAGGCTGGTCAGGTTGTCCAGGACGGTGCGCAGCTTCTTGGCCGCCGCCCAGCCCATCGAGACGTGGTCCTCCTGCATGCCGCTGGTGGGCAGCGAGTCCACCGAGGCGGGCGCGGCGAGGCGGCGATTCTCCGCGACGATGCCGGCCGCCGTGTACTGGGCGATCATCAGGCCGGAGTTGACTCCCGCGTCGGGGGAGAGGAACGCCGGCAGGTCCCGGGAACGGGTGACGTCGAGCAGCCGGTCCACCCGGCGTTCGGAGATCGCGCCCACCTCGGCGGCGGCGATGGCCAGGAAGTCCGCCCCGAAGCCCAGCGGTGCGCCGTGGAAGTTGCCGGTCGACTCCACCTGGCCGTCGGTGAGCACCACCGGGTTGTCCACCACCGAGACCAACTCCCGGGCGGCGACGGTGCGGACGAAGTCCAGGGTGTCCCGGGCCGCGCCGGCGACCTGCGGTGCGCAGCGCATCGAGTAGGCGTCCTGGACCGCGTGCGCCAGGTCGTCGCGGTGCGAGTCCATCACCGCCGACTCCTGCAACAACCGGTGGATGTTCGCCGCCGAGACGCCCTGACCGGGGTGCGGGCGGATGGCGTGCAACTCCGGCCGGAACGGCCGTTCCGAGCCGAGCATCGCCTCGATGGCCAGCGCGGCGGTCACGTCGGCCATGGTGAACAGGTGTGCCGCGTCGTGGATCGCCAGCAGCAGCATGCCGAGCATGCCGTCGGTGCCGTTGATCAGCGCCAGCCCCTCCTTGGCGGCCAGCTGCACCGGGGTGAGGCCGGCCCGGCGCACGGCGTCCGCGGCGGGTACCCGTTCGCCGGCCGGGCCGAGCACCCAGCCCTCG
This sequence comes from Micromonospora tarapacensis, assembly GCF_019697375.1. Taxonomy (NCBI): domain Bacteria; kingdom Bacillati; phylum Actinomycetota; class Actinomycetes; order Micromonosporales; family Micromonosporaceae; genus Micromonospora; species Micromonospora tarapacensis. The sequence goes on along the minus strand of NZ_JAHCDI010000004.1, from coordinate 3,879,224 downwards.
CCGAGCAGCACCAGCGCGCAGTGCGCCAACGGCGCCAGGTCACCGGAGGCGCCCAGCGACCCGTGTTCCGGCACCCACGGGGTGACGTCGTGGTTGAGCAGGTCCACCAGCGCGGCGGCGACAAGCGGGCGCACCCCGGAGCGGCCCAGGGCCAGCGAGCGGGCCCGCAGCAGCATCATCGCCCGCACCACCTCGCGCGGCATCGGCGCGCCCACCCCGGCGGCGTGCGAGCGGATCAGTGCGTGCTGCAACTCGGCCCGGCGCTCGGGGGCGACGAAGGTGTTGGCGAGGGCACCGAAGCCCGTGGAGACGCCGTACACGGGACGGCCGGCGGCCTCGATCCCGTCCACGATGGACCGGCTGGTCGCCATCGCGTCGACGGCGGCCGGATCGAGGACGACCTTGGCGCCGCCGCGCGCCACGGCGAGCACGTCGGTGGGGGAGATCCCGGTGGGCTGGATGGTCACGGTCATCGCGGTACTCCGTTGTGCAGGACCCGGCGGATCAGGGGAACTCCGGGCCGGTAGGCCAGGTGCAGGTGGGACGGCGCGTCGAGGATGATCAGGTCGGCCCGGGCGCCGGGCCGCAGCACGCCGATGTCGTCGCGGCGCAGCGCCCGCGCGCCGCCGGCGGTCGCGGCCCAGACGGCCTCCGCCGGGGTCATCCGCATCTCGCGGACGGCCAGCGCGACGCAGAACGGCATCGACGAGGTGTACGACGAGCCGGGGTTGCAGTCGGTGGCCAGGGCCACGGTGACCCCGGCGTCGAGCAGCCGCCGGGCGTCCGGATACGGCGACCGGGTGGAGAACTCGGCGCCGGGCAGCAGGGTGGCCACGGTCTCCGCGCCGGCCAGCGCGTCGACGTCGGCGTCGGCCAGGTGGGTGCAGTGATCGACGCTGGCCGCGCCCAGCTCCACCCCGAGCCGCACGCCCGGACCGGGGCTCAGCTGGTTGGCGTGCACCCGCACGCCCAGCCCCACCGCCTGCCCGCAGGTCAGGATCGCGCGGGCGTGGTCGGCGTCGAAGGCGCCCCGCTCGCAGAACACGTCGATCCAGCGGGCGTGCGGGGCGGCGGCGGCCAGCATCGGCCCGCAGACCAGTCCCACGTACTCGTCGGGTCGGTCGGCGTACTCGGCCGGGACCACGTGCGCGCCGAGGAAGGTGGTCTCCGCGGTCACCTCGGCGGCGATCCGCAGCGAGCGGGCCTCGTCGGCGACGGTCAAGCCGTACCCGCTCTTGATCTCGATCGTGGTGGTGCCCTGTCGCGACGCCTCCGCGTGCAGCCGGCGCACGGTGGCCCGCAGCTCGCCGTCGCTCGCGGCGCGGGTGGCGCCGACCGTGGTCCGGATGCCACCGCCGGTGTACGGCCGCCCGGCCATCCGGGCGGCGAACTCGGTGGCCCGGTCGCCGGCGAAGACCAGGTGGGCGTGGCTGTCCACGAAGCCGGGCAGCACCGCGGCCCCGCCCGCGTCGACGCGGCGGTCCGCGGCCGGCGCGTCGACGGCCGGGCCGATCCAGGCCACCTCGCCGTCCTCGACGAGCACCGCGACCCGCCGCCGGATCCCCAGCGGACCGCCCTCGCCCCGGCCGGGGTCGTTGGTGACCAGTTCACCGATGTTGTCCACCAGCAGGCTGCCCGCGCTCACCCGGTCACCTCCGCGATGGCCGTGGACAGTTCCGGTGCCACGTCGACGGTCAGGTGTCGGCCGTCGCGGACCAGCACCCGTCCGTCCACCACCACCTGCGCCACGTCGGCGGCGCTCGCCGCGAACCAGGCGCCCGCCGGGGCACGCCGGCCGTGCGTGCCGTGTCCAGCCGCACCGTGACCAGGTCGGCGCGGTCGCCGACCGCGATCCGGCCGGCGTCGGCCCAGCCCAACGCGGCGTGCCCGGCCTCGCTCGCGGCGGCCAGCAACTCCGCCGGGGCGAAGTGGCCGCGCCGCCGGGTACGCAGCCGCTCGTCCAACTCGACCGCCCGCGCCTCCTCGAACGGGTCGATCACGGCATGACTGTCGCTGCCCAGGCTGAGCGGGATGCCCGCGTCGGCCAACCGGCGGGCCGGCCCGATGCCGTCGGCGAGTTCCCGCTCGGTGGTCGGGCAGAGACACACCCCGGTCCGGCTCTCCCCGAGCAGGCTCACGTCGGCGCTGGTGGGGTGGGTGGCATGCACCGCCGTGGTGGCCCGGCCGAGCACACCGTGGTCGGCGAGCAGCCGGGTCGGGGTGCGGCCGTGCACCGCCCGGCAGGCGTCGTTCTCGGCGGGCTGCTCCGACAGGTGCACGTGCAGCGGCGCGTCCCGGCGCTGCGCCCAGCCGGCGACGGTGGCGAGCTGTCCGGCCGGCACCGCGCGGACCGAGTGGATCGCCGCGCCCAGCCGGGCGTGCCCACCGTCGGGGTCGAACGCGTCGACCCGCTCCGCCCAGCGCGCCGCGTCACCGTCGCCGAAGCGCTGCTGCGGCCCGACCAGCGGCCGGCCGTCCACCGACGCGGTCAGGTAGCAGGCGTCCAGCAGGGTCAGCCGGATCCCGGCGTGCGCCGCGGCCTCGACCAGCGCCGCACCCATCGCGTTCGGGTCGGCATAGGGGGTGCCGTCGGGCCCGTGGTGCAGGTAGTGGAACTCGCCCACGCAGCTGATCCCGGCCAGCGCCATCTCGGCGTAGACCGCCCGCGCCAACGCGAGGCAGGAGTCGGGGTCCAGCCGGGTGGCGACGGCGTACATCTGGTCGCGCCAGCTCCAGAAGTCACCGCGGCCACCGTGGGTGCGCCCGCGCAGCGCCCGGTGGAAGGCGTGCGAGTGGGCGTTGGCCAGGCCCGGCAGCGTCAACCCGGGCAGCCGCACCGCGTCGGCCAGCACGTCGACGCCGGCGTCCGGCCGGCCGGCCGGGGCCAGCGGGGTCACGCCGGTGATCCGCTCGTCGACCGTCTCGATCAGCACGTCCGGGGTCGGTGCGGCCTGCCCCGGCAGCCAGGCGTACTCCGCGAGCCAGCGGGTCGAGGTCATCTGGTCAGCTCCTCCAGCACGCGGGCCAGGGAGGTCACCCCGGCGGCGCAGTCGGCGTCGGTGGCCGACTCGGCGGGAGAGTGCGACACCCCGGTCGGGTTGCGGACGAAGAGCATCGCGGTCGGCACGTGGGCCGCGAGCACTCCCGCGTCGTGCCCCGCCCCGGTGGGCAGCACCGGGGCGTCCAGCAGCCGGGCCAGCCGGTCGGCCAGCCCGCCGTCGAACGCCACCAGCGGCGTCGCCGACTCCTCGGTCAGGGTGACCTCCGTGCCGTCGCGCCGGGCCCGCTCGGTGACCTTGGCCCGCACCGCCTCGACCAGCCCGGTCAGGGTGGCCGGCTCGGCCGCCCGCGCGTCCAGCCAGCCGGTCACCCGGGACGGGATCGCGTTCGTCGCGTTCGGCTCCACCGCCACCCGACCCACGGTGGCGTGGGCGCCGCGCAGCCGGGCCTCCTTGTTCGCCGCCAGCACCGTGAAGGCGTACGTCAACATGGGGTCGCGGCGGTCGGCCATCCGGGTCGTACCGGCGTGGTTTCCCTCGCCGGTGAAGTCGAAGCGCCAGCGCCCGTGCGGCCAGATCGCGCTGGCCACCGCGACCGGCGCGGCCTGGTCGACCAGCGCGCGGCCCTGCTCGACGTGCAGTTCCACGAAGGCGGCCAGCCGGCCGAGCAGCGCCGGGTCGGCGCCCGCCGGCCGGTCACCCAGCGCCTCGGCGAAGCTCACCCCGGCCGCGTCGCGCAGCCCGGCCGCCCGCTGCGCCGCGATCTGCCCGGTGAGCAGCCGCGAACCCAGGCACGGTACGCCGAACCGGGCGCCTTCCTCCTCGACGAACGCGCCGACGACGAGGGGCCGGGCCGGTGTGACACCGGCCGCGCGCAACTCGTCCACGGCGAGCCAGGCGCTGACGATGCCCAGCGGCCCGTCGTACGCGCCGCCGTGCGGCACCGAGTCGAAGTGGCTGCCGGTGAGGATCGCACCGCCGGCCTCCGGGTCACCCCACCAGGCGAAGAGGTTGCCGTTGCCGTCGTCCCGCACCGGCATGCCCCGCGCGTCGGCCTGCTTCCGGAACCACTCCCGCAGCCGCAACTCCGGCTCGGTGAGCGCGTAGCGCAGGTACCCACCGCCGCGGCCGTCCCGCCCGATCGGGGCGATCTCGTCCCACAGCGCGCGGAACCGGCCGGCCAGCCCGCTCACGGGCAACCCTCCGCCATCGGGACGGGGACGCCGGTGCGGTCGGCGACCTCGCGGGCGGCGTCGTAGCCGGCGTCGACGTGCCGGATGACGCCCATCGCCGGATCGTTGGTGAGCACCCGCTCGATCTTCTGCCCGGCCAGGGCGGTGCCGTCGGCGACGCAGACCTGTCCGGCGTGGATGGAGCGGCCGATGCCCACCCCACCGCCGTGGTGGATGGACACCCAGGACGCGCCGCTCGCCGTGTTGACCAGCGCGTTGAGCAACGGCCAGTCGGCGATCGCGTCGGAGCCGTCGGCCATCGCCTCGGTCTCCCGGTACGGGCTGGCCACGCTGCCGCAGTCCAGGTGGTCCCGGCCGATCACCACCGGTGCGCTCAACTCGCCCGAGGCGACCATGTCGTTGAACCGTACGCCCGCCCGATCCCGCTCGCCGTAGCCCAGCCAGCAGATCCGTGCCGGCAGGCCCTGGAAGGCGACCCGCTCGCCGGCCAGCCGGATCCACCGGGCGAGGGACTCGTTCTCCGGGAAGAGTTCCAGGATCGCCCGGTCGGTGGCGGCGATGTCGGCCGGGTCGCCGGAGAGCGCCGCCCACCGGAACGGGCCCCTGCCCTCGCAGAACAGCGGCCGGATGTACGCCGGCACGAAGCCGGGGAAGTCGAAGGCCCGCTGGTACCCGCCGAGTCGGGCCTCGCCGCGGATCGAGTTGCCGTAGTCGAAGACCTCCGCGCCGGCGTCGAGGAAGCCGACCATCGCCTCGACGTGCTTCGCCATCGACTCCCGGGCCCGCTCGGTGAACTCGGCCGGCTTGGCCGCCGCGTAGTCGCGGGCGTCGGCCAGCTCGATCCCCTCCGGCAGGTACGACAGCGGGTCGTGCGCGCTGGTCTGGTCGGTGACGATGTCGATCGGTACGCCCCGGCGCAGCAGCTCGGGGAAGACGGCGGCGGCGTTGCCGACCACGCCGACGCTGCGCGCCCGCCGGTCCCGCTTCGCCGCGAGGACCCGCTCGACCGCGTCGTCCAGATCGTCGGCGATCTCGTCCAGGTAGCGGTCGTGCATCCGCCGCGCCAGCCGGCCGCGGTCCACGTCCACGATCAGGCAGGTGCCGCCGTTCATGGTGACCGCCAGGGGCTGCGCCCCGCCCATCCCGCCGCAGCCGCCGGTCAGCGTCAGCGTGCCCGCCAGGGTTCCACCGCCGGCCTGCTGCCCGTCGCCGCGGGCGCCGGCGAGCTTGGCCGCGACCGCCGCGAACGTCTCGTAGGTGCCCTGGAGGATGCCCTGGGTGCCGATGTAGATCCACGACCCGGCGGTCATCTGGCCGTACATGGTCAGGCCGAGCTGCTCCAGGCGGCGGAACTCCGGCCAGGTCGCCCAGTCGCCGACCAGGTTCGAGTTGGCCAGCAACACCCGGGGCGCCCACTCGTGGGTGCGCATGACGCCGACCGGCCGGCCCGACTGCACCAGCATCGTCTCGTCGTCGCGCAGCTCGGTCAGCGTCCGCACCAGCGCGTGGTACGACGGCCAGTCCCGGGCCGCCCTACCGGTGCCGCCGTAGACCACCAGGTCGTCCGGGCGCTCGGCCACCTCGGGGTCGAGATTGTTCATCAGCATCCGCAGCGCGGCCTCCTGCGGCCAGTTGCGGGCGCTGCGTTCGGTGCCGCGCGCGGCACGGATGTGTCCACTGCCGCGTGCGGCCCCGGTGGAATGCGTCATCGGGAACTCCTCCTAACCGAGGAACAACTGTCGACGGGTGGCTGAGGCTTCGAACGCCTCCAACCTCCGCTGGGTCTCGGCCGGGGCGGCGTCGCAGATCGCCTGGAGCAGCACCATGGCCAGGGTCATCGGGGCGGTGTGCAGGTCGAAGACGAGCTGCGCGCCGACCGCGGCGGGCAGCACCACGTCGGCGTGCTCGGCCGCCGGGCTCACCGGCGAGTCGGTGATGGCGACCACGGCCAGCCCCGCGTCGCGGGCCTCGCGCAGCGCGTCCAGGGTCTCCCGGGGTAGCGGGGCAGCACGAAGGCCAGCAGCGCCCGCGCCCCGGCCTCGGCGGCCTGTTCGAGTCGGTCGGCGAGCAGGCTGCCGCCGGCGTCGAGCACCCGCACGTCCGGGTGCACCTTCGCGGCGAAGTAGGCGAAGTACGAGGCCAGCGGTGCGGCGGAACGCAGGCCGAGCACCGGCAGCGGCCGGCTGGCGGCCAGCAGCCGACCGGTGGCGGCGATCCGGTCCCGGTCGGCGAGCTGCCCGGCCAGCCGGTCCAGGTTGCCGATCTCGGCGCGTACCGCCTGCTGGAGTTCGTTGCCGGCGGTCGCCGGGCCGGGCGCGGCAGCGGTCAGCTCCCGCAGCCGGCGCCGCAGGGCGGGATAGCCGTCGTGGCCCAGTGCCACCGCGAACCGGGTCACCGACGGCTGGCTGACCCCGGCCAGCTCGGCGACCTCGGCGGCGGAGAGATAGCCGATGGCGGGAGCGTGCTGCACCAGGCAGTGCGCGATGCGGCGCTGGGTGGGGGTCAGCCGGACGCCCTGAAAGAGGCCGAGCAGGCGATCACCCGGCGCCGCGACCGCCGTGTTATTCATGGCGCGACTATATGCAAGAAAAATTTCAGGAAGCAAGCGTGCGGCGCATTCCGAGTACCATCCGGACGCCCTCTCTACGAACAAGGAACAGCGTGGTTGCACTCAAGGACGGCGTGTCTGCCCCCGCCGAGCGAACGATCCCCACCCGGAGCCTGAGCCTGCTCCCCGTCCTGAAGGAGGCCGGACCAGTCGTCGTGCTGGTCGGCCTCTTCTTCGTGGTCAACGACATCGGGTCGTGGCTGACCGCGCAGTACTGGGGTGACGAGGCCTGGGTAGCACTGTCCACCCGGCTCCCGCTCGCTGACCTCCCGGTGACCACCTCGTCCAGTCCGCTCGGCTGGAGCCTGCTGCTCCGGCTGGTCCCGGACATCGACTACCTGCGGATCGTCCCGCTCGGATTCCAACTGCTCACCGTCGTGACCGCCTACCTGCTCGGTCGACTCCTGGTCAGCGAGCGTGGCCACGGCGTTCTCGTCGGCACCGTCACCGCGGCGGCCGTCCTGCTCGTGCCGGTCCAGCAGACCCGCCACGATCTGAAGCAGTACACCGCCGACGCGGCCGTGGCGGTCACGCTGCTCGCCCTGGCGTGCTGGACGGAGCGGTCCTGGTCACGTGGCCGGCTCGCCGTCACGGTGGCCGCGGTGGCGGTGGGCATGCTGCTCAGCCACACGACCGCCATCGTCGCACCCTGCGTCTTCGGCGGGCTGTTGCTCGCACCCGTCGTGCGCCGCCAGTGGGCACGGGCGGTCGAGGCGGCCACCGCCGGGCTGGTTGCCGGCGTGGCTGTCGCCGCGGTCTACCTCGGTGTCTCGGCCAGCGGGAACAACGACGCGATGGTCGACTACTGGACGGCGTACTTCCCGGCACCGACCGAACTGCCGGGACACCTCGCCGCCCGGATCGGCGCCCTGCTGCCGCTGCTCGGCGTTCCCGGCTGGATCCTCGCCGTGCTCCTCCTGGTGGGCGTGTCGACCCTCGCCCGGCGGGGGCGCCCGGGCACCGCCGTCGCGGTCCTGTTGCTGCCGGTGGCCGTGTCCGCGTTGGGCATCGCGCGGATCTATCCGCTGCTCGATTCGCGCACGTCACACTTCCTGCTCGTGGTCACGATCCTGCTGGCCGGTGTCGGCGCCGCGGGCCTGGCCGACCTGGTCGCCCTGGCCGCCCGCGCAAGGGCGCTGCGCCCCCTTGCCGTGGCCACCGTGACCTGCGCGATTCTGATCGGCGGCTACGCCGTCGCCAACCACCGTTGGTACCGCTTCGACGGTCACGAACCCGGAGTCTGGCGTTCCCACATGGCGATGACGGGCATCGGTACGGCCACCAGGCACGTGGCGGCCCACGCCGGACCGCACGACATCGTGGTGGTCAGCGCGACCGCCTGGTTCGGGTTCACCCTCTACTCGGAGCAGGATCCCCTCACGCTTGTCGCGCCGGTTCCCGGCACCGTCGGTTGGACGGTCGCCATGCCCACCCGGCCGGACGTGATCGTTCCCTGCCTCACCTGCCGGGACATGCAGAGCATCCGGAACGCCCTGGACGGGATCCTGGCGCGGGCCGCGGCCGGGCCCGCGGACACCCGGGTCTATCTGATCCGCTCCTACACCCATCCGAACGAGCCGCAGTGGCGGGAGGCGCTCCGCGCGTACCGGGTGACACAGGTCACCGACGGACCGGAGCCGGTGCTGCTGATCAGCAGCACCTGAGCGGGTCGGCGGGGCAGGGGCGCCAGCCGCGTCTCACCCGGCCCGGGCGGGCTCCTGCTCGGCCGGCCGCGGGCCGCCGCGGGTCGCGGCCGGTGCGGACCAGTTGTCCCTGAGCACGGCCCACAGCCAGCACAGGACCAGCACCTGGAAGACGGAGACCTGCGCGGCCAGCGACACCGTCGACACCCTGGTCACCGTGGGCAGGACGGCCACGGCGACGGAGAGGATGACGAACGAGTCCAGGCTGCGTCGTCCCAGCCGTTCCAGTTCGGTCAGCAGCAGCCTGGCGACGCGCCGCACGGGAGCCGAGTCCAGGATCCGGTAGGCGATCACGAACGCCGCCCAGCCCAGGATGAGCCGGCCGGGGCCGAGCGCGCTCTTGTCCAGGAGCCAGGTCGTGAACCGCGCCCCGGTGGTCCCGTCCGCCAGCAGCACCCTCGCCGCTGCCGCGGCTGCGGTGCCACCGAGCAGGACGACTCCGGCGGTGACGACGCCGGCCCGGCTCGCCACCGGCTGCCGGACCTGGTGCCAGTACCAGCCGACGATCAGCGCGGACATGAAGAGCAGTTGCCAGGTCGCCCAGTTGAAGTAGCCCGGATCGCCCTTCTGCTGGGGCAGCGTCGTCCACTGCCCCACCAGCATGCCGACGGTGTAGAGGGCGACGGAGCCGACGACCACCAGCTTCCAGCGACCGGCCCGCAGGGCGGCGACGGCGAGGGCGGCGAGCGAGAGCAGGATGATGTAGAGCGGCAGGATGTCGAGGAACGTCGGGGAGAGCTGCAGGGTGACCAGATGCCAGAGCACCTCCAGCGGGCCGCCGTAGACGTCCAGGTCCGGCAGCGAGCGGTGGGTTCCGGGCCGCCACAGGGCCATGACGATCGCCAACGCCACGATCGAGACGTGGGCCAGGTAGAGCAGCCCCACCCGGCGCATGATCTTGATGGTCGCCTGGCGGCTGCCGGACCGCTGGGAGACTCGGCGCTGCACCAACCCGATCACCAGCCCGGACATCAGGATGAACCCGGACGCCGCATCCACCCAGGGGTGGCGGCTGACCGCCCAGAGCCGGGAGTGGAGGGCGAGGTGTCCGATGATCATGCTGACGATGCAGATGCCGCGTAGCGCGTCCAACGCGCCGTCGCGTCCGGGCTTGGAACTCACCGCGGTCCCCCTCGTGCGTCCGCCGGAGACCGGCCCGACCCTGCTGTGGCTGCCCCGGCCGTGACCGGCCCGGCGGAACGAGCGTAAGTTACGGGTTCACGTTCGACCGGGCAAGGGGCCGACCGCGGGCCGCGGGCGGGCCGATCGGCAAGCCGCCACCCGGGCGGTCGATCCAGGGTGGAGGACGAGGTCCTCGTCACACCTCCCGGCGCCAGCCGGTGCGGCGGCCACCGAGCCCGTCTCGGTAGTATCCGGACGGCGGTTGAGTGGAGGAGTTGGCATGCAGCCGGAGAGCCCCTACAGGTTCACCCACTTGTTGGGCGGCTCCCCGGTGGGTAAGGCGTGGGCGGCCATCGACGGGCAGGGCCGATTCGTGACCGTGGCCGTGCTGGACGCCACCGTCGCCGCCACTGCGGGTTGGCGAGAGGCCTTCGCCGGGATCGCGAACTCGCTCGCCCAGTCGCCCGCCGGTCCGGCGTTCACGTACGCGGACTTCTCGGCTGCCGCCCCCTGGGTGGCGTACCCCGCCGAGGCGGGGCCGGGCGCGGAGCGGCTCCTCCGGGCGCTCGGCGTGGACTACCAGCCGGTGCCCGTCGCTCCGCCGCCCGTTCCCGCCCCGCCGCCCGGCGTGCCGACCTCGGGTGTGCCGACCTCGGGGTGCCGACGTCCGGTGTGCCCGCTTCCGGCGCTCCCGCCACGCCCGGGGCCGCACCGGCGACCGCGGACACCGTGCAGATGCCGGCCGCACCGGTTGCGCTACCCGCCGACCCCCCGCCGTACGACCCGTTCGCGGCTCCCGGCCGCCGGATCAGGCCCTCGCCGCCGCCGAAGCGGCGAACCGGCCTGCTGGCCTCCGTCGCAGCGCTGCTCCTGGTGGCCACCGTCGGTGGGACAGCGGCTCTCTGGATCGCCATGGCGGACGGGCCGGACGAGCCGACGGCCGCACCGACCACGACCACCCTCGCACCCGGCATCGAACCCTGGGCGGAGGCGGTGCCGCGAAGCCCGCAGGAGCGTGCCCTGGCCACCGCCGCCCCCGCGGTGGTCTTCCTGGAGACCACCATCACCGGGTACGTCCGGAACAAGCAGGACGCCGTCCTGCTGCATCCCGAGCCGTTCACCTTCAGCCGGCGCTGCACCGGCGTGGTGGTCCGCCACGACGGGCAGGTCCTCACCAACGCCCAGTGCGTGCGGCCCAGCGCGGACCTCATGCTCGGTCACGGCCTGGCCGAGTTGGCCAGGACGCTCGTCGCCGCCGGCCGGCTGAAGCCCGAAGAGGTCGACGCCCACACCCGTGCCCACACCGCCACGACCGTCTTCACCGGCCGCGAGCCCGGTGCGCAACCCGAGTCGCGGCTCTACGGGCAGCTGAACGTCGCCACCGGTGACAGGACCGACAGCCCGGCGATCCCCGGGACCGTCGTCCAGACCCTCCCGGTAGCGGAGGGCAACCTGGCTCTGGTCGAACTCGACGAGACGGACCTTCCCGCCGTCGCGGTGAACACCTCCACCGAGATCGCGCCGGAGACCGCACTGCTGGTGCTCGGCTACGGCACCACCGACACCGAGTACCGCTTCGCCACCTACCGCGTGCTGGCCAAGCCGGTGCAGGTGACCGAGGTGGACCTCGCCTCGTCGGCCTACCGGGTCAGCGACGACGTCGGTGCCTCCTCACGTGGCGGGGTCGTGGTCGACCAGCAGGGCCGGGTGGTCGGGATGCTCGACAACGACCTGCTGCGCCCCGACCGGGCGAACCGGTTGACGGTGCCGGCGGCCAGGATGACCGGCCTGCTCGACACCGCCGGCATCGACAACAGTCTCGGCGAGCCGGACGAGCTCTACCGCGAAGGGCTCGACGCCTACTTCGGCGGCGACGAGCGGGGTGCCGCCGCTCTGTTCGACGTGGTCGTGGAGCGTTCCCCCCGTAACGCGCTGGCACAGGCGTACCGGGAGGCGGCCCGCACCACCGGCGGAGCCGAGTCTGACCGAACCGGTTGGTTGGTGCCGGTGCTGATCGCCGCCGGGGTCGCGCTCGCCGGCGGGCTCACCCTGGTGGCCGTGCTGCGCCGACGCGGGAACCGGTAGCCGGTTGCCGCGTCGGCACTCACCGCGCGATCCTGCCGATGACCGGTACCAGGGCGTCCCTGAACAGCGGCGCCAGCTTGCGGGCGTACTCGGCGGTGACGTGGTTCCCGTCGAGTCGCACGATCACCCCGCCGGCGAAGATCGGGCACTGTCCCGAGACGCAGAACCAGTCCGTGGTGCCGACGTGCCACGAGCCCGGTGCACTCCACACCCGACGGTCGACCTCGGCGTACGCCAGGTGACGGTCGGCGAGCGTGGAGACGCAGTCACCGGGCGCGGCCAGCCGGGTGATGCAGGTCTTCGGGTCCAGGCCCACGGGCGGCGGTTGCAGCGCCACCACCTTTCCGGCCGAGGCGAGCCACTCCTCCCGGACCAGGCGGACACCGCTCTCCCACTCGGTCAGCGACGGCTCTCCCCCGGCCGCGACGAACCGTTGGTGGTAGGCGTTGCCGACAATCACCAGTTCAGGCCGGAAATCCTTGACGAGCCGGCGGATCGCCGACCGGTGGCCCGGACAGGCCCGGGTGATGCTGTCGACGGGGGAGACCGTCTCCGCGGCGAGGAACGGGCAGCCCGGGTAGGTGAGGTTCGAAACCGACCAGCCGGCCGGCTCCAGCACCTGCCGGACCATCGGTAGCCAGGCGGTCCCGATCGAGTCACCGACCACGAACGCCAGCTTGCGGGGGCGCGGTCTGAGGCCGCAGTCGTCGCCCTCCGGCTCCGGCCGGCAGCCGTTCTTCTCCGCCAGGCCCAGCCTGCCCAACTCGCCCGCCGGGGGGGTCAGCACCGGCCATTCGGTGGCGGCCAGCGCCGTGCGGAGCGCAACGGTCAGCTCGTCCTGCGAGGTGACCGCCACCGGCTCCACGGGGGCGGTCGGCGACGGCACCCGGACCGTTACCGTCACGACGGCAGCCGCCGTCGCGACCAGCGCCACCAGGCCGGCGGCGGGTCGGGCCAGGGCCGCCCCCGTGCGCGGGCGCGGCGCCCCTGTCCGCCGGCGCTCCAACCAGCTCGACCGGCGCACCGGATCCTCGACCAGGTGATAGGAGAGCACCGAGAGCAGCACCGTGCCGCCGAGCGTGAGCAGCGGCACGACGACCCCGGTGCCCGGCAGCGCAGCGCCGATCAGGATGAGCAGGGGAAAGTGCCACAGGTAGAGGGAGTAGGAGATGTCCCCGGTGTAGCGGGCGACGCGGTTGGTCAGCGGGAACATCAGCCGCTGACCGCCCACGCCGCCCCCGATCACCAGTGTGGCCGAGAGCACCGGCAGGAAGGCGCCCGGGACCGGCATCGGAGTCTGCGGGTCGATGGTGAGGACGGACACCACCAGACCGGTCAGGCCCAGCCATTGGAGCGCCGGCCGTGCCGCCGCCGGGATCCGGGCCAGCCACGGCGCCGCCACGGCGAGCAGCGCGCCGGATCCCAGCTCCCAGGTGCGGGAGAAGGTCGAGAAGTAGGCGGCGGACGGGTGGCGGGCGACCTCCCAGAAGCCGAATGCGATCGAGCCGACGACCACCGTCCCCAGGACCGTGCCCACCACCCACCGCGATGGGCTGCCGTAGCGGCCCGGCGTGGAGAGCGCCAGCACCAGCACGAGCAGCACCGGCCAGACGAGGTAGAACTGTTCCTCGACCGACAGCGACCAGTAGTGCCGCAGCGGCGAGACCGGCCCGTTGGTCTGCCAGTAATCGGTGCCGATGGACGCGAAGCGCCAGTTCGCCGCGAAGAGCCCGGCCCAGAGGGCGTCCCAGGCGGTTGACCGGACCCGCTCGCCGAGGAACACCAGCGACGCGGCGAGGTACGTGCTGACCAGCACCAGTACGGCCACCGGTGCGATCCGCCGCAGCCGCCGGCGATAGAAGTCCGTGAACGAGATGCGGCGGGTCCGCCGGTGTTCCCGGAGCAGCAACCCGGTGATCAGGTAGCCGGAGATGACGAAGAAGACGTCGACGCCGACGAAGCCACCACCCGGCCAGTGGAGAACATGTTCGAGGATCACCACCACGACCGCGACGGCCCGCAGCCCCTGGATGTCCGGGCGGAAACCCGAGCCGGCCTCCCGCGGTCGCGGCGGCGCGGCGTGGTCCGCCGGTGTCGGGAAGGGGCCGGACGCCGCCCGTCCTACGCTCATTCCGGGGAGTCCACCGACCGTAGCGGCACCGACCGGAACGCCTCGGTCGGCGGCGACGGGCCGCCGACCTGGCGACCGGTCACATCGGGTGGCCCGGCCGGCGGTGCGGGCCGGTGCACCACCGGCACGCGCCCGACGGCGGTTACGGGCTCAGCCGGGGGAGGGACGGCCGAGGTAGTCAACATCAGCAGGACGACGATCCAGGTCAGCCCGTCGACCGACAACGGATTCCAGACGACCTCGGTGAACGAGCAGACGACGAGGAGGACGAGCGGCGCCTTGGCGGAGAAGGCCCGGCCGTCGACCGCCGTCCGGCGCAGCAGAGTGGCCAGCCAGAGGCCCCACAGGGTCAACGCGACCAGGCCGCCGGCGAAGATGGCCAGGACGTAGCCCGAGTGGAAGAAGTGACGTGGCGCCTCGCCGATGTCCCGCAGGTAGCTCCACTTCGACACACCGACGCCGGTGATCTCCGCACCGGCGATGTACTCGCGGGCGATGCTCCAGATGTTGCCGCGGTTACTCAGGGTGGTCTTGGTGGCGGTCCAGGTCACGTAGGTGGCCGTGGCCACCGCCCCGACGACCAGCGTCACGCCCAGGGCAAAGTTGATTTTCGGGTAGGAGCGCCGGCGTTCGAGGAGGTGAGCGCCGAGCAACCAGACGCCCAGCACGGCGAGGGCCAGGTAGCTGGTCCGGGACCCGGTGGCGACGATGATCAGCAGACAGAACGACGACGCCGCCAGCAGCTCGGTGCGGCGCAGCGCGCAGGCGGCGGCGACCAGCGTGAACGTGGCGATCATGGCGATGTAGTTCTCGGAGTTGTGCAGACCCCGGAACAGTGCCCCGGCCAGCGAGCACTTCTCCAGCCTCCCGACCGTGCAGGCCCGCCAGGACGCTTCGTAGATGGCGGCCGGAATCGTGAGCGACGACAGCACGGCGAGCCCGGTGTAGGCCATGGCGCGCAGGCTCAGGGAGGTACCGGCCGACATCAGCCACACCGTAGCCAGCAGCAGGCCCGCCGCGGCGTACGCCGGCAACCTCGACCCGTAGACGCCGGAGCCGGCGATCACGTCGACCGCGAGGCACCAGAGCAGCAGCGCCCCGGCCATCGCCAGCGATATCCGCGGCCAGATCTCGGCCGGGCCGCTCAGCCGCCACCGTCGCGTGGCGAACAGCCACGCGAGCAGGCCGAGCACCAGCACACCGATGATCGCCGGCGAGTAGTCGTCGGCGATCCCGGACGCGACACTGGTCAGCACCGCGAAGCCGACGAGCACGACGGCGGTCGGCCCGCCGCCGAAGGCGGCGGCTACGGCAAGCCGTTCGCGGACGAGCCATCCGGCGACCGCGACGGCGGCCGCGGTCAGCAGCACCCCGAACAGCGTCGTCACCTCAGACCCTCTCCAGCTCCCGCTCCGGCCCCGGTGCGCTGGCCTGGTCGCGCCGAAGGGACACCACCAGGCACGCCCACATCAGCACGCCGAGGAGGGCGTTGCCGATCAGGCTGGAGGCGACGGCGCCCTGCCAGCCGTAGATCGGGATGAGCCAGACGTTGAGGCCAGCGTTGACGACGCCCACCACGATCTGGCAGACCGTGCGACGGCCCTGCATCCGGCTACCCGACAGGGCATCGGCGGCGAGATAGTGTATCGCCTTCAGCACCAGGAGTGCGCTCAGGCCCTGCAACGCCAGGGTGGCCGCCTCGTACTCGGCGCCGAAGATCAGGGGCATGGTCCAGGCGAACGCCACCAGCAGCAGGCTGGCCGGCACGCTGAACATCAGGTAGCGCGGCAGCAGGGAGAGCGCGAGGCGCAGGGCCGACCGTAGCCCCTTCCGCCCGGCCTCGAAGAACTTCGGGTACGCCACGGCGGACATGGACCGGGCCGGCGTGTACGCGAAATCGACGACCCGGTAGGCCGCGGCGTAGATGGCGGCGCTCTCCGTCGTACCCAACCGCGACAGCATGACCTTGTCGATGTCGTTGTAGACCGTCTGGGCGGAGAGGCCGACGGCGAACAGCAGCCCGGATCGCGACTGGCCGAGGGCGGCCCGGACGTCCCAGGGCACCCGACCGGCCCCCCGCAGGCTGAACGCGGTGATGACGAGGCTGACCACGGCGGAGATCAGCAACTGGGTGAACGCCCACCCGCGCAGGTCGATCGGGGTGTCCGCCAGGGCGAGCAACAGCGCGCCGGCCAACCGTGCCACGTGCAGCACGGCGGGAATGACCGAGGCGAGGAAGATCCGCCCCCGCGCCTGCACCGACGCGGCCACCGCCTCGATCAGGCGCCACGCGACCAGGTCGGCGAAGGCGAGGCAGAGCAGATCCAGCATGCTCACCGAGTCGCCCCAGATCGCCACCCCCGCCGCGCTGACCAGCACGGTCGCGCCGGCACCGAAGATGGTGGAGAGAAGCAGGCCGCGGGCGAGGTGGCGGGCCCAGTCGGTGGGCGCCTCGGCGTAGCTCTGGAAGATCAGGCTCGGTGCGCCGGCCGACGCGAAGGGGGAGACCACGGCGACCAGGGCGGTGATACCGACGAACAGACCGTAGGTGTCGATGGACATCTCGCGCGCCAGGAGGACGAAGAGCGCCCCCTGGGCGAGGGTCCGCAGCAGCGTGCCGGTGAGGAACTTCCCGGACTTCCGGAGAAATCCGTCCCGTCGACCCGCGAGCAGCGAGCGGCGCCGGTGCGACCTGGGTCGGCTTGGGCCGTCGGTCGTCCCGGTCCCGGCGGCACCAGGGGCAGGATTCACCGGTGCAACGCCTCCACCCACTGGCGGCTGACCTCGGCGGGAGCCAACGCCGTGCACCGGGCGTGCCAGGACTTCTCGAAGTCGCCGTGGGTCGGCCGATCGGCGCCGGTCAGCCGGACGATCACGGCGGCGAGGGCCGACGCGGAGGTGTCCGCCGCCAGCGCCCCGGGCACGAACGTCGGGATCATCTCGTCCAGTGCCGGCACCGGCAGGGCGGCGACCGGCAGACCGGCCTCGGCCGCCTCCACCAGGCTGAACCCGAAGGTCTCGGCGCGGGACGGGTGCACCAGGAGATCCGCCTGGGCGAGCAGTTCGCCGACCCCGGGCACCCTGCCCAGGAACGTCACCCGGTCCTGCATCCCCAGCTCCCGCGTCCTGGCGTGGAGCAACTCGCGCTCCTCGCCGTCGCCGGCGAGCGTCAGGTGGTAGTTGGTCGGGAGCAGGGCCAGCGCGGCGAGCGCGCAGGAGTGGTTCTTGTACGGACGGAAGGCCGCCGTGGTGAGCAACCCGATCCGCCCCTGGTCCACGATCTCCCGGGGGGCGACGAACGGCCGGGGCGGCATCGGATTGGTGACCGTGACCACCTCCTGGCCGGGTGCGAGTTGCCGGACGGTGCGCGCGACCCCGTTGGACACGGCGACCACGAGCCGGGGGCGGAGCCCCTTGAGTCGGGCGAACCGGGCGAGCGTGCGGACCCGGCGGTCGATGCGCAGCCGTTCGGGCAGCAGCGAGTGCTCCCACGCGACGTAGCTGCGCCCGGAGCCGGTGAGGGCGGCACCGACGGGCACGCTGCCCCACAGCCCGCTGGCCACGATCTGGACGTCCGGTGCCAGCTGTTGCAGGCGCCGGCGCAGCGGCGGGACGGCCTCCATCAACCGGGTGATCCGGGAGCCGAGGCCAAGGGTGTCGATGGTGAGGTCGGCCAGCTCGGCGGGGACGCCCCGGGACACGACGGTGGCCGACACCTCCACGCCGTGGGCCTGGAGCCCACGCATCAGCAGCGCCGCCGCCAGCTCCATGCCGTAGAGCGGTTCGAGCTGGGGCAGGACGAAATGCAGTCGCATCAGGGTCGCCCGTCGTTCTGGACCGCTCGGGCGGGGCTGTCGGCGCCCTTGGACCTGCGCATGGCGACCCGTTCGAGCGTCGACCGCGGCACGAGTCCGAGTGCCGCCAGCACCGCGTTGCGGGCCGACGGGGCAGAGTTGCGGCGGATCGCCCGTACCATCTCCCGGACACCCTCCCGGTCGCGTGCCTGCAAGGCGTAGCGGAGGGTCTGGGCGGCGATGAAGTCGGAGAAGGTCGACGGCGACCACACCCCCTCCCAGCGCTGTGCCCAGTTCCAGGAGGTACGCCAGTCGGCGTTCGCGGAGATCGAGCCCGGACTGCCCACCGTGTACACGGCGGTCGCCTCCTCGACCTGGACGATCTTCACCCTGGGCAGCCGCGCGACCCGGACCAGCCAGTCCCAGTCCTGGTGGCGCGGCAACGTCTCGTCCCACCGGCACTCGGTCGCCAACTCGTACGTCGTCAGGAGGGTCGAGGTCGGCAGCGACTGCCGGCCGACGCCGAGGTGACGACGACGGAACAGGTAGTCCTCCGGCAGGATGCCGTCGGGGATCACCTCGACGGGGGCGGCCGTCGGCAGCGGGTCGCCGCCGGCCTTCCGTTGCAGGATCCGCGACGACACGACCGGGCGGAACCCGGCGGCGACCAGGCGCTCCAGGGCGGGCAGCTGGCTCGCCAGCTTCGTCGGCAGCCAGGCGTCGTCGTCGTCCAGGAACGCGATGTGGCTGCCCGGGTCGGCGTGCGCGACGCCGAGGTTGCGGGCGTACGACCCGCGGCGACCACCACCGGTGCAGACCACCCGGTCGATCTGCGGCCCCAGCTCGCGTACCGTCGGCGGCACGTCCGGGGTGTCGCAGACGACCACGACGTACGTGGACGCACCGCTCTGGTGCCGGGCGGACAGGACCGCCTCGGCGATGCTTGGCCGGCCCGTGGTGGGGATCACGACGGATACGTTCGGCATTCGACTCTCCATGCGATGGGGCGCGCCCGTGCCCGGAGGCAGGCCGCTGCGCGGGCGACGTTCAGACGGCGAAGGGCACGATCATGGCTGCCCCGGCGTGCGACCACCGGCTGGCCGATCGGCCCGTCGTGAGGGGGACGGCTCAGCGGCCGCCGCCGCGGAACACCTCGGTCACGGTGCGCAGCACCACCTTGACGTCGAGCCAGAGGGACCAGTTCTCGATGTAGTAGTTGTCGAAGCGGGCGCGGTCGGAGATGGGGGTGTCGCCGCGCAGCCCACTCACCTGGGCCAGACCGGTGAGACCCACCGGGACGCGGTGCCGCATCGCGTAGTCCGGATACTCCGCCGAGAACTTCTCCACGAAGTAGGGACGTTCCGGCCGGGGACCGACCAGGCTCATGTCGCCGCGCAGGATGTTCCACAGTTGGGGAAGCTCGTCGAGCGACGTCCGCCGCATGAACCGCCCGATCGGCCCCACCCGCCGGTCGTGCGCGATCGACCAGTTGGTCTGCGACTCCTGCTCGTTCACGGGTCGCATGGAGCGGAACTTGATGATGTTGAAGGGCTTGCCGTACCGGCCGATCCGGTCCTGGTAGAAGAAGATGCCCCGACCGCCGTCGATCAGGGTGGCGACGGCGCAGAGCAGCAGCAGCGGGCTCAGCGCGAGCAGCGCCACCGTGGCGAAGGTGATGTCCGATGCCCGCTTGAGCGCCCACTGTGGCCCGGAGAGCGAGGTGCCGCCGACCTTGGCCACCGGGACCGCACCGATGTGGTCGTCACTGGATCGGGAGCCCCAGAGCCCGGTGGCGGCCCAGACGTCGCACCCGGCCGTCCGCGGACGGGACAGGATCTCCATCAGCTTCGTCTCGGAGCAGTCCGGATCGCCGACGATTACCACGTCGCACTCGGTGAGCCGCACGACGCTGTCCAACTGGTCGAGGGTGCCGGCCAACGGAAGCGCGGCGGTGCCCTGGCGGGCGGCCGAGTCGACGCAACCCACGAACCGCAGCCCGTACTGCGGATAGCGGCGTAGCAGGCGGGCCAGCTCGACGGAGGTCGGGCCGCTGCCGACGATGACGGCGTTGTGCTCGACCCACCGGCGCTTGCGGGCGAGGATGGCGAATTCCCGGGTGAACGCCCTGCCGACGATGACCAGGCCGGCCGAGACGGCCACGTCGCTGGTGTAGCCGAGCACGTAGTCGGCGGATTCGTGGCGCAACGCCGCGATGATGGCGACCACCGACGCCGCGGCGAGCAGCCGCCCGCACAGGCTCGGCAACTCGTCGAGGAAGCTCACGTGCCGCCGCGCGCGGTAGAGCCCGCCGGCGGCGAAGATGGCCAGGGTGAGCACGGCCATGGCCAGGGTGCCCCGCCAGTACTGGCGGGTGACCAGGAGGGGCGCCAGCAGCGCCAGGAGGTCGACCGGTGCGGTCATCATCCAGGCGCGCAGCCAGCGGGTGCGCTTGGAGGCCCGGGAGCTGGCGTAGGGGAGCACGGCGGTGGTGTCCAGACCCTGACGCGCGGAGACGGCGGCCTCCGGCGTCGAACTGGACTGATCCGGCACCGGCGCCCCGGTCGGCTGGTCCCAGTTCGGCGTCGCCGCTGCCCCGCGGTCTCTCATGGCCGGCTGGCTCGACATGTCGGTACTCCCCGTGGAATCCCGGCGGAGATCGCCGGAGCGGAACGGCAGGATACGCAACGGAGTGCGCCCGCCGGTAGGGCGGGCGTACGCCGGTTCACTTTGATTGGGCGAGGATCTCGTCGACGTCGTCGCGCCGCACCGCGTCGTAGAACGACGACACCTTCTCGTCGTCGGCGAACACGACGCTCTGGCTGCCGACCCGTCCGGTGCCCCTCGTCGGGCTGGTCATGAAGGTCAGGTTGCCGCCCCGCAGGCCGCGCAGGTCCGTGGCCATGCCCAGCAGGGACATCTTCTCGTCCACCGACACGGCGCTGGAGGTGGCCCTGACGAAGGAGTTGAGCCGGCCCGGGTTCGTGACGATGCCGCCCGAGACCGCGCCGTCGAGGATCGCCTTGATGACCTGCTGCTGGTGCCGGATCCGGGCGAAGTCGCCGTCGGCGAACTGCTTGCGCTGCCGGGAGTAGTCCAGCGTGGTCTCGCCGTCCATCCGCTGCACGCCCTGCTGGAAGGTGCGGAACGGCGGATGGATGGAGGTGAACGTCTTCTCCGACTTGATCTCGATGCCGCCGAGGGCGTCGATGATCTCCTTGAAGCCGGCGAAGTCGATGATCATGACGTGGTTGATCCGGACCTTGGTGAACGACTCCACGGTCTGCACCATGAGCGGAACACCACCCCAGGCGTACGCGGCGTTGATCTTGGCGTCTTGGCCGCCCTGCCGGCCGTCCTTGGATCGGGGAACGCTCACCCAGGTGTCCCGCGGGATCGAGATGAGCTGAGCGGTGGACCGGTCCTCCGGGATGTGGGCCACGATGATGGTGTCCGTGCGCGAGCCGCCGGTGCTGTCCGGATCCCGGGAGTCGCTGCCGAGGATCAGGATGTTCAGTGCGTCCTGCACCGCCGCCTGGGGGCGGCCCTCCTCCGGCACCTCACTGAAGGCGTCCAGCCGTTCGATGCCGGACTCGACCGAGCGGAGGTAGAGCCCGCCGGCGATCAGGCCGCCACCGCCGACGAACGTCATCACCAGGAGACTGATCAGGAGGACCTTGCGCCACCGGCGGCGGCGCTTCGTGCTCTCGGCAGCCCCGGTCCCCCCGTCAGGCCCGGAACCGTAGAGGCCGGGCTCGACGTACTGCTGCACACCTGAAGACATGGCGGCATGTTACTGGTCGCGAATCACCGTCATGTGTCCTCGCCCACTCGGTCCACGACATCTGCCTGTTGTGGTCGCCGACACCACCGGATCGGATGTGCTAAATGAATGAGAACTTTCAATCTTGACGGCTCGGCCCTGCCGCTGGTAACCGGTACCGGCATGGCATGGTGGGCCGGTGCGGCTGAGCGCGATCCACACGTACCCGGTCAAGGCTTGTCACCGGCTCGACCGGCGCGAGGCGCAGGTGCGGCCCTGGGGCCTGGCCGGCGACCGGCGCTGGATGGTGGTCGACGAAGCCGGCATCGGCGTCACCCAGCGTGAGATCCCCGGACTGCCACGGGCCAGCAGTTCCTCTTCGGACTGCACCTCGTGGCCCTGGAATCGGGACGGCTCGCGGTCGGTGACCAGGTCGTCGTCCCGGCGTGCCCGGACGTGACGGAGAAGTAGGGCCGGCGGGACTCGAACCCGCACTGGTGCGGACCTAAACCGCATGCCTCCTGCCAGTTGGGCTACGGCCCCTTCACCGCGTACCACCATTCTTCACGACCGCCGCGGACGGTGGGAAACCGGCCCCCGGCGCGCGGCGTGCCTGCTGTCGCGGGTGGCCGCCGGATGCTGGACCACGCCCGCCACGCCCGCTCAGTCCAGGCCGAGGTCGCGGCGGAGCTTGGCGACGTGACCGGTGGCCTTGACGTTGTAGAGCGCCCGCTCGATCTTGCCGTCCGCGTCGATGACGAACGTGGAACGGATCACGCCGGTCACGGTGCGGCCGTACATCTGCTTCTCGCCGTACGCGCCGTAGGCGGTCAGCACCGCCTTGTCGGTGTCGGCGACCAGCGGAAAGGTGATCGCGTCGCGGTCGCGGAACTTCGCCAGTTTCTCCGGCTTGTCCGGCGAGATGCCGACCACCTCGTAGCCGGCGGCCCGCAGTGCGCCCAACGAGTCGCGGAAGTCGCAGGCCTGCTTGGTGCAGCCGGGGGTCATCGCGGCCGGGTAGGCGTACAGGACGACCTTCCGGCCGCGCAGGTCGGCCAGGGTGAGCTGGCCGCCGGTGTCGGTGGGGAGGGTGAACTCGGGCGCCGGGTCACCGGGGGAGAGGCGGGCGGGTGCGGTCATGGCACGACCCTACCGCCGTGCGGGCCGGGCCTACCGGGACCGCCGCGCGGGACGGCCAACGTGATCAAGGTCATCGTTGTTGCCAGGTATTGGCAACAGCATGCCACGGGAAATAGGCTCGTCCCTGCCGGCGAGCACGGGCTCGCCGTCACGTGGGAGGTCGCGTGGAAACCCTGGCCATGCACATCTCGAACGGGATCATCAACGGTCCCGTCGCCGCGGTCTTCGCGGTGATCGCACTGGCGGCGATGGCGTTCTGCGTCATGCGTGGCCGGCGGGACCTGGACGACCGGCTGGCACCGATGGCCGGTCTCGTCGCGGCGTTCATCTTCGCGGTGCAGATGCTCAACTTCCCGATCTTCACCGCGGGGGTCAGCGGCCACCTGCTCGGTGGCGCGCTCGCCGCCATGCTGGTCGGCCCCTGGGTCGGCGCGCTCTGCGTCGCGGTGGTGCTCGTGGTGCAGGCCCTCGTCTTCGGCGACGGCGGGGTGGCCATGCTCGGGCTCAACATCACCAACATGGCCGTCATCGGCATCGCGGTGGCGTACCTGCTGATCGCACTGCTGCTGCGGGTGCTGCCGCGCACCCCGGCCGGGCTGGCGGTCACCGCCTTCCTCTCCGCGCTGGTCAGCGTGGTCGTGGCGGCGATGGGCTTCGTGTTGCAGTACCAGCTCGGCGGCACCACCGACCTCGGCGGCAACCTGGCCGGACTGGCCGGGACGATGGCCGTCTCCCACCTGCTCATCGGCATCGGCGAGGGACTGATCACGGCCACCACGGTGGTCACCGTCGCGAAGGTCCGCCCCGACCTGGTGTACGCGTTGCGCGCCCTGAAGCCGGCTGTGCCGGCATCCGTTCCGGCTGTCGGAGGTGTCCGGTGAACAAGCGGTCCTGGGGGTTCATCGTCGGTGGCCTGCTCGTCGCCCTGTTGCTGGCCGGCGTGGTGAGCAGCTTCGCCTCGTCGCACCCGGACGGGCTGGACTCCTCGCTGCGGGGGGGCTGCACCTTCGACGCCGACGACGAGATCACCGGCGGCAGTTGCCCGGCGCAGCAGGAGCAGGAACACGAGATCGGCGGGCCGTTGGCCGACTACGGCATCGCCGGCCTCGACAACGACTTCCTCTCCACCGGGCTCTCCGGCGTGCTGGGCGTCCTGCTGACCTTCGCCGTGGCCGGCGGCGCCTTCTGGCTGGTGCGCCGGCGCGGCCCGGAGCAGACCCCGCCCGCCGCGGGATCGCCGGAGGCCGGCCGGCCCGACCCGGCCGTCACCGACCCGACCGCCACGAGCCGGGGGTAGCGCGGGTGGGGGCCGGTCACGCCCATGTGCTGTACCGCGAGGCCAGCTCGCCGGTGCACCGGCTGCCGCCCGAGGTCAAGATCGCGGCGATGGTGGCGTTCACCCTCGCGGTGGTCGCCACCCCCCGCGAGGCGGTCTGGGCCTTCGGCGCGTACGCCCTGTTGGTCGTGGCCGTCGCGGCGCTGGCTCGGGTGGACGCCCGCTGGCTGCTCGTCCGGTCGACGATCGAGCTGCCGTTCGTGCTCTTCGCCGTCGCCCTGCCGTTCCTCGGCGCGGGTGAGCGGGTGGAGGTGGCCGGGCTGGCCCTCTCCGTCGACGGCCTCTACGGCGCGTGGAACATCGTCGCCAAGGGCACCCTGGGCGTGTGGGCGTCGCTGCTGCTGGCGGCCACCACCACCACCCGTGACCTGATCGTCGGGCTGGACCGGCTGCGCTGCCCGCAGATCCTCACCCAGATCGCCACCTTCATGCTGCGCTACCTGGACGTGCTGGTCGGCGAGGCCCGCCGGATGCGGGTGGCCCGGATCTCCCGCGGCGACGATCCGCGCTTCGTGTGGCAACTGCGCGGCTTCGCTGCCGGGGTCGGTGCGCTGTTCCTGCGCGCCTTCGAGCGGGGCGAGCGGGTCTACCTGGCGATGCTCGCGCGCGGCTACACCGGCCGGATGCCGGCGGTCTGGCAGGGCGCGGGTGCGGCGACGGCGGGGCAGTGGCTGATCGCGGCCACCGTGCCGCTGCTGGCGGGCACCGTCGCCGCCACCGCGGCCGTGCTGACATGATCGAAGCGTGCAGCCCACCGCTCCCAGCCTGGAGGTCCGTGGCGTCCGGTACGCGTACCCGGACGGCCACGTCGCCCTGCACGGCGTCGACCTGACGGTCGGGCGGGGTGAGCGGGTCGCCCTGCTCGGCCCGAACGGCGCCGGCAAGACCACGCTGGTGCTGCACCTCAACGGCATCCTGACCCCGACCGGCGGCGACATCGTCGTCGGTGGCCTGGCGGTCGGTTCGGACCGGGCGACGCTGGCGGAGATCCGTCGGCGGGTGGGCATCGTCTTCCAGGATCCCGACGACCAGCTCTTCCTGCCCACCGTCGCCGAGGACGTGGCGTTCGGCCCGGCCAACCTCGGGCTGCGCGGGGCGGAACTGGCCGCCCGGGTCGACGAGGCGCTGGCCGCGGTGGGCATGTCCGAGCACCGCGACCGGACCCCGCACCACCTCTCCTTCGGGCAGCGCCGCCGGGTGGCGGTGGCCACCGTGCTGGCCATGCGCCCGGAGATCCTGGTGCTCGACGAGCCCTCGTCCAACCTCGACCCGGCGGCCCGGCGGGAACTGGCCGGCATCCTGCGTGGCCTGCCGGTGACCCTGCTGATGGTCACCCACGACCTGCCGTACGCCTTCGAACTCTGCGATCGGTCGGTCATCCTCGACGGCGGGCGGATCGTCGCCGACGGGCCGACGCCCGAGCTGCTCGACGACGAGGAACTCCTGGCCCGGCACCGCCTCGAACTGCCCTACCCGTTCCGCCCCGCCCGGGGGCCGCGCCCGGTCAGCGAGTAGCGGCCGACCGGGCCGCCACCCGCTGGCCGGCGGCGTGCAGGCGCAGGACGGCGGCGGCCAGTGCGCCGGCGCCGGTGACGAGGACGAGGACGACCAGCACCCGGGCGGCCGTGGCCGGCCACGGCACCGGCAGGACGGCCCGGGCGAACATGACGGCGTTGGCCACCCCGGCGAACAGGGCCAGACCGACTCCGGCCAGGGCCACCACGAAGTCGGCGTGGGGCCGGGCGCGGGTCGTCGCCCAGCCGCCGGCGGCGATCGCGCCGAGGCCGGTCAGCCCGGCCCACACCGGGCCGGTCAGCAGGCCGGCCAGCACCCCGGCGATCCCCTCGGACCCGGCGTCCAGCACCCGCCCGACGGTGAGCAGCACGGCCGCCGTCCCGCCCACGACCAGCAGCCCGCCCAGCGCGACCAGGGCCCGGCGGCCGGGGACCGAGGCCGCCGGCAGCAACCCGACCGCGCCCACCGCCAGCGCGCCGAGCGTGACCGCCACCCACCAGGCGTATGCGCCGGGCGGCGGCACCCAGTCCAGGGTGCCCCGGACCTGCACCGGGCCGCCCGCGTCGCGCAGCGGCACCACCCAGTCGCGTACCCGGTGCTCGCGGTCGGGGGCGGCGCGCACGGGTGCGGGCGGGCCCGCCTCGCGCCACCGGGCACGCTGGTCGTGCCAGCGGGCGGTCGTCCCGCCGTCGATCCGGCGCCACACCGGCGCGGCGGCCGGATCCGCCTCGGCGGGCAGGACCGTGTCGCCGAGAATGGTGCGGTTGAGGTACGTCGCCGGTGACCGGGTGTTCTCGAAGACCCCGTCCGGGCCGATCCGCAGGTACGGCTCACCCGAGTAGCCGATCACCTCGACCGGCTCGCCGCCGGTGTTGGTCAGCTCCAGCCGGGCGCCCGCCTCGATCACCCGTACCCGCAGCTGCGGCCGGGCCGGGGTCAGCTGGGTGACCTCGACCCGGTAGTCGGTGCCGTTGGGCGCGTCCGCGCCGTGCGCGAGGGCGGGCGCGGCGGTCGCGACGAGCGCGGTGACCGTGGCGGCGAGCAGCAGACCGGCCCGGGTCAGCAGGGTCACCGGCCGGCCGCCTCCACCGCGGCGGTGATGTTCTCCGGCGTCCACTCCCGCACCGGCTCCCCGGCGACCAGGATGGTCGGCGTGCCGGTGACGTCGGCGCGGCTCGCCTCGGCGCTGACATGCGCCGTCCACGACCGGTACTTCCCGTCCCGGACGCAACTGCCGAAGGCGTCCCGGGCCAGCCCGACCTCGGCGCCGATGTCGATCAGTTCGTCGTCGCTCAGGCCGGCACCGCCCTCCGGCGGCTGCCGCTCGAACAGCGCCTCGGCGAACTCGGTGAACCGGCCGCCCTCGGCGGCGCAACCGGACGCCGCCGACGCGCGGGTGGAGTACTCGGTGCTGGAGTAGCGGTCCAGGTACGCCACGGGGTGGTAGACGACCCGCACCTTGCCCTCGCTGACCAACTGCTCCACGGTGGCGCCGCTGGTCTCCTCGAACTGCTTGCAGGCCGGGCAGAGGAAGTCCTCGTAGATGTCCACCGTCACCGGCCCGGAACCGACCACGATGCCGGTGCCCGCCTCGTTGGCGCCCGGCGGCGCGGTGAACTCGTCGGATTCCTGGCCCGACCAGACGCTCCACCCGATCAGGCCGGCGATCACCAGCAGCAGCACCGCGCCGAGTGAGATCCACAGGGTCTGCTTGCGGCGTCGCTCCCGGGCCAGCTGCTCCCGGACCACCCGGGCCGCGTCCTTGCGCCCCTTGCGACTACTCATCATCGTCCTCCACCGGTTCGCCCGTCAGCGCGCCGTCGGCCGAGACGGCGGTGCGGGGCCAGATCAGCAGGAACCCGGCCAGGGCCAGGAAGCCGGTGTCCCGGAGGATCTCCGGCAGGTAGCTGGGGCGCTGCCCGGCCGGCAACTCGCCGCCGGTGCCGAAGCAGCCGCAGTCGATCGCCAGCCCCCGCGACCAGGCCGAGGCGATGCCCGCGATGAAGACCAGCAGCAGCGCCGCGGAGACCCCGGCGCCCAGTCGGGTGGCCAGCCCGGCCAGCAGCAGCAGGCCCAGCGCCAACTCGACGAGGGGCAGCGCGGCACCGACCACCATCGCCACGTCGTACGGCAGCACCTGGTAGGCGTGCACCGCGCGGCCGGAGGCGGCCAGGTCACCGACCTTCGACCAGCCCGCGTACAGCCAGACGGCCGCCAGCCCGAGCCGGACGGCGAGCCCGAGCCAGGGGCGCCAGCTGCGTGGTTTTCCGTTCACCCGGCCAACGCCTCGCCGACCGCGTCGACCAGATCGGCACGGGCCCGCGCCACCCGCGACCGGATGGTGCCCACCGGAACCCCCTCCACCGCGGCGGCCTCGGCGTACGACAGGCCGAGCAGCTGGGTCAGCACGAACGCGCCGCGCCGCTCGGCGGCCAGCCTCCGGACCAGGTCGGCCGCACCGAGCTGGCCGGCCGGGTCGGGGTGCGGCACGTCGGTGTGCGCGTTGGCGGTGAGCCTCCGGTCCAGCCGCCGCCGCCGGACCACGGTGCGCAGGTGGTCGGCGCAGGCCCGCCGGGCGATGCCGAGCAACCAGGTGCGGGCGCTGGAGCGGCCTTCGAAGGCCGGCAGCGCGCGGAACGCGCGAAGGTACGTCTCCTGGGTGAGATCGTCGGCGCTGTCCGGATCGACAAGTGCCGCCGCGAACCGCCACACCTCGGCCTGGGTGGCCCGGACGAAGGCGGCCTGGGCGACCGGGTCACCGTCCCGGGCGGCCAGCGCCCATCCGGTGGTCGACTCGGTGCCGGCCGGTCCCGGCGCAGGATCGCCGGGGCCGACGGTGGAGTCGGCGGCGGAGGTGTGGCGCGGGGCGGGGATCACGACAACCCAGGTTACGCGGCGCCGCGGCGAGCAGCAGGGCCCTTCGGCCCTTCCATGGGCTGCACCACTTCGGGAACTTTTCCCGCGTTCTGGCCGACTATCCGCTCATGACCGTCGGCCCCGGATCCGCGCGCGAGATGCCGCACGGTGCCACCGTTGCCGCCATGGCCCGCGCCGGGCCCATCGACGGCCACGGCCACGGCGACGGCCCGGCGACCAGGGTGGCTCGCCGGGAAGGGCGTCGTCGGCGAGCATGACGGGCATGACTGCCGCCCATCGCCGCCGATTCGCCCGGCTGGCCGCCGCCGCCGGCCTGTTGGTCACCGTCGTCGCCCTGCTGCTCGCCCCCGCCGCCCCGGCCAGCGCCCACGCCGTGCTGTCCAGCAGCAGTCCGGCCGCCTCGGCCGTGGTGCCCACCGCGCCGGCCGAGGTGGTGCTGACCTTCAGCGAGACGGTCCGCAAGGTGCCGGACCGGATTCGGGTCATCGCGCCGGACGGCTCCCGCGCCGACCGGGGCGAGCCGAAGTTCACCGGCGGCGTGGTCAGCATCCCCGTCGACCCGGCCGGCGGCAACGGCACCTACCTGGTCACGTACCGGGTGATCTCCGCCGACAGCCACCCGGTCTCCGGTGCGTTCACCTACTCCGTGGGCGCACCCTCCGAGCCGCCGGTGGACACCGGCGGCAACGGCCGGACCGACCCGGTGGTCGCCAACGCGGTCAAGGTCGCCAAGTTCGTCGGCTACACGGGCCTGCTGCTGGCCGTCGGGCCGTCGCTGGTGCTCGCCCTGCTCTGGCCGCGCCGGCTGTCCCGGCGTGGGCCGGCCCGGCTGGCCTGGACCGGTCTCGGCCTGGTGGCGCTGGCCACGGTCGCGGCGATCCTGCTCCAGGTGCCGTACACCGACGGGGGCGGGCCGTTCGACATCACCGGTGACGGGCTGAGCCTGGTGCTCGGCAGCGCCTTCGGTGCCGCCCACCTGGTCCGGCTGGGTCTGCTGGCCGCGACGGCGTTCCTGCTCCGGCCGCTGCTGGCCGGGCCGGTGGGCCGGACCGACCTGGTGATCCTCGGCGTGCTCGCCGCGGGAGCGCTGCTCACCTGGCCGCTGGCCGGGCACCCGGCGGCGTCCCCCGCGCCGGCGGTGTCGGTGGTCGTCGACGTGGTGCACCTGGGCGGCATGGCCGTCTGGCTGGGTGGCCTGGTGATGCTCGCCGTGTTCCTGCTGCCCCGGGCGGACGAACGCGAACTGGGGGCGATCCTGCCGATCTGGTCGCGCTGGGCCGCGCTGGCGGTCTCCGCGCTGCTGCTCGCCGGCATCGTCCAGGCGCTGATCGAGGTGGCCACCCCGGCGGCGCTGGTGAACACCACCTACGGGCGGCTGGTGCTGGCCAAGATCGGGCTCTTCGCGGTGGTCATCGCGGTGGCCGCGTACTCCCGGCAGTTGGTGCGCAGGCGGGTCGCGGCCAGCCGGCCGGCGCCCGTGCGCCGGGCCATCTGGGCGGAGCTGGTGATCACCGCGATCGTGCTCGGCGTCTCGGCGACCCTGGTGCAGACGACTCCGGCCCGGAGCGTCTCGGCGGACGTGGCCGGCGCCGACAGCGACTACTTCGCCGCCACGCTGAACAGCTCGCTCTACTCGCTGCAGGTCGAGGTGACCCCGGCCGAGCGGGGCAACAACTCGCTGCACTTCTACGCGTACACCCCGGACAACCGGCCGCAACCGGTCGTGGAGTGGCGGGCCACCGTGGCGCTGCCGGCGGCCGGGATCGAGCCGATCGACGTCCCGCTGCTGCCGCTCACCGACAACCATGCCACCGGCGAGATCAGCCTGCCCGCGGCGGGGGACTGGGAGCTTCGGGTAACCGCCCGTACCACCGAGATCGACCAGGCCACGGTGACCGCCACCGTGCCCGTCCGTTAGAGAGGTTCCATCGATGATCCGTCACCGGCGTACCGCAGGAGCCGCTGCCGCCCTGGCGCTGGGCGCCGTCGTCACGGCCGTGTTCGGCTTCGCGGCGCCCGCGTCGGCCCACGTCACCGTCAACCCGAGGGAGGCCACCCAGGGCGGCTACGGCCGGCTCGCGTTCCGGGTGCCGAACGAGAGCGACACGGCGTCGACCACCAAACTGGAGGTCTTCCTGCCGGAGAACGCCCCGCTGGGTTCGGTCTCCACGATGCCGGTGCCGGGCTGGACGGTGGCCGTGGAGAAGCGTCAGGTCGACCCGCCGGTGCAGGTGCACGGCAGTGAGATCACCGAGGTGGTTTCCAAGATCACTTGGACGGCCGGCGCCGATTCCGCGATCGCACCGGGCACCTTCCAGGAGTTCCCGGTCTCCATGGGGCCGCTGCCCGCGGTGGACCAGATGGTCTTCAAGGCGCTCCAGACGTACTCCGACGGTGCCGTGGTGCGTTGGATCGACGAGCCGCAGTCCGGCGGCGAGGACCTCGCCGCGCCGGCGCCGGTGCTCAACCTCGTCGCGGCGGCCGCCGACGCGCCGTCGCCGTCCCCGGCCGACTCGCCCGCGCCGGCCGACGCGCCCGCTGCCGCCGCCGAGGAGGGCGGCAGCGGACTCGCCATCGGGCTCGGCGTCGCCGGTCTGGTCGCCGGACTCGGCGGATTGGTGCTGGGCGGGCTGGCCTTCGTCCGTACCCGGCGAGACGGCGACCAGCCGGCCCGGGGTGACGCGACGGCCACCACGTCCTGAGTCGCCACCTCGTCGCGGACCCGCCGGCTGATCCCGGCGGGTCCGTCCGCTTTCGACGCCCGTGCCGTGGATATCCCCTGATCGGCCGGTCGGCATGGGTAAGGTCGGCCGGGTGTCTGGCTACGGAGGGGGACAGGGCGGATGCGTTTGGTGTGGGCGCTGACCGGAATGCTGCTGCTGACCATCGGCACCACGGCGCTGCTCGGCGCCGCCGCGCTCGGCCTGCTGACCGACCACGCCGACCCGGACGGGGCGTTCACCGCCCGGTTCGAGACGGTGCAGACGCCGGGGCACGCGGTGGTGGTGACCGACCTCGACGCGCTGGTGCGGCAGGAGGTCCCCTTCGCCCGGGGCGGGCAGGCCCGGCTGCGGCTGGAGGCCCGCACTCCCGACGGGCCGGCCTTCGTGGGGCTGGCCCCGGCCGAGGAGGCACGCCGGTGGCTGACCGGGGCGCCACACGCGGTGGTCGAGCGGGTGGCCCTGGCCCGGGGGCCGCTGCCGGTCCGGGTGGCGCAGGTCGACCCGGCCGACGGCACGCCGCCGACCGTTCCGGCGGGGCCCGCCGCACAGACCTTCTGGGTGCGCGCCGGCACCGGTGCCCTCGAGTGGAGCCCCGCGGACCTGGCCGGTCAGCGGCTGAGCCTGGTGCTGATGCGGCCCGACGGCGGGGCCGAGCTGACCCTGGACCTGCGCGCCGAACTACGGGCGGGCTGGATCACCCCGGCCACCTGGGGCTCGCTGGCCGGCGGCACGCTGCTGATGATCCTCGCCGCGTTGGTGTTGCTGCGCCCGGTCCGGCCCCGGGAGGTGGTCTTCGTGGTCGAGCCGGACCAGGTGCCGCTGCTGGCCGGGCGGCTCGGGGTCAGCTCGCTCACCGGCCTGGGCGCTCCGCCACCGCCCGGTCCCCGGCCGCTGGCCGAACGCCAGCTCGTCTCCGTGGCCGGTGCGATGCCCGCCGCCAGGGCGGCGATCGGCCCGGTGCCGCGCCCGCAGACCCTCGCCGATCTCCCCGCCCCGCACCACCCGCTACGCCCACCCGCACCGCCCGGCTGAGATCAGCCGGTGGGGGCAGTCCGACCGGCGGGTGGGGCGGCCCTCCGTGCTGCCGACACGGAGGGCCGCCCTTCACCGGGGGAAATCGGTGACCGTGGGGGAAGTAGTGCCCCTTAGGGGCAGATTACCGGCTGATGGGCGTCTCGGGAAGAGTGTCCGTCTTTACCCGACGATTCCGAGGTGCGTCGGCCTGGTCACGCACCGGCAGGAAGGCCAGCAGCACCAGGCAGAGCAGCACGTACACGTTGCGGAGCAGGAACTCCCAGGGGGTGCTTGTCGGTTCCGGGGCGACACCGAAGTCGTAGAAGGACACCACGCCGTACACGATGATCGCCGAAAGGCCGACGGCGGACGCCCCCAGCCGGCGGCGCCGCCGTGCCCCCGCGAGGGTGCGCGGATCGGTGCTCAGCGCCGCGTCCGCCAGGATCACCACCGCCGGGATGAACCAGTAGATGTGGTGTGTCCAGGTGATCGGGCTGATCAGTGCCGCGACCAGCCCGGTCAACGTCAGGCCGGTGAGCGCGTCCCCGGCCTGCGACGCCCGCACCGCCCGCCACAGCCCGTACCCGACGACCGCCGCGACCAGCGGCAGCCAGACCAGCCGGCTCGGCTCCTCCGGCGCGGTGAGCCGGCTCAGCAGGCCGAACAGCGACTGGTTGCCGGTGTAGTCGGTGCGGCCGACCCGGTCGGTGGCCCACAACTCGTGCGTCCAGAACCGCCACGAGTCCGCGGGCGCGACCGCCGCGGCGAGCAGGGTCGCCCCGGCGGCGGTCGCGCCGGCCACCACCACCGCCCGCCACCGCCGGGTGGCCAGCAGGTAGATCACGAAGATGGCGGGGAACAACTTGAGCGCCGCCGCCAACCCGACGCCCACCCCGGCCCAGCGGCTGTCCCGGGGTACGGCGAACAGCAGATCGGCCAGGATCAGCACCACCAGCAGCATGTTGATCTGCCCGAAGGTGATCGTCTCCCGGGTGCTCTCCACCGCGAGCACGAGCAGCACCCCCACCGCGAGGGTGAACAGGTGCGGCAGGTGGTGCCGGCGGATCACCGGGTCGAGCAGCCATTTCGTGGTGATCACCACGCCGAGCAGGGTCAGGCCGGTGAAGATCGCCACGGTGGCGCCCAGCTTCAGCTCGGCGAACGGCAACAACAACAGGGCGGCGAACGGGGGATAGGTGAAGTACAGCTCACCCTGCACCCGGTCGGGCTGCACGTAGTCGTAGAGCGGATTGCCGGCGGCCCACCAGTCCATCGCCGACATGTAGATCTTCAGGTCGAAGAAGTTGTGGATGGTCCCCGGAAGGTAGAGCGCCGGAAGCACCGCCGCCAGCGCCAGCAGACCCATGATCCGGCGAGCCGTGCGGCCAGCAGGGTCGTCGAGGTCGACGCTGGACGGTGTGGCAGGTTCCGCGGGCACGGGAAAGACCCTAGCGGTCGGTGCGGCCGACGGCGCGCAGCCACGGGGCATGGGCTGCGCGTAGGCTGACCCGGTGGCTGATCTTCTCGTCTGGATCGACTGTGAGATGACCGGGCTCGACCTCGGCGGCGACCGGCTCATCGAGGTCGCGGCACTGGTCACCGACCCCGATCTCAACGTGCTCGGTGACGGCGTCGACGTGGTGATCCACGCCGACGACGCGGCGCTGGACGCGATGCCGGAGATCGTCCGGACGATGCACCGCAAGTCGGGGCTGACCGACGAGGTGCGCCGCTCCACGATCACCCTGGCCGAGGCCGAGGAACGGGTGCTCGACTACGTCACCCGGCACGTCAAGGATCCACGCACCGCCCCACTCTGCGGCAACTCGATCGCGACCGACCGCGGGTTCATCGCCCGGGACATGCCGCGCCTCGACGCCCACCTGCACTACCGCATGATCGACGTGTCCTCGATCAAGGAGCTGTGCCGGCGCTGGTATCCCCGCGTGTACTTCGGCCAGCCGCAGAAGGGTCTGGCACACCGGGCCCTGGCGGACATCCGGGAGAGCATCCGCGAGTTGGAGTACTACCGACGCGCCATCTTCGTGCCGCTGCCCGGCCCGGACGTGGAGAGCGCCAAGGCGATCGCCGCCGAGCTCTGAGCGGCGTTCGACCGCCGGTCGGCGTTCACCGGAACCCGATGGACGTGGTCGGCCGTGGTGGGGGTATGATTTCTCCGCACCCGCCCCGGGCATTCGACCGGGCGAGGCGGCATGGTGGCTGTAGCTCAGTTGGCAGAGCACCGGGTTGTGGTCCCGGTTGTCGTGGGTTCAATTCCCATCAGTCACCCCAACGATCAGGCCCCGTCCCAGGACGGGGCCTGATCCGTTACCGGAGCGCGGCGGTGGCCCCTGCGGGCGCAGCGGCCACCGCGTGACGGTTCAGGCGGTGGGTGTCTCGCTCGGCGAGACGTCCGGGTCGGCCGCCGCCGGCTCGTACGGCAGGGCGCTGCCCTTGACGTACTCGTCCCAGCTGACGTTCCAGTCGGTCCAGCCGTTGCCGAGTTGCAGCTTGCGCTCGGTGCCCTTGACGACGATCGGGTCGCCGACCTTCGTGTTGTCGAACAACCAGGCGCCGTTGGCCATCGAGACGTTCACACAGCCGTGCGAGACGTTGGTGGTGCCCTGCTGCCCCTCCGACCAGGGCGCGGCGTGGATGAACTCGCCACCCCAGGTCAACCGCTGGGCATAGTCGATCTTCGTCCGGTACCCGTCCTCGGGGCCCAACTCGTCGTACGTGTCGAAGACCGTCTTGCGCAGCTTCTCCATCACCACCATGGTGCCGCTGGAGGACGGGGTGCTCTTCTTGCCCAGGCTCACCAGGATCGTCTTGATCTTCTTGCCGTCCCGGGTGACGGTCATCCGCTTGGTCTTGTTGTCCACCGTCATGACCAGCTTCGGCCCGATGGCGATGTCGACGGTCAGGTCGGCCCGGCCGTACCAGCCGTCGCCCAGCGGCAGCCCGCCCGCCTGCACCCGGTACGACACCTCGCTGCCCGCCTGCCAGTACTCCTTCGGCCGGTAACGGACCTCGGTGGGGCTGACCCAGTGCCAGCTGCCCTCCTGGGCCGGCGTCGAGGTCACCGTCATCCGGCGCTGCAGGTCGGCCCGGTACTGCTCGGGAATGGCCCGGCCGAACTTCACGATCAGTGGCATGGCCACCCCGACGGTCTGGTCGTCGCCGAGGAAGCTGCTGATCCGCACCTGCTTGTCCGGCTTCGCCATCACGGTGAAAGCGCTGGTCGCGGTCACCGGGAGCCCGTCGTCGCCGGTCGCGGTGACCGTGGCGGTGTAGGAACCGCCGTACGTCAACGCCTGCGCCGGCAGCCAACTCGTGCCATCGGCGGCGAGACTGCCCTCGACCGCCGCACCGTCGGCGTCGGTCAGCTCCACGGTGGTGTCCTCGGCCTCCTCGGCGGCGAAGGTGATCGCCGTGGCGGCCGGAACGTCCTTCGCGTCGGCGGCCGGCTCGCTGATGCTGACCGACGCCTTCGCGGCCGGCTGCTCGGCGCCGTCCTGCCAGCCCGGCCCGTCGTCGCTGCCCTTGCCGCCCGTGCAGGCGGAGGTCAGCGCCAGGGCCACGGCGAGCATTCCCGCGGCGAGCACCTCCCGCCGCCGGTTGCGCTGGTCCCGAACTCGCATGGTGTCCTCACAGTCGTGGTCCGCTGCCCGTCCACTTCACAGACGCACAGGAACACGTACCCGTTGCGGAAGGTGAACCGAAACACGTGGAGCGGGATGTCCGGATAGTGACATATCTTGCCGGTCACACGGACGGACCGGCACCACCTTCCGGAACCGGCAGCGCGCTGCCCTTGACGAAATCCGACCAGCTCAGGTTCCACGCCGTCCAGCCGTTACCGGGCGCCAACTTGCGCTCGGTGCCGGTGACGGTGATCGGATCACCGATCTTCGTACGCTGGAAGAGCCAGCGGGCGTTCGCCATGGAGACGTTCACGCAGCCGTGGGAGACATTCTGCCGCCCCTGGACGTTCTCTGACCAGGGTGCGGCGTGGATGTACTCGCCGCCCCAGGTCAGCCGCTGCGCGAAGTCGATGTCGGTGACGTACCGGTTCTCCGGGTCGGGATCGTCCATCGTGTCGAAGACCGTCGACTCCTTCTTCTCCATCACCACCAGCGTGCCGCTGGACGAGGGCGTCTTCTTCTTGCCCAGGCTCACCGGCACGGTGCGGACCAACTGCCCGTTCTCGTACACCCGCATCTGCTTGTCGGAGTTGGTCACCTTCATCTCGAAGGCGGAGCCGATCTTCGCGGTGGCGTTGCGGTCGACGTTGCCGTACCGCCCGTTGCTCAGCGGAACCCCGGCCAGCGCGATGCGTACGGAAAGCCTGGTGCCCGGCTTCCAGTACTCCGGCGCCCGGTAGTACGCCTGGGTGCCGTTGCCCACCCAGTGCCAGGCGCCCGGCTGCGGCGGATCGGTCTGCACGAACATCCGCTTCTGCACCGCGGCCCGGTCCTTCTCCGGAATGCCCGGGTGGAACTCCGCCACCACCGGCATCGCCACCCCGTACGTCCGGTCGTCGAACAGGTACAACCCCGAGGTGATCATCGACCCCGGCTTCGCCATCGTGGTGAACGTGCTGGTGCCCTCGCTGACCGAGCCGTCCGGCCGGCTCGCGGTCACCGTGGCAATGTAGCGGGTGGACCATTTCAGCGGCGCCGACGGAACCCACGAGGAACCGTCCGTACGCAGCTTCCCCTCGACCTTCTTGCCGTCCTTGGTCTTCAGCGTGACCCGCGACACCTCGCCGCCGCCCGGCAACTCGGCGGCGATCTCGACGCTGACCGGCCGGTTCTTGGCCCCGTCGGCCGGACTCAGCGCCAGCGGCGGCCCGCTCGCTGTCGCCGGTGCCACCGGCGTCGCCGTGCCGGTCGCCCCGGATGTCGCCCCCGGCACGAACTCGGGCACCGGCCGCTCCTCACCACAGCCCGACAACGCCAGCGACGCCATCAGGCCCAGGGCACCAACCAACGCCCCGGCCCGCGCGAACCTAACCATCCCCACCCCTGTCCTAGCGCACCTGGCCGACATCGTGCCGCACCGCTGCATCCGGGCATCACCCCGTCCCACCCTTTGCGAGGGCTTCTCGCCAAATGTCCGGAGAGCTCGACCGAAGGGAGGAGCCGGGGAACGGATTGGAACCCGGTTCAGAGTGCATGCTAGTGTTCTCTCCGTTGCCGACGAGCGCCGCTAGCTCAACTGGCAGAGCAGCGGACTCTTAATCCGCGGGTTCGGGGTTCGAGTCCCTGGCGGCGCACCACCGAGCAAGGCCCTGACCTGGTAGAACTCTGCCGGTCGGGGCCTTTTTCGCGTACGGCGGTGGCGGGTGGTGGCTCGGTGGGTGCTCGGGAGCCGTTGGACCCGGATTGGCGTCGGTGGGACCGGTGCGATGCCCATGGACGCCTGGGTCAGGTCCGGGCCTGGCGTGATTGCGACTAGCCGTGGCCAGAGGTGGCCGATCGATCCGCATTGGCAAGTTGGGTCGCTGCCTCGAACGCAGTCGTCCAGGGGAAGGCGCACTGCCGGTCCTTGCCGCTGCCGGGCGGGTGCGGTTCCCAGCCGTCTTCGGGGCCGAGCAGGACGTGTATCCCTTCGTCGCGAAGGCTTGCCACGGCGTGGCGGAAGGGCGAACGGGCGGCGAGGGCGGCGTTGACGAACGGGACGATGACGGTCGGTACCTGCCGTCCGATCAGTTCGGCGACTGAGGTCATCGCGTAGTTGTCGGCGAGGCCGAGGGCTATCTTGTTGATCGAGTTGTATGTCGCGGGTGCAATGACCAGGGCGTCGGCGGCGGGTAGCGAGCGGCGGTCGCCGGGGGCTTGCCGGTAGCTGGATCGCGCCGGAGCACCGGTCAACTCCTCGATCGCCGGCACGTCGATGAAGTCGATGCCGTTGGGCGTGGCGGTGACGGCTGTTGTCCAGGAGTGCTTCTGCGCGGTGTTGATCAGCTGGGTCACGTCGGCGGCGGGGCCAGCGGCGCAGACGACGATCTGCAGGTGGCCGCCGCTCACAGCCGGATCCCGGCCCCTCGTGCGAAGTCGACGACGGCGGTGCGGGCGGAACCCTTGGCAAGGGTCGCGAGGTCGGTGGCGATGCGTTGGACGGCTGGGCGACAGCGGACCTCCTCGGGTGCCACCTCGTACGCGGTGCGCAGCGCGGTCAGGCCGTGGTCGTAGCGTCCCCACTGGGTGTAGGCGCGGGCGACATCCACGTAGAGGGACGCTTTGCGCTCGGCGAGCGTCACCTTGTCCAGCGGTACCGTGCGCGCGATGCCGATGGCCGTGCCGGCATCGCCGAGGGTAAGGGCGACGTTGACCCGGTGGAGCAGGACGTTGGCGGCGCCGAAGCCGGTCCACCGGTCGTTGCCGTCGTAGCCGAGCCGGGCTGCGGCGCGGCCTGCCTCATCGAGCATCGATTGCGCCGTGTCACGGTCGTCGCTGCGCGCGGCGGCGACGGCCCCTCGAAGGACGAGGGCGCCGTAGACGGCCACGGCGTCAGCCGACGCGAGGCGCGTGTCCCGATCGAGTACGTCGGCTGCGTTGCCGGCGAGGGTCACTGCCTGCTCGTTGTGGCCGTTGCTCAGCAGAGCGTGGGTCATGATCCGAGCACTCGTGGCGAGCGCCACCGGATCCTCACTCGCCGCAGCGGCTCGGGTGCTGCGCTCGGCCGCGACCAGGGCCAACCCTCGGTCGCCCACCTTGAGCAGGACGCTGCCGACGACGTGGTACAGGTCCGCAGCCAGGACTTCGATTCGCGTTCTCTGCTCGCCCTGCGCACCGGTCCTGGCGGGCTCGAGTGCCGGCAGCAGCGTTACGAGCTGGTCGAGAACGAGTTCGTACCGGCATGCCTGGTAGTCGATCTTCGCAGCGGCCACGGCGCGGGAAAACTGCTGAGCGGACAGCGCCACCGCGTTCGAATGGCGTGGCGAGACGAGCGCGTCGAGGAGGGGCGCGACATTCGGCAGAGCGGCGACGCCGATCGTCGCCCCGCGTAGCAGATCTCTTCGTCGCACGTCACCATCCGAGCCCGAGTCGCCTTGTCCGTCACCGCCAGTATCCGTATCCACGCCGGCATCCGGCAGCCTGGTGCCCACGGTTGCACCGCCGGTGCCCGGCCCCAGCAGGGCCTCGAAGCGTTCCCGCGCGTCGGGTGTGGCTCGGGCCAGCACGGTGTCCAGCGCAGCCTGCATGTCGGCGCGCGGAAGAACCTTGCCGCCCTGGCTGCTCCACTTGGCCACCGTCCGTCGGGCCGCGCCCAGGTGTTCGGCGAAGGCGGTCACGCTCATCCGGAGCGCGTTGCGCAGCGCATTCGCCTCCCGGCCGGTCCAGGTCGTCACCGGAGCCATCGCACGTCCTTCCGAAACGGACAGTCCTCGGCCTGATGATCGTACCGGCACGTGGGGTGACGGCGGGTGCACCGCCAGTGCACCGCTCGGACATTCCGTCTACCCGCCTCCCCGGACCAGGCTGGACGTGCCGGTATGCCGCTTCCCCAAGCGCTCCGGCAGGTCAGCGGCAATCTCACGTCAGGGAGATCCAGATGGACGTGCCTCACGGCGGCAGGCCGGAATGCGACCCGACGCATCGGCAAGTGCTCGCGCCGGGCACTCCGTCGACCGCACGGGTGATTCCTCGCTCGCGTACCGCCATCAGGGCTGCGTGGACGGGTGGCCGACGGTCTGCTCCCCGCCGCTGGCCGACGGCGGTGGGCTTGCCGGCATGTCGGCAAGCCCACCGCACTCACACCCCGAGTCCAGGTAGGGGCCGGCCGTGACCGTGTACATCTCCCGCAACGCAAAAACGGGCGACCTGCCGCGAGGCCGGTCGACATCGGCTTCACCGAAACAGCCGGGACCGGCCGATCCGCCGCTGCTGACGTACGCCTGGCAGATCGTGTTCGAGCGGCAGGCACGGGAGCGCGATCCCCGATGAACAGCGACGGACACCGACCCGCGCCCGCGCCATCGGCGCATCTGCCGTTACGGCCGCCGGCTCTGCCAGGGCGGCCGGTCGAGGCAGTCCGCGCCGAGGCGTCCCGGCCGCATTTGCCCATGCGGCCGCTGTGGCTGTGCCGGCGGTGCGGCCAGCCATGGCCGTGCGGCGCGGCGAAGCTCGCCCTTCTGGCGGAGTACCGGGACAGCCCGGTCAGTCTCTTTCTCTACCTGGCCAGCTGCCTGCACGACGCGATCGACGATCTACACCAACTCCACCCCGACAACACCGGCAGCACCGCCGATGTCTTCGACCGATTCCTCGGCTGGCCCACCCAGCACCGCAGCCGCCGCCCGCCTATGGCCGACCCGCAGACACCGGAGGAAGCATGAGCGTGCGCGACATCGGGGTCATCACCGCACTGGGAAGTCCTGCGATCGCCGGCAGGTTTCACACCCTGGTCCTACAGCCCACCAGCTTCTGCAACCTGGACTGCACCTACTGCTACCTGCCCGACCGGCGGTCCCGCCGGCTGATGTCCGTGCCGGTTGCGACGGCTTGAGCCGATCGGCGACATGCTGGCCCGTGCCGGCGAGCTGCGGTACGTCACCGAGTTCGTGACGGCGATAAACGGCTGCGCCGACCGCTGCGGCTTCTACGACTTCTGCCGGGGTGCGCAGGCCGGCAATCGCTACTTCGAGCACGGCACCTTCACCACGCGGGAGACCGCCTACTGCCGCACGACCCGGCAAGCCCTGATCCGGGCTGCTGCGGATCACCTCACCCCTCAAGGAGGACCGTCATGACCCACGCCCTCGCCGCGCTTCTCAATGCCGCGCCGGACCGTCTCGCTCTCCTCGGTGTCGACCCGACTCGCGCGGTAGCGTCGATCGGCGCGGCGAAGTTCTTCAACCGTCCCACCTGGGACAACAAGGGGAACTTCGACAGCCGCCCCGCCTGGGACAACTGGAACAAGAAGAAGTCGTAGCCCGTCGACCGGCGACATCATTCGATGCGGGGTGGCGTGCCCACCCCGCGCCCAGACAGGTTGAGGAGACATGCGGACGACCACCGTGGGCGACGTGACAATTCTTGTGCCGGACCTCGATCCGGAGGACCTCGACCACGTCTCTGAACTTTCCGACGATGACGTCCGCGACGGTCTTGTCGACGGGGTTTCCTGGCGTGGTGAGCAGCTTGCGGGCCAGAGCATCCGAGGTTGCCGGATCACCGGCGCGGACCTCGGTGAGGTCAGCTGGGAACAGGATCCCGGTTCACCGGCACGCGGCTGATCGATACCTCACCCGCTTGGCCGTTGAGGCGCTGAACATCGTCGTCCGCGCCGGGGGGCTGACCGGAGCCGAGAAACACCTGGTCCCGTAGCCGGGTAGCTAGCCCCGCATTCCGCAGGTCGTCGATGCGCCGCCACCGCTACATTTTCGGATCGGCTCGCCGGTAATCGTTGGGCCCGTCGCGACACAAGCCAGGGTGAGAGGCACCGAGGCGATGGGGGTTCGGGTGGGTCCACCGAAGAAAAGGGACGAGGGCTGGTTCACCGGCCTCTACGTTGCCGAGTACGCGAACGTAGTGCGGTATGGCCTGCGCCGACTCGCGGACTCCGACGCGTCGGCGGAGCTCGCCCAGGAGGTCTTCGTCGTCGCCTGGCGTCGTCGTAACGAGGTGCCGGACCGCAGCCTGCCCTGGCTGTACGGGGTGGCCCGGCGGCTCCTTGCGAACCACTGGCGGTCGCGGCGCGGTGCCCCCGATGTCCTGCCCATCACCGGTGCCGACCTGGCACGGGTCGCCAGCTCGTCGGGTGCCGACACCACTGTCGGGGTCGCCGACGTCCGGGCTGCGCTGGCCATTCTCAGCGAACCCGATCAGGAGATTCTCCGGCTGATTGGCTGGGAGGAGTTGACGGTGTCCGAGGCGGCCCAGGTTCTTGGCTGCACTCGGGCGACTGCGGCGGTGCGCCTGCATCGCGCCCGCCGCCGCCTCGCCGAGGCGATGTCGGACCGTCCCGCTCAGTCCCGGCGCCGCCCCGTGTTGGCGACCATGCGAGAGGAAGTGTGATGTTCGGAGCAGAGCGCACCCGTAGTCTCCTCGGCCCGGTCGACCCGGCCCGGACCGCCGCCGTCGCGACGCCGCCGGTTTCGGCACAGGAACTGATCAACCGCGCCGGCAGCACCGAGATGGTCGCCGGGCGTCGTCGCGTACGCTCGACCCGCCGGCTGGTTTTGGCGGCTGGGACGCTGGCGGTCGTGGTCGGTGTCGTGGCCGTTCTTCAGCCGTTCGACAGGCCCGCACCGGATGTTGCGGGCGGGCCCGGGAGCGTAGCGGGATCGGTGCTCGTGCCGGTCTCGTACCAGTTTGATACGGACCCGCCGGAGGCTGGGCCGCAACTGCGCGCGCTGGCCGGCAAGATCAAGGACGCGGAGTACGAGCACCTCGGCGGCCGCTACATGTACCACCATACGAAGGTGTGGGGCGATCCGGTGATGACCTCCGCCGACGGCCGTCACCACGTCGCCTTCGCCGGTGAGACGAAGGTCTGGCGGGCCGCCGACGGGACCGGCAGCCAGATCAACAAACAGTTGGAGCCGCAGTACCCGGACCAGGAGTCCCGCGACTACTGGCAACGCAACCTGGACTCGCGTCCCGCAGTTGACGCTGCGGCGGCTCCGATCATGATCCCGCTGCCGCCCATGGAGCTGACGCCGCCGTCGGCCGACCCGTCGCGGCTGCGCGAACTGCTCAAGGTCGGGTACGGGCCGGGCGCCGCGAGTAAGGAGGTCAGCACTCTGTATGCGCGGTTCGTCATACCGCGTGCGACGCGAGCGGAGATCCTGCGGGTCCTCGCCGACGTGCCTGGCTTCCGCTGGCGGGGGCAGGTGACGGATCGCGCCGGTCGGGACGGGGTCGCCGTCACCTTCGATGACCGCGAACACGACGCGCAGTCCCTTCTGATCTTCGACCCGACGACAGGTGAGCTGCTCGCCCACGAGCGACTGACGCTGTCGCCCGGGCGGATCAGCGCGTACAAGGTGATCCTCGATGCCGCCTGGACTGATCGAATAGGTTGAACGTCGGCGCTGGGGCCGGCGGCGCAGACGACGATCTGCGGATGGCCGCCGGCCCTCGCCCGGGTTTCAGCGGTTCGCTGGCTCGCTTCTCCGCGATCAGCATCCTCCCGTCCGGCAGCCCGGTGAGCGCGATCGGACGCTGCAGTCCGAAGGCCACCTGTTCGGATACCACGGTCAGCTCGGTGCGGGGCACCCTGCCGGGGCGGGGTGCGCCGGCCGTGGCGGTGCCGATGACCGACGCCGACACGAGCGCGGACGGGACCAGAACGAGCAACCCGGCCAGCGCGGGGACCGGGTGCCATCGCTGTCGCGACATGTTCTCAGCTCCTTGAGCAGGTGGAATGGAGTACGCAGTCTGGGAGCGCGTCCACTACATCCACTTTTATCAATGCACTGACCGGAGGTGCGGAATCGGCTGCCGGTGGAGTGGCCTTCGTACGATGACCGCCATGGATGTTGCGATCGTGACGAACGCGGTCGTGGCCGCGGTCTCGGTGATTACCGTCGGGGTCTCGGTGTTCTTCGCGCTCCGGCAACTGCGGCTGTCGCAGAGCGCGAACCACACCCTGGTCGCGATCGAGCTGCTCACACGGGACCGGATGAGCGACGCCTTCCTGGACAGCCAGCAGTTCGTGCTCACCGAGCTGAGGGTGAGGTGCTCGCCGGAGTTGCGGGTCAGCGATCTTCCGCCGGGCGCCCGTAAGCATGTGAACCGGATCGCGTTGTACTACAACGGCCTGGGTCAGATGCTGGCCTTCAACGTCGTCGACCCGGCGCTGTTGATCGGCACAGGTGGCTTCCGCGCCCGAGAGGCGTGGAGCGTGTTGGAGCCGTACATCCTCGCCGAGCGGGTGG
Source organism: Micromonospora tarapacensis (assembly GCF_019697375.1). Lineage (NCBI taxonomy): Bacteria > Bacillati > Actinomycetota > Actinomycetes > Micromonosporales > Micromonosporaceae > Micromonospora > Micromonospora tarapacensis. Next base: position 3,835,334 of record NZ_JAHCDI010000004.1, on the reverse strand, counting down.
CCCGCGGTGAGTCGTATCTGGCGAACTTCGAGCATTTGGCCGTGCTCGCCACCGAGACGCCGTGGTCGGTGGCAGTGCGCAAGCTGGGCCTACGCCGGTTCGACGGCTACCCCGCCGACCTGGGTCTGGCGACCGGGGCGGGTAACACGGCTGGGAAGGCGACGGCCGCTGATCCAGCCAGTGAACGCGGCGTCAGAGCTGCGGGCTCCGTCTGACGACCACCGCGCCGACCGGCCCGGGTGGGCCAGGTAGGTCGGATCGGCGCGCCGCCGCGCATCAACGGCCGATCGCCCGGCCGCCGCCGGTTCGTCCGTGACGTGGGTCAGAGCGGCTCGTGTTCACGTGCACATTGCACGCCATGGTGGTGGCGCAACCGACGTGGCTCACCGCTGTGGATCTCCAAGCTGTGACTCCCATCGATCGGAGGGCGCTGTGGTCGAGCTGTCCGGTCGGGGCGGCGCACTCGTCTTACCTGCTTTTTTCCGGTCTTTGGGCTGAACTTCTTGAGCGTCCCGTAACTTTGTGGCAATCTCACTGCCATCGATGCGTAGCGTTGTGTCGTCTCCTGTGGTCTGCCCCTGAGCACGCGAGTCGCCGGGCGATGTTAGCGCTAACCCGTCGAAGTGACGCGACTCTGGAAGGGTGCTGAGACACATGAAGAATCTCGTACATCCGAGCGGTTCTCCGCGACGACGGTGGTCGACCATGGCGACGATGCGCGCGCTGGCGGTCGGGTTGCTGGTGGCCGGCACGGTGCTGGTGCCCAGCGGTGCCGCCAACGCGGGCACCACGTTGGGCACCTCGGCGGCGGAGAAGGGCCGCTACTTCGGTGCCGCCGTCGGCACGTACAAGTTCAACGACAACACGTACATGACGGTGCTGAACCGCGAGTTCAACAGCGTGGTCGCCGAGAACGAGATGAAGTGGGACGCGACCGAGCCGCAGCGGGGCGTGTTCAACTTCGGCGCCGGTGACCGCATCGTCAACCACGCCCGATCGCGGGGGATGAAGGTGCGGGGGCACGCCCTGTTGTGGCACGCCCAGCAGCCCGGCTGGGCGCAGGGTTTGTCCGGCGGTGACCTGCGCAACGCCGCCATCAACCACGTCACCCAGGTGGCCAGCCACTTCCGGGGGCAGATCTACTCCTGGGACGTGGTCAACGAGGCCTTCGCCGACGGCGGCAGCGGCGCCCGGCGCGACTCGAACCTGCAACGCACCGGCAACGACTGGATCGAGGCGGCCTTCCGCGCCGCCCGCGCGGCCGACCCTGGCGCCAAGCTCTGCTACAACGACTACAACACCGACGGGATCAACGCCAAGTCGACAGGCATCTACAACATGGTGCGCGACTTCAAGCAACGCGGCGTCCCCATCGACTGCGTCGGCTTCCAGTCCCACCTGGGCACCACCATCGCCGGCGACTACCAGGCCAACCTGCAACGCTTCGCCGACCTCGGCGTGGACGTGGAGATCACCGAGCTGGACGTCACCCAGGGCGGTAACCAGGCCAACATCTACGCCACCGTCACCCGCGCCTGCCTGGCGATCTCGCGCTGCACCGGCATCACCGTGTGGGGCGTACGGGACTGTGACTCCTGGCGCGGCGGCGACAACGCCCTGCTCTTCGACTGCGCCGGCAACAAGAAGCCCGCGTACACGGCGGTCCTCGACGCCCTGAACGGCGGCAGCACTCCGAATCCGACCGGCAACAGGTTCCGCAACGAGGGGTCCGGCCGGTGCCTGGACGTCAACGGTGCGAGTTCGGCCAACGGCGCACAGATGATCATCTGGGACTGCCACAGCAACGCCAACCAGCAGTTCACCCAGAACGGGCGCGCGTTGCAGGTGATGGGCAAGTGCCTGGACGTACCGAACAACGCCGCCGCCGGCACCCGGGTGCAGATCTACGACTGCCACGGTGGGGCGAACCAGCAATGGGTGATCAACAGCAACTCCACGATCAGCAACGCACAGACGGGGCTCTGCCTGGACGTCAACGGCGCCAGCACCGCCAACGGCTCCGCGGTGATCGTGTGGGGGTGCCACGGCGGCGCCAACCAGCGCTGGGCCCGGGCCTGAGCTGATGAGCACGACAGTCGGCACCGCACAGAAGGGAACGACAATGTTCCGCTCTCGCTCACCTCGCTACCTGGGCCGGATGCTCACCTGCGCCCTGGCCGCTCTCGTGGCGGTGCCGACTGCCGTGCTCGGCGGTGCCTCACCCGCCGCCGCCGACACCAGCCAGTTCCGTGGTGTCAACTGGGCCAGGTTGGGTGACAACTTCCACGGCGGACCGCTGGTCCTGCACGGGCTGAGCAGCTCCGACAGCTACGCGACGGTGGTGGCCAAGGCCAACGCGATCTACACCGGCTTCCAGACCAACCTGGGCGCCAACACGGTCCGGCTGCCGATCAACACCTACACCGTCGGTACGAGCTGGTGGAACGCGTACACCGGTGCGATCGACGCGGCCACCGCGAAGGGCCTCAAGGTCGTCCTCTCCTACTGGGAGGACGGCGTGGCCGCCAGCGGCGGTCGGATCGTCAACACCACCGCCTTCAACACCATGTGGGACACCGTGGTCGCCAGGTACGGCAGCAACGACCTGGTGTACTTCGAGCCGATGAACGAGCCGGGCGGGCACAGCGCCGCGGAATGGGCGAACGTGGTCAACAACTGGCTCACCGCCCGTCCGTCGATACCCCGCCACCGGGTCTTCGTCAGCGGTGCCGGCCTGAACACCGACATCAAGTCGATGTGCGCCGACCGCCGGCTCGACGGGACGATCGTGTCGCTGCACCACTACACCTTCTTCAGCGGCGCGAAGACCTACGACCAGTGGGTGGCGTTCCTGAGGGACGCGATCGGCTCCTGCGCCGCCCGTACCGTGATGGACGAGTTCGGCGCGCCGATGGACACCGGGCTCAACTACCACGACGCCGCCAGCGCCGACAACTTCGTACGCTACTTTCGCGCCACCACCGATGTGCTGCGGGAACTGCGGATCGGCTCGATCTACTGGCCGGCCCTGGGCGGCAAGGTCACCGCCGGCCAGGGCGACGACTGGTACGCCATGCAGAAGCTGCACGGCACCGGCACCAACCTCACCCTCAGCACCCCCAACGCCAGCGGTCTCGATCGCCTCCGGTACGCCTGGGGCCTGACCGACGGCGGCACACCGGACCGGGTGAGCCGGCTGCGGAACGTGGGCACCGGGCAGTGTCTGGACATCCCCGGCGCGACGACCGCAAACATCCAGGTCCAGGTGTACGCCTGCAACGACACCGCCGCCCAGCGGTGGACCGTGACGACCGGTGGCCAGATCACCGCTCTTGCCGGCCAGCGGTGTCTCGACGCGTACAACCGGGGGACGGCGAACGGCACCGTCGTCGGCACGTACGCATGCAACGGCGGCGACAACCAGCGGTGGACGATCGGCGGCGACGGCACGATCCGCGGCGCGCAGTCCGGCCTCTGCCTGGACGTGAACACCACCACCTTGAAGGTCCAGCTCTGGGCATGCTGGGGCGGCGACAACCAGAAGTGGCAGGTGCAGAACGCCTGACCTGGCACACCCGACCGCGCGTACGCCGAGGGCGGGCCCGTGCCCATTGCGCGGCGCGGTATCTCAATGGCCTCCGGGTGACGGCCCGACTGTGGCGTACACGGGGCGTACCGCCTCGGCGAGGCACGGTCCGTCGACGGGAGCGGAGGGAGAGGAGAAGAGACGAGATCTGTTGTCCGTGCCGGAAGACTTGCGCTGGCGGTGTTCGTCTCCGCCGCGCTGCCAGCCGTGTTCGCAGACCAGGCTCCGGCTCTGGCTGCAGTCCAGGAGACGCTGTACGTCGCACCCGGCGGAAACGACGCCAACCCGGGCACGCTCGCCGCACCGTTCAGGACGCTACAGCGCGCCTGGGACGTGGTCCGGACGAAGACCGCGACCATGACCGGTGACGGACCGGACCTACGCCACGCCGGATGACCTCCCGGTCTCGGCTTTGCTGCCTGAGCTGCTGCGGAGTGTTCGTGAGGGGCAGGTCGTCTACCTCAGCGAGCAGGATGAAGCGGTCGCCGCTGTCGTGCCGCTGGAGGTAGCGAGGGCGGGCCTGGCGGCACTGGGAAGAACCGACGAGGGGCTGCGGTGACGGTCCTGCCTGGTACCTGTTGATGAACCAGCACGCGGCGGCGCCGGCTGAGTCGATCCCTGACGAGATCCGTGTCGAGGTGGAGACGCTGTGGCGCTACCACGACATGGGCCACGAGGTGCGGCCGTGTGACGTGGGGATCGGGCTGGGCAGCCATGACCTTGGTGTCGCGGTGATCGCGACGCGCTTGTTCCACGAGGGATTGTTTCCCTGGATCGTGTTCACCGGGGCGAACGCGCCGACGACTGTGGAGCGATTCCCTCGCGGCGAGGCCGTGCACTACCGCGAGTACGCGATGGAGCAGGGCGTGCCGGCAGGCTCGATTCTTGTGGAGCCACGGGCGACGAACACCGCCCAGAACCTGGAGTACAGCCGGCAGCTCCTGGCTGAACGGCGTATCCCGGTGCGGTCAGTGCTGATCATGTCGCGGCCGTACCAGCAGCGTCGGGCGTACGCCACTTGCAGGCTGATGTGGCCGGAGGTCGACGTGGTGTGCGCGTCGAACCCGTTGGCACTCGATGACTACGTGCGCAGCATCGGTGACCCGCGGCGGGTGGTGGAGATGCTGGTCGGTGACACCCAGCGGATCGAGGTGTACGCCGAGCGGGGGTTCGCGATCCCACAGGAGATGCCGGACGAGGTGCGGGCCGCCTTCGAGCGGCTGGTGGCGGCCGGTTATACGAGACGGCTGGTCTGACGACGGCTACCAGCGCGGTCCACCCGACCGGACGCCCATCCGTTCGCTGAGTTCGACGGCCAGTCGGGGCGGCCGGGGGCGGATGAGGATGTCCCGGACGAGGTCGCGGGAGAGCCGGTGGTAGCGCACCTGGTCTGGGCCGATGACCTCCGCGTCCAACAGTGCGCCGAGGGCGTCGTCGATGCGGTTCCAGCGCGCCAGCGCTCGCGCGGTCTCGATGGCGTGGCGGGCCTGCCGCTCGATGGGCAGGGCACCGGTATCGAGTGGGGTACCTATGGCGATGGTGCGTTGCACGTTGCCGAGTTCCATCGCCGCGGTCGTCTTGTGGATCGACACGTTGGTGGGTTCGAAGGCCGTCCAGACGTGGTTGGCGTCGGTGCCGAGCTGGGTCGCAGCGGCGTCGGCTTCGGCGATGCGGGTGTCCGCGGAGGCGCGGTCGTCGTCGCGGGCGGCGGCGAGAGCGCATACGAGGTGCAGGCTGCCGTAGACCGACAGCAACTGCGGTGTGGGCTTGGTCAGCCGTGGTTCGAGGAACTGTGCTGCGGTGGCAGCGAGGCCTCGGGCCTGCGCGTATTCGCCGATCGCGATCAGAGAGTGCGCGGCGGAGCGGCTGAGCGAGCCGATGACGACGTGGTCGTCGCTGGCGTTGGCGGCGGCCAGTCCTCGACTGGCCGCGGTCCAGGCGAGGTCGCCTTCGCCGAGCTTGGTGAGGAACAGCGCGGCGAGCTGGTGGGCGTAGGCGGTCATCGCGTGTGCGCGCTGGCCGTCGTCTCCGTCGTAGGCCTCGGTGGCGGTCAGGCAGTCGTGGATGAGGTACGGAAGCTGATCCGCTCCTACCTCGCCACCGCCACCGCACACGGCCGCAACATCATGAACGCCCTCACCGAACTCGCCGCCGGCCGTCCCTGGCTACCCACCGACGCAGCGACCACCTGACCAGTCACCTGTGAGCAAGGCCGCACTGCCATTTGGCTGTGCGGCCTTGCTCATGTGTGGGCTCGGATGGGCCGCCTCCAGCCCACGTTTTCGAGGCCCCATCGCTGGCCCGTGTCGTGCTCGACGCCGTGCAGGCCGAACCTGCCGGATCACTGCCGGATCCCTCCGGCCAGTTGCTGGTCTACGTCGGCCGGCAGCAGGTAGCCACTGCATAAAAGCAGGGGGACTCAGGCTTGCCGGATCAGCCATCCGCGGTCCGGGGTCCGGCATCGCGCGCTGCGCGCGTGACAGCGGTGTTCATAGTCAGCCTTCTGTGTTCGACGAGCACGAAAATCGGCCCGCAAAGCGTGTGCGTTACGGGCCGATCGCGTCGCCGTATTGGGAATAAGACCGGAAAATCTCCTACCGAAGAGCGGGGGATCTCAGGTAGGGGCCTCGTCTGCGCCCCGGGGCCGGTTAGCCGGTGACCGCGGCTCACAGCTCGGCCAAGGTGACATTTCAACTTCATCGACACCATTGCATGAAATTCGGCGACTCGACCGAAGGGTTGTGAGCCCGCGGCCCCCACGCCTTCGCTGTCGAGGAACCGGACCTGCGTGCTGAGGGTCGAGGCGGAGCCTGGGAAAGCCGGCGGCGTTGTGGGTGTGCCGGCAACTTCAGAGCATTGACATCGATCATGCCTTGCGGCACACTTTCCGGAGCCGCCTCGGTATAGGCGGTGAGCCCTTTGTCGCAAGTTTGTTTCGGGCAGTTAACGTAGACGGGTCCGTGTCCCCCCCCAATGGCGTTGGGGAATGCGCAGAACCTCGTACCAGTATCTGGACGTCAATGCTTCCTTCGCCTGCCGGTTTGCTCGCGTGCCTGCGGGCGGAGTTCTGCCGCTCGTGCGTCGCGGTCCCGACTCGTCGCTGAAGGCCGGGTGCGTATTCGTGGCCGCTGCAGCTGATCCAGGCCCAGATCTTGAGTCGGCCTGTTCGTTTTCCCATGGATCGGAGATCTAGTGCGCATCGCCTTCCTCACCACGACTCAGCATGGTCACCTCAACCCGTACATTCCGGTGGTCAATGCGCTCCAAGCCGCCGGCAATGAGGTTGTGCTGCTTTTGGTGTCCGCGGACGGTGGCGCGCTCAGCGAGCAGCGTCGCCAGGCCCTGGGCGCGGCGGAGGTCCACATGGTCGGGCAGGTCCAGATGGCGCCGTGGAGCGACGACCCGGCAAAGATCGGTCCGATGCTCGAATCGTCACCGGTAGCGGACGAGGTGGCTGATGCGCTGCGGGCGACGGCGCCGGACTTCGCGCTGCTCGATTCGCTGCCGGTGTTGGCGGCAGCGATGGCCGGGGCGCAGGCATCCGGTGTGCCTTACGGGATGATCTGGGCAAACCTAGGCGGGGTATGCCCGAAGGAGCGTCGGCAAGGGCGCTGGCTGTACGACGAACAGGTTGGCGACTATCTGACCAGGCACGGGGTGTTGTGGTCGACCCGCACCCATTCGGCGCGTTCGCCGATTCTCAATGTGATGCCGACGATTCCCTCGCTCGTCGGGGACGAAGCGGTCACCGACGACGGTGTGCAGCTGGTCGGGTTGCCGGGTGCGGCGGGCAAGCGCGGCGACGAGGTCGCCTTTCCCGGCCTGGCGGAGATCGACCCCGGCCGTCCGCTGGTGTTCGTCTCCTTCGGCACGATCTTTTTCAGGCGGCCCGACCTCCTACGTACGGTGATCATGGGGGCGGTGAAGACCGGTGCGCAGGTGATCGCCGCGGTGGGAGATCTCGCCGAGGAACTCGCGCTGCCCGCTGACGTGCTAACCGCCCCGTATGTGCCACAACGCGACGTGCTTGAGCGCGCCGACGTGTTCGTCACCCACGGCGGCTACAACTCGGTGGCGGAGTCGATCCGGGCGGCGACACCGATGCTGGTGATCCCGCTAGCTGTGGATCAGCCCATCCAGGCGTACTTCGTGGAAACCGCGGGCTTCGGGACGGCATTGGAGCCGGTCGACGTCTCAGAACAGGCGGTCGCTGACGCTGTCGCCGATCTGCTGGATCCCGGCCGGGACTACCGGGCGCGGCTGCGCGCGGCGCAGCCCGAGTGCGGCGATTCCGCAGCGCGCACGGCAGAAATAGTCGGCAGCATGGGCGAGAAGCTACAGCGAAAGGGGGAGCAGTGACGATAGAACTGCAGCGGCCGGTGGACGACCAGATCGTATTCGATGATCTTGAGAGTTTCTCGTTCCGGGTGGACCGCCGGGCCTACACCGACGACGACGTGGCCGCACAGGAGATGACCAAGATCTTCGATCGCTGCTGGTTGTACGTCGGGCACGAATCGGAGGTGCCCGCGCTGGGCTCCTACGTGTCACGTGACGTCGGAGGGCGCCCGGTGGTCATGGCGCGCGGCTCCGACGGAGTGATTCGAGTGCTTGCCAACAGCTGCCCGCACCGCGGGGCTCTGATTTGCTCAGAGTCGGCCGGGCAGGCCAGATCGTTCCGGTGCCCGTACCACGACTGGACATTCTCCAACCAGGGTGACCTGGTCGGAGTTCCGCTCCCGGACGGGTACGGCCCAGGCTTCCGCAAGTCCGACTTCAGCCTGGCGCGGCACCGTAGCGACAGTTACCGGGGTTTCGTGTTCGCGACCTTCGATCCCGAGCAGCCACGCGCCTTGACCGAGTATCTGGCGGGCGCGACGGAGTACCTCGATCTGATCGCCGACCAGTCCGAAGTCGGAATGGAGGTGATCCAAGGCGCGCAATTGCACGGGGCTCGGGCCAACTGGAAGCTCATGATGGAGAACAGCGTCGACATCTACCACTTCCGCGCCCTGCACAAGCGTTACGTGAGCTACATCGAGTCGCTCGGGACAGTGGCACCGCGACGACGAGGCGGCTTCGCCCGCGCTCTCGGACGGGGGCATGGCGCCAATGAGTTGGTACCGGCGGCAGCCCGACCGCTCGCCTACTGGACGCCGATGTTCCCCCCCGAGGTCAGGTCACGGATGGAAGCGACGGCCGCACGGTTCGTCGAACGGTTCGGCGCCGAACGCGCCCAACGGATCACCGGTGCCAATCGAGCGTTGATGATCTTCCCCAATCTGATGATCATCGACGCGATCGGGATCACCATCCGCAAGATCGACCCGGTCGGCGCGGACCAGATGGCCATCACCTCCGTCGCGCTGGCCCCCAAGGACGAGGATCCGGACATCCGGGAACTGCGTAAGAGTCACTACCTGACCTTCCTCGGTCCCGCCGGCTTCGCCACCCCCGACGACATCGAGATCATCGAGTCCTGTCAACGGGGCTACCTCAATCGCACGCTCCGCTACTCGGACCTGTCACGCGGTATGGCCAAGGAGGTCCCCGAGACCACCGATGAGCTCCCGGCCCGCGAGTTCTGGCGGCAGTGGGACCGGCTGATGCACGAGGGCGACGACGACCACGAGGCAGCTCACCACGTCACTCAGCGGGTCGAGAGGCAGGGGGCGCAACGGCGATGACCACCGACACGATCAACACCGGGCCGGCGGTAGACGAGACGGCCCGGATGCGGCTGTGGCACCGGGTGAGCCAGTTCCTCTTCCGTGAGGCGCGGCTGCTCGACGAGTGGCGCCTGCGCGAGTGGTACGACGAGATGCTGACCGACGACATCCACTACGTGGTGCCGGCCACCGACGTCCGCGGCGAGTCGGCCGACGCGCTCGGGCTCATCGACGACAACGCCGCCCGGCTGCGCCAGCGGATCGAACAAATCCTCAACGGCGAGGTGTGGTGCGAGAATCCCCGGTCGCGGACGAATCGGATGATCAGCAACGTGGAGATCGTCGCTGATCGGGGCACGCACCTCGATGTGGCGGCGAATGTCGTCGTGTACCGGTTCGGGCACGGACGCTCTGACTGTTACGTCGGAAAGTATCGGCTCGAACTCGCCGTCGATGGCGAGTCGTTCCGGGTCCGGAGACGTGTCGTGGTGCTCGACCACGAGAGTCTTTACGAACACGGAAAGCTCAGCATCATCCTCTGAGACCTGACAGAGACAGGGCCCTCCTCACAGCTTTGGGCGCAGGGGCGGGCCCAGTTCAGGCTGCGCCGCGGCTGATCGGTGACTCGGTGACGTCGGCGGCGGGGCCGACGGTGGCGTCGCCATGTGTACCCACATCTGCGCCGCGTCGCTGCTCGTCGCCGTCGTGGCGTCGTAGGAATTCCCCACTGTCCGACAGGCCACCCGGCAACACGAAGGAGTGATCGATGAACCAGCCGCTTGCCCGGCATGAGCGGGGTGAGGCGATGTTCAAGCACGTCTTCGGCCGCGAACCCCGCCCAGGCTCCTATCCCGATTTCCTGCAGCTCACCATCGACCACCTGTTCGGTGAGATCTGGACCCGCCCGCACCTGAGCGTCGAGGAACGCGAATTGATCGCGCTGACCGCGGTTACCCTGGCCCGGACCGACTGGGAGCTGCGCGGCCACATCGGTGCCGCCCTGCACCTGGGGATGCCACGGGAGAAGATCGTCGAGATCATCATCCAGCTCGCCTACTACGGGGGCTGGCCGGTCGCCAACAACGGGCTGCGCATCGCCCAGGAGGTATTCGCCGAGATCGACACCAACAAGGACACCGACCATGACCAGTGACCCTGCTCCCCTCGACCCCGCCGTCAAGGTCGATCTCTGGCGCCAGCGGTTCTTCGAGGCCCAGGCGGCTGCCGAAGAGTTCATTCTCGCCGTGCACGGCGATGACGGCGTGTCCGCGTGGATCCAGGCGAACTCGCGCATCACCGCGGACCTACTGCGATCGCAGCGGCCCGCCGGAGAGTCTGCCGCCGTCCACTTCATGACCCGGCTGCAGCGCCAGTTGCTGCTCTACGACTCGGCAGTGACCAGCGAGCCCCGGCCTTCTGGCACCGTCCTGCGCAACACCGAATGTGGGATCCTGCGGTACCGCAAACAGGCCGCCGGTGCCGGCGTCAAACTGACTTTCGCATCACCATGCCAGTACTGTCAGGAACTCAACACCGCCATCGCCGCCCGCTACGTCGAATCGGACGTCACGGTGTCGTGCGAACAGGCAGGCGACGGGTGCACCTGGCGCGCGGAATCCCGGCACGCTTCAGGCGACGGCGCGGCCGGCTCACCTGGCCGCGGCGGAACGTAGCGTGAACCGCCAGCACCGCCGTCGGTCGTCGGCCGGCGGTTTGACCTCAGCCTAGAAGAACTTGGTGCTCGGCTTCCCACGTTGGGAATTCCGGTTTCTACTCTGGAATGGAGACCGTCGATGAAGGCATCAGTGATTGTGCCGACATTCAACTCGTCCGTCTTGCTGGACAGATGCCTTCGCACGTTCCGTGCACAGAATCTGGCGGTCTACGATTCGCTCGAAGTGCTCGTCGTCGATGATGGATCGACCGACCCGACAGCAGAGACGGTGCAGCGTCACGCGATGGCGGACTCCCGATTCCGCCACCTGCATCTGCCTCGCTCCGCAACGTCGTCCAGAAGTGCCGCAAGAAATCGCGGCGCAGAGGAGGCCACCGGCGACATCCTGATTTTCGTCGACGGCGACCAACTGGTTCCGCCCACCTTTGTCGATCGGCATCTTCGCCACTACCGGGTCGGGTCCGCGAGGAAGGCCGTGATCGGCTTCAGGAAATATCTGCGGGCTCCGGAAGCGTTCGACGAGCGCTTTATCGAGGACGGTGCCGAGGGATTCCTTGGCGGCGTGATCAAGAGCGACATCAGGCTGGACCTGCTGAGTCGCCTGAGCGAATTCGGCGGCGATCTGAAGACATCGTGGCATCTGTTCTTCACCTGCAACGTCTCTGTTCCAAGCGTCGACTACAAGCGCGTCGGCGGGTTCAACGAGGAATTTCGGGGATGGGGTCTGGAGGATTCCGAGTTGGGGTACAGGCTGGAGCGATCCGGCACGCAGCTCGTCTTCGACGAAGAAAGCTTCGCCTACCATCAAGGGCCACCTCTGAGCCCCAACAAGCCTGTCTACGAGGGCTGGCTGAAGAACTTGAGCCTCTTCATCGCGCTGCACAAGGAATCTCCTGAGGTGATCCTGCAGGCCATGCTTGCGCCAATCTTCAACCCTGCGGTAGGCGCCAACTGGATCGATCTCTACGAGCAGTTCGAAATCTGCGCAAGGTCGACCCCCGCGGCATGGCCTGGGTCACGTGTCGAGGTTGAGGAAGGCGAATTCCCTGTTCCTGTCGCATAGGTAGATCAGGGTTCACAGCCGCACGGGGAGGCGCTGGTGGTGACGATGCACGAAAGGTCTGTGTGGGCCGAACTTGTTCACGGCCACAGATCGCGCCTCGACGGGCGAATGAGAATCCTGCACCTGGTGCCCGATGCCGGCTGGTCGCTGGTTTCGTCCGCCGTGCTGATCCAGATCGCCGCGGGGATCCTGCCGGTCGTGTTCATCCTCGCCACCTCAGCCGTGGTCGCCCGAGTGCCGGACGCGGTAGGCGGCGGGCTCGGCTCGGCGGCCTGGAGCGATCTTCGGACCAACTTGATCCTCGCGGCGGCCGCGTTCTTCGGAGTGCAGCTCCTGCTGCCGGTACAGGAACTGCTCGGCAACCTGATCCGCCGTCGCCTCGACGATCTCGTCCGTGACCGGTTGATGGCGGCCTCCCAAGCGGGCGGCGGCGTGGCCGTCATGGAGGATCCGGAACTGCTCGATCACGTCGCCGACGCCAAGGACCGGCTGCGGACCGAAATGTGGTCGCCGGGTGCCGCGGGTGCCGGTCAGATCGCGCTGATCTCGCGGTACCTGCAGACCGTGCTCGCCGCCGGGGTCACGTCGGTCGCCTTCGTCTGGTGGGCCGGGCCGGCGCTGCTCGTCGCGGCCCTGACGATCCGCTTCGGCTACCGGCTCGGCCTGTCGGTGTTCACCGAGGTCTTTCGGAGCACCGCCCGGCTGCGGCGCCGCAGCGAATATCTCCGCACCATGCTGCTCCAGCCCGCGGCGGCGAAGGAGTTACGGGTCTTCGGCCTCCTACCTTGGTTGAAGCAGGAGTACACGACGGCCGCCATGGACGCCGCGCTCCCGGTCTGGCGGGCCCGGCGCCGGCTGTTCTACGGCCCCTACATTCTCTATGTTCTTGTCGCCTTCGTGCTGCTGGGCGCGCTGCTGACGGAAGCGGCTCAGGCAACGGCGGCCGGACTGCTCGGCTTGGGCGGGTTGATACTCGTGTTCCAGGCGTCCCTGGCCGCCATGAGGATCGGCGGGTTCATCGCCGAGTCCGACGTGGCGACCGAGCAGGGCCTCAATGCCTACCGGTCGGTGGAGCGGATCGAGAGGATGAGCGAAGCCGACGCCCGCACCACCGAGAGCGGCAGGGACGATCCGGCTGGACTGCCCAGGTCGGTGCTGCGATTCGACAAGGTGTCCTTCGCCTACCCGGGCGGGCCGCCGGTGCTGGGCGACCTCGACCTCACCATCGAGGCGGGCCGGTCGCTGGCGATCGTCGGCCTCAACGGCGCAGGCAAGACCACCCTCGTGAAACTGTTGGCCCGGCTCTACGAACCGACGGCCGGGGCGATCACCGCTGACGGCGTCGACATCCGAACCTTTCCGGCCACGGCGTGGCAGCGTCGGGTTGCCGCGATCTTCCAGGACTTCACCCACTTCGAGTTGCCGGTGCGCGACAACGTCGCCTTCGGCGCGATCGAGATGCTCGCAGAGCCGGAGCGGGCCGGCAAGGTGGTCCGGGCTGCCCTGGAAAAGGCCGGCGCGGCGGATTTCGTCGACCATCTCCCCCGCGGCCTGGAGACTCCACTGTCGCGGCGGTACGCCGGCGGCGCCGAACTGTCCGGCGGGCAGTGGCAGCGCATCGCGATCGCCCGTGCTCTCGTCGCCGTCGAGGGTGGCGCCGGCATTCTCGTCCTCGACGAGCCGACCGCCAACCTGGACGTGCGGTCGGAGGTGGCGTTCTTCGAGCGGTTCCTCGACCTGACCCGGGGAATCACCAGCGTGGTCATCTCGCACCGGTTCTCCACGGTGCGCCGTGCCGACCGGATCGTCGTGCTGGAACACGGTCGCGTCGTCGAGGAGGGCACCCACGAGGAACTGCTCGCCCTCGACGGTCGCTATGCGGAGCTGTTTCGGCTGCAGGCTGCGCGGTTCACCGAGAAAGAGGCGGAAGGCCGTGAATAGAATGCTGCGCAGTGTCGGCGCGACGCTGGCCTCGGCGTGGCGGCTCAGCCCGGGAAGGCTGATCACCGCCGCCCTGTTGATGATGCTTGGCGCCGTGAGTGGACCCCTGCTGGCGCTCTTTCTGGGTGTGGCGGTCGACGCGGCCCTGGACCGGCGGACCGATGTCGCGGTCTGGACGGCGGCGGCCGCCGCCGTGAGTGTCCTGCTCAGCTTGACGATGGAGCACTTCGCCCACATCTTCTTCTTCGAGCTCGGTGATCTGCACAAGCAGGACACCGAACGCCAGCTCGGCGACCTGGCGCACGGGCCGGTCGGGCTGGCGCTGCACGAACGGCGGGACGCCGCAGATCGCTTCGAGCTGCTCCGACAGCAGTCGTGGACGCTGAGTCAGAGCGTGCAGACCGTCCTGACGATCGGGGTGCTACTCACCCAGATCACCCTGACCGCCGTGCTCCTCGCCCGCATCGAGCCGTGGCTGCTCCTGCTGCCGATCTTCGGTGTCCCCCCGCTGATCGCCGGACGGCTGGCCGAGAAGCGGCTGGAACGTGCCGAACTCGCGACCGCCGAGTCGACCCGCATGAGCTGGCACCTGTTCGATCTGGCCCTCAGCTCGATCGCCGCCAAGGAGATCCGGCTCTTCGGACTCGGCGGAGAGCTCCGCCGCCGCCACGGGATGGTCCGCCGCGAGGTGGACAGCCGACTGCGCCGGGCTGAATGTGCCGGCGCGGCCCTGCGGTTCACCGGGCAGCTGATCTTCGCGCTCGGGTACATCGGCTCCATCGTCCTGGTCGTCCGCGCCGCTATCAGCGGCGAGCGCACCGTCGGCGACGTCGTCCTCGCCATCACGCTGGCCGTGCAAACCAACGCGCAGGCTGCCGGCGCCGTCGCGCTCGCCCAGGCGCTGCAACGCAACGCCCGCGCCTTCGGCTGGTTGAGCTGGATCCGCGATGCCACGCCGCCGGAACCCGGCCCGCCGGCTGACCGGACATCGCCCGCCGTCCTCACCGACGGCATCGAGCTGCGTGACGTCTCGTTCCGCTACCCGGGCACCGATACCGACGTGCTGCAAGGCCTCAGCCTGCGCATCCCTTCCGGCACGATCGTCGCCATCGTCGGCGACAACGGTTCCGGCAAGTCCACCCTGGTCAAGCTGCTCTGCCAGTTCTACCGGCCGACCGCAGGCGAGATCACCATAGATGGCGCCGACCTGCGGCGGCTCGACCCGCTGGGATGGCGCCAGCGGATCTCCGCCAGCTTCCAGGACTACATCCGGCTGGAACTGCGGGCCCGAAGCAGCATCGGCCTCGGTGACCTGCCTCGACTCGACGAACCGGGCGCGGTGGAGCGGGCAGTCCGGCGAGCAGACGCGGAGGAGGTGATCGACCGGCTGCCGATCGGCCTGGAGACCTACCTTGGCAAGTCCTACGACAACGGCGCTGAACTGTCGGGCGGGCAGTGGCAGCGCATCGCGTTGAGCCGGTCGATGATGCGCGACGACCCGCTGCTGCTGTTGCTCGACGAGCCTGCCGCCGCCTTGGACCCGTTGACCGAGCACGCCTTGTTCGACCGGTACTCCGACGCGGCGCGTGACGTGGGGATCCGTACCGGCGGAGTCACCGTCTTCGTGTCACACCGGTTCTCGACCGTCCGGATGGCTGACTTGATCCTGGTCGTGTCGGACGGGCGGATCGCAGAGTCCGGCAGCCACGACGAGCTGCTGGCGCTCAACGGGATGTACGCCGAGTTCTTCAGTCTGCAGGCGGCCGCATATCGCTGATCAGGAACAACGAGCGAGACTCTTGATCCGCGGGTTCGGCGTTCGAGTCCCTGGCGGCGTACCAAGTTCTGACGTGCCTGTCGCTGGTGTCGCGCGGGGGGTGGGCCCGGCCGGCCGAGCCCACCCCCGCGTTGTCACGTCCCGGCGGGCTGGCAACCGGCCCGCCGCTCCCATTACTCGGACTTGCCGAACGCGTCGGCGCCGGTCAACTCGGCCGAAAGCGCCCAGAGCTGCTCGGCCGCCTCGCGGTCGGCGGGGCCATCGAAGGTCTTGACCACCTTGCACGCCTGGCAGTAGCCGCCGCCCGTATCCGTCAGTCGCGGTGACGTCGCGGCCCAGACCTGGGTCGCGGCGCCCTGCTCGGGTGCCCGGAACTCGGGCAGCAGCGCGGTGCCGTTCTCGTCGATCCAGCCGGCGCCGACCATCTCCTCCTTGGAGAGGTGCCGCTGCAACGGGGTGAGGATGTAGCCGGGGTTCACCGAAAAGGCCCGCACCCCGGCCGCCTGGCCCAGCCGGTCGAGTTCGGCGGCGAAGAGGATGTTGGCCGACTTCGACTGGCTGTACGCCGCCCACTTGTCGTAGCCGTTCTCGAAGTGCACGTCGTCCCAGTTGATGCGCGGGGTCTCCCCGGCGCCCGAGGCGACGACGACGACGCGCGCGCCGCCGTCCGCGGTGAGCGCCGGCCAGAGCCGGTTGACCAGGGCGTAGTGCCCCAGGTGGTTTGTCGCGAACTGGGACTCCCAGCCCTCGCCCACCCGGGTCAGCGGGGCGGCCATGATGCCCGCGTTGTTGATCAGGATGTCGATGGGGCGACCGGTGTCGAGGACGCGGTCGGCGAAGTTCCGGACACTGCCGAGGTCGGCGAGGTCGAGTTCGTCGACCTCCACGCCGGCGATCCCCGCGAGCGCCTCCCGCGCGACGTCCGTACGGCGGGCCGGAACGAGGACCCGGGCGCCGGCGGCGGCGAGGGCGCGGGTGGTCGCCAGGCCCAGGCCGGAGTATCCGCCGGTGACGATGGCGAACCTGCCGGAGAGGTCGATGCCGGCGAGTACCTCGGTCGCTGTGCTGTCGATCCCGAAACCCAGGTCGTCAGGCTGATCAGAAGGAGTCATGTTCAACTTTCCGGTCGGGCACCACTGATGCTGGCGCGTGGGGTCAGGCGGGATTCTCGACGCGGTAGAGCCGCTGCGTCATGCGTGGGAACAGCAACCCCTGCATAATGCCGATGCTGGCGGCCACCGCCGAGGTGAGCGTCACCAATAGGTGAAGCACCGTGAATTGTAGTCCAAAAAGGATCCCGTGGTGGCGGTAGGCGTAGCCGTAGGTGCGCTTGTCGAGCCCGATGCCGATCCCGGTCAGCACCGCGGCGGCGAGGAGAGCCGAGGGTCCGAGGACCACCGACGAGACCAGCGCGAACACCGCCGCGAGAAGGAGGGCACTGCCCAGTGCCCGATATCCGGTGCCGGCACCACCCGGGAGCTTGTTCAGCCGCAGCCAGTTCGGCGCGCCGAGCCGGGTACGGTTGAACACCTTGGTCAGCATCACCCGCAGCGTGCCGTCGTGGTCGTGCCGTCCCCGGATGGTGGGTACGGCTTTGACCTCGTACCGGGCGTTGAGCCGGAAGCCGTAGTCCTGCTCCTCGGTCCAGCGGAGTCGGTCGTTGAACTCGCCGATCTCCAGGAACGTCTCCTTCTTTATCGCGAAGAGAGCCGAGTGCAGACCCGGTATGGCGCCCTCGACCTCGCAGAACCAGACGTACTGCTGGATGGCGCGGTAGCGCTTGACCAGGCTGTCGGGAAACATCGGCTCGGCCCGGTACATGCCGCAGATCGCGCCGAGTTGCGGCTCTTCCCGCAGGTGGTCGACCGCCCGCTCGACCGCGTCGGGATCGAGCGCGACGTCCGAGTCCACAAAGAAGAGGACCTCACCGTTGGCGTGCCGGGCGCCCAGGTTCCGCGCCGTGGAGACGCCGCTGTTGACCGGCACCTGCAGCACCGTGACGTCGAGCGCCCTGGCGATCGCCACCGAGTCGTCCGTGCTCGCGTCGTCGGCTACGATCACCTCGACGGCCGGGTACGTCTGGTTCTTCGCCGCTCTGATGCATTCGCCGATGGTGCTGGCGTAGTTGTAGTTCGGAATGATCACGGAGACGAGTGGCTGCTCATTCATCGGGCTCCAACCTTTCTTCTGTCTCATCGGTGCCGTGCCGTGCCGCGGTGCGTCCGCGAAGGGTGGTGAAGAGAACCTCGTACGCGTCCAGCGACGCCGCCACGGAGAAGCGCGCCCGGGCCGCCCGGGCCTTCTGCTCCTTCCAGTGCCGCGGCACCGCCGCCAGTTCGGAGATGGCCCGTTCCAGCGCTTGTGGATCCCGGGGCGGAACCACCCGGCCGAATCCGGTCGCGGCCACCGGGTAACGGTTGCCGGGAAGATCGGTCGTCACCGACGGGATGCCGCTCATCATCGCCTCGGCCAGTACGGTGCCGAACGAACTGGCGACCGCCGGCAGCGCGAACACGTCGACCGAGGCGTAGAAGTCGTTGACCTCTCGGCCGCGCAGCTCGCCGAGGATCCGTACCCGACTGTCCCGGTCGATCTCGGACTGCACCGCCATGAGATCGCCACCGGCCACCTCGTGGTAATTGCCCGCGATCAACAGCCGGGCGTCGGGGTCGACGATCCGCTGGAACGCCCGGACCAGGTAGCCGATGCCCTTGTCCGCCACGATCCGACCCAGGAAACCGACGTGCAGGCCGCCGGTCTCCCGGTATCGGGGCTCACCGCCGCGCCGGTCCAGGCACGGCGGCGCGATCGGGGTGAAGTTGCGGTTGCGGATGACCGGCCAGAACCGCGAGGCGTGTGCCTGGTCGTGGCTGCTCGCCACCACGGCGGCGGAGCGGCGGATGGCCGCTCGGGAGGCGACGTCCGAGGCGCGCGCGAAGGCCCGGCCCGACCAGCCCGCCGGCAGGTGCGGGTCGCTGTGCAGCATGCTCACCACCGGTACGCGGCGGGTCAGCGGCATCAGCAGGGCCGCCTCCGGCATCGGCAGGTTGAGGTGCAGCAGCGACGAGCGGCGCGCCAGCTTGCCGGCCAGGATCGGGTAGCGAGGGGCGACGAACGCCCGGCTCGCCCGCATCAGCACCGGGGAGCGGTAGATGTCCACCCCGCCGACGGTGTCCCGCAGCGGCAGTTCGGGATCGTGCTGGGCGGTGACGACGGCGACCCGCCAACCCCGATTGGCCATTCCCTCGGCGATGCTGCGTGCGGTCTGCGTGAATCCACTGACATACGGCTCGTAGCAGGTGGCCGCTAGCGTCAGATCGTATTTCCTGTCCGGCATGGGTACCGCATTCTCTGAGGTGTCGCTACGGCCGACTACCTAATCCCTGAGCACATTAGTGGCTCGCCTGTGGCCATTTCCTTGGCGATTTCTTGGGAGCCGGTGAGTCGGCATTCGCGTGCTCCGGCACCGTCGCCACCGCCACCGTGGGCACGGCAGGAACTGCCGCCTCTTGGCGCCGCCGGACGACCGCCGCGGTAACCAGCAGGCCGACCCCCGCGGTGGCGAGTTCGCTCAGCGTCACCACGACCCGGCTGACCAGCGCCACCACCCCGGCAACCGGAATCGGCAGGATGACACTGAGCGCGGCCGTCACCACCACCTCCCGGACGCCGATGCCGTCGGGGGCGAAGACGGCGATGACCCCGGCGACCGCGCCGAGGCCGAACGCGCCGAGGCAGAGCGGCAGCGCACGCAGCGGCGGCGCCCCCATCGCCACGGCGAGGACCCACAGGTGGGCGCCCCCGAGCACCCACGCCAGCAGTTGGGCGACGACCGCCTGCCGGATGCCGGTGCCGCAGATCGCCGTGGACGGCTCCGGGCGGCGGCGCAGCCGGCCGAGCAGGGTCGCGGCCCCGCCCACCAGACCGGGGCGGACCAGAACCGCGGCCACCGGCAGGACGGCCAGCAGGAGCCAGCCGGACGACGCGCCGAAGACCTCCGGCCCGGCGGCCAGCCCCACGGTGGCGCCGGTCAGCAGGCTCACCACCAGGGCCAGCAGCCAGGCCGCGCTCATCCGACCCGGCCGTACGCCGATGGCCCTGCCCATCTCGACGCTGACCAGGAAACCCATCACCTTGCCGGGCACGTACTTGACGAACTGTCCGAAGTAGAAAATTCGGGCCGCGTGCACGGCGGAGACCCGCTCGCCGACGCCGGCGAGCATGGCCCGCCAGGAGACCATCGTGGCGACCAGACCGGCGGCATTGGCCAGGAAGGCCAGCGCCGCCATCGCCACGACGAAGCCGGGCCGCTGCCCGCGTAGCGTGCCGGCCACCGTGGACCAGTCCTGACCGCGCAGCGCGAGCACGATGAAGACCACGGTCACCGTCAGCAACAGGCCCATGAGTATCCGGCGGGCCACCGAGCGCCAACGCTTCCGCGGCATGGCGGTCACTGTCACGGCGATTCCCGGGAAGGCCTGCGGTGCGTCCAGTTCTTTTGTTGACACGCGGCACCTTCTCCGGTCGTGAAAAGGAATCGAGCTAGTGGCTCACGCTAACCGCGAACCGCTTGCTTCTTCCTTGTCCGACGGTTCGCCGGTCACTTCTCCCTCGGACCCGGCGAAGCGCTCCCGGGCGTACAGTCGCAGTAGTCCACCCATTCGGTAGCTGCCCGGCGTCGAGGTCTCCAACAGCTGCGCGTCGACCAGACGCTCCAGGATGCGTTCGGTGTGTGCCTCCGAGCGGGCGAGCACCTGGGCGGCGGTCGACCGGCTGAGTTCCGTCATCGGCGACGTGCCCAGCAACTTGAACGCCTCGGCGATGGCGCGCTCGGAGCGGTCCGGGCTGCCGGAGAGACGGTCGTAGGAGCCGGCCATGCTGGCCCGCAGGCCGACACTGTCGAACTCCAGATTGTCCAGCCGGCGGCGCTCGTCGGCGAGCCGGTCGCGCAGCTCGGCGAGCGGCCAACCGGGGCGGGCCACGAGGCGGGCACCGACGATGCGCAGCGCCAGCGGTAGGCACTCGCACCACTCGGCGATCGCGGTCGCGGCCTCCGGCTCCGCCGCCACCCGTTCCGCCCCGACCCAGTGGCTCAGCAGCGCGATGGCGTCCGGGACGGTGAGCGGTCCGACGCGCAGCTGGCGCACGTCGCTGAGCCCCGCCAGCGGCTGACGGCTGGTCACCAGCGTTCCGCAGCCGGCGCCACTGGGCAGCAGCGGGCGCACCTGGGCGGCGTCGACGGCGTTGTCGAGGACCAGCAGCAGGCGCCGCCCGGTGACGACCGAGCGGAACAGGGCCGCGGCCTCGTCGACCTGCTCCTGGTCGCAGCTCATGCTGACGCCGAGGGTGCGCAGCAGCCGGGCGAGTGCGTCGACCGGCGTCAGCGGCTCCGCGTCCACGCTGGTGCCACGCAGGGCGATGTACAACTGGCCGTCCGGGTACCGGCTGGCGAGCTTGTGCGCGGCGTGGATGGCCAGGGTGGACTTCCCCACCCCGGCGGTCCCGTAGATCGACACGACCGGGGCCGAGTCCCCCGTGCCGGCGGGGTTCAGCCAGTTCAGGATCGGCGCGAGGTCGTCGTGCCGGCCGGAGAATCGGGCGATGTCGGCGGGCAGCTGCCGCGGTACGTGCCGGATCGGGGTGGAGACCGGGCCGACGTTGCCCGGGTACGGCTCGTCGAGTTCGCCGCGGAGTATGGCGACGTGCAGGTTACGCAGCTCGGGGCCGGGCTCGGCGCCGAACTGCTCGACGACCTGCGCGCGGGTGTCGACGTAGTACTGCAACGCCTCGGGGGTACGTCCCATCGCGCAGAGCGCCCGCATCTGCAGCGACACGAGCGGTTCGGCGAGCGGGTACGAGCCGAGGATCCGGGCCAGCCGCTCGGCGACCGCCTCCGGGTTGCCGAGTCGTAGCTCCTCGGCGCCCCAGGCGCCGGCCAAGCTGATCAACTGCGATGCCACGCTGCGCCTGACCCGGTTGGCCCAGTCACTGGCCAGGGTGGCGAGTGGATCCCCCCGCCACAGGTCCATCGCCTCGCGCAGCGCGGCGATCCGCTGCTCGTCGCTGATCCGCGTCGTCGCGCGGCCGGTGTCGATGAGACGGTTCAACCGGTGCAGGTCCACCTGCAGGCGCTCGACGTCCAACACGTAGCCGTCCCCGTGGCGCCTCAGGCCGACGGGTCTGCCGGAGCCGTCGTCGACCTGCGCCAGGGCCCGGCGCAGCCGGGCGACGTGGGCGTAGAGGGCGCTGCGGGGCGCCTCCGGAGCCGCCGGCCCCCACACCCGTTCGGTCAGGGTGTCGATCGACACCGGCGTGCCGGCATCCACGGCCAGGGCGGCCAGGACCGCACGACGCTGACGTGGCCCCACATCCAGCGGCGCACCCGCCGACTCCACCTCGATGGGGCCCAGTAGTCGGATCCTCACAAGCTCCCCCCGGTCATCACGTCTGACGACGGCAGGCGTTCTAGTGGACGCCGGCCGGTGTCCCGTACCTCTGTCGGAAGCGCGCGTCGAGCACGTAGCGCAGGCCACCACTCAACGCGCCCGCGGAAATCGCGAGACTGTACAGAAAACTGAGTAGCGCGCTCGGCGGGACCATCCGCCAGCCCGCGGTGCGTCGGACGTAGTTCAACAGGGGGAGGTCGACGCCGATGAACCACGTCAGGAAGGCGACCGGAACGGCCGCCAGGTAGGGGGAGACCAGCACCAGGGGGAGGCTGGTGGTGGCCAGGAAGGCGGCCGCGACCTCGGCCGGCCGGTGGGTGGCCTCCCGCTCGGGCTTCAGCCCGCGTTGCTTGAGGACGAGGGGAACCAGTGAGCCGGCCCGCCGGTAGAGCTTCCGCAGGATCGAGGACAGCTGGTCGTCGTCGTCGTGGTAACCGATCACGGACAGGGTGCGGGTGACCGGGTAGTGCTCCGCGATCCGGAGGCTGAACTCGTGGTCCTCGTTGGCGTACTGGCCAAGTAGCCGCTCGTCGAACGCCCCGATATCGTCGATGACCCAGCGGGGCACCGCGCCGCTGGCGAAGTGGCCGGTCCGTGCCGGCCCGAGCTTGCGGGTGGCGCGGTAGTGGCCGTAGAGCACCTGCACCCACTCCACCACGCCGTCGTCGACCAGGGGGCGGTCGCCGTAGACGCCCCAGACGGCACCGTAGGACGGGTTCTCCTCGAAGATCTTCACGGCGTTGGCGACCGCGTCGGGGGCGAGGGCGACATCGGAGTCGAGGAAGAAGAGGATGTCGCCGCTACTTGCGGCTATGCCGCGGTTGCGCGCCGGGCCGGCGCCGACATTGTCGGTCAGCTCGATGAGCGTGCAACCGAGTTTGCCGACGATCTCCGGCGTCTCGTCGGTGCTGGCGTCGTCGACGACGATGACCTCGATCGACGGGTGGGTCTGGTGCAATGCCGAGAGCACGCTCAGGGCGATCGTCTTCCGGCTGTTGTGACAGGGGATTACCACTGACACCAGTGGCGTCTTGGCGGGCTTCATTGATGCTCCTCGGGCAGGAATTCGGCTGCACTGGGAGGTGGACGACGCACCTACTCGTCGGTTTCTCGCCGTCGAGAAGACCCGCCGACCACCTTAGTGCCTGACCGGCATCGGTAGACAGCTGTCGATCAGTTTCATGCTCGTTAAATGCTCCGGGATGGCCCGCCACCGCGTGTTTGGCGCCAATGTGACGCTCATCTCAGTCAGGGTGCCGAGATGACGAACTGCTGGGCCTTGTGGTCGGACAGGCCCTTGGGGAGGGTCAGGTCGTAACTGTGCACCTTGATGTCCGGAGTGGTGAAGAGCCAATCGATACGCCACATTCGTGGCTTGTCGCCCACCGGCCAGGTAACCGGGTAGAGCGAGGAAAGCGCCCTGCTCTGGTCGACCAGCCGGTCGGAGACCATGTCGAGGAGATTCATCGACGGTGAGGTGTTCAGGTCGCCGGCCATCACCGCCCGGTTCGGGTTCTTATCCAGATCGGCGGCGATGGCCTGGTAGCTGGCCTGCCGGATCTCGAAGTTGAACCGGTCGATCTCGAACATGTTCCGGTCGTCGTCGCTGCGCAGCAGCAGCATCCGAACCGGCGGCTGGAAGACGTGCGAGTTGTAGAACGACACGACCTGGCCGTTGACCCGGATGTCGGTACGCAGCGCCTGTGACGTGTAGAACAGTGGTCGGTCGACCAGGGCCGGCGGCACCGGCTTCAGATCGTCCGGCAGGTACGGCTGCGAGTCGAGCCACGCGTGCCCGACCACCGGCAGCCGGGTGAGCGTGACGTTGCGCCCCTCGCGGACGATCGTGTAGCCGGGGAACGCGGCCTTCAACTGCGCCGTCTGGTCGATCTCGTACGCCTGCGCGAAGATGTCGACCAGCGAGTCGTCGACGTTGGCGTACTCGTGCAGCATGTAGACGTCGGCGTCCATCTCCCGCAGGAAGTCGTAGAACTGCCCCGTGGTGGTGCGCTGCTCCCCGCCGTTGCGCCGGTCCTGATCCCAGTACTCGGTGTTCCAGGTCACCACCTTGACGGCGTCGGCGGGCGCCGGTGGCGGGGTGTGGAACACCGTCGCGAAGTTGATCCCGCTGTAGCCAAGGCCGAGCACGAGGGCGAGCAGTGCCGCCCCGACCAGCCGCCCGCGCATCGGCCGCGCCAGCCAGGCGACGGGCAGCAGCAGCACCGGGACCGCCGCCCAGGCGATCGGCGGGAGCAGGTCCACCGGTCCCCACACGTACGTCCGGGCGCTGAGTAGATGGTGCAGCACGACGACGACCAGCCAGCCCACGCAGGCCACGGCCGCGAGGCGCACTCCCCAGCGGGCACGCCGGGACCGGGCGGAAGGCTGCTCCGGCGACAACTCCGGATCCTTTTCGTCCATTATTGCGGTCGTTCTTGCCGCCGCTTCCGTCATGGCAACTCCTTTACGTGGCTCCGGTTCCCGCCGTGGTCGGTACCGGCCGGAAAAAAGGTATCGATCGGCACCTTGCTCGAAGCTTGTCCCGGACACCAAGGAGGGGGCAATCGTCACTCACTAGCGTCACGAGCGCTAATGCCGGATTCGCCACCGATGAAGGAGTCGCCGGATGGAGCACGTGCAGCCTATCGACGTTCGCACGGAGCTGGCGTCGGCGGGGCGGGGCTGGTCGGTCCGATATGCGACTTGCCCGGCATTTGGCCGGCCGCCCGATTGGTCGGTAACGGTGACCGACGGATGGTCGGTCGGTGAATATCGGATAGCGGCGAATGCCGGAAACGCGGCCGCCGTGCGGTCGTGACACTGCCGTCGAGAGCGCGGCATTTCTCCGAAACGGGAGGTGGAAGTGCACGTTGTGGTGACCGGAGCCGCCGGCATGTTGGGCACCGCGCTGTTGGCGCGCCCCTGGCCGGGAGTGACGTGGACCGGAGTGGACATCCGTCCACTCGCGCCCCGGGTGCGAGGGCGGGCGGCCTTCGTCCGGGCCGACGTCCGGGACGTCGAGGCGATGACCCGCGCCTTCCGCTCCGCCGACGTGGTCATCCACTCCGCCGCCGCGTTGCCCAGCCACCGGGCGGCGGAGATCCGGTCGGTGGACGTGGAGGGCACCGGGTCGGCGCTGGCCGCGGCGCGGCGGGCCGGTGTGGAACGGTTCGTGCACATCTCGTCCACCGCCGTCTACGGACTGCCCCGGGACTGCCCCACGCCGGAGGACTACCCGTGCGAACCGGTGGACCCCTACTCGGCCGCGAAGCTCGGCGCCGAGACCGCCGTGCTCCGGCAACGCGAACGGGGCCTCTGCGCCCCGATCGTGCGGCCCAAGACCTTCCTCGGCGAGGAGCGTCTCGGTCTCTTCGCCATGCTTTTCGAGTGGGCCGACGAGGGCCGGCACTTCCCGCTGATCGGCGGCGGCGACGTCGCCACCCAGATGCTCGACGTCGAGGACCTCTGCGCGGCGATTCAGCTGATCTGCGAGGCGCCCGACGACAAGGCCAACGACACGTTCAACATCGGCGCGCGCGAGTTCCGCACCCTACGGGAGGACTTCCAGGCGGTCCTGGACGCCGCCGGCCACGGCAGGCGGGTCCTGGCCATGCCGGTGGGGCCCGCCGTCGCCGCGCTGCGCGTGCTCGCCGCGACGCGCCTCTCCCCGGTCTACAAGCGACTCGTGCACAAGCTCACCCGAGACTCGTACGTCTCGATCGACCGGGCGACCCAGCGGCTCGGATTCAATCCGCGGTTCAGCAACGAACAGGCGTTGCTGAAGACGTACGAGTGGTGGCGGGCGAACGCCGCCGGGGCGCGGCGCAGCGCCGGACGTACTCACCGCGACCCCTGGAAGCAGGGCGCCCTGAGCCTGGCGAAGGCGCTGTTCTGACACTCCACGGAGCAAGGAGAGGTCCGCCATGAATCACGCCCTGGAAGTCCCGAGCCCCACCTCGTCGGACCTGCCCGTGGTCTCCGTCGACCCGGCGGTCGCCGTGCAGGCGCTGAAACCGCTGGCCCGCGTCACCGGACTGTTCGTCCTGCTGCGGCCCCGCCAGTGGGTCAAGGGCGGCCTGGTGCTGGCGGCACCGCTCGTGGCGGCCCCCGGCGCCGCGGTGACCCATATCGTGCCGCTGCTCGGCACGCTGCTGAGCTTCCTGGCCGCCGCCTCGGCCGTGTACGTCTTCAACGACCTGAGGGACCGGGAGCGCGACCGGCTGCACCCGGTCAAACGACACCGCCCACTGGCGAGCGGGCGGGTGAGCACGACCGCAGCGGTCATACTCCTCGTCGGCCTGCTCGCCGGCACCACCGCGCTGACCACCCTGCTACCCGGCCTGACCGGCGTCGTCGTCGCCGGCTATCTCGCCCTCAACCTCTGGTACTGCCTGGCGCTCAAGCACCAGCCCCTGGTCGACGTGTCGGTCGTCTCCATCGGATTCGTCCTGCGGGTGCTGGCCGGCACCATCGCGGTCGGCGCGGCCGTCCATCCGGCGCTGCTGATCGGGGTCTACTGCGCGTGCCTCGCGCTCTCCCTCGGCAAGCGACGCCACGAACTCGCCGCCCTGTCGGCCGCGGGCGGCGAGGCCGGCGAGCACCGGCCGGCGCTGCGCGCGTACTCGGTCCACTTCCTGGACCAGGTCGTGGTGGTGAACGTGGTGGCGGCGCTGATCGGCTACGTCGCCTTCGTCTGGACCCAGACACCGCCGTACGGGCCGGTCACCGCGGGGCTGACCTTCCCGTTCGCCGCGTTCGCGGTACACCGCTACCTGCAGATGATCGCCATAGGCGGCTTCGGTGGTGATCCGGTCGAGGAACTCGTCCGGGACCGCGCGCTGCTGGTCAATCTCGGCCTCTGGGCGGCGGTGCTGGCGCAGGCGATGTTGGCCAGCGCCTGGCCCGTCCGGTGACCGATCGACACCCCTGGAGAAGCCCGTGAGCAGCAAAGACTCCCACGAATACGACCTCTGCGTCGCGGTCAACTACTACTCGCCCTACGTCAGCGGGCTGACCGAGGTGGCCCGGGTGCTCGCCGAGGGCCTCGCCGGGCGGGGCTGGCGGGTGGCGGTGGTCGCCGTCCGGCACGACCCGGCGCTTCCGCTGCGAGAGAGCCGCAACGGCGTCGACGTCTACCGCAGCCCGGTGGTCGCGTCGGTCGGCCGTGGCCCGGTCAGTCCCGGCTTCCCGTTCCTGGTGCGCCGGGTCGCCCGGCGCTCGCGGGTGGTCAACCTGCACCTGCCGATGCTGGAGGGAGCGTTGATCACCGCCCTGCCGCTGCGGGTGCCGGTGGTGACCACCTACCACATCGACCTCTGGCTGCCGCCCACCCTGGTGACCCGGGCGGCGATGGCCGCGGTGCGGGTGTCGTCGCGGGTCACGCTGCGCCGTTCGGACGCCGTCGTCGTCAACAGCGACGACCAGGCGCAGTACTCGGAGCTCTGGTCGATCCTGCGGTCCAGCCAGCGGTCCGCGATCCCGGCGCCCTGCCTGGACCGGCGCGGCGGGGAGGCGGCATACCGGGAGACCAGCGGCCCACACATCGGCTTCCTCGGCCGGATCGTGCCGGACAAGGGCCTGGACTACCTGGTCGCCGCGTTCGCCGAGATCCCCGATCCCGAGGCGCGGCTGCTGGTCGGCGGCGACTATCTGACCGTCGCGGGCGGCAGCGTGATCGACCGGATCCGGACGGCCGCCGAACGGGATCCCCGGATCCGGATCCTCGGGCTGCTCCGCGGCCGCCAGATCAACGATTTCTACGCGTCCATCGACGCGTTCGCCCTGCCCTCCGTCGCCGAATCCTTCGGCATCGCGCAGGCCGAGGCGATGATGTGCGGTATCCCGTCGGTCACCACCGACCTGCCCGGTGGCCGGTATCCGGTCCTGGCCACCGGGATGGGGAGGGTCGTCCAGCCGCGGGACCCGGCCGGACTGCGCGTGGCGCTGTTGGACGTGCTCGGCTGGGACGCCGACACCCGACGTGAGGGTGCCAAGCGGGCCCTGGAGGAGTTCAGCGTGGACGGGTGTCTGGATCGGTACGCGGCGCTGTTCCGGGTCCACGGGGCGCGGGCCAGCGCATTGATGTGAGTGGTGGTCCAGTCAGTAGAATGGCGGCCACGTTCCGTCACGGAGGTGCAGATGCAAAGCAGGGATTTCGGTCGTCTCGGCACTGTCAGCGCGTTCACCCTGGGCGGTGGCGGGATCGGCGGTGTCTGGGGGGCGACCGACCACGCCGAGGCGGTGGCGACCGTGCGGGCGGCCGTCGACGGTGGCGTCACGATGCTCGACCTGGCCCCGACCTACGGTGACGGCTACGCGGCCGAGAACGTCGCCGGTGCCGCCCTGCGCGGCTCTGCGGCTGCGGACGTCCTCGTCACCAGCAAGATCGAACTGCCCGAGCAGGACGGTGGGGATCTCCCGGAGAAGATGGTCCGCAGCCTGCACGCCACCCTGGAGCGTCTCGGCCGCGAGCAGCTCGATCTCTTCCTGCTCCACTCCCAACTGCACCCGCACGGCTGGACCGGTCCCACTCCCCGGACCCTCGGCTGGGACCTGTACCGCGACCAGGTGGTGCCGACCTTCGAACGGCTGCGGGACGAGGGCAAGATCCGGGCCTGGGGGTTGACCGGTGTCGGCCACCCGCAGACCGTGATCGACGCCATGCACCAGCAACCGCGCCCGGATGCGGTCCAGGCGGTGGTGAACGCCCTTGACCTCAGTGGCGACATGTGGCTGCTCGGCTCGTCGGCCGAGCCTCGGAACGACGAGATCCGCCGAGCCGCGGTCGACGACGGCGTCTCGGTGATCGCTATTCGTGCCGTGGCGGCGGGAGCGCTCACCGGGGAGATCGACCGGACCGTGGAGGACGACGCCCCGGTCGCGGTCGACTTCGCCCGGGCGGAGCGGTTCCGCGCGCTCGCCGCCGAGTTCGGCGAGTCGCCCGCCTCGTTGGCCCACCGGTACGCCCTGAGCGTCCCCGGCGTGGCGACCGTGGTGCTCGGCGTGAAGAACCGCACCGAGTTGGCCGAGTGCCTCGCCGCGGGGGCCCGCGGCCCGCTGACCGATGTCGAACGGAAGGCCCTGCTCGACCTGCGGAGCTGAGCGAACGGTGGGCCGGAGCGACGCGTGATGCTCCGGGGGCGGCCCCGGTCCGCCGTCGCGCCGCGCCGGGCAGCGTGGCCCGCATGACGGTGTACGTCTCGCCCCGGGACAAGTCCGGTGAGCGTGTACCTCTATCGCCCGTCCCCTGACATGCAGCAGCTGACCGGCTCGATCAGCGAAGCAACGCCAGTCGGTCGATGATGGAGTTCCGCAGGTCCGGTGGCCAGGGGAACAGTGGCGCTGCCACCTGGAGCTGGGCGATGCCGTGCAGCCCGACCCAGAGCGCCGTCGCGTCACTGAAGGTGTCCGCGCTTGTGGACTGCCCCGCCGCGACACAGTCCGCGAGGGAGTGCTGGATGACGTCGAAGGCGCCCATGCCGAGCGTGGCAAGCTGATCCGCAAGCGCCGGGGCCCGTTCCAGGGCGGCACCGGCGTCCCAGACCGCCCCGAACATCACCCGGTACTGGTGGGGCCGGCGCTCGGCGAAGGTCAGGTAGGCCGCGCAGATCGCTCGCAGGCGCCCGGCCGGATCCGCGTCATCCGGTTCGCCGAGTTCCTGTTCCAGGATGGCGAACGCGCGCTGCGCGACCGCGAGCAGGATCGAGTCCAGGTCCGGAAAGTGCGGATAGATCGACGGCGCGGCGATGCCGGCCTGCCGGGCCACCGCTCGCAGGGTCACGCTCTCTGGCGTGCCGTCCTCCAGGAGTTTCATGGCGGCGTCGACGATCTCGTCGCGCAGTTGGGCACCTTCGCCGCGTCTGTTGCGGGCTCGCGTTCTCGGTGTGGTCACCCCCGGACTTTACAGGTGTTAGGTATGCCAGTAAGCTTACGGCTGTAAGTTCACACGTGTTTCCTAGAGATGAGGCCCACCCATGACCACCGCGACTGCTTCCCGCATCGGCACCGCCGCCCCCACCCGCCACGCAGACCTCGCCGGTCGCGCGCTCGCGGCCGTCGCGTCCCTCGCGACGGTCGTGGCGCTTGTCAACGGCGTGCTGCTGACGATCAACGCCCCCGACGACCGCCTGTTCATCGAAGGCTGGCGAGTTTCCAGCTTCGCCATCTTCGCCGGGATCTTCGCCCTGCTCGCGATCAGGCCGCGCCAGTCGGCGGGCGTCTGGGAGCTGGTGCTCGCCGGAAAGACCGCTCTCGTCGTGTTCGGCGTGATGATCGGGAACGTTCCCGAGGCACAGCTGTCGGCCGTCATCGACTTCGCGCTGGTCGCCGTCGTCGCGACGGCCTACGTGCTGTGCCGTGGCTGGCTGGCCTGGCGCCCCGCGACCATCGGCCCGACCCGCTGACGGAGAAGACCGTGCTCGCCGCCTCGCCTTGCGGGCCAAGGAAAAGCCGCAGGTCGCGTCGCGCCGCCCGGGCCGTTGTCAGCTCGGCCTGGGCGGCGCCCGTCACCACGGGGCGGGTCAGCGGACGAACGCCAGGTAGAGGCCCAGGCCGAAGTTCACGACCAGGACGACCGCGCCCACGACAGCGAACCAGCGCTGCCACGCCGTCCACCGGACCGTCCTCTCGGACTCGGCGATGCCCACCTCATCCAACCGAGCCGCCGCGATCCGGTCCCGCTCGTCGGCGTCCCGGCGACCGGAGGTCACACGCGCATCCAAACGGGTGGCGTTGGTGCGCAACTCCTCGGTCAGAGCCTGCAACGCCCGGGTCACCGCATCAATCGAGCCGTTGATTCGCCGCAGGTGTTCGTCGTGGCCCTGCAGACGCTGCTCGATTCGACCCGCGTCGACACCGCGGTTGTAGGCCGCGGCGTTCTCGCTGCTGTCCGAGCCCGTCACGGTCGTCTCCCCGACTGTGACCCCGCTGGTCGGTGTGGGGCGGTGGTGCGGGTGAGATGCACGGCGGTACCTCCTACTGACCACCACCCCACCGGGCGGATCCTCTGCCCTGGCTGTCGGCGACGCGGCGGTGGCGACCTGGCCGGAAGTCCGTCCCTGGGCCACCGATCCCACACCCAGTCGTACCACTCATGCGGAGCGAAGTCACCTGCTCAGAACCGACAGATCCGCAGGTCAGGACCTTGATCCTCGCGCCGGCGCACAACATCCGCGCACCATCCTCGACGAGGTGTCGGAGAGCATCAGGAAGGAGGCGAGCAGGCGACCGTGGATCTGGCCGCTGCCATCCGGGAGCGACACGAGTTGACCGCCCGTGATCGGGTGTTGCCGGGCTGGCTCTACGACCGGCTACGTCGGCTGGCCGGTTGAGCCTCCAACTTTGGTCGTAAGTCGAATGTGGTCCTGCGCCAGATGGCGCGGCCGTGCCGCTGCAGCAGGCTTTCGGCATGAACCAGAACGATGCACCAGAGCAGACCGCTTTCCGGTCGTACCCGTCCCGTCCGATGCTCCACCTGCGGCGTCTCGGTGCCGCCCTGGCAACCGTGATCGTCGTCGCAGCGGGCGTCGCGGGCTGCGGTGCCGGTGCCGCGCAGCAGCCGGCCCCGACGAGCGACGCCCCGGCAGCAGCCGTCGCACCGGCAGTGCTGGACGCCGGCGACGTGAACGCCTGGCTCGACGAGATGCTCCCGGCCGCGCTGGAAGCCAATGACATCGCCGGGGCGACGGTCGCCGTCGTCAAGGACGGCGAGACCGTCACCACCCGGGGGTACGGCCACGTCGACACCGGTGGCGAGGGCACCGAGCCGGTGCCGGTCGACCCCGAGCAGCACCTGTTCCGGATCGGTTCGGTGTCGAAGCTCGCCACCGCCACCGCCGTGATGCAACTCGTCCAGGACGGCAGGGTCGACCTCGACGCCGACATCGCCGACTACCTCGACTTCGCCATTCCCCGCCGCTTCGACGAGCCGATCACGGTTCGGCACCTGCTGACCCACACCGCCGGGTTCGAGGAGCGGATCGCCGGCCTCATCGGCAGGGAAGGCACCGAGGCCGTCCTACGCGACGCCCTGGTCACCGATCCGCCGGAGCAGATCTACCGGCCGGGCACCGTGCCGGCCTACTCCAACTACGGCAACTCGCTCGCGGGGTACATCGTCGAACGGGTCAGCGGCATCCCCTTCGAGGAGTACGTCGACCGCAACGTCTTCGACCGCCTCGGCATGACGTCGTCCTCCTTCGACCAGCCGCTCCCCGCCGACCTGGCCGGCCGCGTCTCGAACGGGTACGACAACGCGTCGTCCCCGGCCGGGTACTTCGAGATCGTCGGCACCCCGCCCGCCGGGTCGATGAGCGCCTCGGCCCCGGACATGGCCCGCTTCATGCTCGCCCACCTGGGCGAACCGGTCGGCGACACCCCGATTCTGGACGAGCCGACGCTCGACCTGATGCACCAGCCGGCGCTCGACGCCAGCACGCTCGGCACCCTCGCCGGTGCACCCCGGATGACCCTCGGGTTCTTCGACGAGAGCCGCAACGGCCGGCGGATCATCGGCCACGGCGGCGACACCCTCTATTTCCACACCCACCTGCAGATCTACCCCGACGAGGGTGCCGGCCTGTTCGTCTCGCTCAACAGCACCGGTACGTCGTCCCTGGCCAACCACCAGCTTCGACAGAAGCTGACGAAAGCCTTCGCCGACCGTTACTTCCCGGCGGTGCCCGGCGCGGCGGCGAACAACGTGCCGGCGACCGAGCTGACCGCCCCGACCACCGAAGCCTCGGGCACGGCCGAGCGGGCCGCGATGGCCGCCGGCACCTACGAAAGCTCCCGCGCGATCGAGAGCAACTTCCTGACCCTGATCGGCCTGTCCGGGCGCACCACGGTGAGCGTCCGCGATGACGGCCGGCTGCTGCTCGAACCGCGTCCGATGTCCGATGTGGCCGCCGTCTACGAAGAGATCGAGCCCTGGGTCTGGCGTGAGGTGGGCGGGCAGGAAACGATCGCGATGCGGGCGGTCGACGGCCAGGTCGAAGTGATCGGTTTCGACTCCGCGTTCGCCCTGGTGCCCGTCGAGACCGCACGCAGCACCTGGCTGGCCGTCCCGGTGATCGTCGGCTCGGTGGTCATCCTCCTGTGCACCGTCCTGGCCTGGCCGATCGGGGCGATCGGTCGCCGGCTGCGGCGCCGGGCACCGCGTGATCGGGCTGGACGCACCGCGCGCATTCTCAGCCGCGTCGCCGTCGGCTGCGCCCTGCTCGCGGTCGGCGGCTGGGTGGGAAGTCTGGTGCTCATCATGGGCCTGGAGGATCTCTCCACCGTCTCGTTGCGGAACGTGCAGGTGGCCCAGCTGATCGGCCTGCTCGGGGTGATCCCGGCAACGGTCCGGCTGGTGGACGACGTCCGCCGGCGGGTCGGCTGGTCGCGGACCGCCGGCAGCGCCCTGGTCCTGCTGGCCCTCGCCGGTACGGGTTGGTTCGCCGTCGAGTTCATGCTGCTCTCGCCGAACATCTCCTACTGACCGACCCGACCCCTCCCGATCCGTCTCGATCTACGAGCAGAGGATGCTGACCCGGTGAACGATCACATCGAGGGCGGCCCGGTCACCGCCGAGCCGACCGACCCGGCGGACCAGTCCCGGCTGACGAAGCGGTTGGACGTACTGCTCACCAACCTCGGGGTGGCCGGGCCGTTCGCCCGGGACTGTCTGCTCGCGGCCTGCGTCGCCGGGATGACGTTCACGTTGATGGCTGCCCTGTTCTGGGTCGTGACGCCGCCGGGCGAAATCGTGCTCGGCCCGGTGCGGGCCTGGCTGCTCGTCGCCCTCGGGGTCGGGCAGGCGCTGCTGCTCTGCCTGCGTCGGGTCCGCCCGCTGCACTGCCTCGCCGGCATCGTCGGCCTTCAGGTCGCCATGATCGCCCTGTCCCCACCAGAGGTGACGATCCGGGGTTTCGCGCCGTTCGTCGTCGCGTACACCATCGGGGTTCTGCTGCCGGCCAGGACGGCGTTCGTTCTTGTCGGCGCGGCGGTGGCGGTCGAGGCGACAGCGGCGTTCGGCGCCGCCGCCGTGACGACGCCGGACCTTCTGCTGTCGGCTGTCGGCCCGGCCGGGTCGAGCGCACTGTCCAACCTCGGCGCGGTCGTCGTCGGTAACTACGTGGCGACCCGTCGACGTTACACGCAGCTGTTGCGCCTGCAGGCCGCCGATGCGGTCCGGGTCCAGCAGGCGAAGGTGCGGGCCGCGATCGAGGCGGAACGCACCCAGATGGCTCGGGAACTGCACGACGTCGCCGCCCACCACCTGTCCGGGATGGTGGTGCAGGCGGCGGCGGTCCACCGGCTGATCGACCGGGACCCGGAGGCGGCGAAGTCCGGCGTGGCCTGGATCCGGTCCCAGGGCAAGGAGACCCTCAACAACCTGCGGCTGGTCGTCGGGGTGCTGCGCGGCACCCCGGCCGACGGCAGCGGTGGCGGCGACACACCCGGCCACGATGGCGAAGGCAGCGCTCCGGTGCCAGGGCTGGCCGTGCTCGACGACCTGGTCCGGACCGCTCGGGACCTGGGCACGCCGGTCGAGTTCGTGGGTGAGGGGCCGCCACGTCCGGTTCCGCCGATCGCCGATGTCGCTCTCTATCGGATGGTGCAGGAGTCGCTGTCCAACGCGCGGCAGCACGCGCCGGGCGCGCCGGTGCTGATCACGCTGCGCTACCTGCCGCGGGAGGTGTCGCTGGCGGTGGTGAACGGTCCGCCGGCGCGGCGTCCCGAGCCGGCGGCGCGCACCAGCAGCGGGGTCGGGCTGATCGGCATGCGGGAACGGGCGCAGTTGATCGGCGCACGGTTCGCGGCCGGGCCGACGACCGAAGGCGGCTGGTCTGTCACAGTGACGCTGACATCGAAGGGAAGTGACCCGTCGTGACCGGTTCTGGGATCAAGGCTGAGGCTGGCGCTGGGACGATCCGGGTGATGCTGGTTGACGACCAGGCGGTGGTGCGGGCCGGTTTCCGGGTGCTCCTGGCGCAGGCGGACGACATCGAGGTGGTGGCGGAGGCGTCCAGCGGGTCGTCTGCGGTGGCGGTGGCTGCCCGGCTGCGCCCCGACGTCATCTGCATGGATGTCCGGATGCCCGGCGGTGACGGGCTCACCGCGACCCGCGAGATCCTCGCCGCCGCGACCGAGTCGCCGCCAGCCATCCTGGTGGTGACCACGTTCGACCTCGACGAGTACGTCTTCGGCGCACTCGAATCCGGGGCCAGTGGCTTCATCCTCAAAGACTGCGAGCCCGAGGACCTGATCGACGCGATCCGTCGGCTGGCGAACGGCTACGGTCTCGTCGACCAGGTCGTGACCCGCCGGGTGATCTCGGAGTTCGCCCGGCGGCGACCGGCGGCACCGCCCGAGTCAGCGGCGGCGCACCAGCTCACCCCCCGCGAAGCCGAGATCGTGCGGTTGCTCGCCAAGGGGTTGTCCAACAACGAGATCGCCGACGAACTCTTCATCGAGACCAGCACGGTCAAGTCGCACCTCGGGCGGGCGATGACCAAGATCGGCGTACGGGACCGGGTGCAGACCGTGGTGTGGGCGTACCAGAACGGGTTGGCCCCGAGCTGACAGTCGGCGTCAGGCGGATTCGTCGGACGACGTAGCCGGGGGCTCGGTGGCAGCGTGAGCGCTCTGCCCGATCCGCGCCCATTTGTGCATAGACGCCCTCCAATTCATGGTTGCATTCATCACACGTCTGACCTACTCTTCGGGCAAGACTTTCGTAGCGATCTGGCAAAAGAGTGCGGTCGGGCGACAGAAGCCCCCGGCCGGTCCTTGGTGGCGTCGCTGTTCCGTACTCGTCGCTCGATGCACGCATTGGGCACCACGTCGACGACAAGTGAGAGGAACAGCACGTGAAATCAGCCACGTCCACGGCTCGAACGTCACTGCTGGCAGTGGCGGTGCTCGTCGCCGCCACGCTGCCGGCCGTGATGACCAACCAGATGCCGGCCTCGGCCGCCGCCCAGGAGACCTACTACGTCGCCCCGGACGGTAACGACGCCAACCCGGGAACGATCCAGTCCCCGTTCAAGACACTGCAACGAGCGCGGGACGCCGTTCGTACGGTGAACGCGAGCATGACCGGCGACATCAACGTGTATCTCCGGGGTGGAACCTATCCGGTCAGCAGCACGGTCGAATTCGGGGCGAGCGACTCCGGCACCAACGGTTTTCGTGTCGTGTACGCGGCCTACCCCAACGAGACGCCGGTTCTCGACGGCGGTGTCCGGGTGACCGGATGGTCCCAGCACAGCGGCAACATCTGGAAGGCGCCGCTCGATCGCGCCAACAAGTTGCGGGCCCTCTACGTCAATGACAAGCGCGCGTACATGGCCGCCAAGACGATCAGCTCGGCGGGGTGTTACGGCACGTACAACATCACCGCCGGGCAGGCCTCGTGGGCCTGGGAGTCCGGATCGCAGTGCGACGGCGCCAAATACAGCCTGAGTGATTTCCCCGCCATCGCCCGTAACCAGGACGATGTCGAGATCGAGACGGGGACGACCTGGACCACGGCCATCGTGGGAGTCCGCCAGGTGACCACGAGTTCCGACGGGGCGAATCGGGTCGCCCTGTTCCAGCAGCCGGGTGCGGCCATCGCCCAGGGTGCCTTCAACGGCAACGCCCAGGTGGGCGGCGCCCACAAGGTCATGAACGCCTACGAGTTCCTGGACACGCCCGGCGAGTTCTACTTCGACAGGAGCAGCCGGACCTTGTACTACTACAAGGGCAGCGCCGAGAACATGTCGACCGCGACGGTCTACGCGCCGAACAACGTGTCCACCGTGCTGCGGGTCGCCGGCGCCTCGACGAGCAGTCACGCTCGCAACATCACGTTCTCCGGCCTCACGGTGCAGCACTCCGACTGGAACCTGGTCAACGTCGCCGGCTCGGCCTTCAAGCAGGCGCAGCAGGGCAATCTGAGCGCCAACGTGTACGCGAAGGGCAACTTCCACGTCTACCACTACCGCAACGTCGACGTCACTCCGGGCATCATCCACATGCAGAACGCCGACGGGATCCTCCTGCAACGCAACCGGATCCAACACACCGGCGCCGACGGGATCAACATGATCAACGACGTGCAGGGCACGCAGTTGATCGGCAACTACACCAACGACATCGCCGGGTCCGCCATCACCGTCGGCCATCCCCAGCACGTCTATATCGGAGACGGCACGTCGACCAATCGGGAGAAGTACTCCGCGCAGGTCGAGGGGCTGCCGACGAACATCGACATCAGGAACAACTACCTCTACGACAGTGCGGTCCTGTTCAACGGGCACAGCCCGATCTCGGCGTACTTCGCCGACACCCTCACCATCCAGCACAACCGGATCGAGAAAACGCCGTGGTCGGGCATCACGCTGGGCTGGGGCTGGTGGAACTTCGACGGTTCACCGGGTTCGATCGTGCCCGATCGACCCACCACGACGGCGCGAGACAACACCATCAGCCACAACCACATCATCGACACCGTGCAGCGCCTCAGCGACACGGCTCCCATCTACACGCTGGGCAGCCAGCCGGGGACGACGATCACCGACAACTATCTCCAGGGCGTTCCCGCCGGCCACAAGTACGGACTTCACCCGGACGAGGGCTCGGCGTACATCACGTTCCGCGACAACGTCCTGAGCGTGGACAAGAATGTCACCTGGCTCATCAACTCGGACGACTTCGGGCGGAAACACGATCTGAGCATCACGCAGATCTACGGCCCGATCAACAAGGTCTCCCAGAAGAACCTGCCGAACAGCACGATCCATGACATCCTCGTCTCCTCCGACTATGTCTGGCCCGCGGTGGCCTATGGCATCGCCGTGAATTCCGGCCTCGCGGACTCGTTCCGGGACATCATCCCGGCGAGCAATCTCTCCACGCCGAACTACGTCCTCCCGGCCAGCACGTTCGTCAGCAGCGGGACGTCGTCGATCCCGATCCGGAGCACCGGCGACGCGTCCAGGACGGTCTGGCTGGCCCCCTCCGGTACGACCACCTTCGCCGCCGGCCCGACGATGACCAGCGCGGGCGGGACGGCCACCTCCATCGCCGTGCCGACGACCCAGGGTGAGTACCGGCTCTACGTCGTCGACGCCCAGGGCAACCGGTCGGCCGAGTCGACCTCGATCGTCCGGCAGCAGAGCGCCGGAGGTGGTCAATGGAGCGGGCAACTCGTCGGTGGCCAGTCGGGCCGCTGTGTCGACGTGCCCAACTCCACGACCACCAGCGGCACCGAGGTGCAGCTGTGGGACTGCTCAAGCGGCACCAACCAGCGGTGGACCAACACGGCCAGCAAGCAGCTGACCGTGTACGGCAACAAGTGCCTGGACGCCTCCGGAGCGGGCACGGCCAACGGAACCGCGGTCATCATCTGGGACTGCCACGGTGGCCTCAACCAGCAGTGGAACGTCAACCCCAACGGCACCATCACGAACGTCCAGTCGGGGCTCTGCGTCGATGCCAACGGCGCCGCCAGCGCCAACGGCACAAAGATCATCCTCTGGTCGTGCCATGGCGGCGCCAACCAGCAGTGGAGCCTGCCCAGCTGACCGACCCGGGGTCGGGCCGGACCGGCCCGACCCCGGACCGGACGCTCCACGGCACAGCCGGGACGGGCCCGCGCGCCGGATCGGAGGCGCGTCAGCGTGCTCGGGCAGGGATTCAGGGCAGTTCGATCGGGAGCTTGATGCCGTCCAGGCTGTGTGGACAGGGGCAGTCCCGCTCGACCGGGAGCGCGGCGATCGCGTCGAGCAGCAGCCCACGCAGCCGCTCGGTGTTCTCGCCGAAGACCCGGAACACCTCCTCCTGGGTCACCCCGTGACCGCTCTGGACCCCGGCATCCAGGTCGGTCACCAGGGCGATCGAGCTGTAGCAGAGGGCCAGTTCCCGCGCGAGCACCGCCTCCGGGTGACCGGTCATGTTGACGACCGCGCCGCCGATCGCCGTGTACCACCGGGATTCGGCACGGGTGGAGAACCGTGGGCCCTCCACCACCACCATCGTCCCGCCGTCGTGCGCGTCCACACCCCGGCCGGTGGCCGCCGCCAGCAGGGTGTGCCGCCCGACCGGGCAGTACGGGTCGGCGAAGGAGAGGTGCACCGCATCCCGCTCGTAGTAGGTCTGCACCCGGCCACTGGTCCGGTCGATGAGCTGGTCGGGCACCACGAACGTGCCGGGCCCGAGTTCCGGCCGCAGGCCGCCCACGGCGCACGGCGCGAGCACCTGGCGTACCCCGAGCGACCGCAACGCCCACAGGTTGGCCCGGTAGGGGATCCGGTGTGCGGGGTGCCGGTGGTCCCGGCCGTGCCGGGGGAGGAACGCCACCGCACGGCCACCCACGTCGGCGATCGTCACCGCGTCGGAGGGAGCACCGTACGGTGTCTGGACTACGTGTTCCGTGGCGCCGTCGAGCAGCGCGTAGAGACCCGAGCCGCCGATGACGGCGAGTTCCGCGGATGGGGACACCGCTCACCTTCCAATGTGTCGGAAACCGTTTCTCCTGGGTGCTCCTCAACCGGCCGTGCCACGCCTACCACGTCGTCAGGAGCAGGTGGTTGACCGCGAGAGCCACCGCCGCCTGCACGGTGAGCCACCTGCGGCGGCCGGCTGATGGAATGAGGGCGGCGCCCGCCATGAGCCATCCGGTGAAGGGCAGCCAGATGCGTTCGACCTCGGCCTTGCTGTAGCCGGACAGGTCCGCGGCGGCGATCGCCGCCGCAGCGGCAAGGGGCAGCAGCCATGCGGCGTGCCCGGGGTTGCCGCGGTGCGACCGGATGATGCCGGCCCGCGTCCGCAGCGACGAGATCGGCCGCCATCCGGCGGCTGCTGCTCGGCGGAGGATGACGGCGGCCGCCGGGCCGGCGGCGACGGTCAGGGTCGCCAGGTTGGCCCAGACCCAGAAGCCGTACGCGCGCCGGCTGGCGATGCCCTGGTAGTAGCGCTCGACGACCAGGTGATAGCCGGTTGACCAGTCGAAACCGGCAGCCGTGAACGCGCCGGCGACCAGTGCCGCACCGCCGAGCGCCCACCAGGCGGCGGGCCGGTGCCGATGACCCAGGATCACGACTGCCACCGCGATCGGGACCATCAGCACCAGTCCGTAGGAGAGGTAGCAGCCGAAACCCAGCAGCACGCCGCCGACCGACGCGCCGACCGCGCTACCCCGGGTGAGGCCGTGCGCCAGCAGCGCGACACCGGTGGCGGTCACGCCGGCGAACAGCCCGTCGGCGGACACTCCGGCCCAGACCGCCCCCGGGAACAACGCCGCGAACGGCAGCACGGCACGCGCCGCTTCGTCGGTGCCGAGCAGCCGCACGGTGTGCGGCACGGCGACGGCGGTGAGCGCTGCCATCAGGATGCACAGCGCAGCGGCCCAGCCGCCGCCGCCCAGCCCGACCCGGTCGAGCCAGACGAACACCAGGAGCGCTCCGGGCGGGTGGCCGGCCACGTGGGTGGTCCAGGAGTCCGGTTGGAAGTCGAGGATCCGGGTGGTGAAACCGCCCAGCATGGCGGGGATGTCGGTGACGCCGGCGACCTCGTGCAGGTATTCGTGGCGGGTGGTCAACCGGTCGGCGATGCCGCGCTGCCAGCCGTCGATGAGGGCCAGTGACAGCGTCCAGGCCACCGCGGTGGCGTAGGACAGGGCGAGCAGCCGCCGCCAGGGCAGGCGTGCTGCCAGCGCGGGTCCGCGCCAGCAGACCAGTACGGCCACTCCCAACGCCAGCGGGGTGCCCGGGCCGACGTGCGGCCACCAGTGCGCGTACAGCGGGGCCGCACTGGCGTGTACCGGACGTCCCAGCAGGTGGAGCACCCCGCCGACAGCGGCAGCCGCGGCGAACAGCCCGACGGCGACCAGGACGGCGACCAGGTCAGCCCGGTCGGTGTTGCGCCGCGGTCGGACCCGGACCGGCATCCTCATCCGCGTAGTGGTGCGTCGGCGAACTGCCGGACCCCGTCGGCGAGGTGGACCGCTGCGCGGAACCCGAGTTCGGCCTCGGCACGGGCCGGTGAGGCGATCACGTGGCGTACGTCGCCGAGCCGGAACTCGCCGGTGACCACCGGCGCGGGCCCGTTGGCGGCGCGGGCGAGTTCGGCGGCCAGCTGGCCGATGGTGGCCGGGCGGCCGGAGGCGATGTTGTAGGCGCGCCAGCCGGTGCGGGTGCCGGTGGCCGTCACCGCGGCGAGGTTGGCCGCCGCCACGTCGCCGACGTGGACGAAGTCCCGTCGCTGGCGGCCGTCCTCGAACACCCGCGGCGCCTGCCCGGCCGCCAGCGCGGACCGGAAGATCGCCGCGACCCCGCTGTACGGCGTGTCGCGCGGCATGCCGGGGCCGTACACGTTGTGGTATCGCAACGCCACCACGGTGCCACCGGTCTGCCGGCACCAGGCCGCCGTGAGGTGCTCCTGGGCGACCTTGGTGGCGGCGTACACGCTGCGCGGGTCCACCGGCGCCGCCTCATCGACGAGCCCCGGCTCCAGGACGGCGCCACAGGCGGAGCAGGCCGGCTCGAACCGGCGGGCGGCCAGGTCCGTGGCGGCGCGTGGGGCGGGACGCACCGCACCGTGCCGGGCGCAGGTGTAGGCACCCTCGCCGTAGACGACCATCGAGCTGGCCAGCACGAGCCGGTGGATGCCCGCGCGGGCCATCTCGGCGAGGAGTACGGCGGTGCCGAGATCGTTGCAGCCGACGTACTCGGGAAGGTCGTCGAGGTCCACGCCGAGCCCGACCATGGCCGCCTGGTGCACGACCACGTCGACGCCGGCCAGGGCGTCGGCGACGGCGGCCCGGTCGCGCAGGTCGACCCGGCGCAGCCGGGCGCCGGCCACGGTGTCCGGCAACGGCGCGCGGTGCGCGCCCGGGTGGCCGGCGTCCACGACGGACACCTGATGACCGGCACGGTGCAGCGCGGTGACGACATGGGTCCCGATGAAACCGGCTCCGCCGGTGACGAGTACGTGGGTCACGCGCCGACGCTAGAACCAGCAGGGCGCCGGAGGTGGCCGTGACGGGCAGCCGTCAGCGTCTCGTAAGACTTCATCATCGGCTGGTAATACCTGACCCGCTCGATCCTGATTAGCGTCCGCGACATGACCGATGTGGTTCTTCCCTGCCGGAACGAGGCACCGGCACTGCCCGGCCTGCTGGCCCGGATACCGGCCGGCTACCGGCCGATCGTGGTGGACAACGGCTCGACCGACGACTCGGCCAAGGTGGCTCGCGCACACGGTGCGGAGGTCATCAGCGTGGCCGAACCCGGCTACGGTGCCGCCGTGCACGCCGGTGTCGTGGCGGCGGACCCCGCCGACGGGGTGGTGTGCGTGATGGACGCCGACGGCTCCTTCGACCCGGCGCAACTGCCCAGGCTGGCCGGGTGCGTGCGCACCGGGCAGGCGCAGTTGGCCACCGGCCGGCGCCGCCCGGTCGGTCGGGGTGTGGCCGCTGCACGCCAGGGCCGCCAACGCCGTCCTCGCGCACCGGTTGCGCCGCACGACCGGCCTGGACATCCACGACATCGGGCCGATGCGGGCCGTGCGCCGCGACGACCTGCTGGCCCTGGGGCTGCGCGACCGCCGCTTCGGCTACCCGTTGGAGCTGCTGATCGCGGCTGATCGGGCCGGCTGGCGGGTGGTCGAGATCGACGTCGACTACCACCCGAGGGCGGCCGGCACCCGCTCGAAGGTGACCGGCAGCCTGCTCGGCACCGCCCGTGCCGTCCGCGACATGAGCGCGGTGCTGGCCCGGTGAGCGCTCCTCGGGTCCTGGTGCTGGCCAAGGCGCCGGCACCAGGACGGGTCAA
The DNA here is from genome assembly GCF_019697375.1 of Micromonospora tarapacensis. Classification (NCBI taxonomy): domain Bacteria; kingdom Bacillati; phylum Actinomycetota; class Actinomycetes; order Micromonosporales; family Micromonosporaceae; genus Micromonospora; species Micromonospora tarapacensis. Next base: position 3,792,376 of record NZ_JAHCDI010000004.1, on the reverse strand, counting down.
GACGCGGCTCTGCCCACCCTGCACCCCCGAGCAGGCGGCCCGGATCGCCGCCGCCGCCCTGGCCGACACCCTCGACACGGTCACCACGGCCGCGGCCGGCTCCCGGGTCCTCGTCGTGGACGGCGACTACCCGGCCCCGCCGGGCTGGGCGACGCTCACCCAGCGAGGCGACTCCCTCGGCGACCGCCTCGCCAACGCGTTCGCGGACACGAGGACAACCGGCACGCCCGCCGTCCTGATCGGCATGGACACTCCGCAACTCGCCGTCGATCACCTCGACGCGGCCCGGAGGCTGCTCGGCACGGCGGGCGGCCCGGACGCGGTGCTCGGCCCGGCCACCGACGGCGGTTGGTGGACGTTGGGCCTGCGCGACCCCGGCCACGCCACCGTGCTGCGTACCATCCCGACCTCCACGGCGACCACCGGCAGGCGAACCCTGGCCGCGTTGCGCCGTCGCGGCCTGCGGGTGCACCTGATGCCTCGGCTGTGCGACGTGGACACCGCGGCCGACGCCCGGGCGGTGGCGACGCTGTGCCCGCCGGACAGCCGGTTCGCCCGTGCCGTCGCCGCCGAGTTGCCGTTGCCCGCCCCGGTCGCCCGGTGAACGCCGTCGCGGTCTTCGACACCGCGATCGACCGGGCCGCGGCGGGCATCCCGGCCGCGTTCACGGCCCGGCACGCCAGCGGCGGTGTGTACCGATTCGACCCGGCCGCCTGGTGCCGGGACGCGATCGCCGGAGACGATGCGCTGATCGGGTGCTGCACCGGGCACACCCTCGACGTCGGCTGCGGCCCCGGCCGGCTCACCGGCGCACTCGTCGACGCCGGTCGACCGGCCCTCGGCATCGACCTCAGCGCCAGCGCGGTCCGCCTGGCCCGCCGACGCGGTGCGCCCGCGTTGCAACGCGACGTCTTCGGTCCGGTGCCCGGTGCCGGCCGCTGGCGCCATCTGCTGCTGGCCGACGGCAACATCGGCATCGGCGGTGACCCGCACCGGCTGCTTCGCCGCTGCCGCCAACTGCTGGCCGCCGACGGGCAACTCCATCTGGAGTTGGCGGCGGCCGGCACGCCCGCCTGGTCCGGCACGGCCGTCGTGCAGACCCCGGAAGGTGCCGACCGCGCGCTGCGCTGGGCCTGCGTCCCCCTCGACGGTCTTCCCGGGCTGGCCGGCGCCACGGCGATGCGCGTTGTCGACACCTGGACGGAGGCCGGCCGATGGTTCGCCACCCTGACACCGCGGTGACCGGTCGCCCGGCGGTTCTGCGGCGGTTCGCCCAGTGGTGTCTGGCACCACTGCCGGCACCGCCGGTGGCACTGCGGCGCGGACCGCTGCGCCCCGGGGTGTTCCGGTCCGGGTTGCGGTCGGCCCGGCTGACCAGTCAGCTCGGCGCCGCCCTCGGCGTGGCGTTCGGCGTCTGCTTCGTCACCGGTCTGCTCAGCCACCTGATCCAGCACCCGCCGGGCTGGTTCTGGTGGCCGGCCCGCCCGGTGGGGCTCTACCGGTTCACCCAGGGGGTGCACGTGGCGACCGGTCTCGCCTCGGTGCCGCTGCTCGGCGCCAAACTGTGGTCGGTCTACCCGCGCCTGTTCAGCTGGCCGCCGGCTCGCTCGGTCGCCCACGCGGCCGAACGTGTCGGCGCCGGGGTGCTTGTCGCCGCAGCGCTGTTTCTGCTGGTCAGTGGCGTCCTCAACATCTCCCGCTGGTATGCGCCGATGCCGTTCTTCTTCACCGCCGGGCACTACTGGGTGGCCTGGCTGGCGGTCGGCGGGCTCCTGGTGCACATCGGCGTACAACTGCCGGCGGTCCGCGCCGCGCTCGCCCGCCCCACCGGCGAGCCGCGGCAGGACGGGCTGAGCCGGCGCGGGCTGCTCGGCGGCGTCGCCGCCGCATCCGGGCTGATCACCCTGACCACGGTCGGGCAGACGATCCGACCGCTGGCCGGTCTCGCGGTGCTCGCCCCACGCCATCCCGGTGCCGGACCGCAGGGCCTGCCGGTGAACAGGACCGCGGACGGCGCCGGCGTGCGCGCCGCGGCGCTCGATCCGGCGTACCGGCTGCGGGTCACCGGACCGGGCCGGAGCGTCAGCCTGGATCTCGCCGCCCTCACCGGACTTCCGCAGCACACCGCGGACCTGCCCATCGCCTGCGTGGAGGGCTGGAGTGCCACCGCGACGTGGACCGGCGTGCGGTTACGCGATCTGGTCGCGCTGGTGGGTGCCGATCCGCGACACGCCCACGCCGTGGTCGAGTCGTTGCAGGTGGGCGGCCGATACCGCAGCTGCACCGTGCCGCCCGAACACGTTGGAGATCCGCTGACCCTGGTCGCGCTGCGGTTGGGTGGCGAGCCCCTGCACATCGACCACGGCTATCCGGCGCGGCTGATAGCGCCGAACCGGCCCGGCGTGCTGCAGACCAAGTGGATCAGCCGGATCACCGTACGGGAGTCGTGATGGGAACCCGGACCGTGTTGATCACCGGTGGTTGCCTGCTCATGGCGTACGCCGTCGTCGGTGCTCTCACCGACAGCGACCTGGCTCCGGCCGGTGTGCTGCTCTTCCTGGCCGCCGTGCTGGTGGGCCACGATGTCGTCTGGATGGCGGCAGTCCTGACCGTCGGCGCCGCGCTGACCCGCGTCCCGCCGCGGTACCGGTCGACGGCCCGGATCGCCGCGGTCACCGCCGCGGCGGTGACCGTGGTAGGGCTGCCGCTGGCCCTGGGATTCGGACGCTCGGCCGACAACCCGTCGGTGCTGCCGTTGCCGTACGGCCGCAATCTCGTCGCCGTCCTGCTCGTCATCGCCGGCGCGACGCTGCTGGCCGGCGTGCTACCTGTCCGGCTGCGCCGGACGGCGACAGATCGTAAGAAATCCGAAAGGCCCGGCGGGGGCGGTCCGTGACCCCCGGTCGATAGCGTGGCTGGGATGGGACACCGGGTGCTGGTGGTTGACGACAACCCGACGGTCAGTGACGTCGTCCGGCGTTACCTGGAGCAGGCCGGCTGCCAGGTCCAGCTGGCCGCCGACGGCGCCGACGGCCTCGCCGCGATCGCCGCGCAGCGCCCCGACCTCGTGGTGCTCGACCTCATGATGCCCGGCATCGACGGCCTCGAGGTCTGCCGCCGAATCCGGCGGCAACTGCCCGACCTGCCGGTGATCATGCTCACCGCCCTCGGTGAGGAGGCCGACCGCGTCCTCGGGCTGGAGGTCGGCGCCGACGACTACGTGACCAAACCCTTCTCGCCCCGCGAACTCGTGCTGCGTGTCCGCTCCGTGCTACGCCGCACCGCCACGCACACCGCCCATCCCACCGTCCCCGCGAAGCTGACCGACGCGGCACTGACCGTGGACACCGCCCGCCGCGTCGCCAGGATGAACGGCACGCCGCTGTCGCTGACCGCCCGGGAAATCGATCTCCTGATCTTCCTCATGCACCATCCCGGGCGCGCGTGGTCCCGCGGCGACCTGCTGGACAAGGTCTGGGGATGGCAGTTCGGCGACCAGTCGACAGTCACCGTGCACGTCCGCCGCCTGCGCGAGAAGATCGAGGACGACCCGGCCGAACCGCGCCGCATCCGCACCGTCTGGGGTGTCGGATACCGCTACGACCCACTCGACGAGGACGCCGGCCAGTGAACGACACGCTGCTCATCGGGCTCTACGCCCTCGCCGCCGGAGGCGTCGTCGGCCTGGCCGGCGCCGCAGCGCTGCGGTTGCTGCGCGGGCGCTCGATTCTCGTCCACGTCCTGGTCCTCCTCGCCGTCACCGTACTCGCCGTGGTCGCCGGAGTCGCCACGGTCGCCCAGGCGATGTTCCTGTCGCCGCACGACCTGTGGGTCGTCCTCGTGACGGTCAGCGCCTCCGCGGTGATCAGCCTCGCCGTCGGCGCCGTTTTCGGCAGCCGGCTGGCCGCCTCCGCGGTCTGGGCCCAGACAGCCCGAGAACGCGAACGGCGGCTTGAGGCCGGTCGCCGGGAACTCGTGGCATGGGTGTCACACGACCTGCGCACCCCCCTGGCCGGGCTGCGGGCCATGGCCGAGGCCCTCGAGGACCGGATCATCCACGACCCGGCCATCGTCGACGAATACCACCGGCGCATCCGGGTGGAGACCGACCGGATGGCCCAACTCGTCGACGACCTGTTCGAGCTGTCCCGGATCAACGCCGGCGCGCTGCGGCTCGTACCCACCATCGTGCCGTTACGCGACGTGGTGTCCGACGCGATCGCCGGCGTCGCGCCGCTCGCCGCCCGCCGCCGGATCCACCTGGTCGCCGCGGACAGCGGCTGGCCCCACGTCCGGGCCGGCGAACGCGAACTCGCCCGGATCGTCAGCAACCTGCTGATCAACTCCGTCCGCTACACACCGGAGGACGGGAGCGTACACATCGCCGCCGGCCACGAATCCGACAACGTGTGGCTGGCCGTCTCCGACACCTGCGGCGGGATCCCCGGCGACGACCTGGACCGGGTCTTCGACGTCGCGTTCCGAGGCGAGCGCGCCCGCACCCCGGGGCGGCCGACTCAGGCGGCGGGGGAGGACTCGGCCTGGCCATCGTGCGCGGCCTCGTCGAGGCGCACGGCGGCCGGGTGGACGTACGCAACATCGACCGCGGTTGCCGATTCGAGGTACGCCTCCCCGCCACCTGACCCACGGGGTCGACCAGCTTGGTCCCGGTCAGTCCGCGCCGGGTGCGGTGGCGTGCGCGGTGGGTAGGCCGGGGACCGGGACGTCGACGGCGAGCACCGCGCCGTCCGTCGGGCCGGGCGAGGTGAGCCCCAGGCGGGCGGTGCCGATGAAGAGTCGGCGCAGCCCGGGGCCGCCCAGGCAGATACCGGCCGGCTGGGCGGCCGGCAGCCGGATCTCCCGGTCGAGGCTGCCGTCCGGCCGGTAGCGGCGCACGGCCGAACCGCCCCAGAGCGCGACCCAGAGGTGACCCGCCGCGTCGACCGCCATGCCGTCCGGGCTGCCGTCGGCGGGGGCCAGGCGCAGGAACGGCTCCCGTCCGTGCAGGTCGCCGGTGCCCGGGTCGACGGTGAAACGGTCGACCTCGCCGGGTGGCGAGTCGGCGAGGTACATGGTGGTGCCGGTGGCGTCGAACGCCGGCCCGTTCGGGATGGTCAGCCCGGTCACCGCCGGCACCGGCACCGCGCCGGGGTTCAGCCGGTACAGCGTGCCCCCGCCGGGTATCCCGGCGTACGTCATGCTGCCGGCCCAGAACCGGCCGTGCGGGTCGGCGACCGCGTCGTTCATCCGGGTCGGCTCAGGGGCGTCGCCCACCAGGTCGACGACCGGTCGGGGGTCACCGGTGACGGGCAGCAGGCTGACGCCGGTCCCGGCGGCGGCCAGCAGGTCGCCGGGCCGGTCGGCCACCGGGGCTACCGCGCCGAGCGGAACGTCGAGGCGGCGTAGTTCCCGTAGCGGGGCCGGCCCGGCGCCGTTGGCCTCCAGCAGCCGTCCGGCCAGCAGGTCGACCAGGACCAGTCGGTCGTCGACCCAGCGCAGCCCTTCGCCCAGCTCCAACCGGTCGGTGCTCCACACGGTCGGCTCGGTCAGCTCCATGCTGTTCCTCCAACTAGGGGGTGTGCCAAGGCGGCGGTCGGCCACCGTAGCGGTCAGCGGACAGTACCGCCGGGGCCGTGGTCGAGCAGGGTCAGCTCCGCCCGGCCGGGCAGGCCCTCCCAGTCGCCGCGGGTGGCGACCGCGAACGCGCCGGTGGTGACTGCCCGGTCCAGCCGGGCCGGTGCGTCGGCACCGTCCAGCCAGCCGGAGAGCAGCCCGGCCACGAAGGCGTCACCGGCGCCGACGGTGTCCACCACCGGCACCGTCCGGGCCGGGCGGTGCGCCGTGCCGGTCGCGCGGTGGCTGGTCGCTCCGCCGGCGCCGTGTTTGACCACGACCTCGGTCACGCCCTCCGAGAGCAGGGCTTCGACCGGATCGGGCGCACCGGTCAGTACGGCCAGTTCGTCGTCGGAGGCGACCACCAGGTCGATCGAGGGCAGCAGCGGTCGTAGGGCGGCGGCGGCCTCGGTGACCGACCAGAGCCGCTGCCGGTGGTTGACGTCCAGGCAGACCGTGCTGCCCGCCGCGTGGGCGCGCCGCACGGCCGCTACCACCGCCTGGTACGGCTCGACGCCCAGCGCGCAGGTGATGCCGGTGACGTGCAGCAGCCGGGGCGACGGCCCGGGCGTGTCGAAGGCACGGGTCACGTCGGCCGGGCCCAGCCGGGAGCCGGCCGATCCGGCGCGGTGGTAGGTGACCCGGTTGATGTCGGCGACCCGGTTCTCGACGAGGATCAGCCCGGTGGGCGCGGTCGGGTCGACCCGGGACCAGGTCAGGTCGACGCCTTCGGCGCGCAGCGTACGGCGAATCAGCTCGCCGGGCTCGTCGGCGCCGGTGACCCCGACCCAGGCGGCCCGGTGACCGAGCCGGGCCAGCCCGATCGCCACCGTCGACTCCGACCCGGCGACCGAGATCCCGGCGGTGCCGCCCAGCCGCAGCGGCCCGGTGCTGCGGAAGGCCGTCATCGTCTCACCGAGGGTGAGCAGGTCGGTCATTGCCGGACCGCCGTGAGGAACGCCGCGGCGCGTTCGCGCAGTGCCGCCGGGTCGCCGCCGTGGACGGCACCGCCGAGCAGCGGGAGCCGACGCCGACCGCGACCGCACCGCGGTCGAGGTAGCGCCGCGCACCGTCCGCGTCGACCCCACCGACCGGCACGAACGCGGTGCCGGGGAACGGGTCACGCAGCGCGCCGAGGTAGTCGGGCCCCCCGAGGGAGGCCGGAAAGAGCTTGATCGCGGTGGCCCCGCCGCTGCTGGCCTGCACCACCTCGGTGGGGGTGAGTGCCCCGGCGAGCACCGGCAGCCCGAGCCGGGCGCCCTCGGCGAGGCTCGGTGCCAGCGCCGGGGTGACCAGGAAACCGGCGCCCGCGTCGGCCGCCGCGCGGGCGTCGTCGGCGCCGAGCACGGTGCCCGCGCCCAGGGCGAAGTCGGGCCCGAGGGCGGCTCGGGCGCGCCGGATGGTGCCCAGCGCGTCGGCGCTTGTCAGCGAGACCTCGACCAGCGCGACGCCGCTCTCGGCCAGGGTGAGCACGGCGGTCAGCGCCGCGGCCGGGTCCGGGCCGCGCACGATGGCCAGCAGCCGGTGGGTACGCAGTTCGTCGAGCAGGTTCATCGCGGGTGTCCTCGGTGGATGCGATGGGCGGAGATGGTGAGTCGCCAGGTGACCTCACCGGCGGGCGGCACGACTGCCGCGTCGGCCGGGCCGGCGTCGGCCAGGTCGAAGGCAGCGCCGAGCATCGGTTCGACGCCGATGCTGCGGTAGGCGGCGTCGGCCGGCCAGCCACCCAGGTTGCGCCAGAGCGCGGTGCTGCGTGGCTGGCCCGGGCACCGCAGTTCCAGGGTCAGCCGGTCGACGCCGTCGATCACCTGGACCCGGGGGCAGTCGAGCAGCACCGCGCCGAGCGCGGTCCCGTCGACCGGGCCGAGGGTGTCCAGCGCCAGCCCGGCGGGGGCCGGCCACGGCCCGGTCAGCCAGGGGCGCCGGTGGGCCAGGTGCCGGGCGGCAGTAGTGCGGCGGCCTCGGGGTGCAGCCGGGTCGGGGTGCCGACGGGCGCGTCGAGGCGGGCCGAGGGGGAGAGGTCGAGAAGGGCGTGCGCGGCCCAGACGAACCGGTGACCGGGGTCGGCGGCCAGCCGGTAGTCGGCCACCACCACACCATCCCGGTCGGTGATCCGGCGGCTCAGGGTGAACGTCGGCCGCTCGATGACCAGGGTGTCGGCGGTGTCGGTGCCGGCGGCTGTCCACGGCCGCGACCACACCTCGCCGTGGTCGGGTCGGCCGCGCACGGTGGGCAGGCACTCCTCCAACCCGCCGGCGTCGATGAACCCGTCGTCGGGGCGTACCTCGTGCCGGCCGGGCTCGGGGCCGCGCCAGAGCCACTCCCGGCCGCCGCCGCGCAGGCTGGTCCACCGGCCGCCGTGCGCCGCGTCGCACGACGCGCGCAGCGGCACCGGCTCCGCGCCGGTCACCATTCCGCGAACGACCCGTCGGCGTGTTGCCAGACGGGGTTGCGCCAGGCGTGCGGGGTACGGGCGGCCGCGCGTACCGCCGCCTCGTCCACCGTGATGCCCAGCCCGGGCCGGTCGAAGCGGGCGATGTGCCCGTCCACGAACCGGAACGGCTCCGGGTCGACCAGGTAGTCCAGCAGTTCCGAGCCGGCGTTGTAGTGGATGCCGATGCTCTGCTCCTGGATCAGGAAGTTCGGTGTCGCGAAGGCCACCTGGAGGCTGGCCGCCAGGGAGATCGGGCCGAGTGGGCAGTGCGGGGCGAGTAGCGCGCCGTACGTCTCGGCCAGCGCGGCGATCCGGCGGACCTCGGAGATCCCGCCGGCGTGCGACAGGTCCGGCTGGACCACGGCGACCCCGGCCTGCAACGGGCCGAGGAACTCGGCGCGGCCGTAGAGCCGCTCGCCGGTGGCCACCGGGATCGGCGTGCCGGCGACGATGTCGCGCAGGTGGTGGGCCTGGTCGGGCAGGACCGGTTCCTCCACGAAGAACGGGCGCAGCGGGGCCAGCTCCGGCAGGATCCGGCGGACGGCCGCCAGCCCGGACCGGCCGTGGAAGTCGAGCGCGATGTCCCGGTCGGGGCCGAGCACCTCCCGGGCGGCGGCGACCCGGCCGACCACGGCGTCCACCTCGGCGGAGGTGGGGATGGGAGCCAGCCGCCCGCAGGCGTTCATCTTGACCCCGGTGAGGCCGGCGGCGAGCTGTGCGGCGGCGGCGTCGGCCACCTCGTCGGGCTCGTCCCCGCCGATCCACGAGTAGATCCGGACCCGGTCACGCACCGGCCCACCGAGCAGCGCGTGTACCGGCGCGGCGTACGCCTGCCCGGCGATGTCCCAGAGTGCCTGGTCGAGGCCGGCGACCGCGCTGGAGAGGATCGGGCCGCCCCGGTAGAAGCCGCCCTTGGTGAGCACCTGCCAGTGCTGCTCGATGCGGAGTGGATCCGCGCCGATCAGGTATTCGGAGAGCACCTCGACCGCGGTTCGCACCACTTCGGCGCGCCCCTCGACCACCGGTTCACCCCATCCGACCAGCCCGTCGTCGGTCTCCACCCGGCAGAACAACCACCGTGGCGCGACGAGGAAGGTCTCGATCCGTTCGATCTTCACTGACTGCTCCTCTGTCCCCGTGCCTTCTCCACGTCGCGGACGGCCTTGTCCAGCAACTCACGCATGGCGGACTCGGCCGCCGCGGCGTCCCGCTCGCGCAGCGCGTCGACCACCGCACGGTGGCTGGGCACCGGGTCGTCGTGCGCGGCGCCGCCGTGCACCAGACGGTCCCGTTCGGCGAGCCCGGTCTCCATCACCACCTCCATCCGTTCCAGTAGCTCGTTGTGGGTGGCGGCGAGCAGCGCGCGGTGGAAGGCGAGGTCGGCGGCGACGGCGGCGCCGGAGTCACCGTTGGCCGCTGCCATCTCGGCCAGTGCCCGGTCGAGCGCGGCCAGGTCGTCCTCGCTGGCGCGGGTGGCCGCCAGACGCGCGGCGGCCGGCTCGATGATGGCGCGCACCTCGTGCAGTTGGTCGAGCAGCCGCTGGTCGGTGTCCCCGGCGAACTGCCAGCGGATCACGTCGCCGTCGAGCAGGTTCCAGTCCGCACGGGGCCGGACGAAGGTGCCGCGCTTCTGCCGGGCGTCGACGATGCCTTTTGCCGACAGGACCTTCAGTGCCTCGCGTAACGCCGTCAGGCTGACGTCGAACTCCTCCTGCAACGCGACGATGTTCAGGGTCGCGCCGGCGGCGATCTCCCCGGTGAGGATGCGACGGGCGATCGCTTCGACGGTTTGCCCGTGGACGCCGCGGCGTGCGTACTGTGCCAATGCTCTCCTGGCCTTTTCGCTGGTCGGTATCGATCTCTCTCAGGCCGAGGCTTTCACCGCTGTCCATCCACCGTCCACCACGAGGCTCGCGCCGGTGATGTAGGCGGCGTCCGGTGAGGCGAGGAAGGCGACCGTGGCGGCCACCTCGTCCGGTGTGCCGAAGCGCTGCGCCACGGTCTGCGCGACGCTGCGCTCCCGGTCCTCTTCGGACACGTCGGCCCAGGCGCCGGTGAGGATGGGCCCCGGCAGCACGGTGTTGACCCGCACCCGCGGGCCGTACTCCACGGCGAGCTGGCGGCCGAGCGCGACCAGGCCGCCCTTGGCCGCGGCGTACGCGGGCCGGCCGGGCAACCCCACCAGCGCGTGCACCGAGGAGATCAGCACCACCGCGCCCGAGCCTGCCCGCAGGTCGTCCAGGCAGGCGCGGACGCCGAGGAAGGAGCCGGTGAGGCTGACGCCGAGCTGGTGGTCCCAGGATTGCCGGCTGGTTTCGTGTGCTGGCGCGACCTGCACGGCGTAGGCGGCGCTGACCAGGATGTCGACCGGGCCGAGGCCGGCCCGCGTGGCCGCGACGGCGGCCGTCCAGTCGGCCTCGTCGCTGACATCGCCCATTACGGAAAGTGCTCGGTCGCCGCCGGCGGTCAGTTCGTCGGCCAGCGGTGTCGTGTCGTGCACGTCGAGCAGCGCGACGGCTGCTCCGTCGGCGGCGAGTCGCCGGGCGGTGGCGGCGCCGATCCCGCCCATCGCGCCGGTGACCAGCGCATTCTTGCCCTCAAGTCGGCGCATATGCTGATCCACCTGACTCTCGCCTTGGTCTCGTCTAACCATTAATTACGAAGATATCTTGACAGCCGGGGAGGGGCGATGCAACCTTCTCGGCACAGCATTCACATGGACGACACAAAGCGCGGTGACGCTACGTGTCGTAGAGGAAGGGATACCTCCGTGAGCGACTTCGACCCCGGTCGCCGGCAGTTCCTCGGCCACCTCGGGCTTGCCGGCCTGGGCGCACTCGGCGCCGGCTCGCTCCTCAGCGCGTGCGCCAGCTCCGCGGGTGGGCCGACGACGAGCGACGGCTCGGGCGCGATCACCATCCAGTCCAACCTCTCCTCGCCGCAGGCCAAGGCGGCGATGGAGAAGCTGATCGAGAGTTTCAACGCGCAGGGCAAGGGCACGGCGAGGCTCAACACGATCGCCTCGGAGACCTTCCGGGTCCAGCTGCCGACCTACCTGACCTCGGCCAACCCGCCGGACCTCTACACCTGGTACGCGGGCTCGGTCGCCAACGACTACGCCAGCAAGGACCTGCTGCTGGACGTCTCCGACGTCTGGAAGTCGCTGGGCGACTACCCCCAGTCGCTGCGCACCCTCTCCACCGACGCCAGCGGCAAGCAGATCTTCGTTCCGATGAACAACTACTGGTGGGGCTTCTTCTACCGCAAGTCCAACTTCGCCAAGTGGGGCGTGCGGGAGCCGAAGACCTGGACCGACTTCCTGGCCCTCTGCGAGACGCTGAAGAGCAAGGGCGTGCCGCCGATCGGCATCGGCCTGGGCGACACCCCCTGGGTGGCCTCGGCCTGGTTCGACTACCTCAACATCCGGATCAACGGCGCACCCTTCCACCGCGAGTTGCTCGCCGGCAAGCAGCGCTTCGACGACCCCCGGGTCAAGGCGGTCTTCACCCGCTGGCGCGAGGCCCTGCCCTACTTCGACCCGAAGGGCAAGGCGTACCCGTTCCAGGAGGCGACCACCGCGCTGCTGGCCGGCAAGACCGGCATGTTCCTGATCGGCACGTTCTTCGCCGACGCGGCACCCAAGGACGCCCTCGGCGACCTGGACTTCTTCCGGTTCCCGGTCATCGATCCGGCGGTGCCACTGGCCGAGGAGGCCCCGACGGACGGCTTTTTCGCCAGCGCGAAGACCGCCAACCCGACCGGCACCAGGGCCCTGCTCGCCTACCTCGCCGGAGTCGAGGCGCAGGAGGCGTACGTCAAGGCCAGCTCCGGCATCGTGCTGCCGGCCAACCCCAAGGCGAAGGCGGTCGACTCGCCGCTGGTGGTCAAGGGCAAGGCGATGCTGGACGAGGCCAAGGAGCTGACCCAGTTCTTCAACCGCGACTCGAACGACGCGCTCCAGCCGACCGCGGACACCGCGCTGATCAAGTTCATCGACAAGCCGGACCAGATCGACGCGATCCTGCGGGAGTGGCAGAGCAGCGCCGAGAAGGTCTTCAAGGGCTGACGTGACCGCAACGATCTCCACGACTTCGGTCACCCCCACCCGTCGGCGGCGACGGTCGGCTCGACTGTCGCCGCTGCTGGTGGCGTTCGTCCTGGTGCCGTTCGCGGTCGAGAGCGTCTGGGTCTTCTGGCCGGCGCTCCAGGGCTTCTGGTTCTCCCTCACCAGCTGGGACGGCATGTCGCCGCCGGCCTACGTCGGCGCGGACAACTACGTCGAGCTGGCCGGTGACGCCACATTCCGGGGCGCGCTGGTCAACACGGTGATCTGGCTGGTGCTGTTCGGCGGCCTCTCCGTGCTGGGCGGCTTCGGCATGGCGCTGATCCTGCAGAAGGAGCGGCGCGGCGTCGGCTTCTACCGGGCCGCGCTGTTCACCCCGGTGGTCTTCTCGCTGGTCGTGACCGCGCTCGTCTGGCGGGTCTTCTACCAGCCCGACGGCGTCGCCGACACGCTGCTGCGGGCCGTCGGCCTGGAGCAGCTGATCCGGCCCTGGCTGGCCGACCCGCAGACCGCGCTGTACGCGGTGATCCTGCCCGCGCTGTGGCGGCAGATCGGGTACGTGATGGTGCTGTTCCTGGCCGGGCTGAAGGCGATCGACCCGGCGCTGCACGAGGCGGCCCGGATGGACGGCGCCAACTCCTGGCAGCGGCTGCGGCACGTCACCATCCCCCAGCTCCGGGGGATCAACGCCGTGGTGCTGTCGATCATCGTGATCGACTCGCTCCGCTCGTTCGACATCGTCTGGTCGCTGACCAGGGGCGGGCCGTACCACTCGTCGGAGCTGCTCAGCACCTACATGTACTCGACCGCGTTCCAGAGCCTGCGGCTGGGCTACGCCTCCGCGATCGCCGTCGTGATCTTCGTGCTCGCGCTGGCCGTCATCCTCGGCTACCTGGTCCGCGCGTTCCGGGAGGAAGCGTGATGAACAAGCTCCGCACCGGGGCCTTCCACACCGGCATGATCCTGCTCTCGCTGCTCTGGCTGGGCCCGGTGCTCTGGGTCGTGCTGATGTCCACCCGATCGTTCGACGACATCGCCGCGCACGGCGTGGGCAGCCTGCCCCGGTCGTTCACCCTGGACACCTACCGGCAGGCCTGGACCGACGGCGGCGAGCTGCGCGCGTTGATCAACAGCACCCTGGTCACCGTCCCGTCGGTGGTGTTGAGCCTGGGGCTGTCCGCGATGGCCGCGTTCGCGCTGAGCCGCTTCCGGATCCCCGGGCGGCGGACCATCCTGCTGCTGATGCTCGCCGGCAACCTGCTGCCGCCGCAGATCCTGCTCATCCCGGTGGCCAAGTTCAGCGAGTTGACCGGCCTGTACGACACGCTCTGGGCGTTGATCGCGGTGCAGGTCGGTTTCGGGCTCGGCTTCTACACCTTCGTCCTGCACGGCTTCATGCGGGACCTGCCGGGCGAGATCCAGGAGGCGGCCACGATCGACGGCGCCGGCACGGCGCAGATCTTCACCCGGGTGATCCTGCCGCTGACCCGGCCGGCGCTGGCCGCCCTCGGGGCGCTCTCCTTCACCTGGATCTTCAACGATCTGCTCTGGGCGATCACCGTGCTGCGCACCGACGACAACATGCCGGTCACCCCGGCGCTGCTCGCCCTGCAGGGGCAGTTCGTCTCGTCCTGGAACGTCATCGCCGCCGGCACGGTCATCGCGGCCGTCCCCACCGTCGCGGTCTTCCTGCGCTTCCAGCGGCACTTCGTCTCCGGCCTGGCGCTCGGAGCGGTCAAGTGACCGCCGCGATCGGGCGGCGCTGGACGCTGCGCGGCGCGCACACCGAGTACACCGTGACCGTCCCGACGCACGGTCGCTGGCTGGAGCTGGTCGCGTGGGGGCCGCACGGCGTCTCCGACGGGCCCTCGCCGGTCGCCTACGACGGCCCGGTGCCGTTCCTCACCGCCGGGGACGCCGCCCCCATCGAGTACGCCACCGACGCCGACCGCCCCTTCACCGGCGCCGACCTGGTGATCGAGACCCCCAGCGGGGAGCGCCGGGTCGGCCTCGTCCACACCGACGCGCGGGTCGATGCCGACCAGCGGGAGCTGGCGGTCGACTTCGCCGACCCGGTGACCGGGCTACGCGCCACCGTGCGCTACCAGGTGCCCGTCGGCACCGACGTGGTGCAGCGGTGGGTCGAGTTGACAAACGACGGCACCGGCTCGCTGCGGGTGGTCCGGGCCTCCTCGGGTGGGTTCTGCGTGCCGACGCCGCACGGCGCGCTGCTCAGCCACCAGTGGGGGCAGTGGGCACAGGAGTTCCAGCTCTCCCACGTCGAGTTGGGCCACGGCACGTTCAGCATCGGCAGCTCCCAGGGCGTACCCGGGCACCTGCACGTGCCCTGGCTGACCGTCCGGGACGCCGCCGAGCCGGCCGGCCCGGCCTGGGGTGGCGTTGGCCTGGACCGGCTCGTGGGAGATCTGCGCCGAGCGGGACACCGGCGGCCTGACCCGGGTCCGGGCCGGCCGCCAGCTGGTCGACGGCCCGCTTGAGCTGGCCGCGGGCGGGCGGCTGACCCTGCCGGTGGTCACCGGGGCGTACAGCCCGGACGGCCTGGACGGGCTGGCCCGGGTCTGGCACACCCACCAGCGGTTGCTCGCCGGGGAACGGCTCACCCCGCGCCCGGTGCTCTACAACTCCTGGGAGGCCACCTACTTCGCAGTCGAGGCGGAGAGCCAGCTCGCCCTCGCCGGGATCGCCGCCGAACTCGGTGTGGAGACGTTCGTCGTGGACGACGGCTGGTTCGTCGGCCGCGACGACGACACCGCCGGGTTGGGAGACTGGCGGCCCGACCCGGCGAAGTTCCCGGCCGGGTTCGACGCGTTCATCGCCGACGTCCGCGCACTCGGGCTGAACTTCGGGCTCTGGGTCGAGCCGGAGTGCGTCAACCCGAAATCGACGCTCTACGCCGAGCACCCGGAGTGGGTCTACTCCGTCGACGGTCGGCCGCTCACCCCGGTACGCAACCAGTACCTGCTCGACCTGGGCCGGCCGGAGGTCGCCGAGTTCGTGCACTCCACCGTGGATGATCTGCTGCGCCGATACGACATCGACTACCTGAAGTGGGACTTCAACCGGCCGCGTACCGAGCCGGGGCGTCCGGGCGGGGCCGGTCCGCTCGACCTGGACGGCGCACACGTCGCCAACCTGCACCAGATCTACGAGCGGCTGCGCCGGGACCACCCCGGTGTGCTGATCGAGGCCTGTGCCGGCGGTGGCGCGCGGACCGACCTGGCGATGGCCGCCCGCGCCGACGTGTTCTGGCCGAGCGACAACACCGGGCCGCTGGACCGGCTGGCCATCCAGTACGGGTTTCTGCACGCCAACGCCCCGCACCTGCTCAGCTCCTGGGTCACCGACGCGCCCGGCCTGTTCGACCCACGGCCGCGAACACTGGCGTTCCGGTTCGTGCTGGCGATGGCCGGTGTGCTCGGCATCGGCGCGGACATCCGGGCCTGGACCCCCGCCGAGCGGGCCGAGGCGGCCATCTGGATCGCCCGCTACAAGGAGATCCGGGACGTCGTCACGCACGGTGAGGTGCACCTGATCGGCGGGCCCGACCAGGCCCGTTGCGCCGTGCAGTACACCGCGCCTGACCAGAGCCGGGTGGTCGTACTGGCCTGGCACACCGGCCGGCTGGACGGCGTCGGCCTGCTGCCGTCCCGCCCGGTCCGGTTGCCGCTGCACGGCCTTGACCCGGCGGCCCGCTACCGGCACGGCGACCGGCACTACTCCGGTAGCCATCTCGGCGCGGTCGGCCTGCCCGTGCAGTGGAGCGCGACTCACGACGCCGACCTCATCGTGCTGACCCGTCACTAGGACGACCCTCGCCGCCGCCTCCTCACACGGTGGGGTGCCAGCAGCGGATGTCACGACGCGGGGGCCGTCGACACCGTGGTGCGGAACGTCTGCCGGTACACCGTCGGCGAGACCCCGATCGCGCCGGTCAGGTGCTGACGCAGCGACGCGGCGGTGCCGAAGCCGGCCTCGGCGGCGACCCGGTCGACCGGCAGGTCGGTGGTCTCCAGCAGACGGCGGGCGTGTTCGACCCGCTGCCGCGCGAGCCACTGCACCGGTGTCATGCCGACCTCGGCGCGGAAGCGGCGCGAGAACGTGCGTACGCTCGTGCGGGCGTGCCGGGCCAGCTCGGCGAGGGTGATCGGCCGGTGTAGCTGTCCGAGTGCCCACTGCCGGGTCTCGGACGTGGTCGCGGTCGCCGGCTCGGGCACCGGACGGTCGATGAACTGCGCCTGGCCGCCCTCACGCCACGGCGGTACGACGCACAGCCGCGCCACCCGGTTGGCGACGGCGCTGCCGTGGTCGCGGCGCACCAGGTGCAGACACAGGTCCATGCCGGACGCCACGCCGGCCGCGGTGAGCACCTGTCCGTCGTCGATGAACAGCACGTCCGCGTCGACCTTCACGTTCGGAAACGCGCGCTGGAAGTGCTCCGCGTTGTTCCAGTGCGTGGTGGCCGGCCGGCCGTCGAGCAGCCCGGCGGTGGCCAGCACGTACGAGGCTGTGCAGATGGACACGATCCGCGCATCGGGCCGCAACCGGCGCAGCGCCGCCGCGACCGGTTCAGGCAGCCAGTCCTGGTCGCCGATCGGATCGCAGACGAAGGGCGGAAGCACAAGTGTGTCGGCCGTGTCGATCACCTCGGGGCCGTGCTGGACGGCCACGGTGAAGTCCGCGCTGGTGGCGACCGACTCGCCGTCGACGCTGCAGGTGACCACCTCGTAGAGCGGCTCATCGTCGGGACCGACAGCGGTGCCGAAGATGCGGACCGGAATGCTCAGCTCGAACGGGTACACGCCGTCGAGCGCCAGGACGACCACACGACGCATGGCCAGATCCTTCCACATATTGGCGATCTGGCCACTCGAACCTTCGAACGCGGCTCCGGCAGGGTGGATCGCGCAGACCGACGACGAACGGAAGGGCATGCGATGCGTGCGATCGAACAGGACCGGCTCGGCGGGCCCGAAGTCCTCAATCTGGTGGAGGTCGACCGCCCCGAGCCCGGCCCGGCGGAGGTGCTCGTCCGGGTCCACGCGGTCGGGGTCAACCCGACCGACTTCTGGCACCGCGAGACCGGCGGCCTGCTCGGCCGGCCGGTGCGGCTGGGCTGGGACCTGTCCGGCGTGGTCGAGGCGGCCGGCGTCGGGGCCGCGCTGTTCCGGCCCGGTGACGAGGTTTTCGGCATGCCACGGCTACCGCAGCCGGCCGGCACCTACGCGGAGTACGTGGCGGCACCGTCGCGGCACCTCGCCCGCAAGCCTGCCGGGCTGTCCCACGTTCAGGCGGCCGGTCTGGGGCTCGCCGGGCTCACCGCGTGGCAGGCACTCGTCGACGTCGCCGACGTCCAGCCGGGCCAGCGTGTCCTGGTGCACGCGGCTGCGGGCGGCGTCGGCCACCTCGCCGTGCAGATCGCCAAGGCGCGTGGTGCACACGTGATCGGCACCGCGAGCGCGGCCAAGCACGCGTTCGTCCGTGGGCTGGGTGCCGACGAGGTCATCGACTACACCACGACGGACTTCGCCGAGCGGCTGCACGACCTCGACGTGATCGTGGACTCGATCGGCGGCGAGTACGGGCCGCGTTCGCTGCGGACCCTGCGCCCGGGCGGCATCCTGGTCGCCCTCGCCTCGCCGGCCGAGACGTACCTGGAGGAGGCGGCAGCCCGGCAGGGCAAGCGGGCCCGATTCATGATCGTCGAGCCGGACGCCGCCGGGCTCTCATCCCTCGCCGGCCTGGTCGGCACGCGGCAGCTCCGGGTCGAGGTGGACGCTGTACTGCCCCTCGAACAGGTCGCCAAGGCCCACCAGATCGGCCAGACCGGCCGTACCAAAGGAAAGATCATCCTGACTCTCTGACCTTCTGCGTCGATCCTGGTGGCCGCACCGAGCCGTGAGCGGCCACGGAACCCTGCGCAGCACACGGGGCGCGGCAAGAAATTAGGCCGCGCGCCGGCACGACAGTGGGCCAGCACCCGAGTTCCGCACCGACAGGGCGAGGCAGCAGCCTTCTTCGTACGCAGGCCGAGTTGTTCACCGCACATGGAAGTGGCCGTTCGTGTTCGTGGCCGTCAGTCACCCGGTCGGCCGAAGCTCCAGAGTGCGGGCTCACGGTGGGAGGGCCGGCCGTGGCCACCGGCAGTAACATTTTCGGCGCCGGTCGTCGTGATCGGCCCTGAACTCTTTCGGCCTGTCGCGGGGCGTCGAGGAGATGGCATGCGGGTGGCCGTGCGGGCGCCGTGCGCTTCTACGAGCGGGCCGGCTTCCAGGACGATCGACGCTGGCTCGTCTGGCAGCGGCACTGAGTCCCTGCGGCGGTACGCCCCGCCGGGCTGCCCCAGGCCGCACGATCCGAAGACGGCGCGGCGTCCGGGCAAACTTGATTCGTTCCAGAAAATGTACTACGTTGATCATATGACGGCCGACTTCGAGGCGCAGCTGCGGACGGCCTCGTTGCGTGTCACCCGGCCCCGGTTGGCGGTGCTCGCAGCGCTGCGCGACCACCCGCACGTCGACACCGAAACGGTCATCGGGCTGGTTCGGGCGGATCTCCCCACGGTCTCCCACCAGGCGGTGTACGACGTACTACGTGCACTCACCGCCGCCGGTCTGGTGCGGCGCATCGAGCCCGCCGGTGCGACCGCCCGCTACGAGTCCCGGGTGGGGGACAACCACCACCACGTCGTGTGCCGCTCGTGCGGTGCGATCGCCGACGTCGACTGCGCCGTCGGCCATGCCCCCTGTCTCACCGCCTCCGACGACCACGGTTTCGTGGTCGACGAGGCGGAGGTCGTCTATTGGGGCACCTGCCCCGACTGCGCGACCGAAAGCATGCCCCAGTGATCCGCCAGTTCGGAAGGAAACACATGAGCGACACCCAGGACAACACTCCCTCCAGCGCACAGGGCGTCGACCAGAAGGCGGCGGCCGGCTGCCCGGTCGCGCACGACTCGGTGACCGCGCACGGCAGCGAGAGCGAGAACCCGGCGATCGACTCGCCGACGCCGAGGACCGGCGGTCGTCCGCGCACGAACCGGGACTGGTGGCCCAACCAGCTGGACCTCTCGGTGCTGCACGCCAACTCGCCGAAGGGCAACCCGCTGGGCGAGGGCTTCAGCTACGCCAAGGAGTTCGGCAAGCTCGACGTCGAGGCCCTCAAGCGGGACATCACCCAGGTCCTGACCACCTCGCAGGACTGGTGGCCGGCCGACTTCGGCCACTACGGCGGGCTCATGATCCGGATGAGCTGGCACGCGGCGGGCACGTACCGCATCCACGACGGTCGCGGCGGTGCCGGCGACGGCGGTCAGCGGTTCGCCCCGCTCAACAGCTGGCCCGACAACGCCAACCTCGACAAGGCCCGCCGCCTGCTCTGGCCGGTCAAGCAGAAGTACGGCCAGAAGATCTCCTGGGCCGACCTGCTCGTGCTCGCCGGCAACGTCGCCCTGGAGTCGATGGGCTTCAAGACGTTCGGCTTCGGCTTCGGCCGGGAGGACGTCTGGGAGCCCGAGGAGATCTTCTGGGGTCCGGAGGACACCTGGCTGGGTGACGAGCGCTACGTCAGCGAGGCGCAGATGTCGCCCGAGGTCGGCGCGACCGAGATGGGTCTCATCTACGTCAACCCGGAGGGGCCTCGCGGCAACGCGGACCCGCGGGCGGCGGCCCACTTCATCCGGGAGACCTTCGGCCGGATGGCGATGAACGACGAGGAGACCGTCGCTCTGATCGCCGGCGGCCACACCTTCGGCAAGACCCACGGCGCCGGCGTCGCCGACGACCACGTGGGCCCGGAGCCGGAGGGCGCCCCGCTGGAGGCGCAGGGCCTGGGCTGGCTGAGCACGTACGGCAGCGGCAAGGGCGGTGACACGATCACCAGCGGCCTCGAGGTGACGTGGACCGACGTGCCGACGCGGTGGAGCAACCGCTTCTTCGAGATCCTCTTCGGCTACGAGTGGGAGCTGACCACGAGCCCCGGCGGCGCCAAGCAGTGGGTCGCCAAGGACGCCGAGGCCATCATCCCGGACGCCCACGACCCGGCGAAGAAGCACAAGCCGACGATGCTCACGACCGACCTGTCGTTGCGCGTCGACCCGGCATACGAAAAGATCTCCCGCCGCTTCCTGGAGAACCCGGGCGAGTTCGCCCTGGCCTTCGCCAAGGCGTGGTACAAGCTGCTGCACCGCGACATGGGTCCGGTCAGCCGCTTCCTGGGGCCGTGGGTCGCCGAGCCACAGCTGTGGCAGGACCCGGTGCCGGTCGTCGACCACGAACTCGTGGGTGACGCCGACGTCACCGCCCTCAAGGCGAAGGTCCTGGCGTCCGGCCTCACGACCGCCCAGCTGGTCTCCACCGCCTGGGCCTCCGCCGCGAGCTTCCGGTCCACCGACAAGCGCGGCGGCGCCAACGGCGCCCGGATCCGCCTCGAACCCCAGCGCAGCTGGGAGGTCAACCAGCCCGGGCAGCTCGCGACGGTCCTGGCGACCCTTGAGGGCATCCAGCGCGAGTTCAACGACGCGGGTGGTGCGAAGATCTCGCTCGCCGACCTGATCGTGCTGGCCGGCTCGGCCGCCGTGGAGAAGGCGGCGCGCGACGCCGGCGTCGAGGTGACCGTGCCGTTCCACCCGGGCCGCGCCGACGCCACCGCCGAGCAGACCGACGTCGAGTCCTTCCGGGTCCTCGAGCCGCGCGCCGACGGGTTCCGCAACTACCTGCGTGCCGGCGAGAAGACCCAGCCGGAGGTACTGCTGATCGACCGTGCCTTCATGCTCGACCTGACCGCGCCCGAGATGACCGTCCTCATCGGCGGCCTGCGCTCCCTCGGAGCCAACGTCGGCGGCACCCGGCACGGCGTGCTCACCGACCGGCCGGGCGTGCTCACCAACGACTTCTTCGCCAACCTGCTGTCCCCGGGCACCCGGTGGAAGGCGTCGGAGTCCGACGAGCACGTGTACGAGATCCGCGACGTGGCCACCGATCAGGTGAAGTGGACCGCCACCGCGGTCGACCTCGTCTTCGGCTCCAACTCCCAGCTCCGCGCCCTCGCGGAGGTCTACGCCAGCGAGGACGCCCGCGACAAGTTCGTGACCGACTTCGTCGCGGCCTGGACCAAGGTCATGGAGCTCGACCGGTTCGATCTCGCCTGATCCGGCTCCAACCGACGAGCCCGGCCGATCACTGATCGGCCGGGCCCGTCTGTCACCGGCTCCGCCGTCGGGCCGTCATCGTGACCTCGTCTCGGCGCACATCTCGATGAGCTGCTCGGCCGCCGCCGCGGTGTCGTAGTCGGGGTCGTGGAGCTGTTCGGAGACGATCGCGTCGATGGCTCCACCGATGATGATCGCGGTCGTCCGCGCGTCGCGGTCGCCGCCGCCACCCCGGGCAAGTCGGGCCGCGGTGACGAGACCGGCCAGGGGTCGCCAGCGGTCGGCCGGATCGCGGCCGTCCCCGTCGTGGATCATCGCCTCGGTGATCATGCGGGTGTGCCGGGGGTGCCGCCGCAGGTGACCGATCATCGATCGGATGTAGGCGGCGGGTCCGTTCGCGGTGCCGGCGGCCTCGACCGCGCCGGCGACCTCGCCGACGAGGGCCGACAGGGCGTGCTCGTGGGCCGCGCGCACGACCGCGGCCTTGGTGGGGAAGTGGTAGAGCACCGCGGCCTTCGTGATGCCGGCGCGCTCGGCGATGGCGGCCAGCGAGGCGCCCGCGTAGCCCCGGTCGGCGACCAGTTCGATCGTGACCTCGATCAGTTGGGCGCGACGGGCGCGTTCGATCAGGGTCGGTTCGGCTCGGCCGTTGCGGTTTCCGGCTCGTCGTCTTGTTGCCACCCGCCAAATTCTACCGTACGGTCGAAAAATCTACCGATCGGTTAGGAGGCGTGATGCATGACTGGCTGGCGAAGGCGCTGGATCGACTGCGCCCCAGCTCCCGATGGCTGCGGATCGTCCTCGTCGGGTGCGGGCTCGGTGCGCTGGTGATCGCCTTCGCGCTGCGTACCCCGTCTCCGGTCGGTCACTGGGACAGCGCCAACGGCCTGGACCGGTTCCGGCGGGCCTACACCGCCGCCTTCGCCGAGATGCCCGCGCCGGCCGAGAGCCTCGATGTACGCACCGACTTCGGCATCGTGCGCGTCTACCGTTTCGCCCGTACCGGCACCGGCACCGGCACCGGTGACCCGGTGGCGCCGCTGATGCTGCTGCCGGGGCGCGCCTCGGCCTCGCCGGTCTGGGCCGACAACCTGCCCCTGTTGACGAGGATCGGCGACGTCTACACGATCGACCTGCTCGGCGAACCGGGCGCGAGCGTGCAGGAACGCCCGATCGAGAGCGATGCGGACCAGGCCGAGTGGCTGCACCAGACCCTCCAGGCGCTCCCGGCGGAGAAGTTCCACCTCGTCGGCCTGTCCATCGGCGGCTGGACCGCCGTCAACCTCGGCCTGCACCGGCCCGACCAGATCGCGTCGATGACCGTGATCGACCCGGTCCACGTCTTCGCCGACATGCCGCTCGGCACCATCGTGCGGTCGATTCCCGCCGCGCTGCCCTGGCTGCCCAGATCCTGGCGGGACAGCTTCAACTCCTACACCGCCGGCGGCGCACCGGTCGAGGACGAGCCGGTCGCGGACATGATCGAGGCCGGCATGCAGCACTACCGGCTTCGACTGCCGCAGCCCGCCAGGATCAGCGAGGAACGACTCGGCGGGCTGGACATGCCGGTCCTGGCGATCATCGCCGGGGAGTCGGTCATGCACGACTCGCAGGCGGCGGCCGAGACGGCCGAACGGGTCCTGCCCCGCGGCACCGTCCGGGTCTACCCGGGCGCATCCCACGCCGTCAACGGCGAGCAGCCCGAACAGATCGCCGACGACATCGCCACCTTCATCGCCGGAAGCTCCTGATCCGGGCCGTCGGTGAACGCCACCGCGCGGCGGCCCCCCGGTCGGGCCCGGCGCTCAGAAGAGGGTGGTGGGCTCGACCGGCACCGGCTCGGGTAGCGGCGCCAGTCCGGGCACCCGGGCGCGTACCTCGTCGTGGAAGCGGCGGGCGAGTGCCGGCGCGTCGGCGTTGTCCGGCGTGTGGACGAAGACGGTCGGCGACCGGCCCTCGCGCAGCCACTCGGCGGTCACATCGACCCAGCGTCGCCAGCCCTCGACGGTGCGCGCCGGGTCGTCGCGGCCGAGGTACCGGACGATCGGCCGGTCGGTCAGCGCCACCGTACGCAGCGGCATCCTCGGCTTCCTGGCCCAGGCGTCCCGCTCGGCGTCGCTGGTCGGCGGGCTGGCGAAGAACGCGGTGGTGTCGAACGGAATCCACTCGGCGTCCGCCTCGGCGAGCGCCGTCGCCAGCAGCCGGGCCGCGCGGGCCCCGGTGAAGAAGGCGGGATGGCGGACCTCCACGGCGGGCCGGTGGGAGTCGGGCAGGCGCCGCAGGAAACGGGCGAGCGTGGGTACGTCGTCCGGGGCGAACGAGCCGGGCAGCTGGACCCAGAGGGCGTGCGCCCGCGGGCCGAGCGGCTCGATCGCGTCGAGGAAGGCGCGCATCGGCGCCTCGACGTCGGTGAGGCGGCGCTCATGGGTGACCACCTTCGGCAGCTTGACCACGAACCGGAAGCCGGGATCGGTCTGCTGCGCCCACGAGGCGACGGTCTCCCGCGCCGGGGTGGCGTAGAACGTGGTGTTGCCCTCCACCGCGTCGCACCAGCCGGCGTAGTGCCGCAGCCGCTCCTGCGCCGGTAGCGGATGGGCCAGCAGCCGCCCCTGCCACGACCGGTGCGTCCACATGGCGCACCCGACGTGCAACCGCATCCCGGCACCCCCTTCCACTGCGGAGCCACGCGGCGCGGCGGCGGGATCGGGGCCGGCCGTGCCGGAGGTACCGTATCCGGACGCCGGTCAGCCTGCGGCGGTGCGCTCGACGGTGAGGGTGGAGACGCCGGCTGTCGCGTCGATGTCGTAGCGGTCGGTCGCCGAGTTCCACTCCGGTGGGGTGAACGTCGTGCCGCCGGCCACGCCGGAGTGGGTGGTGCCGTCGACGGTGACCGAGCCGGCTCCGCCGCCGGCGCGCACCTGCACCGGTGCCTCGCTGGTCAGGTGGACGATGACCTGGCTCGCCCCACCGCTGAGCAGGGTGCGCTGCGTCCCGTCCGGTGGCGGCAGGCTCAGTTCGATCCGGTTTGCGCCGGCGGTGAGTTCGAGGTCGCCGAGCCGGGCGTCGCGCAGGTCGAGGTGCTGTTCCTTGGCACCTGCGCTGAACCGGACGTGCCAGCGCACCGACTCGCCCAGCACCACCTCCACCACCGCCGGGCCGTCCCGATCGGTGCCGCGCAGGCTGGTCAGCAGGCTCCCGTCGGTCAGCGAGACCGCGGGGCGGACACCGGCGTCGGGCGGTGTCGACACCCGGTAGTCGTCCTCACCGAGGTCGGCGGTGCGCAGCCGGACCACGTCGGCGCCGTCGAGCAACACGAAGGTGGCCTCCCGCAGGTCGCCGGTGGATCCGGTGACGACGTGCCCGTCGCGGCCGTCACCGCGGACCGTCACCCACGTCCAGGTGGCGACCACCACCACGACGGCGACCAGCACCGCCGCGCCCAGCCACCACCACGACCGCCGACCTCCGGCCGCCCGCGCGTTCTCCACGTCTGCCTCCCGCTCTGCCTCGGTGACCGTAGGGCTACTACCCAGCGCACCCGTCACCGACTCTTACGCGCGGAAGAACCCGTGGGCTCACCACCGGTGCGGCGGAGAGCCCACGGGTTCTTCGTGGACAGCTGGGTTCAGGCCCGGGACCACTTCTGGTTGGGGGTCCCGGCGCAGTCCCACAGCTGGAGCCGACCGCCGTTGTTCGGGTTGTTGTCCCGGACGTCGACGCAGCGGCTCGAACTGAGGTTGACCAGGTCGCCGGCGGCGTTGAGGGTGAAGCGCTGTGCCGGGTTGCCGTTGCAGGTGACGAGGTTGACCTCCGTGCCGTTGGCCGTGCCGGCCCAGGCCGGGTCCATGCACTTGCCCATCGCGCGGATGGTGCCGTCGGCGGCGAAGGTCCACGCCTGCGCGGCGGTGCTGTTGCAGTCCCAGATCTGCAGCGGCGCGCCGTCGACCGGGTTGGCGCCGGGGATGTCGATGCACCGGCCGCTCTGCTGGCCCCGGATCCGGGTGGTCCCGGTGTTGCCGTCCGGGACGTAGCCGGAGACGCGGACGTAGTCGACGAGCATCTGTTGGGGGAACTGGGTGCTGCCGTCCGGGTAACCGGGCCAGTTACCGCCGACCGCCACGTTCAGGATCATGAAGAAGGGGTGGTCGAACACCCAGCGGTTGCCACCGAGCCGGCCCGGGTCGACCCGGAAGAACTCCGCACCGTCGAGGTACCAGCGGATGATGTTCGGTTCCCAGTCGACCCGGTAGGTGTGGAAGGCGTCGGCCAGCGGCTGCCCGATGGTGCGGCTGCCGCCGATCCCGCCGCCGCCGAAGTAGCCCGGCCCGTGGATGGTGCCGTGCACCGTGTTGGGCTCCCGCCCGATGTTCTCCAAGATGTCGATCTCGCCGGAGTCCGGCCAGCCGACGTCGCCGAAGTTGTTGCCGAGCATCCAGAAGGCCGGCCAGATGCCCTGACCGCGGGGGATCTTGATGCGGGCCTCGAACCGACCGTACGCCTGGTTGAAGGTGGCGGCCGTCAGCAGCCGCGCCGAGGTGTACTCGCACCGGCCGTAGTGGCACTGGTAGTTGGCCGGGTTCTCCCGGCGGGCAGTGATCACCAGGTTGCCCTGCCCGTCGTGCACGGCGTTGTTGGTGCTGTTGGTGTAGTACTGCCGTTCGTTGTTGCCCCAACCGTGGCCGCCGGTGTCGAAGCGCCACCTGGACTGGTCGACCGGCGTGCCGGCCGGTGCGTTGAATTCGTCCTGCCAGGTGAGCCCACCGATGGCGGCGGCGGCCGGTGCGGCCTTCAGGGGTAGGACGAGTGCGCTGGCGACGAGGGCTGCGGCGAGGACGGCGGCTGTCCGCCGGAGCCTGTGGGAGATGGCGTACACGATGGATCTCCTAAGGGGACGGGGGCGCGTGCCTTGACGAGTGCGATCGAGAGCGCTCTCTCAATCGCAGTCTGTCTATTTACCGAGATTTAGTCAAGGTTGTTAACAATGATCATCGAAACGCCTCGTCGCGGGACGGCCGGCGACCCTCGCGAATCGTCGTCAACTCTTGGTTGACGCATCGGATTCGTCAACCTATGGTTGACGCATGACCAATCCTGTCCAGATGAACAACCCGGTCCGTCTCGACGATCTGATCCAGGCCATCAAGCAGGCCCACACCGACGCGCTCGACCAGCTCACCGACGCCGTCATGGTCGGCGACCACATCGGTGAGATCGCCGACCACCTGATCGGCCACTTCGTCGACCAGGCCCGGCGATCCGGGGCCTCGTGGACGGAGATCGGCCGGAGCATGGGGGTGAGCAAGCAGGCCGCGCAGAAGCGTTTCGTGCCCCGGGCCGACGCCGCGCCGCTGGACCCGCAGCAGGGCTTCAGCCGTTTCACCCCGCGTGCCCGCAACGTCGTGATGGCCTCGCAGAACGAGGCCCGGGCCGCGGGGAACGCCGAGATCGGCCCGGTGCACCTGGTGCTCGGCCTGCTGGCCGAGCCGGACGGGCTGGCCGCGAAGGCGCTCGCCGCCGGGGGCGTGCCGGCCGAGGCCGTACGCGAGGCGGCCACCGCCGCGCTGCCGCCGGCTTCGGGCGAGGTCCCCGAGCTGATCCCGTACGACGCGGCCGGCAAGAAGGCCCTGGAGCTGACCTTCCGCGAGGCGCTGCGCCTCGGGCACAACTACATCGGCACCGAGCACATCCTGCTGGCGCTGCTGGAGCACGAGGACGGCGAGGGGGTGCTCACGGGTCTCGGGGTGGACAAGGCCGCCACGGAGGAGAACATCGCGGCGGCCCTCGCCCAGTTCACGGCGGCCGAAGAGTAACGATCAGGACGCGGCGGGCAGGCCGTACCGGGCGGCGTGCTCCGGGTCGGCCGGGTCGATCTGGCGCAGACCGGCGTCGGCGAGGCGCTTGTTCACCTCGTCGAGCCGCTCCCGCACCAGGCGGGCCTCCTCCTCGGTGACCCGCCCCCGGTGCGGTCTGCCCGCGTGTTCGATGGTGCCGTAGTCGACCTTCTCGGCCCCGCGGCGAGCCCTCGGCGGGCGTACCCGCTCGGCGGTCTTCAGCAGTTGCGCCATCGGCACGTCGGTGGCCATGGCGTCGAACTCACTGGCGGTCAGCACCACCCGACGGGGCTCGCCGTGGCCGTGCCGATCGTGGATCTCGACGACCGCCACGTCCAGCGCGGCGTCGTCGATGCTCTCCACCTCGACCGGGGTCACGTCCAGTTGCACGGGGCCGGCCACCAGGTCGGGGTGCTCGACAACGACGACGCGGACGGCCTGGTCGTCGGAGCCCAGCACGGTGCCGCTGAAGTCGGAGACGTGGATCGTCTTCTTGCCCATGTGCGCAGCAACTCCTGTCAGAACCGGTCGGAGGACCAGCAGACGTTACCCGACAGGTGTGCGAAAGGCCGCGCTGGCTCGCCGCCGACGATGCCGGTACGTCAGTGGGTGTTGTGGTGGCGGCTGGCCCCGCCCACGGGCAGCTCGTTCAGTTCGTGCCAGGAGAGCGCGCCGGAGCCGGCGCGGTGGCCGCGGTACGGCAGTCGGGTCGGAAAGCCTCCACCGGCCGTACCGCCCCGCCGGATCCGCTGGATGTCCTGCTGGTGACGGTCGTTCGGCTGAATCGGCATGACCCTACCGTCCCAAAGAAAGTTGTCCATGTATGGAAATGGATATGACGGTCGGTCGATAGATCAGGTTCCGGTGGGTGCGAGATGGATCACGCGCCCGACCCGCACGTCGTACCGTGAGCGCGTCGGCGGCGACGGTTCGGGAGGTGGCGATGTTCGACCGGCAGCTCCACCTGCACCTGGCGACCTGGCTGGGGCAGTGGCCGGCCGGCCCGGGCCTGCACGTGGTGCGATCGGGGCGGCGGCTCCAGCCGTCCTGGGACGGCCGCCTGCGCCCGGCCATGGCCGTCACCGCCGGGGCGAGCACCGTGCTCTCCGTGGCGCCGGACCGCGTCGCCGCGGTACGCGAACTCGCCCGGCAGCCGGACCGACTGCTGCCCGCGCTGCCGGCGGCGGTCGGCCACGGCGACTGGGCCGTGCACGACGACGTGTTCCGGTGGAGCACCGCACCCACACCCCTGCCGGACGTCGGCGAGTGGATTCCGCCCACCACCGCCGGGCTGCCCTCCTGGCTGCGCCTGTTCGACCGGGCCGTGCTCGTGGTCCGCGACGATCGGGGCCGCTACCTGGCCGGCGTCGGCGTCAAGCGACACGACCGGCACGGACACGAGCTGGCGGTGGGCACGGTGCCCGCAGCCCGAGGGCGGGGACTGGCCCGGCGACTGGTGGCCCAGGCCGCCCGCCGGGTGCTCGACGACGGCGCCGTGCCGACCTACCTGCATGACCGCCGCAACGTCGCCTCGGCCCGGGTGGCCCAGGCGGCCGGCTTCCCGGACCGGGGCTGGCGCTCCTACGGCGTGTATCCCAGCTGAGCTGGCGGCAGGGCGCGGACCGTGGATCCCGGGCCGGATCCACGGTCCGCAGCCTCCCCCCAGGTCCCGCGCGGCCGGCTGCCGATCACGCTACGTATCCAGACCGCTGCCGGCAAGCTTCCGACGCGGTCTCTTTGGTGTCCAATAGTGGACTTGACCTGGCGTGATGCGGTCGCTTTCATCGATGATGGTCAGTCGGTCAGGCCCAGTGCCTCGGCGGCGGCCCGGCCGTTCGCGTGGCTCGCGCCGTAGGTGGTGACGAAGGCCCGGACGCCGGCCGGCCGCCAGCTGGCCGGCCAGCCCATCTCCACCACCGTCACCGGATGCGTGGCGGCCAACGCGGTGGTCAGTTCCGGCCCGCCCGGCAGCCGGTGCAGATGGCGACCGACCAGCACGATCGGCCGGGTGCCGGCGCGCCGGCGCAGATCGTCCGGGTCGGCCTCGGCGGCCACCACCCGGATCTGCTCGGTGCCGTCGAGGTGCGGGCCGAGGCCCCACGGCACCCGCCCCTCGGCGAGGGTGGACGCCGCGTGCACCTGCACCACCAGCGGACGCGCCAGGCCGGCCAGGACGCCCTCCACCCGGATGGCGCGGCGGGCTGCCGCGTACCCCAGATCGGTGGGGTGACCGGGGTGCCGCCGGCGCCCGGGTCCAGTCGGCGAGTTCCGCGGCGCGGCCGGCGGCCTGCTCGACCCGGGTCCGCTCCAGCCGGCCGTCACCGATCGCCGTCACGACCTCGGCGACGACCCGCTCGACCAGGCCGGCGTCGACCCTGGCGCCGATGCAGAGCAGGTCGGCACCGGCGGCCAGGGCCAGCACGGCACCGGGCGCGACGCCGCCGGCGGCGAGGGCGGCGCCCTTCATCTCCAGCGCGTCGGTGATCACCACGCCGTCGAAGCCGTACTCGTCGCGCAGCAGGTCCACCAGCACGGCCCGGCTGAACGTGGCCGGACCGTCCCCGGTCAGGGCGGGCACCCGGATGTGCGCGGTCATCACGGCCTTCGCCCCGGCGGCGACGACCGCGGCGAACGGCGGCAGGTCGCGCCGGCGCAGCACGGCCGGTGTGACGTCCACGGTGGGCAGTTCGTGGTGGGAGTCGACCACCGTCGCGCCGTGGCCGGGAAAATGCTTGGCGCAGGCGGCCACCCCGGCGGCCTGGAGGCCGGCGGTGGCCGCGGCGGCGTGCGCGGCCACCCCGACCGGGTCGGCGCCGAACGACCGGGTGCCGATCACCGGGTTGTCGTCGGCGCTGTTGACGTCGACGGTGGGCGCCAGGTCGACCGTGATGCCCAGACCGGCCAGCTCCGCGCCGATGGCCTGGTAGACCCGTCGGGTGAGCGCCACGTCGCCGATCGCGCCGAGCGCGGCGTTGCCCGGGTACGGGCTGCCGGTGGCGTGTGCCAGCCGGGTGACGTCGCCGCCCTCCTCGTCGATGGCGATCAGCACGTCGGCCCGGCCGGTACGCAGTGCGGCCGTGCTGGCCGAGACCTGCGCCGGCTGGTGGATGTTCGTGCCGAACAGGGTGTGCCCGGCGAGCCCGTCGGCGACCAGGTCGACCGCCCAGTCGGGCGGGACCGGTCCGGGGTACGCGGCCAGCAGGGTGCCGAGCGCCAGCCGGCGCAGTCCTGGATCCAGCCCCACGTGATCTCTCCTCTCGGGTGCTGGCCGGCGCGGATGTCGTACCGGGTTGGCGGGCAGCCGCGCTCCCACCCGGCCGATACGCTACGGCTACCCGTTCGCTGGTCGGTCTACAGTTACTTGAAAGCTAAAAGGTTAGCAAAGTTAACTAATACTTGAGGACATGGCATGAGTGCGACCCGGTTGCCCGGTACCCCACGTCTGTTGCGGGCCCTCAACGACCGCGCGGCGCTGGAGCTGCTGCTGGAGCAGGGGCCACTGACCCGGGCCCGGCTCGGCGAGCTGACCGGCCTGTCCAAGGTCACCGCGTCGCAGCTGGTGGAGCGGCTGGAGGAGCGTGGCCTGGTCACCCGCGTCGGCGAGCAGGCCGGCGGGCGAGGGCCCAACGCCCAGCTGTACGCGGTGCGGCCGGGCAGCGCGCACGTGGTCGGCGTCGACGTCGGCCCGGAGCGGGTGGTGGCCGCCTGCGCCGACATCACCGGAGCGGTGATCGGCCGGGTGGAGCAGTCCACCCAGGACACCGACGACCCGGTCGGCGTGGTGCACAACGCCGTGGTCCGGGTGGCCGGCAGCGCCGGGGCGCAGCTGTCGAGCGTACGCCGGATCGTGCTCGGCACCCCCGGCCTGGTCGACCCGGCCACCGGCGACATCACCTTCGCGTTCAACCTGCCGCGCTGGCACCGCGGCCTGCTCGCCGCGCTCCGCGACGACCTGGACACCCCCGTCGTCTTCGAGAACGACGTCAACCTCGCCGCGGTGGCCGAGGCGCAGTCCGGCGCCGCCCAGGGGTTGTCGGACTTCGTGCTGGTCTGGGTCGGTGCCGGTGTCGGTCTGGCGATCATGCTGGGCGGGCGGCTGCACCATGGCAGCAGCGGCGCCGCGGGCGAGATCGGTTACCTGCCGGTGCCCGGCGCACCCATCCCGCGCGACGTCTCCCGCCGGGCCAAGCCGGCCTTCCAGCAGGTGGCCGGCGCGGACGCGATCCGCGCCCTGGCCCGCGAGCACGGCTATCCGGACGGCGCCGCGGATGCGGTACGGGCCGCGATCGGCGACGGCGCCGCGGGCGGGCCGATGCTCGACGAGGTGGCCCGCCGCCTCGCCCTCGGGGTGGCCAGCACCTGCGTGGTGCTGGACCCGCCGCTGGTGGTCCTCGCCGGTGAGGTCGGCCAGGCCGGCGGCGCCGCGCTGGCCGAGCGGGTGCAGCACGAGGTCGCCGCGATCACCCTGGTGCATCCCCGGGTGGTGCCCACGGGGCTGACCGAGGAACCGATCCTGCACGGCGCGCTGCGTACCGCCCTGGACGCCGTCCGGGACGAGGTCTTCGGCTCCACGGTCGGCTGAGCGGCGCCGCGTCAGATCAGGTCCCGGCGCCGGAACGTGGCGAAGGCCGCCGCGGTAACCCCGGCGGTGAGCAGCAGCAGGACGGCCAGCGCCGGCTGCCAGGTCAGGGTGTAACCACCGTCGCAGTAGCCGGTGACCGGACCCGCGCAGGCGTTGCTGTCCCACAGGTCGATCTCTCCGGCCAACCAGGCGCCGACGTAGCTGGCCAGCATGAGCTGGTCCGGTCGGGCCACCTCCAGGATCTGCAGCACGATCCGCCCGCCCAGCTCCCACACCACCAGGTACGCGGCCACCGCGCCGAGCGCCGCCGAGGTGTGCCGGCCCATCGTGGCGATGGAGAAGCCGGTCGCCGCGGCGAGCAG
The DNA here is from genome assembly GCF_019697375.1 of Micromonospora tarapacensis. Taxonomy (NCBI): domain Bacteria; kingdom Bacillati; phylum Actinomycetota; class Actinomycetes; order Micromonosporales; family Micromonosporaceae; genus Micromonospora; species Micromonospora tarapacensis. Next base: position 3,760,325 of record NZ_JAHCDI010000004.1, on the reverse strand, counting down.
CACCAGCGTCAGGCCGCGACCCCAGATCGCGCCCAGCTCCGCCCAGAACGCCGCGTCCGTCGGCCCGGGATAGCCGCCGACCTGGGCGATGACCCAGAAGGTGACCAGGTAGGCCAGCGAGGCGAGCACCGACAGCAGCAGGACCGCCCCGAGCAGGGTGCCGAGCTTGGCGCCGAGCACCGTGAGTCGGCGCGGTCGCCACAGCAGCAGGTTGACCACCCCGCCGGAGTTCAGGTCGGCGCCGATGTACGACGCGCCGACCAGGAAACCGAACAGCACCAGGTACGCGATGAGGAAGTACAGCAGCGGCGTGGCCTGCTTGGTGAAGGTGAACACCCCGCCCAGGTAGTCGGCGGTCACCGGTAGCCGGTCCCGCAGCGCCGGATCCACCTCGCTGCAGTCGCGCGGCACGTATCCGAAGCTGTAGTCGTCGTCGACCGGCAGTTCGCCCCGTTCGCGGGCGAGGCACCGCTCGTGCTCCAACTCCATGCCGCGCCGGACGGCGGCGGCCTGCCGCTGCGCCTCGGTCAGCTCGGCGGCGCTGGGCTGGTGCGAACCGGCCAGCGTCGTCGCCGCCGTCACCCCGAACGCGAACACCAGGAGCACCACCATGAGCTGCACGAAGCGGCGGGCGCCCAGCCGCTCCACCTCGGCCCGGATCAGGTTCACGCGTCCACTCCCCGGCTGTCGAGGTCGATCTCCCGGCCGGCGGCCGGTTCATGGTGCGGCGTCGAGCCGTCCACCTGCCGGGGCACCGCCGGGCTCGCCGGCGTGCCGGTCAGTTCCAGGAAGACGCTCTCCAGATCCGGCCGCAACGGGGTCAGCTCGCGTACCCAGACATCCTGCTCGCCCAGCGTCCGGCTGACCGCGGTCGGATCCGGCACGTCCCCGACCACCAGGTGGTCGGTGTGCCCGGTGACCGTCATCCCGGCGGCCAGCAGCAACTCCTCGGCGCGGACCAGGTCGTCGGCGCGGACCAGGTGCTCGTTGCGGTCGAAGCCGGCCAGCACCTCCGCGACCGGCCCGGCCGCCACCCGCCGGCCCCGCGAGATGATCGTGACGTGGTCGCAGATCAGCTGGATCTCGGCCAGGATGTGGCTGGAGACCAGCACCGTCACCCCGTTGGCCGCCAGCCCTCGCACCAGGTCCCGCATCTCGCGGATGCCCGCCGGGTCGAGCCCGTTCGCCGGCTCGTCCAGGATCAGCAGCTCCGGCCGTTTGAGCAGGGCCGAGGCCACCGCCAGCCGCTGCTTCATGCCCAGTGAGTATCCCTTGACCCGTTCGTGGCCCCGGTCGGCCAGACCCACCTGCGCCAGCACCTCGTCGACCCGACCGACCGGTACGCCCCCGGCCAGGGCGAGCAGCCGCAGCGTCCGGTAGGCGGTGAAGTTGCCGTAGAACTGTGGGCTCTCCACGATCGCACCGACCCGGCCGGCGACCCGGGACAGCTGCTCCGGCGCGCTGGCGCCGAGCACCCGCATCCGCCCGTGGTCGGCGCGTACCAGCCCGAGCAGCGCCCGCAGCGTGGTGGTCTTGCCCGACCCGTTGGGCCCGAGGAAGCCATGCACCTGGCCGGCCTCGACCAGCAGGTCGAACCCGTCCACGGCGACCCGCCGCCCCCGGCGCAGGCTGTGGAAGGTCTTGCGGAGACCCTCGATCTCGATGACCTCACTGGTCATGGACGGCCCTCCGGGCGGGGTGAGCAACGACACGGCGCCTCACCCTACGGCCACGGTGCCGGCCCGTGGGGGCACCCCGGCGCTGCGTGGTTGGATGGGCTGGTGACTGGTGACCTGATCCCCGGTGCCGCCGGTGCCGCACCCGCCCCCTCGCCCGTGGACGCGGATCTGGTGGTCAGCCTCGACGGCGTCGGCGTACGCCGGTCCGGCACCGCCCTGCTGCACGACGTGGACTGGCGCGTCGAACTGGACGAGCGCTGGGTGGTGCTGGGGCCGAACGGCGCGGGCAAGACCACCCTGCTCAACCTTTCCGCCGGGCGGTTGCACCCCACCACCGGCACCGCGCACGTGCTGGGCGAGCGGATCGGCCGCACCGACGTCACCGAGCTGCGGACCCGCATCGGCCTCTCCACCGCCGCCCTCGCCGACCGGTTGCCCGCGCAGGAGCGGGTCGCCGACGTGGTGCTGACCGCGGCCTGGTCGGTGGTCGGCCGGTGGCGGGAGGACTACGACCCCGCCGACGAGGCCCGGGCCCGCGCGCTGCTGGACCAGCTCGGTGTCGGCGCGCTGGCCGATCGGACGTACGGCACCCTGTCGGAGGGTGAGCGCAAGCGGGTGCAGATCGCCCGGGCGCTGATGACCGACCCGGAGCTGCTGCTGCTCGACGAGCCGGCGGCGGGGCTGGACCTGGGCGGCCGGGAGGAACTGGTGGCCCGCCTCGCCGAGCTGGCCCAGGACCCGGACGCCCCGGCGCTGGTGCTGGTCACCCACCACGTGGAGGAGATCCCGCCCGGCTTCACCCACGCGCTGCTGCTGCGCGAGGGCACCGTGATGGCGCAGGGGCTGCTGGACGACACCCTCACCGCCGACAACCTCACCAAGACCTTCGGCCTACCGCTGCTCGTCGAACGCAACGGCGACCGCTACACCGCCCGCGCCACCTGAGCCGGGAGGCCGCCGTGCGACAGACCCGCATCGCCGTGGTGGGCAGCGCGAACATGGACCTGGTGGCCACCGCGCCGACGCTGCCCCGGCCGGGGGAGACCACGCTGGGCACCGACTTCGTCACCGTGCCCGGCGGCAAGGGAGCCAACCAGGCCATCGCCGCCGCCCGCGCGGGTGGTGCCAGTGTCTTCCTCGGCGCGATCGGCTCGGACTCGTTCGGGGTGACCCTGCGCGCCCGGATCACCGCGGCCGGGGTCGACACCGGCCAGCTGCGCACCACCTACGGCGCCTCCGGAGTGGCACTGATCATGGTCAACGCCGAGGGCGAGAACGCGATCCTGGTGACACCGGGCGCGAACGCCTCGCTCACCGCGCTCACCGAGACCGAGCTCGCCGCGGTACGCGACGCCGACGTGCTGGTCGCGCAGTTGGAGATCCCGGTGGAGACGGTGACCGAGGCGGCGGTGGCCGCCCGCGCCGCCGGTACCCGGGTGGTGCTCAACGCGGCGCCGGCCGTGCCGCTGCCGCCGGACCTGCTCGCCGCCGTGGACCTGCTGGTGGTCAACGAGAACGAGGCGCAGGCGTACACCGGCCACGGCCGGGACGACCCGCACGCGCTGCTCGACCTGGTGCCTCGGGCGGTGTTGACCCTCGGCGCGCAGGGCGCCTGGTACGGCGATCGGGACGGCACCGCCGCGCACGTGCCCGCCGTCGCGGTGGACACGGTGGACTCGACCGCCGCCGGGGACGCCTTCACCGCCGCCCTCGCGGTGGCCTGGGGCGAGGGCCGGGACCTGGTCGACTCGGTGCGCTGGGCGGCGGCGGCCGGTGCGGCCTGCGTCCGCCGGCTCGGCGCCAGCGTGTCGCTGCCGCACCGGGTCGACATCGACCAGCTCTACGTGCCGGCGCCCTGACCGTTCAGCCGGCGTCGTCGTTGAGCTTCTCGCCGCGCCGGCGCAGCATGCCCAGGCCGGGGAGGCCCGCCACGGCGAGCCTGAGGTCCCGGGTGACGTCGAGCAGGTCGTGCAGGTCCGGGCCGACCCGGTCCAGGGTGGCCAGGATCGGCAGGACGTCCGAGGTGAGGTGCTCCCGCAGCTTCGGCAACTCGTCGACGAGGCGTACCGCCGCGATGAGCTCCTCGTGGCTGAGCTGCTCCACGAAGTGGTTGGCCATCGGCGCGGCCCGCCGTAGCGCCGGTTCGTAGGCCGCCAGCAGCTCGGCGGCGGTGGTCGCCGCCTCGGCCGCCGTGCCCACCGTCTCGGCGGCCCGCCCGGCCACCGACTGCGCCGTGTCCACGGCGGCGGTGGCGGCGGCGCTGATCACCGCCACCTCCCGGACCGCCACATCGGCGTCGCCGAGCATCCGGTCGGTGCGATCCAGGGTCTCCTCGACCCGGTCCACCACCCCGTTGATCCGGGTCAGCAGCGCCTCCACGCCGTCGAGCACGGCGAAGGCGCGGGCCGGGATCGCGGCGAAGGACGCGGCGGAGTCGAGGGCGGAACGGGTGAGGCCGACGACCGCCGTGGGCCGGGGAAGGGGGATTGCCATGGGATCAAGTGTGCGTCGGACCGGCAACGGGCGCCGGGCGAAGGCTCACCGATCGCCCTGCTGCTCCACGGCGCGCTGCACCGCCCGGTAGATCTGCCCGAAGCGCAACCCGTCGGGCGTTTGCAGCACCATGACCTCCTGCCTGCGGTACTGCACCCACAGCTCCTGCACCCGGTTGCCGCGCTCGTACGAGCGGTCCAGCCAGCCGAGGGGGATCTCCAGGAACGGCGCCAGCGCCAGGGTGACGACCACGCAGGTGGCGAGCACGATGAGCGCCGGCAGCCACTCGCCCCGGTCCTGGGCGGACCAGGCCAGCGACAGTACGCAGACCAGCCCGATCAGCGGGGGCAGGGACAGCAGCAGGACCAGCACACCGCGCCCGAGTACCCGGCCGCGTACCGCGAGTGTGGTGCGCCCCTTCGCGTGCCAGACGTAGGTGACCTCGGTGATCGGAATGACGTGCCCCCCGGCCCGGATCGACTCGGAGGTCACCTGCACCGCGTCGTCCCGGTAATAGAGCGTCATCACTAAGCCTAAGCACGTCCGGGCAACCCGCGCGGTCATCCCGCTGCCGGCGAGGGCGGGGGCGGGCGGTTGCCCGGTGCCGGGCCGTGTGCGCCGGGCCGGGAGTGCGCCGGCCGTGAGTGGGTGCGGGCGCGGGGGTGGTCAGGGGCGGCGGGGCGGGGTGGGGTGGCGGGCCTCCATGGCCCGTTCCACAGCCCGGTAGATCTGCCCGAAGCGGAGAGCGTCCGGGGTGCGCAGCAGGCGCACCGGCTGGCCACGCCAGCGGATCCAGACCTCCCGTTGGCGGCTGCCCCGCGCGTAGGAGCGGTCGACGTGCTCGAAGAGTTGGTCGGCGATCGGGGCGGCGGCGAGCCCGACCAGGATGGAGACACCGATGACGGCGACGGTGACGGTCGCTGATCCGTCGAGCCAGAGGGCGAGCGCGATGCCGAGCACGGCGGCCACCAGCGGGACGATCATCGCCGCGCCGAGCGCGCCCCGGCCGGCCAGCACCCGCCAGGACCGGCGGCCCCGATGGTGCCAGACCTGGCTGATCTCGGCCAGCGGGTAGGTGTGGTCGTCGACCGTCACGGCGGTGGAGGTGACCTGGACGGACCTGTCGTCGTAGTACGTGACCATCATGGGAACTCCGGGTCGCGGGACTGGCACCACACTACGGGTCGAACGAGTCGGGTCGTAAGGTTGGCACGCGACTTCGACGAGGAAGTGAGGCTCAGCGTGGGCGAGTTCGTGCGGCTGGAGACCAGGGACGGCATCGGCACCATCCGGCTGGAGCGACCGCCGATGAACGCCCTCAACACCCAGGTGCAGGAGGAGTTGCGCGCCGCCGCCACGGCCGCCACCGCCGACCCGGGGGTCCGCGCGGTCATCGTGTACGGCGGTGAGAAGGTCTTCGCCGCCGGAGCGGACATCAAGGAGATGGCCGACATGTCCTACGTGGACATGGCCGACCGGGCCGCCGACCTGTCCAGCGCGCTCGGCGCGATCGCCCGGATCCCCAAGCCCGTCGTCGCCGCGATCACCGGCTACGCCCTCGGCGGTGGCTGTGAGCTGGCGCTGGCCTGTGACTGGCGGGTGGTGGCCGACGACGCCAAGCTCGGGCAGCCCGAGATCAAGCTCGGCATCATCCCCGGCGCCGGGGGCACCCAGCGGCTGGCCCGGCTGGTCGGCCCCGCCCGCGCCAAGGATCTGATCATGTCCGGCCGGATGGTCGACGCGCAGGAGGCGTTGCGGATCGGCCTGGCCGACCGGGTCGCCCCGGCCGCCGAGGTCCACGACGCGGCGGTGGCGCTGGTGCGGCCGTACCTCAACGGGCCGGTGCAGGCGCTGCGCGCGGCGAAGCTCGCCGTCGACGGCGGCCTCGACATGGACCTGAACTCGGGCCTGGCCTGGGAGAGTCAGCTCTTCGCGGCGCTGTTCGCCACCGACGACCGGCGGGAGGGAATGGCGGCGTTCGTGGCCAAGCGCAAGCCGGACTTCACCGGCCGCTGAGAGCGAGGACGGTTCACATTCCTCCTACCGGCCAGTAGCGTGTGACTCCGGTCAGGCGACGAGAGGGAGCGGGAATGACGGAGCGGATCGAAGGCCACGGCGGAGAACTCGCGCTCGCGGCACTGCGGGCGTACGGGGTGCGGGAGATGTTCACCCTCTCCGGCGGGCACGTGTTCCCGCTCTACGACGCCGCGCACAAGACCGGCTTCCCGATCTACGACGTGCGGCACGAGCAGTCCGCCGTCTTCGCCGCCGAGGCGGTGGCGAAGCTCCAGCGCCGCCCCGGCCTGGCCGTGCTCACCGCCGGCCCCGGCGTGACCAACGGCATCTCCGGCCTGACCAGTGCCTACTTCAACGCCTCGCCGGTGCTGGTGCTGGGCGGGCGGGCCCCGCAGTTCCGCTGGGGCTCGGGCAGCCTCCAGGAGATGGATCACCTCCCGCTGGTCGCCCCGGTCACCAAGCACGCCGAGACGGTGTTCAGCGCCGACGACATCCCCCGGGCGGTCGCCGCCGCGCTGCGCACCGCGCTCACCCCGCACCGCGGCCCGGTCTTCCTCGACTTCCCCCTCGAAGCGATCTTCTCGGTGGGTGACGCGGAGCTGCCGGCGGGTCCGGACATCGCCCCGCTCGACGCCGACCCCGACGAGGTGGCCACCGCCGCGGGCCTGATCGCGGGCGCGGCCCGTCCGGTGATCATCGCCGGCTCCGACGTCTACACCGGTGACGCCGTGGACGCCCTGCGGGCCGCGGCGGAGGCGCTCACCGTGCCGGTCTTCACCAACGGCATGGGCCGGGGTGCGCTGCCCCCGGAGCACCCGCTGGCCTTCGCCAAGGCCCGCCGGGCCGCCCTGTCCGGCGCCGACGTGGTCGTGGTCGTGGGCACCCCGCTGGACTTCCGGCTCTCCTTCGGCGACTTCGGTGACGCCAGGGTCGTGCACATCGTCGACGCCCCCGGCCAGCGCGCCGGGCACGTGCAGCCCGCCGCCGCGCCCGCGGGTGACCTGCGGGGCATCCTCACCGCCCTCGCCAACCACCCGGGCGACCGGGTCGACCACGGTGACTGGGTCGCGCGGCTGCGTACCGCCGAGGACGCCGCGAAGGCCCGCGACGCCGAGGAGATGGCCGCCGAGACCGACCCGATCCGTCCCGCCCGGGTCTACGGCGAGTTGCGCAAGGTTCTCGCCCGCGACGCGGTCACCGTCGGCGACGGCGGGGACTTCGTCTCGTACGCCGGGCGCTACCTGGAGCCGGCCCAGCCCGGCACCTGGCTCGACCCCGGCCCGTACGGCTGCCTCGGCACCGGCATGGGCTACGCGATGGGGGCCCGGGTCACCCATCCGGACCGCCAGGTCTGCGTACTGATGGGCGACGGCGCCGCCGGCTTCTCGCTCATGGACGTGGAGTCCCTGGTCCGGCAGCAGTTGCCGGTGGTCATCGTGGTCGGCAACAACGGCATCTGGGGTCTGGAGAAGCACCCGATGCGGGCCATGTACGGCTACGACGTGGCCGCGGACCTCCAGCCAGAGCTGCGCTACGACCAGGTGGTCAGTGGGCTCGGCGGGGCGGGCGAGACGGTCGCCAAGGCCGCCGACCTCCCGGCGGCCCTCCAGCGGGCGTTCGACGCCGGGGTGCCCTACCTCGTCAACGTGATCACCGACCCGGCCGACGCGTACCCCCGTTCCTCGAACCTGGCCTGAGTCGGGGCGCCTCGCCCCGGCGGTCGCTACGCCTCGGGGCGGGGTTCCTCGCGGGGCGGCTCGCCTTCGCGTCTGCGCAGGTCGTCCTCGCGTTTGCGCAGGTCTTCCTCCCAGCGGCGGAAGAGTTCCTGGTCCTCCTCGCGGGAGCGTTCCTCGATCGAGCGGAGGAACTCGGGATCGTCGTCCGGTGCGGCCGGGCGGGCGCGCTCGGCCGGCCGGCCGGCGCCTCCCCAGGAGGCCGGGGTGCCGGCGGTCTTGCGTTCCCGACCGGCGACGAACCAGGCGATCGAGCCGACCAGCGGGAAGAACAGGATGATCAGCACCCAGGCGATCCGGGGCAGGTGACGGATGCCGTCCTCCTCCGCGGATAGGCAGCTGATCAGGGCGCAGACGGCGAGGACGACCTGCACCAGGAAGACGAGGATGTACAGCCGGGCCATGTCACCATCATGACCTACCGGGCGCAGCGGTCACAGCCCGCGCAGTATCAGTACGGCGCCGAGCAGTGCGAATCCGGCGGTGGCCAGGCCCGGCACGGCGAGGACCCGGCCACCGGTGCGGGACACCCCGGTGCCGGTGGCCCGCCGCCAGCAGACCTGGACGACGACTCCCCAGCCGACGACGGCCAGTGCCGCCAGCGCCGCCCCCACCGGGCCGGCGTGGAGGGCGAGCCGGACGGTCAGCATCGCCACCACCGTCATCGCCAGCGCGGTGCGCCGCCAGGCCAGCCGGGTGCGTTCGGGCTGGAGCCCGGGATCGCGGGACGCGGTCATCAGTCGACCGCGCCGGCCAGCACCGCTGCCACCAGCAGCAGCGCGCCGACACCGACGATCAGGGCGAGCACGGCCGGGAAGCGGGACGCGGGCAGTTCCTCGCCGAGCCGGATGGCGCGTTCGGTGCGTGCCCAGTGGTCCACCGCCCGGATCGCGACGGTGCCGCCGAGCAGCAGCAGCGCCACGGCGATCGCCTCGCGCAGGTGGGCCAGCGACAGGGTGGGCAGGAACTGGGCGGCGGCGAGCCCACCGGCGATCAGCGCCAGGCCGGTGCGTAGCCAGGCCAGGAAGGTGCGCTCGTTGGCCAGCGAGAAGCGGTAGTCGGGGGTGGTGCCCACCGAACGCAGCTCCTGAGGGTCGAACCAGTTCCTGATCGTCTGCCACACGGTGGTGATTATCCGGGCCTCAGCGGGAATAGCCTGGAAACATGACGGATCTTGACGTGACCACCCTGCGCGCGGCGTACGACGCCCAGCTGCGGCCGGACCTGCCCGACCCGGTGCCCGACGGCGTGCACGTGCAGGCCGACGGTCCGTTGTTCCGGGTGCTGGGCCTGGACCAGCGGGGTCTGGTGACCTACCGCGACCTCGGTGGGCTGGCCGGTGCCGAACTCGACGAGTTGATCGCCCGGCAGGTGGCGGTGTCCCGCGAGCGGGGCGAGCCGGTGGAGTGGAAGCTGCACGGCCACGACGAACCGGCGGACCTGCCGCAGCGTCTGCGCGCCGCCGGCTTCGTGCCGGAGGACCAGGAGACCGTCGTGGTCGGCCCGATCGCCCCGCTGGCCTCCGCGCTGCCGGTGGTGCCCGAGGGCGTACGCCTGAGGGAGGTGACCACCCGCGCGGACCTGGACCGGATCGCGGAGCTGAAGACGCAGGTGTGGGGGCGTGACCTGTCCGGACTGGCCGACGCGCTGGAACGGGAGATCGCCGCCGATCCGCAGGCGATCACGGTCGTGGTGGCCGAGGCGGGCGAGACGATGGTGAGCGCCGGCTGGGTGCGGTACCCGGTCGACAGCACGTTCGCCACGCTCTGGGGCGGCTCGACCCTGCCGCAGTGGCGGCGTAAGGGCATCTACCGTGCGTTGGTCAGCTACCGGACCCGGTTGGCCGGGCCGCGTGGCCGGACGTTGGTGCAGGTCGACGCCGGAGACGAGAGCCGTCCGGTGCTGGAGCGACTCGGGCTCGTCCCCGTCACCACCACCCCCTACGTCTACACTCCGTGATCATGACCGAGCGGCTGACGGACGAAGAGAAGCTGACCGTCAAGACGGGTGCCTTCGGCGCGGTGTTCATGGTCTCGAACGCCGATCCGGGGATGCTCGCCGTGTTCCGGGAGAGCTTCGCCGCCTCCGGGGCGATGGCTCACGCGAGCGGCGTGGTGAAGGAGGCGCTGACCAGCGGGCCGTTGCCGAAGCTGCCGCGTGACTCGGCGCTGGAGATCGAGTCGGTGGTGCTGCCGGCGTTGCGCCGGGCGGTCGAGATCCTCGCCGAGAAGGCCCCGCACGACGTGCCGGTCTACCGTGCCGTGGTGCTGGCCGCGGCCGATCGCACGGCGCGGGCCCACAACGGGGTCAGCCCGGCCGAGGCCGAGGTGATCGAGCGGATCAGGGGCGTGTTGGGCGAGGATGCTACTGGCAGGTAACATTGCGCCGTGGGCAACCGCACAACCGCCCACGGTTGACCGCACGGCTACGCACGCGCGAGGCTGCGCCCGAGCACCGGGCGAAGTAAGCACACAGCAGGAGGGTCGTCGAAGCGCGATGAACATCGTCGTACTCGTCAAGCAGGTGCCCGATTCGGGCGCGGACCGCAACCTGCGTCCTGACGACAACACTGTCGACCGCGGTTCGGCGAACAACGTCATAAACGAGATGGACGAGTACGCCATCGAGGAGGCGTTGAAGATCAAGGAGGCGCACGGCGGCGAGGTGACGATCCTGACCATGGGGCCGGATCGGGCCACCGAGTCGATCCGTAAGGCGCTGTCGATGGGCCCGGACAAGGCGGTGCACGTGGTGGACGACGCCCTGCACGGGTCGTGCGCCGTGGCGACCTCGAAGGTGCTCGCCGCCGCACTCGGGCAGCTCGACGCCGACCTGGTGCTCTGCGGTTCGGAATCGACCGACGGCCGGGTGCAGGTCATGCCGCACATGCTCGCCGAGCGGCTGGGCATCGCGGCGCTGACCGGCGCCCGCAAGCTCACGGTCGACGGGGCCACGCTGACCGTGGAGCGGCAGACCGAGGAGGGCTACGAGGTAATCACCGCCTCGACCCCGGCCATCGTCTCGGTGTGGGACACGATCAACGAGCCGCGGTACCCGTCGTTCAAGGGCATCATGGCCGCGAAGAAGAAGCCGGTGCAGAGCCTCGCCCTGGCCGACCTGGGCGTGACCCCCGGTGAGGTGGGTCTCGACGGCGCCACCAGCGCCGTGGTGGAGCACAGTAAGCGACCGCCGCGCTCGGGTGGCGTGAAGGTCACCGACGAGGGTTCCGGCGGCGCGCAGCTCGTCGAGTTCCTCGCCACCGAGAAGTTCGTGTGAGGGGTGTGGGACATGTCTGAGGTTCTCGTCGTCGTCGAAGCCACCCGGGAATTCGGCGTCAAGAAGGTCACCCTGGAGATGCTCACCCTCGCCCGTGAGCTGGGCACCCCGTCGGCGGTGGTGCTCGGCGGCACCGGTGCCGCCGAAGCCCTCGCGGGCAAACTGGGTGAGTACGGCGCGGAGAAGATCTACGCGGCCGAGGGCGACCAGATCGACGACTACCTGGTGGCACCGAAAGCCAGCGCCGTCGCCGACCTGGTCAAGCGGGTGCAGCCGGCCGCCGTGCTGCTCGCCTCCTCCCAGGAGGGCAAGGAGATCGCCGCCCGGCTGGCGGTCAAGCTGGACAACGGCATCCTGACCGACGTGGTCGCCCTGGCCGCCGACGGCACCGCCACCCAGGTGGCCTTCGCCGGATCGGCCATCGTGAAGTCCAAGGTCACCCGCGGCCTGCCGCTGGTCACCGTCCGGCCGAACTCGGTCAACCCGACGCCGGCCGCGGCGACCCCGGCGGTCGAGCAGCTCACCGTCACCGTCGCGGACACCGACAAGCTGGCCAAGGTCGTCGAGCGGGTCGCCGAGCAGAAGGGCTCCCGTCCCGAGCTGACCGAGGCCGGTGTGGTCGTCTCCGGTGGCCGCGGCGTCGGCAACGCGGACAACTTCAAGCTGGTCGAGGAGCTGGCCGACCTGCTCGGCGGCGCCGTCGGCGCCTCCCGGGCCGCGGTCGACTCCGGCTTCTACCCGCACCAGTTCCAGGTTGGTCAGACGGGCAAGACCGTCTCCCCGCAGCTGTATGTCGCGTTGGGCATCTCCGGTGCGATCCAGCACCGGGCCGGCATGCAGACCTCGAAGACCATCGTCGCGGTCAACAAGGACGGCGAGGCCCCGATCTTCGAGCTGGCCGACTTCGGCGTGGTCGGCGACCTGTTCAAGATCGTCCCGCAGGCCGCCGAGGAGATCCGCAAGCGCAAGTGAGATATGTGTGGGTGAGCGAGGTGATCGGTGGGCCGGGGAGCTGAACCGGCCCACCGATCACCTCGTAGTACCCCGGCACCGCCGGGAGATTCGCCACATGCAGATGCAGCTCGTCGCCGCCGGGCACGCGGGCACCGCCGACCTGAGCGTCCGGCCGGGGTAATCCGGCCTGCGGTCGAGGCGGCAGTGGTCGCTAGGCTGAACCGTGATGGCTTACCTGGATCATGCCGCGACCACTCCGATGCTCGACGAGGCGGTGGAGGCGTACGTCGCCACCGCCCGCGAGGTCGGCAACGCCTCCTCCCTGCACGCGTCCGGCCGGCGCGCCCGCCGGCGGGTGGAGGAGTCGCGGGAGCAGGTGGCCGCCGCACTGGGCGCCCGCCCTTCCGAGGTGATCTTCACTGGCGGCGGTACGGAGAGCGACAACCTCGCGGTCAAGGGCATCTTCTGGGCCCGCCGGGATGCCGACGCCGCGCGGAACCGGGTGATCTGCAGCGCCGTCGAACACCATGCCGTCCTGGATGCGGTCGACTGGCTGGGCGGGCACGAGGGAGCCGAGGTGGGCTGGCTGCCGGCCGACGGCACCGCACGGCTGCACCCGACGCGCTGCGCGCCGAGTTGGCCGAGCACGGAGGCCGGGCGGCGCTGGTCACCGCCATGTGGGCGAACAACGAGGTCGGCACCGTCCAGCGGATCGGTGAGCTGGCCGCCGTCGCCGCGGAGTACGGCGTGCCGTTCCACACCGACGCCATCCAGGCGGTCGGCCAGGTGCCGGTCGACTTCGCCGCCAGCGGCGTCGCCGCACTCACCGTGACCGGTCACAAGCTCGGCGGCCCGGTCGGGGTGGGTGCCCTGCTGCTGGCCCGGGACGTCCCGGCCGTACCGCTGATGCACGGCGGCGGCCAGGAACGCGACGTGCGCTCCGGCACTCTCGACACCGCCGGCATCGTCGCCTTCGCGGTCGCCGTCGAGGCCGCGGTCAAGAGCCGGCAGGAGTACGCGGCCCGGGTCGCCGCGCTCCGCGACGACCTGGTGCAGCGGGTCCGGCAGGCGGTACCCGAGGTGTTCCTCAACGGCGACCCGGCCGAGCGGCTGCCGGGCAACGCGCACTTCTCGTTTCCCGGCTGCGAGGGGGACGCCCTGCTGCTCCTGCTGGACGCGCAGGGCATCGCCTGCTCGACCGGCTCGGCCTGCTCGGCCGGGGTGGCCCAGCCCTCGCACGTACTGCTGGCGATGGGCGCGGACGACGACCGGGCGCGCTCCTCACTGCGCTTCTCCCTCGGTCACACCAGCACCGCCGCCGACATCGATGCGCTCATCGCCGCCCTTCCGACGGCCGTCGACCGGGCCCGGCGGGCGGCTGCCCTGCGTACTTCCCGCTGAGCCTGCGGTCGGCACCTCGCGGAGCCGGCGGTCGGCACGGAGATAGGCTCGACAGGAAGGGAGAGTGGTCCGGGTGAGGGTGTTGGCGGCGATGTCCGGCGGCGTGGATTCCGCCGTGGCGGCGGCGCGGGCGGTGCAGGCCGGGCATGACGTCACCGGCGTGCACCTGGCCCTGGCCCGTAACCCGCAGACCTACCGCACCGGTGCGCGGGGCTGCTGCACCCTGGAGGATTCCCGCGACGCCCGGCGTGCGGCCGACGTGCTCGGCATCCCGTTCTACGTCTGGGACATGGCCGACCGCTTCCACGCCGACGTGGTCGACGACTTCGTCGCCGAGTACGCGGCGGGGCGTACCCCCAACCCGTGCCTCCGCTGCAACGAGAAGATCAAGTTTGCCGCGGTGCTGGACCGGGCGGTGGCCCTGGGCTTCGACGCCGTGGTCACCGGCCACCACGCCCGGCTCGGCCCGGACGGCCTGCTGCGGCGCAGTGTGGACGAGGCCAAGGACCAGTCGTACGTGCTCGCCGTGCTCACCCGCGAGCAGCTGGACCGTTCGGTCTTCCCGCTCGGCGACTCGACCAAGGCACAGGTCCGGCAGGAGGCCGCCGACCGGGGCCTGGCCGTCGCCGACAAGCCGGACTCGCACGACATCTGCTTCATCGCCGACGGCGACACCCGGGGGTTCCTCGCCCAGCGCCTCGGCGAGACGGCCGGCGACGTGGTCGACGCGGCCACCGGCGATGTGGTGGGCCAGCACGCCGGGGCGTACGCGTACACCGTCGGCCAGCGGCGCGGCCTGCACCTGGACCGCCCCGCCCCGGACGGCCGGCCCCGCTACGTGCTCTCCATCACCCCCACGACGAACACGGTGACGGTCGGCCCGGCCGAAGCGCTGGAGGTCGCCGAGGTGCGTGCCGCCCGCCCGGTCTGGACCGGCGACCGGCGCCCCGACGGCCCGATCGAGTGCGAGGTGCAGCTGCGCGCGCACGGTGTGGTGGTGCCCGCCGCCGTCACGGTCGACAATGACACCCTGCACGCCGACCTGCGCCGCCCGGTGCGTGGTGTCGCCGCCGGTCAGGCGATCGTGGCATACCGCCCCGATCCGGCCGGCGACATCGTCCTCGGCTCCGCCACCATCACCGACTGACCGGCCCCGCCGGCCGCCGCCCGCCGGGCCGCCGGGAGCAGGGCTGCCGCCGGCCGGGCGCGGGCGGCATGGACGGCGATGCGGTACCCGCCGGTCGGTACGGCCGGTGGCGGGTACCCTTCGGCCGTGACAGATCAGGTTTGGCCCTGGCCCGCGGGTGCGGCGACCGGCATCGGGTCGTTGCCCGGCACCGACATAGCCGAGGCGCAGCGGGTGGTCCTCGGGGAGCTGCCCGCCCTGCCCCACCTGCCGGAGCTTCCGGCCCGCGGCCCGGGTGCCGATGTGCTCGGGCGCACCGCCGGTCTGCTCGTCGAGCTGCCGGTGGAGGTGTACGCCGCGCGTTGGCGGGTGGCGCTGCGGCCGGGCAGAGACCTGCGCCGGGCGCGTGACCTGATGGAGCGGGATCTCGACCAGCTCGCCGAGCAGGCCGAGGGGTACTCCGGCCCGCTGAAGATCCAGGCTGCCGGACCGCTGACCCTGGCCGCCTCGGTGGAGCTGCCGATCGGCGGCCGGATGCTGCGCGATCCCGGTGCCGTGCGCGATCTCGCCGGCTCGCTCGCCGAGGGGCTGCGCGGTCACGTCGAGGCGGTGGCCCGGCGGGTGCCGCGTGCGTCCGTGCTGCTCCAGCTCGACGAGCCGTCCCTGCCGACGGTGCTCGCCGGGCGGGTGCCCACCGAGATGGCCTCGGCACCCACCGGCCGGTCGACTCGGGCGAGGCCCGCTCGCTGCTGCGGACGGTCGTCGAGGCGGCCGGGGTGCCGACCGTGGTGCACTGCTGCGCGCCGGAGGCGCCACTGGAACTGCTGCGGTCCACCGGCGCGGTCGGTGTCGCCCTCGACCTGAGCCTGCTCACCGAACTCGACCCGCTGGGTGAGGCGCTCGACGCCGGGTTCGGGCTGCTGGCCGGTGCCGCGCCGACCACCGTGCCGGGCGGTCGCGCGCCGACCTCCGCCGAGGTCGCCGACCGGGTACGCACCCTGTGGGACCGCCTCGGCTTCCCGCGCCGCCGCCTCGCCGAGCAGGTCGTGGTCACCCCCGCCTGCGGTCTGGCCGGGGCCACTGCCGAGCATGCCAGGGCGATCCTCGCCGCCTGCCGGGACGCCGGCCGCCGGTTGTCCGAGGACTGAGGTTTTCTGTCGTACCTCCTGGGCAGGATGCTCGACATGATTGGCGAACTGCGTTCCACGGTGATCGACTGTCCCGACCCACGCGCGCTGGCCGGCTTCTACGCCGAGCTGCTCGGCCTGCCGCTGGTCGAGGGGGACTCCGACGGTGACGACTGGGTGGTGCTCGGCGGCCGGCCCGGTCACCAACCACGGCTCGCCTTCCAGCAAGCGCCCGATCTGCGCCCGCCGGCCTGGCCCGACCCGGAGCGGCCCCAGCAGTTTCACCTCGACGTGACGGTGGGCGACATCGAGACGGCGGAGAAGGCGGTGCTGGCCCTGGGCGCCCGCCGACTGCCCGGCGAGGGCGAGGGTTTCCGGGTCTACGCCGACCCGGCCGGCCACCCGTTCTGCCTCTGCTGGGACTGACCACCGCGGCCTTGCGGCCGGCGACACGCTGACCGCACTGGGGTGTCGCTCGCCGGGGTGCGACACGGCGGCTCGGCGGCCGGCCTGGTCGGGCGGCTGACGGCACGGTTGTCCCACCGGGGGGATACCGTGCGGGGGTAGCGCGATAACGGGAGGTCCACAGCGGTGTCCGACGGCGGCGGCGGGTCCGAGGAAGCGAGTGTCCAGCAGGTCAGCGCGGCTCAGGAGGCGGCAGCCGGTGCCGAGCCCCCGCCACGGGCGCGGGAGCGGCACGCCACGCTGAGTCAGGAGCTGACCGAGCACCAGTACCGCTACTACGTGCTCGACGCGCCGACCGTCTCCGACGCGGACTTCGACCGCCAGCTGCACGAGTTGGCGGCGCTGGAGGCGGAGTTCCCGGCGCTGCGCACCCCTGACTCGCCGACCCAGCGGGTCGGTGGCACCTTCTCCACCGACTTCACCCCGGTCGCCCACGCGGAACGCATGATGTCGCTGGACAATGCCTTCGCCGACGAGGAGTTGGCCGCCTGGGCGGAGCGGGTCGAGCGGGACGCCGGTGGGCCGGTGCCCTACCTGTGTGAGCTGAAGGTCGACGGGCTGGCCATCAACCTCACCTACGAGGCGGGCCGGCTGGTCCGGGCGGCGACCCGTGGCGACGGCCGCACCGGTGAGGACGTCACCGCCAACGTGCGCAGCATCCGCGACGTGCCCAACCGGCTCACCGACTCGCCGGAGTACGGCCCGGCCCCCGGTCTCATCGAGGTGCGTGGTGAGATCTACTTCCCGGTCGCGGCCTTCGCCGATCTCAACGCCGGGCTGGTCGAGCAGGGCAAGGCGCCCTTCGCCAACCCACGCAACGCCGCCGCCGGCAGCCTCCGGCAGAAGGATCCGCGGATCACCGCGTCCCGGCCACTGCGCCTGGTGGTGCACGGCATCGGGGCCCGTCGGGGTTTCCAGCCGGCCGCCCAGTCCGAGTCGTACACCGCGCTGAAGGCGTGGGGTCTGCCCACCAGCGATCGCTGGCGGGTCGTGCCCGACCTGGGCGGGGTCCGGGACTACATCGAGCACTACGCCGCACACCGGCACGACGTCGAGCACGAGATCGACGGCGTGGTGGTGAAGGTCGACCCGGTGCCGATCCAGGGTCGGCTGGGCTCGACCAGCCGGGCGCCACGCTGGGCGATCGCCTTCAAGTACCCGCCGGAGGAGGTCAACACCAGGCTGCTCGACATCGAGGTCGAGGTCGGGCGCACCGGGCGGGTCACGCCGCGGGCCCTGCTCGATCCGGTCAAGGTGGCCGGCTCCACTGTCGCCTACGCGACTCTGCACAACGCCCGTGAGGTCGAGCGCAAGGGGGTGCTGATCGGCGACACGGTGGTGATCCGCAAGGCCGGGGACGTGATTCCCGAGGTGCTCGGCCCGGTGATCGACCTGCGTCCGCCCGATGCCCGGCCATTCGTCATGCCGACCACCTGCCCCGCCTGCGGCACCCCGCTGGCGCCGGCCAAGGAGGGCGACGTGGACATCCGCTGTCCCAACTCGCGCAGCTGCCCCGCGCAGTTGCGCGAGCGGGTGTTCCACCTGGCCGGGCGCGGCGGGTTCGACATCGAGGTGCTCGGCTACAAAAGCGGTGCCGCGTTGCTCGACGCGCAGATCATCACCGACGAGGGTGACCTGTTCGCGCTCGACGCCGAGCAGTTGGCCCGCTCGCCGTTCTTCGTCAACAAGGACGGCAGCCTCGGCAGCAACGCCGTCAAGCTGCTCGACAACCTCGCCGTGGCCAAGGAACGCGAGCTGTGGCGGGTGCTGGTGGCGCTGTCCATCCGGCATGTCGGGCCGACTGCCGCGCAGGCGCTGGCCCGGCACTTCCGCTCGGTCGAGGCGATCGACCAGGCCACCGAGGAGGAACTGTCCTCGGTCGACGGTGTCGGGCCGACCATCGCCGCCAGCATCCGCGAGTGGTTCGCCGTCGACTGGCACCGGGAGGTGGTGCGCAAGTGGGCGGAGGCGGGCGTACGGATGGCCGAGGAGGCGGTGGCGGAGGGGCCACGTCCACTCGAAGGGGTGACGGTGGTGGTGACCGGCACTCTGACCGGGTTCTCCCGCGACCAGGCCGCCGAGGCGGTCCAGGCCCGGGGTGGAAAGGTCAGCGGCTCGGTGTCGAAGAAGACCGGCTTCGTGGTGGTGGGTGACAACCCCGGCTCCAAGGCGGACAAGGCGGCCAGCCTGAAGGTGCCGGTGCTCGACGAGGAGGGCTTCCGGGTGCTGCTCGACTCCGGCCCGGACGCGGCCCGTGAGGTGGCCCGCGTCGAGGAGTGAGCCCCAACTTGTCGATCTTGTAGTCACTCGCCCGGATACCAACTTAATTACGACTACGACCGATTCGTGACTGTCGCGACGGGGAATCGGGCGGTGGGGGCGTTTCATTGGGGCACGGCGCGTGAACCCACGGGCCGGGTCTCGTGCCGGGAGGTGTGATGGAGTCGCAGGATCCGCGCAACCTCGTCCCGCCCGGACGGACGGCACAGTTCTCGACGTTCGTGGTGGCCGTGCTGGCCGTGGCCGTGCTGCTGGCAGCCGGGCCGCTTGTCGCGCTCTCCACCACGCTGTCCGAGCTGCCGGCGGCGTTCTGGACGATGGCGGTGCTCGCCGTGGCCTGCGACGCGCGTCCCTTCCTGCCGCCCGGCCGTCGGCAGTCGTCGTCGGCGGTCTTCCCGTCGACCTGCTTCACCTTCGCGATCCTGCTCGGCTGGGGCCTCGGCCCGGCGGTCGCGGTGCAGGCGGTGGCCGTGGTGGTGTCCGGCGTACGGATGCGGCACGCCCCCTGGCGGACGGCCTTCAACGCCGGCCAGTACACCTGCTCGTTGGCCGCCGCCTACGGGGTCACCCGGTTGGGGCCCGGCGGCATTTTCGACGGCGGACCGCTGGGGTGGACCGACATCGCGGCGATCGGTGGCGCCGGGATCGCCTGGTTCGTCGTCAACTACGGGCTGGTCACCGCGGCCGTGCGGCTGCGTTTCCGCGAGCGGTGGTGGCCCGACGCGTGGCACGGGCTGCCCTTCGAGTTGCTCTCCACCGGGTCGCTGCTGCTGCTCGCGCCGGTGCTGGTCACCGCCGCGCGGGCCAGCGCGGCACTGGTCCCGCTGGTGCTGGTGCCGCTGTTCGCGGTGTACCGGATGGCCCGGCTCACCGTCGAGCAGCATCAACTGGCCGCCCTCGACCCGCTCACCGGGCTGCCCAACCGCAAGGCGCTGCTGGCCGAGGTCAACGAGCAGGTGCACCGGCACGCCGAGCGGGTGGCCCGGGGCGAGCCGGACGGTCGCCTGGCCCTGCTGCTGATCGACCTGGACCGCTTCAAGAACGTCAACGACGCGCTCGGGCACGCGGTCGGCGATCGGCTGCTGGTCGAGGTGAGCGCCCGGCTGACCGACGTGGTCGAGCCGCCGCAGATGGTCGCCCGGCTCGGTGGGGACGAGTTCGCGATCGTGATGACCGGCCTCACCGACGTCGGTGAGGCCCGGCTCCTGGCCGACCAGGTGGTCCGGGCCCTCGCGGAGCCGGTGCCGCTGGACGGGCTGCCGCTGGACGTCGGTGGGTCCATCGGCATCGCCCTGTATCCGGACCACGGTGAGGACTTCGCCACCCTGATGCGGCACGCCGACGTGGCGATGTACGACGCGAAGCACCGCAACGACACGGTCGCCGTCTACACCGCCGAGTCCGACCACAACTCCGCCGAGCGGCTGGGCCTGCTCGCCGACCTGCGTCGGGTGCTGGAAACGGGGTCGGCGGGCCGCCCGGCCGGTGACGGCGATGCCGACGTGCCCACGGTGCGCGGCGGTGACGGCGCGGCTCTGCCCGCATCCCCTCCGGTGGACGAGGCTTCCGGTGCTCGGTGGTGGAGCCGGCGGCGACGCCGACCCCGGCCGGTGACCCACGACGACGAGCTGATCGCCCGGATCATCACCGGCGCGGACCCGACCCTGCGCCGGGCGGCCCGGTCCGCCCAGCCGGCCCGACCGGATCCGCTGCCGCCGGCCGAGACCACACCGCCCGGTGCCGAGCCGGCCGGTGACGCGGGCGAGATCATGATGTACTACCAGCCGCAGATCGCCATCGCCACCGGCGAGGTGGTCGGGGTGGAGGCGCTGCTGCGCTGGCGGCATCCGCGTCGGGGGATGGTCGACCCGGAGGAGCTGATCCGGGTCGCCGAGCAGAGCGCCGTGATGCGGCTGCTCACCCGCCGGGTCGTCGACGACGTGGTGGAGCAGCTCGCCAAGTGGTCGGCGGCGGGCCTCGGGCTGCGGGCGGCGGTCAACGTCAGCGTGCGGGACCTGCACACCGGCGAGATCGCCGACCAGATCGGCGACCGGCTGACCCGCTACGGCGTGGCCCCGGAACGCCTGCAACTGGAGATCACCGAAGGTGCTCTGATGGCCGACCCGCGCCGGGTGCTGACCACCATCACCCGACTGCACCGGATCGGGGTGGGCATCGCGCTGGACGACTTCGGCACCGGCTATTCCTCCCTTCAGCACCTGCGCCGGCTGCCGCTGTCGGAGGTGAAGGTCGACCGCTCGTTCGTCCTGGGCATGAGCGAGGACACCGACGACGCGGCGATCGTCCGCTCGACGATCGGGCTGGGCAGGGCGCTGGGGCTGCGGGTGGTGGCCGAGGGGGTGGAGGACGAGCGGACCTGGCGGATGCTGCACGCGGCCGGCTGCGACGCCGCACAGGGATGGTTCTACGCCCGGCCGATGCCGGCCGAGGAACTGGTCGCCTGGCTGGCCCGGTACCGCCCGCTGCGTCCGCTCGGCAGCCCCGACGAGGCCGAGGTGCCCCGGCGGCGCACCCGGGGAGCCGGGAGCGGCGGGCCGGGCGCGAAACAATAGACTCGCTGCCGTCACCGCGCGGCGCGTACCCGTCGACCGCGCGGGCTGAAGCCGAAGCAGGACAGCCACGAAGGGGGCACCGATGGCCGCCATCTCCCGCGAGGAGGTCGCGCACCTGGCGCGACTGTCGCGGCTAGCCGTGACGGAGGAGGAGCTGGACACGTTCGCCGGCCAGCTCGACGTGATCCTCCAGGCGGTCGCCCAGGTGGGTGAGGTCGCCGCCGCGGACATCCCGCCGACCTCGCACTCGGTGCCGCTGACCAACGTGCTCCGGGAGGACGTCGTGACGCCGTGCCTGACGCCCGAGGAGGCGCTGTCGGGTGCGCCCGACGCTGAGGAGCAGCGGTTCCGCGTACCGCGGATCCTGGACGAGGAGGCGGCCTCATGACCGACGTGACCGCACTGACCGCGACGCAGATCGCGGGCCTCGTCGCCACCGGCGAGACCTCCGCCGTGGAGGTGACCCGGGCGCATCTGGACCGGATCGCGGCCGTCGACGACCGGGTCAACGCCTTCCTGCACGTCGACACCGAGGGTGCGCTGGCCGCGGCCCGGGAGGTCGACGCCCGGCGGGCCGCCGGCGAGGAGCTGGGGCCGCTGGCCGGTGTGCCGGTGGCGGTCAAGGACGTGCTGGCCACCAGGGGCGTGCCGACCACGGTCGGGTCGAAGATCCTTGAGGGTTGGCGACCGCCGTACGACTCGACGATCGTGCAGCGGCTGCGCGCCGCCGGCACGGTGATGCTCGGCAAGACCAACATGGACGAGTTCGCGATGGGCTCGTCCACGGAATACTCCGCGTACGGGCCGACCCGCAACCCGTGGGACACCGATCGCATCCCGGGCGGCTCCGGCGGCGGGAGCGCGGCGGCGCTGGCCGCGTACGAGGCGCCGCTGGCGATCGGCTCGGACACCGGCGGCTCGATCCGCCAGCCCGGCGCGGTCACCGGCACCGTCGGTGCGAAGCCGACCTACGGCGGCACCTCCCGGTACGGCCTGGTGGCCTTCTCCTCCTCGCTGGACACGCCCGGACCGTGCGCGCGTACGGTGCTCGACGCCGCGCTGCTGCACGCCGCGATCGGGGGCCACGACCCGCGTGACTCCACCTCCATCCCGGCGCCGGTGCCGGACGTGGTGGCCGCGGCGAAGCTCGGCGCCACCGGTGACCTGAGCGGGGTGCGGCTGGGCGTCGTCACCGAGTTCGGCGGCGAGGGCGCCGAGCCGGGGGTGATGGCCGCCTTCAACGAGGCCGTCGGCGCGTTGACCAAGCTGGGCGCGGAGATCGTCGAGGTCTCCTGCCCGCACTTCCGGTACGCGCTGCCGGCGTACTACCTGATCGCGCCCAGCGAGTGCTCCTCGAACCTGGCCCGCTTCGACGGCGTCCGGTTCGGGCTGCGGGTCGGCGACGACGGCAACCGGTCGTTGGAGGAGGTCATGTCGTTGACCCGGGAGGCCGGTTTCGGCCCCGAGGTCAAGCGGCGCATCATGCTCGGCACGTACGCGCTCTCCTCGGGCTACTACGACGCCTACTACGGCCAGGCGCAGAAGGTGCGTACGCTGATCACCCGCGACTTCACCGCGGCGTTCGAGCAGGTCGACGCGCTGATCTCGCCGACCACGCCGTTCGTGGCCTTCCCGCTGGGTGCGCGCACCGCCGACCCGTACCAGATGTACCTGGCCGACCTGTTCACCATCCCGACCAACCTGTACGGCGGGCCGGGCATCTCGGTGCCCTGCGGGCTCTCCGCCGGGCTGCCGGTCGGTCTCCAGGTGATGGCCCCGACGATGGCCGACGACCGGATGTACCGGGTCGCCGCCGCGCTGGAGAGCGCCGTCGGCACGTTCACTCCACCGACGCTGTGACGAATCGGCGGGGCGGCGCGCAGGCCGCCCCGCCGTGGGCCTTCCGGTGGTGGCGCGGGTACGAGCAGCCGTGACGCGCTGATTCCGACCGGCGACACAGGGTCACCGTTCGGACCATTACGCCTGGTCACTTGCCCTGGTTGGATAGAGTTCGAGCCGCTGTTAGGGCGAGCGACGGCTTTTTCGATCGAACCCTGGAAGTGCGATGAGGGCGCTGCGGCCGATCACGATCCTCTTGGTGCTCCTGGTGCTGCTGCTCGGCACCGTTGCCCCGGCGTCCGCCGCCGCGGTCACCTTCACCTCCGGTCCGCCGCCCGAGGAGGCCACCGCCCACGAGGAGTACCCGGCCCACACCTTCACCGTGACCGGCGACCCGACGATCCGGTTCGCGCTGGTCGGCGGCGCGCTGCCGGCGGGCATGTCGCTGGCGCCGGCGACGGGCCGACTGGGCGGTACGCCGGCCGTTCCCGGCAGCTACACCTTCACCGTCCGGGCCACCGCCACAGCGAGCGGGGACTTCGCCGACCAGACCGCGACCGTCGTGGTGCTCGCACCGACGATCAGCATCACCTCGGCGGCGCCCCCCTCGCCGTGGTACGCCGGGCAGCCGTACCCGGCGCACACCTTCACCGGTTCGGGCGGCACCGCCCCGTACCGCCTCTCGCTCCGGTCGGGCTCCCTGCCGGCGGGGATGGCGCTGTCGTCGTCGGGGATCCTGGCGGGGACGCCGACCACCCCGGGCAGCTACGGCCTCGGCATCCGGGTGACCGACGCGCACGGCTTCCACGCCGAGGCGGACGTCACCGTCGTCATCGCCGCGCCGGCCGTCGCCATCACCTCCGGCGAGCCACCGCGAGGTCGGGTCGGCCGGGCGTACTCGTTCCGGTTCACCGCCGAGGGTGACTCCGACATCCAGTTCGGCGTGGCCGCCGGGAGCCTGCCGCCGGGCCTCGTCCTGGGCCCGCAGGGCCGGCTCACCGGCACCCCGCGACCGCGGGCCGCTTCGCCTTCACGCTGGGCGTGACCGGCACGGCGACCAGCGCCACGGCGGCGGTGTCGCTCGTCGTCGCCGCCGCGCCGGCACCGTCGCCGACCGCACCGTCGCCGACCGCGCCGTCACCGACCGCGCCGTCACCGACCGCGGCGGCGTCGACCGCTCCCGCGTCCACCCCGAGCACGGCCCCGACCGGGCCGGCCCCGACCGCCCCGACGCCGACCGAGACCTCGACGGCGCCGAGCCCGGTGGCGTCGCCGGCGCCCTCGACGAACAGCGGGTCGTGGCTGCCGGTCACCGGATCGAACTCGACCATCATCCTGGCGCTGCTGGCCGTGGTGGCGTTCTGCGTCGCCGGGATCCTCTTCGTCCTGGCCCATGAGCGTCGCCGGCGGTTCACCGCGCCCCGGTGACGCCGGGCCGAGCCGGGACAGGCCGAGCGGCTAGGCTGGGCAGCGTTGTGTCCGGATGCCGCCCCGGGCCGGCTACCGCCCGAAAGCTGGAGTTCTCATGACCACGACGCTGCCCGCGTACGACGAGGTCGTCGCGCGCTACGAGCCGGTGATCGGCCTGGAGACCCACGTCGAGCTGGGCACGAACACGAAGATGTTCTGCGGCTGCCCGACCGACTTCGGCGGCGAGCCGAACACCCGGGTCTGCCCGGTCTGCCTGGGCCTGCCCGGCTCGCTGCCGGTGGCCAACAAGGCGGCCATCGAGGCGACCATCCGGATCGGCCTCGCGCTGAACTGCTCCATCGCGCAGTGGTGCCGGTTCGCCCGGAAGAACTACTTCTATCCGGACATGCCGAAGAACTTCCAGATCAGCCAGTACGACGAGCCGCTCTGCGTCGACGGCTACCTGGACGTCGAGGTGGACGGCGAGATGGTGCGGATCGGCATCGAGCGGGTGCACCTGGAGGAGGACACCGGCAAGACGCTGCACGTCGGCGGCGCCACCGGCCGCATCCACGGCGCCACCGAGTCGCTTGTCGACTACA
Organism: Micromonospora tarapacensis; assembly: GCF_019697375.1. NCBI lineage: Bacteria > Bacillati > Actinomycetota > Actinomycetes > Micromonosporales > Micromonosporaceae > Micromonospora > Micromonospora tarapacensis. The sequence continues at coordinate 3,735,351 of NZ_JAHCDI010000004.1, read as the reverse complement.
ACCGGGCCGGCATCCCGCTGGTGGAGATCGTCACCCGGCCGATTCCCGGCACCGCGGCGCTGGCCCCCGAGGTTGCCCGCGCGTACGTCACCGAGTTGCGCGACGTGCTCCGCTCGCTCGGCGTCTCCGACGTACGCATGGAGGAGGGCTCGCTGCGCTGCGACGTCAACACCTCGCTGAACCTGCCGGGCGAGGAGTGGGGCACCCGCACGGAGACCAAGAACGTCAACTCGCTGCGTTCGGTCGAGCGGGCGGTGCGCTCCGAGATGCTGCGCCAGGCGTCGGTGCTGGACGCGGGCGGGCGGATCACCCAGGAGACCCGGCACTTCCACGAGGACACCGGGGACACCACGCCGGGCCGGTCCAAGGAGACCGCCACCGACTACCGCTACTTCCCCGAGCCGGACCTGGTGCCGCTCGCGCCGGACCCGGCCTGGGTGGCCGAGCTGAAGGCCGCCCTGCCGGAGCTGCCCCGGCTGCACCGGCGCCGGCTCCAGCAGGCGTGGGGTCTGTCCGATCTGGACATGCAGTCGGTGCTCAACGCCGGTGCGGTCGAGCTGATCGAGGCGACGGTGGCGGCGGGTGCGACCCCGGCGGCGGCCCGCAAGTGGTGGCTGGGCGAGCTGTCCCGGCGGGCCAACGAGACGGGTGTGGAGCTGGCCGACATCGGAGCCACTCCGGCGCAGGTCGCCGAGTTGCAGGAGCTGGTCGACGCCGGCAAGCTCAACGACAAGATGGCCCGCACGGTGCTGGAGGGCGTGGTCGCGGGCGAGGGCTCGCCGACCGAGATCATGAGCAACCGGGGGTTGGAGGTCGTCTCCGACACCGGCGCGCTGACCGTCGCGGTGGACGAGGCGATCGCGGCCAACCCGGCCATCGCCGACAAGATCCGCAGCGGCAAGGTCGCCGCGGCCGGCGCCCTGGTCGGCGCGGTCATGAAGACCACCCGCGGCCAGGCCGACGCCAAGACCGTCCGGGACCTGATCCTGACCCGCCTCACCTCCTAACCCCCACCCCCACCCCGGCATGCCCTCGTTGATCATGAGGATGGCGGCACTCGTCGATCTTCAAACTGCCGCTGACCTCATGATCAACAGGCGCGCCGTTCCCGCACGAGGGCGTCAACGGTGACGTCTGGATGGAGTGCAGCGTGAACCAGCACGATCTTGAGGTGCTTGACGAGATTCAGCGGCGGGTGCTGTGGCTGGCCAGCCGGATCGTGGACGCGGCCAACCATGAGCGCGGCACCGGCGACGGGGTGAAGGTCGGCGGGCATCAGGCGTCCAGCGCCTCGCTGGTGACCGCGATGACCGCGCTGTGGTTCGCCCACCTGGCCGCCGAGGACCGGGTGGCGGTGAAGCCGCACGCCTCCCCGGTGTTCCACGCCGTCCAGTACCTGCTGGGCAATCTGGACCGGTCGTACCTGACCCGGCTGCGGGCCCGGGGCGGGTTGCAGTCGTACCCGTCGCGGACCAAGGACCCCGACGAGGTGGACTTCTCCACCGGATCGGTGGGCCTCGGCGCCGCCGCGCCGCTGTTCGCCGCGGTGACCCGGCGCTATGTCGACGCGCACTTCGGCGAGCGCCCGCACTCCCGGTTCGTCGCGCTGGTCGGTGATGCCGAGCTGGACGAGGGCAACATCTGGGAGGCGGTCGCCGACCCGGCCACCACCGGTCTCGGCAACGTGATGTGGGTGGTCGACTTCAACCGGCAGTCGCTGGACCGGGTCGTCCCCGGCGTGCGGATCGACCAGTGGCGCGGCCAGTTCGAGGCCGCCGGCTGGCACGTGGTCGAGGTGAAGTACGGCCGCCGGCTGGCGCGGGCGTACGCCCGGCCGGGCGGGGAGGCGCTGCGCGACTGGATCGACGCGATGCCGAACGAGCAGTACCAGTCCCTGTTCGGGCTGGCCGGGCCGGCGCTGCGCAAGCAGTTCCTGGACGGCGCCCCCGACGGCATCGCGGCGTTCATCGCCGACGTCGCCGACGAGGAGCTGGGCCCGCTCGTCACCGACCTGGGCGGGCACGACCTGGCGTCGCTGCTGGACGCGTACGCCCAGTGCGACGCGGTGACCGACCGGCCGAGCGTGGTGTTCGCGTACACCGTCAAGGGTTGGGGGTTGCCCCTCGCCGGCAATCCGCGTAACCATTCGGCGCTGCTCTCCGGCGAGCAGGTCGACGCGCTGCGCGCCGCGCACGGGTTGACCCGCGACACCGAGTGGGACCGCCTCGACCCGGCGTCGCCGGCCGGCATCCGGGCCGGCCAACGCCGGGAGGCGCTGTCCCGCGCGCCCCGCGAGCGGGCGCTGCGGGTCACCGTCCCCCAGGCCACCAAGGTACGCGCGAACAAGCCGATCTCCAGCCAGGAGGTCTTCGGTCGGGTGCTGGTCGACCTGGCCCGCGACCCGCAGGTGGGCAAGTTCCTCGTCACCACCGCGCCGGACGTGGCGACCTCGACCAACCTGGCCGGGTTCATCAACAAGACCGGCGTGTTCGCCCCGACCGCGCAGCGCTCCTGGTCGGAGGACCGGATGCTGCGCTGGACGGAGAGCCCCGACGGGCAGCACATCGAGCTGGGCATCTCCGAGATGAACCTGTTCCTGCTGCTCGGCCAGCTCGGCCTGGCCTGGGACCTGTCGGGGCAGCCGCTGCTGCCGGTCGGCACCGTCTACGACCCGTTCGTGCTGCGCGGGCTGGACGCCTTCCTCTACGGCACCTACTCCGGCTCCCGGTTCGTGGTCGCCGGCACCCCGTCCGGGATCACGCTCGCGCCCGAGGGCGGCGCCCACCAGTCGACGATCACCGCGAGCGTCGGCCTGGAACTGCCCGGGGTCACCTTCGTCGAGCCCGCCTACGCGGGCAGCCTGGACTGGCTGCTCTGCGACGCGCTCGGTCACATCGCCGGAGCGCCGCAGCCGACGCCGACCGCCGCGCCGGCCGAGGACGGGGCGTACTACTTCCGGCTCAGCACCCGCCCGATCGACCAGGCGCCGTTCGACGCGGCCCGCGCCCGGCTCGGCGACGCGGTGCTGCGCCGGCAGGTGCTCGCCGGGGCGTACCGGCTGGTGGACGCCCACCAGGCGCACCCGCAGCTGGCCGACGCGCCGACGGTGCAGTTGGCCGCCTCGGGCGCGGTGCTGCCGGAGGTGCTGGCCGCGGCGGCGGAGTTGGCCGACGAGGGGGTGGCCGCCCACGTCGTCGACGTGACCAGCCTGGACCGCCTCTACCGCGCCTGGCAGCGCACCCTGCGGCAGGGCGTACGCACGGCCACCGTGCCCAGCGTGCCCGGCGCGCTGCGGGCCGCCTTCGCCGACCGGGTGCCGGTGGTGACCGTGCACGACGCCGCCTCGCACGCCATGGCCTGGCTCGGCTCGGCGGTGGCCGCCCCGGCGGTACCGCTCGGGGTCGACGAGTTCGGCCAGTCCGGCACCGTCCACGACCTCTACGAGCTGCACGACCTGCTCCCCGGCAGCATCGTCAACGCCGCCCTGGCCGCCCTGAGCCTCCGCTGAGCCCTCTGCTGGGCCTTCGCTGGGCCCTCTGCTGGGCCCTCTGCCGAGCCTCTGCTGGGCCCTCCGCTGGGCCTCCGCTGGGCCTCCGCTGGGCCCTCTGCCGAGCCTCTGCCGAGCCTCTGCTGAGCCTCCGCTGATCGACGGCCGGGGGTCCTCCGTGGCGGACGGCCGGGGTTCCTCCGTGGCGGACGCTGCCGACGGCCGGGCGGCGCCGGCCGGGCGTGCCGGTATGCGCATCCGGGCCGCAACGAGGTGGCACGGGTGAGCCGGCGACGACATCGGGTCCAGATCTTGGACATTTTCGGTTAGCAACTAACGGAAACTGTCCAAGATCTCGTGCCCCCGTTCCCATTCACCTGGGTGGACGTGGCACCGGCCGCCTTCGGTGCGCGGGGCTTCACTGCGCTCGCTCCGTGCGGCGGGCCGCCCAGGCAACGAATCTGGTGAACAGATCCTCGGGCTCCGGTCCGTCGTGCGGGTTGAGCTGGTAGAGGTCGCGCATGGCCTCGTACATCAGGCCGGCGAGGTAGATCGTCAGGCCGGGGACGTTGTCCCTGAACTCCACGGGCAGCAGGAGTCGGGCCTCCCCGCAGGGCCAGGGCTGCCCGTCGACGCGGCAGTGCCAGCCGGGGCGTGCCGGGGTGTGTGGGGTGTTCCCGCCTGCCGGTCGGTCGGGGTGCGGGCCGCGGCCCGGCTTCGCGAGTCGGGTGGTCAGCACGGCCGACCTCCGCCCGCCCGCCACTGCTGGCCCGGCGTCAGCCAACCGGGGCGGCCGGGGCCCTGGCGGGGAGCGGCCGGGTCGGCTGGCGCATCCACTCGGGCAGGTGCGCGCCGCGCCGGCGCTGCGGCAGGACCGGCAGGAGAACTGTCGGGCAGGTGTACGAGGTTCGGGTACGCACGTCGGCCTCCTTGGGCGAGCGATCGAGTGGGGCCGCCCCTGCACGGGGGATGTCCACGGGCGGCCCCGGGGCGAACACTCCTGCCGGGCTCCCTCACCTCCACCAGGCAGTGCCGCCATGCCAGACACACTGCCAACCTGTGACGGGACGGCAACACCGCGTGTGTATATGGTGGACGGAAATCTGCGGTGTCCGATGGAGGTTCGATGAACGACGCACTCCGGGTCGCGCTCCACGAGGCAGGCCACACAACGGATTCGCTCGCGGCACAGATTGGCGTGGACCCGAAGACGACCGACCGGTGGCTTCGCCAGGGCCGCCTCCCGCACCCGGGGCACCGCGCCACCGCAGCCGCCGTTCTCGGCAAAGACGAGTCGGACATATGGCCGGACACTTCGAGACGCCGAGTCCGCGACCTTGTGTGGTTCCGCCCATGGCAGGAGATGGAGCGCGAAGCTGTCGAGCTGCGTTCATACGAGTCCGTCGTTCTGCCCGGACTGCTACAGACCGAGGCGTATGCGCGAGCGGTCCTCAGGGCGAGTGGACGGCGTACCTCAGACGAGGTCGACCAACTTGTGGCGGCTCGGCTCGCCCGGCAAGGAATCCTCAGAGGTGAGAACCCCCCGTGGTTGACAGCCGTCGTGGACGAGTGCGCGCTGCGGCGTCCGGTGGGCGGCCCCGAGGTGATGCGGGAGCAGTTGCAGACGTTGATCGCATGGTGCGAGCTGCCGCACATTCGGGTCCAGGTCGTTCCCTCGTCGGTTGGTGCCTATGCCGGGCTTGACGGACCTTTCGTTCTCGCCACCAGCAAGGACCACCGCACCGCCGCCTACCTGGACACTCAGCTACAGGGGCAAGTGGTTAGCGACCCAGACGACGTAGCGGCCATACTGGCAGCGTCGGAGAACGTCCGGGTTGAGGCGGTGTCCCACCGGCAGTCGATCGATTTCCTGAGGGAAGTGGCGGAGACATGGACCTGAGCGGCGCCAGCTGGCGTAAGAGCAGCCGCAGTAGCGGCAACGGCGGCAACTGCGTCGAGGTTGCCGACAACGTGCCCGGCGTCGTGGGTGTCCGGGACACCAAGGATCGCGATGGCGGCACCCTTCAGTTCAACCCGGCGGCCTGGCAGGGCTTCGTGAATCTGGCGAAGCAGCTCGGTCCCGTGGGCTGACCTCGACCTGGCAGAGCCCTCAGCGCGACGCTGAGGGCTCTACCTGTGCGCCACCCGCCGGGATTGAAGCGCCTTCTCGTCTGGATCGGCAGTCCGTCAGCGGGTCGGCGTGGGGGTGGGGGTGATGGTCGGCGTGGGGGTGGTGCCCAGGGGAGTGACGGTGGCGGGCGGGGTGATCACGGTGCGTTCGAGGTTCACCTGGGTCTGGCCGGTGCCGCCCACCGTGATGTCGTCGTACGCCTGGAGCTGCTTCTCCTGGTCGAAGTAGAGCACGGTCATCGCCAGCGGGGTCGGTTCCTCGCCCTCCAGCCCGCGCAGCCCGGCACCGCCGGTGGAGCCCTGCACCATCAGCGTGGTGGGTTGCTGGTCCGGCACCTCGGGCAGCGTGTTGACCTGCCGGTTGTGGGTGTGCCCGGCGAGCACGAGCGGGCAGGTCCCGGAGAGCGGACCGGCGGCGGCCGGGTCGTGCACCAGAGCGATGTCCACCGGCCGCGGCGAGCTGCGGATCGTGGCGGCGAGCTTCTCGCCGGTGGTGATCAGGTCGTCGGCGGTGGGCTGGCTGAGCCCTCCGCTGGCCGGCGAGGTGCTCTTGTCCGGGGTGAAGCGGGGATCACCGATGCCGGCGATGGTGAGTCCGGCGACGGTCGTCGTCGTGTTGTCCAGCACGATCGCGTTCGGCTGGCGGGCCACCGCCGCCGCCGTACGCCCGGAGTCGTGGTTGCCGCGGATGTACACGTAGGGCTTTTCGAGCAGGCTGATCGAGCCGACGTAGGACGCCTCCGGCTCGCTGCCCCAGTCGGTGATGTCGCCGGTGTCGATCACCACGTCGATGGCGAACTGCTCCGTCACGGTCCGGATGAGCTGCCAGGCGGAGGGGTTGAGGTGCAGGTCGGAGATGTGCAGCACCCGGGTGGTGTCCGGATCCGGCTCGTAGACGGGCAGCGCGGACACGGTGGTGTAGAGCTGGGTGACGTTGCCGATGAGTCGTTGGAGCTGCTCGGCGTACCGGGTGTAGTCGTCGGCGATCTTGCGTACGTCACCCACGATCGCCGGGGCGTTGACCAGCAGCCCTTCGTACCGGGGCTCCTCGATGGCCTGCGGTCGTATGGTCGCCGCGGCGGTACCCAGGCTGCCCGCGGTGATCAGCAGGGCCAGCGCACCGGCCCAGGCCGCCCGCCGGGCGTTCCGGAAGACCAGCAGGGCCAGCACCAGGGTGGCCAGCACGGCGGAGCCGAGGGTACGCAGCCCGAGCCGCAGCACACCCATCTGGACCTCGTCGACCGCCGACTGGGTGGCCCGGTTGAGGCCCGCCGGGTCACCCAGCAGTGCCTCGGTGCGGCCCTGGTCCAGGGCGCCCAGTTCCACCGTCAGGTGGGTCGGCCCGTCGTGACTGTCCAGCAGCAGTGAACCCAGCGGCGGGATGTCGACGGTGGTGCTGCCGTCGACCGTCGGCGAGATCGACAGCGTGGCGTGGAAGGGGCCGATGTCGGTGCCCAGCTGCCCGCCGGCGAGCACCCCGAGCAGCACCCCGACGAGGCTGACCACCAAGACGGCCAGGGCGACGGCGGCCCGGCGTAGGCCGCTGTGCCGCCGGGGGTACGGGAGCCGGCGGCGGCGCGCCGCAGCGGAGGGAAGCGGCGCGGGCGGCCGGCGGGGGCGTCCCCGTTCCGGTCGCGGCGCGGCTCGTCGTTCTGCTGACCATCCATGCTGAGATTCTGACCTGCCCGACGAAGGATCTTGGCAAACCTGCGTGATGCGGCGTTCGTGCCTCAGCTGCGTCCCGCGCCGCCCCCGGCGAAGACGAGCCGGAGCAGCCGGTCGTCCTCGGGCGCCGGACGGCCGCGCCCGTCGTGGTTGGAGGTGCTGACCCAGAGCGAGCCGTCCGGTGCGGCGGCGATCGCCCGCAACCGACCGTACCGCTCGGTCAGCATCGCCTGGGGCTGCCCGAGCACCGTGCCGGTGTCGGTCAGCTCGACCAGCCAGAGGCGCTGCCCGCGAAGGCACGCGGTGGCGAGCATCCGTTCCACCGCCGCCAGACCGGAGCAGGACGCCTCGTCGGTCGTCCACTGCACGATCGGGTCGACGTACTTCTCGTCGTCGCCGCGCCCCTCGACCTCGGGCCAACCGTAGTTCTCACCCTTGCTGATCTGGTTGATCTCGTCCCAGGTGTTCTGGCCGAACTCGACGGCGTACATCCGGTCACCGTCCCAGGCCATGCCCTGCACGTTGCGGTGGCCCAGCGACCAGACCGGGGAGCCCGGGAAGGGGTTGCCGGGTGCCGGCTTCCCCTCCGCGGTGATCCGCAGGATCTTGCCGCCGAGCCGCGCGACGTCCTGCGACTGGTCGGTGTCGCCCGCGTCGCCGGTGCTGGCGTAGAGCTGCCCGTCGGGGCCGAATGCCAGGCCGCCGCCGTTGTGGATGCCGGCCTTGGGGATCCCGGTGAGGATCGGGGTCGGTTCCTCACCGAGCCGCATCCGGACGATGCGGTTGTCCCGTTCGGCCGTGTGGTAGACGAAGATCGTCCGATCCTGCGCGAAGCCCGGTGACACGGCGATCCCGAGCAGGCCGCCCTCGCCCGAGGCGACCACGTCGTCGATGGTCTGCACCTCGGTGATCTGCAGACCGTCGGGGCCCGATTCCGGCCCGACCTGGACGATCCGGCCGCTGTCGCGTTCGGTGACCAGGGCGCCGCCGTCGGGCAGGAACGCGATGCCCCACGGCACCCGCAGCCCCTGGGCGAGCACGGTGGCGACGGCCTCCCGGTCGCCGGTGCCGGCCGTGGCCGACGGGGTGGGTAGGTTCGGCGGCTCGCCGGCCGGATCCGGGTCCGGCTCGCCGAGGCTGCAACCGGTGGCGGCGAGCAGGAGCGTCGCGCAGGACGCCGCGAGGGCGCTGCGGACCTGACGGGCGCGGAGGTACGGGGGAGCGCTCACCCGCACCAGGGTAGCCCGCTGCCGGCGGCACCGTGGCGGGCGGCGCCGGCTGACCCCGGCCGGCTGGTACGGGGCCGGGCGCCTATCGTCTGCGGACGTGAAGGTATGGATCCCGCACGAGGCCGGTCACGCCCTGCTCGGCGAGCTGCCGCCGGAGGTCACCGTCGAGACGATTGACGACCCGGCGCGGCTGCCCTCGCCGGTGGCCGGCGTCCGGTTCTGGGTGCCGCCCTTCCTGGCCGGCGTGGACGCGACGGTCCTGCTGCCCGAACTGCCCGACCTGGCCGTGGTGCAGTTGCTCTCGGCCGGGGCGGACGCCTGGGTTGGCCGGGTCCCACCGGGGGTCACGCTCTGTGACGCCCGGGGGGTGCACGATCCGCCGACCGCCGAGTGGGTGGTCACCGCGATCCTGTCCCAGTTGCGCGGCTTTCCGGCGATGGCTCGCGCGCAGGCGCGGCGACGGTGGGCGTACGACGAGATCGCCCCGACCGACGAGCTGGCCGGCAAACGGGTGTTGATCGTCGGCGCGGGTTCGATCGGCGCCGCGCTGCGGGACCGCCTCGCGCCGTTCGAGGTGGAGTTCACCCTGGTGGCCCGCACGGCCCGCGCGGAGCAGGGCGTGCACGGAGTCGGCGAGTTGCCGCAGCTGCTGCCGCAGGCCGACGTCGTGGTGCTGTTGCTGCCGCTGACCGAGCAGACCCGGGGCCTGGTCGACGAGAAGTTCCTGGCCGCGATGCCCGACGGTGCTCTGCTGGTGAACGCCGCCCGAGGCCCGGTGGCCCGCACCGACGCGCTGGTCGCCGAGCTGGCCACCGGTCGGCTCAGCGCCGCTCTGGATGTGACGGATCCGGAGCCGCTGCCCGCCGACCATCCGCTCTGGACGATGCCGAACGTGCTGATCACTCCGCACGTGGCCGGCTCGGTGCGGGGCCTGCTGCCGCGGGCGTACCGCCTGGTCGGGCAGCAGATCCGGCGGTTCGTGGCCGGCGAGCCGCCGCGGAACGTGGTGGTGGACGGCTACTGAGCCGGCTCCGGGCCGCGATGCCCGGCGGCGGCGACCAGGCGCGGCAGGTCGTCGCGGCGGACGGCCGGCAGCACGAGGCGCTGGCCGTCGCCGAGCTTGGCGACCGCCCGGCCGCGCGGGTCGGATCCCAGCTCGACCACCTGGTCCCAGGGGATCCGGCGTTGCCCGACCAGTGCCCGCAGTCGCAGCCCGCGGGTGTCGGCGTCGGTGCCGGCGCGCCAGGCCCAGAGGGCCACGGTCAGCGGCACCAGCAGCAGCGGCAGCAGGTACGCGCGAGCGCTCGCCAGCGGCAGGGTGCCGATGGCGGCGACGATCGCCGCGGCCAGGATGGCCTGGTGGTGCCGGAATCGCGCGGTGTCGGTGCGGGACATGCCCAGATGATCCCACCTGGGCCGGAACCCCCCGCACCGGGTGCGACGCGGGTTGCGCAAGGGTCGAGCGACCGCCGCTGCGTCTGCTCGGACGGGCGACGCGCCGTGATCTGACTCACCCCCGGTTGGCCGTCACCTCTGACGCGCCGGCTCGTTCCACGAGGGTGGATGGCGGACTGTCTGTCCGTCGTCCGCGCACCGCCGCACCGCCCCCGTGCCCCCTCACGAAGGCGAATGTCGTGCCCGTCGCGTCCGTGTTCCGTGCCGCCGTGTCCCGTCCCGTCCTGCCGGAAACCTGTGTCCTCGCGGTCGCCGCCGTGCTGGTGGTCCTCGGCGCGACCGGTCCGGTGCCGGCTCTCGCCGTGGTGGCGCTGGCCGGCGCGGCCGGCTCCACGCTGGCCGGCGTACGCCTGTCCCGGCTGACCATCGGCCCCGACTCGCCACCCGCCGACGCCGGCCGGCTGGCCCGCAGGCAGGCGGCGAGACCGCGCCGGGCCGCCGCCATGCTGCACGCCGCGGTGGTGACCGCCGGCCTGACCGCGGCGGTGCTACCGCTGGCCTCTGCCGGATACCGGCCGGCGGCGGCCGTCGCCGGGCTCGCCGGCACCACCGTGCTGCTCGGCGGCGGCCTGCTCAGCCTGCCCCGACCACCGCGTCCGCCGGCCCGGATGCGGCTGGGCCGGCTGCTCGGCGGCGCCGCCCCCGGCGTCTGCCTGGTGCTGGTGGCCTGGTTGCTGCTGCCGTACGCCGGTGTGCCGGCACCGGTCCGCCTGGTCGTCGCGGTGACCCTGGGCCTGCTCGCCGTCGACGCGTTGGCCGTGCTGACCGGAGCACACCGGAACTCCGGCGCCGCCCGCTGCCGGGCCGGGGCGGCGTTGACCCTGCTGGCCCTGGTGCTGCTGGCCGCGCTGCCGGCCGGCCCCGCCGCCGGGCGGGCGGCGCTGCTGGCCGTACCCCCGCTGGTGGTCGGGGTGCTGCTGGTCGCCGCCGGAGTGCGGCGGGTGATTCGGCCCGGCGCGGGCCAGCCGGCCCCGCAGGCCCCGTGGGACTGGCCGCGGTCGGTGATTCCGGCCGTCGCGGTGGTGCTGGCCATCGTCCACGAGTTGCAGGCCGGTCTCCTCCCGGACCGCACCGCTGTGCTGCTCGCGCTCGCCGCGGTGCCCTCGCTGGTGGCGCGCGAACTGCTCGGTGGCGCGGCACCGGACAACCCACCGGTGCCGATGACCGCACCGACCGCACCGACCGCGTCGACCGCGTCGACCGCACCGGCCGCACCGGCCGGGACGAGCGCACGGGCCGCGAGGGCGCCGGGTGGCCCGGTCGGCCGGGCCGCCCTGCTGCGCGCCCTGGCGGCACGACCCGAACCGGTCACCGGCGCGCTGCTCGTGGTGGACCTGCACCTCACCGAGCTGTCCGGGCCGGTCGTGCGCGACGACCTGACCGCCGAGGCCGTCCGCCGGGCCCGCGCGGTGGCAGCCGTCGAGGACGAGGTGTTCGACCTGGCCGCCAGCGGTCTCGCGGTGGTCACCGATGCCGGGCCGGTGCTGGCGTACGCGCTGGGCGCCCGGCTGCTCACCGCACTGGGCCGGCCGTACGAGGTGTCGGGGGCGGTGCTGCGGTCGCGACCCAGCGTGGGGCTCGCCGAGCTGGCTCGGGCCCGGCCGGAGGATCTGCTGCGCCAGGCGGACCTGGCCCGGCGACGCGCGGCGCAACTCGGCCGGGAGCGGGTCGAGTGGTACGACGCCTACCTGGAGGAGCAACTGGTCCGCCGGCTGGATCTGGAGCGGGAACTGCCCGGCGCGGTGGCCCGGGGCGAACTGGACCTGGTCTACCAGCCGGTGCTCGGCCTGGCCGACCGGTCGCCGGTCGGCACGGAGGCGCTGCTGCGTTGGCGCAATCCGGTGCTCGGCACGGTGTTCCCGACGGAGTTGCTGCCGGTGGCCGAGGATCTCGACATCGTGGGCGAGCTGGGCGCCTGGGTGCTGGACCGGGCCTGCCGACAGCTCGCCGACTGGTCCGTCGGCGGCCGGCGGCTGTGGATGGCGGTCAACGTCACCACCCGCGAACTCACCTCACCGGACTTCGTGCCCCGGACAGCGGCCGTGCTGGAGGCGTACGGGGTGGGGCCGGACCAACTGGTGGTGGAGGTCGCCGAGCCGCGGCTGGCCGCGGAGCTGCCGACCGTGGTGGCGCGGCTGGCCGGGCTGCGCTCGATGGGCATCCGGACCGCACTGGACGACTTCCGGGCCGAGCACGCCTCGCTGGCCCAGCTCCGGCGGCTGCCGATCGACCTGTTGAAGGTCGGGCCGGAGGCGGTCGCGGCGAGCGCCGACCCGCACCGTCCGCTGCTGGACGTGGTGGTCACGGTGGCGGACCGGCTGGGTCTGGAGGTGGTGGCCGAGGAGCTGGAGTCCGCCCACCAGGTCGAGGGGGCGCGCCGGGCCGGATGCCGCTACGGCCAGGGGTTCGAGCTGGCCCGACCCGCGACCGCGGAACGGGTCGAGGCGTACTTCGAGGAGTTCCCGTCGATCGCGCGGTGAAGGCAGGATCTGCCTAACCGGTTCACTTCCCGCCGGGCGCCGGGCCCGTGCTGCCACGCGGGGTCAGCTGGGCGGTTTCGTCCTCCGTCCCGACCACCGGCGTTCCCTCGATGACCTGCAACAACTGCCGCGCGGCGTGCGCGCCGTAGGCCGGGATGTCCCGGCCGAGCGCGGTCAGCGGCGGGTGCACCAGGCGGCACAGCGGCGAGTCGTCCCAGGCCACGATGGACAGGTCGGCGGGGACCGGGAGCCCCATCTCCTGGGCGACCGACAGCCCGGCGATCGCCATCACGTCGTTGTCGTAGATCACCGCGGTGGGGCGAACCCGGGAGCTGAGCAGCCGTCGCGTCGCCCGCGCGCCCTCCTCGCCGGTGTAGTCGGCGGAGACGGTGACGGTCTCGGCGAGGCCGAGGCGCTGGCATGCCTCGGTGAACGCCCGGGTGCGGATGGCGGTGTGCAGCAACTCGGGTAGGCCGCCCACCCGGGCGATCCGCCGGTGGCCCAGGGCGTACAGGTACTCCACGGTCTCCACCAGTGCCGCCGCGTCGTTCGACCAGACACTGGGCAGTCCGCCCGTGCCGGCCGGCCCGCCGATCACGACGGCCGGCAGGCCCAACTCCTCCAGCACCGGTACCCGCCCGTCGTCGCTCCGCAGGTCGCAGACGAGCACGCCGTCGACCCGTCGCTCGCCCCACCACCGGCGGTAGACCGCGATCTCGGCGCTCTGGTCGGCCACCACCTGGAGCGTCAGCGCGTACGACCGGGCGGACAGTTCCGCCTCGACGCCGCTGATCAACTCCATGAAGAAGGGCTCGATGCCGAGGGTCCGGGCCGGCCGGGCGAGGATCAGCCCGATCGCCCGGGCGGTCGCACCGGACAGCGCCCGGGCGGCGCTGCTCGGGCTGAACCCGATCTCGGCGGCGATGGCGAGGATGCGCCGCCGGGTCGCCTCCGAGACGCCCGGTTGCCCGTTCAGCGCGTACGACACCGCGCCCTTGGAAACCCCCGCCCGCCGGGCGACGTCCGCGATCGTGGGCCGCTTCACCGGCGTACTTCCTCCTGGAGTCCGTCCTGCCGGCGCCGCGTCGGTGGCGCGGGCGGCGCTGGACACGCTACCCGGCGCCGGCTCGTGGTCCGGCCTGGGTCCGCCCGCGGGTGTTCGGGCCGACGGGTGCCGGTACTAGCTCGGTTCAGTCAACGTTCCTCGATATCAGGAGCGTTCCCAGTGGGCTTGGGAGGATAGGTCATGAGACGATCTGTACCCTGCCGGCGGTGCGCCCCGCGCTGGTGGTGCTCGGCCTGCACCGACTACCCCACCTCGATGGTGGCCATCTCCGACCTGGCCAGCGGCAACTACGTCATCCACCGCCGGGTGCCGGCCGGTGCCTTCGTGGCGACAGCGCCGCTGTTGGTCGTGCTCGTCATCGGCGGTCGCCGGATCGTCCGAGGAATCGTGGAAGGCGCGGTGAAGTCTTGAGCGACGCGCGGGGAGCCGGTCCGCACCGGCAGGCGCTGCACGACGGCTGGACCCTGCGGGCGGTACCCGGGCCGCAGGTGCCGGCCGGGATCGGTGGCCGGGCGACACCGGCCACCGTGCCCGGCTGCGTGCACACGGACCTGCTCGCGGCCGGGCTCATCCCCGACCCGTACCTCGACGACAACGAGACCGCCCTGGCCTGGATCGGCCGCACCGACTGGGTCTACGAGACCAGCTTCGACCGACCGGCCGGCGCCCACCAGCGCCTCGACCTGGTCTGCGCCGGGCTGGACACGGTGGCCACCGTCACGGTCAACGGCGTCGAGGTCGGCCGCACCGAGAACATGCACCGCGGCCACCGCTTCGACGTCACGTCGCTGCTGCGGGCCGAGGCCAACACCCTGGCCGTACGCTTCGACTCCGCCTACCGCTACGCCGAGGCGCACCGCGACCGGCTCGGCGACCGGCCCAGCCCCTACCCGGAGCCTTTCCAGTTCATCCGGAAGATGGCCTGCAACTTCGGCTGGGACTGGGGCCCCACCCTGGTCACCGCCGGCATCTGGCAGGAGATCGGCCTGCACGGCTGGTCGGTCGCCCGGCTGGCGACCGTCCGCCCGCTGGTCACCGTCGACGGCGACCACGGCCGGGTGGAGCTGCACGCCCGACTGGAGCGCGTCGCGGACGTGCCGCTCACCGTGCGGGCGACGGTGGCGGGGCAGGCCGCCGCGGCGACCATCCCGACGGGCGAGCTGTCGGCGGTGCTGACCCTCGCCGTCGACCGGCCGGAGCTGTGGTGGCCCCGGGGCTACGGCGCGCAGCCCCGCTACGAGCTGGCGGTGACCCTGCACGACTCCCGCGGCCACACCCTCGACTCCTGGGACCGGCGGATCGGGTTCCGTTCGGTGCGCGTGGACACCACGCCCGACTCGTACGGCGCCCCGTTCGCCCTGCACGTCAACGAGATGCCAATCTTCGTCCGGGGAGTCAACTGGATCCCCGACGACGTCTTTCCCAACCGGGTCACCGCCGACCGGCTGGCCCGTCGCTTCGACCAGGCCGTGGCCGCGAACGTGAACCTGCTGCGGGTCTGGGGCGGCGGCCGGTACGAGTCGGCGGACTTCTACGACCTGGCCGACGAGCGGGGCCTGCTGGTGCAGCAGGACTTCCTCTTCGCCTGCGCCGCCTATCCGGAGGAGGAGCCGTTCGTCGCCGAGGTGGCCGCCGAGGCCACCGAGCAGGTGACCCGGCTGGCCAGCCACCCGTCGCTGGTGCTGTGGACCGGCAACAACGAGAACATCTGGGGCTGGCACGACTGGAACTGGCAGCGACTCCTGGCCGGCCGCAGCTGGGGACGCGGCTACTACCTGGAACTGCTGCCCCGCGTCGTCGCCGAGCTGGACCCGACCCGTCCGTACTGGCCCGGCAGCCCGTACTCGGGCAGCGAGCAGGTCCACCCCAACGACCCGGCGTACGGCACCACGCACATCTGGGACGTGTGGAACACCGACGACTACTCGAAATATCGGGAATACCTGCCCCGGTTCGTCGCCGAGTTCGGCTACCAGGCGCCGCCGGCGTACGCGACGCTGCGCCGGGCGTTGTCCGACGAGCCGCTCGCCCACGACTCACCCGGCATGGCACACCACCAGAAGGCCGCCGACGGCGACCGGAAACTGCGCCGGGGGCTGGACGCGCACCTGCCCGAGCCGCGCGACTTCGACGACTGGCACTACCTCACCCAACTCAACCAGGCGCGGGCCATCCAGCTCGGGGTGGAACACTTCCGCTCCCATCGGGGCCGGTGCATGGGCACCATCGTCTGGCAGCTCAACGACTGCTGGCCGGTCACCTCCTGGGCGGCGATCGACGGCGACGGCCGCCGCAAACCCCTGTGGTACGCGCTGCGCCGGGCCTACGCCGACCGGCTGCTCACCGTCGCGCCCCGCGACGGCGGGCTGGCCCTGGTCGCGGTCAACGACGGCGGTCGGCCGTGGCGGGCGTCGGCCACGGTCACCCGGCTCACGGTGACCGGGGAACCCCGGGCGAAGGCGACGCTGGAGCTGGACGTGCCCGCGTACTCGTCGGTGCCGTTGCCGTTGCCCACGGAGCTGGCGCGGCCCGACGACGCCCGGGGAGAGCTGCTGGTCGCCGAGGCCGGCGACCCCACCGGGCGGGCGCTGTGGTTCTTCGCCGAGGACCGCGACCTCCGGTGGCCGGTCGCGGCCTTCGACGCGACGGTGGAGCCGGCCCGCGGCGGCCAGCGGGTCCGGGTGACCGCCCGCACCATCCTGCGCGACCTGACCCTCTATCCGGACCGGCTGGACCCGTCCGCCGAGGTCGACGAGGCGCTGGTGACCCTGCTGCCCGGCGAGTCGACGACCTTCACCGTCCACGCCGGCACGCCGCTCGACCCGACCGCCCTCACCACCCGCCCCGTGCTCCGCTGCGTCAACGACCGCTGATCCCGGGCGGGCGGATCACCAGACGGTGACGTCGAACGTTCGGGGCGTACCGCCGCAGGGTGATCCACGCCCAGCGTTTCTCGCTGGTGTGGATGCAGAACGACTGACCGGTGCGGAGCTGTTCACCGCCTGCCAATTGAAGAATTGTGCAAGTGCTAAAGTCTTCAGCGCATGCCGCCGGGCTGGCGGCGCAGGACGGAGGAGCGGGCGTGTCCGTGCCGCTGTACCAGGCGAAGGCCGAACTGTTCCGCACGCTCGGCCACCCCGTCCGCATCCGGGTGCTGGAGCTGCTCCAGGACGGTCCCAAACCGGTACGTGACCTGCTCGCCGCCATCGACGTGGAGGCGTCGAACCTCTCCCAGCAGCTGGCCGTGCTGCGCCGGGCCGGCATGGTCACCTCGTACCGCGATGGTTCCCTGGTGACGTACACCCTCAGTACCCCCGACGTCGCCGACCTGCTGGCCGCCGGCCGGCGGATCCTCGGCGCGGTGCTCACCGACCGGGACGCCCTGCTCGACGAGCTGCGTGCCGGCGGACCGGAGCGGTGAGCGCCACCCAGGCCAGTCTCACCGGCGGCCCCGGACCGGCCGCGTCCACGGCGTGGCGCCGCTTCGGTGATCTGTTGCCGAGCCGCGCTGACTGGCAGGCGGTACGCCGCTCACCCCGCCGGGATCTCGTCGCCGGGCTCACCGTGGCCATCGTCGCGCTGCCACTGGCCCTCGCCTTCGGGGTCACCTCCGGGCTCGGCGCGGAGGCCGGGCTGATCACCGCCGTGGTCGCCGGCGCGGTGGCGGCCGTCTTCGGCGGCTCGAACCTCCAGGTCTCCGGCCCGACCGGGGCGATGACCGTGGTGCTGGTGCCGGTCGTGGCACAGTTCGGCCCGACCGGGGTGCTCATGGTCGGCGCGCTGGCCGGGCTGATCCTGATCGCCCTGGCCCTCGCCCGCCTCGGCCGATACGTCCGGTACCTGCCGGTGCCGGTGATCGAGGGCTTCACCGCCGGCATCGCCGTGGTCATCGCCCTGCAACAGGTGCCCGCCGCGCTCGGCGTCACCGACGCGCACGGCGACCGCGTCTGGGCGGTGGCCGCCGACGCGATCAACCGCTTCGTCCGACATCCCCAACCGGCCGCCCTCGCGGTGGCCCTGGGCGTGGCGGCGGTGATGCTGCTCGGTGCCCGCTGGCGTCCGGGGCTACCGTTCTCGCTGCTCGCGGTCGTCGCCGCCACGCTGCTCGCGCAACTCGTGCCGGTCAACCTGGTCCGGATCGGCGCGCTGCCGCAGGGGCTGCCCGCACCATCGCTGGACTTCCTCGACCTCGACCTCGGCGCGGTGGGTATGGTGCTGCCCGCCGCGCTCGCCGTGGCGGCGCTGGCCGCGCTGGAGAGCCTGCTCTCGGCCACCGTCGCCGACGGGATGACCGTCGGTCAGCGGCACGACCCGGATCGGGAACTGTTCGGCCAAGGGCTGGCCAACCTGGCGTCCCCGCTCTTCGGCGGTATCCCGGCCACCGCGGCCATCGCGCGTACCGCCGTCAACGTCCGGGCCGGCGCGGCGTCGAAGCTGGCGGCGCTGACCCACGCGGTGGCGCTGGCCGGGATCGTGTTGGTCGCCGCGCCGCTGGTCGGCCGGATCCCGCTCGCCGCCCTGGCCGGTGTGCTGCTCGCCACCACCGTACGCATGGTCGAGGCCGCGTCGCTCTGGGCGCTGGCCCGCGCCACCCGGGGCGACGCGCTGGTCCTCGTCCTCACCTTCGCCGTCACCGTGATCTGGGACCTGGTCACCGCCGTGGCCGTCGGCGTCGGGGTGGCCATCGTCGTGGCCCTGCGTGCGGTGGCCCGCACCGCGAAGCTGGAACAGGTCCCGCTCGACCCCGGCGAGCACACCGCAGAGGAACGGGCCCTGCTCGCCGAGCACATCGTGGCCTACCGGCTCGACGGGCCACTCTTCTTCGCCGCCGCGCACAACTTCCTGCTCCGGCTCTCCGACGTCGCCGACGTACGGGTGGTCATCCTGCGGATGTCCCGGGTCTCCACCATCGACGCCACCGGCGCACAGGTCCTCGGCGACGCCATCCGGCGGCTGCGGGGACGCGGCATCACCGTGCTGCTCTCCGGCCTGGTGCCCGGCCACGACCAGGTGCTCGACACCCTCGGCGTGGCCGACCAACTGCGCCGCGAGGGCCTGGTCTTCCCCGACACCCCGTCCGCCATCGCACACGCCCGCACCCACGCACTGGCCGGCGTGCCCGACGAGCGCTGAGGAAGTCGGGTTCCGGACCGATCCAGAATCCTCCTCGCGTTTCCCGAAAGGATGAGCCCGCATCGATTCCTGTCGTAGGAGGTAAACATGAGTCTTGTCCGACGAATACTGCTCGCGATGGCGCTCGTCGTCACCGCGACGCTGCTGGTGCCGGCCGCCCCGGCCAACGCGGGCGGCCGGCCGGTGACGATCTGTTTCCAGGTCGGCACCTTCGGCGGCCGGCCGATCTTCGACTGTCACACCATCCTGCTGCCGGAGTTCAAGCCGGTGCCGATCGGCCCGATCGACTGCCTGAGCTGCCCGCCGGTCTTCGACCTGTGGGATCGGATCGACCCGGAGAAGCGCTTCGAGTATCTGGACCGGCTGGGTCGCGGGCTGTCGTTCCTGGGCGAGGCGGCCCAGGCGGTGGACCCGGTCAAGGCGAAGCAACTGCGGGAGTTGGCGACCGAGAACTTCTGGTCGTCGGCGAAGCTGCTCGACGGCTCGGAGGTGAAACTCGGCCAGGTCGGGTGGGCGGATCTGAAGAACGAGAAGTTCCACGGTGACCCGGATCCGCAGCCGATGCTGGTAGCGAGTGGGGAGAACCTGGCCGTCGGGCTCGGGCTGATGCAGCAGGCACTCGGCGACCCGAATCCGCAGCCCAACATCGAGGCGGCGATGTCCCGCTTCGACCAGGCGTACAAGGATCTCGGAGTGTTGTTCGCCGGGTGACCCCGGCGCGACGGATGCGGCGGTCCCGGCCAGGGATCGCCGCACCCGGGCGCGTGGTAGACATGGCGTGTCACGGGAGGAGCCGGGTGAGCAGGGTCGCCGAGGAGACGAACCGGGCGATGCTGCGGGCTCGGGACGCCATGGACCGGGTGTACGCGCAACCCCTCGACATCCCGACGCTGGCGAAGATCGCGCACGTCTCCGGGGCGCACTTCATCCGGACCTTCCGGGCCACCTTCGGCGAGACCCCGCACCGCTATCTGCAACGACGTCGGGTGGAGCGGGCCATGTACCTCCTCCTGCACACAGAACAGGACGTGACGGAGGTCTGCTACGCGGTCGGGTTCGGCAGTCTCGGCACGTTCAGCCGTACCTTCCGGAAGATCGTCGGCGAGTCGCCCACCGACTACCGCAAGCGGCGGACGGCGCCTGCCGCGCCGGTGCCGAGTTGCTTCACCAAGGCGTGGACCCGGCCGAGCAGTTTTGGATAAGCAGCAGGTCAGGGCGTTCCACTAGCGTCCTGGGCATGACGTTGAACGCGATCAGTCGCTCCCAGCTATACGTCCTCGACCAGGACGAGGCGCTCGACTTCTACATCGGCAAGCTCGGCCTGGAGCTGCATACCGACCAGGACCTCGGCTTCATGCGCTGGCTCACGGTCAACGTGCCCGGCGACCCGGAGCGCGAGATCCTCCTGGAGAAGCCGTGCCCGCCCAACCTCGACCCGGCCACCGCCGAGCAGGTCCGCGAGCTGCTCACCAAGGGCGCCGCGGGCGGCTCCCTCTTCATGACCACCGACGACGCCCACAAGACGTACGAGGAACTGGTCGCCAAGGGCGTGGACATCACCGACGAGCCGATGGAACGGCCGTACGGCGTCGACTTCGGCATCCGCGACCCGTTCGGCAACGCAATCCGGATCGGGCAGATGTTCGAGCGCGGCTGACGGGCGCGACGACGGACGACGGCCGGGGCGGCTCCTCCTCAGCTGCGACGAGGAGCCGCCCGGTGGGTGTCGGCGGGTGCGGCGTGGCTACCGCCGCAGGTCGAGCCAGACCAGGCGGTGGTCGGAGGTGGGGAAGCCGCCCGGCAGCGCCGGGTCGTAGTCACCGACCAGCCGGAACAGCGGGTCGCCCGGCGCTTGCCAGAAGATCCCGGTGCCGCGGACCGGCAGGCCGCGGCTCGGCAGCAGGTAGTCGACCCGCAGGTTGCCCGGGCTGGTGTCGGCGAAGTCGGCGGTGTCGAAACGGGGGTTGCCGCGGTGGTCGAGGTTGGCGCCGCCCTGCCGCCGCGCCGCGGCGGGACCGCCCGCGCTGGCCGGCGCGACCCGGTCGTTGACCCGCGGGTGGTCCAACAGCTGCTGCGCGGCCCCGGGCACGCTGTCACCGTCGTACGGGTCGGCGTTGAGATCCCCGGCGACCACGAAGGCCGCGCCGGGCCGCAGCCCGCCGCGCCGCCCGGCGTCGTCGTAGATGTAGCCGGCCCGTCCGGGGGAGACGTAGTCGGCCCAGAAGCGGATCTCGTCGTGGTTGCGTCGGCCGTTGCGGTCCTCCGGTCCGTCGAAGACCGGGGGCGTGGGGTGGCTGGCCAGCAGGTGCACGGTACGGCCGGGCAGCCGGATCGGCAGGTCCCAGTGGCTCTTGGAGGACAGCCGCAGGTCGGCCAGCTCCTGCCGCGAGTACCAGTCGGCCGGCTCGGGGGTCTCCGGGTCGTCGGGCAGCAACGCCCCCGGCATGTCCTGCCAGCGGAACAACTGGAAGGTGCGGACCCGGGCCAGGTCGATCGGGTACGCCGAGTAGACCGCCATCCCGTACTGGCCGGGGAAGAGGCCGAAGCCGTACGCGTCGTCGGGGCCGCCGACGGTCCCGTCGTTGTTGAGGTCGTGGCCGGACGGGACACCGGTGTTCGACGGGGCGGCGTAGCGGTACGGGTAGCGGATCGCCCGGGTGCCGTTGCGCGGCACGGACAGGTAGTTGTCCTGGAACAGCGCCAGCGCCCGACCCTGCGGGTCGTAGTCGAACTCGTTGATCAGCAGCACGTCCGGGCGGACCCGCTGGATCACCTCGGCGACGTTGCCGGCCTGGGCGCTGTCCCGCCGGGACAGGTCGGTGACCAGCCCGCCGTCGGTGTCCCGGTTCAGCGAGGCGTTGAAGGTCGCCACCCGCAGCGTGCCGGTGCGCTGCCCACCGGGTTGCCACCCGCCCGCGGCGGCCGGCGTGGCCACCGCGACCGTCGCCGTCGCGGCGAGCAGCGCCGCCATGATCCCGGCGTACGCCGTTCGCTTCGCACCCATCGACACCCTCCCGATTCGCGATCAACGATCGTCACGCTACCGGCACCGCCATGACGCCAGGGTGAACCGTGGTCGACGGCTTCGCTGCCTTGCTACTTCCGCATCGCGGTGACCAGGCCACCGACCGGGATCGACGGACTTCTCTCGGGCGGTGGATCGAGTTGTGCCGCCCGCCGGCAGGTGTCGTCGACGCCGTTGCGGAATCGGGCGACGTCCAACGCCGCCCGGTACCAGCCCAAGCCGGCGTGGCGGGGCATCGACGTCGATCTTGGACATTTCCCGTTAGTCGTTGACGGGAAATGTCCAAGATCTCGCCGTCTGTGGCGGCTGCGACCGGTGGTCCTCGCGGGTGGCCGCGAACTTGCCGAGGTCACCGACCTGCGGCAGCTTTCCGGTCGAGCCGGTCCTGCTCGGCGGTCTCGGTCACCGGCCTGACCGTCACCGACACACCCAACGGGCTGCGGACGGTGCCACGGGTGGTCGCCTGATCCGTCTGCGCCATCAGCTCGACAGCGCCCACACCGCGAGTGGCCAGCCACCCGAGGACGGGCGGTCAACCCGGTCACTCAACCGCCGATCTTGTCCAGCTCGGTGAGGTCCTCGTCGGAGAGCGAGAGTCCCGCGCCGGCGATGTTCTCGCGCAGGTGTGCAGTGGACGAGGTGCCGGGGATCAGCAGGATGTTCGGCGACCGCCGCAGCAGCCAGGCCAGGGCGACGGACATCGGCGTCGCGGCCAACCGGGCGGCCACGGTCTCCAACGCCGAGGACTGTAGTGGGCTGAAGCCGCCGAGCGGGAAATAGGGAACGTAGGCGACGCCCTGTTCGGCGAGCACGTCGATCAGCT
Organism: Micromonospora tarapacensis; assembly: GCF_019697375.1. Lineage (NCBI taxonomy): Bacteria > Bacillati > Actinomycetota > Actinomycetes > Micromonosporales > Micromonosporaceae > Micromonospora > Micromonospora tarapacensis. Next base: position 3,712,858 of record NZ_JAHCDI010000004.1, on the reverse strand, counting down.
CGTCGTCCTGGCGGTACGCCAGGTTGTACATGTTCTGCACGCACACGATCGGCGCGATCGCCTGCGCCTCGGCGACCTGTTCCGGCGTCGCGGTGCTCACTCCGAGGTGCCGGATCAGGCCCTGCTGCTGGAGTTCGACGAGCGTCTCGAACGGCTCGGCGAGCGGGCCGGGCTGGGGCCCCTCGGCGTTGCCGAGCCGGAGGTTGACCAGGTCGAGCACATCGAGGCCGAGGTTCTCCAGATTTTCGTGGACGGCCCGGCGCAGGCTTTCCGGGTCTCGGGCCGGGGGCCAGCCGCCCTGCTGGTCGCGGGTGGCGCCGACCTTGGTCACGATGTGCAGCGATTCGGGGTACGGGTGCAGCGCTTCACGGATCAGCTGGTTGGTGACCTGCGGCCCGTAGGCGTCGCTGGTGTCGATGTGGGTGATGCCGAGGTCGACGACCTCCCGCAGGACGGCGAGCGCGCCGTCGTGGTCGGCGGGTGGCCCCATGACCCAGGGGCCGGCGAGCTGCATGGCGCCGTAGCCGAACCGGGTGATGGTCAGGTCGCCCAGCGTCCAGGTGCCGCCGGGAAGGGCAGTGGAAAGCATGCTCATACCTCTGGCTTTCGTGTTCGAGCTGGCCGGTGCCGAATGTTTGCCTGCTTCACTATGGAGGGGTAACTTCCTGGCGAGAAGTAGGCACTTCCGGGTGCGTAGCCACCCACGGTGGAAGGAGCGGTCGATGGCGACGATGACGGCGGCCCAGCGGCGGGCGCAGAGCAAGGCGGAATACGACGCCTTCCTGGCGCAGTGCCCCAGCCGTAAGCTGCTCGACCGGATCGCCGACAAGTGGGTCACGCTGGTCCTGGCCGCGCTGGGCAGCGACGGCTCGCATCAGTTCGGCGCCGACTGCGCCGGTGAGCCCCGGTCGATGCGCTACTCGGAGCTGTCCCGCCTGCTGGCCGGGGTCAGCCAGAAGATGCTCACCCAGACGCTGCGCGCCCTGGAGCGTGACGGTCTGATCACCCGCACCGTGACGCCCACCGTGCCCGTCACGGTCGCCTACGAGCTGACCGATCTCGGTGTCTCGCTGCACCAGATGATGCGCGGCCTCAAGACCTGGGCCGAGACGCACATGGACGACGTGCTCGCCAACCGCACGACGTACGACAGCCGCGCCGCCTGAACCGGGCAGCCGAGGCCGCCCACCCGAATCCGCTGCCGGTCTACTCGGGGACGCGGCGGTAGGCGCCGTCGCTGGCCGAGGTGGCCATCGAGGCGTACGCACGCAGCGCCGCCGACACCGGGCGTTGCCGGTCGAGGGGGGTGTAGGGGCGGTCCCGCTTCTCCTGGGCGACCCGGCGGGCGTCCAGCACGTCGGCCGGCACGTTCAGCTCGATCGAGCGCGCCGGAATGTCGATGACGACCTCGTCGCCGGGCTCGACCAGCGCGATCAGCCCACCGGAGGCGGCCTCGGGAGAGACGTGCCCGATGGAGAGCCCGGAGGTGCCGCCGGAGAACCGGCCGTCGGTGAGCAAGGCACAGGCCCGGCCCAGCCCACGGCCCTTGAGGAACGAGGTGGGATAGAGCATCTCCTGCATGCCCGGGCCGCCCTTCGGCCCCTCGTAGCGGATCACCACCACGTCCCCGGCAACGATCTCCTTGGCCAGGATGGCGGTCACCGCGTCGTCCTGCGACTCGTAGACCTTGGCCGGGCCGCGGAAGGTCAGGCACTCCGCGGGCACCCCGGCGGTCTTCACCACGCAGCCTTCCGGCGCGAGGTTGCCGTGCAGGATGGCCAGCCCGCCGTCGGCGGTGTACGCGTGCTCGCCGTCCCGGATGCAGCCGCCCGCCGCGTCGGTGTCCAGCGACGACCAGCGGTTGGTGGTGGAGAAGGGCTCGACGGTACGCACCCCGCCCGGGGCGGCGTGGAACAGCTCGATCGCCTCGGCGGTGGCCGAGCCGCCGCGCACGTCCCAGTCGGCGAGCCACCGGTCGAGCGAGGCGGCGTGCACGGCGTGCACGTCCCGGTGCAGCAGGCCGGCGCGGTCCAGCTCGCCGAGGATGGCCGGGATGCCGCCGGCCCGGTGCACGTCCTCCATGTGGTACTGCGGCGAGTTCGGGGCGACCTTGGCCAGGCACGGCACCCGGCGGGAGATCGCGTCGATGTCGGCGACGGTGAAGTCCAGCTCGGCCTCGCGGGCGGCGGCCAGCAGGTGCAGGATCGTGTTCGTCGACCCGCCCATCGCCACGTCGAGGGCGACGGCGTTCTCGAACGCGGCGCGGGAGGCCACCACCCGCGGCAGCACCGAGGCGTCGTCGCCGTCGTACCACCGCTTGGAGATCTCCACGGCGACGCGGCCGGCCTCGACGAAGAGTGAGCGCCGCGCGGCGTGGGTGGCCAGCGTCGAGCCGTTGCCCGGCAGCGCCAGCCCGATCGCCTCGGTGAGGCAGTTCATCGAGTTGGCGGTGAACATGCCCGAGCAGGAGCCGCAGGTGGGGCAGGCCGAGCGCTCGATCTCGCCGAGCTGGTCGTCGGTGACCGCCTCGTTCGAGGAGGCGATCATCGCGTCGATCAGGTCGATCTTGGAGTGGACGATCCCCTCGATCGCCACCGTCTTGCCGGCCTCCATCGGCCCGCCGGAGACGAACACGGTCGGGATGTTCAGCCGGAGGGCGGCCAGCAACATCCCCGGCGTGATCTTGTCGCAGTTGGAGATGCAGACCAGCGCGTCCGCGCAGTGCGCGTTGACCATGTATTCCACCGCGTCGGCGATCAACTCCCGGCTGGGCAGGGAGTAGAGCATGCCGCCGTGACCCATGGCGATGCCGTCGTCGACCGCGATCGTGTTGAACTCGCGGCCCACCCCGCCGGCGTCGGCCACCGCGTCGGCGACCAGGCCGCCCATGTCCTTGAGATGTACGTGGCCCGGCACGAACTGGGTGAAACTGTTCGCGATGGCGACGATCGGCTTGCCGAAATCGTCGTCGGTCATCCCGGTGGCCCGCCAGAGGGCCCGGGCGCCGGCCATCGTCCGACCGTGCGTGGAGGTCTTCGACCGCAGCTCAGGCATGTGTACCAGTCTGGCACCGCGGGCCCGGTGCCGGACAGGCGCACGCACCGTGTCCCAACAGATGCACACCCGATCCCCACGCCTGGCATCGATCCGGCAGAGTTGAAGGGTGCACACCCCCCCGGCCATGATGGGCGCCGCGGTGCTGAGCGCGCTGGTCGCCCTCGCGGCCGGTGTGCTGCTGGCCGTCGCCGTCCGGCGCCGGGCCACCCGCCACCGCCCGGCGTACGCGTTGCTCGCCGTCGCCGGTGCGGTCGCGCTGGTGACCTTGCTGGCGGGGGTGACCGTCGCGCTGAGCGCACACGCGCACTGGGCACACGAGCAGCAACAGCGCACCGGGTGGGCGACCCTGATCGCACTCGGCACGGCGACCAGCGGGCTGCTCTTCTGCTTCGGCCTGCTCCGCTTTCCCGGAGTGACCAACTCGGTGCCCTCGGCCGCCCGGTTCGCCCTCGACGGCGTGATCCTGGGCGCCGCGCTGTGGTTCGTCGGCTGGGTGCTGCTCTCCGAGCCGACCCGGCTGCTCGGGGACGCGACCCCGGCGGCCTGCCTGTCGATCCTGCTCGCCTCGGTCGGTGCGGCGCTGAGCGCCGGTCTGGCCACCATCATGGTCCTCCGCGCGCCCACGCCCCGACGCTGCCTCGCCGTGCTGGGCACCGGGATCACCGCCTCGTCCGTCGGCGGGCTGGGTGTCGCGGCCGGGATCTGCCAGGCCGGGCCGGGCCTGGCCCTGACCGGCGCGGTGGTGCTCGCCCTGGGGCTGCTGGTGGCCGCGGTGGCGGCCTACCGGATCGAGCCACCGGGCCAGATCGCCGTTGATGTGATCCGCCGCGACGGCGCGTACGCCTTCGCGCCGATGGTCGCCATGGCCGCCTCTGCGATGTACCACCTCCTACAGGACGGCCGGTTCGACGCGCTGGGCATCGTCGCCGGCAGCGTCGAGGGGTTCGCCCTGGTGGCCCGGCAGCACCTCACCCTGCACGACGTGCGGGCGTACGCCCGGCGGCTGGCCGAGCGCGAGGCGCACTTCCGCCAGCTCGCGCACACCGACGCGCTCACCGGCCTGGACAACCGGCGCGGGCTGTTGCAGGCGTTGCACCGCTGCGCCCAGGCCCGGGTGCCCTGTGTCCTGCTCGGGCTGGACCTGGACGGCTTCAAGAACGTCAACGACATGCGTGGTCACGACGTAGGCGACGCGGTGCTGGCCGAGGTGGGTCGGCGGTTGCGGAGCAACCTGCGCCCCGGCGACCTGGCCGCCCGGCTCGGCGGTGACGAGTTCGCGGTGCTCATGCGCGGCGGCCCGGCCGAGGCGGGGATCGTCGCCGAGCGGCTGCTGAGGGTGCTCGGCGGTGCCTACGAGGAGCCCGAGGGGCCGATCTTCCTCTCGGTCAGCATCGGCCTGGCGGGCTGGGCCGACGAGCCGGACGTCGAGTTGCTGCTGCGACACGCGGATCTCGCGCTGCGCTACGCCAAGCAGCGCGGCAAGAACCGGATCGAGCGGTACGACGGCGCGTACGACCGGCTGCTGCGCCGGCGGACCACGCTGGAGCACGAGCTGCGTGGTGCGATCGAGCGTGACGAGTTCCGGCTGGTCTTCCAGCCGGTGGCGTCATTGCCGTCGGTGCGGCCGGTCGGCGCGGAGGCACTGCTGCGTTGGCGCCATCCCGAGCTGGGCAACGTCCGCCCGGACGAGTTCATCCCCCTCGCGGAGGAGTGCGGGATGATCGCCAAGCTCGGTGCCTGGGTGCTGCACCAGGCCTGCTTCCAGCTGTCCCGCTGGCTGGCCGAGGGCCACGACGTCTGGGTGTCGGTCAACGTCTCCCCGCGCGAGCTGCACGCCCCCGAGTACGTGGTGCAGGTCGCCGAGGCGCTGCGCGCCCACCACGTCCCGCCGCAGCGGCTGGTGCTGGAGGTCACCGAGCACGCGGTCGCCACCGACCTCGACGAGCTGATCCGGCGGCTGACCGCGCTGCGGCTCACGGGTGTGCGGATCGCCCTGGACGACTTCGGCGCCGGCTACTCCTCGCTGGGCCAGCTCCGTCGGCTCCCGATCGACATTCTCAAGATCGACCACGGGCTGGTGGCGGAGCACGAGCCGGTCCGGCCGGTCGGGCGGGACGGCCCGGCCTTCGCCCCGATGGTCGACATCGTCATGCGACTGGGCCACCAGTTCGGCCTGGAGGTGATCGCCGAGGGGGTCACCACGCCCGCGGAGCTGGCCGCGGTGGTGGCTGCCGGCTGCCGGTTCGGCCAGGGCGCGTTGTTCGGGTGGGGCGTACCGGCCGAGCACCTGGAGGCGATGCTGGACGCGGCCACCTCCCCGGGGGCCCGACCGGCCCGCACCGCGCCGCCGGACGACTCGCCTCCGCATCCTCTCCGGCCACCCGTCCCAAGGCTCGGTGGGGGCGTCTCCGAGCACGTCAGGCCGGGTGTGACCGGCGTGCCAGGGCAGGACGCGCCCACTCCGTGAACCAATATATGGGATCAGTTGACTCATCGCGTGAGATGCGTCAGGCTTGAGCCCATGTCGTCGTACCGGTCGCTGCGAGTACTTACCTGAGCGCACTCTCCTGACTGAGAGTGCGCTGGCCCCGTGCATCTGGCACGTGGGCCTTTTTCTTGCCGTCGAACCCATCGGACCCGGCCCCGCCCGCGTTCCACAGTGTGAGCAGCCCCACCCACTCCAGCCGAAGGCAAACCGCCATGACGAGACCCACGCCCGAGACCCTCGCCCACTCCGCCCGGCGGGCCCGTACCGCCGCCGAGGCGCAGGGCGACGCCGACCACACCCGCGCCGCCGCCACGCCGGCCGCCCCGGCGGTACGCCCCGCTCCGGTGGCCCAGGTCTCCGGCGCGGGCTCCCTGGTGCGTTCCCTGGAGGCGCTCGGCGTCGAGGTCGTCTTCGGTATCCCGGGTGGCGCGATCCTGCCGGCGTACGACCCGCTCTACGACTCGACCGTCCGACACATCCTGGTCCGGCACGAGCAGGGCGCGGGCCACGCCGCCACCGGCTACGCCCAGGCCACCGGCCGGGTCGGGGTGTGCATCGCCACCTCCGGGCCGGGCGCGACGAACCTGGTCACCCCGATCGCCGACGCCTACATGGACTCGGTGCCGCTGGTGGCGATCACCGGCCAGGTGGCCCGTCCGTCGATCGGTACGGACGCCTTCCAGGAGGCGGACATCCAGGGCATCACGCTGCCGATCACCAAGCACAACTTCCTGGTGCAGGAGGCCAGTGAGATTCCCCGGGTGCTGGCCGAGGCGTTCCACCTGGCGTCCACCGGACGGCCCGGCCCGGTCCTGGTGGACATCCCCAAGGACGTCCTCCAGGCGCCGACCACCTTCGCCTGGCCGCCCACCCTGGACCTGCCCGGCTACCGCCCCACGCTGCATCCGCACGGCAAGCAGATCCGGGAGGCGGCGCGGCTGATGAGCAACGCCCGCCGGCCGGTGCTCTACGTCGGCGGCGGCGTGCTCAAGGCGGGGGCCACCGAGGGGCTGCGCCGGTTGGCCGAACTGACCGGCATCCCGGTGGTCACCACGCTGATGGCGTTGGGGGCGTTCCCCGACTCGCACCGCCAGCACCTGGGCATGCCCGGCATGCACGGCACCGTCGCGGCGGTCTACGGGCTGCAGAAGGCCGACCTGATCGTGGCGCTCGGCGCCCGGTTCGACGACCGGGTCACCGGGAAGCTGGACTCCTTCGCCCTGGACGCCACAGTGGTGCACGCCGACATCGACCCGGCCGAGATCGGCAAGAATCGGCACGCGGACGTGCCGATCGTCGGCGATGCCCGGCACGTGATCGACGAGCTGCTCGCGGCGGTCACCGTCGAGCGGGCGGCGGGGCGCACCACCGACCTCGCCGGCTGGTGGGCACAGCTGGACGACCTGCGCGAGCGCTACCCGCTGGGCTACGACGAGCCTGACGACGGCACGCTCTCCCCGCAGTACGTGATCAAGCGGCTGGGAGAGATCGCCGGACCGGACGCGATCTACGTCGCCGGGGTGGGTCAGCACCAGATGTGGGCCTCTCAGTTCATCTCCTTCGAGAAGCCGCAGACCTGGCTCAACTCGGGCGGTCTCGGCACCATGGGCTACGCGGTGCCGGCGGCGATGGGCGCCAAGGTGGGCCGGCCCGACACGGTGGTCTGGGCCGTCGACGGCGACGGTTGTTTCCAGATGACCAACCAGGAGTTGGCCACCTGTGCGCTGGAGGGCATCCCGGTCAAGATCGCTGTGATCAACAACGGCAACCTCGGCATGGTCCGCCAGTGGCAGACGCTGTTCTACAACGAGCGCTACTCCAACACGGAACTCGGCACCCACAAGCACCGCATCCCCGACTTCGTCAAGCTCGCCGAGGCACTCGGCTGCGTCGGGCTGCGCTGCGAGACCGCCGAGGACGTGGACCGGACCATCGAGGCGGCGATGTCCATCAACGACGCGCCGGTGGTCATCGACTTCGTGGTCGGCAAGGACGCCATGGTCTGGCCGATGGTCGCCGCCGGCACCAGCAACGACGAGATCATGTTCGCCCGTGGCGTCCGCCCGGCCTTCGACGAGGACGATATCTGATGACGATGCACACCCTGTCCGTGTTGGTGGAGAACAAGCCGGGCGTGCTGGCCCGGGTCTCCGGGCTGTTCTCCCGGCGGGGGTTCAACATCGACAGCCTTGCCGTCGGTGAGACCGAGAATCCGGACGTCTCGCGGATCACCATCGTGGTCAACGCGGAGTCCTCCCCGCTGGAGCAGGTCACCAAGCAGCTCAACAAGCTGGTGAACGTACTCAAGATCGTCGAGTTGGACCCGTCGATCTCGGTGGCTCGCGAGTTGCTCCTGGTGAAGGTGCGGGCGGACCGCAACGCCCGCGCCCAGGTCCTGGAGACGGTCAACCTGTTCCGGGCACGGGTGGTCGACGTGGCCGCCGACACCCTGACCATCGAGGCGACCGGCACCCCGGACAAGCTCGACGCGCTCCTGCGTGACCTTGAGCCCTTCGGCATCAAGGAGATGGTCCAGTCGGGCCTGGTGGCGATCGGTCGCGGGTCGCGCGCCATCACCGCCGGCCCGGCCCTGCGGGCCGCCTGATCCAATCGCGGGTCGGCCCGGGCGGGCCACCCGATCACAGAGCCACCACGGGCCGCCGCGGCGGCCGTACGAAAGGGAAGTCATGAGCGTTGAGGTGTACTACGACGACGACGCCGACCTGGGCCTCATCCAGGCGAAGAAGGTCGCCGTGATCGGCTACGGCAGCCAGGGCCACGCCCACGCGCTGTCGCTGCGCGACTCCGGTGTCGACGTCGTGATCGGCCTGCCGGAGGGCTCGAAGAGCCGGGCCAAGGCCGAGGAGCAGGGCCTGCGGGTGCTCACCCCGGCCGAGGCGTCCGTCGAGGCTGACGTGATCATGGTGCTGGCGCCGGACACCGCCCAGCGCAAGATCTACGCGGAGTCGATCGCGCCGAACCTCAGCGCGGGCAAGGCGCTGTTCTTCGGGCACGGCTTCAACATCCGCTACGGGCTGATCAAGCCGCCGGCCGAGGTGGACGTGGCGATGGTCGCCCCGAAGGGGCCCGGTCACCTGGTCCGCCGGCAGTACGCCGACGGTAAGGGCGTGCCCTGCCTGGTCGCCGTCGAGCAGGATGCCAGCGGCGCGGCGTTCGCACTCGCCCTGTCCTACGCGAAGGGGATCGGCGGGACCCGGGCCGGTGCCATCCGGACCACCTTCACCGAGGAGACCGAGACCGATCTCTTCGGCGAGCAGGCGGTGCTCTGCGGCGGCGCGGCGGCGTTGGTGCAGACCGGTTTCGAGGTGCTCACCGAGGCCGGCTACGCACCGGAGGTGGCCTACTTCGAGTGCCTGCACGAGCTGAAGCTGATCGTGGATCTGATGTACGAGGGCGGCATCGCCCGGATGCGCTACAGCGTCTCCGACACCGCCGAGTACGGCGACCTCTCCCGGGGCCCGCGGGTCATCGACAGCCGGGTCAAGGAGGAGATGCGCAGGATCCTCGGTGAGATCCAGTCCGGCGAGTTCGCCCGCGAGTGGGTGGCCGAGGACGAGGCCGGTCGGCCGAACTTCACCAAGTGGCGGGCCGAGGGCGCGGCGCACCCGATCGAGGAGACCGGCCGCAAGCTGCGCGGCATGATGAGCTGGGTGGACCGTCCGATCACCGAGACCGCCTGAGGTCCCGCCGACGACCGCCTGAGGCTTCGCTCACCAGCGGCACCCGGACCCGGCGTTCTCCCCGACGCCGGGCCCGGGTGCCGTGCTGTCTCCGGCCGGCCAACGATCCTTAACACGCACGTCACGCCCGGTTTGTGAGGGCACTCACCCCGCGCTCCGAGGCGCGCCGGGCGGCCCGCACCCTACGATCGCGGGTAGGTGCTCCAGGCGGCACCTGACGGCCATGGCTCGGACCGCCCCGGGCGCAGCGCAGCGCCCCAGCCCCCGGTCGACCGCCCTGACGACATCTACGAGGACCAATGACTCCTGTCGTACTGATCGCCGAAGAACTCGCTCCCGCCGCCATCGAGGTGCTCGCCCACGACTTCGACGTCCGGCACGTCGACGGCACCGACCGCCCGGCACTGCTGGCGGCGCTCTCCGAGGCCGACGCCGTCATCGTCCGCAGCGCGACCCGGATCGACGCCGAGGCGATCGCCGCCGCCGGCCGGCTCAAGGTCGTGGCCCGCGCCGGAGTCGGGCTGGACAACGTCGAGGTGCCGGCCGCCACCGCCCGGGGCGTCATGGTCGTCAACGCTCCCACCTCGAACATCGTCTCCGCCGCCGAGCAGGCCGTCGCGCTGCTGCTCGCGGTCGCCCGCAACACCGCCAGCGCCAGCGCCGCGCTCAAGGCGGGAGAGTGGAAGCGGTCGAAGTACACCGGCGTCGAGATCCAGGGCAAGACCGTCGGCGTGGTCGGCCTCGGCCGCATCGGTGTCCTCTTCGCCTCCCGGATCGCGGCCTTCGGCACCCGGCTCATCGCGTACGACCCGTACATCCAGCCGGCCCGGGCCGCGCAACTCGGCGTGCGCCTGGTCGGCCTGGAGGAACTGCTGCGGGAGAGCGACTTCATCTCGATCCACCTGCCGAAGACCCCGGAGACCGTGGGTCTGATCGGCGAGAAGGAGCTGTCCATCGTCAAGCCGGGCGTGCGGATCGTCAACGCCGCCCGGGGCGGGCTGGTCGACGAGCAGGCTCTCGCCGACGCGTTGGCCGAGGGACGGGTCGGCGGCGCCGGGGTGGACGTGTACGCCAAGGAGCCGTGCACCTCCTCGCCGCTGTTCGCCTTCGACAACGTGGTGGCCACCCCGCACCTGGGTGCCTCCACCGCCGAGGCGCAGGACAAGGCCGGCCTGGCGGTGGCCAAGAGCGTGAAGCTGGCCCTACAGGGCGAGTTCGTGCCGGACGCGGTCAACGTGCAGGCCGGCGGCGTGGTCGCCGAGGACGTCCGGCCGCTGCTGCCACTCGCCGAGAAGCTGGGTCGCGCCTTCACCGCCGTCGCCGGCGGGGTTGCCTCCAGCGTCTCCGTCGAGGTGCGTGGCGAGATCGTCGGTCACGACGTCTCGGTGCTCAAGCTCGCCGCCACCAAGGGGTTGTTCAGCTCGGTGGTCGAGGAGCAGGTGACGTACGTCAACGCGCCGCACCTGGCCGCCCAGCGCGGCGTGGAGGTGTCGCTGACCAGCCAGACCGAGACCGTCGACCACCCGGTCCTGGTCACCGTGCGCGGTGCGCTGCCCGACGGCCGGACGGTCAGCGTCTCCGGCACGGTGACCCCGGCCGGCCCCCGGGACGTCATCAAGCTGACCGAGGTGGACGGCTTCGACGTGGAGATCGGTGCCGAGGGCATCCTGCTCTTTCTCCGCTACGTCGACCGTCCGGGCGTGGTCGGCACCGTCGGCACCCTGCTCGGCCAGGCCGGCATCAACATCGCGGCGATGCAGGTGGCCCGGCGGGAGGCCGGCGGCGAGACGCTGATGACCCTCACCGTCGACCAGGCGCTCGGCGCCGACCTGCTCACCTCGGCCGCCGACTCGATCGGCGCGACCGCGGCCAGCGCGGCCGACCTGCGCGACGAGTAACGTCCCGCCACCTGGACCGTGCGGCGTCCGCCCGACGAGGAACCGCATCCGGTGGTCCACGCACGAGCGATGGGGGGCCTGGCCGATGGCCGGGCCCCTTCGTCGTCCCGATCGCCGTGGCTGGCCAGGTCGGGTCGACAGGTCGCCACGCGCCGGGCCGGGGACGGCGCCGGCCGGGACGCCGGGTGGCCGCCTCAGTTGGGCAGCCGGGCCGCCGGTGGCGGGTAGACCGAGCCGTCCTGGGCGTCGAAAAGCATCAGCCGGTGCTCGCCGGCCAGCCGTTCGATGTCGAGGAGCACCTGGTCGGGGCAGGCCGGATCCAGGTTCAGCTCCACGTGATCGGCCGCCGTGTGCAGCGGTGCGACCGCCCAGGGTGTGCCGGGGCCGGCCCGCCGGTCGGGGTAGCTGGCGGTGATCGCCCGGTAGAAGGCCACCAATCGTGGGTCCGGTCGCCGCTCGATGTGCCGGCCACTGCGGCACTGCTGCACCGCCGCTCGCACATCCTCGGGCGTCGCCCCGTCCGCCAGGGCCCACACGCTCAGATCGAAACTCACGGCGGACAGCGTGCCATCTGCGGTTCACCTTGTCGAAAACGACCCTGCCGCAGGGCGGCCCGGGAGTCGGAAGGATCGCTCGGATGCTCCCCTGTGGAACCCTTGCCGCGAAACACGTCAATTCGATAACGTACGGGTGCGGTCACCTGTCGAGTTCGTGGCGTCGACCCGTCTTCGGGTGACGAGGTCGACGTCCGGCCGCCCGGCCCGCACCCCTCGATTGCGCGAGCCACGCGCACTCGTCGTCGACCGGCCTCCACGGTCGTTGCCGCGGCCGTGGAGGCCGATCGTTGCTTGTTGTCAGTGGCGGGCGGCGAAGAGCACGCGGTAGTCCGCCCCGCCGCGGAACCAGGCCAGTCCGGCCGGTCCCGCCGCGTACAGCGCGGTGGCGTAGGCGTCGGCGACCGCGAGGTCGGGGCCCACCACCGTCGCGGCGACCAGCTGCCCGGCCGGCTCGCCGGTGTGCGGGTCCACCACGTGCCCCTGGCGTCCGCTCACTCCGGAGGTGCCGACCGCGCCCGTCGTCATCTCCAGCACCAGCGGTGCCCGGCGCCGGTCGGTCGGGTGGTGCACGGCCACCCGCCACGGGCCGCCGTGGGCGGCTTGACCGCGTACCACCAGGTCGGCGCCGCTGAGCACGGCGTAGTCGTGGATGCCGGCGGTGCGCAACCGGCCCGCGGCCCGCTCGACCGCCCACCCGCCGAGCAGACCGCCCGGGTCGAAGCCACCGGGCACCGCCCAGGCGTCGAACCAGCCGTCCGTCGCCGCGCGCATCGCGGCACAGCGGTTCACCAGGTCGGCCAGCGGCGGGTACGACTCGGCGCTGATCTCGCCCCGACGCAGCCGGGACACCAGGCTCTCCGGGCGGTTCGGGCCGTAGGTGAGGTCGATCGCCCGCAGCTCGGCCACCGCGTCCCGCAGTGCCTCGCCGACCCCACGCCGGCCCAACCACTCGGGCGCGTTCAGCAGCAGGGTGTAGCCCGCCGTCGAGGTGCGTACGGTGTGCCGGACGGCGATCCGGTCGCCGGCCACCAGGCCGGCCCGGTCGGGTCGCTGCTCGCGGGCGCCCAGTCGCAGGTCGGGCCGGCCGAAGCGGAAGGCCGCCGGGTTCACCCAGCGGGTGCGTGGCTGCTCGTCGGTCCACATGGCGTCCGTCCCTCCTCGACGCCCGCCGCGCCGTCGCGGCGGTCGCCCGGACCCCCACGGCCCGTCACGCCCACGCTAGGCAGCGGAGGTGACCGCACCATGAATGCCTGCTGGTAAACTGCTGTGTGTCCCGATTTCCCGAGAAGTGGAACACCCGTACCGGGGGGCGGGACGGCGGCGTACCGTCGAGCCACACGAGCGAAGGAGCTGACCGACGTGGCACGGATCGCGGTGGTGGCCGGGGACGGGATCGGACCCGAGGTGGTCGCGGAGGCCCGCAAGGTCATCGACGCGGTGCTGCCCGGTGTCGAGGCAACCGAGTACGACCTCGGCGCGGCACGCTACCACCGCACCGGCGAGGTGCTGCCCGACTCGGTGCTGAACGAGCTGGCCGGGCACGACGCGATCCTGCTCGGCGCGGTCGGTGACCCGACCGTCCCGCCCGGCGTGCTGGAGCGGGGCCTGCTGCTGAAGCTCCGCTTCGCCTTCGACCAGTACGTCAACCTGCGCCCGTCCCGGCTCTGGCCGGGCGTCGCCAGCCCGCTGGCCGCGGTCAAGCCGGGCGAGGTCGACCTGGTGGTGGTCCGCGAGGGCACCGAGGGGCTCTACGCGGGTGCCGGCGGCAACCTGCACCGGGGCACCCCGGCCGAGGTCGCCACCGAGGAGAGCCTGAACACCCGGCACGGGGTGGAGCGGGTGGTGCGCGACGCCTTCACCCGCGCCTCCCGACGCGAGCGGCGCAAGGTGACCCTGGTGCACAAGACCAATGTGCTCACCCACGCCGGCTCGTTGTGGGCCCGCACCTTCGAGTCGGTGGCCGCCGAGCATCCCGACGTGGCCACCGAGTACCAGCACGTCGACGCCGCCGCGATGTTCCTGGTCACCCAGCCGCAGCGGTACGACGTGGTGGTCACCGACAACCTGTTCGGTGACATCCTCACCGACATCGCCGCCGCGGTGACCGGTGGGATCGGGCTGGCCGCCAGCGGCAGCATCAACCCCGACGGGACATACCCGTCGATGTTCGAGCCGGTACACGGCTCCGCGCCGGACATCGCCGGTCGTGGCCTGGCCGACCCGGTCGCCGCCGTGCTCTCGGCGGCGCTGCTGCTCGACCAGCTCGGGCACGCCGACGCCGCGGCTCGGATCACCGCGGCGGTCAGTGCCGAGCTGGCCGGCCGCGCCCCGGACGTGGTGCTGCGGACGAACGAGGTCGGCGACCGGATCGCGGCACAAGCGGCGGCCTGAGCCGCCGGCCCGACGGCTCGCCGCGAACGCACGTGAATCCGCCCGGCGCGCGGCGTCCCACCGGCACCGAGCCACCGGTCCATCGGTGGACCTATCCGCTGAACGACCGTTCGGGGTAGGTTTCTGGCACAAACATGTTTCCGGCGTGCGGTCGGCGCATGCCGTTGTCCCCAGGGAGGTCAGCGCGATGAGCGGTGGTGACATGATCGACTTCGAGATCCGTCCGAACTCCGCGCCGGTACCCGCCACCGACCGGGCCGCGCTGCTGGCCAACCCCGGATTCGGCCGGGTCTTCACCGACCACATGGTCACCGTCCGTTACGCCGACGGCAAGGGCTGGTACGACGCGCGGGTCGAGGCGCGGGCGCCGATCCCGATGGATCCCGCCAGCGCCGTCCTGCACTACGCGCAGGAGATCTTCGAGGGGATGAAGGCGTACCGCGCGGCCGACGGCGGGGTGACGATGTTCCGCCCGTACGCCAACGCGGCCCGGTTCAACACCTCCGCCGCCCGGATGGCGATGCCCTCGCTGCCGGCGGAGACCTTCGTCGACTCGCTGCACCGGCTGATCGAAATCGACCGGGAGTGGATTCCCGACGGTGAGGACGGCAGCCTCTACCTGCGACCGTTCATGTTCGCCAGCGAGGTCTTCCTCGGCGTCCGCCCGGCCAACGAGTACCTCTACTCGGTGATCGCGTCGCCGGTGGGCGCGTACTTCTCCGGCGGGGTGAAGCCCGTGACGGTCTGGGTCTCGCCCGACTACACCCGGGCCGCTCCCGGTGGCACCGGTGCGGCCAAGTGCGGCGGCAACTACGCCGCGTCGCTGGCCGCCCAGGCCGAGGCCCTGGAACACGGCTGTGACCAGGTGGTCTTCCTGGACGCCGTCGAGCGCCGGTTCGTCGACGAACTGGGCGGCATGAACGTCTTCTTCGTCTACGACGACGGTTCGGTGGCCACCCCGCCGCTGACCGGCACGATCCTGCCCGGCATCACCCGCGAGTCGGTGCTGACTCTGGCGTCGGCGGCCGGGCACCGGGTCGAGGAGCGGCCGGTGACCTTCGAGGAATGGCGGGCGGACGCCGCCAGCGGCCGGCTGCGGGAGGTTTTCGCCTGCGGCACGGCGGCGGTGGTCACGCCGATCGGGCGGGTGCGCTTTCCCGACGGTGAGTTCGCCGTGGCCGGTGGCGAGCCCGGCACGGTCACCATGGCGCTGCGTCAGCAACTGGTCGACCTCCAGCGGGGCAAGGCCGCCGACCCCCACGGTTGGGTCCACCGCGTGCTCTGAGATCTCCAGGTCCTGATACGGAGCTCAGAGAGACCGGCAATAGGACTGGCGGGGCTGCGGCGCGCCCTGGCGCTTCGGCTGGCGGCGTTGTCGTCGTCGGCCATGCAACACCGGCATGGCCTCCTCCTCCACCTTGCCATCCTCGGCCAGGATCCGCCTCGCCGCCACCGCCCTGTTGCCGGTCTCACTTAGTCGAGCAGGTGGGTGCGCAGGGCGGTGAGCTGGTCGTCGGTGACCCCTGCGGTGCGCAGGTAACCGTCCACGGAGCCGTGGCCCTCGCGGATCTCGGCAAGGAACAGCAGCATCGTCTCGGCCGGTGAGGACAGGAACGGCGCCGGTAGTTCGCCGGTGTCGGGAAGGTTGTCGGCGACCCAGGCGCTGAACCGCCGGGACGCCTCGGTGCTCAGCGCGTAGTCCGCCGCGATCTCGGCGTCGTCCACGCCGAGCACGGCGAGGGTCAGGCCGCAGACGATGCCGGTGCGGTCCTTGCCCGCCACGCAGTGCACCACCACCGGCGCGTTCGCGCCCTCGGCGATCAGGCCGACCGCCTCGGCGAGCCCGGCGGTGCCGGTGCGGGCCAGGTCGGCGTACCGGTCGGCGAGATAGCGGGCCAGGTCGCCGCCGGGCTGGTACGGCTGCTCCTCCCACTCCGCGTGCTCCGGGTGGATGTGCCGGTAGGTGAGCCCGTCGAAGTCGGGCACCCGGCCGTCGCGCTCGACCTCGTGCGGCCGGCGCAGGTCGATGACGGTGCGCACACCGAGTGCCGCGAAGGCGTCCCGGTCGGCGTCGCCGATGCGGTGCAGCGAGTCGGAACGGTAGAGCCGACCGGTGCGTACGGTGCGGCCGTCCCGGCCGCGGTAGCCGCCCACGTCCCGGAAGTTGAAGGCGGCGGTGAACGGGAGCCTGCGGTTGACCTCGATGGAGTCCACCCTGACACGGTAAACGGCCGGTGGGACGCTGCCCACCGGCCGGTTACCCGGTCCGTGCCGCGCTGGGAGCCGTTACCGGAGCCAGCCGGGCGGTGTTGCGGTGTAGGTGTCGTTGTAGTAGCCGCCGAGCTTGTCCCGGTAGCCCGGGTCGGTGGCCGTCTCGTCGTACTCCGGTGCCGCCTTGATCTGGTCCTTGTCGCGGTCGACGTGGACCTTCTGCTCCTCGTGGTCGACGTGGCTCACCGTTCCGGCCGGGAGCATCACCTTCTTGCCGAAGATCCACGGCCCGGTGTCCACCACCAGGTAGCTGGCGTGGACCTCGGCGCTGTCACTGCCGATCTTGCCGATCGAGCCGTCGGTGGCCTCGACCTTGTAGCCGATCAGGTTGGTCCCGGCGACTCCGGCCTCGTCCCGGTAGCTCCAGGGGTCGAAGGCGCCGGCGGGGGTGCCGCCGGCGACATCGCTCTGGTCGACGGCGCGCAGCGCCGGGTCCGGCGTGGCGGGCGTGGTGTTCGGGTTCAGCCTGTCCATGGGATCTCTCCTGCCCCGACTGTGCTGAGTCGTCTCGGAGGAACGTGTTTCGTTGTCCCGAAAACTCCTACCCCGCCGGAAGACCATCAATCACACCCGGACCGCACAGCCCGGATTGCCGTCCCGTCATGTGGGTTATGCCTCCCAAAAGTCGGCGTGGGGTGGCAGAGTACCGAGCGTGACCAGCACCGCCCGCATTATTGGCAACTAGCGCGCCGGCTTCCCCTCCGCCGAGCGCGCAGACCTCCCGCATCCGCGGGGGGTCTTTTTGTTGCGCTGGCCGGTGCCTGACGAAGGGATCCCCATGACGTTCCAGGTCTACGACACGACCCTGCGCGACGGCGCCCAGCGCGAGGGGCTCAGCTACTCGGTGGTCGACAAGCTCGCCGTGGCGCGGCTGCTCGACGAGTTCGGCGTCGGGTTCATCGAGGGCGGGTGGCCGGGCGCGGTGCCCAAGGACACCGAGTTCTTCCGCCAGGCGCGCACCGAACTCGATCTCAGTCACGCGGTGCTGGTCGCCTTCGGCGCCACCCGCCGGGCCGGCGCGGTCGCCGCCGACGACCCGCAGGTGCGCGGCCTGCTCGACGCGCAGACCCCGGCGATCGCCCTGGTGGCCAAGGCCGACCTGCGCCACGTGGAGCGGGCGCTGCGCACCACCGCCAAGGAGAACCTGGCGATGATCCACGACACGGTGACCCACCTGGTGTCCGAGGGTCGCCGGGTCTTCGTCGACGGTGAGCACACCTTCGACGGCTACCGCCACGACCCGGCGTACACCGCGTCGGTGGTGGAGACCGCGCTGGCGGCCGGTGCCGAGCGGTTCGTGCTCTGCGACACCAACGGTGGCATGCTGCCGTCCCAGGTGACCAGGGCGATCGTCGACCTCACCGACCGGATCGGCGTCGCGCCCGAGCTGCTCGGGATGCACGCCCAGAACGACACCGCCTGCGCGGTGGCCAACACCATCGCCGCCGTCGAGGTTGGCGTCCGGCACGTGCAGGGCACCGCCAACGGGTACGGCGAGCGGCCCGGCAACGCCGACATCTTCGCCGTGGTGGCGAACCTCCAGCTCAAGCTCGGGCTGCCGGTCCTACCGGAGGGCTGCCTGGAGCAGATGGTGCGGGTCTCCCACGCCATCGCCGAGATCGCCAACATCGCCCCCGACACCCACCAGGCGTACGCCGGGGCCGCCGCCTTCGCCCACAAGGCGGGGCTGCACGCGAGTGCGATCAAGGTGGATCCGCTGCTCTACAACCACGTCGAACCGGAGGTGGTGGGCAACGACATGCGGATCCTGGTCACCGAGATGGCCGGCCGGGCCAGCATCGAGCTCAAGAGTCGTGAGCTCGGGCTGGATCTGGCCGGCCATCCGGAGACGGTGTCCCGGGTCACCAACCGGGTCAAGGAGTTGGAGGCCGGCGGCTGGTCGTTCGAGGCCGCGGACGCCTCGTTCGAGCTGTTGGTCCGCGGCGAACTGCCGGACGCCGCGCCGGTGCGGCCGTTCGCCCTGGAGTCGTACCGGGTGCTGGTCGAGCACCGCGAGGACGGCGCGGTCGTTTCGGAGGCCACCGTGAAGATCCGGGTACGCGGCGAGCGGCTGATCGCCACGGCGGAGGGCAACGGGCCGGTCAACGCGTTGGACGAGGCGCTGCGGGTCGGCCTCGGCCGGCACTACCCGGAACTGCGCGACTTCGAGCTGGCCGACTACAAGGTGCGCATCCTGGAGGGCAGCCACGGCACCGGCGCGGTGACGCGCGTGCTGGTCGAGACGGCCGACGGCCGGGGTGGTGGCTGGACGACCGTCGGCGTGCACCCCAACGTGGTCGAGGCGAGCTGGCACGCGCTTGTCGACGCGCTCACCTACGGCCTCGACCGGGCCCGGGTGTGAGGATCCGGTAGCGGACGCAACCCGCTCACCCGCTGGTGCCCGGCAGCCGCAACTCGGCGACGACCATGCGGTGGTCGCTGCCGGGTAGCGGGTGCACGGCGACGGCGCGTACCGCGATGCGGCGGTCGACCAGCACGTGGTCGATCACCACGGGCGGGATCGCGTCGCCGTCGTACGGTCCCCAGGTGCCGGTGAGCCCGGCGCCGACCGAAGCGGCGGCGTCGACGTAGCCGGTGCCGAGCAGGGCGCGCAGCGGACCGTGGTCGAGGGTGGCGTTGAAGTCCCCGGCGAGGATGCTCAGTGGCCCGTCGGGGGTGGCGGCCGGCTGCGCCGCCAGGTCGGCCCGCCACGAGTCGACCTGGTCCACCGCGTACGGGGCCGCCGGGTGTGCCGACTCGACGCGTACCGGGGGTGCGTCGGGCAGCGCCACGGTCGCGTACGCCTGCGTGAAACCCCACCCGCCGCGTAGCTGGCGGATGCCGCCGTCGCTGATCCGGTGACGGGCGTAGAGTCCGGAGCCGGCGGTGCCGACGACCGGGTTGAGCTGCCGGTACGGCATTAGCCGGTCGAGCCCGAGCCGATCCAGTTCGGTCGCGGCGGACGGGGTGAACTCCTGGACAACGAGCAGGCCGATCCGTTCGTTGCGGACCAGCTCGGCCACCGCCTGCGGATCGGCGGCGCCGGCCAGGAGGTTGGCGGTCAGCACCCGCACCGCCGGCCCGGTGGTCGACGGTTGCGGTGCGGTCAGCGCGCGGGGAGCCGCCAGCGCGAGCAGCGTCACCACGGACGCAGGCTAGTGCGCCCGCCGTGCGTGGCTGCCGGCCACCCGTGATCCGGCTGTGATCGCCGGCCTCGCCGGCGGCGCGGAAATTGTCGAGCGCTTTTCGTGAACGGCCTTCGAATTCACTTCTCACAATTCCGTTGGCGTTGATCCGACAGGCCGGTAAAGGGCCGATCCACTATTGACGCCCGGCGTTTTTCGATGCTACGTTCCAGCTGGTCGGGTGGTCGCTACCGAGGAAGAACCAGCAGCTCAGGATGCATGCGGCCGGTTGGGTCAGTCGACTTCGGAGGCGATCCACAATAGCTGCACCGGCGGTTCGCGTGCATTTTCCCGGCTCTGTAAATGAAATGTCCGTCCCGCGCGCCGCGGGTCGGTCGTATCCCCACGGTCACCAAAGGGAGACCTGTCATGACCAGATTTTTCCGACGTAAGGCGGCCGCGGTGACGATCGCGGCCCTGGCACTGGCCCTGGCCGGCGGCGGGATCGCAGCCGCGAAGCCGACGGCCGAGTCCGCCCAGCCCGCCGCCCGCACCGCGCAGCAGCCGGCGGTCACCACGGCCTCGTTGAACAGCGCGAAGGCCGCCCTCGCCAAGGGTGACTCGATCGGCACCCAGGCCGTGGGCTTCTACGCCACGGTGGTCAACGCCAACGGCACCAAGGCCCGCGGCGACGGGGTCGTCATCAAGTACGGCGTCGGGCAGTACGAGGTGCAGTTCGGCAGCAGCGTCGCCACCGGCGTCTACGTGGCGACGATCGGCCGGGCCGACTCGTGCTGTGTCCCACCGGCCGGCGAGGTCTCGGTCGCGCCGCGCCTGCTCACCCCGAACGGGGTCTTCATCCAGACCCGCAACTCGGCCGGCGTCCCCGCCGACCTGCCCTTCCACCTTCTCGTACAGCGCTGATCCGGCACCGTCGCCGACCCCCGCCATCGGCGGGGTCGGCCGCCGTCGTGCCCCGGCTCCGCCCTGGAGCGCTGTCTGGCCTCGTTTCGCGCGGTAGGGAGCAGTTCGGTGCGCCGCGGTACCGTCATCCGGTCTGGCCCGCCGAGGGCCGGAAATTCCGACGTTTGTCCGAGGCCCGCCCCGGGAAGCAAGCACCGTGACGGACATCTCGGACACCATGGCCAGCCTGCCCAGCCCGGCCGATCCCGACGCGACCGCGGCCGAGCTGGATCAGACGCTCTTCGAGGTCAAACGCGTGATCGTCGGGCAGGATCGGCTCGTCGAGCGCCTCCTCACCGCCCTGATCGCCGAAGGGCACTGCCTGCTGGAGGGCGTGCCCGGGGTGGCCAAGACCCTGGCCGCCGACACCCTCGCGACGGTCGTCGGCGGCACCTTCTCCCGCATCCAGTTCACCCCCGACCTGGTTCCGTCCGACATCGTCGGCACCCGGATCTACCGCGCCTCGAAGGAGAGCTTCGACGTCGAGCTGGGCCCGATCATGGCCAACCTGGTGCTGGCCGACGAGATCAACCGGGCACCGGCGAAGGTGCAGTCGGCGCTGCTGGAGGCGATGGCCGAGCGCCAGGTGTCGATCGGCGGGCGCAGTTACCCGGTGCCGGCGCCGTTCCTCGTGCTGGCCACCCAGAACCCCATCGAGTCCGAAGGGGTCTACCAGCTTCCCGAGGCGCAGCGGGACCGCTTCCTCATGAAGATCGTCGTCGACTATCCCGACGCCGCCGACGAGTTGGCCATTCTCTACCGGATGGGCGCCGACCGCCCCCGGGCGCACCGCCTGCTCGACCCGGACCGGCTGCGCGGCTTCCAGCATCAGGCCCGGCAGGTGTTCGTCCACCACGCCATCGCCGAGTACGTGGTCCGGCTCATCCTCGCCACCCGCGACCCGGGCAGGTTCGGGCTGCCGGGGCTCGCTCCGCTGCTCGCCTACGGTGCCAGCCCTCGCGCCACCCTCGGCCTGGTCGCCGCCGCCCGCGCCCAGGCCCTGATCCGGGGCCGGGAGTACGTCCTGCCCGACGACGTCCGGGAGCTGTCGGTGGACGTGCTGGCGCACCGGATGGTGCTCTCCTTCGACGCGGTCGCCGACGGGGTGAGCGCCGAGTGGGTGGTGCGCCGGCTGGTCGAGGCGGTCCCGCCGCCACAGGTGGCGACGACCGGCCAGCCGGCGTACGCGACCGACCTGGCAGCCGCCTGATGGGACGCCGGGACAGGTCGGCGCCGGTGGCGGCGGAGCCGGTGCTGACCGACCTCACCCCCGACCAGCGCCTGCGACAGCTGGAAATCACCGTGACCCGGCGCCTCGACGGCCTGTTGCACGGAGAGCTTCGCGGCCTGCTGCCCGGGCCGGGCAGCGAATCCGCGGGCAGCCGCGAGTACCGACCCGGTGAGGACGAGGTCCGCCGGATGGACTGGTCGGTCACCGCCCGCACCACCGTCCCGCACGTGCGGGTGGTGGACGCCGACCGGGAGTTGACCACCTGGCTGCTGGTCGATGCCAGCCCCAGCATGGAGTACGGCACCGCCGAACTGGACAAGCGGGAGTTGGCGGTGGCCGCGGTCGCCACCGTCGGCTTCCTCACCGCCGGGCCGGGCAACCGACTCGGTGCCCAGGTGCTCACGCCGGACGGGCTGCACCGGGTGCCGGCGCGCGGCGGGCGCAGCCACCTGTTCGGTCTGCTGCGCACCCTGCTGGCCGCGCCCCGGGTGGGCGGGTACGACGCGGATGTCGGGCCGCGCGCCGCACCGGACGCGGCCGATCTGGCCGACGCGCTGGCGGCGGTGGGTCGGGTCGCCAACCGGCGTGGCCTGGTGGTGGTGGTCTCCGACTTCCTCGACGGCCTGCCCGACGACCCACGGCTGCCGGCCTCCTGGGAACGTCCGCTGCGCCGGCTGACCGTGCGGCACCAGGTGCTCGCGGTGGAGGTCACCGACCCGCGTGAGCTGGAGCTGCCGGACGTCGGCCTGATCACCCTCGCCGATCCGGAGACGGGCGAGCGTCGCGAGGTGTGGACCGGCGACCGCCGGCTGCGCGAGCGGTACGCCGAGGCCGCGGCTGCCCAGCGCGACCAGGTGCGGTCCGCGCTGCGCCGGGCCGGCGCGACCCACCTGGCGCTGCGCACCGATCGGGACTGGGCGGCCGACATCGTGCGGCACGTGCACGCACAGCGCCGCCTGGCCACCGTCCCGGCCGCGACCCGCCGGGGAGGTGCCGCGTGATCTGGGAGTCGCCCGTCCGGCTCTGGCTGCTGCTCGGTGTGGCGGCCCTGACCGTGGTGTACCTGGTGGCGCAGCGCCGCCGCAGCCGGTATGCCGTCCGGTTCACCAACCTGCGGTTGCTCGACCGGGTGGCGCCCCGGCGCCCGACCTGGCGCCGGCACCTGCCGGCCGGCCTCTTCCTCGCCATGCTGGCCCTGCTCGTCGTCGGCTTCGCCCGGCCCACCGCCGAGGTCCGGGTGCCCCGGGAACGCGCCACCGTGATGGTGGCGGTGGACGTCTCCACCTCGATGCTCGCGACCGACGTCGAGCCGGACCGGCTCGGCGCGGCCAAGCGTGCCGCCGGGCGGTTCGTCGACGGGCTACCTGGTGAGTTCAACGTCGGGCTGGTCGCGTTCGCCGGCAGCGCGGCGGTGCTGGTGCCACCGAGCACCGACCGGGAGGCGCTGCACGACGGGATCGACCGGCTCGCCGAGGGCGTGACCGGTGTCCAGGGCACCGCGATCGGCGAGGCCATCAGCACCTCGCTGGGCGCGGTGAAGGCGCTGGACGACAAGGCGGCCACCCAGCCGCCGCCGGCGCGGATCATCGTGCTCTCCGACGGGGCGAACACCTCGGGAATGGACCCGATGGAGGCGGCCATCGAGGCCGTCGCCTTCGAGGTGCCGGTGCACACGATCTCGTTCGGTACGCCCGGCGGTTTCGTCGACCGTGGAGGGCGGCCGATCCAGGTGCCGGTGGACGGCGCGACCTTGCAGGCCGTCGCCGAGGAGACCGGGGGTGGTTTCCACGAGGCCGACACGAGTGACGAACTGCGTGCCGTCTACGACGACATCGGCAGCTCGGTGGGCTGGCGGAAGGTACGGCAGGACGTCTCGGCCCGGTTCATCGGGCTCGGGCTGGTGTTCGCGATGGGCGCGGCGGTCGGCTCGATGCGGTGGTTCTCCCGCCTGCCCTGACCTCGTCGGCCCGGCCTGGCCGAGCCACCGGAGCGGCCGGTGCCGGCCGCGCACGTGAGGAGCGTACGTATGGCAGTGCAGACCGGGCTGGGCGAACCACGGGGTCCCTGGTTCGTCTCGCCGGATCTCGACCCGGACGGCCGGGCCGGGCCGGACGGTGCGTCCAGGGCGCGGGACCGGATGGCGTGGGGCTGGCATCGCCGGCTGCTGGTGGGCCTGGCGGTGATCGCGCTCTCCACCGGCGCGGGAGGGTTGGCCGGCGGCTGGGTGGCCGGTCGCGACGGCGGCCCGGGCCCGGCGGCCGCCACGGCCGCCCCGGTGCCGGCCGAACTGGTGACCGCCGCCGAGAAGACCGTGCCGGGGGTGGTGTCGGTGCTGGTGGGTGGCGCCGGTAACGGCTCGGCGAGCGGTTCCGGCTTCGCCGTGGACGCCGAGCAGCACATCATCACCAACGACCACATCCTGACGAAGGGGCGTGGTGGGCCGGTGACGGTGGAACTGCCGGATGGCCGGCGGTTCGCGGCGGAGGTGGTGGGCCGGGAGCCGGGCAGCGATCTCGCGGTGCTCAGGGTGCCACCGTCCGCGGGGCTGACGCCGTTGCCGCTGGCCAAGCCGGGTTCGACCCGGGTGGGCGAGCCGGTGCTGGCCGTCGGTTCGCCGCTGGGGCTGCCCGGCACCGTCACCGCCGGCATCGTCAGTGCGCTGGACCGCCAGGTGCGCCTCGGCGACAACCGGCACCGGGCGGTGCAGACCGATGCCTCGATCAACCCGGGCAACTCCGGTGGACCGTTGGTCAACGCGCGGGGCGAGGTGGTCGGGGTGAACACCGCGATCGCCACGATCGACGGCAACGGATCGATCGGGATCGGCTTCGCCATCCCGATCGAACAGGTGCAGCAGACGGCCGACACGATCATTGGTAAGGGCGGGTGATATACACACAGTCACTGTCCGATTACGAGGAGATCGGGGCAACTGTCGGATTCCCGCGCCGGATGATCGGAGAATGGAAATATGACGCTGGGTATGGATACTGGCGTGGGTGGAGCGTCCTCTCATCGCGGTCCTCCTGCTGGTGGGCCTCATCATCGGAAGTGGCGTCGGGTCGTCGTACGCGCGGGCCAGGCGGGGCTGGAACGACTATCAGGCGGCGAAGAAGACCGTGCCCGGCGCGCGTCGCGCTGCGTGGTTGCTGATCAAGATGGTCACCACGAAGGTCGGCGTGATCGCCCTGCTTCTGGTCGGTGCGGTCGCGTACGCCGCCGCCGGCGGGACCGACGAGCCGGCTCCGCCGACGCCGGGCCCGAGCAGCGCCCCGGACGAGCGGCCCGCACGCTAGCCTCAGGGCGTGGACGACGGACTGCGGGTGACCGACCGGTGGGTCGTTCCCGCCGCCGAGCTGCGGGAGCGGTTCTCCCGGTCGTCCGGGCCCGGTGGGCAGGGAGTCAACACCGCCGACTCCCGGGTCGAGCTGAGCTTCGACCTGGCCGGCTCGCCGAGCATCCCGGAGCCGCTGCGCGCCCGGGCACTGGACCGGCTCGCCGGGCGGCTGGTCGACGGCGTGCTGACCATCGCCGCCAGTGAGCATCGGGCCCAGCTGGCCAACCGCGAGGCGGCCCGGGAACGACTGACGTCGCTGCTGCGCGAGGCCGTCGCCCCGCCGCCCCCGCCGCGCCGCCCCACCCGGCCGTCACGGGGAGCGAAGGAACGGCGGTTGGCCGAGAAGAAGCGCCGCGCCCAACGCAAGCGCGACCGCCGGGTGGACGGCGAGTAGCACCGGCGACGACCGGGCCGGCCCGCCGGAGGTGCGATCCCGGTGCCCGGCCTCAGACCCTCGACAGCGCCGCCGGCTCCGCCGCCAGCAGGGCCACGCAGACGTCGATCAGCCGGGCCCGCAGCCGGCCCGCACGCTGGGAGAACTCGCGCTGCCGAGCCACGTACTCGGCCTTGCCCTCCGGCGTCTCGACGGCCACCGCCGGTTCACCGTACGAGGAGAAGTCGTACGGTGACGCCTGCATGTCGAGCAGCCGGATGTCCCTCGCCAGCTCGAAGCAGTCGAGCGCCAGGTCACCGGCCACGGCGGGACCCAGCTTCGTGGCCCACTTGTGGCAGTCCATCGAGGCGTGCAGGCAGCCCGGCTGGTCGAGCTCCACCTGACTGGCCCGCGTCGGCCGGAGCCGGTTGAGGCCGACCGCGTCGGGGGTGAAGAACCGGTACGCGTCGAAGTGCGTGCAGCGGATCTGGTGTGACTCGACCACCGCGTCGGTGTCCTGCTGCCCGAGACGGAGGGGGAGCGGATGCCGGTGCTCCCGCTGGCGGTACACCATCGCCCACTCGTGCAGGCCGAAGCAGCCGGTGAAGGCCGGTCGTGACGCGATGGCGGACAGCAGTCGATGGATGAAGCGCACCGAATCGCCCCGGTCGGCGAGGAACGCGGCGAGGTCGAGACGCACCGACGCGTCCGCGTCCGTCGCGTACCAGCGCCAGCGGTGGTGCGGGGCCGGGCCGGCGGATCCGGGTTCCAGGCGGACGCCGACGCCGGGGTGCCACCGCCGCAGCACCGAGGGTCTCGTGCCGTAGTAGTCGTAGAGGAAGTCATCGATGGCGTGCCGCTCCCCGGTGACCCTGCGGGCGCGACGGCCGGCGGTGAGGCGATCGGCGCGCTGCTCGTGAGCTGCCTGTAGGGGCAGCCAGGTCGCCGCGGGCAGGCCGGTCACCGACCAAGGGTACGACCGGGTCGTCTCCGCCGGTCAGGGCACCTCCACCCGTACCCCGGCGGAGAACACCCCGCTGCGCAGTTCCAGCCGCTGCGGCGCCTCCCGCCCGTTGATCGTGAACACCAGCGGCAGCACCATCCGGCTGCCGGCCGCCATCGGCTCGGCGAACATGTCCCGCCCCTGGTTCGCCCGCCGGGTGGCCTGCTCGTCGGTGGTGACCCAGTTGCCGTCCGCCAGGTAGGCCCGTTGCAGCTTGCCGTGCCAGCTCTGGTGCTCCGGGGTGAGGTTGCGGACCCCGACGGTCGCCTGGCACTGCCGGGCGTCCCGGCCCGGTTCGCAGCTCATCCGGTAGACGGTGAACTCGAACGCCTCCTCGCGCAGCGGCGTCCCCAGCGCACCGCTCGCCCCGGCACCCTTCCAGGCGCCGCTGGTCGGCTGGCTGTCGGTGTCGATCGCGGTCACCCGCTGGGTTGCGGACCAGGCCGCCGCGCCGACCGTGCCGGCCAGCACCGTCGCCGCCACCGGCACCACCACCCAGACCGGCGGCTTGCGCCGCCGGGCCGGCGGGCGAGGAGCGGCCGGACGGGGATAGACCGTGCCCGGTCCGTCCGAGGCCAGTGCGGCGGCGACCGGCCGCCGCCGGCGCCGCCAGGTGACGAAGCCCACGACGCCGAGCACCAGCACCGCCACCGCGCCGACCAGCAGCGCGGGAGCCTGGCGACGCCAACCCGTCGGCTCCTGCGGACCGGCTGCCGTGGCCCCCGGCGCCGTCCAGGTGGCGGTCGCGCAGTCGTACGGCCGCCGGCCGTCACTGGCGAAGGCGCACGCCGGCGCGGTCACCGGCTGCTGGGCGGCGGCGCCGGCGAGGGTGGTGCCCAGCGTGGTGGTGCTGCGCGGCGGCAGCCTCAGACGCCAGGTCACCTCGGTCGCCGCCGACCCACCGGGGCGTAGCTGCCGACCCCCGTCGCTGATCGTGGTCGCCGAGACTCCCTCGGGCAGTTCCTGGCGCACGGTGGTGTCCACCGGGGCGTTGCCGGTGTTGCGGACCTCGATGCGGTACCCGGGCTCGGCGGTGTGTTCCGGCGCCACCGCCACGCTGACCTTCGGCCTGGCGGCCGGCGAGGCGACCCGGGTGGGGGTGGGTACCGCTGGCGGTGCCGCCGGCATGCTGGGATCGGGCGTGGCCGCCGCGTGTTGCCGCCCGGCCGCCGGGGCTTCCGGGACGCCGGCCGCCGGCAGGACCGGCAGGGCGGTGAGCAGGCCGACGCAGTGCACGATCGCCGCGAGGGCCCTGTGGTGTCGTCTCGATGCAGGCATACGAACGAACCTCCGCAGCCGACGCTAGGTGCGGGCACACGTCGTGCGGGTACGAAGCGGTGAATTTGGCCCGGGAGGTGATCGTCACCGGTAAGCTTCGCCCGGCCCGCCGGCCGGTCGGACTAGATTGGCCTGGTGCGTATCGCTCGTTTCGCTCATGCCAAGGGAATGTCGTTCGGCGTCGTCGAGGGGGAGCCGGAGGCGGGCCCGCAGGGGCTCACCATCGCGGAGATCTCCGGCCATCCGTTCGGCCAGATCACGTTCAGCGGGGTCCGCTGGGCGTTGTCCGACGTCCGGCTGCTCTCCCCGATCCTGCCCAGCAAGGTGGTCTGCGTCGGTCGCAACTACGCGGAGCACGCCGCCGAACATGGTCACGAGGTCCCGAAGGAGCCATTGCTGTTCCTCAAGCCCTCCACCTCGGTCATCGGCCCTCGGGACGCGATCCGGCTCCCGGAGTTCAGCAGGCAGGTCGAGCACGAGGCAGAGTTGGCGGTGGTGATCGGTGCGCCCGGTGCCCGCCGTGCGGACCGGGCCGCGGCGGAGCGCGCCATCTTCGGCTACACCTGCGCCAACGACGTCACCGCCCGCGACCTGCAACGCTCCGACAGCCAGTGGACCCGGGCGAAGGGGTTCGACTCGTTCTGCCCGATCGGGCCGTGGATCACCACCGGTCTCGACGTCACCGATCTGGAGATCCGCTGCGAGGTGGGACGCGATCCGGAGGAGATGGAGGTCCGCCAGTTGGGCCGCACCCGGGACATGGTCTTCGACGTGCCGGCACTGGTGTCGTACGTCTCACACGTGATGACGTTGCTGCCCGGTGACGTCGTGCTGACCGGCACGCCGGCAGGGGTTAGCCCGCTCGCCGAGGGGGATACGGTGAGCGTCAGGATCGACGGGATCGGCGAGTTGGTCAACCCGGTCCTGTCTGCGACCTGATCGCCGTTTTCGCAGCTCAAGGGCGCTTTGGGGAAGTCGATTTGGCCTGCTGGTGCCGGGGAGGGTAGAGTTTGTTCCCGGCGCCGCAAGGGGCCATTGGGGTATGGGGTAATTGGCAGCCCGACTGATTCTGGTTCAGTTAGTCTAGGTTCGAGTCCTGGTACCCCAGCGCAGCCGCGATTCGTCAAGAATCGAGGTCGCTGGATTCTGGTGGAGTTCGGCACCGATGCACCGCGAGGGCCTCGGTCGCGAGATCTGGTAGAGTTCGGCGGCACCGCCTCACCGGCGGTGCCGCAAAATGTTCTGGCCCCGTCGTCTAGTGGCCCAGGACGCCGCCCTCTCAAGGCGGTAGCGCCGGTTCGAATCCGGTCGGGGCTACAACTCAAGATCCGGCTCGTCCCGCTTCGGCAGGACGAGCCGTTTCATCCACTCCCACCCCACTCCACCCCCACCCCCGTCGTGTTGATCATGAAGTTAGCGGGCCTTTTGGAGATCAAAGACCCCGCTAACTTCATGATCAACGCGAGAGCGTCGGGTGGGCCGGGGGTGGGTGGGGTGGGGTTGGGTTAGAGGCCGGAGAGGCGTTGGCCGGCGCGGACTACGGCCATGGCGTGGCGTTCGCCGGGGCGGCGGCCGAGGCGCTCGATCGGGCCGGAGATGCTGATCGCGGCGATCACGCGGCCGGTGCGGTCGCGGATCGGAGCCGAGACGCTCGCCACACCGGCCTCCCGCTCGGCGACGCTCTGCGCCCAGCCGCGGCGGCGCACCTCGGCGAGGGTGCGGCCGGTGAACTTCGACCGGGGCAGCAGCGGCATCACCGCCTCGGGCGGTTCCCAGGCGAGCAGGATCTGCGCCGCCGAGCCGGCGATCATCGGCAACACGGAACCCACCGGGACGGTGTCCCGCAGCCCGCTGGCCCGCTCGGCGGCGGCCACGCAGATCCGCTCGTCCGCCCGCCGCAGGTAGAGCTGGGCGCTCTCTCCGGTGGCGTCCCGCAGGGCGGCGAGCAGTGGCTCGGCCGCGGTCAGCAGCACGTCCGGTGCCGCGTTCGCCAGCTCGCCCAGGCGCGGGCCGGGACGCCAGCGGCCCTGGGTGTCCCGGACCAGCATCCGGTGGATTTCCAGCGCCTGTGCCAGCCGGTGCGCGGTGGCCCGGGGCAGCTTGGTGCGTTCAACGAGTTCGGCCAGGCTGGCGCCGTCCACGCAGGCGGCCAGGATGACCACCGCCTTGTCGAGAACGCCGACACCGCTCATACTGTGTCCCACAAGCCGAAACTTACCTCCCAGAATTTAGGATGTCCAGATGGTGGGAGTCACTCCTGGGTCGAGGACCCTGGCCGAGAAGGTCTGGGACGCACACGTCGTCCGGTCCGCCGCTGGTGAGCCCGATCTGCTCTTCATCGACCTGCACCTGCTGCACGAGGTGACCAGCCCGCAGGCCTTCGATGGGCTGCGGCTGGCCGGCCGGCGGGTGCGCCGCACCGACCTCACGCTCGCGACCGAGGATCACAACACCCCGACCGGGTACGCCGATCCCTCGTTCCAGCAGCGCCGCGGCGACCTGCTCACCATCGCCGACCCGACCTCCCGCATCCAGATCGAGACGCTGCGGCGCAACTGCGCCGAGTACGGCGTCAGGCTGCACCCGCTCGGCGACGCGAACCAGGGCATCGTGCACGTGATCGGCCCGCAGCTGGGCCTCACCCAGCCCGGCATGACGATCGTCTGCGGCGACTCGCACACCGCCACCCACGGCGCCTTCGGCGCTCTGGCCTTCGGCATCGGCACCAGCGAGGTCGAGCACGTGCTCGCCACCCAGACACTGCCGCAGGCCCGGCCGAAGACCATGGCGGTCACCGTCGACGGCCGGCTCGGCCCCGGCGTCACCGCGAAGGATCTGGTGCTCGCCCTGATCGCCAAGGTCGGCACCGGCGGCGGGCGCGGGCACATCGTGGAGTACCGGGGTGAGGCGATCCGGGCGCTGTCCATGGAAGCGCGGATGACCATCGCCAACATGTCCATCGAGTGGGGCGCCAAGGCCGGCATGATCGCACCGGACGACACCACCTTCGCGTACCTCAAGGGACGGCCGAACGCCCCCGCCGGAGCCGACTGGGACGCGGCGGTGGCCTACTGGCGGACGCTGCCCACCGACGAGGGTGCGACCTTCGACGCCGAGGTGACGCTGGACGCCGCCGAGATCAGTCCGTTCGTCACCTGGGGCACCAACCCCGGTCAGGGTGCACCGCTGGGCGCGACCGTGCCGGACCCGGACGAGTTCGTCACCGAGCCGGAGCGGGCCGCCGCCCGCCGGGCCCTGGAGTACATGGACCTGCGCCCCGGCACCGTGCTGCGCGACCTCGCCGTCGACGTGGTCTTCGTCGGCTCGTGCACCAACGGGCGTCTGGAGGACCTGCGCGCCGCCGCCGAGGTGCTGCGTGGCCACACCGTCGCCGACGGGGTACGCATGTTGGTGGTGCCCGGCTCCGCCGCCGTGCGCGAGGCCGCCCAGGCGGAAGGGCTGGACAAGGTCTTCGTCGACGCCGGCGCCGAGTGGCGCTTCGCCGGCTGCTCCATGTGTCTGGGCATGAACCCGGACACGCTCTCTCCCGGGCAGCGCGCCGCCTCCACCTCGAACCGCAACTTCGAGGGCCGTCAGGGCCGGGGTGGGCGGACCCACCTGGTCAGCCCGCCGGTGGCCGCCGCCACCGCCGTCGTCGGCCGGCTGGCCGCCCCCGCCGACCTGTAGAAGGGCTGCGACAGATGGACAAGTTCACCGTGCACACCGGCACCGTGCTGCCGCTGCGTCGGTCCGACGTGGACACCGACCAGATCATCCCCGCCGTGTATCTCAAGCGGGTGACTCGCACCGGGTTTGCCGACGGGCTGTTCAGCGCCTGGCGCGAGGACCCGGGATTCGTACTCAACGATCAAGCCTATTCGGGTGCGTCGATTCTGGTGGCCGGTCCCGAGTTCGGCACCGGGTCATCGCGGGAGCACGCCGTGTGGGCGTTGCGCGACTTCGGCTTCCGGGTGGTGATCTCGCCGCGCTTCGGCGACATCTTCCGTGGCAACGCCCTCAAGGAAGGGCTGCTGCCGGTCGAGCTGGAATTGAGAGCCGTCGAAGAAATCTGGAGCATGGTCGAGACGGATCCGACCAGCCCGGTGACCGTCGACCTGACCGCCCGCGAGGTCCGGGCCGGCACCGCCACCTGGCAGTTCCCGCTCGACGACTTCAGCCGGTGGCGGCTCATCGAGGGCTTGGACGACATTGGACTCACCCTTCGGCACGAGGCGCGGATCAGCGCCTTCGAGGCCGGCCGGCCGGCTTTCCTGCCCCGGGTCGGGTAGCCGTACGCCGGATCCGCAGCCGATTCCGCCCCCACCGGTGCCACCGGTGGGGGCGAATCCGTTACGACACAAGGGCTTTTTTCCACCGAATGTTTGTGTCCCGGCAGCACAGGGCATACCGTGCGCGCAGAATGGCTCGCGTCGAGTCAGTTGCACAATCAGGAGGAAGTCGTGAACAAGGCCGAGCTCATCGAGGCGCTCGCCGTTCGCCTGGGGGACCGGAAAACGGCGACGGCCGCGCTCGACGCGGTCCTCGCTGAGGTCCAGGCGGCGGTCACCAAGGGCGAGAAAGTGGCGATCACCGGTTTCGGAGCGTTCGAGAAGCGTGCACGGGGTGCGCGAACAGCCCGGAACCCGCGCACGGGGGAGGCGGTGAAGGTCAAGAAGACCTCGGTGCCGACCTTCCGCCCGGGCGCCGGGTTCAAGGAGATGGTGGCCAGCGGCAAGGTGCCGAAGGCCACGGCTGCGGCGAAGAAGACCGCCGGAGCCACCGCAAGGACCACCGGCGCGAAGGCGACCGGTGCCAAGGCGACCACCGCGAAGAAGACGACCGCGGCGAAGAGCACCGCGGCCAAGAAGACCACCGCGGCGACGACTGCGGCGGCCAAGAAGACCACCGCGAGCAAGGCCGCGGCGGCCAAGAAGACCGCTGCGGCGAGCAAGGCGACGGCGGCCAAGAAGACGACCGCGACCAAGGCGGCCACGAAGGCCGCCCCGGCGAAGAAGACCACCACGAAGAAGGCCGCCCCGGCAAAGAAGACCGCTGCGGCGAGCAAGGCGACGGCGGCGAAGAAGACCGCGACAGCCAAGAAGGCGCCGGCGAAGAAGGCGCCGGCCAGGAAGGCCGCGACCCGGCGCTGAGCCGGTCGTACGACGAGGGCGCCCGCCATCACGGTGGGCGCCCTCACCATGTCCGCCGCATCGCGGTCCCGCCGTCGGGGCGGAGAATCGTTGACCGGCACAGGGCACAGCGCTCAGAATCGCCGCACCATCCAACCCTTGGCGAAAAGAGAGCCGTGCTACGCCAGAGCCGCCTGGGCACCGCCGTCCTGGCCCTGGGCCTCGTCGTCCTGACCGACGTGCTCCGGGTCTTCCTGCCCTCGGTCATCACCATCTTCGGCCAGGCCGCGTCGACCCCGGCCGAGCTGCTCGGGGCGTTCGCGCTGGGCTGGTTCGTGCTCGCGCTCGCCGCGCCAGCCCTCGTCGTACGGGCCGGCCACCGCGTCGTCGGCGTCGTGGCGGTGGTGGTGCTGGCCGCCGCCCGGCTCACCCTGACCGCCACACCCGGTGGCCGAGCCCAGCTCTGGCTCGCCACCGCCGGTCTGCTCGCCGGTCTGGTCTGGTTGGCCGCCACCGCCGCCCGGGTCGAGCGCCCGGTGCCCGCTCTGGCGCTGGGGCTGGGCGCCAGCGCGCTCGGCCATGCCCTGCTCGGCACGTACGACCTGGTCTGGTGGGGGCGATGGGAGGCGTGGGTGGCGACCGTCGCGGTGGTGGCGTCGCTGCTCGCCGGCGAGGCGTTCCTCGCCCTGCGCTCCGGCTCGGACGCCCGACCCGGCAGCCCGGCAGCGGGCGGTCGAGCCTGGCTGCTCGCCGGGCCGGCGCTGCTGCTCGGCGGCATGGTCGCACTGTCACCGGCCGTCGCGGGCACCGCGATGTCGTTCTGGTACGGCGCGGCCGGCACCGCCGCACCGCCGCCGTTCGCGCTGGCCCCGCTGGGCGTCGCGGCGTCGTTGTTCCTGTTCGGCGCGCTGACGGTGCCCCGCCGCCGGTGGCGTCCGCTGCCGCCGCTGCTGCTGCTGGCCGGGACCCTGCTGTTCGGGTACGGCCCGCCCGGGCTGCTCGTCCTCGCCATGCTGCTCGCCGCGGCGGGCCTGGGCGGTTGCCTCGCGCTGGCCGGTACCGCGGCTCCGTCGGACCAGGCCACCGGGCGGAGTGGGCCCCGGCGGTCGTACGCCGCAGTCGGCGGGATGCTCGTCTTCGCCGTCGCCGCGGTGCTGTACTACGCCGCCTATGACATCGGCTACCCCAACGGTTGGCTGCCAGCCGGAGTAGCCGTCCTGGCCGGGGTCGTCGCGTCGGCTGGCGGACGCGGGTCGAACGGGCCGCAGACGCCGGTGGGGCCGGCGCCGTCCCCGTCCGGGGCGGTGGAGCTGCCCGCCGGCCGGCTGGCGGCGCTGGCCGCCCTCGTCGCCTTCGCCGCCGCCTGGGTGCACGGGCCGTGGCTGGTGTCGACCAACCGGGACGGGCCGCCGGAGCAGGTGCGGCTGGTGGCGTACAACATCCGGATGGGCTTCGGCCTCGACGGCCGCTTCGACCTGGCCGCCCTCCACCGGGCGGTGGGCCAGGCCGACGTGGTGGTGCTCAGCGAGGTCGACCGGGGCTGGCTGCTCAACGGCGGCCACGACACCCTGGATCTGCTCGCCGCCCGGCTGGAGATGCCCTACGTCTTCGCGCCGGCCGCCGGCCCACTCTGGGGCGACGCGGTGCTCAGCCGTTGGCCGGTGCAGCGGGCGCGGACCCGCTCGCTGCCCGCGGTCGGTGCCCCCACCGGTGCGCAGGCGCTGGGCGTCACGGTCGACTTCAGTGACGGTGTGCGCCTGGCCGTGGTGAGCACCCACCTACAGCCACCGCCCGGTGAGGATCCGGTGGTCCAGGCACGCGCCGTCGCCGAATTCGCCACGGCGTACGCCGACGGCGCACCGCTCGTGGTCGCCGGCGACTTCAACACCGAGCCGGACGACCCGGCGTTCGCCGTGTTCACCAGCGCCGCCCTGGTCGACGCGCTCGCGCCGGCCCGCCCGTTGCCGACCAGCCCAGCCGACGACCCGGATGAGCAGATCGACCACATCTTCGTCTCGCCCGACCTGGTCGCCACCGACCCCACCGCAGTGCCGAGCACCGCCAGCGACCACCTGCCGGTCGCCGTCACCCTCACCCTGCCGACCCGCTGAGGCGCGTTGGGGCGGCGGCGGTGCGGCGCAGTGCGGCGCGTTGTTGCGCTGCGGTGCGGTGGGGCGGCGGTGCGGTGGGGCGGTGCGGTGCGCCGGAGGGGCGGTTCGGTGCTTCGGAGTGCAATCTGTCGCGTCCTGTCGAGCTGAACCGTCTGTGCTATCGGTCCGCCTCGCTTGCGCCCCGCCCCGCCCCGCCCCGCCTTGCCTTGCCTCGCCTCGCCCGGCCCCGCTTGCGCCCTCCGCCGCCCCGCCCCGCTTGCGTCGCGCCTCGCTTGCGCCGCGCCTGGGCGGGGGCGTCGCCTGTGGTGACCGCTGTTGTGGTGGCCGGGTGTCGTGGTGGCCGGCGTTGCCGTCTGGCGTGCTGGGAGGGAGCGTTCGAACTGTCAGGAGCCCGCTGATCCGTCTGCGCTCTCAGCTCGACAGGGCTTGGGGTCAGCCACCAGCATGCTGAGCGAAATGCCGGTGCTGGACGAGAGGCCGGCAGTGGGATCTGGCGGGCAGGGCGAGAGGCGGGCCCGGGCGAGCTGGCGGGCCGGCGACGTCGCGATCCGCGACGGCGGGCGGGATCGGCGTCATGCCAGGCGGGCGCCGGGTGTCGCCAGGACTTCGGGCGGGTGCCGGGGTCGGTCAGATGCGGTCGGCGCCGATGAGCCGGTCTCCGGTGAAGGCGAGCAGCCAGCCGCCGCCCTTGCCGGTGGTGTAGTCGCCGCCCCGCCCGGCGAGGCGCTCCAGGGCGCCCGGGATCACCTTGCCCTGGCTGCACACCGCCGCCGGCTCGCCCGCGGTCGCCAGCGCGGTCAGCAGCGCCGCGGCGGCCAGCATGCACTCGTCGGGCTGCTGGCCGGCGATCGGCTCGTTCAGGTCGCCGGACACCTCGATCGGCAGGTCCAGCAACGCGGCAGCCGGGTCGAGGGTCTGCACACACCGGCGCGGCGCGGCGGAGAGCAGCCGGGTCGGGCGGATCAGCCCGATCAGCGGCGCCAAGGCGTACGCCTCGGACCAGCCACGGGCGTCCAGCGGGCGCCCAGTATCCGGGCCGGGCCAGGTCAGCCGCTTACCGGCGTGCCCGTGGCGGACCAGCACCAGCGTCGCGGTGACCGGCGGCAGCGCCGCGAACGCGGCGAGCACCTCCGCGTCGTGCGGGTAGCTGACCAGGGTGACCGCGTCGTCCACGGCCAGCCAGCGGATCTCGTCGACCTCGGTGTCCGGCTGGAAGCCGCCGGTGCCGACCACCCGCATCGACCAGTAGTCGACCACCTTGAGCCGACCCTCGCTGCGATACCGCGCGGTCGGCAGCCGCAGCTCGGGCGCCGCCTGGGCATCGGCCTCCTCGGCTACCTCCCGGGTGGCGGCGATCAGCGGGTGCTCACCCGGCTCCAGTTTGCCCTTCGGCAGCGACCAGTCCCCGTACCGGGGCCGGTGCACCAGGCACACCTCGGCGCCTCCGTCCGGAGCCGGCCGCCACACCACGCCACCGGCCGCCCGGATCTCGGTCACGCCAGCCACCGGGTCCGGCGTCGCCGGCTGGCCCGTCGCCAGGCGTACGGGAAGTCCGCCCGCGCCCGCCGTACGGCGGCCCGCTCACGTTCCAGCAGCCGGCCGGCGGTCACCGCCAACTGATGGTCGGCGGGTCGTTCCTCGGCCACCGCCCGCCAGGTCTGCGCGGCCACGGCGGCGTCCTGGTGCTCGCCGAGCAGGTTCTGCACCTTCGCCAGCGCGCGGGCCAGCTTCGCCGCGTCCCGGCCGAGCACGGGTGCGACCGCCGTCACCGCCGAGCGGGCCTGCTTGCCCTGTTTGCGTACGGTGTGCCACTGCTCGTCGGGTCCGGCCGGGTCGAGGGCCGCGACGCCGCCCGGCTTCTTCGCCGTGCCGGCCAGCTGTCGCCAGGGGCGGCCCACCAGTCGGGCCAGCACCTGCCGGGCCGGCGCCTTCGCCCGTGGGGTGAGTCGGGGCGCCCGGGCGGCCAGCACCAGCGCGTCGACCAGGGCCAGGTAACGCGCTGACCGCAGCGCCTCGTCCACGCCGGCGAGGGCCGCCTCCTGCCAGCCGGCCAGCACCTCGTCCAGCCGGTCGACAGCTGCCGGATCGACCGGGCTGACCGGGTCGGCCGCGGCGGTGCGGCGCAGCCGCTCCCGGAGCACCTCCGTGTCCCGGGCCGCGCCCAGGGCGTCCGCCAGCCATTTCAGCTCGGTGCGCAGCGGCCGGGCCCAGGCGGGGCGGACCAGCGGGCGGAATGTCTTCAGGTCGCTGCGCAGTCGCCGGCAGGCCACCCGCATCTGGTGCACGGCGGTGTCGTCGTCGCCGACCGGTGCGCGTAGCCGGACCAGCGGGTCGTGTGCCAGCAGCCGGCCCGCCTCGCGGCGTACCGCCTCGGTGACCACCGCCGCCGCCGTGGGGTCGGCCGGCAGCTCGGCCGGGGCGACCAGGTCCGGCTCCGCGGTGGCCGCCCGGCCCAGCGCGCGTACGTGCTTCGGGGTGAAGTCGCCCCCCTCGGCGCCGGCGTCGCCCAGCAACCCGCCGAGTCGGTCGAGCAGTTCCACGTCGCCGGCCTTGCGTTCCACCTCCACCTCGCGGAACCCGCCCGTGCCGGTGCCCTCGGCGTCGAGCACGGTGACCCGGTCGTCGACCACCTCGGCCAGTACCGTGCCGGCCCGGTCGAGGATCTCGTGACCGTGCCGGTCGGTACGCACCACCGCTGCCGGGGCCAGCGGCGCGCCCCGGTGGAAGACGGTGACCAACTCGGCCAGTTCCGCCGGCAGCTCGCCGGGAGCACCGGCCCGGGAGATCTCGTGCCGGACACCGGGGCTGTCGGTGGGCAGTTTCACCGTCCAGGGCAGCTCGTCGCCCTCGCGGTGGCGCAGCGAGACACCCGCTCTGGCCAGCCGCAGGTCCACCGTGTCGTGATAGGTGGCGACAAGGGTCACCGGCGGTAGCGCGCGGACGGATCCGCCGACGGGGGCGGCGGGGGAGAGATCGGGCATGAGCCACTCGGGCTCCACCGTGAACTTCCGTTCCTCCTCGACCATCTGCTCAGCCTATTCCCGGGCCCGCTCAACCGGCCGCGCTGCCGACGCGACGCAGCAGCAGATCCTGTAGGTGGGTCAGCGGCGCCTCCGGTGTGCCGGCGCACCGCGCCCAGGTGCCGTCGGCCGCCAGCTCGAACGCGTCGACCTCCGGGTTCATCGCCGCGCCGAACACGTAGTCGAGTTCGGCCCGGGCCACCGGGTCGCTCACCTGGACCAGCGCCTCCACCCGCCGGTCCAGGTTCCGGTGCATCAGGTCGGCCGAGCCGATCCAGAACTCGGCGTCGCCGTTGTTGCCGAAGCGGAAGACCCGAGAGTGTTCCAGGAAGCGGCCGAGGATCGAGCGGACCCGGATGTTCTCCGACAGGCCGGGCACTCCGGGCCGGAGCATGCACATCCCCCGGATGACCAGGTCGACGTGCACACCGGCCTGGGAGGCCCGGTACAGCGCGTCGGTGACCTCCTCGTCGACCAGCGAGTTCACCTTGAACTGTACGAGCCCCGGCATGCCGAGCCGGACGTGCGCGACCTCCCGTTCGATCCGTTCGATGAGGCCGCTGCGGATGCCCTGCGGCGCCACCAGCAGCCGCCGGAACGCGGTCTGCCGGCTGTAGCCGGTGAGCACGTTGAACAGGTCGGTCAGGTCGGCTCCGATCTCCGGGTCGGCGGTGAGCATGCCGAAGTCCTCGTAGAGCCGTGCCGTCTTCGGGTGGTAGTTGCCGGTGCCGATGTGGCAGTAGCGCCGGATCTGGTTGCCCTCCTGGCGTACCACCAGGGCGGTCTTGCAGTGGGTCTTGAGACCGACCAGGCCGTAGACCACGTGGCAGCCGGCCCGTTCCAGGGTGCGGGCCCAGCCGATGTTGGCCACCTCGTCGAAGCGTGCCTTCAGCTCGACCAGCACCACCACCTGCTTGCCGGCGGCGGCGGCCTCGACCAGCGCGTCCACGATCGGCGAGTCGCCGCTGGTGCGGTAGAGCGTCTGCTTGATGGCCAGCACGTTCGGGTCGGCCGCGGCCTGCTCGATGAAGCGTTGCACGCTGGTGGCGAAGGAGTGGTACGGGTGGTGCACCAGCACGTCGCCGTCGCGCAGGGTGGCGAAGACGCTGCGCGGCACCTCGCCCTCGGTGAGCCGGGGGTGGGTGGCCGGCACGAACGGCGGATCCTTCAGGTCGGGCCGGTCGGCCTCACCGTACAACTGCCACAGCGCGGAGAGGTCGAGCAGGCCGCGGACCCGCAGCACGTCCTGGGTGTCCATGTCCAGTTCCCGGACGAGCAGCTCCAGCATGTGGTCGGAGATCGAGGCGGCCACCTCCAGCCGTACCGGCGGGCCGAACCGGCGCCGGGCCAGCTCCCGCTCCAGCGCCTGGAGCAGATCCTCGTCGCGGTCCTCGTCGACCTCCACCTCGGCATTGCGGGTCACCCGGAACAGGTGGCACTCCACCACCTGCATGCCGGAGAACAGCTGACCGAGGTGCACCGAGATGAGGTCCTCCACCGGCAGCATGCGGACCCCGGGTTGGTCCCGGTCGACCCGGACGAAGCGGGGCACGTTGTTGGGCACCTTGACCCGGGCGAACAACTCCGGTCCGCCGTCCGGGTCGCGCACCGACACCGCCAGGTTGAGTGACCGGCCGGAAATGTACGGGAAGGGGTGGGCCGGGTCGACCGCGAGCGGGGTGAGCACCGGGAATATCTGCTCGCGGAAATAGGTCCGCAGCCGCTCCCGCTCCGGGTCGCCGAGGTCGGACCAGCGCAGCACCCGGATGTCCTCGGCGGCGAGCTTCGGCAGCACGTCGTCCACGAAGCAGGCGGCGTGCCGCGTCACCAGGGTGGCGGACTTCTCGGCGATCAGCGCCAACTGGGTGCGCAGTGGCAACCCGTCGCCGCCGCGGACCGGCAGGCCGGCGGAGAGCCGGCGCTTCAGCCCGGCCACCCGCACCATGTAGAACTCGTCGAGGTTGCTGGCGAAGATGGCCAGGAACTTGGCCCGCTCCAGCAGCGGGGTGCGCTGGTCCTCGGCCAGTGCCAGCACCCGGGCGTTGAAGTCGAGCCAGGAAAGCTCCCGGTTGAGGAACCTGTCCTCTGGCAGGGCACGACCCGGCGGCGGCTCGTCGGCGGGTGGCGGCAGGCCCGGTTGGGACACGGCGTCCAATACCTCCTCCAGGCCGGCGGAGGCTGCTGCCGGGTCGGTGCCCACCACGTCGTCGGGCGTCGGTCGGCCGGGGCGGAACCGCCCGTCGGGCCCCGGGGGCGGTCTCCGTTGCGGCTGGTGGGGTCGTCGGTGGCGGCAGGGCTGGCGGCGCGTTCGCGAGGGGTGCTCACCCGCTCATAATCACCCGATCACGGTGAACGCAAAATGAACTTGGGTCGGGATGTCAGGACATCGTCGGAAGTGTCACGCGTACGACGTCCCCGGCGGCGTCGGTTTCCACCCGGACCCGTTGGCCGAGCCGGAGCAGTCGCAGGCCGGAGGCATCGAAGGCGCGCGCCGGGAAGGGCAGCTCCGTGCCGTCGTCGAGCAACAGCAGCCCGCTCCGGTTCGCCGCGTCGAAGGTCGCCACCGTGCCCTGCATGCCAGCACCGTACACCGGTCGGCTCAGCCGGTGAGGCAGCCGGCGGCCAGCGCCGCGGTCCGCGGCCCGAGGCCCAGCCGGGCCGCCGCGGCCAGGTCGTCGGCGGTGTCCACGTCCCGCCGGAGGCTGGGCCAGTCGCCGGTGAGCGGGTGTGCCCCACTCGACGCGTGTGCCACGGCCGAGCCGGGCCCGAACCGCGGATCCAGCGGTACGCCCGGCGGGGCGGCCAGCAGCACGGTGCCGGTCCCGGGCGCGTCGGCGACGAACCGGCGGGCACCCGCGGTGCCGGTCCGTGCCGCGCGCAGCGCCGCGGCCAACTCGGCGGGACGCAGGGCGGGCAGGTCTGCGGTGAGCCCGGCGAGCCATCCGGGGACGCCGACCGCGCCGCGCCGGAACGCGGCGTTGAGGCCGGCGCCCGCGACGTCCGGCAACACCCGGGCGCCCGATCGTCGGGCCGCCTCGCCCACCCGGGCGTCGTCGGTGACCACCAGCACCTCGGCCACCTCGGGACAGGCCAGTACCGCGTCCAGCGTGTCGGCGGCCAGCGCCAACGCCAGGTCCTCGTGCGGGATGCCCGGCACCCCGCCACGCAGCCGGGACTTCGCGGCGGCCAGGTGCTTGACCGGCACCACCACGGTCCATGGCTGACTCACGCCTGCCATCCTGCCAGCCCGGCGGCGGTACCCTCACTGGCCGTACCCGGGGCGAGCAGGCATGATTTCGGCTGCGGACCGCACCGGACTCTCCGGTGGGCCGGTGGGGCGGGCACGAGGAGGCACGGTGGGTCGGCGGAGGCTGGGATTCTGGCAATGGTTCGCCGTGGTGCTGGTCAAGCCGGTGATGACCGTCTGGACGCGGCGCACCTGGCGGGGCATGGAGCACCTGCGCCAGGACGGTCCCGTGATCATCGTGCCGAACCACATCTCGCACGCGGACCCGCTGGTCTCGGCTCATTTCGTCTACGACGCGGGGCGGTGGCCGCAGTTTCTCGGCAAGGCGAGCGTGTTCAAGGTCCCGGTGATCGGCTGGATCCTGCACCGATGCCGGCAGATCCCGGTGGAACGGGGCTCGATCGACGCGGTGAAGTCGCTGGACGCCCTGGTGAAGGCGCTCGACGAGGGTGGCGCGGTGATCATCTACCCGGAGGGCACCACCAGCCGCGAGCCGCAGCTGTGGCCGATGAAGGGCAAGACCGGCGCCGCCCGGCTGGCGCTCGCCACCGGTGCACCGGTGGTGCCGCTGGCCATGTGGGGTCCGGAGCGGATCTTCGATCCGCGGCGCGCCCGGATCAACCCGCGGCCCCGGATCCCGGTGACCGTGGTGGCCGGGCCGCCGATCGACCTGACCCGCTGGGCCGGCGCCGCCCCGACCCGGCAGGTGCTGGAGGAGATGACCAACGTGATCATGCTGCGGCTGCGGGACATGCTCGCCGAGATCCGTGGCGGCACACCGCCGCCGCTGTGGCAGCGCGCCACCCGTGCCCGGACCGACCCGCAGCACCCGGAGGCGGCGGCGTGAGCGAGCGTGGGCAGGTGGCGGTGCTGGGTGCGGGGTCGTGGGGGACGGCGTTCGCGAAGATCCTGGCCGACGCCGGGCGGGACGTGACGATCTGGGCGCGGCGGCAGCCGATCGCCGACGTGATCCGTACGGAGCGGTGCAACCCGGAGTACCTGCCCGGGGTGGTGCTGCCGGAACGGGTCAGCGCCACCGGTGACGCCGTCGAGGCGATCAAGGGTGCCGAGATGGTGGTGCTGGCGATGCCGTCCCAGACGCTGCGCGGCAACCTCGCCGCGTGGGTCGAGCACCTGCACCCCGAGGCCACCCTGGTCTCACTGATGAAGGGGATCGAACTCGGCACCACCAGGCG
This sequence comes from Micromonospora tarapacensis, assembly GCF_019697375.1. Lineage (NCBI taxonomy): Bacteria > Bacillati > Actinomycetota > Actinomycetes > Micromonosporales > Micromonosporaceae > Micromonospora > Micromonospora tarapacensis. The sequence goes on along the minus strand of NZ_JAHCDI010000004.1, from coordinate 3,670,482 downwards.
GATGAGCGAGGTGATCGTCGAGACCGCCAAGGTGGCGGCGGACCGGGTCGTGGTGGTCTCCGGACCGAACCTGGCACCGGAGATCGCCGCCGAGCAACCGGCCGCCACCGTGGTCGCCTGCACCGACTCCGACCGGGCGACGCTGGTGCAGCGGTCGATCACCACGCCGTACTTCCGCCCGTACACCAACGACGACGTGATCGGCTGCGAGCTGGGCGGGGCGGTGAAGAACGTCATCGCCCTGGCGTACGGCATCGCCACCGCGATGGGCTTCGGCCACAACACCCGGGCGATGCTGGTCACCCGCGGGCTGGCCGAGACCGCCCGGCTCGGGGTGGCCCTCGGCGCGGACCCGTTGACCTTCGCCGGCCTGGCCGGGATGGGCGACCTGGTCGCCTCCTGCTCGTCGCCGTCGGCCCGCAACCGCACCTTCGGCGAGCACCTGGGTCGGGGCGCCACCCTGGAGGAGGCGCGGGTCGCCACCCGGCAGACCGCCGAGGGGGTGAAGAGCGCGCTGGCCATCCGGGACCTGGCCCGCGCGCACGGTGTGGAGATGCCGATCACCGAGCAGGTCGAGCTGGTCTGCCACGAAGGGGTCGACCCGCGCCGCGCGGTCCGGGCCCTGATGAGCCGCACCACGAAGCCGGAGTGAGCACCATGAGCGAGCCGAGCGCCGGCCCGAGCGGGCACCACGACGGCACCCGATGTGTCCATGCCGGCCTGCCCGAGCCCGCCCCGGGCGCGCCGTTCCTGCCCGGGCCGGTCTTCGCCGCGCCGTACCACCTGGACCCGTGGCAGGGGCCGACGGCGGCGCCGAACGGGTACGGGCGCCCCGACAACCCCACCCGCCGGCTGCTGGAGGCGGCAATCGGCGAGCTGGAGGGCGGCGACTGCCGGGTCTTCGCCAGCGGCCAGGCGGCGATCACCGGCCTGCTGCTGGCGGTGCTGCGGGCCGGCGACACCGTGGTCCTTCCCGCCGACGGCTACTTCCCGGTACGCGCGTTCGCCACCGACACCCTGGCCGGCAACGGCGTACGGGTGCGCTTCGCGCCGACGGTCGGGCCGTACCCGTCGTTCGACGGGGTGCGGCTGGTGCTGGTGGAGACGCCGGCCAACCCGGGCCTGGACGTCGTCGACCTGCCGGCGCTGGCCGAGCGGGTGCACGCCGCCGGTGCCCTGCTGGCCGTGGACAACACCACCGCCACACCGCTCGGGCAGCGCCCGTTGGACCTCGGCGCGGACCTGGTCGTCGCCTCCGGCACCAAGGCGTTGACCGGGCACTCCGATCTGCTGCTCGGCTACGTCGCCACCCGTTCGGCGGAGCTGCTGGCGACGGTCACCGCCTGGCGGACCGCGACCGGCTCGGTGCCCGGGGCGTTCGACGCCTGGCTGGCCCACCGGTCGCTGGCCACGCTCGACCTGCGGCTGGGGCGGCAGACGGCGAACGCCGAGGCGCTCGCCGGGCTGCTGGCGGCTCGCTCCGACGTGTCCGGGCTGCGCTGGCCGGGGCTGCCGGACGACCCGGCGTACGAGGTGGCGTCGCGGCAGTTGCGGCGGATGCCGGGGGTGCTCTCCTTCGACCTCGGCAGCGCCGAACGGGTCGCCCGCTTCCTCGACGCCGCCCGACTGGTGGCGGCGGCGACCTCGTTCGGTGGTCTGCACACCACGGCCGACCGGCGGGCGCAGTGGGGCGACGACACCCCGCCCGGCTTCGTCCGGCTGTCCTGCGGGGTGGAGGACACCGTCGACCTGGTCGCCGACGTCACGGCCGCGCTGAACACCGTCGCATGACGGTGCCCGTCGCCCCGGCCGCGCGCGACGCCCTGGTCGCCCGGCTGCGGCGGGCCGGCTGTGTCTGGGCGGAGGACGAGATCCGCCTGCTCGTCGAGGCGGCGGGCAGCCCGGAGGCGCTGGCGGGGCTGGTCGAGCGGCGGGCCACCGGGGAGCCGCTGGAGTACCTGCTCGGCTGGGCGGAGTTCTGCGGGGAGCGGATCGGTGTCGAGCCGGGGGTCTTCGTGCCCCGGACGCGTACGGCTCTGCTGGTCTCGGCTGCCGCCGCGGTGACCGGGCCGGCGGCGACCGTGGTGGAGCTGTGCTGCGGTTCCGGCGCGGTGACCCGGGCACTGGCGCGTCGCCTCGCCGCGCCCCGGTTGCTGGCCGCGGTCGACCTGGATCCCGCGGCGGCGGCCTGCGCCCGGCGGAACCTGGCCGCCCTGGCCGTCCCGGTGTTCGCCGGTGACCTGTTCGATCCGCTGCCGGCGGCCTGGCGGGGCGGCCTGGACCTGGTGGTGGCGAACGCGCCGTACGTGCCGACGGCGGCGATCGCCCTGATGCCGCCGGAGTCACGCGACCACGAGGCCCTGACTGCGGTGGACGGCGGGCCGGACGGCCTGACGGTGCTGCGCCGGCTCGCCGTCGCCGGAGCGAGCTGGCTCGCGCCGGGCGGACACCTGGTGGTGGAGGTCGGTGAGGCGCAGGTCGACGAGCTTCGTACGGTGTTGACCGAGGCCGGACTGGCGCCGACGGTGGTCCGGGACGGCGACCTCGGCGCGGTCGCGATCACGGCCCGTCGGCCGGCTGCCGTGGCGGGTGGGCCGGACGAGAACTAGCCTCACGTCAGGTCGTGACGGCGGGAGGCGGAACTCGGGTGGATGGCGCAACGGTGCCGGTGGTGGTCGGGATCGACAACGGTGGCACGAGCAACAACGCCACGGTGCTGACGCTGGACGGGCGGTTTCTGGTCGACCGGCTGGTGGAGACGCCGAGTCAGGTGCAGGCGGGGCCGGTGGCGGCGGTGGCGGCGATGGCGGACGCCCTCGACGGCGTCCTGGCCCTCACCGGGGTGCCTCGCGCACTGGTCCGCGCGGTCGGTCTGGACACGCCCGGTCCGGCCAGTGCGACCGGGGTCATCTCGTCGAAGGGGTCCACGAACTTCTCGCAGCCGGCCTGGCGCGGCTTCGACGTGCGGGGTGCGCTCACCCGCCGCCTCGGGCTGCCGGTGGTCTACCACAACGACGGCAACGCGGCCGCGCTCTACGCCCACCACGCGCAATTCGGCGCCGACGCGATGCGGCGATCGTCGGTGTCGGCGATCGTCGGCACCGGGCTGGGCGGTGGCCTGGTCGAGAACGGCCGGGTGATCTCGGGCGCGGCCGGCATGGCGGGCGAGCTGGGACACGTGCAGATCCCGCTGGCCACCGTGCTGGCGCCGGGACAGCCGGTGCCGACCTGCGCCTGTGGCTTCGCCGGCGACGTGGAGAGCCTCGCCTCACTGACCGCGATCGAGCGGAACCTGCTGCCGTACTGGCTGACCCGCTTCCGCGGGCATCCACTCGCCGCCGAGCCGCCGGCGCGGGCGGCGAAGCTGGTCCGCGGCTACGGCGAGCGGGGCGACGACCTGGCCCGGGAGATCTTCGCCCAGCAGGCGAGGGCGCTCGGGGCGCTGTTCACCATCGCCGCGAATTTCACCGACCCCGATGCGTACTTCGTCGGTGGCGGGGTGGTGGAGACGGCACCGGAGTTCCGCGACTGGTTCCTGGCGACCGTGCGCGAGCACACCCTGCTCCGCGCGGAGCAGGCCGCCATGGCCACGTTCGCGCTGGTCCCCGAGCGGGACATGGCCGGCGCGCGGGGTGTCGCCCTCGCGGCCCTGGAGACGGTACGCGCCGTACCCGCGCCGCCGCCGCTGTTCGGCGACGCGACGAAGGGCTGACCGGGCCGGCGGTGCCCTTACCGGCCCGGTCAGCGGCACTGGGGTGCGATTCCTCCGTGGGTCAGTCCGTCGGCGGTGCCTGGGTGAAGGTGGTCCAGGCCTCCGGCGGGAAGAGCAGGAGCGGGCCGTGCGGGTCCTTGGAGTCGCGCACGGCGACCGTCCCGGGGACGACCGCCACCTCCACGCAGGCTCCCTCGTCGCCGCTGTGGCTGCTCTTGCGCCACCCGGCCACGGTCACCGCAGCGTTGGTCGTCGGTGTCATCGCTTACCGTCCCTTCAGGAGTGTGAAGATTGCGTCGCGGCTGGCCGCGGGGCTGAGCGCGACGGTGCGCAGGTGTTCCATGATCTTGGTGCAGGTACGCAGGTCGCCGGGGCGGTCGAGGACCATCTGCCCGGCGACCGTCTCGACGGAGGCGATGATCGGGTCCTCCGGGTCGGCGAATTCGAGGATGTGCAGGGAACCTCGGGTGCCCCGGTGGTAGCCGGCGGCCAACGGGATCATCTGGACGGTGATGTTCGGCAGCTCGCTCATCTTGAGCAGATGGCTCAGCTGTCCCTGGGTCGCCGAGTGGTCGCCGACCGGGCGCAGCAGTGCCGCCTCGTCGAGGATCGCGTCGAAGATCGGCGGATGTTCGCCGGTGAGCCGCTGCTGCCGGTCCAGTCGCAGGTGCACCCGATCCTCGACGTCGTTGTCGCTGAGGGTGTGCGGCCCGCCCCGCATCACGCCGCGGATGTAGTCGGCGGTCTGTAGCAGCCCCGGCACCACGGACGGCTCGAAGTTCGCGATGCCGGTGGCCTCGGCCTCCAGCGCGATGAAGTCGATGGTGCGCCGGTCGAGCAGGTAGGAGTAGGAGACCCACCAGCCCGGCTTGCGGGCGTCCTTGGCCAGCTCGACCGCCGCCGCGACCTCGTCCGTGCCGACCCCGTAGAGGGTGAGCAGGGCGCGCACGGTGGCCGGGCTGACCAGGGTCTGCGCGTTCTCGTAGCGGGACAGCGTGCTGCGGGTGCTGTTGATCTCGTCGGCCGCGGCCTCCAGGGTGAGGCCGGCGGCCTCCCGGTGGTGGCGCAGCGCGATGCCCAGCCGGCGGGCGCGTGCGGTCTTCGGAGCCATGTATCGATGGTCGCACGTATTTGGGACTCTGTACATGAGAGAACGCCGGTGAGAGTTGCATTCATGCCCATGGTGCTGTCAATCTGTTAGCACGTCCTCACCGCCGGTTGTCGTGGCGACGGTGGTGGTGAGTGACCGGAGGGGATGGGGCGCGCGGCGGTCGGGTTATTCCCCCGTACCCGACCGCCGCGTGCCGCGCTGACGGCCAACCATCGGAAGGACATGGGATGACACGCTTCCTGGTGGTGCTGACCGACGTCCGCCCGTACGAGGTGGACGGTCGCAACGAGCGGGCCGCGCCCGAGCGTCGCCGTCAGGTGGTCGGCGCGAGCAGCCGGGAGGCGGCCGACCGGATCGCCGGGGCGTTCATGGCCCTGGGGATGGTGCGAGCCGGTAGGCAGCGGGTCAAGGTGATCGCCATCGGCCGCCGGCATGCGTACGGCGAGCGGGAACTGGCCGGCTAGCTCCGCTCGTCCGGTTACGCACCGTGTATGCCCCGCTGACCGAATGCGGCAGGGGTGCGTTGCCGCAGGGTATCGGCTGCCCGATCCCGCCACGCACAGTAAGGTCATCCGGGAGAGCGCCAGCAGTGCGTCCCGGAAAGGTGACCGCAGTGACCACCCCAGGCAAGACCCGCGTGGCGATCGTCTTCGGCGGACGCAGCCCGGAGCACGGCATCTCCTGCGTCAGCGCCGGCAGCGTGCTCGGCGCGCTGGACCCGGACGAGTTCGAGGTGGTGCCGGTGGGCATCACCCGCGCCGGCCAGTGGGTGCTGACCAGCGGTGACCCCGCCCAGTTGGCGATCGACTCCCGCCGGCTGCCGGAGATCACCGCCGCATCCGGCACGGACATCGTGCTGCGGGCCGACCCGACCGGCAACGGCCTGCTCGTGCTCGACCCGGCCGAGGGACCGCGGGCACTGGCCGATGTGGACGTCGTCTTTCCGGTGCTGCACGGCGCCTACGGCGAGGACGGCACCATCCAGGGCATGCTGGAGATGGCCGGCATCCCGTACGTCGGGGCGAAGGTGTTCGCCTCGGCCGCCGCGATGGACAAGGAGTTCACCAAGAAGCTCTGCGCCGTCGAGGGCATTCCGGTCGGCCCGTACGCGGTGCTGCGCAGCGGGACGACGCTGAGCGAGGCGGACAAGCAGCGGCTCGGCCTGCCGGTCTTCGTCAAGCCCTCCCGGGCCGGCTCGTCCTTCGGCATCACCAAGGTCAACGACTGGGCCGACCTGGACGCGGCGCTGGCCACCGCTCGGGAGATCGACAGCAAGGTGCTGGTCGAGGGCGCGATCGTGGGCCGGGAGATCGAGTGCGGCGTGCTGGAGGGTGAGGCCGGCGGCATGCCGGAGGCGTCGGTGCTGGCCGAGGTCCGGGTGGTCGGCGACTACGACTTCTACGACTTCGAGGCCAAGTACATCGACGCGGAGTCCGCCTGCGAGTACGACATCCCGGCCGACCTGCCGGAGCGGGTCACCCGGCAGGTGCGCGACTACGCCGTGCGCGCCTTCACCGCGCTGGACTGCGCCGGGCTGGCCCGGGCCGACTTCTTCGTCACCCCGGAACTCGACGTCTACCTCAACGAGATCAACACGATGCCCGGCTTCACCCCGACGTCGATGTTCCCCCGGATGTGGGCCGCGGCCGGCCTGGAGTACCCGAAGCTGGTCGACCGGCTCATCCGCACCGCCCTGACGCAGGGCACCGGCCGGTACTGACCCGACCCGCCCGCCGCGGCCACGTCGACCCGGCCGCCGCGTCAGCCGGTCGTGCGGCTGCGGTCAGGGAGCGCAGCCGGAGGGCACCGGCCCGGCCGAGGGAACCGAGGCGACGATGGTGTCGGAGATCGGCGAGGCCAGCTGCAGCGCCGGGCCGTGCGAGCGCGGCACCCGGACGGTCACCGCGGTCTCCCGGTCCACCGTGGTGAGCACCGTCACGTCGCCCTGCTCCACGCCGTGCCAGCAGACCGAGTTGACCAGCCAGAGGTGGTCGGTGGGCCGTACCTCGGGTTCGGCGCCGCCGCAGGCCACCGTCAGCGCCGGGTCGCCGTACGCGGCGTTCTGCTCGGACCCTGCCGTGACGGGCCGCTGCGGCAGGTCATCGATCGACGTGGGTAACTGCGACAGCAGCGCCCGGCAGACGATCGCCGGCCGTTCGGCCAGCACCGGGGCGGCCATCTCGACCGGCTCGGTGGAGCCGGGAAGCGACGTGGTCGGCGACGCCTGCGGCGCGGCGGCCGGCGCGTCCGGGAGAGGTTGGCCAGCGCCAGCGCGCCCACCAGCAGCGCCACCGGCACCGCCACCGCGGTGGCGATCAGCGCCGCGTGGCGGCTGGTACGGTCGGGTGCCTTCGCCGTGTCCGGGCGATCCGCCTCGGCGACCGGGGAATCGGAGATCGTGTCCACTTACAGGCGCACCACCGAACACGTGAGGGTGCGGGTGATGCCGGGCACCATCTGCACCTTGCTGACGATGAGCTTGCCGAGCTCGTCGACGGTGTTCGCCTCGGTGAGCACGACCACGTCGTACGGCCCGGTGACCGCGTCGACGCGGACCACGCCGGCGAGATCCGCGATGAGACCGGCCACGTCACGTGCCCGGCCGACCTCTGTCTGGATGAGGATGTACGCCTGTACCACGACTCGACCTCCCTCCGTCGCCGCCTGCCAGGCGGCCCGAAGGGAGAAAGTACCTTACGGACCAGGGCTGATCCCTATCGGTGGTCAAGGAGAAGCATTGCGCGAGCGAAGCGGAGTGCCGGCGTGAGCGTGCGGGCCGGAGTGTCGGCGTGAGTGTCGCGGGTGTCGGCGAGTTCGGTCTGATCGACCGGGTGACCGCCCGGCTGTCGTACGGAGCCACGGTGCTGCTCGGCCCCGGCGACGACGCCGCGGTGGTCGCGGCGCCGGACGCGCGGGTGGTTGCCACGACCGACGTGCTGGTGGAGGGGCGGCACTTCCGCCGTGACTGGTCCGGGGCGCACGACATCGGTCGCCGGGCGGCCGCGGCGAACCTCGCCGACGTGGCGGCGATGGGGGCCGAACCGACCGCCCTGCTGGTGGCGCTCTGCGTGCCGGCCGACGTCGCCGCCGGCTGGGTGGAGGAACTGGCCGACGGGCTGGGCGCCGAGGCGGCCGGCGTCGGCGCCAGTGTGGTCGGCGGGGACATGTCGGCCAGTCCCACCCTGACCATCGCCGTGACCGCCCTCGGTGACCTGGCCGGCCGGCCGCCGGTGACCCGTTCCGGCGCCCGCCCGGATGACCTGGTCGCCCTGGCCGGCCGTACCGGCTACGCGGCGGCCGGGTTCACCGTGCTCTCCCGTGGATTCCGGACGCCCCGGCTGCTGGTCGAGGCGTACCGCCGGCCCGAGGTGCCGTACCCGGCCGGGCCGCTGGCCGCCCGGCTGGGGGCCACCGCCATGATCGACGTCTCCGACGGGCTGCTCGCCGATCTCGGGCACGTGGCGAAGGCCAGCGGGGTGGCCGTCGACCTCACCCGGGACGCCTTCGAGGTGCCGCCGCAGATGCGCGACGCCGCGCAGGCGCTCGGTGTCGATCCGTACGCCTGGCTGCTGGCCGGTGGCGACGACCACGCGCTCGCCGCGACCTTTCCCCCGGCGACGGTCCTGCCACCGGGGTGGCGGGCGATCGGTCGGGTCACCGAGGGCTCCGGCGTGACGGTGGACGGCCGTCCGTTCGACGGTCCGGCCGGTTGGGACCACTTCCGCTGATGGCCCGCCCACCTCCCGGGGGTAAGGGGCGCCAGTGGTCGTACCCTTTACGGGTGCAGCAGATCGAGATCCAGCCGGTGCCGTTCGACTCGCCGGTGGCGCAGCAGTTGATCACGGCGACGCTGGCCGACCTCGGTGCCCGGTACGGCGGCAGCGGCGACGAGACACCGATCGACGCCGGCGAGTTCACCCCGCCGGCGGGGACGTTCCTGGTCGCCTACCTCGACGGGCAGCCGGTCGGCTGCGGCGGCTGGCGCAGCCACGGCGCCGACGGTGACACCGCCGAGCTGAAGCGGATGTACACGTCGCCGCAGGCCCGGGGGCGCGGCGTGGCCCGCACGGTGCTCGCCGCCATCGAGCGCTCGGCCCGTGAGCACGGCCGCAAGCGGATCATCCTGGAGTGTGGCGACCGGCAGCCCGAGGCGATCGCGATGTACACCGCGGCCGGCTACGACCGGATCCCGAACTTCGGCTACTACGCCGAGGAGCCCGGCTGCCTGTCGTTCGGCCGTATTCTCTGATCCCGCCGCGTCAAGGGGCCCTCGTCGCGCCACCGCCCGGCGAAGGGAGCGCGGACACGACGATGCCGGCGGACCGCTGGGTCCGCCGGCAGTGACGGTGTGGGGTGGCGGATGCCGCGTCAGGCGCGGGTGACCTTGCCCGCCTTGATGCAGGAGGTGCAGACCTTCAACTTCTTGGTCGTGCCGCCACCGGCCGGGGTGCGCACCGACTGGATGTTCGGGTTCCAGCGGCGGTTGGTCCGCCGGTGCGAGTGGGACACGTTGTGGCCGAAGCCCGGCCCCTTGCCACAGACGTCACACACGCTAGCCACGGGATACTCCTGGGATTTGAAACGTTCATGAGGTCGCCGCCAGGCGCTGCCCGGGCAACCTGGCCAGGCTACCCGATGGCGGATCCAGCTGCCCAACCCGGGGGCAACCCGGGGGGCGCGGGACACGCCCGGGGTCCGGCGCCTGTCAGCGTACGCCAGTAGGCTTCCACCGTGCTGGACACCCTCGACGCCGCGGCCGTCGGCCGCTGGTGCGCCAGCGGGCTGGCCGCGCTCAAGCGGCACCAGGGGGAGATCGACGATCTCAACGTCTACCCGGTGCCCGACGGTGACACCGGCACGAACCTGGTGCTCACCCTCACCTCGGCGCAGCAGGCCCTGGCCATGGATCTCGACACCCACGCCGACGGCGCCGCCACCGCGCACGGGCACGCGCTGCGCCTGATGGCCCGGGGTGCCCTGCTCGGTGCCCGCGGCAACTCCGGGGTGATCCTGTCGCAGATACTGCGCGGGCTCGCCGACGCACTGGCCACCGTTCCCCAGGTGCGGGGCCGGGCGCTGGCCGCCGCCCTGGGCGCGGCGACCGACGCGGCGTACGCGGCGGTCGCCCGGCCGGTGGAGGGCACCCTGCTCACGGTGGTCTCGGCCGCGGCCGGCGAGGCCGAGCGGGTCGGCAGCGACGAGCTGCCGGCGGTGGCCCGGGCGGCGGCCGGCGCTGCCGCCACGGCCTTGGCCCGCACCCCGAACAGCTGCCGGCACTGGCTCGCGCCGGCGTGGTCGACGCCGGTGGGCGGGGGCTGTGCCTGCTGCTGGACGCCCTGGTCGAGGTGATCACGGGGGAGAGCCCGGCAGGTGGCGCGCCCGCACCGCGGCGCGGGCCACCACCGGCCGGCGCCGCCCCGCCGACCGGCTCCCCGGAGTACGCCTACGAGGTGCAGTTCCTGCTCGACGCCGAGCCCGAGGCGGTGCGCCGGATGCGTGACACGCTCGCCGCGTTCGGCGACTCCGTCGTGGTCGTCGGCGACGGCGAGCCGTCGGGCGGCACCTGGCAAGTGCATGTGCACGTCGACGACGTCGGCGCGGCGATCGAGGCAGGGGTGACGGCCGGACGCCCGCACCAGATCTTGGTGACCCGCTTCGCCGACCAGCCGGCGCCGCGGCCCGGCTCGGCGCCCGAGGGCCGGGCGGCCGTGGTCCCGGCGCCCGAGGGCCGGGCGGCCGTGGTGGTGGCCGCCGGCACCGGGATCGTCGAGCTGCTCGCCGGTGAGGGCGCGGTGGTGGTGCCCGGCAACCCCTCGACCGGGGAGTTGCTGGACGCCGTCCGGGCCACCGGCGCGGCCTGCGTGGTGGTGCTGCCCAACGATCCGGACGCGCAGGCCGTGGCGAACCAGGTCGCCGAGGAGGCGGACCGGCTGGGGGTGACGGTCAGTGTGGTGCCGACCCGCTCGCCGGTGCAGGCGCTGGCCGCGCTCGCCGTGCGGGATCCGCGGCGCCGCTTCGCCGACGACGTGATAGCGATGGCCGAGGCCGCCGGCGCCTGCCGGTACGCCGAGGTCTGCCAGGCCGGCCGGGAGGCGCTCACCGTCGCCGGCCCGTGCCGCGCGGGCGACGTACTGGCCCTGGTGGAGGGGGAGGTGCACCTGATCGGCAGCGACCTGGTCGACACCTGCGTCGCGCTTGTCGACCGGATGCTCGGCGGCGGCGGCGAACTGGTCACCCTGCTCGTCGGGGCCGACGCACCCGACGGGCTGGCCGACGCGGTACGCGCGCACATCGCGCGGCGCTGGCCCTTCGTCGAGGTGCAGGCATACCCGGGCGGGCAACCGCACTATCCCCTGTTGGTGGGTGTCGAATGACCGCCGAGCAGGCCGACCTGGACACCCCGCTGAAGAAGCTGGTCGGCGAGAAGACCGCCAAGGCGCTGGCCAGCCACCTCGACCTGCACACCGCCGGTGACCTGCTCTACCACTTCCCGCGCCGCTACGACGAGCGCGGCGAGCACACCGACATCCGCGCGCTCGACGTCGGCGAGCAGGTCACCGTGCTGGCCCAGGTGCAGCGCACCGCCGTCCGCCCGATGCGCCAGCGCCGGGGCAACCTGCTGGAGGTGACCGTCGGCGACGGCTCCGGTGGCACCCTCACCCTCACCTTCTTCGGCAACCAGGCGTGGCGGGAACGCGAACTGCGGCCCGGCCGGTGGGGGCTGTTCGCCGGCAAGGTCACCGAGTTCCGGGGCAAGCGGCAGCTCAACGGCCCGGAGTACGTCCTGCTCGGCGAGCAGACCGACACCGAGGCGGCGGCCAGCGAGCAGATCGAGGAGTTCGCCGGGGCGCTGATCCCGGTCTACCCGGCCGCCGCGGCCGTACCGACCTGGGTGATCGCGCGTTGCGTGCGGGTGGTGCTGGACACCGTCGCGCCGCCCGATGATCCGTTGCCCGCCACCGTGCGGGCCAGCCGGAACCTGGTCGGTCTCGGCTCCGCCCTGCGCGAGATCCACCGTCCGTCCAGCCGGGAGGAACTGTATCGGGCCCGCCGCCGGCTGAAGTGGGACGAGGCGTTCGCCGTGCAGGTGACCCTGGTACGGCGCAAGCGGGCAGCCGCCGCCTCGCCCGCGCGCCCCGCCCGGCGCGGCGGGGTGGCCTGCTCGACGCGTTCGACGCCCGGCTGCCGTACGAGTTGACCGCCGGCCAGCGCGACGTCGGCGTCGAGATCGCGGCCGACCTGGCCACCGGCCACCCGATGCACCGCCTGTTGCAGGGCGAGGTCGGCTCCGGCAAGACGGTGGTGGCGCTGCGAGCCATGCTCCAGGTCGTCGACGCGGGCGGGCAGGCCGCATTGCTCGCCCCGACCGAGGTGCTCGCCGCCCAGCACCACCGTGGCATGCTCGACCTGCTCGGCCCGCTCGCCCAGGCCGGTGAGCTGGGCGCCGCCGACCACGCCACCCGGGTGGAGCTGGTCACCGGCTCGCTGGGCGCGGCGGCCCGGCGCCGGGCCCTGACAGAGGTCGCCAGCGGCGCCGCCGGCATCGTCCTCGGCACCCACGCCCTGCTCTACGAGGCGGTCGACTTCGCCGACCTCGGCCTGGTGGTGGTCGACGAGCAGCACCGGTTCGGGGTCGAGCAGCGGGACGCGCTGCGGGCCAAGGCGGAGCAGCCGCCGCACGTGCTGGTGATGACCGCCACCCCGATCCCCCGCACGGTGGCCATGACCGTCTACGGCGACCTGGAGATCTCCACCCTGTCCCAGCTGCCGCGCGGCCGATCACCGATCGCGTCGCACGTCGTACCGGCCGCCGAGAAGCCGGCCTTCCTCGATCGTGCCTGGCGGCGCCTGCGCGAGGAGGTCACCGCCGGCCACCAGGCGTACGTGGTCTGCCCGCGCATCGGCGACCCGCCGGCGGGGAACGCGGCGGCCGACGCGGAGCCGGCGGACCTCGGGCCGACCGGGGCCGACGGCGACACCGGCCGACGACCCCGCTGGCGGTGACCGAGGTCGCTCCGCTGCTGGCCGACGGGCCGTTGCACGGTCTGCGGATCGGCGTTCTGCACGGCCGGCTGCCGGCCGACGAGAAGGACGCCGTGATGCGCTCCTTCGCCGGCGGCGAGCTGGACGTCCTGGTTGCCACGACCGTGGTCGAGGTCGGTGTGGACGTGCCCAACGCCACGGTGATGGTGGTCCTCGACGCCGACCGATTCGGCGTCTCCCAGCTGCACCAGCTGCGGGGTCGGGTGGGCCGGGGCCGCGCGCCCGGGCTCTGTCTGCTGGTGACCGAGGCGGCCGAGGGCACCAGCGCCCGGGAACGGCTGGACGCGGTGGCCTCCACCACGGACGGTTTCAAGCTCGCCGAGCTCGATCTGGAACAGCGCCGGGAGGGCGACGTGCTCGGTGCCAGCCAGTCGGGCCGCCGTTCGCACCTGCGGTTGCTGTCGTTGCTGCGCGACGCCGATCTGATCCGGGACGCGCGGGCGGAGGCGATCGAGCTGGTCGAGGACGATCCGGAGCTGGGCCGGCACCCCGCGCTGGCCGCCTCGGTAGCCGCGCTGGTCGACGCCGACCGCGCCGAGTACCTCGAAAAGGGCTGACCAGCTGCTGACGCGACCCGGCGTGGCACCGGAGCCTCGGCGCATGTGCGAACCGCCCCGGTTACCCGTGGACCGGGCAACCGGGGCGGAATCGCTCAGCTCAGCTCAGCTCAGGCGGTGAAGTGGATCCGCCGCCGCCGCGCCATCACGAACACGACCGCGCCCAGCGCCAGCAGGGCGATGGCGCCCGCGGCGATGCCGCCGGCAGCGGCACCGGTCACCGGCAGGCCCGGCTCCTCGCCGCCGCCACCGCCGCCGCAACCCTCGGGTGCGTAGACGACCTCAAGCTCCAGGCCCAGCTCCGGCAGGACGACCAGCGCCGCCTCGTCCTCGCCGGCCGGGAAGGCGACCTTCTCCGCCGAGCCCGGCTCGACGGTACGGGTCTCGGTCTGGTCGCCGTAGCTGAACTCCACATTGACCGGCACGCCACCCTCCGGGTTCGACGCGGTCAGCGCGAAGGTCTCGCAGTCGGCGTCGGTGGTCACCGTCGGCAGCGGGCAGTCCTCGGGGCGCTCCCAGGAGTACGTACCGTTGTCGATCACCTCGCCGTCGACCAGCACCTCGATCTTGCCGGCATTCTCGGCGGGCACCACGGTCTCGTTGTCGGCCTTACCGGGGTCGACCGTGACCGTCTTGGACCAGCCGTTCTCGCCCCGGACCTCGAACTCGACCGGGTACTTGGAGATCGAGCCGTCGTTGCTCAGCGAGACCGTGACGGTGCCGTCGCAGGCCGAGGCGAAGGTGGCGGCCGGGGTGGTGCAGTTCTTGCTGCCGCCGTTGTACCAGCCGTCCGGGCCCGACGAGCGGTTGCCCGGTGCGCCCCGGTCGCCCAGCTTCTTGCCGCCGTAACGCGGGCCGTCCTCGACCAGCGGGTCGATGACCTCGTCGACGCCGCCCCAGATCAGGTCGACCTGGGTGTGGCAGTCCGGGACCTCGACGTTGAGCTCGATCTCGGTCTGGGTGCCGCCGAGGAAGTTGCTGTCCGGCGTGCCGTAGACGTACTGCGGGGTGGAGAACTTCGGGCGCGGCGCGAAGTACGACACCAGGGTGAAGTACTGCTCCTCCTCGCCGCACAGCGGCAGGTCGCCCTCCAGCTTGACGGTCGCCTTGCCGTTCGGGCCGTCGAAGGTGTGGCTGTACTTCGCCTCGCTGGCGTCGACGCACTTCGGCGCCGGCTTGCACGCCTCGTCGCCGTCGAGGTCGATTGCGCCTTCGTTGGTCTGCTTCCGGAGAATGCCCCAGCGAGCCTTGACGGTCAGCTTGGCGTTCGCGGTGTCGCCCGGCACCCGCTGGACCGCCTCGACGAAGCTGCCGCCGGGGATGGCGACGTCCTCCAGATCGACGGTGTCGGCCCCCGGCACGAGCACCTGAACCGGGGTCGAGGGCTCGGCGATCACCTTCTTGATGGTGGCGGCCTTGCGGGGCTGGCTGTTGACCACCTTCCACGTGATCAGCCGCTCACCACTGAGCTGGTCACAGACGGCGGTGGCGGTGATGGTGGTCTCGTGGGCGGCGGCCGGGGTGGCTACCACCGCTGCTCCGGCCAGGCCGATGAGGGCGGCTGCCAGGACAGCCAGCGGTCGCCGCAGCGACAGCTTTGGTCGGATCACGCGTACTCCCGGGGTGAAGAAAGCGTCAATGCCGGCACGGGGGACGGGTGGCGCCGGCGGCGGTTGCCGCGCGCCGGAGAGGGTGCCGTCCGTGCCGAGGGCCGGCGGCGTCGAAGCCGGCACCGGCAGACCCTAGCGAGATCGTGAGGAACGGGACAGCCTTCAGTGGGCCTTAAGAATGATGTTATGAATGCGAGATCATTGATGGCCTGTCGTGATCGAACGATTACCGTAGGCATCCGGCTTGGACCCGCGAGGTCGCCAGGCCGGCACCTGACTCGTCACGCCGGTCAACTGGCCGTCGCGTAGCGTCGGCGGTATGAGCAGGAGCGAACGGTGACCCGGATCGTCGCGGGTAGCCTCGGCGGCCGGCGGATCACCGCCCCGCCGGGCGCCGGCACCCGACCGACCTCCGATCGGGTACGCGAGGCGCTGTTCAGTGCCGTGCAGGCGGAGATCGACCTCGACGGGGCGCGTTTCGCCGACCTCTACGCGGGCTCGGGCGCGGTGGGTATGGAGGCGCTGTCCCGGGGGGCCGGGCACGCGTTGCTTGTCGAGTCCGACCCGCGTGCCGCCCGGGTGATCCGGGAGAACCTGGCGGCCCTGCGGGTGGGGCCCGCCGCCCGGGTGGTCACCGGCAGGGTCGCCGGCGTCCTGGCCGCCGGCCCGGACGGCGGCGGGTACGACGCCGTCTTCGCCGACCCGCCGTACGCGCTGCCGGACGAGGGGATCACCGAGATGCTCGCCGCTCTGGTCGACGGAGGCTGGCTGGCGCCGGACGCGTTGGTGGTGGTGGAGCGGTCCACCCGCAGCGGACCGGTCGAGTGGGTGGAAGGGGTCACTGGCCAGCGCAGTCGCCGGTACGGCGAGACCACCCTTTGGTACGGTCGCCGATCATGAGACGTGCGGTGTGTCCCGGCTCGTTCGACCCGGTCACCAACGGTCACCTCGACATCGTCGGCCGGGCCAGCCGGTTGTTCGACGAGGTGATCGTGGGCGTGCTGGTCAACCAGTCGAAGAGCGGCCTGTTCACCGTCGAGGAGCGCATCGAGATGCTCCGCGAGGTGACCGCCTCCTACGGCAACGTCCGGGTGGAGTCCTTCCGGGGGCTGCTGGTGGACTTCTGCCGGGCGCAGCGGGCGAGCGTGCTGATCAAGGGACTGCGCGCGGTCAGCGACTTCGACTACGAGTTGCAGATGGCCCAGATGAACATCGGGCTCGCCGGGGTCGAGACGTTGTTCATGCCGACGAACCCGCTCTATTCTTTCCTCTCCTCCAGTCTCGTCAAGGACGTGGCCAAGTGGGGCGGCGACGTCACTCCCCACGTTCCCGACATGGTTCGCGAGGCGCTCAAGAACCGCCTGGTCCCACCGGCCTGACCACCCGTCCCGGCCCCATCCGCAGCTCGTGGTCCCGAGTTTCCGGTGGCGCCGGGCGGGCAGCATCGACGACGGATGCCGGGGTGTCGGCGACGCGCCGGAGCCGGGCGTGGGGTGGGCGGGGCGCGGGACGACATCATTGGGTGAGGCGGGAAACCGGCCGCAGCCCGCATGATGTAGGTCGGCCCGACGAACGACAGGAGTGAGGTACCGGTGGACCCGCTCGACCGCATCGACGAACTGATCGCCATCGTGGAGCAGGCGCGCTCCGTCCCGATGTCGCGCAACAACTGCATGGTCGACCGGGGCGAGATGATCGCGGCGCTCGACGAACTGCGCGCCGAGCTCCCGGCCGACCTGCGTCGGGCCGCCGCCCTGCTGGAGGAACGTGACAAGATCATGGAGGCCGGCAAGCGGGAGGCCGACCGGATCATCAGCGAGGGTGAGGCGGAACACGCCCGCCTGGTCTCGGTGAACGAGATCACCGTGTCCGCCGAGCACGAGGGCGCCCGGATCGTCGCCGAGGCGCGGGCCGAGGCACAGCGACTGCGTGAGGAGGTCGACGACTACGTCGACACCGCGCTGGCCAACTTCGAGCAGTTCCTCACCCGGGCGCTGGCCTCGATCGAGCGCGGCCGGGACAAGATGCACGCGCTGCGGGAGATCGGTACCTTCGCCGGTGACGAGGCTGAGCGGCCGTTGCCCTTCTGAGCGGTGTTGCCGCCGTCACCACCAGCGCCGACCGGGGCCGCTGGTCGCCCCCGGTTCGACGCTGGGGCGTCCGTCCAGGTAACCTCGTTTGTCGGCCTCTCACCGGCCGGAGTCTGACTATGCCCAAGCACTCACCCAGTTCACTCGACCCCAGGTCGCCGCTGGTCCTCGACACGAGGGACCTCCCGCGCCGGCCTGGTGCCTTGCGTACCCTCAAGCGGGTGGTCCCGGCGCCGTCGGACCTCGGCGTGGAATTGATCTTCGTGCCGGAGGGCGCGGGCCTCGACCTCGATCTGCGGATGGAGTCGGTCTCCGAGGGCGTGCTCGTGTCGGGGGCCGTCAGCGGTCCGATCCGGGGCGAGTGCGGGCGCTGCCTGCGCGAGATCAACGACTCGGTGACGGTGACGATCCAGGAGCTGTACGCATACGTGAACAGCACCACGGACGCCACCACCGAGTCGGACGAGGTCGGCCGAATGCAGGGAGACCTGATCGACCTGGAACCGGCGTTGCGGGACGCGGTGGTGCTCGCGCTGCCGACCAACCCGCTCTGCCGCCAGGACTGCCCGGGCCTGTGCCCCGAATGTGGGGTGCACCGGGACGATCTGCCGGCCGAGCACAGTCACCAGCAGATCGACCCGCGTTGGGCGGGCCTGTCGCAACTGACCCGTACAGAGGAGTAAGAACCGTGGCCGTCCCCAAGCGCAAGATGTCGCGCAGCAACACCCGGTCCCGCCGGGCGAACTGGAAGGCCGCGGCGGTCGCGACCGTGGCCTGCCCGCAGTGCAAGTCGGCGAAGCTGCCGCACACCGCGTGCTCCGTCTGCGGCACCTACAACGGTCGCCAGGTCCTCGAGGTCTGACCCGGGTACCGAGTGACGTCTCCGACCACGGGTCGGGTGACGCGCACCTCCCGGCGATCGCCCGCTGCTCCCGCCGACGCCGGCCGGCTCTCCCCGGCCGGCGTCGGGGCGGAGCCGGGCACCGCACGGATCGCCGTTGACCTCCTCGGCGGGGACGAAGCTCCCGCCGTCGTGGTGGACGGCGCTCTGCGGGCGGTGCGCGCCGACTCGGACCTGCATCTGCTGCTCGTCGGCCCCCCGGAGGTGGCCGGCGCGCTGATCGACGCCCTCGATCCGGCGCAACGCGCCCGGATCGCGGTTCGACCTGCCCACGCCGTCGACGATCCCAGCGCCGCCCGGGCCGAGACCACCGTCCGGACTGCCGTCGCCGCTCTCCGCGCCGGCCAGGCCGACGCGCTGGTCTCCGCCGGGTCCACCGGCGCTACCGTCACCGCCGCCGCCCTCGGCCTCGGTCGCTGGCCGGAGGTCCGCCGCCCGGCACTCGCCGCCACCCTGCCCGCCGTCGCCGGACCAGTCGTGCTGCTCGACGTGGGCGGCTCGCTGGAGCCGAGCCCGGCCGCACTGACCCGGCACGCCATGCTCGGTGCCGCCTACGCCGCGCTCGCCTACGGGGTGGCCGCGCCCCGGGTCGGGCTGCTCTCCGTGGGCACCGAGCCGGGCAAGGGCGACCGGGCCCGCCGGCTGGCCGACCCCATGCTCAACACGGCCGCCCTGCCCGGCGACGCCCGCTACATCGGCCTGGTCGAAGGGTACGACGTCTGCCTCGGCACCCGCGCCGATGTGGTGGTCACCGACGGCTTCACCGGTAACGTGCTGCTCAAGGCGGTCGAGGGCGCGTACGCCATGGCCGGCGGGTCGCCTCCCGGCGGTGGCGCGCCCCGGGCGGCAGCCCTGCTCGGAGTGGCCGGGACGGTGGTGGTCTGCCACGGGGCCGCCCGCGCCGACGACATCGCCTCCGGCATCGCCCTGGCCGCCCAGCTGTGGCGGCGGGACGCCACCCACCGGGTCGCCGCGCTGCTCGCCGGGGACCGCACCGATCGCACCACCGACACCGAGGTACCCACACCATGAGCATTGACAAGCGCCGGCGGCCCTCGATCGGGCACCTGGAGGCCGCCTTCGGCGTGTCACTGGACCCGGAACTGCTGGAGCGGGCGCTCACCCACCGCTCGTACGCGTACGAGAACGGCGGCCTGCCCACCAACGAGCGGCTGGAGTTCCTCGGCGACTCGGTGCTGGGCGTGGTGATCACTACGGCGCTCTTCGAGAACCACCCCGATCTGCCGGAAGGGCAGCTGGCCAAGCTGCGGGCGAGCGTGGTCAACATGCGCGCGCTCGCCGACGTGGCGCGCGGGCTGGGCCCGGACGGTCTCGGCCAGTACCTGCTGCTCGGCAAGGGCGAGGAGACCACCGGCGGCCGGGACAAGGCGAGCATCCTGGCCGACACCCTGGAGGCGCTGCTCGGTGCGATCTACCTCCAGTACGGGCTGGACACCGCCGCCATCGTGATCCACCGGCTGTTCGACCCGCTGATGGCCGATTCGGCCGGTCGGGGCGCCGCGCTGGACTGGAAGACCAGCCTCCAGGAGTTGACCGCGGCGCTCGGTCTCGGCGTCCCGGAGTACCGGATCGAGGGAACCGGGCCGGATCATCTGAAGACGTTCACGGCGTGGGTGGTGGTCGCCGGCAACCGGTACGGCGGTGCCGAGGGACGCAGCAAGAAGGAGGCCGAGCAGCGTGCGGCGGAGGCTGCCTGGCGGACCCTCACCGAGCCGGCCGCCGAGGGCCCGGCGGAGGCGGTCGACGGCCGGGTGGACGCGGCGACCGGTGACGTGCCGCCGGACGTGACCGCCGAGGTCGAGGCCCAGGCGCACCGTGCCTGAGCTGCCCGAGGTGGAGACCGTCCGGCAGGGGCTGGCCCGCTGGGTCAGCGGTCGCCGGATCTCCTCCGTCGAGGTGCGTCATCCCCGGGCGGTGCGCCGGCACGCGCCCGGCGGCACCCACTTCGCCGATGTCCTGGCCGGCCGGACCGTGCTCGACGTGCGGCGGCGTGGCAAGTACCTCTGGCTGCCGCTGGACAGCGGTGACGCGGTGGTCGGCCATCTCGGGATGTCCGGGCAGTTGCTGCTGCAACCCGCCGCCGCGGCCGACGAGACGCACCTGCGGGTGCGGTTCCGCTTCGACGACGGCGGCCCCGAGCTGCGCTTCGTCGATCAGCGGACGTTCGGCGGGCTGTCGGTCAGCGAGGGCGGTGGCGCGTTGCCGGCGGAGATCGCGCACATCGCCCGGGATCCGCTGGATCCGGAGTTCTCCGACGCGGAGTTCGTCGCCGCGCTGCGCCGGCGGCGAACCGAGGTCAAGCGGGCGTTGCTCGACCAGAGCCTGATCTCCGGAGTGGGCAACATCTACGCCGACGAGGCGCTGTGGCGGGCGGGACTGCACGGCATCCGGCCCACCGACGCGCTGACCGGCCCGGCCGCCCGGCGGCTGCTCGCGCACGTGCGGGACGTGCTCGGCGAGGCGATCACCGCGGGCGGCACCAGCTTCGACGCCCTCTACGTCAACGTCAACGGTGAGAGCGGCTACTTCGACCGGTCGCTGAACGCGTACGGCCGCGAGGGGCAGCCCTGCCACCGCTGCGGCGCGTCGATCCGCCGCGAGGCGTTCATGAACCGGTCGTCGTACAGCTGCCCGCGCTGTCAGCCGCGGCCCCGGGCCGTGCTGCGCGGCTGATCGCGGCGAGCCGGCGCCTCAGGGCGCCGGGCAGGGCAGCCGCCAGGCGTCGAGGATGCGGTTCTTGCGGATGGAGGCGAAGCCGTAGCCGACGCTGGTCACACAGAAGTCGGTGGTGGCGCCGGTGTACTCGACGTGGAAGACCGGCTTGCCGGCGTCGGCGAAGGGCAGCAGCTTGTCGCACTGCGTCAGCCGTACGCACTCCTCGTTGACCGCGAAGTCGAAGTCCGGTGCCAGCGCGGCGACCTGCCGCAGGTTGCCGAGCAGGCCGGGGGAGAGATCGAGCGACCGGGCCAGGGTGGCGGCCCGGCGGTTGAACGTCAACTGGTCGTCGAACTCCAGCGGAAAGCCGGAGCGCCGGTCGTAGCCGTCGGCGTCGGCGAACACCACGGCGCCGAACCCCTTGCCGCGGCAGAGCCGGAACCGGTCGGCCAGCACCGGCCGCACGATGTCCCACCGGCGTACGTCCAGCCAGCTGCGCCCGGTGCCGGCCGCCGCGGCACCGCGTACCTGTGCGGGGTACCGGCTCTCGTCCGGGTCGCTGCGGTGGACCGACCCGACGTGCACCTGGCAGACCAGCCGGCGGTCCCGGGAGCGCAGCTCGGCGGTCTGCGCCGCGGTGGTGTCGACCGGGTCGAGGACGAACACCTCGGCCTCGACCTCCGGGTCCAGCACCCCGTCCAGCTGCCACTGCCACTGCCAGTGCCGGGCCGAGGCGGCCGGCCAACCGGTCGGCGCGCCGGGCGGGGCGAGGTCCGGCCGGCAGCCGGCCAGCGCGGCGAGCAGCGCGAGCGCGAGACCGGCCGGCAGTGTCCGGCAGCTGCCCCGTGCCGGTTGCCCGCCCAGGCCGATCCGCATCGCCAGCTCCGCAGGTCGCGGGTCGGCACCGGGCCGCCCGAGCCGGTACGCCACGCCCCGGCGCACCTCACCCGGTCAAACGAGCGCGGACCCGACCAGGATTCGCGGTCGGCCCTGGCGAAGCGGCGACCGGGCGCGCCGGCGGCCCGGTCGCAACGGCGCCGGGCAGTCCGGTACGAGGTCAGTCCAGCGCGGGGTCAGCGCGGGGCGGGGGTCAGCGCGGGGCGGCGAAGACCTGCGTCCAGTACGGCCCGTTGCTGCTCGCCACGCCGACGCCGATCTCGGTGAAGGCGCAGTTCAGGATGTTGTCCCGGTGCCCTTCGCTGTTCATCCAGGCGTCCATCACGGCGGCCGGCGTCTGCTGGTTCCAGGCCACGTTCTCGCCGTAGGTGCGCCAGGCGTACCCGACGCGGTCGATCCGGTCGCCGGGATCGCTGCCGTCGCTGCCGGTGTGCGACATGTCCTGGTGGTCGGCCTGGTCCTGGCTGTGCCGCTGTGCCGCGGTGGTCAGCTTCTCGTCGATGCTCAGCGCGCCGCAGCCGGCCTTCGCCCGCTCCGCGTTGACCAACTCGACGACCTGGGCTGCCTCGGAGGTGGCCGTGCTGGAGGGGGATGGGCTGGCCGAGGTGCCACGGCTCGGGCTGCCCTGGCGCTCGGTGCCCTGCCGGGAGGCCGCCGTGCTGCGTGCGGGGGCGGGCTTGGGCTTGGCCGTCCGGCTCGGCGACGGCGACGGCGACGTGCTGCTGGGGGAGATGCTCGGGCTCGGGCTCGGGCTGTCGAGCGCGTCGAGGAGGATCGCCTCGTCCGGCTCGGGCTGGGCCGGTGCGGTGGCGACGGGGGCCTCGCCGGCGGTGGTGTTCGTCGGGGTGTCGTCACCGGGCAGGGCGAGTGCCGCGACGCCGAGGCTCACCACGAGGGTGGCGGCCGCGGCGGCGCCGCCCATGAGCAGGGGCGCGGCAGCCGGCGGGACCGCCGACCGGCCGGGGCCGTCCCGCCGTCCCGCTTGTCGATCCCGGCCACGTCATGGCGTTCGGTGTCCGGCACGCGGTAGGGGGACCGGACACCCGGTAGGCCGTAGCCGCCGGGCTGATCGTCGTACTGCCGGCCGGCGTCGTACGGAGCGGCGTCGTACGGGCCGGCGTCGTACGGGCCGGCGTCGTATGGAGCGGCCGGCGGCGTCGCGTGGCGTCCGGCCCAGTCCATCGGGTGGACGGCCGTCCGGTCGTCGGCGGTGCCGGCCGCAGCGGTGGGCTCCTCGACCGACCAGTCGTCGGCGGCCGGCCCGTAGTGCCCGCCTGCCGGCTCGACGGCCCGGTGGTGCCGGCCGTCGTGGTGGTACTGGTCGTCGCGGTAGCGCCGGCCCCCGTGCTCCCGGAAGGCGGCGTCGGGCTGCTCCCGGAAGGAGGCGTCGGGCTGCCACTGCTCGGTCGGCTGGTCGCGGTACCACCGGTCGGACGGGCTCGCCGCCTCGTCGCCGAACAGGTACGACGACCGTGGCACCGGTCGGTCGGTCAGCCAGGCCGGGTCATCGGTCGGCGGTTCCGGTCGCCGGGAGCGGCCCTCCGGGTCGATCGGATCGTTCCAGCCGTGCACGCCTGTCGCCTCCACGGGTCGGTTAGTGGCCGGGGTGACGCTACGCATCGGGGTCGAGCAGCAGCAACGTGGCTAAGGAAGAGTTAAGGCGAGGCTGTCCGTCCGGGTGAGGTGTTCGGCGTTTCGCCAGCGTAGAGTCGGGGCGTCCGGACAGAGCGTGTCCGCGCCTCGTGGCAGCCTCCCGGTGAGGGGTACGGCCGACGCCGAGATGATCTACGGCCTGCGGGAACTTGACGAAGCAGGGGCTGTCGGCTCAATATGGAGATGTCGCCAGTCGCGCCCGGCCATGCCCAGAATTCGTGGGAATGATAGTCGCGTTCACAGGGGCGCGCGTTGGCCGGCCTCTCCGGCAGCGCATATCAAGGAGTCAAAATGGCGAAGGCCCTCTTCGGCCACGTAGGTGCAGCGCCCGACCGGCGGCTGCTCGACGAGGTCACCCGACTGCGTGCCAGGGTTCAGTCACTGGAGTTCGAGGTCACCCGGCTGCGTGCTGAGAACGATCGGCTCGCGGCGGCTGCGGCGGAGGCGGACGATCTGCTCCGTCTGGCCGAGCCCGCGCTGACCTGACCTGACTGGTCGCCACCGAGCGACTGATCCCAACCGGCTCGCCACAACCGAATAGCAGCACCGCACAAAGCGCGCCGACACGATGTGCCGGCGCGCAGCTCTGTGCGGACCGGTTCGACATGGCCGTTCGGTGCGCAGGCGAAGACCGGGCGGTGCGGGACCGCCGGCAGGTGGGTCGTGTCGCGTGCCCCACCCGGTATCGGGTTAGTCTGCGGGTTTACCAGGGTCCGCGCAGCCGGGCAACGGTACGGCGGCCACCGGACGAGGATCGAGAAGGTGCATCTCAAGAGCCTGACGGTGAAGGGCTTCAAGTCCTTCGCCTCCGCGACGACGCTCAAGCTGGAGCCGGGGATCACCTGCGTGGTGGGCCCGAACGGCTCCGGCAAGTCCAACGTCGTCGACGCCATCGCCTGGGTGCTCGGCGAGCAGGGTGCGAAGGCGTTGCGCGGCGGCAAGATGGAGGATGTCATCTTCGCCGGCACCGCCGGCCGGGCCCCGCTGGGCCGGGCCGAGGTGACCCTCACCATCGACAACACCGACGGTGCCCTGCCGATCGAGTACACCGAGGTCTCCATCACCCGCCGGATGTTCCGCTCCGGCGAGAGCGAGTACGAGATCAACGGCGATTCCTGCCGCCTGCTCGACATCCAGGAGCTGCTGTCGGACTCCGGCATCGGCCGGGAGATGCACATCATCGTCGGGCAGGGCCGGCTCGATGGGATGCTGCACGCCAAACCGGAGGACCGGCGCGCGTTCATCGAGGAGGCGGCCGGCGTCCTCAAGCACCGCAAGCGCAAGGAAAAGGCGCTGCGCAAGCTCGACGCGATGCAGACGAACCTCAACCGGCTGACCGACCTCACCGCCGAGTTGCGCCGCCAGCTCAAGCCGCTCGGCCGGCAGGCCGAGGTGGCCCGCCGGGCCGCGGTGATCCAGGCCGGCCTGCGCGACGCCCGGCTGCGGCTGCTCGCCGACGACCTCGCCACCCTGCGGACGACGCTGGACCGGGAGATCGCCGACGAGACCGCGCTGCGGCAGCGGCGCGAACAGGTGGAGGCCGAGCACGAGCAGGTGCAGTCCCGCCTCGGCGAGCTGGAGGAGGCGCTGGCGACCGACGCTCCGCTGCTGGCCGCCGCCCAGGACACCTGGTACAAGCTCTCCGCGTTGCAGGAGCGTTTCCGCTCGACCGAGCAACTCGCGGTGGAGCGGCTGCGGCATCTGAGCGCGACTCCCGACGACGAGCGCCCGGGTCGGGATCCGGACCAGTTGGAGGCCGAGGCCGAACGGGTCCGCGAGCAGGAGGAGGAGCTGCGCGCGGCGCTCACCGACGATCAGGTCCGCCTGGCCGAGGCGGTCGAGCACCGCCAGGAGCTGGAACGGCAGCTCGCCGCCGCGGAGCGGAGCTGGTCGCCGCCGCGAAGGCGATCGCCGACCGGCGGGAGGGGCTGGCCCGGCTGACCGGGCAGGTGAACTCCGCGCGGGCGCGGACCACCAGCGCCGGTGAGGAGATCGAACGGCTCGCCGCCGCGCACGCCGACGCGTCGGCCCGGGCCGAGCGGGCCCAGTCCGACCTGGACGCGGTCGCCGAGCAGTCCACCGAGGCGGACCGCGACAACGCCGACCTGGACGCCCGGCACGACGAGGCGGTGGCCGTCCAGGAACGGGCGCAGGCGACGGTCCGGTCCCTGTCCGACGCCGAACGGGCGGCGGAGAAGGACGCCGCCACCTGGAAGGCCCGTGAGGAGGCGCTCGCCCTCGGCCTGC
Organism: Micromonospora tarapacensis; assembly: GCF_019697375.1. Taxonomy (NCBI): domain Bacteria; kingdom Bacillati; phylum Actinomycetota; class Actinomycetes; order Micromonosporales; family Micromonosporaceae; genus Micromonospora; species Micromonospora tarapacensis. The sequence continues at coordinate 3,644,985 of NZ_JAHCDI010000004.1, read as the reverse complement.
GCCGCAAGGACGGTGCCGGGGCGTTGCTGGCCCGCGCCGACCAGGTGCCCGGTCTGCTGGGCGGCCTCGCCGGCCTGCTCACGGTCGCCGCGGGCCATGAGGCGGCGCTCGCCGCCGCGCTCGACGGGCTGGCCGACGCGGTGGCGGTCACCGGCGTGGACGAGGCCGTCGAGGCGATGCGCCTGCTGAAGATCTCCGACGCCGGGCGCGCCGGGCTGCTGGTGGGCAGTCCCGCCGGGCCGGGGATGTCCGGTTCGGTCGACGCGTTGCGACCGAAGCTGCCCGACGGTGCCCACTGGGCACCCGACCTGGTCGACTGCGACGCGCGGATCCGTCCCGCGGTGCATCGGGCGCTGCGCGACGTGGTGCTTGTCGACGACCTGTCCGCCGCCGCCGAGGTGGTCGCCGGCAATCCCGAGTTGCGGGCGGTCACCCGGGAGGGTGACGTGGTCGGCGCCTACGCGGCAGCCGGTGGGTCGGCCAAGGCGCCCAGCTACATCGAGGTGCAGGCGGCCGTCGAGGAGGCCCGGGCCAACCGGCTGGCGGCCGAGCGGTCCAGCGCCGAGCTGCGGGAGCAACTGGTCGAGGCACGGGCGGCGGTCGCGGTCGCCAAGGAGGCGGTGCAGCACGCCGCCGCCGCCAAGCGGGAGGCGGAGAGCCACCGCAACGCCGCCGCCCGGCGGCTGGCCGAGCTGGGTGCCGCGGCCCGGTCGGCGAAGGCGGAGACCGACCGGCTGGGCGAGTCCCGTTCCCGCGCCGAGACGGCCCGGGAGCGGGACCTGACGGCGCTGGCCGAGTTGGAGGAGCGGCTGCGGCTGGCGGAGGTGACCCCGGTGGACGCCGAGCCCTCCACCGACGAACGGGACCAGCTCGCCGCGATGGTGCCGCAGGCCCGGCAGAACGAGATGGAGGTCCGGCTCGCGGTGCGTACCGCCGAGGAGCGGGTCGCGTCGATCGCCGGGCGGGCCGACTCGCTGCGCCGTCAGGCCATCGCCGAGCGGGCGGCGCGGGAGCGGGCCGTGGCACGGCGGGCGGCCCGGACCCGGGGCGCGACCGTCGCCCGAGCCGTCGCCGGCGGCGCGCGGGAGGCGTTGGCCAGGCTGACCACCAGCATCGACCAGGCCGGGCAGCACCGGGACGCGGTGGCCCGTGAGCGGGCCACCCGCGAGGCGGAACTGCAGGAGGTGCGGGCCGCCGCGAAGCGGCTCGGCGGGGAGTTGGAGCGGCTCACCGGCCAGGTGCACCGGGACGAGGTCGCCCGCGCCGAGCAGCGGCTGCGGATCGAGCAGTTGGAGGCCAAGGCCGCCGAGGACTTCGGCCTGACCGTGGAGACGCTGATCGCCGAGTACGGCCCGGGCCAGCCGGTGCCCCCGACCGACGCCGAGGTGGCCGCCGCGGAACGGGACGGCCTGCCGGTGCCGGAGCCGGTCCGCTACGAGCGGCCGGTGCAGGAGAAGCGGGCCGCGAAGTCCGAACGGGAACTGGCCCTGCTGGGCAAGGTCAACCCGCTGGCGCTGGAGGAGTTCGCCGCGTTGGAGGAACGGTACAAGTTCCTCGCCGAGCAGCTGGAAGACCTCAAGGCGACCCGCCGGGATCTGCTCACCGTGGTCAAGGACGTCGACGAGCGGATCCTGGAGGTCTTCGCCACCGCCTTCGCCGACACCGCCCGGGAGTTCGAGCAGGTCTTCACCGTGCTGTTCCCCGGCGGCGAGGGCCGGCTGGTGCTCACCGACCCGGACGACCTGCTGACCACCGGCGTCGAGGTCGAGGCCCGCCCGCCCGGAAAGAAGATCAAGCGGCTGTCGCTGCTCTCCGGCGGTGAGCGGTCGCTGACGGCGGTGGCGATGCTGGTGGCGATCTTCCGCGCCCGGCCCAGCCCGTTCTACATCATGGACGAGGTGGAGGCGGCCCTCGACGACGTGAACCTGGGCCGGCTCATCATGCTGCTGGCCCAGCTGCGGGAGAAGAGTCAGTTGATCGTCATCACCCACCAGAAGCGGACCATGGAGGTCGCCGACGCGCTGTACGGCGTGACCATGCGCGGCGGGGTGACCCAGGTGATCAGCCAACGGCTCAACCGGGCCGACGGGGACGACGAGCGGCAGCGCCGCGGCGAGGAGAACGGGTAGTGGCTCGGGAACGCGCGACGGCGCTCCTGGTGGATTTCGACGGGGTGCTGCGGCGCTGGGATCCGGCGGTCGCGGCCGGCGTCGAGCGGGAGTACGGCCTCACCGCGGGAGTGCTCGGTGAGATCGCCGCGCAGTGGGGGTGGCTGCAACCGGCGCTCACCGGCCGGATCAGCCATGCCGACTGGATGACCAGCGTGGCGGACGCGCTCACCCAGTCGGTGGGCGACGCCGGGCGGGCCCGTGCGGCGGTGGCGCAGTGGCAGCGGTACCGCGGTGAGGTCGACCCGGACGTGCTGGCGTTCGTCCGCCAGGCGCGGGCGGCCGGCATCCGGGTCGGACTCGGCACCAACGCCACCGACCTGCTCGACGCCGACCTGGCCGCGCTCGACCTGACCGGCGAGCTGGACGTGGTGGTCAACTCCTCGGTCATCGGGGTGCACAAGCCGGCTCCGGAGTACTTCCAGGCCGCCTGCGCGGCGCTGGAGACGCCGCCGGCCCGGGTGCTCTTCGTCGACGACGAGGACCGGGCCGTCCGCGGCGCCCGGGTGGCGGGTCTGTCCGCGTACCGCTGGACCGGGCCGGCCGACCTGCGCTACCTGCGGGCCGTACTGGCGCCGGCCGGCTGACGGCCGATCGGGACGCGGCGGTCGTGGCCGGAGCCGATCAGCTGCGACCGGTCACGCGCCGGTGACGCCGTCGATGCGTTCCCGGATCAGGTCGGCGTGCCCGTTGTGGCGCGCGTACTCCTCGATCAGGTGGACGTAGACCCAGCGCAGGTTGAACGTCCGTCGCTTCGGGCCGATCTCGGTGAAGGTCTCGTCGAGCGACCGGCCGGCGACGGCGGCGCGGGCCAGCTCGACCTCCCGGTGGTAGGTGGCGAGGTCGGCCTCGGCGTCGGCGGCGCCGACGTCGAAGTCGGCGTCCGGGTCCTCCTCCGAGCCGTAGGGATAGTCGACGGCCGCACCGGCGAAGCTCTCCCGGAACCACCAGGCCTCCACCTCGGCCAGGTGTCGCACCAGCCCGAGCAGGGTGAGCCCGGAGGGTTCGACGCTTGCGGCGCGCAACTGGTCGGCGGTCAGGCCCGCGCACTTGAGCAGCAGGGTCTGCCGTTGATAGTCGAGCCAGCCGTCGAGCATGGTGCGCTCGTCGCCGACGTACGGTTCGGGGGTTCGGGTGATCTCCGGTGCTCGCCAGTTCATCCGGCCATCCTGGCCGGAGGTCCGACAATCGGCGACTCGTTTGTTCCGTCCCCCGGGTCCCGGAGGCCGGTGCGGATCACGCGGTGGCGCTCCGCCGGACGGTGTCCGCGCGGGGGCCGCGTATCAGCGGTGCTCAGCCGGGCCCGGCGAGCCGGTGCCGGGCCACCTCGCGCAGGTGGCCGTCGCTGGTGGTGCCCTCGATGCTCACCTCGGCGCCACGGCCGGCGTGGGTGAGCGTCGCCACCGCGTTGCCGAAGTACGGCCCGGCCAGCCGTCGCCACCTCACCAACGGACGGCGCACCCCGGCCGTGCGGGCCAGCGCGCGGGCCGCCCCGGCCGCTCCGCGCGCCCAGCCGAGCCGCATCAGCGGGCGCATCCCGGCCGGCACCTGGTTGTGGATCGGCGAGCAGGTGAGCTGGTGCACCGGTGTGTGGACGGTCGAGTCGGCGAACCGGGCCCGGGCCACGTACGAGTGGTGCACGTCACCGGAGAGCACGCTGATCGATGCCGGCGGCGGATACGCCGGACCGGCGCCCTTGCGGTCGTCGGGCGTGCCGGGGTCGCCGCTGCCGAGCCGGGCGAACAGCGCGCCGAGGGCGTCGAACGAGCGGCGGAACGCGCCCCAGTGCTCCAGGTCGAGCGCGCGGCGCAGCCGTTCCCCCAGCCCGGCGACCCAGGGCCGGGCCGAGTCGGCCAGCTTCTCGTTCCACGCCTCGACGTGGTGGATGCCGGGCGGCAGCAGCCAGGGCAGCGAGGAACCGACCACCAGATGGTCGTAGCTGCCGTGGGCGCGGTCGACGAACCACGACCACTCGCCGGGCGGCAGCATCGCCCGCCGGCCCGGCACCAGCACCCGGCTGCACCGGCTGTCCAGCATCACCAGCCGGGTCCGGCCCAGGTCGAGCGCGTAGCTCCACTGGTACTGCACCGCGCGCCAGCGTTCGGTGTCGTGGGCCAGGTCCGCCTCCAGGTCGACCCGGGCACCGAACTCGCGCAGCACCTCGGTGGCGTCCTCGGCCGTCCTCACCTTGGCGAAGACCGGATCAGCCGCGATCTCGTCCGGGGACAGGTTGCCCAGGTGCTGGTACACCCAGTAGGAGGCCAGGCCGCTGGCGATCCGCTCGCCCCACCAGGTCTGCTCCCGCATCTCGGCCCGCCAGGCGGCCGAGGTGTTCCAGTCGTCGATGATCTCGTGATCATCGAAGATCATCACGCTCGGTACGGTGGAGAAGAGCCAGCGGATCTCCGGGTCGCCCCACGACTCCAGATAGAGCTTGGTGTACTCGTCGAAGCTCACCACCTGGTCGCCGGGCGCGCCCTTGGGGCGGCGCCGGCGGCGGCGCAGCAGCCGCTTCACGGTGGGCGAGGTCTCGTCGGCGTAGACCTGGTCGCCGAGCAGCAGCAGCAGGTCTGGCAGGGCCGCCGGGTCGGGGTCGGCCAGCACCCGCCGGGCGTACGCGTCGAGCGCGTCCGGCGGCAGCTTGCGGGTGGTGGCGTGCTGGGTGGTCTCCCGGCAGGAACCGAAGAGCAGGCGGACCGGCTGGTCCCGGTCGTCGGCGGCACGGGTGCGGATCACGCTGGGCGGAAACCGGCTGTCCGGCGGCGGCCAGGCCACCTGGTCGTCGACCAGCACCTGGTACGGGGAGGTGCTGTCCGGGACGAGTCCGTCGACCACCACGAGGGCGTAGTGGTGCTCGTACGCGGTGAAGGTGGGCGCGCTTCCGGCGGCGCCGTCGGCCGTGCGGACGGTGACCACCGCCGGTGCCGTGGTCTCGACCCAGACGGTGGCGCGAGTGCCGACGACCCGGCGTAGCAGGGGGCCGATGAGCAGCTCGGCGGGCATGCGGAACCTCCAGGTGAGAGAGCTTCATCCTGCCGTACCCGGCCGGCGGCGCCGGCACCGCCGACTGTGGCCGAGACTACTGCCGCGTCCCGGGCGGATGCCGGCAGCGGTGGCTGAGACGCGGTCGCCCGCATCTGACAGGATTCCGGCATGACGGAATACCTCCTCATCGCTCTCGCCCTGCTCGGCGTGCTGATCCTCGGCGGCATCGGGCTGGTCGTGCCGCGGCTGCGTCGCCGGCCGGAGCCGCCGCTGCCGCGTGCGGAGGTCGACACCCGGGCCGAGGAGGACCTGGCCGGGCCGCCGGTGCAGGCACCGGAGGCCGACCTGTCCACCGGTGTCCTGGTCGAGCCGGCACCGACCGTCGAGGCGCCGGCACCGACCGTCGAGGTGCCCGAGCCGACCGCCGGACGGCTGGTGCGGCTGCGGTCGCGGCTGTCCCGCTCGCAGAACGTCTTCGGCAAGGGGCTGCTCGGGCTGCTCAGCCGGGACCGGCTCGACGAGGACGTCTGGGAGGAGATCGAGGACAGCCTGATCACCGCCGACGTGGGGGTCGACGCCACCCGGGAGATCGTCGACCGGCTGCGGGAGCGGACCCGGGTGCTGGGCACCCGGTCCGTCGCCGAGCTGCGCACCCTGCTCGCCGCCGAGCTGGTCGACGCCCTCGACCCGGGGCTGGACCGCTCCCTGCACACCGCGCCGAAGGAGGGCGTGCCGGCGGTGCTGCTCGTCGTCGGTGTCAACGGCGCAGGCAAGACCACCACCTGCGGCAAGATCGCCCGGGTGCTCATCGCCGACGGCCGCAGCGTGCTGCTCGGTGCCGCCGACACCTTCCGGGCCGCCGCCGCCGACCAGCTGGAGACCTGGGCCGGTCGGGTCGGCGCCGAGACGGTCCGCGGCCCGGAGGGCGCCGACCCGGCCAGCGTCGCCTTCGACGCGGTCAAGCGGGGCATCGAGACCGGCGTCGACACGGTCCTGGTCGACACCGCCGGCCGGCTCCAGAACAAGATCGGCCTGATGGACGAGCTGGGCAAGGTCAAGCGGGTGGTGTCCCGACACGGACCGATCGACGAGACACTGCTGGTGCTCGACGCCACCACCGGCCAGAACGGCCTGGAGCAGGCCCGCGTCTTCACCGAGGTGGTCGACGTCACCGGGGTGGTGCTGACCAAGCTCGACGGCACGGCCAAGGGGGGCATCGTGATCGCGGTGCAGCGCAAACTCGGCATCCCGGTGAAGTTGGTGGGCCTCGGCGAGGGCCCCGACGACCTGGCACCGTTCGACCCGGCGCAGTTCGTCGACGCGCTGCTGGGCACCGAAACCTCCGGTCCGACCGCGTAACCTCGAGTGACCAGAGACGATCGCGCGTACGCGGGCTGGCGCGACCCGAGCCAACCGTCGCAGCGCCTCGGGAGACCGTACGTGACTTCGCAGGAGATCCCCCTGCACGGCGGGAACGTGAGCACCGTGGTGCGGGTGGGCGACACGGTGCGGCGCAACGCCGGGCCGTGGACGCCGTCGGTGCACGCCCTGCTGCGTCACCTGGAGTACGTCGGGTTCACCGGTGCTCCCCGCGCCCTCGGCATGGACGAGCGCAACCGGGAGGTGCTGTCGTACCTGGAGGGGGAGTGCGGGGAGTACCCGCTGGCCCGGCACTGGGTCACCGACGAGGCACTGGTCACCGTCGCCACCATGCTGCGGATGTTCCACGACGCCCAGTACGGCTTCGTCCCGCCGGCACAGGCGGTGTGGCGCTCCTTCGGCCCGCCGCCGCCGGACACCGAGGTCATCTGCCATCACGACGCGGCGCCGCACAACGTGATCTGGCGGCCGGACGGCACCCTCGGCCTGATCGACTTCGACCTCGCCTCACCGGGGGCGCGGATCTACGACGTGGCGTACGCGGCGTGGACCTGGGTGCCGATCTTCTCGGACCGGGATTCGATCACCCTCGGCTGGAAGCATCCGGACCGGCCCCGCCGGCTGCGGCTCTTCGCCGACGCGTACGGGCTGATTCCGCGCGACCGGCACCGGTTGATCCGGACCATCCGCAAGCGGATCGTCGACCACGTGGAGGGCATCCGCCGGATGGCCGCGGCGGGGGAGCCGGCCTTCGTCCGGATCGTGCACAAGGGGCACCTGCGCCGGCCGATGCGGGATCTGCGGCTGCTCGACTACGAGCGGCATGCCCTCGAGTACGCCCTGCGTTGATCCGACGGGGCATCGATCCACACCAAATGGCCGATCCGCCCCCCACCAAGTCGCTGATGCGAGGGGCGTTCTTCACACGTCCGAAACAAGCCGTCACAGTTCGGAAACCAGCTGGGGACCCTGGGCGAAACAGCGGACTACCAGGCTTCCGCGCAACCGGCGTACGGGCGATGCTGCGCGGTGCCGGGAGGGAGGAAAACAACCCGAGAGGAGGCAGCGTGCCGGAGCTAGATTCTGGTGCCACCGCCTGGATTTTGACTTCTGCCGCGCTGGTGTTGCTCATGACGCCCGGCCTGGCGCTCTTCTACGGCGGCATGACGCGATCCAAGTCCGTGCTCAACATGATGATGATGAGCTTCGGTGCAATCGGCCTGGTCAGTTTGTTGTGGGTGTTCTACGGCTACAGCATCGCGTTCGGTGAGGACGTCGGCGGGATCACCGGTGATCTCTCCGCCGCGGGGCTACGCGGGATGCTGGAGAGCGGCACCGAAGGGGGCATCCCCGACCTGCTGTTCGCCGGCTTCCAGCTGATGTTCGCCGTGATCACCGTTGCACTGATCAGTGGCGCGATCGCCGACCGGGCCAAGTTCGGCCCGTGGCTGCTCTTCGCCGGCCTGTGGGCCACCCTGGTCTACTTCCCGGTGGCGCACTGGGTGTGGGGCGGCGGCTGGATCTTCGAGCTGGGCGTGCTCGACTTCGCCGGCGGCACCGCCGTGCACATCAACGCCGGTGCCGCGGCGCTGGCGCTGGCGCTGGTGCTCGGTCGGCGGGTCGGCTGGCCGAAGGACAAGTTCAAGCCGCACAACCTACCGATGGTGCTGCTCGGCGCGGGCCTGCTGTGGTTCGGCTGGTTCGGGTTCAACGCCGGCTCGGCCCTCGCGGCCAACGGCACCGCCGCGGTCTCGTTCATCAACACTCAGGTGGCCACCGCCGCGGCGGTGCTCGGCTGGCTGCTGGTGGAGAAGATCCGTGACGGCAAGCCGACCACCCTCGGTGCGGCGTCCGGCGCCATCGCCGGTCTGGTCGCCATCACCCCGGCCTGCGCCTTCCTGGAGCCGCTCGGTGCCATCGCGCTCGGCGTCATCGCCGGTGTCGTCTGTGCCCTGGCGGTAGGCCTCAAGTACCGCCTCAAGTACGACGACTCGCTCGACGTGGTGGCCGTGCACATGGTCGGCGGCATCATCGGCTCGCTGCTCATCGGCTTCCTGGCCATCGAGGTGCTGGCCGGTGAGGGCAACAACGGTCTGCTCTACGGCGGCGGCATCGCGTTGCTGGGCAAGCAGGCGCTCGGTTCGGTCGCCGTGCTGGCCTACTCGTTCGTGGTCGCGTACCTCATCGGCTTCGCGATCGAGAAGACCATCGGCTTCCGCGCCAGCGCGGACGCGGAGGTCGACGGCATCGACAACGCCGAGCACGCGGAGAGCGCGTACGAGTTCAGCACCACGGGTGGTGGTGGCGGCGGTGCGTTCGCCGCCGCGGGCATCGCTGCGTCGGCCACGCCGAAGGAGACCACCGAACCGGTAAGCGAAAAGGTCGCCGGCTAACGTTCTGCGGAATGGAGGGGTTGGACATGAAGCTGGTGACCGCGGTCATCAAGCCGCACCAGTTGGACGCCGTCAAGGAGGCCCTGCACACGCTGGGCGTGGCCGGGCTGACCGTGAGCGAGGTCCAGGGCTACGGACGGCAGAAGGGCCACACCGAGGTCTACCGGGGCGCCGAGTACACCGTCGAGTTCCTGCCCAAGATCCGGGTCGAGGTGCTCACCGACGAGATCGACGTCGAGAAGATCGTCGACGCCGTCGTCGGGGCGGCCCGGACGGGCAAGATCGGTGACGGCAAGGTCTGGGTGACCGGTGTCGAGGAGGTCGTCCGGGTACGTACGGGCGAACGCGGCCTGGACGCCCTGTAGGAACATCATCGATGACCTCGTTGACCAGTAGGGCGGCCTCGGAACCCTCCGACAGCGCCGACCTCCTGGTCAACGAGGTCGTCGGCGTACCGGCCGGGATCGGCGCGACGGCGCGTCGATCCCGGGCCGACGTGTACGACGCCTGGCTGGCCGGGCTGCTGCCCGCCCGGACGGGCGTCGCGCTGGTCGCGGTGGGCGGGCTGGGCCGGCGGCAGTGCGCCCCCACGGCGACCTCGACCTGGTGCTGGTGCACGCCGGGGTGCCCGCGATCGACGAGCTGGCCGCCGCGCTGTGGTACCCGATCTGGGATGCCGGCCTGCGGTTGGACCATTCCGTGCGGACCGTCGCCGAGGCGCTGTCGGTCGCCCAGGACGACGTCAAGGTGGCCCTCGGGCTGCTCGACGCCCGGCTCGTCGCCGGTGACCCCGAACTCGCCGACACGCTGGTGCGCAGTGCCACCGACCACTGGCGGCGCACGGCCGTACGCCAGCTCGCCCCGCTGCGGGAGAGCACCGCCGCCCGCTGGCAGGCCCATGGTGAGCTGGCCTTCCTGCTGGAGGGTGACCTCAAGGAGGCGGCCGGCGGGCTGCGCGACGTCGGCATCCTGCGTGCCATCGCCACCGCCGGGATCACCGATGCGCTGCGTCCCGCGGTGCACGCGGCGCACCGGCGGCTGCTGGACACCCGCGACGCGCTGCACCAGCAGGTCGGCCGGCGGATCGACCGGCTGCTCGCCCAGGAACGCGACGGGGTGGCCGCCCTGCTCGGGCTGCGGCTCACCCCGCCCGACGTCGGGCCGCCCGAACCCCGACCCGGCTCGCCCGACGACCCGGCCCGGCCCGGCGCGGCCGATGCCGCGCTCCGGCCCGGCGACGGCGACGGCGACGCCCTGCTACGGCGGGTGGCCGGCGACGCCCGCACCGTCAGTCATGCGCTCGACGACGCCTTCCGGGCTGCCGACCGGCTGCGTTCCGGCCGCCGCCGGGGCGCCGACGGGCGGCCGGTGCGGCGGCCGGTCGCCCGGGACGTGGTGGAGCACGACGGCGAGTTGGTGCTGGCCCGCACCGCCATCGGCGCCCGCCCCGACGCCAGCCTGTCGCTGCGGGTGGCGGCCGCCGCGGCGGCCACCGGGTTGCCGATCGCCCGGGCCACCTGTGAGTGGCTGGCCGCGTACTGCCCGCCGCTGCCGACCCCTGGCCGGCCGAGGCCCGGTCCGCCCTGACCACGTTGCTGGGCGCCGGCGCGGGCCTGCTCCCGGCCTGGGAGACGTGCGACCGGTACGGGCTGATCGACGGCTGGCTGCCCGAGTGGACCCGGCTGCGCAGCCTGCCCCAGCACAATCCGGTGCACCGGTTCACCCTCGACCGGCACCTGGTGCAGACCGCCTTCGAGGCCGGCCGGCACACCCGCGAGGTCGACCGGCCCGACCTGCTGCTGCTCGGCGCCTTTCTGCACGACATCGGCAAGGGGCTCGCCGGGGACCACTCGCGCGTCGGTGCGCCGATCGCCGAGGCGGTGGCGGCCCGGATCGGCCTGCCCGCGCCCGAGGCCGCGTTGATCGGCACGCTGGTCCGGCTGCACCTGCTGCTGCCCGAGGTGGCCACCCGCCGCGATCTTTCCGATCCGGTCACCATCGCCCGGGTGGCCGAGGCGGTCGGCGACGTGACCACCCTCGACCTGCTGTACGCGCTGGTCCGCGCCGACGCCGCGGCCACCGGTCCGGCCGCCTGGTCGGACTGGAAGGGGCGGCTGGTCGCCGAGCTGGTCGCCCGGGTCCGCACCACGCTCGACACCGGTGACGTACCCGCACCACCGGCACCGGACCCGGCGCTGGTGGCCGGGCCGCTGCCGGTCGTACACCTGACCGGGGACCGGGTGGCCGTGGCCGCGGCCGACCGGCGGGGCCTGCTCGCGACGGTGGCCGGCTGCCTGGCGCTGCACCGGCTGGAGGTGCTCGCCGCCGACGCCTCGACGGTGGACGGCCGGGCGCTGGTCGAGTGCCGGGTGCAGCCGCGTTACGGGCTGGCACCGGATCCGGTGGCGCTCAGCGCGGACCTGCGCCGCGCGGTCGGCGGCGACGTGTCGGTGACCCAGCGGCTGCGCGGAGGGCCCTGGCCGCACGGGGGCCGGGGCCGAGCCGCGGGTGGTCTGGCACCGCGACGCCGCCACGGACGCGGTGCTGCTGGAGCTGCGGGCCGCCGACGCCGCCGGTCTGCTCTACCGGGTGACCAGCGCGCTGGACGCGGTCGGCGCGCAGGTCCGGGCGGCCCGGATCGCCACGCTCGGTGGCGACGTGGTGGATGCCTTCTACCTCGTCGGCCCGTGGCCCTCCGATGCCGAGCGCGACCGGTTGGAGGCGGCCGTCCTCGCCGCCGTCTGAGCCCGCCGGGCCGGAGCGGTCCTGGGGACGGCGGGCTAGGCTAGCGGTGGGTCGGCCGACACCTACCCGTCCGCACAGTGCCCGCCGAAGACGACAAACGGGATGTTCGCGTGTTTGACACCTTGAGTGACCGCCTTTCCGGGATCTTCACCAAGCTCCGCGGCAAGGGACGTCTCACCGACGCCGACATCGACGCGACGGCGCGCGAGATCCGTCTCGCGCTGCTGGAGGCCGATGTCGCGCTCCCGGTCGTCAAGGGCTTCATCGCGAACGTCAAGGAGCGGTCGCGCGGTGCGGAGGTCTCCCAGGCGCTCAACCCGGCCCAGCAGATCATCAAGATCGTCAACGAGGAGCTGGTCGCCGTCCTCGGCGGTGAGGGCCGCCGGCTCCAGTTCGCCAAGCAGCCGCCAACGGTGATCATGCTCGCCGGTCTCCAGGGCTCCGGCAAGACCACGCTCGCCGGCAAGCTGGCCCGCTGGCTCAAGGCCCAGGGCCACCAGCCGCTGCTGGTGGCCGCCGACCTCCAGCGGCCCAACGCCGTCGGGCAGCTCCAGGTGCTCGGTGGCCGCGCCGGCGTCGAGGTGTACGCCCCCGAGCCCGGCAGCGGCGTCGGTGACCCGGTGCAGGTGGCGAAGTCCTCCATCGAGCACGCCCGGCGGGCCGCCCGGGACGTGGTCATCGTCGACACCGCCGGCCGGCTCGGCATCGACGCGGAGATGATGCAGCAGGCCGCCGACATCCGGGACGCGGTGGATCCGGACGAGATCGTCTTCGTCATCGACGCGATGGTCGGCCAGGACGCGGTGCGCACCGCCGAGGCGTTCCGCGACGGCGTGGGCATCACCGGCGTGGTGCTCTCCAAGCTCGACGGCGACGCCCGGGGCGGCGCCGCGCTGTCGGTCCGCGAGGTGACCGGGCAGCCGATCCTGTTCGCCTCCACCGGCGAGAAGCTGGAGGACTTCGACGTCTTCCACCCCGACCGGATGGCCAGCCGGATCCTCGGCATGGGCGACGTCCTCACTCTGATCGAGCAGGCCGAGGCGGCCTTCGACACCGATCAGAAGGAGAAGATGACCGCCAAGCTGATGGGCGGCGAGCAGTTCACCCTGGAGGACTTCCTCGACCAGCTCATCGCGGTGCGTCGGATGGGGCCGATCGCCAACGTGCTGGCCATGATGCCGGGCATGGGGCAGGTGAAGGACCAGCTCGCCGAGCTGGACGACAAGCACTTCGACCGGATCACCGCGATCATCCGGTCGATGACCCCGGCCGAGCGCACCACCCCGAAGATCATCAACGGCTCCCGGCGGGCGCGGATCGCCAACGGCTCGGGCGTCACCGTGATGGACGTCAACCAGCTGCTCAACCGCTTCACCGACGCGCAGAAGATGATGAAGCAGATGGGCGGCATGATGGGCCTGCCCGGCGGCGGCCGGCGCAAGGCCACCAAGAGCCCGAAGAACAAGCGCAAGGGCACCAAGGGTGGCGGCCGGCCGCGGAGCGGCGCCGGCACCCGGGGGCCCAGGGCGGGCTGCCGGGTGGCTTCCCGGGCGGCATGCCGCAGCTGCCGCCGGGGATGAACCCGGACGACCTGGCGGCCGGCCAGGGCCTACCACCCGGCTTCAAGCTGCCGAAGATCGACTTCAACAAGCTCGGCAAGGGGGACCAGGGGCCCCGCTGAGCGTGTCGGTGACGGCGGGTGGCATTGTCGGCGCTTAGGGTGATGTCGCCCCCGGAAGGAGGAGTCATGACCGTGGCCCCCGTGCTGCCCATCCCGCCCGAGCGGTCGGAGTGGACGGTCGACGACCTCGGCGACCTGCCGGAGGACCTTCCGTACGAACTGGTCAGCGGAAGGTTGATCGTGCCGTCGCCGACCGCCCTGCATCAGGACCTCTGTGTCGAGCTACTGCTCGCACTGCGGGTCAACTGCCCACCCGACTACCTGGTCAGCATCGACCTGTCGATGCGGATCGACCGGCGCAACGAGTCCCGGCCCGACGTGGTCGCCACCCACACCGAGGATCTCTTCGTCAGCGAGCGGCCCTGGAAGGTCTCGGTCGACCTGCCCGCGCTGACCGCGCGGCGGGCGGGCCTCCTCGCGCGCGACGAGGAGTGATCGGGTAGGACTGTGCCCATGGCTCTGCATGTGCGCGGTGTGCTCCTGCCCGACGACGAGGTCCGGGACATCTGGCTGGTCGGCGATCGGGTGACCTTCGATCCGGTGCCCGGCGCCGAGACGGTCGCCCAGGGCGGCTTCATCCTGCCCGGTCTGGTCGACGCCCACTGCCACATCGGCATCGCCCGCGGCGGCGCGCCGATCACCTCGCTGGACCAGGCCCGCGCCCTGGCCCGCGTCGACCGGGACGCCGGTGTCCTCGCCATCCGCGACGCCGGCTCCCCGTACCCCTATCCGGAGCTGGACGACGAGTCGGACCTGCCCCGGCTGGCCCGCGCCGGCCGGCACGTCGCGCCACCGAAGCGCTATCTGCGTGACATCGGGGTGGAGGTCGGCGCGGCGGAGGTCGCCGCCACGGTGGCCGAGCAGGCGGCGGCCGGCAACGGCTGGGTCAAGCTGGTCGGCGACTGGATCGACCGGGGGATGGGCGACCTCGCGCCGGCCTGGGACGCGGACACCCTGACCGCGGCGGTCGCCGCCGCGCACGCCGCCGGGGTGCGCGCCGCCGTGCACACCTTCAGCGAGTCGGCGGTGGAGATCATGGTGCGGGCCGGGGTGGACTCGGTCGAGCACGGCACCGGGCTCAGCCTGGATCTGATCGACCTGATGGCCCGCCAGGGCACCGCCCTGGTCCCCACGATGATCAACATCCGGACCTTCGGCGGGATCGCCGACCAGGCCCGGGCCCGGTTCCCGGGGTACGCCGACCACATGCTCGCCCTGCGCGACCGCTTCCCCGAGGTGGTGCGGGCCGCGTACGAGGCGGGGGTGCCGATCTACGTGGGCACCGACGCGGGGGGCGGCATCGGCCACGGGCTCGCGGTCGAGGAGATGCTGCTGCTGCACGAGCAGGCCGGCATGTCCACGATGGACGTGCTCGCCGCCGCCTCCTGGGGTGCCCGCGCGTGGCTGGGTTTCCCCGGCCTGGTCGAAGGCGGCCTGGCCGACCTGGCCGTCTACCCGGCAGACCCCCGCGGAGACCTCAACGCCCTCCGCACCCCGACCCGCCTCATCCTCCGCGGCCACCCCCTGTCCTGACCATCCCCACCGGAGCGGCGTCCACGGCGGTGGGGGGTGGTGGTGGGTTGGCCGAGGGAGGTGGGTACGGGGCGCATAGGATGTGCGGTCATGGCGCGCGTGCTCACTCCCCGGGCGGAGGACTTTCCCCGCTGGTACCAGGACCTCATCGCCAAGGCGAAGCTGGCCGACAACGGGCCGGTGCGGGGGACCATGGTGATCCGGCCGGCCGGCTATGCCATCTGGGAGCGGATGCAGGCCGAGATGGACGACCGGATCAAGGCGGCGGGCGCGGAGAACGCGTACTTCCCGCTCTTCATCCCGGAGAGCTACCTCAAGCGCGAGGCCCAGCACGTCGAGGGTTTCTCGCCCGAGCTGGCGGTGGTCACCCACGGTGGCGGCAAGCAGTTGGCCGAGCCGGTGGTGGTGCGGCCCACCAGTGAGACGGTCATCGGCGAGTTCATGGCCAAGTGGATCGACTCGTACCGGGACCTGCCGCTGCTGCTCAACCAGTGGGCGAACGTGGTCCGCTGGGAGCTACGGCCACGGATCTTCCTGCGCACCAGCGAGTTCCTCTGGCAGGAGGGGCACACCGCGCACGCCACCCGCTCCGACGCCCGCGCCTACGCCCGCAAGATCCTGCACGAGGCGTACGAGGACCTGATGGTCAACGTGCTGGGCATCCCGGTGATGGTCGGGCTCAAGACCTCCCGGGAACGCTTCGCCGGGGCGACCGCCACGTACACCTGCGAAGGCATGATGGGTGACGGCAAGGCGCTGCAACTGGGCACCAGCCACGAGCTCGGGCAGAACTTCGCCAAGGCCTTCGACATCAGCTACTCCTCGGCCGAGGGGGGCCGGGAGCATGCCTGGACCACCTCCTGGGGCACCTCGACCCGGATGCTCGGCGGCCTGATCATGTGCCACGGCGACGACAACGGGCTGCGGGTGCCGCCGCGCCTGGCACCGGTCCAGGCGTACGTCATGGTGGTCAAGGACGGCGACGGCGTCACCGAGGCGGCGGTCAAGCTGCGCGACGCGCTGCGCGACGCCGGCGTCCGGGTCGCGCTCGACGACCGGACCGACACCGCGTTCGGCCGTCGCGCCGTCGACGCCGAGCTGCGCGGCTACCCGGTACGCATCGAGGTCGGCCCCCGGGATCTGGCCGTCGGCAACGCGGTCGTGGTCCGGCGAACCGACGGCTCGAAGGCGCCCACCGCGGTGGCGGACGTGGTGGGTGCGGTGCTCGCCGCGCTCGACACCGACCAGCGGGCGTTGCACGACCAGGCACTCGCCTTCCGGAGATCACGCACCGTCGACGTGGCGACGCTGGACGAGGCGTTGGAGGTGGCGGCCACCGGCTGGGCCCGGGTGCCGTGGTCCGCTGTCGGCGTCGAGGGCGAGGCGAGGGCCAACGGGCAGGGCGTCACCGTCCGCTGCCTGCTGCGCGCCGACGGCTCGGTGCCGGACGCCGAGGACGAGCCGGACCTGCTCGCCGTTCTCGCCCGCGCCTACTGACCCGGACGGGAATCTCCGGCTCGGCACCCGGCGCGCACGTCGCGCGGCGGCTGGTCGGTAGGGTCGGGGAGTGAGATTCGAGCCGGGTCGGTTGATCGTGCACCGCAACGTGCGGCGGGGACGGATCGGCTGGGTCCGGCCCGCCCGGGTGGTCAGCGACGACGACCGGGGCCTGCTGCTGTGGCTGGCCGAGGGGTCGCCGGTGGCCGGCGAGGTGAACGATGCCGGGCTGGGCATGCGGGCGGTGCCGTTCCGTGAGTGGGTCACCCCGGGGTACCGCCTGGCGCAGGGGCGTTGGAACGGTCCACCGCTGCTGAAGTTCCTGCCCACCGGCGAGGCCCACTCCGTCTGGTGGTTCCGCGACGTGCGGGGGCGCTTCATCGGCTGGTACGTCAATCTGGAGGAGCCCGGCGTCCGCTGGTCGGATGGCGGGCTGGCCGGCGTCGACATGGTGGATCAGGACCTCGACGTGTGGGTCCGCCCGGACCGCAGCTGGGAATGGAAGGACGAGGACGAGTTCGCCGAGCGACTGGCCTTTCCGGAGCACTACTGGGTGACCGACGAGGCGGCCGTACGAGCCGAGGGCAAGCGGATGATCGCCCTGGCCGAGGCGGGTGCCTTCCCGTTCGACGGCACCTGGTGCGACTTCACCCCGCCGCCGCACTGGACGGTCCCCGACCGTCTGCCCGAAGGCTGGGACCGGCCGCCGGTCCGCTGACCCATTCGATGTGTTCTTCGTCACTTCACGGCCACGACGAGTGGTCCCGGTCGGTCCCGTGCGAGCGACCCGAAAGGGATCTGGCAGAATGGTCGTCTGGCACCCGGCGTGTGTCCGGCGCCCTCTAACCCGGGCACGTCGCCAGTCCACCCGAGCAGTCTCCGGCCCAACCCCACTGTGCCGGCTGGCGCTCACCCGTGCACCGCCCGTACCGGGCCGGTGAGATCGCAACAGGAGCGAAACAACCGTGGCCGTAAAGATCCGGCTCCTGCGGATGGGCAAGATCCGCAACCCGCAGTACCGCATCGTCGTCGCCGACTCGCGCACCAAGCGCGACGGCCGGGCGATCGAGTTCGTCGGGATCTACCAGCCGAAGGAGGATCCTTCGGTGATCGAGGTCAAGTCGGAGCGGGTGCAGTACTGGCTCTCCGTCGGCGCCCAGCCGAGCGAGGCGGTGCAGCGGCTGCTTGAGCTGACCGGTGACTGGCAGAAGTACAAGGGCCTGCCGGCCCCGCCGCCGCTGAAGGTCGCTCCCGAGCGGGCCGACCGCAAGGCCGTCTACGAGGCCGAGGCGAAGGCCGCCGCCGGGCTGGCCGAGCCTCCCGCCAAGCCGGCGAAGAAGGCCACCAAGGCCGCCGAGGCGAAGGCGACCGAGGCCAAGGCCACCGAGGCCGAGGCGCCGAAGGCCGAGGCGCCGAAGGCCGAGGAGCCCGCCGCAAACCCCGGCGAGCAGGCCTGACATGGCGCTGCGGCCGGCCTTGGAGCACCTGGTCAAGGGCATCGTCGACCATCCCGACGACGTACGCGTCCGGATGGTCGACTCCCGTCGGGGTAAGCGGCTGGAGGTCCGGGTGCACCCCGACGACCTGGGTACCGTGATCGGGCGGTCCGGCCGGACCGCCAAGGCGCTGCGCCAGGTGATCGGCTCCATCGGTGGGCGCGGAGTACGCGTCGACATCGTCGACTCGTACTGATGCTGCTCATCGTCGGCAGGATCGGCAAGCCGCACGGCATCCGCGGTGAGGTCACCGTGGAGGCGCGTACCGACGAACCCGACACGCGGTTCGCCCCCGGCGCGGTGCTGCGCACCATGCCGGGGGCGAACGCCGTCGATCGCGGTCCGCGGAGCCCGGAAGCCGGCCCGGATCCGGGCGAGCCGTTCCAGGTGCCCGACGAGTTGACCGTGGAGTCGGCCCGCTGGCACCAGGGGCGCCTGCTGGTCGCCTTCGAGGGGGTGCTGGACCGCGACGTCGCCGAGGCGCTGCGCGGCACCCTGCTCACGGTGGACAGCGCCGATGTCGCCCCGCCGGAGGATCCGGAGGAGTACCACGACCACCAGTTGGTGGGCCTGGCGGTGGTCACCCGGGCCGGCGAGCGGTTGGGTGAGGTGGCCCGGATCGACCACGCCCCCGCCTCGGACCTGTTGGTGCTGCGCCGCCCCGAGGGGCGTACCGCGCTGATCCCGTTCGTCAAGGCGATCGTCCCCGAGGTCGATCTCGCCGGTGGCCGTGTGGTGGTGGACCCGCCCGGCGGCCTGCTCGATCTCTAGCCAGCGGAGCACCCCTGATGCGCGTCGACATTGTGTCGATCTTCCCGGAGTACTTCGCGCCGCTGGACCTGTCGTTGGTCGGCAGAGCGCGGGCCAACGGCATGTTGCGGTTGGCCGTGCACGATCTGCGTGGTTGGACCCACGACCCGCACCGCACCGTCGACGACACGCCCTACGGCGGTGGACCCGGCATGGTGATGCGGCCCGAGCCGTGGGGTGAGGCGCTGGACGCGCTGGCACCGGTCGAGTTGACTCCGCCGCGACTGCTGGTCCCCTCACCGGTCGGGGCGCCGTTCACCCAGGCGTTGGCGTACGAACTCGCCGCCGAGCCGCACCTGGTCTTCGCCTGCGGGCGGTACGAGGGCATCGACCAGCGGGTGCTCGATCACGCGGCGGCCCGGATGCCGGTCACCGAGGTCAGCCTGGGTGACTACGTGATCTTCGGCGGTGAGGTGGCCGTCCTGGTGATCCTGGAGGCGGTGACCCGCCTGCTGCCCGGGGTGCTCGGCAACGCCGGTTCGCTGGCCGAGGAGTCGCACGCGCACGGGCTGCTCGAGGCGCCGATGTACACCAAGCCGGCGGCGTGGCGCGGGCTGGAGGTTCCGGAGGTGCTCCGCTCGGGCGACCACGGCCGGATCGCGCGCTGGCGCCGGGACGAGGCACTGACCCGGACGGGTCTGCGCCGGCCGGACATGCTCGCCGCGCTCGATCCGCGGAGCCTGGACAAACGGGACGTCGCGGCACTGGACCGGGCCGGATTTCAGCTGTCCGGACCGGATGTGGCAAAGTAGGGGGGTTGCCGCATCCGTCTGCGCCGTGGACGGCTGCGAGGATCTCCGGCCGGGGTCGGTCGACGCCGGCCGCCACCCCGGGGATCAGTATCACCCACCCGCGCGCCGAGTGACGGTGCGCCGTGAGCTTCACGAGGACACAGCGATGAACATCCTGGACGCCCTTGACGCCCAGTCGAAGCGCACCGACCTGCCCGACTTCCGCGGCGGTGACACCGTCAAGGTGCACGCGCGGGTCGTCGAGGGCAACCGGTCCCGGGTCCAGATCTTCCAGGGCGTCGTCATCCGCCGCCAGGGCGACGGGCTGCGCGAGACCTTCACGGTCCGCAAGCTCAGCTTCGGCGTCGGGGTCGAGCGGACCTACCCGATCAACAGCCCGGCGATCGACCGGATCGAGGTGGTGGTCCGCGGCGACGTCCGCCGCGCCAAGCTCTACTACCTGCGTGAGCTGCGGGGCAAGAAGGCCAAGATCAAGGAGCTGCGCGAGAAGCAGCCGAGCTGACCTCGCGCTCCGCCACGCCGCCCGAGCTGCGCGTATGTCGTACTGGCCAGTCCGCACTACCCTGGTCGTACGGGCGCAGCGCGGCGGCGACCCGCCCGGCGTGGCGGGTGGCCTCCACTACCGCCCGGGGAGTCTCGACGAGATTCCCGGGCGGTAGTCGTTTCTGTGGACCCGGGGAGTGGGCGTGGTACAGGCGCTTGACGACAGCGGCGCGGCCGATCCGTGGCGCCGCCGCAGCCGGCGGACCAGGCGGCAGATGCCGCTCTGGCAGGAGCTCCCGCTGCTGCTCATCGTCGCCTTCTGCCTCGCGGTGCTGATCCGGACCTTCCTCCTCCAGGCGTTCTTCATCCCGTCCGGCTCGATGGAGGACACCCTGCTCGTCGGCGACCGGGTCCTGGTGAACAAGGTCGTGTACGAGGTCCGGGACCCGGAGCGCGGCGAGGTGGTGGTCTTCCAGGGCACCGACCAGTGGGTGCCGCAGGTCGAGGTGCAACCGCCGACCGGTTTCGCCGACAAGCTCGGCCGCACGATCGGCGACCTGGTCGGCGTCAGCCGGCCGGGGGAGAAGGACTTCATCAAGCGGGTCATCGCGCTGCCCGGAGACCGGGTCAGCTGCTGTGACGACCAGGGGCGGGTGCTGGTCAACGGCACCCCGCTGGACGAGTCGGCGTACGTCCTGCGTGACTCGCCGCTGGACCTGCCGCCGAATCCGCAGGAATGCCGGTCCCGGCGCTTCGAGGAGATCGTCGTCCCGCCCGGCCAGATGTTCGTGCTCGGCGACCACCGGCTGGTCTCGCAGGATGCCCGATGCCAGGGGACGGTGCCGATCGACAACGTGGTGGGGCGGGCGTTCGCGGTGGTCTGGCCGTCCAGTCGGTGGCACGCACTGCCGGTGCCCGAGACCTTCTCCACGGTCGCTCCGCCCCCCGCGGCGACCGGTGGTGCCGCCCCGGTGCGGCCCACGCCCGACGGCGGTGTGGTGCTGCTTCTGCCGATTGCGACCACGCTATCCGTTCTCGCGCGTTCCGGACGGTGGCGTGCAGTCGGGCAACGTAGGCTCCTTCCGTGATTGACGAGCAGACCGACAAGTCGCGCCATTCCTTCTGGAAGGAACTGCCCATCCTCCTCGGGGTGGCGATCGTGGTCGCGGTACTGGTACGCGCCTTTGTGCTGCAGACCTTCTTCATCCCGTCGCCGTCCATGGAGAACACTCTCAAGATCGACGATCGGGTGCTGGTCAACAAGCTCGTCTACGACTTCCGGTCGCCGCACCGTGGTGAGGTGATCGTCTTCAAGGCGCCGGTGGAGTGGAGTGGCAACCCCGAGGGAGAGGACTTCATCAAGCGGGTGATCGGCGTCGGCGGCGACCGGGTGGTCTGCTGCGACGACCAGGACCGCCTGATGATCAACGGGACGTCGCTCGACGAGCCGTACATCTTCTCCATCGACGGCGAGCGGGACAAGCCGGCGGACCAGGAGTTCGACGTGCAGGTGCCGCAGGGGCGGCTCTGGGTCATGGGCGACCACCGGTCCGCCTCCGGCGACTCGCTGGAGCACTACCAGCAGTCCGGGCAGAACGTCGACTCGGCCACCATTCCCGAGCAGGCCGTCGTGGGCCGAGCCTTCACGATCTTCTGGCCGTTCGACCGGGCCACCGTGCTGACCGTGCCGGAGCAGTTCGAGGCGATCCCGGAGTCCTGACCGGCCGTTCGACGGCCGGGTCGTCGTGGTGCCCCGGGCGGGTGACGCGGCCGTGGCCGTCGCCGGGCGGCGCGGGGGCGTGGGCGTTGTCGCCGGCGTCTGGCAGTCTGGTGCGGTGACGGTCTACACCCCGCGGCGCGCCGCCCGTGTGCTCCTGGTTGACGCGGCCGGCCGGCTGTTGCTGTTCCGCGGCTTCGACCCGGCCCGTCCCGAGCACGGACGCTGGTGGTTCACCCCCGGGGGTGGGCTCGACCCGGGTGAGACGTACGCGCAGGGCGCGGCGCGTGAACTGGCCGAGGAGACCGGCCTGCGACTGACCCCGGCCCAGATCGGCGAGCCCGTGCACAGCGACGTGATCGAGTTTCCGTTCGACGGCGTGTGGTACCGGCAGGAGCAGCAGTTCTTCCTGGTGCGGGTGGCGGCGCACGAGGTCGACACGACCGGCTTCAGCGAGGTGGAGCGGGGCAGCGTCGACGGCCACCGGTGGTGGTCGGCGCAGGAGCTGAGGGGGACCGAGGAGCGCTGCTATCCGCCGGACCTGGCGGCGGTGCTGGCCCGCGCGGTGGCCGGTGCCACGGCTGCGAACCGGATTCCGGCATGCTGACCCCGCCGCGCACGGTGGTCCGCCGCGAGGCCGGCCTGTACGCGTTGGAGCGCGCCCTGCAGCGGCGCGGCTTCCGGCACGTCGCCGGCGCCGACGAGGCCGGCCGGGGCGCCTGCGCGGGGCCGCTGGTGGCCGCCGCCGCGGTGCTGCCCGAGGGGCGGCGGGGCGAGATCGACGGTCTGGCCGACTCCAAGCTGCTCACCCCGGCCAGCCGGGAACGGGTCTACGACGAGATCGTCGCGCGGGCCCTGGCGTACGCCGTGGTGGTCATCCCGGCCGACGAGGTCGACGCCCGGGGGCTGCACGTGTGCAACCTGGCTGCCATGCGGCGGGCGCTGGCCTCGCTGACCGTGCGCCCGGAGTACGTGCTGACCGACGGGTTCGGTGTCGACGGCCTGGGTGTGCCCGGGCTCGCGGTGTGGAAGGGCGACCGGGTGGCCGCCTGCGTGGCGGCGGCGAGCGTGCTGGCCAAGGTCACCCGGGACCGGATCATGGTCGATCTGGATACCGAGCACCCCGGCTACGGCTTCGCCGAGCACAAGGGTTATGTCACCGCGGAGCACTCCGCGGCGCTGCGCGAGCGTGGGCCGTGCCGGGAGCACCGGTTCTCCTACGTCAACGTGGCCACCGTCTCCGGTCTCGACGGCCGTCCACCCCGCTCCCGGCGTCCACCGGGCGCAAGCCGGGACGAGCCGATGGAGCACTCGGGCGCGGCACGGGGTACCGTCGGCGTGGCGTTGGGCGAGCAGCCTCGACCCCCGGCGCCGGTGGGGGAAGATGTGGTCATGGAAGGCGGAGTGCGATGAGCGCGGAAGATCTCGAAAAGTACGAGACCGAGATGGAGCTCCAGCTCTACCGGGAGTACCGCGACATCGTCCGTCAGTTCTCCTACGTGGTGGAGACCGAGCGCCGGTTCTACCTGGCCAATCAGGTCGACCTTCACGTGCGTAACTCCGACGGCGAGGTCTACTTCGAGGTCGAGATGCACGACGCCTGGGTGTGGGACATGTACCGTCCCGCCCGTTTCGTCAAAAATGTTCGGGTTATGACGTTCAAGGACGTCAACGTCGAGGAGTTGGAAAAGCCCGACATCTCCCTTCCCGCCGATTCCGGCTTCGGCGGCTGATCCGCGTACCGCCGGGCCGGGCTGCGCGGGCGGACACCCCACCTGCCCCGCGCCGCTGCCGTCGCGTCACGCCGCCGGCCTGCCCCGCCGTCCAGAGTGGCCCGATCCACGACGGCAGGTCGGTCAGGCGGGCCGCGGGCGCGCGGTGAACTCGAACATCGTCACTCCGGCCGGCAACGGCCGGGGCGTGCCGAGGAACCGGTGCACGCCCACCCCGACGCCCTCGGCGGGACTGCTCACCGCGACCGGCTCGAACCCCTCCTCCGCGAGCCACCCGCAGATCGTCGGCACCAGGTCCGGCGCCTGCCGATGCCGGGTCCAGAAGACGGTCCCGCCGTTGGCGCAGAGCGACGCGCAGCGACGCACGGTGGCCTGGATGTGGGCGTCGGAGATGTTGCCGAAGATTCCACAGGCCAGCACCAGGTCGGCCGGCACCAGCCCGGCGTAGGCGTCGGTGCGGGCCGCGTCGCCGAGCACCACCTCGACCCCGGTCAGGCCGGCCTCGCTGACGGCCGCGCGGGCCAACTCGACGTTGCGCGGGTCGAGTTCGACCAGCCGGGCGGTCACGTCGCCGCCGCGCGGGTGGCCGGCCAGCACCGGAATCAGGTCCCGGCCCTGCCCGGCGCAGAGGCTGACCGCCCGCAGCGGCCCCGGTGGAGCCTGGTCAAGTGTGGCGCCGATCCGCCGGCGCACCTCCACCAGCCGCCGCGACAACGCCGACTCCGGATCCTCGTAGTGGTGGTGCCAGGCGTACCAGTCGCGCGTCACGCCCCGAGCCTAGGCGATCGGCTCAGACCCATAGCAGATCACCTCGTTCGGCGCGGACTGTCCACAGGGGGCCCGGTCGTCCACAACCGGGGCGGCGGGGGCGGCCAACGCCCGTCCGGCCGGGCAGGCTCGGGCACATGCGAACACGGTTGCGGGCAGCGCCGGGGGAGATCCCCTCGGCAGGGCTGGCGTCACCACTGCTGGCGGTGCTCGCGGTGGCGGTGGCCGCGCTGCCAGCGTCGGCGCTGGCAGCGCCCGCGGTGACGTTGCCGGCGGATCGGCCGGTGGTCCTGGCTCGGGGCCGACCGCTGCCGGCGGACGGCGCGGCCCCGGCGGATGGTGCGGCCCCGGCGGACGGCGGGTCACCGGTCGGGGCGGCGCTGGCCGGCGCCGCATCCGGCGTCGGCACCGGCGGGCGGTTCCGGTGGCCGGTGGACGGCGTGCCGCAGCCGGTACGCCGGTTCGACCCGCCGCCTCGGCCGTGGCTGTCCGGCCACCGGGGCGTCGACCTGCTCGCCCCGGCCGGCACGACGGTCCGGGCGGCCGGCGCCGGCACGATCCTGTTCGCCGGCATGGTCGCCGGCCGGCCGGTGGTCACGGTGGGCCACGCCGACGGGCTGCGGACCACCTACGAACCGGTGGCCCCGACCGTGGCCGTGGGCACAGCGGTGCCCGCCGGAGCGGCCCTCGGCGTCCTGCTGTCCGGGCACGCCGGCTGCCCCGCACCGGCGTGCCTGCACTGGGGACTACGCCGGGGACTACGCCGGGGGCCCGACTACCTTGACCCGCTGGCCCTGCTCGGTCTCGGCCGGGCCCGGCTGCTGCCCCTCGGCGAGATCACCGCGGACCGACTGCGTCCGCTCAGCGCTGGGCGAGCAGGGTCGGCAGCCGGACGGCGAGCCGCTGGTATTCGTCGGGCGAGTTGTAGACCTGGCCGCAGAGTCGCAGCCAGCCGCGTCCGTTCCAGGCCATGACGGCGACCTGGGTGGCGAGCCGCTCGGCGATCGTGGCCTGTAACGCCCGGGCGCCGTCCAGGGTCGTGGCGAGGCCCGCCGGCAGCGGGACGATCCGCATGGCGACCGTCGGCCCGCCGGGGTCGGGCAGGTCGGTCGGCGGCACGCCGAGCGAGTCCCCCACCACCCGCTGCCCGTACGCGGCCAGCGCGGCGTTGTGCGCACGCACCCGGTCGACGTCCAGGCTGCGCAGCGTGTAGAGCCCCGCCGGAGCGCTCAGCCAGGCGGTGTAGTCCGACGTGGCCTGCCATTCCAGGCGACCGGGGAATCCCGAGTCCTGTTGCCAGGAGACCACCAGCGGCTCGATTCGCTCCCGCCACGACGGCGCCACCACCAGCGCGGCGGTGCCCCGTGGGGCGTACCCCCACTTGTGCAGGTTGCCCACCCAGAAGTCGGCCCCGATGCTCTGCACGGACGCCGGCAGCATGCCGGGTGCGTGGGCGGCGTCGACCAGCGCCGCAATGCCGTGCTCCCCGCAGACCCCGATGATCGCGGCGACCGGGAACAGCCGTGCGGTGGCGGAGCTGAGTTCGTCGACCACCAGCAGCCGGGTCCGGCCCGGCCGCAGCCCGGCCCGCACGATCTGCACCACCTCCTCGTCGGTGGCGGTCAGCGGCACCCGCAGCACCCGGTGCGTCGCCCCGGTGCGGCGGCATTCGCGGCGTACCGAGAGGTCGACTGCGCCGTAGCCGTGGTCGGTGGTGAGCACCTCGTCGCCGGGGCGCAACCCGAGCGACTGGAGGACCACCGCCACGCCGGTGGTGGCGTTCGTGGTCAGGGCGGTGCCGTCGGGGTCGGCACCGAGGAAGTTGGCCAGATGTCGGCGGGTGTGCCCGATCCGGTCGATCAGCCCCTGGGTGAAGAACCGCAGCGGGTCGGCCTCCATCTCGTCACGCAGCCGCTGCTGGGCACGTTGCGCCACGATCGGCACCGCGCCGAAGGAGCCGTGGTTGAGGTGGCTGACCGCCGGGTCGAGGGAGAAGAGCAGGCGGGCGGCCGTGATCGGCTCGGGCGGCGGCGGGACGCTCACCCGATGATCGTAGCCGTCGGTCACGCTCGTCCGGCGGCTCTCGGCACCCGGTCACCCGGTCACCCGGTCAGCGGGCGGGTCGGTCAGGCAGGCCCGGCTCGTGGAGCCTCACCGGGCCGTCAGGCACGCGGATGGGCCTGCCGGTACGCCGCCCGGAGCCGTTCCACCGAGACGTGCGTGTAGACCTGCGTGCTTGCCAGCGACGAATGCCCAAGCAACTCCTGCACCACGCGCAGGTCCGCGCCGCCTTCCAGGAGATGGGTGGCGGCCGAGTGGCGCAACGCGTGCGGGTTGGTCCTGGGCAGGCCGGCCGCCTCGGCGTACCGGCCGACGATCCGTCGCACGGTCGTCGGGTGCAGTCGGCCGCCCCGGGCGCCGAGCAGCAGCGCATCGCGGGAGCCGCGAACCGCCAGCCACGGTCGCCCGCGCCGTAGCCACTCGTCGAGGGCACGCTGGGCCGGCAGCCCGTACGGCACGGCCCGCTCCCGACCACCCTTGCCCCGTACGCGGACAACGCGCCGGCCCTGGTCGACGTCGGCCAGATCGAGCCCGCACGCCTCGCTGACGCGTACCCCGGTGCCGTAGAGCAGTTCGAGCAGCACCCGGTCGCGCAGCAGCACCGCCTCACCGGTGCGGTCGATCGTGGCAGCGGCGCCGTCCTGCGCGCCGATGACGGCGGCGCCGCCCGTGGCCGGCGTCGTGGCCGTGGTCGTGTCGTGGACCGGTGTCGTGGCGGTCTCGCGGGTTGGCGCCCCGCTCGGATCCGGTGCTGGTCTGGACGCGTCGTCGCGGCCCGGTGCCTCGACGAGCAGTGTCGCCTGGTCGGCCCGGAGCACGGTGGGCAGCGTCCGCTGCGGCCGGGGACTGGCCAGCGTCGCGGCGACATCACTGGGCAGCAACCCGCCACGGTGGGCCCAGGCACTGAAGGTCCGGGCCGCCGCGGCCCGGCGGGCCAGCGAGGTGCGGGCCGCGCCCGTCGTGCGTTGCCGGGCCAACCAGCTGCGTACCGTGTCGAGGCTCAGCTCGGCGACCTCGGTGCAGCCCATCCGTCTCGCATGGTCCAACAGGGACACCACGTCGCCGACGTACGCCCGCACGGTGTGCGCGGAGCGGTTGCGGACCGAGGCGAGGTGCCGGGCGAACTCGTCCACCGTGTCCCGCAGCGGCTCCGGCAGCGCCGCGTGCATGGCCCGGGTGCCGCGCGAGTCCCGTCCCTCGGTGCTGGTCCTCCGCACGGATCCACCCTACGTCCGGGCCGGGTCGACCGCGAGCAGCCCGGCGACGCCCGCCTCAGCCCGCCGCGGCCGGCCTGTTCTTCGGCGTGACCAGGGAATAGCCGTCTTCGTTGCGGACCACCAGAGCCAGTTCCTCCAGCAGGGACAGTTTGCGCAGTACCGTGCGGACGGCCAGACCCGCCCGCGAGGCGAGGGCATCCACGCCGACCCGGCCGCGTCGCGGCATCGCCTCCACGATCGACCTCGCCTCGTCGTCGAGCAGGTCGGTGGGCCGATCGGGCCCGCGAGGCGTCGGAGCCAGTTCGCCGATCCGGCCCACCTCCTCCAGCACCTGGGCCAGGCCGGTGACCAGCCGCGCCTCCGGCTGCTCCCGCAGCATCTCGTGGGCACCGACCGACATCGCCGAGGTGACCGGGCCGGGCACCACCATCGCCGGCCGGTGCAGGGCGATGGCCCGGCGGGTGGTCTGCGTCGCGCCGCTGCGGGCCGCGGCCTCCACCAGCACGGTGCCTCGGGTGCCCGCCGCGATCACCCGGTTGCGGATGAGGAAACGCGGGCGCAGCGGCTCGGCGCCCGGCAACCACTCGCTCACCAGCAACCCGGTGTCGGCGATCCGGTCGAACAGCGCCGCGTTGCCCATCGGATACGGACGGTCCACGCCGCAGGCGAGCACCGCGACAGTGAGCCCACCGGCGTTCAGCGCACCCCGATGCGCGGCGGCGTCGATGCCGAACGCCCCGCCGGAGACGACCGTCCAGTCCCGGTCGGCCAGGCCGTAGCCCAGGTCGGTGGCGATGTGGGTGCCGTACGGCGTGGCGGCGCGCGCCCCGATCACCGCAACTGACCGGTCCAGTGCCTCGGCCAGTGGCCACGGCCCGCGTACCCAGAAGCAGAGTGGCGGTGCGGTCTCCACGTCGACCCGGCGGTGCGTCCCGTGCAGGCGAAGCTTGCGCAGGTGCTCGACCGTCGCCGGCCACTCGTCGTCATCCGGGATGACGACCCGGACACCGAGCCGGTCGGCACGCTGTAGCGCTTCGGCGGCGACCGCCCGGGCGTCACCGGCCCGACCACGTGCCGCCACAGCGTCGCGTAGCCCCTGCTCCGGTGCCCCGCCGTCGAGGAGCAGGTCCAGTGCCGTGACCGGGCCGAGTTCGTCGACCAGCCGGTGCACCGACCGGGTGCCCGGTTCGGCCAGCCAGGTCAACGCCACCCGGGCCAGCGTCAACTCCTCCTGAGTGCTCACGTGCCCTCTCCCGTTCTGAGTGCGATGGCCTCGCTGACGTCGTCCTTGGCCGGGCGGGCCCGGCCGTCCAGGTCGGCGATCGTCCAGGCGAGCCGGATGACCCGGTCGAAACCGCGGGCGGAGAGCGACCCGGAGTCGAGCCGCGACCGCAGCTCGGCGGTGTCCCGGCCGGGCAGCCGCCACGGTGGGTTGCGCAGGTACGAGCCGGGTATCTCGGCGTTGAGCCGCCGGCCGAGCACTGCCCAGCGTCGGGCCGCCGCCTCGCGGGCCGCGACCACCCGCCCGGCCACCACCGCCGACGACTCGTGGGTCGCCGTCGCCATCAGTTCGGCGGCCCGCAGGGGTTGCAGCCGCACCTGTAGGTCGATCCGGTCGAGCAGCGGACCGGAGAGGCGACCGAGATAGCGACGGCGGGCCAGCGGTGCGCACTCGCAGCGGTCGTCGCCGGCCGGGTTCGCGCACGGGCAGGGATTGGCGGCGAGGACCAACTGGGCGCGGGCGGGATATTCGGCACCGCCCCGACTGCGGGTCAACAGCACGCGACCGTGCTCCAACGGCTGCCGCAGCGCCTCCAGGGCCGCCTTGCTGAATTCGGGTGCCTCGTCCATGAGGAGCACCCCGCGGTGGGCGAGCGAGATCGCGCCGGGGCGCGCCAGCCCCGAGCCGCCCCCGACGATGGAGGGCACGGTCGCGGTGTGGTGCGGGGCCTGGAACGGCGGGCGGCGGATCAACCCGCCACCCGCCGGCAACAGTCCGGCGATCGAGTGCAGGGCCGTGACCTCCAGCGCGGCGTCGTCCTCCAACTCCGGCAGGATCGACGGAAGACGTTCGGCGAGCATGGTCTTGCCGGCGCCCGGCGGCCCGATCAGCGCGAGGTGGTGCCCACCGGCGGCGGCGACCTCCAGGGCCCGCCTACCGAGCCCTGCCCGGCGACCTCGGCCAGGTCGGGGCCGGGTGTGGTCGGGGGTGGGTCGTGGACCGGCGGCTCGATCAGCGGGGCACCGTCGCGGACGAAGGCGACCAGGCGGTGCAGGGTGTCCACGCCCCGAACCCGCACTCCGGGCACGACCGCGGCCTCCGCGGTGTTCCCGGCCGGGACGATCACCCGTCGCACGCCGTCGCGCGCCGCGGCGGCGACCATCGGGAGGATGCCGCGGACCGGTCGCACCGCACCGTCCAGGCCCAATTCGCCCAGGATGGCGACGCCGTCCAGCGGCAGCAGCGGCAACTCGCCGGAACCGCCGAGCAGCGCGATCGCGATGGCCAGGTCGAACGCCGAGCCGAACTTGGGCAGGGTGGCCGGCAGCAGGTTGAGGGTGATCCTCCGGTTGGGCCAGCGCTGGCCGGAGTTGACCACCGCGGCGCGGACCCGGTCCCGGGCCTCGTGCAGGGTGGTGTCGGGCAGCCCGGAGATGGCCACCCCCGGCAGGCCGGGGGCGAGGTCCGCCTCCACCTCCACGAGATGACCGGCCACTCCGACCAGGCCCACGCAGAGCACCCGGGCGTAGCTCATCAGAAGGCGCCCTTGAGGTGCTCGACATGGGCCCGGCCGGTGCGGGGCAGCAGCACCGAGAGGACGTCGAAGCGGACCTCGTCGGCGGTGGTGCCGGTGGCCGCCAACCATGCGGCGGCGAGGCCCCGCAGCCGGCGTGCCTTGCGCGGCACCACGGCCTCGGCGGGGGTGCCGAAGGTCGTCGTGCGTCGCGTCTTCACCTCGCAGAAGGCGAGCACCGGCCCGTCCCAGGCGATGATGTCGATCTCTCCTGACGGGCAGCGCCAGTTCCGGGCCACCGGGCGCAACCCCGCCTCCATCAGGTGCCGCACGGCGCAGCGTTCCCCGTACCCGCCGACCGCCTGGTTCCGCTTGGTCATGACCGGCACCCTGCTCCGTACGGGGCACCGCGGCGACCCCGTCCGGACAACCTGTGGACGGCCGGGGGTGCTGTGGACGGACGGACGATCATGCTCCGGCTGTGCTAGTCGGATGGCGGATGACCGGCTGGTCGAATACGGTGCCGGACGTGGACGGACGACGCAGCTTTGCCGATGACCAGGAGTCGCGCTGGTACCCGGACGAACGCGACCGTGGCTACGCCGACCCGCAGTGGCGTGGCGCGGGGGAGGCGCGGTACCGCGAGGACGAGCCGCGGGTGGCACCCGAGCAGCGGGGCGACGAGGACGACCGGTACGGCTCACCGCGCCGCTTCGGTCCGGCCGACCCGCACGGGGACGGGTCGGCGGATAGCGAGCGCTACCGGGCTTCTCGCTCCCGACGTGCGGAACAGGGCGATCCGGACATCTCCGGTGAGCTGCCGACCGATCGCCCGGGCTGGCGGGCCGCCCCGAGACGAGTCCGACCAGCGGCGGGGCGCCGCCGCCGCTCGACCCGGCCCGCGGAGCGCCGCCGCCGGACCTGACCCGCGCTGCCGCGCTGGCCGGGTATCCGATCGTCGAGACGAAACGGGGACCGGAGGGGGCCGGCCCGCTGGAGCAGCCGACCGGGCCGATGCCGTCGGTGACGCCCCGGGGGATCTGCCGGCGAGCGGGGCCGCGTACCCGGACGGCCAGGCCGGATATCAGTTGGCCGGCGCGCAGCCAGGTCTCCCGGCCGGTGACGGTGTCTACCGCACCCGGCGGCCCGTGCTCGCCGTGCTGTTCGCCGTGCTGGTTCTGATCTTCGAACTACCCGCTCTGCGGGTGCTGCTGCACGGAGTCACCGCGGACCCGGTCTCCGCCGCCGACGTGCTGGCGGGCACGTTCCTGGTCTGCGGGCTGCCGATCTTCGCGGCCGGCCTGTACGGACTGCGGACCACCGGGTTCTCGCTGACCGACGGCGCGCGGGGCTGGCTTCGGCCGCCGACGGCCTACCTGACCGTCGGGTTGGCGCTCTTCCTCGTCGCCGCGCTGGCCGCCGGCTGAGCGGCGTCCCACCGTCCCACGACCCGGACGTGGCTTGACGGGAGGGGCGCGTACACTTGTCGACTGGCGACCGCCTCGTGCGGTCGACCTCGCGTGCCCTCCTCACGAGTCGTCGTGGGGCGGCGGCCTCCCTGGTCCCGACCCGGTCGGGCCCATCCTGGCCGACGACCGGGCACCAGGACGCCCGGCCGCCGGCCGGGCGGGACAACCAGGGATCAGGGAGTACGAACCATGGCCGTCGTGACCATGCGTCAGCTGTTGGAGAGCGGTGTCCACTTCGGACACCAGACCCGGCGCTGGAATCCGAAGATGAAGCGTTTCATCTTCACCGAGCGTAACGGCATCTACATCATCGACCTGCGTCAGACCCTCGACTACATCGAAAAGGCGTTCGACTTCGTGCGCAACACGGTGGCCGAGGGCGGCAGCATCCTCTTCGTCGGCACCAAGAAGCAGGCCCAGGAGGCGATCGCCGAGCAGGCGACGCGGGTCGGCCAGCCGTACGTCAACCACCGTTGGCTCGGCGGCATGCTGACCAACTTCCAGACGGTGTACAAGCGGCTCCAGCGGATGAAGGAGCTGGAGGCCCTCGGTGACCTGAGCGGCACCGCCGCCGGCTACACCAAGAAGGAGACCCTGCAACTCTCCCGCGAGAAGATCAAGCTGACCCGTACCCTGGGTGGCCTGCGGGACATGCAGAAGCTCCCGGCCGCGATCTGGGTGGTCGACACCAAGAAGGAGCACATCGCCGTCGACGAGGCCCGCAAGCTGGGCATCCCGGTGATCGCCGTGCTCGACACCAACTGCGACCCGGACGAGGTCGACTTCCCGATTCCGGGTAACGACGACGCGATCCGTTCGGCCGAGCTGCTGACCAGGGTCGTCGCCGCCGCCGTCGCCGACGGCCTGATCGCCCGCTCCGGCCGTCGCCGGGGCGGCGACGAGAAGCCGGAGGCGGGCGTCGCCACCGACGAGCCGCTGGCCGAGTGGGAGCGCGAGCTTCTCGAGGAGCCGAAGAAGGCCGCCGAGCAGCCGGCCGCCGCCACGGAGCAGCAGCAGCCCGCCGCCGCCGAGCAGCAGCCCGCCGCGACGGAGCAGCAGCCCGCCGCCGAGCAGCCGGCCGCCGCCACGGAGCAGCAGCCGGCCGCCGAGCAGCCGGCCGCCGAGCAGCCGGCGGCCGTCTCCGGCCAGTGACCGCGTCGCCGTCCGGCCACCGTCCGTTCTCTTGACGGTGGCCGGCGGCGGGTAGACCGGGCACGAACCTCTCGGAACCGGGTAACCGTCACCTCAGACCATTCCACCGCAGTCTCAAGACCGAAGAGAGAGCCATGTCCCAGATCACCGCCGCGGACGTCAAGAAGCTCCGCGACCTGACCGGCGCCGGCATGATGGACAGCAAGAAGGCCCTGACCGAGGCCGAGGGCGACTTCGACAAGGCCGTCGAGATCCTGCGCGTCAAGGGCGCCAAGGACGTCGGCAAGCGGGCCGGCCGGACCGCCGCGAACGGTCTGGTCGCGCACTCCGGCAAGGCGCTGCTGGAGCTCAACTGCGAGACCGACTTCGTCGCCAAGAACGACAGCTTCATCGCGCTGGCCCAGCAGCTGGTCGAGCACGGCGAGCGGGCCGGCGTGAGCAGCGCCGAGGAACTGCTGGCCACCGAGATCGACGGCCGCACCGTCGCCGACCTGATCCAGGAGCAGTCCGCCAAGATCGGCGAGAAGCTGGTGCTCAACCGGTTCGCCAAGCTCGACGGCAACGTCGCGGTCTACCTGCACCGCAAGGCGCAGGACCTGCCTCCGGCGGTCGGTGTGCTGGTGCAGTACGCCGGCAAGACCGACGAGGCGGGTGACGCCGACGCGCGCGGCGCCGCCATGCAGATCGCCGCGATGCGCCCGCAGTACCTCACCCGTGACGAGGTGCCGGCCGAGGTCGTCGAGTCCGAGCGGCGCATCGCCGAGCAGACCGCCCGCGAGGAGAACAAGCCCGAGGCCGCCCTGCCGAAGATCGTGGAGGGTCGGGTCAACTCCTTCTTCAAGGACTTCGTCCTGCTGGAGCAGTCGTCGGTCACCGACAACAAGAAGACGGTGAAGAAGGTGCTGGCCGAGGCCGGTATCGAGGTCACTGCCTTCGTGCGGTTCGAGGTCGGCCAGGCCTGAGCCGGCCGGGCGCGCCGCGCCCGTGGGCTGAGCAACGACAAGACGGGGAGGCCGCCGGTGTACGCGACAGTCACCGCGGTCTCCCCGTCCCATAGGGTCGGCAACGGCAGGTACGCGCACCCGGGCGCGCCAGTGGGGGAAGGACGGGCGGATGACGCAGGTTGTGAGTGATCGGACGTTGGCGGCGGACGATCCGACGGCACCACCGCCCGGCCGGGCCCGGCGGGTGGTGCTGAAGCTCTCCGGCGAGGTGTTCGGTGGCGGCGCGATCGGCGTCGACCCGGACGTCGTGCAGGGAATCGCCCGGCAGATCGCCACCGTGGTGCGCCGCGGGGTGCAGGTCTCCGTGGTGGTCGGTGGCGGCAACTTCTTCCGCGGTGCGGAGTTGCAGAAGCGGGGCATGGACCGGGCACGGGCGGACTACATGGGCATGCTCGGCACCGTGATGAACTGCCTCGCCCTCCAGGACTTCCTGGAGAAGGAGGGCATCGAGACCCGCGTGCAGAGCGCCATCACGATGGCCCAGGTCGCCGAGCCGTACATCCCGTTGCGCGCGATCCGGCACCTGGAGAAGGGCCGCGTGGTGATCTTCGGCGCCGGCGCGGGCATGCCGTACTTCTCCACCGACACGGTGGCCGCGCAACGGGCGCTGGAGATCCACGCGGACGTGGTGCTGATGAGCAAGAACGGCGTGGACGGCGTCTACACGGCCGACCCTCGGATCGACCCGACCGCCAGCAAGTTCGACTCGATCACCTTCTCCGAGGTGCTGCGCCGCAACCTCCGGGTCGCCGACGCGGCGGCCTTCAGCCTCTGCATGGAGAACGGCCTGCCGATGCTGGTCTTCGGCGCACAGGGCGACGACACCATCGTCCGGGCCGTGGGCGGCGAGAAGATCGGCACGCTGATCACCACCTGAGTCGACCGCCGACGGCGATCTCGGCGGTCCTGGCGACCCGACAAGCCCACGACGAACACAAGAAGGAGGCGAGGAGACCGGTGATCGACGACACCCTCCTCGAGGCCGAGGAGAAGATGGAGCGTGCGGTCGAGCACGCCAAGGAGGAGTTCGGCGCCATCCGCACCGGTCGCGCCACTCCGGCCATGTTCTCCAAGATCATCATCGACTACTACGGCAGCCCGACCCCGCTGACCCAGATGGCTTCGGTGGCCATTCCGGAGCCGCGGATGGCCATCATCAAGCCCTACGACAACTCGCAGATCAACGCCATGGAAAAGGCGATTCGCGACTCGGACCTCGGGGTGAATCCGAACAACGAGGGCAACCAACTGCGCATCGTGCTCCCGCAGATGACCGAGGAGCGCCGCCGCGACATGATCAAGATTGCCCGGCACAAGGGTGAGGAGGCGAAGGTCGCCATCCGCAACATCCGCCGCAAGGGCAAGGAAGAGCTGGACCGGCTCGTCAAGGACGGTGAGGTCGGCGAGGACGAGGGCCGTCGCGCGGAGAAGGAGCTGGACGACCTGACCCAGCGTTACGTGGCGCATGTCGACGAGCTGGTCAAGCACAAGGAAGCCGAGCTCCTGGAAGTCTGATCCGCGGTCCCGGCCGGGCCGGTTGGTCATGAAGTTGTCGCCGTCGCCAGCGGCGTGTCGTGGTGACAACCTCATGATCAACCGGTTGGCGGCGGGCACTGGTGCGTCCTACCGGGCGGCCGGGTGCAGTAGGCTCGGCACGATTCCCGGCGACCCGGCGATGAACGGCGGGGATCGACCAGCCGACAGAGCGGCAAATAAGACGGAGCGCCTCGCGCGGGTAGGGGATGGTAGTGGCTGTGCGTCATGTGGTGGATCTCGTACCGCTCCCGTCTGGTGCGTGATGTCCCACCTCGACCCCCACGGAGGCGCCGAGGCTCATGGCTGGGACCGCCCGGACCGGCCCACCTCGCTGCCCTGGCCGGATCCGGCTCTCGAACCCGGCCAGCGGGCGCGCGGTCCGCAGCCCGGCGCTGAGCTGTACGCCGGGCCGAGAGCCCGGCGCGTGCCGCAGGCCGATCGCCCCTACGCCCGGCCGCCGGAGGGCCGCGGCGATCCTGCCGCCGGGTTCGGCGACCGGCGCGACCCGTACGACGGGGACGGGGATCGCCGTGGCTCGTACGACGACCGGGGTGGGCGCGGTATCCGGGCCGACGGCCGCTCCCTGAACGGGCGCAACGGGCGCCGCGACCTGGATCACGAGGACGCCCCCACGGCACAGATCGCGCCGGTACGCCCCGGCGGCGGCCACGACGATGCCCCGACCACCCAACTTGCCGCGGTGCCGGCCGACGTCGCCCCGGAGGCCGACGCGGCAGACCTGCCGGGGCGGCGGCACCGTGGTCGCCGTCGGGCCGGTGCCGGTAGGCCCGCGAGTCAGCAGACGGCGAGCCGGGCCGGGCGGAATCTGCCGGCGGCCATCGCGGTCGGGACGAGCCTGGGCGTGGCGGTCCTGCTGCCCCTGTTCCTGTACACCCCGGCGTTCCTGCTGGTGCTCGTCGCGGCCTTCGGCATCGGCATCTGGGAGATGTCCCGGGCGGTACGCCGCGGCGGCGCCGAGGTGCCGCTGGTGCCGTTGATCGCCGGCGGGGTGCTCACCGTCACCCTGGCCTGGTTCGCCGGTCTGGACGCGCTCCTGCTGGGCCTGCTCGTCACCGTGGGCGGCACGCTGGTCTGGCGGTTCGGTGACGGTACGGCCAACCTCCGGCGAGACATGACCGCGGCGACGCTGATCGCGGTGTACGTGCCCTTCCTCGGCGGCTTCGCCGCCCTGCTTGCGGCGTCCCCCGGCGACGGGCCGTTGCGGGTGCTGGTGACGCTTGTCGCCGTGGTCCTCTCGGACACCGGCGGCTACGCGGCGGGCGCCAACTTCGGCAAGCGCCCGATGGCACCGGCGATCAGCCCGAAGAAGTCCTGGGAGGGCTTTGCCGGCTCGGTCGGCGCCGCGGCGCTGGGCAGCGCCCTGCTGCTCTGGCTGCTGTTCGACGTGGCTCCCTGGTGGGGTGCCGTGTTCGGGATGGCCATCGCGGGCGCGGCCGTCCTCGGCGATCTCGCCGAATCCATGATCAAGCGGGATCTCGGCGTGAAGGACATGAGCAACCTGCTGCCCGGCCACGGCGGCCTGATGGACCGGCTCGACTCCGTCCTGTTCGCCGTGCCGACGGCGTACCTGCTGCTCGTCGTCTTTGTTCCGGCGGTGAACTGAGGCATGGCCGGCGCCGGCGTACCGAGGTCGAAGACGTGGCCGCAGTGGGTCCGGCAACTCCGGGCGGGATCGTTCCGGGCCGAACGTGCCAGACTGGACGGGCCATGACGAGTCTTCCCCTGATTCCGGTCGACCCGGACGCGCCCGGTGCACGCCGGGCGACGATGCCCCCGCAGCACCTCGCCGACCTTGACCTTGCCGGCCGCCGAGACCTGGTCACGAAGCTTGGGGAGTCGGCCTTCCGGGCCCGGCAGATCTCCACCCACTACTTCGGCCGGCTGGTACGCGACCCGGCGCAGATGACCGACCTGCCGGCGGCGTCCCGCGAGCGCCTGTCCGACCAGCTGCTGCCCCGGCTGCTCACTCCCGTGAGGGAACTGGCCTGCGACGACGGGGCGACTCGCAAGGCGCTGTGGCGGCTGCACGACGGGGCGCTGGTGGAGAGCGTGTTGATGGGCTACCCGGACCGGGTCACCGTCTGCATCTCCAGCCAGGCCGGGTGCGGCATGGCCTGCCCGTTCTGCGCCACCGGCCAGGCCGGTCTGACCCGTAACCTCTCCACCGCCGAGATCGTCGACCAGGCGGTGTACCTGGCCGGTGTGGCCGCCTCCGGCGCGGTCGCGGGGTCGCCGCCGAGGCTCTCGCACGTGGTGTTCATGGGCATGGGCGAGCCTTTGGCGAACTACAACCGGGTGGTCGCCGCGATCCGCCGGCTGGTCGCGCCGGCACCTGAGGGTCTGGGCCTGTCACAGCGACACATCACCGTTTCCACGGTCGGGCTGGTGCCGGCCATCCACCGACTGGCCAGCGAAGACCTCTCGGTGACTCTTGCGTTGTCGCTACATGCCCCCGATGATGAGCTGCGCGACGAACTCGTGCCGGTCAACCAGCGCTGGAAGGTGTGCGAGGTGCTGGACGCAGCGTGGGCCTACGTGGCCCGCACGGGGCGCCGTGTGTCGATCGAATACGCGATGATCAAGGACGTGAACGACCAGCCGTGGCGAGCTGACCTGCTCGGGCGGCTGCTGGCCGGCAAGCTGGCCCACGTGAACTTGATCCCGCTCAACCCGACTCCGGGCAGCCGTTGGGACGCCAGCCCGAAGCCGGTCGAGCGGGAGTTCGTCCGGCGGTTGCGCGACGCCGGGGTGTCCACCACGGTGCGTGACACCCGAGGTCGCGAGATCGACGGAGCGTGTGGGCAACTGGCCGCGGCTGAGGACAGGGGCACCGACCCGGCCGGGGAGATGTCGGCGTGACCGGGCGTGGCGAACGAGACCAGGAGACATAGTGGCGAGTCAGGGTCAGCGTTTCCGGCGTAAGGCGCTCCGCCGGGGATACAAGGTTGACGAGGTGGACGCCTTCCTGGACCGGGTCGAGGCGACACTCGCTGGCCAGCCGGTCGGAGCCCCGGTGGCCTCGCAGGAGGTCCACGACGTCGTCTTCCGCGTTCGCTTCAACGGCTACGACGAGTGGCAGGTGGACCTGCATCTCGACCGGGTCGAACGGCAGTTGGCCGAGCTGGAGGAGCGCGGGGCGATGGCCGGTCGCGGCGGCGATGCCCGGATGGGTCCGCCGGACCGGATGGGCCCGGGCATGCGCGACGACCGCAGCATGTCCCCGGTTCCGCAGCCGCCGATGCCACCCCGGTCGATGCCGGCGCAGGCCGGCCCGCCCTACGGTCGTTACGACGAGCCGACCGGCGCCTTCGCCGGTGGCTACGACGCTCCCCGCGGCGGCTACGACGCGCGCGGTGCCGCCGGTCCGATGGGTCCGGGTGCGCCGATGGGGCCGCCGGGTGGCCCGATGGGCCACGGCGGGCCTCCGCCGCGCGGCCTGCCCGCCGGCCCGGGCGGTTACGGTCCGCCGGACGGCCCCGGCGGTTACGGTCCGCCGGACGGCCCTGCCGGCTATGGTCCGCCGGACGGCCCCGGCGGTTATGGTCCGCCGGACGGCCCCGGCGGCTACGGTCGGCCGGACGGCCCTGCCGGCTACGGTCGGCCGGACGGCCCGGGCGGTTACGGTCCGCCCGACGGCCCTGCCGGTTACGGTCCGCCGGACGAGCAGCGCTTCGACGGGTTCGAGGCGGGCCGGCACGGCCGTAGCGACATGACCGCCGAGATCCGGCTCCCGGACCGTGACCCGCGGCGCGGCCCGGCAGGGCCGCCGCCCGGCATGCCGCAGCAGGCGCTCGGCGGTCCGCCGATGGGCGGGCCCCCGCCGATGGCGGGCCCGCCGGCCATGGGCGGGCCGCCGATGGGTGGGCCGCCGATGGCCGGCCCGCCCGGCAGCGACCTCTACCGGGTCGACCAGATCCGGCGCAGCTTCCAGGTCCGCCGCTTCGGCAGCGGGTACGACCCCGACCAGGTGGACCGGTTCTTCGAGACCCTCCTCGGCGGGATGGCCGGGCGCAACCCGATGCCGGTCAACCCGAAGGACCTGGACACGCTGCGCTTCGGGTTGGTGCAGGGCGGCTACTTCGAGGCCGAGGTCGACGCCGCGCTGAAGAACGCCCAGGACATCCTCTTCGGCCGCTGAGCACCCGACGAGGCCCGCCCCGGTGCTCCATGGGGCGGGCCTCGTCACAGGTCACGGGCTCGCGGTCGGTCGCTCGCCGGCAGTGGCCGGGGTGCGGGTCAGGAGCGCAGGCCGTTGCGCCGCAGCACCACGTCGCCGATCACGATGAGCAGCAGGAGTGCGGCCAGGCCGATCAACCAGATGTCCTCGATCCTGCCCTCGTGGTTGCCGCAGAGCATTGCCAGCAGCACGAGGGCGGTGAGCACCGCACCGATCCGTCCGGCCTTACGGTGCCCGGGCTTGTGCTGGTCTGGCGCCGTTACCGGCTCGCTTCCTGCCACTGTCGGTCCTTCCTCGCGAACGGATCTCCGGCTAGTCTGGCACGTCCCGTGCCGGGGTTCCGGTCCAGGGCCGGTGGACCCCGCTCAGGTGGGTGGAAGGGCACTACCGGCGTCGCGGGGCGGAGACCAGACTGCCTCCGGTAGCGTTTTGGCGTACACCTCGATTGTCTTTTTAGGGGGAACTGCGGTGCGAGTGACCGGTACCGGGCACGCGAGCATGCGGATCGACACGGCCGCGGGCAGCATCCTGTGCGACCCGTGGGTCAACCCGGCCTACTTCGCCTCCTGGTTTCCGTTCCCGGACAATTCCCGGCTCGACTGGGAGACCCTCGGCAACGTCGACTACCTGTACGTCTCCCACCTGCACCGGGACCACTTCGACGCGGCCCACCTGAAGCGGTACGTGTCGAAGGCCGCGACCGTGCTGCTGCCGGAGTTCCCCACCTCGGAGATGGAGGACGAGTTCCGCGAGCTGGGCTTCACGAAGTTCCTGAAGACCCGCAACGAGGAGGTCGTCGAGCTGGACGGTGGCCTCAAGATCATGATCCAGGCGCTGACCAGCCCGACCGACGGCCCGATCGGTGACTCCTCGCTCTGGGTGGAGCACGACGGCGTCCGGCTGCTCAACCAGAACGACGCCCGCCCGACGGACCTGAGCCTCTTCGCCGAGCTGGGCCACGTGCACGCGCACCTGCTGCAGTTCTCCGGGGCGATCTGGTACCCGATGGTCTACGAGCTGCCGAACGCGGCGAAGACGGCGTTCGGCAAGCAGAAGCGGGACCGGCAGTTCGACCGGACCTGGCGCTACATCGACGACCTGAAGGCCGACCACGTCTTCCCGATCGCCGGCCCGCCGTGCTTCCTCGACGACGAGCTGTGGCAGTTCAACGACATCTTCGGCGACGAGGGGAACATCTTCCCCGACCAGTCGGTCTTCCTGTCCGAGTACGCCAAGGTCGGTGGCACCAACGGCATCGTGCTGCTGCCCGGCAGCGTCAGCGA
This sequence comes from Micromonospora tarapacensis, assembly GCF_019697375.1. Taxonomy (NCBI): domain Bacteria; kingdom Bacillati; phylum Actinomycetota; class Actinomycetes; order Micromonosporales; family Micromonosporaceae; genus Micromonospora; species Micromonospora tarapacensis. The sequence goes on along the minus strand of NZ_JAHCDI010000004.1, from coordinate 3,604,189 downwards.
GATCACCGTGGACGGCGCGAGCACCACGCACCCGGTGCCGGTGGAGGAGTTCTTCGCCAACAAGGTCGCCCACCTGGAGGAGATGCGCGAGCGCAAGCGGCCGATCATCGAGGCGGAGAAGGCGTCCTGGCGACATCCCGAGGTCGACGTGCTCAAGGAGCTGAAGCGGCGGATCGAGCCGCTGCTCGACGAGTCGATCTACCTGGCCGAGGGGGTCGGCGGCCCGGTCCGCTTCGACCTGGTCGGCTACGACGCCGAAAGCGTCGAGTCCATCGTGGTCGACTTCCCCGGCAAGCAGGTGCGGCCGTACGCCGACGAGAAGGTCCGTTACCGGTTCCGCACCGAGCGGGCGCTGGTCGAGCACCTGCTGCACATCGGCGAGGTGGACTGGGTCAACTCGCTCTTCCTGTCCTGCCGGTTCTCGGCCGCCCGGATCGGCCAGTACAACGAGTTCGTGTACGCCTTCTTCAAGTGCCTGTCCACCGAGCGCCTCCAGTACGCCGAGGGCTGGTACGACGAGCACGAGCGGGCCGTCGACGCCGAGGACATCACCCTCGGTGACTGGGTGGTGCAGCGGCGCTGCCCGCACCTGAAGGCCGACCTGAGCCGGTTCGGCATCATCGACGGCGACCAGCTCACCTGCCAGCTGCACGGCTGGCGGTTCGACCTGCCCAGCGGGCGCTGCCTGACCAGCGTCGGCCACAAGGTCCGCGCGCACCGCGTCGGCGAGGAGACCACGACCCCGGAGACCGCCCAGCCGGCGAACTGAGCCCTCAACGACCGAGGTCGGCGAGGATGCGTTGGGCGGCGTTGTGGCCGGCGGCGCCGATCACGCTGCCGGCCGGATGGCAACCGGCGCTGCCCGCGTAGAGGCCGTCGACGCCTGTCGCGTACGGCATCCGGTCGGCGAACGAGACGGTGTTGTCGACGTGGTGGATGTGCCCGCCGGTGATGCCGAAGTGTGCCTCGATGCCGGGCGGCGGCAGCGGCACCGCGTCGGCGATCAGGTCGCCGGTGCCGGGGGCGTAGCGTTCGCAGATCGCCACCAGCCGCTCCACGTAGCCGGGCAGCGCCGCCGCCCAGGTGGTGCCGGCCAGGTCGTACGGCACCGACTGGACGAACAGCGCCGACGAGTGGTGACCGGCCGGGTCGGCCAGCGACGGGTCGACGGTGGTGTGCAGGTACCACTCGATGGTCGGCTCCTCGGGCAGTCGCCCGGCCTGCACGTCGGCCCACATGGCGCGCAGCGCCGCCATCGGCGGCTCACCGGTGCCGCCGGTCAGTGACGCCGAGCCGGGCAGCAGGTGGATGGTCGAGCCGAACGGGCTCGGCGCGTCCTCGGGCAGGCAGGAGAAGCGGGGCAGGCCGCGCAGCGCGAGGTTGAGCTTGAGCGTGGTGCCGGTGCGCCGGACCGCCGCCATCCGTTCGGTGAGGACCGTGGGGAGCGCGTCGTCGGGCAGCAGCTCCATCAGCCGGTACGGGTCGCAGGCGCCGAGCACCACCTCGGCGCCGATCTCCCGGCCGTCGGCGAGCACCACGCCGCGCGCGGCGCCGCCGTCCAGGGTGATCGCGGTGACCGGCGTGCCGGTGACGATCCGCGCGCCGGAGGCGCGGGCCGCGTCGGCGAAGGTGCGCGACACGGTGCCCATGCCGCCCTCGGCGATCATCCAGGTGCCACCCGAGCCGGGCAGCCGGCACATGTTGTGCACCAGGAAGTTGTGCCCGGTGCCGGGGTCGTCCGGGCCGGCGTTGAGCCCGGACAGGCCGTCGGTGACCGCGTACATGCTGACCAGCAGTTCGGAGCGGAAGTCGAAGCGGGCCAGGTAGTCGGCGACCGAGCCGCGGACGAGGTCCACGAAGACGTCCCGCAGCTCGGGCCGGACGTAGCGCTGCGCGGTCTCCTCCACGGTCAGCGGCTCGGCCAGCCACGCCGGGGCGAGATCCTCGCGCAGCGCGGCCAGCTCGGCCTGCAACGCGTCGTCGGCGGCCACGTCGGCGGCGGAGAAGAACTCGGTGAGCTGCCGGCGGGTGGCCGCGGTGTCGGTGCCGAACAGCAGGTACGGCGAGCCGGCTCCGCCCGGGGTGGGCAGGAAGTAGTGCGGGTCGCGGCGCAGCACCGGGATGCGGACGTCGAGCGCGGCCAGCAGCTCCGGCGGCATCAGCCCGAGCAGGTACGACCCGGTGGAGTGGCGCAGCTCGGGCACCCGGGGGAACGGGTTCTCGGTGCGGGTGGCCCCGCCGATCACGTCGGCGGCCTCCAGCACCAGCACGTCCAGCCCGGCCCGGGACAGCAGGATCGCGGAGACCAACCCGTTGTGCCCGGACCCGACAACCACCACGTCCGCCCGGGATGGCACCTCACCGCCCATCATCCCCGCACCCTAACCCCTCCCACCCCGCGGTGACCTCGTCGACCATGAGGTTAGCGGCGGTCCCGCTGACCTCGCAGCCGCCAGCCGGCCAGGGCCAGGGTGGCGGAGTAGCCGGCGAGCACGATCACGTGGAACACGTAGAGCCAGAGCAGGATCGCCACCGCGGCGCCGACCTCGTCCAGACCACCGAAGGGCACGCCCAGGTCGAGCGGGAGCGACGCGAAAAGCACGAAACCGTGCAGGAAGCCGGAAAGGTTCGCCGCGGTGAACGAGCCCATCGCCAGCGTGGAGAGCCAGTCCGGTGACGCCGGGCCGACCACCCGGAACACCCACATCAGCACCGGGCTGAGCACCAGCCAGACCGCCAGGAAGGAGAGCACCACCCCGAGCGCACCGGCCCAGCCACCCCGCCGGACCAGCTCGGTGGTGGTCGGCAGGGCGAGCAGGATCGCCAGCAGCAGCGCCGGGGCCGGCGCCAGCAGCGGCAGCAGCAACAGCCGGCCCCGCCAGCCGATCAGGTGCTCGTCGGAGCGGGGGGCGGCGACCGAAACGAAAGCCCGGCGCAGCCCCTCGCCGTACAGCGACGCGGGCAGCAGCGCGGCCAGCGCCGGCCACGGGGTCAGACCCACCCCGGCCTCGACCAGCGCGGCCACCGCGTGCGGCACACCGATCGCGTCCGGCAGGGTCTCCACGGCGTACGCGGTGAGCCGGCGGACCCGTTCCGCCCCCGCCAGCAGCGTGGTCAGCCAGATCGCCAGCAGGGCCACCGGCACCACGGCGATCGCCCCGTAGAACGTGATCGCGGCGGCGTGCAGCGGCAGGTCGCGGCCACGCACCGGGCGGAACGCGGCCCGGGTGATCCGCCTCGTCCGTTCCCACGCACCGCCCATCGCGCTCCATTTCCCCTTCGTCTCCGCCGGCAACCGTCGCGTCGGCGCCGGGTCGCCGTCCCCGCCGGGTCGCCGTCCCCGCCGAGCATCCCCGGGTGCCCTGATCGTCGTGGCTAGGATCGCCGACCATGACCGTCGACACGACCGACCGGCTGACGTTGCGCGACTGGACCGCCGCACCGGTCGACCTGGCCCGGATCTACGACATCTACTCCCGGGACGAGGTGATGCGCTGGCTGGGCGGGGGAGCGGGCCGGCTCACCGAGCCCGGCCAGGCCGCCGAGCGCCTGGCCACCTGGGGCGAACGGTACGCGCCGTACGCCGGCCGGTACGGCATCTGGGCGATCGAGGTGCGTGACACCGGCGCGGTGGCGGGCAGCGTACTGCTGAAACCGCTGCCGGGCGCCGACGGCAGCACGCCGACCGAGGACATCGAGGTGGGCTGGCACCTGCACCCCGACTCCTGGGGCCACGGCTACGCCACCGAGGCGGCCCGGGCCGTACTGGCGCGCGAGTTCGCCGCCGGCACCCGGCAGGTGTATGCCGTGGTGACGCCGGGCAACGAGCGCTCGATGGCGGTCTGCCGCCGGCTCGGCATGACCCACGTGGGCCGGCGCACCGACTGGTACGGCGGCACCGAGGTGGAAACCTTCGTCCTGACCGGCCCGTCCGAACCGGCCGACGTCCGCGGTCGCTGACCCACTCCGGCTGGCCCCACGCCCACCTGCGCCGCACCGGCTTCCGGTGTCTGGACACTGTCGAGCTGAGAGCGTCAACGGGCTGGCCGCTCCAGAGCACGGCGACCAGCGCCGTCCTGGTGATCGCGGCAGTCGTGCTGCTGGTCGGTGTCCCGGCGGCAATCCGCCACGCCATCCGTCGCGTCCCGGCCCGCGGCATCGCCGAAGCGGAGTCGATCACGTGACTGTGCAGGGGCCGGCGTGGTCGTTGGGGCGGTGGCAGCGGTGCGGGCCGTCGAGTGCGGTGTCGCACCAGACCCGGTGGCGCAGGAATTGGCGGTCTTCTTCGCTGAGGGTGGTTTCGCCGAAGTCGATGGCCGTGAGGTGGCCGAGCGAGTCGCGGAGCGCGACGGCGAGTGCGGTGGCCTCGTCCAGGCTGGTCAGCCTGGTGGGCAGGTGGATGATCCAGCGGGGCGGGCTCATCGCGACCTCGAATGGTGGCGGTGGGCGGTCTGGCGGGACTGCCACTGTCGCAGTGCCTGGCGGATGCGTTCGGCCTCGGTGTTGGCGGTGGTGAGTTCGCGGTGCAGCCGCTCCAACTCGTCGGCGAGCCGGTTGAGATAGTCGTGCACCTGGGCGGGGTCGAGGCCGCGCCAGCGGGTGTCGAAGGTGGCGGCGCGGACGTGCTGGGGGAGCGGGCGCTCTCCGCTCACGTAGATCATGGGCGGGAGGCTTCCTGCTCGGCGAGCATCGTCTGGATCTCCTGGTCGGTGAGGCCACGTTGGGCGAGGACGCGGCGGCCCCAGCGGTGCAGGCGGCAGGGGTGGCGCGCCCGGTCGTTGCGGCAGCGCGGGCCGTCGGGCCATTGTTCGGCGGCGTGCACGATGATCGCCCGCAGCGCGAAGGTGACGTCTTCGGCGGTCACGTAGGGCGGTGGCGGGATCTCGCCGAGCGCGTCGTCGATCGATTCCATGGTGCTCCCACTGTCGAATGGTGACGGTGCCGGGGCGAGCGCCGGGATGAGGTTTCGGGGAGGGCGCCCGCCCCGGTCGTGACCGGCCAGGGGGATCGGCCGGTCATCCACGATGGTCATTTCACTACTGGCCTTGCGCAATGTTCTGCGGAAGAATGCGAATCAAGGGATGAGGTGCCTTACGCGACAGCAGCGAAGGAGATGACGTGGACGACCCGGGAAGCACCGTCCCGCGTAGGCAGCTCGGCAGGTATTTGAGAGAACTTCGGGAAAACGCGCATGTGACGGTGGCGGCGGCGGCGAAGGAACTGGAATGGTCGACGCCCCGGATCTGGCGGTACGAAACCGGCCAGGTCCCCATGCACCCGAACGACGTGGAGGCCATGTGCCGGGTGTACGGCGTGGGCCGCGAGACGATCAAGACGATGCGGTCGCTGGCCCGCGAGACCAAGGCGCACGGCTGGTGGCACAGCTACGGGGAGGCGATCGAGGACTGGTTCAAGCTGTACGTCGGCCTGGAAACCGCCGCCACCAAGATCCGAAAGTACGAAGCCGACCTGGTACCCGGCCTGTTGCAGACGGTCGAGTACATGACCGAGGTCATCGCAACCGACCACCCGCAGCTGAGCGCGGCGGAGCAGCAGGCCAAGGTGGATGTCCGGCTGCGCAGGCAACGGCTACTTGCACGCGCGGTACCCCGGGCGCCCTACTACGACGTGATCCTCAGCGAGGCGGTGCTGCGCCGGCCGCTTCGTGACCGGTCGGCGATGGCTCGGCAACTGGATGCGTTGGTGGTGGCCAGCCGGCAGCACAACCTCAAGGTCCGGGTGCTGCCCCTGACCGCCGGCCTGTTCCGGTCGGCTTTCACAGGCACCTTCACCTTGCTCGACTTCCCCACTGACGTGCGGGAGCCGGAGCCGACCACGATCTACATGGACGGTCCCTGCGGCGCGGTCTATCTCGACAAGCCGCACGAGATCCGGACCTACGAGGAAGTCTGGCGCTCGCTCGGCGAGCGGGCGCTCGATGTCGATGACTCCCGTGAGCTGATCACGGCGATCGCGAAGGAGATGACCCAATGAAACGTGACGGGGTGTGGCGCACGTCGTCCCGGTCAGGTGGTAGTGGTGAGTGCGTCGAGGTGGCGGGATTCGTCGACGCGGTCGGCGTACGCGACAGCAAGGACCGGCAGGGTGCGGAGCTGAGCTTCGCCGCGCCGAGCTGGACCCGGTTCGTCGCCGCCACCCGCGCGGGCCGCTTCGCCCCCGCACCTGAACCTGGCGCGACCCGGCCGGTGCCGACCGAACCCGGTCGGCACCGGGCCGGTCTTCGCATCGCCGGGCTGGTCGGAGCATGATCAGGAAACTGGTTCGGTGGAATTGTGGTCCCTACGAGGCGGGAAGGCTGCCGGATGGCCGCAACGGTGTCGGTCACAACCCGAATCGGCTATGCGCGGCGCCGGGGCGAGACATGGGATGTGAGATCTTGGACAGTTTCCGTTAGGTGCTAACGGAAACTGTCCAAGATTAGCTGGCGAGTCCTGGGTCGTGGACAGCGAGCGTCGTGGACAGCGAGCGCTGCGGTGGACGTGCTGCCGGGAAACAACGGACCGAGGATCGAGGTCTCGCATGGTTGTGTCGTGGTCACCGCTGGTGGCGGTGTCGATCGGCGGACGGTGCGGCGTGAGCTTGGCTACCGGCTGAGACGGGCAGCACGAGCCGCTGGGCTGTGGGCGTACCACTCGGTCAACCTGGTCTCCGGCGATGATCTCTTCATCCCGGATCTCGCGGTGCTGCGCTCGCCTGGCGGCGGCCGACCGGGCGGGTGCCCACGATCGCCCCGCCGCCGGCACCACATTCGTGATGAATCGGCCCTTCGACTTCTCGGTTGACCCGGCCGACCTGCTCGACGACGAGGCACCGCAGGATGCTGACTCGACGGAAGGCCGGATCCCGCCGGAGGCGGACCGGGGAGGGAAGTAGCGTCCCCTCCTTCAGAGACGCGCCCTTCCGCGACCTCAGGCGCAACAAGGTGCCCTTCCGCGCACCGGAGGGCGGTGGGGAACAATGGGAGCGTGACGTCCCCCCGTGATCTTGTGCTGCTGGGTTGTACCGGGTCGGTCGGTACCCAGGCCATCGACATCGTGCGGCGCAACCCGGGCCGGTTCCGGGTGGTGGCGCTCGGTGCCGGTGGGGGCAACATCGGTCTGCTCGCCGCCCAGGCCCTCGAACTCGGCGTCGAGGCGGTCGGGGTGGCGAAGGCGTCCGCGGCGCAGGATCTCCAGTTGGCGTTCTACGCGGAGGCGAGCCGGCGGGGCTGGGCCAGCGGCGAGTTCAAGCTGCCCAAGATCGTGGCCGGGCCGGACGCGATGAGCGAGCTGGCACAGTGGCCGTGCGACGTCGTACTCAACGGGGTGGTGGGGTCGCTCGGGCTGGCGCCGACCCTGGCGGCGCTGCGCGCCGGGCGTACCCTCGCGCTGGCCAACAAGGAGTCCCTCGTTGCCGGCGGCTCGCTGGTCAGGGCAGCGGTGACGCGGCCGGAGCAGATCGTCCCGGTGGATTCGGAGCACTCGGCGCTCGCCCAGTGTCTGCGCGGCGGCACCCGGGGTGAGGTGCGCCGGCTGATCGTCACGGCCAGCGGCGGGCCGTTCCGGGGCAGGCGGCGCGACGAGTTGACGACCGTCACGCCCGAGCAGGCCCTCGCGCACCCGACGTGGAACATGGGTCCGGTCGTCACGATCAACTCGGCGACGATGGTCAACAAGGCGCTGGAGGTGATCGAGGCGCACGAGCTGTTCGACGTGCCGTACGCCGACATCACCGTGATGGTGCACCCCCAGTCGGTGATCCACTCGATGGTCGAGTTCGTCGACGGATCGACGCTCGCCCAGGCCAGCCCGCCGGACATGCGGCTGCCGATCGCCCTGGGGCTGGGCTGGCCGGAGCGGGTGCCCGAGGCCGCCGCCGCCGTCGACTGGACCACGGCGCACAGCTGGGAGTTCGCGCCGCTGGACGACGCGGCGTTCCCGGCGGTGGCGCTGGCCAAGGCGGCCGGCGAGGCGGGGCGCTGCCGGCCGGCGATCTACAACGCGGCCAACGAGGAGTGCGTGGCGGCGTTCGTCGCCGGGCGGCTGCCCTTCCTCGGCATTGTCGACACCCTACAGCGGGTGTTGGAGGAGGCTCCCGACTTCGGCGAACCGGGTACCGTCGAGGACGTACTCGACGCCGAGTCGTGGGCGCGCGCACACGCGCAGGAGATCATCGCTGCTGCGGTGGAAGGAGCTTGATGTCGTTCGCGTTCGGGGTGGTGCTCTTCGCCCTCGGCATCCTCGTCTCGGTGAGCCTGCACGAGGCCGGCCACATGCTCACCGCCAAGGCCTTCGGCATGAAGGTCACCCGCTACTTCGTCGGCTTCGGCCCCACCCTCTGGTCCTTCAAGCGTGGCGAGACCGAGTACGGGATCAAGGGCATCCCGCTCGGCGGCTTCTGCAAGATCGTCGGGATGACGCCACAGGACGACGACGTCGAGCCCGGTGACGAGAAGCGGGCCATGTGGCGCTACCCGGTGTGGAAGCGCACCATCGTGATGTCCGCCGGTTCGGTCACCCACTTCGGCTTGGCGATCTTCGCTGCCTGGTTGGCGGCGATGACGTTCGGCCTGCCCAACCCCGACCGCCCGAGCACCGAGGAGCAGATCCGCGCCGAGCCTGCGGTGATCGCCCTCCAGCAGTGCGTACTGCCGGACACCACCTACCGGGCCTGCGAGGCGGGCGACGCCGCCAGCCCGGCCGCCGCGGCCCAGCTGCGTGACGGCGACCGGATCACGTCGCTCAACGGCACCCCGATCAACAGCTACGGCGACCTGCTCACCACCCTGCGGACCATGACCCCGGGCGGCACCGCCAAGATCGGGTACGAGCGTGACGGTCAGCCCGGCACCACCGAGACCGTCCTCGGCACCACCAAGCGCCCGCCGATCGACGACCCGGACGGGCCGGTCACCGACGTTCCGGCGCTCGGCGTCGGCCTGGTCATCTCCACCCCGGGCCTGGTCAGCTACGGCCCGGTGGCGGCGGTCGGCGCGACGAGCGAGTTCATCGGCGACATGGCGGTGGCCACCGCCCAGGCATTGCAGCGGCTGCCGGAGAAGATCCCCGCGCTCTGGACCGCCATCACCGGCGGCGAGCGGGACATCGACACCCCGATCAGCGTGGTCGGTGCCAGCGTGCTCGGCGGCGAGGCGGTCGCCAACGACGCCTGGGAAATCTTCGTCATGCTGTTCATCTCACTGAACTTCTTCATCGGGGTGTTCAACCTGCTGCCGCTGCTGCCGCTGGACGGCGGGCACATCGCCATCGCCTGGTTCGAGCGGGCCCGCTCCTGGGTGTACGCGCGGCTGCGCCGGCCCGACCCGGGTCGGGTCGACTACTTCAAGCTGATGCCCTTCACGTACGTGGTGATCCTGATCGGTGGCGTGTTCACGCTGCTCACGATCACCGCGGACGTGGTCAACCCGATCACCCTCTTCCCAAGGTGAGTGCCTGAAGTGACCGCTGTCAGCCTCGGTATGCCCCCCGTACCGCCGCCGCCGCTCGCGCCGCGCCGGGCGAGCCGTCAGATCATGGTCGGTTCGGTGCCGGTCGGTGGCGGTGCGCCGGTGTCCGTGCAGTCGATGACCACCACGCTGACCTCCGACGTCAACGCCACCCTCCAGCAGATCGCCGAACTGACCGCGTCCGGCTGCCAGATCGTCCGGGTCGCGGTGCCCAGTCAGGACGACGTGGAGGCGTTGCCGGCGATCGCCCGCAAGTCGCAGATCCCGGTGATCGCGGACATCCACTTCCAGCCGAAGTACGTCTTCGCCGCGATCGACGCCGGCTGCGCGGCGGTGCGGGTGAACCCGGGCAACATCCGGCAGTTCGACGACAAGGTCGCCGAGATCGCGCGGGCGGCCGGCGACGCGGGCGTGCCGATCCGGATCGGGGTCAACGCCGGCTCGCTGGACAAGCGGCTGCTGTCGAAGTACGGCAGGGCGACGGCGGAGGCGCTGGTCGAGTCGGCGCTCTGGGAGTGCTCGCTGTTCGAGGAGCACGGCTTCCGGGACATCAAGATCTCGGTCAAGCACAACGACCCGGTGGTGATGATCCGGGCGTACCGGCAACTCGCCGAGCAGTGCGACTACCCGCTGCACCTGGGCGTGACCGAGGCCGGGCCGGCGTTCCAGGGCACCATCAAGTCGGCGGTCGCCTTCGGGGCGCTGCTCGCCGAGGGGATCGGCGACACCATCCGGGTGTCGCTCTCCGCGCCGCCGGTCGAGGAGATCAAGGTCGGCAACCAGATCCTGGAGTCGCTCGGGCTGCGCGAGCGCGGCCTGGAGATCGTCTCCTGCCCGTCCTGTGGGCGGGCCCAGGTGGACGTCTACAAGCTGGCCGAGGAGGTCACCGCCGGCCTGGAAGGGCTGCCGGTGCCGCTGCGGGTCGCCGTGATGGGCTGCGTGGTCAACGGTCCCGGTGAGGCCCGCGAGGCCGACCTGGGGGTGGCCTCCGGCAACGGCAAGGGTCAGATCTTCGTCAAGGGCCAGGTCATCAAGACGGTGCCCGAGGCGCAGATCGTGGAGACCCTGATCGAGGAGGCGCTGCGGCTCGCCGACGAGATGGGCGCCGAGCTGCCCGAGGAACTGCGCGAACTGCTCCCCGGCGCCACCGTCACCGTGCACTGAGCCGGTCCCGGCCAGCCGGCCGGCACGAGGGCGGCAGGCCGGGCGGCAGGCCGGCGGCACGAGGGCGGCCACCTGGGACAGGTGCCGCCCTCGTGCGGGTACCGGGGGTCACTCGGATTCGGCGAGGATCGCGTACAGCTTGCGGCGGGTCTCGTCGAGCACCTGGGCCGCCCGCTCCCGCTGGTCGTCGGTGCCGGTCGTCATCACCTGCCGCAGGGCGTTCATCGCCTGCGCGCCGGCGTGCCGGATGTCGTGCCAGCTGTTGATCGTGTCCTCGGCGACCTCCGCCCAGGGGGGCGTCTGCGCCGCCGCGTCCGCCTCGGCGCGGCCCTGCTCGGTGAGGGTGAACCGCTTGCGGCCACCGCCGGACTCCTCGGTGGCGGCGATGACGCCCTCGTCCTCCAGCAGTTGGAGGGTGGGGTAGATGGAACCGGGGCTGGGTCGCCAGCCTCCGCCGGTGCGCGAGTCGATCTCCTGGATCATCTCGTAGCCGTGCATCGGCCGCTCGGTGAGCAGGGCCAGCACGGCGTTGCGGACGTTGGGTCGGCGTCCCCGGCCGCGTCCGCGACCGCCGCGACCGTGCCCGCCGTGACCGTGGCCGAACCCGTGCCCGCCGGGCGGGAAGGGCGGACCGGGCGGGAAGCCGAACCCGCGCCAGCGGCCCTCGTGCGGGGCGTGCTCTCGTTGATGGAACCTCATCGGGCTGTCTCCTTCGCTGGACTGTCGGCGATGCATCAACGATATATCGGCAATGCAACGCCGACAACCCGCACCTCGGGGGCGTGGACTTCACGTGGGGCTTTGTCCGGTTTGTTTTTCTTCCGGGGCCGGGCCGTGGGATGACGGTCGCCGTCTGCCAACACCCGGTGAACGGATCTGGCAGGCTGGTAGCCGTGCTGACGGCGCCAGTGCGGCAACTCGGGGAGTCGGAACGTCGCGCGGTCGAACGGTTGCTCGACCTCGACCCGTACGCGGGCGCGCAGGTCGCGGAGCGGATAGCCGCGCGCGGGCTGGCGTGGTGGCGGGCCGAGGGGCGGGTGCTCGGGTACGGCACGCGCCGCCAACTCGAATCGGTCTGCTGGCTCGGCGGCCACCTCACCCCCGTGCTGGCCGGCCCGCAGGCGATCGCCGCCTTCGCCGACCTGCTGGCCGGCGAGGAACGGCTCTGCTCCTCGATCGTCGGGCGCGCCGACTCCGTGCTGCAACTCTGGGACCGCCTCGCCGGCGCCTGGGGGCCGGCTCGCGACGTACGCCCGAACCAGCCGCTGCTGGCCACCGACGCGCTGCCCGGCGTGCCCACCGACCCGCAGGTACGCCGGGTGCGCAGCGCGGAACTCGACCTGCTCTTCCCGGCGGCGGTGTCGATGTACACCGAGGAGGTCGGGGTCTCGCCGCTGGTCGACGACGGCGGGCGCGGCTACCGGCGCCGCGTCGTCGACCTGATCCGCTCCGGTCGGGCGTACGCCCGGTTCGTCGACGGCCGGGTGGTCTTCAAGGCCGAACTGGCGGTCGTGACCCGGCGCACCGCGCAGGTCCAGGGGGTCTGGGTGGCACCCGACTGGCGAGGCCGGGGGATTGCCACCGCGGCGATGGCGGCGGTGGTCCGTGACGCGCTGACCCGGGTCGCCCCGACGGTCAGCCTCTACGTCAACGACTTCAACCGGCCCGCCCGGCGGGTCTACGAGCGCTGCGGCTTCCGGCCGGTGGGCACCCTGGCGACCGTGCTCTTCTGACCGCCGCCCGCCGCCCGCCGCCCGCCGCCCGCCGCCCGGCCGGTCTGCCACCGGCGAAAATGCGTTGAGCCGCGGGGGCGGGCCGAGCAGGCTGGAACCTTCGCCACCAGACCGGAGGAACCGACCCGTGCGCCTGCTCCGTGATCTGTGGGTCACCTCTTCCCGCCGGATGACCCTGGTGGTCGTCCTCATCGTCCTCGGCGGCGTCGGTCAGGCGGCCACCGCCGCGCTCGCCGGGCCGCTGCTGCTGCACCGCTCGGTCGGGTTCTTCGTGCTGCTGTCGGCGGCGCTGGTGGTGGCCGTCATCAGCGACCTGGTGGTCAGCCTGGTGATGGCCGGGGTGACCGCCGACTGGTCCGCCGACCTGCGGCGCCGGCTGTGCCGGGTGGCGCTGGGCCAACCCGTGCCCACCCTGGAGACCACCCCGGTCGGTGAGATGCTCGACCGGATCGACGGCGACGTGTACGACGTGGCCTCGGGCGTCCGCGGCCCGGGGGTGCGGCTGGCCCAGGCGCTGGCCGTCGGCATGCTGTCCACCCTTGTCGCGTTCACCGTCTGGTGGCCCGCGGGGATCGGCATGCTGCTGCTGGTGATCCTGCTCGCGGCCACCCTCCGCGGGCCCGCCGCGCGGATCGCCCCGGCCCGGATGCACGAGGAGGCGGCCTGGTCGGATTTGGCGGCGGTGATGGAGGAGTCGATCCACGGCCAGGACGACGTCCGCACCAGCCTGGCCCGGCCCTACGTGCTGCGCCTCTATGCTCGGCGGGCGGCCGAGGTGCTGCGCCGCGGGCTGCGGGTGTGGCAGATGTCGGCGCAGGTCAACACCATCGCGGCCGGGGTGACCCGGGCCGGCATCGCGCTGGTCGTGCTCGGCGGGGTGTGGGCGCTGAGCACCGGCCGGGTCGACGCCGCCCGGATGACCGCGATCTGGCTGCTCTCGCTCGCCCTCGGCATGACCGTCGAACACGTCAGCCGGATGGTGCCGGAGGTGCAGTACGCCCTCGGCGCGTGGGGCCGGGTGCAACTGCTGCAGAACGCCCCGCAGGAACCCACCGGCGGCGCCGCGCCCACCGACGGTGATCTGATGATCCGTGACCTGACCTACCGCTACCCGACCAGCGGGCCGGACTCCGATCGCGGCCCCGCGCTACGCGAGGTCGACCTGACCTTCGTCCGGGGCCGTTCGTACGCCCTGGTCGGCCGGACCGGGTCGGGCAAGTCCACGCTGGCCAAGCTGCTCACCCGGGCGGTCGACGTGCCGCCGGGCACGGTCCTGCTCGGCGGGCGCGACGTGCTCGACCTGGACGTCGAGCAACTGCGCCAGTGGGTCGCGGTGGTGCCGCAGCGTACCGAGATCCTCGCCGGCACGCTCGCCGAGAACGTGGCGCTGTTCGACCCCGAGCTGCTCGACGCCGCCGCGCGGGCCCTGCACGAGTTGGGGCTGGCCGGCTGGATCGCCGAGTTGCCCGCCGGTCTGGACACCCGGCTCGGCGAGGGCGGCCACGTGCTCTCGGCCGGCCAGGAGCAACTCGTCGCCTTCGCCCGGATCCTGGTCCGCGACCCGCACGTGGTGATCCTCGACGAGGCCACCGCCCGGCTCGACCCGGTCACCGAGGCGCGGGTGCAGCAGGCCACCGAGCGCCTGCTGCGCGACCGGATCGGCATCGTCATCGCCCACCGGCTGTCGTCGGTGAGCCGGTGCGACGAGGTGGTGGTGCTGGCCGACGGCGCGGTGGTCGAGGCGTCCCCGCTGGCCGGGTCGCACCGCTTCGCCGAGCTCATGGCCGCCAGCCAGGCGGGCGCGAACGGCGTCGACACCGGGACCGACCTGCTGACGGAGCCGGAGGCGGACCGGATCTGGGACGAACCCGCACTGGTGGGCGCCAATCCGGCCGCCGGCGCGAACCTGGCCGCCGCCAGCCCGGTCGGCACGCTCAACCCGGTCACCGGGACCAGTGCGTCCGCCGTGCCCAACGCCGCGGCGGTGCGCAGCGCCGACCCTCTGACGCCCGGCGAGGGCCGCCGCCCGCCGGCTGGTTCCGAGCTGTCCACACCGGCAGCCGCCGGGGCAGGACCGCCGAACGCGGGCGATTCCGCACCGATGGTCGGGCCCGAGCCGGTCGACCCGGCGGAGGGTCGACAGGTCGGCGGGCGGGAGTCGGGCGGCCGTACCGTCGAGGCGGAGATCGGTGGCGACCGGCGCCCCGCGTCGCGCGGGCGGACCCTGCGGGAGATCGCCCGGCTCTGCCTCAACGACCCCCGCTACGGCGCGGCGGCGGTGGGCATCTTCACCGTGCTGGCCGTCCTCGGCCTGGACGGGCCGGTGCTGGCCTGGCTCTGGGCCGACGTGGTCGACGGCACCGGCGACCCCTGGCTGCCCGCCCTGGGCATCGCGGCCGGGCTGATCCTCGCCATCCCCGCGCACTACTGGACGCACCTGTGGTTCCCGGCCTGGTGGGTACGGCAGATGCTGCGGATCAGCGCCCGCCTGGTGTACGGCCAGACCGGCCCGCGTCGGGTCAGCCGGCACACCCCGGCCGAGGTGGTGGCCCAGGGCGGCGACACCGAGCGGGTGGTGCAGCTCGCCGACAACGTGCTCGACCAGACGGTCGGCGCGGTCCTGCTGGTCGCCATGACCCTGATCACCGGCAGCGTGGTGCCGGGGCTGTTCTTCCTCGGCACGATGGTGCTGTCCGGGGTGGCGGCCACGGCGTTCGGCCCCCGGCTGGAGCGGGCCGCCCGGGACACCGTCGCCGCGCGGGCGGCGTTCGCCACCGCGCTGGTCTCCACGCTCTCGGCCGCCCGGACGGTGAAGCTGGCCGGTGCCACCCGGCCGGTGCTGACCCACCTGGCCGACCTCGACACGGTGCGCAGCGACCGGCAGCGCCGGGAGATCGCCGTGCAGGTCTGGGCCCGCTCCACCCCCGCGGTGGCCAGTGGGCTGTTCCCGATCGGCGTCTGGGCGTTGTTCCTGGCCGGCGGGCTCTCCGCCGGGGCGACACTGGTCGCGGTCGCCACGCTGGGCGCGGCGCGCTGGTTCGCCTGGACCACCGCGTCACTGATCTCCCAGGTGCCGTCGGCGCGGGTGTGGACCCGGCGGACGGCGGAGATGACCGGGATCGAGGCGTACTCGGCGCGGGTGCCCGGGGTCGACCTGGCCACCGGTGCCGCCCCGCGCCGCCGGTGCCGCCGCGCACCCGCTGCGGCGGCTGGAACTGGTCGGCTTCGGTGTCCGGCACACCGACGGCACCACCGCCGTACGCGACGTGGACCTGACCGTGGAGCGCGGGCAGCTCGTGCTGGTCGTCGGCCCGGTCGGTGCCGGCAAGTCGTCGCTGCTGCGGGCCCTGGCCGGGATCGCCCCGCACACCGGGCAGCTGACCTGGAACGGCGAGCCGGTCACCGAACCGGAGCTGTTCCTGCGCCCCAACCAGGTCGGCTACGTGGGTCAGCTGCCCCGGGTGCTCTCCGGCACGGTGGCCGACAACATCACCCTCGGGCACCAGGTGGACGCCGCGCACGCGGTGACCACCGCCCAGTTGGAGCACGACCTGGCCGGCACCGGCAGCGGGCTGGGTCTGCTCATCGGGCACAAGGGCACCCGCCTGTCCGGCGGGCAGTTGCAGCGCCTCGCGCTGGCCCGGGCGCTGGCACCGCGTACCGAACTGCTGGTCGCCGACGACGTCTCCTCCGCGCTGGACGTCACCACCGAGCTGGCGCTGTGGCAGGCGTTGCGCGAGCGCGGGGTGACGGTGGTCGGCTCCACCTCGAAGCGGGCCGCGTTGGTGCGGGCCGACCGCGTCGTGGTGCTGATCGGTGGCCGGGCCGCCGCCCAGGGGCCGTGGTGTGACCTGGAGCGGCGCTGGGGGCACCTGGCCGGCTGACCGGCGCGGGTGCTCCCGGGCCGGGCATCACGGCTTCCCTCGATGTCGATCAGCGGGCGGTGCGATCGCCAGCATGAGGGCGGTGGCGACACCCCAGAGGGCGGCCACCGCGAGCAGCAGCCGCTCCAGCACCCCGACCAGTGATCCCCGGCCGGCGAACAGCATGGCCAGGCCGACCGCGCCCGCGAGCGGCAGGGCCACCGCCGCGGCGAGCGAGGCCGTCCGGCGCAGCCGAGGCACCGTCGTGGGGCAGCGGGCGATCGCGATCATGGCGAAGACCACGGCCGCGGTCGCGGCGATGCTCGCCCCACCGTGCACCAGGTCCGCCACGGTGGCCCGTTCGAACGGCGGCAGCGGGCAGCCGGCGCTGCACGTCACCGCGCCGGACAGGACCGTGGCCAGGCCGCCCGCGGTGAGCAGCGCCCCGGCGATCCGCACCGGCAGCGCCGCGGCGAGCAGCAGCAGCGCCCCGGCCAGGGCGAAGATCCCGATCCGGTACGTCCAGGCGTACCCGCTGTCGGCGACACCGGCCTCACTGACGTACCCGGTCGGGCCCGGACCGGAACCCGCCACCACGGCGAGGGTCACCGCGGCCGTGCCGGCCAGCACGCATCCCGCGGCGACCACGGCGGCCATCCGCCGTGCGGGCCGGAGTGCGGGCCGGCGGCCCGGGGCGGTCGGCTCAGCCACGCCCGTGCGGCGTCGTCCAGCCGTTCAGATCCGGGCCGAGCGGGACGATCCCGGTCGGGTTGATCTCCTGATGGGTCGCGTAGTAGTGCCGCTTGATGTGGTCGAAGTCGACGGTCTCGCCGAAGCCGGGGGTCTGGAACAGATCCCGCGCGTACGCCCACAGCACCGGCATCTCGGTGAGCTTGTGCCGGTTGCACTTGAAGTGCCCGTGGTACGCCACGTCGAAGCGGACAAGCGTGGTGAACAGCCGCACGTCCGCCTCGGTGATCGAGTCACCCATCAGGTAGCGGCGGTCCGCCAGTCGCTGCGACAGCGCGTCCAGTCGGGCGAACAGCGCCCGGAACGCCTCGTCGTACGCCTGCTGGGAGGTGGCGAAACCGCACCGGTAGACGCCGTTGTTGACGTCGGCGTGGATCTCCGCCATCAGCGCGTCCAGCTCCGGGCGCAGCGGCACCGGGTAGAGGTCCGGCGCGTCCGGTGCGTGCAGCCGCCGCCACTCGGTCGACAGGTCCAGGGTGAGCTGCGGGTAGTCGTTGGTGACCACCCGGCCGGTGAGCGTGTCCACCAGCGCCGGGACGGTGACCCGGCCGGTGTAGTCGGCGTCGGTGGCGAGGTACGCCTCGGACAGGAAGCCGATGCCCAGCACCGGGTCGAAGCCGTCCTGGTCGAGGGCGAACCGCCAACCCCGCTCGTCCCGGATCGGGTCGACGGTGCCCAGCGAGATCGCGTCGCGCAGCCCGAGCAGGTTGCGCACGATCAGCGACCGGTGCGCCCACGGGCAGGCCCGGCACCAGATCAGCCGGTACCGCCCCGACTCCAGCGGCCAGCGGTCCTGCTCGTCCGGCCCGCCGCCCGGCGGCGAGGTGGAGTGCGGGGTGACCCGCCCGGTGAACCGGTTGGGCTGGCGGACGAACTCGCCGCCGTTGGTCTCCGCACTGAACTGGGCTCGGGCCATGCCGACAAACCTATCGGCACCGGCCGGCGATATCCTGGCCGTCGGACGTCTCCGTGGCTCCGGTGGACGCCCCCGCCCCGCCTTCCGACCCCCGAAGGACTCGCGATGACCGTGGCATACCTGGTGGCCGGTGTCCGCACCCCGATCGGCCGCTACGGCGGCGCGCTGGCCGGCGTGCGCCCCGACGACCTGGCCGCCCACGTCATCCGGGAACTGGTCGCCCGGCATCCCTCGGTGGACTGGGCGCGCACCGACGACGTGGTGCTGGGCTGTGCCAACCAGGCCGGCGAGGACAACCGGAACGTGGCCCGGATGGCGGCGCTGCTCGGCGGGCTGCCCGAGCAGGTGCCCGGCAGCACGGTCAACCGGCTCTGCGGTTCCGGCCTGGACGCCCTGGCCACCGCCGCCCGCGCGATCATCTCCGGTGACGCCGACCTGGTGGTCGCGGGCGGGGTGGAGAGCATGAGCCGGGCGCCGTTCGTGATGCCGAAGGCGACGACCGCGTTCTCCCGCGCTGCCGAGGTGTACGACACGACGATCGGCTGGCGCCTGGTGAACCCGTTGATGGAGCGGGGCTGGGGGGTCGACTCGATGCCCGAGACGGCCGAGAACGTCGCCGCCGACTACGACGTGGCCCGGTCGGCGCAGGACGAGTTCGCGTACCGCTCGCAGCTGCGGGCCGCCAAGGCCCAGGCCGACGGCCGGCTCGCCGAGGAGATCGTGCCGGTGACGGTGCCGGTCGGCCGGCGCGAGACCCGGCTGGTCGAGGTCGACGAGCACCCCCGGCAGACCTCGCTGGAGAAGCTCGCCGCGCTGCCCACCCCGTTCCGGGACGGCGGGACGGTGACCGCCGGCAACTCCTCCGGCGTGAACGACGGCGCGGTGGCCCTGCTGGTCGCCTCCGAGGCGGCCGTCGGGGAGTACGGCCTGACCCCGCTGGCCCGGGTCTCCGGCGCGGCGGCGGCCGGCGTACCGCCACGGATCATGGGGATCGGCCCGGTGCCGGCGACCCGGCGGTTGCTGGACCGGCAGCGGCTGGCGCTGGCCGACGTCGACGTGATCGAGCTGAACGAGGCGTTCGCCGCCCAGTCGGTGGCGGTGCTGAGGGAACTGGGCCTGCCCGAGGACGCGGAGCACGTCAACCCGAACGGCGGCGCCATCGCCCTGGGCCATCCACTCGGTGCCAGCGGTGCCCGCCTCGCGCTCACCGCCGCGCTGGAGCTGCGCCGCCGGGGCGCGCGGCGGGCCCTGGCCACCATGTGCATCGGCGTCGGGCAGGGCATCTCGCTGCTGTTGGAGGCGGCCTGACCGGCCGCCGCCGGACGAGATCAGGAAAAGGCCCTTGTGGATCTGCCTCGGCGTGACGGTCCGGCCTAGAGTGGGCAGCATCACATGATCCGCGGCGACGACTTGGGGTGCACCAGTGCAGAAGCCGGACGGACTTCCCGACGAGATCGATCTTTCCCGGCCCAGCGCGGCCCGGGTGTACGACTATTTCCTGGGCGGGGCCCACAACTTCGAGATCGACCGGCAGCTGGCCGAGCAGATCGCGGCCATGACGCCGAACCTGCCGGCGACCATGCGGGCCGGGCGGGAGTTCCTGCGCCGGGCCGTGCGGACGCTGCTCGACGCCGGCATCGACCAGTTCCTGGACATCGGCTCCGGCATCCCCACCGTCGGCAACGTGCACGAGGTCGCCCGGGCCGCGAACCCGAAGGCCCGGGTGGTGTACGTCGACATCGACCCGGTGGCGGTGGCGCACAGCCGCGAGTTGCTCGCCGGCGACGACCTGACCGGCGTCGTGCACGGCGACCTGCGTGACCCGCAGCGGATCCTGGCCGAGGCCCGGGGCGCGAAGCTGCTCGATTTCGACCGGCCGCTGGGCATCCTGCTCGCCGGTGTGGTGCACTTCGTCCCGGACGCCGACGGCCCCGGCGACATCCTGGCCATCCTGCGGGCCGCTGCCGCGCCCCGCAGCCACCTGGTCGTCTCACACTCCACCTTCGAGGACCAGCCGCAGGAGATGTTGGACGCGCAACGCCTGTCGGCGCGTACCGCCACCGAGATCACGCTCCGCTCGCGGGCCGAGATCACCGGGTTCTTCGGCGACTGGACCATCCTGGAACCGGGCGTGGTGCACATGGAACTGTGGCGCCCCGACGCTCCGGCCGAGGCGGCGGCCGGCGCACCGCGGTTCGGCGCCTTCGGTGGCGTCGCCCGGAACGACCGGCCCGCCGGCTGATCCGATGGTCGCCGTCGGCGCCACCGGTGGTTACGCCGTCGACCCGGCCGGTGCCCAGCGGTACGCCGCCGACTGGGCCCGTGCCGTACACCGGCTCGGTTTCGTGCCGCTCAGCGGGGCGGAAACCGAGCGGCTGCTGCTCGGGCACACCGTCCGGCTGGCACAGGCGCTGCTCTCGGCCGAGCCGGCGACGGCGCCGGCTCAGCAGGTGGGGCAGGCCCTGGTCGAGGCGCACCTGACCGAGCCAGGGGTGATCGAGTGGTCGGTGCGGGCCCTGGCCGACCGGTTTCCCGAGCAGGTGTTGGGCACCGACGCCGTCCCGTCCGGGCTCGCCGGGCGGATCGCGGCGATGCAGGGGCCTGGCGGCCGGCTTCGCCCAGGCGCTGCGCGACCGGACCTTCGCCCAGCAGGAGGAATCGCCCGCTCGGCATGGCAGGCCCGGGACGGCGTCGAGCGGGCGCTGCGGGACAGCGAGGCCCGGTTCCGCGCGGTCTTCGCGGGCGCGGCGATCGGCATCGGCATCGCCGCGGTCGACGGGACGATCATCGACGTCAACCAGTCCTTCGCCGACATGCTCGGCTACTCGGTCGAGGAACTGCGGCGGATCAACGTCGCGGCGCTGTTCCATCCGGACGACGCGGCCGGGATGTGGGAGCTGTACCAGGAGCTGATCGAGGGCAAGCACGAGGCGGCCCGGGTCGAGAAGCGCTACTACCGCAAGGACGGCAGCGCCGTCTGGACGGACCTCGCGGTCTCCCTGATCCGCTACGACGATGGCCGCCCCCGGTTCACCGTCGCCGTGGTCGAGGACATCACCGAACGGTACGAACTCCAGCAGCGGCTGCGTTTCCAGGCGCTGCACGACCCGCTCACCGGCCTGCCGAACCGCACGCAGTTCTTCGACACGCTGGCCCGGCTGGTGGACGAACCGCCCTCGCCGGGCCGGGTCGGCGTCTGCTTCCTCGACCTCGACGGATTCAAGGCGATCAACGACCGGCTCGGGCACGACCTCGGCGACCGGCTGCTCGTGATGATCGCCCGGCGGCTGGCCGACTGCGTGGCCGAGCAGGGCTACCTGGTCGCCCGGATGGGTGGTGACGAGTTCGTCATCCTGGTCGACGGGGTCGCCGCGGTGGACGACGTGATCGCCGTGGCCGAGGCGGCCCTGGCCGCCGTCTCGGCGCCGGTGTGCGTCGGCGACCAACACCTCGCGGTCTCGGCGAGTGTCGGGATCGTCGACTCGGAGCTGACCGGCACCAGCGCGTCGGAGCTGATGAAGGCCGCCGACGCCACGCTGTACTGGGCCAAGGCGGAGGGCCGGGGTCGGTGGGCGGTCTACGACCCGGAGCGCAGCGCCCGGGACATCGCCCGCTCGGCTCTGGTGGCCGGGCTGCCGGTGGCCCTGGACCGGGGCGAGTTCGTGCTGCACTACCAGCCGATCGTGTCCCTCCTCGACGGCCGGATGGTGGCCGTCGAGGCGCTGGTCCGCTGGCAGCATCCGGAGCAGGGGCTGATCGGCCCGGACCGGTTCATCGGGCTCGCCGAGGAGACGGGCCTGATCGTCCGCCTTGGCGAGTGGGTGCTGCGGCAGGCCTGCCGGGACGCCGAGCGCTGGCACGCCGAGTTCCCCGCCGCCCGGCTGGTGGTGAGCGTCAACCTGGCCGCCCGCCAGGCCGACGCACCGGTGATCGTCGACACGGTGGCCGACGCGCTGGCCAGCACCGGCCTCCCGGCGGAACTGCTGCAACTGGAGCTGACCGAGAGTGCCGTGATGGGCTCCGCGGACGAGCCGCTGCGTACGCTGCACCGGCTCGCCGCGCTGGGCGTACGGCTGGCCGTCGACGACTTCGGCACCGGGTATTCCAGCCTGGCGTACCTGCGCCGGCTGCCGATCACCTGCCTGAAGCTGGCCGGGCCGTTCGTCGAGGGCATCCGGGGCAACGAGCCGGACGACGCCGACCATCGTGACGAGCGGATCGTCGACGCCCTGGTGCGGTTGGCCCACGCGCTGGAACTCTGGGTGACCGCCGAGGCGGTGGAGACCGAGGCGCAGGCAGAGCGGCTGCGGGCGTTGCGCTGCGACACCGCGCAGGGCCGGCTGTTCGGCCCGCCGGGGCCGGTGGCGGCCGTCGTCGCCCGGCTGCGTGGCGACGGGACCTCATGATCAGGGTGTCATGATGCGGGGTGCGCCGAGCCGGGGCGTCCCGACGCGGGCCGTCCGGATCTCGGCGGGACTATCGGATCGGGAGTCGACGTGAGCCTGTCGGACAGCACAACCGTGGTGTCGGTGGTCGCCGCGCTGGCCATCCTCGCCGGGCTCGCCGGGGTGGTCTTGCCGGGGCTGCCGGCGCTGCCCCTGTGCTGGGGTGGAGTGCTGGTGTGGACGCTGTTCGGCGGCGCCGGCCTCGGCCGGTGGCTGGTGCTCGCCGCGGCCACCGGCGTCGCCGTGGGCGGCACGGTGGTCAAGTACGCCTGGCCCGGCCGCAATCTCAAACGGGCCGGCGTGCCCACCTCCTCGCTGCTGGCCGGGGCCGTGCTGGGCCTGGTCGGGTTCTTCGTCATCCCGGTGGTCGGGCTGGTGATCGGCTTCATCGGCGGCATCTTCGCGATGGAGCGGCTGCGACTGGGGGACACCCGCCTGGCCTGGCCGGCGACGAAGCAGGCGGTCGCGGCGGCCGGGCTGTCGATGCTTGTCGAATTCCTGTCCGGAATGGTGATCGGCGCGCTCTGGGTGGCCGGCCTGGTGCTCACCTGACCGACCCGACGGCCGTGCCCCGCCGACCGCGGCAGGCGAGGCGCTCCGGCCGGTTTGCCCGGCCGGTGTCGCCGGGTACGAGCGGTGCGGCCCATTGACGGTGATCGGCTGCGGCCGGTAGACCTTGGTGATGGAGGCTCGCGGATGAAAAGACCACCGCTCACGCTGGAACAGCTGCGGGTCGCCGTCGCCGAGGGGGAGATCGACACGGTGGCGTTGGCCCTGGTCGACATGCAGGGCCGGTTGCAGGGCAAGCGGTTCCACGCCCCCTTCTTCCTCGATCAGGTCGTCGCGCACGGCAGCGAGGGGTGCGACTACCTGCTCGCCGTGGACGTCGACATGAACACCGTCGGCGGGTACGCCATGTCGAGCTGGGAACGCGGGTACGGCGACCTCGCCATGAAGCCGGATTTCGGCACCCTGCGCCGGGTGCCGTGGCAGCCCGGCACCGCCCTGCTCCTGGCCGACCTGGAGTGGCTGGACGGCGCCGGGCCGGTGACCGCCTCGCCCCGGCAGATCCTGCGCCGCCAGTTGGACCGGCTGTCCGCGCACGGGTTGACCGCGTACGCCGGGACCGAGCTGGAGTTCGTCCTGTTCCGCGACTCGTACGAGCAGGCGTGGCAGCGCGGCTACCGTGACCTCACTCCCGCCAACCAGTACAACGTGGACTACTCGCTGCTCGGCACCGCCCGGGTCGAGCCGCTGCTGCGCCGCATCCGCACCGAGATGGCCGGTGCGGGGCTCACTCCGGAGAGCGCCAAGGGGGAGTGCAACCTCGGCCAACACGAGATCGCCTTCCGGTACGACGAGGCGGTGGCCTGCGCCGACCACCACGTCATCTACAAGAACGGGGCGAAGGAGATCGCCGCCCAGGAGGGCATGTCGATCACCTTCATGGCCAAGCCGAACGCGCGGGAGGGCAACTCCTGCCACATCCACTTCTCGCTGCGGGACGCCTCCGGTGGCTCGGCGATGCTGGGTGACGGCCCGGCACACCTGAGCGTGACCGGGCAGCGGGTGCTCGCCGGGCTGCTTGCCACGATGCGGGAGCTGAGCCTACTCTTCGCGCCGAACATCAACTCGTACAAGCGTTACCAGCCGGGCTCCTTCGCCCCGACGGCGCTGCGCTGGGGCACCGACAACCGCACCTGCGCGCTGCGGGTGGTCGGGCACGGCCAGGGGATGCGGGTGGAGAACCGGGTGCCGGGCGCGGACGTCAACCCGTACCTGGCGATCGCCGCCCTGGTGGCCGGGGCGGTGCACGGCATCGAGAACGAGTTGGAGCTGGCCGGGGAGTGCACCGGCAACGCCTACGACGACGCGGCGGCCGAACGGGTCCCCGGCACCCTCCGCGACGCCCTCACCCTCTGGGAGGGCTCGACGGTCGCCCGAGACGCCTTCGGCGCTGACGTGACCGCCCACTACGCCAACATGGCCCGCGTCGAACTGGCCGCCTTCGACGCCGCCGTCACCGACTGGGAACTAACCCGTGGCTTCGAACGCCTCTAACCCCACCCCCACCCCACCCCACCCCCACCCCCACCTCGCCACCCCACCCCCACCTCGCCGATCATGGAGTTGTGGTGCCTGAAACGCAGGGGTACGTGGCATTTGCGCGGCGCCACAACTCCATGATCGACGAAGAGAGAGATGGGGAGAGGGAGATGGGGAGGGAGGGGGAGAGGGAGATGGGGAGGGTGGGTGAGGTTTGGGATCCGGCTTGGGGGGTGGTGTTGCGGGAGGTTGCGGAGAGCTCGGTGGGGGAGGTGGACTCGGCGATCTCGCGGGCGGTGGCGGCGTACGAGACGTGGCGGGAGGTCGGTGCGGGGGATCGGGCGCGGGTGTTGCGGCGGTTCGCCGCAGTGGTGGACGAGCACCTGGAGGAGTTGGCCCGGCTGGAGGTGCGCAACGCCGGACACACCATCGGCAACGCCCGCTGGGAGGCGGGCAACGTGCGGGACGTGCTCGACTACTACGCGGGGGCGCCGGAACGGCTCACCGGGCGGCAGATCCCGGTGCCGGGCGGGCTGGACGTCACCTTCCACGAGCCGCTCGGCGTGGTCGGGGTGATCGTGCCGTGGAACTTCCCGATGCCGATCGCCGCCTGGGGCTTCGCCCCCGCGCTCGCCGCCGGCAACACGGTGGTCCTCAAGCCCGCCGAGCTGACCCCGCTGACCGCCCTGCGGCTGGCCGAACTGGCGCTGGAGGCGGGGCTGCCGGAGGGCGTGTTCACGGTGCTGCCCGGCCGGGGCGACGTGGTGGGCGAGCGGTTCGTCAGCCACCCCGCGGTACGCAAGATCTGCTTCACCGGCTCCACCGAGGTCGGCACCCGGATCATGGCCGGCTGCGCCGCCGGAGTGAAGCGGCTGACCCTGGAACTGGGCGGCAAGTCGGCGAACCTGGTCTTCGCCGACGCCGACCTGGAGCGGGCGGCGGCCACCGCGCCGTACGCGGTCTTCGACAACGCCGGCCAGGACTGCTGCGCCCGGTCCCGGCTCCTGGTCCAGCGCGGGGTGTACGACCGCTTCCTGGAACTGCTCGAACCGGCGGTGCGCGCCTTCCGGGTGGGTGACCCGGCCGACGAGAGCACCGAGATGGGACCACTGATCTCGGCCGCGCACCGGGACCGGGTCGCCGGGTACGCCGACGGGGCGCGGGTCGCGTTCACCGGCACCCGCCCGGACGGTCCCGGCTACTGGTACGCCCCCACCGTGCTGCTCGCCGACTCGCCCGCCGACCGGCACTGGCGTGAGGAGATCTTCGGCCCGGTCGTCTCGGTGCTCCCGTTCGGCGACGAGGCCGAGGCGGTCCGGCTGGCCAACGACACCGAGTACGGCCTGTCCGGCTCGATCTGGACCCGCGACGTGGGCCGGGCGCTGCGGGTGGCCCGGGCGGTGGAGTCCGGCAACCTGAGCGTCAACTCGCACTCCTCGGTGCGCTACTGGACCCCGTTCGGCGGCATGAAACGCTCCGGTCTCGGCCGCGAGTTGGGGCCGGACGCCCTGCATGCGTTCACCGACGTCAAGAACGTGTTCATCAGCACGGAGGAGTGAGCATGCAGGCACGGTTGCAGGATCGGGTCGCGGTGGTGACCGGGGCGGCCAGTGGCATCGGTCTGGCCACCGTGCGGCGGTTCGCCGCCGAGGGAGCCCGGGTGGTCTGTGTCGACCTGGACGCCGAGGGGGGCGAGCGGGCCGCCGCCGAGGTGGGCGGGATCTTCGTCGCCGCCGACGTGGCCGACGAGACGGCGGTACGGGAGCTGTTCGACGGGGTGGTCGAGCGGTACGGGCGGGTGGACGTCGCGTTCAACAACGCCGGCATCTCGCCGCCGGACGACGACTCCATCCTCGACACCGGCCTGGACGCCTGGGAGCGGGTGCTGCGGGTCAACACGACAAGCGTCTACCTGTGCTGCAAGCACGTCATCGGGCACATGCGCCGGCAGGGCCGGGGGTCGATCATCAACACCGCCTCGTTCGTGGCGCTGATGGGCGCGGCGACGTCGCAGATCGCGTACACCGCGAGCAAGGGCGGGGTGCTGGCGTTGACCCGGGAGTTGGGCGTCCAGTTCGCCCGGGAGGGCATCCGGGTCAACGCCCTGTGCCCCGGGCCGGTGGCCACCCCGTTGCTGCGGGAGTTGTTCGCGGCCGATCCGGAGCGGGCCGCCCGCCGGCTGGTGCACGTGCCGATGGGACGCTTCGGCGAGCCGACCGAGATCGCCGCCGCGGTGGCCTTCCTGGCCAGCGACGACGCCTCCTTCATGACGGCCGCGCAGTTCGTGGTCGACGGCGGGATCACCGGCGCGTACGTCACGCCGTTGTGATCTCGGCAACACCGGGTGGCGCCGGCCTGGGTCGGGTGGTCCGGGACGGCCGGCCGGGCGACGTTGACCAGCGTCCGGCCGGCCGTGTGCGTTACGTAGCTGATCCGTCTGGGTAGAAGGCGGAGCAGGGCATCTGATGATCGGAAGCGGTGCGGACACGGCCGGGGAGGCTGCATGAACTCGGCCCAGGGGGGCGCGGATCGTAGCCATCCAGCCGCGGCGGACGGGCGGATTCCGCCGCTGCTCGCGGCGGCCTTCGCCGGTGGCGGTGAGATGGGTGCCCTGCTGCGCGAGCACGACTGGACGGCCAGCCCACTCGGCACCCCGCACCGATGGCCGGCCACCCTGGGCAACGCCATCAGCACGATGCTCGCCTCGAAGGCCCAGATCGTCGTGTTCTGGGGCGACGAGCTGCGTGCCTTCTACAACGACGCCTACCGGCCGACCATCGGCGACAAGCATCCCGCGGCGCTGGGACGGCCTGCCCGGGAGCACTGGGCGGAGACCTGGGACGTGCTCGAGCCGCTGCTGCGCGGCGTGTTGCGCGGTGGCGAGGCGTACCAGGCGCGGGATCACCACTTCCTGCTGGACCGGCACGGCTTCGTCGAGGACGTCTACTTCGACGTCTCGTACGACCCCGTGCGGGACGCGGACGGTTCCATCAACGGGGTGCTGTGCATCTGCAACGAGACCACCGGGCGGGTGCTCGGCGAGCGCCGGCTGCGGGCCCTGGCCGAACTCGGTTCGGAACTGGCTGACCCGGGGGATGTCGGGTCGCTCGGCCGGGCCGCCGCGGCAGTGCTCGACCGGCACCGGGCGGACGTGCCGTTCGGCCTGCTCTACCTGCGTGACGGTGACGGGCACCTGCGGGTGGCCGGGGTCAGCGGCGCCGGGATCGCCGCCGTCGAGCTGCCCGAGCGGCTGGCCGAGGTGGCGGCGAGCGGCACCGAGGATGTCGTGGCCACGGCCGATCTGTTCGGGCACGTACCGGCAGACGCCGCCGGGGAGGCGCTGGTGCTGCCGATCAGTGCGACCAACGAGCCGGCCGGGGTGCTGGTGCTGGGGGTGGCCCGCCGGCTGCCGTTCACCGACGAATACCGCACCTTCTGCGAGTTGGTCGCCGCGCAGATCTCCCGCGCGGTGGGTAAGCAGCGGGCGTACGAACAGGAACGCGGCCGGGCGGCGGCGCTGGCCGCCCTGGATCTGGCGAAGACCAACTTCTTCGCCAACGTGAGTCACGAGTTCCGCACCCCGCTCACCCTGGTGCTCGGCCCGTTGGAGGACCTGCTCGCCGATCCGGCGCTGCCGGCCGGCTACACGCAGCCGCTCACCATGATGCACCGCAACGCGATGCGGCTGCTGAAGCTGGTCAACACGGTGCTCGATTTCTCCCGACTGGAGTCGGGGCGGTTGGCCGCCCACTACGAGCCGACCGAACTGGCCGGCTACACCTCCCGGTTGGCCAGCACGTTCCGCTCGGCCACCGAACGCGCCGGGCTGCGACTGACGGTGGACTGCCCGCCGTTGCCGGAGCCGGTCCTGGTCGACCAGGACATGTGGGAGAAGATCGTCCTCAATCTGATCTCGAACGCCCTGAAGTTCACCCTCGACGGGGAGATCGGCGTCCGGGTGCAGGCGGTCGACGGCGCCGCCCGACTGGAGGTGACCGACACCGGCGTGGGCATCGTCCCGGCGGAGTTGCCGCACGTCTTCGAGCGGTTCCACCGGGTGCCGGGGGTGCGCTCGCGCAGCCACGAGGGCACCGGGATCGGGCTGGCCCTGGTCCGGGAACTGGTCGAGATGCACGGCGGACGGGTCTCGGTCACCAGCCAGGTCGACGTCGGCAGCACCTTCGTGGTGACCGTGCCGTTCGGCTCGGGGCACCTGCCGCCCGACCGGGTGGCCGACGCCGCCGGTGACGGCACGGAGCGCGAGCCGGGACAGGCCGCCCTCTTCGTCGCCGAGACCGCGCGCTGGACCGTCGGCCCCGCACCGACCGTCCCGACCGTCCGCACATCGACCGGCCCGGGTGCGCCGGCACCTGCCGCAGCCGGGCCGGAGGGCTCTGCCGCGCGGTCACCCGGCCCCTCGGGGTCCGTCCCGGCGGGCCGCATCCTGGTCGTCGACGACAACGCCGACCTGCGCGAACACGTCGCCCGGCTGCTCATGCCGACCTGGGAGGTGAGCACGGCCACCGACGGGGCCGACGCCCTCCGGCTGGCCACCGCGACCGCCTTCGACCTGGTGCTGACCGACGTGATGATGTCCCGGTTGGACGGCTTCGGCCTGGTCGCCGCGCTGCGTGGGGACCCGCGCACCCGGTACGTGCCGATCGTGCTGCTCTCCGCCCGCGCCGGATCGGCCGAGGAGGTGGCCGGGCTGTCCGTCGGCGCCGACGACTACCTCACCAAACCGTTCTCCGGGCAGGAGTTGATCGCCCGGGTCCGCGCCAACCTGGAACTCGGCCAGTTGCGCAACCAGATCATCCGTCGGTTGCGCGCCCTCGCCGACGCAGCGGTGGCGGTCAACACCGCCCGCTCCACGGCGGACGTGCTCCAGGTGGCGGCCCGGCACGCACTCAGTCTCGCCGAGGCCGTCCGGGTGGTGGTCTCCGCCGGCGGGGTGCGCTTCGAGGCCGACGCCGGGGCGCCACCTCGGTCGAGCCGTCCTTCGTCCTGCCGCTGACCGGCGTGGCCGACCAGCGGCTCGGCGAGCTGCGGGTGTGGCATCCGGTCGCCGAGGGTGCCGGCACCGAGGAGGCCGCGTTGACCCAGCTCGCCCGGCTGGTCGGCGTGCGGCTGGAGAACGCGCAGCTCTACGAGACCGAACATCGCATCGCGACCACCCTGCAGCACAGCCTGCTGCCCCGCACCCTGCCCCAGCTGCGCGGCGCCGTGGTGGCCAGCCGTTACCTGCCCGGCAGCGCGGGCGTCGAGGTGGGCGGCGACTGGTACGACGTGGTCGCCCGGGACGACGACGAACTCGTCCTGATCATCGGCGACGTGGTCGGCAAGGGGGTGCCGGCGGCGGCAGCCATGGGCCAGCTGCGCAACGCGTTGCGCGCGTACGTGCTGGAGGGTTTCGATCCGGGCGAGTCGCTGACCCGGCTCAACCGGCTGGTGGGCTCCACCGAGTCGCGTTCCTTCGCGACGGTCTTCTGCCTGTGGTTCAGCCCGCGCACGGGACGGCTGCGGTACGCCGGCGCGGGGCACCCGTCCCCCCTGCTGATCCGCGGTGACGAGGTGGCGTTCCTGCACGACCGCGCGCTCGGGCCGCCGGTCGGCGCCATCCCCGGTACGCAGTACGAGACGGTCTCCGGTGAACTGCGGGCGGGTGACCGGCTGCTGCTCTACACCGACGGTCTGATCGAGGACCGGCGGATCGGCATCGACGCGTCCCTGGCCCAGCTGCGCGCCGACGCCGGTCGACCCGCGGAACACGTCGCCGATCTGGTCGACGCGGTGGTCAGGCGGGTCGTCGACCGGGCCCGGCGGGACGACGTGGCGGTGCTGGCGCTGGAGGCGACCGAACTCAACCGGTTCGCGCTGCGGCTGCCCGCCGACCCCACCCGGCTGAGCGTGCTGCGTAAGCGGCTCGAGAACTTCCTCGTCGCGCACGGGGTGGGCGAGACGGACCTCTTCGACCTCACCGTGGCGGTTTCCGAGGCGGTGGCGAACGCCATCGAGCACCCGGTGGACCCGGCGGAGCCGGTGATCGACGTCGAGGTGCGGGTGGAGGGCCGCACGGTGGTGGCGGCCGTGCGGGACAGCGGGCGTTGGCGGGAGTCGACCGGGTCGGGATTCCGGGGTCGCGGGCTGTCGCTGATCCGGGCACTCGGGGAGTTGTCGGTCGACCGTACGCCGGACGGGACGCAGGTCACCCTGCGTCGAGAGTTGCGCCCCTAGAGCGGTCAGGCGGGGTGCAGCCAGGGTTGCTCGCCCAGCCCCGCGATGCCCAGCACCCGGCTGACCTGCCGGGACGGCAGCACCGTCAGGGCGTCCGGGTAATGGCCAGCGAGCCGGACCACCGCGTGGATGGCCGCCGAGTCGAAGAAGGTCACCGCACGCAGGTCGAGCGTCACCCGCGCGGCCGGCTGGCGCAGCACGGTCTGGAGCATGCTGTCGGCGGTCGCCATGTCGACCTCACCGGTGACCACCACGCTCAGGTGATCGCCGTCGGTCTCCGCGTCGGCCGAGAAGACGGGAGGTACTCCCCCTTGATCCACGCAGACACCTTGACACAGTGCTCCTGGTGGGGCAACAACCTCCCGGAGCGGACGGTGGTGGGGTTGTCGGGCGGCGGCGATAGGCTTGTCCCATGACCGTCCGTGCTCCGCTGACCCCAGGCACGCTCTCCCCGTGGCGGCCGGTTCCTGCCAGCATCCCGCGCCCGGAATATGTCGGCAAGAAGGCCCCCCGCCCCTGGCGTGGGTCACACGTGCAGACCCCGGAGACGATCGAGAAGATGCGGGTCGCGGGGCGGGTCGCCGCCCAGGCGGTCCAGCTGGCGGGTGAGCACTGCAAGCCCGGCGTGACCACCGACGAGATCGACCGGGTGGTGCACGAGTTCCTGATCGACAACGGCGCCTACCCGTCGACGCTGGGCTACAAGGGCTTCCCGAAGTCCTGCTGCACCAGCCTCAACGAGGTGATCTGCCACGGCATCCCCGACTCGACCGTGCTGGCCGACGGCGACATCATCAACGTCGACGTCACCGCGTACCTCGGCGGGGTGCACGGCGACACCGACGCGACGTTCTGCGTCGGTGAGGTCGGCGAGGAGGCCCGGGTGCTGGTGGAGCGGACCCACGAGGCGATGATGCGGGGCATCCGCGCGGTCGCTCCGGGTCGGCAGATCAACGTGATCGGCCGGGTCATCGAGTCGTACGCGAAGCGCTTCGGCTACGGCGTGGTGCGCGACTTCACCGGCCACGGCATCGGCGAGGCCTTCCACAGCGGGCTCTACGTGCCGCACTACGACAGCCCGCGCCCCACCGACGTGATGGAGCCGGGGATGACCTTCACCGTCGAGCCGATGATCACTCTCGGCACCTACCAGTACGACCTCTGGGAGGACGGCTGGACGGTGGTCACCAAGGACCGCAGGTGGACCGCCCAGTTCGAGCACACCGTGCTGGTCACCGAGGACGGCCACGAGATCCTCACCCTGCCGTGACCGACACCCCTGCGGCGCTTCGGGAGCACCACCACGCGGACGTGTCCGGCGGCTGGCTGCGGCCGGCCGTCTTCGGCGCGATGGACGGCCTGGTCACCAACATCGCCCTGATCGCCGGGGTCGGCGGCGGCGGGGTCTCGCCGCACAACATCGTGCTCACCGGCACCGCCGGCCTGGTAGCCGGGGCGATCTCGATGGCGCTCGGGGAGTACACCAGCGTCCGGTCGGCCAACGAGCAGCTCGCCGCCGAGGTGGCGAAGGAGCGGCAGGAGCTGGAAAGACATCCTGAGGTCGAAGCCCGGGAGCTGGCCGAGATGTGGATGGCTCGGGGCCTGCCGGAGCAGCTCGCCGTCCAGGTCGCCGACGCGGTGCGGAAGGACCCGGAGCAGGCGTTGCGGGTGCACGTGCAGGAGGAACTGGGCGTCAACCCGGACGAGCAGCCCGACCCGTGGACCGCGGCGCTCTCGTCGTTCCTCTGCTTCTCGGTCGGGGCGCTGGTGCCGCTGCTGCCGTACCTGTTCGGCGCGACCAGCCTGGCGCTGGCCCTGGCGGTGGGTGGCCTGGGGCTCTTCGTGGCCGGCGCGGTCGTCTCCCGGTTCACCAACCGCCGGTGGTGGTCCGGTGGGCTGCGTCAGCTGCTGCTCGGCGCCGCCGCTGCGGTGGCGACCTACCTGATCGGCACGCTGATCGGTGTGCAGGGCGGGCTCGGCTAGCCGTCGAGCAGGTCGTCGACGGTCCCGTCGACCGGCCGGCCCCGGGCGGTCAGTTCCGCCGACTGGCGGGCCAGCACGGCGCCCACCTCGGTCATGTCCGCGCCGGCCAGCCCGGTCCGCCGGACGGCATCGCCCGGATCCCGGAAATAGGTGCGGCTGAGCAGGCCGCTGACCGTGGCCGCGGCGAGCCGGGCCTCACCGAGCATCAGCAGGGCCTGGTCCGTCTCGTACCATTCGGCCAGCCGGGCGGCGCGGGCGTGTGCGGCGCTGCCCCGATACCACGCCTTGCGGGCGGCCGTGCTGAACTCGGCCGGGCGGGCCCGGGCCAGCCGGCCGAGGTGCTCGTCGCGCAGGGTGCGCAGCCAGCCGGTCGGGTCGTGCAGGGCCCGGGTGGTCACGTGGCGGTCGGCGGTCAGCGGCCACCGCGAGGTCAACTGTCGGGCCTGGCGCAGGCGCTCCTCCGCGGCGGCGACGGTCAGGTCGACCAGGATGCCGTCCACCCGGCGAGTCGCGGCGGGCGGTCCCGTGCCGGGCCGGTAGGTGACCACCAGCAGCCCGACCTCGCCGTCGCCACCACCGTCGTCGTCGCCGTGCGCCAGTGGGCCGTGCACCGCGACGGCGAGCACGTCGGCCGGGAACCGCCGACGGGCGGCCGTGGCGACCCGCTCGGCCACGTCCCACCGGGGATCGTCCCGGTGTTCCTGGAGATCGTCCACGCCGACCACCCCGCGATCGCGCCGCCGTCCGCACCCGTAGCCGGGAGCGACCGCCCGGTCACTCCCACCCTAGAGTGGGTGGCGCCGCTCGCCCGGCCCGCCGCGCCCGTGCGGCCCGCCGGGGTTGGCCGGGCCGCCACCGACCTCCGGCACCAGCCGGAAGATCCGGATCTCCCGGCCACCGGCCCGCTCGACGTACGCCTCGTAGGCCGGCCACTCGGTGACCAGCAACCGCCACAGCCGGTCGCGCTCGGCCCCGGTCACCACCTCGGCGCGTACCGGAATCCGGCGGCCCCTGACGTCCACCTCGGCGCTCGGCTCGGCGAGCAGGTTGAGCGCCCACGCCGGCTGGTGGGTCTGACCCCAGTTGGATCCGACCACCACGTACGCGTCACCGTCCGGCACGTAGAGCAGCGGATTGCACCGTGGCTGGCCCGACCTGCGGCCGGTCGTGGTGATCAGCAGGGACGGGACGAGCCCGAGCGCCACGACCCGGCCGCGGGTCAGCCGCCCGAGGGCCCGGTCGGCGGGGACCA
Source organism: Micromonospora tarapacensis (assembly GCF_019697375.1). Classification (NCBI taxonomy): domain Bacteria; kingdom Bacillati; phylum Actinomycetota; class Actinomycetes; order Micromonosporales; family Micromonosporaceae; genus Micromonospora; species Micromonospora tarapacensis. The sequence continues at coordinate 3,570,337 of NZ_JAHCDI010000004.1, read as the reverse complement.
GCAGGCGGACGGCGGTGCCGAACCAGCGGTGCCGACCGACCCGGCGGGTGATGCTTCCCAGAACGGACACCCGGACAGTCTGCCCTCGCCGGCCCCGCCGTGCCAGGGCCGACCGGTCCCGAGTGCGGCACCTCGTGCCGGTCGACCCACGGTCAGTCCAGGCGGCGTTCCACCGGTAGCCGCGAGCGGGTGAACACCGCCGCGCCGGCCATTGCCACCAGCGGCACCGCGACCAGCACGCCGAGGGTGAGCCAGGGCATCACCAGCGGGTACGGCGGCTCGATCGGCCACCTGTCGGCGTACCGCTGGTTGGTGAAGATCAGCACGAGCACCGCGGCGGCGAGGCCGGCGACGATGCCCAGCGCCGAGCCGAGCACCGCGATCACGCCGGCCTGGCAGAGCGAGAGCAGCCGGCGTACGCCCGGACCGGCGCCGACCGCGGCGAGGGTGGACAGGTCTGCCCGCCCTCGGCGGCGGCCAGGCCGGTGGCGATGCCCGCGGCGCCCACGGTGACCGCCGCGGAGACCCCCGCCAGCAACAGCAGCAGCGGCCGGCTGTCCTGGAAGTCCCGGCTGTGCTCGACCCCGACGCCCACGGAGCCGAGCGGACGCAGCGCGGCGACGAACGCATCCTGACGCTCCCGTTCCGGCGGCTCGTCGGTCTCCATCGCCCAGCCGGTCTGCCGGGTGACGAGGCCGAGCCGGTCGGCGGCGTCGGGGGAGAGTAGCAGCCAGTGCCCGCCCAACGCGGTCTCCAGCGCGTGCCCGGGCACCGTGGCGGTGTCCGCCGGCCGGGCCTCGTCGTCGTGCTCGACCCGCAGATCCAGCCGGCCGCCGGTCAGGTAGCGGGCGTCGGTCACCACCGCCCCACCGGAGCGCAGCGTGGCGGTGGCGGCCGCGACGTCGGCCGGCTCGACCCCGGTGAGGAGCGGCAGCACCGTCCCGTCGTCCACCACCACCCGCTGGTACGAGCCGTAGAGGTCGCCGGCGGCGCCCTGGCAGCGCCGGTCGGCGCGGGCCCGGAGTTGATCCGCCGCACCGAGTCGCTCGTACGGCTGCCAGGGGCAGGCCCGGCTGGCCGGCAGCGTGGCGGTGACCAGGCAGGCGTCGAAGTCCGGCTGGCAGCCCGGCGCCACCAGCGGGACGATCGTGCCGGCACCGAGGAGTTCCCGGGCCGGCCCGGTGATCTCGGCGAGGCTGGGCGGGGCGTTCAGCGCGGGATCGCCGTTGGTGGTGACCAGGACGGTGTGGTCCGGCAGCACCGGTCGATACCGCTGGTCGGCGCGAGCCTCGTCGCTGGCCAGGAAGAGGCCGAGGGCGACGCTGCCGGCGACCGCGGCCATCACGGCGGAGATGGCCGGCGCGGCCGAGGAACGGTTGCGGCTGGCGTCGCGCACCGCGATCCGCGGCGCCAGCGGGAGGAACCGGCCGAGCCGGGCCAGCAACCCCACAAGTGTCGGGGTGGCGAAGACCAACCCGAGTTCACCCAGGACCAGCCCGGCGAGGATGACCGCCTGGGAGGTCACGGCGGCGCCGATCGCGGCCACGACGGTGCCGCCGGCGGCCAGCAGCACGCCGATGGTGAGCCACCGCCGCCGGTGCACGGGCGGGCCGCGCCGACCGGCGAGTCCGGCCACCACGTCCTGCCGGGCGGCCGTCCAGGCGGGTGCCAGCGCGGCCAGCACCCCGGCCAGCACCGCGACCAGCGCGATCACGACGAGCGCCGGCGGCCAGGCGCGGTATCCGCCGAAGCGGTGCTGGAAGATGAACTGCTCGACCAGCGGCCGGCCGGCGAACGCCGCGGCCACGCCCAGCGCGACACCGGTCGCGGCGCCGACGCAGCCCAGCACCACACCGTCGGCGAGCACCACCCGGCGCAGTTGGGCGGCGTCACCACCGGCCACGGCCACCAGCGCGAGTTCCCGCCGTCGCCGCCGCACCCCGACGGCGAACGCCGGCCCGACCAGCAGCACCACTTCGAGCAGGCCGAGCCCGCCGACCAGCACGCCGGTGCTGACCTGCTCCACGCCCATCCCCGCGACGACCGAACCGGCGGAGTCGCCGTGCAGGGTGGCCGGCACGGGCCCCCGGGCGCCGACGACGACGCCGTTGTCGTTGAGGTGCCGGAACAGTTCGTCGGTCACCGGGCCGGGCAGGTCGGCCAGGAACACCCCCTCGGCGTTCGCCTCCGGCGGGGGTGCCCCGGTGGGGTGCAGGATGGCCATGGCGGCCAGCTGCTCGGGAAGTTCGACCACGCCGACGACCGTCCAGGTGCGCCCGCCGTCCCCGGAGCTGATCCGGTCGCCGACGTCGACGTCGAGGCTGCGCCGGGCGGCCAGGTTGACCGCGATCTCGTCGGCGCCGGCCGGTGCCCGGCCCCGGTGGACCCGGCCGAACCCGCGGCCGAGCGGGTCGGTCAGGTCGACCACGGTGGCGGTGATGTCGTCGCGGATCCGGTCGGAGTGCCAGACGCTGAACGGCACCCCGCGGCGTACCGGAAGGATCCGGCTGCCGGTGGGCAGCAGCGCGGTGACCTGATCCACGGTGACCAGCCCCGGGAAGATCCCGCCGTCCCCACCGGATGCCCAACCGGCGCCGGTGGCGTCCTGCTGCACCGGGCCACGGCCCACCACCCGCAGCTCCGCGTCGGCGCTGCCGAGCCGGCGTTCCATCTGCTCGCTCGGGGTCAGCCGGGCCATGTCCACGCTGGCCGCCACGAAGCTGAGCGCCAGCACCGGCAGGATGATCATGGCCAGCACCAGCGCGGTACGTCCCCGCGCCCGCCTCGCCTCGCGGCGGGCGATGCGCAGCGCGGCCCGCCACGATCCGACGGTCTCGGCCAGCCGCACCCCGTGGAGTCGTCGGTGCGGTTCGCCGTTCACCGGCCACTGCCGCTGAGCAGGGCCTCGACGCCGGCGAACGGGGCGGTCGAGTCGACCGTCACGCCGTCGCGCAGGAAGACCACCCGGTCCGCCCAGGCGGCGTGCCGGGCCTCGTGGGTGACCAGCACCCCGGCGGCTCCGGCGTCGACGCGGCGGCGGAGCAACCGCAGCACGGCCTCGCCGGACTGCGAGTCCAGTGCCCCGGTCGGCTCGTCGGCCAGGACGAGGCGTCGCTGCCCGACCAGCGCCCGGGCGATGGCGACGCGCTGCTGCTGGCCGCCGGAGAGTTGGTCCGGGAACCGGTCGCCCAGTTCGGTCAGGCCCACCTCGGCCAGCGCCTCCGATGCCAGCCGGCGGGCCTGGCGGAGCCCCGAACCGTCCAGTTCGAGGGGAAGCGCGACGTTCTCCACCGCGCTGAGACTGCCGATGAGGTTGAGGTTCTGGAAGATGTAGCCGATCCGCCGGCGGCGCAGGCGTGCCAGTCCGCGGCGATCCAGGGCGTGCAGCGGCTGCCCTTCGACGTGCACCTCGCCGGCGGTCGGGCTGTCCAGCCCGCCGGCCAGGGTGAGCAGGGTCGACTTGCCGGAACCGGAGGGCCCCATCACGGCGACCAGTTCGCCGGGACGCACCACCAGGCTCACCCCGCGCAGGGCCTGCACCGCCGCCGGGCCGCTGCCGTGGGTGCGATGGACGTCACGCAGGTCGAGCACGGCTCCCGCGGTCGCCGCGGATGTGCCGCCGGGCGTACCGGCGGTGCCGGAGGCGGCGCCGTGGTCCGGGGCGGCCGGCCCCCGCCCGCCGGTGGCGCTCACCGTCGTGCCTCCTCACCGTTACGGCCCACCGCCTCGGAGAGGTGCGCTGGGCCGGTGACCGGGGGGCGGTGCCGCACCAGGCTGGTCTCGCAGTGGTCGAGCCAGCGCACCTCGGCCTCGGCCTGGAACACCATGGCGTCCAGCACCAGCCGCCACGGTAGGTCCTCCGGGCGGTCACTGGAGTACTTCAGCCGGGTCAACTCCTGCAACGCACGCATGGTCGCGGTCCGCTGGGTCTGCACCACCGTGCGGACGTCGACCCCGGGCGTGGTCAACGCCAGCGCCAGCTTGATCGCCAGCTCGTCGCGGGGGCGCTCGTTGCGGCTGATCGGGGTCGCGAACCACAGGGCCAGGTCGGTCCGCCCGGCCTCGGTGATCTCGTACGGTCGCTGCCCGGCCTCACTCTCCGGCAGCGACCGCACCAGTCCGTCCCGTTCGAGCCGGGACAGCGTCGTGTAGACCTGCCCGATGTTCAGCGGCCAGGTAGAGCCGGTCGACTCCTCGAAGGCGGCCCGTAGCTGGTAGCCGTACATCTGCCCCCGTTCGAGCAGGGCGAGCAGGCCGTGACGGATGGACATGGAACCGGAGTATGCATACCTGGTATGCCGATCGCAACCGGTGCCGGCGTGACCCGGCCTACCCCACGCCCTCGGCGGTCAGCCGGGGCGACCCGGGAACGGCACGGTGATCGGGGTCGTCCCGGCACTGCGCCGCCACCGGGTCGCCCGCACCGCGTACTCCACCAGGGCGGCCAGCGCCCGGTCCCGGTCGGCGCCGGTGCTCGCCGGCAGCGCCGCCCGCCAGAACGCGGCGGTGCGCTCCTCCACCTGCACCGCGAGCCGCAGCGCGCTGGCCCGGTCGGTGACCGGGAAGGGCAGGGCATAGCCGGGCCGGTCCGGCGGGACGCCGCCGCCGGCGGCGCTCAGGTGCACCACCAGGGCGTCCCGTCGGCTTCGATGAGCGGCCTCCGCCTCGGCCGCGGCCTTGCGTTCGGCTCCGGACAGGCGTACCCCGATGGGACCGTAGGCCCAGATCGCGGCGTACTCGGCGGTCAGCGCCCCGGCGAGCGCCTCGGCGGGTGCCGTCGGCGTGTTCAGCTCACTCATCGGAGGGCCTCCAGGTGGGTGGCGCGCGCGGCGGCGACCGAGCCGAGCAGCGCGGCGCGCTCGGCGGGCGCCGCCAGGCAGGCCCGGGTGGCCGAGTCCCGACCGTCGCGTTCCGCCTGCCGAAGTGCGCTCAGCGTGGCCGGCCGGTCGGCTGGCGGCGCGCCCGTCGCGGACGCGGTGGCCGGCGCGATGGTCGCGACACCGGCCACCCGGGCGAGTTCCACGGCGTGCGCCTCGTGCGCCTCGGCGAGCGGGAGGAGCCGGGCGGACAGGTCGGGATGGGCGACCGCGGCCGCCCGGAGCCCCGCCGCGAGTCGCAACGACTCGTCGACCAGCGGGGTGAGCGGATCCGGTGCCGGTGGCGGTGCGTCGCGGTCGAGCAGTCCACAACCGGTCAGCGGCGCGGCGGCCGCACCGAGCGCCAGCAGCGCACCGACCCGCAGCACCGCGCGTCGGGAAGGCTCGGACGATCCGTCCTGCCGAGTCGTTCTGCCCATCACCACCGGACAAGTCAACACCATCGCGGCGACCCGGGTACGACGGCGGCGTCGGTGCGCCGCTCGGGCCGTCGTCGCGGCGGCGCGTTACGCTCTGCGCAGCCACCGGCGCGTCCGTACCGGTGGCGTGCCGGCATGGTCGCCGGCAACCAGCGGAAAGGTCCGGAGATGACGCAGCGTGGCCGTGCCACCAGAACGACGGGGCGACCCCGCGGTGGGCCGGCTCCGCGGGCGGGCCAGGCCTCCGGGGTGACCTCACCGCCCGCCGCGAGCGGCTGCGCGCCGTGATCGCACCGGTGGTCGCCGCCGTCGGCTACGACCTGGAGGATCTGTCCGTGTCCCGGGCCGGCCGCCGGCACGTGGTTCGCGTGATCGTCGACGCCGACGGCGGGATCAACCTGGACGCGGTGGCCGAGGTGTCCCGGGCCGTCTCGGCGGCGCTGGACGCGGCCGAGGAGAGCGGGGGTGACATCGTCGCCGGGGAGTACCAGCTCGAGGTCAGCTCGCCGGGCGTCGACCGCCCGCTGACGCTGCCCCGGCACTGGCGACGCAACGTCGGCCGGTTGGTCCGGGTGACCGTGCGCGCCGCCGGGACGGCGTCCGGGCAGCCCGAGGGTGACCGCCAGGTCACCGGACGGGTGGCCGGCGCCGACGACGAGCGGGTGGTGCTGGAGACCGACGCCGACCGCGCGGAGTGGTCCTATGCCGACCTCGGCCCGGGCCGGGTGCAGGTCGAGTTCACCCGCCTCGACGAACTGGCCGAATCGGAAGACGTCGACGACGATGACGATGTGGAGGACGAGGAGAGGTGAACATCGACCTCGCGGCGCTGCGCGCACTGGAGCGCGAGCGGGAGATCCCGTTCGACACGATCCTCGCGGCGATCGAGACCGCGCTGCTGACCGCGTACCGGCACACCGAGGGTGCCGAGCCGCACGCCCGGGTGGAGATCGACCGTAAGACCGGCGCGGCCCTGGTCTACGCCCAGGAGTTGAGTCCGGAGAGCGCCGTGGTGCGGGAGTGGGACGACACTCCGCACGACTTCGGCCGGATCGCCGCCATGACCGCCAAGCAGGTGATCCTCCAGCGCCTGCGGGAGGCCACCGACGAGGTGCACTTCGGCGAGTACGTCGGCCGCGACGGTGACCTGGTCACCGGGGTGGTGCAGGCGCACGAGGCGCGGTCCGAAAAGGGTATCGTCACCGTCGATCTGGGCAAGCTGGAGGGCGTGCTGCCGCAGTCGGAGCAGGTGCCCGGCGAGCGGTACACCCACGGTGAGCGGATCCGCTGCGTGATGGTGCACGTGGCCAAGGGAATGCGTGGACCGCAGATCACGTTGTCGCGGACGCACCCGAATCTGGTGAAGAAGCTCTTCGCCCTGGAGGTGCCGGAGATCGCGGACGGCACGGTCGAGATCGGTGCGATCGCGCGTGAGGCCGGTCACCGTACGAAGATCGCCGTGCGGTCCACCACGCCGGGGGTCAACGCCAAGGGTGCCTGCATCGGCCCGATGGGTCAGCGGGTCCGGGCGGTGATGAGCGAACTGCACGGTGAGAAGATCGACATCATCGACTGGTCGGATGATCCGGCCACCTTCGTCGGCAACGCCCTCTCCCCGGCCAAGGCGCTGCGGGTGGAGGTGGTCGACCTGGCCAACCGGGCCGCCCGGGTGACCGTTCCCGACTTCCAGCTTTCGCTGGCGATCGGGCGGGAGGGGCAGAATGCCCGACTTGCTGCCCGGTTGACCGGTTGGCGGATCGACATCCGTTCCGACGCCGAGCAGCCGGGTCCGACCGGGCGGGCCGCAGCCGATCCCGTCCGGGAACCGGGCGGAGCGGTGTCGGGCAGCTAGGGGTAGACTTCCACCAGTGGCACGACGCGCGCGGCCGGAGCGCACCTGTGTGGGTTGCCGACGGCGCGCGCCGGCCGGTGAACTGCTGCGGATCGTCGCGATCGGTGACGAGGCTGACTTCAGCCTCCAACCCGATCCGGCCCGCAGTCTGCCGGGTCGGGGAGCGAACATGCACCCGGATCCGGCTTGCTTCGCGCAGGCGGTGCGGCGCCGTGCCTTCGGGCGTGCGCTGCGGGTCGCCGGGGTCCCGGATGACGGGGCCCTCGCGGAGTACCTGACGCGTCAACCACCACGTCCGGTCACCCGACCGGGCGAGGGTCGCTAGCAAGGTAGGACGACCGACATGAGCACACGATGAAGTCCCAGAAATGACCAGGCTTCAAGTGCACGAGTGAGGTTGCTGCGGGTGCTGCCCGCACGACCTCGGAGTGAGGAGTGCAGTGGCAGGTAAGGCCCGCGTACACGAGCTTGCAAAGGAGCTCGGGGTCGAAAGCAAGACCGTTCTCGCCAAGCTGAAAGAGATGGGCGAGTTCGTCAAGTCCGCGTCCAGCACCGTCGAGGCGCCCGTCGCCCGGCGGCTGCGCACCGCGTTCGTCGCCTCGGGCGGCCCTGGTGCTCCGGCGGCTGCGCCGCCGGCCGCACCGGCTCCGACGGCGTCACCGACCCCGTCGCCGACCCCCGGCGAGCCCCGGGTCACCGCCAAACCGACGCCGCCACGGCGTCCGGCGGCGCCCGGGCCGAAGCCGAAGGGCCCGGTGCCCGGTCCGCCGTCACCGGCGGCCCCGGTCGCCAAGCCGGCGAGTGCTCACGACATCGAGGTGGCCGCCGCCGAGGCGCGCGCCGCCGCACTGAAGGCTGAGCAGGAGGCCGCGGTCAAGGCCGCTCAGGCCGCCCGCCAGCAGCAGCGGGACAATGTCCGCCGGGAGCCCCCGGCAGACGGTGGCTCCCGTCCAGGTCCAGGTCCAGGTCCAGGTCCGGGCCCACGGCCCGGCCCGGCGGCCATGCCGCCCTGCCCGGGTTCCCCGGCCGCGGGTCGTCCCGGTGGGCCCAACCCGGGTCCGGGTGGCCGGCAGGGTCGCCCGCCGGCGCGCGGCGCCGGTAACAATCCCTTCGGTATCCAGGGCAGCCAGCAGCGTCCGCCGGCCGGCGGTGCCGGTGGTTCGCGGCCGAGTCCGGCGTCCATGCCGCCGCGGCCCAGCCCCGCCTCGATGCCGCCGCGGCCGAGTCCGGCGTCGATGCCGAGCCAGCGTCCCGGTCGCCCGGGTGGCCCGGGTGCCGGTCGTCCCGGTGGCGGTGCCGGTCGTCCCGGTGGCGGTGGCGGTGGTGGCGGCGGCGGTGGTTACCGCGGCGGTCCCGGCGGTGGTGGCGGCGGCGGTGGTTACCGCGGCGGTCCCGGCGGTGGTGGCGGCGGCGGTGGTTACCGCGGCGGTCCCGGCGGCGGTGCCGGTGGCGGCGGCTTCCGTCCGGGCGCGCCGGCTGGTGGCGGCGGTCGTCCGGGTGGCGGTGGCCGTGGTCGTGGCGGCGGCGCGGCGGGTGCCTTCGGGCGTCCGGGTGGCAAGCCGACCCGTGGCCGCAAGTCCAAGAAGCAGCGCAGACAGGAGTTCGACAACCTGTCGGCCCCGACCATGAGCTCGGGTGCTCCCCGGGGTCAGGGGCAGACGGTCCGGCTCTCCCGTGGCGCCTCGCTGTCGGACTTCGCCGACAAGATCAACGCCAACCCCGGCTCGCTGGTCCAGGAGATGTTCAACCTGGGCGAGATGGTCACGGCGACCCAGTCGTGCTCCGACGACACTCTGCTGCTGCTGGGTGAGCACCTTGGTTTCAACGTGCAGATCGTCAGCCCGGAGGACGAGGATCGCGAGCTGCTCGCGCAGTTCAACATCGACCTCGACGCCGCGGTGGCGAAGGACCGCCTGGTCAGCCGGGCGCCGGTGGTGACCGTCATGGGTCACGTCGACCACGGTAAGACCAAGCTGCTCGACGCGATCCGCAAGGCGAACGTCGTCGCGGGCGAGGCCGGGGGCATCACCCAGCACATCGGTGCCTACCAGGTCCACGTCCCGCACGAGGGCGAGGACCGCGCGGTGACCTTCATCGACACCCCGGGTCACGAGGCGTTCACCGCCATGCGTGCCCGTGGTGCGCAGGTGACGGACATCGTGATCCTGGTGGTCGCGGCCGACGACGGGGTGATGCCGCAGACGATCGAGGCGCTGAACCACGCCAAGGCGGCTGAGGTGCCCATCGTGGTGGCGGTCAACAAGGTCGACAAGCCCGAGGCGAACCCGGACAAGGTCCGCCAGCAGCTGACCGAGTACGGCCTGGTCGCCGAGGAGTACGGCGGCGAGACCATGTTCGTCAACGTGGCCGCGAAGCCCGGCATCGGCATCGAGGAGCTGCTCGAAGCGGTGCTGCTGACCGCCGACGCGTCGTTGGAGCTGACCGCTCCGACCGACGGGCCGGCGCAGGGTGTGGCCATCGAGGCGCACCTGGACAAGGGCCGCGGTGCGGTGGCGACGGTGCTGGTGCAGAAGGGCACCCTGCGGGCGGGCGACTCGATCGTCGCTGGCGGGGCGCACGGCCGGGTTCGGGCGATGCTCGACGAAAACGGCAACCAGCTCGCCGAGGCCGGTCCGGCACGTCCGGTCATGGTCCTCGGTCTGACCGCGGTGCCGGGCGCGGGCGACACCTTCCTCGCCGCGGCGGACGACCGCACGGTGCGGCAGATCGCCGAGCAGCGCCAGGCGCGACGGCGGGCGGCGGCCTTCGCCAACTCCCGTGGTCGGGCCACGCTTGAGACGCTCATGGAGCAGCTCAAGGAGGGCGAGAAGACGTCGCTCAACCTCATCCTCAAGGGTGACGTCTCCGGTTCGGTGGAGGCCCTGGAGGACGCGCTGTTCAACCTCGACATCCCCGAGGAGGTCCAGCTCAAGGTCCTCGACCGGGGCGTCGGCGCGATCACCGAGAGCAACGTCATGCTCGCGAGTGCCTCGTCCGAGCCGGTCACGATCATCGGCTTCAACGTGCGGGCCTCCAACAAGGTCCGTGAGATGGCCGACCGCGAGGGCGTGGAGATCCGGTATTACACCGTCATCTACCAGGCCATCGAGGAGATCGAGGCGGCGCTCAAGGGCCTGCTCAAGCCGGAGTACGAGGAGGTCGAGCTCGGCACCGCGGAGATCCGCGACGTGTTCCGCTCGTCCAAGATCGGCAACATCTCCGGTTGCATCGTCCGGTCGGGCATCATCCGGCGCAACGCCAAGGCGCGTCTGCTGCGCGACGGCGCGGTGGTGGCGGACAACCTCACCGTCAGCTCGCTCAAGCGGTTCAAGGACGACGCGACGGAGGTTCGCGAGGGCTTCGAGTGTGGTCTGACCCTGGGTGGTTACAACAACGTCCAGGTCGGCGACGTGATCGAGACCTTCGAGATGCAGGAGAAGGTTCGCGCCTGATCCTGCGGTGACGCACTGATCAAGGGGTTTACGCCGGCCGGCGTAAACCCCTTGATCATGTGGGGTGGGGTGCGGGTAGTGTCCGCAGACGATGTTCATCGCAACTGCTGTGTTCGACCTGCTGCTGCCGGGCGACTCCCGGTCGCTGAAGGCCAAGAGATCCTACGTACGGCCGATCGTCGCCGCGCTACGGCGTTTCGAGGTGTCGGCGGCCGAGGTGGGCGCGCTCGACCTGCACGGGCGGGCGGAGATAGGCGTGGCGGTGGTGGCCGCCGAGGCGGCGCACGCGCGGGAGGTGCTCGACTCCTGCGAGCGCCTGGTGGCCGGCCGGCCGGAGGTCGAGCTGCTGTCGGTGCGCCGTCGGCTGCACGGCGACGACGACTGAAGCGTGGCGGGTGCCGTCACCTGCCGCCCCGCGCGCGGGCGCGGGCGGCGCGGGTAGGGTTCGAGGTGTTGGGGTCGGTCCGGGCACCGGTGACGCTGGCGTCACCGGCTCCGGCCGGCAGCGGGACGCCGTGGAGGTGGCGCAGATGACGGATCCGGCCAAGGTACGCCGGCACGCGGAGCGGGTGCGTGAACTGGTCGCGTCGGTGGTGCGGAGCCAGATCAAGGATCCTCGGCTCGGCATGATCACCATCACCGACGCCCGGATCACCGCCGACCTGCGCGACGCCACGGTCTTCTACACCGTGCTCGGTGACGCAGCGGCGCAGGCAGGCACCGCCGCCGCGCTGGACAGCGCCAAGGGCCTGCTGCGCAGCACCGTCGGCAAGGCTCTCGGGCTGCGCCACTCGCCGACCCTCACCTTCGTCCTCGACGACGTGCAGGACCAGGTCAAGCACATCGACGACCTGCTCGCCGCGGCCCGCAACGCCGACGCCGAGGTGCAGCGCCTCGCCGCCCGGGCCGAGTACGCCGGTGAGCCCCAGCCGTACCGCATCGAGGATGAGGACGAGGCCGGGGACGGTGACGCCGATGTGAACGAAGGCGCCGACCAGGCCCGGGGCGGGGACCAGCGGTGACGATCTCCTCCGGCGGCGCCCTGACGAAGGCGGGCCCGGCCGCGGTGACACCACCCGGCCAGTCCGAACCGGTCGCCGCGCCGGCCCTGGCCGACGCGCCGGCGCCGGGCGCGCCGACGGAGGCCGACTGGGCCGCCGCGGTCGCGGCGGTGCGGCAGTTGCCCGCCGACGGCCGGGTGCTGCTGATCTGCCACGTCAACCCGGACGGCGACGCACTGGGCAGCATGCTCGGCTTCGGGCTCGGGCTGCGGCGGCTCGGCGTACACCGGTTGCAGGCGACCTTCCCCGGCCCGCCGGAGGTGCCCGAACCGCTGGGCGGCCTGCCCGGCCTGGAGCTGCTGGTGCCGGCGTCCGACGCCGCCGCCGAGCCGGACCTGATCATCTGCTTCGACGCGGCGAGTGACTCGCGGCTGGGCGAGCTGGCCGGCCGGCTGGGCGGCCGGGGCACCACCCTGGTGCTCGACCACCACGCCTCCAACACCGGCTTCGGCGACGTGAACCTGGTCGACCCGGCCGCGGCGGCGACCTCGGTGGTCGCCGAGCAGTTGCTCGACCGGCTCGGCGTACCGGTGGACGCGGGCATCGCCGAGTGCCTTTATGTGGCGTTGAGCACCGACACCGGCTCGTTCCGGTTCGACGCGACCACCCCCGCCGTGCACGAGATGGCGGCTCGCCTGCTGGCCACCGGGATCCGTCCGGGTGACATCTCCCGGAGGGTGTTCGACAGCCGGCCGTTCGGCGCGGTGCGGCTCTTCGGCGAGGTGCTCGGCCGGGCCCGGCTCGAGCCCGAGGCGGCGGCCGGGCACGGCCTGGTCTGGACCTACGCGACCCTGGACGACCTGGCCCGGCACGAGCAGCGACCGTACGTGCTGGAGGCCCTGATCGACCCGGTGCGGTGCACCGCCGAGGCCGATGTGAGTTGCGTGGTCAAGCAGACCGCGCCGGATCTGTGGGCGGTCTCGCTGCGCAGCAAGGGCGCCACAGACGTCAGCCGGGTGGCGGTCGCCCTGGGCGGCGGTGGGCATCGCCTCGCCGCGGGCTTCACCGGCCGCGGCACGGTCGACGAGGTGGTCGAGCGGATCCGGACGGAGCTGACGACGGTCCTGGCGAACGGCGGCGACCGGCAGGGGTGATTTCAGGGACAGCTCCGGGGAGTGTCGGGGTTTCGGCACCGGGACAGGGCGGGGAGAATCGGATGATGGAGCAGCCCCACGACCTCACCGTCGAGGCCCCCCGCACCTGGGAGCGGCCGGTCGTCTGCGTGCCGGTGCTCGTGGCCCTGTCCCTGGTCGGTGGTCGCTTCGCGTCCTTCTCGACCGAGGCCAACGTCTACGTGTTCGGTGCCGGTGGGGCGCTGATCTGGCTCGGGTTGTCCAACCGGGTGCCGCGTCGTCCGGCGCCACAGCGGCTGAGTTCCGGCGCGGTCTGGTGGACGCTGCCGGTGGTGGTCTTCGGGATCTTCGAGGGGGCCACCTTCTTCGCGGCCGCCGGTGACGACTTCCCCACCTTCTCCCAGCTCGCCGATCCGCTGCTGGAGGACCGGCTGGTCCGATCCGCGGCGTGGCTGGCGTGGCTGTCGGCGTTCTGGGGGCTGGCGCGGCGATGATTCGGGCACTGGCGATCGGCGGATTCCTGGTCGGGTTGGCGCTGTTCGGTCTGGTCGAGTGGCTGGCCCGGCGGGAGGGGTCACGGATACCGACGCTCGGCGAGGTCTGTGCGTACGTCATGCGGTACGAGGTGGGCCCGGTGCCGGTGGGCCGGATCGGGTTGTTCGGCTTCTGGTGGTGGATCGGCTGGCACTTCCTGGCCAGGTGACCGGGAGCTGACGTCCAGATGGCGGGAACAGCACGCACCATGTGGACCTGAACGATAACTTGGGAAACGGTCGGCGCCGCTTCGGCGCAGGTCAGGGGGCGGAGCCATACCCGGCGTCGCCTCTGTCAGGGTCGACCGACCCGGGCCACCACGCCGCCCACCCACCGTTCCGGTGACCCCGGATCCGGTCCGCGGGTGCCTGTCTCAGCACCGCCCGTGACGCGCCGTCGCGCCTGGTGGCGCGCGCCCTGGAAAGGGGTCCACCATGCCCGCCAAGCCCAAGCCCGAGACCACCGACGAGGCCCGCGAGCAGGCCCGCCGCGCCCTGCAGACCTCCATGGACACCCGTCAGTGACCGGATGCGACCGGCGGTGACGCCGAGCCGTCCCGTGCGTACGGCGTCACCGCGCCCGCTCGTCCGGCACCCGGAGCGCCGGCCCGCGTGGCCGGTCCGGCCCGTAGTCCCCGCCGCCCGGTGGAGATCCCCGGCCGGTAAGTAGCGCAGTAGCTTGCTCCCCTTACTCGGGGCGTGCCACCATCGGCGGCGATGAGCCAGTCCACCGTCGCCGCCGACCGGGTCGCCTCGCCGCGCCGGATCGCCGCGCTCGCCCTGCCGGCGCTCGTGGTCCTCGCCGCCGAGCCGCTCTACGTCCTCGTCGACACCGCGGTCGTCGGCCATCTGGGCCGGGTCCAGCTGGCCGCGGTGGCCGTCGGCGGGACGGTGATGACCCTCACCGCCTGGCTGGGCACCGTGGTCGCGTACGGCACCACCGGCCGGGCGGCCCGTCGTTTCGGCGCCGGCGACCGTTCGGCCGCGGTGGCCGAGGGCGTCCAGGCATCGTGGCTCGCCCTCGGCGCGGGTCTGCTGGTCGTCGCCGCGATGCAGGTCGGCGGCGGCGCCCTGGTCGCCGCTCTGGCCGGTGGCGGTGAGGTCGGAACCGCCGCCGGGCAGTGGTTGCGGATCGCCTCGTTCGGGGCACCGGGGCTGCTGCTCGCCGCCGCCGGCAACGGCTGGCTGCGCGGCGTGCAGGACACCCGCCGGCCGCTGGCCTTCGTCCTCGGCCCCAACCTGCTCTCCGCGGTGCTCTGCCCGGTGCTGGTCTACCCGGTGGGGATGGGGCTGGTGGGCTCGGCGGTGGCGAACGTGATCGCGCAGACCCTCTCCGGCGCGCTCTTCGCCGCCGCGCTGATCTCCGAACGGGTGGCGCTGCGCCCACGCCCCCGGGTCATCGGCCAGCAGTTGGTGCTCAGCCGCGATCTGCTGATCCGGGGAGTGGCCTTCCAGGTCAGCTTCCTGTCCGCCACGGCGGTCGCCGCCCGCTTCGGTGCCGCCGCCGTCGGCGCCCACCAGATCGCCGTACAGCTCTGGTTCTTCGCGGCGCTGGTGCTCGACGCGCTGGCCATCGCCGCGCAGGCGCTGGTCGGCGCGGCACTCGGCGCCGACGACGACGGGCGGCCCGCGCGCTGGCCCGGCGGGTCGCCGGGCTCGGCGCGGTCTGCGGTACGGCGTTCGCCGTGCTCGCGGCGGTCGGTGCCGGCGTCGTGCCCACCTGGTTCAGCCCCGAGGAGGCCGTGCACGAGCAGGCGCTGGTGGCCTGGCCCTGGTTCGCCGCGATGCTGCCTCTGGCCGGCGTGGTGTTCGCCCTCGACGGGGTGCTGATCGGCGCGGGTGACATCGAGTACCTGCGCAACCTCACCGTGGCCGGTGCGCTGGGAGGTTTCCTGCCGGCGATCTGGCTCGCCCACGTCTTCGATCTCGGCCTCGGCGGCATCTGGGCCGGCCTGCTGCTGTTCACCGTGATCCGCCTGGTCGGCCTGCTGCTGCGGCTGCGCACCGGCGCCTGGGCGGTGACCGGTGCGATCCGGTCCGAACCCCGCTCCGGCGGCGTCCCGGTGTGATCAGGCGAGGCCGTAGAGGGCGTGCGCGGACAGCACCAGGATGAGGATCACCACGAACGAGACGATCACGGCGAGGATCTTGACGGTGTTCGGATACCGCTGGGAGAGGCGCTGCCGCCGCTGCCAGGCCCACCAGCGGCGCCGGACCCATCCGGCACCGGGCAGGGCGGCGACGGCCTCGGCCAGCCGGACGCCCAGGGTCCGCCTCGGTGGCGGCGGGTCGAGCATCCAGGAGGGCAAGGCGGTCGGGCGGTCGGGTGTGCGCGGGTGCACCTGCTCCTCGGGCTGCCGCACCCCGGTGCGGTTGCCGTCCGTGGTCATCTCGTTCTCCCCGTGGTCCGTGGCCCGGCGTTCACGGCCGCCGATGTGGCCATCGTGGCAGGGTGGTACCACTGCGTACATCCCGTTTTCGAGCCGGACGTCCGGTGCTCGGCCGGCGGTGCGGGTCTGGCAGGCTTGCACGTCGTGAGCAGAGACGGTCTGATCGTGGTGGACAAGCCCGGTGGCATCACGTCGCACGACGTCGTGGCGCGGATCCGCCGGCTCGCGGGTACCCGGCGGGTCGGTCACGGGGGCACGCTCGACCCGATGGCAACCGGGGTGCTGGTGCTCGGTGTGGGCAGGGCCACCCGACTGCTGACGTACGTGATCGGTGCGGACAAGAGCTACACCGCCACCATCCGGCTCGGTCAGGCCACGGTCACCGACGACGCCGAGGGCGACGTGATCGCCACCACGCCGGCCGGGACGCTCACCGACGAGGCGATCCGGGCCGCGCTGACCGCGCTGACCGGCGAGCTCGACCAGGTGCCGAGCGCGGTCAGCGCCATCAAGATCAACGGGCGGCGGGCGTACAAGCGGGTCCGCGACGGAGAGGCCGTGGACCTGCCGGCCCGACGGGTCACCGTGTCCCGGCTCGATGTGCTGGCGCTCCGGCGCGACCAGCCCGACGTGGTGGATGTCGACGTCGACGTGTCCTGCTCGACCGGCACGTACATCCGGGCCGTCGCCCGCGACGCGGGCCTGTCGCTGGGGGTCGGCGGGCACCTGACGGCGTTGCGGCGGACCGCCGTGGGCGGCTTCACCCTCGCCGAGGCCACTACCCTCGACGAGTTGGAGCAGCGCGCGCCCGAGGTGGTGGGCCTGCCGCTCGCGGTCGCGGCCGAGCGCTTCTTCCCGCGCCGGGACGCCACCGCCGACGAGGCGAAGGTGCTCTCCCACGGCGGACCGCTCGACGCGGTCGGCGTCGCCGGGCCGTACGCGGTCTTCGACCCGGCCGGCGGGTTGATCGCTATCGTCAGCGAGCGGACCGGCCGGGCCCGCGCGGAGGTCGTGCTCGCGCCGGCCTGAAGCCGGGCCGCCGACGGCCGGCGGGACAACAGCGGAGGAGCAGCATGCAGCGGTGGCGTGGGTACGACGCGGCACCCGGTGGCTGGGGGCGGTCCGTCGTCACCATCGGCGTTTTCGACGGCGTGCACAAGGGGCACCAGGCGGCCATCGGGCACGCCGTGGCCCGGGCCCGCGAGCGGGGCGTGCGGTCGGTGGTGCTCACCTTCGATCCGCACCCGGCCGAGGTGGTCCGGCCCGGCTCCCACCCCGCGGTGCTCACCGAGCCGGCCCGCAAGGCGGAGCTGATCGAGGCCCTCGGCGTGGACGTGCTCTGTGTGGTGCCGTTCACACCCGAGTTCTCCCGGATCTCCCCCGAGGCGTTCGTGCACGACGTGCTGGTCGAGCACCTGCACGCGGCGCTGGTGGTGGTGGGTGACAACTTCCGGTTCGGGCACCGGGCGGCCGGTGACGTGGCGCTGCTGGAGCGGCTCGGCCGCACGTTCGGCTTCGCCGTCGAGGGTGCCCCGCTGGTGGCCGAGGCCAGCACGGTCTTCTCCTCGACGTACATCCGCTCCTGCGTCGACGCGGGTGACGTGACCGCGGCGGCCGTCGCGCTGGGCCGCCCGCACCGGCTGGAAGGCGTGGTGGTTCGGGGCGATCAGCGTGGGCGTGAGCTGGGCTTCCCGACCGCGAACCTGCTCTGCCACCGGTACGCGGCGGTCCCCGCCGACGGCGTCTACGCCGCCCGCATGATCCGTCGGGGACAGCGGCGGTCGCACGCCGCCGCGGTGTCGGTCGGCACCAACCCGACCTTCTCGGGCCGGGAGCGGCGGGTCGAGGCGTACGTGCTGGACTTCGACGGCGACCTGTACGGCGAGCGGCTCGCGCTGGACTTCGTGGCGCATCTGCGCGGGCAGGTGCGGTTCGACGCGATCGAGCCGTTGGTCGCGCAGATCGCCGAGGACGTCGAACGGACTCGCCGGGTGCTGGGGTGAGGGGGCTCGTCCGGACGAGCCGGACGAGGTGCTGGTAGGCTGGCAGGGACGTCGGCTGACCGACGCGGGGCCTCGCATGCCTGCTCGACGCCGCGGGCGCGAGGACCGTCCGTCACCGGTGCCCTAGCCCGGCCCGACGGACAGCATCGATCCAATCCACTGGAACAGGGAGAACATGGCGCTCGACCAGCAGAGCAAGGCCAAGATCCGCGAGGAGTACGCGACCGTCGAGGGCGACACCGGTTCGCCCGAGGTGCAGGTCGCGGTCCTCACCAAGCGGATCGCAGACCTCACCGAGCACCTGAAGGTGCACAAGCACGACCATCACAGCCGCCGCGGGCTGCTGCTGCTGGTCGGCCGTCGCCGTCGGTTGCTCAACTACGTCCAGAAGAAGGACATCCACCGCTACCGGTCGCTCATCGAGCGGCTCGGCCTGCGCCGGTGACGTGACGGGGGAGTGGCCGACCAGGCCGCTCCCCCGTCGGCGTCCCACCTGAGAAACGGGCCGTGACACCCAAGACAGGGGAGCCGTCGGCGTACCGGTCTCCGGTAGTGGCCTCCGGGCACCCCGGCATCCCGCCGGCGGTCCCGGGCGCTTCGATCGAAGACCGGCCGTCCGCACAGCTCCCGCGTCGTGGCCCCCGATGCGAAGGAGCATTGAGACAGCATGACCGAGACCAAACTCGGCACCGAAGCCCGTACCGCCGTGATCGACAACGGGTCGTTCGGCACCCGTGAGATCACCTTCTCCACCGGCCGGCTGGCCCGGCAGGCCGCCGGCTCCGTCATCGCCCAGCTCGGCGAGACGGTCGTCCTCTCCGCCACCACCGCCGGCAAGCAGCCGAAGGAGCAGTTCGACTTCTTCCCGCTGACCGTCGACGTGGAGGAGCGGATGTACGCCGCGGGCCGGATCCCCGGCTCGTTCTTCCGCCGGGAGGGGCGGCCCAGCGAGGACGCCATCCTCACCTGCCGGCTCACCGACCGACCGCTGCGTCCCTCGTTCGCCAAGGGCCTGCGCAACGAGGTCCAGATCGTGGCGACCATCCTCGCCCTGGACCCGGCGCACCCGTACGACGTGATCGCGATCAACGCCGCGTCCATGTCGACCAAGCTCTCCGGCCTGCCGTTCTCCGGCCCGATCGGGGCTACCCGGGTCGCGCACATCGACGGGCAGTGGGTCGCCTTCCCGACCCTGGAGGAGCTGGCCCGGGCCACCTTCGACATGGTCGTGGCCGGTCGGGCACTGCCCGACGGCGACGTCGCGATCATGATGGTCGAGGCCGAGGCGACGCCGCACGCCGTGGCCCTGATCGCCGGTGGCGCGACCGCGCCCACCGAGGAGATCGTGGCCAGCGGCCTGGAGGCCGCGAAGCCGTCGATCCGCGAGCTGTGCCGGGCGCAGAGCGAGCTGGCCGAGGTGGCCGCCAAGCCGATCGTCGAGTTCCCGGTCTTCCTGGACTACCAGGACGACGTCTACGACGCGGTGGCCGACCTGGCCCGTGCCGAGGTCGCCGAGGCGCTCCAGATCGTCGGCAAGGCGGATCGCGAGGAGGCCCTCGACCGGATCAAGGCCAAGGTCGCGGAGGAACTCGGCGGCCGTTTCGAGGGCCGCGAGAAGGAACTGTCGGCGGCCTTCCGCTCGCTGACCAAGTCCGAGGTCCGCAACCGGGTGCTGCGCGAGCAGGTCCGTATCGACGGCCGCGGCCCGCGCGACATCCGGCCGCTGACCGCGGAGGTCGGCGTGCTGCCGCGGGTGCACGGCTCGGCGCTGTTCGAGCGGGGCGAGACCCAGATCCTGGGCGTCACCACGCTGAACATGCTGCGCATGGAGCAGATGGTGGACACCCTGTCCCCGGAGAACCGCAAGCGCTACATGCACAACTACAACTTCCCGCCGTACTCGACCGGTGAGACCGGCCGGGTGGGCTCGCCGAAGCGGCGCGAGATCGGTCACGGGCTGCTCGCGGAGCGGGCGCTGGTTCCGGTGCTGCCCTCGCGCGAGGAGTTCCCGTACGCGATCCGGCAGGTCTCCGAGGCGCTCGGCTCCAACGGCTCCACCTCGATGGGCTCGGTCTGCGCCTCGACGCTGGGCCTGCTCTCCGCCGGTGTGCCGTTGAAGGCGCCGGTCGCCGGCATCGCCATGGGCCTCATCTCCGACGAGGTCGACGGCAAGACGCAGTACGTGACGCTGACCGACATCCTCGGAGCCGAGGACGCCTTCGGCGACATGGACTTCAAGGTCGCCGGCACCCGCGACTTCGTCACCGCGTTGCAGCTCGACACCAAGCTCGACGGCATCCCGTCCGACGTGCTGGCCGCCGCGCTCCAGCAGGCCCACGAGGCACGGCAGACCATCCTCGACGTGATGCAGCGGGCGATCGAGGCTCCGGCCGAGATGTCCGACTACGCGCCGCGGGTCACCACCGTGAAGATCCCGGTCGACAAGATCGGCATGGTGATCGGGCCGAAGGGTCAGACCATCAACGCCATCCAGGACGAGACCGGCGCCGAGATCTCCATCGAGGACGACGGCACGATCTACGTCGGTGCCACCAACGGCCCGTCGGCGCAGGCCGCCGTGGAGCGGATCAACGCGATCGCCAACCCGACCCTGCCCAAGGTCGGCGACCGGTTCCTCGGCACCGTGGTGAAGACCGCTCCGTTCGGAGCGTTCATCTCCCTGCTGCCCGGCCGGGACGGCCTGCTGCACATCTCGAAGGTGGGTGACGGCAAGCGGGTCGAGAAGGTCGAGGACTTCCTCAACGTGGGCGACCGGGTCGAGGTGGAGATCGCCGACATCGACCAGCGCAGCAAGATCTACCTGGACAAGGTCCGCCCGGAGGGCGCCGAGGCGCCGGCCGCCGGTGAGGGTGGCGAGCGGCCCGCCGGCCGCGACCGCGGTGACCGCGGTCCGCGCGACCGGGGTGACCGCGACCGCGGGGGCGAGCGCGGCAGCCGTGGCCCCGACCGTGGCGAGGGCGGCGACGGTGGCGGTGGCGGCGACGACGACTCCCGCCCGCGGCGCCGCACCCGGCACAGCTGATCGCTGATCAGCCGACTGTTCCGCTGACCGGCCGGGCGACACCGTCGCCCGGCCGGTTCGTGACCGAAGCAAACTCTCGTCGCACTGGAAGCAGGTTCTCGTGAGTCGGACCCGGCGCTCGTCCTTCCCGACGCATCGACGGGAGGCGGTGCCGCCCGGCACCGGCCGGCACGCCACCGGGACCATCCGTGCGGCCGGCGGGTCGACCCGGGCGGTGACCAGGACCCTGAGCGACGACCCTTTGGGCGGTACGGTGCGCCGCACGGTGCTGCCCAACGGCTTGCGCGTGCTGACCGAGGCGATTCCGGCGATGCGCAGCGTCTCGTTCGGCGTGTGGGTGGCCGTCGGCTCGCGCGACGAGACCGGGCCGCAGGCCGGCGCCGCCCACTTCCTGGAACACCTGCTGTTCAAGGGCACCCACAAGCGGAATGCCCTGGAGATCTCCTCGGCGATCGAGGCGGTCGGCGGCGAGACCAACGCCTTCACCACGAAGGAGTACACCTGCTACTACGCCCGGGTGCTGGACGAGGACCTGTCCCTGGCCATCGACGTGATGTGCGACCTGGTCGCCGACTCGGTGCTGGAACCGGCCGACGTGGAGACCGAGCGGGGCGTGATCCTCGAGGAGATCGCCATGCACGACGACGAGCCCGGCGACGAGGTGCACGACCTGTTCGGCCAGGCCGTCTACGGTGACCACCCGCTGGGCCGGCTGATCTCCGGCACCGCCGACACGGTCACCCCGATGACCCGCCGGCAGATCCAGGGCTTCTACCGCCGCCGCTACGTGGCGCCGCAGATCGTCATCGCCGCCGCCGGCAATCTCGACCACGCGGCCGTGGTGCGGCTGGTCCGCCAGGCGCTGCGCGGCACCCGCTGGACACCGACCCGGCGACACCCGCGCCGTACCGGCCGGCCACCCCGGCGGCACGCACCCGGGCCGCCACCACCGTGGTGGAGGTGAAGGAGACCGAACAGGCGCACGTCGTCCTCGGCTGCCCGGGCATCGACCGACTCGACGACCGCCGCTTCGCCCTCGGAGTGCTGAACAACGTGCTCGGTGGCGGCATGTCCAGCCGGCTGTTCCAGGAGATCCGCGAGCGTCGTGGGCTGGCCTACTCCGTCTACTCCTACGCCAGCCAGTACGCCGACAGCGGCCTGTTCGGCGTCTACGCCGGGTGCGCGCCGAGCCGCGTCGACCAGGTGCTGGAACTGACCCGCGCCGAGTTGGCGCGGACCGCCGCGCAGGGCATCACCGAGGCGGAGTTGGCCCGGGGCAAGGGGATGAGCAAGGGTGCGTTCGTGCTCGGCCTGGAGGACACCGGCTCGCGGATGAGCCGGCTGGCCAAGGGCGAGCTGCTCTATGGCGACCTGATCCCGGTCGACGAGCTGCTCGACCGGGTCGACGCGGTCACCCTCGACGACGTCAACACCCTCGCCGCCGAGTTGCTGAACCGACCGATGTCCCTCGCGGTGGTCGGCCCGTTCGCCGACCGCGACTTCACCGCCTGATCCCCGCCGGCCGGCCGGTGGGTGCGGCCCACCCCCGGGGCGCCGGCGTCCCGATTGGGATAGGTTGTGCCGCGTGACTGACGAGCAGGACAAGGGCGCGACCGAGGCGATCCGGGTCGGTGTGCTGGGCGCCCACGGTCGGATGGGTATCGAGGTGTGCAAGGCCGTCGACGCGGCCACCGACCTGGATCTGGTGGCATCGGTCGACGAGGGCGACTGGCTGGCCGACGCCGCGGACGCCGGTGCGCAGGTGGTCGTCGACTTCACCACCCCGGACGTGGTCATGGACAACCTGCACTGGTGCATCGACCAGGGCATCCACGCGGTGGTCGGCACCACCGGCTTCACCGAGCAGCGGCTGGAGCGGGTGCGCGGTTGGCTCGCCGGCAAGCCCGGCGTGGGTGTGGTGATCGCGCCGAACTTCGGTCTCGGCGCCGTGCTGATGATGCAGTTCGCCACCCGCGCGGCCCGATACTTCGAGTCGGTCGAGATCGTCGAGCAGCACCACCCGCGCAAACTCGACGCGCCCAGTGGCACCGCCACCCACACTGCCCGCCTGATCGCGGCGGCCCGTGCCGGGGCCGGGCTGGGCCCGGTGCCGGACGCCACCTCGGACGAGGTCGCCGGTGCCCGTGGCGCCGACATCGACGGGGTACGCGTGCACGCGGTGCGGGCCGCCGGCCTGGTGGCCCACCAGGAGGTGCTCTTCGGCACCACCGGCGAGACGCTGACCATCCGGCACGACTCGTACGACCGGGTCTCGTTCATGCCCGGCGTCCTGCTTGCCGTCCGGGCGGTGCGCGCCCGGCCGGGTCTGACCCTCGGCCTGGACGCCCTGCTCGACTGACCGCCCGCGGTCAGCCGGCCCCGGTCGGCTCGGTGGGCACCGCCACGTGCAGGCGTAGTTGGGGCACCAGCATGTCGTCCACGTCCAGCGCGCGTCCCGCGCCGTCCGGCTCCCAGCCGGCGGTGGTGAGGAACTTCCGGGTCGCCGGGTCGCCCTCGAACACCCAGGCCACCGCCCGGTCGAAGCCGGACTCCCGCCACAGGTCGACGCTGGCGGCGAGCAGCCGGCTGCCGTGTCCGCGCCGAGCCCAGCGCGGCTCGACCAGCAGGTCCGTCACCGCCACCACGTCCGCGCCGAGCCCGTCGGCCGGCTCGTTCGGGGCCAGCGCCTCGGCGTCGGCCGGGCCGGAGGCGGCGAATCCCACCAGATACGATTGCTCGGCCTGTTCGACGGCGACCAGCACCCGGTGGGTGTCGCCGGGCGGCTGGCGTACCGCTGCGTCCCAGCGCTCGGCGAGCGACGCCTCGTCGAGGCCGTCCAGCACGTGCCGGGGCAGCAGCCGCCGGTAGGCGACCCGCCAGGTGGCGAGCTGGATGCGGGCGATCTCGGCGGCGTCCTCCGGACGCGCCGGGCGGACGTACCCGAGACTCATGGCACGACAGCCTACGCAGGGCGAGGGAGGCGACGTTGGCGCAGGGTGCCAGGCGGACGGCCGGGCAGATCGCTGCCGTGATCGTGCTCGCCGTCGGGGTGACGGCCTTCCTGTCCGTGGCGGCGGTCCGGCACGGCTTCTTCGACCTACAGGTCTACCGGGGCGCCCTGGTCTGGTGGGTGCACGACGGCGGGGAGATCTACGACTACCTCAAGCCCGGCACCCAGTACGGCTTCACCTATCCGCCGTTCGCCGCCCTGGTGATGCTGCCGATGGCGTACCTGTCGTGGCACGCGGCGATCGTGCTGAGCGTGGCCGCCGGCGTGGTGACCAGCGCGGTGCTCGTCTGGTGGCTGCTGGATCCGGTGTCGCGGCGGGCCGGCTGGACCCGTTGGTTCGCCTTCGCGGTGGCGCTCTGCCTGGTCGCCGCCTTCGAGCCGATGCGCGAGACCATCAACTTCGGCCAGGTCAACACGCTGCTGCTGTTCCTCGTCGCGGTGGACCTGCTCCGGCTGCTGCCGGGCGGCAGCCGGTGGGCCGGCATCGGCATCGGCCTGGCCACCGCGATCAAGCTCACCCCGGGCATCTTCATCGTCTACCTGCTGGTCACCGGGCGCTGGCGGGCGGCGGTCACCGCGATGGGCGCCGCCGCCACGGCGACGGTGCTCGCCGCCGCGCTGTTCCCGGACGCCTCCCGGGAGTTCTGGACCTCCGCGCTGTGGAACACCGGCCGGGTCGGCGAGCTGGCCTTCGTGTCCAACCAGTCGCTGCGTGGCGTGGTGGCCCGGCTCGACCCGCAGAGCCCGAGCACGGTGGCCTGGCTGCTGCTGGTCGCCGCGACGCTGGTGGTGTGGGTGTGGCGCTGCCGCGCCGCCGCGTCCGCCGGTGACCAGGCCACCGGCCTGGCGCTCACCGGCGCGGTGATGTGCCTGGTCAGCCCGGTCACCTGGGTGCACCACCTGGTCTGGCTGCTGCCGGGCCTGCTGCTGCTGGTGGACAACGGCATGGCCGCGCCGCGCGGCAGCCGCCGACGTCGCGCCCTGCTGGCCGCCGCGACCGTCGGGTACGCCTTCCTGATCAGCCGGATCGTCTGGGCGTGGGAGAAGGACTTCACCGGCGTCGACGGTTTCCTGTTCAGCAACACCTACGTCTGGATCAGCCTGGCGCTGCTGGCCTTCCTGCCGGTGCGCCGCCCGGCCCCGGTCGGGTCGGGCTCAGCCGTCCAGGCGGCCGGTGTAACGCAACTCGACCAGCCCGACCGGTGGACGTCCGCCAGACAGCGGCACCGGATAGGTCGACCGCTCACCGTCCGGTGACAGCCCGGCCCGCTGGTAGAACCGGCGGGCCCGGTCGTTGTCCGCCAGCACCCAGAGTCGGTACTCCGTCCAACCGTGTTCCCGCAGACCGGCTCGGGCCGCCGCGAACAGGGCCCGGGCGGTGCCGTCGCCCCAGTGGGCCGGCAGGACATACATCGCCACCACCTCGCCGTACGCCGGATCGAGGTCGCCCCGGTCCTGGTTGTTGCGGTAGGGGCCGAACGTGGTGAACCCGCTGAGCGTGCCGTCGACCTCGGCGAGCAGGGTGGTGAACGGGTGGTCCGGGTCGGCGGTGCCGAGGGCCCGCCGGCGCTGGGCCCAGGCGACCGGGTTGAGCCGCCTCAGCACCTCCTCCGGCATGATCCCGGCGTAACCGGCCTGCCAGCCGTGTACGTGCACCCGGGCGATCGCCTCGGCGTCGTCGGGTTCCTCGCGGCGGATGGTGGGCATGGAAGTAGTTCTAGGCCGCCGGGGGCGACAGGTCCAGCGTCCGCACCGGTGTCGTACGTCTGGCGTAGCCTGCCTGCGATGGTCGTACCGGAATCGCTCTCGCTCGCCCAGGCCCGGCGGATCGCCCTGGCCGCACAGGGCTTCGCCGACCCGGCACCCACCGGGGCGCCCACCCGCCGGCACCTGCGCCGGGTGCTCGACCGGGTCGGGTTGATCCAGATGGATTCGGTAAACGTGCTGCAACGGGCCCACTATCTGCCGCTCTACAGCCGGCTCGGGCCGTACCCGACCACGCTGCTCGACTCGGCCGCCTACCGCCGCCCCCGCGAGCTCTTCGAATACTGGGGCCACGAGGCGTCGCTGGTCCCGGTCGGCCTGCATCCGGCGCTGCGCTGGCGGATGGCGCGGGCGCACGCCGAGGCCTGGGGCGGGATGCGCCGCATCGCCGCCGAGCAGCCCGCCCTGGTCAGCTGGGTGCGCGACGAGGTGGCCGCCCGGGGCCCGCTGACGGTGGCTGAGATCGAGCACGACGCGCCCCGCCAGACCGGCAACTGGGGGTGGAACTGGTCGGCGGTGAAGCAGGCGCTGGAATACCTCTTCTGGGCCGGTGAGGTGTGCGCGGCGCAGCGCACCACCTCCTTCGCCCGCCGCTACGACCTGCCCGAGCGGGTGCTGCCGGCCCCGGTGCTCGACGCGCCGACGCCGAGCGACGCCGAGGCGTACCGCACGCTGGTGAGCATCGCTGCGCGGTCGCTCGGGGTCGCCGCCGAGCTGGAGCTGCGCGACTACTTCCGGTTGCCGGTCGCCGGGGCCCGGCAGGCCATCGCCGACCTGGTCGAGGCCGGGGAGTTGCGGCCGGTCACCGTGCCGGGCTGGCGACAGCCCGCCTGGTTGCACGCGCAGGCGCGGCTGCCCCGGTGGGTGCGCGGCAACAGCCTGGTCAGTCCCTTCGACCCGCTGGTCTGGGAACGTGCCCGCACCGAGCGGCTGTTCGGCTTCAGCTACCGCATCGAGATCTACGTCCCGGCGCCGCAACGCGTGCACGGCTACTACGTGCTGCCGTTCCGGCAGGGCGAGCGGTTCACCGCCCGGGTCGACCTGAAGGCGGACCGCAAGGCCGGGGTGCTGCTGGTGCCGGCCGCCTGGGCGGAGCCGGGCGTCGACCCGGGGAGACCGCCGTGGCGCTCGCCGCGGAGCTGTACCGGCTGGCCGGCTGGCTCGGCCTGGACGCGGTGGCGCCACCCGCCGCCGGTGACCTCGCCGCTCCGCTGGCCGCCGCGCTGCTGGGCGTGGCCGGTGTACGGTGAGCGGCGTGACGAGCGTTGACCGAGCCGGCGCCGAGCCGCAGCCGCCCGCCCGGGATCCGGCCGCGCCGCACGGGCCGGTGCCGCACGGGCCGGTCGGCGGTGCGCCGCCCGAGGTGCCGGCCGACTGGCCGGTGGGATATCCGGCCGGCTACCCGGTGGCCGAGCCCGATCGGCTCACCCGGTTCGTGGCGCGGCTCTACGATCGCGCGCCGCGTTGGGTGGTGCCGCTGGCCGCGGTCGGCTGCGTCGCCGCCGGCATCGGCTACACGCTGCTCAGCGATCCCACCCGCTCCGCGCCGGACGCCCTGCCGACCTGCCTGCTCAAGCTGACCACCGGGCTGGACTGTCCCGGTTGCGGCGGCACCCGTGCCCTCTGGTACGTGTTGCACGCCGACCTGCCGGCCGCGGCCCGACACCATTTCCTCTTCGTCTTCGCGCTGCCCTTCCTGGCGTACCTCTTCGTCGCCTGGGCCGGCCGGCAGGCGTTCGGCTGGCGACTGCCCGAGCTGCGGATCGGCCCGAAGCTGATCAGCGGGTTCCTGGCTGCCTGGCTGGCCTTCTCGGTGGTCCGCAACCTGCCCTGGCTCCCCTTCACCGCCCTCTACGTCTAACCACCCGCCATCGTGGCGGCGGCGCCGCCCTACTACAGTCGCAAGAATGCCGGAGATGGTGCAGCCGCAGGTCAAGCTCGTCGCGTGGACCCACTTCGACCCGCCGGAGGACGTGCCCTGGTCGACCGACGCCGACGGGGGGCAGGCGCTCGCGGAGTTCGCCGGACGGGCCTGCTACCAGAGTTGGCAGAAGCCGAATCCGGCCACCGCCACCAACGCCGGCTACCTGGCGCACATCCTGGAGGTCGGCCACCTCTCCGTGCTGGAGCACGGCTCGGTCAGCTTCTACTTCACCGGGGTGTCCCGTTCGTTCACCCACGAACTGATCCGGCACCGGCACTTCTCGTACTCGCAGCTGTCCCAGCGGTACGTGCCGGAGCGGGACGCGGCGATGGTCGAGCCGACGGTGATCGCCGAGGATCCGGAGTTGCACAAGCGGTTCGTCGAGGCGGCCGAGGCGAGCGTGCGCGCGTACAACGACCTGCTGGAGGGGTTGGAACGGCGCTTCGCCGACGTGGCGAACCCGACGCTGCGGCGTAAGCAGGCCCGCCAGGCCGCCCGCGCGGTGCTGCCGAACGCCACCGAGACCCGGATCGTGGTCACCGGCAACTACCGGGCCTGGCGGCACTTCATCGGAATGCGCGCCACCGAGCACGCCGACGTGGAGATCCGCGAACTGGCGGTCGAGTGTCTGCGGCAGTTGCAGCGGGTCGCGCCGAACGCCTTCGCCGACTTCGCCGTCTCGGCCCTGCCCGACGGCACCGAGGTGGCCCACAGCCCGTACGCCCAGGGGTCCTGAGCGGGCGCGAGCCGCACGCCCAGGGGTCCTGAGCCCTTCCCCGGCGGCCGGCCGCCGGCCGTCCGCTAGGTTGTCACCATGACGCACGACCACGTTGACGCCCCGGCCCGGACGGCCTCCCGTCCGTTCGGTCGGGTGCTCACGGCCATGGTGACCCCGTTCACCCCCGACGGCGCGCTCGATCTCGACGGCGCGGCGCGGCTGGCGGATCACCTGGTCGTGGCGCAGGGCAACGACGCGCTGGTGGTCAACGGCACCACCGGTGAGTCGCCGACGACCACCGACGCGGAGAAGGAACGCCTGATCCGGGTCGTGGCCGAGGCTGTCGGCGACCGGGCCCGGGTGGTCGCCGGGGTGGGCACCAACGACACCCGGCAGACCATCGAGCTGGCCGCCTCGGCGGAGAAGGCCGGTGCGCACGGGCTGCTGGTGGTCACCCCGTACTACAACAAGCCGCCGCAGGCCGGTCTGCTGCGTCACTTCACGGCCGTGGCCGACGCGACCGGGCTGCCGGTGATGCTCTACGACATCCCGCACCGCGCCGGGGTGCCGATCGAGACCGAGACGCTGGTCCAGCTCGCCGAGCACGGCCGGATCGTCGCGGTGAAGGACGCCAAGGGCGACCTGACCGCGACCAGTTGGGTGACCAGCCGCACCGACCTGGCGTACTACAGCGGCGAGGACGCGCTCACCCTGCCCGCGCTGGCCGTCGGTTGCGTCGGGGTGGTGGGCACCTCGACCCACTTCGTCGGCGCCGAGACCAAGCGGATGATCGAGGCGTACGACGCGGGGGACGGGCCGACCGCGCTGTCGTTGCACCGCCGGCTGCTGCCGCTGTTCACGGGGATCTTCCGTACCCAGGGGACCATCCTGGTCAAGGCGGGCCTTGCCGCACAGGGCCTGCCGGCCGGACCGGTCCGGCCGCCGCTGGTGGACATCACCGACGGCCAGCTCGCCCAACTCCGCGCCGACTGCGCGGCGGCGGGCCTGGCCCTTCCCGAATGATCAAACGACACGACGGACGCCGGGTAACGGCGTCGCAGAATGAGGTGAACGCGTGACCGAGGCGCACAACGAGGAGGCCCAACTTCCCCCACCGCTGCCGGAGGGCGGGCTTCGGGTCATACCGCTCGGCGGGCTCGGCGCCATCGGCCGGAACATGACCGTCTTCGAGTACGACGGGAAGCTCCTGGTCGTCGACTGCGGTGTGCTCTTTCCGGACGTGGAGCAGCCCGGGGTCGACCTGATCCTGCCCGACTTCGGCCCGATCCTCGACCGGCTCGACGACGTCCAGGCGATCGTGCTGACGCACGGCCACGAGGACCACATCGGTGCGGTGCCCTACCTGCTCGCCCACAAGTCCGACATCCCGCTGGTCGGTTCGCAGTACACCCTCGCGCTGGTCGAGGCGAAGCTGGCCGAGCGGCGCATCCAGCCGTACACGCTGACGGTGCGGGAGGGCGGTCGGGAGCGGCTCGGCCCGTTCGAGTGCGAGTTCTTCGCGGTGAACCACTCGATCCCGGACGCCCTCGCGGTGGCCATCCGTACCCCGGCCGGGCTGGTGCTGCACACCGGCGACTTCAAGATGGACCAGCTGCCACTGGACGGCCGGATCACCGATCTGGCCGGCTTCGCCCGGCTCGGCGCCGAGGGCGTGGACCTGCTGCTCTCGGACTCCACCAACGCGGAGACCCCGGGCTTCGTCACCCCGGAGCGGGAGATCGGCCCGGTGCTCGGTTCGATCTTCGCGAAGGCGCGCGGCCGGATCATCGTCGCCTCGTTCGCCTCCCACGTGCACCGGGTGCAGCAGGTCTTCGACTCGGCGGCCGAGCACGGCCGCAAGGTCGCGCTGATCGGCCGCTCCATGGTCCGCAACATGGGCATCGCACGGGACCTGGGCCTGCTGAACATCCCGCCCGGCCTGGTGGTCGGGCTGGACGAGGCGACGTCGATGCCGCCGGAGCAGATCGTGTTGATGTCGACCGGTTCGCAGGGCGAGCCGATGAGCGCCCTGGGCCGAATGGCCAGCGGCGACCACCGGCACATCACCATCGCCCCCGGTGACACCGTGGTGCTGGCCTCCTCGCTGGTGCCGGGCAACGAGACCTCCGTCTACCGGGTGATCAACCGGTTGGCCCGGGCCGGTGCGGTGGTGGTGCACAAGGAGGTGGCGAAGGTGCACGTCTCCGGCCACGCTCCCTCGGGTGAGCTGCTCTACCTGCTCAACGTGGTCCGGCCCAGCAACCTGATGCCGGTGCACGGCGAGTGGCGGCACCTGCGAGCGCACGCTCGGCTGGGCATCGAGTCGGGCGTGGCCCCCGACCGGGTGGTGCTCTGCGAGGACGGCGACGTGGTCGACCTGGTGGAGGGGCGGGCCAGCGTGGTCGGGCACGTCAAGAGCCGCTACGTCTACGTCGACGGGTTGGCCGTCGGTGACGTCAGCGAGTCGCTGCTCACCGAGCGTCGTATGCTCGGTGACGGTGGGTTCATCGCCGCCACCGTCGTGGTGGACTCGGTCACCGGGAAGGTGGTCGCCGGCCCGACCGTGTCCGCCAAGGGCTTCTCCGAGGACCCGGAGGCGTTCAACCCGGTGCTTCCCCTGGTCACCGAGGCGCTCAACCGGGCGGCGGCCGACGGGATCACCGATCCGCACCAGCTCCAGCAGATCGTCCGGCGCACCGTCGGACGATGGGTCAACGACGCCTACCGCCGCCGCCCGATGATCGTTCCCACCGTCGTCGAGGTCTGAACCGTTCGGACTTTCCGCCCGTACTCCGACCCGGCAGGCGTACCCACGCGGGCCGGGTCGGAGCACGCGCGCTGAGCAGCCGGCGCTGACATCAGGGGAGAGCGGCGACCGCCTCCGCGTACGCGATGCCGGTGCGTACCGCCGCGTCCACCAGCACCGTCACCTGGACCGGCGCCACCCCGTACGCCAGGTCGGTGGTCACCTCGCCGGCCAGCACCAGCTCACCGTCGCCCGGATCGTGCAGGTACGCCTTGGGTAGCAGCCGGTCGCGGTTCCACCCGTTGCAGAACTCGTACGCCTCGGCGCGCCGGGCGGCCGGTAGCCGGCGCCCGGCGACCACCCGCGCGTGCAGGATGTCGTGGTGTTCCCCGGCCCGCCGGAACTGGATCACCGCGTCGCCCCAGCGCGCCAGCACCGTGCCGGCCGCGTCGAGCGTGTAGCCGTCGCCGCGCCGGTCGAGGGCGGCTGTGATCATTGCCACGGTCAGGACGCCGACCTCGTCCGCCCGCGGTCCGTCGGCCCCGTCGTCCGGCCCCGAGCCGTCCCACGGGTCGCCGTCCGGCTCGGGCCCCTCGTCGCCGGGCAGCGGCACCGGCGGCGCCAGCGGGCGCTCGGCCAGCCAGGCGGCCATCCGGCCGGTCTGGTGGCCGGTGCCGTTGCGGGCGTCGAAGCTGCCGGCCAGACCGGTGGCGACGGCGAGCAACTCGCTGCCGAGCCGTGCCACCGGGATCTCCGCCGCGGGACGCCCACGGTAGGCCGGCCGGCGCACCGCCCGATCGCCGGATGCGCCGGCCACCAGCGCGCAGACCAGCGCTCCCGCCGCAGCGAACTCCATGACGGACAGGTCCTCGGGTGGCTGGTCCAGCCGGGGCAACTGCTCGACGACGATCTCCAGCCCGCGTTCGAGGTGCCCGGCGAGCGCGCAGAAGCGCAGGTGCGTGGCGAGGCGAGCGAAGCCGTCGGGCTCCACCCGGTGCCGGCGGTACGCCCGCAGGTGTGCCCGGGCCGCCCGGTCCGCTTCCCCGGCTCGCAACCAGGGCAGCAGTGCCGCGGTCAGCGCGGCCTCGGGCTGGGCGCTGCAGCGGCCCGCACCGTCGAGCAGGGGACCGAGGGTGTCGAGCGCCGCGGTCCAGTCACCCCAGCCGGCGAGCAGCTCGGCCTGGCGTACGGGCAGGCAGTCGGGGCATCCGGCGGCGGGGTCGGGTGGGCTGTCCTGCCATCGTCGCAGCCAGCGCCGGGCAGTGGGTTCGTCGCCGGTCTGATCGGCGATCCGGCAGCGCAGCTGGGCCACGAGCGCCGCGTCGTCGTCGCCCGTCCCGACTCGTTCGACGGGTCCTTCGAGCACGGTCCGAGCCTGGTCGAGGCCGATGCGGGGGGTGCCGAGCAGCGCCTCGACGGCGTACCGGCGGTAACGGCGCAGCGTCTCGTCGTCGGGCCCTGCCGTGGCGAGGCAGCGCCGGACGGGCTCGACGAGCCGCCACCGCTGGCCGCCGCGCAGGTGGGTCTCGACCAGCTCGGACCACGCCTGGAGCGCGGTCCGCCGATCCCCGGTCGCGGCGGCGAGGGTGCCGATCCGTTCCAGCTCGGTGACGCGCGCCTCGCCGTCCGGCAGGTCCCGCGCGTCGGCCAGGGCGCCGGCCAGGGCGCCGGCCGGCGGCCGGTCGGGCCGCACCCGGCCAGCCGCCGCGCCGGCGGGGCGGGCGCGACCGCGACCGCTGCCGGCGCTCACCGCTGCGCCGTCCCCACGAGCCCGTCCACCTCGGCGGCCAGCCGGCAGCCGGTCGAGATGCCCCGGTCGAGCAGCCGGTCCAGCTGGTGTGGCGTGACGCCCCGCTCCAGGTCGGTGATGACCTCGCCGCAGACCTGGGCGTGCCCGGCGTCGTCGAGGTGGACGAACGCCTTCGGCCAGAAGCGGTCGCGGTTCCAGGCGTTGCAGAAGTCGTGCAGCGAGGCCACCTCCGGCACCGCGAAGACACGGTCCGCGACGATGCGGACCTGGAGCAGCTCCCCGGCGTCGCCGGTGCGCAGGAACCAGATGTGGCTCTGCGCCCACCGGCCGACCAGCCCACCCGCCGCGTCGGTGGTCACGGCGTGGCCCCGGTGGGCCAGCACCGCGGCGACGAGATCGTGGGTCAGGGGCCGCAGCGTCGCCGGGTGCCCGGCCAGCGGGTCGTCCGGACGGTCCTCGAACTCCGGCGAACCCATTGGACACTCCTTCGCCAGGCGAATATCACGGCAGGGGTCGGGGACCACGCTGCGACACGCGGAGCGACCTGGAAGACCGGCCGATCGCCCGGCCCGCCGCTACGGTGATGCTATGGCGGGCCGTACCCCTCAGGCGAGTCGGCGGCGCGGCGCGTCGCCGCGTGGCGGCACGAACGGTCGTGCCCGCCAGCCGGCCAGGAAGACCCGCGCGCCGGCACGGCGCCGCACCTCGGCGAGGGACCGGGCCCCGCCGCGTACGTCGGCCGGGCGGTCCGGGCACTGTGGATGGGCCTGGCCCACGGCGTCGGCTGGGCGGTGCGCGCCGCCGGCCGGCAGGCCGCCTCGGCCCGCGACCTCGACCCGGAGCACCGCCGTGACGGTGGCGGGTTGTTGCTGATGGGTCTCGCCCTGCTGGGTGCGGGTGCGATCTGGTTCTCGGCGGCCGGGCCGGTGGGTGCCCGGCTCGCCGACACGGTCCGGCTCTTCCTCGGCGCCATCTCCATCGTGGTGCCGGTGTTGCTGGGCATCGGCGCCTGGCGGCTGATGCGCCAGCCCGGCGATCCGGAACACCGCGGACGGGGGCTGGTCGGCTGGGGCTCCATGCTGGTGGCGACCGCCGCGTTGCTGCACATCGGCCAGCAGCCGGCCGGCCCGGGCGAGCGGGATTTCGCCGGCGGGCTGGTCGGTGCGGGCGTGGGCAGCCTGCTGGAGCGCGCGGTCACCGCCTGGGTGGCGGTGCCGCTGCTGATCCTGCTGCTCGTGTTCGGGCTGCTGGTGGTCACCGCGACGCCGATCAACAAGATCCCCGAGCGGCTCGGCCTGCTGGCCGGAAGCATGGTCGGGCAGACCGGACCGGAGGCGACGGAGGAGGCGTCCACCCCGCCGGCCCGGCGGCGCCCGGCGAAGCGGGCGGCACCGCCGGTCGACCCGGACGGGTTCGACGACCTGGACGACGTGGACCTTCAGGAGACCATCGTCCTGCCCCGCAGGTCGCCGTCCCGGGTGCCGGCCAGCCGCAAACCGGTCGAGCCGCCGGAGCACTCGCCCGCGCCGACCCGGGCCGAACAACTCGCGCTGACCGGCCTGGCCGGCGACTACACCCTGCCGCCGGCGAACATGCTCGGCAGCGGGGCCGCCGCGAAGACCCGCAGCAAGGCCAACGACGAGGTGATCGCCGCACTGACCGGCGTCTTCGACCAGTTCGACGTCGACGCGGCGGTGACCGGCTTCACCCGGGGGCCGACGGTGACTCGCTACGAGGTCGAGTTGGGGCACGGGGTGAAGGTCGAGCGGATCACCCAGCTGTCCCGCAACATCGCGTACGCGGTGAAGTCACCGGACGTCCGGATCCTCAGCCCGATCCCGGGCAAGAGCGCGGTGGGCGTGGAGATCCCGAACACCGACCCGGAGAACGTGGCGCTCGGCGACGTGCTGCGTTCGCGCGCCGCCACCAGCGACCACCACCCGATGGTGGTCGCCCTCGGCAAGGACATCGAGGGCGGCTACGTGGTCGCCAACCTCGCCAAGATGCCGCACATCCTGATCGCGGGAGCGACCGGCGCGGGCAAGTCCAGCTGCCTGAACTCTCTCCTCATGTCCGTTCTCACGCGGGCCACCCCGGACGAGGTGCGGCTGCTGCTGATCGACCCGAAGCGGGTCGAGATGACCGGCTACGAGGGGATCCCGCACCTGGTCACCCCGATCGTGACCAACGCCAAGAAGGCGGCCGACTCACTGGAGTGGGTCGTCCGCGAGATGGACATGCGCTACGACGACCTCGCCGCGAACGGGGTCCGGCACATCGACGACTTCAACCGCAAGGTGCGCAACGGCGAGATCAAGGCGCCGCCGGGCAGCGAGCGGGAGATGCGTCCCTATCCCTACCTGTTGGTGATCGTGGACGAGTTGGCCGACCTGATGATGGTCGCGCCGCGCGACGTCGAGGACTCGATCGTGCGGATCACCCAGCTCGCCCGGGCGGCCGGCATCCACCTGGTGCTTGCCACCCAACGGCCCTCGGTCGACGTGGTGACCGGCCTGATCAAGGCCAACGTGCCGTCCCGGCTGGCGTTCGCCACCTCCTCGCTGGCCGACTCCCGGGTCATCCTGGACCAGCCGGGCGCGGAGAAGCTGCTCGGCCGGGGCGACGGGCTGTTCCTGCCGATGGGCGCCTCGAAGCCGGTGCGGATCCAGGGCGCCTGGGTCACCGAGCGCGAGATCAACGACGTGGTGAAGTTCTGCAAGGAGCAGCGTGAGCCGGAGTTCCGCTCGGACGTGCTGGCTCCCGCGCAGGACAGCCGGAAGAAGATCGACGAGGACGTCGGTGACGACCTGGACCTGCTGATGCAGGCGGTGGAGCTGGTGGTCACCTCGCAGTTCGGCTCGACCTCGATGCTCCAGCGCAAGCTGCGGGTCGGCTTCGCGAAGGCCGGCCGGCTGATGGACCTGATGGAGACCCGGGGCGTGGTCGGCCCCTCCGAGGGCTCCAAGGCCCGCGACGTGCTGATCAAGCCGGACGAGCTGGAAGAGGTCCTGGCGGGCCTGCGGGGCGGCGGTGACTGACCGCCGACCACGGCTGACCCCCGCCGGCCCTACCTGCCGTCGCACTGGGTGATGCTTCCGCCTGCCCGCCATTCCCCCGCCGTCTCCTTTGCTCTGCTTCAACCCACGCACTGGTTACTCCAAGTGTTGGCTGATCTCTGTGGGTCGGCTCGGCGTCGTCGCATCACCGCAGTTCAGAGGCGCTTGCGTGGGTTGAAGCAGAGCAAAGGTTGGAGTGGGGGAAGGGGCGCTGGGTCGGCGGTGTCACCCAGAGTTCCTTGTGCGGACAGTCAGCGTCCGTGGTTCGCCTCGCTGCGCCGGCACGTCTACCCAACTGCGCGGGCCCGCCACAGCAGGTGGCGGGCCCGGTCGAGTGGTCAAGAGAGCAGAGGTCAGAGCGCGCTGAGGAGCAACATGTTCAGCAGCATGGCGGCCACGTTGGCCGCGGCGGCGTACCAGCCCAGCGGCTTGTCGCCGAGCATCGCGCCGACGACGCCGAGGACCAGACCGATGACTCCGAAGAGGATCGGGTTGAGCAGCAGCGCGAGGACCGCGAACACGAAGCCCACGATGGTGCAGATGCGGGCGGCGCTGGTCGAGCGGACGGTGCTGGTGGCCATGTCTTCCTCCGGAGGGTGAGTCTGCGTCTGCCGTCCGTCTCTACCCACTACGGACGCTCGCCACGCGGGCGGCGGGAACGGTCAGTGGAAGATTTTGAGGCCGACCACGCCGGCGACGACCAGCAGCAGACATCCGATCCGGGGCAGGCTGGTGGATTCGCCCAGCACGAGCATTCCCACCGCCGCGGTGCCGGTGGCGCCGATGCCGACCCACACGGCGTACCCGGTGCCGACCGGGATCTCCCGCAGTGCGTACGCCAGGCCGGCCATGCTCAGCACTAGCGTGATCGCGAAGATCACCGAGGGGAGGGGCCGGGTGAAGCCGGCGGAGCGGTCCAGGGCGATCGCCCACGCCGTTTCGAGCAGTCCGGAGAGCACCAGCGCGATCCAGGCCATCGGGTCACCTCTCGGCGGGCCCGGCCACCGGGGCCGGGACGAGTCGGTTGTTCGGGTGAGACGGATCACCCGCGGTGGACTTGAAGCTTGCTTCAGCCTGCACCATGGACCCGTGACCGTGCTCATCTCCGACCCGGAGGTCGCCGCCGCGCTGGACGCACCGACCTCGGTCGACGCGATGCGTCAGGCCCTGCTGGCCGCCCACGACGGGCGGTTGGTGGCACCACCCCGCGCCGCCGCGCCGCTGGGTGGGGGCCGGATGGTCCTCACCGCCGGGCACCTGGTGGGGCAGTGGTACGGGTACCGGGCGTACGACACGTTCGGGCACCCCGAGACCGAGCAGGTGGTGGTGCTGCACGACGGACGCACCGGCGCGGTGCGGGCGGTGGCCGTGGGGGAGGAACTGGGTTCCCGGCGTACCGGCGCGCTGGGCGGCGTCGCGGTGGACGCGTTGGCCCGCCCGGACGCGGCCACCCTCGGCGTGATCGGCTCCGGCGGCCAGGCCTGGACCCAGGTCTGGGCCGCCGCCGCCGTGCGACGGCTGCGCGAGGTCACCGTGCACAGCCGCTCCGCCGCACGCCGGGAGGCGTTCGCCGGCCGGGTCCGGGCCGAACTCGGCATCCCGGCCCGCGCGGTGGGCACCGCCCGCGCGGCCGTACGCGATCGGGACGTGGTGGTGCTGGCCACCACCAGCCCGACGCCGGTGCTGACCGCCGCCGACCTGAGCCCCGGCAGCCACGTCAACGCGGTCGGCTTCAAGCAGCGCGACCGGTCGGAGTTCGCCACCGACCTGCTGGACGCCGCCGCCGTACTGGCCAGCGACTCGGTGGCGCAGGCGATGTCGTACGCGCCGCCGATGCTCGCCGCCCAGCCTCCGTACGCGTCCCGGCTGCGCGACCTGGGCGCGGTGCTGGCCGGGGCGGCACCGGGCCGCACCGGCGCGGACCAGATCTCGGTCTTCTGCTCGGTCGGCCTGGCCGGTACCGAGGTGTTCCTGCTCGACCGCCTGGTCCGCATCCTCACCCCGGTGGTCTGACCCGGCCGGCCCGGTCGTGCGCGGGCGCCGGTGCGACCGCCGCACCGCCGTTGCCGGGCCGGGCACCGCCGCCCGGTACCCTCGGATGGTGTCTGCCACCTCCCCTTCCGAGAACTCCGGCTCGGCGCGTCGAGTCGCCCTGCTGACCCTGGGCTGCGCCCGCAACGAGGTCGACTCGGAGGAGCTGGCCGCCCGCCTGCACGCCGACGGCTGGCAGGTGACGACCGACGGCGAGGGCGCCGACGTGGTGGTCGTCAATACCTGCGGCTTCGTGGAGAAGGCCAAGCAGGACTCCATCCAGACGCTGCTGGCCGCCGCCGACACCGGCGCGAAGGTGGTCGCCGCCGGCTGCATGGCCGAGCGGTACGGCCGGGAGCTGGCCGACAGCCTTCCCGAGGCCCGGGCGGTGCTCAGCTTCGACGACTACCCGGACATCTCCGCCCGGCTGGACGCGGTCGTCGCCGGCCGCGAGGTCGCCGCGCACACCCCGCGGGACCGGCGCGAGCTGTTGCCGCTGACCCCGGTCGCCCGCCGGGACAGCACCGTGTCGCTGCCCGGGCACGGCCGTGGCACCGACGTCGACGAGCACACCCCCGCGCACCTGCGTACGGTGCTGCGCCGCCGGCTGGACAGCGGCCCGGTGGCCTCGTTGAAGCTGGCCAGCGGGTGCGACCGGCGGTGCGCGTTCTGCGCCATCCCCGCCTTCCGGGGCGCCTTCGTCTCCCGCACCCCCGACGAGCTGCTGGCCGAGGCCGAGTGGCTGGCCAAGAGCGGCGTCCGGGAGTTGGTCCTGGTCAGCGAGAACTCGACCTCGTACGGCAAGGACCTGGGCGACCCGCGCGCGCTGGAGAAGCTGCTGCCGCAGCTCGCCGCCGTCGACGGCATCGTCCGGGTCCGGGCCAGCTACCTCCAGCCGGCCGAGACCCGGCCGGGCCTGGTCGAGGCGATCGCCAGCACGCCGGGCGTGGCGGCCTACTTCGACCTGTCGTTCCAGCACTCCAGCGAGCCGGTGCTGCGCCGGATGCGTCGTTTCGGCTCCACCGATCGTTTCCTGGAGCTGCTAGCCACCGCCCGGGCGATGGCGCCGGAAGCCGGGGCGCGGAGCAACTTCATCGTCGGCTTCCCCGGCGAGACCCGGGGCGACGTCGACGAACTGGTCCGTTTCCTCACCGATGCCCGGCTCGACGCGATCGGGGTCTTCGACTACAGCGACGAGGACGGCACGGAGGCCGCCGGACTGCCGGGCAAGGTTTCCGCGGCCACGATCAAACGCCGGTACGACAAGCTGAGCGCGCTCGCCGACGAGCTGTGTTCGCAGCGCGCCGAGGACCGGCTCGGCTCGACGGTGGAGGTGCTGGTCGACTCGGTCGACGGCGGTGTCGTCGAGGGGCGGGCGGCGCACCAGGCGCCGGAGGTGGACGGGTCGACCACGCTTGTCGCTCCGGACGCCGGTGGGGTCGACCTGGCCGCGCTGCGCCCGGGTGACCTGGTCCGGGCCACGGTGACCGGCACCGAGGGTGTGGACCTGGTCGCGGTGCCGGATGAGATGATCTCGGCCGCGCCCGGCGCGGCGCGGTGACGGCGGGCCGGGACGAGGCGGAGGAACCACGAGGTGCGGTGCCGGGTGAACCACCCGAGGGGAACGGGCAGATGACCGGGGCGACGGAGTCGACCCCGGTGCCGATGGTGACCCGGGTGCCCGTGGTCAACGCCGCCAACGGCCTGACCGCGCTGCGGCTGGTGCTCGTGCCGGTCTTCGCCGTCGCCGTGGTCGTCTCGGACATGACCCACGCGGGTTGGCAGATCGCCGCCTGCGTGATCTTCGCGGTGGCCTCGGCGACGGATCTGGTCGACGGCTGGATCGCCCGCCGGTTCGGGCTCGTCACCGCGGTCGGCAAGGTGGCCGACCCGATCGCCGACAAGGCGCTCACCGGCGCCGCCATGCTGCTGCTCTCCTGGTACGACCGGCTGCCCTGGTGGGTGACGGTGGTGATCCTGGCGCGTGAGCTGGGCATCACGGCCCTGCGGTTCTGGGTGATCCGGCGTGGCGTGATCGCCGCGAGCCGGGGCGGGAAGGCCAAGACGGCGCTCCAGATACTGGCCATCACCTGGTACCTGTGGCCGATGCCGGCCGAGTCCGCCGCGGTCGGCCCCTGGATCATGGCTGCGGCGGTGGTGGTCACCCTCGCCACCGGCTTCGACTACGTCGCGCAGGCGCTGCGGCTGCGCCGGGCCCGCCGCTGAGACCGCGGTCACCCCGATTCCTGTTGCGGCGGGTGGATCACTCGCGAGCCGGGAAGGATGCAGTTCATGGGCGTGCGAGAGGCCGAGGGTTCGATGGGCAGCGCGGCGGCCGGGGTGGTGCACCGCCTCATCGAGCGGCGGGAGACGGTCGCCACCGTCGAGTCGCTGACCGGCGGGCTGCTGGCCGCCACGATCGTGGAGATCGCCGGAGCCAGCGCGGTCTTCCGGGGCGGGCTGGTGGTCTACGCCACCGAGCTGAAGGAGCAGTTGGCCGGCGTACCGGCGCAGCTGCTGGCCGAACGTGGCCCGGTCGACTGCGACGTGGCGGCGGCACTCGCCGAGGGTGGCCGGCGCCGCTGCGGTGCCGACTGGGGCCTGGCCACCACCGGGGTGGCCGGCCCGGAACCCCAGGACGGCAAGCCGGTCGGGCTGGTCTTCGTCGCGGTCGCCGGCCCGGACGGCAGGGAGGTG
Source organism: Micromonospora tarapacensis (assembly GCF_019697375.1). Taxonomy (NCBI): domain Bacteria; kingdom Bacillati; phylum Actinomycetota; class Actinomycetes; order Micromonosporales; family Micromonosporaceae; genus Micromonospora; species Micromonospora tarapacensis. The sequence continues at coordinate 3,529,938 of NZ_JAHCDI010000004.1, read as the reverse complement.
CGGCAGCTCGACCTGACCGGCGGGCGTGACCGTATCCGCGGTGCCGCCGTGACCGAGGCGCTGCGCCTGCTCGCCGACCGCATCCAGGCCCCGGAGAGCCCGGTCGCTTCCGATGGTTGACAGTCCAGCTGGGCGAAACGCCGGGACAGCGGCAGCCGAGGCGTCACTGACCGGCGGCGCGGCCAGCGGTGCGGCGAGATGTCGTGGCGGGGCGGGATGTCGTGGCGGCGTGCAACGGGTACGGTTGCGGGAAAGCTCCGACGGCCGGAGCCGGTGCCACCGCCGGACCGGACGGCCGGACGAACTTGGGTCCCGCAGGGGAGGTGCGATGGTCCTGCTACGCCGGGTGATCGGTGACGCACTGAGGGCGCGCCGGCAGGGGCAGCACCGCACGCTGCGTGAGGTGTCTTCCGCCGCGAACGTCAGCCTCGGTTACCTGTCCGAGATCGAACGCGGCCAGAAGGAGCCCTCCAGCGAGTTGCTCGCCGCGATCTGTGACGCGCTGGGTGCCCGCCTGTCCGAGCTGCTGCGCGAGGTCAGCGACACCGTCGCGCTCGCCGAGCAGCTGCCGGGCGTGCTGGTGCCGGTGCAGGGCGAGCCGGCCGATTCGACGCCGGTCGCCGCCGCAGTGCACAAGACCACCGGCCGGGGGGTGCGTCAGGTCACCTCCGACGGTTCCGTCGCCGTCTCCGTGCGGCAGGACTCTCCGCTCAAGGCCACCCTGCGCAGCGCCCGGGTCCGGTCCGCCACCGACCGCACCGACCGCGACGTGGTCTGCGCCGCCTGAGCCTGGCGGTCGATGGTCGCGGTGGCTGCCACCGCGTAGGGTTGATCGCGGACGTCCCCCTCTCGGCGGTACGGATGCCGCACTGGCGCCCGGCTGGGACGATGGTTCCACCATCGCCGGTGGCTGAGTTCGGCCACCCGGGGTGGGGCAGGTGCAGCGACCTGATTGAGGGGATACCGCGAAGATGGCGAACCCGTTCGTCAAGGGGTGGAAGTACCTGATGGCGCTCTTCGGTGCCCGGATCGACGAGCACGCCGACCCGAAGGTGCAGCTCCAGCAGGCCATCGACGAGGCGCACCGGCAGCACCAGGCGCTCGTCCAGCAGGCCGCCGCGGTGATCGGCAACCAGCGCCAGCTGGAGATGAAGCTGTCCCGGCAGATGTCCGACGTCGAGCGATTGCAGGCCAACGCCCGCCAGGCGCTGGTCCTCGCCGACCAGGCCCGCGCCAAGGGCGACGAGGCCGAGGCCGGGCGCTACGAGCAGTCCGCGCAGGCCCTGGCGACCCAGCTGGTCTCCGCCGAGCAGTCCGCGGAGGATCTGAAGACCCTGCACGATCAGGCACTCGGCGCCGCCGGGCAGGCCCGCCGGGCGGTGGAGAACAACTCGATGATCCTCCAGCAGAAGCTCGCCGAGCGCGCCAAGCTGCTCAGCCAGTTGGAGCAGGCCAAGATGCAGGAGAGCGTGGCCGCCTCGCTGGAGTCCATGTCGGCACTCACCGCCCCCGGCGGCACTCCCACTCTCGACGAGGTCCGCGACCGCATCGAACGCCGCTACGCCAACGCGATGGGCCGGGCGGAACTCGCCGGCAACTCGACCGAGGGCCGGATGCTGGAGATCCAGAAGGCGACCCTGGACACGGCCGGGTCGGCCCGGCTGGACCAGATCCGGGCCAGCATGGCCGGCGAGCAACTCGGCGCGGGTTCCGGCGCCGAACGCGAGGCCGACCAGCCGGCCGCGCAGACCGGCGAACCGGGTGTGGCCCGGCTCGACGAGATCAGGGCCAGCATGAGCCGCGAACGCGGCACCGGCGACACCACGGCCGCCGGCTGAGCGCAGGGTCGAGGAGGCAGCGGTGGCAGACGAGCGCACCCGGTACTTCAGGCGGCTGGGCAAGCTGCGCGGCTCCGCCCGCCGGTGGAGCGTCCTGGCCGGTGGGCTCGGCGGTGCGACGATCGTGCTGACCCCGTACGCCGGCATCGGGCTCGCCGACGCGGCCTGGGCCGCCGCCGCGGGTGCCGCCACCGCGCTGGCCGGGTGGCGCTGGGCCGACCTGCGCGTGCTGGCCGCGCGACCCGCCCCGCCTCCACCCGACCCGGCCCAGGTCGCCGCCCGTAACCGGGCCCGCCTGGTGGCCGCCGTCGAACGCCTCCCCGTGGGCGCCGGCGTGCTGGCCGAGGTACGCCGGGTACGCATCCGCACCGCCCTGCGCGGCACCAGCGTCGCCCAGCCGTGGGAACGGTTGGACCGGGCCGCGTCGACCATGACCTCGATGACGGGTCGGCTGACCGGCCTCGCCGAGCCGGCCGTCGCCGAGGCGTCCGTGGCCGAGCGGTCGCTGCGGGAGTTGGCCCACCGGGTGGTCAGCGTCGAGCGGGCGGTACGGCTCGCACCGGCCGACGCCCGGGCACCGCTGGTCGAGGCGCATCGGGCGCTCACCGGGCAGCTGGAGGCGGGGGTGGCCGCGTACGAGCGGTTGGTGGTGGCCGCCGCGGGATACCTGGCCGAGGAGTACCGTCCCGAAACCGAGCACCCGGCGGCGTCCCGCCTGACGGAGGCGACTGATCTGCTGCACGGCTTCGCCTCCGCGCTGGCCGAGCTACGCGCCGTGGGCCGGCCCGCGGCTGCTCCCTGACGGAAGGGGATCGCGAATGCCGCGAAGAGTCACACCTCACGGAATGTTCAACCTGGGTGTCGCGCTGCTCGTCGTTGCAGTCATAGCCAGGACGCTGCTGGCCGACGCGCTGGTCTCGCTCAACGATCTCCTGGTGAGCGGCAGCGAAGGCTACGGCCTCGCCTTTCTCGCCACGGGGCTCGTGGCGACGTTCTCCACCGCGTTGGGCGTCGCCCTCGTCGCCGGCGCGCTCGTGTTGCAGGGTGTGGTGACGCTCGGCGCCGACGAGCGGAAGGGGAGCCAGGGCCGATCCGAAGGCGCCGATGACGGGCCGTAGCCGAACCGCCCCACCCACCACACTGGACTTGACCCCTATGATCCAATTGCATCCATGACTCGACAGCGGGTGCTTGCCGTTCTTCTGCTGCTGATCGCGTTCCTGGCGTTGGTCGTCTCCCGCACCTTCCCGTTCCTGGACGACCTTTCCGGCCTGGCCGAGTCGGCGATCGCCGTCGGCGGCGCGGCATGCGGGCTGGTCGGGGTGTGGCTGTGGTTGCGCGGGACACCGCAAGGCGCCCCGCCGCGCGCGACCGGTGACGGCGAGAGCCGCTGACCGGCCCGGGCGCGACGCCGGCCCGGAAGTGGCTGGTAAGGCAACTTCCCATGTTCGCCGGAGTCACTCCGGGGTGGTGACCGGGATCGGTCCGGTGAACGGCGAGGCGCCGACCACGTTGAACGAGCGGACCCGGTAGTGGTAGGTGACGCCTCGGGCCAGGCCGGTGTTGGTGAAGCCCCGCCCGGTGACCGTGAAGGTCGCCGGTTCCCGGGTGAACGCCGGATCCAGGGCTCGTTCCACGGTGAAGCCGGCACCCTGGCCGGTGGGGGTGCTGGCCGCCCAGCCCAGCACCACGGTCGCGCTGTCCGGGGCGGGTGCGCTGGTGGCGACGCTGACCGAGGTCGGCGTGCCCGGGGCGGGTGGGGTGGTCACCGTCGCCACCGTCGACCAGGGTGAGGCGGCGCCGAGATAGCTGGTGCGTACCCGGTAGTAGTACGTGGTGTCCGGCGCGACCGCCGGGTCCAGGTGGTTGTCGCCGACGCTGATCGCGGTGGTGCCCGGTCCGCTGGTGAAGGTCGGGTTGGTGGCCCGCTGCACGTCGATGCCGGTGGCGAAGGAGTGGTTGGCCCAGCGCAGCGCGACCCGCAGCGGCGCGGCGGGCGGGATCGACGCGGCCAGCCGGGTCGGTGCGGTGAGCTGCACCGCCGCGGGGACGCAGTTGGACCAGGTCGAGCAGCTGACCGCGTTCTCCGCCCGGATCCGGTAGTGGTAGGTGACCCCGGGGGTGACCGTGGCGTCGGTGTAGCGGGTGGCCGTGGCGGCCACGGTGAGCGTGGTCAGCCCGTTGGTGAACGTCGCGTCGGTGGCCCGTTGCAGCAGGTGGCTGGTGGCCGGTGGGCGGCTGCCGTTGCCGGTCCAGGTGAGGGTGATCGCGGGTAGGGCGGTCGCCGAGCCGGGCGCGGGAGCGGCGGTCAGCCCGGTCGGCGCCCGGGGCGAGACGCGGACCACCAGCGGGCGGTACATGCCCTGGTCGCGGTGGCCGGCCGCCGCGCTCGACCAGGCGTACTCCCAGCCCAGGTTGACCAGCTGGTTGACCACGGTTGCCGGTCGACCGTCGACCGGGCTGAGCTGTGTCGATCCGATCCGCGCGCCCGCCGGGCGGGTCGGGTCGAGCAGTCGCACGCTGTCACCGATCTTGAACGGGAGGACCGGTGCCTCCGGTCGCAGCGCGAGCAGCACGTCCTCACCCGGGTCCACCCGGACGACCTGCTTCCAGCCGAGCTCGCCGGGGTGCGGTGGCCGGATCGTGCCGTCGCCGCCGACCCGGCCGATGACCTGCACGTCGAGCCCGTCGAAGCGCACCGGATGGCTCTGTCGGCCGGTGCCGCGTACCCGCCAGAGCTGGGTGCCGTCGCCGGCCGCGCCGACCGTCACGGCCGGGTCGCAGACCTGCAGCACCTCGGTCGCCGGGTCGGCGGGGCCGAGCGGCAGGGTGGCCTCGCCGAGCGGCCCGGTGTGCGGGTGACCCACGCCGAGGCGGCCGGTGAGCCGGCCGTGGTCGGGCTCGAAGACCTGCCGCACGGCCTTGACCGCCAGCGGCAGGCACACCGGTTCCGTGGCACCGGCGGGGGTGAACTCCACGGCGGTGGCATGGACCGGCACCCGGGTCGGTCCGGCGGTGCCGGTGCCGAAGCAGGGGTCGTAGGCCGGCTGCGGGACGATCGGGGGGCGCTGGCTGGTCGCGTACGCGCCGGGCAGCCGCGCCCGCAGCCGGTCGAGGTCGTACGGTTCGGCCGGGGTGCCGGCCACCCGCAGCTGCACCAGGGTGCGGGTGTTCGGACCGTACCCGGGAACGGTCGGCGGTGCGCCACCCTCCGCGGTACGGTCCGGCCCGCCCGTGTGGTGGTCGTACCGGGGGTCGAAGCAGGGCAGCGGGACGGGACAGTCGTTGTAGAGGATCAGCGTGCTGCCGGGGGTGACGGTGGCGAAGTCGACAAGCACGTCGGCCCGCTCGCCGGGGGCCAACAGCAGTGCGTGGCCGTCGACGTTGAGCACGGTGGGGTCGCGCCGGTCGAAGCGGAAGCCGATCGGCTGGTTCGGGACCACCACGGGCGCCGGCAGCAGGCCGCACTCGTTGCCGATCCGGATCATCTCGGGTCCGGCCGCCGACGGGTCCGGCACGCCACCGGGCCGGCCGTCGGTCGGCCAGTCCGCCGGCCGGCCCGGCGCGCGGACGGCGTCGACCATCGGCACCTCGCCGGCGTCACCGGCGGCCAGCCGGCCTTCCGGCGTCCACATCGGGGCGTCCGAGGCCGCCCGGTACAGCTGGAGGTTCAGCCAGCGGTCCGGGCAGGCGTTGAGGATGCGCCAGCGGTACAACCGTGGCTCGACCTCCAGGTACGGGTAGGCGACGCCGTTGACGAGCACGGTGTCGCCGTACCCGGCCGGCACCGCGCTCGGCTGCGGCACGCCCGGCACCTCCGGCGGCTCGCCCGGGTCGGCGACCGGATCGTGGTGCGGGTTGGGCAGCGCGGCGGCGGGCGCGTCCGGGCCGGCCGCCGAGGCGGTACGCGACCACGGGCCGTAGTCCCACCGGCCGGTCGGGTTGATCCCGTCCGGCCGGTACGGGTTCTGCCGGGGCTGGTAGATGTGCGGGTGCCAGAGGGCACCCCGGGCGCCCCAGCGGTCCCGGTCCCAGGTCGGGTCCTGGGCGGCGAGTTGGGCGTCGTCCGGCACGAATGTCTTGTCCTCGAAGACCAGCGGCAGTTGCTCGGCCGGCAGCGTCCCGTCGGCGACCAGCCGCTCCTGCGCCTCGTCGGTGAGCAGGTAGAGCGCGATCTGGCCCGAGTAGACGGTCAGCCGGGACAGCCCGACCGTGTTGTCGTGGAACCAGAGCAGGCGTCCGCTCTGGTCGTTGGGGAAGTAGAGCGTGGTGGCGCCCTGCCCCGGGTGCGCCATGTCGGGGACGTGGGTCAGTGCGGTGCCGGTCGGGTAGGGGGTGATCTCGCCCGCCGGGGTGATCCACTGCCAGGGGGTGCCGGCGCTGATCCAGCCGGTGAGCGCGCCGCTGAGGTGCAGCACCGCCCGGTTCTGCGGATAGGGTGCCGGCCCGCCGAGGGGACCCGGGCCGGCGCCGGGCACGGTCGGGTCGACCGGCAGGAACAGGTCGCCGGCCGGGCCGGCGGGCAGTTGGTTGATGAACTTGATCCGTACCGGCCGGCCCCGCCGGGCCAGCACGACCGGGCCGAGGTGCCACGGTTGGGGTGGCGGGGCGACGGTGTTGTGCCCGTCGACGTCGGTGCCCAGGTTCAGTTGCCGGTAGCCGCGCAGGCGGGTCGCCGGCAGGTCGCGGTGCAGCCGCTGGGCGTACTCCCGCAGGCCGATCTCGTAGTAGTCGCAGCCGGGGTGGGTGATGGTGTCGGGCACGGCGACCGGCAGGTGGGCGCCGAGCGGGGTGCGCCCCAGGGTGCCCAGGCCGGGCAGCGGGTCGACGAACTTCCGCAGCCCCGTGCCGGTCAGCACCGCTGCGTCGGCGTCGACGACCGGTAGTGGGCTGTACGCGTGGTTCGGCACCGGGCCGAAGCAGTGGGGCGTGGCCGCCGGATCCAGGCTCGCCGGTGCCAGGGGTGACGCCGGGTCCGGGCCGGTCCGGGCGGTGGGCACGGCGGACGGCGCGCCCTGCTGCTGGTCGGCGCGGGCGGTGCGGTCCAGCCAGGTCGACCGGAGTCTGCGGAACACGGCCATGGCTCTCCCGGTGATCGGGGCGCGGCGGCCACCACCCCGACGTGGCGGCGCGGACGCGCGGTGTTGACGTTCCGTGAGCCCTCAACGGCAGCATGCGACGCGTGCCGGCCGGTTAGGAAGTGCCCAATCGTGCCGATCTGCCGATCTGCCGGCGTGTCGGCCGCGCCACTCCGACGCGGTCGGATGGCCGGCCGTCCACCGGGCTCCGACCTGCCCGGACGGTCCCGTGGAAGATCCACGCCCCGGCGGTCAGTCCGGGCTGGCCAGCGCGGGCACCCGGAAGTCGCTGCCGGTCAGTCGGGTCCCGGCGAGCGCGCGTTCCAGGACGCGGGCGGTGTTCCAGACGGTGTCGCCTTCGGGCACCGCGTCATTCTTCCATTCGAAGCCAATTCACGTGTATCGCTATTTGTATCGCGCTTCTCTTCGATCTACGGATATAGGCATTATCGAGGGGTTCTTAGGAGAATGCTGTGAATCATCCTCGTACTCGGGTCCTGGCTCTCGGCCTGATCACCGTTCTGACCATCTCCCTGCATCCCACGGCCGCGTCGGCCGCCCCCGCCGACCGGTGGAACGCCGACCTGTCGGCCGTCGACGCCGACGACGTCAACGTGCGGCACACCCGCGCCGGCCTCCGGCTGGCCGACGCCCGCCCGCCCCGGGTACCGGCCCGGCGTAGCGCCGTCGCCGAGGGCATGCTGGTGACCGCGCCGCACACCCTCAGCCGTCCGGCGACGCGGGTCCGGGCCGAGGTCACCGCCGCCGCCGGACCCGGCGCCACCGCCACCGTCCAGGTTCGCGGCTGGCGGGCGATCGGCTGGACCGAGTGGCGAGACGCCGTTCCGGGGGCCGTCTTCGACCAGCCGGTCCGGCGGGTTCAGGCCCGGGTGGTGCTGACCGGCAGCACGGCCGGCGCCACCACCGAGGTCCGGGCCGTCCGGCTCACCGCCGACGCCGCCGCCATCGCCGCCGCCACCCCCGGCCTCACCTACCGGGTGTACGCGACCCGGATCGGCCTGGTCGGCGAGTTGACCGCGAACGGGCACACCGTCCGCAACCGGGACCACTTCGTGGCGCTGCCGTCACGCCGTGGCCTCTCCCCGCGCAACACCGGCGACTACACCCTGCGGGTCTGTACCACCACCGGCAGCCGCTGCGAGTACGCCCCGGTCTGGGACGTCGGCCCGTGGAACACCCGGGACGACTACTGGAATCCCAGCTCGGTACGGGAGAACTGGAAGGATCTGCCCCGGGGCCGGCCGCAGGCGCAGGCCGCATACCAGACCGGCCACAACGGCGGGCGGGACCAGTTCGGCCGGGTGGTGCTGAACCCGGCCGGCGTCGACCTCGCCGACGGGACGTTCTGGGACGGCCTGCGACTGACCACGAACGCCTGGGTCGACGTGGCCTACCTGTGGACGGGTAGCGGCCCGCGGGGCGTGGTCGGCGACGGCCCGCTCAACGTGCGCACCGGCCCCGGCACCGGCTACCCGACGCGCGGACTGGCCGCCCAGCACGCCAACGTGCCGATCCAGTGCCATGTGACCGGGCAGACGATCGCCGGGCCGTACCGCACCACAAGCCGCTGGAATCGCCTGGCCGCCGGCCAGTTCGTCAGCCACGCGTACATCTCGGTGGTGTGGGGCGGGTCGGTGCCGCCCTGCTGAACCGTCGCCCGGGCCTCGCCGCGACCGGGTCAGGGCACTTCCTCGGGCCGCGGCGCACGGACCAGCTCCTGGTAGCGGGGGTGGCAGGCGCCGTAGACGGCGAAGTTGAGGCGGGCGTGGGACAGGCTCAGATCCCCGTTGGGTCCGCCGCGCACGGCGTCGGCGTCGGCGTCGGTCTGGCCGTCGTCGGTCCAGAAGCAGACGGGACAGGTGCCGCCGCCGGTCCGGAACGCGCAGCAGGGGCAGGCAGCGGGTACCCAGCGATCATCCACCTTGACAGCTTTCCACAATAGACATTTCGTCCGTGTGGCGCGGGTGCGCCTCGGCCGAGGCCGGAACCCGGACCCGCAGCAGCGTACCCGGGATCACCGCGAGCAGGTTGGCGGCGTGCCCACCGTTGACCGAGAGCGCGACCCGGCCGGCGGAGTCGACGTGCGCCACCAGCGCGCCGAGGGGAGCGTCGCCGAACGTACGCCCGTGCACGGCCGCCAGCCCCTGGTCTCCGCCACCCGCCGCGGGCGGCTCCGGCCGGTCGGTCACCGGGTGCACCCGAAGCCGGTCCGGCAGCGGCGCCAGCAGGTCGGCCGGGGCGGCGAGCTGGACGTTGCCGAAGTGGTCCACCGTCAGCACCTCGGCGACGAAACCGTCCGGCCGCCGCTCCACCAGCGGTTCGGGCAGCCGGACCAGCGTCGCCGGGTCGACCGCCGGGCCGGCCTCGGCCAGCGGTGCGCCGAGCGCCAGCCGGGCCGCGACCGGTGCGAAGACGTCCCGCCCGTGGAAGGTGGCAGAGATCCGCGGCGCGAGCCATCGCGGGTTGGTCAGCTCCACCGCGCCGGTCACCCCGCCGAGGGCGTCGGCGGCGTCGACCAGCAGGCCGTTGTCCGGCCCGACCAGGAAGCCTCCGGGCGTGCCCAGGGCGACCCCCCGCCGGGTGGTACCCACCCCGGGGTCGACCACCGCCACGTGTACCCCGTCGGGCAGGTGCGGAACGGTCTGCGCGAGGACCGCCGAGCCCCGGCGGATGTCGCCCGGCGGCACCAGGTGGGTCACGTCGATGACCCGGAGCGCGGGGGCGACTCGCGCGATCACCCCGTGGCAGGCCGCCACGAACCCGTCGGCGAGGCCGTAGTCGGTGGTCAGCGAGACGACCCCGGCCGATGTCCGGAGTTCGCTGTCGGCGCTGCTGCTCACGGCACCGGATCGTACGCCCGGACGCCCGGGTCCGCCCGCCGTGTCCGGCGCGGTGCGGTGTCCATTGGGTCGCCGGTGGCGGGCGGTCCCGGCCGGTGGCCGGCCGGGCTGCCGGATAGCCGACAACGCGGCTGGCCGACCGGCCACTGCCTGCACCGGGGCCGGGTTGGGCAGACTGCGTGAGGTGAGCCACCGGATCCTGCCAGCCGTCGTCCTCACGGTCACGATCGTGCTGGCCGCCTGTGGTGGCGACCCGGCCGGGCCACCCGCCGTGGGACCGGCGCCGCCCGACACCACCTCGATGGCGCAACCATCCCGGCCGACCGGCCCGATCGCGCCGGGCGGTGGGACGAGCCCCGCCACGCCGGGCGCCGCCGAGGGCCGGCCGGTGCCGCGGCCACGCCGGCCACCCGGTCGGCGTCGGCCGGCCCGAACGCCGACGGCAGCGCGCCACGGCGCCCGCCCAGCCCACCGCCGGTGGTGCTGCCACCGCGCCAGGACGGTGCGCCCACGGCCCGGGAGGTCGTCGCGGCCTTTCGGGCCGCCGGGCTGAAGGCGGCCAACCCGCGGGACAGGTCCGCCGAGTGCGGACCGGACGGGCTGGGGCTGGGCTGCTCGGAACTGGTCGTCACCGACCACCTGGCCGTGTACGTCTTCCCCGACCAGAGCAGCGCCGGTGACCTGGCCGACGTGTGGGCAGGAGCCGCCTATCGCAGGGGCACCGTGGTGCTCAACTATCTGGAGGCGTCGACCCCACCCACCGACCGCTCCCGCTACGAACGGGCCCTCGACGCCCTCGACTGACCCGTCGCCGCCGGCCCTATGGGCGCAGGCGGAGACCGCGCGGGGTGGTGCGGAATCCGGCGGCGGTGAGGGCGTCGCGCAGCGGCGACGAGCGGACGGACTCACCGTCGGCGCGTTCCACCGAGATCGGGCCCAACGCGCCGCTGTGCACGGCGTCGGCCAGCGCCTTTCCGGCCGTGGCCAGCGCGTCCTCGTCGTCGGTGAAGGAGAGGACGGTGCGCCCGCCCCGCTCCACGTAGAGCACCAGGCCGCCCGCGACCAGCACGACCAGCGCCCCGGCCTTGCGACCGGCCCGGTGGCCGGTGGCCGGCGCCGGTGCCGCGTCGCCGGAGTCGACGGCCCGTTCCGGCCAGGGCAGCGCCGCACCGTACGGGTTGGCCGGATCGGTGGCCGCCAACACCACGGTGGCGCCGACCCGGGCCCGCCCACCGTCGAGCGGGTCGGCCAGGGCGCGGATCCGGTCCACCGCGCCGGGCACCGCGAACTGGGCCGCCCCCAGTCCGTCGACGAAGTATCCCCGCCGGGCCGCACCGCGCTCCTCCAGCGCGGCCAGCACCGGATAGACCGCGGCGAAGCCGCCGGGCACCTGCTCGGCCACGACCGCGCCCCGGGTGAGCACGCCGTGCCGTTCCAGCAGGACGTCCGCCAGCGCGGCGGCGCGGCGGGTCGGGTCGGTGTCGCGTTCCGGCAGCAGCGACCACCGGCCGGCCACCGTCGGCGGCCCGCCGCGGCTCGGCAGGGACACCCGCCCCGGGCGCCGGTAACGGCCGCGCGCCGCGGCCGGGCGGGAGCGGTGCGCACCGCCCGCACCGAGCACCGCCCGCAGCGGCGACAGGGTGTCGTTGGTGACGTGACCGGCCCAGACCAGATCCCAGATGGCGGCGGTCAGTTCGGCGTCGTCGGTGGCACCGACCCGGTCGGCCAGCGGGCGGAAGAACAGCGCCTGCCCGTCGCCGAGGGCGTCCAGGACCGCGTCGTGCAGGGGGAGGCTGGTGAGCGTGTCGTCCGGCGGCGGAAACAGCAGCGGGGCGGCGTCGGCGTAGGCCAGGCTGACCCAGCCGTCCCCGCCGGAGATCGCACCCGCGCCGGCCCACAGCACCTCACCGCTGGCACACAGCTCGTCCAGCTGCGCGGGGGAGTAGTCCGCGACCCGGGCGGGCAACACCAGCCGCTCCAGCGCCGACGCGGGCACCGTGGCGCCCTGCAACTGCTCCAGGGCAGCGGCCACCGCCTCCAGCCCGCGCGCCGACGAGCCGACCTGCTGCCAGCGGGGCAGGAAGGTGGCCAGCGCCCGGGGCGGCACCGGCTCGATCTCCCGGCGCAGCGCCGCGAGGGACCGGCGCCGCAGCAGGCGCAGCACCTCCGCGTCGCACCACTGGGTGCCGACCGTGCCCGCAGTGAACTCACCGGAGACCAGCCGACCGGCCGCGGCCAGGCGGCGCAGCGTCTGCTCCACCACGAAGACACCCAACCCGAACCGCGCCGCGCAGGTGGCGGCGGCGAACGGGGCGTGGGTGCGGGCGTAGCGGGCGACCAGGTCGCCGAGCGGGTCGGCGACGGGTTCGAGGTATGCCTCGGCGACACCGACCGGCAGGGCGACACCGAGCGCGTCCCGCAACCGGCCGGCGTCCTCGACGCCCACCCAGCGGTCCTGCCCGGCGACGCGGACCGGGAGTACCCGCCGGGCGGCGGCCAGGTCGGTCAGCCAGTCGACGGGCACACCGCGCGCGGCCAGCTCGTCGGTGCCCAGGTCGCCGAGCTGCCGCAGCAGCTCGACCACGTCCTCGGCGTCGCGGGGGCGACGCTGGGCGGTGAGCCAGCGCAGCTGCCGTTCGGTCTCGCCGAGCACCGCTGGGTCGAGCAGCTCGCGCAGGTCGACCCGGCCGAGCAACTCGCCGAGCAGGGCGGAATCCAGCGCGAGTGCCGCGGCCCGGCGTTCCGCCAGCGGCGCGTCGCCCTCGTAGAGGAAGGCGCCGACGTAACCGAAGAGCAGCGAGCGGGCGAACGGCGACGGCCGGGCGCTCTCCACCTCGACCAGCCGCACCCGGCGGCCGGCCAGCTCGCGCATCAGCTGGGTCAGGGCGGGCAGGTCGAAGACGTCCTGCAGGCATTCCCGGGCCGCCTCCAGGGTGACCGGGAAGTCGGCGTACTCGCGGGCCACGTCGAGTAGTTGGGCGGCGCGTTGCCGCTGCTGCCACAGTGGCTGGCGGCGGCGGGGGTCGCGGCGGGGCAGCAGCAGCGACCGTGCGGCGCACTCCCGGAACCGGGACGCGAACAGCGCCGAGGTGCCGACCGACTCCTCGACGAGCTGGGTGATCTCCTCGGGGTCGAAGGCCACCACGTCGGCACCGGGTGGGGTGTCGGCGGTGTCCGGCAGGCGCACCACGATGCCGTCGTCGGCGGGCAGCACCTGTGCGTCCACGCCGTAGCGTTCGGCGAGTCGGCGACCGATGGCCAGTGCCCACGGTGCGTTCACCCGCGCCCCGAGGACGCTGTGCACGGCGAGACGCCAGTCGCCCAACTCGTCGCGGAACCGCTCGACCACCACCGTCCGGTCGTCGGGCAACGCGCGGGTCGCGGCCTGCTGCTCGCGCAGGTACGCCATCAGGTTGCCGGCGGCCCAGTCGTCCAGCCCGGCGGCGTGCAGCCCGCCGGTCGCCTCGTCGTCGCCCTGGCGGAGCAGGGCCCGGACCCGGGCGCCGATCGCCCGGCCCAGTTCCACCGGCCGGCCCGGCTGGTCGCCCTTCCAGAAGGGCATCTTGGCCGCCTGCCCGGGGGCGGGGGAGACCAGCACCCGGTCCGGCGTGATCTCCTCGATCCGCCAGGACGAGGAGCCGAGCAGGAACACGTCGCCGACCCGGGACTCGTAGACCATCTCCTCGTCCAGCTCGCCGACCCGGGCGGCGCGCTGCGCCCCGGCCAGGAAGACGCCGAACAGCCCTCGGTCGGGGATGGTGCCGCCGCTGGTCACCGCGAGCCGCTGGGCGCCCGGCCGGCCGGTCAGCACATCGGTGGCGCGGTCCCAGACCAGCCGGGGACGCAGCTCGGCAAAGGCGGTCGACGGGTAGCGGCCGGAGAGCATGTCCAGCACGGCGTGCAGCGCGGAGTCGGGCAGCTCGGCGAAGGGTGCGGCCCGGCGCACCACCGCCGCCAGGTCGCCGACCGGCCACTGGTCGAGCGAGACCATCGCGACGATCTGCTGGGCGAGGACGTCCAGCGGGTTGCGGGGGTGGTGCAGCTCCTCGATCGCGGCGTCGGCCATCCGCTCGGCGACCACGGCGCAGGAGAGCAGGTCGCCCCGGTGCTTGGGCAGGACCACTCCCCGCGACACCGCGCCGACCTGGTGCCCGGCGCGCCCGACCCGTTGCAGCCCGGCCGCCACGCTCGGTGGTGCCTCGATCTGCACGACCAGGTCGACCGCGCCCATGTCGATGCCGAGTTCGAGGCTGGAGGTGGCGACCACGGCCGGCAGCTGGCCGGCCTTGAGCGACTCCTCGATGTGCCGGCGCTCCTCCCGGGAGACGCTGCCGTGGTGTGCCCGGGCGATCACCGGTGGGGCGCCGGTCACCGCGCCGGCCTGGGCCATCATCTCCGCCGGTGTCCGGGCCGGACGGTCGGTCGCGCCCGGCGCGTGGTCGGGCGTCTCCGCCGCGGCGAGTTCGTTGAGCCGGGCGCAGAGCCGTTCCGCGCTGCGCCGGGAGTTGGTGAAGACGATGGTCGAGCGGTGCGCCCGGATCAGCGCGAGGACTCGCTCCTCCAGAGCGGGCCAGATCGACGCCGACCGGGCACCGGCGAGGCCGTCCTCCGGTGCCTCCCGCTCGTCCAGGCGGGTCATGTCCTCGACCGGGACCTGGACGCTGACCTCGATCGTCTTGGCGGTGACCGGGGCGACCACCTCGACCGGGCGGGCGCCGCCGAGGAAGCGGGCGCACTCGTCCAGCGGCCGGACCGTGGCGGAGAGGCCGATTCGTTGTGCCGGGGTGGGCAGCAACTCGTCGAGGCGCTCCAGCGAGAGCGCGAGGTGGGCGCCGCGCTTGGTCCCGGCGACCGCGTGCACCTCGTCGACGATCACTGTCTCGACGCCGCGCAGCGAATCCCGGGCGGCCGAGGTGAGCAGCAGGAACAGCGACTCCGGGGTGGTGATCAGGATGTCCGGCGGGGTGCGGGCGAAAGCCCGGCGCTCGTCGGCGGGGGTGTCACCGGTACGCATCCCGACGGTGATCTCCGGCGGGGTGAGCGCGAGCCGGGTGGCGGCGTGGCGGATGCCCACGAGGGGGGCTCGCAGGTTCCGCTCGACGTCGACGGCGAGCGCCTTGAGTGGGCTGACGTAGAGCACCCGGCACCGGTGGCGGGGGTCGGCCGGCGCGGGCTCGCGGGACAGCCGGTCGAGCGACCACAGGAACGCGGCGAGGGTCTTGCCGGAACCGGTGGGTGCCACGACCAGGGCGTGGCGCCCGGCGGCGACCGCGTCCCAGGCACCCACCTGCGCCGTCGTCGGCGTGGCGAACGCCGCACCGAACCACTCCCGGGTCGCCGGGCCGAACCGGGAGAGCGCCCGCTCGCCGGTCGCCGCCGCGCTGGAATCCGCCACGACCCCATCCTGCCCCCGGGGACCGACATCCGTCGCCGCCGGCCTGACGGGCTATGTCTCGTTAAGGCGTTACAGGCGACTTGGGTGTTGAATCCGTTAAGTCTCCTCTAACTGCTTGCATGCAGGGGGGCACATAAAGTAACTTTCACCCGCGATGTGGCGAGCGGCGGAGGGGGTCGGATGGCCGTCGAGGAGCGGAGTTCCGGATCCGGCACCGACATTCTGATCCGCAAGGTCGACAGTCATGTCACCACCCTCCGTGGCGGGCTGCACGGCCCGGAACTGGAACTCGCCGAGCGGCTCGCCGACTGCCTGCGGGAGCTGGTCGTCTCCACCGCGCAGGCGAGCGCGGCCGACCGCGCGCAGGTGCGGGCCGCCGTGCACTACTTCGTCCTGCGCCGGGAGAGTCGCGGCCGACTGCTGTCGGTGCGTTCCCTGGCCGCCGCCCAGCGGCTGGTCAACAAGGCGGCGTCGCAGCTCGGCCGGCCGGACCTGGTGGTCGACGGCCGGCCCGCTCGCGGCGCGGTGGACGCCCCGCCGGACCGCACCGCGCGTTCCTGAACCCGGTCGTCGGGGTCGCTGCCGCATTGACGGCGAAAATGGGCCTATTTCGGGAAAACCACCCACCGCGCATGGAACTGTCGTCTGATCGCTGCTAGGCGCCCTTCCACGCCGAGCGGCGCCACGGCCACCTCGACCGGGAGCGCGCGTGCTCGTACTGCTGATCCTGCACCTCGTGGCGGCCCTCGTGGCACCGCTGCTGGTCCGCTGGTGGGGTCCGCGTGCCTGCTATCCGCTGGCGCTCGCGCCCGGCGCCGCCTTCGGCTGGGCGCTGGTACGCACGTCCGACGTGGCCGACGGCGGCGCGGTGACCGAGACATACCCGTGGGTGCCGGAACTGGGGCTGGACCTCGCCCTGCGGATGACCACCCTGTCCTGGCTGATGACGCTGCTGGTCGGTGGCGTGGGCGCGCTGGTGCTGGTCTACAGCGCCCGGTACTTCCCGCCCGGTGCGGTCGGCAACGGCCGGTTCGCCGGGGTGATGGTCGCCTTCGCCGGGGCGATGCTCGGGCTGGTCCTCGCCGACGACCTGCTGCTGCTCTACGTCTGCTGGGAGCTCACCACGGTCTTCTCCTACCTGCTGATCGGGCACAGCACCGAACGGAGGTCCAGCCGCTGGGCGGCGGCCCAGGCGTTGACCGTGACCACCCTCGGCGGCCTGGCGATGCTGGTCGGGTTCATCATGCTCGGCCACCACGCCGGCACCTACCGCTGGTCGGAGGTGGCCGAGGGCCCGCTGCCCGGCGGGGCGTACCTGGTCGTCGCCGCGCTGCTGATCCTGCTCGGGGCGCTGTCGAAATCGGCGGTGCTGCCCTTCACCTCGTGGCTACCGGTGGCGATGGCGGCGCCGACGCCGGTCAGCGCGTACCTGCACGCGGCGGCGATGGTGAAGGCCGGCGTCTACCTGCTCGGCCTGCTCGCCCCGGTGCTCGCCGTGGTCGGACCGTGGCGTCCGGTGGTTCTGGTCGCCGGCCTGGCCACCATGCTGCTGGGCGGTTGGGCGGCGCTGCGCCAGACCGATCTGAAGCTGCTGTTGGCGCACGGGACGGTCAGCCAACTCGGCCTGCTGGTGGTGGTAATCGGGGTGGGCACCGCGGACGCCGCGCTGGCCGGCGTCGCGATGCTGCTCGCCCACGCCCTGTTCAAGTCGGCGCTGTTCCTCGTCGTCGGCGTGATCGACCACGGTGCCGGCACCCGGGACCTGCGCCAGCTGTCCGGCCTGCGCCGGAGCGCGCCGATCCTGACCGGCGTGGCGGTGCTCGCCGCCGCGTCGATGGCCGGCCTGCCGCCGCTGCTCGGATTCGTCGCGAAGGAGGCCGTCTTCGCCGCCTTCAGCGACCAGCCGCTGGTGCTGGCGGCACTGGTCGCCGGCACCGGGCTCACCGTGGCGTACAGCATCAGGTTCATCTGGGGTGCCTTCGCCACCCGCGCCGGGACGGCCCCGACGCAGCTGGGGCCGATCGGGATGCCGCTGCTGGTGCCACCGTTGCTGCTCGCCGGGCTCGGACTCGTCGCCGGCCCGGCGGCGGGGGTGCTGGATCACCTGCTCCGGCCGTACCCGGAACTGTTCGGCGCCGTCGAGGAACACCTGGCGCTGTGGCACGGCCTCACCCCGGCGCTCGGGCTGTCCGCCCTGGCCGTGGCGGGCGGGGCGGCGCTGTTCGCGCTGCGTGGCCCGCTGACCCCGGTGCTGGCCCGGTTGCGCTCGCCGGTCACCGGCCAGCGGGGATACGAGTGGATCACCCACCGCTTCGACCGGATCGCCGTGGACGTCACAAGCGTCACCCAGCGGGGATCGCTGCCGCAGTATCTCGGGCTCATCCTGATCGTGCTGGCCGCCGTGCCCGGCGGGGCGTTGTTCCTCACCCGGCCCTGGGAGCAGCCGCTGGCGCTCTGGGCGACTCCCGTGCAACCGGTGGTGCTGCTGGTGATCGGTGTCGCCGCCATGCTCGCCGTGGGCGCCAAGCGGCGGTTGACCGCGATGCTGCTGGTCGGGATGACCGGCTACGGCACCGCCATGCTGTTCGTGCTCTACGGCGCGCCGGATCTGGCCCTGACCCAGTTCCTCGTGGAGACGATGACCATCGCGATCTTCGTGCTGGTGCTGCGCCGGCTGCCGGAGCGCTTCTCGGTGCGACCGCTGCGCCGCAGCCGCTGGATCCGGCGGACGATCGGCGTGATCGTCGGTACGACCGTGGCCGGACTGGCCCTCGGCGCCGCGGCGGCCCGGCGAACGCGCTCCATCTCCGAGGAGTTCCCGCACCTGGCGGTCGAGCGGGGGCACGGTCGCAACGTGGTCAACGTGACGCTGGTGGACATCCGCGCCTGGGACACCCTGGGCGAGGTGGCGGTGCTGGTGGTGGCGGCCACGGGGGTGGCGAGCCTGATCTTCCAGCGGTCCCGCACCGGGCCGCGACCCCGTCGGCGGGAGAACGACGGTGCGGAGACCACCGCCGGCCGGCCGGTCTGGCTGCGCGGCGGGGCCACGTTGGACGAGCGGCAGCGCTCGATCGTGCTGGAGGTGGTCACCCGGCTGATCTCCCACACCGCGGTGCTCTTCTCGCTCTACCTGCTGTTCTCCGGACACAACGCCCCCGGCGGCGGCTTCGCCGGTGGGCTGGTGGCCAGCCTGGCGTTGACCATGCGCTACCTCGCCGGTGGCCGGTACGAGTTGGTCGAGGCCGCGCCGATCGGCGCCGGCATGGTGCTCGGCGCCGGGCTGTTCCTCGCGGTCGGCAGCGCGGTGGTCTCCCTGCTCGCCGGCGGCGCCGTCCTGCAGAGCACGACCATCGAGCTCTGGCTCCCGTTGATCGGGCACTTCTACCTGGTCACCTCGCTCTTCTTCGACATCGGCGTCTACCTGGTGGTGATCGGGCTGACGCTGGACGTGCTGCGCAGTCTCGGCGCCGAGGTGGACCGGCACATCGAGGCGACCGGCCGGGCCGGCGGTCGGCTGGCCGGCGAGGGCCAGAGGGAGGCACGGTGAGCGGTGCCGGGGCGAACCTGCTGTCCTTCATCGCGATCGGCGTGCTCGTCGGCTGCGGCGTGACGCTGCTGCTGGAACGCAGCCTGAGCCGGGTGCTGCTCGGCGTGATCCTGATCGGCAACGGGGTCAACCTTCTGATCGTCTTCGGTGGCCGGTCCGGGGAGGCGCCGGTGGTCGGGGTCGCCGACGAGGCGGCGATGAGCGACGCGCTGCCCCAGGCGATGGTGCTCACCGCCATCGTGATCACCTTCGGGTTCACCGCCTTCCTGCTGGCGATCAGCTATCGCAGCTGGT
This sequence comes from Micromonospora tarapacensis, assembly GCF_019697375.1. Taxonomy (NCBI): domain Bacteria; kingdom Bacillati; phylum Actinomycetota; class Actinomycetes; order Micromonosporales; family Micromonosporaceae; genus Micromonospora; species Micromonospora tarapacensis. The sequence goes on along the minus strand of NZ_JAHCDI010000004.1, from coordinate 3,510,925 downwards.
ACCTCACCGGAGACGACGAGGTGCCCGACGACATCGAGGACCGGCAGGTGGTGCGCCGGGCCGCGCGCAAGGAGGTCTCGACCGCCGACGTCGGCGGCGAGCCACCGGCGGCCGATCCCCAGCAGATCGACGCGCCGGCACCCCGCCGGGAAGAGGGACCGGGATGAGCCGGCACGCGCGAACCCGCCGGGGGCGGCGATGACCGCGCTCGTGCCGCTGCCGGTGGTGCTGCCGCTGCTGGGCGCCGCGCTGACGCTGCTGCTGGCCAACCGGCCGTGGCCGCAGCGGGCGGTCAGCGTGGGCTGCCTGACCACCAGTCTGGTGGTGGCGGTGCTGCTGCTGGTGCAGGCGTACCGGCACGGGCCGCTGGTGGTCCAGATCGGCGCCTGGCCGGCGCCGGTCGGCATCGTGCTGGTCGCCGACCAGTTGGCCGCGCTGATGCTGGTGGTCTCCTCGGCGGTGACCCTCTGCGTGCTGCTCTACTCGATCGGGCAGGGCCAGGCGGAGATCGGCGAGACCGCACCGGTGTCCATCTTCCACCCGACCTACCTGGTGCTGACCGCCGGCGTGTGCAACGCCTTCCTGGCCGGTGACCTGTTCAACCTCTACGTCGGCTTCGAGATGCTGCTCGCCGCGAGCTTCGTCCTGATCACCCTCAACAGCACCGGACCGCGCATCCGCACCGGCTCCACGTACGTCGTGGTCAACGTGCTGGCCTCGATGATCTTCCTGATCTCGGTGGGCCTGATCTACGCGGCCACCGGCACGCTCAACCTGGCCCAGCTCACCGCGCGGCTGGACGCGCTGCCGGACGGCGTACGGCTGAGCCTTCAGCTGATGCTGCTGGTGGCCTTCGGCATCAAGGCGGCGGTCTTCCCGCTGTCGGCCTGGCTGCCCGACAGCTACCCGACGGCGCCGGCACCGGTCACCGCGGTCTTCGCCGGCCTGCTCACAAAGGTCGGCGTGTACGCGATCATCCGGACGCAGACCCTCCTCTTCCCCGGCCAGCAGGCCGGCGAGCTGCTGATGGTGGCCGCCGCACTGACCATGGTGGTCGGCATCCTCGGCGCGGTGGCCCAGTCGGACATGAAGCGGCTGCTGTCGTTCACGCTGGTCAGCCACATCGGCTACATGATCTTCGGGGTGGGGCTGAGCACGGTCGCCGGACTGGTCGGGGCGATCTTCTACGTGGTGCACCACATCACCATCCAGACCACCCTGTTCCTGATCGCCGGGCTGGTCGAGCAGCGCGCCGGCAGCACCGACCTACGCCGGCTCGGCGGGCTGGCCCGGCTGGCGCCACTGCTCGGCGTGCTCTTCTTCGTCTCGGCGATGAACCTCGCGGGCATCCCGCCGTTCTCCGGTTTCCTCGGCAAGCTCGGCCTGCTCCAGGCCGGTGTCGCCGCCGGTGGCCCGTTGCCCTGGACGCTGGTGGCCGTCTGCACCGCGACCAGCCTGCTCACCCTCTACGTGGCGAGCCGGGTGTGGAACATCGCCTTCTGGCGGTCGCCCTGCCAGACCGTCGCACCGAGCGCACCGCTTCCGGCGCTGATGGTCGGCGCCACGGTGGCCCTGGTCGTCCTCGGCGTCGGCCTGACCGTGGTGGCGGGCCCGCTGTTCGAGGTGACCGCGGGCGCCGCGACGGACCTGATCGAGCGGACCCCGTACGTGCGTGCCGTCCTGCCCGGCGGGGCGTCGTGACCGCGCCCGGCACCGGCGCGGCAGCACCGTCCGGACCCGGCCGCGGGCCCGGGGGCCGGGCGGGCCGGCGGCGCGACCAGCTGATCGCGTACGGCTGGCTGGTGCTGGTCTGGAACCTGCTCTGGGGGGACTTCAGCTGGGGCAACCTGCTGGGCGGCCTGCTGGTGGCCGCCGCGGTGCTGGTGTTCTTCCCGCTCCCGCCGGTGACCTTCTGCGGCCGGCTGAGGCTGCGCGGGGTGCTGGTGTTCGGCGGGTGGTTCGTCGTCGAGCTGGTCCGGGCCAGCGCACACGTGGCCCGGATCGCGGTGCAGCCCGGCTTCACCCCGCGTTCGGCCATCATCGCGGTGCGGCTGCGGGTGCCCACCGATCTCAACCTGGCCCTCACCGCCGAGGTGCTCTCCCTGGTGCCGGGCACGTTGATCGTGGAGGTGGACCGGGACCACGGCACCCTCTACGTGCACGTGCTCGACGTACGCGGCCCGGCCGACCTCGCCGCGAGCCGCGACCGGATCCGGGCCGTGGAGCGCCGGATCGTCGCGGCGGTCGGCTCGGACGCCGAGCTGCGCCGGGTCCGTTCCGATCGAGTTGACAAGGAGTTCTCGTGACCGCTGTCGTCGCCGTCGTCCTCACCGGCCTGCTGTCGGTGGCCGCACTGCTCGCCCTCGTCCGGCTCTACCGGGGCCCGTCGCTGCTGGACCGGGTGATCGCCGCCGACATGCTGCTCGCCACCATGGTCGGCGCCGTCGGCGCGGAGGCGGCGATCAACCGGCACGCCACCACGCTGCCGGTGCTCGTGGTGCTCGCCCTGCTCGGCTTCGTCGGTTCGGTCTCCCTGGTCCGATTCGCCGTGCGGGACCGGCCGTGACCCCGGCCGGCAGCCGGTCGGGTCTGGCCGAACGGCTGGCCGTGGGCGACTGGCCGGGCGTGACCGTGTCGCCCGGTGCCGTCGCCGACTGGCTGGCCGCCGTCTGCCTGGTCGCCGGTGCGCTGCTGAGCCTGGCCGCCGCGATCGGGGTGCTGCGCTTTCCGGACACGCTGAGCCGGATGCACGCGGCAACCAAGCCGCAGGTGCTGGGCGTGCTGCTCCTGCTGCTGGGGGTGGGCCTGCGGCTGCGCAGCCCCGCCGACCTGGGCATGGTCGTCCTTGTCGGGGTGTTTCAGCTGGCCACCGCTCCGGTCGCCGCGCAGATGATCGGCCGGGCGGCGTACCGCAGCGGGCGGGTGAAGCGGGACCTGGTCGACGTCGACGAGCTGGCCGAGAGCTGAGGCCCGCCCGCCCGGCGGTGAGCCGGCCGGCGCGGCCGGCCGGAGTCCGCACAGCTACCTGCTCCGGCCACCGACGCCGGTAGAATAACGGCATGATCGACTCTTCTGCCCAGGAGGGCAGCAGTAGCCAGCCGGGTAAGCCCCGGCATACCCACGCACCGACGGCCCCGGGAGCCCTGAACCTCCCGTGTTGATCCTCGTCGGTCTTCTTCTGATCGTTTTCTTGACCGTCGCGACGGGCTACTTCGTCGCGCAGGAGTTCGGCTACGTCGCGGTCGACCGGGGCAAGCTCAAGCAACGCGCCGCCGAGGGCGACCAGGCATCCGCCCGCGCCCTGGAGGTCAGCGGCCGGCTGTCGTTCATGCTCTCCGGCGCCCAGCTCGGCATCACCGTCACCGCCCTGCTGGTCGGCTACGTCGCGGAGCCCTACCTCGGCGCCGGCCTGGCCGAGCTGCTCGGCGTGGCCGGCGTCTCCGCCGGGGTCACCATGCCGCTGTCGATCGCACTCGCCCTGTTCATCGCCACCGTCGTGCAGATGGTGGTGGGTGAGCTGGCCCCGAAGAACCTGGCCATCGCCCGCCCCGAGGCGGTCACCCGGGCGCTGTCCCGGTCCACCCTGGTCTACCTGGCGGTCGCCGGGCCGGTGATCAAGCTGTTCGACCGGGCCGCGGTACGCCTGCTGCGCCGGATCGGCATCGAGCCGATCGAGGAACTGCCCAGCGGCGCCACCCCGGAGGACCTGGAGCAGATCATCGCCGAGTCCCGGCTGGGCGGCCACCTCGACGCCGAGATGTCGGAACTGCTGGACCGCGGGCTCGACTTCCGCCAGCTGACCGCGGGCGAGGCGATGGTGCCCCGGGTCGACGTGCACACCGTCCGGGCCGACGAGCCGGTCAGCCGGGTCGTCGAGCTGCTGGACACCGGCCGCTCCCGCTTCCCGGTCCGGGGTGCGGAGGGCGTCGACGACCTGGTCGGCGTGGTCGGCATCGCCGACGTGCTCCAGGTGCCCCCGGCCGAGCGGGCCACCACCCAGGTCGGTGCGGTGGCCGGCGCGCCACTGCTGGTGCCCGAGACGCTGCCACTGCCCACGGTGCTGGACCGGCTCCGCTCGGGGCATCGGCAGCTCGCCTGCGTGGTCGACGAGTACGGCGGCTTCGCCGGCGTCATCACGCTGGAGGACATCGCCGAGGAACTGGTCGGCCCGATCCGTGACGAGGACGATCCGCCGGAGCGGGCCCCGGCACGGCAGGACGACGGGTCGTGGGTGGTTCCCGCACGCTGGCGCATCGACGAGGTCGCCGACAGCACCGGCATCGCACTGCCCGAACACCCCGAGTACGACACCCTCTCCGGGCTGGTCATGCGGGAACTGGGCCGGGTACCGGAGGTCGGTGACCGGCTGGAGATCAGCCTGCCGGCCGACGGGGACCACGGCGAGACCGCGGGGCGTGCCCTGGTCGAGGTGCTCGCGGTCGACCGGCACGTCGCCGACTCGGTCCGCCTCCAGGTGGCCGGCGGGCGCGCGGAGGTGACCGCGTGAGTGCCGGGTTCGCGCTGCTGACCTCCGTGGTCCTGCTGGCGCTCAACGGCTTCTTCGTCGCCGCCGAGTTCGCCCTGGTGGCGAGCAAGCGGTACCGGCTGGAACAGGCGGCTGCCGGCGGGGGCGGGCCGCCCGCGCCGCGCTCGACGGCGTACGCGAGCTGTCCCTGATGCTGGCCGGTGCGCAGCTCGGCATCACCCTGTGCACGCTGGGCCTCGGTGCGCTGGCCGAGCCGGCGATCGAGCATCTGCTCAGCCCGGTGCTGCACGCCGTCGGACTGCCGTACGGCGCCAGCCACGCAATCGCGCTGATCTTCGCGCTGAGCCTGGTCACCTTCCTGCACCTGGTGGTCGGCGAGATGGCGCCCAAGTCGTGGGCGATCACGCACCCGGAGCGCTCCGCGCTGCTGCTGGCCCTGCCGTTCCGGGCGTTCGCCCGGGTGTCCCGGCCGGTGCTGTCGGCCCTCAACGCGGTGGCCAACGCGCTGCTGCGGCTGGTGAAGGTCAACCCGCAGGATCAGCTGGCCCAGGTGCACGGCCCCGACGAGCTGCGGATGCTGCTGGAGCAGTCCCGCGAGCACGGGCTGCTCGGCGCCGCCCAGCACGAGCTGCTCACCAGCATGCTCGAACTGCAGGAGACCACCGTCGCCCAGGTGATGGAGCCGTTCGAGCGGATGGTCACGGTGCGCCGCACCGATTCGGCGGACCGCATCGAGCAGGTCAGCCGGGACAGCGGCCGTTCCCGGTTGGCGGTGCTGGATGCCGCCGGTGACGTCTGCGGCCTGGTGCACGTACGGGAGGCGGTGCGGGCCACCGCCAGCCGCCCCGATGCCACCGCGGCGGAGATGTTGAACGAGGCGATCACCCTGCCGGCCACGGCCACGGTGACCGAGGCCGTGGCCGTGATGCGGGGCCGCCAGTCCCAACTCGCCCTGGTCCGCAACGGTGGCGGCCCGGCCCGGCCCGTCGGCTTCGTCGCCCTGGAGGACCTGCTCGAAGAGGTCATCGGGGAGTTCGACGACGAGACCGACCCGATTCCGCGCGCGGTGCGCCGGCTCAGGTAGGGCGGACACGAGTGCGGCTGACGGGGGTGTCACCGGAGTCGGGCGGAACGGGCCTGACGGTGCAGACCGTGCTGGCCAACCCGAGCACCCGCCCCGGCCTGCGGCTGCCGGGGCGGGTCAACCTCGTCGCCGGCTCCGTCGACGTGCCGGTCTTCCACGTCCGGCTCGGCCTGGTCAGCACGGTCGAGCCGGACGATCCGGAGGCTCCCCGCGGGCTGGTGCAGTTCCACCAGGCGCAGGTGGCCGGCGCGTTGGTGCTGCGGGCCGGGCGGGCCCGGTCGATTCCCTTCGAGTTCCCGTTGCCGTGGGAGACGCCGGTGACCACGCTGGGCGGGGTGCCGTTGCTCAGCCTGCGGATGGGACTGCGGACGGAGGTGGCGATCGAGCCCGCGGTGGACCAGGGCGCGATGGTGCCGGTCTTCGTCCACCCGCTGCCCACCCAGCAGCACGTGCTGGCCGCGCTGGCCGCGCTCGGTTTCCGCGTCCGGCAGTCGGGGCTGGTGGACGGCCGGCTGCCGGGGGTGGAGCAGACCCTGCCGGTGCACCAGCGGTGGGGTTTCTGGGTGGGGCCGCTCTACGCCGGGCCGATCACCGAGCTGGAGGTGATCTTCGTGGCCAACCCCGCGGGGCTCGAGGTGATCCTCTGGTGCGACCGGCGGTTGGCGCTGGCCGGGATCACCCACACCAGCATCAGCCGGTTCCGGGTCTGGCACGCGGGTGCCGACCAGCGGGACTGGGCGGCCACCGTGAACGGCTGGCTGCGCCACACGATCAACCGGCACGCCGCCGCCGCGGCCCACGCGCACTGGTCGGCCAACATCAGCGAGTCGGCCCACGTCAGCCGGCGGCCCGACGAGCCGGTTCCGCCGGGTTTCGGGCTGGGCGGCACGGCGGGCGGCGCCGGTGTCGGCGGTGGCGGCGGTGGCGGTGGCGACGGCACCTGAGCGGGCCGCCCGCCGATCTCACCCCTGGGCGAGCTTGAGGCCGAAGCCGAGGAAGAGCGCGCCGACGGCGGTGGTCGCGCCGGCCGCCAGCCGGCGGCGCCGGCGGAACTGGGCGGCCAGGAACGTGCCCGCGAAGATCAGCGCAGTGAGGTAGAGCACGCTGGCCACCTGCGCGATCAGCCCGAGCAGCAGGAACGACAGCGCCGGCCAGGGGTAGGTCGGGTCGACGAACTGGATGAAGAACGAGACGAAGAACAGGATCGCCTTCGGGTTGAGCAGGCTGACCACCAGCGCCTTGCGGAACGGGCTGCGCACCGCCGCCGGCTCCGCCGCGTCGATCAGTCGCGGGGTGCTCGGGTCGTTGCGGTCCCGCCAGCGCCGCCAGGCCCCGCGCAGCATGGTCAGCCCCACGTAGCCCAGGTACCCGGCGCCCGCGTACTTGATCACTAGGAAGACCGGTGGGTACGCCTGGAGCAGCGACGCCACTCCGGCGGCGGAGAGGAACATGAGCACCGCGTCGCCGACCCACACCCCGCTCGCCGCCCGGTAACCGACGCCCACCCCCCGTCGGGCGGCGGCGGAGAGGACGAACAGCGAGTTGGGCCCGGGCAGCAGCACGATGGCCACGGTGCCCAGCACGTAGGTCCAGATGTCGGTGATCCCCAGCACGCTCGACATCATCGGTCCACCGGGGCCGGCGCGCGAAGCCTTTCCCACAGCCGGACCTGTGCGTTCGGCCACTCGTCGACGGTCATCGAATACTGCACGGTGTCCCGCCACGAGCCGTCCGGGCGCAACCGGTGCATCCGCAGCACCCCCTCCCGGTGCGCGCCGAGCCGCTCGATGGCGCGCTGGGAGCGCTCGTTGCGGATGTCGGTGTGCCAGACCACCCGCACCGCGCCCAACTCCTCGAAGGCGCGGGTGAGCAGCAGCAGCTTCGCCTCGGTGTTGACCCCGGTGCGCCACCACGGCCGGCCGAGGAAGGTGTGCCCGATCGCCACCGACCGCCGTTCGGGGTCGATCTCGTAGTACGAGGTGGTGCCGAGCACCGCGCCGGTGACCGCGCACCGCTGCACCCACGGCACCTGCTCGCCCCGGTGCCACGCGGACAGGTAGGCCCGGATGACAGCCGCCAGTTGGGCGGCGTCCGCCGGCTGGCGTCCGCCGAGGTGCCGCCAGACCTCCGGGTCGGCGGTGGCGGCGAACAGTTCGTCGGCGTGCGACAGGTCGAGCGGCTCCAGCAGCACCTGCCCACCGCGCAGCACCACCGGCTCGTGCCACGGTGAGTGAGCCGGCCGCAGGTAGGCCGGCACCGGCGTGGCCACCCCGACGTCGGGCTCGGGCGGCCCGGCGGCCAACCGTAGCGGCACCACCCCGGCCCAGTACGGCAGGTCGAGGTCGGCTGGCTCGTCGTTCACCCCGCCGCCGCGGGCGCGCACCGAGACCTCCACCAGCGGCAGCGCCAGCACGGCGGTCGCGGCGAGTTCCCGCCGGGCCGGCGGGCGGCTGTCCGCCGCGCGACCGGCGGCGACCTTTTCCACCAGGGCGGTGAACACCGCGGCCCGCTCGCCCGGATCGGTGACCAGGTAAGCGGTGCCGTGCGCGATCACCGACCGGTAGTTGGCGCTGTGGTGGAACTGCGAGCGGGCGAGGACCAGCCCGTCGAGCAGGGTGACCGCCACGCAGACCGGCAGGCCGCCGCCGCGGGCGGCCAGCAACGGCCGGCTGCCGGTCGAGCCGTGCAGGTAGAGCGTGTCGCCGACGCGGACGTGCAGGGTGGGCAGCAGCCGGGGTTCGCCGTCCACGGTGAACCCCAACACGCAGTGGTACGCCTCGTCGATCACGGCGTGGGCGGCGTCGCGGTCGTAGCTCATCCGGTCCGGGGAGCGGCTGGCGGTGGTGCGGGCGGTCTGCGCGTACATGCTCCCACCTTTGTTCTAGTACAATCCTGTGTTTGTGTCAGCACGCTATCAGGTGACCGGTGCGACGGCCGTCGAGATCTCGGCCAGCATCGAGTCGGGCATCCGCCGCGCCGACCTCGCCCCCGGTGACCCGCTGCCCCGGTCCGCGCGCTCGCCGCCGACCTGGCCGTCAGCCCGGCCACCGTCTCCCGCGCCTACGCCGAGCTGCGCCGCCGTGGCCTCGTGGTCACCGCCGGTCGGCACGGCACCCGGATACGCTCCCGGCCACCGGTCGCCGCCCGCCGCGCGGCGCTGCGCCCACCACCCGCCCCGGGATACGTGACCTGTCCCGGGGCGAACCCGATCCACGGCTGCTGCCGCCGCTGCGCCCGCACCTCGCCGCCCTCGCCGACCTCATCGGCGACCAGGTGGGCTACCCGGACCTCGCCGTGCTGCCCGAGCTGGCCGAGGCCGCCCGGGCGCGCCTGGCCGCCGACGGGATTCCCGCCGCCGAGGTGACCCTCACCGGCGGTGCGCTGGACGGCATGGAGCGCCTGCTCGGCGCTCATCTCCGCCCCGGCGACGCGGTCGCCGTGGAGGATCCGGGCTGGGCCGCCCTGCTCGATCTGCTCGCCGCGCTCGGGCTGCGGCCGATCGGTGTGCCGGTCGACGACGACGGACCGGTCGTCGCGGGAGTGGCCGCCGCCCTCGCGGCCGGGGCACGGGCGCTGATCGTGACCAGCCGGGCGCAGAACCCCACCGGCGCCGCCGTCCGCGCCGACCGGGCCGGCGCCCTGCGCACCCTGCTCGCCGGTCGCGCCGACCTGTTGCTGATCGAGGACGACCACGCCGCCGAACTGGCCCGCGTACCGCTGCATCCGCTCGCCGGCGCCACCGCCAACTGGGCCTTCCTCCGCTCGGTGAGCAAGCCCTTCGGCCCCGACCTGCGCCTGGCCGTGCTGGCCGGGGACGAGACCACGGTGGCCCGGGTGGCCGGCCGGGCGCGGGTCGGTGCCGGCTGGGTCTCTACCGTGCTGCAACGGCTCGTCCTCTCCCTCTGGCGCGACCCGACGGTGACAGCTCTCGTCGACCGGGCGGCGGCCAGCTACGAGCGGCGGCGAGCCGGGCTGGTCGCCGCCCTGGCCGACCGGGGCCTGCCGGCGCACGGTCGCAGCGGGATCAACGTCTGGCTGCCGGTGACCGACGAGACCGTCGCCTGCACCGTGCTGCGGGACGCCGGCTGGCTGGCCGCGCCCGGCGCCCTGTACCGCATCGCCGGCCCGCCCGCGCTGCGGATCACCATCAGTTCGCTGGACGAGGCGGACCTGCCGGCACTGGCCGACGCGCTCGCCCGGGCCGCCCGCCCGGTCCCATCCGACGGGTTCAGCGCCTGACCTGCTCGCGTGGTCCGCGCCACACCGGGTAGAACAGTCGCCATGGCCGACACCGACACCGCGCCCGGCGCCCAACGCTTCATCCCACCGCGGGCCGACACCCTCGACGCCCTGCGCGCCGCCGCCACCGGCTGCCGGGGCTGCGAGCTGTACCGGGACGCCTCGCAGACCGTCTTCGGTCGGGGCGACGCCACCGCCCGGGTGGTCTTCGTCGGCGAGCAGCCCGGCGACATCGAAGACCAGAAGGGACTGCCCTTCGTCGGCCCGGCCGGACGGCTGCTGCGCAAGGCGGTCGACGACGCGGGCCTGGACCCGGGACACATCTACCTCACCAACGCCGTGAAGCACTTCCGTTTCGAGCTGCGCGGCAAGCGACGCATCCACCAGACGCCGGACCGGGTGCACATCATCGCCTGCCGGCCCTGGCTGGTCGCCGAATTCGCCCAGCTGAACCCGGAGGTCGTGGTGGCGCTCGGGGCGACCGCCGCGAAGTCGCTGCTCGGCCCGGCGTTCCGGGTCACCCGCCAGCGCGGCGAACTGCTGCCCTGGCCGGCCGCCGCACAGCACCCGGAGGACTTCCAGCGGGTGCCGGTGGACAGCGCCGGGCACACGGCCGACGCGCCGCCGGCCCGGGTGCTGGCGACCATCCACCCGTCCGCGGTGCTCCGCGCCGACAACCAGGACATCGCGTACGACGGGCTGGTCGCCGACCTCACCGTCGCCGCCCGCGCCCTCGCCGGCTGACCTCGCGTGCGCGACCGTCGAGTCCGCCGGCGGTGCCACACTTGCCGCCATGCAGCAGCACCTCTACGACCGCGATCACGACGAGTTCCGCGAGCTGTGCCGGACGTTCCTGGCCCGCGAGGCGGTGCCGCACCACGAACGGTGGGAGTCCGACGGGATCGTCGACCGCGCGGTGTGGCGCTCCGCGGGCGCCGCCGGGCTGCTCGGCCCGGACGTCGACGAGGCGTACGGCGGCGGCGGGCAGCGCGACTTCCGGTACAACGCGGTGCTGGTCGAGGAGATCGTCGCCGCCGGCTGCTCCGGGCTCGGCTTCGGCCTGCACAACGACGTGGTGGCGCCGTACCTCACCGAGCTGACCACCGACGAGCAGCGCAAGCGCTGGCTGCCGGGATTCTGCTCCGGAGACCTGGTCACCGCCATCGCGATGAGCGAACCGGGCGCCGGGTCCGATCTGGCCGGCGTCCGCACCACCGCCGTGCGCGACGGCGACACCATCGTGCTCAACGGGCAGAAGACGTTCATCACCAACGGTGAACTGGCCGACCTGGTGATCGTGGTCGCCCGCACCGCCGACGAGGGCGCGCACGGGGTGAGCCTGATCGCGGTGGAGACCGGGACCGCCGGCTTCACCCGGGGCCGCCGGCTGGCCAAGGTCGGCCTGAAGGCCAACGACACCGCCGAACTCTTCTTCGACGACTGCCGGGTGCCGGCGGAGAACCTCGTCGGCACCGAGAACCACGGCTTCTACCACCTGATGGCCAACCTGCCCCGGGAACGGATCAGCATCGCGGTCGCCGCGGTCGCCGCCGCGGAACGGCTGCTCGCGCTGACCCTCGACTACGCGCGTACCCGGGAGGCGTTCGGCCGGCCGATCGGGAAGTTCCAGCACAACCGGTTCCTGCTGGCCGAGCTGGACACCGAGGTCACCATCGCGCGGACCTTCCTCAACCACTGCATAACCGAGTTCAACGCCGGCCGGCTGTCGGTGACCGACGCGGCCAAGGCCAAGTGGTGGACCACCGAGCTACAGAACCGGGTCGCCGACCGGTGCCTGCAACTGCACGGCGGCTACGGCTTCATGCTGGAGCACCCGGTGGCGCGGGCCTGGCTGGACAGCCGGGTGCAGACCATCTACGGCGGCACCACCGAGATCATGAAGGAGATCATCGGACGCGGCCTGGGACTGTGACGAAAACCGGGCTGCCGACCGTCGGTCTGGTGCGAAAGGATGGTGACCCCTTACCGAGGAGCAGCCCGTTGGCCACCGACCTGACCACACCGCTGCCGGCGCACCCGGCTGCCGCGCCGATCCAGCGGCGTACCCTGCGCCTGCTCTTCACCACCCAGGTCGTCGGCGGGATCGGGGTGACCATCGGCATCGCCGTCGGCGCGCTGCTGGCCGCCGAGATCGCCGGTACCGCGGTGGCCGGCCTGGCGCAGAGCGCCGCCGTGGTCGGCGGCGCGCTGCTCGCCGTCCCGGTCACCCGGATCATCACCGGGCACGGCCGCCGCCCGGGTCTGGCCTTCGCGTACGGCGTCGGCGCGCTGGGCGGCGTGCTGGTCGTGCTGGCCGCGGCGACCCGGTGGGTGCCGCTGCTCTTCCTCGGGATGCTGCTCTTCGGCGGTGGGGCCGCGGCCAACCTCCAGGCCCGCTACGCCGCGGTGGACCTCGCCGAGCCGCATCGCCGGGCCCGGCAACTGTCGCTGATCGTCTGGGCCACCACCCTCGGCGCGGTCGCCGCCCCGAACTTCGCCGCCCTCGCCGACCGCACCACCCGCGGCTGGGGGCTGCCGGCACTGTCCGGCCCGTTCGCGTTCAGCGCCGTCGCGTTCGTGGTCGCCGCCGGCGTACTGCTGGTGTGGTTGCGGCCGGACCCGCTGCTCACCGCCCGCCGGCTCGCGGCGGCCCACCCCGGCGACCCGGTGCCGGGTGAGGCGCCCGCCCCGGCGCCCGGCGTCGCCCCGGTGGCGGCCGAGCCGGTCGCCGTGCCGGCACCGCCGGCCCGGCGCGGTCCGGGCATGCGTGCCGCCTGGTCGGTGGTACGCGCCCGACCGGCGGCCCGGCTCGGCGTCGCCGCCGTGGCAGTGGGCCACCTGGTGATGGTGGCGGTGATGGCGATGACTCCGGTGCACCTGCGGGAGTACTACGCCGTCGAGGAGGTGCTGCCGGTGGTCGGGCTCGTGCTGAGCCTGCACATCGCCGGCATGTACGCACTGGCGCCGGTGGTCGGCTGGCTCACCGACCGGGCCGGTCGACGCCCGGTCATCCTCGGTGGGATCGGCACGCTGCTGGCGGCCTGCGCGGTCGCCGGCACCGCCGGGCACGACACCCTCCGGCTCACCATCGGTCTGATCCTGCTCGGGCTGGGCTGGTCGGCGACCATGGTGGCCGGTTCCACCCTGCTGTCGGAGTCGGTGCCGGACGCGGTCCGCCCCAGCGCACAGGGCCTGTCCGACCTGGTGATGGGGCTGGCCGGGGCGGTGGCCGGCGCGGCCAGCGGGTTTGTCATGCAGGTGGCGGGCTATCCGGTGCTGACCCTGCTCGCCGCGGTCGCGGTGGCACCCCTGCTGGCGTTAGCGTTGCGGCCGGTGCCGGTGGGTGCGGCGGACGAGGAGGGATGATCACGTGCGGCTGACCGACTTCTGGGCGCGGCTGGAGGAGGCGTTCGGCCCGGCGTACGCGGCCAGCATCGCCAGCGACCAGGTGTTGCCGGAACTCGACGGGCGGACCATCGAGCAGGCCCTCGCCGCCGGTGAGCAGACACACGTGGTGTGGCGTGCCGTGGTCGCCGCCTATCCCGACCGGGTGCCCGCCCGGCTACGGTGAGCATCCGATTCGTTACTTCCGCGTGTCACTTGCCGACTCGTACACGTGTTCGGCTATTGTCCACAGCGGGTGCTCGTCCACAGGCTGCGGCCCGTCGGCTGGTTTTCTGTCGGACCCAGCGCCTAGCGTGTCCCGCGTGACGCGAAGCTCAGGAAAGACGCCGGCGAAGGCAGGGGTGGCAACGATGGCGGCAGGTCCTGACCGGGAGAAGGCGCTCGACCTTGCTCTCGCTCAGATCGACAAGCAATTCGGCAAGGGTTCGGTGATGCGGCTGGGGGAGCGGCCGGTCATCCAGACCTCGGTCATTCCCACCGGTTCCATCGCACTCGACGTGGCGCTCGGGGTGGGCGGTCTGCCCCGTGGCCGGGTCGTCGAGGTGTACGGCCCGGAGAGCAGCGGGAAGTGCCTGACGGCCGACACGCATCTCTGGACGGATCGGGGCCTCGAGACCGTCGAGGAGCTTTTCGCGCGATGCGGTCAGCCCGCTAGCTGCACCGGCCGGGTCACCGACATCCGCGAGCTGGGTTTGCGGATGGTCAACGAGCGGGGTGAGCTCGAACCCGTCGCGGCGTTGACCCACAACAACCGTAAGCCGGTGATCAAGCTCCAGCTGCGCTCCGGGCGGACTGTGACCGCTACGAAGAACCATCCACTACGAGTGATCACCGATCGTGGGTTCATCGCCTGGCGGAAGGTCGGAAACATTCGCCCTGGCGACTTCGTGGTGTCGGCCACCTTTGGCGCACCGGAGGCCGCCCACGGCGACGGTCTTTCCGAGGACGAGGCCGTGCTCCTGGGCTACCTCGTCGCCGAGGGATCGCTCGGCTACCAGCACAGCGTCCGATTCACCAACTGGGACCCCGAGGTGAGCGGCGAGTACCGCCGCCTCATGGAGCAGGTGTTCGGCGTCGAGGTTCGCGACTACGACAACAAGGAGTTCGTCGTCTCGGGTGGCGCGTTCCGTAAGCGCCTCGCCGAGGAGTACGGACTCGGGTACGTCACCGCACATGGCAAGAGTGTTCCCTACCGAGTGCGTACCGCCGGTCACAAGATCCAGCGCGCCTTTCTGTCGGCACTGTTCGAGGGTGACGGATGGATCGACGAAAGTTCGACCATCGGGCTCGGCACCGCGTCCGAGCAACTGGCCCGCGAGGTCCAGCTGCTGCTCTACGGGCTCAGCATTCCGAACACCGTCTCCTCGAAGTGGAATGAGAAGTACGAGCGCAACTACTGGACCGTGACGGTCAACCCGTCGGTGGCGCACCGGTTCGTCAGCGAGGTCGGGTTCCGCTCGGCCCGGCGTGGTGCGCAGGTCGAGCGTTGTTTCCGCATCAGCGAGCGGGATGCCCAGTTCGAAAACATCCCTCACCTGAGCGGCCTCATCCGAGACCTGCGCGACGACTGTGGTGGTGATCGGGCATTCGACCGGGCCGCCGGAGATCTTTTCCGCGCGGACATCGAGTTGGCCTGCTCCCGTAGTCGTCTGGCGAAGATCGTTGAGTGGGGCGAACGGCGCTGGGAGCGCCTGTCGGTGTCGGGCCAGGCGATCGTGACGCATCTCAAGCACCTGGCCACCTCCTCCTACACCTACGAGGAAGTCGTCGAGGCCGCTGACGCGGGCAGCCAACCCACCTTCGATGTGATGCTTCCGGGAACGCATAGCTTCCTTGCCAACGGAATGCTCTCCCACAACACCACGGTCGCGCTGCACGCCGTGGCCAACGCGCAGCGGGCCGGCGGCATCGCCGCCTTCATCGACGCCGAGCACGCGCTCGACCCGGATTACGCCAAGGCGCTCGGCGTCGACACCGACGCCCTGCTGGTCTCCCAGCCGGACACCGGCGAGCAGGCGCTGGAGATCGTCGACATGCTGGTCCGCTCCGGCGCGATCGACGTCATCGTGATCGACTCGGTGGCGGCCCTGGTGCCGCGCGCCGAGATCGAGGGCGAGATGGGCGACAGCCACGTCGGCCTGCAGGCCCGGCTGATGAGCCAGGCGCTGCGGAAGATCACCGGTGTGCTCAACAACACCGGCACCACCGCGATCTTCATCAACCAGCTCCGCGAGAAGATCGGCGTGATGTTCGGCTGCATGTCGTACTCGACCCGGGTCACCCTGGCCGACGGCACGCAGGAGAAGATCGGCAAGATCGTCAACCAGCGGATGGACGTGGAGGTTCTCTCCTACAACCCGGATACCGACCGGGTGGAGCCGAAGCGGATCACCAACTGGTTCAACAACGGTCCGGCGGAGCAGTTCCTCCAGTTCACCGTCGCCAAGTCGAGCGGCAACGGGCGGGCGCAGTTCGCCGCCACCGCCAACCACCTGGTGCGCACTCCGGGTGGCTGGCGGGAGGCGGGCGAGTTGATCGCCGGTGACCGGGTAATGCTCGCCGAGTCACGCCGCCTCAGTGAGCAGCAGTGGCAGGTCGTGCTCGGCTCGCTGATGGGCGACGGTGCCCTGTCGCCGAACCGTCAGGATCGCTCCGGTGTCCGCTTCCGTCTCGGCCACGGTGCACAGCAGATCGACTACCTCGACTGGAAGGTCTCGCTGCTCGGCAACGTCGACCACTCCCGGCGTACCGACGCTCGGGGGGCCGGGTTCGTCGACTTCACTCCGCTGCCTGAGCTGGACGAGTTGCGCCGTGCGGTCTACCTGGGCGACGGCAAGAAGCACCTCAGCTGGGACTACCTCAAGGCGCTGACCCCGTTGGCCCTCGCCGTCTGGTACATGGACGACGGATGCTTCACGCTCCGGTCCAAGGGCGTGCAGGAGCGTACGGCCGGCGGTTCCGGCCGAATCGAGATCTGCGTCGAGGCGATGGCGGAGGGCAGCCGCGACCGTCTGGTGGAGCATCTGCGTGACGCGTACGGCATGGACGTGAAGCTGGCCTCTCGGGGCACCCGGGGTACGGCGTCGATCATCTTTACCACTGAGTCGTCGGCGAGGTTCCAGGAGCTGACTGCTCCCTACGTGCCGGCTGCGATGGAGTCCAAGCTGCTTCCGCGCTTCCGTGGTCAGTGCATCGTTGAGCCGCAGTTCGTCCCGACGGAGCTCACTCCGGTGCCCGCTCGGATCATCGATGTCCGGGTCAAGCCGAAGACCCGCTCGATGAACCGGTTCGACATCGAGGTCGAGGGCAATCACAACTACTTCGTCGACGGCGTCATGGTGCACAACAGCCCGGAGACGACCACGGGTGGTCGGGCGTTGAAGTTCTACGCCTCGGTCCGGCTCGACGTGCGGCGCATCGAGAGCCTCAAGGACGGCACCGACGTGGTCGGTAACCGCACCCGGGTGAAGGTCGTGAAGAACAAGGTTGCATCCCCGTTCAAGCAGGCCGAGTTCGACATCATGTACGGCAAGGGCATCTCCCGCGAGGGCTCGCTGATCGACGTCGGTGTCGAGCAGTCGATCATCCGCAAGTCCGGCGCGTGGTACACCTACGACGGTGACCAGCTCGGCCAGGGCAAGGAGAAGGCCCGCGAGTTCCTCCGGGAGAACCCGGACGTGGCCGCCGAGATCGAGAAGAAGATCCTGGAGAAGCTCGGCGTCGGGATCGGCGCCGGCGACGCCACCGGCGGCCCGGAGTTGCCGCCGGTCGACTTCTGATCCTTAAGCCGTGGCAGGACGACGTGCTCGTACGGGGCGGGGCTGGGATGCCAGCCCGCCTCGTACGGGTGACGCTACGCCGCGTCCCCGCCGAGGCCGTCGCGACACCGGCAACGGAGACGACACCGGCAACGGAGACGACACAGGCACCTTGGTCGCGCCTCGCGACGAGGCCGAGCTGGCCCGGGAGATCTGCCTGCGGCAGCTGGCGGTCCGCCCCCGCACCCGCGCGGAACTGGCCACCGCGCTGGCCCGACGCGGCATCTCCGAGGAGACCGCCGCCGGGGTCCTGGACCGGTACGACGAGGTCGGCATCATCGACGACGCCGCCTTCGCCCGGGCCTGGGTGACCAGTCGGCACACCGGTCGCGGGCTGGCCCGTCGGGCGCTCGCCAACGAGTTGCGACAGCGCGGCGTCGACGGTGACACCGCCGGCGAGGCGCTCGGCGAGTTGGACGAGACCACCGAGGCGGAGACCGCCCGCGTCCTGGTGGAGCGAAAGCTGCGCACCGCCCGGGGCGAGCCGGACGCGGTGTTCCGGCGGCTGGTCGGCATGCTGGCCCGCAAGGGCTACCCGGCGGGTGTGGCCATCCGGGCGGTGAAGGACGCGATCGCCGCGCAGAGTGCCGAGGCGGCCGAGTTCGCCGAGCAGATCGATGCCGACGCCCTCGCCGACGCCGAGGGCGAGATCGACCGCTGACCCCGCGGCCACCCGGCCGCCCTCGGCCCGCCGCCCGCCGGCCCGCCGGATCGGGCTCGATCATTGATCGAGTGGCGTCCCGGGTACCTGACGGCCCACTCGATCCAGGATCGAGCCTGATTCCGGCTGCGCTCACGCTCGGCGCTTGTCGGCCCGGCCGGGTTGTCCGGGTGCCGGGTGGCGGGGTGGGGGGGGTGACCAGCCAGGATGAGTGGTCGCCGGGCCGACTGTTCGTCTTTTTTGCCCGCTGGAGTCCGAGTCTTCATTAGCGCAGCGTGATGGAGCAACTTCTCTCCGTCCGGGTGGTTTGATCATGAGTTCTTGACCGGACGCCACTTGAGACCTAGCCTCGCCATAAAGGCTCACATTGCCCGACCAAGCGCAGGCTAAGCGCACAACATAGATCCCGTAACGGAACAGCATCACTTTGGCCGGCACCATCGGCCGCGTACGTCAGCTCCGGACAGGCCGGTCCGGTGCTCACGTGACACTGCACCCGGCCCGCCGACGGTCCCAGGGACACGGTCGGCGGGAGAAAGCCAACCCACGGCCATGCGCTCCGGTCGGGCGTCCAGAGCCGCAGGAGCGTGCCCACCGGCAGGCTGTTGCGGCGCGACGGTTCAGGGGAGGCGCGCCATGGCGAGGCGATACAGGTCCACCGGGTGGCCGGTATGAGCGAGCGGAGCATCAGGCTCGACGCGGTGCTGCCACATGACGGCCCGCGGCGAAGCGGAGCGCCGGCGTGAGCGGGGGGTCGGGTGCCGGCGAGTCCGGGCCCTCCGCGGACGGTGAGCAGGCTTCAGCGGCTGGAGCGGCGGCATGAGCGCCTTCGACGCCGTACTCCTGGTCGCCGTGCTGGTGCTGACGGTGGTGGTGCTCGGCGCGGTCTTCCTCGGGCTCCGGGTGCTACGCGGCTTACAGGCGCGCCCGGCGCCGGAGGATCCGGCGTACGTCGCCGAGAAGGACCGTCAGGAGCAGTCCCTGGCGGCACTGCGTACCGCCGCGGACGAGGCCAACAGCACGATCGACGTGGCGAAGTCGGCCGCCGCGGCGGCCCGTGCGGAGGCGGCGGCGGCCAAGGCGGAGGCGAAGGCGGCGCGGGCGGAGGCCCGCCGGGTGCTCGACGATGCCCGCGCCGAGGCGGACACGGTGCTCGAACGGGCGCACAAGCAGGCCGAGGCGGATGCCGAGCAACTGCGCTCCGCGGCCCGGCGCAGCGGTGAGCGGGAGGTGGCGGTGCTCGCCGCCACCACCCGGGAGCAGGCCGTCGAGGTGGAGCGCCGGGCGACCCGGATGGACGAGCGGGAGCGGCTGCACACCGAGGAGGTGGAGCGGCTCGCCGAGCGGGAACGCCAGCTGACGGCGGCGAACGCCGCCCTCACTGCCCGCGAGGCGGGGCTCCTCGCCCGGGAGGACGAGCTGGTCGCGGCGGAGAACCAGCGGCGACGCGAGTTGGAGCGGGTTGCCGGGCTGACCGCCGACGTCGCGCGGGCCGAGCTGGTCGAGGTGATCGAGACCCAGGCCAAGCGGGAGGCCGCGCTGTTGGTGCGGGAGATCGAGTCCGACGCCCGGTCCACGGCCGAGCAGCGGGCCCGGCACATCGTGGTCGACGCCATCCAGCGGGTGGCCAGCGAGCAGACGGCCGAGAGCGTGGTCAGCGTGCTGCACCTGCCGGGCGACGAGATGAAGGGCCGGATCATCGGGCGGGAGGGCCGCAACATCCGGGCCTTCGAGTCGGTCACCGGGGTCAACCTGATCATCGACGACACGCCCGAGGCGGTGCTGCTGTCCTGCTTCGATCCGGTGCGCCGGGAGATCGGCCGGCTGACGCTGGAGAAGCTGGTGCTGGACGGCCGGATCCATCCGCACCGGATCGAGGAGGTGCACGAGCTGGCCCGGCAGGAGGTGGACCAGCTGTGCCAGCGGGCCGCCGAGGACGCCCTGGTGGCGGTCGGCATCACCGAGATCCACCCCGAGTTGGTCACCCTGCTGGGCCGGCTGCGCTACCGCACGTCGTACGGGCAGAACGTGCTCAAGCACCTGGTGGAGACCGCGCACATCGCCGGGACGATGGCCGCCGAGCTGCGCCTGAACATCCCGTTGATCAAGCGGTCGGCGTTCCTGCACGACATCGGCAAGGCGCTCACCCACGAGGTGGAGGGCAGTCACGCGATCATCGGCGCCGACGTGGCCCGCAAGTACGGTGAGAGTGAGGACGTGGTGCACGCCATCGAGGCGCACCACAACGAGGTGCCGCCGCAGACCGTCGAGGCGGTCCTCACCCAGGCCTCCGATGCCTGTTCGGGGGGCCGGCCGGGGGCGCGGCGGGAGAGCCTTGAGGTGTACGTCAAGCGGCTGGAGCGGATCGAGGAGATCGCGGCCGGCAAGCTGGGGGTGGAGAAGGTCTTCGCCATGCAGGCGGGTCGGGAGATCCGGGTGATGGTCAAGCCCGACGACGTCGACGACATCGGCGCGGCGGTGCTGGCGCGGGACGTGGCCAAGCAGATCGAGGAGGAGCTGACCTACCCGGGTCAGATCCGGGTGACGGTGGTACGCGAGTCCCGGGTCACCGAGATCGCCCGCTGAGGTGCCGGGAGAGCCTCCGGAACGTGCTGCGGCGCCGGCCAGACCAGGCCGGCGCCGCGCTGGGTACGGCCCGCTCAGCCCTGCGGCTCGACCACCGTGCCGTCGCCCGGGGCGGAGTCGGCGGCGGCGACCGGCCCGGTCTGCCTCGGCATCCGGAAGGCCCGGACGCGGCTGCGCCGGTCCAGCCAGCCGGCGAACCAGGTGAGCAGCGAGTTGATGACGATGTAGATGACCGCGATCACCATCGCCGCGGCGATGATGTTGCCGTAGTTGGCGGAGAGGTCGTTGACACCGCGCTGGAGCAGCTCGGGGTAGGCCACGATGTAGCCGAGCGCGGTGTCCTTGAGCAGCACCACCAGCTGGCTGACGATGATCGGCAGCATGGCCCGGGCGGCCTGTGGGAGCAGGATGATGCGCATCACCTGGTTCTTGCGCATGCCGACCGCGTAGGCGGCCTCGGACTGCCCGCCGGGCACGGACTTGATGCCGGCCCGGAACGCCTCGGCCAGTACCGACCCGTTGTAGAGGGTCAGGCCGATCACCACGGCCCAGAAGGCGGTCACCGGACCCTTGATGAGGAACGGCACGCCGTAGAAGATGAAGAAGATCATCAGCAGCAGTGGTACGGCCCGGAAGAACTCCACCACCGCGCCGGCCGGGACGCTGATCCACCAGTGGTCGGAGAGCCGGCCGAAGGAGAAGACGATGCCGAAGGCGAGCGACAGCGCCATGCCGACCCCGGCCGCCTTCAGGGTGGCCCAGAGGCCGGGCAGGATGAACTGGGTCCAGGTGGCCGACCGGGTGAACGGCTCCCACAGTCGGGGTTCCCACTGGTTGGCCTGGTCGAACTTCGTGTAGATCCAGTAGAGCAGCCCGAGCAGTACGACGCCGAAGACGACGCTCAGCACCGCGTTGCGGATCCTGGCCCGTGGTCCCGGGTGGTCGTAGAGGACGCTGGTGCTCATCAGCGCTTCACCGCCAGACGGTTGGCCAGCCAGCCGAAGAAGTAGCCGGTGGGGATCAGGAGCGCGGCGAACGTGCCGGCGAAGACCAGGAAGATCACAATGACGGCGTTACCGTAGCTGTTGAGCAGGTCCTTCATGACGCTGGAGGCCTCGATGAGCCCGATGGTGCCGACGATTGTGGCGTTCTTGCAGAGCGCGATCAGGATGCTGCCGAGCGGCGCGATCACCGAGCGGGCGGCCTGCGGCAGCACCACGATCCGCAGCGTCTGCGCGAACGACAGCCCGATCGCCCGGGCCGCCTCGGCCTGGCCGGTCGGCACGGTGTTGATGCCGGAGCGCACCGCCTCGCAGACGAAGGCGGCGGTGTAGGTCGACAGGCCGATCACACCGAGCCAGTAGATGTTGACGTCGAGCTCCTGCGACAGGCTCAGCCCGAGGGTGGCGTACAGCCCGAAGTAGCAGAAGAAGACGACAAGGGTCAGCGGGGTGTTGCGGAAGATGTTGACCCAGGCCGCGCCGAAGCCGCGCAGCACGGGTACGGGGGAGACCCGCATCGCGGCCAGCAGCACGCCGAGCACCAGCGCGCAGACCGCGGACGCGCCGGTCAGCTTGAGGATCCAGACGAAGCCCGACACGAACGCGTCGAAGTTCTCCGGATCGGTGAATACGTCCATGCTTCGGCTCCCGGGGCACGTGATGACGGCCGGTGACAGGCCGGAGCCGGCACCCGCACGGGGTGCCGGCTCCGGTACCGGTCAGACAGCGCCGCAGTGGGTCAGCTTGGTGGTGTCCAGCTCGGGCGCGGCGGTGCCGCTCTTGCCCAGGGTGGCGTCCCAGGCGGCCTTGTAGCTGCCGTCCTCGGCGGCGGCCGTGAGGATCTCGTTGACCTTCTCGCAGCCGGTGGTGTCGTCCTTCTTCAGGCCGATGCCGTACGGCTCGTCGGAGAAGGTGCTGCCGACCACCTTGAACTTGCCGGCGTACTGGTCCTGCGCGGCGTAGCCGGCGAGGATGATGTCGTCGGTGGTCACCGCGTCGACCTGGCCGTTCTCCAGCAGCGGCAGGCACTTCGAGTACGCGTCGAACTGCTGCAGCTTGGCGTCCGGGTAGTTCTCGGTGATCCGCTTGGCCGGCGTCGAGCCGGTCACCGAGCAGACCGTCTTACCCGCCAGCTGGTCCGGGCCGGTGAGCGTGGAGTCCGACTTGACAAGCAGGTCCTGGCCGGCGACGTAGTACGGTCCGGCGAAGTTGACCTTCTGCTTGCGCTCGTCGTTGATGGTGTAGGTGGCCACCACGAGGTCGACGGTGCCCTGCTCGATGAAGGGCTCCCGGTTGGCCGACACGGTGGTCTTCCACTCGATGCCGCTCTCCTCGACGCCGAGACCCTTCGCGATGATCTTCGCGATCTCGATGTCGAAGCCCTCGTACTGGCTACCGGTCTGCAGGCCCAGGCCCGGCTGGTCGGCCTTGACGCCGATGACCAGCTTGTTCTGGCTCTCGGCCTTGCCCACGATGCCGCTGGCGCCCGTGCCGGAGCCGCCCTCGTCGCTGTCCCCGCCACAAGCGGCCATCGCGACCGCGAGGCCGGCAACCGCGGCGACCGCCGCCATGCGCTTCATTCGCATACCTGTTCTCCTTCTTCGACTGGAGCCTGCCGGGTCACGGCGCGCTCCGCTACGGATGCCTAGTGCGTGAGGATCTTGGAAAGGAAGTCCTTGGCGCGCTCGCTGCGCGGGTTCGCGAAGAACTCCGCCGGGGCGGCATCCTCGACGAGCTTGCCGTCGGCCATGAAGATGACCCGGTTGGCGGCGTGCCGGGCGAAGCCCATCTCGTGGGTGACCACGACCATGGTCATGCCGTCGCGGGCCAGCGAGGTCATCACGTCCAGCACCTCGCCGACCATCTCCGGGTCCAGCGCGCTGGTGGGCTCGTCGAAGAGCATCGCCTTGGGCTGCATGGCCAGCGCTCGGGCGATCGCGGCACGCTGCTGCTGACCGCCGGAGAGCTGGGCCGGGAACTTGTCGGCCTGGTTGGCGATGCCGACCCGGTCGAGCAGGGCGAGGCCCCGTTCGCGGGCCGCCGCCGACTTCTCCCGGCGCACCTTGATCGGGCCGAGGCTGACGTTCTCCAGGATCGTCTTGTGCGCGAAGAGGTTGAACGACTGGAACACCATGCCGACCTCGCTGCGCAGCCTGGCCAGGGCCTTACCCTCGGCCGGCAGCGCCTGCCCGTCGAAGGTGATGGTGCCGGAGTTGATCGGCTCGAGCCGGTTGATCGCGCGACACAGGGTCGACTTGCCGGAACCGGACGGGCCGATCACCACGACCACCTCGCCCCGACCCACCGACAGTGAGACGTCGTCCAGCACGTGCAGCGGCCCGAACCACTTGTTGACCGAGTCCAGCACGATGAGCGGTTCGCCCGTCGTCACGTCGTCCACCGTCCCCCTCGTCGTCCTCGGGGGTCGGTCGACCCCCGGTAGCGGCCACTGTAGGCGGGGCGACGTGGCGGAACACAACTCAGATGGTCACGGAGCGGTAACACCGTGGCGGATCGGGGCCGGGAGTCCGAAATTGCCCGCGGCGGGTGGCGCCGGGACGGGGTGACGGCGATCATGAGGGGATGACCGAGCCGGTGCGGCTGACCCGGTACGCCCGCGGTGGCGGCTGTGCCTGCAAGATTCCGCCGGGCGAGCTGGAGGCGATGGTGGCCGGGCTCGGGCCCGCCGGCGGCGTCGCCGACCTGCTGGTCGGGCTCGACCACGGCGACGACGCGGCGGTGGTCCGGCTGGACGAGCGCACCGGCGTGGTGGCCACTGCGGACTTCTTCACCCCGGTGGTGGACGACGCGTACGACTGGGGGCGGATCGCCGCCACCAACGCCCTGTCCGATGTGTACGCGATGGGCGGTAGCCCGCTGGTCGCGCTCAACCTGCTCTGCTGGCCCCGGGAGACACTGCCGCTGGAGCTTGCCCGGGAGGTGCTGCGCGGCGGCCTGGACGTGGCCCGTGCCGCCGGTTGCCACCTGGCCGGCGGGCACAGTGTCGACGACGACGGCCCGAAGTACGGCCTGGCCGTGACCGGGCTGGTCCGGCCGGACGAGCTGATCACGCTCGACGCCGGGCGGGCCGGGCTGCCGCTGTCGCTGACCAAGCCGCTCGGGGTCGGGGTGCTCAACACCCGGCACAAGAACACCGGTGAGAGCTTTCCGCAGGCGGTGACGGCGATGACCACGCTGAACCGGGACGCCGCGCGGGCGGCGGTGGCGGCGGGGGTGCGTTGCGGCACCGACGTGACCGGCTTCGGCCTGCTGGGCCACGCCTCGAAACTGGCCCGGGCCAGCGGGTTGACCGTGGCGATCGACGTCGCCCGGGTGCCGTACCTGGCGGGCGCCCGGGAGGCGGTCCGTGACGGGTACGTCAGCGGTGGTTCCCGCCGCAACCTGGAGTGGGTGACCCCGTGGACCGACTTCGGCGCGGCCGGCGAGGCGGACCGGCTGCTGCTGGCCGACGCGCAGACCTCCGGGGGGTTGCTGGTGGCCGGCGAGATGCCGGGCGCCCCGGTGATCGGTGAGCTGTTGCCCCGGGGTGAGCACCGGATCGTGCTGCGCTGACGGGAACCGCTCGCGGCGCCGGAACGGGCCGAACCGCGCGGCGAGCCGCGGTACGGCACGCGCACCATACCCGATAAACTGTCATCTTCCCGCTACTCGGAGCGATGAGGCTCAGGGAAATTTTGCCCAGAATGGTCACAGACCGGTAACTTGCCCCTTCCTGGGGGCAAATGCCCCCCACCATCGTCAGTAAGGCCCGATCCGGAGGCCGGTGGGACGAGCACAGCGAGGAGGCGGCATGACCGAGCTGTGGAACTGGAGAATCGACCAGGTGCGACCGGTGGAGGTCTATCCGGCGCTGGCCGACGCGCTCGGTCGGGTGGTGATGCCCCTGGCGGTGGCGGACCCGGTCCGGCTGCCGACGTACGCGGTGGTTTGCGACGTCTGGCAGGCACCGGGCGAGTTCGCCACGATCGTCGACTGCTACGGCGTGCCGGAGGGTCTGCCCGAGCTGCCCAGCATCGCGGCGTTGGCCCGGCTGCTCGACCGCAGCTGCCTGCTGCGCGACGACACCCTCGACGACACCCGGCACCTGCTGGTCGCCCCCGACGGCAGCATCCGCCCGGTCCACTTCGACGTGCGGGAGACCGACGACGGTGAGGTGCTGAGCGAGCGGCGCCTGTGCACCGAGGCGGATTCCCGCTGCCGGGGCTGGTCGCGCTGCCACCGCTCGCGCTGGACGCCCGACTCGGTGAACCCGGCCCTGGCCGCGGCCTGAGCCTCAGTTGCCGGCCGGGGCGGCGGGTCGGCTGCCGCCGCGCACCACCAGCTCGTCGAGCAGGGTGCGGGTGGCAGCGGCGATCGTGGCCACCGCCGCGTCGAACGCCTCGGCGTTGTGGGCCGCCGGTGCCCGGAAACCGGAGATCTTCCGGACGTACTGCAACGCCGCGGCCCGCACGTCCGCGTCGGTGACCTCGGGGGTGTACGGCTCACGCAGGGTCTTGATGCTGCGGCACATGGCTTCTCCTCGTTTGCGTCCGATTCCTCGGACCCGGCTACGCTGTGCACGTCATGACTACCGCAGCGGCGGGCGGCCCGCGCACCTACCAGGTGCGCACCTACGGCTGCCAGATGAACGTGCACGACTCCGAGCGCATCTCCGGCCTGCTGGAGCAGGCCGGCTACGTCCGTGCGGGCGGGGCCGACGACACCCCGGACGTGATGGTGTTCAACACCTGCGCGGTCCGGGAAAATGCCGACAACCGTCTCTACGGCAACCTCGGTCAGCTGCGTCCGGTCAAGGACCGGCACCCCGGGATGCAGATCGCGGTGGGTGGCTGCCTGGCCCAGAAGGACCGCGGCGACATCGTCCGCCGGGCGCCCTGGGTCGACGTGGTCTTCGGCACCCACAACATCGGGTCGCTGCCGGTGCTGCTGGAGCGCGCCCGGCACAACGCCGCCGCCGAGGTGGAGATCCTCGAATCCCTCGACGTCTTCCCCTCGACGCTGCCGACCCGCCGGGAGTCCACCTACGCCGGCTGGGTGTCGATCTCGGTGGGCTGCAACAACACCTGCACCTTCTGCATCGTGCCGGCGCTGCGTGGCAAGGAGAAGGACCGCCGCCCCGGCGACATCCTGAGCGAGGTGCGCGCCCTGGTCGACGAGGGTGTGCTGGAGGTGACCCTGCTCGGGCAGAACGTCAACTCCTACGGGGTGGAGTTCGGCGATCGGTACGCCTTCGGCAAGCTGCTGCGGGCCTGCGGCGAGATCGACGGGCTGGAGCGGGTGCGGTTCACCAGCCCGCACCCGAAGGACTTCACCGACGACGTGATCGCGGCGATGGCCGAGACGCCGAACGTCTGCCCCTCGCTGCACATGCCGTTGCAGTCCGGCTCGGACGACGTGCTGCGCGCGATGCGCCGGTCGTACCGGTCCGAGAAGTACCTGGGGATCATCTCCAAGGTCCGCGCCGCCATGCCCGACGCGGCGATCACCACCGACATCATCGTCGGCTTCCCCGGCGAGACCGAGGCGGACTTCGAGCGGACCCTGGACGTGGTCCGCGAGGCCCGGTTCTCCTCCGCCTTCACCTTCCAGTACTCCAAGCGCCCCGGCACGCCGGCCGCAACCATGGACGGCCAGCTGCCCAAGCAGGTCGTGCAGGAGCGGTACGAGCGGCTGATCGCCTGCGTCGAGGAGATCACCTGGGCGGAGAACCGGAAGCTGGTCGGCGAGACCGTCGAGGTGCTTGTCGCCGTCGGCGAGGGCCGCAAGGACGAGCGGACCGGCCGGATGTCGGGTCGGGCCCGCGACGGGCGGCTCGTGCACTTCGACGCCGGTTCCCTCGCCGGCGCGATCCGGCCCGGCGACATCGTGCACACCACGATCACCTACGCCGCGCCGCACCACCTCAACGCCGACGGTGCGCCGCTGTCGCACCGCCGCACCCGGGCCGGCGACGCGGCCGAGGCGGGACGTTCGCCGCGTATCCCGGGGTGCTGCTGGGGCTGCCCACGATCGGCGCGCCGGCCCCGGCGCCCGAGCCCACGACCGGCTGCGCCGTCTCGCCCTGAGCTAGGTCGGGCTTTCCCCAGGCTTGAGCGCCCGCCCGCCCGCCCGCAGGCAGGCGGTCATCCTCGACTGGATCCGCCGGTAGCTGCGGTGGTCGAACCCGCCACGGCCGCCACGTCACCACGGGGCCCGCGACCTCGTGTGTCAGGGCAGGTCGGTCTCCTCGTCTGGCGACCAGGGGTCGACGGGTATCTCGTAGACGAGGCGGTATCGGTCACCGGGGAAGACGATGTCGGCGGTCTCGACTGCGGTCGGCCCGGCGTAGTAGGTGCGTTCGATCGCGATGACCCATCGGCCGCCGCGCTGGTCGAGGTCGAGGGCGGTGATCTCCGCAGGCGTTGCCGGCCGCGTGGTCACTTCTTCGATGAACCGGTCGATGGTCACGCCGATGAAGTCCATCCGGGCGACGACGCCGATGATCGGCCCCTGCTCGGGGTACTCGACCTGGGTGCCGCCGGTGACGGCGATCGGCTCGTACGAGTCGGCAAGCTGGATGGGATTGCCGTCCGCGAGGTATCGGTACCTGGTGTGCATCACCGTGTCGCCAGGTCGGATGCCGAGTCGTTCCGCGATTTGCGGCATCGCGAGGATCTTCTCGCTTTCCGACTCCCAGCCCGGTTGCCTCCCGGCTGCCTCGCTGTCTCGCGCAAATGGCGATGTGCTGCCGAGGCGCTTGCGCATGTCTCGGGAGTGGGACCGACGCACGAGCTGACTCCGGTCGCGTACGTAGTTGCCGGAGCCGCGTCGACCCTCGATGAGCCCCTCGCTGCGCAGCAGGGTGAGGGCGTGCTTGACGATCGTGGTGGAGTAGCCCCACCGCTGTTGTAGCTCCTTCTCGGTGGGGAGCTTGTCGCCCGGAGCCAGTTCACCAGAGAGGATCCGCGAGCGCAGGTCGTCCACCACGCGCTGGTAGTTCGGCGGTTCCTTGTTGGTCATGGACAGCCTTTCCGGCTTGGTGCAGGTGTTCGCGTCAAGTCGACCATGCTCCCAGGGCTGTAGCAACGAGGCCACCATCGCGATGAGAGGATAGTTCGTGCGCCCAAACTCTTCAAACCGTGGAGTTGGTGCGCTAACTTTTGTCGAGCGGAGACAGGAGAAGGCCCCCACCCCGGGTCGACCAAGACGCTCCGGCGTGAGGGCTTGCCAGAAGCCCGAAGGGATCTGAGATGCAGGCTACTTCCCTGACACTACGTTGTACGGGCGCGGCTGCGGCTCGTGCCGCTGGCCACCTTCATCCGATGTGTCCATGGCTGTGGGTATTGTCCCGGCTCTCTGGTTCGACGGAAGCTCCGGGCTCGTGGGTGTCGCGGTGGTGATGATGGTGCTCAGTGGAGTGCTGCTGGGGTTCCTGGCCGGGCTGTTCGCGTTTCGGGTGAAGTCGCGGTGGTGTCCGCGCTGCGGGGCAGCCACCCACGCCATGCCGCCGGTGGAGGGGGACCGATGAGCCGTCCCCACCGGCGTGACCACAACTCCGTACCCATCGGGCGGCGGGTCGCCGAACTGCGGGCCCGCCGGGGGATGAGCCAGCAGGCGTTCGCCGACCGGCTCGGCAAGTCGAAAAGCTGGGTCGACAAGATCGAACGCGGCGTACGGCGGCTCGACCGCTACTCGGTCATCCGGGAGATCGCCGACGTGCTGCGCCTCGACCCGGATCTGCTCCTCGGCCCACGCCAACCCCCACCAGCCGCACCCGGCCTCGACGGCATCGACGGGGTTCGCGCCGCTCTCGCCCGCTACCACGACCGACCCCGGCGCACCGTCACGGCGCAGCAGGCCAGCCGGCAGGTCGCGTACGCCTGGATGGCCTACCAGCACGCCCGCTACCCGCAACTCCTCGACGCCCTACCCGCCCTGCTCGACGCCACCCACGGCACCCGGAGCCTGCTGGTATCCACCTACCGGATCACCGCCGCCGTCCTGATCAAACTCGACCACCCCCACCTCGCCTGGCTCGCCGCCGACCGCGCCGTCACCACCGCCGTCGGTGGTCCCACCCTCACCGCCACCGCCACGATCGCCGTCACCCAGGCGCTGCGCGCCCTCGGCCACCACCACCTCGCGCTGTCCACCGCCCTCAGCGCAGCGGACACCGCAGACGACCCTGCCGTACGCGGAACCCTGCACCTCCAAGCCGGACTCGCCGCCGCCGGCAGCGGTGACCGCCGCAACGTCCACGACCTGCTCGACCACGCCGTCGCCCTCGCCGACCAACAGATCAGCGACACCGACCCGCACCACACCGGCTTCGGACCTGCCGCTGTCCAGGTGGCCCGCTTCCTCGCCGCCCATCACCTCGGCGACACCACCGAAGCCATCCACCGCCACGTGCACACCGTCCGCAGCGACGGCTGGGGACGCCTACCCCCCGAACACCGCGCCGCCCACCTCATCGACGCCGCCCGCGCCTACCTCGACACCGGTGACCCCGCCCAGGCTGGGCAAGCCCTGCTGCACGCCGACCGCATCGCCCCCGCCGAGGTTCGCAGCCGCCCTGCCGCCCGTACCCTCCTCGCCCAGGTCATCCAGCGCGGACCCGCAGCGGCCGACGTCGCACGCCTGGCCACCATCGTCGGCCTGATCCGTCAACCCTGACCCGCAACACCGGCCGACATCAGAAACAGCGCGAAAGCGATCGACGTCGCGACCATGATCACCCGTAGTGCGGCGGTCATCTTCGCCCTTGTTGATCATGAGGTTAGCGGCAGTTTTCGATCTCTATCAGGCCGCTAACCTCATGATCAACGCATCTCGGGTGAGCCCAGAAGAAGTGCGGGTTCCGGCCGGTATGGGTCAGACCGAGATTCGGCCGGCGCCCGCGCCGCCCGTCACGATCGACTTGACGGTGCTCGGGGTGTCCAGGGTGTACGAGTAGGGGATGCCGGCGACGCTGCCACCGGTCTGTCCGCTGCCGGAGTTGACGAAGTGGTTGTTGCGGGCCACCAGGGAGCCCGGGCCGGAGCTGCCCTCACCCAGGTGGTACGGGTCGGGGGTGTTCTCGAAGTAGTTGCCCTCGACCAGCACGCCGGCGTTCATGGTGGACGCCACGCCGTAGCCGCGCACGTTGCTGTAGTAGTTGTTGTAGACGTGCACCGGGTTACCGAAGCGGACCCGGGGGTGGCGCTGGTTGCTGCCGTCGAACCAGTTGTGGTGGTACGACACCCGCAGGTGGCCGACGTCCTGGCTGGCGTTGCCGTCGCTGTGCCCGAGCAGCATCGACTTGTCGTGGCCGTAGACGCGGTTCCACGACACGGTGATGAAGTCGGAGCCGCGCTTGATGTCGACCGCGCCGTCGTAGCCGGCGGTGAAGGTGTTGTGGTCGATCCAGATGTTGGTGGCGGACTCCTGGACGTTTATCGCGTCGTCGTCCCAGTTCCGGAAGGTCAGGTTCCGGATGATGACGTTGCGGTCGCCGTTGATGTTGAAGCCGCAGCCGGCGATCGTGGCTCCGGAGTTGCCGAGGATGGTCTTGTTGGAGCGGACCCGCAGCATGCCGGAGCAGTTGATGGTGCCGGAGACCCGGATGACCGCCGCGCTGCTGGAACCCAGGGCGCTGGTCAGCGCCGAGGCGTTGGTGACGGTGGTGGTGCCGGCGTTGCCGCCGCCGGTGGTGCCGCCGTTCTGGGTGGCCCAGCCGACCAGCCCGGTCTGCGGGCCCGGGTTGGGCGGGGGCGTGGGAGTGGGGCCGCCGCCCAGCCGCACCGGTTGCCACCGCTGGTTGGCGCCGTCCAGGTCGGCGTACTGGGAGATCATCGCACCGTCGGCCGTGGACCATGCCCACAGGTCGAGGGCCTTGTTGCTGTGCCGGTTGACGAACCGCACGTCGCCGTTGGCCGAGTCCGCGAGCCGCCAGTGCTGTCTGGTGTCGCTGCTCGCCGTGACCTGGGTGACCTGCACCCCGTCGTTCGAGTTGGGCACGGTGACGACCTTGCCGGAGTGCCGGTTGCGCAGTTGGTAGTAGCCGCTGCCCACGTCGACGAACTGGAACTGCTGGTTGGTGCCGTCGGTGCGGGTGAACTGGCGGATCTCGCCGCCGTCGGCGGTGGACCAGTTCCACAGGTCCATCGCCTTGCCGCTGTGTCGGTTGACGAACACGTAGTAGGCGCCGGTGTCGACGGTCGCCGCGGCGGCCGGGGCGACGGTCACCGCGACGGCCGCCGCGGGCAGCGCGAGCGCCGTCGCGGCGAGCGCCGCCAGCCGTCGCGTCAGGCGACGCTTGACGATTGCAAGCACGGTCATTCTCCTCATCCTTCGGGTACCTGGAACGGGATCCCTCGGGTACCTGGAACGGGTCGACGACACCTCGGCACGTCGTGGACCGGCGGCGGGCGCCGGCCCGGACGCGCCCGACGCGGGCTGCCACGGCGGAGTGGGTGGTGGTACGACGCCGGGGCGCGCGCGTGGAGGGTGTCGTCCGGTGTGGTCGGCAGGGGTACGCCTCGGCATCGGTGGCTACCGTGCCCAGCGGCAGCGATGCGGTGGCGGTCGCTGGATGCGCCCTGCCGTCGGGTGGACCTGGTCGGATCGGCTCCCGCGTCTCGCCCCAGCAGCTGCGGGCAAGCGCTTTCCCAGATAACCACAGATCGCCGTCGATGTAAATGTCATACGTTAACATCGGCCGGGACCAGCGGCCGGATGGACGGCAGAGCCCCCGGCTCCGGGTGGGAACCGGGGGCTCTGCGGCGTCCTGCTCAGCCGGCCTGCTCGGCCGCCGTGCTCAGCCGGCCTGCTCGGCCAACTGGAGGAACTGGCGTTTCGAGGCGAGCGCCTGCTCGGCCTCCTTGATCCGCCGGGCGTCACCGGCGGTCTGGGCCCGGGCCAGCCGCTCCTCGGCCTCCGCGACCTGCATCCGCATCTGGGCCAGCAGCGGGTTCTCCTCCCGGGTGGTGCGCCGCCAGGCGGAGTCCATCACCTCGCGGACCTTCTCGTCGACGGCGCGCAGCCGTCGCTCCAGCCCGGCGGCCGACTCGCGCGGCACCCGGCCGGCCTCGTGCCACTGTGCCTGGATCTCCCGCAGCCTGGCCTGGGCGCCCTTCGGGTTGCCGTCGACGTCGAGTGCCTCGGCCTCGGCGAGCAGCGCCTGCTTGCGCTCCAGGTTGGCACGTTGCTCGTTGTCCCGTGCGGAGAAGACCTCGCTGCGCCGGGTGAAGAAGGCATCCTGCGCGGCGCGGAACCGTTCCCACAGCCGCTGCTCGGCTTCCTTCGAGGCGCGCGGCGCGGCCTTCCACTGGCCCATCAGGTCCTTGAGGTGGTTGGCGGTGGTCGCCCAGTCGCTGGATTCGGCGACCTTCTCGGCCTCGGCGACCAGTTCCTCCTTGACCGTCTGCGCCTGCTTGCGCTGCGCGTCCAGTGAGGCGAAGTGGGCGCCCCGGCGGCGGGTGAAGCCGTCCCGGGCGGCGGCGAAGCGCTTCCACAACTCGCCGTCGGTCTTCTTGTCGACCCCACGAATGGTCTTCCACTCGTCGAGGATCTCCTTCAGCCGGTCTCCGGCGGTCTTCCAGCCGGTCGACTCGGCGGCCAGCTTCTCGGCCTCCTCCACGAGCGCGGTCTTGCGGGCGAGAGCCTCGACGCGGGCGGCCTCCTTCGCCGCCCGGGCCTCGCCGGCCTTCTCCTCGGCCACCGTGGCGAGCTTGTCGAGCCGGGCGGCCAACGCGTCGAGGTCGCCGACCACGTGGGCCTCGGCCAGCGAGGCGCGGATCCGCCGGATGGTGGCGAGCGAGCCGGTGGCGTCCGCCGCGCCCGAGTTGAGCCGCGCCTCGGTCAGATCCACCTCGGTCACCAGGTCGGCGAAGCGGCGGGCGAAGTGGGCCAGGCCCTCCTCGGGCGCCCCTGCCTGCCAGGATCCGACCACCCGTTCGCCCTCGGCGGTCTTCACGTAAACGGTGCCGTCCGCGTCCACCCGTCCGAAGGCAGTCCAGTCGCTCATGTGCCCATCCTCGTTCTCCCGGCACCCCGGGAGCAGTCCCCGGGCGCCGCCACGGCGCAGCCAAGTTTCTCCGGGCATTGTCACAGGTGCGCCCCGGCCCGCGTCGAGCGCCTATCGCCGACCGTGACCATACGGTGTCCTAGTCCCCCGGCTACGTCATGCGGTCGGCGTGCCGCTTTTTGCCGTACGGCGTACCGTACAATGTACGGGCGAGGTGTCCGTGCCGGGCGCCGGCGAGGAGGAACAGATGACCGAGTCCCGCAGCACCCTCACCCCACCGGCCGATCCCGGATTCGTCCCAGGCCCCGACGACCTGGCCGCGCTCGACGAGTGGTTCCGGCGGTACGACGCCCTCGCCGCGGCCGGCGACGTCGAGGGCACCGCCGAGCTGGCGCTGTTCCCGCTCAACACCGTCACCGACGACGCCACGGGCGACGGCTCGGCGCGGCAACTCAGCCGAGCGGAGTACGTCGAGATGATGGGGGGCGTGCTCGGCGCGGGCGGCGACGTGACGATGGAGTCCCGGCGCACGCCACATTTCCTCACCGCGAGCCTGGTGGTGGTCTTCACCGACGCCGAGTTCACCATCGACGGGGCGACCCAGCGGGTCCACTACGCCGACCTGCTGGTCCGCACCGGCGGCCAGTGGCGGTTCCAGACGATGATCCAGGGCGGCTGGGGCGGTCAGCCCGGCTGACGCCGGCAACGCGCCACCCCGGCTCGGTCGCCCGGTGGCGCCCCGACCGGGTCACCGGGCGACGCGGTGCACGGCGGCACGCGGCGACGCCGGACCGCTACGGTTGCCTGGTGCCACTGGTCGCCGCCGCCGTCTGCCCCCATCCGCCGCTGCTCGTCCCCGAGGTGGCCGGTGCCGCCGCGTCGGAGCTGGACGACCTCCGGGCCGCCTGCGACGCGGCGGTGGCCCGGCTCTGTGCCTCCGGTGCCCGCAGCGTCCTGGTGATCGGCGCCGCCGACCGCAGCGCCGACCTCACCTTCCCCTACCGGGGCAGCTTCGCGCCGTGGGGAGTGCCGCTTCAGGTGCGACTCGGCGGCCTCCCGGACGGCAGGGTCGGCACCGACGGTCTCCCGCTCAGCCTGCTCGTCGGCGCCTGGCTGCTGCGTCGGGTGCCCCCATCCGGGACCGGCGGCATCGGGTGGCGGATGGCGACCGTCGGCGCCGACGAACCGGTCGAGACGTGCGCCGCCCTCGGCGCCCGGCTCGCGGGGAACCAGCCGTGGGCCCTGCTGGTGATGGGGACGGGTCGGCCTGCCGGGGCGAGCGGGCGCCCGGCTACGCCGACCCGCGGGCCGAGGCGTACGACGAGGGCGTCGCCCGGGCGCTGGCCCAGGCGGACACCGAGGCCCTGCTCGGCCTGGACCCGGCCCGGTCGGCACAACTGAGGGTCGCCGGCCGAGCGGCGTGGCAGGCGCTCGCCGGTGCTGTGCGGGCGGCCGGCGGCGACTGGCGCGGCGAGCTCGGCTACCACGCCGCCCCTACGGGGTGGGCTACTTCGTGGCCGGCTGGGAGCGGCGGTGATCGACCGGGGGACCGTGGTCGCCGTGGTCGGGCCGACGGCGGCGGGCAAGTCGGCGCTGAGCATCGCCCTGGCACACGCGCTCGACGGCGAGGTGGTCAACGCCGACTCGATGCAGCTCTACCGGGGGATGGACATCGGCACGGCGAAGCTCACCGCCGCCGAACGCGAGGGCGTGCCGCACCACCTGCTCGACATCTGGGAGGTCACCGAGCCGGCCAGCGTCGCCGGGTACCAGCGGCTGGCCCGGGCCGCGGTGGACGACATCCTGGCCCGGGGCCGGGTGCCACTGCTGGTCGGCGGGTCCGGGCTGTACGTGCGGGCGGTGTTGGAGCAGTTCGAGTTTCCCGGCACCGACCCGGCGGTACGGGAGCGACTGGAAGGTGAACTGGCCGCGTTCGGTCCGGCGCCGCTGCACGCCCGACTGCGCGCGGCGGACCCGGCAGCCGCCGCCGGAATCCTGCCCGGCAACGGACGGCGCATCGTCCGGGCACTGGAGGTGATCGAGCTGACCGGCGCGCCGTTCACCGCGGCGCTGCCGGAACCCACGCCGTACTACCCGTCCGTGCAGATCGGCGTCGAGCTGGACACCGCCCTGCTCGACGAGCGGATCGCCGTGCGGGTGGACCGGATGTGGGCCGACGGGTTGGTCGCCGAGGTCCGCGAGCTGGTGGGGCGCGGCCTGCCCGAGGGCCGTACGGCCAGCCGTGCCCTCGGCTATCAGCAGGTGCTGCGCCTGCTGGCCGGCGAGCTGACCGAGGCCGAGGCGCACGACGAGACGATCCGGGCCACCCGCCGTTTCGTCCGCCGCCAGCGTTCCTGGTTCCGGCGCGACCCCCGGGTGCACTGGCTGGACTCGGCAGATCCGGGGCTGGTCGAGGCCGCCGTGCGGATCCTCGGCGAGGCTGCGCGATGATGGGGACGTGGAGTTCACCAAGGGACACGGCACCGGCAACGACTTCGTGATCCTGCCCGACCCGGACGGCGCGCTCGACCTGGCTCCCGAGTTGGTGGCGGCGATCTGCGACCGGCGGCGCGGGATCGGCGGGGATGGTGTGCTGCGGGTGGTCCGCGCCGCGAAGCACCCCGACGGCGCCGCCCTGGCCGGTGAGGCCGAGTGGTTCATGGACTACTGGAACTCCGACGGGTCCTTCGCCGAGATGTGCGGCAACGGCGCCCGGGTGTTCGTCCGGTACCTGCTGGAGGCCGGGCTGGCCACGCCGGTGCGCGGTGCGCTGCCGGTGGCCACCCGGGCGGGCATCGTGCACGCGCGGGTCGACGGCGACGCCGTCGCCGTCGAGATGCGCCGCCCCGGCCCTACGGCGCCTCCGCCGCAGCCCTGGGCGGGCTGACGCTGCCCGGCACGGCGGTGGACGTCGGCAACCCCCACCTGGTCTGCCCGGTGCCCGCGGGGCTCGACCTGGCCGGCTTGGACCTCACCCGCGCGCCCGGATTCGATCCGGCCCTCTTTCCGGCCGGGGTGAACGTCGAGTTCACCGCCCCCGGCGGGCCGGTCGGTGACGCCGACGCGCACGTGCTGATGCGGGTCTACGAGCGCGGCTCCGCCGAGACACTGTCCTGCGGCACCGGCGCGTGCGCGGTCGCCGCGGTGGCCCTGCGGGATGCCGGCCGGGCGGTCGGCACGGTCGCCGTCGACGTCCCCGGCGGCCACCTCACGGTGACCGTGACGGCCGATTCCTGCTGGCTGTCCGGCCCGGCCCTGCTCGTCGCCACCGGCCGACTCGCCCTACCCGCGCTGCTGACCTGACGTCAGGGGTGGCGGCGGCGGTGGCGGCGATCTCGGGAGGTCGGCCGGGCCGGGGTCGGCGGCGGGTGGGGTGGCGGCCGGGTTCTGCGCGGCGGCGCGCACGGCCGCGGCGACCGCCGGTGCCACCCGGGCGTCGAAGACGCTGGGCACGATGACCGTCGGGTTGATCTTCTCCTCGCCGACCACGTCGGCGATGGCCCGGGCCGCGGCGATCGCCATCTCCTCGGTGAACTCCTCGGCGTGCGCGTCGAGCATGCCGCGGAAGACGCCCGGAAAGGCCAGCACGTTGTTGATCTGGTTCGGTTGGTCGGACCGGCCGGTGGCGACGACGGCGGCGTGCTTGCGCGCCTCCCGTGGGTCGACCTCCGGGTCCGGGTTGGCCAGCGCGAAGACGATGGCGTCCTTGGCCATCGTGGCGATGTCGTCCCCGGTGAGCAGGTTCGGCGCGCTCACGCCGATGAAGACGTCCGCACCGTTGAGCGCGCCGGGCAGGTCACCGGAGTAGCCGTCGCGATTGGTGTTCCCGGCCAGCCACTGCCAGGCCGGGTTGAGGTCCGTCTGGCCGCGGTGCAGGGCACCCTGACGGTCGTACGCGATGATGTCGCCGACCCCCTGGCGAAGCAGCAGTTTCATGATCGCGGTGCCCGCCGCGCCGGCACCGGAGACCACCACCCGCACGTCCGCGAGCTGCTTGCCCACGACCCGCAGCGCGTTGGTCAACGCGGCCAGCACGCAGATCGCGGTGCCGTGCTGGTCGTCGTGGAACACCGGGATGTCCAGGGCCTCGCGCAGCCGCGCCTCGATCTCGAAGCACCGCGGCGCCGCGATGTCCTCCAGGTTGATCCCGCCGTACGCGGGCGCGATCGCCTTCACGATGGCGACGATCTCGTCGGTGTCCTGCGTGTCGAGCACCACCGGCCAGGCGTCCACCCCGCCGAAACGCTTGAACAACGCCGCCTTGCCCTCCATCACCGGCAGCGACGCGGCCGGGCCGAGGTTGCCCAGCCCCAGCACGGCCGAGCCGTCACTGACCACGGCGACCGTGTTGCGCTTGATGGTCAACCGGCGGGCGTCGGCCGGGTTCTCCGCGATCGCCTGGCAGACCCGGGCCACCCCCGGGGTGTACGCGCGGGACAGTTCGTCACGGTTGCGCAGCGCGACCTTCGGGCTCACCTCGATCTTGCCGCCCAGGTGCAGCAGGAACGTGCGGTCGGAGACCTTGCGCACGTCCACGCCGTCGAGTGCGCTGAGCGCGTCGACCACCTGATCGGCATGGCCGGAGTCGGCGGTGTCGCAGGTCAGGTCGACGATCACGTTGTTGGGGTCGGAGTCGACCACGTCGAGGGCGGTGACGATCGCTCCCGCCTCACCGACCGACGTGGTGAGCCGGCCGATCGACGAGGCGTCCGCGGGCACGGCGATCCGGATCGTGATCGAGAATCCGGCACTGGGCAGTCGGGTGGTGGCCACGCAGGTCCCTCCGTCGGCGCTGAACGGCTCGTCCGCATTTCTACTCGCCCAGCCGGGACGCCCGGCATCCGCCCCCGGCTTTTGCCTGTTTACGCGGTGGGCATATACCAGGTGCGACGGCCGTTGACACATGTCAGGATTGCTCGGTACATGCACAGAACGGACAGGAGAGACGCTTGCGAGACCAGGAGACCCACGTTTCCATCCCCGACGACGAGCTCGAGTCCACCACCGGCGAGGACGCCACCACCGGCGAGTTCGAGCTTTCCGAACGGCAGGCGCTGCGACGGGTCCCCGGTCTCTCCACCGAGCTGACCGACATCACCGAGGTCGAGTACCGCCAGCTCCGGCTGGAGCGCGTGGTCCTCGTCGGCGTCTGGACCGAGGGCACCCAGGTCGACGCGGAGAATTCCCTGACCGAGCTGGCCGCGCTGGCGGAGACCGCCGGTTCGCAGGTGCTCGAAGGGCTGATCCAGCGGCGCAACCGCCCCGACCCGGCGACGTACATCGGTCGCGGCAAGGTCGACGACCTCGGCGCCATGGTGCGCTCCGCCGGCGCCGACACGGTCATCTGCGACGGTGAACTCTCCCCGTCCCAGCTGCGCAACCTGGAGCAGCGCACCAAGGTCAAGGTGGTCGACCGCACCGCGCTGATCCTCGACATCTTCGCCCAGCACGCCAAGAGCCGGGAGGGGCGCGCCCAGGTCGAGCTGGCCCAGCTGGAATACCTCCTGCCCCGGCTGCGTGGTTGGGGCGAGACGCTGTCCCGGCAGACCGGCGGGTCGGGCCGGGGCGGTGGCGCCGGCGGTGGCGTCGGCGTGCGTGGCCCGGGTGAGACGAAGCTGGAGACCGACCGGCGGCGCATCCGCCACCGCATCGCCCGGCTACGCCGGGAGAGCAAGGCCATGCGCACCGTACGCGAGACGAAACGAGCCCGCCGCACCCGCAACGCGGTGCCCGCGGTGGCGATCGCCGGCTACACCAACGCCGGCAAGTCGAGCCTGCTCAACCGGCTCACCGGGGCCGGTGTGCTGGTGGAGGACGCCCTCTTCGCCACGCTCGACCCGACCACCCGCCGGTCCACCACGTCCGACGGACGGGTCTACACCCTCTCCGACACGGTCGGTTTCGTCCGGCACCTGCCGCACCAGATCGTCGAGGCGTTCCGCTCGACGCTGGAGGAGGTCGCCGAGGCCGATCTGGTCGTGCACGTGGTCGACGGCGCGCATCCCGACCCGGAGGAGCAGGTCCGCGCCGTCCGCGAGGTGCTCGGCGAGGTCGGTGCCGACCGGTTGCCGGAGCTGCTGGTGGTCAACAAGACCGACGTGGCCGACGAGGAGACCCTGCTGCGGCTCAAACGGCGCTGGCCCGAGGCGATCTTCGTCTCCGCGCACCGCGGGCGCGGCATGGCCGACCTGCGCGACGCGATCGAGCGGCGGCTGCCGCGACCGCCGGTCGAGGTACGGGTGGTGCTGCCCTACGACCGGGGTGACCTGGTGGCCCGCCTGCACCGGCAGGGTGAGGTGCTCAGCACCGCCCACCTGCCGGAGGGCACGATGCTGCACGTACGGGTCAACGAGGCACTCGCGGCCGAACTCGCCCCGTTCGGCAACGCGGTGCAGGCGGCCCGTTCCGCCTGGTGACCGCCCCAGCAGCGTGACCCGGCGGAAACCTGCGGCATGCGACACTTCTTTCATGCTCCGCACTGCCTCCTCCGTCCGGGTTGCCCTCGGTCTCGTCGGGGCCGCCGTGGCGGCCACCGGTGTCGTGCTCGCCGCGCCCGGCACGGCGCCGGCGAAGGCCGTGTCTCCCGCGCCGGTGGTGGCGGCACCCCGGCCGCCGTGGTCGGGCCGCCGGTCACGGCGGCCGGCAAGAAGCAGTGCACGGTCACCGACTCCCGGCTGCGTGAGTTGTCCGGCCTGGCGGTCACCAAGACCGGCTACATCGTCGTCAACGACAGCACCGAGCGGGACGACCGCAAACGGGTCTTCTACCTCAACAAGGACTGCGAGGTCGTTCGCGAGGTGCGCTACTCCGGCGCTGGTCCGTTCGACACCGAGGATGTCGCCGTCTCGCCGGACGGCAAGACCCTGTGGATCGCCGACACCGGCGACAACGTCACCAGTCGGCAGCGCCGCGAGCGGGTGGCGGTCTGGAGCATGCCGATCGGCGGCGGTAAGGCGCCGACCCTGCACCGGCTGTCGTATCCCGACGGCAAGCCCCGCGACGCCGAGGCGCTGGTGATCGGCGACGACAACGTTCCGTTGATCATCACGAAGGTCACCGCCGGAAAGGCCGAGATCTTCACCCCGGACGGGCCGATGCCCAGCGGCGACACCGACCCGGTGCCGATGAAGAAGCTCGGCGACGTCGAGCTGCCGAAGACGGACACCGAGAACCCGCTGAGCACCTTCGGCCGGGTCGCGATCACCGGCGCAGCCCGTTCTCCGGACGGTTCGCGGGTGGTGCTGCGCACCTACGCCGACGCCTTCGAGTACGACGTCCAGAACGGCGACATCGTCACCGCGCTGGCCACGACCACTCCCCGGGTCACCGCCCTGGCCGACCTGTTCGGTGAGGCCATCGCCTACTCGACCGACGGCAAGACGTTCCTGACCGTCTCCGACACCGGTCACTTCGAGGATGACGACCCGGTCGAGATCCTCGGCTACACCCCCTCGAAGGAGGGCCCGAAGAACCTGGCCGCCGACCCGGACGCGGCGGACGACGCGGCCGGCCGGTCGTGGTTCGACGGGTTGACGCTGAACGACATCACGTACCTGATCGCCACCGTCGGTGTGCTCGGCGCGCTGCTCGTCGGCGCCGGCATCTTCGGCATCCTGCGCGCCCGTAAGCGGCCGGCGCCGACCGGCAAGAGCCGCGACGTCGGCGACCCGGGCCGTCGGCGCGACGGGTCCGGCCCGGCGCAGGACCAGGGTCGGGGCGGCGTGTACGGCGGCGCGCCGTCCGGTGGCGTCTACCGCGGGCCTGCCGGCGGCGAGGGTCCGAACGGTGGCCGGTCGGGGGCCGTCTACGGCGGCGGCCGACCCGCTGCCGGCAACGGTGCCGGCCCGGCATCGGGTGGCGGTGGCGTGTATGGCGGCGGTGGCCGGCCCGGCGGCGACGCCGCTCCCGTCTACGGCGGGCGGCCCGGCGCTGGCCCGGCGGCGGGCGGGCGTTCCGGCGGCGGCGTCTACGGCGGCGGTGGTCGCGGCGAGGGACAGCCGGGTGGCCGGGCCGAACCGCCCCGGCGCAGTGGCCCGGCCGAACCCGACTACCGGGGGCGGCGTTCCAGCCGCTACCGCGAGGACGGCAACGAGCCGTACGGCCAGGTGCGCGGCGGCAACTACGGCTACCGGGGCGACCGGTACTGACACCCAGGCCGGTGGGCACCGGTCGTGGGGACCGGCTCAGATCCGGCGCAGCACCGCGACCACCCGACCCATGATCGTGGCGTCGTCGCCGGGGATCGGGTCGAAGGCCGGGTTCTGCGGCATCAACCAGACGTGACCGTCGCGCCGGCGGTAGGTCTTCACGGTCGCCTCGCCGTCGAGCATGGCGGCGACGATCTCGCCCGAATCCGCGGTCGGCTGCTGCCGGACCACCACCCAGTCGCCGTCGCAGATCGCCGCGTCGAGCATCGAGTCACCCTTGACCTGGAGCATGAACACCTCGCCCTCGCCGACCAGCTCGCGGGGCAGCGGGAAGACCTCCTCCATCGACTGCTCGGCGAGGATCGGCCCACCGGCGGCGATGCGGCCGAGCATCGGCACGTACGCCGGTGTGGGGCGCTGGGAGCGACTGAGCTCGTCGTCGACGTCGTTGGGGGAGCGGACGTCGACAGCGCGCGGCCGGTTCGGGTCGCGCCGCAGGAAGCCCTTCTTCTCCAGCTCCTTGAGCTGGTAGGCGACGCTCGACGGGGAGACCAGGCCGACCGCCTCGCCGATCTCGCGCACGCTCGGTGGATAACCGTGGCGCTCCACCCAGGTACGGATGAAGTCGAGGATGCGCCGCTGCCGGGCGGTCAGGTCCACCGTCACCGGGTCGGGGAAGGCACTGACCACCGGGGTCACGGGCCGCACGGCGGGCTGCCCGGCGCGGGCGCGGGTGACGCTGCGCCGTCGGGCGGCCGGTGGGCCCGCCTCGGTGCTCTGCTGCGGGCTCTGCGGCCGGTTGGCCCGGTCCTCGGTCACGTCCGTCCTCCCTGGTCGGCGCTGGATGCCTCGGCGGCTCGTGGTGCGTGCGTCGATCTGCCGGCCGGTGGGTCGACCATGGTCACCTCCGGCTGTTCATGACCGTATAGGTGGGATCGGTCATTTTCAAACATCTGTACGACCTATCTCCGCGTGTCGGGGCGGAAAGCCGCGCCAGTCGTACGCCCGTTCTGGTAAATGGTACGTCTGGTCGAACGGGTGTTCGACCCGCCCGGAGTGTCGCCGATCCGCGGCCGGTTGGCCGGTAACCGCCGTCGCCGGTCCGCGTTGGGCTCTCCGGTTGCCGGGAACGAGGGGAGGGGGCGGCCTGTCGGGTGACGCGCCGGACACGCCGCCAACTTGACCTCGGATCGTCGGCGACATACGGTCGACCCCTAGATGTAGTAGTCACACGGGCGTAAGTTGCCCATAGGTTGGGTTTGACTACCGACCGCTCTCCAGCACAGCCAGGACGGCGGGCCCTCCTGCGGGATGGTTCCGGCGCCGCGAGGCGTGCCCGGAGAGCGGGGCGGGGTCCGGCCCGTGATCGATCGAGGAGGTCGGGCGATGCGGTGTCCGTACTGCCGGCACGCCGACTCCCGGGTGGTCGACTCGCGGGAGGCCGACGACGGACAGCTGATCCGTCGGCGGCGGGCCTGCCCGGAGTGCGGAAAGCGGTTCACCACCGTCGAGGAGGCGGTGCTCGCCGTCGTCAAGCGCAGCGGGGTGACCGAGCCGTTCAGCCGGACGAAGATCATCGGCGGGGTGCGCAAGGCGTGCCAGGGCCGGCCGGTCGACGAGGACTCGATCGCGCTGCTGGCGCAGCGGGTCGAGGAGACCGTCCGGGCCAAGGGGGCCGCCGAGATCCCCAGCCACGAGGTCGGGCTGGCCATCCTGGGCCCCCTGCGGGACCTGGACGAGGTCGCCTACCTGCGGTTCGCCAGCGTCTACCGGTCGTTCGACTCCCTCGCCGACTTCGAGCGGGAGATCGAGACGCTGCGGGCCGCCGCGCGGGCCCGGGAGGGCGCCGGAGCCGAGTCGGCCGGCGCCACCGGCCACGCGCAGTGATTTCTTGAGCAGTAGTGACAGTCGGATCGCGCGGGGGCCGCGCGGACGAGGGGGCGGATGAGATGCCGGGGGACGGTGTGACAACAAGCAGGTCACGAAGCAAGGCGGGCGCGGGCCTCAAGGTCGAGCGGGTCTGGACCACCGAGGGCGTGCACCCGTACGACGAGGTCGCCTGGGAGCGCCGCGACGTCGTGATGACCAACTGGCGGGACGGCTCGATCAACTTCGAGCAGCGTGGGGTGGAGTTCCCGGAGAGCTGGAGCGTCAACGCGGCCAACATCGTGACCACCAAGTACTTCCGGGGCGCGGTGGGCACCCCGGAGCGCGAGTGGTCGCTGAAGCAGTTGATCGATCGGGTGGTCGGCACCTACCGCACCGCCGGCGAGGAGTACGGCTACTTCGCCTCCCCCGCCGACGCCGAGGTCTTCGCCCACGAGCTGACCCGGATGCTGTTGCACCAGGTGTTCAGCTTCAACTCGCCGGTCTGGTTCAACGTCGGCACGCCGTCACCCCAGCAGGTATCGGCCTGTTTCATCCTGTCTGTGGATGATTCGATGGATTCCATCCTGGATTGGTACAAAGAGGAAGGGCTGATCTTCAAGGGCGGCTCCGGTTCCGGGGTCAACCTGTCCCGGATCCGCTCCTCCCGGGAGCTGCTCTCCTCCGGCGGCACCGCCTCCGGCCCGGTCAGCTTCATGCGCGGCGCCGACGCCAGTGCCGGCACCATAAAGTCCGGCGGCGCCACCCGGCG
Source organism: Micromonospora tarapacensis (assembly GCF_019697375.1). Lineage (NCBI taxonomy): Bacteria > Bacillati > Actinomycetota > Actinomycetes > Micromonosporales > Micromonosporaceae > Micromonospora > Micromonospora tarapacensis. Next base: position 3,466,853 of record NZ_JAHCDI010000004.1, on the reverse strand, counting down.
CGCGGCCAAGATGGTCATCCTCGACGTCGACCACCCCGACATCGAGGAGTTCGTGGTCACCAAGGCGCGCGAGGAGGACAAGATCCGCGCGCTGCGCGACGCCGGGTTCGACATGGACCTGGGCGGTTCCGACATCGTCAGCGTGCAGTACCAGAACGCCAACAACTCGGTGCGGGTCTCCGACGAGTTCATGTCGGCGGTGGAGCAGGGCGGCGGTTTCGACCTGCGTGGCCGGCTCGACGGGCAGACCATCGAGACCATCGACGCCAAGAAGCTGTTCCGCAGCATCTCCCAGGCCGCCTGGGAGTGCGCCGACCCCGGCCTCCAGTACGACGACACGATCAACGACTGGCACACCTGCCCCGAAACCGGCCGAATCACTGCAAGTAATCCCTGCTCGGAATACCTTCATTTGGACAATTCGTCCTGTAACCTCGCCTCGCTGAACCTGATGAAGTTCCTGCGCGCCGACGGTGGCTTCGAGGTGGAGAAGTTCGTCAGGTCGGTCGAGCTGGTCATCACCGCGATGGACATCTCGATCTGCTTCGCCGACTTCCCGACCGAGAAGATCGGCGACACCACCCGGGCGTACCGGCAGCTCGGCATCGGCTACGCCAACCTGGGCGCGCTGCTGATGGCCTCCGGCCTGCCGTACGACTCGGACCACGGGCGCTCCCTCTCGGCCGCGATCACCTCGCTGATGACCGGCACGGCGTACCGCCGCTCGGCCGAGCTGGCCGGCATCGTCGGTGCGTACGACGGCTACGCCCGCAACGCGGAGCCGCACAAGCGGGTCATGCGCAAGCACGCCGCCGCCAACGACGAGATCAAGCCGACCGGCACGGTGGCCACCGCGGTGGTCCGCGAGGCCACCAGGCAGTGGACCCAGGGCAACAAGATCGGTGAGAAGAACGGCTGGCGGAACTCCCAGGCCGCGGTACTCGCACCGACCGGCTGCCTGACCCCGGACACGCTGGTGACGACCGACCGCGGTCTGATGCGGCTGGGTGAGATCGGCGACGTGTACGGCGACCGTTGGCAGGACCTCGACATGCGGGTCTCCACCGACGAGGGCGCCCGACGGGCCACCAGGTTCTTCGTCAACGGCGAGGAGCCGACCCGGCGGGTGGTCACCGACGGCGGCTACGCGATCCAGGGCACCCTCGCCCACCGGATCAAGGTCGTCGACCCGCAGAGCGGTGAGTGGGTCTGGAAGCGGATGGCCGAGGTCGCCCCGGGCGATCTCGTACCGATGCAACTCGGCACGCTGGTCGGCGAGCCGCGGCGGGTACCGCTACCGGTGCTCGACCAGGCCTACTACGCCGGTGACCGCCGGATGCACGTCCCCGACCACGTCGACGGGGATCTCGCAGAACTGGTCGGCTACTTCATGGGCGACGGCAGCCTGCACGCCAAGGGCATCCGGTTCTGCGTCGCCGACGCGGACCTGGATGTCGTCGAGCGGCTCCGGGTGCTCGGCAAGGGACTCTTCGGTCTGGAGCCGGTGGTCACCGCTCAAACCGGCTACCAGGAGGTGACCCTGCAATCCGTGCGCCTCGCCCGCTGGTGGCAGGCAGCCGGGTTCGCCAAGAACCTGCCGCATGTCGACCACACCGGCAAGGGCTGGTCGCCCCGGGTGCCGTCGGCGATCCTGGAGACCAACGACGTCGCCGTGTACGCGGCGTTCCTGCGCGGGCTCTTCGAGGCGGACGGGACGGTTGCCGCCGGAGTGCCGTCGGTCTCGACGTCGACCGAATCGTTCGCCGCCGAGCTGCGTACGCTGCTGCTCGCGCTCGGCATGGCCACCACCACCCGTCGCGCGACCAGCGGCCTGGGCTCGGATGTGTGGCAGGTCCGGCTGCGCAACATGGAGCACGCACTGGCTTTCGAGGAGGTCGTCGGCTTCATCGGCGAGCGCAAGGCCCAGCTGCTGGTCGTCGAGCCGGCGCAGACCGGCAACCGGGACCGGATCCACCTGCCCGAGGCGGTGTGGGAGCTGCTGGTGCCGGCCGGGCACGAGCTGCGGGACGTCGTCGTGCAGTCGCTGCGCAGGACCGGGGGCGTTCCCCGGACGGTGGCGATGCGGATCTTCGCGGGGACCGGCGACGACCGGCTCGGGCACGCGCTCGGCTACCTGTTCGAGATGGTCGCGGCGAACGAGGACGGCGGCATCCAGCCGACCTACGACCTGTCGGTGCCGGAGAACGTCACGTACGTCGCGTCGGGCTTCGTCAGCCACAACACCATCGGCCTGATGATGGACTGCGACACCACCGGCGTCGAGCCGGACCTGGCGCTTGTCAAGTTCAAGAAGCTGGTCGGCGGCGGCTCGATGCAGATCGTCAACCAGACGGTGCCGCGCGCCCTGCGCTCCCTCGGCTACCCGGAGGAGCAGGTCGAGGCGATCATCGAGCACATCGCCGACCAGGGGCACGTGATCGACGCTCCCGGCCTCAAGCCGGAGCACTACCCGGTCTTCGACTGCGCCATGGGTGAGCGGTCCATCGCGCCGATGGGTCACGTGCGGATGATGGCGGCGGTCCAGCCGTTCATCTCCGGCGCCATCTCCAAGACGGTCAACATGCCGGAGCAGGCGACCGTCGAGGACGTCGAGAAGATCTACTTCGAGGGCTGGAAGCTCGGCCTCAAGGCCCTCGCGATCTACCGGGACAACTGCAAGGTCGGCCAGCCGCTGTCGGTGGCGAAGAAGAAGGCCGTCGAGCCGGAGGCGACCATCACGGCCGTCGAACCGGTGGTGGAGAAGGTCGTCGAGTACCGCCCGGTGCGCAAGCGGCTGCCGAAGAAGCGCCCGTCGGAGACCATCTCGTTCTCGGTCGGCGGCGCCGAGGGCTATCTCACCGCGTCGTCCTACCCGGACGACGGCCTCGGCGAGGTCTTCCTCAAGATGTCGAAGCAGGGCTCGACCCTGGCCGGCGTGATGGACGCCTTCTCGGTGGCCATCTCCATCGGGCTTCAGTACGGCGTCCCGCTGGAGACGTTCGTCAGCAAGTTCACCAACATGCGCTTCGAGCCGGCCGGCATGACCGACGACCCGGACGTGCGGATGGCCGCGTCGGTGATGGACTACATCTTCCGTCGCCTGGCGCTGGACTTCCTGCCCTACGAGCGCCGCGCCGAGCTGGGCATCTTCACCGCCAAGGAGCGGGCCGCCCAGCTCGCGGCCGAGGCCGAGGCCGAGGCGAACGGCACGGACCTCACCGCGATGGCCGCCTCCGCCCCGGTGGAGGCGAAGCCGGAGGAGCCGAAGGCCGGCCCGGTCGCCCAGCCGGCCCGGGAACTGGCCGAAGCCGCCGCCGTCAAGCCGGCACCGCCGGTCGGCTCCAGCACCGAACTGCTGGAGGCCGTGATCGGCAAGGCCGCCGACGCACCGCTCTGCTTCACCTGCGGTACGAAGATGCGCCCGGCCGGCAGCTGCTACGTCTGCGAGGGCTGCGGCTCCACCAGCGGCTGTAGCTGAGGTACGCAATACGCGACGAGCCCCGGGCGGGTGACCGCCCGGGGCTCGCTCGATTCTTGGGATCTTGGGACGAAACGGCCCTCCCAGGGGCACTTTCGTCCCAAGATCCCAAGAATCACGTGGCGGCAGCGCATCGAACCGTTCCCCGTCACGGCGGACGTGGCGATCCGCCCGCGAGGCGGGGTGTGGGGGTTGCTGCCATCATCGGTGGATGACGATCGCCGAGCGGTACACCAGGTTTGCCGAGCGCGAGGTGCGCGGGGTTTCGCCCGCCTACGAGCGGCTGGCGCGCTGGGTGTCCGGCGACGACGAACTGCTCGCCCTGCTCGGCGCCCTCCCGCCGGCCGCGCAGCAGCCCAACCTGCTCTTCGCCGTGGTCCGTCTGCACAACGGCCCGGTCGAGGATCCGGCGGCGTTCGGCGCGTACGCCGTCGGGAACTGGCCGGCGATCGAGGCGGAGATCCGTCACCGGGTGACGCAGACCAACGAGGCCGGTCGCTGTGCCGTGCTGCTGCCGGTGCTCGCCGCGTTGCCGCAGCCCCTCGCCCTGCTGGAGGTCGGCGCCGCCGCCGGGCTCTGCCTCTTCCCCGACCGGTACGCCTACCGCTACGGCGGCGGCTCGACGGCGGCCAGGCCGAGCTGGTCCGGTCGCCACCTGCTCGGCGCGGGCGAGCCGGTCCTCGACTGCATCGCCAGCAACCTGGCGCCGCCGGCCCGCCGGCCGGAGGTGGTGTGGCGGGCCGGGCTGGACCTGAACCCGCTCGACGTGACGGATCCGGCGGATGTCGCCTGGCTGGACGCGTTGATCTGGCCGGAGCACGAGCATCGGCGTGCCCGGCTGCGGGCCGCGGCGGCCGTCGTCGCCGCGGACCCGCCGCTGCTGGTCCGCGGCGACCTGGTGGACGACCTGCCGGCGCTGGCGGCACAGGCGCCGGCCGACGCGACCCTGGTGGTGTTCCACACGTCCGTGCTCTACCTGGTGCCGCAGCCGCGCCGGGCGGCCTTCGTCGAGGTGGTACGCGGGCTGCCCGGGCACTGGGTCGCCAACGAGGCGCCGACGGTGCTGCCGTACGAGGGGCTGCCGCGGCCACCGATCGACGCGCACCTCAACGTGCTCGCGCTCGACGGCCGGCCGCTCGCGTGGACCAGGGGCCACGGCCAGGAGATCAGCTGGTTCGGATAGCGGCCGTCGGGCGGGCCGGCCGGGGCGGCTCGGTTGCCACCCGGGACCGGCCGCCGGCTCACGACTCGGTCGTCTCGGCGAGGCGGGCGGTGAGGAACTCCCGTTCGGCGTCGTTGTCGACCAGGTCCAGTGCGGCCCGGTACGCCCGGGCCGCCTCCGCGTTCCGGTCGAGCCGGCGCAGCAGGTCGGCGCGGATCGCCGGGAGGTAGTGGTAGCCGGTGAGGCGGGTGTCCCGGGCGAGCGCGTCGACCTCGGCGAGCGCCGTGGCAGGTCCGTCCACCATCGACACGGCCACCGCCCGGTTCAGCGCGACGACCGGCGAGGGCCAGGACCGGCCCAGCGCGTCGTAGAGGGTGATGATCTGTGGCCAGTCGGTCGCGGCGTAGCTGGGCGCCAGGGCGTGCAGGGCGGCTATGGCGGCCTGGAGCGCGTGCCGGCCGGCCCGTCCGGTGCGGAACGCGTCGACCACCAGGTGGTGACCCTCGCCGATGGCGGTCCGGTCCCAGGCGGCGCGGTCCTGCTCCGCCAGCCGCAGCAGCCGGCCGTGCGCGTCGACGCGGGTGTCCCGGCGGGCGTCGGTGAGCAGCAGCAGCGCGAGCAGCCCGCGTACCTCCGGTTCGTCGGGCATCAGGGCCAGCAGCATCCGGTTCAGGTGCAACGCGCGCTGCACCAGGTCGGCGCGGATCAGCTCGTCGCCGGTGGGCGCGGTGTGCCCGGTGGTGTAGAGCAGGTGCACGACGGTGAGCACCGCGTCCAGTCGCTCGGGCAGCTCGGCGGCCTCGGGCACCCGGTAGGGGATCCGGGCGGCGGAGATCTTCTTCTTGGCCCGGGTGATCCGGGCCGCCATCGTCGGCTCGGTGACCAGGAAGGCGCGGGCGATGTCGGCCGTGCTCACCCCGCAGACCAGGCGCAGGGTGAGCGCCACCTGCGCCTCGCGGGCGATCGCCGGATGGCAGCAGGTGAAGACCAGGCGCAACCGGTCGTCCGGCACGGCGACCTCGTCGGGGATGTCGATCTCCGCCTCGTCCGGTTCCACGAGCAGGGGCAGCTTGGTGCGGAAGACCTGCCGCCGGCGCAGCACGTCGAGGGCCTTGCGCCGGGCGGTCGCGGTGAGCCACGCACCGGGCTTCTGCGGTACGCCGTCGCGCCCCCACGCACCCAACGCGGCGACGTACGCCTCCTGGACGCACTCCTCGGCGAGATCGAAGTCACCGGCGACGCGCGCCGTCGCGGCGAGCACGAAAGCCCACTCGCGACGGTGCGCGTCGGCCACCGCGCGTTCCGCCGCGACGCGGTGTGGAGCGCTGCTCACTCGGCCGGCGGCACGAACAGTGGCCGGACCTCCACCCCGCCGTCGATGGTGGCCGGGTTGAGCCTGGCGATCTTCAGGGCGACGTCCAGGTCGGGCGCCTCCAGGATGAAGAACCCGGCGACGACCTCCTTGGCCTCGACGAACGGGCCGTCGGTGACGAGGTCGCCGCGCACGGCCGTGGCCGTGGTGCTCGGCTGGAGCGCGAAGCCGGTCAGGATCTGCCCGCCCAACTCGGCCACCTGCGCCGGGTACCGTTCCAGCAGCGCCGCGTAGTCGGGCGTCAGGTCCATCGGGTCGGCCGGCGCCGGCGAGTAGATCAGGACTGCGTACTGGGCCATGGTGTTCTCCCTCGGTCGGTGTCCCATCCTCTGTTCCACCGGCGGACGAGGCCAGCCCGAATCGACAGCGGGCGGAGAACGTCCGCCGGTGGACTCGGTTGCGCTCTCAGCTCGACAGGCAGCGGACCGCACGGGTCCAGCCGGAGTGCCGCCCGGACGGCCCCCGGACCTCGCCGGCTTTCCGGGAACCGCACTAGACTGCGTCCGGATGAGCGGAGAGCGACGGCCCCTGGCGGCGCGGCCCCTGACCGAGCCGCACCCGTCCCGGCTGTCGCCCGAGCACCCCGGGCGGGAGCGGATCCTGAGCGCCCACGCCGTCGCGCTGGCCGCCGGGGACGCCGGCTATCCCGACCCCGACAGCGGGCTGTTCGTGCTCACCGCGGGTTTCCTGGCCCGCCGGGGCACCTGCTGCGGCCGGGGTTGCCGGCACTGCCCGTACGTGGACTGACTCCGCCTCAGACGGCGGCGACGAAGACCCGGGACGCCACCTCGCGGGGCAGCCGTACGCTCTCGCCGGAACGGTCGACCGCCACGCCGTCGCGTTCCTGCGCCACCGTCACCGTCGCACCCGGGTCGACGCCGGCGGCATGCAACTGCCGGAGCACCTCCCCGTCGGTCTGCACGCTCTCGCAGATCCGCCGGACGATCACCTTGCCGGTGAGGCCGGGGAATGCCAGGTTGCGCTCACCGTCGGCCGACTCCGGCTCGGCCTGGCCGGGGGAACCCAGCTGCTCCAGCCCGGGGATCGGGTTGCCGTACGGCGACCGGGTCGGCCGGTTGAGCAGGTCGTAGACCCGCTTCTCCACCGCGTCGCTCATCACGTGCTCCCAGCGGCAGGCCTCTTCGTGGGCCTCCTCGTAGGGCATCCCGATCACGTTGACCAGCAGCAGCTCGGCGAGCCGGTGCTTGCGCATCACCGAGACGGCGCTGTTGCGCCCCTGTTCGGTGAGGGTCAGGTGCCGGTCGCCCTCGACGGTCAGCAGGCCGTCGCGTTCCATCCGGGCGACGGTCTGGCTGACGGTGGGGCCACTCTGGCGCAACCGTTCGGCGATCCGGGCGCGCAACGGCGGCACGCCCTCCTCCTCGAGTTCGAGGATGGTGCGCAGGTACATTTCGGTCGTGTCGACCAGGTCGTGTGACTTCATGGTGTCAGCGGCCCTCCAGTCGTCGATGCTACCCTGCCGCGCCCCGGATCCCGGCCGGCGAACCGCCGTCACCGTCACCCATGGTGTTGACTGGACGCCATGTCCGGTACCGAGGATCTTCTGGTCGAGGTCGGGCGGCTCAGCGCCGAACTCGACGGCGCCGACCCGCCGACCCTGCTCGACGTCCGCTGGCGGCTGGCCGGGCCGCCCGGGCGGGAGGACTACGCGGCGGGCCACCTGCCCGGCGCGGTCTTCGTCGACCTGGACACGGCGCTGTGCGGTCCGCCCGGTCCGGCCGGCCGGCATCCCCTGCCCGACCCGGCCGCGTTGCAGGCGGCGTTGCGAGCCGCCGGCGTGCGTGCCGGGCACCCCGTGGTGGTGTACGACGGCGGCGACGGGATGTCGGCGGCCCGCGCCTGGTGGACGCTGCGCTGGGCGGGTCACCGGCCGGTGCGGCTGCTGCCCGGCGGCTTCCCGGCCTGGACGGCTGCCGGCCTGCCGACCAGCACCGACCAGCCGGTCCCCGCACCCGGCGACGTGACCGTCCGCCCGGGTGCCCTGCCGGTGCTGGACGCCACGGCGGCCGCCCGGCTGGCCGCGGCCGGCGAGGGCATCCTGCTCGACGTGCGGGCCGCCCCGCGTTACCGGGGCGAGCACGAGCCGATCGACCCGGTCGCCGGCCACGTGCCCGCGGCGGTGAACCTGCCCGCCACCGAGTACGTCGCGCAGGGCCGCTTCCCAGCCGTCGCGGCGCTGCGCGAGCGCTTCGCCGGCGCCGGGGTGACCGACGCCGCGCCCGTCGGGGCGTACTGCGGCTCGGGAGTGACCGCCGCGCAGGCGGTACTCGCGTTGCACCTGGCCGGTCGCCCCGACGCCGCGCTCTACGTGGGGTCGTGGAGCAACTGGGTGGCCGACCCGGACCGGCCGGTCGCCACCGGCCCGGCACCCGACGCCTGACCGGTGTCCGACCCGGCCATCCGGCCGCCCGGCCGGCCCCGTGCGACCATGGGCAGATGTCCGACGACACGGTGGTGGTGTGGGACGAGTCGTTGCTCGCCTACGACCTCGGTGATCACCCGCTCGACCCGGTGCGGGTGGAACTGACCATCGCGCTCGCCCGGGAGCTGGGCATCCTGCAACGACCGGGGGTGCGGCTGGTCCGTCCGGCGCCCGCCGACGACGCGTTGCTGACCCGGGTGCACGACCCGCGCTACCTGGACGCGGTCCGGATCGCGCCGCGCGACCCGCTCTTCGCCGGCTTCGGTCTCGGCACCTCGGACAATCCGGTCTTCGAGGGAATGCACGAATCCAGTGCGCTGGTCGCCGGTGCCAGCGTGGCCGCGGCCGAGGCGGTCTGGCGTGGCGAGGCGCGTCGCGCGGTGAACGTGGCGGGCGGCCTGCACCACGCCATGCCCGCCCGGGCGGCCGGTTTCTGCGTCTACAACGACCCGGCGGTGGCCATCGCCCGGCTGCTCGACCTGGGTGCCGAGCGGATCGCGTACGTCGATGTCGACGTGCACCACGGCGACGGGGTGCAACAGGTCTTCTGGGACGACCCGCGGGTGCTGACGATCAGCCTGCACGAGACCCCGCTGGCGCTCTTTCCCGGCACCGGCTTTCCCGACGAGACCGGTGGCCCGAACGCCGCGGGCACCGCGGTCAACATCCCGCTGCCGCCGGGCATCGAGGACGCCGGCTGGCAGCGGGCCTTCCACGCGATCGTGCCGTCGGTGCTGCGCGCGTTCCGCCCGCAACTGCTGTTCACCCAGTGCGGGGCGGACGCCCACCGCCGCGACCCGCTCGCCGACCTGCACCTCTCCGTCGACGGCCAGCGCGCCACGTACCTGGCGTTGCGGGCGCTCGCCGACGAGCTGTGCGACGGCCGCTGGGTGGCCACCGGCGGTGGCGGGTACGCCCTGGTCGAGGTGGTGCCCCGGGCCTGGACGCACCTGCTGGCGGTGGCCACCGGCGCGCCGTTGGACCCGGCGACGCTGACGCCGCCGGCCTGGCGGGAACTGGCCACGGCCCGCCGTCCCGGCTTCGACGTGCCGCTGCGGATGACCGACGACGTCGACCCGGCGTACGAGCCGTGGCAGCCCACGGGCGAGCCGAACCCGGTGGACCGGGCGATCGCCGCGACCCGCAAGGCGGTCTTCCCGCTGCTCGGCCTCGATCCGCACGATCCGCGCGACTGACCGGGCCGCGCCGGGGGAGGTCCGTCCGAGGTGACCACAGCCGAACACGCCGTGGACGTGCTGCTCAGTGACGGCAGCACCGTCCAGCTGCGACCGATCCGCCCGTCGGACGCGCCGGCGGTCGTGGCGATGCACTCCCGGTTCTCCGAGCGCACCCGCTACCTGCGCTACTTCTCGCCGTACCCGCGGATCCCGGAGCGGGACCTGCGGCGCTTCGTCACGGTCGACCATCGCGACCGGGAGGCGTTCGTGGTGCTGGCCGGTGACCAGATCGTGGCCGTCGGCCGCTACGAGCGGCTCGGCCCGCAGGCTCCCGACGCCGAGGTCGCCTTCGTGGTCGAGGACGCCCACCAGGGGCGGGGCATCGGCTCGGTGCTGATGGAGCATCTCGCCGACGCCGCCCGGCGGGCCGGGATCGTCAACTTCGTGGCCGAGGTGCTCCCGGCCAACGGTCAGATGCTGCGGGTCTTCGCCGACTTCGGGTACCAGATCCAGCGTCAGTTCGCCGACGGCGTGGTGCACCTGAGCTTCCCGATCGCGCCCACCGAGGCGACCCTGGAGGTGCAGCGTGGGCGGGAACACCGCACCGAGGCACGCTCCATCGCCCGGCTGCTCGCCCCGCGCGGCGTCGCCGTCTACGGGGCCAGTGCCACCGGCCAGGGGTCGGCGCGGCGGTGCTCGGGCACCTGCGCGACGGCGGGTTCACCGGTTCGGTGGTGCCGGTGCACCCGAACGCCACCCGGGTCGGCGGCCTGCCCGCGTACCCGTCGGCGGCCGACGCCGGGCTCCCGGTCGACGTGGCCGTGGTGGCGGTGCCGCCGGAGGCCGCCCCGGCGGTGGTCGCCGACGCCGCGGCGGCCGGGGTGCACGGCCTGGTCGTCATCTCCGCCGGCTTCGCCGAGGCCGGGGTGGAGGGCGCCGCCGCGCAGCGGGCGCTGGTCCGCGCGGCGCACGCCGCGGGCATGCGGGTGATCGGCCCGAACTGCCTGGGAGTGGCCAACACCGACCCGACGGTACGCCTCAACGCGACCCTCGCCCCGCGTCTGCCGGTGCCGGGCCGGGTCGGCATCTTCAGCCAGTCCGGTGCGTTCGGTGTGGCGCTGCTGGCCGAGGCCGATCGGCGGGGGCTGGGCCTGTCCAGTTTCGTCTCGGCCGGCAACCGGGCCGACGTCTCCGGCAACGACCTGTTGCAGTACTGGCAGGACGATCCGGGCACCGACGTGATCATGTTGTATCTGGAGACCTTCGGCAACCCGCGCAAGTTCGCCCGGCTGGCCCGACGCATCGGCCGGGACAAGCCGGTGGTGGCGCTGGCGTCCCCGGCCCGCCCGCCCGGGGTGGGCGACGCCGCCGGCCCCGACGCCACGGCGGTCAGCGCACTGTTCGCCCAGTCCGGCGTGATCCGGGTGGACACCGTCGCCGAACTGCTCGATGTGGGGGTGCTGCTGGCCAACCAGCCGCTGCCCGCCGGCAACCGGGTCGGCATCGTGGGCAACTCCTCGGCGTTGACCGGGCTGGCCGCCACCGCCTGCGCCGCCCAGGGGCTGGCCGTCGCGGTCGGTTACCCGCGCGATGTCGGGCCCCGGGCCAGCGCCGCCGAGTTCGCCGAGGCGCTCGCCGGAGCCGCCGCCGACGAGTCCGTCGACGCCCTGGTGGCGCTGTTCGCGCCGCCGTTGCCCGGTCAGTTCACCGGCACCGAGGCCGACCTCACCGCGGCCCTGCCCGCCGCGCTGTCGGCCGGCAAGCCGGCGGTGGCGACGTTCCTGGTCGGTCGGGCGCCGGCCGGCATGCCGTCGTACCCGAGCGTCGAGGAGGCGGTCCGGGCGCTGGCCCGGGTCACCGCGTACGCCGACTGGCTGCGCCGGCCACCCGGGACACCACCCGAGCTACCCGACGTGGACCGGGGCGCCGTACAGGCGGCACTGCGGGCGGACGGCACCGAGCCGGAGGCGTTGTTGGCCGCGTACGGCATCGACGTAGTCGAATCGGTGCCGGTCGCGTCGGCGGACGCGGCGGTCGACGCGGCGGCGCGACTCGGGTTCCCGGTGGCGCTCAAGGCGGCTGCCGGTGGGTTGCGGCACCGCCTCGACCTCGGTGCCGTCCGACTGGACCTGCCCGACGCCGGCACCGTGCGTCGGGCCTATTCGGAGCTGGCGGCGGCCTTCGGCGGGGGCGTCCTGGTGCAGCCGATGGTGCCGCCCGGGGTGGCCTGTGTGGTGAAGCTGGTGGAGGATCCGGCGTTCGGGCCGGTGGTCGGCTTCGGGCTCGGCGGGGTCGCCACCGAGCTGCTCGGCGACCGGGCGTGGCGGGCGGTGCCGCTGACCGACACCGACGCCCTGGAGTTGGTCGACGAGCCGCGGGCGGCACCGCTGCTGCGCGGGCACCGGGGCGCCGTCCCGGTCGACCGCGCCGCACTGGCCGACCTGCTGCTGCGGGTCGGTCGGCTCGCCGACGAGCAGCCTCGGATGCGGTCGCTGACGCTGAACCCGGTGCTCGCCCGTCCCGACGGCCTCGCCGTGCTGCACGCCGCCGTCCGGGTCGGCTCCGCCGTCTCCCGCCCCGACACCGGCCCCCGCCGGCTGTGAGTGGTTCACGCAACTCGGCCCCGGCGGAACCGCCGGGGCCGAGTTGTGCGGGTCGGGTTCAGCAGGCGTACGCCTCCAGCCGCTGAGCCCGCTCCGGGGCCCGCAACTTGAGCAGCGTCACCTTCTCGATCTGCCGGATCCGTTCGCGGGAGAGGCCAAACTCGCGGCCGACCTCGTCCAGGGTGCGCTGCCGGCCGTCGTCGAGCCCGAACCGCAGCCGGATCACCGCCTGTTCGCGCTGGGACAGGGTGGCCAGCACGATGCTCACCTCGTTGCGAAGCTCACCGCGGGCGGCGGAGTCGCCCGGCTCGGCGGACGGGTCGACGGCGGCGACGAAGTCACCGAGTGCGCTCTCACCGTCCTCGCCGACGGCCTGGTCCAGGCTGACCGGCTCCCGGTCGTACGAGATCAGCTCGATCACCTGGAACTCCGGCACGTCGAGCGCGCGGGCGACCTCGGCGACCGTTGGTTCCCGACCCAGCGACACCGCCAGTTCCCTGCGGGCGCGGACCATCCGGTTCACCTGCTCGACCATGTGTACCGGGATGCGGATGGTGCGGGCCTGGTCGGCCATGGCTCGGGTGATGGCCTGGCGGATCCACCAGGTGGCGTAGGTGGAGAATTTGTAGCCCTTGGTGTAGTCGAATTTCTCGACGGCGCGGATGAGGCCGAGGTTGCCTTCCTGGATGAGGTCGAGGAAGGCCATGCCCCGGCCGGTGTACCGCTTGGCGATGCTGACGACCAGGCGGAGGTTGGCCTCCAGCAGGTGGTTCTTGGCGGCCCGGCCCTGCCGTGCCACCAGTTCCAGGTCGGCGCGCAGTTCCGGGGAGACCGGCGTGCAGGTGGCCAGTTTCTCGTCGGCGAACAGGCCGGCCTCGATCCGCTTCGCCAGGTCCACCTCCTGCGCCGCGGTCAGCAGCTTCGTCCGCCCGATTCCGTTGAGGTATGCCCGGACCAGGTCCGTGGAGACGCCCCGCTCGTCGGTGGCGTCCAGGTCGGTCAGGGTGTCGACGCCGTGCACCGTCTCGGTGCCGGTGTGTGTCCGGTGCTCCATCATCTGCAGGGCCATCTCTGTCTCTCCCCGTGTCCACGTCCGTGCCGTGTCCGCCCGGCCCAGTTCCGCCGGTGACACACAGCTTGGCGGGTCGGGCGTAAAACGGGAGTGAGGCGATCGGGGAACCGACAGCTGTTCGTGGCGGCCCGTCCGCCCTGAGTCGGCACTCCGTAACGGGCGCGGCGGTTCGGCCGGTTGGGCTTGTCCGCGCCGGTTACCGTGCCAGCGGTCGGCCGCCGGGTCGACGTACCGCCCCGTGAGTGGGCGGGCGATCGAACGATGGAGGAAATTGTGGTCTTCAAGCGGCTCATGCAGGCGATGGGCGTTGGCGGTCCGTCGGTGGAGACGGTGCTGGCGAACCCGAGCTGCCGGCCCGGCGGCCAACTGGAGGGCACCATCGCGGTCACCGGTGGCGACCACGGCGTGGACGTGTCGTACGTGGCGCTGGGCCTGCTCACCCGGGTCGAGGTGGAGAGCGGCGACAACGAGTACGCCACCAACCAGGAGTTCCAGCGGCAGCAGGTCACCGGCGCGTTCCGGCTGGAGGCGGGTCAGCGCTACGACGTCCCGTTCCGGTTCGACGTGCCCTGGGAAACCCCGCTCACCGAACTGTACGGGCAGCACCTGTCGGGGATGACCATGGGACTGAGGACGGAGCTGGAGGTGGCCCGCGCGGTCGACAAGGGTGACCTGGACGCGGTGGCGGTGCATCCGCTGCCGGCGCAGGAGCGTCTGCTGGAGGCGCTGCTGCGGCTCGGCTTCCGGTTCGCCCGGGCCGACGTGGAACGGGGGCATCTCTACGGCGCCCACCAGACGCTGCCGTTCTACCAGGAGATCGAGTTCTACCCGGCACCGCAGTACGCGGGCGCGATGAACCAGCTGGAGGTCACCTTCGTCACCGACCCTCGGCAGGTTCAGGTGGTGCTCGAACTGGACAAGCGCGGTGGGCTGTTCACCGAGGGCCGGGACGCCTTCGGCCGTTTCACCGTCGAGCACGCCTCGGCCGTCGGCGCCGACCTGGCCGCTCAGCTCGACGCCTGGCTGCGCCAGTCCCTGCAACGCCGCGGCCTGTTCGGCTGATCCGGGGCCGTGCCGGCGGACGGGCAGGTCAGAGATCGAGGAGAATGGTGCGCGGGCCGACGTTGACGCTCTCCACCAGCATGTGTGCCCGGAACCGGCCGGTCTGGACGGTGGCGCCTCGCTGCCGCAACGCCTCGACCACCGCTGCCACGATCGGTTCGGCCACCGCTGCCGGGGCCGCCGCCGTCCAGGTCGGGCGGCGGCCCTTGCGGGCATCGCCGTAGAGGGTGAACTGGCTGACCACCAGGATCGCCGCCCCGGCATCGGCCGCCGACCGTTCGTCGTCCAGGATGCGCAGCTCATGCACCTTGCGGGCCATCGCCCGGGCGGTCTCGGTGGTGTCGGTGTGGGTCACCCCGAGCAGCACCAGCAGCCCGTCGCCGATCGCACCGACGACCTCGCCGTCGACGCTGACGCTGGCCCGGCCGACCGTCTGCACCACCGCTCGCATCAGGCGGCCACCGGCTCGATGAAGCCCCGCTCGACCAGGTGCGCGACGATCGGGCCGGCCGCCTCGGCCAGCTCGTCGACGGTCACGTCATGGGCGGCGGCGAGCAGCGCGAGCTGGTCGCGCAGTGGCAGCCGCCCGTCGGCCCCACCCACCAGGGCCAGCACCAGCGGATCGATCTCCTCGGTCCAGCGCAGCCCGCCGGGCATGGCGAGGACCTGGCGGTCCACTGCCCAGCCGTCGGTGCCCATCGTCGCCTCCTGCCGGAGCTGGAGCCCGTCGGCGGCGCGGTAGCGCGCGACCAGCAGCCCGTCCGCGGCACGCTCGCGCAGCCAGCCCTGCCGTTCGAACCAGGCGGCGATCTGGTCGCCCATCGGCGCCTGGACCCGCTGGCGCAGGTCCTCCACGCGCCTCACCGGGTCGTCGTGGCCGCCCCGGCGCAGCGAGACGACGCCGAAGCCGATCGCCTCCACCTTGTGCGCGTCGAACCAGTCGAGCCAGTCGGCCATCCGCTGCGGGTCTGCCGCCTCCCCGACATCGGTCAACCACAGGTTGACGTACGCCATCGGGTCCGCGACCTCGCGCTGGATCACCCAGGCGTCCAGGCCGGTGCCGGCGAACCAGCCGGCCACCCGCTCGCCCCAGTCCTCGCCGGTCACGTGCACCCAGTTGGCGAGGTACTGCATGGTGCCGCCCTCGGTGAGCAGGCCGGGGGCGGCGGCGGCGAGTTCGGCGCCGATCGCGTCGCCGACGCGGCCGGAGTCGCGGTAGACGTGCGTGGTGGTCCCCGGCCCGACCACGAACGGCGGATTGCTCACCACCAGGTCGAAGCGGCGACCGGCGACCGGCGCCACCATGTCACCGTGCAGCAGCTCCCAGTCCTGTCCGTTGAGCGCGGCGGTGGTGGCGGCGAACCGCAACGCGCGCCGTGAGACGTCGGTGGCGGTGACCTGCCGGGCGTGGGTGCCCAGGTGCAGTGCCTGTACGCCCGAGCCGGTGCCCAGGTCGAGTGCGCTCTGCACCGGCCGCCGGATGGCGGCGCCGATCATCGTCTGGGTCGCCCCGCCGATGCCCAGGACGTGCTCGGCAGGCAGCGCGTGGCCGGGGCGGGCGCTGGCGGGCACGTCCGCGAGCACCCACCACTCGTCGCCGTACGGTTCCAGGTCCAGCCCCATCCGCAGCCCACCGTCGTGCCGTTCGACCAGACCAGCGTCGAGCGCCTCGGCGATCGACAGCGGTGCCAGCGCGGCGGCGACGGCGGCCTCCGGCTCGGTCTGCTCGCAGATGAACACCCGGATCAGGGTGGCGAGCGGATCCCGGTCGGCGGTGGTCCGCAGCGCGGCCCGGAAGTCGTTGCGGGCCACGCCACCGGTGGCCTGCGGGCCGAGCCGCCCGGCGATGCCGTTGGCGGTGAAGGTGGCCTGGGTCAACGCGGTCCGCAGCGCCTCGACGCCGGCGGGGGAGAGCAGCATGTCGTGTCCGTCCACACCGACATCCTGCCTGGTGAGGAGGTTCCGGGTGGGGCCGCCCGTGACAGAATCAGCAAATCGACGAACGTCTCTGTCATGTTCATCGATGGAACGCTAGCATCTCCTCCAACTCAGTCCATGGCGCGGACCGCCCGGCCAGAAGCCCGGTCGGCCGTCCAGGTAAGGGAGGCAGACGATGTCCTCAGGGTCCACCGTGCGACGGCAGCTCATCCGAGCGTTCGCCGTCGTCGCCACCGCGGCGGCCGTATCCGCGGCCAGCACCACCGCGGCGGTCGCCGCACCCACCGGCGAGATCCGCGGTGCTGGCGCGTCCAACGCGATCAGCGGAAGCTACCTGGTCGTCCTGCGCACCGACACGGTCGGTGCCGCCGGCTCGTCGAAGGCCCGCACCGCGGTGCCGGACCGGGCCAGTGCCCTGGTCAAGCGGTACGGGGGAAGTGTCTCCGACACGTACAGCGCGGCACTGACCGGCTTCGCCGCGAAGATGACCCCGGCCCAGGCGGCGCGCCTCGCCGCCAACCCGGCCGTGGCCTACGTGGAGCAGGACCAGGTGGTCACGATCCAGGCGACGCAGACGAACCCGACCTGGGGCCTGGACCGCATCGACCAGCGGAACCGGCCACTGAGTGGCACCTTCACCTACCCGAACACCGCCTCGAACGTGCGGGCCTACATCATCGACACCGGCATCCGGACCAGCCACAGCCAGTTCGGCGGCCGGGCCAGCTGGGGCACCAACACGGTGGACAGCAACAACACCGACTGCAACGGCCACGGCACCCACGTCGCCGGCACGGTCGGTGGCTCCACGTACGGCGTGGCCAAGGCGGTCCGGCTGGTCGCGGTGAAGGTGCTCAACTGCTCCGGCGGCGGCACCGTCACCAGCGTGGTCAACGGCGTGAACTGGGTGACCGCCAACGCGGTCAAGCCGGCCGTGGCGAACATGAGCCTCGGTGGTGGGGCCAGCAGCTCCATCGACAACGCCGTGCGTAACTCGATCGCCTCGGGCGTCAGCTACGCCGTCGCGGCGGGCAACTCCAGAGCCAACGCCTGCAACTACTCGCCGGCCCGTACCTCGACCGCGATCACCGTCGGCTCGACGACCAGCACCGACGCCCGCTCGTCGTTCTCCAACTACGGTTCCTGCGTGCACATCTTCGCGCCCGGATCGAGCGTGCTGTCCGCGTACCACACCAGCAACACCGCGACCAGGACGCTCAACGGCACCTCGATGGCCTCGCCGCACGTGGCCGGCGCCGCCGCCGTCGTGCTCGGGGCCAACCCCTCCTGGTCGCCGGCCCAGGTCAAGAGCTACCTGACCAGCAATGCCACCACCGGCGTGGTGACCAGCCCCGGCTCGGGCTCGCCGAACCGGCTGCTGTTCGTGGTCAACTGACCCGGTCGTGAACCGGCCCGGCGGACCGCTCGACCCGAGTCCGCCGGGCCGCCGCACGCAACCGCCGCACCCGTTTCCACCGGCCGCACCCGGCCGCCGGTCGGGGCCGAACGCGAGTGGCCGGTGGTGGACCGGGCGTCGCGTCACGTCCTGGGTCGGCAGCGGGCAGGATGGAGGGCATGACGCTCGCACTGCCCATCGACCCGGAGGCCGGCCGGCTGCTGACGCGCAACCCGCTGGCCCTACTCGTGGGGATGGTTCTCGACCACAGCATGCCCCGCCCATAGGAGGAAGCGGACCGGCCCAATCAGGCTGGCAGAAGCTTGTGCTCCTGTAGACGGGCTGCGGCTACTCGTACGTGCTTATCTGTGAAGAGGCGAGCCTTGCGGAGGCTCCATGACGCCACTCGGTCAGCCAACTCGGCCGGCGCTGCTGTAAGGGGTGCCTGAACGGAAGCGAAGTGCACTGTGGCGAGTAGCTCCAGACTGTAAGGCGTTTCGAAGCCGTCAACCAGCTCCAGCAGCTCATCGATCCGCCGGATGACCTCATCCTCGCCTTGTAGGGCCGTACCGGCTGCCTCGGCGCTATGGGGGAGTGGGTTGATCGGAGCGAACTGGCTCACCGGTGCAGACCTATCGCCGATGCCCGACAGATAGTGACCCTCAAGGATGTCCAGCACGTGACCGAGGCTCGGCGCGTAGGGACCGTAGGTGCCCCGGTTGAACGCCAACCTGAGTGGTGTTCCTAGGACCTGGAGGAAGTAAGCAAGCTTTTGAACCTCCAGTTCACTGATCCCCTCCCGAACCTCTTGGAGCCGGGCACGATCGAGGTATCGGGCGATCGCGATCAATAGCACAGCGCGTAGGGGAGTCAAGGCCGGGGCTGGCGTCGCGTTGGGCATGGCGGCGGGCGCTGGAGCTCCTTCTGGCGGAAAAACCACGACGCGTACGTCGGGCATACGCTCGGCTGCCCGCTCGATCAACGGACGAACGTCGCTCCATCGCAAGCCACCATTGCCGCAGCCCAGGGCGGGTATGGCGATCGAGGTGATAGCTCGCTCGTTGACAACTTCAATTAGCGAGTCCAGCCCCGCTGCGATGTCCTCCAGACGGGAACCGCCACGCCAGTGTCGCTTGGTTGGGAAGTTCAGGATGTATCGACGGGGACCGAGCACCGCGTTGTCGAACGTCCATACCTGCCCCAGGCGAACCTCGCCCTTCGCGCAGGCAGCACGGTAAGCGCGGAAGTTTGCCGGGAATGCCCGTTTGAACTGCAACGCGATGCCCTTGCCCATTACGCCCACGGTGTTGACCGTGTTGACCAAGGCATCGACCTCCGCGGTAAGTAGGTTGCCGCGCCTGTCCTCGATCATGCTTCTCACCTCCTTCCGTACCCGTAGTACCAGTCTGGTCTGACGATAATCCGCTCCGCCAGCGGATGCCCTGCTAGGAGCGCTTGCACCCGCGAGTAGTGATGATCATCATGTACGCCGACCCACTGGATCAGCTGCGCGTCCAACCTTTGGTGAACCAAGAATTCTGCCTGACGCCTGCGCTGTCGGTCCATGTCGTCGGCCGTGTTGTTCCATCGCTCGGCAGTCATCAGCGGCCAGTCAATCATCTCGTTCAACGCCTGCAAGTCGGCAGTGAACTCCGTGGTCGCGGTGGCGGCGTTGCCATCGGTGCCGGCCCATCCCGATGCGGCGCCGACCGCAGACCCGACCTGGGTCAGGAGGTAGACGAGCGGTCGGTCTCCTCCTGGGTAGCAGTTCGGCTTGCTGTCCCGGTGATCGCAGGCGATCCGGTACATCATGGGCGATCTGGGGGCATAGTAGAACGGTACGTAGTCGCCCACCTGTCCGCCGGGTCCGGCCAGCACCGGTCGTCGACGACGGGACTCCTTGATCGCCGGGTCGCCGACCTCGGTGCGAGTCAGACCTTCGCGTGCAGCGAAGTCACAGGCGAGGTATCCCGAGTTGAAGATTGCCTCGATGTTGTCTACATGGGTGAAGTGGTAGATCCATCGACTTCTCACGTTGACTGCATCAGGCATGCCGAGCTGACTCCCGGTTCGCCGTCATGGCAGCTCGACTCCTGCGTCTCGTGGTCACCCCGGCGCAGACTCTATCGAACCATGTCTTGATTGCAGGCCATGCGACCCGGCGCTGCCGGCTGGGTGCGGCATCATTAGAGCATGGCGCTCTCCCTCCCCATCGATCCTGGCGCAAACGAACTTCTCAATCGGAATGTTCTGGCCCTACTCGTGGGGATGGTTCTCGACCAGCAGGTGTCGATGGAGAAGGCGTTCTCCTCGCCGTACGTGCTGGCCCAGCGGCTCGGGCACGACCTGGATGCCCGGGAGATCGCCGACCACGACCCGGAGGCCCTGGTGGCGCTCTTCGCCCGGCCGCCGGCCCTGCACCGGTTCCCCAAGGCCATGGCGGCCCGGGTGCAGGAGATGTGCCGGGTGCTGGTCGAGCGCTATGACGGCGACGCCGCCCGGCTCTGGGCCGATCCGGTCGACGGCCGGGAGCTGCTCGCGCGGATCACCGCGCTGCCCGGGTTCGGTCAGCAGAAGGGGCAGATCTTCCTCGCCCTGCTCGGCAAGCGGTTCGGCGTGCGACCGTCGGGCTGGCAGGAGGCGGCCGGCGGCTACGGGGATCCGGACGCCCATCGCTCCGTCGCCGATGTCACCGATGCCGAGTCGCTGCGCCTGGTGCGGGAGTACAAGCAGCAGATGAAGGCGGCGGCGAAGGCCAGGACCGCCGGGAACTGACCCGGGCCGCCGTCGACGGTGACCCAGGGACGGTCGATGGCGCCGAAGCGGGGCGGTGCCCACCTTTCGGCCGGGCGACGCTCGTCGGCCCGAAGCAGCGGTCAGGCCGCGCTCGGGTGGGCGAGGGAGGCGATGGCCCGCCGGACGTCGGCCAGCGAGACGGTGGCCGAGTCGTCCAGGTCGGCCAGCCCGGCCTCGATCCACTGCCGCATCAGCGTGGTCACGCCGATGCCCCGGGCGTCGGCGACGGCCCGGACCCGCTCGTACGTCTCCAGTGGCAGCCGGACCGAGCGGCTGACCATCGGGGTCTCGGTGTCGGGGTTGGCCAGCTCCACCGGGTGACTCTGGTCGATCAGATCGGCGAGCTGGTCGCCGCCGCTGTGGAACTGCTTGGTCGCGTCGTGACGGTTCATCGTCACCGCCTCCTCGTCTCCGGAGATCTCCGTACGGCCTCGTCATAGCGCTTGGCTTCGACGTCGCTCAGCTCGCGGGCGGAGAGGACGTCCCAGTCGTTGTCGGCACCGTCGGCCTCGGCGAGCAGCACGGCCACCCGGCGTCCCCGAGCGGTGGTGGCGTAGACCACCATCACGTCGTCGCCCAGGTGGCGGATCACCCGCCGGCTGCTGTGCAGCGCCTCCCAGACTTCCCGCGGTGTGACGTCGTAGACCGTCAGGTTGGCCAGCGCCTCGTCGGTGAAGCTGAACCTGCTGCCCACGGGGCCGAGCGTACCACGCAGGTAACACGATAGGCCCAGGGTGGCGAACATGGCCGCTGGCGCGGGCGGGGTGACAGGATGGGTGGTGACCCCGAGGAGGTTCACGGTGAAGCGTCAGGCGTACCGGCCGATCCTCATCACCGATGCCTCGCGCAGCCAGGGCGACCAACTGACCAGCCGGCAACGGCGGTACGTCGTGATGATGGGCATCCGGGTGGCCTGCGTGATCGTCGGCGCGGTCCTGGTCGGCGCGCAGGCGCCCCTGCTCTGGCTCTGGCTGCCGCTGGTCGCGCTCGGCATGGTGCTCATTCCCTGGCTCGCGGTGCTGCTGGCCAACGACCGGCCGCCGAAGGAGGAGCACCGGCTGATGAACCGCTTCTCGTCGCGTCCGCAGGCCGGGGCCGAGCCGCCGCCGATGAGCCTCACCGCCGAGGAGCGGGCGGCACACAAGGTCATCGACGTCGAGCCCTGAACCGCCCCGTCGGGCGCGGCCGTTCAGCCGGCCGGGCGCGCGCCGATCTGTGCGACCGCCGCCGCGCCGAGGTCGGTGGCCCGGCCCAGGGCGTCGCCCGGCGTCGCCCCGGCCAACCAGGCGGCCAACAGCCCGGCCGCGAAGGCGTCACCCGCCCCGGTCACGTCGAGCACCGCCACCCGGCGGCCCGGCGACGCGACCACGGTGGCGTCCCGATCGACCCAGGTTGCGCCGGCGCCGCCGCGCTTGACCACGACCCGTCGAGCCGAGGCGACCAGCGCCCGTCCCTGGGCCGCCGGATCGAGGCCGCCGGCCAGCACCGCGGCCTCGTCGGTGTTCACCAGCAGCAGGTCCACCTCGCGTACCCAGGCCAGGAAGGCCGCCGGCCCGGCCGAGCGCAGCGGTGCCGCCGACGACGCGTCGACACTGGTGGTGAGGCCGCGCTCGCGGGCGGCGGCCAGCGCGCGCAGGCCGGCGGGGCGGAGTCCGCGTCCAGCAGCGTGTACCCGGACAGGTGCAGGTGCGTGGCGTCCGGGGCAGCGGCCAGTGCCGCGTCGACCTGACCGGGGCGCAACCGCACGTTCGCCCCGCGCTCGGTGATCATGGTCCGTTCGTCGCCGCCGGCCAGCACGATGACGGTGCCGGTGGGGCATGCCGCGACCCGTTCCACCGCGCAGTCGACCCCGCTGGCGGTCAACTCCGCCACCCGGTCCCGACCCGCGGCGTCGTCGCCGACCGCGCCGACCAGGGTCACCGGCACGCCCTGCGCGGCGAGCCAGGACGCGGTGTTCGCCGCCTGCCCGCCACCGGTGAACCAGATCGCCGCCCGGGTGTCCGAACCGCGCTCCAGCGGCGCGTCCAGAACGGCCACCACGTCGGTGATCACGTCACCGACGACCAGGACGCGGCCGGTGCCGGCGCGCGGCGGTTCGGCGTCGGGCTCGACCGTCCGCCCACCTCGTTCGTTCACGCCGGGGCGTCACCACGGTCGGCGGCGGCGACCGCGATGCGGGCCGCGAGATCGGCGTTGCGCAGGATGATCCGGATATTGACCGCCAGGCTGGCACCCTCGGTGGCGGAGTGGAAGTGGGCCAGCAGGAACGGCGTGACGGCCTTGCCGCTCACCCCGTCACGCGCCAACCGGGCCAGCCCCTCGGCGAGCGTCCGGTCGTGCAGCTCCGGATCGAGCTGCTCCTCGACGGGCAGCGGGTTGGCGACGATCAACCCGCCGTGGTGCACGCCGTGCTGCTGCCGGGCGGCCAGCACGTCCGCGGCCAGCTCCGGCGAGTCGACCGACCAGTCCAGGTCGAAGCCGCCGTCGGTGATGAAGAAGCCCGGGAACCGGCGGGTGCGATAGCCGATCACGGCCACCCCGAGCGTCTCCAGCCGTTCCAGGGTGGCGCCCACGTCGAGGATCGACTTGACCCCGGCGCAGACCACCGCGATCGGAGTCCGGGCCAGGGTGACCAGGTCGGCCGACTCGTCGAAGGTCTGCGCGGCCTCCCGGTGCACCCCGCCCAACCCGCCGGTGGCGAACACGCCGATGCCGGCCGCGGCGGCCACGGCGCTGGTCGCGGCCACGGTGGTGGCGCCGTCCGCGCCGGTCGCGGCGGCCACCGCGAGATCGCGTACGGAGAGTTTGGTCACACCGTCGGCGGTGGCCAGCCGGGTCAGTTCGGCGTCGTCGAGGCCGACCACGAGTTCACCGGCGACCATGCCGATGGTGGCCGGCACCGCGCCGGCGTCCCGGACGGCCTGTTCGATCTGCCGGGCCACCCGGAGGTTGTCCGGCCGGGGCAGGCCGTGCGAGACGATGGTGCTCTCCAGGGCCACCACGGGACGGTGCTCGCGCAGCGCCCGGGCCACCTCGGTGCCGTAGCGAAGGTGAAAGTCGGTCACAATGGCTCACCGTACGCCCGCCGCACCGGTCACCTCAGGTGGACCGGGCCGGCGTGACCTGCCAGACTTGTCGGTCGGAGGTGCAGACGTGAGTACCCAGATCCTCGAGCGTCCGGAGCTGAAGGACGCCGACACCGGTCCCGAGATGTTCCATTACGTCCGCAAGGAAAAGATTGCCGAAAGTGCCGTCATGGGCACCTTCGTCGTGGCGCTGTGCGGGGAGAAGTTCCCGGTGACGAAGATCCCCAAACCGGGCTCGCCGGTCTGCCCGAAGTGCAAGGAGATCTACGACTCGTACCGGGAGTGAGCCGGTCCACCATCCGCGGGCGCCCGCGTAACCTGCGGCGGTGACCACCTCCACCGCCCTGCTCCTGGCCGACCTGGCCGGCGTCGCGGTCTTTGCCGCCTCGGGTGCGTCCGCGGCGGTGGCCAAGCGGCTCGACCTGTTCGGCGTCGTCTTCGTCGGCTTCGTCGCCGCCCTCGGTGGCGGGATCGTCCGGGACCTGGTGATCGACGAGGTCCCGCCGCTGGCGTTCGCCGACTGGCGCTACGCGACCACCGCCGCCGTCACCGCCGCGTCGGTCTTCTGGCTGCATCCCCAGCTGGCCAGGTTGCGGACCGCGGTACTGGTGCTGGACGCGGCCGGGCTCGGCCTGTTCACCGTCACCGGCACGCTCAAGGCCCTCGACGTCCAGGTTCCGCCGGTCGGCGCCTGCCTGATCGGCATGCTCACCGCGATCGGTGGCGGGCTGGGCCGCGACCTGCTCACCGGGGAGATCCCGGTGGTGCTGCGCCGGGAGATCTACGCCGTCGCCTCGCTCATCGGCTCGATCGTGGTGGCCCTCCTCGCCGCTCTCGGGCAAACCGGACCGATCCCGCTGACCGCCGCCGTGCTGCTGGTCTTCGGCATCCGCCTGGTGGCGCTGCGCCGGCGCTGGTCGGCACCGGTGGCCACGCTGCGTCCGCCGGGTGCCGGCATGGGTGGTCCGCCACCGCAGTGGTGAAGGGCACCGCGCTGACCGGTGTGGCGTCCGGTGGGCAGGGTGGCCAGCCCTGGTTATGCTGAGTCGGCCTTCGCGGCTCGATGCGCGGAGGCCTTTTCGTGGGGCCGCTACCCGTGCCCCTCGGCCCGGGTCCGCCGGCCTGCGGCCGGGACAACCTGCGGTCGGAGAGGAGCGAACGCGTGGCAGCCCGGACGCCGGCGCTCGAGACGTTTCCGCCCCTGCGCGCCTGGCAGCGCAAGGCCCTGGTGGAGTACCTGCGCCAGCGCAGCGAGGACTTCACCACGGTCGCCACGCCCGGTGCCGGAAAGACCACCTTCGCCCTGCGGATCGCCGCCGAGCTGCTCGCCGACGGCAGCGTGGAGGCGATCACCGTGGTCGCACCGACCGAGCATCTGAAGACCCAGTGGGCCGATTCGGCGGCGCGGGTGGGCATCCAGCTCGACGCCGCCTTCCGCAACGCCGACCTGCACTCCGCGGCCGACTTCCACGGCGCCGTGGTCACCTATGCCCAGGTCGGGATGGCGCCGCAGGTGCACCGGCGGCGCACCATGACCCGACGCACCCTGGTCATCCTCGACGAGATCCACCACGCCGGCGACTCGCGCACCTGGGGTGACGGGGTGAAGGCGGCCTTCGAGCCCGCGGTACGGCGGCTGATGCTGACCGGCACGCCGTTCCGTTCCGACGACAATCCCATCCCGTTCGTCAGCTACGAGCGGGGCGGCGACGGCCTGCTGCGCTCCCGGGCCGACTCGGTGTACGGCTACGGCGAGGCGCTGCGCGAGGGCGTGGTGCGCCCGGTGTTGTTCCTGGCCTACTCGGGGGAGACCCGGTGGCGCACCAACGCCGGGGAGGAACTGGCCGCCCGGCTGGGTGAGCCGATGACGCAGGACCTGGTCGCCCAGGCCTGGCGTACCGCCCTGGACCCGGCCGGTGACTGGATGCCGCAGGTGTTGCGGGCCGCCGACGCCCGGCTGACCGTGCTGCGCGAGGCGGGCATGCCCGACGCGGGTGGGCTGGTCATCGCCAGCGACCAGCAGGCGGCCCGCTCGTACGCCAAGCTCATCGAGAAGGTGACGGGGGAGAAGGCCGCCGTCGTGCTCTCCGACGACGTGGGCGCCTCGGCCCGGATCGCGACGTTCGCGGCGTCCCAACAGCGTTGGCTGGTCGCGGTGCGGATGGTGTCCGAAGGCGTGGACATCCCCCGGCTTGCCGTCGGCGTCTACGCGACCAGCGCCAGCACCCCGCTCTACTTCGCGCAGGCGATCGGGCGGTTCGTCCGGGCTCGGCGACCGGGAGAGACCGCCTCGGTCTTCCTGCCCAGCGTGCCGCACCTGCTGGGGCTGGCCAGCGAGATGGAGACCGAGCGGGATCACGTACTCGGCAAGCCGTCCGACCGGGAGGGCTTCGACGACGACCTGCTGGAGCGGGCGCAGCGCGGCGACCAGGCCAGCGGTGAGCTGGACAAGCGCTTCGCCGCGCTGTCCGCCACCGCCGAGTTGGACCAGGTGATCTTCGACGGGGCTTCCTTCGGCACGGCGGCCCAGGCCGGCACGCCGGAGGAGGAGGAGTTCCTGGGCCTGCCCGGGCTGCTCACCTCGGAACAGGTGGCGGCGCTGCTGTCCAAGCGGCAGGCTGATCAACTCGCCGCCCAGCGCCGCCGGGCGGCCGAGCGGTCGACCGTGCCGGCGGTGCCGTCCGCCGCGCCGCCGGCACCGATGAGCGCCGCGCAGCGCCGGGTGGCACTGCGGCGCCAGCTCAATGCTCTGGTGGCGGCTCGGCACCACCGTACGGGTCAACCGCACGGCAAGATCCACGCCGAGCTGCGCCGGCTCTGCGGCGGCCCGCCGAGCGCCCAGGCCACCATCGAGCAGCTCGAGGAACGCATCGCCACCGTGCAGACCCTCTGAGGCCCGCGGACGTCGCAGGGAACGCAGAAGCCGGCCGGAGACACCCCCAAGGGGTCTCCGGCCGGCTGTCGAGTTGCTGAGCCCCTCAGTTGGCCATCAGGTCAGCGCCGCGCCAGGTGAACTCCGGCTCCGTCGTGTACCGCACGGTGATCTTGACAAGATCCTCCGCGTACTTGTTGGCGTGGTGTCCACAGAACACCAACTCACTGCCACCCGACAGGGTGATCCGGAGCTTGCCGGCGGCATTGCAGCGGTCGCACCGTTCATCGGCGGCCGGGGGGCTCACCGTCTCGGGCGGCGGCGTGAGGGTCGGGGTCATCGCCTTCCTCCTCTGGTCGTCACCGATGAACACTCTCTTCGGTCTTGGTCACCTATCGTGCAACATCCTTGCCGGGCCTCGCCTTCCCTGTGTGCCCGCGGGGGACCGAGGTCACACATGGCACGGACTAGTGTGCCGTGCACCCAGGGTGCCACGTCAACGATCACATTCGTGCAACCACCCGATCACCATCCGGTGTTGCACACCAAGTGACCAAAACGGCACGATCAGTTGACGAATCCTGATCAGTCGAGGTAGTCGCGGAGCACCTGGGACCGGGACGGGTGCCGTAGCTTGGACATCGTCTTGGACTCGATCTGCCGGATGCGCTCACGCGTCACACCGTAGACCTGACCAATCTCGTCCAGCGTACGCGGCTGGCCGTCGGTGAGCCCGAACCGCAGGCGTACCACGCCCGCCTCACGCTCGGACAACGTCTGGAGCACCTGCTGCAACTGGTCCTGGAGCAGGGAGAAGGAGACCGCGTCGACCGCGACGACCGCCTCCGAGTCCTCGATGAAGTCGCCGAGCTGGCTGTCGCCCTCGTCACCGATGGTCTGATCGAGCGAGATGGGCTCCCGGGCGTACTGCTGGATCTCCAGCACCTTCTCCGGTGTGATGTCCATCTCCTTGGCCAGCTCTTCCGGCGTGGGCTCGCGGCCCAGGTCCTGGAGCAGCTCGCGCTGGATCCGGCCCAGCTTGTTGAT
Source organism: Micromonospora tarapacensis (assembly GCF_019697375.1). Taxonomy (NCBI): domain Bacteria; kingdom Bacillati; phylum Actinomycetota; class Actinomycetes; order Micromonosporales; family Micromonosporaceae; genus Micromonospora; species Micromonospora tarapacensis. The sequence continues at coordinate 3,439,348 of NZ_JAHCDI010000004.1, read as the reverse complement.
CACCTCGACCATGTGTACCGGGATGCGGATGGTGCGGGCCTGGTCGGCCATGGCTCGGGTGATGGCCTGGCGGATCCACCAGGTGGCGTAGGTGGAGAATTTGTAGCCCTTGGTGTAGTCGAATTTCTCGACGGCGCGGATGAGGCCGAGGTTGCCTTCCTGGATGAGGTCGAGGAAGGCCATGCCCCGGCCGGTGTACCGCTTGGCAAGGGAGACGACCAGGCGGAGGTTGGCCTCCAGCAGGTGGTTCTTGGCGCGTTCGCCGTCCCGGGAGATCCAGAGCAGGTCGCGCTGCATCTCCCGGACGAGCTTCTCCTCGCCCTCGTCGGCCGCCCGCAGCCGCTCGGCGGCGTAGAGCCCGGCCTCGATCCGCTTGGCCAGCTCCACCTCCTGCTCGGCGTTGAGCAGCGGAACCTTGCCGATCTGCTTGAGGTACGCGCGGACCGAGTCCGCCGAGGCGGTCAGCTCGGCGTCCCGACGCGCCTGCTTGAGCGCCTCGGACTCCTCGTCGTCCCATTCGAAGTCGTTGTCGGTGGCGGAACTCGCCGCGTCGGCCTCGGCGGCCTGGGTCAGCTCGGCGGGTTCCTCGACCACCACGTCCTCGATCTCGGCGGCGAGTTCCTCCGGATTCACCCCGCCCGCAGCGGCCTCACCGGTGGCCTTGGCGGGCGTCGCGGTGCCGGTCGCGGCGGCCACCGTGGCCTTGGTGGCTCGGGTGGACTTCTTGGCCGGGGCGGCGGCCTTGGCGGCCACCTCCGCGGTGGGTCCGGTGGCCTTGCGCGAGGTCGCCTTGCGCGGTGCCGGTGCCGGTGCCTCCTCGGCCGTGGGCGCCTGCGTCGGGGCCGGCGGCGCCGCCTTCTTGGTCGTCTTGGCGGTGGTGGCCCGGGACGCGGGGGTCGCGGAACGCGCGGCGGCCACCCGCCGGCGGGTGCTGGCCGAGCCGTCGACCACGACGGTCACGCCGGCATCGGAAAGCGCCCGCAAGATCTTCTTGGCCTGGGCCGGAGTCACCTCGGCGGACTCGACGGTACGCGCGAGCTGGGCCGACGTGAGCTGGCCGCCGGCGCTCTGCGCATGGGCGATCAGGGTGTCGGTGAGCGAGCGAACGTCGGCGCCGGTCTGGCGGGGTTCTGTCACGAATGACCTTCCGGAGGCGAAGAGCGAGCACGGCCGGGATCGTCCGACGCAGCGTGGGGCACCGTGTCGGACGATGTGGTTGAGGAACCCCCGTGTCCCGGGCCGTCCGGTCATCTGGCGGTCCGTGGCGCGTGGGCAGGGGTGAATTGTAACGCCGTCTGCGGCGATCATCCTGCGCCGCACGGCTGATCGGCGGTCGGGACCGCCGATTCGGTGCGCTTTTGGACTTTGTAAGGATGATACTCGCGCGGAACCCGGATACCCGGCCGTGCGGGAAGGGGACCGATGATGGAACGCTCGGCGCCACCGCCACAGCAGCTACTGGAGATCGCGATCGAGGTGGCGCGGGGCGCGGCGGCGACCGCGTACCGGATGCGGGCCGAGGGCGTCTCGGTCGCGGCGACCAAGAGCACCGTCACCGATGTGGTGACCGCCGCCGATCGGGTGGTGGAGCGCCAGATCACCGACGAACTGCGCCGGCTGCGGCCGGACGACGCCGTGTTGGGCGAGGAGTACGGCACGGCGGCCCGGGACGTCGAGGCGCCGGCGCGGGTGCGGTGGATCGTGGACCCGATCGACGGCACCGTCAACTACCTGTACGGGCTGGCGCACTGCGGGGTGTCGATCGCCGCGGAGGTGGGCGGCGAGGTCACGGCGGGCGTGGTGCGCAACATCCACACCGGCGAGGAGTGGACCGCGACCGCCGGTGGTGGGGCCTGGCGCGAGGGCAGGCGGCTGCGGTGCTCGACCGAGACGGAGCTGGGCCAGGCACTTGTGGTCACCGGGTTCGGCTACGACGCGGCTCGCCGCGCCCACCAGGCCCGGGTGCTGACCGACCTCATCCCGCACGTACGCGACATCCGCCGGCTCGGTGCCGCCGCCGTCGACCTCTGCATCGTCGCCGAGGGGCGGGCCGACGCCTACTACGAGAAGGGCCTGGCCGCCTGGGACCAGGCCGCCGGCGCGCTGGTGGCCACCGAGGCCGGCCTGCAGGTCGGTGGGCTCAAGGGGCTCGCCCCCGGACCGGACATGGTCATCGCCGCTCCGCCGGCGTTGTTCGCCCCGCTGCACGACCGCCTGGCCGCGCTGGACGCCTCCGGCGGACCCTGACCGCCGCTCCGCCGCTGCCCTGGCCGGCCGGCCCGGGCAGCAGGTCGCCGATCAGCCGCCGGCCTGGGCCGCCCGGGCGCTGTCGGTGAGACCCGTCGAAATCGGACACGGCGCCCGACCGGTCAGCTGTCGACCGGCATCGGGCAGGAACCCGGCGGGGCGACCGGGGCGCCCAGGTCGCCGAGCGACTGGTTGACCTCGGTGGTCGTGGCGAGCTGCTGGAAGCTGTTGCCCAGCACGACGTCGACGACGTCGTCCTCACGCTTGGGGTCGTAGACGTACTCGGCGTTGTCGAGGAAGTACGCCCGCAGCAGGTGCGCCGAGCCGACCCCCTTCGGGCCGTAGCGCAGCTCCGCCACATCGTCGATCTGCTTCTTCTCGGTGGCTTCCTTCTTCACCTGGAAGTCCCGGTTGCGGAAGTTGTCGCCGACGCTGGCCGCCAGCCCGGGCCGGTCGGTGGCGTTCAGCACGTTGATCTTGACTTCCTTGGACTCGCGCAGGTTCACGTCGGCGCGCGGCCAGTCCTCCGGGCAGGCATCGGCCATGCCGGCGGTACCCTGGGTGTCCCTGACCAGGGCGACGACCACGAAGATCAGGGCGACCACCGCCAGCATGCCGACGACAACGAGTGCTCGCACTCGCGCAAAGCTCATCAGGGCGCTCCCGGGCAATGATGGGTGGCGGCGGCCGCCGGCGGTCGGGCCGTCCCGCCGGCCGTCGGGTACGCCGCTGAGGTTAACGGGTGTCCGGCCGTCGCGTGGAAACAGTCCGACATGCCGGCGCGCCATCCGGGAACCGGGTAGTACTACCCCTATCTTCGTGTCGCCTGAGTCACATTGGGAACAACTTCCCGTGCAGGGGCGTACATCTCAGCCACGAGGGCGGTATACATGCCTCGCCCAAAGGGGGGGTAGGTTCCGCGCTCGCCGGGGAGATCCTCTGGCGGTCTGGTCCGAGCGGTCGTCGGGTCAGGTGGCCGACACAAGCGGTGGCCGGCCAGCGGAACCGAAACAGCGTCGTCCGGCGTTACAACCGGAAGCGACAACATCGAAATGGGAGAGTGAAACCGATGGCCACCGACTACGACGCCCCGCGCCGCGACGAGGTCGACCTCGGCGAGGACAGCCTGGAAGAGCTCAAGGCACGGCGCGTCGACTCGCAGTCGGGCGCCGTGGACGTCGACGAGGCCGAAGTGGCTGAGAGCTTCGAGCTGCCCGGCGCCGACCTTGCCGACGAAGAGCTGACGGTCAAGGTGCTTCCGATGCAGCAGGACGAGTTCCGTTGCGCCCGTTGCTTCCTGGTGCACCATCGCAGCCAGTTGGCGATCGAGCGGAACGGCGAGCTGATCTGCCGCGAGTGCGTCTGACCGACGGAAGACGGAACCAACACAGCGGCGGCTCCCGAGCGGAGCCGCCGCTGCCCGGCTCGGCGAGCGCCGCGCCGCCCAACCTGGTTGACTCGTGAGGCATGAGCGAGCGGGAGCGGAGCGAGCGGGCCGCCGATGGTGAGCTGGGCGCGACGGTCGCCGCGCTGACCGACGACGAGATCGAGCCGGCGAGACGACGCCAGTTGCTGCGTCGGCTGGTCGGTCAGGTCCGTGGCCGGGGGGTCGGCGACCTGTTCAAGCCGAAGGCGGCGCTGCGCTGGATGGTCGACATGGTCGCCGAGATCGCCCCGCATGTGCCGATCCGGGATCTGGCCACCCTGCGCCGGCACTTCCCCGGGCTCGACGACGAGGAGCTGGCCGACCGGCTGGTGCGCAACGCCTCCCGGGCGACGGCGGGGTCGGCGCGGCCGGGGGCGGCGCCTCGGCGGTGCAGTGGACGGTCACCCCGAGCCTGCTGTCGGCGCCGGTCCTGCTCGCCGCCGAGACGGTTGCCGTGGTGGCGGTCGAGCTGAAACTGACCGGCGAACTGCACGAGGTCTACCGCGTACCGCTGCCGGCCGGCGGCACCCAGCGAACGGTCGCCCTGGTGCAGGCCTGGGCCAACCAGCGTGGGGTGAACCCGATGATGCCCGGTGTGGGGGTGGGCGCGGTGCTGGGCACGGCCGCCCGTCACGAGCTGCGAGACACCCTACTCAAGCGCTTCGGCCGCAACCTGACCACGCTGGGCCCCTTCCTCACCGGCGCCGCGGTGGCGAGCTACCTGAACCGCCGGGCCACCCGGACGCTGGCCGACCAACTCCGCACCGACCTGCGCCGGCACCGGCGCGGTCTGCCTGGCGGGCCGCCGCCCGCCCCGCCTGCCCTGCCCGGGGCCTCCTGACCGCGGCTCCGCGGGGGCACTGCGGGTTCGGTCAGTTTGCCGCGTCCCGGGCGGCCAGCAGGGCGTCGGCCAGCTCGACCGGGTGGCGGGTGCTGACCACCCAGAACGGGGTGGGGTCGGCCGGGTCGTCGAGGACCACCTGGACGGCCCCCGCGATCCATGGTCGCTGAACGACGAACGCCAGCGGATCCGCTCCGACGCCGAGCGCCTCACGCCGCCCGGCGGCGTCCAGCGGGATGACGTCGGCGACGAAGCGCACCGGCAGTCGGGCGTCGTCGACCCGCAACTCGCCGTCGGTCACCACGACCCGGATCCGACCCAGCCAGGCCAGCGCGGCGACGGCGGCGGGCAGCAGCACCGCGAACGGCAACCAGGCCCGCACCCCGGTGCCACCCATCCAGATCTCCACGGCGAGCAGGGCGGCGGTGGCGAGCCCGGCGAGCCACCACCACCAGGGCAGACGCAGCCGTTCGGCGTACGCCGGGCGCGCCGCGGTGGACGAAGGAGACCGTGACTGGCTCACTCGTGCCAGGGTACGGCGCGGCGTCGCCCGGGTACCGGGCAGGATGACAGGGGTCATCCCCAGCGGAATGGACGAAAGAGGGAAACCGTGACCGATATGGTGCCCGTGCCGGTCCGACGGCTCGACCCCGAGCTGCCGGTGCCGGCGTACGCCCATCCCGGTGACGCCGGTGCCGACCTGGTGGCGGCCACCGACGTGGAGCTGCCGCCCGGCGGCCGGGCGCTGGTGCCGACCGGCGTGGCGATCGCCCTGCCCGAGGGATATGTGGGCCTGGTCCATCCCCGATCGGGGCTCGCGGCCAGACTCGGCGTGACGGTGCTCAACGCGCCCGGTACGGTCGACGCCGGCTACCGGGGTGAGATCCTGGTCAACCTGATCAACCATGATCGGGCCGTGCCGGTGAAGATCTCCCGGGGGGACCGGATCGCGCAGCTCGTCGTGCAGCGGGTGGAACGGGCGGTCTTCCAGCCGGTGGCCGAGCTGCCCGCGTCCGGACGCGGGACCGGCGGGCACGGCTCCACGGGCGGGCACGCCGGGCTGGTGCCGCCGGCGGCGACGGACGGCGCGGACGGAAGCGAGGGCACCGTGAGTGCGAACAGCGGAGGGTGGACGCAGTGATCTTCTCCCGAAAGCGGGCCGCGGGACGGCACGCCCCTGACGAGCAGGTCGCCGAGGTGCCCGAGGGCGTCGAGCCGGCGCCGGCGCGCGGGCCGTACGACGTGACCGAGGCGCCCGACGGGGTGCAGCGGCTCGACCTGGGCAGCCTGCAGATCCCGGCGGTACCCGATGTCGAGGTGCGGGTGCAGGCCGACCCGCAGGGGGTGGTTCAGCAGGTCGTGCTGGTGCACGGGCAGAGCGCCCTGCAACTCGGCGTCTTCGCCGCCCCACGGTCCGAGGGGATCTGGGGCGAGGTGCGCGAGGAGATCCGCCAGTCGCTGTTCGCCGACGGGGCCACCGTGGAGGAGGTCGCCGGCGAGTACGGCACGGAGCTGCACGCCCGGGTGCGTACCGACGACGGCCCGACCGACCTGCGGTTCGTCGGGATCGACGGGCCGCGCTGGATGGTCCGCGCGGTGTACCAGGGTGAGGCGGCCACCAGGCCGGCGGCGGCCGGCCCGCTGGCCCACTGCCTGGACGGGCTGGTCGTCGACCGGGGGGTGGAGGCCAAGCCGGTGCGTGAGCCCCTGCCGCTGCGGCTGCCGCGTGAGGCAGGCGAGGCGGCCGCACAGGCCGGGCAGGCGGATGCCGCCTCGGCGCCCGGCGCCCGCTGAGACGAGGATTTCCGGGTGCGCCGGGACCGCCCCGCCCGGCGTACCCTGGCGGGAACCGTTCCGGCGTCGCCGGAGCACGGCGGGTGCCGGTGCCAGCCGGCCGGCGTGGAGAGGGTGGCGCGGAGGTCATGACCGCCGACGAGGGTCGGGGTTCGCTGCGACGGATGCTGCGACGGCTAACCGCGAGCGAGGCCGAGATCGAGGCACAGCAGTTGCAGCAGGAGAGCGCCCGCTGCGGTGCGGTGCCGATGTTGCAGTGCGCGCGCGGGCAGGTGGTCTCGGTCAGCGGCCGACTGCGTACCGTCGTCTACACCCCGCGGACCAACCAGCCGGCGCTGGAAGCGGATCTCTATGACGGCAGTGACGTCGTGACACTGGTCTGGCTCGGCCGGCGGCACATCGCCGGCGTCGAACCGGGGCGGCACCTGACCGCCCGGGGAAGGATCGCGGTGCGCGACGACCGTAAAGTGATCTACAACCCGTACTACGAGCTGGAAGGCGGGCGATGACCACGGGACAGCATCCGGCCGCCCAGCCGGAGAGCGGGCCGGCGGACGAGGAGCGACTGCCCACCGTCGCCGAGCAGATGGCCGACCAGCTCGGCGGCTGGCGAGGGCTGGTCGAGTCCAGCATCCCGGTGGTGGTCTTCGTGATCGCCAACATCCTCGGCGAGCTGCGGCCCGCGGTGATCGCTTCGGTGGCGGTGGCGGTGCTGATCGGCGGGTTGCGACTGGCGCAACGCCGGCCGGTGCGGCACGCGGTCAACGGCCTGTTCGGCATCGCGATCGGCGCCGCCATCGCCTGGCGTACCGGCGACGCGCGCGACTTCTACCTCCCCGGGATCCTTTACGGCATCGGCTACGGGGTGGCGCTGCTGGTCTCGGCGGCGATCCGACAGCCGCTGGTCGGCTGGATCTGGTCGGTGCTGGTGGCCAGGGGCAGTGCCGTGTGGCGCGACGATCCCAAGCTGGTCCGCACCTTCACGAGACTGACCGTGCTGTGGGGTGTGGTGTGGCTGGCGAAGGTGGGCGTGCAGGCCGCGATCTACCTGGCTGCCCGCCGGTTCGACCAGCTCGGTGACGAGGCGGCGGCCGCGGACATGGAGACCGCACTCGGGATCGCCCGGCTGGCCCTGGGCTACCCGCCCTACGTGCTGCTGCTGCTGATCACGGTCTGGGCGGTGCGGCGGGTGACCCGCGAGCCCGGCATGGCCCCGCTGGCGAGCTGAGCCACCCCGGCCGCGGCCGGATGCCGGCGCCGACCACCCGGAACGCTAGCGCGACTCCCGGGTGCGCTCGACGCTGTCCGGGCCGAGCACCACCGCCCGGACCGCGTCCTCGACCTCGGCGGTGCAGACGAAGACCAGCTCGTCGCCGGCCTCGATCGGGTCGTCCGGGCTGGGCACCAGCACCCGCTTGCCGCGCAGGATCGCCACCAGCGCGGCGTCCCGGGGCAGCGGGATCTCCCGCAGTGCGTGCCCGACGTACGGGGCGGTCGGCGGCAACGTGATCTCGACCAGGTTGGCCTCGCCCTGCCGGAAGGTCATCAGGCGGACCAGGTCACCGACCGTCACCGCCTCCTCGACCAGCGCGGCCATCACCCGAGGCTTGCTGACCGCCACGTCCACGCCCCACTGCTCGGTGAACAGCCACTCGTTCTCGGCCCGGTTGACCCGGGCGACCACCCGCGCCACCGCGAACTCGGTCTTGGCCAGCAGCGAGACCACGAGGTTGACCTTGTCGTCGCCGGTGGCCGCGACCACCACGTCGCAGCGGGCCAGGTCGGCCTCGTCCAGGCTGGCCAGCTCGCAGGCGTCGGCCAGCACCCACTCCGCGTCCGGCACCCGGTCCGGCCGCAGCATCCGTGGCTGCCGCTCGATGAGCATCACCTGGTGGCCGTTCTCGATCAGCTCCTGGGCGATGGAGCGACCCACGTTGCCGGCGCCGGCAATGGCGACTCGCACGATCACTGCCCTCCTTCCGGCGCCGCTGCCACCGAGGTGACCGTGTTCACCATGTCGTCGGTGACCAGCATGAAGACCTGGTCGCCCTCCTGCAGGATGCTGGAGCGGGCCGGCAGCGTGCCGATACCGAAGCGGATCAGGTACGCCACCCGGGCCCCGGTCGCCTCCTCCAGCTCCCGCACCGGGTGGCCGATCCAGTCCTTGTGCACGGGCACCTCGACGATCGAGACGGTGCTCGTCGGGTCGCGGAAGATCTCCACGTTGCCCTCGGGCAGCAGGTGCCGCAGCATCCGGTCGGCCGTCCACCGGACGGTGGCCACGGTGGGGATGCCCAGCCGCTCGTAGACCTGCGCGCGGCGCTGGTCGTAGATGCGGGCCGCCACCCGGGAGACGCCGAACGTCTCGCGGGCCAGCCGAGCCGAGATGATGTTGGAGTTGTCGCCGCTGGAGACGGCGGCGAAGGCGTCCGCCCGTTCGATGCCGGCCTGACGCAGCACGTCGCCGTCGAAACCGGCTCCGGTGACCGTGGTCCCGGCGAAGTCGGGCCTCAGCCGGCGGAACGAGTCGGCGTCCTGGTCGATGACCGCCACCGAGTGCCCCCGGGACTCCAGGTTGTGGGCCAGGGTCGAGCCGACCCGGCCGCATCCCATGATCACGACATGCACGCTGCCTCCCACGGTGCCTACCGCTGCGCCTCGTCGCCTGCGAGCCTGCCACGTCGGGACGGCGGACGGGGACCGACGGTACTCCGGCGGCTCATCCGCCCGCAGCCGGCCACCCCCCGCGAGCACCGGAGGTGGTCGTACGCTTGGCCGTTGTGGCCCGATCCACCTCCCTGCTGAAGCGGTTGCTCGTCGGTCGACCGTTCCGGTCCGACCGGCTCAAGCACACCCTCCTCCCGAAGCGCATCGCCCTGCCCGTCTTCGCCTCGGACGCCCTGTCCAGCGTGGCGTACGCGCCGGACGAGATCCTGCTGATGCTCTCCATCGCGGGCGCCTCGACCTTCGTCTTCTCGCCGTGGGTCGCCCTCGGGGTGGTCGTGGTGATGCTCACCGTGGTGGCCAGCTATCGGCAGAACGTGCACGCCTACCCCTCCGGGGGCGGCGACTACGAGGTGGCGACGGTGAACCTCGGCCGGCGCGCCGGGGTGGGGGTGGCCAGCGCGTTGCTTGTCGACTACGTGCTGACGGTCGCCGTGTCCGTCTCCTCCGGGGTGGCCAACCTCGGCTCGGTCCTCCCCTTCGTGGCGACCCACAAGGTGCTCGTCGCCGTCACCGCCGTGGTGCTGCTGGCCGCGGTGAACCTGCGTGGCCTGAGGGAGTCGGGCACCGCGTTCGCGATCCCGACGTACGGCTTCGTCATCGTCATCGTCGGCATGATCCTCACCGGGCTGGTCCGGATCGTCGTGCTCGGGGAGGACCTGCGGGCGCCCAGCGCCGGCCTGGTCATCGCCGCCGAGTGGCACGACACGACCGGCTGGGCGATGGCGTTCCTGCTGCTGCGCAGCTTCTCCTCCGGCTGTGCCGCGCTCACCGGCGTGGAGGCGATCTCCAACGGGGTGCCGGCGTTCAGGGCGCCCAAGAGCCGCAACGCCGCCACCACCCTGCTGATGCTCGGCCTCGTCGCGGTGACCATGCTGGTCGGCATCATCTGGCTGGCCCGGCTCACCGGGTTGCAGTTCGTCGAGAACCCGGGCCTGCAGATCGTCGCCGGCCCCGACGGGTACGTGCAGAAGACCGTCACCGCCCAACTCGGTGAGACGATCTTCGGCGCCGGCTCGGTGCTGTTGTTCGTGGTCGTCGGGGTGACCGCCACGATCCTCTTCGTGGCCGCCAACACGGCCTTCACCGGCTTCCCGGTCCTCGGCTCGATCCTCGCCCAGGATCGCTACCTGCCCCGGCAGTTGCACACCCGGGGCGATCGGCTGGCCTTCTCCAACGGCATTCTCTTCCTGGCCAGCTTCGCGATCGTGCTGATCATCGGCTTCCAGGCCGAGGTGACGAAGCTCATCCAGCTCTACATCGTGGGCGTCTTCGTGTCGTTCACCCTGTCCCAGGCGGGGATGATCCGGCACTGGAACCGGCTGCTGCCCAACGAGCGGGACCCGCTGGTGCGTCGCCGGATGCTCCGTAGCCGGGCCATCAACACCTTCGGCATGGCGATGACCGGCACGGTCCTGGTCATCGTGCTGATCACCAAGTTCCTGCTCGGCGCGTGGATCGCCATCGTCGCGATGGGTCTGATCTACGTGCTGATGCTGGCCATCCGCCGGCACTACGACCGGGTGGCCGTCGAGCTGACCCCGGACGACGACGGTCGGCCGGTGCTGCCGGCCCGCAACCACGCGATCGTGCTGGTCAGCAAGCTGCACCAGCCGACGCTGCGGGCGGTGGCGTACGCCCAGGCCACCCGGCCGGACACCATCACCGCGGTGACCGTCAACGTGGACGATCACGACACCCGGCAGTTGCAGGCCGACTGGGAACGCCGGGACGTGCCGATCCCGCTCACCGTGATCGACTCGCCGTACCGGGAGATCACCCGCCCGATCCTGAACTACGTGGCCGGTGTCCGCCGCGACTCACCGCGCGACGTGGTGACCGTCTTCATCCCCGAGTACGTGGTCGGACGCTGGTGGGAGAACCTGCTGCACAACCAGAGCGCGCTACGGCTGAAGGGCCGGCTGCTGTTCGAGCCCGGGGTGATGGTGACCAGCGTGCCGTGGCAGCTCGCCTCGACCGCCGGCAAGGACCTCGACCGGATGGACGCCACGCTCACCCGGGGGCCGGTCCGGGGTCCCCGGGTGGCCCAGCGCAGCACCCTGCCGCCGGCCGTCCCCCCGGTGGACTCCGCACCGCTCGGCGAGAACCAGGCACCGAGCGGGGAACCGCGGTGACCGGGAGCACCGCGGGCGGTGGGTTGACGGAGGCCGAGCGGGTCGAACTGACCGTGGCGGCGATCGCCCCCGGCGGGCACTGCGTGGCCCGGGTGGACGGCCAGGTGGTCTTCGTCCGGCACGCCCTGCCCGGCGAGCGGGTGCTGGCCGAGGTGACCGAGGTGCACCGGGGCTACGTCCGGGCCGACGCGGTCAGCGTGCTGGAGCCCGCCCCGGATCGGGTGACACCGCCCTGCCCGTACGCCCGGCCGGGTCTCTGCGGCGGCTGCGACCTGCAACACGTCGCGCCGGATGCGCAGCTGAGCTGGAAGGCCGGCGTCGTCCGCGAGCAACTTACCCGCCTCGGCGGCCTGACCGACGCCCAGTGCGACGCGCTGGGCGTCCGGGCAGGCGCTGCCGGGCGGACCACTCGGCTGGCGCTCCCGGGTTCGGTACGCGGTGGACGCGGCGGGCCGCGCCGGGCTGCTCAAGCACCGCTCGCACGAGGTGGTGCCGGTCGACCGGTGTCTGATCGCCCACCCGGCCATCCAGGACCTGCCGATCCTGACCTCCGCCGGAGCGGACTGGCCGGACGCCGACGCGGTGGAGGCCGTCGCCTCCTCCGGTGGAGACGTGGCGGTGACCGCCCTGGCCGGCGGGCGGGACGCCGTGGTGAGTGGCCCGGACCGGGTCCGCGAACGGGCCGCCGGCCGGGAGTGGTCGCTGCCCGCCTCGTCCTTCTGGCAGGTCCATCCCAACGCGCCGGACGCGCTCGTCGGGGCGGTGCTGGAGCTGACCGGCCCGCGGCCGGGGGAGACGGCCTGGGATCTCTACGGCGGGGCGGGCCTGTTCGCCGCCGCGCTGGCCGGCCGGGTCGGCGCGGCCGGCCGGGTCACCCTGGTCGAGGCGGCCGGTGACGGCGTTGCGGCGGCCCGGGAGAACCTGCGCGACCTGCCCACCGTCGAGGTGGTGGCGGCCCGGGTGGAGACCGCCCTGGCCCGTCGCCGGATCACCGGGCCGGTCGACGTGGTGGTGCTCGACCCGCCCCGGTCGGGGGCCGGCGCGCGGGTGGTGCGCGAGGTGGTCGCCGCCGGGCCGCGTGCCGTGGCGTACGTGGCCTGCGACCCGGCCGCCTTCGCCCGGGACGTGCGGGTCTTCGCCGGCCTGGGCTGGCGGCTGGAGACGCTGCGCGGCTACGACCTGTTCCCGATGACGCAGCACGTGGAACTGGTCGGGCTGCTGCTGCCGGGCTGACTCGGCGCGGCGGGTCGGGCCGGCTGCCGGGGCCGGGCGGGTTCCCGGGAACGGTCGCCACGCCGCCCGCGGGTGGGGGGCTGACCCGACGCTCAGCCCGGAAGCTCGTTCACCCGGGCTGCGTGCTGCGCGAGGGCCGATAGACTCTGCGGTCATGAGTGTTGAAGAGGACACGGCCAACCACGGCCGACTGCTGGCCACGGTGCACGGTCCCCAGGACGTCAAGCGCATGTCGGCCACCGAGCTGGACATCCTCGCCGCCGAGATCCGCGACTTCCTGATCGCCAAGGTGTCGCGTACCGGCGGGCACATCGGCCCGAACCTGGGCGTGGTGGAGCTCACCCTCGCCCTGCACCGGGTCTTCGATTCTCCCCGTGACCGGCTGCTCTTCGACACCGGTCACCAGGCGTACGTCCACAAGATCGTCACCGGTCGCCAGGAGGGCTTCGACCAGCTGCGCCAGCGTGGCGGGCTCTCCGGCTATCCCAGCCAGGCCGAGAGTGAACACGACCTCATCGAGAACTCGCACGCCTCGACCGCCCTGTCGTACGCCGACGGGCTGGCCAAGGCGTACGCGCTGCGCGGCGAGTCGCGCACCGTCGTCGCCGTGGTGGGCGACGGGGCGCTGACCGGCGGCATGTGCTGGGAGGCGTTGAACAACATCGCCGCCACCGACAACCCCCTGGTCATCGTGGTCAACGACAACGGTCGGTCATACGCGCCGACCATCGGCGGTCTCGCCCACCACCTCTCCACCCTGCGGCTCAACCCCGGCTACGAGAAGGTCCTGGACGCCGTCAAGGACGCCCTCGGCTCGACCCCGCTGGTCGGCAAGCCGATGTACGAGGTGCTGCACGCGGTCAAGAAGGGCATCAAGGACGCGGTCGCCCCGCAGGCGATGTTCGAGGACCTCGGCATCAAGTACGTCGGCCCGGTCGACGGGCACGACGTCGCCGCCGTCGAGACGGCGCTGCGGGCGGCGAAGAACTTCGGCGGCCCGGTCATCGTGCACGCGGTCACCCGCAAGGGCTACGGCTACCGCCCCGCCGAGGAGGACGAGGCGGACTGCTTCCACGGCCCGGGTGCCTTCGACATCGCCACCGGCAAGGCCACCGCCGCGCCCGTGGTGAAGTGGACCCACGTCTTCGCCGACGAGCTGGTCGCGATCGCCGACGAGCGGCCCGACGTGGTCGGCATCACCGCCGCGATGGCCGAGCCGACCGGCATCGCGAAGCTGGCCCGCAAGTATCCGGAGCGCACCTACGACGTGGGCATCGCCGAGCAGCACGCGGCCACCTCTGCCGCCGGGCTGGCGCTCGGCGGGCTGCATCCGGTGGTGGCGGTCTACGCCACCTTCCTCAACCGGGCCTTCGACCAGGTCCTACTGGACGTGGCGATGCACCGGCTGCCGGTCACGTTCGTGCTGGACCGGGCCGGCATCACCGGCCCCGACGGGCCGAGCCACTACGGCATCTGGGACATGTCGGTCTTCGGGGTGGTGCCCGGCCTGCGGATCGCGGCGCCGCGCGACACCGCCACCCTGCGGGAGGAACTGCGCGAGGCGGTCGCCGTCGACGACGGCCCGACGGTGGTGCGCTTCCCCACCGGTACGGTCGCCGCCGACCTGCCGGCCGTGCGCCGGGTCGGCACCGTCGACGTACTGGCGGAGTCGGCGCGTACCGACGTGCTGCTGGTCGCGGTGGGTGCCTTCGGCCAGCTGGGCATGGAGGTCGGCGCCCGGGTGGCCGAGCAGGGCTACGGGGTCACCGTGGTCGACCCGCGCTGGGTCCGCCCGGTCCCGGCGGAACTGGTGGAGCTGGCCGCCGAGCACCGCCTCGTGGTCACCGTCGAGGACGGCGTCCGGGTCGGCGGGGTCGGCGACGCTCTCGCCCAGGCCATGCGTGACGCCGGCGTCGGGGTGCCGCTGCGCGACCTGGGCGTGCCGGCCGACTGGCACCCGCACGGCTCCCGCGGCCAGATCCTGGCCGACCTCGGCCTGACCGCGCAGGACGTGGCCCGCGACGTCACCGGCTGGATCTCCCGCCTGGACACCGACCCCGTCGAACCCCCACCTGACCCCCAACACCCCCACCTCCCGCTAACAGTGGGCCGATCATGCAGTTGTGGCACCTCACAAAGGCCGCGAAACCACTGATTTCCGGTGCCACAACTGCATGATCGCGGGAGCGGGTCAGCGGCGGGAGGAGCCGGCGGAGCGGTAGTGGGTCTTCTCGTCGGCGGCGAGGCTGAAGGTCTCGCGGCGCTCGGGGAGGGGCGCCACCACCAGGCCGGGACGATCGACCAGACGGGTCGTGTTCGGCGGCACCGACAAGGTGGTGTCCTTGGTGGAGCGCCAGCTCAGCACGACCAGCGGCCGGCCCGGCACCGGCAGCTCGTAGACCTGAAGCGGGTTGGTCCGGTCGGCCGGGGAGAGCACCACCGGGCCCTTGTCGGCGGGTCGGTAGACGACGGCACTCATCGTGCCGTCGGCGCTCTCCCAGCTGAGCTGCTCCAGCTCGGCGGGCGCGCCGCCGCCGAGGGCCAGTTCGCCGAGCGTACGCACCGCCAGCTTCGCCTTCGGCCAGGACGCCGGCACGGACTGCGGGACGTCCCGGTCACCGATGCGCCGGGAGATGCTGCCGAACGGTGCGTCCTCGCCGGCCAGCTGGCAGGTGTCCAGATCGGTCAGCGCCCGCCGGCCGGAGCCGCTCTCGTCGCGGACCAGCGGATAGCGGGGGCCGGCGGTGCCGGTGCCGAGATCGAGCAGCCGGTCGGCGGCACGGCCCCGGGCAGCGACTCGGTGGACCGCAGGGCGGCCGTCACCGTCACCGCCCGGCACCGCGGCACGTCGACGGGTTCGGTCAGGCCGTCGGTGCCGGAGACCGTGCGGCCGTTCGGTCCGACCAGGCGCCGGACCCGCTCCGAGGTGAGGTACCGCCGCCCGTCGGAGGTCTGCACCGGCAGCACGTCGGAGTAGACGAGGTAGCCGGGGTCGGTGTACTCGGTGGCATGGCTGACCACGTACCGGTCGCCGTCGCCGGTGAGCTGGAGCAGCCAGGAGGCGGCCTCGCCGGGTACCGAGGCGGCGACCAGGGCCAGCGGGGCGCCGTCGACCTCGCCGGAGAAGAGGATGCCGGATGTGGGCACGTGCACCCGGTCGTCCACCGGTGTGCGCCAGTCCCGAACCGCCTCGGTCACCGCGGCGGTCGCCGCGGCGTCCTCGGCCAGCGAGCCGCGCGGCGGCCACACGGTCAACGAGCCGTCCATGCTGTCGTAGCCGACCCGCAGATCCTGCGGCTGCCGCTCGGTGACCGGCCCGCAGGCGGTGGCGGCGACCAGCAGAGCCGACAGGCCGACGGCCGTCAAGCCGCGCCAGCGGACTGGAGCCAACTCTCACGCCCCCGATCGATCGCATCGCCTCGTCCTGTCGGAGGGCAATAGTACGAGACGTCTCGTCGATGGCCGGCGCCGCCTTACGCTGCGTCGCGCGCGGTGCACACCGGCCACAGGGGACATCCGTTCGACTTTGGGGCGTATCCCTACTCGGGTAGACTCCGCCGACTGTGACGCCTGCTGAGACCCGCGCCGCCGCGCCGCCGCAATCCGCTGACGTCGCCGACTCGCCGTCCGAGGTCGTCACGCTGGGTGAGCGTGCGGGCAGCTCGGTCCCGGCGAGCGAGGCCGCGGCTGCCACCGCCGCAGCCCCGCCCACGACCGCAGCCCCGCCCGCGACCGCAGCCCCGCCCGCGACCGCAGCTCCGTCGACGACCGCAGCTCCGTCCACGACCGACCCGGCCGCGGACGCGGTGGCGGCTGCCGGTCCGGCCGGGAGCACCGACGCGGGTGGGGCCGAGCCGGCCGGCGGTGCCGCGGCTGGTCGCCGCCGGTTCCGGTGGACGCGCCGCCGGCAGGATCTCGCGGTCTTCGGCGGGTTCCTGCTCACCGCGATCTGGGTGACCAGCCAGATCTGGCTGGATCCGGCCGGCCGGGTCGCCTCGCTCTACAGCAGCGACCCGGCCCAGGTGCAGTTCTTCCTCGCCCACTCGGTACGGGTGGTGCTGCACGGCGAGTTCCCGTTCTTCACCGAGCAGTTCAACTATCCGGACGGGGTCAACCTGATGGCCAACACGGCCATCCTCGCGCTGGGCATCCCGATGGTGCCGGTGACCCTGCTCTTCGGGCCCGCCGTCACCTTCGTGCTGCTGGTGACGCTCGGTCTCGCCGGCACCGCCTCGGCCTGGTACCACGTGCTGTCCCGGCACCTGGTGAGCAACCGGCTGGCCGCCGTGGTGGGCGGCTGGTTCTGCGGCTTCTCGCCGGCCATGTTGTCGCACGCCAGCTGGCATCCGAACATCATCAGCCAGTTCCTGCTGCCGTTCATCGTCTGGCGGGTCATGGTGATCACCAGGTCGACCCGGCCGTACCGCGACGGCGCGCTGCTCGCCCTGCTGGTCGCCGTGCAGGCGTTCATCAACGAGGAGATCCTGCTCTTCACCGCGATGGGCTGCGGAATCTTCCTGATCGCGGTGCTCGTCCAACGACCCGCGCTCTGGTCGCGGGCCTGGCGGCCGTTGGCCAAGGCGCTGGCCACCTGCACGGTGATTGCCGGCGCGTTGCTGGCGTACCCGCTGTACATCCAGTTCGCCGGGCCGATGGCGTACCACGGGCTCAGTGACGCGGTCCGCGACTACGGCAACGACATCGCCGCGTACCTCACCCCCGGTTCGCCGACGATCGGTGGCAACCAGCGGGCGAACGTCAACCTCGCCCCGAACTACTCGGAGGAGAACGCCTTCTTCGGCTGGAGCCTGGCGCTGATCGCCGTCGGCATCGTGGCATGGCTCCGGCGGGAGGTGCTGGTCCGGGCGCTCGCCGCGACCGCCGCGCTCTACGCCCTGCTCTCCCTCGGCGAGCGGATCTCCTGGTGGGACCGGGAGTTGATCGCCGGACCGTGGGAGTGGCTGGTCCGGCTGCCGCTGCTCGACGCGGTGGTGCCGACCCGGTTCGGGATGATCACCAGCGTGGTGGTGGCGATCCTGCTGGCCCTGGCCGTCGAGCGGAGCCGCACCCTGCCGCTGGACCGGCGGACCGTGCGTACGCTGACCGGCGCCGGGCTGGTGCTCGCGCTGCTGCCGATCATGCCGATGCCGTTGCCGATGACCTCCCGTCCGCCGGTGCCCGAGTTCATCACCGCCGACCGCTGGCGCGCCTACGTCGGGCCGGACCAGACGCTCGTACCGATCCCGGTGCCGAGCATGGGCAACACCCACGGGATGCGCTGGGCCGCCGCCACCAACCTCGAATTCAAGATCCCCGGTGGTTACTTCCTCGCCCCGCGCAACGGCAACACCGGCGATCCGGGCCGCTTCGGTGGCCGGCCGAGCGGCGTCGGGCGGCTGCTGGAAGAGGTCGCGACGACCGGCCGGACGCCCGAGCTGGACGACCGCCAGCGCCGCCGGTCCCTGGACGAGCTGCGGTACTGGCGGGCGGCGATCCTGGTGCTGCCGATCCGGCAGCCGCACTCCGAGCCGCTGCGGCAGACCGTCGAGCAGTTGGTCGGCCCCGCCCGCCTCGAGCTGGATGTCTGGGTGTGGGACGTACGGTCGCTGACCGACCGCCGGACCTGATGTCGGTCGGCACGGCCCAGCGTGGCGCCGAGGTCGCCATCCGCCGACGGCGGCGGCTTCCCGCGCGTACCGTCGACGGGGCGGTCCTGGCCGGCTACCTCGCGCTGGCGGCGTGGCTGGCCAGCCGGCAGTGGGGCCGCCCGGATCGGCTCTTTCACCAGGCCGGCGACCAGATCCTCTTCGAGTGGATGCTGGCCCACGCGGCCCGTGCGGTCGTCGGTCCGGAGAACCCGCTGTCCAGCGACGCGCTGAACGCCCCCGGTGGGGTGAACCTGATGGCCAACACCTCGGTGCTCGGGCTGGGTGTCCCGCTGACCCCGGTCACGCTGCTGTTCGGCTCGCAGGTGGCTTTCGGGCTGGCGGTGGTGTGCTGCCTGGCCGGCACCGCCAGCGCCTGGTACGTGCTGCTGCGCCGCCGCCTGGTCGACTCCCGGGTGGCCGCCGCGGTCGGCGGGCTGGTCTGCGGCTTCGCACCCGGCATGGTCGCCCAGGCCGGGTCGCACCTGCACATGGCCGCCCAGTTCCTGGTGCCGGTGATCCTGGCGCTGGTGTTCCGCCCCGAACCGGTCCGCCCGGAAACCGGC
The DNA here is from genome assembly GCF_019697375.1 of Micromonospora tarapacensis. Taxonomy (NCBI): domain Bacteria; kingdom Bacillati; phylum Actinomycetota; class Actinomycetes; order Micromonosporales; family Micromonosporaceae; genus Micromonospora; species Micromonospora tarapacensis. The sequence continues at coordinate 3,420,737 of NZ_JAHCDI010000004.1, read as the reverse complement.
CGGCGGGGGTGGTGGCACGGCGTCCTGCTCGGACTGGTCGTGACCTACCAGGTCTTCCTCGGCGAGGAGGTGCTGCTCCTGGTGGCACTAGCCGCCGGGGTCTTCGTCCTCGGGTACGCGCTGGCCGACCGGGCCGCCGCCGGCCGGCTCGCCCCGGCCACGGCCCGCCGGATCGTGGTCGGCGCGGTGGTGGCGGGGGTGCTGCTGGCGTACCCGCTGTGGTTCCAGTTCTTCGGCACCGGGCACTACCGGGGGATGCCGTTCCACGCGTACGGCTACCAGCTGGACGCCGCGTCGTTCACCGCCGTGGCCGGGCAGACCATCTTCGGCGACCACCGCCTGCCCGGACTGCTGGCGCCGAACCCGACCGAGGAGAACTCCTTCTTCGGCCCGGGGTTGCTGGTGCTGGCCGTGGTCATCACGGTCTGGCTGTGGCGCCGCCCGCTGGTGCGGGCGCTCGCCGCCTGCGGGGTGGTGTTCGCCCTGCTCTCCCTCGGGGCGCGGGTGCGTCTCGGTGGCGCGCCGACCGACCTGCCGGGGCCGTACCGGCTGATCGCCGAGTTGCCGCTGCTCGACCACGTGGTGCCGGCCCGCTTCTCGCTGGTCTGCGTGCCGGTGCTGGGCATCCTGATCGCGCTGAGCCTCGACCGGGTCCGTCGGGCGGGTCCGCCGGACCGGCCCGGCGCCCCGACGACACCGGCGACCCGGGAGGCGGTGCCGGTGCGGCTGCTCTGGGCCGGCGCGGTGACCGCCACGCTGCTGCCGCTCGCGCCGACACCGATCCGCACCGTGCCGGCCTGGCCGGTTCCGGCGTTCGTCGCCGACGGAACCTGGCGGGCGTTCGTGCCGGCGGGGCGGACGCTGGTGCCGGTGCCGCCGGTCACCAACGCGGGCCGGAGCCCGGCGATGCTCTGGTCGGCCCGAACCGGGCTGGCCTTCACCGCGCCGGGCGGCTTCTTCATCGGCCCCGGGCCCCCGACGACCCGGCGGCGCGCTGGGGCGCTCCGGACCGGCCCACGTCGGTGCTGCTGCGGCGGGTGGCCGACACGGGCGAGGTGCCGACGATCAGCGAAGCGGACCGCCGTCAGGCGGTGACGGACCTGCGGCACTGGCGGGCGGCCGTGGTCGTCCAGGGTGGACTGCACCACGGCGGGCCGGTGCGGCGCACCGTCGAGGCGCTGCTCGGCCCGGCCCGGGAGATCGACGGTGCGCTCGTCTGGGACGTCCGCCCGCTGGTCGGCTGAGTCGCCGGGTGCGCGCCCGCGCCGGTGCCGCGGTGACAGGTGGCAGACTCATCGGAGTGAACGACGTGGCCGCATCGCCGGTGGACGGCGAGCTGGAGAGTGTCAGCCTGGTGGACCTCGCCGTGGACCGGTTGACCCGGGAGATCCTCAGCGGCCGGAGCGATCCGGGTGAACGGCTGGTGGAGGAGCAACTGACCCGGCGGCTCGGGATCAGCCGCGCACCGTTGCGTGAGGCGCTGCGGTTGCTGGCCCAGCGGGGGCTGGTCGAGCATGTGCCGCGGCGCGGGGTCCGGGTCGCCACCCTCTCCGACCGCGACGTGCGGGAGCTGTACGAGCTGCGCGACGTGCTGGAGCGCTTCGCGGTGCGATCGGCGATCCCGGTGCCGCGGGAGAGCGACCTGGCCGGGCTGCGGGCGGCGCTGGACCAGATGCGGGAGGCGACCCGGGCCGCCGACCGACTGGCGGTCGCCGGGTCGCACCGGGCGTTCCACGTCGCGCTGGTGGCGCTCGCCGGCAATCGCCAGCTCTCCGCGGTGTACGACTCGATCCTGGTGAAGTTGCAGCTCTACATGGCGATCAACCTGCGCCGCGAGGCGGAGGTGGCGCAGCCGCTGGACGGCGTCCACCGGCACGAGCGGCTGCTGGAGGCGGTCACCGCGGGCGACCCGGAGACGGTCCTCACGGTGCTCTCCGACCACGGGGCGCGTTCCTACCTCGGCTAGCACCGGCGCCTGCGACCCGGCTGCCGTCATCGCGTCGTTACATATCGCGCGGTTCGCCGAAACAGAACGGTCGACAATCGACTGTATGCCAGAGCGGATCGGATCGGTCTCGGAGCTGCGGTCGGCGTACCTCCACGGTGACCTGACCCCCGTGGACCTGGTCGAGCGCGTCCTCGCCCGGCTCGCCGGACGGACCGGCGAGCCGGTCTGGATCAGCACCGTCTCGGCCGGGCAGCTGTCCGCCCGCGCCGAGTGGCTGGCCGGCCTCGGTGACCCCGCGACGCTGCCGCTGTACGGCATCCCGTTCGCGGTCAAGGACAACATCGACGTCGCCGGCATGGTCACCACGGCCGGCTGCCCCGACTTCGGGTACACCGCCGCGGAGGACGCACCCGTGGTGCGCCGGCTGCTCGACGCCGGTGCCGTGCTCGTCGGCAAGACCAACCTCGACCAGTTCGCCACCGGCCTCACCGGCGCCCGGTCGCCGTACGGCAGCTGCGAGAGCGTCTTCGGCGGCGGGCTCATCTCCGGCGGATCCAGCTCCGGCTCGGCGGTCGCGGTCGCCGCCGGCCAGGTCAGCTTCGCCCTGGGCACGGACACCGCAGGTTCCGGCCGGGTGCCGGCGGCGCTCAACGGGATCGTCGGCGTCAAGCCCACCCGGGGCCTGCTCAGCACGGCCGGCGTGGTGCCGGCCTGCCGCTCGCTGGACTGCGTCTCGATCTTCACCGCCGACGTGGCGGGCGCGGCCGAGGTGCTGCACGCCGCCCGTGGCGTCTCGGCGGCCGACCCGTGGGGTCGTCCGCTGCCGGCGGAGCGGGTCGTTCCCCGCATGCCGGGGACGCTACGCCTCGGCGTGCCCTGCACAGAAGACCTCGAGTTCTTCGGCGACGCCGGGCAGGCGGTCCGGTTCGCCGCGGGCGTGCAGGGGCTGCGGGGTCTGGTCGGTCGGACCCGGCCGGTGCCGTTGCAGACCTTCTTCGAGGCGGGTGACCTGCTCTACCAGGGGCCGTGGGTGGCCGAGCGGCTCGCCGCGCTGGACGGCTTCCTGCGGGAACACCCCGAGGCGGTGCTGGCGGTCACCCGGACCGTGCTGGAGACCGGCCGGCGCTACGACGCCGTCGACGCCTTCCGGGGCCAGCACCGGCTGCGCGAGCTGCGGCCCGCGTCGACCAGCTGTGGCAGCAGGTCGACGCGCTGGTCGTGCCCACCGTCGGCACGACGTTCACCCTGGACGAGATCGCCGAGGACCCGATCGGGCGCAACGCGATGCTCGGCCGCTACACCCAGTTCGCCAACCTGCTCGACCTGGCGGCGGTGACCGTGCCCAACGGGTTCACCGCCGCCGGCCGGCCGGCGAGCCTGACCCTGGTCGGCCCGGCGTTCAGCGACACCACCCTGGCCCGGCTCGCCGCGGCCTTCACCGCCGCCGGTGGCCGGATCGCGCCCGGTTCCGAGGCCGCCAGGGGCGCACGGAGTTCCGGTGCGGCTCCGGTCGTCCTCGGCGCCGGCGGCCCGGCGCCGGCGGAGATCGGGCTCGGCGCCGGGTCGCCGGGCACCCCGGTCGTGCCCGCCCCGGCCCGGCGCGGGTGCTGATCGCCGTGGTCGGGCGGCACCTGGCCGGCGAGTCCCGCAACGCGGAGCTGACCGACCGGGGGGCCACCCTCGCCGGTGTCGCGCGCACCGCACCGCTGTACCGGCTCTACCGGATGGACACACCGGACGGCGAGGGGATACCCGGTCTGGTCCGGGTCGCCCCGACCGACGGTCACCCGATCGAGGTCGAGCTGTGGCGGCTGCCCACCACCGCCGTGGGCGACCTGTTGGCCGGCGTGCCGGCGCCGCTCTCGCTCGGCTGGATCCGGCTGCACGACGGGCGGGACGTGCTCGGTTTCCTCTGCGAGGCGTACGCCGCCGGCCCGCAGGCCGAGGACATCAGCGCCACCGGTGGGTGGCGGGCGTACCGCCGCGCCGCGGCGCACCGGAGTTGACGCATGGAGGAGGACAGAGGATGGGCCGGATCGGGCCGGTAACGGCGAATCCCTACCCGTGGCCGTACGACGGCGCGGCCGACACCGCGCGTACCGCACTGCTCTGCATCGACTGGCAGACCGACTTCTGCGGGCCGGGCGGTTACGTCGACGCGATGGGCTACGACATCGGTCTCACCCGGGCCGGCCTGCCGGCCACCGCCCGGCTGCTGGAGCACGCCCGATCGCTCGGGATGCTGGTCGTACACACCCGGGAGGGGCACGATCCCGACCTTTCCGACCTGCCGGCGAACAAGCGCTGGCGCTCGGCGCAGATCGGCGCCGAGATCGGCGGGGCCGGCCCGTGCGGCCGGATCCTGGTCAAGGGCGAGCCGGGCTGGGAGATCGTGCCCGAGGTCGCCCCGGCCCCCGGCGAGGTGATCGTCGACAAGCCGGGCAAGGGGGCCTTCTACGCCACCAATCTCGACCTGGTGCTGCGCACCCGGGGTGTCACCCATTTGATCCTCACCGGCATCACCACCGACGTCTGCGTGCACACCACCATGCGCGAGGCGAACGACCGGGGCTACGAGTGCCTGATCCTCGCCGACTGCACCGGCGCCACCGACAAGGGAAACCACGACGCCGCGCTGCACATGGTCACCATGCAGGGCGGCGTCTTCGGCTGCGTCGCCACCTCCGACGACGTCATCGCCGCCACGACCAAGTGAGGTAACGCATGTTGACCGTTGCCGCCGCGCGGCCCTCCCCGTACACCTTCGACCTCTCGACCACGGCGCTGCTCGTCATCGACATGCAGCGCGACTTCCTGGAGCCCGGTGGGTTCGGCGAGAGCCTGGGCAACGACGTCGGCCAGCTGCGGCGCACCATCGCGCCGCTCACCGCGCTGCTGGCCGGTGCCCGCGCCACGGGGCTGACCGTCGTGCACACCCGGGAAGGACACCTGCCCGACCTGTCCGACTGCCCGCCGGCCAAGCTCAGCCGGGGCGCGCCGAGCAAGCGGATCGGCGACCCCGGACCCAAGGGCCGGATCCTCGTCCGGGGCGAGTACGGCCACGACATCGTCGACGAGCTGGCGCCGCTACCCGGCGAACCGGTCATCGACAAGCCCGGCAAGGGCGCCTTCTACGCCACCGGGCTGGACGCCCTGCTCGCCGGCCGGAGGATCCGCAGCCTGCTGGTCACCGGGGTCACCACCGAGGTGTGCGTGCACACCACGGTCCGGGAGGCCAACGACCGCGGGTACGAGTGTCTCGTGCTCGCCGACTGCGTCGGGTCCTACTTCCCCGAGTTCCAGCGGGTGGGGCTCGACATGATCGCCGCCCAGGGCGGCATCTTCGGGTGGGTCGCCGACTCCACGGAGGTGCTCGCCGTGCTGCCCACCAACCCCGTGTTGCAACCCTCCTCCTGACCGGGAGCAGCCATGGTCTCCACCAAACCCTCCGTCGTGCCGCTGCCGTACTGGGTGCGCGGCGACACCAACGCGTTCTTCGGATTCGGCGTCAACGTCCTGGTCAACGTGCTCACCCTGACCGGGCTCTGCCTCTTCGTGGTGAACCTCCCCGAACGGGAGGTGTTCGGCACGATCCTGCCGGCACTGGGCATCGCCCTGGTCGCCGGCAACGTCTACTACACCCATCTGGCCCGGCGGCTGGCCCGGCGGGAGAACCGCACCGACGTGACCGCCCTGCCGTACGGGCCGAGCGTGCCGCACATGTTCATCGTCATCTTCGTCATCATGCTGCCGATCTACCTGAGCACCGGCGACGCGCTGCGGGCCTGGGAAGCGGGAATGGCCTGGGCCTTCATCATCGGCGTGATCGTGCTGATCGGCGCGTTCGTGGGCCCGTACATCCGCCGCTACACGCCGCGGGCGGCGCTGCTGGGCACCCTCGCCGGCATCTCCATCACCTTCATCTCGATGAACCCGGCCGGCCAGATGTGGCGGATGGCCTGGATCGCCCTGCCGGTGCTGGCGCTGCTGCTGATCGGCCTGCTCACCGACGTCAAGCTGCCGTTCAACTTCCCGATCGGCCTCGCCGCGCTGCTGCTCGGCACCGCGATCGGCTGGATCGGCGGGGCGATGTCGGTGCCGGACGTCACGGCGGCGGCGCGCGACATCGCGTTCGCGTTCCCCACCTTCCAGCTCGACCTGCTGCTGCGCGGGCTCTCCGACATGGCGCCGCTGCTGGCGACCGCGATCCCGCTCGGCGTCTACAACTTCACCGAGGCGATGACCAACGTGGAGAGCGCGGCCACCGCCGGGGACAACTACAACCTGCGCAGCGTCCTGCTCGCCGACGGTGCCGGCGCGGTCATCGGCTCCGCCCTCGGTTCGCCGTTCCCGCCGGCGGTCTACGTCGGCCACCCGGGCTGGAAGGCCGCCGGTGGGCGCACCGGCTATTCGATGGCGACCGGAATCGTCATCGCGCTGCTCTGCTTCCTGGGGATGTTCTCCCTGCTCGGCGCGATCTTCCCGACCGCGGCGATCGTGCCGATCCTGCTCTACATCGGCCTCCTGATCGGTGCCCAGGCGTTCCAGGCGACGCCGCGGGCACACGCCGCGGCGGTGGTGGCGGCCCTGATACCCAACATCGCGGCCTGGGCGACCGGGCAGATGAACAACGCCCTCGCGGCGGCCGGCACCACGGCGGCGGAGGTCGGCAACGAGGCCCTGGCCGGCGCCGGAGTGGTCTACGACGGCCTGCGGATCCTCGGCGAGGGCGCCATCCTCGCCGGTCTGGTGCTCGGCGCGATCGTCGCGTTCATCATCGACAAACGCTTCGTCCACGCGGCGATCTTCGCCGCGTCCGGCTCGGTGCTCGCCTTCATCGGCCTGATCCACGGTGAGGAGGTCCAGTGGAACGCCAACGGGCAGGTGGCGCTCGGCTACCTCTTCGTCGCGGTGATCTGCGCGATCTTCGCGCTCGGCAGGCATCCGCACCGGGTTCCCGAGCCGGAGGAGATCGAACTGGACCGCCTGCACGGCGGCACCCCGGCGGCACCCAATGAGCCGGCGGGCGGTGAGCAGCGCGAGCCGGTGGTGAGCGGCTGACCGAACCACCCGGTCGGGCGGCGGTGCGGCAGGCACCGGCCCGCCGCCGCCCGACCGGGTGCTTTCCCGTGCCGGCCCGCATAGAGAGGACTCACCGTATGGAGATCGACCGGACGGACGTGGTCGCCGAGGTGACGGCGGCCTTCGTCGGCTACGAGCAGGCGCTGGTGGACGGGGACGCCGACCGGATCTGCGGGTTCTTCTGGGACTCCGACCGGACCGTTCGTTTCGGCATCGCCGACCACCAGTACGGGCTCGACGCGCAGCGCAAGTGGCGGGCCGCCCAGCCGCCGCTGCCGCCCGGCCGCTGGCTGGTCGACACGGTGGTGACCGCCTTCGGCCCGGACCTGGCGGTCGTGACGACCCGGTTCGGGTACGCCGCCACCGCCACCGGCCGGCAGACCCAGACCTGGGTACGCCTTCCGGCGGGCTGGCGCATCGTCACCGCCCACGTCTCCGAGCCCGCCCCGGGCTGAACCCGTCGGGCATCGGCCGCTCGTCAGAGCCGGTCGCGGACGTCCCAGAGCCAGACGTCGTCGACACGCTGCGGTTCACCGAGCAGCGCCGTCAGCAGCTCCCGCAGCACCGGCTCGCGGGGGTGGGCGCCGAGCACCACCACCGACGCCCGCCAGAAGCGCAGGTCGTCCAGCGCCTGCCGGCGGTTCTCGTCGGTCAGCTCGGGCAGCTCACCGGCGTCCATCGTCTGGTAGACCAGCATGCTGGTGGGCCGGTTCGGGGCGCCGAAGACACCTTCGCCGTCGAGGTTCGGGCCGATGAAGTAGCCGGCCGGGATCGGGAACTCGTGCTGGGTCAGCGCGCTCCACCGCAGTGTGGACAGTCCGTGCACGTTGCTGGGGATGGGCACCGGCACCAGCGTGCGACCCGCCGGCACGTACGGCCGCCAGGCACCGGAGGTGATGAAGGTCGGCGGCGGTGCCACCGGCTCGGCCGGCAGCGGGCGGGGAGCAGCGGCAGCACGGCGAGCGTGATGGCGGCGTACCCGATCGGCCGCTGCCAGCGGGGCCGCCGCCCGGTGCGGCGCGCGCCCTCGGGGGCGCGGGGGCCGGCACCGGCGGGCGGCGGTTGCCGGCCACCGCGTCCCAGGCGAGTGCGAGCAGCACGCCGAGCGCGGCGGTGGTCACCAGGGCCAGCCGGGTCGGCATCATCATCTCGACCAGGGGCAGGTCCGCCGGAATGTACGACCACGGGCCGGCGATGCCGGTCAGCTCGCCGTTGAACCGGATCTCCGGGCCCAGCGCGGCCACCGAGAAGAACACCACCAGCACGGCGAGGATCCGGGCCACGAACGATCGGCGTACCAGCAGCAGCAGCGCCACCGCGGACAGCACCACCAGTGGCCAGCCGAACCAGGTGTTCTGCTCGGTCAGCCCGATCGTCGCCTCCACCGCCTCGTCACCGGCGATCGTGTCGCGGGGAAAGGTGACGAAGGCGGCCACGTCCTCGCCCCAACTGTGGAACACCCCGCCCTGCAGGCCCCGGTAGGACTGCGGGCCGTTGAACTGGAACCAGATCGGGTAGGCGGCGAGCAGCAGGGCCACCGCGGCACCGGTGCCCAGCCCGGTGGCGAACGTGCCGGCGCGTCGCCACGCCTCGGCTGGCCTCATCGCCGCATACGCGATCACGACGACCAGGCAGGCCAGCGCCGTGAGCAGCAGCATCTCCTCGTTTATGAAGATCTGGTACGCGACCAGCAGCCCCAGCACCAGCCCGTCGCGCCGCCACCGGCCCGGCTCGGCCAGCCGGAACACCCGCACCACGATCAGCGGCAGCAGGAAGTTGGAGACGAAGTTGGGTTGGCCGTTGGCGTGGTGCACGATGCCGGGGGCGAAGCCGAGGAACGCGCCACCGACGAAGGCCGCCGCCCGCGAGCGCACCAGGTGCCGCGACAGCACCCAGTACGAGGTGCCGGCGGTGGCCGCGAGCGCGCCGCCCAGGTAGAGCGCGTACACCACCTGGGGGCCGAGCAGCATGGTGAGCGGAGCCAGCGGCAGGGTCACCCCGAGCAGCGAGGTGTTGGCCATCATGTTCACCCCGTCGGGGGCGTTCTGCCGCTCGGTGAACAGCGGGTTCTCCAGGTGACGCACCGAGTACGCGCCGTGCGAGAAGAGCCACTCGAACCAGCTGTGGTCGGTGGGCAGGTGGGACGAGACACGGTTCTGCACGTCGACCCAGTAGCTCAGGCAGACGACGACACCGAGCAGCACGTAGGCTCCGATGGCCAGCACGTCGGCGCGGGTCGGCCGGCGTCGCCGACGCGCTGTCGTCGGTTCCGCCTCGACGGTCGCGGAAACGGGATTCAGCGAGGGATCTACCACCGGCACGGCCACGACGGGCCATCGTACAGGCGGGAGCCGGGCCACCCGACGGGCCGTGACGGCCGTGCCGCGGGTGCGCGGCGGGGGAGGACGAGCGTGACGTTGATCGACCTCGGTGAGCTGACCGAGCCGGCCGATCCGGCGCCGACGCGCCGGCGCCGGACCGGTGGCCGTCGCCTCGGGGCCGCCGTCGTGGCGCTGGTCGCGCTGCTGACCCTGGCCGGCGCCGCGCCGCCGGCCCGGCGGATCCACGCGACCGTGGCCGCGGCGCTGGGGACCGATCTGTTCCTCACCGACGACCAGATCTTCGCCGTCTCGCCGATGCCGCAGGTCACCGACGGTAGCCAGGAGCTGCTCGCCTATCCGCGGCCGGTGCGTGCCACCGTCCGGCCGCAGCGCCTCGCACCGCTGTGGCGGGTGCCGGTGCAACCGGCCAACCGGATCTACCGGGTGCAGTCCGTCGACGACGGTGGGGTGCTGGTTTCCATGGGCCGGGAGTCCACCAGGACCAGCGAGACCGTGCGACTGGACGCCCGCACCGGCCAGGAGCGCTGGCGCCAGCCCGGGATCGCGATCTTCGACATGCCCGACCGGGCGTTGCTGCGTACGTTCAACGACGGGGTGTCGAACTCGCTGCGCATGATCGAGCTGGCCACGGCCCGCGAACTGTGGTCCATGCCGTTGTCGGCGGCCAGCGTCGACTACCGCCAGCACGACGGCGTGGTCGACGCCGTCGTGGTGGCCACGGTGGACGGTGAGGTCGAGGTGGTCGATCCGGAGACCGGCACGATCCGGCACCGCCTGCCCGCACCCGACGACGACCCGGCCGGCTACCAGCAGGCCGCGGTGGTCGGTGACCTCGTGCTGGTCATCCGCAACTCGAACACCATCGCCGCGCACACCGTCGACGGGCTGATCCGGCGCTGGCAGGTGAGCGTGCCGACGGCCACCTATGTCACCCCCTGCGGCCGGCTGCTCTGCGCCGGAATGGCCGGCGGCGGGTTGACCGTCCTCGACCCGGGCACCGGGGCCGTCCGGTGGAGCAGCGGCGATGTCCTCGACCTCATGCTGGTGGGCGAACGCAACACCGTCGCGCTGGTCAGGGGCACCAACGAGGTGGTCACGCTCGACGTGGAGACCGGTGCGATAGTGACCGAACACGGGACGTGGGAGCCGATCATCCGCTACGAGTACGCGCCGCAGCTGCTCGGCGTGCGCCCGCTCAGCGACGAGGGCCTGGTGCTGGCCCGCCTCGACCCGAGCGGACGACCGGCGCGCCGGATCGACGTGCTGCCCCGTGCCGGCGGCAGCTGCCAGGGCCGGTACGACCTGGTCGCCTGCCGCCTGTTCGACGGCGGCTACGGCATCTGGCAGCTGCCGGGCTGACCCCGCCGCCGCCAGGCGGGCCGGGCCGAGCGCGCCCGCGGTGGGGGCGGCTTGGTCGCCGGCGCTACGTTGTCGGTGGTCGCTGGGGCGAAAAGGGGCGGAACATGCGGGTACTGGTGGTCGAGGACGAGCGCAACCTCGCCGACGCGATCGCGCGTGGCCTGCGCAAGCGTGGTATGGCGGTGGATGTGGCCTACGACGGCGACAACGGTCACGAACTGGCCTTCGTGACCCGCTACGACGTGGTGGTGCTCGACCGGGACCTGCCCGGCATGCACGGCGACCAGATCTGCGCCGAGCTGGCCGCGTCCGGCGCGCTGACCCGGGTGCTGATGTTGACCGCCAGCGGCACCGTCGCCGACCGGGTCGAGGGGTTGGCGCTGGGCGCCGACGACTACCTGCCCAAACCGTTCGCCTTCGACGAGCTGGTCGCCCGGGTGCAGGCGCTGGGCCGGCGGGCCACCCCGGCGGCCCCGCCGGTGCTGGAGGCGGCCGACCTGGTGGTCGACCCGGCACGACGCACGGCGACCCGGGGCGGGGTGCCGGTGGAGCTGACGAACAAGGAGTTCGGCGTGCTCTGCGAGCTGCTCAAGGCGCGGGGCGCGGTGGTGTCCAGCGAGGAACTGCTGGAGCGGGTCTGGGACGCCAACACCGACCCGTTCACCACCATCGTCCGGGTCACGGTGATGACCCTGCGCCGCAAGCTCGGCGACCCGCCACTGATCGAGACGGTGGTCGGTGCCGGCTACCGCACGGCCGAGGTGGGGGCGTGACCCGCCCACTGCGGCGGCCGACGCTGCGGCTGGGGTCCGGACTGCGGCGGCCCACGTTGCGGCGGCCCACCCTGCGCCCGACGCTGCGGCTGCGATTGACCCTGCTCAACGGCGTGCTGCTGGTCGGCGCGGGCGCCATCCTGGTGCTGCTGGCCTGGCTGCTGGTCCGCGACGCGCTGCGTCCCACCGACGAGTTGCTGCCCGGCACCACCGTGGTGCTGGCCGACGGAAGCACGCTGGAGGGCGCCGCCTGGCAACGGCAGCTGGTCGACTCGGCCTCCGGGGAACTGCTGGCCAAGGGACTGGCCGCGCTGCTGGCGATCGGCGTGGTCGGCGTGGTCGGGGCGTACGCGGTCGCCGGCCGGGCGCTGCGCCCGCTGCACCAGGTCACCGCCACGGCCCGCCGGCTCGGCGAGACCACCCTGCACCAGCGGATCTGCTACACCGGGGCGGACGACGAGGTGGCCGAGCTGGCCGACACGTTCGACGCGATGCTGGACCGGATCGCCGCCGCCTTCGAGGCGCAGAAACGGTTCGTCGCCAACGCCTCCCACGAACTGCGTACGCCGCTGGCGGTGATGCGTACCGAGATCGACGTGACGCTCAGCGACGACGAGGCGGATCCGGCCGAGTACCGCCGGATGGCCACCGTGGTGCGCGACGCCTCGGAGCGGGCCAACGGGCTGGTCGACGCGCTGCTGGTGCTGGCGCGCAGCGAGGCGCAGACCGGCCGTCGCCTGGGCCGGCGCAGCGAGTGCGACCTGGCCGCCGGCACCGTCAACGCGCTCTCCGCCGTACGCCGGGAGGTCGAGCGGATCAAGCTGGACGTGCGGACGTCCCTGAAACCGGCGCCGGTGGTCGGCGATCCCGGGCTGCTGGACCGGCTGGCCGGCAACCTGATCGAGAACGCGGTCCGCTACAACCACCTGCACGGCCGGCTCTGGGTGCGCACCGGCTCGGACGGGCAGCGCTCCTGGCTGGTGGTCGGCAACACCGGTTTCGAGGTGGACCCGGCCGACGTGCCGGGGCTGTTCGAGCCTTTCCGGCGCGGTGGCCGGGAACGCACGGGGGCGCGCGGATCGGGCCTCGGCCTGTCCATCGTCCGGGCGGTCTGTGATGCGCACGGCGGCGCGGTGACCGCCGTGGCACAGCCCGGCGGCGGTCTGGAGGTGACGGTCGACCTGCCGGCCGCGGACGCCGCGCCGACCGTGGAGGCCGCACGGTGACACGTGGTGAGCCAGCAGGCGGCGGAGCCGGGCCGCTGCCGCCTCGGCGGCGGGGCCCGGCCCACGCCGGCTACCGAATCACTCGCGTTGCTGGATCTGGCCGCGGATGGTGGTGAACTCCGCCTCGGCGTCCGCACGGGACGCGAAGAAGATCACGAACACGCCGACGCTGCCCCGGTCGGCCCAGGCGCAGACACCGAGCGGCAGACCGTCCGACCGGCCGTCGCCGCAGCTGGCCTCGCCGCCGAGCGGACCCGGATCGGTCGCCGCCACATTGGTGAGGCCCAGTTGGGCGGAAAGATCCGTGATCGCCTGATCCAGTTCCTGCTGCGGGTCGGCCATCAGCCCGGACGCGCCCGCGATCATGACCAGGTCCTCCGCAGCCAGGTCACCGTAGAAGGCGCCCACCGCGCTGGTCTCGTTCTGCACCGTGGACGTGATGTTGCGGACCATGTCGTCGGCCGCCTGCTGCAACTCCGGGTCGGTGATCTTCGGCCGGCCGGCCAGGGTGTCCGGCGCGACCATCCGGGTCCGGGTGGCGTCCACGGCCTCGCCGACCTCGTCCTTCACCGCGAACCAGATGGCCGTGGCACCGCCGGCACAGAGCACCAGGAGCACCGCGAGGACGATCAGCACGATCTTCCCGACGCCGAACCCCTTCGACGGTGCTGCGGCGGGTCCCGGACCGGCAGGCCACGGACCGCCGGGCCACGGACCGCCGGGCGGCGGGTAACCACCGGGCTGCTGCGGCACCGACGAGCCACCGGCCGGCGGATACGGCGCGGCCCCCGGCTGGGGGTACGGACCGGGAGCCGCCGCCGGGTACGGGCCCGCGGGCGCGGGCGGGTACCCGGCGGCCGGCGGGTTCTGGTGCTCGTCCGGAGGGTGGGACATGCTGTCAGCTCCTGGTGTCGGTGGAACCGGTCATCGTAGCCAGGCGCCTCAATCCCTCTCGGCCCCCGCTCAGCCGGCCAGGCTGGCCGCGCCGGGCGGCAGGAACCGCCGGCCGGTGACCCGCTCGCTGGTGCCGGTCCGGTCCAGGTACGGCGTCACGCCGCCCAGGTGGAACGGCCAGCCGGCACCGAGGATCATGCACAGGTCGATGTCTTGCGCCTGCGCGACGACGCCCTCGTCGAGCATCTTCCGGATCTCCTGCGCCAGCGCGTCCAGCGCGTTGCGGCGGACCTGCTCCTCGGTGAGCGGCTGGTCGCCGACGACCAACAGCTTCGCCACCTCGGCGTTGATCTCGTCGTCGACGACGATCGGCTGGCCCGAGTCGGCGATCCGCTTCAGGTTCTCGCTGACCCCGAATCGGTCCGGGAACGCGGTCTGCAGGGTGCCGCCGACGTGGTACGCGACCGCCGGTCCGACCAGCTGGAGCAGGGCGAGGGGGCGCATCGGCAGGCCCAGCGGGTCCAGGGCGCGGTCGGCCACCTCCAGCGGGGTGCCGGCGTCGACGGCGGCGAAGACCGTGCCGAGGAAGCGGGTGAGCAGCCGGTTCACCACGAACGCCGGGGCGTCCTTCACCAGCACACTCGACTTCTTGAGCTGCTTGCCGACCGCGAAGGCGGTGGCCAGGGTGACATCGTCGGTGCGCTCACCCCGGACGATCTCCAGCAGCGGCAGCACCGCGACCGGGTTGAAGAAGTGGAAGCCGACCACCCGCTCCGGGTGCTCCAGCTCCGCCGCCATCGCCGTGATCGACAGCGACGAGGTGTTCGTCGCCAGTACGGCCTCCGGCTTGACGATCTTCTCCAGCTCGGCCCAGACCTGCTTCTTGACGTCCAGGTCCTCGAAGACGGCCTCGATGACGAAGTCACAGTCAGCGAACGACGTGCGCTGGCCCGGCGTCGACGCGGCGAAGGCCTCTGCTTTCGGCGAGCCGGACACCAGGCCGTACAGCTTCGCGGCGGTGCCCTTGTCCATCCGGCCCTTGCTGACCGCCTTCTCGATCTGGGTGTGCACGTAGCCCACGCCCTTGTCGACCCGGGCCTGGTCCAGGTCGGTCAGCACGACCGGCACCTGGAGGCGGCGGGCGAACAGCAGCGCCAGCTGGCTGGCCATCAGGCCGGCACCGACGATGCCCACCTTGGTGACCGGCCGGGCCAGGCCCTTGTCCGGCGCGCCGGCCGGCCGCTTGGCCCGCCGCTGCACCAGGTCGAAGGCGTACAGGCCGCTGCGCAACTCCTCGGAGAAGACCAGGTCGGTTAGGGCCTCGTCCTCCGCGGCGGTGCCGGTGGCGAAGTCGGCGTCCTTCGCCGTCTCCAGCAGGTCCAGCGCGCGGTACGCGGCCGGGACCGCGCCGTGCAGCCGCTGATCGAGGGTCTGCCGGGCGAAGTAGAGCACGCCCGCCCACATGTCCTTGTCGACCTCCGGCCGGGTCACGGTGACCGCGCCCCGGACGACGCCGGCCGCCCATTCCAGGGAGCGCTCCAGGAAGTCGGCCGGCTCCAGCAGCACGTCGGCAATGCCCAGCTCGGCGGCCTGCTTCGGCTTGAGCATCTTGTTCTGCATCAGCGGGTTCTGGATGATCACCTGGGTGGCCGCCGGGATGCCGATCAGGTTCGGCAGTAGCTGGGTGCCACCCCAGCCCGGGATCAGGCCGAGGGAGACCTCGGGCAGGGCGAGGGCCGCCGCGCCCGCCGACAGCGTCCGGTAGTGGCAGTGCAGGGCCAGCTCCAGGCCACCGCCCATGGCCGCGCCGTTGACGAAGGCGAAGGTCGGGATCTGGCTGTCCTTCAGCCGGGCGAAGACCCGGTGGCCGAGCCGGCCGATCTCCAGCGCCTGCTCGCGGGACCGCAACGCCGGCAGGCCGACGATGTCCGCGCCGACGCAGAAGACGTACGGCTTGCCGGTGACCGCGACGAACGCCGGATCGGCCGCGAGGGCGGCGCTGATCGCCTCGTCGAGGCTGGTCAGGCCGCCCGGACCGAAGGTGTTCGGCTTGGTGTGGTCGAACCCGTTGTCCAGGGTGATCAGGGCGGCCGGACGGTCCAGCCCCGGCACGTTCACCTGCCGCAGCAGGGCCTTCGTGACGACCTCGTTCGGTGCGGCGAGCGCGTTCACTTGTCTCCACCCTTCCGCTGAGCCGGCTTGCTGGACTCCGTCCAGTGTGGGTTCTCCCAGATGACGGTGCCGCCCATGCCGATGCCGATGCACATGGCGGTGACGCCGTAGCGGACCTCGGGGTGCTCGGCGAACTGCCGGGCGAGCTGGGTCATCAGCCGCACGCCGGAGGAGGCGAGCGGGTGACCGATGGCGATCGCGCCGCCCCACTGGTTGACCCGCGGGTCGTCGTCGGCGATGCCGAAGTGGTCGAGGAAGGCGAGCACCTGCACGGCGAACGCCTCGTTCAGCTCGAACAGGCCGATGTCGTCGATGGTCAGGCCGGCGATGCGCAGCGCCTTCTCCGTCGACGGGATCGGACCGACGCCCATCACCTCGGGCTCGACGCCGACGAAGCCGTACGACACCAGCCGCATCGCGATCGGCAGGCCCAACTCGCGGGCGGTCGCCTCGTCGGCGAGCAGGCTGGCGGTGGCGCCGTCGTTGAGGCCGGCCGCGTTGCCCGCGGTGACCTTGCCGTGCGGCCGGAACGGGGTCTTGAGGGTGGCGAGCTTCTCCAGCGAGGTGTCCCGGGGTGCCTCGTCCACGGCGGCCAGGCCCCAGCCGGTCTCCGGGTCGCGGATCGCCACGGGGACCAGGTCGTCCTGGAGCTTGCCGTTGGCGTACGCCTTCGCGGTCTTCTGCTGCGAGGCGAGGGCGAACGCGTCGGTGCGCTGCTTGGTGACGTGCGGGACCCGGTCGTGCAGGTTCTCCGCGGTGGAGCCCATCACCAGCGCGGACGGGTCGACAAGCTTCTCGGCGACGATGCGCGGGTTCGGGTCGACGCCCTCGCCCATCGGGTGGCGGCCCATGTGCTCGACGCCACCGGCGATCGCGACGTCGTACGCGCCCACCGCGATGCCGCTGGCGACGGTGGTCACGGCGGTCATGGCCCCGGCGCACATCCGGTCGATGGCGAAGCCCGGGACGGTCTTGGGCAGACCTGCCAGCAGGGCGGCGGTGCGACCGATGGTCAGGCCCTGGTCACCGATCTGGGTGGTGGCGGCGATGGCGACCTCCTCGACCCGTTCCGGTGGCAGCTGCGGGTTGCGGCGCAGCAACTCGCGGATGCAGCGGATCACCAGGTCGTCGGCGCGGGTGTTGGCGTACATGCCACCCGCCTTGCCGAACGGGGTGCGGACGCCGTCGACGAACACGACGTCCCGGACTTCACGGGGCACGATGAGCCTCCCTTTCGGCCACAGTTCGGCCGCAGACGGCGCCAGGGCCGAACGGGGGTCGCCGGCACTGGCGTTTCCCCGATGCTACTCGTCAGTAATAAGCCGCGCCGCACGGCGGGCTGTGGCCCACCCCACACTCACCGGCCCGCCGCCCCGCCGATCATGACGAGAGGGCGGGCAGGAGGGCGTCGGCGAGGTCGGGGAGGAGGAGGGTGAGCTGCCACTCCCGGGCGTTGAAGCCGCGCAGCAGCTCGGCGACGGTGGCCTCGGTGATCTCCTCCGGGGGCTGCCAGGCGACGCGGCGGACCGTGTCGGGGGAGATGAGGTTCTCCGGTGGCAGATTGTGCTCGCCGGCCACCCGCAACACCACCTCCCGGCAGCGGGCCAGGCGGGCGGCGGCGGCCGGATCCCGCTCGGCCCACCGGTGCGGCGGGGCGGGCCCTCCACCGTCGGCGCCACCGGCAACGCGGCGTCCGGCAACTCCCGCGCGTCGTCCAGCGCCGCCAGCCAGGTGCGGGCCAGCCGGCGCACCGAACGACCGCCGAAGCCGGGCAGGGTGAGCAGCGCCCGCTCGTCCTTCGGGTCCAGCTCGGCCGCCGCGACGATCGCCGAGTCGGGCAGCACCCGCCCCGGCGCGGCGTCCCGCCGGGCCGCGATCTGGTCGCGGGCATACCACAGGGAACGGACCCGGGCCTGCGCCCGCGCCCCGCGCACCCGGTGGATGCCGGAGGTCCGTCGCCACGGCTCGGCCCGCACCCGGGGCGGCCGGGCACCGGTACGCACCAGCGCGGCGAACTCCTCCGCCGCCCACTCGGACTTGCCCTGCCGGGTCAGCTCCGCGTCCAGCGCGTCCCGCAGGTCGGTCAGCAACTCCACGTCCAGCGCGGCGTAGGTCAGCCAGGACTCCGGCAACGGCCGGCTCGACCAGTCCGCCGCCGAATGGTGCTTCTCCAGGCCGAAGCCGAGCAACTGCTCGGTGAGCGCGGCCAGCCCCACCCGTTCGAAGCCGGCCAGCCGGGCGGCCAGTTCGGTGTCGAACAGCCGGCGCGGACGCAGCCCGAGCTCGGCGAGGCAGGGCAAGTCCTGGTTGGCCGCGTGCAACACCCACTCGGCCTCGGCGATCGCGGTGTCCAGGGCGCTCATGTCGGGCAGCGGTAGCGGGTCGATCAGGGCGGTGCCCGCGCCGGCGCGGCGCAGCTGTACGAGGTACGCCCGCTGGCTGTAGCGGTAGCCGGAGGCGCGTTCGGCGTCCAGGGCCACCGGCCCGGCACCGGCCGCGAACCGGGCCACCACCTCGGCGAACTGCTCCGGGGCGGCCACCGGCTCGGGGGTGCCCTCGCGGGGCGCGGTCAGCGGCACGGTCTCGCCGCTGGTGGGCTCGGTCCCCGCGTCCGACGGCTCCGGCCGCGCCGACCGCGGGTGGTGCGTGTCGTTTCCCGTACGGCTTGCGGCGGCCCGACGGCGTAGGGGTGTTTCGTCGGTCACCTGACAACCCTAGTGCGCGAGTGGATCGGGCGGCGCGCACCCGTCCCGCCGCGTGTCGGCACGTCGACCTCGCTCAGCCGGCGGTGGCCGGGCGGCGCTCCGGCAGGGCGGTGACGCCGGGCGGCGGCAGGCCGGCGGTGGAGGCGAGCAGGGTGCACCAGGCGTGCAGGTGCGGGGTGAGGTCGACGCCGGTCGGGGTCCACGAGGCCCGGATCTCGACGTCACCGGTCGCGGGCGGGCCGGCCAGCTCACCGAAACGGGTCGACATCGTCTGCGTGATCGTCCCGCCGATGGCCCGGTACCCCGCCTCCTGGGCGTCGAGGGCATCGGTCAGCCAGGTCCAGCCCACCCCGGGCAGCAGCGGGTCGGCGGCGAGGTCGACATCCAGTTCGGCGCTCACGTAGGTGACCAGTCGCAGGGTGCCCTGCCAGGCCTCGTGCCCGGCCGGGTCGTGCAGCAGGATCAGCCGACCGCTGGCCACCTCGTCGGCGTCGGGCGAGACGGAGGCGGAGAGTGCGAACGAGTACGGCGCCAGCCGCTGCGGTGCGCCCACCTCCTCCAGCAGGATCTCCGGCCGGGGCGTCGCCGACCGGAGCCCGGCGACCGCGCGGGCGAAGGTGTCCGGAAGCGCGAGCGGGGGGGCCATGCCCGCAGCCTATGCCGCCGCCCCGGTCCCGGCGTCGAGGCGCGCCGACGATCACCAGGCCACACCGAGTCGGCCGACCGGTGTCGGCCGGTTCCTCCGGCCACGTCACAATGCTGGCGGTGGGCGCGGGAGCGCGCCGGGCGCGTGGCACGATGACCGCGATGACCACCGACACCACGGGCACCGCCGCCCGAGACGACGAATCCCGCCCCGGCGGGCCCGCCGACTCGCCCTTCGTGCGGGCGTGCCGCCGCCGGCCCGTACCGCACACCCCGGTCTGGTTCATGCGCCAGGCCGGCCGGTCACTGCCGGAGTACCGCGAGATCCGGGCCAACGTGGCGATGCTGGAGTCCTGCCGCCGGCCCGATCTGGTCACCGAGATCACCCTCCAGCCGGTACGCCGGCACGGGGTGGACGCGGCGATCCTGTTCAGCGACATCGTGGTGCCGGTCGCCGCCGCCGGGGTCGAGCTGGACATCGTGCCCGGAACCGGGCCGGTGGTGGCCGAACCGGTGCGTGGCGCCGCCGACGTCGAGCGGATCCGGCCGATCGGCCGCGACGACGTCGGCTACGTCGACGAGGCGGTCCGGATGCTGGTCAAGGAGTTGGGCGACACCCCGCTGATCGGTTTCGCGGGCGCACCGTTCACCCTGGCCAGCTACCTGGTCGAGGGCGGCCCGTCGCGTACCCACGCGAAGACCAAGGCGCTGATGTACGGCGAGCCGGAGCTGTGGCACGCCCTGGCCGGCCGGCTGGCCGAGGTGACCCTGGCGTTCCTGCGGGTGCAGATCGAAGCCGGTGTGTCGGCGGTGCAGCTCTTCGACTCGTGGGCCGGTGCGCTCTCCGAGGCCGACTACCGCCGGTTCGTGCTGCCCCACTCGACGGCCGTGCTCGCCGGGCTCGCCGACGCGGGGGTGCCCCGGATCCACTTCGGCGTCGGCACCGGCGAACTCCTCGGCGCGATGGGTGAGGCCGGGGCCGACGTGGTCGGCGTCGACTGGCGTACCCCGCTGGACGTGGCGACCGGCCGGATCGGGCCGGACCGCGCCGTGCAGGGCAACCTCGACCCGTGCCTGCTGTTCGCCCCGTGGCCGGTGGTGGAGGCCGAGGTGCGCCGGATCCTGGCCCAGGGCCGGGCCGCGCCGGGGCACGTGTTCAACCTCGGTCACGGCGTGCTGCCGGAGACCGACCCGGAGGTGCTGACCCGGGTGGTCGCGCTGGTGCACGAGCTGTCCGCCCGGCCAGCCGGGCTGGACTGACCACCATGGCGACGCGGCGGCGGGTGGCGGTGGTCGGCGGCGGCATCGCCGGCCTGGCCGCCGCGGTCCGGTTGCGCGACCGCGCCCCCGCCGACCTCGACATCACCGTGTACGAGCAGTCCGGCGCGCTCGGCGGCAAGCTGCGCACCGGTGAGCTGGCCGGTGGGCCGGTCGAGTTCGGCGCCGAGTCGTTCCTGATGCGTGACCCGGCCGGCGGGGAGTCCGCCGCCGTGGCCCTGGTCCGCCGGCTCGGCCTGGCCGGACGGATCGTGCATCCGAGCGCCGGGCAGGCGGCCCTCGCCGTCGACGGCGGGCTGCGCCCCATTCCCGGCGGCACGCTGGTCGGCGTACCCGGTGATCTGGCGAAGGTGGCGGCGGTGGCGCGGCCGACCCCGGACGCCGACCGCGACGGCGGTGGGCCGCTGCTCGGCCCCGACGACGACGTGTCCGTGGGCGCGTTGGTCCGTGCGAGGTTCGGCGACGAGGTGGTCGACCGGCTGGTCGATCCGATGCTCGGCGGCGTGTACGCCGGCCGCGCCGACGACCTGTCCCTGGTCACCACCATGCCGGCCCTGGCCCGGGCCGCCCGGGTGGAGCACACGCTGCTCGGCGCGGTCCGCGCGGCGCAGGCGGCCACGCCCCGCGCGCCCGGCGAGCCGGTCTTCGGCACCCTCGACGGCGGGCTGAGCGCCCTGGTCGACGCGGCCGTGGCGGCCAGCGGGGCGACCGTCCGCCGGCACGCCACGGTACGCGAGCTGACCCCGACCGCCGCCGGCTGGCGGCTGACGGTCGGGCCGACCCGTGACCCCGAGCATGTCGACGTCGACGCGGTGGTGCTGGCCGTGCCGGCCCGGCCGGCGGCCCGGCTGCTCACCGAGATCGCCCCGGTGGCGGCGAAGGAGATCGGCGGGCTGGACTATGCCAGCGTCGCGCTGGTCACCCTGGCCCTGCCCGAGCCGACGTTGCCGCAGCTCTCCGGCTTCCTGGTGCCCAGCACCGAGGGCCTACTGATCAAGGCGGCCACCTTCTTCACCACCAAGTGGGGCCACCTGCGCCGGCGCGACGGGCTGGCCCTGGTGCGCGCCTCGGTCGGCCGGTACGGCGAGGAGGACCAGCTCCAGCGCCCCGACGAGGACCTCGCCGCCACCGTGCACCGGGAACTGTCGGCGGTGCTCGACGGGCCGCTGCCCGCGGCGGTCGACGGGCACGTGCAGCGGTGGGGCGGGGCGCTGCCGCAGTACACCCCCGGTCACCTCGACCGGGTGGCCGGCGCGCGTACGGCGCTGCGGGCGGCGCATCCGACGCTGCGGCTGGCCGGCGCCGGCTACGACGGGGTCGGCATCCCGGTCTGCGTCCGCTCCGGCGAGACCGCGGCCGAGGAGATCATCACAGCACTGGAGGGACCGGGGAGATGACCGAGCAGAGCAACGCCGCCAGACTGAAGGAACTCAACGACACGATCCGCTACACCATGTGGTCGGTGTTCCGGGTCAGCGCGCCGCTGCCGTCACTGCGGGACAACGTCACCGGCGAGGTCGAGTCCCTGATCGAGGAGCTGGCCGACAAGGACGTCGTGGTGCGCGGCACCTACGACGTGTCCGGCCTGCGCGCCGACGCCGACCTGATGATCTGGTGGCACTCGTCGTCCAGCGACGACCTGCAGGACGCGTACCTGCGGTTCCGGCGGACCACGCTGGGTCGGGCGATGACCCCGGTCTGGTCGCAGATGGCGCTGCACCGGCCGGCCGAGTTCAACAAGAGCCACATCCCGGCGTTCCTCGCCGGTGAACAGGCCCGCTCCTACCTCTGCGTCTACCCGTTCGTCCGCTCCTACGACTGGTACCTGCTGCCGGACGCCGAACGGCGGGAGTTGCTGGCCGAGCACGGCAAGATGGCCCGGGGCTACCCGGACGTACGCGCCAACACGGTCGCCTCGTTCGCGCTCGGCGACTACGAGTGGATGCTCGCCTTCGAGGCCGACGAACTGCACCGGATCGTCGACCTGATGCGTGACCTGCGCGCGTCCCGGGCCCGGCTGCACGTCCGCGAGGAGGTGCCGTTCTACACCGGCCGCCGCCGCTCGATCGCCGACATCGTCGCCGCCCTCGCCTGAGCCGGTCGGGCCGGCACGACGCCCGGTGCGCCGAACCGGGCGGGGCGCTGAGCTGGCCGGGCGGGGCGCTGAGCCGGGCGGGCGGGGCGCTGAGCCGGGCGGGCGGGGCGCCGAACCGGGCGGTGCGCTGAGCCGGGCGGGGGCCGCGCCTGAGGAGTCCGGCGCGGCCCCGGCCGGGGTCAGGAGGTCGCTGAGCAGGTCAGCGTCGGTGTGCTGTTGGTGCCACCGGTCGAGGCCAGGAAGCCGAAGCCGGTGCTGGCTCCGGCTCCGAGGCTGCCGTTGTAGCTGACATTTGTGGCGGTCACCGTGGAACCGCTGGAGGTCACGGTGGCGTTCCACGCCTGGCTGACCTGTTGGCCGTTGGCGTACGTCCAGGTCACCCGCCAGCCACGGATGGCCGCGCTGCCGGCGGTCACCTGCACCTCACCCTGGAACCCACCGGACCAGGTCGAGGTGACCCGGTACGTCGCCGAGCAGGCACCCGCCGGCGGCGGGTTGGTGGTGGGCGGGGTAGTGGTCGGTGGGGTGGTGGTGGGTGGCGTGGTGGTCGGCGGCGTGGTCGTGGGCGGCGTGGTGGTCGGTGGGGTGGTGGTCGGTGGGGTGGTGCCGCCACCGAACTGCACGTCGCTGCAGTGGTAGTACGACTGGTCGAAGTGGCTGGCCTGCCAGACGGTGAAGATGATGTGCCGGCCGGTGCGGCCGGGCGCGTTCACCGGAACCTGGATCGACACCCCGTCGACCTCCCGTTGCCACTGCGACGCCGGCGTGTAGCCGATCTGGCCGACCAGTTCCAGGTCGGACCAGGCCAGTGGCTTGGTAAGCGTGTCCACACCCTGCCGGGTCGCGTACACCCGGAGGTAGTCGGCACCGTGGCTGGCCTGGTCGAAGAACTTCAACTGGAAGCTGTTGGGGACCGGGGTGGTCCGCCAGGCACCCAGCGTGTCGAGGGCGTTGTAGCGACCTCCCTCGGCACGCCCGCCCGAGCAGAGCTGGCCGTTCGGTACGGCCGCCTGGTGGTTGCCGCCCACCCCCTCGCGGAGTTGGCCGTTCCAGTTCCACATGGCGTTCGGGTTGGCCTGCCAGGCCTGCCAACACATCGGGTCCTCGGTGGCCATCTGCGGGTTCATGTGGTCACCACCCCAGCGCTCCCAGCAGCCGTAGGCGCGGGAACCGGGGTTGACCGTGGCGCCGTGCGCGGAGACGGGGTTCGTCAGCGCGGTGGTGAGTAGCAACAGGGCGACGGCCGCGATGGCCAGCAGCCACAGTGCGCGCGATGATCTGAGCAAATTGGACATGGAGGGCCCCCAGGGGAGTCGTCGGATCTCGACATGCCCGGACGCTCGGGAGTTGCCCCTCCCGCGTCGTCAGCGCGGCCCCGCTACGCTGTCTCTGGCCGGAAGAATGGCACAAACCATCGTCATCCGTCAATGCGGTGAGTCGTCGCCGGTCGCGGCGCGGTCAGCGGGTGCCGGTGTCAGCGCGGTCGGTGCATCGGGATGTGCGGGATGCCGTCCTCGACGTACTCCGGCCCGCTGACCGTGAAGCCGTGCCGGGTGTAGAAGTCGACCAGATGCGACTGCGCGTCCAGCACGCACGGCCGGTCGCCGATCTCGGCGAGGGCCGCCGTCATCAGCCGTCCCGCGTGCCCGGCGCTGCGGGCCGTCGGCGCCACCACCACCCGCCCGATCCTGGCGGACCCGTCGGGTTCGGCCAGGATCCGCAGGTACGCGACCGGAGCGCCGTCGTGGGCCAGCCAGACATGGCGGGTGCCGGGCTCGACGTCCCGCCCGTCGATCTCCGGGTACGCACACTCCTGCTCGACCACGAACACGTCGACGCGCAGGCGTACCAGGTCGTGGAAGGTTCGGGCGTCGAGGTCGGCGAAGCGGGCGACCCGCAGTTCGGTGCTCGGCATCCCGCCAGGTTATGGCGCGGGGGGTGAGTGGGCCGCCGGGTGGGGTGGTCAGGCGGGGCGGGCGCCGACGGCGTCGCGGATCTGGCTGCCCTGCTCGGTTTCCACGGCGCGGGCGCAGTGCCCGCAACAGAAGAAGCGGCCGGACACCTCCACCCCGTGCCCGATGATCCTGACCTGGCAGTGCTCGCAGATGGGCGCCAACCTGTGCGCGGCGCACTCGAAGGAGTCGAAGGTGTGCACGTCGCCGCTGACCGTACGCACCTCGAACGCCAACCAGTAGTCGTTGCCGCATACCTCGCACGTTGCCACGACAAGTACCTCCAAATATTGGTTATTTGCCCCATCTTGCTCCATGGCGCGGGGTGAGGGTGGCGGAATCCGGTCAGGTCGGCCGGTCGGGGAGACCCGGCCAACCCGCCCGTTTTATCGATGAGGGTCTTTACTGTTAACAAGGTTTAAATTATGTTGGTGGCACCTCACCAGGCAACAAGCCGACAAGGAGCTGCCGTCATGCGCCGAAGAATCACCCTTCCGCTCGTCGCAGCGGGCGCCATGGTCTCCACCCTGGCCGTCGCCACCCCGGCCCAGGCCCACGGCTACGTCTCGTCGCCGCCCAGCCGCCAGGCGCTCTGCGCCCAGAACCGCGTCCCCGACTGCGGACAGATCAGGTGGGAGCCGCAGAGCGTCGAGGGCCCCAAGGGGCTGCGCAACTGCCACGCCAACATCTCGCACTTCGCCGTCCTCAACGACGACAACCGTGGCTGGCCGGCCACCTCGGTCGGCAGCACCGTCACGTTCACCTGGGTCAACACGGCCATGCACGCCACCCGGGACTGGGAGTACTTCATCGGCAACAGCCGGGTGGCGGTGTTCAGCGGCGGCGGGCGCCAGCCCGGCCCGACCGTCTCGCACACCGTCAACCTGTCCGGCTACTCGGGCCGGCAGAAGCTGCTGGCCGTGTGGAACATCTCGGACACCGCCAACGCCTTCTACTCCTGCGTCGACCTGCAGATCGGCGGTGGCGGCGGCAATCCGACGCCCAGCCCGAGCCCGACCAATCCGCCGTCGCCGTCGCCCACCCCGACGGTTTCACCGACCACCAACCCGCCGGCCGGCGGCACCTGGGCCGCCGGGCGCGCGTACGCCGTCGGCGACCAGGTCACCTACGGTGGTCGCACCTACCGCTGCCGGCAGGCGCACACCGCCCTCGCCGGCTGGGAACCGCCGAACGTACCGGCGCTGTGGAGCCAGGTCTGACCAGCGGGAGGGTGGCCGGCCCGGCCACCCTCCCGCCGGCCCACAGCCCCCACCCGGCGGTACGCCGGCTGTCCGCGCTGCTTGCCGCGCTGCTCGCCGCGGGCTGCGCAGGTGCGCCCGCGGACCGCGCACCGGCCGCCGTCACTCCGGCACCGGCTGCCGCCTCCGGTGTCGCGCCGGCCGCCGCCACCGACATGACCGGCATCGACCTGCTGTTCCTGTCGATGATGGCCGGGCACACCGAGCAGACTCTCCAGATCGTCCGGCTGGTCAGGGACCGGCTGACCGACGGTGACCTGCGGACCCTGGTCGCCGCCGTCGAGGTAACCGAGGCCGACGAACTGGAGACCGCGCGGACCTGGTTGACGCAGGCCGGGCGCAGCGCCCGCGCCGACGACCACGCCGGGCACGGGGCCGGCCCGGACCAGCTCGCACGGTTGCGCGACGCCCCGGCGGCCCAGGTCGACGCGGTGCTGATCGAGGTGCTCAGCGCCCACCAGCAGGCGGCGGCCGACCTGGCCCGGGCGCACCTGGCGGCCGGCACCGACGAGCGGGTGCGCGACCTGGCGCGCCGCGTCGAGCAGTCACGTACCGCCCAGGTCGCCCTGATGGCCGCCCGTCCGGCGGCCTAGGGGTACGCCGGCCCTCGGGGTTTTCGCCGACTCTCAGGCGGCGCCGGGGTCCAGGCGGATCGAGAGGGAGTTCACGCAGTGGCGGGTGTCCTTCGCGGTGAAGTGCTCGCCGCGGAACACGTGCCCGAGGTGACTGTCGCAGCGGGCGCAGCGGATCTCGGTGCGCGCCATGCCGAGGGAGTTGTCCTCGATCTCCCGGATCGCACCGGGGATGGCGTCGTCGAAGCTGGGCCAGCCGCAGTGCGAGTCGAACTTGGTGTCGCTCGGATACAACTCAACGCCGCAGGCCCGACACCGGTACATGCCGGGCGTCTTGGTCTCGACGTACTCGCCGGTCCAGGCCGGCTCGGTGCCGTGCTCGCGCAGCACCCGGAACTCGTCGGGGCTGAGCCGGACCCGCCACTCGTCCTCGGTGCGGGGCAGTTCGCTGTCAGGAAGACTCACGGCTCAACGGTACGTCGAAGGTCGGACCCATCGCATATGGTCGCGCAATGGCAGGCACGAAAGCCGCGGCCGAGGAGATCGAGGTGGCCGGGCACACCGTACGGTTGTCGAGCCCGGATCGCGTGATCTTTCCGGGGCGCGGCTTCACCAAGGCCGACGTCTTCCACTACTACGTCAGCGTCGGCGACGGCATCATGCGCTCCCTGCGTGACCGGCCGACGACCCTGCAACGCTTCCCCGACGGCATCGAGGGGGAGATGTTCTTTCAGAAGCGGGTGCCCACCCGGGGCGTGCCCCCATGGGTGCGTACCGCGGAGATCAGCTTCCCCAGCGGGCGTAAGGCCGCGGAGCTCTGCCCGGCGGACCTGGCCCACGTCGCCTGGGCCGCGCAGATGGGCACGGTGGTCTTCCACCCGTGGCCGGTGCGCGCCGCCGACGTCGACCACCCCGACGAGCTGCGCATCGACCTGGACCCGCAACCCGGCACCGACTTCGCGCACGCCGCGACGGCCGCCTCCGAGCTGCGCGCGATCCTCGACGAGCTGGGCGTGAGCGGCTGGCCGAAGACCTCCGGTGGCCGGGGCGTGCACGTCTACCTGCGCATCCAACCCCGCTGGACGTTTGTGGAGGTGCGCCGGGCCACCATCGCGCTGGCCCGGGAGCTGGCCCGCCGCCGCCCCGAACTGGTCACCACCGCCTGGTGGAAGGAGGAACGCGGCGAGCGGGTCTTCGTGGACTACAACCAGATGGCCCGCGACCGCACGATCGCCTGCGCGTACTCGCTGCGGGCCAACGCCCGGGCCACCGTCTCCACCCCGGTCACCTGGGACGAGCTGCCCGACGTCGACCCGGACGACTTCGACCTGCGTACCGTGCCGCAGCGGCTGGCGCAGCGGGGTGACCCGCACGCCGGCATCGACGAGACCGGGTGGGACATCACCCCGCTGCTGGAGTGGGCCGAGCGGGACGCCGCGGCCGGCGAGGGCGACCTGCCCTACCCGCCGGACCACCCGAAGATGCCCGGCGAACCGAAGCGGGTCCAGCCGTCCAAGGACCGCGACCGCCCCCGCTGACCGGCCGGGCTACGCGGGGCGGTTGCTCTTGAGGGTCTGGACAAAAGCCCGCCACTGGTACGCGCCGAAGATCAGGGCCGGGCCGGCGACGTCCTTGCTGTCCCGCACCCCCACCACGCCCGCAAGACCGCCCGCCACCTCGACGCAGTTGCCCTGGTCGCTGCTGTGGCTGGCTTTGCGCCAGGTCAAACCGCTCAGATCACTCATGATGCCTCTCCATGATTCGACGCAGGAGCGTGCGTGATTCCTCGGTGCTCAGCGCCGCTGCGCTGAGCTGGTTCCACACCTCGGCGTATGCCCGGACCTCGTCCCGACGATCAAGGTAGAGTGCGCCGGAGAGGCTTTCGTTGTAGACCGTGGTCGGCTCGGCTGATCGGGCACCCTTGACGGGAAAGTCCAGGATGACGAAACTGCCGGCGACGGCGGCACGATTGAGCTTGCCATTGAGCGGAGCGATTCTGACGGAGACGTTCGGTGCCTCGCCGGCCTCTATCAGCTTGGCGATCTGCCGAGAGATGCCAGGCAGGCTTCTGTGGAGCAGACCCTCGTCCAAAATTACGTCCAGCATTGGCGCGGCCGGTCGCCGTCTCGTGAGGATACGTTGACGTTCCAGCCGCAACTCAACGAGCTTCGCCACCTCGCCATCGGTGATGCCCGGTCGGCACCGCGCGACCTCTGCCGTGTACTCAGGAGTTTGTAGAAGCCCGGGAATCAAGCTCTGTTCGTAGGAGCGGATGCGGTTGGCGGCGGATTCGAGTCCCACGTACAGCTGGAACCACCGGGGGATCACCTCGCCGTAGGCGTGGTACCAGCCTTTGCTCTTGGATTCCTTGGCGAGACTGACAAGCACCTCGGACATCTCGGGTACGGCACCGTAGAGGCGGCACATCTGCTCGACGTCCAGGGCGCGGATCGGAGCCTGACCAGCCTCGACGCGGTACATCTTGGCCCGGGACCATTCGAGATCCGAAGCGGCTGCCTCCAGCCCGATGCCGGCCTGTTCCCGGGTCTGTCGGAGCAGCCGGCCGAGTTCACGTCGCGGCACGGTCGATCCTGTCTCGGTCACGCCTCCGCCGGTTGTCTCATCCTGACGCATCATCGGCTCCGCTCCGAGGAAATTGAGGTCTCATCGGCTTATTGACGTGTCGCTGGATGACTGTCTCACGCGGAGCCTTGCATCCACTGCCGACACTCCCGCACGCTTCCCGCACGGTGACGACAATTGATCTGGTGAGGTGGGGCGGCAGGGGATTCGGGGAGCAGGAGCGGTGGTCCGTGACGGTCGAGGACCTGCCCGAGATCGACGTCGACAGCAGGCCGGAACTGCTGGTGCTCGTGGGAGAGGGCGGCGGTGGCCCGGCCGGTTGGGCGATGGTGCTGCCCGGCGGAGACTTCTGGATGATCCGCAACGCCACCCGGAGCATGGTCCACGGGTCGAGCCTGTCGACGCTTACCGGTTTCTGGGCCACCGTTCTCGGCTGCGAGGTGGGGCGCCCCCGGCTGGCGGAGCCGTCGGCAGGTGACGGCGTCAGAGGCTGAGCTTCATGCCCTCGTGGCTGGCGACGAAGCCCAGGCCGAGATAGAAGCGGTGCGCGTCGTGCCGGCTCTTGTCGGTGGTGAGCTGCACCAGGCCGCAGCCGCGCTGCCGGGCCCGCTCGATCGCCCAGGTCATCATCTGCCGCCCCAGCCCTCGACCACGCTGGTCGGAGCGGACCCGGACCGACTCGACCAGCAGCCGCTCGCTACCGTGCCGGCCGAGCCCGGGAATGTAGGTGAGCTGCATGCAGCCCACCAGTTCGCCACAGAACTCGGCGACGACGAGGTGGTTGCGCGGGTCGGCGGTGATGTCGGCGAACGCCTTCTCGTACGTGGCGTCGACCTCCCCGACGTCGCGGGCACGCCCCAACACGTCGTCGGCGAGCAGGTCGAGCACGGCCGGCAGGTCCGCCTGGACCGCCTCGCGGAAGATCACCTCACTCATCCCGTGAGCGTCCCACAGCGGCGCGAACCGATGCGCGGGAGAGTGCCCGGTCAGCCGGCGCGGAAGCCGTCCAGGTTGTCGATCACCGCGACCTCCGCGCCCCGGCGCGCGCACTGGTCGAGCGGACGCTCCGGCAGGCTTCAGTGGCAGTGGTGTTGCTCCGGTGGCCGGACTGGTGTCGCGCCGGGGCGGGACCACTGGGCTACCGGGCGGCCGTCTCTGCGCCACCAGCTGGTCGGGTCCTGTGGCCAGCCGTCGGGGGAGTCCTCCCAGACCTCCTGGCGTCCGTAGGCGGTCATGTCGAGCAGCTTGAGTGAGCCCATGATCGCCTCGACGCCGCGGCCGGTCGTCTCGTAGGTGAGGAATATCCGGTCGTCTCGGCGCAGATAGCATGCGATGTCGCCGCCTCCGGCGACGGCGGGGTCGTCGATGCCATGGGTCGAGTACCACGGGTGGGTGTAGCCCATGAACTCGCGGAACGGTGCGATCTCCTCGTACGGGCCCTCGCTGAAGACTGCGAACCTGATGCCCCGTGCCGCCAGGTAGCTTGCCTCGTGGAAGTTCCAGATACTCAGGGTGCAGCCTTCGCACTGTTCCTCGAACGGCTTGCCGAGGTGCCACATGTGCTTGTAGACCACGAGTTGGTCTTGCCCGTCGAAGACGTCGAGCAACGAGATCGGGCCGTGCTCGCCGACCAGCTTGACCGGGTCGATCCCGGTCATCGGAAGGCGGCGGCGGGCGGCGGCGATGGCGTCACCCTCACGGGTGTGTGCCTTCTCCCGTGCGAGTAGGGCGTTCCGCTCACGAAGCCACGTGTCGCGGTCGACCATGGGGGGCGCTGGGTGTGTGTCGGTACTCCGCATTCCGCTATCTTAAACATAGCTACTGCTCGTGTGAAGAAAGTAGAGACTGATTGCCTGCCAAGTTGACCTACGCGCAGCACGGCGACGCCTGCCGGGCGGCCAACGCCCTCGACCTGGTGGGTGACCGGTGGACGCTCATCGTCGTCCGTGAACTGCTCCTCGGCCCCAAACGCTTCGCCGACCTACAGGAGGCCGTTCGTGGCATCACTCCGGCGGTCCTCAGTGACCGGCTCAGATCGCTGCGGCAGGCCGGCGTCGTCGAGCAGGTGACCCTGCCCGACCTGGCGCGCACCCGCGCGTACGTCGTCACCGAGTGGGGTCGTGGGCTGGAGTCGGTGCTCGCGGCGCTCGGCCGGTGGTACTCGTCCGGCCGGGATCCGCGCACCAGCGGTGGCATGACCCCCGACGCCGCGATCCTGGCCATGCGCACCATGGCGCCGCCGGCCCCCGACCACCTGCCGCCGACCACCCTGCGCCTGTACGACGCCCGCCAGACCAACCCACCGGTACGCGAATACCAGCTGGCCGCCGTCGACCGACTGCTGGACGTCCAGCCCGGTGCCGCCGGCAACCCGGCGGCGACCGTGACCGCCGAGTCGACGGTCTGGAGCGAGGTGCTCTTCGGCGGCCTGCCGCTCGCGGACGCCGAACGCGCCGGCACCGTACGCGTGGAGGGTGACCGCGACACCGTCACCCGGTTTGTACGCCTCTACCCTCCCGGAGCGTTGGAAGGGGAAGGGGCTGCCACCCGCACCGAACCCGACCACCGCCCTGGTCGGGCGGCGCCCCTTCCCCCTGGGGCTCAACGAGATTGGCGGGGCTGAGGTGGCCCCGGGCGCAGCGGGTGCTGGCGCAGCGGGTGCGTGGTTCCTGGTTGACGGGGTTGCGGAGGCGTAGGCGTCGCGGACGACGGTCTTGATCACTCGGCTGGTGCCTTCGGAGCCTACTTCGACCGACGGGCTTTGCGGCTTGTGCTGGTGTCAAGTCAGTCCGAGGCGATCGGCGGCCAAGCCGCGAACGGCTGAAGGATCGACGCCCAAATCAGAGAGCAACTGTCGGCCACCTGCATCAGAGTCGGTGACGGCGGCGTACACCAGATGAGCGCTTCCTGCCGGCACCCGCGCCCCGAGTGTGCTTAGTTCCCGGGCCCGCTCGGCGATCCGGGCAGCCGCCACCGTCCACGGCGGGTTTCTCCGGTCGGTCTGCCATGACCGCTTCGGACGCGGTCCAGCTATCTCCGCGCCATAGCTCGTCGTTGCTGTCACAAGGCTGGCGTCCTGCCGGGCCGCTCCGAAACGGCCGAGCAGGACCTCGTTCGCTATATCGGACGGCGAGGCGGGCCGAAGGTCGCCGGCCTGCATCTCCTCTTCGAGCACGAGCACCCCCATGATCAGATGCGCCGGCGACGTGCGGTCGTGCCCGAGCCGGACCGTCTCGGCGACCGCCTCCACCTCCAGCCAGCTCAATGCCGGCGTGGTCTCGGCGAACAGCCGACTGGCCGAGACAGCCAGGCGCCTCTTCAACTGGCCTGTCCTCCTGCCAGGCTCCCGGCCAAGGACCCCGATCTCCCGCAACGGCCCGGCAATCCCCGGCCGGGGCGATTCCCGGTCACCCTCCGGCCACAGCCGGGCCACCACATCATCCAGCCGACCAGCCAAGAATCGATCCAGCGCAATATACTCGTGAGCGTGCCGGCCCGGGCCTTCCAACAGCGCCTCAAGCAAGTGGTGGCTGCCCACGCACGATGCCCGACGCAGCACCGCAAGATGAGCGGCAAGCCGTAACACCGCCACCGCAGAAGGCTCCCAGCCGGGCGCCTCCGCAAACCGGTCCCGCGCCGGGCCTGGCCAGCCGAAAGACCGCCAGTACGCCTCCCGCATCGCCCGAACCACCTCAAGCATCAGCTCCACCGACAACTCAAAGTCATCGGATGGCTCGCGCGGCTCCTCGCTACGCTGCGGCTGCGGCCGGACCGGGACCGCCATCCGCAGCCGCGGATAACGCCCCAGCATGCCGAAGAGCACGTCGTCGACGCCGATGCTCGTCTTCTTCAGACGCGCCGCCTCGCGCCCAGCTCGGCGCAGCACCGAATACGTGCCTCCACCGATCGCGGTGGACATGGCCGCCTCCGTTCTATGGGCTACGTCCTCCGGCTCCCACCCTCGCCGCCGTCTGCCGAAACAAAATCCCGGTGGCCCGATTCGGGTTGTATTGACCTCGGTGCTGCGGAGCGTGTCGATGCTTGCCGCGATAGGGTACGGGCTTGCGGTGCGCGGCGTAGCCGCCGCCGGCCTCCCGGTAACTCTTCCTTGCATTCCGCACCGCGTGATACGGGCTCAGCGAAGTTGCCGGGGGCCGAGGTGGCCTCGGGTGCGCCGGGTGGTGGCGCAGCGCCACCGGACATATCCTCAACCATGGCCACGGGCACCCTCAGTCCATGGTCCACCCTGGACAGACCGGCGGCGTCAGCCGACCCCCATCAACCTTCGTGGAGCCTCTATAGGCTTCTTGGGAGTCTTGGTGCTAGCAAAGCGTGCGGCAAAGATGGGCGCGGAGGTGGCGAGGCGGTGGTACGGGAGGCCGGAGAGGTGACCCTGGCGCCGGTGACGGGTGCCGGAAGGCGTGTGTGGCAGTATCTGATCGATCAGGATCTGGGACGTACGTTGCGCCTGATGGTCCACCCTGCCTCGGCATCCGAGTTGATCTATCAGGCGTGGATTGTCGCGATGCGGCGAATGTTTGCTCAAGACACCGGTGCCGAGGCGGCGCGAAGCTATGTTTCAGCCGTCCTGATGAGGCAGGGGACTTCCCCCGTCGCGCCGCATGTCGTTGCGGCGCTTGTTGATCTGGCTCTGGGGGCAGCCCATCCACTTGACCTTCGTCGGCGTGAGCGACTACTGGTTCTACCCATTCTTGACGATTTAGTGCGGACAGCGTGTCTGTCTGAATGGGATACGGCAGAGTTGGTCAGGGCTGCGGAGAAGCGGCTGGATCGTTGGCGCCGTAAGATTGGACGATCTCGGCGTGCGACACGTGAAGGTGCCGCCACCAAAGGCGGCGGCGATGCTGCCGGCAGTCAACCGAGGTCGGTGATCGGTCAGACGTTGGAAGCTATGGCTGGCTATGATCATGAGTGGGTGGCTACGTCGCCGCGTGAGCAGTCGAACGACGCGATCGCCGCAGTGGTCGACGCTGCGTTTGAAATCGCAGTCAGGCAACGCTTTCATCGCGGTCGGACTGTCGAGATGGTTGCCGGTTTCGTCGGCAGAGTAGTCGCCGCTTCGCAAGACCCACTGTTGGACCGGTCGACCGCCACTTCGATAATCGAGGGCGTCCTTGGGGAGGATGCCGCCGCATACGGGGAAGTGGATCTGGAACTAGCGATTCAGGTGAAGGTGCTTGGGTTCGTGCAGGCCGTCGAGGATCTCGGGCTCTACGAACGCGAAATCGATGAGATCATTCGTCGCGCCGAGCAAGTGGCGGAGGCGCAGGGCATCAACCTGATGTCAGGGGGCGGCCGTAGCGAGTAGTTTCCTTCGGGCTCTGCGGCTGTGGCTGAGATCAGGTTCGCGGTCGTGCTGCGGCACAACCTGCCACCGGACGTGCTGGCCGAACTGTTCGCCTGTGGCTCCTCGACCACGGAGCGCTACCAGGACGAGCTGGAAACGCTGATCGACGGCATGCTCACCCCCTGTATGAACTGATCCGCACCCACGGCTTCGGCGTTGTTCTTCTGTGCCTGATTTGACCATCGTTTTTTTTTGGATGCCGTAGGCGGCGATATTGCGTGGTGGGGTTGTTTCTAGCGAAGTAACTATGCACAGATCGATGGAAGTTGAGGTCTTGTGGGTGGCCTTCAGGTGGACGTCTTCGACTACTCGTCGTGGACGGTTATGGCGATTCTTACGCCGGCGTTCAAAAGGGCGGCCCATGGCGGGAAACTATCTGTCGGATCCGGTGACCTGCTGCTTGAATATTGTCGGAGGATGAGGGGTGAGATTCGTTCACTCGACACCGTCCTGAAGTCGGATGGTCGGGCATTGGAGGATCGGAGGTTCGACAAAAGGGGGAGTCTGGGCATGCAGAGCCACTTTCCCTGTATGGGGCTCGTGCCCTCCTTCGCGAGGTTGTCCGCGACGGGTCGGACTTCCTGATTGGTGGACAGTCCGCGGTGTTGCCCGCGTGGACGGCAGGAGCCGTGCAGGTTCTGGCCGATGCGCGATCAATGTCCGCGGAGCGGGAACTTCCATGGGTCGGCGACCGCGAAGTGCTGCTCGCGCTTCTCGTGAGCGAGGAGACGACGGCGAATGCTCTGTTGACGCGCAGTGGCGTCAACCGCAGTGACCTGTTATCGGAGGTCGGCCGCCTGAAGCCATTCCAGGGTAAGCGCCCCTGGGCGCCTGCTGTCGATTCGTTGGAGTCGACGGGACTCCTACCCGTGAACATGGTAAGCCGCCTTTTGATGTGGCCCATTAACGTGATTTCGAGGAAGGTCGACGGGCCGAGTTCCGGCCTGCTCCTGACACTTGAGAACGAGGGGAGCCGGCAGGCCGTCCGCGAGGGGTCTACCGATGTTCAGTTCGAGCACATCGTGCTCGCCGCAGCCTCGATCCCCCGTCAGTTGGCCCTGAGCGAGATTTCTGAGCCGGCGGAGTTGCACAGCTCCCGGCCCATACTTGACCGGTACGGCCTCTCCTACGCTGACCTGATAAGCCGACTCGTTGGTCGCGCCGGCTCTCTGCTGTCTCCGTCCACTGCAGAATCGCTCACCGTCCCGGCCCGCCCACCGGTCGCCTCACCGGGCGTTAGGGCGGCCTTTGAACTAGTGCGTGGCCGGGTCGCGCAGGGTGTCAGCTATCCCCAGGTCCTGGAGGAACTGTTCGAGATGCCGGAGGCAAGGTCTGCGATCGCTGCGCTCACTGCCGATCAACCCTGATGTACGAACAGCCTAGCCCGCCGGGCAGCGCTTGCCGTCGGTCGGCACGGTCAGGTCGATCAGGTAGGCGTCGACGGCCTCGGTGATGCAGGCGGTCTGCGGGTAGGCGGTGTGGCCCTCGCCCTCCCAGGTGAGCACCTGGCCGACGCCGAGCATCTCGGCCAGCGCGGGGGTCTGCTCGTACGGGGTGGCGGGGTCGCCGGTGGTGCCGACGACCAGGATCGGCGGGGCGCCGTCGGCGCGGCCGGTGGGGTAGGGGTCGCTGCCGCCCGGCCATTCGGTGCAGGAGACCAGGCCGGCGGCGAGCGGCGCGCCGAACAGGGGGTACTGCCCGCGCCACTGGGACTGGAGCTGGCGGATCCGCGCCAGGTCGGGGCGTTCCTCCTCGTCGGCGCAGTTGATGGTCAGGTTCGCGTCGAAGAGGTTGGTGTAGTTGCCGCTGTCGTCGCGTTCGGTATAGGCGTCGGCGAGGCGGAACACGTCGTCGGGGTTGCCCTCGCCGAGCCGGTCGATGGCCTGGGCGAGTTGCTGCCAGCCGGGTTCGGAGTACAGCGAGGAGACGATCGCGTAGAAGACCCAGCCGGCGGTGGCCTCGCGGCCGTCGGCGGCGCGGACCGGGGAGGCGTTGGCCTTGTCGATGGCGGAGGTCACCGCCGCCCGGGCGTCCGGCGCGATCGGGCAGCGGGCGGGGTTGGCCGCGCACCAGCGGGTGAAGTTGTCGAAGGCCCGCTCGAAGCCCCTGGCCTGGCTCTCCGAGCCCTCGATCAGCCCCTGGCGGGGGTCGACCGCACCGTCGAGCACCAGCGCCCGCACCCGCTGCGGGAACAGCTGGGCGTAGGTGGCGCCGAGCAGGGTGCCGTAGGAGTAGCCGAGGTAGGTCAACTTTTCGTCGCCGACGGCCGCGCGGATCGCGTCCATGTCGCGGGCGGCCTGCTCGGTGCCGTACAGCGGTAGCTGGTCGCCGTACTTGTCGCCGCAGCCCTGGCCGATCCGCCGGTTGAGCGCCACGAAATCGTCGAACGACTGCTGGCTCTCCGGGTCGGGGTCGTAGCCGAAGGCGGCGTCGAGGTCGGCATCCGGGATGCACTCGACCGGGCTGGACCGGGCCACCCCGCGCGGGTCGAACCCGACGATGTCGAAGCGTTCCAGGATGCGGTCGGGCAGGCCGCCGAACTGCTCGCCGAAGGACAGGTAGACCGCGGTGTCGACGCCCGAGCCGCCCGGCCCGCCCGGGTTGACCAGCAGGGAGCCGATCCGGTCGCGCTGGTTGGTGGAGCGGGCCCGGATCAGTGCGATCTCGAAGGTCTCGCCGGCGCCGGGGCCGGCCGTGGCGCCGCTGCCGCCGGCCCAGTCCTGGGGCACCTGGACGCGGGCGCATTCGTACCGGATGTCCGGCGCGCCGCGCCCGACCACCTCGTCGGGCACCTCCGGGCAGGCCCGCCAGGTCGGCTCCGTCCCGGGCGCCGCGGCCTCGACGTCGCCCTCGACGTCGGTGCGCGGCGCGAACGCCGGCAGGGTGCAGCCGGCGGCGACCACCACGGCGGCGGCCAGGCCGGCCACGGTGAGCCGGGCAC
The DNA here is from genome assembly GCF_019697375.1 of Micromonospora tarapacensis. Lineage (NCBI taxonomy): Bacteria > Bacillati > Actinomycetota > Actinomycetes > Micromonosporales > Micromonosporaceae > Micromonospora > Micromonospora tarapacensis. Next base: position 3,383,543 of record NZ_JAHCDI010000004.1, on the reverse strand, counting down.
GGCGGATCCGGTCGGAAGTACGGGTCACGAACGAGCCTCCGTGATCGGGTCGACGGCCACGCTACGCGGACCCGGCCGGCACCGCCGGGTCGCCCCGCAGGACCTGGTCCACGTCGAACCGGACCGGCCGGTCGAGTTGATCGTATCGGCAGGAGGGCGGGTCGCGGTCGGGTCGCCAGCGGACGAACCGCGCGGTGTGCCGGAACCGGTCACCCTCCATCGCGTCGTACGCCACCTCGACCACCAGCTGCGGGCGCAGCGGCTCCCATTCCAGGTTCTTCGTGCCGGTCCACCGGCTCACCCCACCCGGGATCCGCTGGCCGCGCTCGTGGTCGCCGTGCACCCACGGATGCTCCGCCCCGGCGTCGCGGTAGGGGGCCAGCTCCTCCAGCAGCTCCGACCGGCGGGCCATGGTGAACGAGGCGCTCACCCCGACGTGGTGCAGCAGCCCGGCGTCGTCGTAGAGCCCGAGCAGCAGCGAGCCGACCACCGGGCCGGACTTGTGCCAGCGGAACCCGGCCACCACCACGTCGGCGGTCCGGGCGTGCTTGACCTTGAACATGAGCCGCTTGCCCGGCTCGTACGGCAGGTCGGCCGGCTTGGCGATCAGCCCGTCCAGCCCGGCGCCCTCGAAGACGTCGAACCAGCGGCGCGCGGTGTCGGCGTCGGTGGTGATCTGGGTGACGTGCACCGGCGGGCGCACCCCGGCCAGCGCCTCCTCCAGCCGGGCGCGGCGGGTCGGGTACGGCGCGTCGAGCAGGCTCTCGCCGTCGAGCGCGAGCAGGTCGAAGGCGACGAAGTCGGCGGCGGTGGTCTCGGCGAGCAGCTTCACCCGGGAGGCGGCCGGGTGGATGCGCTGGGCCAGCAGCTCGAAGTCGAGCCGGGGCTGCCCGTCCGGGCCGTCGCGGCGGATCACGATCAGCTCGCCGTCGACCACGCAGCGCGGCGGCAGCTGCCGGCGGGCCTGCTCCACCACCTCGGGAAAGTAGCGGGTCATCATCTTGCCGCCCCGGCTGGCCAGCTCCACCTCGTCACCGTCGCGGAAGACGATGCAGCGGAAGCCGTCCCACTTGGGCTCGTAGGTCATGCCCGGCCCGGTGGGGAGCGACGCGACGCTGCGGGCGAGCATCGGCTCCACCGGCGGGTTGATCGGCAGGTCCACGGCGACCAGTCAACCAGACGGCACCGACAGCGGTGAGACGGATCACCGCCGCGTGGTGGGCGGCGTGTCCGCCCCACGGCACGCACGTCCTGCCTGGGCGGATCGCAAAACAGCAGGTCAGAGCTATTTTCGCGGGATGCCGGAGTTGGTGTGCGGGTGCTGCGGACGGTGGCGGGTCAGCGTGGAACTGATCCGCGGTCGGTACGTCTACCGGCTGGTCCACCGCTATCCCGGTCGCTTCGGCGGGGGCAAGGACGTGCTCGGCGAGGTCGGCTCGGTGACCGAGCTGGCGGCGCTGCTGCTGCGGCGTACCCCGGTGAGCCTGGCCGACCTGCGCGAGGCCGCCTGAGATCCGGTTGCCGCCCGGTGGCGGGCCGGTCAGAAGTGGGCGAAGGAGCGGATGGGGGCGCGGGGGCCGTAGCGGGGGCCTGGATGCCGGCGGCCTCCAGCAGCCGGCAGACCCGGCCCCGGTGGCCCCGGAACGGCTCCAGCAGTTCCAGCATCCGGGCGTCGTCGCCACGCGCCTCGCCGGCCAGGGCCCAGGCGACCGTGTTCGGTACGTGGTAGTCGCCGACGCTTACCGCGTCCGGGTCGCCGTGGGCGACCCGCACCACCTCGGCGGCGGTCCACGGCCCGACGCCGGGGATCGACCGCAGCAGGCGGGTGGCCTCGGCGGAGTCGCCGCACCGCGCCAACCGGTCGGCCATCCGGGCGGCCCGGCGCAGCGTCTCGGCGCGGCGCTGCTCGACCCCGAACGGGTGGAAGACCCAGTAGCCGGCGGCGGCCACCGCCGCCGGTTCGGGGGCAGCAACAGGCGCATCGGCCCCGGGGCCGGCTCGGCGAAGTGGCGGACGATCGCCGCGTACCCCCGGTAGGCCTCCTTGCCGGTGACCTTCTGCTCCAGGACGGCCCGCAGCACCCGGGGGAAGACCAGCCCGGTGGCCGGCATCCGCAGCCCCTGGTGGGCCGCCGCCAGCCGGGCCACCACGGGATGCGTCGCCGCGACGTCCGCGAACCCGGTCAGGTCGTCCCGCAGCCCGGCCACCGCGTCGGCCCGCTCCACCACCCAGCCGGCGCCCGGGCCGTACCCTCGGCGACCAGGTCGCCGGCCGCCGGCCGCAGGGTGAGGGTGGCCGGTCCGTCGGGCGTGCGCGCCGCGCACCACAGGACGCCCGCGACGATCCGCGCGCAGGGGTCGTACGAGCTGAAGGTGAGCGGGCGCACCGACGGGACCAGGCGGTAGCTCGGCGGCGGCCGAAGCACCCGGCCGGCACCCGGCTCGGTCGACATCACCGCCACACTCTGCCACGCGGCCGGTCACCGGCGCGCCGCGGCCGGTCGTGTCGCCGGAGACGGCGCTGGCCGGTCGCGGCCCTCCGGGGCGGCGACCGGCCAGCGGTGGATCGACGGATCAGTAGCTGTAGTCGGAGTCGCTCGACTCGGACTCCGACGGCGGGGCGACGGCCTTCGGGGTGCCCTTGGGCAGGCACTCCAGGTTCTTGCTGCCGTCGGGGTTGACCACGAACCAGGTGCCGCCGACGCCCTGGCCCTTCCACTGGCCCGCCTTCTTGTCACCGATGTAGGTGTAGAGCGGCCAACCGTCGAGGGTGATCTGGCGGGTGCCGTCCTCGCGGGTGATGGTGCCCACCGCGTCGTCGGAGACGCCCTTCAGGTCCGGGTTGCCGTCGGTCAGCGCCGGCGGCCACACCTCGGCGCACTCGTCCTCGCAGTTGGACGACGGCGGGTCGTTGGTGTCGCGGTCGAAGCGGTACAGGATGAACCCGTCCTGGTTGACCACGGCGCTGCCCATCCGGGGGAACTTCTTGCCGGTCAGGCTCTCGGTCAGCTCGGCACCGTCGGGCAGGGGGACGTCGTTCTCGGCCTCCGCGCCCGGTGATGCCGAGGCACCCGGTTCCGCGCTGGCCTCCGGGTCCGCGGTCACGGTGGGCTCGGCCGCGGCGACGGCGACCGGCTCGGCCGCGCCGGAGTCAGATCCGTCGTAGCCCGCGGGAGCGCAGGCCGTAAGTGCGACCATGGCGCTCACGGCGATGACGGTCCGCTTCATCTGTGCCACGTGCCCCTCCTCATGCTTGACAGTCACCGGGAAGTACGGGACAAGCGCTGTCAAGGTTGAACCCGAAACGGTGGCTAAGCTCACATCGATCCGTTGAACCGTCCGCGGCCTCTGTTCGTGGGAGTCCGTACTCCGCTCCGGCCGGCGACGGCGAAGGCCCGCCTCGGGGCGAGGCGGGCCTTCCTTCGTCGCGGTGCGGTCAGGCCACCGGGACGGTCACCAGCGTGTCGGTGGCACCCTTGGTGTCCACCTCCTGCACCTCGAAGTGCGTGATGTCGTCCAGCTTCGTCGACGTGGTCGCCGAGAGGGCCAGCAACTGCGGGTTGGCGTTGGTGCCGTAGCCGCCCTCGGGCACCGACCAGGTGGAGAGGATCTCGGTGGATCCGTCGGCCCGCACCACGACCAGCCGGCAGGTGCGCGGCCCCGGCAGCCGGCCGAGGCTGAAGTCCATCTTGGTGCCGAAGTCCTTCGAGATGAGGAAGAACGTCGCCGTGACCCCGGTGTCCGGGTCGGTGACGTCGACCTGGTCACCCTCCTGCTCGTTGCCGCCCACGTTCGGACCGCTGGGGTTGCCCGGGTTGGTCGGCTGATCCACCGGCGCGCTCGCGTCCGGCCCGGCCTGGAAGCCCGGCGGGTTGCCGGTGTCGCTCAGGCTGGCGAACCCGACACCGGTCAGCCCACCGAAGACCACCACGGCCGCCGCGGTCGCGAGAACCTGCCGGAACCGTGCCCGCCGGCGCTGCGTACGCAGCGCGACGAGCGTCCGATCCAGCAGGACCGGATTCGACGAGTGGGTCTGCTCCAACGCCGTGATCGACTCCTCGTCGACGTCGGAGAGCAGCCCGACCACCGGCACCATCGTCTCCAGCTCGGCGGCGCAGGCCCAGCAGGTCGCGAGGTGTTCCTCGAACCGCTCCATGTCCTGCTCGCCCAGCACGCCGAGCGCGTACGCGGCGACGTCCATGTGGTCAACCCGGCTCATTCCGTCACCCCCCTCTCCTGCAGAGCTGTGCGCAGCGCGCGCAGCGCGTAGTAGACCCGCGACTTCGCGGTGCCCAGTGGCAGGCCGAGTTCCTCGGCCGCCTCCGGCACCGTCCGGCCCCGGAAGTACGTCGCCACCAGGATCTCCCGGTGCGACTGAGTCAACGTTCGCAGCGCGTCCGCGACCGTCATCGAACGCAGCACCCGGTCGGTGCTGTCCGACTCGGCGAACGCGGTCAGATCCCGGTCGTACGTCTCGGCCGGGCGGGCCTGTTCGCTGCGGTGCTCGTCGATGGCGATCCGTCGCGCCACCGTCACCAGCCAGGGCCGTAGCGACCCCTGTCCCTGCGTGCCCAGCCGGTGGGCGTTGCGCCAGGCGCGCAGCAGCGTCTCCTGGACGATGTCCTCGGCCCGCTGCCGGTCGCCACCGGTCAGCCGCATGACGAACATCAGCAGCGGCCCGGCATGCTCGGCGTAGAGCGTGCGGACCAACTGGTCGGAGTGGGCTGCCTCGGTGGTCGAGGCCTGGTGGCGGCCAGAGGCGGGTCGCGGCGTCACCGGGCTATTCTGGCGAGCCGCCGGACGCGAGTCGACCCCGCGGGTGGACGTGGTCGGCCGGGACTGGGACCGGGCGGACATCCAGTCCACCCGCACCCGGTCGCCCTGCCAACCGACCGCCAGTGCGTGCATGCAGACCTCCGGATGTCCACGGACAGAAAGCCGTCCCCCACGGGCATGGCTGCCGAGTGGTACGGACGGCCGGCACCGGACGGATCAACGCCGGACGGAAAAAATCCCCGGCGGAGGCGGCGTCGAGTCGGTGGCGTCACCGTCGTGCACCACCGGGGCGCCGCCGGTGAACCGGTCCAGCTCCGGGCCGGCGAGCACCCGGCCCGGGAACCAGTCACCGGCGGCGCGGCGGCTCAGCTCCGCCACCGGCGGCGGCCGGCGGCCGGCGACCAGCACCAGGTTGCCGAAGCGCCGGCCGCGCAGCACGGCGGCGTCGGAGACCAGGCACGCCTGGGACAACACGGTCCGCACGGTGGCGACCTGCCCCCGGGCGTGCCGCAGCGGTGGGCCGTCGGCGATGTTGGCGAGATACCAGCCCGCCGGACGCAGCACCCGGGCCGCCTCGGCGGCGTACTCCACCGAGGTCAGCCGGGCCGGTGTCCGGGCACCGGCGAAGACGTCGGCGACCACCAGGTCGTAGCTGGCGTCCCGGGACGCGGCCAGCGCCGCCCGGGCCTCGGCCACCCGCACCTTCAGCCGCGGGTCGGGCCGCCACGGCAACGCCCGCCGGACCAGGTCGACAAGCGCGCCGTCCACCTCGACCACCCGCTGCGTCGAGCCCGGACGGGTGGCGGCGACGTACCGGGGAAGGGTCAGCGCGCCGCCGCCCAGGTGCAGCACCCGCAGCGGCGCGCCGGCCGGTGCGGCCAGGTCGATCGCGGCGGCCAGCCGGCGGACGTACTCGAACTCCAGGTGGGTCGGGTCGGTCAGGTCCACATGCGACTGCGGCGCGCCGTCCAGCAGCAGCGTCCACGACCCGGGCCGGTCCGGGTCGGGCACCAGCTCCGCACGCCCCGTGTCGACCTGCTCGGCGATCCGGTCGGCGTCGCGCCGCCGGCCCATCAGCGGCCGGCCCGCGCGGCGGCGGCCAGCGCGCGGTGCAGCAGCCGCGCGTCGCCCAGCCGGGAGCGCAGCAGCCGCTCCAGCCCGGCGATCGGGACCAGGTTCTGCGGCGCCCGCGGGTCCTTGTACGGGGTGGAGGCGAACCGGGGCAGGGTGACCAGCGACAGGTCGGCCAGGCGCACCGCCTCGGCGATCTCCAGATCGGCCGAACACTCCAGCCGGACGATCCCCGCCCAGGGCGCCCCCGGCGCCACCGGCAGCCGCAGATACCACGACCAGCCGCCCCAGGCGGTGCCGAGCCGGAACACCGGTGAGCGGTGACCCGGCGCGAGCCCGGTGACCACCGTGGTGAGCCGGGCATCGAGGTACTGGCTGTGCTGGGTCTTGACGTAACCCAGCGTGCGCGGCAGCTGCCGCCGGTTGCGCAACGGCCCGTCCACCACCAGCAGGTCGCCGTCGGTACGGGCGGCCGCCGAGACCGCCACCTCCAGGGCGGTCAGCGGCCCCTGTACGGCGGCCGGCAGCTTGGCCAACTCGCCGCTGCCGCTGACCCGGCGCACCGGGTAGCGGATGTTGCCGGCCACCACGTCGGTCGCCGACGGGCTGGCCGTGAACAGCCCCCGCTCCACCGTGGCGCCGGCCAGTTGCGCGGCACCGCGCTCCAGGTCGCAGTGCACCACGCCGGCGGCGTAGGAGGCGGCCAGGCCGGGGAACGAGCCGCCGTCCTCCTCGGCCGTCCAGACGCTGGCGTCGATCCGGCGCACCCCGTCGACCAGCAGCACCACCCCGGGGGCCTGCACCCCCGGACGGGGAGCGATGGCCCGCCAGTCCACCGCCGGCAGCTCGTGCTCGGCCTCCACCTGCGCGCTGCTCGGCGTCGCCGGACCACCCGGCGACGCCTCGAACGACGCCCCGTAGGCCGGGTCCCAGGCGTCGACGAAGAACGTCACCGGGCCGATCCTCCGTCCGCGGCGGTGGGGCTCCGCCGTGGCGTACCCCTCGCGCTCACCGGCCGGTCCGTTCGACGCGGGCCGAGCGGGCGTCCTTGCGTACCTCGAAACGCACCGGGATGCGCTCGGCCAGCGCCGGCACGTGGGTGACCACGCCGACCATCCGGTCGCCCCGGGCGGCCAGATTTTCTAGGGTGGCGGCGACCGTGTCCAGGGTGGCCGCGTCGAGGGTGCCGAAGCCCTCGTCCAGCACGATCGACTCCAGGCTGGCGGCGGTGGTGGACATCCCGGCCAGCTGTTCGGAGAGCGCCAGCGCCAGCGCCAGGGACGCCTGGAACGTCTCGCCGCCGGAGAGCGTGCGCACCCCGCGCCGGAGCCCGGCGTCGTGGTGGTCGACCACGAAGAACTCGCCCTTGTCGTGGACCAGGTCGTACTGGCCGCCGGACAGCTCCCGAAGGATCCCCGACGCGCCGTCGACCAGCAGATCCAGCGCCTCGGCCAGCAGCCACCGCTCGAAGTTGTTGGCCCGCAGGTGCCCGGCCAACGCCCGGGCCACCTGCGCCCGGTGTTCGTGCTCGGCCCGCTGGCCACGCAACTGCCCGGCCTGCTCCCGCCGCTCCACCAGCCGGCGACGCTCGGCCTCGGCCCGCTCCAGCGCCACCGTGGCGGCGCGGACCGGGTCGTCGGGGGCCGGCAGGCCCGCCTCGGTGAAGATGCCGGCGATGCGGTCCGTCGCCGCACCGGCCACCGCCTCGGCCTCGGCCACCGCCGTGGCCAACCCGGCCCGCTCCGACCGGCGGTGCTGCGCCTGAGCCTGTGCCCAGCCGGCCAACGTGGCCCAGGCGGCGGCCACGTCGTCCCGGTCGGCGGCCGGCGGCCCGAACCGGGCCACCGCGTCGCGGGCGCCGTCGAAGCGCCGCCACGCCACCCGCAGCCGCTCCTGCGCCGCGTCCACCGCACCCCGGGCCCGGCGCGCGGCATCCCGGCCGCCGCGGACCGCCGCGGTCGCCTCGTCCAACTCCCGCCGCAGCCGCGCCTGCTCGGCCAGCGTCGCCCGCAGCGCCTCCGCGGTGGCCGCCCCGGCGAGGCGCTCGTCCAACTCGGCCAGCCGGGCCCGGATCCCGTCGTGTTCGGCGCGGGCGCGCAGCAGCACCCGGTCCAGCTCCCGGGCGGCCGTGTCGCGTTCGGCCACCGTCCGCCCGGCGGCCTCGTTCGCCGCCCGGGCGGCCTTGCCGGCCGCCACCGCCCGGGCCACCGCCGAATCGGCCGGCATCGCCGGCACCCGGACGACGGTCTGCTCGCAGACCGGGCAGGCGTCGCCGTCGGACAGGTGCGCCCGCAGCGCCGCCGCCTGGTCGGCGGCCTTCGCCTCCTCGTGGGCCCGGAACGCCGCCGCCAACTCCTCCTCGGCCCGCTCGGCCACCCGCCGCGCCTCGGCCAGCGCCCGCACCGCCGCGCCATGCTCGGTGCCGGCCGCCTCCACCACGGCCCGCACCCCGTCGGCCTGGGCGGCCAGCCGTTCCCGATCGGCGTACGCCCGCAGCAGCAACCGCAGCGCGCTCTCGTCGCCCGCGGCGGTCAGCTCCCCGCGCAGCTTCTCCTCGCGCTCCTCGGCCAGCGACACCGCGCCCGCCGCCGCCTCGTGACCGGCTTGCGCGGCGGCGACCGCCCGGGCCACCTCGGCCACCCCGTCCGGTGCCCGGACCTCGGCCAGCACGCCCAGCTCGGCGTCGAGCGCGGCCAGCGCGGCACTCGCCTCCCGCGCGGTCGTCCGCGCGGCCTCCAGTTCCGGTACGGCGGCGGTGACCGCCTCGGCCAGCCTGCCCATCCGCTCGACCTGGCCGGTGGCGCGCTCCAGCGTGGCGTCGTCGGTGTCGGCGAGCCCGGCGAGCAGCTGGTCGACCGCCTCCAGCTTCGCCTGCGCCTGACCGGCCCGCGCGGTGGCCCGCTGCTGCACCTGCTCGTAGACGCCGAGACCGAGCAGGTTCACCAGGATCTGCTGCCGGGTGGCGGGCCGGGCGTGCAGGAAGTCGGCGAACTGCCCCTGCGGCAGCACCACACAGCTGGTGAACTGCTCGTACGGCAGGCCGACCGCCTCCAGCACGGCGGCGTCCATCTCGGCCGGAGTACCGGCCACCACCTCGCCGAGATCCTCCGGGCTGAGCCCGGTGTCCAGCTTGCCGGCGTCGAAGCCGGCCGGCATCAGCTGTAGCCCGGCCCCGGCGGTCTTGGCGTTGCCCCGGCTGTCCCGGCGGACCACCCGGGTCGCGACGTAGCGGGCGCCGCCGGACTCGAAAACCAGCCGGACCCGTGCCTCCGTGGTCGACGGGGCGAGGGCGTTGCCCAGCCCGCGTGCACCGCCCCAGCGCGGCACGGTGCCGTAGAGGGCGAAGCAGATCGCGTCGAGCACTGTCGACTTGCCCGAACCGGTGGGCCCGACCAGGGCGAAGAAGTCGGCGTCGGTGAAGTCGACGGTGGTCTCGTCGCGGAAGACGGTGAAGCCGGCCATGTCCAACCGAATCGGCCGCATCAGTGATCGACCTCCTCGACCAGCTCGTCGAAGAGTTCCTGCACCCCGTCGTCGGCGTGGCCCCGGCTGTCCAGGTAGTCGGCGAACAGCTGGCGGGGTGAGCGGCCGGAACGCTGGGCGACCCGGGTGCCGCTGCCGGGCGCCGGCACCAGCTCCGGGTCGATCCGGATCTCCAAGGCGCCCGGGAGCAGCTGCTGCACCTCCTCGCGCAGCCCGGCGCGGGGCTGCTCGCGGACGTACACCCGCAGCCAGCCCTCCGGTGGGGCGATCTCGGCGAGCTGGGCCAGCGTGCCGCGTACCGTGCGCAGCGTCCTCGCCGCGGTCACCGGCTCCTCTCGGACCCGCGCCGCCGTGGTGGCGGTGACCTCGACCAGGGTCACCGACGGCACGTTCTCCTGCTCGCCGAAATCCACCGCGAGCGGCGCACCGCTGTAGCGGATCGGGCACGGCCCCTGCACCCGCTGGGCACGGTGCAGGTGGCCGAGCGCCACGTAGTGCGCGGTGCCCGGGAAGACCGAGGCGGGCACCGCGTAACCCAGGACGGTGTGCGCGTCCCGTTCGCCGCCGCCGGTGGCCGCCCCGACCACGGTCAGGTGGGCGGTGACCAGGTGCACCCGGTCGGGCTCGGTGAAACCCTCGGTCAGCCGGGTGAGGATGCGGCCCAGGTGGTCGGCGTACGTCTGGTTGGTCTCGGCGGCGGTCAGCTCGTACATCTCCACCGCGCGGACGGCGTACCGCTGGGACAGGAACGGCAACGCGGCCAGCCGCCAGCGTTCCCCGCCGGCGGTGGCGCCGTCGACGACGTGCTCGGCCGGATCCTCGCGGACCCCGCCGCGCAGGGTGACACCGGCGGCCTCCGCCCACGGCCGCAACGCGTCCAGGGCCGGCCCGTTGTCGTGGTTGCCGCCGATGGCCACCACGTCCGCGCCGGTGCGCCGCAGCGCGGTCAGCGCCCGGGTGACCAGGCGGGTCGCCTCCGGGGTCGGCGCGGCGGTGTCGTAGAGGTCGCCGGCGATGAGAACCAGGTCGGGCCGCTCTCGCTGGGCGATCTCGATGACCCCGGCCAGCACCTGCTTGTGCTCCTCGGCCCGTGACTGTCCCTTGAGCACCTTGCCCACGTGCCAGTCCGAGGTGTGCAGGATTTTCACTGTGCCGGCCTTTCGTTCACGACTGCGGGCTCAGAACGGGATGTCGTCGTCGGCGCCGCCGCCCGACCCCACCACCGCGAACGGGTCGGCGGACTGGGTGATCGAGCGCAGGGTCTGCGACGGCGCGGCCCCCGCCTCGGAGAACCGGGTCGCCCAGGCCGGGAACGGGAACTCCAGGCAGAGCGGGATGGGAATGTCGGGCTGGTTGACGAACATCGTGCCCGGCCTGGCCAGCAGGGCACGCTGCCGCTGCGCCGGGGGGAGGAAACCGTACTCGGGACGGGACGCCTCGGCCGGGTCGAGCCGGCCGACCACGCGGATCGCCGAGTTGGTGACGATGCGCCGCTCCACCTCGCTGGCGGTCTGCTGCGCGCCGATGAGGATCACCCCGAGTGAACGGCCCCGCTCGGCGATGTCCAGCAGCACCTCCTTGATCGGGGAGGAGCCCTCCCGGGGGGCGTACTTGTTCAGCTCGTCGAGCACCACGAACAGCAGCGGCTTGGCGCCCTGCTTCTCCTTGTTGTCGAACTCGGTCTTCAGCGTCACGCCGACCACGAAGCGCTGCGCGCGATCCGGCAGGTTGTGCAGGTCGACGACGGTGACCTGGGCCGACTCCGCGGTGTTGATCGAGTGCGGGCGCCGGCTGGCCAGGTCGCCGCGGATCAGCCGGGACAGGTCCTTCTTGCTGCCGATGAGGCGCCGCGCGAAGGCGTTGACCGTGCCCAGGCCGACCGCGCTGCCCGCCCAGTCACCCCGGGTCTCGTCGTCGCTGAGCTGCTCGACGACGTGGTCGACCAGGTCGGCGTAGGTGCCGAGACGGGTGCCGTCGATGCTGACACCGCCGTCGGCGGGCTGGGCGTGGCGGGCCAGGTGGGCGGTGACCGAGTGGACCACCATCGTGTACTGCTGGCGTTCGTCGTCGGCATCGGCGAAGACGTACGGCAGGAGTCGGTTCGCGCAGAACTCGGTGAGCGTCCAGTAGAAGCTGTCCACCCCGGTGAGTCGGCTGTGCACGTCGGGGGTGCCGGACGAGTCGCCGACCCGGGGCGGGGCGTAGACCCGCAGGTCGGGGAAGGCGTCGGCGGTCAGGCCGAGCCGGGCGTACGCGGCCCGGGTGGCGTCGTCGAGCCGGGTGTTCGGGTGGTCGAGGAAGAGGAGGTCCTCGCCCTTGACGTTGAAGATCAGCGCCTTGGCGTTGACCGCGTCACCGCCGAGCTGGCCGGAGCGGAACACCGAGTAGAGCAAAAAGGTGGCGAAGCTGGTCTTGGTGGCCACTCCGGAGATGCCGGAGATGGAGACGTGCGCGCCGCGGGTGCCGTCGAGGAAGTCGGCGTTGAGATAGACCGGCACCCCGTCGCGGCCCGTGCCCATCGGGATGCGGCGTTCCATCCGGTCGAAGTGCAGGGCCCGGGCGCGGGCGTCGCCCTCGGCGCGGTGCACCACCGCACCGGGCTGCGGGGGCACGTACAACTCCGGATCGACCCGGGTGGTGGTGATCTCGGCCGCCTCCTGCACCTGCGCCGGCAGGGTGCCGTCGGCGATGGCGAAGACGTCGGAGTCGAACTGGGCGCCCTCGTGCCGGGCGCGGACCTGGGTGACCACTCCGGCGATGGTCACCGGCTCCCGGTCGGGCAGCTCCCGCCGGGTCACCACCACGTCGTCGAGCTGGAGGTAGCTGCCGGGGGAGACCGCCGTCCAGAACTGCAGGGGAGTGGCGTCGGCGGTGCCCAGCACCCGGCCCACCCCCTCGCCCGGGCCGTCGAATCCCTCGTCAGTCATCGGGCAGCTCCGGTCGGCTGGTCGTCGCGGTCGGCACACACGCCCTGCATCCTGCCGGAGGAGTACGACAGGCCGCCACGCGACGCGGCGTAGCGCACGCCACGACGGCACGCCGACCGCGTACGGCGACGGTGCCCTGACGGCGCGTGCCGCCGGTTCGGGCGCCCGTGTCGCCGCCCGACGTCGGTGTCGGCGGGTCACCGACCGGGCGGCGGCGCCGGCGCCGAGCCCGATTCGGCCGCGTCCAGCCGCCCGACCAGTTCGCGCACCGCCGCCTCGTACCCCTCGTCGGTGTGGTACGGCCAGTGCCGGTCGACCGGCGGCGGGACCGTGTCGTCGGGCGGCACGACGATCCCGCGCGGGTCGCGCAGCCGCCGGTCGACGGTGCCGGCCGGCCCCTTGACCTGGGGCGGCTGTCCGGGGCGGTGTGCGGAGAAGAGGGGGCCGCCGATCGAGTCGGTGTCCCGCCACAGGTTCACCCACCGCCAGCCGATCCGGTCGCCCACCTCGTGCAGGGTCGGATCGCCGAAGAACGCCGGGCAGATCCGCGCGTAGATCCGGTGCAGCGGGCTGCCGTGGGTCAGCAACGCCACCCGGGGCAGCACCTGGGCCGGCAACTGGAGCAGGGTGGCGGCGGCGAGCACCGAGCCGTGACTGTGCCCGGAGATGATCACCCCACCGTGGGCGGTGAGCGCGCTGACCCGCTTGGCGAGTTCCGGCACCGCCCGCTCGGCGTAGCAGGGCGGCGCGAACGGGTGCACCGTACGCGGCCAGAAGGTGCCCAGGTCCCAGATCGCCGCCACGGTGCGCCGGGTCTCGTCGGAACGGTAGGAGAGCAACCCCAGCACGACGATCCCGAGCGCGACCAGGCCGATGACGTACACGCCGACGTCGGTCGCGAGGGCCAGGCCCCGGGCCGCCGTGCCGTCGGTGCCGGCCAGCCGCCTGCTCAGCTCCGACGGGCCGATGCCGACCAGGTCGAACGCGACGGTGGTGACGCCGAGCAGCGACAGCACCAGGAACACGGCGAAGATCGGCCGCAGGTGCTCGGCGATCGCGGCCCGGGCGACGATCTCCCGGACGACGACGCGCCGGGGCACGGCCTCCGGCGGCGGGTCGGGAAAGTCACGCCGGACGATCATCTCGGCCAGCCGGCGGCGCCGCCGCCGGGTCACCGCGATCCGCCAGAGCACCGCCGCGGCCACGACCAGGACCGTCACCAGGCCGGCGAGGGCGGCCCAACGGTAGGAGACCGGCGGCTCCAGTGGTGGCGCGCCGGCCCGGTCCGGCCGGTCCGGATTCGGGATGTCCCCCCGGTCGAGCAGGTCGGCGACGCGGTAGACGAGCGCGGCGGCGAAGCCGTAGGCGGCGGCGGTCGCCGCGGCGGCGAGCATCGGGGTGGCGAGGCCGCCCAGCCAGGACCTGCCGGCGGTCGAGCTGCGCCGGCGCTCGTGCAGGGTGGCGGCGACGAGGGCGACGAGCAGGGCGGCCTGGACCGCGACCAGTCCGGCCACCGTCGCCTCGTAGCCGGGCAGCTGCCCGTGCGGCGGTTCCGGTTCCAGGGGTGCCGCGCTGTAGCCGAGGGCCAGCAGGGTGAGCACGATGGCGGCCACCCGCAGCGGCCGGATGCCGCGCAGGTCGACCGGCCCCCGTCCCGGGCCGTCCGGTGTGGACCGCGCGGGCCGGCTCAGCAGCACGACACAGGCCGCCAGCAGGATCGAGGCGGCGCCGAAGAGCAGGTACGCGACCGGTGTCGGATGGACGTGGATGAGCGCGGCGAGCAGGCTCGCGTCGAGCACCCCGAGCCCGACCGCGATGTGGATGGCGCGTAGCCGGTGCACCACGAGGGCGTCGTTCCAGAAGCCGGGAGCGTCGACGCGGTCCTCCCCACCGCGGGTGCGGTCCTGCCCCCGGGCGGCCGGAAACGCCTCGAACACCCGGGCGGAGCGCTTCCCGAGCCACCAGAGCAGCCGCAGCGCGGCGATCGGCACCAGCGCGAGCAGGGCCAGGCGTGGCCCGAGGGGCAGGTCGGCCAGCCATGACAGGTAGCCACGCCCGGCCAGGCAGGGTTCGTAGGGAACGCACTGCCAACCGATGATGTCGACGGTCACGCCCACGACGGAGAGCACGAACGCGGCGGTCAGGGTGGCGGCCAGCAGCCGGCACAGCGGGCCGATCAGGCCGCCCGCCCCGCCGGTCGCCGGGCGGGTCCAGACGGCGAGGTTGATCAGCATGAACGGCAGCAGGAACAGCAGCGACAGGGTACGCACGGCACTGCCGGCGGTCAGCGAGCCCCAGCGGTACGCCTCCACCCGCAGCGCCTGCGGCCGGTCGCTGATGCCGAAGCCGGGGCGGGGCCGGTAGAAGCCGGCGTTGCCGTCGCCCGCCACCCGGATCACGACCGGGTGGTCCAACAGCGCCTCGGCGGAGGCGCCGGAGACCCCGTGGATTCTCAGTTCGACCACCTCGTGCGCCAATGCCCCGCCCCTCCGGCCGCCGCCGACCAGGGTTGACGGTAGTGAGCGGTCCGGCCGTCACGCGCCTGATTCGGTCAACTCGACCGCCGGTGGGCCGGTCAGCGTCGGGCGTAGCGCAGCAGCAGGGTGCCGTCGCCGGCGAGCAGTACGTGACGCAGCGGCAGGCCACGGGCCGGGCTGGGGTCGCCGGCGGTGATCCGGCCGGGGCCGGCACCGGCGAGCAGCGGGGCGACCGAGAGGCAGACCTCGTCCACCAGGTCGGCGGCGGTGAGCGCACCGAACAGCCGCGGGCCGCCCTCGCAGAGCACCTGGCCGAGCCCGCGCCGGCGCAGTTCGGTGAGGCCGGCGACCAGGTCGACCCGGTCGTCGCCGCAGCGCACCAGGTCGGCGACGGCGGCCAGGCCGGGCGGTGCGGACGTGCCGTGGCGGGTGAGCACCACCGGGCGGACCGGTGCGTCGGCGAAGGCCGCCTGGGCCGGGTCGAGGTTCGCGGTGCCGGAGACCACCACGAGCGTCGGGTACTCGGCCAGCCCGTGCGCGCGCCGCCACGCCCGGCGCCGCTCGTCGAGACGGACCGCCCGGTATCCCTCGTGGCGCAGCGTGCCGGCCGCCACCAGGAGCGCGTCGCAGAGCATCCGCAGCAGCCCGAAGACCCGCTTGTCGGGCTTCCCGGACAGTCCGGCGGAGTAGCCGTCGACACTGACCGCGCCGTCGACGCTGGTCACGAAGTTCATTCGCAGGTGCGGGAGATCGGCGCGGCCGTAGCGGCGGATGAGCGTGTCGTCGTCGACCGGTTCGGGTGACGGGTCCGGCCAGAGTTCGGAAATCGGAAGTCCGACGCTCATTCGCCGGCCGGACCGGTGACGACCGGGGTGGGTCGGGGGGTACGGTGCTGGCAGTCGCACCAGTTCCGGCCCGGGCAGTCGTCGTGCCGTCGCGTCCGGCACGCTCGGCAGATCATGCTCGCAGCCTATGCCGAGGGAGGATGGGACACCCATGCCGCGTCAGATCTTCGAGCTGAGGATCTCCCTGTCCGGGGTCCGTCCGGCGATCTGGCGCCGGGTGCTGGTGCCCGGCGGCTACACCCTGGACCGGGTCCACCGGGTGGTGCAGCACGCGATGGGTTGGCGCGACTGCCACCTGCACTCGTTCGAGATCGACGGTGTGCAGTACGGCGAGCCCGACCCCGACGGCGAGCTGGCCCTGCACGACGAACTGGAGGTCCGGCTGGACGCGGTCGTCGGCAAGGGGAGCCGGTTCCACTACCTGTACGACTTCGGTGACTGGTGGGAGCACGACCTGCTGGTCGAGGACGCCCGCACCGCCGAGGTGGACGAGCGCTGCCCCAGTTGCCTCGACGGGGAGCGGGCCTGCCCGCCGGAGGACGTCGGTGGGCCGCAGGGCTACCGGATGCTCCTCGCCGCCCTCGCCGACCCGGATCACCCGGAGCACCGGTCGATGCGAGGCTGGGTGGGCGCCGACTTCGACCCGGCGGCCTTCGACGCGAGTCGGGCCGACACGCTGTTGCGTCGCTTCTGCTGACCCCGGCCTGAGCCGGTTCGGCAAGGCAGTCGTACCACGATTCAAACCATTTTCGCGGTAACGATCTGGGAACGCTCCCAGCGGCCTATTGACACTCCTGACACCTGCCGGCAATCTCATGGGAGCGTTCCCAAGAGGCGTGGATCACAATTTCGCCTGATGGGACGCCGATGCCGGCTGACCGAGTCGGTGTCGGCAGCGCTGCGGCACCCCCCACCACACGTAAACCAGCCTCACCATCGAAAGAGGGGTCAGGATG
The DNA here is from genome assembly GCF_019697375.1 of Micromonospora tarapacensis. Taxonomy (NCBI): domain Bacteria; kingdom Bacillati; phylum Actinomycetota; class Actinomycetes; order Micromonosporales; family Micromonosporaceae; genus Micromonospora; species Micromonospora tarapacensis. The sequence goes on along the minus strand of NZ_JAHCDI010000004.1, from coordinate 3,367,009 downwards.
AACCTCACCACGCGGCGTACCCGCATGGCGGCAGCCGCCCTGGCCGCGATCACCGCCATCGGCGGGCTCGCGGCTTGCGGCAACGACGACACGCCGGCTGAGGGCGAGAAGCCCGACAAGCTGGTCGTCGACACCTTCGGCGAGATGGGCTACGACGAGCTCGTCAAGCAGTACGAGCAGCAGACCGGCATCAAGGTCGAGCTGCGCAAGACCGCGCAGCTCGGCGAGTACCGGCCCAAGCTGGTCCGTTACCTCGCCACCGGCAAGGGCGCGGCCGACGTGACCGCCCTGGAAGAGGGCATTCTCAACGAGTTCAAGGCCAACCCGCGCAACTGGGCCGACCTTGCTCCGCTGGTCTCCTCCGAGATCTCCGACGACTACCTGCCCTGGAAGTGGGAGCTGGGCAAGGCGCCGGACGGTCGGCTGATCGGCCTGCCGACCGACGTCGGCAGCCTCGCGGTCTGCTACCGCAAGGACCTGTTCGCGGCGGCCGGCCTGCCCACCGAGCGGGACCAGGTGTCGGCGCTCTGGCCGGAATGGAACGGCTTCCACCAGGCCGGCCAGAAGTACAAGCAGGCCACCGGCAAGGCCTTCGTCGACTCGATCACCGCCGTCTCCAACGGCGTGCTGTTCCAGCAGGGCGCCGACCTGTTCTACGACAAGGAGAACAACATCATCGCGGACTCCAGCCCCGCGGTGAAGGCCGCCTGGGAGACCGCCACCTCGATGGCCGACATCTCCGCCAAGGCGTCCACCTGGTCGCCCGAGTGGTCCGGCGGCTTCAAGCAGGGCACCTTCGCGGCCACCTTCTGCCCGTCCTGGATGCTCGGCATCGTCGCGGACAACTCCGGTGAGGAGAACAAGGGCAAGTGGGACGTGGCGGCCGTGCCGGGCGGCGGCGGCAACTGGGGCGGCTCGTGGCTGGCCGTGCCGGAGCAGAGCAAGTACCCGGAGGAGGCGGCGAAGCTCGCCCAGTTCCTGACCAACGCCACCAGCCAGGTGGAGGCCTTCAAGGCCAAGGGCCCGCTGCCCACCAACCTGGAGGCGCTGAAGAACGAGGCCTTCCTCAGCTACACCAACGAGTACTTCAGCAACGCGCCGACCGGCAAGATCTTCGGCGAGAGCGTCGCCCAGATCGAGCCGATCCACCTCGGCCCGAAGCACCAGGCGGTGAAGGAGAACGCGTTCGAGCCGGCGATGCGGGCGTTCGAGAACGGGCAGGCCAGTAAGGACGAGGCCTGGAAGCAGTTCACCACGGACGCAACGACTCAGGGTGCCTTCTGATTGATTCCCCTTCCGGTGGCGTTCGGGGACTACCCGAACGCCACCGGTCGGTCCCCTCCGCGTAGCACCCTGCGCGAGGGCCCCCGGGCCTCGCCGGAAAAAGGAACTTCTCATGAGCGAGCGTAAGCGAGCGAACCATCACATCAGTGCCCTGGTGCCTCGTGGCGGCACGGAGCGCAGCGGAGTGTCGTCATGAGCCTTTCGGCCACCACGGCGCCGCCGCCAGCAGCACCGCCACCTCCCGACGTCGCCTCCCGGCGCCGCCGGAGGTACTTCCTCAACCGCCTGGACATCAAGTACTCGCCGTACCTCTACATCGCGCCGTTCTTCCTGATCTTCGGGGCCTTCGGGTTGTACCCGATGCTGCGCACCGCCTGGATGTCGTTGCACGACTGGGACATGGTCGGCGAGCACACGTTCATCGGGTTCGACAACTACACCGAGTTGATCTCCGACGACTACTTCTGGAACGCGCTGATCAACACGTTCGGCATCTTCGCCCTGTCGACCATCCCGCAGCTGCTGATGGCGCTGTTCCTGGCGAACCTGCTCAACCAGACCCTGCTGCGCGCCAAGACCTTCTTCCGGTTGGCCATCTTCGTGCCGAACGTGGTCTCGGTGGCCGCCGTCGCGATCGTCTTCGGCATGCTGTTCCAGCGCGACTTCGGCCTGTTCAACTGGCTGCTCAACCTCGTCGGCGTGGACCAGATCGACTGGCGCGCACAGGAGTGGAGTTCCTGGACCGCGATCGCCACGATGGTCAACTGGCGGTGGACCGGCTACAACACCCTGATCCTGCTCGCCGGCATGCAGGCCATCCCGAAGGATCTGTACGAGGCGGCCGCGATCGACGGGGCCAGCCCGTGGCGGCAGTTCTGGCAGATCACCCTGCCGATGCTCAAGCCCACCTTCATCTTCGTGGTCATCCTCTCCACGATCGGCGGCATGCAGCTCTTCACCGAGCCGCTGCTCTTCGCCAACGGCAGCATCATCGGCGGCAACCAGCGGGAGTACCAGACCCTCGCCATGTACATGTACGAGAAGGGCATCTACAACCTGAGCACCGCAGGTTACGGGGCAGCGGTGGCCTGGGCGATCTTCATGATCATCGTCTTCGTGTCGCTGATCAACTTCGTACTCGTCCGCCGCGCGGCCAAGTGAGGAAAGATCGATGACCTCGGCTTCAAGGCGCCTGTGGCGCACCAGTCCACTCACCTACATGGCGCTCGTCCTGGCGGCGCTGCTGTCGATCTACCCCTTCTACTACATGATCGTGATCGGGACCCGCAGCCTGGAGTCCATCAACGACGTGCCGCCGCCGATGACCCCCGGCGGCGCGTTCGGCGACAACTTCGGCCGGGTGCTCGACAACGACGCGGCCAACTTCCTCAAGGGCCTGATGAACTCGATCATCGTCTCCTCGGTGGTCACCGTGTCGGTGGTGCTTACCGGCTCCCTGGCCGGCTTCGCCTTCGCGAAGCTGCGCTTCCGCGGTCGCAACGTGCTGCTGCTGGCGATCATCGTCACCATGATGATCCCGACCCAGATGGGCCTCATCCCGCTCTGGAGCATGATGCAGTCGCTGGACTGGTACGACACTCTCTACGCGGTCACCGTGCCGTTCCTGGTCAGCGCCTTCGGCGTGTTCATGATGCGGCAGTACGCCAGTCAGGCGATCTCGGACGAGCTGATCGAGGCCGGCCGGGTCGACGGGGCCAGCACCTTCCGGATCTACTGGAACATCGTGCTGCCCGCGCTGCGGCCGGCGGCCGGCGTGCTCGGGTTGCTGACGTTCATGGAGACCTGGAACTCCTTCCTCTGGCCGTACGCGATCCTCTCCCCGGAGAACCCGACCCTGCAGGTCTCGCTCTCCTTCCTGTCGTACGCGTACTACACCGACTACTCCCAGGTCTTCGCCGCCACGGCGGTCGGCACCATCCCGCTGGTGCTCGTCTTTCTCCTGTTCGGCCGCCAGATCATCGGCGGGATCATGGAAGGTGCAGTCAAGTCGTGAGCAACCCCGCCACCCCACCCGCCGTCGGCCTGCTCGACGCACGCGGGCCGTTGACCTTCCCGCCCGGCTTCCTCTGGGGCGCGGCGACCGCGGCGTACCAGATCGAGGGCGCGGCGGCCGAGGGCGGCCGGACCCCGTCGATCTGGGACGTCTTCAGCCACACCGAGGGCCGGACGGTCGCCGGGCACACCGGCGACGTCGCCTGCGACCACTACCACCGGCTCGGCGACGACGTCCGGCTGATGACCGAGCTGGGGTTGAAGTCGTACCGCTTCTCGGTCTCCTGGCCCCGGGTGCAGCCGGGCGGGTCGGGTCCGGTGAACGCCGAGGGGCTCGACTTCTACCGGCGGCTGGTCGACGAGCTGCTGGCCAACGGGATCGAGCCCTGGCTCACCCTCTACCACTGGGACCTGCCGCAGGAACTGGAGGACGCCGGCGGCTGGCCGGCGCGGGACACCGCCGCCCGGTTCGCCGACTACGCCCAGCTGATGGTGGACGCGTTGGGCGACCGGGTGAAGTACTGGACCACGCTCAACGAGCCCTGGTGCTCGGCCTTTCTCGGCTACGGCTCGGGGGTGCACGCCCCGGGCCGTTCCGACGGGGCCGCCGCGGTCCGCGCCGGACACCACCTGATGCTCGGGCACGGGCTCGCCGTGCAGGCGCTGCGTGCGGCCGTGCCCACCGCACAGCTCGGGGTGACCGTCAACCTCTACCCGGTCACCCCGGCCACCGACGCGCCGGCTGACGTCGACGCGGCCCGACGCATCGACGGTCTGGCGAACCGGTTCTTCCTCGACCCGATGCTGCGTGGGGCGTACCCCGGGGATCTGGTCGCGGACCTGGCGAAGGTGACCGACTTCGGGCACGTCCGCGACGGTGACCTTGCCGTCATCGCCACGCCGCTGGACGTGGTCGGCGTCAACTACTACAGCCGGCACGTGGTGGCCGCGCCGGTGGCCGGCGCGGAGCCGGAACCCTACTGGCGGGCCGCGTCCTGCTGGCCGGGCAGCGAGGACGTCCGGTTCGTCACCCGGGGCGTCCCGGTCACCGACATGGACTGGGAGATCGACGCCCCCGGTCTGGTGGAGACGCTGCGCAGGGTGCACGAGGAGTACACCGATCTGCCACTCTACGTCACCGAGAACGGGTCGGCCTTCGTCGACGCGGTGGTCGACGGCCAGGTCGACGACGTCGATCGGCTGGCGTACTTCGACGCGCACCTGCGCGCCTGCCACGAGGCGATCAGCGCGGGAGTCCCCCTGCGGGGATACTTCGCCTGGTCGCTGATGGATAATTTCGAGTGGGCCTGGGGCTACACGAAGCGGTTCGGCATGATCTACGTCGACTACGACAGCCAGACCCGCATCCCCAAGTCCAGCGCCAGGTGGTACGCGGAGGTGATCCGACGCAACGGTCTGGCCGCACAATAGGGCGATGGCCAGCCAGTAGCGGGCGGCCCGGCACCGACCCTGGAGCAGGTGCCGGGGCCGCCTGACGTCGGAGGAGCAGACGATGACAACGCAGCGCACCCGGTCGCTCGGGCGCCCGACCCTCGACGCGGTCGCCGCCCGCGCCGGTGTCGGCCGCGGCACGGTCTCCCGCGTGGTCAACGGCTCTCCCCAGGTGAGTCCGGAGGCCCGCGCCGCCGTCCAGCAGGCCATCGCGGAGCTGGGCTACGTGCCGAACCGGGCCGCCCGGGCGCTGGTCACCCAGCGGACCGACTCGGTGGCGCTGGTGGTCAGCGAGTCCGGTGACCGGCTCTTCGCCGAGCCGTTCTTCGCCGGCATCGTCCGCGGGATCAGCTCGGCCCTGCTGGAGACGCCGTTGCAGCTCTGGCTGGCCATGGCGCAGTCACCGCTGGAACGGGAACGGGTCGAGCACCACCTGACCAACCAGCACGTCGACGGGGTGTTGCTGCTGTCGCTGCACGACTCCGATCCGCTGCCCACCCTGCTGGAGGAGCGCGGCCTGCCGATGGTGCTCGGCGGCCGGCCCGCGCGGATGCTGCACCCCGACGCCCAGCCCGCCTCGTTCGTCGACGTCGACAACGCCGGCGGGGCGCGGCAGGCGGTGGAGCACCTCGCCAGCCGGGGCGGCGGCGCATCGCCACCATCGCCGGCCCGCAGGACATGGGCGCCGGGCTGGCCCGGTTGTCCGGCTACCGGGACGCAGTGTGCACCGCCGGGTTCGGCGTCAACGTCGATCTGATCGCGTACGGCGACTTCAGCGAGGAGAGCGGGGTGCGGGCCATGCGGCAACTGCTGGACCGCTGCCCCGACCTGGACGCGGTGTTCGTCGCCGCCGACCTGATGGCCTTCGGCGCGTTGCGGACGCTGCGCGAGGCCGGCCGACGGGTGCCGCAGGACGTGGCCGTCGTCGGCTTCGACGACGCGCCGATCGCCCGGCAGGCGGACCCACCGCTGACGTCGGTGTTCCAGCCGGTGGAGGAGATGGGCCGGCAGATGGCGCGGCTGCTGGTCGACCGGATCCGCGGCGACGAGATTCCCGCGCCACACATCGTCCTGGACACCCAGCTCGTCGAGCGCGCCTCCGCCTGATCTCCGCACCCGGATCGCCCCGCCTCCCGCGGCGGCCAGCGGCGGCGGCCAGCGGCGGCGGCCAGCGGCGCCGAGCCGGTCAACGAGCCGGCGCGGCACGATGCCACCTGCCGGTAACTCCCCGCGGTTCTGACGCTGCGTGACCATCTCGCCCGTATCGCCATGTCCACCCCGCACGCTTTGCTCTGCTTCAACCCACGCACCAGCTCCCGAGCAGCGGTGATGTGGGCAGCGAGTTTTGCTGCCGGCCGTTGGTCGCTACTGAGTGTGACCGATGCGTGGGTTGAAGCAGAGCAAAGGACATGACTGCGATTGGGTGGGGCCGGTCGACGAATACCGAATGTGACATCCGGGCGTGCGCCACGGCCGACGCGCCACCTTGGGGCAGGGCCAGCGGTGCGGCGGGTGGTCAGGGGGAGCTGGCCCAGCGGCGCAGCTCGCGCTTGGCGAGGCTGGCCCGGTGCACCTCGTCGGGACCGTCGGCGAGGCGGAGCGTGCGAGCCTGCGCCCAGAGTGCGGCCAGCGGGGTGTCCTGGCTGACCCCGGCAGCACCGTGGGTCTGGATCGCCCTGTCGATCACCCACTCGGCCATCGCCGGTGTGGCGATCTTGATGGCCTGGATCTCGGTGTGTGCGCCCTTGTTGCCGACGGTGTCCATCAGCCAGGCCGTCTTGAGCACCAGCAGTCGGGTCTGTTCGATGCGGACCCGGGACTCGGCGATCCACTCGCGTACCACGCCCTGCTCGGCGAGCGGGCGGCCGAAGGCGACCCGCTCGGCGGCCCGCCGGCAGAGCAGTTCCAGGGCTCGCTCGGCCATCCCGACCAGGCGCATGCAGTGGTGGATCCGGCCGGGGCCGAGCCGCGCCTGGGCGATGGCGAAACCGCTGCCCTCGGCGCCGACCAGATTCTCCGCCGGCACCTGTACGCCATGGAAGTCGACCTCGGCGTGCCCGCCGTGCGGGGCGTCGCCGTAGCCGAAGACCGTCATCCCCCGGCGGACCGTGACCCCCGGGGTGTCCCGCGGAACCAGGATCATGCTCTGCTGCTTGTGCCGGTCGGCGTCCGGGTCGGTCTTGCCCATCACGATGAGGAGTTCGCAGGCCGGGTCCATCGCCCCGGAGGACCACCACTTGCGGCCGTCGATCACGTAGTGGCCGCCGTCGCGACGGATCGACGTGGCGATGTTCGTCGCGTCCGAGGAGGCGACCTCCGGTTCGGTCATGCAGAACGCGGAGCGGATCTCCCCGGCTAGCAGTGGCGCCAGCCACCGCTGTTGCTGGGCGGGGGAGCCGAACTCGGCGAGCAGCTCCATGTTGCCGGTGTCCGGCGCCGCGCAGTTGAGCGCCTCCGGGGCGAGGTGCGGGCTGCGCCCGGTCAACTCGGCCAGCGGAGCGTACTGGAGGTTGGTGAGCCCGGCACCGTGGCGCGGGTCGGGCAGGAAGAGGTTCCACAGGCCGCGCCGGCGCGCCTCGGCCTTCAGCTCGGTCATGACCGGCGGGCGGGCCCACGGGTCACCGGCGGCGGCCACCTGGGCGGCGTGCACCGCCTCGGCCGGGTAGACGTGCTGCTCCAGGAACTCCGCGAGTTCCCCGCGCAACTGCTCGGTCCGGGCGTCGTACGCGAAGTCCATCACGCCTCCCTTGCCGCGGTCAGACCGTGGTCGACAAGTGGGGCCACCATGTCGCCGATGGTGCCGAACCCCGCGCCGAGGGTCTGCCCGAGGGTGTGCCGGTAGTGGATGCCCTCGCAGATCACGGCGAGTTTGAAGCAGCCCAGCGCCACGTGCCAGTGCAACGGTCCGACGTCGACGTCGCTGCGGGCCGCGTACCTCTCGATCAACTCGGCCCCGCCGGGGAAGCCGGCGCGCGGGCCGAGTCCGTCGGCGACCGGGTTGCCGTCGGCGCCGTCGCGGTCGCCGAGCACCTCCCAGTACGTCAGCAGCAGCCCGAGGTCGGCCAGCGGGTCGCCGAGGGTGGCCATCTCCCAGTCGAGCACCGCCGTCACCGCCACCGGGTCGACCGTGGCGAGCAGGTTGTCCAGCCGGTAGTCGCCGTGTACCACGCGGCCCGCGTTCGCCCCCTCGGGCGCGGTGGCGGCGAGTCGGTCGCGCAGCTCGTCGATGCCGGGCAGCGGTCGGCTCCGGGAGCGGTCCAGCTGGGCGGCCCAGCGGCGGACCTGCCGGGCGAGGTAGCCCTCCGGTCGGCCGAAATCCGCCAGACCGACCGCCGCCGGCTCGACCGCGTGCAGTGCCGCGAGGGTGTCCATCATCGCCATGACCAGCCCGTACCGCTGCTCGGCGGTGAGCTGGTCGGTCCGGGCGCGGTCGCGGAGCACCTCACCGGTGACCCGCTCCATCAGGTAGAACGGGGCACCGAGCACGTCGGCGTCCGGGCACAGCAGCACGGCCCGGGGCACCGGCACGGCGGTCGGCGCCAAGGCCGAGATCACCCGGAACTCGCGGGTCATGTCGTGCGCGGTGGCCAGCACGTGCCCGAGCGGCGGGCGGCGCAGCACCAGCTCCTGCCCGCCGGCCCGGACCAGGTAGGTCAGGTTCGACCGGCCGCCGGCGATCAGCTCGGCCCGCAGCGGCCCGGCGGCCAGATCGGGCCGGTGCCGGGCCAGGTGGCCGCGGAGCCGATCAAGATCCAGACCGGCGGGGGAGCCGGTGGCGGAAGCGGTCGTGCCCTCGGCCGGATCGGTCATCCGCACAGTTCATGGCAGCTCGGGCGGGTTGTCAAGGTCAGGTTTGACCCTCGGGACATGCCGCCGCAACAGGGACGAAATGGTCAACTGTCAGGCTGTGACCAGCCTGCCGGCCACCGCGTCGGCCCGCCGAGCGGAGGGGTTTGAGATGTTGTTGCGCGTTCGAGTCACCCTGCCGGACCGTCCAGGCACGCTCGGCCAGGTGGCGCGGACACTCGGGGTGTCGGGCGCGGACATCGTCCAGGTGGTCGTGCTGGAACGCCTCGGCGGGCGGGCGGTCGACGACTTCACCGTGGTGTGGCCGGGTGCCGCCCGGGTGGAACGCCTGCTGGCCGGCCTGGCGGCGATCCCCGGGGTGCGGGTGGACGGGGTGTGGCGGGCGATCGGCGCGCCCACCACCACCGGCCAGGACGCCGAACTGCTGGCGCAGGTCGCCGCCAACCCGGCCGACGGGCTGGCCACCCTGGTCGACGCGGTGCCCGGCCTGCTCGCCGCCGACTGGGCGGTGGCGGCGATGGTGCCGGTCGACTGGGCGTCACGCACCGGCGGTGGCGGCGGGGCGACGGTGGGGCACGCCAGTTGGCGTACGCCCGTACCGCCGCAGCTGCCGGAGGTGACACCGCTGCGGGCCCGGTCGATGACCATGCCCGACGGCGGCCACTTCGCGGTCGCCCCGTTCGGTCGGGCCGGGCTGGTCATGGTGGTCTCCCGCGAGCACGGCGAGACCCTCTCCCCGGCCTCGTTCCACTCCACCGAGGTCGACCGGCTGGCCCAACTGGTCCGGGCCAGCGCGGTCATTCTCGGCGACCGGCTGGATCTGGTCGGCACCCCGTCGATCAGCACCAACCCGTGACCCGCCGGCTGTGACGCAGACCGCAGGGCCGGTCGCGGCCGGACACGGTTGGGCAACCGGCTGGCAACAGCCGCAGGCGAGGGTGGCACGGGAAGGGAGGCAACGATGACGCTGTGGCGGATCCGGGCCACCGTGGACGACCGGCCGGGCTACCTGTCGGTCCTCACGGCGAGCCTCGCGTTGCGCGGAGTCAACATCCTCACCGTGCAGGTGCACACCACCGAGCACGGTGCCGTCGACGACTTCCTCGTCGATGCGCCGGACACGATCGACGAGCCGGATCTCATCGCCGCCGTCGAGCGGGGGCGGGGGCGGGAGTGCTGGGTGGCGCGCAGCGAAGCGCGTGGCCTGGCCGACCAGCCGACCCGGGTGCTCGGGCTGGCGACCCGACTGGTCCACGACCCGGACGCGACCGGGGAGGTGTTGCGTGCCCTGCTCGGTGCCGACGAGGTGACCTGGCGACCCGCGCCGGCCGCGGCCCGACCGGGGATCGACGGCGCGACGATGCTGCTGGCCGACCCGAACGGCGGTTCGTACGCTCTGCACCGTGTCGCGCCGAGCTTCACGCCGGCCGAGTACGCACGGGCACAGGCGCTGCTGGAGCTGGGCGCCACCGCGGCCCGGCGCGCGGGCGAGCAGGTCACCGTGGTCCTGCCGGACGGCGCCGAGCTGACCGTACGCCCCGCCGTCGCGGACGACCTGACGGCGGTGGTCGAACTGCACCAGGCCTGCTCGGCGCGCAGCCGCCAGCGTCGCTACCTGGGCGGCGCTGCCCAGCCCTCCCCGGCCCGGCTGCGTCGGCTGCTGGAGCCGGCCCGTGGGCTCACCCTGGTCGCCGCGACGACCGGCTCCGGCGGGGCGGCGGAGTCGGTCGTCGCGATGGCGAACCTGCTCGCCGAGGGCGACGAGGCCGAGCTGGCGCTGCTGGTACGCGACGACTGGCAGCGGCGCGGGCTCGGCTCGACCCTGCTGCGGCGGCTGACTCGGCAGGCCGAGTCGGCCGGCTACGCGGCGATGGTGCTGCACGTCCAGGCGGACAACGCGCCGATGCTGCGTACGCTGCGGCGACTGTCCCGACCGATCGCGGTCGAGCGGGACGACTCCCTGTTGACCATGACCATGACCGTGCCGCTGATCGCCGAGGTGCCGGCGCCCGCGGAGAGCCCCGGCTGAGGCCGGGGTGACAGACGACCGCCCTCCGGTGCGGAGGGCGGTGAGATGGGCGGGGCTCCCGGTGCGGGGGCCCCGCCCATCGCCATTCCGAGGCAGCGCACTGGCGTCATCCGGACTCTTCACAAAACGGTGACCCGCCCGATACATTGCTGAGTATCCATGGGAGCGCTCCCGGTCCTGCTGGAGCTGCTCCCATCACCGCCAGCCCCGAACCGTCACCGCCCGCACCGCCCGCACCGCCACCGCCAGCACCGCCACGCATCGACAGGAGCAGTCGCATGCATCACCCCCGACGGCCGCGTCCAGCCCACGGTAGCCAGCGCCGACCTCGGCCGCGCCCCGACCAGCCACGGCCGCCACACCGGCCCGACCAGCCCTGGCCGCGCCGGGTGTTGGCTGCCGCGACGGCGCTGGCTGCCGGACTGGCGCTCGCGATCGGCGTACCCGGTGCCGGTGCCGCCGCCGCACCGACCGACGGAGCCGCACCGACTGCCGCAGCCGCCGCGCCCGCCTTCAACTACGCGGAGGCGTTGCAGAAGTCGCTGCTGTTCTACGAGGCCCAGCAGTCCGGGACACTGCCGGACTGGAACCGCGTCTCGTGGCGCGACGACTCCGCCCTGAGCGACGGCAACGGCGTCGGGGTGGACCTCACCGGCGGCTGGTACGACGCCGGTGACCACGTCAAGTTCGGCTTCCCGATGGCGTTCAGCACCACCATGCTCGCCTGGGGTGCGGTGGAGTACCGGTCCGGCTACGCCGCCTCCGGGCAGCTGACCCACCTGCTGAACAATCTGCGCTTCGTCAACGACTACTTCGTCAAGGCGCACCCGTCACCGAACGTCCTCTACGGCCAGGTGGGCAAGGGCGACGACGACCACAAGTGGTGGGGGCCGGCCGAGGTGATGCCGATGGCGCGGCCCGCGTACAAGATCGACGCCAGCTGTGGCGGCGCGGACCTGGCGGGGGAGACGGCGGCGGCGATGGCCGCGTCCTCGATGGTCTTCCGGCCCACCGACGCCGCCTACGCCGACACGTTGCTCACCCACGCGCGGCAGCTCTACACGTTCGCCGACACGGTGCGCAGGAGCTATCACGAGTGCATCACCGATGCGACCAGCTTCTACCGCTCGTGGAGCGGCTACCAGGACGAGCTTGTCTGGGGCGCGATCTGGTTGTACCGGGCCACCGGCGACGCCGCGTACCTGGCCAAGGCGGAGAGCGAGTACGACCGGCTCGGCACCGAGCCGCAGACCAGCACCCGCTCCTACAAGTGGACCGTCGCCTGGGACAACAAGCAGTTCGGGGCGTACGTGCTGCTGGCCAACCTGACCGGCGAGCAGAAGTACGTCGACGACGCCAACCGCTGGCTCGACTTCTGGACCGTCGGGGTGGGCGGCGAGCGGGTCCGGTACTCGCCCGGCGGGATGGCGGTGCTCGACTCCTGGGGTGCGCTGCGTTACGCCGCCAACACCGCGTTCGCCGCGCTGGTCTACAGCGACAAGACCACCGACGCGACCCGCAAGGCGCGCTACCACGACTTCGCCGTCCGGCAGATCAACTACGCGCTCGGCGACAACCCGCGCAACTCCAGTTACGTGATCGGCTTCGGCGCCAACTCGCCCAAGAACCCGCACCACCGCACCGCACACGGCTCCTGGTGGGACAGCATGACCGTGCCCACCGAGACCCGGCACACCCTCTACGGCGCGCTGGTCGGCGGCCCGTCGTCGCCGAACGACGCGTACACCGACAGCCGGTCGGACTACGTGATGAACGAGGTGGCCACCGACTACAACGCCGGCTTCACCTCCGCGCTGGCCCGGCTGACCCAGGAGTACGGCGGCACCCCGCTGGCGAACTTCCCGGTCCCCGAGCAGCCCGACATCGACGAGTTGACCGTGGAGACCACGGTGATGCAGAACGAGCCGCGGGCCACCGGGATCAAGGCCATCGTCTACAACAAGTCGGCCTTCCCGGCGCGGGCGCTGACCGACGCCAAGTTCCGGTACTACTTCCGGGCCAGCGGCACCACGGCGGCGCAGGTGACCCCCGGCTACACCCAGGGCTGCCCGTCCCCGAGCACCGCTCACCCGGCCGGCGGCGACCTCTGGTACGTCGAGGTCGACTGCACCGGGCACACCATCGCCCCCGCCGGCCAGTCGCAGCACCGGATGGAGGTGCAGTTCAAGGTCGGTGTGCCCGAGGGCGGCACGTGGGATCCGAGCGACGACCCGTCGTACCAGGCCACCGCCGGGCCGAACCGCAACGTGCCGCTCTACGTCGGTGGCACCCGGGTGTGGGGTGCCGAGCCCGCGTCCGGCCCGGCGGACACCGTCGCGCCGAGCACGCCGGGTGCGCCGACGGTCTCGGCGATCACCACGACCGGTGCCACGCTGAGCTGGGCCCCGTCGACCGACAACGTGGGCGTGACCGGGTACCGGGTCTACCGGGGGCCGGCTTCGGGTGACGTGTTGGTCGCCACGGTCACCGGGACCACGTACGCGGCGACCGACCTGCAACCCCAGAGCACGTACTCCTTCTACGTGGTCGCGACCGACGCGGCCGGCAACGCCTCGTCGCCCTCGGAACGGGTGACGGTGACCACCTCGGCGCCGCTGCCGACCTCGCCCTGCCGGGTCTCCTACGGCACCACCGACTGGAGCACCGGCTTCACCGCGAACATCACCATCACCAACACCGGCACCACCGCGATCAACGGCTGGACGCTGGCGTTCAGCTTCCCGAACGCCGGACAGCGGGTCGGCCAGGGCTGGTCGGCCAGCTACGCCCAGACCGGGTCGGCGGTGACCGCCACCAACCTGTCGTACAACGGCAACCTCGCGCCGGGCGCGTCGGCCGGCATCGGCTTCAACGGTACGCACACCGGCAGCAACCCGAGGCCCACCACGTTCACGCTCAACGGCTCCACCTGCACCATCGGCTGACCCGACGACCGGTTCACCCGGTCAAACTGTGGCTATGGTGCCGCCCGGCAGGCTGACCACGGAGAGCGATGTCTCACCCTCCGTGACATGGGCGGCACCCGCCCCTGAACCACCCCGCACGCTTTGCTCTGCTTCAATCCACGCAACAGCGCTTGAACAGGAACTCCGTGCCGGCCTGCGGCCGAGCAGGCGACGATTGCCGACACGTTCTGTGAGTGTTGCGTCGGTTGAAGCAGAGCAAAGGGAGCGGAGTGTGGTGGTGTCGGGGGCGGGCGTCAGGTCGTAGGGTCACCGCCCTGCCGCGCAGCCGCCGCTCAACTCCGAAGCTCGCCGTGCTCGACGCAGCTCGCCGACCAGCCGACCGGCAGTACCTGCACCTTCATCCGACGCCGGCACCGGGCGCAGTATCGGGGTGGCTCCAGGGCCCGGGCCGCCGCACACTCCTCGTGTGCGCCGGACGCCGCTGCTTCCCCGCACCGGTCGCACCAGGTCTGACCTGCCACGGCCGGCCTCACAGGGTCGCCGAGAGCGCCTTGACCGGCATCTTCAGCTCGTTCAGCAGGTCGAGGTCGTCGGTCGCCGGGCGACCCAGCGTGGTGAGGTAGTTGCCGACGATCACGGCATTGATGCCACCGAGCAGGCCGTCCCGGGTGCCGAGGTCACCCAGGGTCAGCTCCCGGCCGCCCGCGTACCGCAGGATGGTGCGCGGCATGGCCAGCCGGAACGCGGCGATGGCCCGCAGCGCGTCCTTGCCCTCGACCACCGGCTGGTCGCCGAGCGGGGTGCCGGGGCGGGGGTTGAGGAAGTTCAGCGGCACCTCGTGCGGGTCCAGTTCGGCCAGCTGCGCGGCGAACTCCGCCCGCTGCCGCAGCGTCTCGCCGAGGCCGAGGATGCCGCCGCAGCAGACCTCCATGCCGGATTCCCGGACCATCCGCAGGGTCTCCCAGCGCTCCTCCCACGAGTGCGTGGTGACCACGTTCGGGAAGTGTGACCGGCAGGTCTCCAGGTTGTGGTTGTAGCGGTGTACGCCCATCGCCACCAGCTCGTCGACCTGCTGCTGGGTGAGCATGCCCAGCGAGGCGGCCACCTGGATGTCGACCTCCGCCCTGATCGCGGCGACGCCCTCGCGTAGCTGCTTCATCAGCCGGTCGTCCGGACCGCGCACCGCCGCCACGATGCAGAACTCGGTGGCCCCGGTCGCGGCGGTCTGCTTGGCCGCCTCGACCAGCGAGGGGATGTCCAGCCAGACCGACCGCACCGGCGAGGTGAACAGGCCGGACTGTGAGCAGAAGTGGCAGTCCTCCGGGCAGCCGCCGGTCTTCAGCGAGACGATGCCCTCGACCTCGACCTCCGGGCCACACCAGCGCATCCGCACCTCGTGGGCGAGTTGGAGGGCGGCGGGAAGATGCTCGTCGGGCAGGTTCAGCACGGCGAGGACACCGGCCTCGTCGAGACCGACGCCGTTGTGCAGCACCTGGTCCCGGGCCTGGTCGAGGATCTCTGGCATGGCACGTACCCTACAAGGCCACTTTCCGGGCGGGAAACGAGCGCGGGCGGCGGGCCCGGACCCGGGTCGGGGTGGCGCGGCGAGCCGCACCGCGCCACGCCGGGGAGGCCGGGCGGGTGGTAACTTCGCCCGGCGGAAGCGCCTGACGGGCGGGAACCGGCGGGGAAGGGACGTGGCGGTGGCGGACTGGCTGGCGGCGCTCGACCGCCGCGCCGAGCTGCGGGCGAAGGCGGGACTGACCCGCCGGCTGCATCCGCGCGCCGCCGCCGACCAGGTGGTCGACCTGGCCGGCAACGACTACCTCGGCCTGGCCAGGCATCCCGAGGTGGTCGCCGCCGCGGCCGGGGCGTTGTCCGCGTACGGGCTGGGGGCCACCGGATCGCGGCTGGTCCGTGGCTCCACCGACGCCCACCACGCGTTGGAGGACGCGCTCGCCGGGTGGCTCGGCACCGACCGGGCGCTGGTGTTCTCCTCCGGGTACCTGGCCAACGTCGGTGCGGTCCGGGCCTTGGTGCGCCCCCGCACGCTGCTGGTCTCCGACGCGCACAACCACGCCTCGCTGATCGACGGCTGCCGCATCTCCGGCGCGGAGACCGTGGTTACCCCGCACGCCGACGTCGACGCGGTCGCGGCGGCGCTGGCCGCCGCGCCGGGCCGCCCGGCGGTCGTGGTCACCGAGTCGATCTTCTCCGTCGACGGTGACCTGGCGCCGCTGGTGCGGCTGCACACGATCGCCCGCCGGCACGGCGCGCTGCTGCTGGTCGACGACGCCCACGCGCTCGGGGTAACCGGCCCGGCCGGGGCCGGCGCGGTGGCCGCCGCCGGGCTGGCCGGCGAGCCGGACGTGGTGGTCACCGCCACCCTGTCCAAGGCGCTCGGCGGCGCGGGTGGAGTGGTGGCGGGTCCGGCCGAGTTCGTCCGGCACCTGGTGGAGACCGGGCGGACGTTCATCTACGACACGGCCCTGCCGCCCGCGGTGGCCGCCGGGGTGCACGCCGCCGTGGAACTGGCCCGCCGCGGTGACGACCTGCGGGCCGACCTGACCGAGCGGGCGGCCGTCGCGGTGCGCCGGCTGCGCGCCGCCGGCCTCGACGTCCCCGCCCCCGACGCCGCCGTCGTCTCGGTCACCGCCCCGGTCCCGAGGCGGCGACCGCCTGGGCCGCCGCCTGCCGGGACCGGGCGGTGGCGGTGGGCTGCTTCCGCCCGCCCTCCACCCCGGACAGCCGGTCCCGGCTGAGGCTGACCATCAGTGCCGGGGTGCCGAGGGCCGAGTTCGAACGGGCCCTGGAGGTCATCGTGGAATGTGCCCCATGACGGATCAGTGGCGGGGACCGGTGCTGGTCACCGGGACCGACACCGAGGTCGGCAAGACCGTGGTGACCGCGGCGATAGCCGCCGCCGCGCAGGCGGCGGGGTTGCGGGTCGCGGTGGTCAAACCGGGCCAGACGGGTACGGCCACCGGCGCGCCCGGCGACGTCGAGACGGTCATCCGGCTGGCCGCCCCGATGACCGGGCGTACGCTGTCCAGCTTTCCCGACCCGCTCGCCCCGCTGGCCGCCGCCCGGGTCGCCGAACTACCGCCGTTGGAGCTGTACACCGCCGTCGACGCCGTCCGCGAGGAGGCCGACAAGCACGACCTGGTGCTGGTCGAGGGGGCCGGCGGGCTGCTCGTACCGATGGGGCTGCGGCCGTCGGGTGAGGCGTGGACGGTGGCCGACCTGGCCGTGTCGCTGGGCGCGCCCGCGGTGGTGGTGGCGCGTGCCGGGCTCGGCACCCTCAACCACACCGCGCTCACCCTGGAGGCCCTGGACCGGCGGGCCGTGCCGGCCGGCGTGGTGATCGGCGCCTGGCCGGCCGAACCCGAGCTGGTGCACTGGGCCAATCTCAGCGACCTGCTGCCGAACCTGCTCGGCGTGCTGCCGGACGGTGCCGGTGCGATGGACCCGGGGGTGTTCCGGCGGTCCGCGCCGGGCTGGCTGACCCCGGCGCTGTACGGCGTGCTGGACGACTGGCGCTCCTGGGCCGACGAGATCAGCTGACCTTCCGGGCCGGCTGGGCGGGCGATGTCAGCGGCGGACGACGAAGGCGTCGGGCATCCGGAAGGTGAGGTTGTCCGGGCAACGTGGCGGGCGCACCACGTGCACCCCGGCCAGCAGCGGAGCGGTCTCCGCCACCACCGTGGCCGCCTCCATCCGGGCGAGTTGGTCGCCGACGCAGCGGTGCGCGCCAGCCCCGAAGGCGAGGTGCCGGCGCGAGCCGGGCTGCCCCGGCCGGAACTCGTCCGGCGATTCCACCACCGCCGGATCCCGGCCGGCTCGGGCCAGCCACAGCACCACACTGGTGCCCGCCGCCACCGGCGTCCCGCCCAGCGTGGTGTCGACGGCGGCGACCCGCCGCCAGGTGACGACGGGTGGCTCCAGCCGCAGCCCCTCCTCGACCACGTCGCCGACGGAGACCGACCCGTCGCGCAGCCCGGCGAGCACCGCCGGCTCGCCGACCAGCCGGTGCATCAGCAGGGTGAGGAACTGCGACGTGGTCTCCTGCCCGGCGACCAGCAGGAAGAACAGCGCGCCGACCACCACGTCCGGCGGGTGCCCGGCGGCCCGCAGCGACCCGGCCAGCCCGCCGCCGCCGGCCGCGAACTCCCGCAGCACCCGGTGGAACCGGCCCACCTCGGTGGCGAGGGTCTGCTGCCGGTCGGTGTCCAGGGGAGCCCAGAACAGCTCCAGCGCCGCGTGGGCGAAGTCCTTGACCGCCGCCACGGGAGCGTCGGGCAGTTCGACCAGCCGGGCCAGGACCAGCAGCGGCAGGTCGGCGGCGAGGTGGGCGTGCAGGTCCACCGGGTCGCCCGCGTCCAGCGTGGCGGTCAGCCCGGCGACCCGTTGCCGGACCAGCCCGGCCAGCCAGTCCCGCTGGGCGGCCACCCGCGTCGGGTGCAGGGCCTCGGCGACCAGCGCCCGGATCCCGGGGTGGCCGGCGCCGCCGTTGTTGGCCAGCGTCGGCGGCAGCCGGAACCGGTGGGCGGCGAGCACCCGCAGCGCGGCCACCGGCATCGGGGTGACCGCGTCCAGGGCGTTGTCCGGCCGGAACGTCGCCGGGTCGGTGAGCACCCGCCGCACCAGCGCGTGCCGGGTCACCAGCAGGTGCTCGACGCCCACGTGGTCGGCGACGCGGGCCACGCCGGGCCACCGGAGCACGCCGCTGCCGGCCCCGGCGCCCTCGGTTGCCTGCGGGGCCTGCTCCCAGCTGCGGAACAGCACGGCGTCACGCTAGCCGGGTGGCTTCGGCCGCCCCGCGCGCAGCCGCCACACCGTGGTGCGCTTCACCCGGACGCTCTCCAACGCCTCGCTGACCGGCACGTCGTAGCGGGCGAGTTCGTCGAACCGGTCCCGCGGCAGGAATGCCCGCCCGGGGTCGCCGACCAGCACCGACGCCCCGGAGCGGGCGGCGCGTAGCAGGAACCGCAGCACCCGGTTGGCCATCGCCGCGCTGTAGAACACGTCGCCGGCGAGGACGACCTGGGCGTCGCCCGCGTCGCCGTCGAGGATGTCGCCGAGTTCGGCGTCGACGCGTACCCCGTTGGCCTCGGCGTTGAGTGCGACCGCCGCGACGGCGAGCTCGTCGACCTCCACCGCGCGGACGGCGCTCGCGCCGGCCCGGGCGGCGGCGATGGCCACCAGCCCGGAGCCGGCGGCCAGGTCGAGCACCCGGCGGCCGGCGACCAACTGCGGATGGTCGGTGACGTGACGGGCCAGGGCCTGCCCGCCGGCCCAGGCGAAGGCCCAGAACGGGGGCGGCCGGTCGCTGCGGAACTCGCCCTCGGTCAGCTCCCACAACCCGATCGGTTCGTCCGCCTGGTGCAGCCGCACCTCGGGTACGAAGGCGACGGGCGCGAGGCGGGCGTGCAACCGGACGAAGGCGGTGGAGAGCGCGGACACCGGCCGATTGTCCACCGTGACCCGCAGTGGCGTGTCGCGGGTGGGCCGTGACCGGTTCAATACCGTGCGTGAAAACGGGCATCTTGCTTGCCGGTCCGTGCGAACACGCCCGTCTACCGGCTGGTCCTGACCGCTCCTAGCGTTGCCAATGGAGGCGACCAACGGGAGGCGGGATCGTGAAGAGGCTGTGGCGCAACACGCTACGGATCGGGGTGACGCTGGCGTGTCTCACCGGGGTGGACCTCGCCATGGCGGCACCCGCGCACGCGGCGTTCGCCACCGAACTCAGCGGACTGCCGGGCCAGTTCACCGCCGGCGGGCGGGTGGAGACGGTGTCCGCCGTGGTGTCCCGCTCCGACCAGGGCGGCTGCATCAAGGTCCGCTGGTCGATGGTGCTGGGTGTGCAGGGTCTGCGGCTGGACCAGGTGCGGGTGGATCGGATCGAGGAGACCGGTTCGTTCCCGGTCCGGGCCCGGACCGAAGGTGACGTGGTGCGGCTGACCGACCGCCAGCTGGATCCGGGCACCCTCTGCCCGGGACGCACGGTGACCGCCCAGTACCGGATCGCGTTCGACGAGGATGCCGGCCAGGGCCGGGTCAGCCTCGCGGTCGAGGCGTACGACCGGAACCTGCGGCTGTTGTCCCGCCAGACGGCGACCCGCGAGGTGGCGGCCCGGGGCGCGGCGGCCCGACCCACGACGGCGGCACCGACCCCTTCGGAGGTGCCGACGGTGGACCCGACCGAGGAACCGGTCGAGGTGCCGACGGTCGATCCGACGGATGAGGAGAGCGACCTCGCCGACGACGCGGGGTATGCCGGTGGTGCGGCCGATCCGCCGGCCACGGGCGCGTCCGGCAGCCGGGTGTCGCGCAACGGGGGGCTCGGCCTGACCGAGGCGGCCTTCCTGCTCGGTGGCCTGCTGCTGTTCCTCGGTGCCGGTCTGTTGCTGCGGCTGCGGCACCTGACCCGGAGCCCGAGCCGCCGGTCGACGCCGCCGGCGCCGTTCCCGCCGCCGGTCGATGGGAACGGCCGCGGCGGCCCGGCCCGCGGAGCCGGTGGCGGACGGTACCCCGCGACGGCGGCTACCTGAGGTGACCCAGGCCCCGGCGGGCCCGGCCCGGCTCGTCAGTGGCTACGGCGCCCAGTCGGGGTCGCGACCGAAGACGGCGATGAGCCGGTCCTGCTCGCCGGCCCCGGTGGCCACACCGACCTCGGGTTCGACCAGGCCGCCGCGCCGGTAGTCGCCGACGTGGCGGGCGAACCAGCGGGCGGCCTCGGTGACCGCGTCGGCGTCCATCGTGGGGTCGACGCCGATCGCCACGGACAGGTCCCAGCCGTGCACGAGGTGTTCGGCCAGCAGTTGGTGCAGGTATTCCTTGGCGGGCGTCTCGCCGGCCGAGAGGTGCACGGTCCGATCGAGGGCGCCGGGATGGGTGGCGGCCAGCTCGGCCTGCGCCGCGGCCGCGCGGGCGGCCTCGATCGGGTCGGTGCCGAGCTGGTCGCCGTCGTACCGGTCGCCGACCTGCTCGATGGTGCGCCCGGCGAGCAGGGGCACGCTCCAGCGTTCCTCGCTGACCACGTGGTTGACCAGTCTGCGGACGTCCCAGCCGGGGCAGGGGGTGGGTGCCGACCACTGTCCGGGGCGGACCTGTTCCACCCGGTCGGTGAACTCGGCCAGACTGCGCCGGTATGTCTCCGTCAGGTCCATGCCGCCATTGTTCCCGGCACCGGCGTGGGCGGCGACCGGTTCCGGCAACGCCGCCGGCCCTAGTCCAGTTGGGCGGGGTCGAGGCCCAGCTCGCGCGCGGTCACCAGGCGCACCCAGTCGGCGAACTGCCGGCGGGAGATCACCCGGTCGTGCACCGCGAGCTGCACGGCCAGCCCATCCATCACGGCGCTGATCCGCCAGGCCGCGCCGGCCGGGTCGGCGCACTCGAAGACGCCCTCGCGGACGCCGTCGGAGATCACCGTGGCGAGGTCCTGCCGCCAGCGCAGGTCCAGCTTGCGGGAGACCTTCTCCAGTTCGGGGGTACGCAGCGACTCGGCCCATCCGTCGATCCACATGGACCAGGAGGTGGGGCGCCCGGCGGGAGTGTAGAGCCGCAGGATCCGTCGGAGCTTGGTCAGTGGCGGGGCGCTGGAGCGGGTGACCGCGTCGAGCCGGGCCAGATCCTGCTCGACGGCGTACGCGAAGGCCTGCGCGAGCAGCCGTTCCTTGGTGGCGAAGTGGTAGAAGACCAGCGCCTGGCTCACGCCGGCGGCCTGCGCCACGTCCGCGGTGCGGGTGTTGGCCAACCCGCGCTGCACGATCACGTCACATGCGGTGCGCAGCAGGGCATCCAGGCGGATCTCGGCCGCACGTCTCGTCACGCCCGTCACCGTAGCCCATCGAAACGGACACGGCCGGTTACCAAGGCCCGGTTGATCCGGCTTGCGACAGTCGGAAGACGGACAGTTGCTCGGCGGCCAAGTTCCACCCCGCTGCGCTGCTCACCGGCGCTTTTTCATCGGCCCGGGACCGGCGCCACCCGAGGCGGTAGCCCACCCCCCTAGGAAGCTGACTGGGGGTGATTTCGGGCGCGCCGGGATGGGAACCCGATTTGGCAACCGTTCGACCGCTCGGCTAGAGTTCTCATCCGTCACCCGGTTCATCGGGGGCGTGCGGACGTAGCGCAGCTGGTAGCGCATCACCTTGCCAAGGTGAGGGTCGCGGGTTCGAATCCCGTCGTCCGCTCGGAGCTGCCGCCACGCGTGACGGGGGCAACCTCGGTGGGGTGGCCGAGAGGCGAGGCAACGGCCTGCAAAGCCGTGTACGCGGGTTCAAATCCCGTCCCCACCTCGGTAATAGCAAGGGCGATTGGCGCAGTGGGAGCGCGCTTCCTTGACACGGAAGAGGTCACTGGTTCAAACCCAGTATCGCCCACCGCAAGATGGATCTGGTAGCGCGAAGGCCCGGCTCGACGAGCCGGGCCTTCGCGCTGTTTCCACGATCAGGGCGCGATGCGGAGCCGGCGGATGTGCCGGTCGTCGTAGTCCTCGAAGCGGAATCGCAGGCCGGCCACCGGGCTGCCGGGGAAGTCGCCGCTGATGGTGGCCGTCACGACCGTACCGACTCCGGTCTGCTCGACGTCGGTGATCTCGTACGTCACCAGCGGCACATCGGCACGCCAGGCCCGGATCGCGTCGAGGCCGACGTGCGTCCTGTCCTCGTCCTCGACGACGGCGTCGTCGGCGAAGAGCGCGAAGTACGGCTCAGCGTCCGGTTGGGACGCCAACTCGAAGTACCGACGGATGATCTCGGGTGTGCTCGTGGCCTCCGGCATCGGGGACCTCCTCGTGAGTCCGGACGGTCGGGCACGCTGGTGAGTGGTGGACGCTGCTGATCCTTTCATCATCGTGCCCGCGCCCGGGGAGACTCCCGGCTGATGGTGCCGCTGGCCCCGGCCAGGCCCTCGGACCCGTGTCCCCGGGTCGGCCCTCGGCCTTGACACCCGTATAGTCGATCCCGCATAGTCGATCCTGACTAAAGGGAGTCGTCGTGGAGCGTCGTCGGAGGGTGCCCAACCCGCTCGCCCTGGCCGTGCTGGCCTGGCTGCTGTGGGAGCCGATGCACCCCTACGAGCTGGGCCGGCGGCTGAAGCAGACCGGCAAGGACCGGCACATCCGCTACACCCGCAGCTCGCTCTACATGGTCATCGAGCAGCTCACCCGGGCCGGCTTCGTCGCCGCGCAGGAGACGGTCCGGGACAGCGCCCGCCCGGAACGCACCGTCTACGCGATCACCGACGAGGGCCGGCACGAGGTGCACGACTGGCTGCGCTCCCTGCTGGCCCAGCCACGCGAGGAGCATCCGCACTTCGCCGTCGCCCTGTCGCTGCTCAGCCTGCTCCCGCCCGACGAGGCCGTCGAGGTGCTCCGGCGCCGCAGCGCGGCGCTGGCCGGCCGGATCGAGGAGACCCGAACGACCATGGACGACGCCCGTGCCGACGGCGTCGCGTGGATCTTCCTGGTCGAGGAGCAGTACGCGCTCGCGTTGCTGGAGGCGGAGCGCCGGTTCGTCGCCGAACTCGTCGAATCACTCAAGCAGCCGGACTACGCACAGTCCTGGCAGGAGACCATGGGGGGTCGCACATGACAGCTGTCCGAACGGCGCTGGTGATCGGCGGAGGGATCGCCGGTCCGGTGACCGCGATGGCGCTGCGCCGCGCGGGAATCGAGGCCACGGTCCACGAGGCGTACCCGCCGGCTGCCGATGGAGGCGTCACCCTGACCGTGGCGCCCAACGGGCTGGCCGCGTTGCGCTGCGTCGACGCCGAGCAGGCCGTCCGGGGCGTCGGCCTACCGATGCGGCGCACGGTCGTCACCGACGGCCGGGGCAGCCGGATCGGAGCGTTCCCGCACGTCGCCGTCGAGCCGGTGACGCTCGGGCTCTGGCGCGACGACCTGGCTCGGGTGCTGCGCGAGCGGGCGCAGGCGCAGGGCGTGCGGATTGGGTACGACAAGCGGTTGGTCGACGCCGAGCAGAGCCCTGACGGCGTGCTCGCCCGGTTCGCCGACGGCTCCACCGCCACCGCCGACGTCCTGATCGGCGCGGACGGCATCCGGTCCCGGGTACGCACGCTCATCGACCCGCAGGCGCCCGCTCCGCAGGTGCTGCCGCTGCTCAACCTCGGCGGCGCCGCCCGGTACGCGGTGCCCGACGCCGACCCGGAGGCGATGTACTTCGTCTTCGGCTCCCGGGCGTTCTTCGGCTACTGGGTGCAGCCCGACGGCCGGACCGCCTGGTTCGCCAACGTGCCGGACCGGCAGCCGGTCAGCTACGCGCGGGCGAACCAGGTCCCGAGGCAGCAGTGGCTTCGCCGGCTGCGTACGGTGTTCGCCGACGACGTGCCGGCCCGGCAGGTGCTGGCCCACACCGAGCCCGAGGACCTGGTCGCCGTGGGGTCCATCGAGAGCATGCCCTCCGTGCCGCGCTGGCACGCCGGGCGGATGGTCCTGGTCGGTGACGCGGTGCACGCGCCGTCGCCCAGCTCCGGCCAGGGCGCGTCGCTGGCCGTGGAGAGCGCGGTGCAACTGTCCCGGTGCCTGCGGGACTGCCCCGACGTGCCGGCCGCGTTCGCCGCCTACGAGCGGCTGCGCCGGGTGCGGGTGGAGAAGGTCATCCGGCGCGGCCGGCAGACCACCTCCACCAAGACGGCCGGGCCGGTCGCGAAGCGGATGATGCGGATCATGATGCCGCTGGCGTTGCGTACGTTCCTCGATCCGGAACGGACGCTCGGCCCGGAGCAGCGGTACCGGATCGACTGGGACACCCCGGTCGCCACGGAGCTGGCTGGCCGGCCGTCCTGAGCCGGCAGACGGCGGTGGCGGTCACCGGACGGTGACCGCCACCGTGGTCCCAGTCGACCGCCACACGCTGGTTACAGCGGCGTCCCGGCGTCCCGGCGTTCCTCGACCCGGCGGTACTCCACCGGCTCCTCCGGGCCGGAGACCGCCTGGCGGCGGCGTCCCCACACGAGCGTCGTCAAGATCAGGCCGAGTACGCCGGCGGCCATCAGGATCCAGCCGACCACGTCCAGGTCGAGCCCGCCGATGCTGGCGTTGACCGCGAAGGTGAGGATGGCGCCGAGCGCCAGCAGGAAGATACTGGTGCCGATACCCATGACAGCCTCCTTTGTCCAGGGGATGCGGTGTGCTGTCGAGGGACGTCTGTACCCCGGCGGTGAGCGGCGCAATCACGGCAGCGTCGGGGCCGCCGCCCGGGCGATCTTGTCGTCGGGTAGAGTAGCCCCCGTCCCCGCCAGCCGGGGCAGGCGGACGTAGCGCAGCTGGTAGCGCATCACCTTGCCAAGGTGAGGGTCGCGGGTTCGAATCCCGTCGTCCGCTCGAGATCGCCGTACCTGTGGGGGCGATCGTCGCGGGCGATTGGCGCAGTGGGAGCGCGCTTCCTTGACACGGAAGAGGTCACTGGTTCAAACCCAGTATCGCCCACCCGAAAGACATAGACCGTTCTGCTCAAGGGCGGCTTCGCCGGAGTACGCGACCACGCCCGAGCCGCCGCCTGAAGGCCTGGGCGCGTCCAGTGGGCACGGTCCTTGCGGCAACTTCGCAGTGTCCCCTGTGCTCGGCTGATCAGGTGAGACGTACCCCGTCGATGAGCATGGTCAGACCTCGCTCGTAGTACTCCTGCTCGTCGGGCAGGCCGAGGAAGAAGTCGGCGGTTTCGGTCAGGTGGGGGTAGTCCTGCGGGGAGAGTGACTTCAGTCGCGCGCGCTTGGCGGTGAGCAGGGACTCCCGCAGGGCCGGGTCGGCGGCGGCGGGGTCACCCGGCTGGCGGATCACCAACCCGATCAGCGCGTTGAGCAGGAAGATGCTTAGCTGGGCGGCGGCCACCGGTGAGTGCCCCTCGCCGCGCAGCAGGGCGATGACCCGCTCGGCCAGATCGATGCCGGCGTCGGTGCGCATGAGGCGGATCGGCGTGATCTCGGCGAGGGCGGGGTGCGCGCGCAGGACCCGCAGCAGGGCCGTCATCACGGTACGCAGGTCGGCCGTGCCGCCGGCGGTCAGGTCCACCTCGCCGAGGATCCGTTCGACCAGCGCGTCGAGCAGGGCGTCCTTGTCCTTGAAGTGCCAGTACAGCGCCATGGGTGTGACGTTCCAGGCGGCGGCGACCCGGCGCAGCGTGACGGCGTCGAGTCCGTCGGCGTCGGCGATGGCGAGGGCGGTGGACAGGACCTCGTCGCGGTCGAGTCGTTCGGAGGCGGAGGGTCGGGGTGACATGCGGCTTACTTTATCTCGTAAAAGGGGCACCGTTGACGATCGAGCAAAGGAACGCTACCGTAGCTATACGTAGTAAATTTACGTTACATAGTTAAGGGGTGGGCATGACAGGACCGCCCTCGTCACCGGCAGCTCGTCGGGCTTCGGCGCGCCGGGCACGTCCACAAGTCTTCAACGAGGGAGAATTCCGTGACCCACACCATTGTCATGACCGGCGCGACTCGGGGGTTCGGCCGTGTCGCCGTCGAGCGCATCCTCGACGGTGATCCTGAGGCGCACCTCGTGCTCCTGGCCCGTGGTGCCGCCGGCACCGAGCTCGCCGCTCATCTCGGCCGAGGCGGACGCGTCGTGACATCAATCCCGACGGACCTGTCGTCACTGGGCAGCGTCCGTGCGGCGGCCGACGAGCTGATCCAACGGCTCGACGCGGGAGATCTGCCGCCGCTGCGTGGATTCGTCGGCAACGCCGGCCTGCTCTACACGAACAACGTAACGGAGAGCCCGGACGGGTTCGAGGCGACATTCGCCGTCAACGTCCTCGCCAATCACGTCCTGCTCCGCCTTCTGCAGGACCGATTCAAGGCGCCGTCCCGGATCGTGCTCACCGTCAGCGACGCTCACTTCGGCGACTTTCGCCACAACGCGGGAATGATGCCCGGGCCGTCCTGGCAAGACCCGGCCAGCCTGGCCCGCATCCGCGCGTTCCCGAAGCCGAACACCGTCACAGCGGGCGGGACCGCATACTCCACCAGCAAGCTCGCCGCGATATACCTCATCCACGAGTACGCACGGCGTCTGCCACCGGGCGTCGACATCGTCGCCTACAACCCCGGGTTCGTGCCCGGCACCGGCCTGAGCCGCGAAGCAGGCGCAGCCGTCCGGTTCGTGGGGCGACGGATCATGCCGCTGATGACGCTGACCCCGATGGCATCGAGCCAGAAGGACGCCGGCCGACACCTCGCCGACGTCGCGCTCGGGCGTATCCCGGCACCTTCCGGCTCCTACATCGACCGCACCCGGGAAGTCTCCTCGTCCAAGGAGTCCTACGACCCCGATCGTGAACGACAGCTCTGGGAAACGGTAGAGGACCTGGGCCTCTCAATCACATCCTGACATCCTGACCGCCCACGCGATCCTTTCGATGTGAGGTCGTCCAGCGTGCCACCGACTGGTAGGCGGTGGCGTCGGTGGCCGCTCAGCCGTGGACGCCGGCGGCGACTCGGGGGCTGTCGGGCAGGGTGAAACGCCAGCCGGTGGCCCGCAACGCCGGGATCGCCCGGGCGACGGCGTCGACGGTTTGACTTCGGTCCCCGCCGCCGTCGTGCAGCAGCACCACCGCGCCCGGCGCGACGCCGTCGGTGATCCGCCGCTGAAGTTCCTCGGTGCCGGGCGGCTCCCAGTCGGTCACCGCGAGCCGCCACCCCATCGGCCGCATCCCGAGTGCGGTCGCCACGGTGGGGGTCTGACCCCAGGCGCCGTACGGTGCCCGGAAGTAGGGGATGCGGGCGTGCGGCACCGCGTGCCGGATGACCGCGTTGGTCTCCAGCAGGTCCGAGGCGACCCGGCCGGCGGTCCAGGTGCCCATGTCGTCGTGCCGCATCCCGTGGTTGCCCAGCGCGTGACCGGCCGCGGCGATCCGGCGTACCACCTCGGGGTGTTCGATGGCGTGGTTGCCCTGGAGGAAGAAGACCGCTCGGACCTGGTGGGCCGCCAGCACGTCGAGCAGGCGCGTGGTGTGCGTCGGGTGCGGCCCGTCGTCGAAGGTGAGGCAGACGACGCGGTCGGTGCCGATCGTCTCGACGGGGCGTACCGGTGGGGGCCGGCGCCGGGCCCGAGCGCGGCGAGACGCGGGAGGCGCAGGGGGTGCGTGGTTGACGACATCGGTCGGACCTTCCGGTGGGTTGGGTGGCGGGTCGCCGGGCCGGCGCCGATACCGGTCCGGCCGCCGGTCGCGGGACCGGCGGCGGGGTGGGCCGTGTGGGCGGGCGACGCCCCACACGGCCCGGTGGTGGTGGTTGGTCTAGTACCCTCCGCGACGGGGCGTCAGCGGCGGGGCCTGGGCGCGATACGTGGCAGGACGTACGGCGGACCGGCGAAGATCAGGTCGGACTTGATCTCGTGGTACGCGAGCTTGGGCTGGTAGTTCTCGTCGTAGATGGTGGCCAGGCCCTCCGGCGGGTCTTCGAACCAGCCGGGCACCCAGGAGTGGTTGTCGCTGAAGCCCCAGACGGTGTACGACAGGCAGCTGCGCACCGCGAGGCAGGCCTTCATCAGCACGCTGAAGTTGGCCGCCGACGCCTGCAACCTGGGGTTGATCTCCTCGGAGTTGCCGGCCTGGACGCCCTCGGTCAGCTGACTACGGACGTCGACCTCGGTGAACGCGGTGGCGAGCCCGAGCGAGGTGAACTTCTTCAGCGCCTCGGTCACCTGGAAGGTGTTGAAGTTG
Source organism: Micromonospora tarapacensis (assembly GCF_019697375.1). Taxonomy (NCBI): domain Bacteria; kingdom Bacillati; phylum Actinomycetota; class Actinomycetes; order Micromonosporales; family Micromonosporaceae; genus Micromonospora; species Micromonospora tarapacensis. Next base: position 3,338,807 of record NZ_JAHCDI010000004.1, on the reverse strand, counting down.
CCGTACTGGGTGCCGAGGTGACCCTGAGCGCCGACGCCGTCGATCGGTACGCCCTGGGCGCGCAGCCGCTTGACCATGTCGTAGACGAACTGGGTCTTGTCGTCGGCCGGGTCGCCGGAGCCGAACGCCTCGATGTTGTAGTCGTTGTAGAACAGCAGCGCCCTCGGGTCGGCGGCGCGGGCCCAGCGGAACGCGTCGGCGAGGTAGCCGGGCCCGAGGTTCTCGGCCCAGAAGCCCTTGTAGTGCAGGGTGGGCGGGGTGTCCCAGGGGTCGCTGACCGCCTCGTTGACCACGTCCCACTGCCAGACCTTGCCCTTGTAGCGCTTGACCACGGTGGTGATGTGCTTGCGCAGCAGCTCCCGCAGTTCCTGCTTGCTGATGGAGCCGTCGGCGACGCCGCTGGTGAGCCACTCGGGCAGCTGGTTGTGCCACACCAGGACGTGGCCGCGCACGCTCTGCCGGTTGCGCTTGGCGAACTCGACCAGCTGGTCGGCGGGGCCCCAGTTGTAGGTGCCGCGGGTGGGTTCGAGGCTCTCCCACTTCATCACGTTCTCGGCGGTGACCGAGGAGAACTCGGTCGCGGCGATCTTGCGGTACTGCGGGTCGTCGGCATCGTTGAGGGCGTCCATGCTGACCGCGGTGCCGATCTGGAGGCCATGGCGCAGGCCGAGCGCGCCCAGCGTCTTCGCGGTCGGGTCGTACGGCTTGCCGGCGGTGGCCGGCACCGTGTTCAATGCCGCCACGGTCGCCACGGCGACCGCGCCGACGGACATCCACCGTCTCAACTTCATCTGCCTTCCTTTCCATATCAATCGACCAATGTCGATCATGAAGTGCAGGGTTCGGGTCAGGTGCCGAGCGGTTTGGACGTGGTGGGTCGGCGCCGGGGCCGGGCGTTCGGGATCGGGCAAGCGGACGCCGATATGTTCCGGATAGCGATCGGTAACTTGGCCGAAACGTTAGGGCCATCGATGGCCGCAGTCAACCACGAATACTTCCGGAAACCCGCCGTGTGCACTGCTGGCACCGTGCACAGTGGGGACCGGAAACTTCCGGATCCGATCCAGCCGGGCGTTACCTCGTCGGCCGAATTCAGACCGCGCCGGCCAGCCTGTGGCCTGCTGGCGGCCGGCGGTCCGGGCAGGGCTGGCGGCCCCGGGGCAGCCGAGCCGGGCCGAGCCTACGGCGCCCGGCAGGGCGGGCTCGAAGCCGCCGATCGGTGCGACGGGAGTCGGGCGTGCCGGTCCAGCCGGTGGGATCAGGGTTCGAGATAGGTGGCGTGGGCGAAGTCGGCGTAGCGGCCGTCGCCGCCGAGATCCTGCACCCAGAGACCGAGGAAGGCGCCGGTGAAGCCCCAGGCCGCTGGTTCGCCGTCGATGATCTGGGCCGCGTGCTCGTCGGACAGGATGGTGGCGTCCAACTCGACGGGCACCTGCTGCCAGCCGGCGCCCAGGTCGTAGGCGAACCGCAGCACCGGGCCGTCGAAGGTCACCCGCAGGCCGACCCGGCGGGCACCACCGGTGTCGACGCTGAGTTGCGGGTACGCGGTGCGTCGGCCGCTGTCGCAGCTGAGCAGCTCCAGCACGGCACGCCCGTCGTCGGCGCGGGTCAGGTAGAGGTGGTGCCAGTTCTGGGTGTTGTAGTAGCCGGTGACCCCGGCCAGGTGCCGGTAGTTGCCCGGGTCGAACTCGACGGCGGTCTCCAGCGAGCACCGTGCCGCACCGACCCGCCGTGCCACCAGGCTCGGCGTCTGCCTGCCGACCGGTGACTGGCCACCGTGGACGCGCAGGTGCGAGGGACGGGAGCGTAGGTCGATCCAGTCGTCGGTGGCCGGCCGGCGCAGGGTCGACCACCAACTGGCCAGCTCCGGGGCGTCGAAGTCGTCGGTGGCCGGCTCGTCGGGCCACGGGTGGTCCGGCAGGCCGGGCGCGGCGATCTCGTCGGCCGGTACGCCGCCGGGGATGCTGGGCCAGCCGCCCGGCGACCAGTCGACCCTCTGCAACGCGGTCTCCCGGCCGAGGACGCAGTTGCCCAACGGGGTGTAGGGGCGGCCCACCAGGTGGGCGAGATACCAGTCGCCGTGCTGGGTGCGGACCAGGCTGCCGTGGCCAGCCTTCTGCAGGGTGAGGTCGGGCCGGCCGACAGAGGTGAGCAGCGGCCCGGCCGGGTCGACCTCGTACGGGCCGAACAGGTTCCGGGACCGGGCGACCGTGACCTGGTGCTCCCAGCTGGTGCCGCCCTCGGCGGTCACCAGCCAGTACCAGCCGTCGTGGCGGTAGAGGTGCGGCCCCTCGGTCAGGCCGACCGGGGTGCCGGTGAAGATGATCCGGGACTCGCCGACCAGCTGCCGGCCGGCCGGATCGTACTGCTGGATCTCGATGCCGCCGAAGCGGTCCCGGCCCGGACGCCAGTCGGCGCTCATCGCCAGCAGCCAGCTGGTGCCGTCGTCGTCGTGGAACAGCGCGGCGTCGAAGCCGTGCGAGTGCAGCCGTACCGGGTCGGACCAGGGGCCGGTGATCGCCGGCGCGGTGGTGAGGAAGTTCTGTGCGTCCCAGTAGCCGCTGGCAAAACTGGCCACGTCGCTGTAGACGAGGTGGAACGACCCGTCGTGATAGGTGAGGTCGGGCGCCCAGACTCCGTTGGAGTCGCCGCAACCACGCAGGTCGAGCAGGCGGCGCCCACTGACGATGCCGCCCAGCGCGCGCCAGTGCACCAGGTCCTTCGAATGGTGCACCCGCACCCCCGGATACCACTCGAAGGTCGAGGTCGCGAGGTAGTAGTCGTCATCGACCCGCAGGATCGACGGATCCGGGTGGAAGCCGGTGAGCACCGGGTTGCTGATCGACCGGGTGGTGGCCACGTCTGCGATCTCGGTCGACATTCTCGGCTCCTTCAGATCCCGATCCCGGTCTATTTCCGGAAAAATGTGCGGTCCGGAAGGCCCAGGATTGCGCTCGCGGTATCGGCCGAAGTGGGCTCGCGGCCGCACCCCTTGACCGTCGAGGCAAACGCGTCGTAACGTGCCCGCCATCACACTGAAAATACCGGTACTGAACTGGAACTTCCAGGGCCTATTGCGCAGCTTTCCGCCGGGTTCGGCGACACTCCGTAACCTCACTCGTTCTAGAAGGGACGAACCATGACAGCGCACATCTCCCGCCGCTCGCTGCTGGGTCTGGCCGGTGCGGGCACCGGCGCACTCCTGCTCGGCGCGTGTGGGGATGGCGAGACCGCCGCCACAGGCGATCCGCAGACGATCAACTGGTGGCATGTCCAGGACGCCGAGCCGATGCTGGGGCTCTGGGGGGACATGGCGCAGCAGTACGAGGGCGCACACACCCACGTCAAGGTCGATGTCCAGCCGCTGGAGGTCGAGGCGTTCAAGAAGAAGCTGGAGACCACCCTCGAGGCGAAGTCGCCGCCGGACCTGTTCCAGTCGTGGGGTGGCGGCGCGCTGCGGCAGCAGGCCGAGGCCGGCCTGGTCAAGGACATCACCGACGACGTCGGGGAGTGGATCGGGCAACTGCTGCCCGCCGCGGTGCAGCCGTACACGGTGGACGGCAGGATCTACGGGATTCCGTTCGACATCGGCATGGTCGGTATCTGGTACAACCGGGACCACTTCGCCAAGGCCGGCATCGAGACGCCGCCAGCCACCTGGGCGCAACTGCTGACGGCCGTCAGCAAGCTCAAGGCGGCCGGCATCGTCCCGATCGCGCTCGCCGGCAAGGACAAGTGGCCCGGGCACTACTACTGGGCGTACCTGGCGATGCGCATCGGCGGCCTCGAGGCGTTGCAGCGCGCGGCCGAGGACAAGAACTTCGACACCCCGGTCTTCGTCGCCGCCGGCCGGCGGCTCAAGGAACTTGTCGACATGCAGCCCTTCCAGAAGGGGTTCCTGCGCGCCGAGTACGGGTCCGAAGACGGGCAGGCCGCGACGATGGGCAACGAGGGCGCCGCCATGGAGCTGATGGGGCAGTGGGCGCCGTCGGTGCAGGCGTCGTCGTCGACCAGCGAGCGGGGCATCGGCGACCGGCTCGCCTTCTTTCCCTTCCCGGCCGTGGAGGGCGGCAAGGGCCTGGCGACGGACGCGTTCGGCGGCGGCAACGGCTTCGCGGTCGGCCGCGACGCGCCGTCCGCCACGGTGGACTTCCTGCGCACCCTGGTGCAGGCGAGAAACCAGCGCAAGGCCGCCCAGACCGGCGCGGTGCTGCCCACCAACCAGGCCGCCACCGGCGGGATCAGAGACGTGAACAACCAGGTCGTGGCCGCCAACCTCGGCGTCGCGACCGGCTTCCAGCTCTACCTCGACCAGGCGTTCCCGCCGGCGGTGGGCCAGCAGATCAACGACAGCTCGGCCCAGTTGATCGCCGGCACCAAGCGACCGGAGCAGATCGTCAAGGACATCACCAAGGTGGCGAAGCGGCAGTGACGTCCGCGGGCCGGACCCGGGCGCCCCAGGGTCGGTACGCCGACCGCACCGTCCGGGGCGAGGCGCACGCGGTGCCCGGGTGTCACACCGTCGCCGAACGTCAGCCCGTCGCCGGCTCGACCGGCCGCGTCAGGGGATGAGCGAGGAGAGGGAGGGCGGATGGCTGTCAACGACAACCGGACGGTGACCATCGCGGCGATCGCGCGCTTGGCCGGGGTGTCGGTGCCGACGGTGTCGCGGGTGATCAATGGTCGTTCGGATGTGGCGCCGCAGACCCGTGAGCGGGTGGAGGAGTTGCTGACGCGGCATGGTTATCGGCGTCGGCCGCCGAGCATGCGGGCGAGTTCGGGGCTGGTGGATCTGGTGTTCAACGATCTGGACAGCCCGTGGGCGGTGGAGATCATCCGGGGCGTGGAGGACGTGGCGCACGCCACCGGCGTCGGCACGGTGGTCTCCGCCATCCACCGCCGCACCTCGTCGGCCAAACAGTGGCTCGACAACATCCGGACCCGGTCCACCGAGGGCGTCATCTTCGTGACCTCCACCCTCGAGGCGCCGCAGCAGGCCGAACTGCGCCGGCTCAACATTCCCGCGGTCATCGTGGATCCGGCCGGCGTACCGGCCCAGGACGCGCCGACGATCGGCGCCACCAACTGGGCCGGCAGTCTGCGGGCGACGGAGTATCTGATCGGTCTGGGGCATCGGCGGATCGGGTTCATCGCCGGGCCGCCGCAGTTGATGTGCAGCCGGGCCCGGATGGACGGCTACCGGGCCGCCCTGGAGACGGCCGGCGTCCCGGTGGACGACCGGTTGATCCAGGCGGGCAACTTCTACCACGAGGCCGGTTTTGCCGGTGGTGGGCGGTTGCTGGGGTTGACGGATCCGCCGACGGCGATCTTCGCTTCGAGTGACCAGATGGCGCTGGGTGTCTACGAGGCGGTGCGTCAGCGGGGGTTGCGGGTGCCGGACGACATCAGTGTGGTCGGCTTCGACGATCTGCCGGAGGTGCGGTGGTGTTCGCCGCCGTTGACCACGGTGCGACAGCCGTTGGCCGAGATGGGGATGTTGGCGGCGCGGACGGTGTTGCGGCTGGCCAGGGGCGAGAAGGTGGAGAGCCCTCGGCTGGAGCTGGCGACCGAGCTGGTGATCCGCGACAGCGCGGCGGCGCCGCGGGGCTGACCGACGGTGCTGGTGTGAACTGGGTCAACTACCGATAGTCGGGTGAAATTTCCGGCACTAGGGTGTGGGGCGGCAGTCGGTAGCCCGCCCCGGCCGCCCCTGGTTGTCGTGCGGGCTGTCGCCGGGCCGTTGGGTGGAGAGTGTCGTGGTTACCAGAGATCCCCGCAAGGTCACAATTTCGGCGATTGCGGATCTCGCCGGGGTGTCGGTGCCGACGGTGTCGCGGGTGATCAATGGTCGTTCGGATGTGGCGCCGCAGACCCGTGAGCGGGTGGAGGAGTTGCTGACGCGGCATGGTTATCGGCGTCGGCCGCCGAGCATGCGGGCGAGTTCGGGGCTGGTGGATCTGGTGTTCAACGATCTGGACAGCCCGTGGGCGGTGGAGATCATCCGGGGTATGGAGGACGTGGCGCACGCCTCCGGCGTCGGCACGGTGGTCTCCGCCATCCACCGTCAGACCTCGTCGGCCCAGCAGTGGCTCGACGGCATGCGCCGACGCGGCACCGAGGGGGTCATCTTCGTGACCTCGATGGTGGAGCCGCCGTTGCAGGCCGAACTGCGCCGGTTGAACATCCCCGTGGTGATCGTCGACGCGGACGGTCTGCCGACGCAGGACGCACCGACGATCGGCGCCACCAACTGGGCCGGCGGCCTGCGGGCGACGGAGTATCTGATCGGTCTGGGGCATCGGCGGATCGGGTTCATCGCCGGGCCGCCGCAGTTGATGTGCAGCCGGGCCCGGATGGACGGCTACCGGGCCGCCCTGGAGGCCGCCGGGCTGCCCTTCGACGAGGATCTCGTGTGTCCGGGCAACTTCTACCACGAGGCCGGTTTTGCCGGTGGTGGGCGGTTGCTGGGGTTGACGGATCCGCCGACGGCGATCTTCGCTTCGAGTGACCAGATGGCGCTGGGTGTCTACGAGGCGGTGCGTCAGCGGGGGTTGCGGGTGCCGGACGACATCAGTGTGGTCGGCTTCGACGATCTGCCGGAGGTGCGGTGGTGTTCGCCGCCGTTGACCACGGTGCGACAGCCGTTGGCCGAGATGGGGATGTTGGCGGCGCGGACGGTGTTGCGGCTGGCCAGGGGCGAGAAGGTGGAGAGCCCTCGGCTGGAGCTGGCGACCGAGCTGGTGATCCGCGACAGCGCCGCCCCCGTCGCTTGAGGACCGATCGATAATTTCCGGAAGTTGTTGACGCCCGCGCTCGGCGAGCCGACGATATTATCGTCAGTCTTCGATCAAGGAGCTGGCTGGTGGCGCCCGCCGTGCCCGCGGCGCCGCCCGGCCGTGCCCGGCGGGCCCGTTCGGCGCGTCCGCCGGGCACGATGCCCATTCCACGATGCCCGTCCACCGGCGCGGCCGGTGGCTGCCTGACCTCGGCAGATCTGCTGAGGGTGAACGGGCCGCCCCGGCGCCCCCGACGAGGGGCACGCTGGACGGCATGAGGCTTCTCGTGCTGGGCGGAACGGGATTCGTGGGTGGGGCGACGGTCGTCGAGGCGATCCGTCGCGGCTGGTCCGTGTCGGTGTTCAACCGGGGCGGCACGGGGCGCCTCCGGTGGGCGCACGGCGGCTGGTGGGTGACGGACGACCCCCGAGCGCTCGGCCCGGACAGTCCCGGCGACGCCCGCCTGACCGGCAACGGTTGCCCCGCTCCGCCGGCCCACCTGCCGGAGCCGTCAAGCGGGCCGCTCGGCCGCCTACGCCAGGTGCACCGGCAGGTCCAGCACCTCGTCGACCGGCCGGCGGGGGGTGGACCGGCCGGGCTGGCCGTACCCGACCCGCAGCACCATCTGCGGGGTGCCGAACCGTCCCAGTGACATCCGCAGCTGCTCCCGAGCCGACGGCACCTCGATCGGCTGGGAGATCATCGACGCCGACAGCCCGGCCCCGGTGGCGGTCAGCAGCACCCGCTGCAACGCCTGGCCGGCGACGACCTGGTCGACGGCGGTGTTGCCGGTCGAACCGAGCACCGCGACCAGCGGCTCCGGCTCGAAGTCTCGGCCGGGCGCCCGCCGCACGCCGCCGAAGCCGCGCGACGGGAGCAGGTCCTGCGGCTCGGCCTGCGGGCCGCCGGCGGCGGCGGGGATCCCGTCGGGTGCGGGCTCGGCGCGCACCCACGCCTCCCGCTCCGCCCGGTAGGCGGGATCGCGTTCGAGAACCCGGTGCGCGCTGTGCGCGATCTCGGCGAACGCGTTGACCGCACTCACCCCGATCAGCAGCTCCAGCCAGCAGTGCTCGGCGCGGGCCGCCTCGCCGAGCTGCCAGCGGGCGTCGGCGGGGACCGGGTCCGGCCAGAACGGGGCGCGGTTGGTGAACCGGCGGGGGAGGGCCGTGTAGAGGCCCTGCTCGGTGGGGGTCGGGCGGCGCGGCACGTCCGGCAGCAGCCGGGCCAGCACGTCCGGCTCCGACGGGTACGGGCGCAGCCGCACCGTCGCCGGGGCACCCGCCGCCGCCAGGGCCAGGCGGAGGTTGAACAGCGCCGCCCCGCCGGCGATCCGGGCACCCCAGCCGCTCGGGTCGGTGGCGGGCAGTCGCCGGGCCGGGTCGACGAGCACCTCGATCCCACCGCCGCGCAGCCGGAACCGCCACGGCTGGACGTTGTGCAGGGACGGCGCACGGATCGCGTCGGTCGCGGCGGCCCGCAGCCGTTCGACGGTGTAGCCGTTTTCCATGATCGTGCCCCCTCGCGCTCACCGGTACATCCCAACGGTGCCCGCGCCGCCCCCACCCGAGCAGGGCCACACGTCCCGACCCCCAGGCCCCCGCCCCCAGGCCCCCACCCGCCCGCCATGTTGATCATGAAGTTGGCGAGGGCTTCGATCTCCAGGACACCCGCCAACTTCATGATCAACGGCAGGGTGGGGTCGGGCGGGGCGAGTGGCGGCGGGGTTGGGACCTTTGGCCCGGGCGGGGGTGGGTGGGAGGGGTAGAAAGGGGGAATGATCCGGGTGTTTCTGCTTGACGACCATGAGGTCGTTCGTCGTGGTCTGGCCGACCTGCTGCACGCCAGCGGCGACATCGAGGTGGTCGGTGAGTCCGGCTCCGCCCAGGAGGCGGCCCGCCGGATTCCGGCACTGCGGCCCGACGTCGCGATCCTCGACGCCCGGCTGCCCGACGGCAACGGCATCGACGTGTGTCGGGACGTGCGGGCCGTGGACTCCTCGATCAAGGGGCTGATCCTCACCTCGTACGAGGACGACGAGGCGCTGTTCGCGGCGATCATGGCCGGTGCCTCGGGATATGTGCTCAAGCAGATCCGCGGCACCGACCTCGTCGACGCGGTCCGCCGGGTCGCGGCCGGCCAGTCGCTGCTGGACCCGGCGATCACCACCCGGGTGCTGGAGCGCATCCGCAGCGGCGTGGAGCAGCCCCGCGAGCTGCAGACGCTCACCGAGCAGGAACGGCGGATCCTGGAGTACGTCGCCGAAGGGCTGACCAACCGGGAGATCGCCGGCAAGATGTTCCTGGCCGAGAAGACGGTCAAGAACTACGTCTCCAGCGTGCTGGCCAAGCTCGGCCTGGAGCGGCGCACCCAGGCGGCCGTGCTGGCCACCCGCCTGCTCGGCAAGACCCACTGACCTCCGTGCCGTCCGGCGGGGCGGCGCGCGGGGCGGTCAGTCGCGCAGCGGGACGCTCCAGTGCAGTTCGGTGCCGTGCGGCTCGGCGGGACGGATCTCGAAGCCGCCGCCGTGACGCTCGGCGCGCTCACGCAGGTTCACCAGCCCGCCCCGGGCGGCGGCCGGGTCGCACCCCACCCCGTCGTCGGTGACGGCGACGGTGACCCGGGCGGCGTCGACGCGTACCGCCACCGACAGCCGGGACGCCGCGGCGTGGCGTACCGCGTTGGACAGCGCCTCGCGGAGCACGGCGGTGAGGTCGGGGCGGACCGCGTCCGGCACGGCGCTGTCGATCGGCCCGGTCAGCTCCAGCCTCGGCCGGAAGCCCAGTGCCTCCGCCGCCGCCTCCACCGCCTCACGGATCTCGGTGCGCAGCGCCGCGCTCATCGGTGTCCGCAACTCGAAGATGGTGCGCCGGATGTCCTTGATGGTGGTGTCCAGGTCGTCGACCGCGGTGTTGATCCGCTTGGCGACCTCCGGCCGCGCGGTCAGCGGCACCGCGCTCTGTAGTTGCAGGCCGGTGGCGAACAGCCGCTGGATCACCACGTCGTGCAGGTCCCGGGCGATCCGCTCGCGGTCCTCCAGGACCACCAGCTGCTCCCGCTCCTCCTGGCCGCGGGCACGTTCCATGGCCAACGCGGCCTGCCCGGCGAAGCTGCCCAGCAGGGTCACGTCGTCGTCGGTGGCGCCGCCGTGGTCCGCGGAGTGCGCGATCACCAGCACGCCGTGCAGCGTGTCCGCGGTGGCGAGCGGCGAGATCACCGCCGGGCCGGTGTGCAGCATCGCCGGCCAGGGTGCGGCGTGGGCCAGGTCGTCCACCGAGTCGTGCCGGCCCTGGGCGACCGGCCCGGCGAAGCTGGTGTCCGCGGCCGGCAGCACCGTGCCGACCAGCGCACGGCCCTGGGCGCCGGCGCCGTCGATGACCTCCACCGTGAAGTGCTCCGCCTCCTCGTCGTAGAGGAGCACCAGGGCCAGCTCGGCCTCGGCGACCTCCCGGGCGCGGCGCGCCACCAGAGTCAGCGCGTCGGTGCGGCGCACCTCGCCGAGCAGCAGCGAGGTGATTTCGGCGGTGGCGGCGAGCCAGCGTTCCCGCCGGTAGGCCAGCGCGTACAGCCGGGCGTTCTCGATCGCCACGCCGGCCGCCGCCGCGAGCGCCACGACGATCTCCTCGTCGTCCTCGGTAAACTGCGCGCCGCCCTGCTTCTCGGCCAGGTAGAGGTTGCCGAAGACCTGGTCACGGATGCGCACCGGCACGCCGAGGAAGGTGTGCATCGGCGGGTGGTTCGGCGGGAACCCGTAGGACCGCGGGTGCTGGGTGATGTCCGGCATCCGCAGCGGCTTCGGGTCGTCGATCAGCAGGCCGAGCACGCCCCGGCCGTGCGGCAGGTCACCGATCTGTGCGTGCAGGTCGGGGGAGATGCCGTGGGTGATGAAGTCGTGCAGCAGCCGGTCCGGGCCGATCACGCCGAGTGCCCCGTAGCGGGCGCCGGCCAGGTCGCAGGCCGACTGCACGATCCGTTGCAGGGTGCTGCGCAGATCCAGGTCGGTGCCGATGCCGACGACCGCGTCGAGCAGCGCCCGCAGCCGTTCCCGGCTGGTCACCACCTCGCCGACGCGGTCCAGCATCTCCTGCAGCAGCTCGTCCAGGCGGACCCGGGACAGCGGGCTCAGCCCGAGCGATGGCGGCTCGTACCGGGGGTTCGGTGCGCCGACGCTCACCGGGCGATGCTATCCGGCGGCCGGCGGCACCGGAACGCCCAGCGCCGCCGGGGATCCGTCAGCCGGCGCCGCCGGCCACCGCGGACGTGTCCACCACCTGCTCGCGGGACAGCCGCGGGGTGTGCGGCGGGCCGGCGTGGGCCGGGTCCGCGACACCGAGGCGCAGCACGAGGTACGGATGCCCGAGCCCGGCCAGCACCTGGCGCAGGGTCTGCCGGGTGGCCGGCACCTCCACCGCTCCGCTCAGCGGCACCACGGAGACGCCCAGCCGGGTGGCGGTCAGCCAGCCGGCCGACAGTGCCTCACCGGCGCGCAGCCAGTCGACCGGCTCGTCCTGATCGCCGTAGAGCAGCCCGTAGGACGCCGCCTGGTCGTGCCCCGGCCCGACCGGCAGGGTGCCGGGACGACCGAAGTCCCGGCCCGGCACGGTGGTCTGCGCGGCCTGCTCCGGCAGCACCTCCGGGGTCAGCCCCGCCCCGCCGGCGCGGCTGGTCCAGTAGTCCAACTCCTCGCGCAGCCGCGAATCCTCCGCCTCGACCGTGGCGGCGTGCGAGGCGGAGGCCGCCAACTGCAGCACCTGGTCGCGGTCGAGGATCTCCAGCCGGGCGCCCTCCCGGCCGACGGCCGATGCGACGGCGCTCAGCGTGTCGTCGGCGACCGGTTCGTCGGCGACCGGTCGACGGTCGGTGTGCCGCACCTGCATGCACTGCACCATGCGCATCGCGTCCGGGTCGGCGCCGGTGGGCCGCGCGTCGGTCAGCCGGGCGAGCAGGTCGGGGTCGGCCGGGTCGGGCATCCGTTGGACGGTCGCCGACCAACCCTCGGCGGCCAGCGCCAGCCGGGCGTGGTGCAGCGCCGCACCGCAGCTGAGCGTGACCAGCTCGCCCTCCGGGTCGGTGGCGGCGAGCTGTTCGTCGCGAACCACCCGTAGCTCCAGCGCGTCGGGGAGCACCCGCCAGCGCCACGGCTGGCTGTTGTGCACCGACGGCGCGTGACCGGCCATCGCGGCGGCCTCCGCGAGGGCGGTGGTCAGCGGGCGGTGCGTAGTCGGCGTCTGGTGGCTCATCGTCACGACCTTTCCGTCTCTGCCCATGGTGCCGCACCTCGGTACGACCGTGGGCCGGTCCGGTCCATCGTGCGCCATCATCCGGCCGGGCGCACCACCCGCAGGTCCCGCCCCGGGCGGGCACTGGCCGCGCTGCTGCCGGCCGCCGCCTCGGTGCTGCGTGAGCTGTGGCGGCGGCGGTTCGGCGTGGACGTGATCGCGGTCCGGGCGACCCGGGACCTGCGGGCCCTGCTGGCGCGGGCACCGCGCACGGCGCGGCGCCGTGCCGCCGACGGCGTCGAGGTGGTGCCGGTGGACCGGGTGGCGGTCGGGGACCGGCTGCTGGTCGGCCCGGGTGACGTCGTCGCGGTCGACGGTGTCACCGAGTCACCGGCGACGCTGGACGAGTCGGTCGTCACCGGCGAGTCCCGGCTCGTCGAACGGGCCGCGGGGGAGCGGGGGCCAGCGGCGTGGTGAACGCCGGCGCCGGGTTCGGGCTGCGGGCGACCGAGAACGCCGAGCGCAGCACGTACGCCGGGATCGACGTGCTGGTCATCCTCAACGCGCTGCGGGCGCTCGGCGGCGGGCCCCGCGGCTCCCGGCCGGACTGACACCGGTCAGCGTTCCCGGATCACCGCCACCGGGCAGTGCGCGTGCTGGATCAGCTGTTGACTGACCGAGCCGAGCACCATCCCGCGCAGCCCGCCACGCCCCCGGGTGCCGACGACGATTAGCTGTGCGTTGCGGCTGGCGTCGATCAGCAGGCCGGCGGGTGCGGTGGCCGCCGTCTCGACGGTCACCTCGACGTCGGGGAAGGCGGCTCGCCAGCGCCGCAGCGGCTCGTCCAGTTCGGCGGCGTGCGCGGCGTTCGCCGCGTCGCGGGCCTGCTCGCCGGTGAGGCTCCACTGCTCGCGCCGGGGCTGCCAGGCGCGCGCCACGTGCAGCGGTACCCGGCGCAGGGCCGCCTGCTCGAAGGCGAAGCCGAGGGCCAGCAGGGACTGCTCCGAGCCGTCCACACCGACCGCGATGTGCCCGGCCCGGGCGCCCCCGGACGAACCGCCACGGACCACCACGACCGGGCAGTGCGCGTGCGCGGTGACGGTGACGGCCGTCGAGCCGGCGAGCAGGCCGGCGAAGCCGCCGTGCCCGCGGCTGCCCAGCACCAGCAGGCCGGTCTCGGCCGAACTCTCCTCCAGCACCAGGGCGGGTGGGCCGTCGAGCACCTCGCCGCGCACGCTCAGCTCCGGGTGCGCGGCGGCGGCGTCCGCCGCCGCCTTGCCGACCAGCTCCTCGACCTGGCGGCGGGCCTGCTCGTCGGGCCACGCCCCCGGCGTCACACCGGGCCCGACCCAGCCCGCCACGGTCAGCCATTCGAAGACGTACGCCAGCCGGACCGGCCGGCCGTCCCGTCGGGCCTGCTCCAGCGCCCACTCCAGGGCCGCCGCCGCGTCCGGTGATCCGTCGTAGGCCACCAGGATCTCCGCCTCGCTCATGGCGGTACTCCTCTCAGGGGTTGGTCTGGTCGGTCTCGCGGACCCAGCGCCACTCGGCCACCCGGGGGTCGTCCTCGCCGTACCGGCGGGTGTGGTCGCGGGCCGCCTGGCGGGCGTCGGTCATCTCCTGCCGCAGGTGGGCCGCGCGGGCGGCGAGCCCGGGCACCCGGTCGATCACGTCGATCACCAGGTGGAAGCGGTCCAGCTCGTTGAGCATCACCATGTCGAACGGCGTGGTCGTGGTGCCCTCCTCCTTGTACCCACGTACGTGCAGGTTGTCGTGGTTGGTGCGTCGGTAGGTGAGCCGGTGGATCAACCACGGGTAGCCGTGGTAGGCGAAGATGATCGGCTTGTCGCGGGTGAAGAGCGTGTCGAACTCGGAGTCCGGCAGGCCGTGCGGGTGTTCGGTCGCCGGTTGCAGCCGCATCAGGTCGACCACGTTGATCACCCGTACCTTCAGCTCGGGCAGGTGCTGGCGCAGCAGGTCCGCCGCGGCGAGGGTCTCCAGCGTCGGCACGTCACCGGCGCAGGCGAGCACGACGTCCGGTTCGCTGCCGTCGTCGGTGCTGGCCCAGTCCCAGATGCCCACCCCGCGCCGGCAGTGCGCGACGGCCTCGCCCATGCTCAGCCAGTTCGGTGCGGCCTGCTTGCCGGCCACCACCACGTTGATGTAGTGCCGGCTGCGCAGGCAGTGGTCCAGGGTGGAGAGCAGGGTGTTCGCGTCCGGCGGCAGGTAGACCCGGACGACCTCGGCCTTCTTGTTCATCACATGGTCGATGAAGCCGGGGTCCTGGTGCGAGAAGCCGTTGTGGTCCTGCCGCCAGACGTGACTGGAGAGCAGGTAGTTCAGCGAGGCCACCGGCAGCCGCCAGGGAATGCCACGGGTCACCTTCAGCCACTTGGCGTGCTGGTTGACCATCGAGTCGACGATGTGGATGAACGCCTCGTAGCTGGTGAAGAGGCCGTGCCGGCCGGTGAGCAGATAGCCCTCCAGCCAGCCCTGGCACAGGTGCTCGGAGAGGACCTCCATCACCCGCCCGTCGGGGGAGAGGTGGTCGTCGCCGGGGACGGTGCCGGCCATCCAGGCCCGGTCGGTGACCTCGAAGGCCGCCTGGAGCCGGTTGGAGGCGACCTCGTCCGGGCCGAAGAGACGGAAGGTCTGCGGATTGGCGGCGATGACGTCGCGTATCCACTTGCCGAGTTCGCCGGTGGCGCTGGTGATCGTCGCGCCGGGGCGGGGCACGTCGACGGCGTAGTCGCGGAAGTCGGGCAGGGCCAGGTCACGCAGCAGCAGCCCGCCGTTGGCCGCCGGGTTGGCGCTCATCCGCCGGTCGCCGACCGGGGGCAGCGCGGCAAGTTCGGCGGCCGGGGCGCCGGTGGCGTCGAACAGCTCCTCCGGCCGGTAGCTGCGCAACCAGCGCTCCAGCTCGGCCAGGTGCTCCGGGTTGTCGCGAACCCCGGACAGCGGCACCTGGTGGGCGTGGTAGGTCCCCTCGACCTGCTTGCCGTCGACCCGGCTCGGCCCGGTCCAGCCCTTCGGCGTACGCAGGACGATCATCGGCCAGCGGGGGCGCTCGACGGTGGCACCGGAACGGGCGCGGCGCTGGATCGCGGCGATCTCGTCCAGCGCCCGGTCGAGGGTGGCGGCGAGCGCCTCGTGAACCGCGGCGGGTTCGTCGCCGGCCACCACGTACGGCTGGTAGCCGTTGCCGCGCATCAGGTCGAGCAGGTCGGACTCGGGGATCCGGTCCAGCACGGTCGGGTTGGCGATCTTGTAGCCGTTGAGGTGCAGGATGGGCAGCACCGCGCCGTCGCGGGCGGGGTTGAGGAAGACGTTGGACAGCCAGCTGCCGGCCAGTGGACCGGTCTCCGCCTCCCCGTCGCCGATGACGCAGGCGACGAGCAGGTCGGGGTTGTCGAAGGCGGCGCCGTAGGCGTGGCTGAGCGCGTACCCCAGCTCGCCGCCCTCGTGGATCGAGCCCGGCACCTCCGCCGCGACATGGCTCGGGATGCCGCCGGGGAAGGAGAACTGGCGGAACAGTCGGGCCATGCCGGACTCGTCGCGGCCGGTGTCGGGATACCGCTCGCTCCAGGTGCCCTCCAGCCAGGTGTTCGCCACGAGCGCCGGGCCGCCGTGGCCCGGGCCGGTGATGTAGATGGCGGACAGGTCGCGGGCGACGATGACCCGATTGAGGTGGGCGTAGAGGAGGTTCAACCCGGGCGAGGTGCCCCAGTGCCCCAGTAGCCGGGGCTTGACGTGCTCCGGGGCGAGTGGTTCGCGCAACAGGGGGTTGTCCAGCAGGTAGATCTGCCCGACGGTGAGGTAGTTCGCCGCCCGCCAGTATGCGTCCAGCCGGCGCAGTTCGTCATCGGTCAGGGTGCTCTGCAGGTCTACGGCGGTGTCCATACTGCTTGAGCCTCTCGCGGGTCGGTGGATCCTGCATCCGCAGCACGCGGTTTCCGGTATCAGCTTCCCTGGATCGGCGGGCGTGGATCAGGGCCGTTGGTCCCGCCGTCCCGGGTGTCACGGCCTGTTGCGAGACGGCGGTCCGGACACGCCGCGGACCACGATCACCGGGGACGGGGAGTGGTAGAGCAGCGCCTGGCTGACCGCGCCGAGCATGCCGCGCAACGGCTCGTCGCCCCGGGCGGCGACCACCACCAGCTGCGCCGTGCGGGACTGGTCGACCAGCACGTCACCGGGCTCGCCCCGGATGACGTGGCACTCCACGTCCGTGTCCGGATGGCCGGCGCGGTAGCGGGAGACCAGCTCGCCGAGCCGCTCGGTGGCCTCGTCGATCGCCGCGTCGGAGTTGACCACCCACACCGCCAGCAGCCGCGAAGAGTGCCGGGCGGCGCAGGCGAACGCCCAGCCCAGCGCGACCTCGGCGGAGGCCGAGCCGTCCACGCCGACCAGCACCGGGCCGGCCAACGGGGTGCCCGCCGGGCGACCAACACCGGGCATTCGGCGCGGGCGGCCACCTGCACGGCGGGGCTGTCCGCCGGGATGCAGCGGTCGCAGTGGGCCATTCCGCCGTCGCCGACGACCACCAGGAAGGCGGCGTCGGACTTGCGGACCAGGTTCGCCACCGCCGGGCCCTCGGCGATCTCGTTGGTGACCGTGACGCCCGGCTGGCTCTGGTGGACCGCCGCCGTGGCCGCCGCGATCAGCCGCTCGGCCTCGGCTCGGGAGTCGGAGACGGCCGGCGCGTCGAGCGCGGCCCAGTTGAACGCATGCAGCAGATGCAGCCCGCGTCCGTGGGCGGCGGCCACCCGGGCGGCGAGCCGGGCCACCGGCAGGGCGTCCTGCGGACCGACGCCGACGAGCACCGACGCGTCGCTGGCTGCGGCCATCCGACATCACCCCCGCAGCTGTCGCGCCCGGCCTGCGTCTGAGGCTAGTCGCGGCGGTACGGCGCC
Organism: Micromonospora tarapacensis; assembly: GCF_019697375.1. NCBI lineage: Bacteria > Bacillati > Actinomycetota > Actinomycetes > Micromonosporales > Micromonosporaceae > Micromonospora > Micromonospora tarapacensis. The sequence goes on along the minus strand of NZ_JAHCDI010000004.1, from coordinate 3,321,902 downwards.
GGGGCGGGATCGCCGTCTCCGGCGGCGCGAGGCTGGTGCTCACCGAGGCCGGCGTCGACCTGGCCGACGCGCGCCGGCGGGTCGAGGCCGCCCTGCGGACCGCAGCCTGACGCGACCCACCCGCGCCGAGTCGCCCAACCCCGCACCGTGCTGCACACTGACGCCGTGAAAGCTGGACGGCACGAAGGGCCGCTGCGCAGTGCGGTGGTGGTCAACCCGGTCAAGGTGACCGATCCCGACGCGTTTCGCCGTACCGTGGGCGACGCGCTCGCCGCGGCGGGCTGGCCCGAGCCGCTCTGGTTCGAGACCACCGCGGACGATCCCGGCCGGGGGCAGACCGAGCGGGCCCTCGCCGCCGGGGTCGACGTGGTCTTCGCCTGCGGCGGCGACGGGACCGTGATGGCCTGCGTCAGCGCCCTGGTCGGCACCGAGGCGGCGCTCGCCGTACTCCCGCAGGGCACCGGCAACCTGCTCGCGGCGAACCTGGGACTCTCCGACGACCTGGCCGGGGGGCTGGCGGTGGCCCTGGAACGCGGGCGGCGGCTGCTCGACGTGGGCGAGGCGGACGGACAGCACTTCGCGGTGATGGCCGGCATGGGCTTCGACGCCCAGATGCTGGCCGCCACCAACGAGACGACCAAGCGGCGGATCGGCTGGCCGGCGTACGTGGTGGGCGCCGCGCGACACCTGCGGGACCGACCGATGAAGGTGTGTATCCGGCTGGACGACCAGCCGCCACTGTGCCGTCGGGCCCGTTCGGTGCTGGTCGCCAACGTCGGCCGGCTCCAGGGCGGGGTGACCCTGCTCACCGAGGCCGAGCCCGACGACGGCTACCTCGACGTCGCCGTGCTCACCCCGAGGACGCTGCGGCACTGGCTCTCCCTCGGCTGGGCGGTGCTGCGCCGGCGGGACCGGGTTCCGCGCATGGAGGTGTACCGCGCCCGCCGGGTGGAGATAAACAGCAACCGGGCACAACCGCGTGAGCTGGACGGCGACCTGATCGAACCCGGCCGCACCCTGCGGGTGCAGATCCGCCGGCGGGCGCTGTGGCTGTGCGTACCGAGGCCGGAACGAGCGCCCGACCTGGCCGACGACGCGGCAACCGCCGCCGAACGGGGCGAGCGCCTCGTCCAGGAGCGGTCCGGTGAGCCGGACACGCAGCGCGCCGGCCTGCTCGACACCGGCGAGACGACCGCACTCTAGGCCGTCGCACCGGCGGGCTCCCGGGTGTACGGCAGCGGCGCATCGGGTACAGCGCCTCGCCAGAGGCGAAGGAGGCTGCCGTGGGCGCGGTCAGGGACGTACTCCGACGACCCCCCGGGCACTTCACCGAACGTACGATCGCCGGCCTGGCGCTCGTACTCGGTGCCGGGGTCGGTTTCGGGTTGCTGCTGGTGTTGGTGCGCGTCCGGTGGTCGCCGCTGTACGACGTGGACCACGGCGTGGCGCGCTGGCTCAACGACCAGGTGTCGCCGATCGGCCCGCTGGTGACCGTGCTCAACGCCGTCACCGACCTCGGTGGGCGTGCGGTAATCATCTGGCTGGTCGCCGTCGCCGTGGTCGGGCTGCTGATCCGCCGGCAGGGTCGGCTCGCGGTCTTCCTGATCGTCACCGGTGCCGGGGCGCTGATCCTCGATCCGTCGCTCAAGACCCTGGTCGACCGGTTGCGTCCCGAGGTGGCCGTGCCGATCGGCGGGTACGCCGGGCAGAGTTTCCCCAGCGGGCACGCCCTCGGGTCGATGGTCGCCTACGGCGCGCTGCTGCTGGTGTTCCTGCCGGCGATGGCGGCCCGCTGGCGCCGTGCGGCGATGATCGGTGTCGGCACCGTCGTCTTCCTGATCGGGTTCACCCGGGTCGCGCTCGGCGTGCACTTCCTCTCCGACGTGGTCGGCGCCTGGCTGCTCGGCGCGGCCTGGCTCGGTGTCACCGCGTACGCCTTCCGGCTGTGGCGGCTGGAGCGGGGCCGGCCGGCGACGTCGTTCACGCAGGGGCTGGAACCGGAGGCCGCGCACGAGGTGGCGCCCGCGCCGGACGAGCGCAGGTTGTTGCCGCACGCCCGGGCCGGCATCGCCGAGATCATCGTTGGCTGGGTGCTGGTCTTCGGTGCCCTCTACGGCTTCGGCATGTTCGTCAGCTACTACGCCGACGGCACGTTCCTCGCCCGGCTCGACGAGACCGTGCCGAGCTGGTTCGCGCGGCACGGCACCCCGCTGCTCGACGACGTCAGCTGGTGGTGGAGCAAGGCCGGCGACACCCACACGATCATGTTCGTCTCGCTGGTCTTCTGCCCGCTGGTGCTGGCGATCTGGCGGCGCTGGCGACCGTGCTGTTCGTGGCGCTGACCATGTTCGGTGAACTGACCCTGTTCCTGGCCTCCGCGGCGGCGGTGGACCGGCCGCGTCCGCCGGCGGAGAACCTGGACGGCCCGATGCCGACGTCCTCGTTCCCCTCCGGGCACATCGCGGCCACCCTCTGCCTGTGGCTCGCCATCGCCGTCATCGTGCTGCCCCGCAGCGACCGCTGGTGGCGGTGGCTCTTCGTGGCGGCGGCGGTGGTCCTGCCGGTCGGGGTGGCGGTCTCCCGGATGTACCGGGGCATGCACCACCCGACCGACTTCATGGGCGCGGTCATGCTCGCGGCGGCCTGGATCGGGCTGCTCTACTGGGTGGTCCGTCCCAACGAGGACGTCCGGCAGGGCAACCAGCCCGCCATCGAGTCGGAGGACGTGGACACGCTCGACGACGAGCTGGCCCGCGCCGGCCGACCGGGCTGAGCCGAGCCGTGCTGCGGGTGATGACCTGGAACATCCGCACCGGCGGGCAGGACCGGGGTGGTCCCGACCGGCGCGACCGGCTGGCCCGGGTCGTCGCCGAGCAGCGCCCGGACGTGCTCGCCACCCACCTGCATCCGTACTCGGGGACCCGCCGTCTGGTCGAGGCCGGTTGGGCGGCCACCCGGGCGGTGGCCCGGCTGCTCGCCACCGGCCTGGTCGACCTGTCCCCACCCGCCTCTGCGGGCTGATCCCCCGCCCGCTCAGAGCTCGCGCAGCCGGGGCAGCAGTTGCTCCTGCGCCCAGTCCAGGAACATCGGTTGGCTGTCGCCGCCGATCTGCACCAGCGCCACATCGGTGAAGCCGGCGTCGACGAACTCCTTGAACGCGGCGACGTGCTGGTCCACGTCCGGCCCGCACGAGATTCCCTGCGCCACGTCCTCCTCGCGGACGGTCTGGGTGGCCGCGGCGAACGCGTCGGTGTCGGGCAGCGCCGAGTTGACCTTCCAGCCCAGCCCGAACCAGCGGAACTGGTCGTGAGCGATCTTGCGGCACTCGGCCTCGTCCGGGCCGTAGCAGATGGCCACCTGCCCGTACCGTGGCCGCCCGCGACCACCGGCCTGCTCGTACATCTCGACGAGGTGCGGTTCCGGCTCGGTGGAGATCATCCCGTCGGCGTACTCGGCGGCGAGGGTGGCCGACTGCCGGCCGGAGGCGGCCACCGCCATCGGCACCGGCGGGTCGGGCCGGTCCCACACGTACGCGTCCGGCACGTCGTAGTGGTTGCCGGAGAAGGTCAGCGTCTCCCCGTTCAGCAGCGGCCGGATGATCTGCAACGCCTCCTCGAACATCTCGTGGCGCTGCTGCACGTGCGGCCAGCCGCCGACCACGTGCTCGTTGAGGTTCTCACCGGCACCGAGGCCGAGAGTGAACCGGCCGCCGGAGAGGACCCCGATGGTGGCGGCCTTCTGCGCCACCACCGCCGGGTGGTAGCGGCGGATCGGGCAGGTCACGAACGACATCAGCGCCGCGCGGGAGGTGGCGTGCGCGACCGCGCCCAGCACCGACCAGGCGTACGGTGAGTGGCCCTGTGACTCCAGCCAGGGGTAGTAGTGGTCGGACATGACGAGCTGGTCGAAGCCGGCCGCCTCGGCCCGCACCGCGTGGTCGACGAGCTCCTTGGGGCCTGCCTGTTCGCACATCAGGGTGTAGCCGATGCTGACCATCGATGTCTCCTTCCGGACCGGCGGACCGTTCCGGATACCCCGGTCCGGTTCGGTCAACCCTGACCCCGTGCTCGACGGGTCGAACACCCCCTGCCCACGGTTGGCTGAACCGGTTCAGGCGCCGACCTGGTGCCCATCCTGTGGTGGGGATGTCCGCCCCCCGTGACGGCTCTGTTTCCCTGGGTCGTCACGGCGGGGCCGGTCTACTGAACCGGTTGCTTTCATCGCGCCATCCGCATACGCTGATGCCTGCCTCGCCGGGCCCCGGGCAGCGGCTGTCGGGCTGCAGCCGCCACTCCTGCCACTCACCGCACCCCCACACCAGGGCACCGGGGGAGACATCTCCTGCGAGGAATGCCATGAAAAGACTGTTCGCGGGCGTCGGCGCCGTCCTGCTGGCGACCGTCGCCGCCGTGTTCGCCTTCGGGCCGTCGGCGCACGCCGCCACCGGCTTCACGGTCAGCGGCGGCAAGCTCTACGACGCCAACGGCAACGAGTTCATCATGCGCGGTGTCAACCACGCACACACCTGGTACCCGAGCCAGACCCGCTCCTTCGCCGACGTCAAGGCCCTCGGCGCCAACTCCGTCCGGGTCGTGCTCTCCAGCGGCGACCGGTGGACCCGCAACAGCGCCGACGACGTGTCCAACGTGATCCAGCTCTGCACGGCCAACCGGCTGATCTGCGTGCTGGAGGTGCACGACACCACCGGCTACGGCGAGCAGAGCGGCGCCATCACCCTGGCCCGGGCCGTCGACTACTGGCTCAGCATCGCCAGCGCGCTGAACGGCCAGGAACGGTACGTGATCGTCAACATCGGCAACGAGCCGTACGGCAACCAGAACTACTCGGCCTGGGCCACCGACACCGGCAACGCGATCCGCCGGCTGCGCGACGGCGGTCTCGGGCACACCATCATGGTGGACGCCCCGAACTGGGGCCAGGACTGGTCCTTCACCATGCGCGACAACGCCCCGACGGTCTTCAACGCCGACCCGGCCCGCAACACGGTCTTCTCCGTCCACATGTACGGCGTCTTCGACACCGCCGCCGAGATCAGCGACTACCTGGGTCGCTTCCGCAGCCGGCAACTGCCCATCGTGGTCGGCGAGTTCGGGCACAACCACTCCGACGGCGACCCCGACGAGGACGCCATCCTCTCCTACACCCAGGCCAACGGCATCGGCTGGCTGGGCTGGTCGTGGAGCGGCAACAGCGGTGGCGTGGAGTACCTCGACATGGCCACCAACTTCAACCCGAACCAGCTGACCAACTGGGGTCAGCGGTTGTTCAACGGCACCAACGGCATCCGGCAGACGGCGCGGGAGGCCAGCGTGTACGACGGCACCTCGCCGACCACGCCACCCCCGTCGAGCCCGCCGCCGTCCACCCCGCCGCCGTCGACGCCGCAGCCGGGCGCCGGCTGCACGGCGACATACTCGATCGCCAACCAGTGGCAGGGTGGCTTCCAGGGTGAGGTCCGGGTGACCGCCGGGGCCAGCGCCATCACCGGCTGGACGGTGCGCTGGACCTTCGCCAACGGCCAGTCGGTGACCCAGTCGTGGAACGTCACGGTCACCAGCAGCGGGTCTGCCGTGACGGCCCGCAACGTCGACTACAACGGCCGGCTCGGCGCCGGAGCCAGCACCAGCTTCGGCTTCCTCGGCAGCTGGAACGGCACCAACTTGTCTCCCGCAGTGACCTGCACCGCCAGCTGACCGCAGTTGTTCCACCGGTGGCCGGGTCTCCGACGGACCCGGCCACCACCACGTCACACCCGGCCTCCTGCCGCGTGTCCCCGGTCCGCGCGTGTCCCCGGTCCGCGCGTGTCGCCGGTCCCAGGTGGTGTCCCGGTGTGCCCTTTGCTCTGCTTCAACCCACGCACCGGGTCCACCGACACCCCGGGTTGGGCGGCAAACCGTTGCGTCCGTTGAGGCAGAGCAAAGGGCGCGAGGGGGAACCCATCACCTCGACTGAGTGCGCCTGGCGGGGCGCCCCCGGGCGCGCACTCGACGAACCGCCCGGCACGGATTGTGCGGCTCAGCTGAGGCGGGCGGCGCGCATGAGGAGGTAGCGCTGTTCGGGGAGACTGGCGGTCAGGGCGGCGGCGGAGCGGTAGTGGCTGACCGCGCGGTCGGGGTCGCCGGCCATCTCGTAGAGGTGGGCGCGGGCGGCGTGCAGGCGGTGGTGGTCCGCCAGCCGGGCTTCGTCGTCCAGCGCCGCGAGCGCGGCAAGGCCGGCCGCCGCCCCGTGCACCATCGCGCTGGCCACCGCCCGGTTGAGGGCGACCACCGGGCTGCCCGACAGGCCCTCCAGCACCTCGTAGAGCGCGAGGATCTGCGGCCAGTCGGTCGCCTCGGCGCTCGGTGCCTCGTCGTGCAGCGCGGCGATGGCCGCCTGCACCTGGTAGGGACCGACCGGGCCGCGCGGCAGCGCCCGGGTGACCAGCGCGACGCCCTCGGCGATCGCCGCCGCGTCCCACCGGCCGCGGTCCTGCTCGGCCAGCGGAACCAGTTCGCCGGACGGGCCGGTACGGGCCGCGCTGCGGGCCTCGGTGAGCAGCATCAGCGCCAACAACCCCGTCACCTCACTGTCGTCGGGCAGCCGGGCGTGCAGCGCCCGGGTCAACCGGATCGCCTCGTGCGCCAGGTCGAGCCGGTGCAGCCGGTCGCCGGAGCTGGCCACGTGTCCCTCGGTGAAGACCAGGTAGAGCACGTGCAGCACCGAAGCCAACCGGGCCGTCAGATCGGCCGCGGCGGGCATCCGAAACGGTGTACCGGAATCCCGGATGCGCTGCTTCGCGCGGCTGATCCGCTGCGCCATGGTGGGTTCCGGCACCAGGAACGCCCGGGCGATCTCGGCGGTGCCGAGGCCGCCGACGGCACGCAGGGTGAGCGCGATCGCCGAGGCGGAGGAGAGCGCCGGGTGGCAGCAGAGCAACAGCAACACCAGGGTGTCGTCGCGGTCAGCGTCCAGCTGCGCCTCGGCCGCCGGTACGCTGCGCCGATCCGCCGGCTCGCGCCGGGCGGCCAGATCCTCCCGGGCCCGGCGGGCCTGCTCACCGCGGACCAGTTCGACCATCCGCCGGTACGCGACCTGGATCAACCAGCCGCGCGGGTTGCCCGGCCGGCCGTCACGCGGCCACTGGGTCGCCGCGGCCAGCAAGGCCTCCTGCACCGCGTCCTCGGCGGTGGCGAAGTCGCCGAACCGGCGGGCGAGCACGCCGAGGACCTGCGGCGCCAGCTCGCGCAGCAGGTCCTCGGTCAGGGCGTCTCGGGTCACCCGTCCTGTGCCGGTGCGGACATCACCGGGTGCACCTCGATCGGCATGTTGAGCGGCTCGCCACCCGGGCCGGGAGCGGTGGAGACCCAGGCGGCGATCTCCACCGCCCGTTCGGGAGTGTCGGTGTCGACGATCCAGTATCCGGCCAGGAACTCCTTCGTCTCGGCGAACGGCCCCTCGGTCACCACCGGGGCACCACCGGCACCGGCGCGTACGATCTTCGCCTGCGCCGGCCCGGCGAGCCCCTGCCCGTCGACCCACTCGCCGTCGGCGACCAGCTTCGCGTTCACCTCGCCCATGAAACCGATGTGGGCGCGGATCTCCTCCGGCGTCCAGGTGTGGATCGACGGGAAGTCGGTCCCGGCGGCGCTGAACTGCATCAGCAGCATGTACTTCACGGCTGTCTCCTCACGGCTGCGCACCCATTGTCGGTGCTTGCACCAGCAGGTCGAAGCCACCGAGCCCGTGCTCGACATCCTGGCCGAGAAATTTCTCCGGTCAGCCGCCGGGCTCCGCCGGCGGCAGGCACTCGCCGTGGTGGTCGCACCGCAGCAGGCAGCGCCGCCGCTCCGGGGTGATCCGGTCGCAGAAGACCCAGTGCCGCACCTGCTGGGCATCCTCGGTCGACACGCTGGTGCCGGCGACCTCGACCTGCGGGAACGTCGACGCCAGCCACCGGGCGAGGCTGCCCGCCAGGTCGAGCGCCGCCGCAAGCTCGGCGACGGCCACCGGTAGGTGGATCACGTGCCGGGGCGGGGCGTGGTCCCGGCCGGCGAAGGCGTCGACGACGGCGCGGGGAAGTGACGCGAAGACCTGCCGGGTGGCGCGCTGGTGGCCGGACGGCGTACTCATGACAGGCGCTCTCGGGCCTGCGTACTCTGCCAGTCGCGCAGCGCTCGCTTGATCCGGCTGTTCTCGTCGTTCAGCCGGGCGACGTCCTCGTGCAGGGTGGCCAGTTCGAGTGCGACACGCCGCAGGAAGTGCCGTACCTCCTGCGGATCCAACCCGCGCCGGCCGAAGCCGACGACGGAGAACTGCCGGTCACGGACGTGACGCGGGTGCAACCGCGGCGGTGCGCTGCGGTAGACGGTGCCTCGATTCATCAAGTTCCTCCTTCGTCGCATGTGGTTGGGTGATGCCTCTTCGGCACGTCGGGGTCGCGAAGGCGGGCCCGCCCGTGATAGGTATTCGTCAAGTCGGTTCGGAGCCGGGATTCGCACATCCCGACGCTCTAGTTGAGACCCGACAAGAGCCGGTATGCGGCTGCCACCCGCGAGGCCGTCTCTCGTCACCTTCTCGGCTGTTGGCCCAGCCGCGGTTGCCGTGCTTGCACCGGGCGTCCCCGGGGGTCGGCGATCACCCTCACCCGAAAGCCACGTTTCCAGCGGGCTCGAACTGGAGCAATGGTTCCTGTTCGGGTCTCATGAACTCCTGCGAGGGTTGGATCATGCCGCACAAGCCGTTCATCCGAACACTTCGCGCGCAATGGCTGGGTCAGCGACTGCGGGCGCTGCGCGAGGAGCGCGGAATGACGTTGAGGCTCGTCGCCGAACACCTGCAACGTGATATGTCGGCGCTGGGCCGCTACGAGCGGGCCGACTGGCCTATTCGCAAGGGTGACGTGGTCGCCCTGCTCGACCTGTACGGCTTCCATGACGCGGCCGAGCGAGCCCGCCTGCTGGCGCTGGCCGAGGAGGTCTGGCGGACCGACCGCTGGGACGAGGACTACGGCGACGTGGTCGACTCGTCCTTCATCGAATACCCGTGGCTGGAGAGCCGCGCGGAAAGGGTGTGCTGCTTTCATCTGACCCTTGTGCCGGGCCTGCTCCAGACGCGTGACTATGCCGCGTCGGTCATCCGAAACGCATCGGAGCCGGGCACGCCGGAGGCGACCGTTGAGCGCTGGGTGGAACTGCGGATGACGCGTCAGGAAGTCCTTGCCCGACCGGCGCCAGTCAAGATCGACGCGGTGTTGGACGAGTCGGTGCTACGTCGCAAGGTGGGTGGCAACGATGTGTTTCGTGGCCAACTCGAACACCTGGTAGACCTGCAACGACGCAGAAATGTGTCGATTAGGGTCATGTCAAGTTCGGTTGCCCTTCATCAGGGACTCGATGGCACCTTCTGGATATTCCACCTGCCCGAACCGTACCCTGCGGTGGCCTATGTCGAGTCCCTCGGCGGTCGGCTTTACATGGAGTCGCCGAAGGCTGAGCGCTTCGTCGGCGCGTACCGTCAGTTGGGCAAGGCGGCGCTCAGCCCGGCCGAGTCGGCGGAGTTGATCGCCAGATACGCGAAGGAGTTGTGATGGACAAGCCGGTGTTGCCGATCGCCTGGCATATCAGTACGTACAGCGACAGCAACGGTGGAAGTTGCGTGGAGGCCGGACCTGTTCTCGACGGCTCCGGGCGGGTGGCTGTTCGGCACAGCAAGGCCCGGGATGCTGGCACGATCGTCTACCCGGCCGAGGTCTGGTCGGCGTTTCTGCGGGGCGTGAAGGGCCGGTCCTTCAACTGACCTGCGCCCTCAGGCCCGGCGGGCACCTCGGCTCCCGGTGCTGAGCAGCCCGTTCTCCCAGCGACCTCACAGCCCCAGCCGATATCGTTCCGCCGTCAGCGTCCGGTCCTCCGTGGAGTCCGGGCACCAGACCCCGCAGGAGTACCGATGGTCTTCAAGAAGATGCTGAGCGCCCTGGGCGTGGGCGGTCCCAGCGTGGACACCGTCCTGACCAACCCGAACACCCGGCCCGGGCTGGCCCTCGACGGTCAGGTCAACCTGATCGGCGGGGAGGCCCCGGCGAACATCGAGCAGATCGTCGTCGGGCTGGTCACCCGGGTCGAGATCGAGGGCGGCGACAGCGAGTACGCCGGCATCATGGAGTTCCACCGCCAGCAGGTCAGCGGCCCGCTCCAGCTCGCCCCGAAGCAGCAGCTGTCCATCCCGTTCCAGCTGCCGGTGCCGTGGGAGACCCCGATCACCGATGTCTACGGCCAGCGGCTGCACGGCATGACGATGGGGCTGCGCACCGAGCTGGCGATCGCCCGCGCGGTGGACAAGAGCGACCTCGACCAGGTCAACGTGCACCCGCTGCCGGTGCACGAGCGGATCCTGGAGGCGTTCCTCCAGCTCGGTTTCCGCTTCAAGTCGGCCGACCTGGAGCGGGGTCGCATCCACGGCCTACAGCAGACGTTGCCGTTCTACCAGGAGATCGAGTTCTTCGCCTCGCCGCAGTACGCGCAGACCGTCAACGAACTCGAACTGACCTTCGTCACCAACCCCCACGGCGTGGATGTGGTGCTGGAGTGCGACCGGCGCGGCGGTTTCCTCGCCCCCGGACACGATGCCTTCGGCCGTTACCAGGTGGGCCACGCCGACGCCGAGCGGTCGGACTGGGTCCAGGTGGTCGACGGTTGGTTGCAGGAGACGATCGGCCGGTTCGGCAGCCTGCGCGCCCAGGCGTTCGGGCCGGGCGGCTACGGCGCACCGAACAAGTTCGGCCACCCGCGGCAGCGCGGCGGGGTCGGCATGGGCGGTGTCGTCGCCGGTGCGGCGGTCGGCGCCGCCGGTGGGATGCTCGCCGGCCACATGCTCGGAAACGCGTTCGAGGGCGCCGAGGAGGACGTCGCCGAGGCGGCCGGTGACTTCGGCGGCGGCGAGGACTTCGGCGGCTTCGAGGAGTTCTAGGCCGCGGCAGACACCGCGATGGCCCTCCGGGACAGATCCCGGAGGGCCATCGTGCGTACGCGCGGAGGTCAGCTCCGCCCGCGCCGCTCGCCGGCGGAACGCCGCTGGCTACCGGCCTTGGCCAGACCACGGCTACCCAGGTAACCGATGGTCAGCAGGGTGATGAAGAACCACGCCTGGCTGGGGCTGTTCAGGTTCAGCCCGTTCGCGGTCGTCCCTCGCCAGAAGGCGGAGATCACCACGAGGGTGACGGCAGCCGCGTAGATCCAGAACTCCGTCGTCAGGAACGACTGCTTGGTCTCCGTACCCGGTGACGGCATCGGCTCCCGGTGCCCGTCCTGCATCATCGGCATCGGATGGGTCGGTGCGTCCTGCATGGCCGCACGATTCTGCACGTCCTGCGCGGGCCGGTTCATCGGCCTGGTGGAAGCAGCCTGCGTGCTCATCTGTCCTCCTCGGGATGTGATGAGTCGTAACCTGCGACCCTCGCCCCGCTACCGCGTGTCGGCCACGGCACGGTTCGCGTTCTCGGCGGGGGCACCAGGGGTCTACCCGCGGGTGGCCGGCAGTAACACTTCACCGCAGGCCGTTGCGGATGGCCACGCCCACCAGCAGGTCCGGGTCGTCGGTGATGATGCCGTCGACACCCAGGTCGATGACCCGCTGCATCACCGTGGCGTCGTTGACGGTGTACGGGATCACCTTCAACCCGTACCGGGACCGCAGGGTGTGCACGTCCGGTCCGTGGAAGTACGCCGGGTTCTGCCGCAGGTACCAGTCCGGGTCGGCGACGGTGCCCTGCGCCGGGTCGTGCACCTGCCAGTTGGCCGAGACGGTCGACGCGCCGGCCGCGCGGGTCAGCCGGCCCAGGTCCTGTCGCTTCCACCAGTCCAGTCCGGCCGTCCACGGGCTGCGCACCGACCGGTCGCCGTACACCGCCTGTAGGGAGCACTCGTCGGCGAGGCTGCCGCACTCCGCCGGGCCGTACTGCCAGACCAGGGCGACCGTCTCGATCCGACGGTCCAGTTGGCGGGCGTGGATGATGGTCCGCCAGTCGAAGGACTGGATGGTGGCGCGGTCGGTGAGGCCGGCCCGCTGGATCGCGGTGACCAGCTTCCGGGTGAAGCTGCGGTAGGGCTCGGTGTCGTCGACCAGCGGGCTGATCTTCGTCTCGATGTTGAACCGGACGTCCGTGCGACCGCTCGCCCTCACCAGGGCGAAGACCTCGTCGAGGGTGGGGATGCGGGCACCCGGCACGGGCACCTGCGCCGGCATGTCGGGCGCCGTCAGCGTGCCGCAGTCGAGCGTCTTGAGCTGCGCGAGGCTCAGCTGGTGCACCAGCTTGCCCACGTACGGGAACTCCCGGTCACGGGGCCGGACCGGGGCGGTGTCGACGCAGTGTGACCCGCTGACGGTGCGGTCGTGGATCACCACCAGCTTGCCGTCCTCGGTCACGCCGGTGTCCAGTTCCAGCGTGGAGATCGCGCTGTTGGCCAGCGCGTTCGCGAACGCGGGCAGGGTGTTCTCGGGCCGGGTGGCCCGGCCACCGCGGTGCGCCTGGATGTCGAACGGCGCGGCGTACCGCCTGGGAAGCTGGTAGCCGCGCTGGGCGAGCAGCCCGCGTAGCCGGTCGGGGTAGTCGGTGATGATGCCGTCCACGCCGTCGTCGATCAGCTTCGCCATGGTCGGCACGTCGTTCACCGTCCACGGAACCACCTTGATCCCGTTGCGGTGGGCGTGCCTGACCAGCTGCTTCGTCACGTACGGACGGTAGTCGGCATCGGTGACCGTGCCGTGCTGCGGAAAGCCGTGCACCGGCGAGAACGCGGCGGCGCCGAAGCTGCGGATCGCGGCGATCGGGTCGCCGCCGAAGTCGTCGATGTCCAGGCCGCCCAGCCACGGTGACGCGCCGGGCTGCCCGACCTGGAGGAAGTCGTAGTTGGTCAGGGCCACCAACGGCAGGCGCGGCTCGACCTGGCGCATCCGCCTCAACGCACCCCAGTCGAAGCTCTGGATGGTGGCCTGCCTCAGCAGCCCGGCAGCCCGGATCTCCGCCGCGGTGACCTGCACGAACTGCTCGCGCGGGGCGGTCTCGCTCGGCGCGCCGGCCTCCACCTTGGTCTCGATGTTGAGCGTCACGTCTTCCGCCCGGTACCGCTTGACCAGGGCGAAGACCTCACGCAGCAGCGGCATCCGGGCACCCGGGACGGCGAGCTGTCCGGGCCGGTCCGGTAGCGTCTTCGAGCCGCAGTCGAGGGTGCGCACCTGGGCCAGGGTCAGCGTGTTGACGTATTTGCCGACATAGGGGAACTCCGGGTCGTCCGGTGTGGCCGCGGCGGTGTCGACGCACTTCGCGGCGCTGACCCGCCGGTCGTGGGTGACCACGGCCTGGCGGTCCTCGGTGATCTGCACGTCCAGTTCGAGGGTCCGCACTCCGAGTTGAAGGGCGTTGCCGAACGACGCGAGGGTGCTCTCCACCCGTAGCCCCAGGCCGCCCCGGTGGGCCTGGAGGTCGAAATCCCGGTCCGGTCGCGGTTTCGCCGCGGCGGGGGCCGCCAGCATTGACGTCACGATCGTCACGGCCAGAGCCGCGACGGCGGTACGGCGTACGATGCGCACCCTGTCCTCTCCCTCCCCGCGGGGCTCTCCCGCCGAGTTCGCAGCACAGCATGGGCAGTCGGGGCGGCGGGCAGGCGAGCGTCGGGCGGCGGGCCGGTGAACCGGCGGTGCGGGTTTGCCCTGCCGAAGGTCGGGCACCCGGTCCGAACCGACGTTTCTGCGAGGTGATGGATCGTGCATGAGGACGACATGCGACAGGACGCCGCCCGCCGGGCCGAGGAGCGGATCGCCGGTGGCGGCTACGGAAAGGGTGCCGTGGACGAGGTGACGGTGCCGCCCACCGATGTGGAGAGTGTGCTCCAGCGGGAGGACCCGGACGATCCGGCCGACGTGCCGATCGACCCGAACGTGCTACGCGACGGCGGACCGACCCGCGGGCAGGGCGCGATCACCACGACCGGCGGCACGGCCGGGCCGGCCAGCGCCCGCCGGGTGGCCCGGCAGCCGGAGCGGCACCCCGGCAAGGTGGCCCCAACCACCACCGGTGACGCCACCACCGGCGGCCTGAGCACCCCGGCGGGCGGCAGCACCAGCGACAACTCCACCCCTGCCACCCAGGTCGGCAACTTCGACTGACTCCCCGCCAGCCCAGTTGATCAAGAAGCTTGGTCGGGTCGGACCGAGGTGTCCAAAACTTCTTGATCAACACGAGCGGGGGTGAGGGTCGTCAGGCGTTGGGTGGCTCGGGTCAGGGCGACGTAGAGGTCGCTGCGGCCCCGGGGGGATTCGGCGACGATCCGCTCGGGGTCGACCACGATGACCGAGTCGAACTCCAGGCCCTTCGCCTCGGCGACGGTGAGCACCACGACCCGGCTCCCCAGATCCGGCTGCTCGCCGACCGCCGCCTCGGGCAGGGCCGAGGTCAGCGCGGTACCGAGGTCGTCGACCCGGCCGGCGGGGACGATCACGCCGAGCCGCCCGTCGGCAAGTGCGCCCGCCTCCGCCGCGGCGATCTCGACCAGGTCGGCCGCCAGTCGCCGCGCCGGCACCGCGCGCTCCTGGGGCGGAAAGCCGCCGGAGCGTACGGCGCGCGGTGGGCGCAGTGCCGGGTCGATCTCGGCCAGCACGCCGGCGGCGACCTCCATGATCTCGGCGGGGGTGCGGTAGCTGACGGTCAGCTCGGTCAGCCGCCACCGATCCGCCACGTACGGCGCCAGCGCCTCGGCCCACGACGGGGTGCCGGCCAGCGCGCCGGTCTGTGCCACGTCGCCCACGATGGTCATCGACCGGCTCGGGCAGCGCCGCATCAGCAACCGCCAGGCCATCGGCGACAGCTCCTGCGCCTCGTCGACGATGACGTGGCCGAACGCCCAGCTCCGGTCGGCCGCCGCGCGCTGCGCGGTGGTCAGCCGATCCGCCTCCTCGTGCCGCTCCAACAGCCGGTCGGCGTCGAGCAGGTCGGTCACCCCGAGGATCTCGCCGCCGTCGGCCTCGTCCTCGACGTCGATCGACCGGGAACCACGGGCGATCTCCAGTACCCCCTCGGCGTACTCGCGTTGCAGGGCGCGGATCCGGTCCCGGCGGGCGGCGGCGGCGCGGTCGTCCTCGCCGAGCAGTTCCGCCGCCTCGTCCAGCAGCGGCACGTCCGCCGGCGTCCAGCCGCCCGGTCCGCGGTGCAGGGCGGCCCGCTCCTCGACGGTGAGCATCGGCGCGGCGGCGGTGATCCGGTCGGCCGAGGCGTACAGGTCGGCGAGCAGACGTTGCGGGGTCAGCACCGGCCACAGTTCGTCCAGAGTGGCCCGCACCTGCGGCTCCTCGCGCAGTTCGCGGCGGATCTCGGCGAGATCCGCCTCGTCGAGCAGGTTCTCCCCGCCGAGCGGGTCGGCGCCGATCCGCTCGGCGATCTGGTTGCCGAGCGCGTGGACGAGTTCCACGTCGAAGACGGCACGGGCCAGGTTGTGCGGCCGGCCGCTGCGCCGGGCCCGGTCGCGCGCCGCGGCGACGGTCTCCGGGTCGAGGACGAGGGTCTCCCGTTGCGGCAGTCCGATCTCCAGCGGCTCGTCGGGCGTGCGCTGCCGGTCGCGTACGGCGTTGGCCAGCACCTCGACCATCACCGACCGTCCCTTCAGGGCGGCGGTGGTGGCGGGCTCCGCGCGGCGGGCGCTGACCCCGGGAAAGAGGTCGCCCTGGGTACGCAGCAGCACCCCGGTCTCGGCCAGCGCGGGCAGCACCTGCGAGATGTACCGCAGGAACGTGACGTTCGGGCCGACCAGCAGCACGCCCCGGGTCGAGAGTTCCCGCCGGTGGGTGTAGAGCAGGTACGCGGCGCGGTGCAGCGCCACCGCGGTCTTGCCGGTGCCCGGACCGCCCTGCACCACCAGCACGCCGGGCAGGTCGGCGCGGATGATCCGGTCCTGTTCGACCTGGATGGTCTCGACGATGTCGCGCATCCGCCCGGTGCGTCCCGCGTCGAGCGCGGCGAGCAGTGACGCCTCGCCGGTCAACTCCTCGTGGCCGCTGGGGGAGGCGGTGGCCAGGTCGAGCACCTCGTCGTTGACGCCGACCACCTTGCGTTGCCGGGTACGCAGGTGCCGGCGCCGCCGGATGCCCTGCGGATTGGCGGCCGTGGCGAGGTAGAAGGCCCGGGCGGCCGGGGCGCGCCAGTCCATCAGCAGCGGCTCGTAGTCACCGTCCGTGTCGAAGATGCCGATCCGGCCGATGTAGTGGCGGTCCCCTCCGTCGGTGTCCAACCGGCCGAAGCAGAGGCCGTTCTCCACCGCCGAGAACTGCTCGACCTGGTCGGCGTACATCCGCACCGTGCCGTCGCGCTGGGAACGGGCCTGCAACGTGCCGCCGGTCGCCAGCAACTGCTCGGTCAGCCGCTTCGACGCCTGCTCCCGCAGGCCGTCCAGGCGCTGGTAGAGCATCGAGACGTACTCCTGCTCGCGACCGATCTCGTCGTCGGACGGCGACCCGCTGGAGTGCCTTGACAATCCGTCTCCCGATTGGTTAGAATTCGAAGTCAGAACGGCCTCGAAAGGCCGTTCTTTTTTGTGCCTGAACTGCTAAAGATACCGTGCGGCGCACGGCGGAGCCAGGCGGGATCGCCCCCGGCGCAGCGCCGCCGGCACCCCGGCCGTCACGGTCAGCGACGTTCGGTGCAGACCTCGCCGGAGCGGGCGACGGTGTCGGTGGACCACGCCACCGCCACCGTGAAGCAGTAGTCGAGGCTGCGGTCCAGACCGTAGACGATGAAGCTGTCGGTGCCAGCCGGCAGGTCGGCGAAGGCGTTCTGCGGCTGCCCGGTCCGGCCACCCGAGACGATCACGGGCCCCTCCGCCCCGGCCGGGTACGTCCACCGCAACGCCACGCTGTCCCGGTTGTCGCGCAGCGACAGCCCGGTGGGCGGGGCGCCGGGGAGACGGGTGGCGTCTGTGCGGCCGGGGCGGTCGCGGTCGCGGCGCCGCTCGCGGCCGGCGGCTCCGGATCGCCGCCGCCGTCGACGCGGGACACCCCGGCGATGATCGCGGCGGCGCCGAGCAGCACCACGACGACTCCCGCCGCGACGATCGGCACGAGCCGGTTCGGCCGGGCCGGCGGCGGGGCGCCGGGGCGGTGCACCGGCACCGGCAGCAGCCGCGACGGTGGCCCCGGACGCTCCGGCTCGGCGGTCCGGCGCAGCCGGTACACCCCGGATGCCTGCGGCGGCCCGGTCAGCCCGACCACGGTGGGTGGCACGGCCGCGCCGGTGGTCTGGTCGTCGGGGTAGGGATCCGGGTCGGCCGGGGGGCCGCTCCACCAGTCCTCCGGTGGCCCGGCCGGGCCGTCCGCCGGCTGCCGTGGCGTGGGCACCGCCGGTGCCGCACCGGCCGGTGGCTGGGCCCCGGGTCGGTATCCCTGGCTCGGGTGGTAGCCCTCGGCGGGATGCTCCTGGCCGTGGGCGTGCCGGGTCGCCGGTCGATCCTGGTCGGCGTCGTGCGCCTCGGGCCGGGCCGGTGGTGTGCCGGGGTCTGCGAACGGGTCGTCGGGGGCGGGCGCGTCGTCGCCGGGTGGTGGGATGCGGGCGGCCGGCACCACCGGGTCCTCGGCACTGACCGGGGCGGTGTCGGCGCAGACATGTTCCGGGTTGGCCGCGGCCCGGGCCAGCGTCGCCACCTGCGTGGTCAGCGGGTCGTCGGGGGCGAGGTGCTGGCGGGCCAGCTCGCGGGCCAGGGCCAGGTTGTCGTGTGCCTCGGCGAACTGCCCGCAGTCGCGCTGCATCGACCCGAGCCGGGCCAGCATCTTGATCCCGCTCGGGTGCCCGTCGCCGTAGACCTCGCGGTGCAGCTCCCAGGCGTCCTGGAGACGGTCGCGGGCGACCTGGCACTGGCCCCGGGCATACTCCACGGTGGCCAGGTCGGCGTGGGCGGCGAGCACCCGCAGCGACTCCGGCCCGTCCGACGCGGTCAGCTCGATGATCACTTCCTGGTACAGCCGGGCGGCCCGGGACCAACTGCCCACCCGGTGCAGCACCGCCGCCAGCGTGGCCGCGGCGGCCACCGTACGCGGGTCGGAGCGGCCGTGCAGCCGGCCGGTGGCGGCGTACGCATAGGCTGCCCACCCTCGCGCCGAGTGCGGCTCGCCGAGTGCGACCAGCACCCGCGCGTGGAGGCTGGCCGCCTCGGCCAGCTCGGGCGTCGCGTTGGCGGGGCGCGGGTCGGCGCCGGTCAACGCGTCGGCGAGCAGCCGTTGGGCGCCGGCGAGGTCGCCGGCGGAGACCAGGTCGTGCGCCTGATCAGTCAGTTCACCGAAGCCGGAGGGCACGCCCCATCGTGCTCATTCGACGACGTTAAGTACAAGACCCGCGCCGGAGTGGTTCGGTCAGGATCCGGTCAAGGTCTGCTCAGGCGTTCGGTCAGCGCCTCGCTGATCCGGCGCAACTGGTCGACCTGAGCCGGGCGCAGCGCGTCGAACAGGTGCCGGCGTACCCCCTCGACGTGGCCGGGTGCGGCGGCGGCCAGCGCGGCGAAGCCCTCGTCGGTGAGCAGCGCGATCTGGCCGCGCCGGTCGGTCGGGCAGTCCTCGCGGCGGACCCAGCCGGCGGCCTCCAGCCGGGCCACGGCATGGGAGAGCCGGCTGCGCGAGGAGCCGCTCGCGTCGGCCAGCTCGCTCATCCGCAGCCGCCGTGCGGGCGCCTCGGAGAGTCGGACCAGGATCTCGTAGTAGGCGTGCGGCATGCCGGCGTCGCGTTGCAGCTCACGGTCGAGCGTGTCCATCAACGCCCGGGAGGCGGCCAGGAACGACCGCCAGGTGCGTTGTTCGTTCGGGTCCAGCCAGCGGGTCATGACCGCCAGCATAGCGGATTTGTTGAACGCTCAACTAAACTGGGCTAGCCTCGGTGGCATGGGAATCCATCGCCTCAACCACGCCGTCCTCTACGTCGGCGACCTCGAACGCAGCGTCGCGTTCTACCGCGACGTGCTGGGCTTCCGCCGGGTGCCGATGACCCCGGACGGGTTCCAGGGAGCCGCCTTCCTCCAGGCACCCGGCTCCACCAACGACCACGACCTCGGCCTGTTCGCCATCGGCGAGCGCGCCGGCCGGTCCACCGCCGGCCGGTCCACGGTCGGCCTCTACCACCTCGCCTGGGAGGTTGACACCCTCGACGAGCTGGCCGTCACCGCCCGGCGGCTCACGGCGGCGGGCGCCCTGGTCGGCACGTCCGACCACGGCACCACCAAGAGCCTCTACGGCCAGGACCCGGACGGGCTCGAATTCGAGGTGGTCTGGCTGGTGCCGGCCGACCGGCTGGACGACGCCGCGCTCGCCGCCCGGACCAGGATCGGCCGGCTGGACCTGGCCGCCGAGATCCGCCGCTACGGCGCCGACACCCGCGGCGGGGTCGGGATCTCGGTGCCGGCCTGAGCCGGCACGGCGCCCGCCCTCGCGCCGCCAGCGGTCCCCGGCGCCACCGGTGGTACCGCACCGGTGCGGGCGTCCGGTGCGGTAGAACGGCAGCATGCCGATCGACGCCGTGGGCCACGACCTGTTCCTCCGCCACCTGGACAGCTGGGTGCCCGACGCGCTGCGCCGCGCCCGGCGGGCCACCGTCGTCCTCGGCTACGACGGCGCCGACGCCCACCTCGCCGAGGAGACTTTGCGGCTGGCCGGCGAGCACGCCACGCGGCTACGCGGGTGCCGGCTCACCGTCCTGGTGCTCGCCGACGGCACCGAGGAGCTGCCGTCCCGGCTCGGTGCCGCCGAGGCGCGGCTACCGGCCGACGTGGCGGTGCACCTGATGCCCGGCCCGCCCGGCCGGCTGCCGGTGGCGCTGCGGGCGGCCGGCGCCGCGGGCGCACCGGTGCTGTCCTACCTGGAGGCCGCCGACCCGGTGGACCCGGTGGCGCTGACCGCCGCGGCGACCGGGCGGCCCGCCGAGGCGCTGGTGGTCGCCGCTGCGGGCACACCGCTGCGGTTGGCCCTGGCTGATGCCGGGTTCCCGCTGGTGACCGACGTCGAGCTGGTCGACGCCGGCCGGCGGATCGGCTTCGGCACCGGTTCGGACCGCAGCCTGGAGTCGATGAAGGAAAGCCTCTGGGCGACCGGGCAGCGGTGCCGTGACCCGCAGGGCGCACCGCTGTCGCCCACTCAGGAGGTGGACCCGGCGCCGCTGGGCCGCGCCCTGCTCGACGAGCTGGCGCGGCGCGGCCCGCGCACGGTCACCGAGCTGCGCCGGTACGCGGTGACCGACACCGCGTACCGGGCCGTGGACGCGGTGCGGGCGCTGACCGCGCTGCTCGACGCGGGCGCGGTGACCCGGGAGCCGGAGCGCGGGCGGCTCGGCGGCGACGTGCTTGTCACTCCCGCCCGGTCAACCGCCTGACCACCAACGACACCGACCTGTCTCCGCACCAGATCTTGGTACGGAACGGCCCTTCCGGGGGCGGTTCCGTACCAAGATCTGGTGCGTCAGCTGGACTTGTCCTGCGTCCAGTGCAGGGGGCCGGGCAGGTCGACCCGGTGCGCCTTGGCCCGGGAGTTCCAGGACCAACGACCGATCTTGATGCTCCAGGACGAGAAGCCGTTCTGCGTGAAATTCAGGCTCAGCGGACCGAACTTCTTGCGCTTGCGCATCCTCAGGCCCATCACGGGCCTCCCTTCGTCGTGTCCCCCTGCGGGCTCGAAGATGCCCAGCCCGACGATCCGGCAAACCAGGCCCGTCCGCAGTGGATTCCCGGACCCGGCGGCAGGCCCGCCCGACGGTGGGCGTCAGCGCGGCTCCCAGGCGTCGGGCAGCGCGGTCAACCGTCGTACGTGGGCCGGCAGCCGGCCGCGGACCAGGTCCGCCAGGCTCACCTCGTCGACCACCCGCCGCAGCGCGGCGCGGACCGCGACCCAGAACTCGGGCAGGTGCTGGGCCACCCCTTCGTAGGTCGTCTCTTCCGGACGCATGCCGCGCACACCGGCCAGCGGCCCATCGACCGCCCGCAGCACCGCCCCGATGGTCACCGCGCCGGGCGGCCTGGCCAGCGCGTAGCCACCCTCCGCGCCCCGCTGCGCCCGGACGATGCCGGCCCGGCGCAGATCGGCCAGGACCGCCTCGAGAAACTTGCGCGGCATGTCCTGCTCCGCGGCGATGGCCTGGGTGGACAGCAGCGACGGGTATGCGGCGGCGAGGCTCAGCGTCGCCCGTACGGCGTAGTCGCCACGCGCGGAGATCTGCACCCTGCCATCATGCCCAACGTGCGCCGGCCCGGGCGTCCCCCAACGGGGGAAGCATGCCTCTCAATCGGGCCCCGTCAGCCCCGGTGCGCGTCGGTGCGCACGTCGACGGGCGGGCGGGGACGCACCACCGGCGCCGGTGCGGGCTGCTCGCGGGCGGCCCGGAACGCCCCGGACTGAGCCCGACCTCGCGGGTGACGAACCGGCCGAAGTTGGTCGGCTCGGTGAAACCGAGCAGCCGGCCGATCCGGGCGATCGGCTCGTCGGTGGCGGCCAGCAACCGGCAGGCCTGGAGCGCGACGCGCTCGTCCACCACCTGCTTGGCGCTGCGCCCGGTGACCGCCAGGCAGGCCCGGGTGAGGGTACGCACCGAGCAGCCCAACCGGTCGGCATAGTCCTCGACCCGGCGGGTGTGTTGGTAGCCCCGCTCCACCTCCCGGCACAGCCGCCGGAAGGTCTCCTCCTCCGGGCGCGCCGCCCGCCCGGTCCCGGACGTCAGCATGCTCAGCCGCAGCAGCAGCACGGTGAGCTGATGGCGCAGCAGGCTATGGGCCGCCGGGGTGTCCCGGTGCCGGCCGGCGTCCACGGTCAGCTGGCTCACCTCGTTGATGACCGCGTCCTCGTCCTCGCCGGCGAGCTGAACCCAGGCCGGCACGTCGTCGGCGTCGACGTCGAGCCCGTGCAACGCCTCCGGGTGCCAGCGGACCACCGTCGCGTCCAGCTGCGGCAGCGCGCAGCGCAGCACCTGCCCGGGGCGCACCCGCAGCAGCGTGCCGGGCCGGCAGGGCAGGGTCCGGAAATCCACCTCGGCGAAACCGTGACCGCTCGTCGTCAACACGATCAACTCTCGGTCCACCAGGACGGGACGCCGCCACCCAGGGTCGGGGGCCAGAGCACACAGTGTGATCGTGCTGATCCCCACCGGGTCGGCGGCGGCACCGGGCAGGGCCGTGGCGTGGTGACCGGAAGGGACCATCACCTGCGACGTTAGCCGCCCGCCGGGCCGTGCGCACCCTTGCGGTCGCCGGACGGCCCCGCGGCCCGCGGCGGGCGGTCGCCCGCGGGTCGGCTTTCCGCGGGCGGGGTTGTTCCGGGGCGGGGCTGGCGGCTAGGTTACCCAGCGGTAGTGATCTGGTCGTCGTGGCGCCCGATCGGCACGAGACGGCGGCCCCGACATCCGGCGGTCCGGCCGGTTCGCGAGGGGGATGGGCATGAACGATCTGTTCTCGGTCGACGGCAAGACCGTCCTGGTCACCGGCGGCTCGCGGGGGATCGGGTTGATGATCGCCCGAGGCTTCGTGCACGCCGGCGCCCACGTGATCATCTCTTCGCGTAAGGCGGACGTCTGCGAGGCGGTCGCCAAGGACCTGTCCGCGCACGGCCGCTGCGAGGCGATCCCCGCCGACCTCGGCCGTGACGAGGGCGCGGCGGACCTCGCCGCGGCCGTCCGGGAGCGCGTCGACCGGCTCGACGTGCTGGTCAACAACGCCGGCGCCACCTGGGGCGCACCGCTGGAAAACTACCCGGAGAGCGCGTTCGACAAGCTGTGGGCGGTCAACGTGAAGGCCGTCTTCCGGCTGACCACCGCGCTGCTGCCCGCCCTGCGCGCCGCCGCCGGCCCCGACGACCCGGCCCGCGTGATCAACATCGGCTCGATCGACGGCATCCGGGTGCCGTCGATGGAGGTGTACGCCTACTCGGCGACCAAGGCGGCGGTGCACATGCTGACCCGCAGCCTGGCCCACCAACTGGCCGGCGAGCAGATCACCGTCAACGCGATCGCGCCAGGCCCGTTCGAGAGCAAGATGATGGCTTTCGCGCTGGACGACCCCGGTGCCAGGGCCGCCATCGAGGCCCAGGTGCCACTCGGCCGGGTCGGCCGGCCGGAGGACATGGCCGGCGCCGCGATCTACCTGTCGTCGCGGGCCGGCGCCTACCTCACCGGCGCGGTGATCCCGGTCGACGGGGGCATCACCACGCACGGCTGAACGACCGCTCGACCATGGCCGTGTGCGGCCCGGCCGCGGGGCCGGGCCGTGGCGGGGATGGTCGAGGCTGTCCGCGTACCCCGGACAGGCCGGAGCCGCGCGGACTCGGCAGATCCGCGCGGCCCCGGCCTCGTCGTGGTCAGCGACCAGCGAGCAGCCGGTTCACCGCCGTGTCGACGTCCAGGTGCTCGGCCTCCCGGCCGCGCGGGACGACGACGTAGGTCCGTCGCAGGAACCGCACCAGCACGCTGCGCGGCACCTCGAACAGCGCGTTGCCGTCCGGCGATGACAGCGCCAACGCGACGAAGTCGCCGCGCGGGGTGGCCCAGGGCCAGACCCGCACGTCCCCGATGCCCGCCGGCTCGTCCAGCCCGGTGACCAGCAGCTCGCGGGCAAAGGACCAGCTCACCGCCTCACCCCCGGCCGATTCGGCATGGAACAGGACATGGACCGCATACGGGTCAGCAGGGTCGTAGCGCAGACTGGCGCGCACCGGCAAGGCGGTGGCGTCAGGTGCGACGAGCCTTAGCGACGTCTCGACCTCTACGGTCGTCGGTCGAATGACACTCATGAACGTTCTCCCCCCGGCACCGCTGCGGAACGCGCGTGTCCCGCTTTTCCCATACTCAGCCGCTACTCCTGGCTACGCTCCGCCATGCGCTGACTTCACCCAGTGGTGGGAAGGGGGTCGGAAAGACCACGTGAATGTGAGAATTCATGTAGAATTTCCCGTTCTGCCCAGTGGGTTCATCCTGCCCGGCGTCGGGTTTGTTCAGCCGTCGACTTACTCCGGTAACGTCCAGTCGGCCGTTGCAGTGACGGGCCCGCGCAACACTGGGGGGTGAAATGGTCAAGAAGCGATCCTCAGTGGATCCGGTGGCCGCGCGGGGTCCGTCGAACGTCGCGGTCCGCGCAGCCGAACAGCGGGGGTACGGGGTGCCGAAGGAACAGAGCGAACGGGCCGGTCGGTCGGTCGCCGATCGCGGCCGGGCGGGTGATCACGGCTCGACGCCCGAGCGCAGCCCGGTGGCTGATCGCGGGCGGGCCGCCGATCGTGGCCCGGCGGGTGACCGTGGCTCGGCGGGTGATCGCGGGCCGGTCGCCGATCGCGGCCAGGCAGGTGATCGGGGGTCGACGGCCGAGCGAGGGCCGGCGACCGTCGGGCGGGCCGGCCGTAACGGGCGCGGCTACGCCGGGAGGAATGGCTCCACCGGGCGGGGCAAACCGGCAGGGCGGGGCGACCCCGGCGAGGTGAACGGGGTCGCGGAGGCAGAGGGGGGTGTCGTCGTGTCCGAGCGGCGCGACCCGCCGCCCTGGCGGCAACGAATATCCACCACCCTCGCACTGATCCGCGCCAACCCCACCGGCCGGGTCGCACTCAAGATCATGATAGGGGTGCTCGGCGCCCTCGTGGTCACCATCGGCGTCGCCCTCATCCCGCTACCCGGCCCCGGTTGGCTGCTCGTGATCGCCGGGCTGGGCATCTGGGCCGTGGAGTTCCACTGGGCCAAGCGACTGCTCGCCTTCACCCGCCGCCACGTCTACGGCTGGACGGACTGGGTGAAGAAGCAGACACTCGCCGTACGCCTGGTGATCGGCTCGGTCGGCCTCCTCTTCGTCGGCACCGTGGCCCTGCTCTCGATCAAGTACAGCCTCGGCATCGACGTGATCGCCCAGGTGCTGCACTACCTCGCCACGAACTGACCCCGGGTTCGCGGTCCGATCGTTGGATCGGGTAGAGTCGTGCGCGCTGAGGGCGATTAGCTCAGCGGGAGAGCGCTTCGTTCACACCGAAGAGGTCACTGGTTCGATCCCAGTATCGCCCACGCATGTCAAAGGCCACCTTCCATCGATGAAGGTGGCCTTTCTGCTGCCCGTACAGCAGCGAAGTACAGCAGTCCGCTCATTGCGCGAGTGAATCGCCGGGGCGCTTGAGTGCGTCCCTGGTCGCCTGCGACGAGACCTGCGTGTAGATCTCCATCGTCACGGAGAAGCGGGCGTGCCGGAGGATCTGCATGGCGGTTCGCGGGTGGACGTCGAGGTCGGCCAGGAGGGTGGCGCAGGTCCGCCGCGCGTCGTGGACGGTGATCGGGCGGACCCCTGCTCTGTCGCATCTCGTCTGCCAGGATCGCTGGAAGTTGCGCGGTTCGATTGGTGCGCCATAGCGGGTGGTGAATGCGAGGCCATTCTCGTGCCACGCCTTACCGGCGGCTGCCCGTGCCTCGTCGCGTTGCTCGTTTATCAGCTTGAGCGCGGCCAAGCAGATGCTGGGCAGGGGCAGGGTGGCGTCGGACGCCTGGGTCTTGGTATCGCGGTGCAGGAGCCTTCCGCGTACGCGTTGCAGTTGTCGGCCGATGGTCAGCTCTCCGGCGTCGAGGTCGACATCGGCCCAGGTGAGGCCGAGGGCTTCGCCTTTGCGTAGGCCGGTGACGAGGACCAGGGCGTACGTGGCGTAGAGCGGGTCGGCATCGGCGCGAGCCGATTCGAGGAACCGCCGGGCCTCGTCGCTGGACCAGGACTTGCCGCGTCGACGGCGGACGGTGGCGAGGGTGACCGGTACGGCCGGGTTCTTGGTGATGAGGTCTTCGGCCTGGGCGTGGGTGAGGGCGGCCCGCAGCGCGGCCCGGATGTCGCTGACCGTTCGCGTCGACGGGACGGCCTGGCAGCAGCGGTCGACAGCGCAGCAGCGCCGCTTCTCCTTGCGGCGGGCGGCGTCCTTGCCCTGGGCGCAGCACTGGCAGGTGCGGGCGACCTGGTTGATCCAGGTCTGCACGTCGCGCGACTGGAGCCGGTCGAGCCGCTTGGCCCCGAGGCCGGGGGAGAGGTAGCGGCGGACGAACGTCTCGTAGGTGGCGTAGGTCAGCGGTGCCCGGTGCGGCTCGATGATCTCGGTCAGCCAGTAGGTGAGGAAGCTGCCGACGGTCGGCACGCTGGTTGCCACCGGTCCGGCCTTGGCCTGCTGGTGCAGTTTGATCCACTTGTCGTGCACGGCGTCGCGGGTCTTGCCGTAGACGTACTTGCGGGTGCGTTTCCCGTCCGGCTTGGTGACCCAGACGTACGCGGCGAAGCCGTTGCGGTACGGGAAGATCGACCCTTCCCCGTTGGCGCGGGCGCGTCCGGGCATCAGGCGGCCTCCTGCCGGTCGATCTCACCGCAAGCATTCCCACGGCCCCTACGAAGACTATGCATCCAATCCCACCGCAGAGCAGTGCAGCGACGCCACCGAAGAAGCCGAAGTCCCCGTAGTCCACGGCCTGACCCTACGCTTGAGGCAAGCCCGTGCCCGACCCGTGCCCGTTGCAGGGGTCAACAGGGGTCCGACTCGACATGCCGCCGGGGCTCTCATCCGACAGGGCGTAGTCACTGGTCGGTTAGACAGTCACCGTGGGTTTAGATCAACCCGACTCCCAAGCTGATGTTGGATCGGCCAGCTGTCATAGGCTGACGCGGATTGCTGCCGGACAGCCGGCCTAGGTGAGGGGTGCGTGCGGATCATGTCTCGGTCCCGTCTAGCCCTCATCGCCGGCACCCTGATGCTTGTCGCAGCTGTTGTGGTCGGGTGCTGTGCTCCCGCGTTGCTGGAGCCCCAACCACCGTGGAGGGACCCGGTCGCCGACCGGGCGGAGTGGGACCGGATCCTGCCGTGGCTTTTCGTTGCGGGCTGCGGCTTCCTCCTGATCGCGTTTCCTCTCCTGGCCTACGGGCTCGTCGGGTGGCGAATGGAGCGGCGTGCCCGGCTCGCGGCGACGGGCGGCGATCGACAGCAACGGTGACAGCAACCAGCCCGGACGAGGCCAGCCGCCAGCGACCGGGCACGGATCATCGCCCTGCGTTGCGTACGCGGACAGACCCAGCCGGACAGAGCGCCCAGAACTTACAAGCGAGAGGTCGGGGTGCCCGCCCAGGATGCAGGGGTGGCTGGCGCGTGAGGGTTATGAGGCAGCCTGCGGATCGGTAGCGTTGAGCGTGATTGCGGCCCGATGGGTCGGTGGTGCGTCCGGCGCTACGCGAGGAGGTTCCGGGTGGATTCCTTGCCGGAGTTGACGTTCGGGCAGCGGTTGAAGATCTACCGGGAGCGGTCCGGGAAGACTCGGGCGGTGCTCGGTGGGTTGGTGGGTCGTAGCGCCGAGTGGGTCAAGGCGGTGGAGACGGACCGGATCCTGCCGCCGCGTATTCACATGCTGGATCGGATCGCGCGTGCTCTGAAGGTCGACGTGTCTGCCTTGGCCGTGGAGCTGGGTGACCGGTCTGCGGTGGTCAATGGGCCGGAGCATCCGGCGTTGGCATCGGTGCGGGATGCGGTGAACCGTGTCGTGTTCGCCGACGACGCCAAGCCGGAGTCGTTGTCCAGGCTGAGGGAGCGGCTTGCGGTGGCGTGGCGGGCACGTCATCAGGCGTCGGATCACCGGACGGTGCTGGGCGGGTTGTTGCCGGGGTTGCTGCGGGACACGCAGCGTGCCGCGCTGGTGTACGAGGGTGATGAGCGGCGGCAGGCGCAGGCGCTGGTGGCGGAGACGCTCGGGTTGGCGCAGATGTTCATCGCGTACCAGCCGGCGGCCGAGTTGTTGTGGCGGGTGGCGGATCGGGCGATGGTGGCGGCGCAGGAGTCCGGTGTTCCGGAGGCGGTCGCTTGTGCGGGGTGGTTCCTGTGCCAGGTGCATCGGGACGCCGGGGATTGGGACACCGCGATGGCGGTGACGCTGGACGTGCTGTCGGCCCTGGAGCCGCAGGCCGCCGACGGGAGCGTCAATCTGTTGGCGCTGTGGGGCGCGCTGAACTTCGAGGCCGCCTACACGGCTGCTCGTGCCGGTGAGGAGGGGCGGGCCTGGCGGTACTGGGATCGCGCGGACCGGGTGGCGCAGCGTCTGCCGGAGGGCTTCTACCAGCCGCAGACGTCGTTTTCCCGGGTCGTCATGGGCGCTCACGCGGTGACCGTGGCGGTGGAGTTGCAGAAGTCCGGCGAGGCGGTGCGGCAGGCCCGCCGCCACGATGCGGCGGCGATCCCGTCGAGGCCGCGTCGGGCACGCCATCTGATCGAGGTCGCGCGTGCGCACTACGGCAAGGACGACCAGGAAGCGACAGTGGCGACGCTGCGGCAGGCGTATGAGTCGGCCCCGGAGACGATCCGCTTCAACGGGTACGCCCGCCAGATCACCTTGGACCTGCTCGACGGACCGCGTGCCACCCGAGATGACGCCCGTGACCTCGCGGTCCGAGTCGGACTCGTCTCATGATCCAGAGGTAGGAACCTTACCCATTCCAACGCGCAACCGACCGTAGCTTCTCGCTCACGGGATGCGGCGGGCGGTGCGAGTCACGCCCGGTCGCCGCGTCCCTTTCAATCAGAGGGCGAAGAGGCTGCCCTCGTGAGCGACGAGGGAGGGTACGTGCGGCGCGTCTCGTACGACGAGTACCTGTCGGCCACCGCGTTGACGTTTGCCCGACGGCATCGGCCCGTGTGGTCGTGGCAACTGTGGCGGCGTGTCTGCCGGTGCGGAGCCGACCTGCCGTGCCGTGCTCGGCACCGTATCCCCATCAACCGGGGCCACTGGCCGCAGGAGAGCGAGCAGTGACCGGCGGCCCGGAGCGAGTCATCCTCGCCGTGCACGTACGAGGGCTAGACGGCATGTGTGCCGGTTGCCGGGCGTGGTGGTCACGGCTGGCCCCGTACCCCTGCTGGCAGGTGGATTGGGCGACCAGCAGGCAGGCCCGCGCGAGCGTGGCCCGGTTTCTGGGTGGTGTGCGATGACCACCCATGGCCCGGTGTTGCCGATCTGGAGCTGTGGTGGCTGTGACCTGCCGTGGCCGTGTCCGACGCGGCGGCGGGAGCTGCGGGCGGAGTACGCGGACGCGCCGGTATCGCTGGCGCTGTACCTCGGTGCCTACCTTGTCCAGGCCGCCGAGGACATGCCCTGGGCACCGGCCGGTGCGCTGCACCGCCGTTTCATCGGCTGGACCAGGCAGCCGCCGGAAGTACAGCAGCGAAGTACAGCAACCGTGCCGGCCGAACCAGGCCGGAACGGGCGTCACCAGGCCGGATGACCTCGTATCGAGCCCGATCCGACCGGCTTGCCGTGAGTTCACACCGAAGAGGTCACTGGTTCGATCCCAGTATCGCCCACCATAGGTAGCAGTGCGCGAACCGCGTCAGCGGTTTGTATTTGATCAAGGGCTGGGCCTTCGAGGTCCGGCCCTTGTCCGTCTCTGAGCACGGGGATCGGTCTGGACCCAGATCACGCAAGCTGAGCATCACTCCTCGCCGTTACTGCGCCCCGATCCACGCCAGGCGAAACCGGGCGGCGCCTTGTCCGTTTACGTCCACGTCCGCTGGCCGTTTCTAGCATCCGGCCACGGCCACTACGCCGAGTTGCGGTCTCGGCTCGACGCGTTCGCCGAGGACCTCAGCCATCGAATTGACGGCCAAGCGCCGATGCGAGGCCACAGAACCTCAGCTACGGCGATCTGAGTGATCAACCGACGCTCGCGTCTGCATGTCGGGAGCGCACCGCAGCAGGTATGGGGATCAGCCAGCCAGGATGATGTCGATGTTCGAAGTCGTCTGCGCAGGTGTCCGTACTCGTCTGCAATGCGTTGGCCTGCCGGGTCGTTGACGCAGTCGGTCGGCCAGATGCGATGGAACCTCCAGGTGCGAGACTCGGGCAGTCACTTGACGGCTCCTTGCATCAGCGCCTTGACGAAGTTGCGCTGGAAGATCAGGAAGATCACCAGCGAGGGCAGGATGATCAGCAGGGATCCGGCGCAGAGCAGCACGATGTCGGTGCCGTACTGGCCCTGGAAGGCGCCCAGCCCGCCGGCCACGGTCCGCTTCGTCGGGTCGTCGACGAGGACGAGGGGCAGCAGGTACTGGTTCCAGCTGGCGAGGAAGAAGAGCACAGATAGTGCGGACCACGCCGAGGTGGCGAGCGGCAGGTGGATGCGGCGGAACGTCTGCCAGGTGTTCGCGCCGTCGACTTTCGCGGCTTCGGTGAGCGCGGGCTCGGCGCCGAGAAAGTGTGCGCGCATCCAGAAGACGCCGAACGGCATGAGCAGTCCGATGAGCGGCAGGACGATCGCCAGCCGCGTCCCGAGCAGTCCCATGCTGCGCAGGTCGTAGTACAACGGGGTGATCAGCGCCTCGAACGGCAGGGTGAGTCCGACGAGGAGAAGACCGTAGATCGCCTTACCGAAGGGCACGTTCAGCTGAGCGAGGGCGTAGCCCGCGGCGGTGGCCATCGCGACCGTGGCCGGTACGACGCCAAGCACGATGAGGGTGCTCGAGCGGAACAGCGCGACGAAGTTCGCCGCGCTCCACGCGTCGACGAAGTTGTGCCAGTGTGGGTCGCTCGGCCAACTGAGGCCTTGCGGCGTGCTGCCCGGCGCCGCCAGTGCCGTGGTGAACATACTCAGCAGCGGCACCACGGCGAACAGCATCAGCGCGAGCAGGATCCCAGTGCGCGTTACTCGATGGGCGAGGCCCGATGTGGTCATTTCTGTCTCCCGAGACGCTGGATCGGCCAGATGACCAACAGCACGACGACGGCCAGGAACACCGCGAGCGCCGAGGCCTGGCCGACGTGCTGCTGCAGGAACGTCATCCGGTAGATCTGCACGCCGGGCACCATCGTCTGGTAGCCGGGACCGCCTTGCGTCGCGATCTGGACGACGTCGAAGCTCGCCAGCGCGGCGATGATCGTGAACGTCGTGCACACGACGAGTTCGCGCCGCAACCCGGGCAGCGTCACGGCGAAGAACTCACTGACCGGCCCGGCCCCGTCCAGCCGGGCCGCCTCGTACAGCGCCGGGTCGATCTTGCCGATGCCCGCGAGCAGCAGCACCGTGCAGAAGCCGAGCATGACCCAGACCCCGATCACACCGACCGCGGGCAGAGCGAAAGTGAAGTCACCGAGCCAGGCACGCGTGTACTGATCGAGGCCGACCGCGCGCAGGACCTGATTGACCAGGCCGTCCGAGGAGTACATCCACGTCCACGCGATACCGGCCGCGACCAGCGGAAGCACCTGCGGGACGAACAGTACGACCCGGGCGGTGGTGCTGAACGCGCCGGGCTTCAGTTCGCGGATGAACGACGCGGCGACTAGACCGAGCCCGACCGGCAAGACCGTGTAGAACACGACGAGGACGAACGCGTTCACCACGGATTGCAGCAGCTCCGGCTGGGTGAAGATCGCTTTCCAGTTGTCCAGTCCGGCTGGCGTCGCTGGCCCGATGCCGTCCCAGTCGTAGAACGAGTACTGCACGGACTGGAGCATCGGGAACAGCACGAAAACGCCGTACATACCGAACGCTGGCGCAACCCAGAGGAGCGCGCTCCAACTCCGCCGCCGGCGTGCGGATGGGCGCCGGACGGCGGGTTGTCGTGCCGCAGGAACGCTCGACGGGTCGGTCATAGCCGATGCCTGCCGCATCGCCTCCGGGGTCGGGACGGACGGCACCGCATCACCCCTGGGTCGGCTCGCCGCGATCATCGCCCGAGATCGCGCTCGTAGTCGGACTGCACCTTGGCCGCGAACGCCTCGGGCGTCGTCTTGCCGGCCAGCAGCAGCTGCGTTTGCGGGATGAGGCTGTTGACGTGGATCGAAGCCGTCGCATCAGCCATGAAGCCGACCAGCCCGTTGCTCTTCAGCAACTCCTGGAACGCGCTGACGGTGGCGGCGACCGCCGACCCCTCGGGCGTGGTCGGAGCTGGCGCGTCCGACGGTCCCGCCGGCGCCAGCCCGCCGAGGGTGACCGTCTCCTGCCGCGCCTGCTGGTCCGTCTGCGCGAAGTCCAGGAACGCGGCCGCCACGTCTGCGTTGGGTGACTTCGCCGGGATCCCTAGGTTGGCGGCGGCGGTCATCGTGTACGACGGCCCACCGGCAACGCCGGGCGGGAACAGGAAAAACCCGAACTGACCGGGTCCGGTCTTGTCGAGTCCCGGAGCCTGCCAGTTGCCGCTCGGGAAGAACACGCCGTTGCCCTTGATGAACTCGGCCGGTGCCCGGGTCTGGTCGATGTCGTTCACGTCGGCCGGCAGGTATCCTGCCTGTCCCCAGCGTTGCAATGTGGTGCCGGCCCTGACCGTCGCCGCGGTGTCGATACTCGCGCCGGGCTTGGTGTAGTTCCAGTCCTGGACGGCTTGTGCGTCACCGGCGTACGACATCACCAGGTTCTGCAGCGGATAGACGCTGCCGCCGTCCTTGCCGTTGATCATGATCGGTTGCAGCCCGGCGTCCTTCGCCTTGGCGAGCAACTGCTCGAACTCGGCGACAGTCGCCGGTGGCCGCGTCATACCAATCCGCTGCGCAAGCGCCTTGTTGTAATACACCCCGGTCAGGCCAAAACCAGCGCCCGCAGCGTACAACGAGCCCGTCCCCCGCTGTCTGCCGTCCGGGCCGACACGGGTGGAGGCGAACTGCGACTGCGGCCACTCGTGCCACCCATACGCCTCCGCATACGGGTCGAGGTTGATCAGCAGGTGGTCCTTGGTCAGGTTGCCGAGCTGCGGCACGCGGACGAGGTCGGGCACGTTGTTCCCGGCGAGAGTACGCGCGATGGTCGTGGTCAAGGTGGCGTAGTCCTGGTTCTCCACCTTGACAGTCACGTTGCTGTACTTGGCGCGAAACAGCTTGCCGAGAGCGGTGTAGAACGGGACGTCTACACCGCTGGTGACGAGCAGCTTCAGGGTGACCGGTTCACTGCCGATACCGGTGGAGACCGGCTTGGACGGCACCGGGCCGGCTTCGGAGTTGCCGCCGGGTGCACAGGCGGCCAGCAGCAGGGCAGCCGCCGCGGCGACGCCGGCCGCCCGGAGGGTTCCGCAGTAATGGGTCAGCGATCGCACGAGAAGTCCTTAAGCTCGATGGTGTGGGTTGACTGGAACGCGCGGCGTACGGCGTCGCCAGCCTTGCCAACGGCGTGATGCGCGTCGGTCATCACGGCGAACATCTCGAAGAAGCCATGAATCTGCCCCGCGTACTCGGTCAGCTCGACCGGCACGCCGGCCGCCTCCAGACGCCGGGCGTAGTCCTCGGCCTCGCGGCGGAGGAAATCGTGTTCGGCCGTGATGATCGTCGCAGGCGCGACACCGCGCACAGGTTCAGCGTGCAGCGGGGATACATACGACGCCTTGCGTTGTGCTGGGTCGGGAACGTACGTCGCCCAGATGTACTGGAGCCGACGGTAGCTGTTGGAGCCGAAACCCGACTGGCCCGCGAAGGTCTCGTACCGGCGCCGGAACGCGACCTTGTAGTCGGTGTTCTCGACGCTGTCGAGTACCGGGTAGACGAGGAGTTGGGCGGCTAACCGAACGCCTTCATCACGTGCTTTGAGCGCGGCCGCCGCGGCGAGATTGCCGCCCGAACTGTCCCCACCGACAGCCACGCTGCCGAAGTTGTGGCGTGCCCAGGTGACGGCCGTCCAAGTGTCGTCAAAGCCGGCGGGAAACGGGTGCTCGGGCGCGAGCCGGTAGTCGATGGACAGGACCCCGCACGCGGCCCGGTTCGCGAGTGCCCGGGCGATCCCCTCGGCGGTGTCGAGGTCTCCGTGAATCCAGCCGCCGCCGTGCGCCCAGACCAGCACCTCCTGTTCCGCGCCCGTGGGCAGATAGAGCCGAGCCGGTACGCCGTCCGCGTCAACCGACTCGACAGAGGCCACCGGCGCCGGCTCGCCAGTCACGGCCAGGACCTTCGCGCGTGCGTCCGCCCGCACGGCCGCGATGTCGGCGGCCCACGGGTCGGGTGATGATCCGGAGCTGTCCAGGAAGGCCTGCACCTGCTCGTGCGGCCGCAGCGGAGTGTCTTCCTCGCGGACGGCCGGGGTTCCTCGCCGGAAAGCTGCACTCATTCGATCGTGCCTCTCGCCACTGTTTCAGACTGAGTACTCAGTCTGTTTCGTAAAAGCTACCGAGTACTCAGTCGGTTTGTCTATGCTTGGCGATGACCGTCCCGACCATCGCGAGGAGATCAACCGTGTCCCCTGCCCAGAAGCCCAGGACCTCGGCGAAGGGCCTGGAGACACGGGACCGCATCGTCGACGTCGCCGTACGATTCATCGCCCGCAACGGAGCGCGCGGCACCAGCCTCGCCGACATCGCGGCCGAGGCCGGCGTGTCACAGACCGGGCTGCTCTATCACTTCCGCAGCAAGGAGGCCCTGCTCAACGCCGTCATGGATCGCCACCTGGCCTTCTCCGAGGAGTGGCTGTGGGGCGACGGACCCGACCCCGGCATCAAGATCGTCAACATCATCGCCAGGCACATGGCCACCTGGCCCAGCCAGCACGACGGCAAGGTGGCCAGCCTGCTCGGCATGAACACCGTCGTCCTCGGCGAAAACGTCAGCCCCGACACCGACCTCCACCCGCGGCTGGTCGATGGCTACCGAACAACGATCGACCGCGTGACAGCGACCCTGCGGTCCGCACAAGAGCGCGGCGAGATGCGGGAGGACATCGACCCGCAGCTCAAGGCAATGGAGATCATCGCTTTCTGCTACGGCCTCGAGGCCGCGTGGTTGGTGGACCCGACGATCCCGGTCGCCGCGGCAGCCGCCCAATGGGCGGCACAGCAGACCAGGCAGTTGGCGACCGGGTCGGCGACGTCCTGACGACACGCCCCCGGCCTCGCCCGTTCAGAGCGGAATTGATGCATCGAGGGTGACGAGAGAAGGGTGCGCCTGACCTGCAAGGATTTGAGTGTCTAGATCAAGTCCACAGCAGAATCGGGTGCACCCTTCAGGTGAGTAAGAATAGCGGTTGGGATCAGCGGTTGCAGGTCGCCCCGGGCGGCAAGGGTTTGGTCGGGCACGCAGGCGCGATCCTGCTGCGGCGGTGCGCGGACCGCACCGGCCTGACCAGCGGGTTGAACAAGGTCCTGCCCCGCGGCAAGGGCCCGGGGTGGTGGGACCGGGGCACCGTCCTGATCTGCCTGGCGACCTCGATCGTGCTCGGCGCTACCAGCATGTCCGACATCCGGCTGCTCGCCCGCCAGGTGTTGGTGTTCGCCGACCCGCCGTCGGAGGCGACCGTGCGCCGCACCCTGACCGGCCTCGACGAAACCACCCTCGGTCAGATCGCCAAAGCGCGGGCGAAGGTGAGGGCACGGGTCTGGGCCCTGCTCGCCCGCCGGCCGCAGGGTTTCCCGTGGTTGGCGGTCGCGGGGAAGGTGCTGACCGGGTGGGTGGTCATCGATCTGGACGCGACCCTGATCACCGCCCACAGTGACAAGGAGAACGCGGCGGCTATGTTCAAACGCGGTTTCGGGTTCCACCCGCTCGGCGCGTGGTGCGCGAACACCACCGAAAGCCTGGCCATGCTGCTGCGCCCGGGCAACGCCGGCTCGAACACCGTCACCGACCACATCCGCGTGCTGGGCGAGGCGATCGCGCAACTGCCCGTAGCCTACCGACGTAAGATCCTGATCCGGGTCGACGGCGCCGGCGCCACCCATGACCTGCTCGAACACCGGGCCCACGCAATCATCGAGCAGGTCAACGCGGATCTGATCGGCGGGCCACTCGCGCACCTGCCGTCCGGCCGGTTCAACGCCAACGACGCCTGGCTGACCTGCGCCGCCATCGCTCACAACCTCACCCGCGCCAGCGGGCACCTCGCCGCCGGCCCCTACGCCACCGCCCGTCCCGCCACCATCCGAACCCGGATCATCAACCTCGCCGCCCGCCTTGCGCACCGCGCCCGCACCACCCACCTGCACCTACCGCAGCACTGGCCCTGGCAGACCGCGTTCGAGAACCTGTTCACCGCAGCCCACACCGCACCCGGCTGACCACGGTAGACCCACCTGACATCAAGCGGCCCGACCACAGGCCACGAACCCCGCCTCACCCCGAACAACCGCATCCGGAGCAAGCCGACCACGTCATCGGCGATCTCGACCTGCTCCGAAACCGCCCAATACCGAAACTATTCAACCCTGCTCAAGACAAACCGCGTCGGTGGATCGAGGCTCAGAGCTTCGGGTCCTCGATCAGTTCAGCCAAATAGAGCTGGACTTTATCACTAATCAATTTCGAAAAAATGTAGCCCATAACGCGACGTCCGCGATACGTGTAGACCTGACCAGTCTTTGCATCTATGACAGCAGGTTGAGCCAGAGCCGCGAAACCAGCAATCCCGAGGCGAAACGGTCGAGACATCATGGCGGGTATTTCGTCCCCGATAACAGACGCCACCATCAGCGGCATCACCAGTACGCCCGACTGGAGACCGTTCCTCCAGCCCATACCATCGGCCACCCCCAATACCTCAAGGGTGAAGTTCCGGACATCCACCTCAGCCACCGCCTGCCTGTTCACCACAGCAGCAAGGACGTGTATCCGAGACAGCCATCTATACTCAGGCGTATAGCCAAACGTTACGGTGTCACCGCAAAGCTCTTCCTTGACCACCTCACAACCGTCGGCAATCAGCCTCCCCTCAATCACCTTGCTGATATTTACCTGCATCTAGCCTCCCGGTGGCCCCAAACGTCTTACGCCATCTCTAGCACAATATCCCAACCGTGGCCTTCTCCAGTCTTAGCATCCCCTCGACGCCCTCCGATAAGAGCGAATATCGCGACGGCAATCGCTGCCGCAGTACCGATAACCACCACCACCGCCGCCCTTACCATTCCCAGCAGCCGCACACCGAAGGCTAGGGCAAAGTTTCCAGGCTGCGTGTATACACACTTCGCCGGCCGGTTTTTCTGGCAGGACTCCACAATCGGAGCATTGTGGTCGCCGGGGCGGATAATAGATCCCTCGGTCTCGATTTCGAGCATCCTCCCGTCATCCATCTTCACCTGCACGGTACAGGACCACCAATAGCCGAATCCATACCATGATATGGACGCGATGCCCGTGTCATCCCGATCAGCGTTCCCACCCTTGTTGAGATCACCTCTTGCGAACACGAACGCGGAAATGCGAGGCAAACATGGATGGCGGCCTCG
Organism: Micromonospora tarapacensis; assembly: GCF_019697375.1. Lineage (NCBI taxonomy): Bacteria > Bacillati > Actinomycetota > Actinomycetes > Micromonosporales > Micromonosporaceae > Micromonospora > Micromonospora tarapacensis. Next base: position 3,284,744 of record NZ_JAHCDI010000004.1, on the reverse strand, counting down.
TGGACTGCGGTGCTGTATGGGAGATGGAGGTTGTTTGGCCCTCCGGAGCCGGCTTGCGGAAGCAGGCTTCAAACCACCACGAGGGGCGTTGGCTGAAGACCGTCGTCCTGAGCGTCGTTGGAAAAGGCGCGGCGTGATCGCGTCAGGTATGGACCGGGAAGATGAGCGATGAACGTTGAGTCCTCTGCCGTTGACGTGTCGAAACTCAGTCAGATGACATCGAAACCGAGGCCGGAGGTGAGTCTCGGGATGAGCCTGGGGGATATCCGCTTACTGCCCAGGTGGTGTCCGGCATATAGGCAGCATGAGCCCGGTCCAGGCTCTCGTATGGAACGTGTGAAGGCGGACCCCGACACCGTCCGTCGGGTGACCGGCGGCGAGAGGGAGGACTCCAAGCGGCGGAAACCGCGAGGAGCAGAGTACCGATGCGGGGCCGCTGGCGGACTCGTGTCGGGGTACGGCCTGGAGTGCAGAGCTAGGTACGCTGATCTTGCAGAGGTGCGCACTGTTTGTCCGTTGCCAGTGGGTGACTGAGGGTGAGGCTGCTCGGGTCGTGATCGGACCGGCGTGGGCGGCTGGCGGTGGGGGCGTTGGATGAGCGGCGTTGGCTGGATGTGCGTCGGTTCCGGGCGTTGCACGAGGCTGGTGCGAGTGTTTCGGAGATTGCTCGTGAGACGGGCCTGAACTGGCGGACGGTGAAGAAGTACCTGGCTGAGCGTGCAGGGCGTCCGCCACGATCAGGACGCCCTCCAGCGAGCCCAGCACGGTCTTGACCTGGCGCAGCAGCGGCGTGAACGCGGGAATCTCATTCGACTTCACCGCGATCTGGACCTGGGCGAGCACGATGCCGGTGCTGGTGTCGTACGCCGACAGCAGATGGACCTGCCTGCCGTCGGCGAGCCGGGCACCGCGGGCGACCTTGCCGTCGACGGCGATGCACCCAGTCGCAGACCGCGGCGAACGTGCACGCTCCGGCGATCACCGCGCACACCGCTGCCGCCAGGATGCTGACCAGCGGATACCTGCGGCCCCGCGGATCCCGCGGGTCGTCCACCGAAGCCAACGCGACGAACAGGCTCCGGCGATCACCATCGGTGACGTCAGTCGGACACGGCATTCCCGGGGGTCGCTGCGGCAGCACGATCTCGGTCAGTGATGATGACATCAGCGGGTGCGTCCTGTTCTCGATCACGGTTGTCTTCGCAAACACCATGATCACCAACGGGCCGCACCCGTCCTACATGGACCCGGCCCCACCCGCAGAGCCACCCAAACCCCAGCTCACAGACCCCTCAACCGACTACGCAACCGCCCTGCCGAGGGAGGGCCTGTCGGCGGTGGGTGACATCAGGTTTCTTGCAGGATTTTCATGCAGGGTGAGCAGGGGTCCGGGAAGCCTCTCAGCTGGTCCGGCCCAAGGTCACGGTGCGGGATCCAGGTGTGAAGTTGTCGAAGGACTGTTGCCAGGACTCGCCGGGCCAGTAGTACGTCACACGGCCTTCGACGGGCCGGTAGTGGGCTGTGTAGAGCGTTCTTGACCCGTGCTCGTCGACGGATTGGTATAGCGGTGGCTTCAGCATCGCCGCCACGTCCGCGCCCGCGGCGCGGATGGCGCGTAGCCGCTCCTGCGTCCGCATGGTCCGTTCCTGCTCGTCGGTCACCGGCAGGTGCTGGTGGTTGGCGGCGCAGGCATCCGGTGCCACCGTTGGTGACATATCCGGCCCCACGAACACCGTCACCGCCTTGGTGGGATCGACGAGGGTGAGGTTCTGGGGGACGGCGACCGGTAGGGACCGCAGCCTGTCGACGGCCTCATCGACGGTGTCGCACGTCTCCAGCAGGTAGCGCACGAGGATGAGAATGGCGAAGCCGCGTCCGTAGGCGGAACGTCCGCCCCAGGTGAGCGCGACCGCGAGACTGGCGTCGTTCATCCCGTCCAGCAAGCCCCACAGCATGTCCTGCATCCCGATCACGGGGCGCAGGAAGCAGGAGGAGACGATGGTCCCTTCGCACTGATCGGGCCGTAGGTCATAGTTGCGCAGCAGAGTGCCGTTCTGGCCGATCTGGGTGCAGGACTGGGTGAACGGCCGCAGTGCCGCGTGGGTGAGGAAGGCTTCCGCCTCGGGCCGGTCGAGTTGGCCGGCCAGGCGGTCCAGAACCGGGACCAGTTCCGGCATGTGCGTACGGAACAGCGCCCGAACACGGTCCGCGCCCTGCGGAGTCCGGCCCTCCTCGGTCAGCAGGCCCTCCATCTCCTGCCACAGGGTCCGGGCGTAGGCGGCCCACCGCCCGTCGCCGCCGTCGCCGACCTCGATCGCCTGGAAGGTCTTGTGCTCGTGCCGCACGGCTGCCACTCCCCCTGTGAGAATCGGCCAAGGTGAGGGCAACCTAGCCAATTGCGGGGTGAATCACCAGGTGGCCGCCATCGGCGACGGCCAGGCGCTGGGTCTGGTTGAAGCCGCTGAATGCGAGCGTGGCCGATACCAAGCCGGCGACAATGTCCCGCTTTGGAGGAGCCGGGAGTCAGGTAGGCGAGCGGCGGGAGCAATTGTCAATCGGTGTCGTTCGGTGACGTGTGATCAGGCTGCGACGGTCTCGTCGCGCTCGACCAAGAAGCCGTAGTCGAATTTGGCCCCGGAGCGGACCAGGGCGACGAGGTGGGGGCGTTGACCGCGCGCCAGCGGGCCTGGGCGGCCTCGATCAGTTTGAACGCCATGGCCAGGCCTGCGGCCTTCGAGCCAGGGCCTTTGGTGACCTTGGTCCGGTGCCGGACGGTGGCGAAGGTCGACTCGATCGGGTTGGTGGTGCGCAGATGCACCCAGTGTTCGGCGGGGAAGTCGTAGAACGCGAGCAGCTCGTCGAGGTCGTCGGTGACCTTCGCGACGGCCTTGACGAACTTGGCGCCGTAGGCCAGCTTGAACGCCGCCACGGCACGGCGGGCGTGGTCGCGGTCCTCAGCGTTCCAGATCTCGGCCAGGGCCTTCTTCGCGCCCGGGTGGGCGGACTTCGGCAGCGCCGACAACACGTTACCGATCTTGTGGAACCAGCAGCGCTGCTCCCGGGTGGTGGGGAACACCTCCCGCAACGCCGTCCAGAACCCCAGCGCGCCGTCACCGGCGGCCAGGACCGGGGCGCGCATCCCGCGGCGGGCACAGTCACGCAGCAGGTCCGCCCACGACCCGGTCGACTCCCGGTAGCCGTCGGTCAGGGCGATGAGTTCCTTCGTGCCGTCAACCCGGACACCGATCATGACGAGCACGCACAGCTTCTCCTCGTCCAGGCGAATGTTGACGTGGATACCGTCGGCCCATACGTACACGTAGTCCACGCCCGACCTTCCCGACCCGCGTTGGCGCGCGGGCCTTGCTTGATCCCTTGATCGGATTCCTTGGGAAGGTACGCCTCCCAAGGCCCATCCACAGGTTTCAAGCATTGCTCCAACGGGTGTGGGCAGCGGCTGCGGTGAGAGTCGCATGCGTCGTTCGGGCTGGGGGTCTCCGGAAGAGACCCAGCGTCCTGCGGACACCTCCTCGCCAGCGGCCTCTATGCTTCACGACACTTGAGGCCCTCACCCGCCGATGTCAACAGCCCGGTCCCGCTCTGTCCGCAGTCCCTCTCCCGGTGTGCATGGCGAGCGCGTCGTGGCAAATGAACTCGGTCGTGGGCTGCACTGCGGGCAGAAGACGGCGAGGGCGGGCCTGACAGCCCCGCCTTCACCCGGCTTGACCTGTCAGGCGAGAGGGCGTAGCCGGCGGACGACCGTGTCAGGGCCTTCGGGTTGGGTAGTTTCCCAGCGACGCTGCAGGGCGTCGACGAGGTTGTTGATCATGGGTTCCCCTTCCCTGGGTTTCCGGCGCAGCCGGCGGCCTGCCGCGCGTGGAGCGATATCCGATCCGGCACGGCACCTGGTAGGCGAACAGCCGGCAAAGTCCCTCGTGGTTCAACACGGCCGCAGCTGGGCACGCCACGGATGGTCCGGATGGACCAGACCGAGCGTCGCGTCCAGCCAGCCGCGTTCCGCCGGGGACAGCAGCGGAAGCACACCGATAAAATCAGCCTCGTCCTTGTCCCGCGTGTGCTTCGCCTTGAACAGCAGCACAGCCTCGATAGCCAGGTACGGGATCCCCTCGTCTGTACGTCGGATGATCTCGCGGTACGGTCGGCGAATCCGCTGCTCGTCGCGGCGGCAGATCCAGACGTCCCCGTCGTGCGGCTCGCGGAAGACGTCGAAGCGCCACCTGCCCGCCGCCCGGTCCCAGGCCCAGGTCTGGTGAGAGTCGCCGGCCAATGTCTCGGGCGTCAGCGGCACCAGTACGCCCTCGCCCGCCGGCACCCAGAAGTCAAGCTCGGGGAACAGCGGCGGCAGCAGGGCGAAATGCGCTGCCGGCACCGCGATCTCCAGGTCCTCGTGGGCGCGGGTCTGCTCGCCGCGGAACAGATCTACCGACCAGCCGGCCGCGACATACCAGGGAACTCGCAGGTCGCGGAGGCGTTCGGCAAGCCGGCTCGGATGCCAGGCCTCCCATGCGTCGACATCGGGATGGTTCACCACGGCGAGCCTATGGCCGACGGCCGCTCCAGGCGAGTGGCAAGACCGATGGGCCAGTGGAAACCGTGGCTGCTGTAGCCAGAATGGATCATGAACCGACGCGCCACTACGTCCGCTCATGCCGCACCGAGCGCATGTGCAGCCGATCTGCCACACGTCTGGCACAGCCGGTTTGATCACCTCGCGGAGTTTGGCCCCGACGTCCAGCCTCCACCGGCCGTGCGGCGCGCTCCGGCCGCAATCTGATCGTGATTTCCGCTTACCGAAGAGGGGGAGCATCGTCGAGCAGTCCCCCTGTCAAGCAGGTTCAGCCGGAACAGCGGAGCCCGGCGCACATCCGGCCACTCGCGGGAGGCGCGCCGGATGCCGAGCGCGACCAGGGGCGGATTCAGCGAGAGGCTCATCATCGCCTGGATCGTCATGCCGACCGGGCCGGGTGCGGTGAGCACGCTGAGCCCGGTGGCGAGGTGCCCCAGCACCTTGCGGAAGTCCGACGTACGCACCGGCGGGTTCATGACCGGGCCACCTCGTCCGCCGGCAGTCGCACCGGCAGGCCCCGCTCCTGCAACAGCGGGACCACCTCGCGCATCACGGCCGCCATGTCCTCGATCACCCGCGCGTTGTCGTGGTTCACGAAGTCGAACCAGAGCATCAGCCGGTCCTCCGGGTGGAACCGGCGCACGATCTGGTCGGCGATCTCCTCGGGGTCGCCGACCAGCGCGTTGTCCGCCGCCTCGGCGACCCGCTTCGCATCGATGGTCCCCTGCATCGCGCGCCAGTAGGCGCCCAGCGTGGCCCGCGCCTGGTCCCGCGCCGCGGCCCGGCGCCCGGCCCGGCCGAGCCCGGGCCGGGCGTCGAGGAAGACGAAGGTGGTGCGGGGCATGTGCTCCTGTCGCCAGTCCCCGCCCGACGGGTGGTAGGTGGCGGCCATCCGGGCCTGCATCTGCTCGATCACCGCGTCGGGCGTGATGCTGAGGTTGAACACCCGCACCGGCGCGAACCGGTTGAGGTGGGTCTGGAGCGCCGGGTCGGCCGAGCCGAGATAGAGGCGCAGCAGTTCCCGGCGGGGGTGCAGCGGCACGATCCGGGTGGGCAGGAAGGACCACTGCGGCGGCACCGGAAGGCGGTCGCCCCGCTGCCCGGCGGCGCTGAGCACCTGGTGCCACTGCTGCTCGTCGGGGAAGTCGGCCCGGGTCAGCGCGACGGGCTCGATGTCCGCCGAGCTGATCTCCGCGCCACTCACCAACCGGACGAAGATCTCGGCGGCCTCCCACAGCACCGCCCGGCGCACCTGCCGCCAGGCGAGGTGCTCCCACGCGTTGCGCGGCCGGACGCCGGTCAGCTCGTTGACGAAGTCGAAGCGACCGGAGCTGAAGCCGATCCGGAGCCGGCGCCGCTCCATCGGGTCGAGGCCGTGCCAGGCCAGCGTGCTGGTCACCCGTTCGGCGGCGGGCACCGGGCCGCCGTTGGCGACGATGTTGGTGATCGCCGAGCCGACGTCCAACCGCCGAGTGCGGGCGAAGACCTGCGGGGCGAGGAGGCAGACGTCGGTGTTGAGGCCGACCTCGCCGTCCCAGTGCGGCAGCACCGGGCGGGGATGACGCTTCTGGGTCTCGTTGCTGTTGTGGCTCTCCGCCACCCACACCGTGCCGTAGCCGAGCTGGTCGGCGGCCCGGCACTGGTCGAGGAGGTTGCTGAGGACCTCGGCCTCGGTCGGCCGTCGGCCGCCCGCGGTTGCGGGCGTGAGGCTGCAGAAGATGTCGAACCTCACGGATCTGTCCCCCCTGGAATGGTGTCGGCGCACGGCGACCGGTTCGTCTGGCCGGTTCTCGTCGATCTCGTGCTGCGCCCTTGCCAACACGCGGTCCGTCGATGAACACCATAAGAGAGTTCTAGAATTTATGGGGTGCTCGTCGGTGTCGGACGAGTGTCGGATAGCGGGGGACGTTCTGGACACTAGGGGCAGTCAGGCATCGGTGGGCACGGTGCCGCAGGAGTCGTCGCGTCCGGGCGCCCACGCGGTGGCCTTTCTCGAGGCGGCCGGCTACATCGCCGTCGTCGACGCGGCGGAGGCGATGACGAAGGCGGCTCGGGTCCACCTCGGCGGTCTCGTCAAGCTCGGTGGGGGCCTGGTAGTCGTCGCGGTCTCGGGCGAGCTGGCCCACCTGCTGGAGGCGGTCGAGGTCGGTGAGGAGACGGTCCGGGCCCGGCACGACGTCGAGGTCCGCTCGGTCGTCTTCGCCAACCCGTGCCCGTGGGTCGCCGCGGTGGCACGGCGCACCGACCTGGTCGGTTGACCGTGGACGAGACGGCGATCGGGCTCGTGGAGTGTCGGGGGATGGTGGCGGCCATGGCGGCCGTGGAGGCCATGTGCAAGACCGCCGACGTCACCTGCGTGCTGGTCGAGAAGGTCAGCGGTGGGGTGCTGGTGACCGCCGTGCGCGGTGACCTCGCGTCGGTGAGCCTCGCCGTGCAGGCGGGTGCGGCGGCCGCCGAACGCTACGGGCAGTTGCGCGCGACCCAGGTCTACCCGCGACCGGAGCCGGCGGTCGCCGAGCTGCTCACCGGCGCGCTCGGGCGATGGTCCGGGCCGGGTGGCCCCGCCTCCGGGACTCCCGCCCCGTCGGGGCCGGACGTACCCGCGACAAAGGGGAGGGACGATCCATGTCGGACGAGTGGTTGACGACGACGGGCGGTGGCCGGGTCGAGGGGCTCGGCGGGAAGGGTGACGGGCTGGCGCGTCTGGTCGCGGCCGGGATGCCCGTGCCGCCGGCGCTGGTGGTCACCGCGGCGGCCTGGCGCGCCGTGGTGGAGCCGGTGGCGGCGCGGATCGAGGCCGAGCTGGCCGACGTCGGGACCGACGAACCCGGCTTCGCCGCCGCCTGCGCGCGGGTGCGTGCCCTGGTGCGGGACACCCCGGACCCGGCTGGCGTCGGTGCAGCGGTCGCGGCGGCCTACCGCGACTTCGCCGAGCGGCACGGACCGCACGTGGCGGTGCGCTCCAGCTCGCTGGCCGAGGATTCGGCCGAGACCAGTTTCGCCGGCGAGCACGACAGCATCCTGTGGGTGCACGGGCCGGACGAGGTCGTCGCGCACGTCCGCCGCTGCTGGGCGAGCCTCTACACCGACCGGGCGGTGGCGTACCGTCGGCGGGCCGGGCTGGGGTCGGACGCGATGGCCGTGGTGGTGCAGCACATGGTCGACGCGCGCGCCGCCGGGGTGATGATGACGCTCAACCCGGTCAACGGGGACCGCTCGGTGCTACTGGTGGAGAGCACCTGGGGCCTGGGCGAGCCGCTGGTCGGCGGCCTGGTCACCCCGGACCGGTTCACGATGGACAAGGTCACCGGCGAGGTCCGCCGCCGGGTCCTGTCGGACAAGCCGCGGCGGATGGAGCGCGACCCCGGCCCGACCGGTGGCACCCGCTGGGCGGACGTGCCCCAGGCGCAGCGCGACGCCGCCTCGCTCACCGAGACCGAGCAGGCCAACCTGGACGGCGCCGCGGCCGTCGGGATGGCGACTCACCTGATGGACATCCGAGACCCGGGCGCGTCGGTGGCCGCCCTGCTGGGCCGGCTCAACATGCCGGCCCGCGAGCCGGAGCGGCTGTTCCGCACCCCGGCGCCGCGGTGGCTGCCGCCCACCTGAACCACCGGCCGGCGGGCGGGTCCTCGACGGGGACGACTCGCGGCGCCGGCACTTCCGTACGGAGCAGGGGACGAATGAGCGACGAGACGAACCCGGGCGGCCTGACCTACAGGTCCTACCTGGAGCTGGACCGGTTACTGACCTGTCAACGGCCCCGCAGCGTCCCGCCCCACCCGGACGAACTGCACTTCATCGTCACCCACCAGGCGATCGAGCTGTGGTTCCGGCTGGTGGTCGACGACGTCCGGCGGGCCCGGGACGCCCTCGTGGAGCGCCGTTGGGGCGACGCCCTCGCGGTGATGCGCCGGGCCGGGGTGGTCACCGACGTGACGACCGCGCAGATGCTCACGCTGATGGAGCTGCCGCCGCCGGCGTTCCATCAGTTCCGGCCGTTCCTCGGCACGGCCAGCGGGCTGGAGTCGGTCCAGTTCCGTCGGATCGAAGTGCTCTCCGGCCTGCGGGATCCGGCCTACCTGGACCGGCTGCGGGAGACGCACGCCGGGCGGTTGCCGGTCGAGGTGGCCCGCGACCTGTCCGAGTCGAGTCTCGCCGACGCACACCGGGCGGCCGGCGCGCAGGAGGGCATCGTCGACTGGGACGAGCTGTACGACAACCGGGGTCACGATCCGATGGTCTATCTGTTCAGTGAGGCGCTGCTGGACTACGACCGGTCCTGGCAGCGATGGCGCGCCGAGCATCTCGCGCTGGTGGGCCGGATGCTCGGCGGCCAGGTGATGGGCACCGGCCGCACCACCGACGCCTACCTGCGCGGGCGGTTGGACACCCGGTTCTTCCCGCACCTCTGGCAGGCCCGGTCGGCGCTGGCCCTGCGGGCCGGCGGGATCCGCGCCGACTGACCAGAGTTCTATAACTCTGCATCGAATTTCTGCTATCGTCACGGTCGTGGCCAGTGGCTCTGCGCCATTGCGGCCGGTGGGCCGGGCGGTGCCCGCGTAAGGAGGACGGCGTGTTCATCGGCACGGTGACCGGCTCCGTCGTGGTGGCCACCGGGCGCCCCGGTCTGGTCGGGCGCAAGCTGCTACGGGTCGCGGTCGACGAGGCGGATCGGCACGGCACGATCCTCGTGGTCGACGTGGTCGGCGCCGGCGCGGGAGACCGGGTCCTGCTGGCGTTGGGCGACGGTCCCGCCGCGATCGGCCAGCCCGGCGTGCCGACGGACGCGGTCGTCGTAGGAATTCTCGAACAAGGGAGCTGACCAGATGGACAATGCGCTCGGCACGCTGGAGACGCGCGGTTTCACCGCTGCCATCGCCGGCATGGACGCCATGGTCAAGGCCGCCGAGGTGGAGATCGTCAGGGTCGAGCAGATCGGGTCGGCGTACGTGACCGTGCTGCTGCGCGGTGACGTCGCCTCGGTCAAGGCGGCGATCGACGCCGGCGCGGAGGCGGCCACCCGGCACGGCGAGGTGATCAGCGTCAACGTGATCGCCAGTCCGTACCGGTCCACCGCCGACGCCCTCGGGCTGGCCCGAAACGCCGCATGAGTTCCCCGTTGATCCCCCGCCACTGGTACAACGTCACCGCCGACCTGCCGGAGCTGGGTGAGCCCTACCTCGACCCGGTCAGTGGCCGGCCGGTCGGTGACGACAGCCTCGGCGAGCTGTTCGCACCCGACCTGGTTGAGCAGGAGCTGGAGCAGAGCCGCCGGCTCGTGCCCATCCCCGACGAGGTCCTGGACATGTACGCCCGCTGGCGACCGACGCCGGTGGTGCGCGCGGTGGCGCTGGAACGCGCCCTGGGCACCCGGTGCCGGATCTTCTACAAGTACGAGGGCTCCTCACCGATCGGCAGCCACAAGGCCAACTCCGGTGTCGCCCAGGCTTACTACACCCCGAGTCGGGAGCTGGCCGACGTGACGGACCGGATCGTCGAGCTGCGGCACCGGGCGGTGCCCGAGCGGGTGGCCTCCGGGGCGGCCGCCCGGCTCGACGCCACGGTGCTGTTGACCGTCGGCTCCGACTGCGCGTCCGGGAAGATGACCACGGCGATCGAGCTGTGGCACCGGCTGGTCGACCGCTCGCTGGCGGCGCAGTTCGTGGCGACCGGGCAGACCGGGATGTACATCGCCGGTGACGGGGTGGCGATCGACGCGGTCCGCGCCGACTTCGCCGCCGGCGCCGTCGAGCAGCTGGTCCTCGACGCCGCCGAGCGCCACCGCTACGTCTTGGTCGAGGGGCAGGGGTCGCTGCTCCATCCGGCGTACTCCGGGGTCAGCCTGGCGTTGCTGCACGGCGCCGCGCCCGATCTGCTGGTGTTCTGCCATGACCTCGACCGCTCCCGACTGGCCTACTTCGACGACGCGGTCGCCGACGTCGCCGAGGAGATCGACCTGCTGGAGCAGCTCGCCGGGCACCGGCGCAAGGCGACGGTGCTAGGCGTGGTGGCGATGTCCCGGGAGTTCGACCCGGCTGCGGCGAGCGCGGAGCGGCGGCGACTGGCCATGCGGCTCGGTCGCCCCGTGGTGGCGCCGACCCCGGACGGGTACGGCGAGTTGGCCGGCCTGATCGCCGAGTTCTAGGAGGGCATGGTGGTCGGCTTCGAGATCGTCCGACAGCGGCTGGCCGACCCACTCGTGGTGTCGCACACGGTGGTCGCCGAGGTCGCGCTGGTCACCCTGCGGGTCTCGGTGAACGGGCGGGTGGGGGAGGGGCAGGTCGCCGTCGGCCCGTGGACCGACGAGGATGCGTCCGTGGTGGGCGAGTGCGCGGCCGGGATGGCCGCCGCGATGCTCGCCGGCGCCGCCGAGGAGCCGGCCCGCGGCGCGCCGGCGGCGCCCACCGTCGCCGAGGTCGCCGCAGCCACCGAGGTCGGCCCGCTGCGCGCGGGCCTGCCGACCGCGCGGATGCTGGCCGAGATGGCGCTGCTGGATCTGGCCGGCGTCGTCGCCGGGCAGCCGCTGTGGCTGCTTCTCGGGCTGCGCCCGCCCGTCCCGCTGCGGCTGTGGCGCACGGTCTCCCGGGGCGCCGTCGCCGGTCCGATCCCCGGCGACCGGCTCAAGGTGAAGCTCGGCGGCCCGCAGGACGCCGCGACGCTCGAACTGCTGGCCGCCACCGCACGGCCGGACCGGGCCGTGGTGGTCGACGTCAACCGGGGCTGGGACGCCGCCGACTGGCGCCGGCTGCGGGACCGGGTGGCCGCCGTCCGCCCGACCGCGCTGGAGGACCCGGTCGCCGATCCGCGCCTGCTGCCGGAGGTCCGCGCCGACCTCCCGGGGGTTCCGGTCCTGCTCGACGAGGGCGTCACCGACCTGGCCTCGGCGCACGAGTCGACCGTGCGCGCCGACGGCGTCCGGCGGGGACCTACTGCGGTTGGACCCCACGACCCCGGGTGTGCCGGCGCTCGCCGACTGATCCCGTCGACGCCGCGTCCGCAACCGTGCCCGGGCGGCCCGGTCCCGCATCGATCCCGACTGCCAGAGGAGAAGAGATGACCGTATCCGCGCCGGCCCCCGTGCCCGACACCGCGCAGCTACCGGTGGTGCCCGCCGGGGAGGAGGACCTGGAGTGGGCGCTGAAGCTCCAGTACCTCTGCTACCAGATCGAGGGTGAGCGGTACGACGCCTGGCAGCTGCCGGCGCTCACCCAGACGCTCGCCGAGATCCGTGACGACCCGGTCGGCCAGGTGTTCCTGGTCGTCCGGCTCGGTGACGAGGTGGTCGGGTCGGTGCGCGGGCACGTCGACGGCGGGGTGTGCCACGTCGGGCGGGTGGTGGTGCACCCCCGCGTCCGTCGGCAGGGCCTGGCCCCGCGGCTGCTCGCGGCGATCGAGGAGGCCATCCCGGGCGTGACGACGTACGAGGCGTTCACCGGCCACCGCAGCGAGGAGTTCCTCGGTCTGTACCGCGCGGCCGGTTACCGGGTCGACCGCGAGGAGACCGTCTCGCCGGTGCTGCGACTGGTGCACCTGCGCCGGTCCGTCGCCTGACCACGGGCGGGAACCGGTACGGATGTGCGTTCCGGACATGCCCGATTGTTTGTGTTTGCTCCGCGCTCTGCGGCATACTGACGATAGTTCTAGAATGGAAGTGGCAATGAGTATCGATATTTCGACGCCCGGCGTCGACGCGGTCGCCGGCCGGAGCCGGTCGTTGATGGCCGACCCGGGCAGCGCCGGCCGGTTCGGTCAGTTCGGCGGCCGATACGTGCCCGAGTCGCTGGTCCCGGCATGCGAGCAGTTGGAGGCGGGCTTCCGGGAGGCGTGGGCCGACCCGGCCTTCCGCTCGGGTCTGGCCCGCACCCTGTCGCTCTACGCCGGTCGACCCACCCCCGTCACGCCGACGCTGCGCCTCTCCGCCGAACTCGGCGTCACGTTGCTGCTCAAGCGCGAGGACCTGGCCCACACCGGCTCCCACAAGATCAATAACGTGTTGGGCCAGGCCCTGCTCGCCAAACGCATGGGCAAGGTCCGGCTGCTCGCCGAGACCGGCGCCGGTCAGCACGGCGTCGCCAGCGCCACCGCCGCGGCCCTGCTCGGCCTGGAGTGCGTCGTCTTCATGGGCCAGCGCGACATCGAGCGCCAGGAACTCAACGTCTTCCGCATGCAACTGCTCGGCGCGACCGTGGTCCCGGTGCACAGCGGCAGCCGCACCCTCAAGGACGCCTGCAACGAGGCGCTGCGCAACTGGGTGTCCCAGGTGGACGAGACGCACTACTGCGCCGGCTCGGTGATGGGCCCGCACCCCTACCCGTGGATGGTGCGCGAGTTCCAGCGCGTCGTCGGTGAGGAGGCGCGGGAACAGTGCGCCGCGCTGCTGCCGCAGGGGCAGCCGGACGTCGTCGTCGCCTGTATCGGCGGCGGCTCCAACGCCGCCGGCACCTTCGCCGGCTTCGTCGACACCAACGCGCGGCTGGTAGGCGTGGAAGCGGCCGGCGGGGCGGCGATCAGCAGCGGCGCTCCGGGCGTGCTGCACGGATACCGGTCCCGCGTGCTGCAGGACGAGAACGGCCAGATCCTCGAGGCGCACTCCATCTCCGCGGGCCTCGACTACCCCGGCATCGGCCCGGAACACGCCCACCTTGCCGACATCGGGCGGGCCGAATACCCGTCCGTCACCGACGAGGAGGTCGTCGCCGCGGTGCTCCGGCTGGCCCGTACCGAGGGGATCGTCTCGGCCCTGGAGTCCGCGCACGCCCTGGCCTGGGTGCTGCGTGAGGCCGGGACGCCGCAGCTGCCCACCGACTCCACCGTGCTGGTCACGCTCTCCGGGCGCGGGGACAAGGACGCCGCTCAACTGGTGGAACTGCTGTGAGCGCTCACGAGCGGTACGGCCGCCTGGAAACACACCTGCGCGACCGGCGGGACGCCGGCCGGTCGCTGCTCGTCCCGTACGTGACGGCCGGCGTCACCGCCGACTGGACCGACTACCTGCACGCCTACGCCGACGCGGGTGCCGACGCGGTCGAGGTGGGCCTGCCGTTCTCCGACCCGATGCTCGACGGCCCGACGATCCAGGAGGCCTCCCACCGGGCGCTCTCGCTGGGTGCCACCACGATCGATGCGCTGACCCGACTGGCCCGGGCCCGGGCCGGGATCCCGCTGGCCGTCATGACCTACGCCAACATCGTCTTCCGGCACGGCGCCACCGTGTTCTGCGACCAACTGGCCGACGCGGGTGTCTCCGGCCTGATCGTGCCGGACGTGCCCTGCGACGAGGTCGACGAGCTGTCCACGGTCGCCGCGGACGCGGGCATCGAGCTGGTGCTGCTGGCCGCGCCGTCGACCGCGCCGTCGCGACTGCGTACCATCGCCGAGCGCAGCCGCGGCTTCGTCTACGGCGTGACCGTCATGGGCACCACCGGAGAACGCGCCGAGCTGGCCGACTCCGCCCGCGCGGTCGCCACCGCGCTGCGCCGTCACTCGACCCGGCCGGTGCTGCTCGGCTTCGGTATCAGCACCCCGGGGCAGGCGGCGCAGGCTTCCGGGTGCGCCGACGGCGTGGTGGTAGCGTCCAGCCTCATGCGTGAGGTTCTCTCTGGACGTGGCCCCGCCGAGGTCGGCGCGAGTGTCGCGGCCCTGCGCGCGGGCCTGGACGCCGGGTCGGCCACGTGAGCGGACCGGTCCCCGCGCCGCCGTCCTCCGGCACCCCGTCCGCCGGTGGCCGCTGGCCCTCGGCCGTCGCGGCGAACGGCACCCGCCGGGGTGGGCGTCCCAAGTACCGGGTCATCCAGGACGAGATCGCCGCTCGGATCAAGGACGGCACCTACCGGCCCGGGCAGGTACTGCCGCCGCAGCGCGAGCTGTGCCGCGACTTCGGGGTTACCCTGATGACGCTGCGCCAGGCCCTGCAGGCGTTGAGCGAGGAAGGGCTGATCGTCCAGCAGGCCGGCCGAGGCACGTTCGTGGCCCCGCCGCCGGCCTCCTATCGCCTGACCACGCTGCGCAGCCTCACCGACGAGCTGCACACCCAGGGCATCGACGTCACCACCGAGGTGCTGCGCACCGAGCTGCGCAGCGCCCCCCGGTACGTCGCCGCGCAGCTCGGTCTCGCCGACGACGTCCGGTTGCTGCGTCTGCACCGGCTCCGGGTGGTCGACGGCACGCCCCTGGTGCACCAGGTCTCGTGGGTCGCGCCGCCGTACGCCCGCGCGGTGCAGCGCGCCGACTTCCGCACCACACCGCTGTACGTGGCACTCGCGGAGATCTGCGGCGTGGCCGTCGCGGCGGCCACGGAGACCATCAAGCCCGGCCTGCTCCCCGCCACGCTGGCCCCGCTGCTGCGGCGGGCGGCGGGCACTCCCGTCTTCCTCAGCGACCGGTTGACCTACGGCGTCAACCAGGAGGCGGTGGTGCTCGACCGCGCGGTGATGCTCGGTGACCGGCTGCAGATCCGCGCGGACCGGGTCACCACCGCGATGTCGCTGTCCTGGAACCTGGTGCACTGACGGCGGCCGCGCCGTCGACCCGGGTCAGCCGGTGACCAGCGTGCCCGGCAGGGCGTACTCGCGTTCGGTCGACTGCTGCCCGTCGAACTGACCGGCGATCAGATCGGTGGTGCGCCGCGCGATGGCGGCCCAGTCCTGCTTCACCGTCGCCCGGAACGGGCCGCCCTTCTTGATCTCGGCGAGGGCGAAGTCCTGACCGTCGACACCGACCACGACCTGCCTGCCGCCGGCCTGCTGCACCGCCTGGGCGGCGCCGAGCGCCGGTTCGTCCCAGGCCGCCCAGATCCCGTCCACCCGGTTGCCGGGCAGGGTGTGCCACACCGGGCGAAGCGCCGGGTAGCCGGCGGCGTCCGGCCCCGGGTGGACGAGGAGCGCCGGGTCCAGGGCCGGGGGCGGCAGGTCGAGACCGAGAAGCCGAGCGCCGCAGCGCGCCGCGCCGTACGCCGCGGCGTGGGCCGCCGCGTCGCGCGGCACCGGTAGCACCGGCCGGCCGAGCACGTCCGCGATCACCTGCCGCCAGGTCGTCGAGCGGCTGCCGCCGCCGGCGAGGACCAGCCACCATCGACCACCCCGTTGTCCCGCCAAAGTTCTAGAACGACGTGTCCACACGATGGGGTCCTTGGTGCCGGATGTCAAGGTCGCGACCGCCGCGCCGCCTTGACCCGGTCCGATTCGTCATCTACGTTACGAACGAGGAGTTCTAGAACTCCTCGCTGCCGGTGCGTGCCCTGTCGTCGACGCGGAGACAATCATGCCGATCCTCGTACTCAGCAACGACGAGATCCGGAAGCTGCTGCCCACGCACGAGTGCGTCACCGTCATGCGGGACGCCCTGGACGCCCTGGCCGCCGGCGAGTGGAGATCCTGCCGTACGCCGCTGTGGTGACGCTGGGTGCGATGTCGCCCGGTCCCGACTTCGCCGTGGTGACGCGGCACTCCGCGCTCGGCGGACGCGGGCCGGGCCTCGCGGCGGCGGCCGGCGTGGCCTCGGCCATGGCGGTGAACACCATCGCCGCGATCGCCGGCATCGGCGCGATCGTCGCGGCATCCCCGAAGCTCTACACCGCCGTCCGACTCGTCGGCGCGGCCCATCTGCTCTACCTGGGGATACGGGCGCTGCTCGCGATTCGCAGCGAATCCGGTGGGCTCGGCGGCGACGAGGACGCCGGCAACGAGCGGGTGTTCGGCTGGACGGCCTTCCGACGCGGGTTCCTGACCAACTTCCTCAACCCGAAGGTGGTCGTCTTCCTGGTCACCCTGATGCCGCAGTTCCTGCCGGAGGACCCGACCATGGCCGAGCGGGTCATCCTCGGCACGGTCAGCGTGGTGATGGTGCTGGCCTGGTCCGGCGCGGTGGCCCTGCTGGTGTCGTTGTTCCGGTGGGTGTTCCAGAAGCCGACCGCACGCAAGATCGTCAACGGCGTCACCGGCGCGGCCCTGGTCGTCGTGGGCCTCTCGTTCGCCCTCAACGTCTGATTACCGCTGCCGCACGACACGGAAGGAGCGGCCCGGTGACCGGGACCGACATCCCTGAACAGCGTCCCGAGCAGGTCGAGCGGATCCGTTCGCTGGACCCCCTGGCGGCGGACGTGGTGCTCCGGGACCTGGCGCGCCGGAACGCCGCCGGGGACGTCGCCGGCCTCGCCGCGATGCTGCGCGACCTGCTGCCCAGCCCGGCGGTGGCGGATGGCCTCGACGTGGCCGAGGCCATGGCCGCGATGCGCGACCTCGGTTTCCTGCTCGGATCCATCCGCCGGCACGACACCGAGCCGGTCACCCTGGTGCCGCAGGTGGTGCCGGTTCTGCGGCTGCTCGGCGAGCGCACCCGGATGGTGCCGAGGGACACCGTGCTGCACTACGGCACGTGGAACCCGCCGGACGAGCGGTGCCGGGCCTACACCGACGACCCGCAGGAGGGCTACCTCCAGGAGTCCGTCCGGATGGTCTTCGCCGACCTGTACGCCGCGTTGGAGATCTCGCGGGACCTGCTGGACCGGCCGCCGACCGAGGACGGCTTCGCCGACCGGCTGCACGCCTTCGCCGATCACCTCGGGATCCTGGTCGACTCGATGGATCTGGTGATCCGCAAGGTCACCCGGAGTTCTTCGCCCACGGGCTCCGCCCGTACCTGGAGTCGGTGGTCGTCGACGGCGAAGCCTGGTTCGGCCCGGCGGCGGCGCAACTCCCGATCTGGCTGCTCGACGAGCTGCTGTGGTCGACCGAGCGTCCGGACGAGGAGTACGGCGCGTTCTGGCGGGCCCTGGTGCCCTACAGCCCGGCCCGGTGGCGGGAGACCCACGAGATGTGGGCCGAGCGGCGCTGCCTGGGCGGCCGGCTGACCGAGATCCTCAGCGCGGATGTGGTCGCCGGCCGGGAGTCGACCGGTGAGGTCAGGGAGAGCGCGGTCGCCCTGCTGCGCGCCATGCGGACCCTGGTCACCTTCCGGGGGCGACACCTGGGCATCGCGCAGCGGGTGTACGAGGTGGAGACCGACCGCTTCACCACCGGCAGCGGCGGCGGCTCGGTCGAGCTGCTGCGGGGGGTCCTCACCCTGACCAAGGAGAACGCCCGGCTCGCCGTCGGCTCCCCCGCGGCGGCCGTGCCGAAGCCACGCTCCGGTGGGCGCGACGCGGCCGTCGGGGAGCCGGCTCAGAGCGGCACGCCGGTGTGACCGCGACTCTCAAGGTGCTGGTCACCCGCAACGGCGTGGTCGAGAGCACCCACCTCGGGCGGCTGCCGGCCCGGCTCGCCGACGCGCTGCCGGGCGCCATGGCCAAGGACGGTGCACAACGGGCGCTTCCGGCGTTGGTGGCGTACGGCCTGCGGGCGCTCGGCCACGATGGGGTCGGGCTGGAGGCGTTGGCCCGTACGCCGGTGCGCTGCGGCGTCGACACCGTGGGCCTGATCGAGGTCGCACCGGTGGCGCAGCGAGCCGTCGAGGCATGAGGTCGAGGCCGCCTCGGGACGGTGACCGCCGGCGACCGGCGACCATGGTCGGCATGGCGACGGACCGGGCTGAGGCTGCCGCTGCAGGGCGGACTCGGGCGGATCCAGACGGGATCCAGACGCAGCCGAATCGACAGGGTCCACTCGTGCTGAAGGCTCATCGCCATGCTCCCCGCGCTCGGTGAGGCGCCGTATCCCTTACGGCGAAGGCATGGCCGACCCAGGGCCGTCTTCGCCACTGCGGCGATCACCTTGTCGTGTTGTCGTGCTCACGTTCGATCAGTGGGAGCACCGAAGGCGGTCCCGCTACTCGGTAGTGGTGATCGGCAGCGAGAACAGGCTCGGCGCCGGCAGTTGTGTTGGCGAAGCACCTGCCCACGAAGCCGGTGCACAGCCGTGGCTCGACCTGATAATCCACTTCTTCGGCCCTTCTCACGCAGGGCGAAGGTAGGCGCGGAAGGACCGGTGTCGTCCATCCGCGGAGAGTCCGAACCTGTAGTACTTCAGAGCTAGGGGGCCGCTCGCCGGGCCCAACGATCCGCTCTGAACAGGCGATACGCGCCGGATGAGAGATCGTACTAGAGAGTGACGACAGTAGATCCGTCGCTGTCTAGATTCGTCACGAGCCATTCGGAAGAGGAGGAAGCGTGAACAATTCATCCGGTGTTGCGCAATCGTCGCGTGCTGCGATCACCCTGCAGCACGTTTCCTATCTGTACCACAAATACCAGGAAGACCTCCGAACGGTACGGAAGGAGCAGCAGGAGTTTCGGACCTCGTATCCGAAGATGAAGACCCAGGTCGACGACCTCGAGGCAGAGATCACTTATCTGTTGCTGCGGGAGGAGCGGCCCGCGACCGTTGTGGAGATCGGATCGCTGCACGGGTGGTCCACCACGTGGATCCTGCGGGCGCTGCGCGACAACCGAGCCGGCGCGCTCGTCACCCACGACCTGATCGACAACGCCCGGCACAATGTGCCCGCCGAACTCGCCGAGGGGCGCTGGACGTTCGTGCCGGGCAACGCCCGGAAGACGCTGCGCGGTCACCGGCACAGCATCGACCACCTCTTCATCGACGCCGCGCATACCGCGCCCTTCGCCCGCTGGTTCGTCGGCGATCTCTTCCCGACGGTCCGGGCCGGGACCACGGTGAGCGTCCACGACGTCTTCCACAGGCGCCGGCCCTGGCCCGTCAGCGAGGGCCGGGTGGTGTTGTCCTGGCTCGCGAACAACGGCGCCGGATACTTCACCCCGTCCCGCCTCGCCGCCGCGCAGGTCAACCGAGAGCTCAAGGAATTGAAGCAGCGCCTCGGCCTGCTGAAGCCCATCCACGACGGCCGCGACGATCCCATGCTGTTCTTCCGGATGCCGTGACCTCGGGCCCGGGTGCTCACATCTCAGGGCCGACATCACAGGTACGGATGACGCCTGGGCACGGCCGCCGGGCCGCCGGATCTTCGCCCAGTCGGCGCGCCCGGAACGCGCCGCTGCCCCGAACCCTCCCGACGCTGACGCGGAGGCCGCGGTCAACGGGGTGTCGCCGGTGGCGCTGTCCACGGCCGGACCGCATCGATCTACTCGCCGACACCCTGCCGCAGAGCCCACCGCTGATCGGTGCCCTAGCGGTACGCAGGCTGGTTACGGTCGTCCTGGTGACCTGCCTGCGGGGCGCTCGAACGGTCTGAGCTTAGGGGCGTAAGCGCCGAGGCACGATCAATCCGCCTGGAGCCGGTTCTTCTGCACCTTACCGAGGGCGTTGCGGGGCAGGGCGTCAACCAGCCGCACCTGCCGAGGGCGCTTGTGTGCCGACAGGTGCCGGGCCACGAAGTCGATCAGGTCCAGCTCCTGGACGCCGTCGCCCACCACGTACGCCGTCACCTGCTGACCGAGGTCGGGGTGCGGGGTGCCCACGACCGCGGCTTCCCGGACACCCGGATGTGCCAACAGCGCGTCCTCCACCTCGCCGGCGCCGATCCGGTAGCCACCGCTTTTGATCAGGTCGGTAGATGTGCGGCCGACGATGCGATGCCAGCCGTCCGGACCGATCGCCGCCGTGTCCCCGGTGCGGAACCAGCCGTCGTCGGTGCGGGTGGCCGCGTCGGCGTCCGGCCGGTTGAGGTACCCGTCGAAGAGGGTCGGGCCGCACACCTCGAGCTCGCCGGTCGCCATCCCGTCGGTGGGCACCGGCTGCCCCCGCTCGTCCACCAGGCGGGTCCTCACCCCCGGCAACGACAGCCCGACGGCACCCGGGCGGCGAGGTCCGGCGGCACTGGCGCTCACAGTGATCAACGTCTCGGTCATCCCGTACCGCTCGACGATCTGATGGCCGGTGAGCGTGGCGATGTCGGCGAAGACCGTCGCGGGGAGGGCGGCGCTGCCCGACACGAGCAGCCGCGCCGAGCGCAGTGCCCGGGCCGAGGTCGCGTCGGCGGCGATCCGGGACCAGATTGTGGGGACGCCGAAGAAGAGTGAGCCGCCGGCGGCCGCGTACCGATCGGGTCGGGGCCGACCTACGTGGTGCAGCCGACTGCCCACCCGTAGCGGGCCGAGCGTGCCGAGCACCAGGCCGTGCACGTGGAACAGCGGCAGGCCGTGCACGAGCAGGTCGTCCGGCGTCCACTCCCACGCCGCGGCGAGCCCGTCCAGGCAGGCGGCGACGGCGCGGCGGGAAAGCGCCACGCCCTTGGGCGCGCCGGTGGTTCCGCTGGTGTAGAGGATCAGTGCGCTGCCGGCCTGGTCCGGCTCCGGATGATTGGTGTCCGAGCGCCGTTTCAGGTCGATCGGAACAACGGGTGGCCCCGGGCTGGCATCCCGGCACTCACCGTCCGCCGGCACGAGCAACGCCCCGGCGCCCGAGTCGCGCAGTATGTGCTCACGTTCCGTGGGCCCGGCGTCGGGCGGCACAGGTACGACCGCCGCCCCGGCCAGCAGCGCGCCGACGACACCGACCACCGTACCGAGGCTGGCCGTCGCGTCCACAGCCACACGGTCCACGCCAGCCAGATCGTCGGCCACCGCGGCGGCGAGCCGCCGCAACTCCACCCAGGACACCGTCCGGTCGGCGATCCGGATCGCATCCCGGCGCTCGTCGGTCGACCCGGACAGCCCACTCAGCAGCCCCACTGCGCAACCAGCCCTTCCCGTCGTACCCGGCGGCGCGCGCCACCGCCCCGCGACGGCTGGGTCGTCCGGAGTCGCGCGGTGACGCCGGCGCGGTGCCCGGCCGTTCCGACGGTAGTTGGGCGTGCCGGAGCAGGCCACCCCTACCGGCGGCACCACCCCTGTCACCCCCGCGCGCGGAAGCAGGTGGCGCCGATGCCGACCCCGACGGCGCGGCGTGCGCCGGGGTCATCCGCACCTGCCAACGTCGGGCAGGCCCCGGGCAGACCTGGCGAGGGGACGTGCGAGCCCCTGGCCACCCCGATCGGCCTGGTCACCATCGCACTCGTCCCGGCTGCGTCGGGGCCGTGACCTCGGTTCACGAGGCTCCTGTTCCGCGGCCGACCGCCCGGGGGCTGACCGACCTAAGTGGAAAACGGTGGGCGCATGACTAGTAGTGCTTTGTTAGGTTGTTCCGGTGTGTCGCTTGTAGGGCTTTTTGGGGATGTGTATGGCCCCTCTGGTGGACGAGCGAGGACTCACACGGGTGCGGTCGCGGCTGGAGGACTTCGCTGCTGGGGTGTTCGCGGGGTTGCCGCGGTCGGATCAGCGGGCGACTGGTCTGCGGTATCTGCGGGGGGTGATGTTGGATGGTCGGCGTAAGTCGATGCAGCCGATGGCGCAGCGCCTTGGGGTGGATCACCAGCAGTTGCGGCAGTTCCTGACGTCGTCGACCTGGGACGTCACGGATGTGCGGCGGCGGTCGGCCAGGGCTGCTGTCGACGTGGTCGGCCCGCAGGTGTGGGTGGTGGACGACACCGGGTTTCCGAAGGACGGTAAGGCGTCGGCGTGTGTGGCCCGGCAGTACTCCGGAGCCCTCGGTAAGGTCGCCAACGGCCAGACGTGATCAAGGTGCTGCTCGTCGACGACCAGGCAATGGTCCGGGAGGGTTTCGGGGCGCTGCTCTCCGCCCAGGAGGACATGGTGGTCCTCGCAGACGCCGCTGACGGTGAGCAGGCGGTCGCCGCCGCGCGCCGGTACGACCCTGACGTCGTACTGATGGACATCCGTATGCCGGTGGTTGCGGCCGGCCACCGCGGCGCTGCTGACCGCGGTGTGCCCGGCCCCGAGTGCGGTGCCGACCGGTCCGCCGGTGGTGCGGACCGTGGGTGATCTGCGTGCCGCCGACCGCATCGTCGTATTCGTGCCTGGCGTGGACACCACACCTGAGAACTTCGACCGTGGGCACGGTGACGTGGTGCACCGTTCGCCTCACTGGCAGGCCCGGCAGTTGCACGTCGCGTGCGGCGGGCAGGTAGTGGTTGGCTCGTGCCCTTCTGCCTCGGGGTTGCCTGCGCCCGAGGTGCCCGGCTGCCGGCGGTCGGGCAACTGTTCGGTGGGGCCGCGGCGGACTGCACACCGCACCTGAGACGCCGTGGGTGGGTCCTCGCCCGCCTCGGTTGGTTGCCGGTCTTCGCACTCGTCCTGCTGGGTGGGCTGATGCTGGGCGGCCCGCGTCGGAGCGTCGCGGCGTCCCGGATTGGCAGCACCGGCACCAGGAGCGGTCCGGGCCCGACCGCGAGCACCGGGTGTCCGGAGCACCACGGCCGCCCGGCCGGTGCTGTTTCGTGGGGCGGTAGGGGTTGAGGCTAGGGGGTTGGCCGACCGTACGGTTCCCCGGATGAGTGCCGACCGCTAGGTTTGGAGTGGTCAGTGGGACAAGCTGTCGGGGTGCTCGGCACCGGTTCCTACGTTCCCGAGCGTGTCGTGCCGAATGCGGAGATCGCGGGCCCGGCCGGGGTCACGCCCGAGTGGATCGCCGCCCGGACGCACATACGATGCCGGCGGTACGCGGCTGCGGAAGAGGCGACGTCGGACCTGGCGACGCGGGCGGCCGCACGGGCGTTGGCCGCCGCCGGCATCACCGCGCGCCAGGTGGACTATCTCGTGTTGGCCACCTCGACGCCGGACCATCCCCAGCCACCGACCTCGTACCTCGTCCAGCACGCGCTCGGTGCCACCCGGGCCGTGTGCCTGGACATCAACGTGGTCTGCAGCGGCTTCGTCTACGGCTTGGCGGTGGCCCGTGGTCTGCTCGCCACGCGGCCGGGCGGCCACGCGCTGGTGGTGGCGGCGGACGTCTACTCCCGCATCCTCGACCCGGCGGACCGCGGCACCGTGGTCCTCTTCGGCGACGGCGCCGGCGCGGTCGTGCTCGGGTCATGCCAGCCGGGTGGAGGCATTCTCGGTACCGAGCTGCGAAGCATCGGCTCCGAGCACGACCTGATCAGTGTGCCGGCCGGCGGCACCCGCCGGCCCACGACCGCCGACACCCTGGACGCCGGTGACAACTTCTTCCGAATGCGCGGCCGTGAGGTGCGCCGGTTCGTCACCGAGCACGTTCCGCCGGTGCTGTCGGAGCTGCTGCGGGCGCACGGGACCGCGACCTGCGAGGTTGACCACTTCATTCCGCACCAGGCCAACGGCGTCATGCTCGACGACCTGGCGAAGACGGCGGGGCTGACCGGCGCTGAGGTCCATCGCACGGTCGAGCGGTACGGCAACACCGGCGGCGCGTCGGTCCCGGTCACCCTCGACGAGGCCAGCCGCGAGGGCCACATCGGTCGGGGCGATCTGGTGCTGCTGGCGGGATTCGGCGGTGGCATGTCGGTGGGAGCCTGCCTCCTGCGCTGGTGACCCGGTCTGCGCGACCGAACCCCTCGCCGACGGCCAGGGGTTCGTGTTTTCGGAGGGTCCGCGCGGTGGTGACCTTAGGGGGGCCTAGGGGAGCGCAAGGGGTGTCGTCCGGATCGGCGTGCCGGCGAGGCTGAGGCCGCACCGACGAGCGTGATTGCGGGGGCGCCGATGCTTCGAACTGACCTGATCAGGCCGTTGTCCGAGCTGCTGCACGAGCACGCCGCGACGACCGGCGACAAGGTCGCGTTCGCCGATGACCGTCGCGCCCTGACGTACGCGCAACTGGAGCGACGCACCGCTCGCCTCGCGGGTCACCTCGCCGCCGAGGGTGTCGGGCGTGGCGACCGGGTGGCCGTCTTCCTCGCCAACAGTGTCGAGGTGGCGGAGAGCTACCTCGCCGTGCTCCGGGCCGCCGCGATCGCCGTGCCGCTCAACCCGGCCTCCAGCGACGCCGAGCTGGCCTACCTGCTCGATGACAGCGGCGCCATCGCGATCATCACCGACCAGCGGCACCAAGCCGAGGTCGCCCGGGTCACCGCGGGTCGGCGCACGACCCTGCTGGTTACCGGTGACGGCGTACCGGCCGACGGCCAGGTGCTCGGATACGAGCGACTTGCCACCACCGACCCGGCCGAGCCCGCCCGCGACGACCTCGATCTGGACGCCCCCGCGTGGATGCTCTACACGTCCGGCACCACCGGCCGCCCCAAGGGCGTGTTGTCGACCCAGCGCACCTGCCTGTGGTCGGTCGCCGCCTGCTACGTCCCGATTCTGGGCCTCTCGCCGGACGACCGCATGCTGTGGCCGCTGCCGATGTTTCACAGCCTCGCCCATGTGCTGTGCGTGCAGGGCACCGTCGCCGTGGGTTCGAGCGTGCGGATCATGTCGGGGTTCGCCGCCGAGGACGTCCTGAACTGGCTTCAGCGGGAGCCAGTGACGTTCCTGCCCGGCGTACCGACGATGTTCCACTACCTCCTGCAGGCGGTCGGGGGCGACCGGCTCGAGGTGCACGGTCTGCGTCGCTGCCTGGTGACCGGATCGGTGGCGAGCGCAGCGCTACGGGATGCGTTCGAGTCAGCCTTCGGCGTGCCGCTGCTGGATACCTACGGCTCCACCGAAACCTGCGGCGCCATCACCGTCAACTGGCCGACCGGAACCCGGGTACCGGGTTCGTGTGGCCTCCCGGTGCCCGGCCTGACCGTCCGTGTCGTCCATCGCGAGACGGGCCGTGACCTGCCGCCGGGCGACGAGGGGGAGGTCTGGGTCCGCGGGCCGAACATCATGCTCGGCTACCACGACCAGCCCGCCGCGACCGAGCAGGCACTGCGCCACGGCTGGTACCGCACCGGGGACCTGGCGTACGTCGACGCCGCCGGATACCTCACCATCACCGGCCGCAGCAAGGAGCTCATCATCCGGGGCGGGGAGAACATTCACCCCGCTGAGATCGAGGACGTGGTGCGAGCCGTGCCCGGCATCGCCGACGTCGCGGTCGCCGGCCGGGCGCACGAGGTCCTCGGCGAGGTCCCGGTCGCCTACCTGATTGCGGCCGCGCCGGGGTCGATCCGTTCGCACGACGTGCTGGCGGCATGCCGGGAGCAGTTGTCGTACTTCAAGATCCCCCAGGAACTGCACGAGGTCACCGACATCCCGCGCACCAGCTCCGGGAAGATCCGCCGGCACCTGCTCGGCGACCGGCCCACCCGGATCCTCGCCGTCCGGATCGGTGACCGCGACCCGCTGCGACGACTCGAATGGACACCGACCGCGGTGCCACAGGGCGCACCGCCACCGACCGACTGGATCGCTGTCGGCCTCGACCCGGCCACCGCTGCTGCCGCCGGCATCGAACGGACCGCCGCCGACCTGCGCGCCACATCGGTCGGCGCCCAACCGCCACCCGTCGTCGTCGCGACCGCCGACGAGGACGGGCGGGCGATCCGGGACTGGCTCGACTCACCGCACGCCCGCTCCACCCGGCTCATCGTCGTCACTCGTGGTGCGGTGTCAACGGCGGATAGTGAGGACGTGCCGGACCTGGCTCACGCCGGGATCTGGGGCACCATCCGTTCGCTGCCGGAGGAACAGCGAAACCGGGTCGTCGCGGTTGACCTGGACGAGCACCTGGCCTCGGCGCACACACTCACCGCCGCGCTCACCCTCGGCGAGCCTTACCTCGCCATCCGGGCGGGTGCGGTGCTCGTGCCACGGCTCGTCCCGGCCCCCGTGGGAACCGACGCGGCCATCCCGGCGCTGCACCCCGGCGGATCCGCCCTGGTGACCGGAACCTCCACCGAAGCCGTCAGCTTCGCCGCGCGGCGCCTGGTACAGGCGCACGGCGTACGGCACGTGAGCGTCGTGCACGACGGGCCGGTCGAAGCCTTCGCCGACGCCACCGTCTCGACGCACGCAACCGTGCGGGACGCGCTTGCGACGATACCCGCCGACCGGCCCCTGACTGCCGTTGTGCACACCGACGTCGAGGCCGTCCACGACCTGGTCGAGCTGCATGAGCAGACCCGGGACCTCGATATCGCCGCGTTCGTCATCTTCTCCAGCGCAGCCGGCACACTCGGCGACCCCGACCGGCCTGAGCTGGCCGCAGCCGCCGCGCATGCCGACGCACTCGCCCGCCACCGGGCCGCCTTCGGCCTGGCTGCCGTGTCGATCGGCTGGGGAGAGTGGGATCCGGACAGCGCCGAGGCCGCCACTGTGTTCGATGTGGCGCGTGGCATCGGCAGCACCGTCGTCGTCACCGCCGGGCCTTCTCCCGAAGCGCAGGTCGAATGCGCGCCGCAGGTTCTCGACGCCGGCCTGCTGCGGCGCCTGGTTCAGGAGGAAACGGCGGCGGTGCTGGGCGTCGATGCCGCCACCCTGCCGGCCGACCGGTCCTTCCGGGATCTCGGCTTCGACTCTGTCTCCGCGGTGCGGCTGCGCGACCGGATTGCCGCCCGCGCCGGTCTGCCGCTGCCGGCCACCGTGATCTTCGACCATCCCACGCCGGCCGATCTGGCCGCGTCGATCCACGCGTCCCTCACCGGCGTACGCCCGGTCGTGCAGAGCCGGCCCGCGGTGCGCGTACCCGTCGAGGAGCCAATCGCGATCGTGGCCATGAGCTGCCGATTGCCCGGCGGGGTCGACGACCCGGAAGAGTTGTGGCGCCTGCTCGCCGACGGTGGCGAGGCCATCAGTACGTTCCCGGTCGACCGCGGTTGGCTGTTGGAGCGGCTGCACGACCCCGACGGGCAGCGACCAGGAACCACCTACGTCGACAGGGGAGGATTCCTCCGGGGTGCCGCCGAATTCGACGCGGATTTCTTCGGTATCAGTCCTCGCGAGGCCACGGCGATGGATCCGCAGCAACGACTGCTGCTGGAAACCACATGGGAGGCCCTCGAACGGGCCGGGATAGCTCCGCACACCGTGCGCGGAGCACGAGTCGGCGTCTACGCAGGCGTCATGTTCCACGACTACGGCACCGGTCTGACCGGTCTGCCGGAGGAGGTGGAGGGCTACCTCAGCACCGGTGGCGCCGGCAGCGTGGCCTCCGGTCGCCTCGCCTACACGTTCGGATTCGAAGGACCCGCCATCACCGTCGACACCGCCTGCTCGTCCTCGCTCGTCGCCGTTCATCTCGCGGCGCAGGCGCTACGGCGCGGGGAGTGCACTCTCGCCGTGGCCGGCGGAGTCACCGTGATGGCGACCCCTGGGCCGTTCGTGGAGTTCAGCCGACAGCGGGCGCTTGCCCCGGACGGGCGGTGCAAGCCGTTCTCCGCCGACGCCGACGGCACCGTTTTCGCCGAGGGTGCCGGCATCGTGTTGCTCGAGACCCTCTCTGACGCCCGGCGCAACGGTCACCCGGTCCTGGCCGTCATCCGCGGCAGCGCGGTCAACCAGGACGGCGCCAGTAACGGGCTCACGGCACCCAGCGGACTCGCGCAGCAGCGGCTCATCGAGCAGGCGCTCGCAAACGCCGGGCTGACGCCGTCGGACGTGGACGCCGTCGAAGCACACGGCACCGGCACCGCCCTCGGCGACCCGATCGAGGCGGGCGCACTGCTCGCCGTCTACGGTCGCGACCGCGACCCGGACCGGCCGCTCTGGCTGGGCTCGCTGAAGTCGAACATCGGCCACACCCAGGCCGCTGCCGGGGTTGCGGGTCTCATCAAGATGGTGCTTGCGATGCGGTGGGCTGAACTGCCCCGCACCCTGCACGCCGAGCAGCCATCCACTCTCGTCGAGTGGACCGCCGGCGCCGTCCGGCTGCTCACCGAGTCCCGACTGTGGGAGATCGGCACCCGCCCACGCCGGGCCGGGGTCTCCTCGTTCGGTGTCAGCGGCACCAACGCCCATGTGATCATCGAGGAACCCACCGCGCAACCCGAACCTGCCGTCGCCGTACATCCGCCGCCGGGCACCGTTCCCGTACTGTTGTCCGGACGTGGGGAGCAGGCGCTACGGGCGCACGCCGCCGGACTGCTCCGCTACCTGGCCACCCGACCTGACGCTCCTGTCGCCGACGTCGCCGCCGCCCAGACGACGAGGGCCAACCTGACCCACCGCGCCGCCGTGCTGGCGTCTTCCCCGGACGAACTCCTCGCCGGACTCACCGCGCTCGCGAGCGGCGCCGCCGAGATCCGCCGGGTGTCCGACGACGGAGCCGGGATCCGGGCGCCTTTTGTCTTCCCGGGGCAGGGCGGCCAGTGGCGTGGGATGGGCGCCGAGCTGCTCGCCAGTTCCGAGGTCTTCGCCGCACGAGCCCGGGAGTGCGCCGACGCGCTCGCCGAGTTCCTCGACTGGAATGTGCTGGACGTTATCCGGGGAGCGCCGGACGCGCCGCCGTTGGAACGGGTCGACGTGGTCCAGCCAGCGCTGTTCACCACGATGGTCGCACTCGCGGCGCTCTGGCGCTCCTACGGCGTAGAGCCGAGCGCGGTCGTCGGTCACTCCCAGGGCGAGATCGCCGCCGCCTGCGTCGCTGGTGGGCTCTCGTTGCAGGACGGGGCTCGGATCGTCGCACTGCGCAGCCGGGCCTGGCTCAGCCTGGCCGGTCGTGGCGGCATGCTCGCGGTAAACGCGCCCGTCGAGGACATCGCCGCCCGCCTGACGCGCTGGGGTGACCGGCTTTCCATCGCAGCTGTCAACTCGCCGCGCTCGGTCACCGTCTCGGGTGAACCGGCCGCTCTCGACGACCTCGCGGCCAGCCTCGACGGCGAGGGCGTGCAGGCCCGCCGCATCCCTGGCGTCGACACCGCCGGGCACTCCGCCCAGGTCGACCAGCTGCGTATCCGACTGCTGGACGCCCTGGCACCGGTCGCGCCGCGGAAGTCCGCAGTGCCGTTCTATTCCACCGTCACCGGCGGCCTGTTCGACACAGAGGGGCTGGACGCCACCTACTGGTACCGCAACATCCGTGAGGTCGTGCGCTTCCAGGACGCGATCTCCGCGCTGGTCGAGGCGGGCCACCCGGTCTTTCTCGAAGTCAGCCCGCATCCGCTGCTGCGCGGCGCGATCGAGGACACGTCGGCCGACGCCTCGGTGGTGAGTACGCTGCGTCGCGAGGAGGGCGGCCGAGACAGGATCGCGCAGGCGCTCGCCGAAGCCCATCTGCACGGCGTGGCACTGGACTGGTCCCGCTGGTTCGTCGGTTCTCGGGGCAACCCGGCCGGGCTTCCCACGTATCCCTTCCAGCGGCGACGTTTCTGGCTCACCGGCAGCCCGGCCGCGGCCGACGTCTCCACCGCTGGGCTGGACCGGCCCGGACACCCACTGCTCGGCGCCGCGATCGTGTTGCCCGGCGACGGCGGCCACGTTTTCACCGGGCAGTTGTCCACCCGCAGCCATCCATGGCTGGCCGAGCACCGGGTCGACGGCGTGCCGCAGCTCGCTCCGGCGGCCTTCCTCGACCTTGCGCTTCGGGCCGGCGAGGCTGCGAACCTGCACCGCCTCGACATCCTGCGGATCGATGCACCGCTGCCGCTGACCGCCGAGGGCAGCCGGCTCCAGGTGGCCGTCGGCGCCGCCGACGAGACCGGCCGGCGCCCGGTGTCCGTCCATGCCTGCCCGGCCGACGATCCCGCCGCCGACTGGACCTGTCACGCCTCCGGCACCCTCGCGCTGGCAGGAGCGGCACCGGCCGTCGAGGACGCGCCGTGGCCACCATCCGATGCCCGGTCCCGTGACGTCGAAGAGATCCACGACCGGCTTGCCGAGGCCGGTCTCGACCACGGACCGTCCTTCCGTACCCTGCGCTCGGTCGCGCAGAGCCCCTCGGCATGGCACATCGAGACGGCGCACGTCGCGGGTGAGGATCGGGAGGGCTTCGCCCTCGACCCCACCCTCCTGGACGCAGCGGCGCACGTCCCGCCGGGCGGCCCCTCGATCGTCACCTGGCACGGCGTCACCCTGCACACCTCCGGCGCCAGCCACCTGCGCTGCACGGCGGGCGCCGACGGTTCGCTGTCGGCGGTCGACGTGGACGGCATCCAGGTGGTAACTGTCGAACGCACGGAACGCGTCCGACCCTCCGGCGCGACAGTGGTCTCCGGCGACCTGCGCCGACTCACCTGGACCGCACTGCCGGCGCCGTCCTCGCGGGGGAGGGCTGCCTTCGTCGACGACCTGGCCGCTCTGGCAGCTCTCGCCGGGGAATCCGTCCCGGACCTCGTCGTCACCCGTGCCGGCGCGCTGCCCGACGTGCTGGCGGCGGTGCAGGCATGGCTGGCCGAACCGACCTTCGTCGCCGCCCGACTCGCCGTCGTCACCACCACGGCCGTCGCCACCGGGCAGCCCGGCGAGGCCCTGGTGGACCCGGAGGCCGCGGCGGTGTGGGGCCTGGTACGGGTGGCGCAGACCGAACACCCCGACCGGATCGTCCTCGTCGACCTCGACGATCCAGCGGCCGACCCGGTGCCCGCCGCCCGTACCGGAGAACCTCAGCTGGCCGTTCGCAACGGTGCCGTGCTGGCGCCACGACTGCGCCGGGTGCGGCCGGACGCAGACGCGTGGCCGCCGGCGCTCGACCCCGCGGGCACCGTCCTGCTGACCGGCGCCACCGGCACCATCGGGCGGCTCCTCGCCCGCCACCTCGTCCGGGCATACGGGGTCCGGAACCTGCTGCTGGCCAGCCGCCGCGGACCCGCCGCAGACAGCGCGGCCGCCCTGCAGGCGGAACTGACCGAACTCGGCGCGACCGTCACGCTCGTGGCCTGCGACGTCGCCGACCGCGAGCAGGTACGCGGCCTGCTGGCGTCGGTTCCGACATCTCACCCGTTGACCGCCGTCGTGCACGCGGCTGCCGCCCTCGACGACGCTACCATCGAAGCCCTCGACGTCGCGCGGCTGACCTCGGTTCTGCGGCCCAAGGCGGACGCTGCGCGGCACCTGCACGAGCTGACCCGAGACACCCCGCTCGCCGCCTTCGTCCTGTTCTCCTCGATCGCCGGCACGCTCGGCACTGCCGGCCAGGCCAACTATGCCGCCGCCAACGCCTATCTCGACGGACTCGCCCAACATCGCCAGGCGCTCGGCCTGCCCGCCACCGCGCTCGCCTGGGGATTGTGGGCCGATCCCAGCGGTATGACGAGGCATCTCGACGAGGCCGCCCTGGACCGGCTCGGCCGGTCGGGCGTCGTCGGACTGTCAGCCGAGGACGGGCTGGCCCTCTTCGACGAGGGCCTGCGCAGCGGCCACCCGGTTCTCGTCCCGGCCCGGCTCGACATGGCGACCCTGCGCACGCGGCTCGGCGCCACTCCGTCTCTGCTGCGCGCGGCCCCGGTCCGGCCGCGCGCGGACACCGCCCGGCAACGCGACGCGACGCAGTTCACCGCCGAAACCTCGTTCGCGGCCGGTCTCGCCGCCCTCTCCGAGGCCGAGCGGACGGCGGTGCTGCGTGATCTGGTGCGTACCCACGCCGGCGGCACACTCGGCTACGGTCACCTCGACGAGTTTCCGCTCGACCGGCCCTTCAAGGATCTCGGCTTCGATTCCTTGACCGCGGTGGAACTGCGCAACCGGCTCAACCGGACCACCGGCCTCAGGTTGCCGACCACCGTCGCCTACGACCACCCGACCCCCGCGGCCCTGGTGGAGCACCTGCGAGCGGTGTTGCTCGGTGGTCCGGGCACCGACCGGGAGACCGGAGCGGCAGCCGCTGCGTCCACCACCGCCGACCGGGCCGCCGATCCGGTGGTCATCGTCGGTATGAGCTGCCGGTTCCCCGGCGGCGTCCGTGAGCCCGCGGACCTGTGGCAGCTGCTGCTCGACGAACGCGACGCGATCGCCGGTTTCCCGACCGACCGGGGCTGGGACCTCGGCGCCCTGTTCGACCCGGATCCCGACCGGGCCGGCACCAGCTACGTGCGATCCGGTGGGTTCCTCCACGACGCCGGCGACTTCGACGCCGAGTTCTTCGACATCAGCCCACGTGAGGCCAGGGCGATGGATCCGCAGCAGCGGCTGCTGCTGGAAGCCTCCTGGCATGCTCTGGAATCCGCGCGGATCGACCCGTCGTCGCTGCGCGGGACGGCGACCGGAGTCTTCGCCGGAACGAACGGCAGCGACTACACGACGCTGCTCGCGGCCACGCCGGAGGGCGGCGACTACCTGATCACCGGCGGCTCGGCCAGCGTTCTCTCCGGCCGCGTCGCGTACACGCTCGGTCTCGAAGGCCCCGCGATCAGCGTCGATACCGCGTGCTCGTCGTCCCTGGTCGCGTTGCACCTGGCCGCGCGGGCGTTGTACGAGGGGGAGTGCACGCTCGCGCTGGTCGGCGGGGTCACCGTGATGTCCACTCCGACGGGCTTCGTGGCGTTCAGCCGGCAACGCGGCCTCGCTCCGGACGGGCGCTGCAAGCCGTTCGCCGCCGCGGCCGACGGCACCGGCTGGGCCGAAGGCGTGGGCGTCCTCGTCGTCGAGCGGCTCTCGCAGGCCCGCCGGCTCGGCCACCCGGTTCTTGCCGTGGTTCGGGGCAGCGCCGTCAACCAGGATGGCGCCACCAACGGTCTCTCCGCTCCCAGCGGTCCGTCGCAGCAGCGGTTGATCCGTGCCGCGCTCGCCGATGCGGGGCTCACCGCGGAGCAGGTCGACGTCGTCGAGGCCCACGGCACCGGTACGGTCCTCGGCGACCCGATCGAGGCGCAGGCACTGCTCGCCACCTACGGCGTCGCGCACGACACCGATCGTCCGCTACGGCTCGGGTCGGTGAAGTCCAACCTGGGCCACACCCAGGCCGCCGCCGGCGTCGCCGGCGTCATCAAGACCGTCCTGGCGCTGCGACACGGCGTCGTCCCGCGCACGCTGCACGTGGACGAGCCGACCCCGCACGTCGACTGGACGAGCGGGAACGTACGCCTGGCGACTGAAGCCGTGCCCTGGCCCGCCACCGAGCACCCTCGCCGCGCCGGCGTCTCCTCGTTCGGAGTCAGCGGCACCAACGCTCACGTCATCCTCGAACAGGCCCCGGAGCCCGCGCCGCGGCCGGTACCGGCCGAACCCGACCGGCCGCTGCCGCTGGTGATCTCCGCCCGTACCCCGGTGGCACTGCGCGCCCGGGCCGCGGCACTGCTGGCCGCCGACCTGCCGCTCGCCGACCTGGCGATGTCCCTCGCCACCACGAGGGCGGCGCTGGAGCACCGAGCGGCCGTCGTCGCGGGCGACGCCGTCGACGCCCGCCGCGGTCTGGCCGCCCTGGCCGCCGGTCAACGCGCCCCGAACCTGGTCATCGGCGCGGCCACCGAGCGGGCCACGACGGCGTTCCTGTTCACCGGGCAGGGCAGCCAGCGTGCCGAGATGGGTGCTGAGCTCTACCGGCGCCACCCCGTCTTCGCCACCGCCCTCGACACCGTCTGCGCCGAACTCGACCGGCACCTCGACCGGCCGGTCAAGGAACTGATGTTCGCCGCGCCCGGTACCCCCGATGCGCTGCTCCTCGACCAGACCGGCTACACCCAGCCCGCGATCTTCGCGCTCGAGGTCGCGCTGTACCGCCTCGTCGAGAGCTGGGGGCTGCGGCCGGACTACCTGCTCGGCCACTCCATCGGCGAACTCGTCGCCGCCCACGTCACCGGCACGCTGTCGCTCGCCGATGCCAGCGGTCTGGTCGCCGCACGGGGCCGGCTGATGCAGGCGCTTCCGACCGGTGGAGCGATGGCCGCCATCCAGGCCTCCGTCAACGAGGTCGCCCCCACCCTCGTACACCGGGAGCGGTCCATCGGCATCGCCGCCGCCAACGGCCCGGACGCCACGGTGGTCTCGGGTGACGAGCAGGCCGTCGAGGAGGTCGCCGGGCTGTGGCGGGCTCGTGGCCGCCGGACCCGACGGCTGCCGGTCAGCCACGCCTTCCACTCGCCACTGATGGAGCCGATGCTCGCCGAGTTCCGGGCGGTCGCCGAGGAGTTGGACTACCACGAGCCGGTCATCCCGGTGGTGTCCAACCTGACCGGTGCACCGGTCGATTCCGCCGAGTTCCGCACCCCCGATTACTGGGTCCGGCACATCCGTCAGACGGTGCGCTTCGGCGACGGTGTCGCCTGGCTGTACGGCCACGGCGTCGACACGATCGTGGAGCTCGGACCGGACGACGTGCTCACCGCGTTGACCGACTCGCACCCCTCCGCTCTCTGTGTGTCCCTGCTGAGCAGACAGCGCCCCGAGGCGCTCGCCCTGGCCACCGCGTGTGGACGGCTGTACGCCGGCGGGGTGCGGCTGGACTGGCACGGACTGCTCGGCGATACCGGCGGTCGTGGCGCCGACCTGCCGCTCTATCCCCTGCAGCGCAGGCGGTTCTGGCTCGACAGCGCGGCCGTCGGCAGCACCCGGCAGACCGCCGATCCGACCACCTCGTGGCACTACCGGATCGCGTGGCGACCGGCGCCCTCCACCGCTACCACTACTCTCGCCGGGTCCCTCCTGGTCCTGGTGCCGCGCAGCGCCGCCGCCGACCCGTGGGTGACCAGCCTGCTGGACGGTCTCGGCGCCGTTGGCATCGAGCTCCGCACCGCCCGGATCGGCGGTGCCGCCGACCTCGCCGACCTGGCCTCCGCTCCGGGCGGTGTCCTGTCGTTGCTGGCCCTCGACGAGTCGCACGGCCTCGCGCTGACGCTCGCTCTCCTGCAGACGGATCTCGACGGCCCACTCTGGAGTGTCACCCGAGGTGCCGTGGGCACCGGCCCTGACGACCCCCCTACGAGCACCGACGAGGCCCAGGTCTGGGGGCTCGGTCGTGTCGCCGCCCTGGAACAGCCGCGGCGCTGGGGTGGTCTCGTGGACCTGTCACCCACTCGGGACGAACGCGACGCTCGCCTTCTCGCCGCGATCCTGGCCGCGCCCGACGGCGACGACCAGTTCGCCGTCCGCTCGGGGACCGTGCTCGCCCGACGCCTGGTCCGGGAATCGGTCTCCGGTGTCACTCCGCCGGCTCGCTTCGGCCCGTCGGACACTGTCCTGGTCACCGGTGGCACCGGCGGCATCGGCGCCGAGGTCGCCCGCCGACTCGCCGCACAGGGCGTGCGACGGCTCGTACTGACCAGCCGTCGCGGACCGGATGCACCCGGTGCCGCCCAGCTCGCTGTCGAACTGACCGAGTCGGGCGTCGACGTCACCGTCGCCGCCTGCGACATCTCCGACCGGGCGGCCGTCGCCGTGCTGCTCGACGACATCGGCCGCCAAGGGCGGCCGCTGACCGGCGTCGTGCACGCCGCCGGCGTCCTCGACGACGGCACCATCCCGACGCTCAGCCCGGAGTGTCTGGCCACCGTCCTGCGCCCGAAGGTCGACGGAGCCCGGATCCTCGACGAACTGACCCGCGACCTCGACCTCACCGCCTTCGTCCTCTTCAGCTCCCTCGCTGGCATGGTGGGTAGCGCAGGGCAGGGCAACTACGCGGCCGCCAACGCCTGCCTCGATGCGATCGCCGACGCCCGCCGCGCCACCGGCCGCCCGGCCGTCGCGGTCGCCTGGGGCGCCTGGGCCGAAGTCGGCATGGCGGCCGATCCGGCGACGGCCGACCGGCTACGCCGCGCGGGCACCGCGCCGATGACACCCGATCTCGCTCTCACCGCTCTGGACAGGGTGCTCGCCGCAGGCACCGGCGGGCTGGTCGCCGAGATCGACTGGCCGGTGTTCGGCCCGGCGCTGACCGGCATCCGCCGCAGCCGTCTTTTCGACGAGATCCCCGAGGCCGCACCGGCCCGGCCCGCTGCCGAGAACCCTGCCGGTGGACTCGCCGACCTGCCGTCCAGTGACCGCAAGCACGCGCTCACCACGCTTGTCCGAGCCGCCGTCGCCGACGTCCTCAACCACGATTCCGTCGAGGAGATCGCGCCGTCGCGCTCCTTCAAGCAACTCGGCTTCGACTCGCTCACCGCCGTACGACTGCGCAACCAGCTCAGCGAGGCGATCGACCGGAAGCTGCCCGCCACCCTCGTCTTCGACTATCCCGACACCGAGCGGCTGGTCAGCCACCTGGAAGCGATGCTCTACCACGAGCCCGGTGCGACAGCCCCGATGCCCTCGGCCGTCGCCACGCCGAGCGGCGAGCCGATCGCCATCGTCGGCATGGCATGCCGGTTCCCCGGCGACGCGGACACCCCGGACGCGCTGTGGGATCTGCTCGCCGGCGGCCGCGAGGGGTTCGGTCCCTTCCCCGCCGACCGGGGGTGGGACGTCGCGGCCATCTTCGACCCCACCGGCGAACGTCCCGGCTCCACCTACGTCCGCGCGGGTGGTTTCGTCCGCGACGCCACCGAATTCGACGCAGCGTTCTTCGGCATCAGCCCGCGCGAGGCCCTCGCTATGGATCCACAGCAGCGGCTGGTCCTCGAGACCTCGTGGGAGGCGATCGAGGACGCCGGTCTCGACGTCGCCGCGCTGCGCGGTCGACCCACCGGGGTCTTCATGGGCACCAACGCGCACGACTACGTGGCCCGCCTGAAGCACATCCCCGATCAGGTCGAGGGCTATGTCGGCACCGGCAACTCGGCCAGTGTGGTGTCGGGCCGGGTCGCGTACACCTTCGGCTTCGAAGGGCCGGCCGTCACGGTCGACACCGCGTGCTCATCCTCACTGGTCGCCCTGCACCTGGCCGGGCAGTCACTGCGCGTCGGGGAGTGCGACCTGGCGCTGGTAGGTGGGGTCACGGTGATGTCGACCCCGGCGGCCTTCGTCGAGTTCTCCCGCCAGCGCGGCCTCGCCGCCGACGGTCGCTGCAAGTCCTTCGCCGCCGCCGCTGACGGCACCGGCTGGGGCGAGGGAGTCGGGGTGGTCGTGCTGGAACGGCTCTCCGACGCTCGCCGCAACAACCATCGGGTTCTCGCCCTGGTGCTGGGTTCGGCAGTCAACCAGGACGGCGCCTCGCACGGTCTGACCGCCCCGAACGGCCCGTCGCAGGAGCGGGTGATCCGGCAGGCCCTTGCCAATGCCGGTCTGGCACCCGGCGACGTCGACGCCGTGGAAGCACACGGTACGGGTACGGCGCTGGGCGATCCGATCGAGGCGCAGGCGTTGCTCGCCACGTACGGCGAAGATCGGGACCGCCCGCTGTGGCTCGGATCGGTGAAGTCGAACATCGGCCACACCCAGGCGGCCGCGGGCATCGCGGGCGTCATGAAGATGGTCCTCGCGCTCCGCAACGACCTGCTCCCGCCCACCCTGCACGTCGACGAGCCAAACCCGCACGTCGACTGGGCCGCCGGGAACGTACGCCTGCTGTCGGAGCCCGTGGCGTGGAAGGCCAACGGTAGGTCCCGCCGCGCCGGTGTCTCGTCCTTCGGCATCTCCGGCACCAACGCGCACGTCGTCATCGGCGAGGCACCGGAGGTCGAAGCGACGACCGACGCCGACCCGGCCCCCGTCGCGGTGACCCCGCTGGTGCTCTCCGCCCGCGGGGTACCTGCACTGCGTGCTCGGTCCGCCGGGATCGCCGCCGCTCTGGACCAGGGCGACGCGGACCTGGCGGCCGTCGCCTCGACCCTTGTGCGGCGCCGCTCCGTGCTGCCGGACCGGGCCGTGGTCCTCGGCGCCACCCGGCGGGACCTCATCGCCGGGCTGCGGGCCCTCGCCGCCGGTGAGGTCGTCGGCGGCCTGGTCACCGGTCGCGCCGCTCCGGCCGGCGCAGTGGGTCTCGTCTTCTCCGGGCAGGGTTCGCAGTGGCCCGGCATGGGCCGCGGCCTGGCGGAGTCCTTCCCGGTGTTCCGGGCCGTCTTCGACGACGTGTGTGACCGCTTCGCGGGTCTCCGCGAGGTGGTCTGGGGTTCCGATGCCGCCGCCCTGACCGCGACCGGCTTCGCGCAACCCGCCCTGTTCGCCGTGGAGGTAGCGCTTCACCGGTTGCTGGAGTCGTGGGGTGTCCGCGCGGACGTACTGCTCGGCCATTCGGTCGGCGAGATCGCGGCCGCCCACGTGGCCGGCATCTTCTCCCTCGACGACGCGTGCCGTCTCGTCTCCGCGCGTGCCGGGTTGATGCAGGAGCTGCCCTCCGGCGGGGCGATGGCGGTCGTCGACGCGACCGAGGAGGAGGTGCTCGCAGCCGGCTTCGACGTCGACGTCGCCGCCGTGAACGGACCCCGGTCAGTGGTCATCTCCGGCGCGGCGGACGCGGTCGATGCGGCAGCGGCGGCGTGGCGGTCCAAGAAGCTCCGGGTCAGTCACGCATTCCATTCGCGGATGATGGAGCCGATGCTCGAGCCGTTCGCGGCTGCCATCGCCGGGGTGTCGTACCACGAGCCGACCCTGCGTCTGCTGTCCACGGCGGACGTCGACGCGGACATGACCTCGACTCCCTACTGGGTCGGGCAGGTACGCAGGCCGGTCCGGTACGCGGACGCCCTCGCCGCGATGCTGGAGCGGGAGGTCACCACGGTCATCGAGGTCGGGCCCGGAACAGGGCTGTCCGCCCTGGTGCAGCAGGACGGCGTACGAGCGGTCTCGCTGCTGCGCAAGGATCGTGACGAGGTCGCCTCGGTGCTGACGGGGGTGGCGGAGGCTTTCACCGCCGGCGCACACGTCGACTGGAGCGCTCTGGCGCCGGCCCGGCCGCCGACCGTGCTACCTGCGTATCCGTTCCAGCGCACCCGCTACTGGCTGGACGAGACCGAGCCCGATCGTCACCAGTTGCTCGACCCCGCCGTCCACCTGGCCGCCACCGACCAGGTCCTGCTCACCGGCCGGCTCTCCCTTGCCGCACAGCCGTGGCTCGCCGATCACCGGATTACCGGCCGGAGCGTCGTTCCCGGTACCGGGCTGGTCGAACTGGCCCTGTCGGCCGCAGATGCCGCGGGCCGCCCGCTCGTCGAGGAGCTCACCCTGCACCGGCCACTCGTCATACCGGATACCGGTAGCGTCGATCTGCAGGTGATCGCGGGCCCGGACGGCGACGATCGCAGCCGCGTCACCGTCCATGCCCGTACCGGTGACGGCTCGTGGACCTGCCACGCCACCGGAATGCTCGCCGATGACGCCGACCCGTCCGTGGTGGCAGAAACCGTTCGCACCGATGCCTGGCCGCCGGCCGGTGCCGAACCCCTGCCCATCGGTGACCTGTACGAGCGACTCGCCGACCGGGGTCTGGAGTACGGCCCGCTGTTCCAGGGACTGCGCCGCGCATGGCGTCACGCCGACGACCTGTTCGCCGAGGTGGTGCTCCCCGATCCGGCTGCCACCTCCGGCTTCACGCTGCATCCCGCGCTGCTGGACGCCGCGCTGCACACCGCGACACTCGCCGAGATCGGTGACTCCCCGGCACGGCTGCCGTTCCTGTTCACCGGCGTACGTCGCACCGGCAACAGTGCCACCGCATTGCGGGTCCACGTCCGTGGCGGCGAAGGCGACGGGATCCGCCTCGACGCTACCGACCACGACGGAGTTCCGGTCATCACCATCGCCTCACTGGTGTCCCGCCCGGTCGACACGGAATCGCTCGGACGGCACCCGGCCGGTCCGCTCTACCGCTTGGACTGGCAGCCCCTCACCGAGGTGACCTCCGCCACCGCGCAGCCCGACGTGACGTGGCTGGGCACCGTCGACATGCCCGACTTGGACGGGCTCAGGAGCCGACCCGCCGTTCCCGCCTTCGTGATGCTGCGGGTCGAGCCGGGCGACGGCGAGCTGGCCGCGCGGACGCACCGTGCCGTCGCGGACGTGCTCACGGTCGTTCAGCACTGGCTCGCCGAGCCCCGCTGGGAGACCGCCCGCCTCGTCGTCGTCGCGCCGCACGACGACCCGGCCGGCTCCGCCGTCTGGGGCCTGGTCCGGTCGGTGCAGGCCGAACAGCCCGGGCGTGTAGTCCTGGCCGACCTCCACGGAGACCACTTGACGCCGGCTGTCCTCGCAGCCCTGCACAGCGAACCCCAGGTCATCGTCCGCGGCCGCGAGATCCTGGTGCCCCGCCTGCTGCCAGCTCCGCCGGCGGAGGAGACCACCGACGCCTGGCCCGCCGACGGCACCGTCCTGGTAACCGGTGCCAGCGGCACACTCGGCGCGCTCGTCGCCCGGCACCTGGCCCGTACGCGACGCGCGTCCCGCCTGGTCCTGCTGTCCCGCCAGGGTGCCGAGGCGGGCAACGCCCGCGAACTCGCCGACGACCTGGCGGCAGTGGGCTGCGAGGCGAGGTTCGCCGCGTGCGATGTCGCCGACCGCGAGGCGCTCGCCCGGGTGATAGCGGATTACCCGCCGACGGCGGTCGTGCACGCCGCCGGGGTCCTCGACGACGGGGTAATCGGGTCGATGACGCCGGAGCGGCTGGCCGCTGTCCTGCGGCCCAAGGTCGACGGCGCCACCAATCTGCACGAACTGACTCGGGACCTGGGTCTCACCGCCTTCGTACTCTTCTCCTCGGCGTCGGCCGTCATCGGTGGACCCGGCCAGGCCAACTACGCGGCGGCGAACGGGTTCCAGGACGGGCTCGCCCGGGAGCGCCACCGGCATGGACTGCCGGCGCACTCGCTCGCCTGGGGGCTGTGGGCCGGGAGCAGCGGAATGACTGCGCATCTCGATGACGTGGACCTACGGCGGATAGCCCAGAACGGCATCGTCCCGCTGACGTCGGAGCGCGGCCTCGACCTTCTCGATCGGGCCCTCGGCGCGGGCCTGCCCGACCCGGTGCTGGTGCCGCTCGACCGCACGGTACTTCGCGCGCAGGCCGCCCGCGGCGAGCTGCCGCACGTGCTGCGGGCACTCGTCGGTGCCGATACCCGCGTCGCCAGGGAGCCGGACGAGACGCTCGCCGACCGGCTGGCGGCCCTGCCGCGCGATGAGCGGGCCCCTTTCCTGTTGGATCTCGTGCGAGGCCACGTCGCTGCGGTGCTCGGTCACACCGGTGGCCCGGACGCGATCGAGTCCGCGACGACGTTCCGGGACCTCGGCTTCGACTCTCTCACCGCTGTGCAGCTGCGCAACCAACTCGCCGCCGCGACCGGCCTGCGGCTGCCCGCCACGCTGGTCTTCGACCACCCGACAGCGGCGGCGATCGCGGTGTTCGTCCACAACCGGCTCGTCCCCGACGAGGAAACCGCCGTGACCGCGCCGAGGGAAGCCGTACCGGAGACGGAGGACGAGGTGGACGTCGACGATCTCGATGTGGCGGTGCTCATCGCGAAGGCCCTGCAGGACAGCGACGAGGACCAGGGGGACCGGCCGTGACCATACCCACCGACGAGCTGGTACGGGCGCTGCGCTCGTCCGTCAAGGACAACGAACGGCTGCGCCGCCGCAATCGCGAGCTGACTGACACCACCAGCGGACCGATCGCGATCGTCGGAATGGCCTGCAGGCTGCCCGGTGGAGTACGCAACCCGGACGACTTCTGGCGTCTGGTCGCCGCCGGCCGCGACGGCATCACCCCGTTCCCGGCCGACCGGGGCTGGGATCTCGACCAACTGTTCGACCGTGACCCCGACCGGGCGGGTACCTCCTACGTCTCTGCCGGCGGCTTCATGGACGGCGTAGCGGAGTTCGACGCCGGATTCTTCGGTGTCAGCCCGCGGGAGGCCCTCGCCATGGACCCGCAGCAGCGGCTGCTCCTCGAAACGTCCTGGGAGGCATTGGAATACGGGGGCATCGACCCGATCGGGCTGAAGGGAAGCCGCACAGGGGTCTTCACCGGACTCATGTACAGCGACTACGCCATCAGCGTCGCGGCCGATGGCGACGGTCTCCAGGGCTACCTCGGTACTGGGACCTCGGGCAGCGTCGTCTCCGGTCGGGTCGCGTACACGTTCGGATTCGAAGGGCCCGCGGTCACGGTGGACACCGCCTGCTCGTCGTCGCTCGTCGCCATTCACCTGGCCGCGCAGGCGTTGCGCGCGGGGGAGTGCGACCTCGCCCTCGCCGGGGGCGTGACCGTGATGACGACGCCCGCGGCGTTCGTCGAGTTCTCCCGTCAGCGCGGCCTCGCCGCCGACGGTCGCTGCAAGTCCTTCGCCGCCTCGGCCGACGGTACCGGCTGGGGCGAGGGTGTCGGCCTCATCGCCATGGAACGGCTCACCGACGCGGTCCGTAGCGGCCGGCGGATCCTGGCAGTGATCAAAGGAAGCGCGGTCAACCAGGACGGCGCCTCCAACGGTCTGACTGCCCCGAACGGACCATCGCAGGAGCGCGTCATCCGGCGAGCCGTCGCCAACGCCGGCCTGACTCCGTCGGACGTGGACGCGGTCGAGGCACACGGCACCGGAACATCCCTCGGAGACCCGATCGAGGCCCAGGCGATCCTGGCGACCTACGGACGGGACCGTGACCGCCCGTTATGGCTGGGATCGGCAAAGTCCAACATCGGTCACACTCAGGCCGCCGCCGGAGTCGCCGGCGTCATCAAGATGGTTCTCGCGCTGCAGAACGAGGTGCTTCCGCCGACCCTGCACGTCGACGAGCCGACGCCGCACGTGGACTGGACGGCCGGGGACGTACGGCTACTGACCGAGCCGGTGGCGTGGAAGGCCGACGGGCGTGTCCGCCGCGCCGGCGTGTCGTCGTTCGGCATCTCCGGCACGAACGCCCACGTCATCCTCGAGGAGGCAGCCGCGTCGCAGGCAAGCGGCGACCCCGCCGCACCGGTCGTCACAGGGGTGACACCACTCGTGTTCACGGCACGCGACGTCCCCGCCCTGCGTCGCCAGGCCACGAACCTCGACCGGCTGCTCGCCGCCGGGGCCGAACCCGGATCGGTCTCGGCAGCGCTCGTGCGCGACCGGGCGATGCTGCCCCACCGCGCCGTCGTCGTGGGGGATCTGCACGGTGGGCTGTCCGCCCTCGCCGCCGGGGAGATGCCGGAGAACGTCGTCACTGGTACCGCTGCTGGTACGCGGGCGGCGTTCGCATTCGCCGGGCAGGGTGCCCAGTGGGTCGGGATGGGCCTGGGGCTGTGGGCGGCCTCACCGGTGTTCGCGTCCGCCATGACCGCCTGCGAGCAGGCGATGTCGGCGCTCACCGGATGGCGGCTACGGGACGTCCTGGCCGACGAGGACGCTCTGGCGCGGGTCGACGTGGTGCAGCCCGCGTCGTTCGCGGTGGCGGTTTCCCTGGCGGCGATGTGGCAGGCAGCCGGGGTCCGACCGGCGGCCGTCATCGGCCACTCCCAGGGCGAGATAGCGGCCGCCCACGTCGCGGGGGTTCTGGAACTGGACGACGCGGTGCGCGTGGTCGTCCTGCGTTCGCAGGCGCTCGCCGCGCTGACGACGACTGGCGGGATGGCGGCCGTGTCCGGTCTCAGCGAGAGCGAGGTGCGGACGCTCCTCGGCGAGAACCTCACGGTGGCGGCGGTGAACGGCCCGACGTCCGTCGTCGTCTCCGGACCGGTCGAGCCGCTGGAGTCGTTCCTCGCGGACTGCGCCAGCAGCGGGGTCCGGGCTCGGAGGATACCCGTGGACTACGCCTCGCACTCGGCCCAGGTCGACCCGATCCGTGAGCGGATCCTCGACACTCTGGGCACCGTGCGGCCACGCGCCGCCGACGTTCCCGTGTGGTCGTGCCTGGAGGGCCGCTGGGTCGACGGGAGCGGGTTCGACGCATCGTACTGGTGGCTCAACCTGCGCAACCCGGTGCGGTTCGCCGACGGGGTGCAGGCGCTGGCCGGCAAGAACATCCACTGCGTCATCGAGGTCAGCCCTCATCCGGTGCTCGGTCCCGCCGTACAGGAAACCCTCGACGCCACCGGACAGCGCGGGACCGCGGTCGGCACCCTGCGGCGCGGCGAGGATACCGCCCGCCGGTTCGTCGGCGCCGTCGCAGAAGCGTTCACCGCCGGCGTCGTCGTCGACTGGACCACGCTCACCCCCCACGGCACCGTCCCGACCGCTCTCCCCACGTACCCCTTCCAACGTGACCGTTACTGGCTCAACAGCGGCGGTAGCCGCAACGTCACCGCGGTCGGGCAGGACAGTGTCGCGCACGCCGTGCTCGGTGCGGCCGTCGTGCTCGCCGACGGGGACAGCACGGTCCTCACCGGGCGGCTCTCGCTGGCCACCCATCCGTTGCTGACAGACCACCGGGTCCACGGCGTGCCGGTCGTCCCGGCAGCTCTCCTGCTCGACCTGCTGCTCCGCGCCGCCGACACCGTCGGACTCGACGGCGTCGACGAACTGACCGTGACCACCCCACTGGTGCTGCCCGAGCAAGGCGTCGTCGACCTGCAGGTCATCGTCGGCGCGCGGGAGGTGTCGGTGCACTCCCGACGCCGCGGCGCCGACACGTGGACCTGCCATGCCACCGGCGCGCTCGCGGCAGCCGCTGCTCCGGCCCGCTCGGTGGTGGAATGGCCGCCGCGCGAGGCGCAGCCGGTCACGCTCGACGACCTGTATCCGTCGCTCGCCGACCAGGGACTGCAGTACGGGCCGCGGTTCCAGGGACTACGCAGGGCGTGGCGTCACGGCGACGACGTCTACGCCGAGATCGTCCTGGCCGAGGGGGAAGACCCCAGTCGGTTCGGCATCCACCCGGCGCTGCTGGACGCTGCCCTGCACACCCTTGCCGTGACCGGCCGAGCCGGCGATCCGATCCGGCTGCCCTTCAGCTTCACCAACGTGCGGCTGCACGCCACCGGAGCCACCACGCTGCGGGTGCGTGTCCGTCCGGTGGCCGGTGGTGTCCAGG
Source organism: Micromonospora tarapacensis (assembly GCF_019697375.1). NCBI lineage: Bacteria > Bacillati > Actinomycetota > Actinomycetes > Micromonosporales > Micromonosporaceae > Micromonospora > Micromonospora tarapacensis. The sequence goes on along the minus strand of NZ_JAHCDI010000004.1, from coordinate 3,239,823 downwards.
TGGCGGCCGTCGACCTGGCGGGCGCTCCCGTCGTCGACATCGGTACGTTGGCCCTGCACCCCTTCGACGCCACGCAGCTGCCGGCTCCTACCAGGGTCGCCGATCCGCTGCATGTCATCGAGTGGGTCCCGGCAGACCCGCCGTCCGACGAGGCGCACCGGACGGTCGTGGTCGTCGGTGATGCCGAGATCGGCGAGCGGCTCTCCCTGCCCTGCTCGGATCAGCCCGGTCCGGCGGACATCGTGGTGCTGCCCGTCATCGGGCATGCGCAGACGCCCGAGGCCGTCCACGAGGCCCTCGCCGAGGTGCTGCAATTCGTGCAGCGATGGTTCGCCGACCCGCCGAGGGAACACGCTCGGCTCGTGGTGCTCACCAGATACGCCACCGGAGCCGTCGGCGGCGAGCCGGCGGACATCGTGGCCGCCGCTGTCTGGGGACTCGTCCGGTCCGTGCAGCAGGAACACCCCGATCGTGTCATCCTGACCGATCTTGACGACGACCCTGCGTCGTGGACGGCCATCGCCGGGGCGGGTATCGCGCTCGGGGCCGCGCAGATCGCCGTCCGCGCCGGTAAGGTTCTGGAACCACGCCTGATCAGGCAGTCGTCCTCGGCGGCCGGTGGTCGGATGTCCTTCGACCCGACCGGGACCGTCCTGGTGACCGGCGCAGCCGGAACCCTCGGCGGGCTCGTCGCCCGTCACCTGGCCACCGCCCACGGCGCCCGCCGCCTCGTTCTGCTGTCCCGGCGAGGCGACACCGCTGCCGGCGCTGCCGCCCTGCATGACGACCTCGCCGCTGCCGGCTGCGAAGCCGTCTTCGAATCCTGCGACGTCGCCGACCGTGACGCCCTCGCCGACGTCCTGGCTCGTATCCCCACCAGCGCCCCACTCACCGCCGTGATTCACGCCGCCGGGGTGCTCGACGACGGCATGGTGGAGTCGCTCACCGCCGAACGGCTCAGCCGCGTCCTGCGACCGAAGGTGGATGCCGCCTTCCACCTGGACACGCTCACCCGCGACCTGCCGGTGCAGACGTTCGTGCTGTTCTCCTCCGCCAGCGGTGTTCTCGGCAATGCGGGTCAGGCCAACTACGCTGCCGCGAACGCCTTTCTCGACGGCCTCGCCCGGCGACGGCGTTCCCTCGGGCTTCCGGCGCACTCCCTGGCGTGGGGGTTGTGGGCCGAGGGCAGCGGCATGACCGGCCACCTGGCCGACGCCGACCGGGCCCGCATGGCCCGCAACGGCCTGCATCCGCTGCCGACCGACGCTGCCCTCGATCTGTTCGACGCCGCGCTCGCCGATACCGCACCGGTGCCCGTACCGGTCCGCTTCGACCTGCCGACGCTGCGCGCTCACGCCCGCGACGGCGCCCTGCCCGCCCTGCTGAGGGGCCTTGTCCCGGCCGGTGTTCGGCGGACCGTGGCCAGCGGTGACGCCGACGGCCTCGCGGCTCTGCTGCCGGCCGAGCGGATCGCGGCCCTGCTCGACCTGGTCCGTACCCGAGCCGCCAGCGTGCTCGGGTACGCGGGTGCGGACGCCGTCGACGCCCGCGGTGCCTTCCGTGACCTCGGCTTCGATTCCCTCACCGCCGTGCAGCTGCGTAACCAGCTCGCCCAGGCGGTCGGTACCCGTTTACCCGCGACGCTCGTCTTCGACCACCCCACCCCGGAACTCCTCGCCGCCCACCTGGAGAGCACGCTGTTCGCCTCCCCGACGGTGGCAGCGGCGCCGGCCGCGCATGCCGTTGAGTCGGATGATCCGGTGGTCATTGTGGGGATGGCTTGTCGGTTGCCGGGTGGTGCGGATTCGCCGGAGGCGTTGTGGCGGTTGCTGGCCGAGGGTCGTGACGCGTTGACCGGTTTCCCCGACGACCGCGGCTGGAGTTTGCACCAACTCGATGAACTCGCCGCGAACGTCGGCGGTGGTTTCGTCGATGACGCCGCGGGCTTCGACGCGGGGTTCTTCGGGATCAGTCCGCGTGAGGCTTTGGCCATGGACCCGCAGCAGCGGCTGCTGCTCGAAGCCGGTTGGGAGGCTCTTGAGGACGCCGGGATCGATGCGTTGTCCTTGCGGGGCAGCGACACCGGGGTTTTCGCGGGACTCATGTACCACGACTACGCGGCTACCGCGGGTCGTCTCCCCGACGACGTCCAGGGCTATATCGGCACCGGGACCTCGGGCAGCGTGGCGTCTGGTCGGGTGTCTTATGTGTTCGGGTTCGAGGGGCCGGCGGTGACGGTGGATACGGCGTGTTCGTCGTCGTTGGTGGCGGTTCATCTTGCGGTGCAGTCGTTGCGGTCGGGGGAGTGTGGGTTGGCGTTGGCGGGTGGGGTGACGGTGATGTCGACGCCTGCGGTGTTTGTGGAGTTCGCTCGGCAGGGTGGTTTGGCGGGTGATGGGCGGTGTAAGGCGTTCGCGGGTGCGGCTGATGGTGCGGGGTTTGGTGAGGGTGTCGGGCTGGTGGTTCTCGAGCGGCTTTCCGTTGCGCGCCGTCGCGGGCACAAGGTGTTGGCGGTGGTGCTTGGTTCGGCGGTGAATCAGGACGGTGCTTCTAATGGTTTGACTGCGCCGAATGGTCCGTCGCAGGAGCGGGTGATTCGGCAGGCGTTGGCCAATGCTGGTGTGGGGCCGGCGGATGTGGATGTGGTGGAGGCGCATGGCACGGGTACCGCGTTGGGTGATCCGATCGAGGCGCAGGCGTTGTTGGCGGCGTATGGGCAGGGTCGGGATCGTCCGTTGTGGTTGGGGTCGGTGAAGTCGAATGTCGGTCATACCCAGGCTGCGGCGGGTGTGGCGGGGGTTATCAAGATGGTTTTGGCGTTGCGGCATGGTGTGTTGCCGCGGACGTTGCATGTCGATGAGCCGACGTCGCAGGTGGACTGGTCGGGCGGTGATGTGCGGTTGTTGACCGAGGCCCGGCCGTGGGTAGGTGACGGTCGTCGGCGTCGGGCCGGGGTGTCGTCGTTCGGTATCTCCGGCACCAATGCTCATGTCGTCATCGAGGAAGCGCCGGCGGTTGCTCCGGTCGTGGTGGAGCCGTCGGGTGACGGGTTGCCGGTTGTGGTGGTGGTGTCGGCGCGGGGTGGGGATGGTCTGCGTGCTCGGGCGGGGCAGGTGGCTGCGGTCCTGGAGGGTGGTGCGGATCTCGCTGCGGTGGCGTCCACTCTGGTGCGGCATCGGCCGGTGTTGCCTGAACGGGCGGTGGCTGTGGGTGTCTGTCGTGCTGATCTGGTTACCGCTCTGCGATCGTTCTCGGTGCTCGCTGGGCGTGCTGACGGTAGGCCCGGGGTGGGTTTCGTGTTCTCCGGTCAGGGTTCGCAGTGGCGGGGTATGGGGCGTGGGCTGGCCGAGTCGTTCCCGGTGTTCCGGACCGCGTTCGATGAGGTCTGTGAGCGGTTCCCGGGGTTGCGTGAGGTGTTGTGGGGTGATGATGCGGATGCGGTGACCGCTACCGGTGTCGCGCAGCCGGGCCTGTTCGCGTTGCAGGTCGCGTTGCATCGTTTGTTGTCGTCGTGGAATGTGCGGGCCGAGGTGATGCTCGGGCACTCCGTCGGTGAGATCGCCGCGGCGCATGTGGCGGGGGTGTTCTCCCTGGACGATGCTTGTCGTCTGGTAGCGGCGCGGGCGACGTTGATGCAGGACCTGCCGGCGGGCGGGGCGATGGCGGCTGTCGAGGCGAGCGAGGACGAGGTCCTCGCCGCCGGTCTGGACATCGACATCGCCGCGGTCAACGGTCCCCGGTCACTGGTCGTCTCGGGCACCACGGACGCGGTCGAGGCCGCCGCGACACGCTGGCGGACCAAGAGACTACGGGTCAGTCACGCATTCCATTCCCGGTTGATGGCACCGATGCTCGAACCGTTCGCCACCGCGATCGGAAACATACGGTTCCACCAACCGAACCCACGACTGATCTCCACCCTGCACCCCGACGCGGACATGACCTCACCCGAATACTGGGTCAACCAGATACGCCAACCAGTCCGATTCACCGACGCCGTGAACACCATGCGTGAACGAGGCGTCAGCACCATCATCGAAATCGGCCCCGGAACCACCCTCACCAGCCTCATCCACCACCACAACGACACCCACCACAACAACATTCACCACAACAACATTCACGCCATCGCACTACTACACCCCGACCAGAACGAAACCCGGTCCATCCTCACCGGCCTCGCCCACGCCTTCACCACCGGCACACCGGTCGACTGGACCACCATCATCCCCCCACACCCCCACACCCCTACCCACCTACCCCTTCCAACACACCCGCTACTGGCTCCACGACACCGGCGCGTCCGCCGACCCCGCCGGCCTCGGGCTCACCGAGTCCGGCCACCCGATCCTCACCGCGCGGCTCGACCAGGCCGACGGACAGCAGGTCATCTACACCGGAAGGCTCTCCGTCGTTAGCCACGGGTGGTTGCGTGGCCACGACGTGATGGGCCAGGTGCTGATGCCCGGGGCCGCGCTGATGGAAATGGCCCTGTACGCCGGAGCACAGAACGGTGCGGCCGAACTCACCGAGCTGACCCTGCACGTCCCGCTCGTCGTGCCCGCGACCGCCGCCGTCGACCTGCAACTGCGCGTGTCCGCCCAGGACGACAACGATCGACGCTCCGTCGCCGTTCACTCCCGGCCGTCCGGTGGCGAATCGTGGACCTGCCACGCCACCGGAACACTCACGGCCGAAACTGGCGACCTGCCGGTCTTCGCCGCCGGTGCCTGGCCGCCGCCCGGTGCGGAGCCGCTCCCGATCGACGACATCTATGACAGTTTCGCGGCACGCGGCCTCGTCTACGCGACTCCGTTCGACGGGCTCCGGCGCGCCTGGCGGCTGGGCGCCGACCGGTACGCCGAGGTCGAACTGCCGCCCGAGACGGTCGGCGACTTCGGCATCCATCCGGCTCTGCTGGACTCGATGCTGCACACGCTCGGTCTTGTCGACGACGAACCCGAGGTCAGTCTGCCGTTCTCGTTCACCGGGGTGCAGTGGTCCAGCCACGGTGCCACCGCGCTGCGAGTTCATCTCAGCCCGACCTCCGACGGTTTCCGCATCACCGCCACCGACCAGGCCGGGAATCCCGTTGTCGGCATCGACGGACTGGCCCTGCGTCCAGTCGACGCTGCCCGGCCCGTCAGGACGTACCGCCTCGACTGGGTGACCGTGGAGCCCTCGGGTGAACCCGCGTCAGAGGCGGTCGTGGTACGCGTGCCGGCGGAGGCCGGGCTGCCGAGGCCGGAACGGGTCCGCGAGGTCCTGGCCGAACTGCTCGGCACGGTGCAACGGTGGCTGGCCGACCCGGCGCGATCCGGTTCCCGGCTCGTCGTCGACGCCGACCCCGCCGATCCGCTGGGTGCCGCCGCCTGGGGCCTGCTCTCCTCCGTGCAGAACGAGCACCCCGGCCGGATCGTTCTCGCCCACCTGGACGGCGCGGGGGCGGCGCCGGCGGGTCCGAGCGAGCAGCAGTTCGCACTCCGGCACGGCCGCGTCGTCGTGCCCCGACTCGTGCCGGTACCCGGCACCCCGGCATCGGCCGTCTGGCCCGCGCACGGCACCGTACTGGTCACCGGAGCGGGTGGAGCACTCGGTCGGATCGTCGCTCGGCACCTCGCCCTCCGGCACCGCGTACCCCGTTTGCTGTTGCTCTCCCGGCGGGGGGCCGATTCACCGCATGCGGCGGACCTGGTCGCCGAGTTGACCGCCGGCGGGTGTGAAGTCGCGTACGAAGCGTGCGACGTGGCCGACCGGCAGGCACTCCAGGAGGTGCTGGACCGGATCCCGGCCGCACACCCGCTGACCGCCGTCGTGCACGCGGCAGGGGTGCTCGACGACGGCGTCGCGGAGTCGCTGACCGTCGAACGGCTCAGCCGGGTCCTACGGCCCAAGGTCGACGCCGCGGTCCACCTGCACGAGCTCACCCGCCACCTCGACCTCTCCGCATTCGTTCTCTTCTCCTCTGCGGCGGGGGTGTTCGGCACCCCGGGGCAGGCCAACTACGCGGCGGCCAACGCGTTCCTCGACGCGCTCGCGGCGCACCGGCGCGGCCTCGGCCTGCCCGCCGTGTCCATCGCCTGGGGCATGTGGGACGCCGACGACGGGATGACCGCACACCTCACCGACGCCGATCGGCTGCGGATGACCCGCCATGGCGTCGCGCCCCTGCCGGTTACCGAGGCCCTCGCGGTCCTGGACGCCGCACCAGGGCTGGACAGCGCCGCCGTGGTGGCCATCCGGCTCGATGCGGCGTCGGCCAGTCGCGGCGACGCGGTCGACGCCCCACCGGTCCTGGCCGGCCTGCTGCCGACCAGCCGCCGTCGTGACAGGGCTCGCCGTACCCAGCAGTTCAATTTGGCCACCCGGCTTGCCGGCCTGTCCGGCACGGACCGTACCTTGGTCGTCCTGGACCTGGTTCGCAGCACGGCGGCATCGGTGCTCGGACACGGCGGAGCCGCGGACGTGCCGCCGGGCAAGGCGTTCAAGGAACTCGGCTTCGACTCCCTCGCCGCGGTGCAGCTGCGAAATCAGCTCACCCTGGCGACCGGCCTGGCGCTGCCCGCGACGCTGGTCTTCGACCATCCGACACCGGCCGTGCTCGCCGAGCACCTTGCCGAGCGCGTCAGCACCGACGCCACCCAGCACATCCTCGCCGACCTCGACCGGATCGAGGCGGCCGTCACCACAGCGGTCGGTACCAGCGGCGACGCTCGCGACGCCGTCTTCGCCCGGATCGAGGCGATGCTGTGGCGGCTGCGGTCAGCGGAAGCGCCGCAGGACGCCACCCCGGCCACGCAAGAGCGAAACAGTCCGGCGGAACAGGCGGGTGACCGGCTCGCGGAGGCGAGCGACGACGACATATTCGCGTTCATCGACGAACGCTTCGGTCAGTGAGGAGCTTCGTGACCGACAACGAACAACGGCTCCGGGAGTACCTGCGGCGCGTCACCGTCCAGCTGCACGACACCGACCTCAGGCTGGCGCAGGAGCGAGCGCGTGGCCGCGAACCCATCGCGATCGTCGGAATGTCCTGCCGTTTCTCCGGTGCTGTGGACACCCCGGCCGGGCTGTGGCGGCTGCTCGCCGACGGCGGCGACGGCGTCGGGCCGTTCCCTGACGATCGTGGCTGGGACGTCGACGACCTGTTCGACCCGACCGGCGAGCGGCCCGGCACCAGCTACACCCGGGAGGGCGGCTTCCTACGCGGCGCGGCCGGCTTCGACCCGGGCTTCTTCGGCATCAGTCCGCGTGAGGCGCTCGCCATGGACCCGCAGCAGCGGCTGCTGCTCGAAACCGCGTGGGAGGCCATCGAGGACGCCGGGATCGACGCGAACACGTTGCGGGGCAGCGACACCGGGGTCTTCGCCGGTCTGATGTACCACGACTACGCGATGAGCCCGGGCGATCTGCCGGAGAGCGTGCACGGCTACCTCAGCACCGGCACCGCGGGCAGCGTCGCCACCGGCCGGGTGGCCTACACGTTCGGCTTCGAAGGGCCCGCGGTCACGGTCGACACCGCCTGTTCGTCGTCCCTCGTGGCGATCCATTTCGCCACGCAGGCACTGCGGGCGGGCGAGTGCGGTCTCGCGCTCGCCGGGGGCGTGACCGTCATGGCCACCCCGGCATCGTTCGTCGAGTTCTCCCGCCAGCGTGGTCTCGCCGCCGACGGGCGGTGCAAGCCGTTCGCGGCGGCTGCGGACGGCACCGGCTGGGGCGAAGGCGCAGGCCTGCTCCTGCTCGAACGACTATCCGACGCGGTCAGCAGGAACCACAGGATCCTCGCGGTGGTACGCGGCTCGGCAGTCAATCAGGACGGCACCTCGAACGGGCTGACCGCGCCCAGCGGTCGCTCGCAGGAGCGGGTGATCCGGCAGGCCCTCGCCAACGCCGGGCTGGAACCCACCGACGTGGACGCGGTCGAGGCGCACGGCACCGGTACGCCTCTCGGTGACCCGATCGAAGCCCGGGCTCTCATCGCCGCCTACGGCCAGGACCGCCCCGAAGACCGTCCGCTGTGGCTCGGATCGGTGAAGTCGAACCTGGGCCACACCCAGGCTGCCGCCGGCGTCGCCGGGGTCATGAAAATCGTCCTGGCGCTGCGGAACAACCTGCTTCCCAAGACGCTGCACGTCGACGAGCCCACGCCACACGTCGATTGGGCCGCGGGGAACGTGCGGCTGTTGACCGAGCCCGTCGGGTGGAAACAGAACGGACGTTCCCGGCGGGCCGCGGTCTCGTCGTTCGGCATCTCCGGCACCAACGCCCACGTCCTCATCGAGGAGCCTCCCGCACGCGAAGTCGCGCCCGTGCCCGGGTCACCGGTCCTCGACGGTGCGGTCGCGTGGGTGCTGTCCGGGCACGGTGCGGCGGGCCTGCGTGCCCAGGCGGCTCGCCTGGTGGAACCGGCTTCGGAGTGCGATCCCACCGACCTCGCCGTCGCGCTCGCGCGGACGCGGGCGGCCCTTCCCGAGCGTGCCGTCATCGTCGGCGACCTCGCTGGCGGGCTCGCCGCCCTGGCAGCAGGGGAACCGGTCCCGCACGTGGTGAAAGGCACCGCCATCGAGGCCCCGGCGACCGCGTTCGCCTTCGCCGGCCAAGGGGCGCAGTGGGCGGGCATGGGCCTCCAGATGTGGGACAGGTCGCCGGTGTTCGGTGCGTCGATGGTCGCCTGTGAGGCGGCGATGTCGCCCCTCACCGGATGGCGGTTGCGTGACGTGCTCGCTGACGAGTCGGCCCTCGCCCGGGTCGACGTGGTGCAGCCCGCGTCGTTCGCGGTGGCGGTCTCGCTGGCCGCGCTGTGGACGGCGTCCGGCGTCCGGCCGACGGTGGTCATCGGCCACTCCCAGGGGGAGATCGCGGCGGCCCATGTCGCGGGTGTCCTCGACCTCGACGACGCCGTACGGGTCGTCGTCCTACGCGCGCAGGCGCTCGGTGCCCTGGCGGCGACCGGCGGGATGGTGGCGGTGTCCGGCCTCTCCGAGGCCGAGGTGCGGGACCTCATGGGGGACGGCCTCGCGCTGGCGGCGGTGAACGGCCCGACGTCCGTGGTGCTCTCCGGCCCGGTCGCGCCGCTTGAGCAGTTCCTTGCCGACTGCTCGCAACGCGGCATCTGGGCACGGCGGATTCCCGTCGACTACGCCTCACACTCCGCGCAGATGGACCCGATCCGCGACCGGGTCCTGGCGGCGCTGAGAGAGATCCAGCCGCACACCGCCCGTCTTCCCATCTGGTCCACCGCCGTGAGTCGATGGGTCGACGGCAGCGAGCTCGACGGAGCGTACTGGTGGCACAATCTGCGTAACACGGTACGTTTCGGTGACGGCGTTCGGGCCCTCGCAGATCGCGGCATCGGCTGCGTCATCGAGGCGAGCTCCCATCCCGTGCTCACCACTGCCGTGCAGGAGACACTCGACGCCGCCGGTCGCGCCGGCGCCGTCATCGGCAGCCTCCACCGGGGCGACGACACACCTGAGCGATTCCTCACCGCGGTCGCCGAGGCGTACGTGGCCGGCGTGCCTGTCGCCTGGGACGCACTCCTGCCACCGCGTTCCACCCATCACGTCGACCTGCCGACCTACGCCTTCCAGCGCGACCAGTACTGGCTCACCCCGGTCGGTCAGAACCCGGCGGCCGTCGGGCAGGACACCACCGGCCACCCCCTGGCCGCGGCGGCCGTCACTGTCGCCGGTTCCAGTCAGCTCGTCCTCACCGGCAGGCTGTCCCTCGCGATGCAGCCATGGCTCGGCGATCATCGCGTCCTCGGTGCCGCGTTCGTACCCGGCGCCGCCCTCGTCGAGCTGGCCCTAGACGCCGGTGCCCGCGTCGACCGGACGGCGCTGGCCGAACTGACCCTCCAGACCCCCCTCGTGCTCCCTGAACACGGATCCATCGATATCCAGGTCGTCGTCGGCGGTGCTCATGACGACCCCCGCCGTGAGGTGACCGTTCACTCCCGAACGCACGACGACGGCGGCCCGTGGCGCTGCCACGCCACCGGCACGCTGACCCGAGCGGTCCCAGCCGAGCCCACCACGCTGCCATGGCCACCGGACGCGGCGCCCGTCGACGTCACCGACCTCTACCCGCGCTTGGCCGACTCCGGACTCGGGTACGGTCCGGCGTTCCAGGGCCTGCGCCGCGCCTGGATCGCCGGTGAGGACCGGTACGCCGAGGTCAGTCTGCCGGCGACGGAGGGGTTCGGGCTCTCGCCCGCACTCTTCGACGCCGCGCTGCACCTCCTCGCCCTCGGCCCGAACACCGGTCCGGGCAGCGGTGTACGCCTGCCGTTCAGCTTCTCCGACGTCCAGTTGTCCGCGGTCGGCGCCACCACGCTGCGGGTCCACGTGCAGACCTCTCCTGACGGCACCGTGCGGCTGACCGCTACCGACCCGGCCGGGCAACCCGTGCTGACCGTCGGCGCTCTCGCGCTACGGCCCCTCGACCCCGCCGGGCCGGACACCGGACCGGCCCCCGATCTGTACGAGGTCGTCTGGACCCCCGTCGAGATCGATCACCTGCCGGCGGCGTACGCCGTGGATCCGGTGCTCGGCGGAGACCTGGCCCGGGAGACGGCCGTACACCTGCCCGCTGCGGCGGACGGCACCGTGGTGGTCCTGCCGGTCGCCGGTGACTCCGACGCCGACACCCTGCCCCGACTGCTCGACTATCTGCAGAGGTGGCTCACCGACCGGGCCCGGGAGAACGCTCGGCTCGTCGTGCTGACCCGGTACGCGCACCGCGACGATGTGCTGGCGGCAGCCGCGTGGGGTCTGGTCCGGGCGGTGCAGGCCGAGCACCCCCACCGGATCTTCCTCGTCGACCTCGACGGCAGCCCGGCGTCCTGGGCCGCCCTGCCCGCTGCCGTCACGGCGGCCGAACCACAGCTCGCCCTCCGCTCCGGAGCCGCCCTCGTACCCGTCCTGGACCGGGCGTTCAGCACGGAACCGGTGGTCTGGCCGTCCGGCGGCACGGTCCTGGTCACCGGTACCAGCGGTACCCTCGGTGGGCTCGTCGCCCGGCATCTGGCCCGTACCCACGGTGCCCGACGGCTGATCCTCCTGTCCCGGCAGGGAGCCGACGCCGCGAATGCGGCTGAGCTCGCCGACGACCTGGCCGCGGTGGGCTGTGCGGCGGTCTTCACCGCTTGCGACGTCGCCGACCGCGAAGCGCTCGCCCAGGTGATCACCGAACATCCGCCGACCGCCGTCGTGCACACCGCCGGGGTCCTTGACGACGGTGTCGTGGAGTCCATGACCTCCGACCGGCTCGCTGCCGTCCTGCGTCCGAAGGCCGACGGCGCCCGGCACCTGGACGAGTTGACCCGTCACCTCGACCTCACCTCGTTCGTCCTCTTCTCGTCGGCGGCCGGCACCATCGGCGGTGCTGGGCAGGCCAACTATGCCGCCGCGAACGCCTTTCTCGACGGCCTCGCCCGGCGACGGCGTTCCCTCGGGCTTCCGGCGCACTCCCTGGCGTGGGGGTTGTGGGCCGAGGGCAGCGGCATGACCGGCCACCTCGCCGCCACCGACCGCGACCGGCTCAGCCGCAACGGCATCGCACCCCTGGACACCGAAGCCGCGCTGCGGCTGTTTGACATCGCCACCGCCCCGGATGCTCCCGCGACGAGTGTCCCAGTGCGTTTCGACCGCAGCGCCCTGCGGAACCGCGGTCGCGCCGGTGAGTTGCCCCCGATGCTGCGGCGGCTGGTACCGGCCACGCCCCGACGCGCCAGGGCCGCGGGGACACGGCCGAATCCCTCGCCGCCCTGCCCGCCGGGGAGCGGGCCGCCGCCCTCGCAAACCTCGTCCACACCGAGGTGGCCGCGGTCCTCGGCCACCCCGATCCCACTTCGGTCGATCCGCCGCGGTCGTTCAGGGACCTCGGCTTCGATTCCCTCACCGCCGTGCAGTTGCGCAACCGGCTCGCGAAAGCCACCGGTATGCGGCTGCCCGCGACGCTCGTCTTCGACCACCCCAACCCGTCCGCCCTCGCGGCGTTCCTCGACACGGAGCTCACCGGGACCCCGCCCACGAGCATCCCCACCGTCACCGCGCATGCCGTTGAGTCGGATGATCCGGTGGTCATTGTGGGGATGGCTTGTCGGTTGCCGGGTGGTGCGGATTCGCCGGAGGCGTTGTGGCGGTTGCTGGCCGAGGGTCGTGACGCGTTGACCGGTTTCCCCGACGACCGCGGCTGGAGTTTGCACCAACTCGATGAACTCGCCGCGAACGTCGGCGGTGGTTTCGTCGATGACGCCGCGGGCTTCGACGCGGGGTTCTTCGGGATCAGTCCGCGTGAGGCTTTGGCCATGGACCCGCAGCAGCGGCTGCTGCTCGAAGCCGGTTGGGAGGCTCTTGAGGACGCCGGGATCGATGCGTTGTCCTTGCGGGGCAGCGACACCGGGGTTTTCGCGGGACTCATGTACCACGACTACGCGGCTACCGCGGGTCGTCTCCCCGACGACGTCCAGGGCTATATCGGCACCGGGACCTCGGGCAGCGTGGCGTCTGGTCGGGTGTCTTATGTGTTCGGGTTCGAGGGGCCGGCGGTGACGGTGGATACGGCGTGTTCGTCGTCGTTGGTGGCGGTTCATCTTGCGGTGCAGTCGTTGCGGTCGGGGGAGTGTGGGTTGGCGTTGGCGGGTGGGGTGACGGTGATGTCGACGCCTGCGGTGTTTGTGGAGTTCGCTCGGCAGGGTGGTTTGGCGGGTGATGGGCGGTGTAAGGCGTTCGCGGGTGCGGCTGATGGTGCGGGGTTTGGTGAGGGTGTCGGGCTGGTGGTTCTCGAGCGGCTTTCCGTTGCGCGCCGTCGCGGGCACAAGGTGTTGGCGGTGGTGCTTGGTTCGGCGGTGAATCAGGACGGTGCTTCTAATGGTTTGACTGCGCCGAATGGTCCGTCGCAGGAGCGGGTGATTCGGCAGGCGTTGGCCAATGCTGGTGTGGGGCCGGCGGATGTGGATGTGGTGGAGGCGCATGGCACGGGTACCGCGTTGGGTGATCCGATCGAGGCGCAGGCGTTGTTGGCGGCGTATGGGCAGGGTCGGGATCGTCCGTTGTGGTTGGGGTCGGTGAAGTCGAATGTCGGTCATACCCAGGCTGCGGCGGGTGTGGCGGGGGTTATCAAGATGGTTTTGGCGTTGCGGCATGGTGTGTTGCCGCGGACGTTGCATGTCGATGAGCCGACGTCGCAGGTGGACTGGTCGGGCGGTGATGTGCGGTTGTTGACCGAGGCCCGGCCGTGGGTAGGTGACGGTCGTCGGCGTCGGGCCGGGGTGTCGTCGTTCGGTATCTCCGGCACCAATGCTCATGTCGTCATCGAGGAAGCGCCGGCGGTTGCTCCGGTCGTGGTGGAGCCGTCGGGTGACGGGTTGCCGGTTGTGGTGGTGGTGTCGGCGCGGGGTGGGGATGGTCTGCGTGCTCGGGCGGGGCAGGTGGCTGCGGTCCTGGAGGGTGGTGCGGATCTCGCTGCGGTGGCGTCCACTCTGGTGCGGCATCGGCCGGTGTTGCCTGAACGGGCGGTGGCTGTGGGTGTCTGTCGTGCTGATCTGGTTACCGCTCTGCGATCGTTCTCGGTGCTCGCTGGGCGTGCTGACGGTAGGCCCGGGGTGGGTTTCGTGTTCTCCGGTCAGGGTTCGCAGTGGCGGGGTATGGGGCGTGGGCTGGCCGAGTCGTTCCCGGTGTTCCGGACCGCGTTCGATGAGGTCTGTGAGCGGTTCCCGGGGTTGCGTGAGGTGTTGTGGGGTGATGATGCGGATGCGGTGACCGCTACCGGTGTCGCGCAGCCGGGCCTGTTCGCGTTGCAGGTCGCGTTGCATCGTTTGTTGTCGTCGTGGAATGTGCGGGCCGAGGTGATGCTCGGGCACTCCGTCGGTGAGATCGCCGCGGCGCATGTGGCGGGGGTGTTCTCCCTGGACGATGCTTGTCGTCTGGTAGCGGCGCGGGCGACGTTGATGCAGGACCTGCCGGCGGGCGGGGCGATGGCGGCTGTCGAGGCGAGCGAGGACGAGGTCCTCGCCGCCGGTCTGGACATCGACATCGCCGCGGTCAACGGTCCCCGGTCACTGGTCGTCTCGGGCACCACGGACGCGGTCGAGGCCGCCGCGACACGCTGGCGGACCAAGAGACTACGGGTCAGTCACGCATTCCATTCCCGGTTGATGGCACCGATGCTCGAACCGTTCGCCACCGCGATCGGAAACATACGGTTCCACCAACCGAACCCACGACTGATCTCCACCCTGCACCCCGACGCGGACATGACCTCACCCGAATACTGGGTCAACCAGATACGCCAACCAGTCCGATTCACCGACGCCGTGAACACCATGCGTGAACGAGGCGTCAGCACCATCATCGAAATCGGCCCCGGAACCACCCTCACCAGCCTCATCCACCACCACAACGACACCCACCACAACAACATTCACCACAACAACATTCACGCCATCGCACTACTACACCCCGACCAGAACGAAACCCGGTCCATCCTCACCGGCCTCGCCCACGCCTTCACCACCGGCACACCGGTCGACTGGACCACCATCATCCCCCCACACCCCCACACCCCTACCCACCTACCCCTTCCAACACACCCGCTACTGGCTCCACGACACCGGCGCGTCCGCCGACCCCGCCGGCCTCGGGCTCACCGAGTCCGGCCACCCGATCCTCGCGGCGTCAATCGGCGTCGCCGGGCGCGACGACATCCTGCTCACCGGAAGACTCGCCATCACCAGCCAACCGTGGCTCGCCGACCACCGCATCGGAGAGACGGTCGTGGTCCCCGCTACCGCTCTGCTCGAGGCCGCCCTGCACGCCGGAGAGGTGGTCGGCAAGCCAGCCGTCGAGGAACTGGTCCTGCAGGCCCCGCTGACCCTCACCGGGAACGCACCGGTCGACCTGCAACTCGTCGTGGCGCCCACGAACGCCGAGGACGACCGACGGACGTTAACCATCCACTCCCGGGTGCCCGGCCGCGCCTGGACCTGCCACGCCATTGGCACCCTGGCGCCCGCCGACGGCCCGGAACCCGAGCCGGTCGTGGAGCGCCCGGCCGACGCGGTCCCCGTACCGGTCGAGGGCTTCTACGACCGGCGCACGGAGGTCACCTATGGTCCCCTGTTCCAAGGCCTCAGCGCGGCCTGGCGCGCCGGCCGGGACCTGTACGCCGAGGTCACCCTCCCCACCGGCGGAAACCCGGACGGGTACGGCATCCACCCGGCCCTCCTCGACGCCGCGCTGCACGCGCTCATGCTGACCGACGCCGAGCCGGCCGGTGACCTGCTACTGCCGTTCAGCTTCGCCGGCGTCCGGCTCGGTGCGGTCGGCGCGACCACCCTGCGGGTCCGCCTGAGCCAACACGGCGAGTCCGGCCTCCGCCTGGACGCCACCGATCCGGAGGGCCAACTCGTCATCAGTGTCGGGGCGCTCACCACCCGCCCGGTGGATGTCCGCGCGCTCACCGCGACCGCCGACCGTACCGCTGCGGACCCGGCCGACGCACTGCGCCGCCCGACATGGAATCCCGTCGGACTGGACGGTGTTCGTCTCGCCACCGGCTGCGCGGTCATTGCCGCGTCGTCGTCCCCGGTCGTCGCCGGCCTGCGGGGAGCCGGGGTCACCGTCGACACGTACCCGGACCCTGCCGCGCTGGTGGCCACCGAGCCCGTACCTCCGCTCGTGGTGATGCCCGTCGAAGCCGCCAGCGACGTGCTCGACCCCCGCGAGGTTCACCGAACGGCTGCTGACCTGCTCGGCGTCGTACAGACCTGGCTCACCGAACCCAGGCTCGCCGCCGCCCGCCTGGTCGTGGTCACCCGGAACGCGGAGACGGAGCCGGCCGGCGCCGCCGTGTGGGGGCTGTTGCGGACCGCGATGGCGGAGGCCCCGGGACGGTTCACCCTGGTGGACGTCGACGACCTCGAGACCGCCTGGCCGGTCCTGGCCAGGTTGCTCGGGGCCGCCCCGCAGATGCTGCACGACGCACAGTTCGCGATCGCCGGCGGTACCCCGCACAACCCGGGTCTCGCACCCGCCGACCTCATCGTGCCGCGACCGGCCGGCACGTGGCGCCTGGCCGTCGGCGGTACGGGCGGGTCCATCGAGAGGCTCGGTGCCGCCGCCGGCAACGGCGATCGGCCGCTGCGGTGTGGTGAGGTCCGCGTCGCGGTCCACGCTGCCGGGGTCAACTTCCGGGACGTCCTCATGGTCCTCAGCATGTACCCGGGAACGATCTCCCTCGGTGCGGAAGGCGCTGGCGTCGTCGTCGAGGTCGCCCCGGACGTCGACCGGTTCCGACCCGGCGACCGAGTACTCGGCCTGCTCGTCAACGGATTCTCCCCCCTGACCGTCGTCGACCACCGGATGCTCGCCCCGATGCCCGACGACTGGTCGTTCGAGACCGCCGCATCTGTGCCGGTGGCGTTCCTGACGGCCTACTACGGCCTGACCGACCTCGCCGGGCTCCGTGCCGAGGAGTCCGTGCTCGTACACGCCGCCGCCGGCGGGGTCGGCATGGCCGCCACTCAGCTCGCCGGTCGGCTCGGCGCCGACGTCTACGGCACGGCCAGCGAACACAAGTGGCCCGCCGTCGCCGAGGCGATTCCGGCCGACCGGATCGCGTCGTCGCGCGACACCGGCTTCGCGGCGCGGTTCCTCGACGCGACCGGCGGCGCTGGTGTCGACGTCGTCCTCAACGCCCTCGCCGGCGAGTACATCGACGCGTCGCTGTCGCTGCTGCCACGCGGCGGCAGGTTCATCGAGATGGGCAAGACCGACGTGCGCGATGCCGAAGCCGTCGCGCGCACCTACCCGGGAGTGACGTATCAGGCGTTCGACCTGATGGAGGCGGGCCTGGACCGTATCCAGGAGATGTTGGGCGAGATCATGGCGATGTTCGCGAAGGGAGTCCTACGGCCCCTCCCGGTGCGTAGCTGGGACGTACGACGGGCCCGCGAAGCGATGCGGTTCATGCGCGAGGCACGGCACGTCGGCAAGGTGGTCCTGACCATGCCGCCGCGGTGGGCGAGCGGAACGGTCGTGGTGACCGGCGCTTCCGGGACGCTCGGTGGCCTGGTCTCCCGGCACCTCGCGGACGCCGGCGGCGCGCGGCACCTGCTGCTACTGTCCCGGCAGGGCGGCAGCGCACCAACCGCCGCCGCGCTCGCCGAAGACCTCGCGGCCTTGGGCTGTGCGTCGACGTTCGTCGCCTGCGACGTCGCCGATCGGACGGCGCTCGCCCAGGCCCTCGACAACGTGCGACCGCCCATCACGGCGGTCGTGCACGCGGCCGGCGTCCTCGACGACGGTGTGCTCACCACGCAGAACCCGGACCGGTTGGCTACCGTGCTGCGGCCCAAGGTGGACGCCGCGGTGCATCTGCACGAGCTGACCCTCGGCACGGAACTCGCGGCATTCGTCGTGTTCTCGTCCGTCGCCGGAGTCCTCGGGAATGCCGGCCAAGCCGGCTACGCCGCCGCGAACGCCGCCCTGGACGCCCTCGTGGCGCAACGGCATCGGCTCGGGCTGACCGGCACGTCACTTGCCTGGGGTCAGTGGGCAGAGACGTCGACGATGACAGCCGGACTCGCCGCGCGCGACGGCACCCGCCCCGGCACGGCCGCGTTGACCACACCCGAAGCCCTGGCGCTGTTCGACGCCGCGGTGGGCACCGGCACCCCACTCCTCGTCCCGGCCCGACTACCCGGCAAGGCACGCCGTCGCGCGGCCGGGACGACCGCGGGCCCGGAGCAGCTGGCGCAGACCCTGGCCCGCCTGAATCCGAAGCAGCGGCGGCAGCACCTGGCCACGCTCGTGCTCGGCCACACCGCCGCGGTGCTCGGCCACACCGACCCGTCCGCGGTGGACCCCGGCCGGCCGTTCACGGAGCTGGGTTTCGACTCCCTGTCCGCGGTCGAACTGCGCAACCGGATCGGCCCGGTCACCGGACTGCACCTGCCCGCCACGCTCATCTTCGACCACCCCAGCCCGGCGGCCGTCACCGAGCACCTGTACCAGCACCTGGTCCCGGACGAAGCTGCCGTTACCGAAACCGAACCGGACGATGCCGCACTGCGGCAGGCCCTGGCGGCCATTCCGGTTGCCCGACTGCGCGCAGCGGGGCTGCTCGACGCGCTGCAGCGGCTGATCGACCAGCCGGACGCTCCGGCACCGGCGCCGGCCGGCGGATCCGACGGCGACATCCGGGCGATGGACGTCGATGACCTGGTGCGGATGGCCCTCGGCACCCCGGACCGTGATCACGACACGGAGGGAAGCACCCTGTGAGTGACGAGAGCCAGATCGTCGAAGCGCTGCGCACGTCCCTGCTCGAGAACCAACGCCTGCGCCGGCTTACCGACCAGCTCACCGCGGCCGAGCCCGTCGCGATCGTCGGAATGGCATGCCGGTTCCCCGGCGGTGTCAGCAGCCCGCAGCAGTACTGGCGGCTGCTGGCCGACGGCCGCGACGCCGTCACCGCTTTCCCTGACGATCGGGGCTGGGACCTGGCCACGCTGTTCCATCCTGATCCCGACCGGGCCGGTACGAGCTACGTCCGCGAGGGCGGATTTCTGCAGCGCGCGGCCGATTTCGATCCGGGCTTCTTCGGCATCAGCCCGCGCGAGGCACTCGCCATGGACCCGCAGCAGCGGCTGCTGCTGGAGACGGCGTGGGAGGCGTTTGAGGACGCCGGCATCGACCCGCTGTCCGCCCGTGGCGGCAAGGTCGGCGTGTTCGCCGGCACGGCCGGACAGGACTACGCCGCGAAGCTGCTGTCCGCCCCCAACGGCGTCGAGGGATACCTCGTGACCGGTACGTCGGCCAGCGTGCTCTCCGGTCGGCTGGCGTACACGTTCGGGTTCGAGGGGCCGGCCGTCACCGTCGACACCGCCTGCTCGTCGTCGCTGGTCGCGCTGCACCTGGCGTGCCAGTCACTGCGGCAGGGGGAGAGCAACCTGGCGTTGGCCGGCGGCGCGACCGTGTTGTCCAGCCCGGCCGCCTTCATCGGCTTCTCCCGGCAGCGCGGCCTCGCCGCCGACGGTCGCTGCAAGCCGTTCGCGGCGGCCGCGGACGGCACCGGCTGGGGTGAAGGTGCCGGCCTGCTCCTCCTGGAACGGCTCTCCGACGCGACCCGCGACGGCCACCGGATCCTGGCGGTCATTCGCGGTTCGGCCGTCAACCAGGACGGCGCTTCGAACGGCCTCACCGCCCCCAACGGCCCCGCACAAGAACGGGTGATCCGGCAGGCGCTGGTGAACGCCGGCCTGACCGCCTCGGAGGTGGACGCGGTCGAGGCGCACGGCACGGGCACCTCCCTCGGCGATCCAATAGAAGCACAAGCGCTCCTCGCCACGTACGGAAAGGACCGCCGTGACGGCCGCCCGCTGTGGCTCGGGTCAGTGAAGTCGAACATCGCACACACCCAGGCCGCCGCCGGTGTCGCCGGGGTAATCAAGATGGTCCTCGCCCTGCGCCACGGAGTGCTCCCGCAGACGCTCCACGTCGACTCACCCACTTCGCACGTCGACTGGACCGGCGGGAACGTCCAACTGCTGACGGAGCCGGTGCCATGGACGCCGAGTGGGCGGCCGCGCCGGGCGGGCGTCTCGTCGTTCGGTGTCTCCGGCACCAACGCTCACCTCATCGTCGAGGAGGCACCCGTACCCCAACCGGTTGCCGGCCCGGCGAAGAGCGTCGTCCCCGGCGTGATCCCGCTCCTGCTGAGCTCGCGTGGCGAACCCGCCCTGCGCGCTCACGCCGGCCACGTCGCGGACATCATGGACGGAGGTGACATCGCCTTCCGACTGGCGACCGAGCGTGCGGCTCTTCCCGACCGTGCGGTGATCCTCGGCGAGAGCCACGAGGAACTGCTGGCCGGGCTGCGGCATCTCGCCGCCGGCGAGGCCCACCCACGGGTCGTCACCGGCGCTGCGGGGCGCGACGGCGTCTCGATGGTCTTCCCGGGCCAGGGTGCCCAGTGGCCCGGAATGGGCTTGCGCCTGTGGGACACGGTTCCCGCCTTCGGCCAAGCGATGGATGAATGCGCGGAGCTCCTCGAACCGGTCACGGGTTGGCGGCTGCGTCAGGTGCTCGCCGATCCCGAGGAGTTGAGCCGGGTCGACGTCGTCCAACCCGCTTCCTTCGCCGTCGCCGTCTCTCTCGCCGCGCTCTGGGCCGCCGTCGGCGTCACACCGGACGCCGTCGCGGGGCACTCCCAGGGCGAGATCGCCGCCGCGTACGTCGCCGGTGTCCTCACCCTGGAGGACGCCCTGACCGTCGTGGTGGGCCGCAGCCGGGCGCTCGCCGGCCTGGACGGCACCGGAGGCATGGTCGCGGTTGCCGGCGCGACCCCGGAAGCCGTCGACGCGCGGGTCGATGCGAGTGGCCGACTCGCTCTTGCCGCCGTCAACGGCCCCACCTCCACGGTCGTCTCCGGCGAGGCAGCCGCCCTCGACGCGTTCGTCGCCGCCGCGGAGCGGGACGGCCTCCGGGTCCGGCGGATCCCCGTCGGCTACGGCTCGCACTCCGCGCACGTGGAACCGATCGCGAGCGCCGTCCGGTCGGCGCTTGCCGGGATCCGGGCCCGCCCGGCGACCGTACCGATGTGGTCCACCACGTACGGCCGGTGGGTCGAGGGACCGGAGTTGGACGCGGACTACTGGTGGCGCAATCTGCGTCTTCCGGTCGGATTCGCCGCCGCGGTGCCGGCGCTACCGGGCTGCATCATCGAGGTCAGCCCACATCCAGTGCTCGTACCGGCGATCCAGGAGACCGTCGACACCGTCACCGGCACGCTGCGCCGCGACGACGACAGTCCGCTGCGGTTCGTCACCGCTGTCGCCGAGGCGTACGTCCGCGGCGTGCCTGTCGACTGGCGCTCGCTCGTCCAGCCCGGTGACGAGCCGGTGCAGCCGCTGACCCTGCCGACCTATCCGTTCCAGCGGGAACGGTTCTGGCTGCGCGGCGCCGGTGGGCACGGCACCCACGCGAGCGGCTCGCAGCTCGGACACCCGTTGCTCGGTGCCACCCTCGGGCTCGCCGAGGGTGGATCGGTCGTGCTCACCGGGCGGCTCTCGCGCGCAGGGGAGGCGTGGCTCGCTGACCACCGGGTCGGTGGCCGGACCGTGGTGCCCGGAACCGCGTTGCTGGAGATGGCCATGCACGCGGGGGACACCGTCGAGTGCCAGACCGTCGACGAACTCACCCTGCACGCACCGCTGGTGCTGCCCGACCAGGGTGCCGTCGATGTCCAGGTCATCGTCGGCGCGCCGGACGGCGACGGGCGGCGCGTCGTATCCGTACACAGCAGGCCATCGAGCGACGCTGACCTGACACCCGGCGTGTGGGCTTGTCACGCCACCGGTGGTCTCCTGCCCGAAAGCCGTCCCGGGCCGGACGCGACCGATCGGGTCTGGCCGCCGGCTGGCGCCGTCGAGCTACCGCTCGACGGGTTCTACGACCGGCTCGCCGGTGCCGGACTGGCCTACGGGCCGCTGTTTCGAGGCCTGCAGCGAGCCTGGCGCAACGGCGACGAACTCTACGCCGAGGTGGCCATCGCCGAGACCGCTGTCGACGGGTTCGGTATCCAGCCCGCGTTGCTCGACGCGGCCCTGCACGCCGTCGCCCTCGCTCCCGCAGCCGTCGAGGGTCCAGTCCTGCTGCCGTTCAACTTCACCGGCGTCCGCCGGTTCGCCGACAGTGCCACCGCGCTACGCGTACGCCTGCGCCTCAGCGACGACGGCAGCATCCGGCTCGACGCCACCGACCCGGCCGGTCGCGCGGTGATCGCCATGAGCGGGCTGGCCCTGCGCCCCTTCGAACCGGGGGACGTCACCACCGGCCGGTCCGGGCAGCAGGTGTACCGCGTGGCCTGGCATCCCTCCACCGCCCGGACAGGTACGGCACCCGCCACCTGCGTCCTGCTCACTGACCCGACCGGCGGCCTGACCGGAACTGCCGAGGCCGCGCTGCGCGCCGCGGGTCTCGACGTCCGGCATCCCGGCGACGACACGACAGCGGACGTCGTCGTGCTCCCAGTCGGCGGCGACGACCCGGTCACGCCGGACGGCGTACGGACCGCACTCACCGCGGTCCTGCGCCTCATACAGGCCCGGGTCGCCGACGAGCGCCAGCCGGTAGCCCGCTTCGTCGTCGTGACGCGGCATGCCGTGCTCACCGGCGAGCAGAAGACGGTGGACCCGCTCGGCGCGTCCGTGCACGGGTTGGTCCGCTCGGCCCAGGCGGAGCATCCGGACAACGTCCTGCTCGCCGACGTCGACGACGACCCAGCATCGTGGGCCGCCGTCGTCCGATACGCCGCGGGACCGGGCGGCGAACCCGAGATCACCGTCCGCAGCGGCACCGTCACCGTACCGCGCCTCGAACCGGTCGCCGCACCCGCCGGGCCCGCCACCGAGTGGACCGGCACCGTCCTGGTCACCGGCGCCAGCGGCATGCTCGGCACGGTGGTGGCACGCCACCTGGTGACGGCGTACGGCGTTCGCCGCCTCATCCTGCTCTCCCGCCGTGGGTCGGCCGCACCGGGAGCCGCCGAACTCGCCGCCGAGCTGACCGCGGCCGGTTGCACCGTCATCACCGAGGCATGCGACGCCGCGGACCGGGACGCCGTCGCCGCCGTCCTGACCCGGATCCCACCCGAGGCACCGCTGACCGCCGTCGTACACGCGGCCGGGGCGCTCGACGACGGTGTCCTCGCCTCGCTCGACGGCGACCGCCTCGCAACCGTCCTCACGCCGAAGGTCACTGCCGCACTGCACCTGCACGAGCTGACCGAAAACCTCGAACTCTCGGCACTCGTCCTGTTCTCCTCTGCCGCATCCCGGCTCGGCGCGCCCGGTCAGGCCGGCTACGCCGCCGCGAACGCCTTCCTCGACGGCCTCGCTGAGCACCGCCGCTCCCGCGGCCTCCCCGGCACCTCGGTGGCGTGGGGGTTCTGGGCCGAACGCAGCGGGTTGACGGGCCACCTCGGCGGCCGCGACCTGCAGAGGCTCTCCACCGGCGGTGTCGAACCGCTGTCCACGGCGACCGGCCTGGCGTTGTTCGACGCGGCGCTCAGCGCCGGTGAACCAGCACCGCTCGCGGTCCGGTTCGACCGGGCGGCACTCCGCGGGCTGGCGCGGGAGGGCGCTCTGCCGCCGTTGCTGAGCGGCCTCGTGCCGGCCGGCACACGGTGGGCTGCCGCCCCGGCCACCGTCAGCGGGAGCCTGACCACGCTGTCCGCGACCGACCGGGCCGCCGCCCTCGCCGCCCTCGTCCGCAGTCGCGTCGGGGCGGTGCTCGGCCACCCGGACCCTTCCGCCGTGGACCCGGCGCGGACGTTCAAGGACCTCGGTTTCGACTCCCTCACCGCGGTGCAGATGCGGAACCAGCTCAGCCAGGCGACCGGGCTGCGGCTGCCCGCCACCCTCGTCTTCGACCATCCCACACCGCAGGCACTCGCTGTCCACCTCGATGCTCAGCTCTCCGGTGAGTCCGCGCACACGCCGGTGGCGGCCGTCGCCGCCGTCGACGACGACCCCATCGCCATCGTCGGCATGGCGTGTCGCCTGCCCGGGGCATCGACTCCGGACGACTTCTGGCAGCTCCTCGAATCCGGTGGCGAAGGGATCACCGGCTTTCCCACCGACCGGGGTTGGGACGTCGCCCAGCTCGCCGGGCTCTGCGCCGGCGGCGGCTTCCTGCACGACGCCGCCGGCTTCGACGCGGGGTTCTTCGGGATCAGTCCGCGTGAGGCGCTGGCCATGGACCCGCAGCAGCGACTGCTGCTCGAAGCGTCCTGGGAGGCGTTCGAGGACGCCGGGATCGACGCGCTGTCGTTGCGGGGCAGCGACACCGGGGTCTTCGTCGGTCTGATGTACCACGACTACGCCTCGTCGATCAGCCGGGTGCCCGACGGTGTCGAGGGCTACATCGGCACCGGCACCTCGGGCAGTGTCGTATCGGGCCGGGTCTCCTACACGTTCGGCTTCGAAGGGCCGGCGGTGACGGTGGACACCGCCTGCTCGTCGTCGTTGGTCGCGATTCATCTCGCCGCGCAGGCGGTGCGGTCGGGGGAATGCGGCCTGGCTCTCGCCGGTGGCGTCACGGTCATGTCCTCTCCGGCGCTGTTTGCCGAGTTCGCGCGGCAGGGAGGGCTGGCCCGCGACGGCCGTTCGAAGTCCTTCGCGGTCGCCGCCGACGGCGCCGGGTTCTCCGAGGGCCTCGGGCTGGTGGTTCTCGAGCGGCTCTCCGTCGCGCGCGAACGCGGTCACAAGGTGCTGGCTCTGGTACTCGGTTCGGCGGTGAATCAGGACGGTGCGTCGAATGGATTGACTGCGCCGAATGGTCCGTCGCAGGAGCGGGTGATTCGGCAGGCGTTGGCTAATGCGGGGGTGGGGCCCGGGGATGTGGATGTGGTGGAGGCGCATGGGACTGGTACTGCGTTGGGTGATCCGATCGAGGCGCAGGCGTTGTTGGGTGTTTTCGGGCGGGGTCGGGATCGTCCGTTGTGGTTGGGGTCGGTGAAGTCGAATATCGGTCATACCCAGGCTGCGGCGGGTGTGGCGGGGGTTATCAAGGTGGTTTTGGGGTTGCGGTATGGGGTGTTGCCGGCGACGTTGCATGTTGATGAGCCGACGCCGCATGTGGATTGGTCTGGTGGAGATGTGCGGTTGTTGACCGAGGCTCGGTCGTGGCCGGGTGGGGGTCGTCGGCGTCGGGCGGGGGTGTCGTCGTTCGGTATCTCCGGCACCAACGCGCACATCATCATCGGCGAGAGCACCGACGAACCCTCCGCGCCTGCCAAAACGGATCAAGGACCGGCGCTCACCGGCTCCGTGCCATTCGTGGTCAGCGCCCGCGGCATGACCGGCCTACGCGCCCAGGCCGCCCGGCTCGTCGTCGAAGCGGATCCCGTACCCCTGTCCGTCGCGCTCGCCGCCCGCGCCGCCCTGCCGCAGCGCGCCGTCGTCGTGGGTGACACCGCCGAGGAACTGGCTGCCGGGCTGCGTGCCCTCGCCGGCGGGCAGACCACCGCTGCCGGCGTCGTCGTGGGCGACGCCGGCAGCGGTCTCACCGCCTGGCTCCTTGCCGGTCAGGGCGCCCAGTGGACCGGCATGGGCCTGCGCCTCTGGGAAGCCTCGTCGGTCTTCGCCCGATCGATGAACGAGTGCGAGGAAGGCATCGCCGAACTGGCCGGCTGGCGGTTGCGGGACGTCCTCGGCGACTCGGCCGCGATGGCTCGCGTCGACGTCGTCCAGCCCGCCTCGTTCGCCGTCGCGGTCTCCCTCGCCCGGCTGTGGACCGCCGCCGGCGTGCGTCCCGACGCGGTGCTCGGGCATTCGCAGGGTGAGATCGCCGCCGCGCACGTCGCCGGAATCCTCTCCCTCGACGACGCGGTGCGGGTCGCCGTGCTCCGCTCCCGGGCGATCGCCCGGATCGGCGGCACCGGGGGGATGGTCGCGGTCTCCGGCGTGCCGGTCGAGATCGTCACCGAACGCATCGCGCCGTGGGGCGTGCAGCTCGCCGTTGCCGCTGTCAACGGGCCCACCGCCACCGTCGTCTCCGGTACCGGTGTCGCACTCGCCGAATTCATCGCCGGCTGCGAACGCGACGGACTGCGGATCCATCGCATCGCCGTCGACTACGGGTCGCACTCCGCCCACGTCGATCCGATCGAATCCGACGTCCGTGGGGTCCTCGCCGGGATCGCTCCCGGGCCCGCCGCCGTACCGATGTGGTCCACGGTGGAGGGGCGGTGGGTGGACGGGCCGGAACTTGACGCCGACTACTGGTGGCGCAACCTGCGTAGCCAGGTCCGCTTCGCCGACGGCGTCGACGCCCTCGTGGCTCTCGGTGTCAGCCGGACCATCGAGGTCAGCCCGCATCCGGTCCTCACCCCAGGCGTGCAGGACCGGGTGACCACCGTCCTCGGCACACTGCGCCGCGACGACGACACCCCGCGACGCTTCCTGATCTCCGCGGCGGAGGCGTACACGGCAGGCGTACCGGTGGACTGGGCGGCTCTCGTCCCGGCGGTCCCACCTGCGCAGCTGCCCACCTACCCGTTCCAACGCGAGCGGTACTGGCTCGCGGGCACCGGCGGCGGTGACCTCTCCGGCGCCGGCCTCCAGCCCGCGAACCATCCCCTGGTCACCGCCCTCGTCCCCCTCGCCGACGACGGCCGCACCGTACTGACCGGCCGAATCTCCCTCTCCACCCACGGGTGGCTCGGCGAGCACCGCGTCCAGGGCACCGCACTCGTGCCCGGTACCGCGCTCGTCGAACTCGCCCTGCACGTCGGCGACCTTCTCGACCACCCCGAGGTCGCCGAACTCACCCTCTCGGCGCCGCTGACCGTCGCCGACGAAGTCACCCTGGACCTCCAGGTGGTGAGCGCCGTCGACGGCAACCGGCGAACCATCCGTATCCACAGCTGCACGGCCGGCTCCACCGGCCCGTGGACCCTGCACGCCGAAGGTCTCCTCGCCCCGGTCGCCGAGCCGGACGACAGCCACGTCGACAGCGCCTGGCCTCCCCCGGACGCGGAGCCTCTCGCGCTCGACGGCGCCTACGCCCGCCTCGGGGAGGCAGGTCTGGACTACGGCCCGCTGTTCCAGGGGCTGCGCTCCGCGTGGCGCTCCGGGGCTGATCTCTACGCCGAAGTGTCCATCCCCAACCCGGACGTGGCCGGTGACTTCGCCGTACACCCCGCTCTCCTCGACGCCGCCCTGCACGTCCTGGCGGCGGACGCCGTGGTCGGGGGGAATGGCACGGCCAGCATCCTGCTCCCGTTCAGCTTCACCGACGTCCGGTTGTCCGCGATCGGCGCCACCACACTGCGGGTGAGGGTGAGTCCCGTCAACGGCGCGGAGGCCGGGGAGGGGGGTGCGGTTCGCCTCGAAGCCGCCGACCCCGACGGCCGGCCCGTCGTACGGATCGGTTCCCTCACGCTGCGCCCGCTCACCACGAGCAGGGTGGCCGCCGCCACTGACACCCCTGTACCGGACAGCCTCGCCGAGGCGCTCCTGCTGCCGGAGTGGGCACCTGTCGAGGTCGACACCTCGGTGGCGCCCGGCAGCTACGCCGTCATCACCGACACCGCACCCGCCGACACCCTCACCGCGGGATTGGGCTCCATCGCCTACGACGCGGGAAACCTCGACCAGTTGACCGAGGTGCCCCCGGTGGTGATGCTTCCCGTCGACGGCACGGACCCCTACGGCGCCCTCACCGAAGTCCTGACCGCCGTGCAGCGTTGGCTCTCCGACGAACGCTTCGCAGACTCCGTCCTCGTCATCGTCACGCACCGCGCCACCCCGGTCGGCGACACGGACGTGAACATCGCCGGGGCGGCGGTCTGGGGCCTGTTGCGGTCGGTGCAGGCGGAGGCGCCGGGGCGGTGCCGGATCGTCGACCTCGCGGACGCCGTGCCGGACTGGCCGACCGTTGCCGCCGCCGTCGCGACCGACGAGCCGCAGCTGGCGGTCACGAAAAACAGCATTCTCGCGCCGCGGCTCGCCGGAAGCGATCTCCTGGTCCCGCCCACCGGCACCACGTGGCGGTTGCACCTGCCGGACGGGAACGAACAGTCGATCGACGGTGTACGGCTGCTGCCGACACCGGAGGCGGAGGCGCCCCTGCACCCCGGCCAGGTGCGGATCGCGGTCCGGGCCGCCGGCCTCAACTTCCGTGACGTGCTGATGACCCTCGGCATGTACCCGGGGGAGATCTCCCTCGGCTCCGAAGGTGCCGGCATCGTCGTGGAGACTGCCCCGGACGTCGAGGACCTGCGTCCCGGTGACCGGGTGATGGGCCTGCTGTCCGGCGCCTTCGGGCCACTTGCCGTCGCCGACCGGCGGATGCTGACCACCATGCCGCCCGGCTGGTCGTTCCAGGTCGGTGCCTCGGTGCCGATCGTGTTCCTGACGGCGTGGTACGGGCTACGCGAACTGGCCGGGCTGCGCTCCGGCGAGCGGGTCCTGATACACGCCGCCGCGGGCGGAGTGGGCATGGCGGCCACGCAGATCGCACAGTGGCTCGGCGCGGAGGTCTACGCCACCGCCAGCGAGTCGAAGTGGCCGGTGGTGGAGGGTCGCATCCCGGCCGACTGGATCGCCAACTCCCGCGACACCGGGTTCGCCGAGCGGTTCCGCGCCGCGGGCGGCGTCGACGTGGTGCTGAACTCCCTGGCCGGGCCGTTCGTCGACGCATCTCTCGGCCTGCTGCGCCCCGGCGGGCGGTTCATCGAGATGGGCAAGACCGACATGCGCGATCCGGCCGAGGTGGCGCGGGCGTACGGCGGCGCCCGATACCGGGCGTTCGACCTGATGGAGGCCGGGCTCGACCGGCTGCAGGAGATGCTTGTCGAGATCCGTGACCTACTCGCCGCGGGCGTGCTGCAACCGTTGCCGGTACGGGCGTGGGACGTACGCCGGGCCCGCGAGGCATTGCGGATCCTGCGCGATGCGAAGCACACCGGCAAGCTGGTGCTGACGATGCCGCCGACCTGGCGCGACGGCACGGTTCTGGTCACCGGAGCGTCCGGGACGCTGGGGGGCGCGGTCGCCCGGCACCTGGCGCGCAACGGCGGGGCGAGACACCTGCTGCTGCTGTCCCGGCAGGGCGGGTCCGCATCGAGCGCCCCGGCGCTCGCGGCCGACCTGGCGGACGCCGGTTGCCAGGCCACCTTCGTCGCCTGCGACGCCGCCGACCGCGTCGCACTCGAGGCAGTCCTGCGGGACGTACGCCCGGAACTGACGGCCGTCGTCCACGCGGCCGGGGTGCTCGACGACGGGGTGGTGTCCGCGCTGACGCCGCAGCGGCTGGCGACCGTTCTCCGGCCCAAACTCGACGCCGCCCGGCACCTGCACGAACTGACCCGGCACCTACCGCTGAACGCGTTCGTCGTGTATTCCTCGGCCGCGGGCACCCTCTGTAACCCTGGCCAGGCCAACTACGCCGCCGCGAACGCCGCCCTGGACGCGCTTGTCGCCCACCGGCACCGACTCGGGCTGCCGGCGACATCCCTCGCCTGGGGACAGTGGGCCGATGCGTCCACGATGACAGCGAAGCTCGACGGGCGACGGGCCGCCGCCGGCATGACACCGTTGCGTACCGCCGAGGGCCTTGCCCTGTTCGACGCCGCAGTCGGCGCCGGGCATCCGGTGGTGGTGCCGGTGAAGCTGGATCGGCGGAGCCGGCGACGCGCATCGACGGCCACCACCGACCCCAACGAGCTCGCCGGCATTCTCGCCCGGCTCAACCCGACGCAACGGCACGAGCACCTGCTGACCGTCGTACGCGGTCACACCGCCGCCGTCCTCGGCCACGCCTCTCCCGCTGCGGTGGAACCTGCCCGACCGTTCATCGAAGCCGGGTTCGACTCCCTGACCGCGGTCGAGTTGCGCAACCGGCTCAACCTCGCCACGGGCCTGCGGCTGCCGGCGACGTTGGTGTTCGACCACCCCAGCCCGCTCGCTGTCGCAGACCTGCTCCGCGACCGGCTGTGCCCGCAGGAGAAGCCCATCGGCGTCGAGGCCGTCCTCGCCGACCTCGACCGGCTCGAGGCCGGGCTCGCCGGCCAGAACGACGCGGACACGGTCCGGATCCTCGACCGCGTGCACGCCCTCCTGTCGAGGCAGCAGGGGCGCGACCGGACGGCTGCGGACCTGGGCCTCGGCACCGCCTCCGACGAAGAACTGTTCGCCCTCGTCGACACCAACGGGAGTTCGAGACATGGCCAATGAGGACAGACTCCGCGAGTACCTTCGCCGCGCGATCGCCGACACCCACACCGCGCGGCGGCGGGTGGCGGAACTGGAGGACCGCGACCGCGAACCCATCGCGATCGTCGGCATGGCCTGCCGCTTCCCGGGCGGGGTCGGCACACCGGAGCAGCTGTGGGATCTGGTCGCCGAGGGCCGCGACGCGATTGTGCCGTTCCCGGACGACCGGGGGTGGGACCTCGACGCGCTCTACGACCCCGACCCGGACCGGGCCGGTACCAGTTATGTCCGCGAGGGCGGGTTCCTGCGGGACGCGTCCTGGTTCGACGCGGCGTTCTTCGGCATCAATCCGCGCGAGGCCCTCGCCATGGACCCGCAGCAGCGGCTTCTGCTGGAGACGTCCTGGGAGGCGGTGGAACGTGCCGGCATCGATCCGACGGCGCTTCGCGGCGCCCCGGTCGGGGTTTTCACCGGCACCGCAGGACAGGACTACGCGGCCACCATCGCCAACCTGCCGGACGAGGTCGAGGGCTACCTGACCACCGGGACTTCGGCGAGCGTGCTCTCCGGCCGGGTCGCCTACTCCCTCGGGCTGGAGGGCCCGGCCGTCACCGTCGACACCGCCTGCTCGTCGTCACTGGTCGCCGTGCACCTCGCTGCGCAGGCGCTGCGCCGGGGTGAATGCCGACTCGCCCTCGCCGGTGGCGTCACCGTACTGTCCACCCCGGCTGCGTTCATCGGATTCAGCCGACAGCGAGGCTTGACAGCTGACGGGCGGTGCAAGGCGTTCGCGGCCGCGGCCGACGGCACCAGCCTCGCCGAGGGTGCCGGCGTGCTGCTGCTGGAGCGGCTCTCGGACGCGATACGGAACGGCCGACACATCGCCGCTGTGGTCGCCGGCAGCGCGGTCAACCAGGACGGTGCGTCGAACGGACTCACCGCTCCGAACGGACCGTCCCAGGAACGCGTCATCCGACAAGCTCTCGCCGCTGCCGGGCTCGGTACGTCTGATGTGGACGTCGTCGAGGCACACGGCACCGGAACCGCGCTCGGTGACCCGATCGAGGCGCAGGCGTTGCTGGCGACGTACGGCCAGGGGCGGCCCGACGGCCGCCCGCTGTGGCTCGGGTCGGTGAAGTCGAACATCGGCCACACCCAGGCTGCGGCCGGGGTGGCCGGAGTCCTCAAGATGGTCCAGGCGCTGACCCACGACCTGCTGCCGCGCACGCTGTACGTGGACGAACCCGCCCCGCACGTGGATTGGGACTCCGGAGACGTGCGGCTGCTGACCGAACCGGTGGCGTGGAAGGCCAACGGGCGACCCCGCCGAGCCGGCGTTTCCTCGTTCGGCATCTCCGGCACGAACGCTCACCTCATCCTTGAAGAGGCACCATCGGTCGGACCTGCGACCGTCTCCGCCGTGGCGGCGCCGGACCGCCCGTGGGTGGTGTCGGCCCGTAGCGGCGAGGCACTGCGCTCCTATGCCGACGGGCTGCACCGGTGGCTGGCCACGCGCCCCGACGTCCCCACGGCGCACGCCGCCGCCGCGCTGATGACCGGGCGAACCCGGTTCGAGCACCGGGCCGTCGTGCTCGCCGACCGGCCCGACCACATCGCCGCCGGCCTGCGTGCGCTCGCCGAGGGCGATCCGGCCCCGCACGTCGTGTCCGGCCTGGCCGCTGGGCGCGGACGGTGCGCGTTCGTCTTCCCCGGCCAGGGCTCGCAGTGGCCGGAGATGGCCGCCGGCCTGCTGCACACCGCACCGGTGTTCGCCGCGCGCGCGGCCGAGTGTGTGGCGGCGCTGCAACCCTTCCTCGACTGGTCCCTGGCCGACGTCCTCGCCGCCCGGCCTGGTGCCGCGCCGCTCAGCCGGATCGACGTGGTCCAGCCGACCCTGTTCACCGTGATGGTCTCCCTCGCCGAACTCTGGCGTGCCGTCGGCGTGCACCCGGAGGCGGTCATCGGCCATTCCCAGGGCGAGATCGCTGCGGCCTGCGTCGCCGGAGGACTGTCGCTGCCCGACGCCGCCCGCATCGTCGGCCTGCGCAGCCAGGCGTGGCTCACGTTGGCCGGGCAAGGGGGCATGCTGTCGGTCTCGCTGCCCGCCGCGGTGCTCGAACCCCGCCTCGCGCCGTGGGGCGACCGGCTCGCCATCGCCGCCGTCAACAGTCCGCGTGCCGCCACGGTCTCCGGTGATCCCGTCGCCCTTGACGAGCTGATGGCACAGCTGACCGCCGAGGGCATCCGTGCCCGGCGTGTCCCCGGTGTCGACACCGCCGGTCATTCGGCACAGGTCGATCAGTTGCGGGAGCGGCTGCTGCGCGAACTCGGCCCGGTGCGCCCCAGATCCTCCACAGTGCCGCTGTACTCGACGGTCACCGGGGATCTGCTGGACACCGCGGACATGGACGCCGAGTACTGGTACCGCAACATGCGGGAGCCGGTGTTGTTCGAGCCCGCCCTGCGCGCCCTGGTCGGCGCGGGCAGTGACGTACTGGTCGAGGTCAGCCCGCACCCGGTGCTCCAGTCGGCGATCCAGGAGACCGTCGAGGAGAGCGATACCGCCGTGGTGGCGGTCGGATCGCTACGCCGCGACGAGGACACCTCGACCAGGTTCCGACGCTCGCTCGCGGAGGCCTACGTCGCCGGTGCCGCGGTGGACTTCGTCGCCGGGGAGTCCCCGGGCCCGGTCCTGCCCGACCTGCCGACCTATCCCTTCCAGCGGCGCCGGTTCTGGCTGCATGGCTCCGCCACGGCCGGCGACCCGGCCGGGATCGGGCTGGACGCCGTCGAGCATCCGCTGCTCGGCGGGGCGCTCGCCCTGGCAGACGGTGGGGCGACGGTACTGACCGGACGCCTGTCCCGGCACGCGCACCCGTGGCTCGATGGCCACCGGGTGCTCGACAACACGGTCGTTCCCGCGGCGGTGTTTCTGGAGTGGGCTTTCCGCGCCGGGGACGAGATCGGCTGCGGTCTGATCGAACAGTTGGAGATCCGGCGGCCCCTCATCCTTCCCGAGCAGGGCGGCGTACGCATTCAGGTCACTGCCGGCCCACCCCGGCCGGACGACCGCCGGGACCTGACCATCTCGGCCGCCGGTGACAGCGGCTGGGTCTGCCACGCCGTCGGAACACTCGCACCCGCCGCGGCCGGGTCCGCGCCGACCGGACCGGACCTCTCCGCCGGCGGCGCAGCCGAGGACCGTGACACCGGTGTCGAGCTCAGCGGTGCGTTCGATGCACCGCTGACGGTGGTCCGGGACGGAGACGCGGTCGCGGTCGCGCTTGCCCTGCCCGAGGAGTACCGCGGGGACGGCGGCCGGTTCGGGCTGCATCCGGCGTTGCTGGAGCCGGCCGTCCGCGTGGCCGCGCCGCTGGCTCAGGACCGCGACGCCGTGGTCATGCCGATGACGTGGTACGGCGTACGGCTGTGGACCGCCGGAGCGACGACCCTGCACGCGGCGTTGACGCCGACCCCGGAGGGCGGGCACGCGCTGGAGTCCGCCGACGACCTCGGCCGGCCGGTGCTCACCGTCGAACGCCTGGAGTTCCGGGCGGTTCCGATCAGCGACCGCACCATCAGCGGAGCCCTGTCCGACCTCTACCGTCAGGAGTGGACGGCGGTCACCCGGCCCACGCCCGGTCCGCAGCAGCCAAGCACGGTGCTCGGTACTGCGCTTCCGGACTTTCCGGGGCCGCGGGTACCCACCCTCGACGCGGTGCTGGACGAGACCGGGACGGTGTACCTTCCGGTTCAGGGGGGACCGGCGGCTGCGGCCGGGCTGGCCGAGGAGGTGCACGCCACCCTGGCCCGCGTCCTGGGCACCCTGCAGGAGTGGCTCGCGGACCGCCGCCAGGACGACCGGCGTCTCGTCGTCGTCACCCGGGGTGCGGTTCCGACCGGCGATCCGGAAGCGGACGTCGACATGGTCGCCGCCGCCGTCTGGGGCCTGTTGCGCTCGGTGCAGTCCGAGCACCCCCAACGATTCGTGCTGGCCGACGTCGACGGATCGGCCGCATCCTGGGCCGCCCTCGACGCCGCCGCTGCGGGAGGCGAACCCCAGGTGGCCCTACGTAGCGGTGCCGCCCTGGTGCCCCGCCTCGCCCGCGTGCGCGCCACCGGAATGCCGCAGCCCGCCCTAGACGCCGGTTCGGTGCTGCTGACCGGTGCCAGCGGCACCCTGGGCGGCCTGGTCGCCCGGCACCTCGCCGCCGCCGGTACCCGTCACCTCGTGCTGGTTTCCCGGCGCGGCGACCGGGCACCCGGCGCGGCCCAACTCGCCGCCGAACTGGCCGGCCTCGGGTGCACCAGCACCTTCGAAGCCTGCGACATCGCCGATCGGACCGCTCTCGCGGCGGTCCTGAACCGGGTACCGGAGGATATGCCGCTGACCGGCGTCGTGCACGCCGCCGGTGTGCTCGACGACGGCGTCGTCGAGTCCCTCGATCCCGAACGGCTCGCCACGGTCCTGCGGCCGAAGGTCGACGCCGCGGTCAATCTGCATGAGCTGACCGCTGGTCTGGACCTTACGGCGTTCGTGATGTTCTCCTCCGCCGCCACCACCCTCGGCGCGGCCGGACAGGCCAACTACGCTGCCGCGAACGCGTTCCTGGACGCCCTGGCCCAGCACCGCCGCCACCACGGCCTGGCCGGCACGTCGATGGCCTGGGGTCTGTGGGCCGAACGTAGCGGCATGGCCGAGCACCTCGACGAGGCCCACATCGAGCGGATGTCGCGCCGCGGTATCGCTCCGCTCGGCTCCGCCGAGGCACTCGAACTGTTCGACGCGGCCCTCGCCGCCGCTGAGCCGGTCGCCGTACCGGTCCGCTTCAACCTGCCGGCGCTGCGCGGTATGGCCCGGGCCGGGATGCTGCCGGGCCTCCTGCGCGGGCTCGTCAGGGTCGCCGCCCGCCCGAACGCAGATCCGACCGGCGAACGGGCGGCATTGCTGCGACGGCTCGCCGGACGAGGAGCACAGGATCAGGAGCAGGTCCTCGTTGACTGGCTGCGCGGCCACGTCGCCGCGGTGCTCGGTCACAACGACCCGTCGACAGTGGCGCCTCAGCGGGCATTCACCGAC
Organism: Micromonospora tarapacensis; assembly: GCF_019697375.1. Taxonomy (NCBI): domain Bacteria; kingdom Bacillati; phylum Actinomycetota; class Actinomycetes; order Micromonosporales; family Micromonosporaceae; genus Micromonospora; species Micromonospora tarapacensis. The sequence continues at coordinate 3,205,018 of NZ_JAHCDI010000004.1, read as the reverse complement.
CTCGGGTTCGACTCCCTCACCGCGGTGGACCTGCGTAACCGGTTGCACGTGGCGACCGGGCTTCGGCTGCCGGCGACGCTCATCTTCGACTACCCGCACGCGGCGGCCCTGTCCCGGTTCCTGCGGGGCGAGCTGGCTGTGGCCGGGGCCGACGGCAAGGCCCGGGCCGTCGAGACGGTGCCGACGGCGGGTGAGGGACCGGACTTCCTCGCCTCCGACACCGAGGATCTCGGCCCGGTCGCGACCCTCTACTGGCAGGCATGCGAACGCGGACTCTACGACGAGGCGACCGAACTGCTCGGCGTCGCCTCCCGGATCCGGCCCGCGTTCACCGACGCCGGCCAGGTGACCGCGCCCGAGATCGTGCGCCACGCCTCCGGGACGGACGAGCCACGACTGATCTGCTTCCCGGCGTTCAGCGCGGTTGCCGGACCGCACGAGTACGCCCGGTTCGGTGCCCAGTTCGCCGACCGGCGGGACGTCCTGGTCGTCCCGCATCCCGGGTTCGTCGACGGGGAGCAGGTCCCCGCAACCCTGGAGGCCGTCGTAGCGATGCAGGCGGAGCGAGTGGTCACCTGCGCCGGCGGCAAACCGTTCGCCATCGTCGGCCGCTCGCTGTCGGGCTGGTTCGCCCACGCCGTCGCTGAACACCTCGAACGCGACGGCGTGCGACCGGCCGCCGTCATCCTGGTGGACAGCTACGCCAACGAGGAGTTTCTCCGCGATCGGCTGGGCCCACTGATGCGCAAGCACATGCTGGAACGGGAGAGCCGTTTCGCGTTGCAGAGCGAGACCCGGCTGACCGCGATGGGCACCTACTACCGCCTGCTCGGCCTGTGGGAACCGACGGCGATCGCCGCACCGACCCTGCTGGTGCGCGCCACCGAGCCGTTCTCCCACGACCTGCGCGACCTGCTCGACGAGGAGGAGGTCGACTGGCTGGCGTCGTGGAGCCTGCCACACACCGCTGTCGACGTACCCGGTGACCACTTCACGGTCCTGGAACAGCATTCCACGACAACCGCCGACGCCGTGCACGGCTGGCTGGCGGATCTTACGGCCCGGATCGAAGGAGCGGCGAAATGAAGGTGGCGATCATCGGTGCCGGTGTCGCGGGTGTAGGTGCCGCGCTCGGCCTGCTGGGTGCCGGACACGAGGTCGAGGTCTACGAACAGGCCGGCGAGCTGCGGGCGGCCGGCAACGGCGTCATCCTCTGGCCCAACGGGACCGGGATCCTGCGCGAGTTCGGCATCGACCTCGACGGGCTCGGCATCCCGATGGACATGATCGACTCGCGGACCGACGACGGATACTCCCTGGCACGGATCAAGCTGGCGGGCGTCACCGTCCGGTACGGCTCGCCCACCATCCTGGCCGCACGCGGAGACCTGTTGAGGCGGATGGCCGACCGGCTGCCCGAGGAGCGCCTGCACTTCGGCAAACTGTGTGTCGGCATCACCGAGGCCCGCGACCAGGTCACCGTCGAGTTCGCCGACGGGAGCGAGGTCACCTGCGACGTGCTGATCGGCGCGGACGGCCACCGATCGGTGGTTCGCCGGCACCTCTTCGGCGACCGGGCCGCGTCGTATACCGGATGGGCCAGCTGGCACGGCATCACCTCGCCGCCGATCGAGCTGGCCGGGCGCAACCACGTCCAGTCGTTCTTCTCCGGCGGCGGGGTGTGCGGGCTGCACCCGGTGGGTGACGGCCGTGTGCACTGGGTGTTCGAGACACCGTGGGCCGACGGCGAGACCGTGCCGCGCCACCTCGACGGCCGGACGGACAGCACGTCCTCCATCGCCGACGCCCTACGGTCACGTTTCGGCCGCTGGGCCTCGCCGGTGCCGGAACTGCTCGACTCCATCCACGACGACGACATCTCACTGTTCCCACACATCCTGCACGAGGTCCTGCCCAGGTGGGGAACCGAACGCGTCACGCTCGCGGGCGACGCGGTGCACGCCATCCCGCCCCGCGCGGCGATGGGAGTCAACCAGGCGCTTGAGGACGCTTGGGTACTCAGCCGGGTCCTGGTCGATTCCGGTCCGCCGGCGCGGCAGCTGCTGGCGTACGAGAACGCGCGCCGCCCGTACGTGGAGCGGCTCGTCAACCGCGCGCTGAAGATGGAACGCCTGCAGAGCCGCACCCTGATCAAGACAGCGGTCTGGTTCGCCAAGCGCGGTCTGACCTTCGCCGGTCCTCGGCAGCTCGCCATCGGCGCCAGCAGCAACTTCCTCAGCCGCGATCTGCCCATGACGATGCGAAGGAGCGGTTAATGCGGAGCGATCATCGATACGGCCGTGACGTCGGCATCTACGACCGATTGGCCGGTGGGTACGAGGACATGCGGATCCAGAGCGTCCGCAGCACCGTGCACCTGGGTCTGCTGGACTGGATCGCCGGGTCCAACGCTGAGCCGCCGAAGCGGATTCTCGACGTGGGCTGCGGCACCGGCGCGATGCTGCGCCGGATCGCCTGGCTTTTCCCGAGCGCGGAGTTGTTCGGCGTCGACCCGGCACCCGGCATGGTGGCCGAAGCTCGCCGGCGCACCGCCGAGGACTTTGGAATCACCTACGTCCAGGGCACTGCCGAGGAACTTCCCTACGACGATGGCCATTTCGATCTCGTGGTGAGCACGCTCTGCTTCCACCACTGGCGCAGCCGTACCGAAGGCCTGTCCGAGGTGAGCCGGGTGCTGCGTCCGGGCGCGAGGTTCGGCCTCGCCGACCACTTCGCGATCGGCTGGCTGCGTCCCACCTTCACCTTGCTGCGTAGCCGCGACCGGGTGCTCCGTCCGAGCGAACTCGAACCGGTGATGACGCAGGCGGGGCTGACCGTCGACGGCTGGCGGTTGCTGTACCGGTTGGGTCCGTTGCCGTACATCCACGGTGTGCTCACGCGCCGGGCCTGACGTCTGTACCAAGCCTGACACCCCAACGAAAGGAGTGGCGATGGACGCCGCTGTCATGCACACCCAGGGACAACCTCCCCGGTTCCAGCAGTTCCCCGATCCCGAGCCGCAGGATGACGAACTGCTGGTGAAGGTCGCCGCGGCGGCTCTTCCACGGCACCTCCGCATCGCCGTGGACAACCCGTTGTACGGCGGTGGTCGATCCGTTCCCTACGTCTGCGGGCTGGAGGGCCTCGGCTACCTCGACGACGGATCCCGGGTCGTCTTCTACTACCCGCGCGAGCCCTACGGCACCCTCGCGCAGCTGTCGGTGACCCGGCGTGAGAGGTGCGTCCCGGTGCCGGGCGAGCTCGACGACGCGACCGCCGCGGCGTTACTCAATCCCGGCGTCACCACCTGCTTCTCGCTGTCGTGGGTCGGCAAGCTGGTCGAGGGCGAGTCGGTGCTCATCCTCGGCGCCACCGGCTTCGCCGGGAAGCTGGCCATCCAGGCCGCGAAGAAGATGTTCGGCGCCGGACGCGTCGTGGCCGCCGGGCGCAATCCGGAGATCCTGGAGAGCCTGCCGGAACTCGGCGCCGACGCCACCATCCAGCTCGACCAACCCGACGACAAGCTCAGCGCGTCGTTCCTGGAGCAGATGGGCGACGGCTACGACGTGATCCTCGACTTTCTCTGGGGACATCCGGCGGAGGTCTTGCTCGGGTCCATTCCACGAACGTTCATCCCACGCGGCAGCATCCGATACGTCCAACTCGGCAGTAGCGCCGGGGAGCAGGTGTCCGGCCTGCACGCCGACACCCTGCGCCGCGGCGGCGTGTCGATCCTCAACGCGTCTGCGATGGGCACAGTGGCCGAGACCGTCGAATCGATGAACGACTTCCAGAAGCAGCTCATGCAGCGCACTGCCGCGGGTGAGCTGCGGGTGGACGTCGACCGAGTGCCGTTGGCCGACATCGAGAAGTCCTGGCATTCCGACACCCCAGGCCGCCGGATGGTCATCATCCCCTGATTGCCGGCCTACGGGCACGGCCGCCGACCCGCCGCCTGCGGCTGGTCGGCGGCCCCATCCCCGAGGAGCTGTGATGCGAGACCTCATCGAAGCTGTGCTGTCCGAGGTGGCCACTCCCGCCGATATCACGGCGCTGCCGCTGCCCGAGAGCTACCGAGGCGTGGTCGTACTGGCCGAGGAATCCATGATGTTCGAGGGCTTGGCCGGCGCGGACAAGGATCCTTCGAAGTCCCTGCACGTGCGGGAGGTGCCCACGCCGGAGCCGGGCCCGGGCGAGGTGCTGCTCGCGGTGATGGCCAGCGCGATCAACTACAACACCGTATGGAGCGCGATCTTCGAACCGTTGCCGACGTTCAGCTTCCTCAAGAGGTACGGCCGGTCAGGACCCTCCGGCGCCCGCCACGATCTGCCGTATCACGTACTCGGATCAGACGCCTCGGGCGTGGTGCTGCGCGTGGGAGCCGGGGTGAACCGCTGGAAGCCCGGCGACCACGTCGTCGCCCACTGCCTGTCGGTGGACCTGGAGTCCCCGGACGGGCACGACGACACCATGCTCGATCCCGGACAGCGCATCTGGGGATATGAGACGAACTTCGGTGGCCTCGCCGAGCTGGCCCTGGTGAGGGCGAACCAGCTGATGCCGAAGGCGGGGCATCTGACGTGGGAGGAAGCGGCCTGTTCCAGCCTCGTCAACTCCACCGCGTACCGACAGTTGGTGTCGCCCAACGGAGCGCGGATGAAGCAGGGTGACGTGGTGCTGGTCTGGGGCGGGGCCGGCGGTCTCGGTTCGTACGCGACGCAGCTGGTGCGTAACGGCGGTGGCCGGGTTGTGGCAGTGGTCTCCAGTACGGACAAGGCCGAGCTGGCTCTCGCATGCGGCGCGGAGGCGGTCATCGACCGGCGCGCCGAGGACTTCCGGTTCTGGGACGGGGACAGGCCCGATGCGGGGGAGTGGAAGCGGTTCGGTAAACGGGTGCGCGACCTGACCGGCGGCGACGATCCAGACATCGTCTTCGAGCATCCGGGCCGCGACACGTTCGGGGTGAGCGTTTTCGTGGCCCGCCGTGGTGGCACCGTGGTGACCTGCGCATCCTCGACCGGCTACGACCATCACTACGACAACCGGTACCTCTGGATGCACCTGAAGCGCATCGTGGGCAGCCACTTCGCCAACTATCGCGAGGCGTGGGAGGCCAACCGGCTGATCACGCGTGGCGTCATCCACCCCACTCTCTCGGTCGTCTATCCGTTGACCGAGACCGGGCAGGCGGCGCGGGACGTGCACCGCAACGAGCACAGCGGCAAGGTCGGCGTGCTCTGCCTCGCCCCCCAGGAGGGCCTGGGCGTCACCGACACCGAGCTGCGGGAGCGGCTGCTGCCGCAGCTCGGCTACTTCCGGGCGCGGTCGGCGTGACCGGCGTCGACGCCCTGATCCAGGAGTACCTCGACCGGGCGATGGCGTTGCACGCCGTCGGCTATGCGAGCAGGGCGGACATCGACCTGGCGATGCGCCTCGGTTGTGGCCTCCCGGCGGGCCCCTTCGAGATGCTCGGCGTCTCATCGGAAGCCCTCGCGCCACCGCCACCCCTGGACGCCGCAGGTGCGCGTACCGTTCACCGCATCGGCGTGCTCGGATCCGGCACCATGGCGACGGGCATCGCCGAAGTGGCCGCCAGAGCCGGGTACGCCACCGTACTCGTCTCCCGCGACCCCGAGCGGGCCAGAGCCGCATCGGCCCGAATTGCGCGACGGCTCGACAAGGCCGTCGGTCGCTGCCGGCTCACCGCCGCTGCCGCCGCCGATACCATGGGCCGTCTCGTCACAGGCGCCGACCGGACCGCTCTCGCCCCCTGCGACCTGGTGGTCGAGGCGGTCGCGGAGGACCCTGCTGTCAAGGACAAGGTCTTCCGCGAACTGGACTGGATCTGTCGCCCCGGCGCCGTCCTCGCCACCACCACGTCCAGCCTGTCGGTCGCGGCCTGCGCAGCCGCGACCGACCGGCCCGAGGAGGTCGTGGGAATGCACTTCTTCAACCCGGCGCCGATGATGCGACTCGTTGAGCTGATCCGCACGGCGAAGACGCCGCCGGGCGTTCTGGCAACGGCCGCCGCCGTGTGCGGACAACTGGGCAAGACGCCGGTCGTCTGCGACGACCGGCCCGGCTTCATCGTGAACTACCTGCTGTTTCCCTACCTCAACAGCGCGATTCGGCTTCTGGAAGGTGGCGGCACCACCGCCAAGGACATCGATGACGCCGTCACCCACCGGTACGGCTTCCCGATGGGGCCGTTCGCGCTGCTGGACGTGGTCGGACTCGACGTGTCCCTCGCCATTCAGCAGACGTTGCATCTCGCCTACCCGGGCCAGGCGCTCGACGCCGCGACAATGCTCGGTGAACTGGTCGCCGGCGGCCGGCTCGGTCGCAAGAATGGACTCGGATTCCACTCCTACGGCTGAACCGCCGTCACGGCGCCGCCCGGGGATCCCTGGTGACGTCACGGTCGGCCGGCGCGACCGGCTCTGCCGCCGCCCCGGCACCGGTCGCCGCCGGCTCCGCTACGCGCTGGGCCTGGTGTCTGCCGCTGGGCTCCCGAACCGCTGGCGACGGCGCCACGAACAGCGCCTTGGCGGCCCAGGCCGGCAGCCACCAGTTCCAGCGACCGAAGAGCGAGACCGTCGCGGGAACCAGCAGTGCGCGTACCACGGTGGCGTCGAGCAGGATACCGACACCGAGGCCGGTGGCCAGCACCTGAACGAGAGTGATCGGGATACGGCCGAGCCCGGCGAACGCGAAGAACAGGATGAGCGCCGCCGAGGTGACCAGCATGCCCGTGTGACCGAGGCCGTTGACAACGGCCTGGTAGGTGGAGCCCGTCTTGTCGTACTCCTCGCGAATGCGGGAGAGGATGAACACCTCGTAGTCCATCGACAAGCCGTAGAGGAAAGCGAACACGATCAGCGGGGTCAACAGATCGATCGAGCCGGTCGCCGGGGCGTCGAACAGCAGCCGTGAGCCGTACCCGTCCTGCCAGATCAGCACCACCACGCCGTAGGCGGCGCCGATCGATACGACGTTGAGCACGACCGCCTTCAACGCCAGCGCCAGGGACCGGAACGACCTGGCCAGGAGCACGAACGTCACGAGCAGGAGCACCGTGAGCATCAGCGGCATGTTGCCGTAGATGGTGTCGATGAAATCCAGGTCCTGCGCGCCGACGCCGCCGACCCGGGCCAGACCCTGGAGAGCCTCGCGCACCGCCTCGGTGATGTCCCGGGCCTCTCCGCTGCTCGCCTCGTGAACGGGCAGGGCGGTGACCATCGTCGCGCCGTCGCCGGCGACCCAGCCCGAACCACCGGGGGCTGCGACCGCTTGAAGGCCCGGCACCGAGGCGAGGCGTTCGGTGACCGTCTCGGGTGAGGTGCCGGCCGGGACCAGGATGTCGATCGGGGTCAGCGGGCCGGTCGGCAGCCCTGCGTCGGTCAACGCCTTCAGGCCACTCTCGGCGGGTCCGCCGGTACTGTACGCCGACGCACTGGGCTCGCCGACTCGCAGGTCGAGGGCGAAGAAGCACAGCGTGCCGAGGATCGCGAGGCCGGCGATGAACGCGGCCCAGCGGACGCGCAGGACGCCCCGGGCCCACCCGGTCCAACCACGGGAAGCGCGGGTCCGACGGCGAATACGCGGCCAGTCGACCCGCCGGCCGATCGTCGCGAGTATCACCGGGAGAAGTGTGATCGTCACGGCTACGCTGGCGATCGGAATCAGCAGGCCCGCGTACCCGACGCTGCGCAGGATCGGTACCGGCAGCAGGGCGAGGGAGGCCAGGCCGAGCGCGACCGTGCCGCCGCTGACCACCACGGCCCGGCCGGCCGTCGTCAGCGCTCGGCGAACCGCCTCGTCGCCGGTGTGGCCGTCGCCGATCTCCTCCCGCCAACGGGTGACCAGCAGCAGCGAGTAGTCGATGGCGACGCCGAGCCCGATCAGCACCACGATCGCCTCGATGTTGTTGTCGATGTCGGTCACGTAGGTCAGGCCCAGCACGGCCAGGTACGTGGCAAGGATCGACACGGCGGCCACGAAGAGCGGCACGAGAGCCAGCAGGGACGCGAACACGAACAGCAGCACGATCAGCGCGCCGGTCGCCGCGAACAGGGCCTCCTGCAGTGCCCGGTTGTCGCTCTGGGCATGGTCGCCGCCACCGGCCTCCTGCTCGCGCTGCAACGCGTTGAGCCCGGTCACCTCCAGCGTGGCACCGGCCGGTAGCGCGGGGATCATCAGCGAGGTGACGGCTTGAGCGTAGTCTGGCCCGGCGCCCGGCGCGGTGACTCCACTGGCCGGGGGATAGATAATGCCGAACGTGGTGCGACCGTCCGCGGAGACGAAGCCACGGTCGCCGGTGTTGAAGAAGGACGCCGCCCGCACGACCGGCTCCTCGGGCGACGGTCCCTCGTCGGCCACGGCGGCGACCAGCGCCTCCGGGGTGAGCGTGTCGAAGGCGGTCGTGAGCGCCGTGGCGGTTGCCGGATCGTCCACGGTCGAGTCGGCCGGCAGTCGAACGACCGGCACCAGCGGAGTCGTCTGAGGCCCTCCGGTGCCGAACCATTCGGCGATGGCGACGTTGGCCTCATAGGCTTCGCTACCCGGTAGCGGGAGCCCGTCGGTCATCCGGTCCGCGAGCGCGGTGCTCGAGTAGACACCGCTGGCCGCGATTGCCACCCAGACGAGGATGACAAGCGTCTTGTACCGCAGGACGAGGTTGGCGATGAGACCCATGCGGCCCTTGGCCCTCTCTGGTCTGTGATCCGGACAGCTGTTGTGCGAGCGCTTTCGCCCGTTCCCGCCCGACTGGCGAACCATGGAGATCGGCTCAGGCACGGTCACCGACCGCCCGAGGGTGGGCGGCCGGGAGGATGTCACGGCGGGTGGTAGCCACAGGCCGAAAGCGCCCGCGGGTGCGGGGTCAGGGCGGGGCCGGTACTGCCGAACGGGTCGGCTCTGCGGAGACGTCTGGCCCAGCGTGCCGAAGCCGAGCGCCGTCTTCGATCAGCTGGCGACGGCGTGTCGGAAAGGCCGACGGTAGACATGGCCCTCTCTGGTCATGCTGCATCACACTCCACAACTGGACCTTAGGGTCCCGCGCGGTCGGTGTCTCCAGGGCGAACCCCCGTTCGGACCTAGGGTTAACCCTGCTGGTGCCGCGATCTCGCTCGGCGACGGCCGATCTCGCCGACCGGTGCCCGGCAGATCAGCGACCCGCGCCGGCTCAACGGGGAGAGCTTCGGTGTGACCATTACACCTGCGACCATGTGGTGATGACGGTGCGGAGCTGCGGAGGTACGACGGGTGAGCCGTGTTCGACAGGTCGTGCTCGCCGCGGCGGGCGTCGAGACGGCTTTCTACGCCTGGGCGCTGGCCAGCGACCGGCTGGTCCGGGAACCGGTCTGGAGTAACGCCGCAGGAACCCACCTGTCGCGGTTGGTGGCGGTCCTCGCGCTGCTGACCACGGGCTGGGCCTTCGTCGCCGCCGGGCTCGCCGTGGCCACTCGCGACCCCGGCAATCCGATCGGAAGGCTCGCCGTCGGATGCGGGCTCTCCTGGCCGCTGCTGGGACTCAGCGGCATCGATCAGCCGCTGATCTACACACTGGGCAACCTGGCACCGGCGCTCTTCCTGTTGACGTACGTGCGACTGTTGGTGAGCTTTCCCGACGGATCGGTCACCGGGCGACTGCAGCGGCTGACGGCGACGGTCTCGACCGTCGCCGTGCCCGTCGTCATCGTCGGTACGGAGATGCTGGTCAGCCCTGCCGACGCCGGATGCGACTGCCCGCCGAGCCTCCTGCTGGTCACTGCGGACTTCCCGGGCCGATCGCTGGCGCACTCCTTGCTCACCGCCTTGACGGTGCCCGTCATCGCCCTCATCGTCGCCACCGTCATCGTGCAGTGGCGCCAGGGCCCGCCGTGGCGCCGACGGGCGGTCGCGCCGGCGTTCGTCGGGGCAGTCTTCGCGCCGATCATGTTCGGTGTGGCGAACCTGGACGCCCTTGTCGACCGCTCCGGCGGGGATCGGCGCGGGACGGTCGCCGTGTCCATCGTGATCGTCGGGCTGGGCTGTTGGCCGCTGGGCCTGCTGTTCGGGATGGCACGGACACGTTGGGACCGAGCCGCGATCGCTGATCTTGCGGTTGCCCTCGCCGGCCCGGTCACGACCGGCGGGGTGCAGCGGGCTCTCACCACAGCGCTGCGCGAGCCCGGTCTGCGGCTGTACTACTGGCTGCCCGACCGGCAGGCCTACGTAGATGTCGACGGGCGAGACGTGTCACCGATGGGTTGGAGCGACAGTGGGCGGGCGACCGTACTCGAGTCCGAGGACGGCCCGATCGCAGTTGTCGTGCATGACCCGTGGCTCCGCGCGGAGCCGGCGCTCGTGCGGGCCGCGCTGGCCACCGCCCGGCTGTCGATCGAGAACGAACGGCTGCATGCCGACCTCCAGACGCAGCTGCGCGAAGTGGTGCGGTCCCGGGCGCGGATCGTGGAAGCGGCTGCCGCCGGTCGTCGACAGATCGAGCGCGACCTGCACGACGGCGCCCAGCAGCGGCTGGTGAACCTCGTGACGGTGCTGGCGCTGGCTCAGACGCAGTTGGCCAGGGGTGAGCCCGCCACTGTCGTGGGCAGCACCGTGAGGGAGGCCGTCACCGAGGTCACGCGGGCGCTGGACGAGCTGCGCGACATCGCTCGCGGCATCCACCCGGCCGTGCTCACCAGCGCCGGGCTGGCCGCCGCGCTCGAGTCGCTGAGCGAGACCGCGCCGGTACCGGTGAAGGTGGTCAGCATGTCGGACCGCCGACTGCCTCAGCCGATCGAAGAGACCCTGTACTACGTGGCGTGCGAGGCCATCACCAACGCGGCCAAGCATGCCCAGGCCCAGCAGATCCAGGTGCGGGTGGAGACGAGCGACGGCGAGGTACTGCTGACCGTCGACGATGACGGCGTGGGCGGCGCTGACCCCGAGGGCTCGGGGTTACGCGGACTGTCCGACCGGGTGGAGGCGGTCGGCGGCCGGTTCAGCGTGTACAGCAGGTTCGGCGAAGGTACCCGGGTCCAGGCGCGCCTCCCGGCCGACTGAAGCCGCGCCTACTCACCGGTCCAGCGGGGTGGTCGCTTCTCCGTGAACGCGCGTGGGCCCTCAACGGTGTCGACGCTACGCAGCCGCCGCTCCTCCCACGGGTAGCGGGCTGCGAACGCCTCGTTCAGGGACAGATGAGCAGAGGCACTGGCGGCCTGCTTCGTCGCTCGTACCGACAAGGGGGCGCAGCGCAGCAGGTCGGCGACCCACCCGTCGACGCAAGCGTCCAGCCGCTCGGCCGGAACGACCTCGTTGACGAGCCCGAGTTCGTAGGCGCGGGCGGCGGACAGCTCCCGACCGGTCAGCAGATGACCCATCGCCACCTTGAACGGTGCCTGCCGGGTAAGCCGGAACACGCCGCCGGCGCCGGCGATCTGCCCGAGCCGTACCTCCGGAAGCCCGAACGTGGCATGTGCGGCGGCCACGACGATGTCGCAGGCGAGGGCGAGTTCGAAGCCGCCGCCGAGCGCGTAGCCGTTGACCCGCGCGACAACCGGCTTGCTGAACGTGAAGCGCTCGGTCAGCCGCGGATGGCCGGCAAGCCCTTCACTGCCGAACGACTTCGGTGGCGCGCCACGACCCGTGCGTTCCGCCAACTCCTTCAGGTCCTGACCTACGCAGAACGCGCGGTCACCGCTACCGGTCAGCACCACTACCCAGACGTCGTCGTCGCCTTCGACGTCGTCCCAGACCTGTCCCAGCTCCTCGTGAGCGAGCAGGTCCAGCGCGTTGAGCACGGCCGGGCGGTTGATCGTCACGTAGGCGACGTGGTCTCGCTTGTCGTACCTGATGCGTTCCATCGGCGTGTCCGTCAGAACGGCCCGGGCCGGGTGGTCTCGCATACAGTCAACCACTGCCACTGGGTGAACTCGTCCCAACTGTGCCCGGCGCCGTAGCGGGTGCCGTTTCCCGACGCGCCGCGACCGCCGAAGGGAACGAACGCATTGTCTGCGACAGTCTGGTCGTTGACGTGTACAATCCCGGTCTTCAGCCGGCCTGCTACGGCCAGACCGCGTGCCGGGCCGCGGGTCTGCACCGCCGCGACGAGCCCGTAGGGAGTGGCGTTGGCGAGCCGTACCGCGTCGTCCTCGTCGTCGGCCACGATCACCGGTGCGACCGGTCCGAAGATCTCCTCGGTGAAGACGGGCATGTCCGGGGTGACGTTGTCCAGCACGGTCGGCCGGTAGAACAGACCGTCGTGCGTTCCGCCGGCACGGATCCGCGCCCCCTGCCGTACGGACTCCGCGACTATCTCGGCCACCCGGTTCAACTGGGCGTGGTTCACGATCGGTCCGAGATCCGGATCCAACCGCCACGGGTCGCCGACGGCGAGCTTGTCCGCGCGACGGGCGAGTCGTTCGGTGTACCCCTCCACGACATCAGCCACCACGACGTGGCGGCCGGCAGCCATGCAGATCTGGCCCTGGTGGTTGAAAGAGCCCCAGGCGCCGGCGGAGGCGGCCAGGTCGAGATCCGCATCGGCAAGCACCACGAACGCGTTGTTTCCTCCAAGCTCGAGAGAGGCACGTTTCAGTAGTCGCCCGGCGGTCTCGCCGACGAGCCGACCAACCGCCGTCGACCCGGTGAATGCGATCATGGGGACGTCGGGGTGCGCAACCAGGGCCGCGCCGGGGCCGGCGTCGCCGGGCAGTACGTGCAGGAGACCTTCGGGGAGGCCCGCCTCGGCGAACAGGTGTGCCAGCGCGAACCCGCCACTGATCGGCGTCTGCTGGTCGGGTTTCAGCACTACCGCATTTCCGAGGGCGAGTGCGGGAGCGACCGCGCGAGTGGCCAGTAGGAGCGGAAAGTTCCACGGCGCGATGACACCGACGACGCCGAGGGGCACCCGTCGGGCGATGCTCTGCCGGTCGTCCTCCGACGGCATGAGCTGCCCGTGCGGTTGCGTCGGTAGCGCTGCGGCCACCCACAGCTCGTCAAGGACCGAGTCGATCTCAACCGCGGCCTTGCCGCGGACGGCGCCGCCCTCGCGTACGAGCCACTCGGCGATCTCCGCCCGGTCCCGCTCCAACAGGCGGGCGGCGCGGCGCAGCACCGCGGCCCGCTTGTTCGGCGGGGTGGCCGACCAGGCCGGCTGGGCCTCCTGTGCCGTCCTGACCGCCCGGTCGACGTCCGTCTCGTCGGCCAATCCGACAGTGGTCAGTACGGCGCCGGTGGCCGGTTCCACCACATCGACGGTGCCGCCGGCCATCGTGCGGCGGGCGCGCGCGGCGAGGTCTGTCCCGTTCATCGGTCGGCTCCTTCTGCGGCGGGGTCGGGAACGTCCTCACCATGGGCGCGTAAGGGGACGTCCACCAGTAGGGGACGGTCGCGCTCGTCAGCCTCGGCGACTACGGCGGCGAGTTCATCGGTGCTGTGGGCGCGGAGTGTGTCGATGCCGAAGAAGTCCGCCGCCCGGCGAAAGTCCAGCGCCGGTGGGCCGATGTCCAGTCCGACATAGGGGATGCGATCCGGTGCCGGCCCGTACATGGCGTCGTGGGTCTCCTTCAACGTTCGGTACTCACCGTTGTTCATCACCACGAACGTGACCGGCACGCCGTAGCGGGCCGCGCTCCACAGACCCTGAAGCCCGAACATCGCGCAGCCGTCGCCGAGTACCGCGACGACCGGTCGGGTCGGGTCACCCAGCCGGCTGCCGATCGCCATGCCGATTCCACTTCCGAGGCCACCGCCGACCGTGTGCACGTAGGAACGAGGTCGATCCTGGCGGAGGACGCTGCGCAGCCGCAGCCCGGTGGTGATCGCCTCCTCCACCACCACGGTTTCGGCAGGCAGTCCGTTGGCCAGCGCGTGCGCGGCGGCCAGTGGATCCAGTGGCGCCTTGCCGTAGCTGTCACGGGCTCGGCGGTCGGTGGTGGCTCGCGCCTCGGCGATGCGGCTGCGCACGGCGGTGGTGTCCGGCGGATCGCACCCGGGTCGCTGTGCGTTCACGTGCTGGGCGAGTTCGCGGAGGCTGCGCCGGATGCCGCCGACCAACCCGAGCGCAACAGGGAAGTTTCGGCCGGGCTCGGCCGGGTCGCTGTCGAGTTGCACGACGACGGTTCCGGTTGGGATCGGTGGGCCAGGCGTGTAGTGGTGCGGGGTGAAGGCGCGACAGCCCACGATCAGCACGACGTCGTGGTCTGCCAGCAGCCGCCGGATGTCGGCGTGGCGCGCCGGGAGCATACCGGCGTACAGCGGATGTGTTCCCGGGAAGTTGATCCCGTCGTACATGGGCTGGTGGTAGGTGACCGCACCGAGTGCCTCGGCCACGGCGACGAGGTCGGCCACGGCGTCGTCCCGGCCCACCCCGTCACCGGCCACGACCGCCGGCGCACGGGCCGCGGCCAGCAGGCGGGCCGCCTCGTTCAGGCTGCCCGCCGCAGCAGCCGGTGCCATGAGAGATCGCTTCGGCACCTGCACGGGCTCGGTCTCGGCGAGCAGATCCATCGGCAACGAGAGGAACACCGGTCCGGCCGGTGGACGGACCGCGGTGGCGAAGGCCCGGCGCAGCAGGAGCGGCAGGTCCGCCGCGTGCTGGACGTCGAAGGCGTGCTTGACGACCGGTCGGGCCATCGCCACCAGGTCGCCGGAGAGCATCGGATCCTGAGCCAGGTGGCGTCGGTCCTGCTGGCCGGCGGTCACCACGAGCGGGGTACGGGACCGGCTGGCGTTGAGCAAGCCGACCATGCCGTTGGCCAGCCCGGCCGCGACGTGCAGGTTGACGAACGCGGGGCGCTGGGTGGCGCGTGCGTACCCGTCGGCCATCGCGACCGCGGACGCCTCCTGCAACGCCAGCACGTAGTGGATGTCGGCGGTACCTCGGAGCGCGTGGATGATCGGCAGTTCGGTCGTGCCGGGGTTGCCGAACACCCGGTCGACGCCCTCGTCGCTGAGCACGTGCAGCAGCGCGTTGATCGGCGACAGGCTCATCTCCGCGCTCACGCCGCCGTCCTTGCCGATCGTGACCACGCCCCGTCGGCCTTGGCGAGTACGTCCGCGCTGTACAGGCGCAGAACCTGGCGCCACGCGAACTCGGCGACGAAGCGGCGGAACACGTCCGGGGGCTCCTCGGCGAGGTTGAGCATCGCGCGGTTGGCGACGACGGCGGGATTGTCGAGGCGGTCGGCCGCAGCGGCAACCGCGCGGTCCATGTCGCGTGGGTCCGCCACCTCGTCGCACAGCAGCGCGCAGTCAGGCTCGCCGGCCCACAACTTGCGGCCGGTGAGCAGGATCTGTCGGGCCACTCCACCGCCGACCCTGCGGCCCAGCCGCAGACCCGCCACTCCGGGCACGATGCCCTCCTGAGCGGCGGGCAGGCTGAGGTAGGCATCCGCCGCGATCACGACCCAATCCACCGCCAGCAGCAACTGGGTGCCACCGCCGATGGCGAATGTGTCGACCGCGGCGATCCAGGGGATCTCCCGCGGCGTGGCGTCGCCGGTGTGCAGGCCGCGGATGAGCTTGTTGACGTAGCCGAGCTCACGGCGCATCAGGAAACCTGCGAAGGAGATCCGCCCGGCTTGCAGGTGCCGCAGGTTGAGCCCGGCACTGAACACCCGGCGGCCATGATAGGCCGGATGGGTCATCGGCGCGCCGCGAAGCACGCCCACCCGGACGGTCGGATCGAGCAACGCCAGGTCGATGGCGGTCTCCATGTCCTCGGCGAGCTGATCGTCCTCGGCATTGAGGCAATCGAGGTTATGGACGGTCAGGTGAGCCACTCCGTCGCGGCGCTCCAGCGTCACCGTGGGCAGGACGGTGCGTGCCGTGCGCTGGAGGTCGTCGAGCAGTCTCCGCGCGGCGGCGGTCGGCCGCAGGAGCGTACGCATGAGGTGCGTGCCCGTCCGGTCGTGCGCCAGCAACGCCTGGAACAGGAGGCCCTGGTCGATCTCGCGGCCCTCCTTGTCAGCCTGCCGCCGCCCACGTTCCTCGGCCAGCCGGGTGGCATCCGGTACCAGGCCGGGGAAGCGGTCCGCGACCTCCAGTGCCAGGACGGTCAGTGGCCGGTGATCTTCGTCGTCGCCGGTGACCGCGTCGTAGACCGCGGCCACGTGCATCTCCAGGAATCGGCGGCGCGCCGAGCGGCAGTGCCGGTGGACATCGGCTGCGGTATGTGCCTGCGCAGCGTCGCGTGCGGGCGTTGGTGGCAGCCTCCGCAGGGCCGCCTCGCCGGCCTCGGCGTGTTCGGCCAACAGCCGGCTGTCACGGGCAAGCTCCCCGGTGAACGCAGGTACGTCCGTCAGGACGCTGCTCATGGCATGACCTCGGTCCGTGCGGTACGCAGGTGTCGGTCACAGGCGGCAAGGTGAGCCCCGAGCGCGTCCTCGAAGGTCGTGGCCGCCGCGTCCAGCAGCAGCCGGCGCCGTATCGGCAGATCGGTACCACCGCGGGTGCGTAGTGCATCGGCCACGGTGCGGACGCTCTGCGCGATGTCGTCGGTAATGTCGTCGACCAGCCCGAGTTCCGCGGCCGTGGCGGCGTCGATCTCCTCGCCGAACAGCACCAGGCGCCGAGCGCGGGCCACCCCGATCTGGTGCACCAAGCGGTGTATCGCCATGCCCGGCCACGGTGTGCCTCTCGGCGCCGACGGGCGTAGTCGCAGGTCCCCCGTGGCGATGCGGTAGTCGGTGGACAGCAGCACCTCCATCGCCGGCCCGACGCAGTCGCCCTCGGCCACTGCGACACTCGGTCCCGCCAGCCGTTCCAGGCGTCGCAGTGTGCGTTCCCAACGGGTGACCTCGTGGATGCCGACGTCGCCGGGCCAGCCCGTCCCGTCGCCCGTGGCGCCGCCGTGGAGGTGCACCAGCAGCACGGAGTCCGGCCCGGCGGCGTCCGCCCGGTCGCAGCCCGCGGCCAGCTCGTGCACAAGCGCGGGCAGCGATGCGGCCGAGATCGACACGTACGTGTCGGCGGAACCTTCCACGACGGTTGCCCCGATTCCCCCAGTGGCCGCCATCACCAGCGCACCAGGGCGGTCTCGATGGTGGTACCGGGCCCCATTGTCATCAGGACGCCGTACTCGCCCGGCGCGATGATCTCCTCTTCGGCCAGCCGCGCGTACGCGAACAGGAACGAGGCGCTGGAAACGTTGCCGTACTCGCGCAGGACACCAGCGGTGTGTCGAACGTCGTGCCGGGTCAGACCCAGGTTCACCATCACCGAGTCGATGACCTTCTTACCGCCCGGGTGAATGACCCAGTGGGCGATGTCGCCGCGCCGCACCCCGGTGCCGGCCAGAAGAGCGTCGATCGCCCGTTCGGCGTGCGCGCCGACGACATACGGAATGTCGCGGTCGAGGTAGAAACTGAACTTCCCGGCGGTATCGTCCCAGTCGTAGCGCATCGCACCGACCGCCTCGGGAATTATGAGGCTGGTGAAGCGCAACAATTGGGGTCCGCTGCGCTCGCCACTGTCGTCGGATCGCACGGCGATGGCAGCGGCCCCGTCGCCGAAGAGGCTGTTCACCACCGACGTGCGCATGGTGCCGTCCATCACATAGGCCGCCGAGCATGCCTCGACGCACAGCAGGATCGCAAGCTCGCCGGGTTTCGCAGCCGCCCACGCCGCGGTTGCGGTGAGTCCGTTGAGTCCCGCGTTGCAGCCCATGCCCACTACGTCGAGCCGGGCACAGTCGGCCTCCAGGCCCAGTTCCCGGATCAGCAGGGCACTGACCCCCGGGGTGAGAAAGCCGGTTGAGGTCACGCAGCACAGGTACCGTACGTCGGTGAGCTGGGCGTTGATGTGCTTCAGGCAGCTTTCCAACGCTCGGGCACCCATGTCGACGGTCTGTTCGCGGTGCTTGTGCAGGAGTTGTCCCTGCGTCTCCAGCTGCCGGGCGCCGTCGGGACCCGCCGGTGGCAGGGTGAGGAAACGCCGGTCGATCGCGCTGTTGGCGAAGACGGATCGCACGCGCGGGTCGGCGATGCCGAACAGGTGTAGGAGTTGGGTCTGGGTGTACGACGTGGAGGGAACCGCGGTGCCGAATCCTAGGATTCGGGGACTCCTTCGATCGAATTCCGAAATGGTCGCTGTTCCGTGCGGGGCGGCAGTCGCCGGTTGCAGATGAACTGTCACAGCGCGATCCAATCCGAGACACGGGAATTAACCGATCTGATCATTGCCGTACCCACGGTACGGGATTAGCGCGCACCACACATCTCGGAAACTGGTGTCACGAGTCGGCGACAAATAGGAGTGGATAGGGGCGGTTCAGGGGTTACGTCAGCGCCGTTCAGGGGTCGGTTACACCTGGCCGCTGCGAATACTGGCCGGACCGCGGGTGTGCCTTCCTTACGGTGGCTGGGATCAAAGTCGTGCAGGAGTTGTGGGTCGTGCGGCCGAGGTGGACGGGGACCGACCGTCGACCGCACGACGTAACAGGGAACACGCGTCGGGTCTGTCGGCGGTGTTCGCGCTGTGAACGTACTGCCGCAGCTTCGAACCGTCATCAGGGTGATCCAGCGGTGACAGATAGGGTTAACCTCTAACCTCGATCATTCGTGGGGCTGACGGGTTCGCGCGACCCGCCTGGTTTCATCGTTGTAGGTCGATGTTGAGTGTGGGTGGGTGTGGTGGTGGGCCGGCTGTCGCGCCGGGTGAGTGAGCGTGGTCTCCTATCGTAGAATGCGGGTGACATGCGTGTGATGCTGGCGGACGACTCGCTGCTGTTCCGGGAGGGTCTGGCCCGGCTGCTGGGCGAGAGCGGGCTGGAGTTGGTCGGCCTGGCCGGCAACGCCGACGAGTTGCTCGCCATGGTGCGCGTCGATCCGCCCGACGTCGCGGTCGTCGACATCCGGATGCCGCCCACCTACACCGACGAAGGGCTGGAGGCGGCGCGGGCGCTACGGGTTTCGCATCCCGATGTCGGTGTGCTGATCCTGTCCCACCACATTGATACCGCCTTCGCCATGCGGGTCATCGACTCGGTGGGGCCGGGTGGGAGCAGGTCGGCCGCGGGTGGCGGTGGTGCCGGATACATGCTCAAGGACCGGGTCGCCGACCTGGAGGAGTTCGCCGACTCGGTGCGCCGGGTGGGGCGGGGTCGCGTGGTCCTCGACCCGTCCGTGGTGGCCCGGCTGGTCGGTCGCCGTCGTGCCGAGGTCGACCGACTGGCCCAGCTGACCCCTCGGGAACGCCAAGTGCTGGGCCTGATGGCCGAGGGGCGGTCGAACGTCGCGATCGGTCGCCGCCTGCGGCTGAGCCAGAAGACCGTCGAGGCCCACGTGCGGAGCATCTTCAATCGTCTCGGCCTGTCGGCGGCGGAGGACGACAACCGCCGGGTGCTCGCGGTGTTGACGCTGCTGCGCCAATGACCCCATCCGGCTACGCGCCCATCGTGCTCTCGTCGCACAGCACATCGTTCGCGCTCATCAGCCCGTCTGAGAGTTCCGCGCGGCTGTTGACGTTGAGCTTGCGATAGATCCGGGTCAGGTGCTGCTCCACGGTGCTGACGGTGATGAAGAGCTTGCTCGAGATCTCCCGGTTGGTGTGCCCGTAAGCAGCGAGGGAGGCGACGCGTCGCTCGGCATCGCTGAGCGTGGCCACCCGTTCCCCGCAGATCGTGGTAGCACGCTCGGCGCCCACGTAACTGTGCGAGAGTTCGGGCAGCAGCTCTCCACTGAGCGGGATGGCGCCGCACTCCTTCGCCAGTTGCTGGGCCCGGCGCACTGTGTTGCGAGCCTTCGCCGAGTCGCCGAGGGCGTGATAGGCGCGGCTGAGTGCGGCGAGCGCGTGTGCGGTGCCGAGCCGGTCGCCTCGTGCCCGCAGCAGTTCCACTGCCTCTCGCAGCCGCGCCGGTCGCCCGCGTAGGTCGGTGGTCGCGGCGAGCAGAGTGAGTGCGTGGCCGCGGGTCCGGGTCTCGTTCGCCGCCAGCAGGCCGAGCTGCTCCTCCACCAGCGTGCGCGCCTCCGAGGTACGCCGCATGTGCAGGTAGGCGTCCGCTGCGCGCAGCCGCCACGCCACGACGCCAGGGCGATCGACGTTCCAGCCGCGCATCAGGTTCCCGCAGGTCAGGAAGTCGCTCAGCGCGGCGTGCGCACGACCGGCGGCTAGATGGTAACGGCCCCGCGCCTCGAGGAAGTGCAACCCGAAGAGGGTGTCGAAGATTTGCCGTGGCAACGGGATGCGCAGATACCGTTCGCACTCGCGGTACTTGCCCATCGAGGTCTTCGCCGACAGGAGGCAGGACAACGGCACGCCGATCGCCAGGCCCCAGTCATGCTGCGGCAGCTCCCGCAGCGCCCCGGCGGCGAGGCGTTCAGCGGCAGGCAGATCGCCGGTACGCAGCGAGATCTCCGCACGCAGCGCGGTGCACAGGGCGCGCCACGTCGGTGACCGGTCGCCGGACGGGTGTGCGGCCAGCGACGTCGACCATGGCACGGCCCGGTCGACACCTTCGGTGTACAGCAACGCGGCCACTGCCCCGCTCATCGCAGCGGCGCTGGAGCCGTCGACATGGATCTGCTGAAGGATCTGCTCGGCGTGGGCGACCACGGAATCGGCCGAATCTCCGCTCAGCGCCGCGATCAGAACGTCGCCGGCGCGGATGCCGAAGCTCGCGTCGACGGGCAGTGTGTCCGGCCGGCGCGGGCCGTCCTCGGCGACCTTCCCGATCTGAAGCGCCTGGATCGAGTTGGGGTAAAGACAGGCAATTATCATCTTGCTGAGGAAGAGCTCGCTGGCAGCCCTCTGGCTGAGCTTGGTGCGGTGGTCATCGAGCCAGTCCAGCACTCGGCTGGCCTCGGCGGTCCGGCCGTACCAGGCGAGGTATCGCAGCAACATGATCGCGTCATGGGGGGGCACGTGGTTTGTTTCGACGGGGATGACGTCGGTCAAGTGCAGTAGTGCACTGGCCGGGCTGATTCGCCACTCGACGCGAGCCAGCGCAGTCTTTATGGAAGCACGTTGACTCTTGTCCGGGGTGATGCGGTGGGCGAGGTTGAGGTACTCCAGCGCCTGCGCGAACATGCCGTCGTCCACGCTGCGGTCGGCGGCCTCGCGAAGCACCGGCACCGCCCACGTGTCCTCCGGAGGCGCCGAGGCCACTAGGTGCGCGGCAACGACGGGTGCGGCGACGCCGCTCTGGTTTAACAGCCGAGCGGTCCGCCGATGCAGGTCGGAGCGCTCCTCGGACGACATGCCGTCAAGCACCGCTTCGACCGCGCTCACGTGTCGCAGCCGGCTGCTGTCGTCGAGTAAACCGGTGCGGGTTAGCAGATCGACGGCCCGAGCGACGCTCTGCACCTGTAGCCCGGTGAGCTGGCTGAGCATCATCGTGGAAACCTGCTCACCGAGCACCGCGATGCTGCGGGCCACCTGCAACACCGGTGCCTCGAAGTTGTACAGGCAGCTTTCGACCGCACGGGTGAAACCGTTCGCGACCTGCATCGGCAACGCGTGCGGATCCTGTTGGTCCGCAGCGAGACCGTGGAGCAGCAAGGGGTTACCACCGGTGAGATGGTGGTAGAGGTTAGCCGTCCGGCCGGTCACCGGACGTGCAGGTCCACCCAGCACCCGTGCCACGCCGTCCGGGCTGAGTAGGTTGAGTCTGATCCGGCGGGTGTGAGGCTGGCTCAGCAGCTCCGTGCGCAGCACCGGATCGGTCGGCCACAGCAGGTCGCACTCCGCGCCCACGACGACTACCCGGGCAGCTCGGATGCGCCGGGCAAGGTACAGCAGCCATTGCAGTGACGCCCGATCGATGTGTTGCAGGTCGTCGATGCAGAGCGCGACCGGACTGCGCTGCGCCAGGTCGTTGACGGCCAGGAACAGCCGGTGCAGGGTCTGCACTCTCAGTTCCGGACCGTCGTCGACGATGTCCGCGATGAGGGACGCGATGTGTCCTGCGTCAGATTGTCCCGGAGGGGCACTGTGGAACAGTTGACTCAGTGCTCCGAGAGGAAGGTTGCTCTCGGCCTTGGAGCCTGTGGCGGTGAGGACGGTGAACCGGTGTGCTGCGGCGCGCTCGGCGAAGCCGTGTACCAACGCGGTCTTTCCGCTGCCGGGTGGTCCCGCGATGATCGCGGTGCCGCCCCGGCCGGCGCCGCCCTCGATAAGTAGATCTTGCAACGATGTGAGGTCGTCATCCCGCTCGACCAACATCATAAACCGCGGGCCTCCCAACCCGGGAAGATGCAGACAAGACGATTCCGCGGTGTGCCACTGGTCCCCGTAACCAGTACCACCGTGCATACGGACTCATCTCAGGAATGCGATTGGGGGGAGTCTGCCACCGGGGACGGCGCGATTGCAACGACGTCGATCGGACATCGCCGCTCGTGAATCGGACCTCGACAACGGGTCGGATGCCGGTTCTGTGGTCCTGTCGGACCGCCTGAGCAGGGTGCCGCCAGCTCAGCACAGTGGACGGTCTTGGCGGTGTGGTTCTACGGCTATCCGTCCGGTGTTCCGTCGAGGTAAACGTAGGCCACAGGGTAGGGGTGCGTAGGGGGCGGGTCAGGGGGTCTGACGGTCTGTAGTGGCTCGTACCGTCGGTGACTGTGACTGACTCGAACGCCGATTCCCTCTGGCTTGTTCGTCTTGGGCAGAGCGCGGCGGACACGACGCTGGTCTGCTTTCCGCACGCGGGCGGAGCGGCGAGTTTCTACCATCCGCTCGCGCGCGCTACGGCGGGGGTGGCCGATGTCGTCGGCATCCAACTACCGGGCCGGCAGGACCGTAGGCATGAGCCGTGCATCGACGATCTCCCCGCGCTCGCCGACGCCGTCGCCGACGCGCTGGGCGGATGTATCCACCGGCCGCTGGCCTTCTTCGGCCACAGCATGGGGGCGGTGCTGGCGTTCGAGGTGGCGGCCCGCCTGGAACGCGACACCGGGACAATTCTGCGGCGATTGTTCGTCTCCGGCCGGCGTGCGCCGTCGCGCTACAGGGATGACGACCTGCATCGCAGCGGCGACCAGGCCCTCATCGCGGAGCTTCGCGCACTCAGCGGCACCGACAGCGCTCTACTGGACGACGGCGAGCTGCTCCAGATGATCCTGCCAGCGATCCGGGGTGACTACCGGGCGATCGAGCGCTACCGCTACACCCCCGGTGTCGTGGTGAGCTGTCCGATCAGCGCACTGGTGGGCGAGGAGGACCCCCGCGCCACCGTGGGTGAGGTCAGCGATTGGGCGGGGCACACAACGGCCACCTTCGATCTGCACACCTTCCCCGGCAGACACTTCTACCTGGCAGACGAGATCAACGGGGTGGCGACTCTCGTCCGGGGCCGGCTGGGGCAGTAGGGGGCCGGATACGGGTGCCGAGGGCGGCCGCTGGTGCACCAGCATTGCGCAAAGTCAACATGAGGAAGGTGTATCCGATGGATGGTTCAGCGCATGTCGACGCTCTACTCGTCGGCGGACCCTCCGGCGCTCCGGCCAGGGTGAGGATCAGCCGGGCCGACATGGCCAGCAAGATCAAACTTCGGCATCTCGATGGATACGAACACTTCGAGCGCGAGGCCGGAACGGACGCCGCCATGCCGGTGTACCGCTGGACCATGCGTACGAAGGTCGCGGAGTAGCCGGGGAATCCGAAGTGTGCCGCTCACGGTCGACCGCCCCGTACGAGCGGCCCGTGGACGACGGGTACCGGAATCAGCTTCGTGGTCGAAGACCCGCACGTCCCGCGTTCCGACAACCGGGTCGTCCGCCCGGTTGGCGGAGCCGGCCGTCGCGCCGTCTCCCGCACCCGGCGCCTAGGCCTCAGGCCGAGGCGACATGATCGAAGCCGTGTTACCCACAACTGTGGGATGGGCTGAACGCTTCGACGACGCCGTTACCGGAGATCTCTTTCCCGAGGAGCAGGGGGTGATGGCTGGCGCCGTGGAGAAACGGCGCCGGGAGTTCACCACCGGTCGTTGGTGTGCGCGGCGCGCACTGGAGGACGTCGGGTTCCGCCCGGTAGCGATCCCGCCGCTCCAGCGCGGGGCGCCCGGGTGGCCGCTTGGAGCGGTCGGTTCCATCACGCATTGCTCGGGATATCGGGCTGCCGTGGCAGCCCGGTCGGAGGCGATCGTCACGGTCGGAATCGACGCCGAGCCGAACAGGACCCTGCCGGCGGGTGTGCTCGACGCGGTGTCGTCGGAGGTCGAGCGTCGTTGTCTCCCGGATCTGACGCGGCGGCTTCCGGTCGTCAGCTGGGATCGGTTGCTGTTCAGTGCGAAGGAGTCGGTCTACAAGGCATGGTTCCCCCTCGCGCGCTGCGGGCTCGAATTCGACAAAGCGCGCGTCGGTTTTGAGCTCGACGGCACGTTCTCGGCTGAGTTGCTGGTCGAAGGTCCCGTCGTTGACGGCCACAACCGGCTGACGACCTTCCCTGGACGGTGGGCGGCAACCGACGGGCTCCTGGTCACCGCCGTCGTTCTGCCCTGGCGGTAAGCATTGAGCGCTTTTCATCGTGGGTTTTGGCTGTTCGGGCCGTGATGTAGAGCAAGGATGGCCTTGACGATCGCGGTGGCGCGTCGGGGGCAGCAGCGCAGCTTAGTGAGCTGATCTCGTGTGTCCTGAACGCAAGGAGGAGCCGGTGTAGGACGGGTTTTTGATGCGGTGCTGTGTGGGAGATGAAGGTTTGGCCCTTCGGAGTTGCCCTGCGGAGGGAGGCTTCAAACCGCCTCATGCTGCGTTGGTTGATGACCGTCGTGGTGAGCGATGAGGAAAAGGCGTCGTTGAGGCGTCAGGTGGGGATCGGAGAGGCGAGCGCGAGCGAATCGTTGCTGACGTGTCGAAATCTCAACAGGTGACATCAGAACCGGGGCGTGAGATCAGTTCCGGGATGAGTCTGGCGGGTGTTCCGCTTATTGGCCAGGCGGTGTCCGGCATGTAGACGACGCGAGTCCGGTCTGCGGCTTCCATGTGGAACAGGAGAAGGCGTGCCTTGACACGGCTTGCCCGGGTATGGGTAGGCGACAGGCCCCGTCGAGTTGCCCTGGCTGGACGTCGACCACGCCTTCCTGATCGCCGTGGCCAAGTATGCCGGCGATGACACGGCGGTTGCTCTCGACTACCGGACAGGCGATCTCGATCCTCGCGTCGTCGCAAGTGATTTCTGGACCGACCCTCAAGGCTGCATCTGGCGGGTAGTCGCTCCGACGTTCTCCTCCTTCGTCGCCAAGATCGGTCTCGAAGCGACCCGGCCGTGAAGGCCCTCCGGCGCCAGCGCACCCGGTCCGCGGCATGAGCGTACGTCTCTATCTGGCGCTGCCCTCGGACGCCTCGGGGCCGGCCGAGTTCGGCAGCACCAAAGCTTGAGCGGCAATGACCCGTTCACCGTTGAAGGTCAGCGCCGGGGAGCCGTACAGCCGATAGCCCTGGTCGAGAAGGCCGCTGATGCGGGCGCAGAAGTCGGCATCATCGGGTCCGGTAATAAGCCGGTAGCGGAGGGGCACAGAGATCTGACACCGTCGCATTGTGCCCGCCCGGCTATGCCTGAGCCCAGATGTCCCGGCTACCGCCCCATCCGGGCCGGCCGCGCGACCAGCGGCATGAGAGCGCGCGAGTAAAAGGTGATTACATATCCAAATGCGGATCTGGTAGCTCCTCCACCCGGCCTACTATCAGGATCAGTGTTGGTCATCGCCGGGGTAAGGCGAAGTGCCGGCCAGATACGACCATCGCCGTCTCAGTCTTTTCCATTGACCGCCTTTTATGAACCACAAGTTCGCTACTCCAATGAACGCGAGGCCGATGGCAATCTGAGCCGCTCCAGGTAAGAATGAACGGATAACGACATAGGCCACGCCTGAGGCGAAGATTGAAAATCCGATAAACATGATCGCCAAGGTCCTTACAATACCTCGTTTCGTGAAACCCTCCACCCCAATACCGAGGAAGAGGAGGCCAACGTAGATCAGCGCTGAATCGGAAGACTTTCTTGGGCTCAGGACTCCAGCAGTGATCAACAATAGGCCAGCTCCGAACATGGGAATGCTGAGCCATGGAGGCTGCCTCACGTTCAGGTGAACCTCCCGATCATCGACTGGTGACACCTTGTCAAAATTTGATTCGCGAGCATAGTGCCTGTCGTTCGTTAACCCGGTATGGCCAATCGAAAATATAACGCCGGCCCCAATCACCAGGACGCCGAATGCACCGAATAGGACTCCGACCAGCAGTTGCTCCGAAGCGGTCTGTACTCCTGCGATGACGATTGCGAGACCGAGGCCCATGAACCCGCCCCCGAGTAAAACGCGAAGTCCAGTGGAGATGTTGGAAATAACAATCGCTGAGGCCACCAAGCCAACGACGGCGAGCGTGACATAGCCATTCCATGGGGCCGGCACAAACGTCGTCGTTAGCGCGGCCAAAGCGGAGATCGAAAGAACGACACGCGTAGTCACGCGTTTGAGCAGAGCAGGCCCGGGCAGATCCGGTCGAGATCGCAGCCAGAGGGCAGCGACCACAACTGCCCCAAGAGCGAATAGAATAGCGACGCCTCGGTATCCGAGGTCGTTACTAAGTAGGTTGTAGCCCATATTGCCTGTAGCTCCGAGTAGCGCGGCAAGCGCAAGCTTCCAACTCGGCCGAGCTGGAGGAATCGGAGACGGATCATTGCTCATGTCCGTATTCTGCTGAATTTTTCTACGAGCGTCATTGCTGACGTGCGGGACTCATCGTGCCAAGCGTGCATGAAAGAACATCGAATACTTTTCGGACAATTCTATCCATATGCTATCGCGCACTTCTGGGTCCGCGTTGCCGCGTACTCACATCGGCACGTCCGGACGGAACCCGGGCCGGCTCGGCGGGACGCTGCGTAGCCCGACTCGCGGCAGCCGAGCACGCAGCCGGCTGGCGCCGGCGCCTCGGCGACGGTGCGCCCGGTGCGTGCGCAGCCGATCAACCGGCTTCGTCTTGCTGTCTGAGCCACTGGCGCATTGCGAAAGGGTCTGCGCTGGTCGGTCCCAGGTATGGATCGACGCGGTGCAGCAGCGCTGGTTGTGGGTGGTGCGCGGTGACCCAACGCCGGTCGATGTCGGTGATCTCTCGTCGAGCCAGACGGACGCCCGTCCCGCTCGGCCTGAACGCGGCCACCTGGGCTGGGCGCTGGGCGGGACCGCTAGTCTAGCGTGAGCCCGGTGAGTGTGAGAGCGGGCCGGTGGGCGATATGGGTTCTGGTCGCGGCGAATACCGTGTCCTGGCTGACGTTCGGGCCGGTCGATGACGGTCGGGACCGGTTCATATGGCAGGCGGTGGCCGAATTCCTCGCCTCCACCACGGCGATCCTGTTCGCGGCAGCCCTGGTCCTGGCAACGCGGTGGCGCTTTCTTGAGCCGTGGTTCGGCGGCTTGGACCGCATGTATCGCAGTCACCGCGAGGTCGCTGTGGCAGGCTATGTCCTGCTGCTCGCCCATGTCGCCGTAGTACCGTGGCGGCTGGAGTCGCCGGGCGGGACACCATCGGGCCTCATCGCATTCGTCGGGTTCACCGCGTTGGTGGTGCTGAGCGTCGGACCTCGTATGCCAGGGCTGCGGCTCCTGGTTGCCATAAGCTACCACCGCTGGCGATGGTCGCACCGGTTCATCGGCTTCTTCTTCATCTTCAGCCTGGCTCACGCGTTGCTCGTCGATGGCGTCGTACGCTCGGCGCCGGTGCCGCTCGCATTCCTGTTGGCGGCGTACGTGATCGGTGTGCTCGCGTACGCGTATTGCCTGCTGCTGGCACGGTTCGTTCGGCCCCGCCGCCGGTATGTCGTCGAGGCAGTCCGACGGTTGAGCGAGACCGCAGTCGAGGTAACCCTGTGTCCACGACGCAAACCCATCACCTTTCGATCCGGGCAGTTCGCATTTACCCGCTACCGGCAGCGCGGCCTGCGTGAACCGCATCCGTTCACCATCTCAAGCGCGCCCGGCGAGCCGACCCTACGCCTGACGATCAAGGAAATCGGGGACTACACCCGCCGACTCGGAACCGAACTGCAGCCTGGACGAACGGCGATCGTTGAGGGTGGCTACGGGATGTTGGACTACCGCGTCGGCCGAGCGCGGCAGATATGGGTTGCCGGGGGCATCGGCGTCACTCCCTTTCTGAGTTGGCTTCGCGACTTGCCGCACCCTGAGCCACGCGACATCCAGTTCTTTTACGCCGTACGTCATAGCGCCGAGGCAATCTGCTGGGAAGACGTACTCGCCGCGCGGACCAACCACATCGGGCTCAACGCGCATTTGCACGTCTCCTCCGAGGCGGGCACACTCACGGTCGATCAGATCATGCAGAGCACCGGCCCGGTCACCGACGCGGAGATCTACCTATGCGGGCCGCAGCCGATGATCGCCGCCCTCGAGCGTGGGTTTCGCCACCACGGCGTGCCCGCCCGCGCGATTCACTTCGAGGAGTTCGCCTTCCGCTAAGCGCCCGGTCGGCGGCATGAGCGGATGCTGGGACCGCGTAGTGGCAGTCAGACATGACGGCGCAGAATCGCCGTCATGGAGCCCATGCGCGAGACGCCGACCATTGATGAGTTGCTCCGGTTCGCTGCGCAGCTCCCGCCCTCGCGGGCCAAGAGACTGCTCGACGGGGCACATCCGGCACCGCTGGCACCCGAGGACGACGCTGAGGCAGAACAACCCGCCCTCGTCTACAGGTCATGGGCCCAGTATCTCGCGCAGACGACTGTGGAAGAACGCCAGCGATGGTGCCGGGCAAAGGCGCGCACAGCGAATCGGGCGAGGCTCATGTCCGGGCCAGCGGACTGCAAGATCGTCGCCGCTGACGTCTGGGCAGTTCTCGAAGCCGCCGAAGGACGCTGCGAACACTGTGGCTCCCTCGCCCTCGAACAACGGCCGTCTGGCCACGACGGCCGACCGGCACCGTGGGCGCCCGTCGGCAGACGTATCGGCTCCCTCGGCCACCGCCTCGCCCGCTTCAACGGCGGCTCCAACAACATTGCGAACCTGTGCTGGTCATGCCTGTGGTGCAACACCTGGCCGGCCGAACGGCGTCCCGGAGCAACAGACCACGGTGGTCACCAACCGCCAACGTGAGCGCCCGCTCCCCGGCCGCTCGGTCAGCGGCATTTCCGGGCGTCGCGGGAAGGCATGGGTAACACAGAGCGTGACGGCCCCGCAGTCGCGCGATTAGCTCACCGAAGAGTTGCGGACTTCCGCGCAGCGGTCGCAGTTGTCGGCGCCGACTGTCGGCCCCAGTAGCCCGCACGGCGGGCGCAGGATCCGCCGACCGAAGCGGGGGTTACGGTGGATAACTAACAATCCGACGATGAGGCTGCAAATGATCAATGTCCAGGAGTTCGCGCGACGGCTGAGTACTCTCGGAGCTGATGCGTTCACCAGCGACGACGTCGTGGACCTGGCGACCGCGGCCGATGTTCGCATCAGCGCAGACGTCGAGATCCGCGCCACCCTGGCGCAGCGCTTGCTCGACCAAATCTCGCCCACCCTGCCGGTCACCGGGGCCCAGATCGCGGCGTCGCAATGGCCGCCACCGAAGTCTTCCCGTCCTGCAGCGCCTTCGGTGTCGTTCTCCAGCCCCGGTGCCGTCGACGGACCGGCTGATCAGCCGACCCGACCCCGCAGTGCTAGGTCTGCAGGTAGCGGTCGGCGACCCGGCTCCCGACGAACTGGCAGGTGAAACTGCAGTCCCAGCTTTTCAGCAACCGCCAGACTGCTCGCCGCAGCCGTCGACTACGACGCGAGCTGCGAACCCAACTCTCGCCGCCATCATCGGCTGAACTTCGTCCTCCTGTCCGGCTCCGTACGCCCGGGCAGGCTCGACGCACGATGATCCCGGTAAAGCACGCGGATCGCGGCAGATGCGGACATCCGATCATGTGCACCATGAGGTCTTGCACGCCGCGACGCCCCCCAAGATCAGACCGGGTTACGACCTCTCCCGCACTGTCATCAACCGTCGCCGAGGCTTCTTCCTCAACTGCGGCAGACGATCGTCGCATCGTCGGTGGCGACGCCGTCGCGGGCCTCGGCCTCCCGGACCCGGCGGATGATCTCGCCGGGTCCGTCAGTGGCCAGCAGGTGCAGCAGTCCCGCCCAGCCGGTGAGTCCGAAGGTGTCCACGAGCCGGCTCGCGCCGTTGCTGAGCAGAGCCGTCGCGTTCACCTCGTCCGCCGGGCACCTGCCGGTGATCGCCTCGTCCACTACCCGCGGATCGTCCTTCGCCACCCAGAAACCGCCCGGGCTGTTCCGGTGAGCCCGCAACTCCAGCAGCAGCGACCGGTACTCGTCGCTGCCCTCGGGAATGCCATTCAGCCGGGCCTCGAAGGACTGGGCGATCACCACCTCGCGTGGATCGTGGGCGACGAACGGCTCGGCCCCCGCCCGACCGACGACCACCACGGCGTCACCGAGGACCAGGTGCTCGACGAGCCCGCCGGAGAATCGGAGCATCGCCACGGCTGCGTGCGGGCTGATCGAGTGGGTGACGTCGCAGGTGTCGCGGTGCTCGTCGGTAATCCGCTCGATGCTCTCGGCCAGCACGTCGCGCAGGCTCCGGTCCTGGGACAGTGCGCCCAGGAGGGCGCCGCCGAGATGGGTGGCGTACCACGTCACGCCGTGCCGGCAGACCTCCTCGACGCCGGCGAGGCCACCCGCGCCGTCGACCAGGACCATGCCGGCCGGAACGGCGCCGGCGAAGTCCTCATTGGTACGCCCGGGGTGCCCCGCATCGGTCGCCATCGCCACCCGCATGACCCGATCATCGCACGGTCAGCCCATCGATCTCCACGACGATCGCCACCGACGGGGCCGGCAGGACCGCTTCTCACTAATGCGCGTTGTTGCCGTGATCGAGTATCCGCGTCTCGGCACGTCTGGACGGAACCCAGGCCGGCTCGGCGGGACGCTGCGTAGCGCGCGGCTCGCGGCAGATCCGCATGCCTTGTTCAGTTGCCGGCTGGTAGAGCCAGTCGCGTCCGCCGTCTGCCACTCACCCGGGAAGTGCTCTCAGACCAGCGAGTAGCTCGTCTCTTTCGGATGCTGACAGAACCTGGTAGATGGGCTCGTCCAGCCGGTTGGTCGCTTGCTCGACGGCTTGCCGTTGCGGATCCTGAAGGGTCAGCGCCCTTAGCTGTGCCAGGGTGAGTCCCGCAGCGGCCCAGGTCGAATGGGATCGGTGGTGGCTCGTCAACCGAAACCGACTCACGTCGGGGCCGGGGGTCTGGTACTACTTCGAATTCTCGTTGGGCGGTAGTCAATGTGGTCAATGCACCCGAGGCATCGAACGAGTTCGGTGGTGCGAGTCTGGGCACCCGCCCGCAGCCGGCACGTCGCCACGTGTGGAACTCGCGGCTGACTCTGCCTAGTGGATGCGCAGTCCTGCGGTGAGGAGTCCGACCATGCGACGCGCGTCGTAGCGCGGGTCGCGGCCAGCGCCGATACAGAGATTGCCGACGCCGCGCATCAGTTCGTAGGCATCCATGTCGGGGCGAATCTCACCCGCTGTGGCAGCAGCGTCGAGCAGTTGGGCGCACACGGGGACGAGGCGGTCGATGAAATAGGCGTGCAGAGTCTCGAAGGCGGCGTCGTCGGACTGCAGCGCCTCGGCAAGGCCGTGCTTGGTGACCAGGAAGTCGACGAAGAGGTTGATCCAACGCACCAGTGCGGTGTGCGGTGTGCTGCTGTTCGCCAGCAGTGTCGGACCAGCCTCAGCGCATGCCTCGACCTGGTGTTGGTAGACCGCGACGATGAGATCGGCTCGCGTCGGGAAGTGGCGGTAGATCGTGCCGACGCCGACGCCGGCCCTGGCGGCGATGTCACGCACGGGCACATCGACGCCGGAAGTGACGAAGGCCGCGGCGGCCACGTCCAGCAGTGTCTCCTCGTTACGCCGGGCGTCCGCCCGCTTCCGCTTGGCTGACGACCCTGATCCGCTGTCGGTGTCGACCACTGCGCGTTACCTCCGTCACGTGACTTGCCATGCGGAACCATGTTCCGTATGTTGGTTAACGGAGCAAGGTTCCGCTTGTTTAGCATACTGAACAGGCAGGGCCACGACCAAGTCACGCTTCGCAAACTCGCTTCACCTTTCAAGGGGGAACACGTCATGCAGTACCGCACTTTGGGTCGCACCGGTGTGCAGGTCAGCACCCTCGTGCTCGGCGGGATGAACTTCGGGAAGATCGGCAACACCAGCCAGGAGGAGGCCACCGCCATCGTCGATGCGGCCCTCGATGCTGGGATCAACCTCATCGACACCGCTGACGTGTACAGCGGCGGCCAGTCCGAGGAGATGATCGGCAAGGCCATCGCCGGCCGCCGCGACGACATCGTGCTGGCCACGAAGGCGAGCTTGCCGATGGGCGACGAGCGCAACCATCGAGGCGGTTCGCGCCGCTGGTTGGTCACCGCGCTGGACAACAGCCTGCGCCGTCTCGGTGCCGACCACGTGGATCTTTACCAGATCCACCGGTGGGACCCGAGCACCAGCGACGAGGAGACGCTGTCAGCGCTGACGGACCTGCAGCGGGCGGGAAAGATTCGGTACTTCGGCTCGTCGACCTTTCCCGCCTACCGCATCGTGCAGGCGCAGTGGGCCGCCCGGGAGAACCATCTGAGCCGGTATGTCACCGAGCAGCCCAACTACTCGATCCTGCAGCGTGGGATCGAGACCCACGTGCTGCCCGTGACCAAGGAATACGGCATGGGCGTGCTCGCCTGGAGCCCGTTGGCGTCGGGATGGCTGTCTGGCGCGATCCGTGCTGGTCAGGAAATCACCACCAGCCGCTCGGGCTTCATGCAGCAGCGCTTCGACATCTCTGTCCCCGCCAACCGCGCCAAGCTCGACGCAACCGAGCAGCTGGCCAAGGTCGCCGACGAGGCCGGCCTGACCATGATCCAGCTCGCGCTCGGATTCGTCACCGCGCACCCCGCCGTCACCAGCGCGATCATCGGCCCCCGCACCATGGACCACCTGCACTCTCATCTCGCCGCCGCAGACACCGTGCTCTCCGCCGACGTGCTCGACGCGATCGACGCGATCGTCGATCCCGGCGTCGACCTCGCGGCACACGAGAAGAACGACACGCCGCCCGCCCTGCTTGACGCAGCGCGGCGACGTCGCTGATCGCTCGTCACGTCAGTCACGAGTCGGCAGGCCGAGTTGCTTGCGCACCCCTGCCGCCTGACGCGTCACAGGAGCAAGCCCTCAAGAAGGGACGAACGGATCCATGCCGCAAACACCCCGGCCTCGTTTCGGGATCATGACCGCCCCATCACAGGTCGACTACCACGACGTCCTGCGGGTCTGGCGCGAGGCAGACACCATCCTGGAGATCGAGCACGCGTGGCTGTTCGATCACCTCATGCCGATCGGCGGCGACCCGAGCGGGCCGACCTACGAAGGCTGGACCCTGCTCTCGGCCCTCGCCGCACAGACCCGACGACTGCGCCTCGGCCTGCTCGTGACCAGCAACCGCATCCGCCCGCCCGCGATGCTGGCCAAGATCGCCGCGACCGTCGACATCGTCTCCGGCGGACGACTCGACTTCGGTATCGGCGCGGGTTCACGACCCAGCCACCCCCTGGCCCGGCGCGAGTACGAAGCACACGGCCTGCCGTTCCACGACACGGCACACGCCGTGGGAAGCCTCGCCGAGGCGTGCACCGTCATCCGGCGTTTGTGGACCGAGGCCGACCCGTTCGACTTCCACGGGACCTACCACCGTCTCACCGGAGCATTCTGCAACCCCAAACCCATCCAGCGCCCCCACCCGCCGATCCTCGTCGGCGGACGCTCGGCCCCCGTGCTGCGCGTGGCCGCCGAGCACGCCGACCTATGGAACATCCCAAGCGGCGACATCGACGACGCCGTCCGCCGCGGCGCACTGCTGGACCGCTACTGCACCGAGATCGGCCGCGACCCCGCCTCGATCACCCGATCCATCGTCCTGCAGGTCGCCTACGACCAGCCCGGCATCACCCAGGACGCAGTCGGCAAAGCGATCGACGCCGGCTTCCAGCACATCGTCCTCGGACTGCCCGCGCCCTACCCCGCCAACGTCGCCCAGTGGGTCACCGACGAGCTCATCACCACGCCCGCCCAGTAGCGGGCGTTGACCAGCGGTTGCCCCCCGGTGGCCGCCGGGCTGGTCTCCCTGACGAGCGGGAGCTGACGGGAAGCTGCTGATTGCGTAGCGTGTCGCCCTGGTGACTGCGTCAGCCCGGTGTGGTGGCCCATCGTGTTCCCGGCAGCCCTTGTGAGGGCTGACGGAGGAGGACACCGTGACGGTACAGGTCGGATCACTCGTCTACCGGGCAAGGAACCTGCCCCAGCATGCGGCTGCGGTGGGGGCGGTGCCAGCCGGGATACCGGCCATGCTGTTCGGCAGCTCGACGAAGCTGTGGAAGTTCGTCGACGCCGATGCGGTGGTCAAGGCGCTGGCAGTGCTGCAGCAAGCGAACTGGGCCGGAGGATCGGCTGCGGCGCCGAGCGCAGTCGGGCCGAACTACGTTGCTCCGTCCGGCGCGGAAAGGGCCGGCACGGTGCGCGTCGGCCGCGGCCTGGCGGTCATCGAATACGCCACCCTGCTCGACCTGCAGCAGACCGAGGTGTATCAGGCACTGGTCCAGGGCGCGGCGTGGCTGGGCAGCCCCGGGTTCGCCGCGCTGGCCGCGGACACCGTGGCCGAACGTTGGCGCTTCGCCAGCTGGAGCGAGGTGGACGCCGCGTTGCAGGGCTGGGTTCCGGGCACCCCCTACCCGCAGCAGTTGCTGGCCTACCGCGTGGTCCGGCGTCCGGAGAGCGTGCTGACCTGGTACGACCCGGTGAACATGACGTTCGGCCGGTCTCAGTTCCGCAACTTCTTCGGCGCCTGCGGCCCCACCGCCAAATACCTCATCGGCCGCATCCAGGACCTGGGGGGCCAGGTGGAGCTGGTAGCCGAGGAGAGCAGGCTGTATGGCAAGAACGGCGCTGCCGCGCTGGCCCAACTGGTCCAGGCCGACTACCCGGGCCTGGTACTGATCAACGTGGTGAACGACGCCATCCACGAGTTCGTCCTGGAGCGGGCCACCGATGGTACGACTGCCCTGTTCCAGGGATACATCGGCGCGTACGATGCGCTGTGGTGGGCCGAGCTCGACCAGGCCGAGGTCACTCTCGGTGGCAACGAGCTGAGCACAATGCAGAACCTGCGCACCACCTACGGCGGTGGCCGGGCGGTGCC
Organism: Micromonospora tarapacensis; assembly: GCF_019697375.1. Classification (NCBI taxonomy): domain Bacteria; kingdom Bacillati; phylum Actinomycetota; class Actinomycetes; order Micromonosporales; family Micromonosporaceae; genus Micromonospora; species Micromonospora tarapacensis. Next base: position 3,169,837 of record NZ_JAHCDI010000004.1, on the reverse strand, counting down.
GTTGTCCACCCTGCTGGCCAATCTGGGCACCTTCATGGAGGTCGACCAGCTGCGCAACGCTGGCATCGCCTGGCGGGCGCTGCCGTTCCTGCCGCAACAGAACCTCAACGACGACGGGCTGCCTTCCTTCGACGTCAGGGTGTGGCAGGTCACCCAGCCGCAGGCAGTGCTGAACGCGTTGCGCGTACGCCAGATCATCGACCAGCAGTTCACCTCATGGCTGAGTCTGGCGGTGCTCAAGGAGGCCGAGAACGCCGCCCCGCAGTAGGGACACCGGCGGCGCGACCGCAAGCGGTGGGAGCAGGTCGTGGAGCTGTTGGCTGTCATCATGCTCGCGACACCGGTCAGCCTGATCCTCTTCTCTTCCGAGCTGCTCTGGCGGGACGATCTGGCGGTCGGCGCCCTGCTGCTGGCGATCTTGACGGTCCCACCAGGTTTCGCGCTCTGGCTGATCGAGCGTCGCCGCGGCCGTCAAGGTGAGCGACGAGCTGAGTGACCACCTGTGCCCGCGTCCGGGTTGACCTTAAGTGGGCTTGAGGTTGAATGGTGTGTTGCATGACTTCGATCAACACCCCTCAGACTCTCGTCACCAACGAAGAGGCGACGCTGTCAGCCGAGGATGAGCACGCCATTCGTGATCTGGTGGCGCTGGCTGACCGGTCCCAGGTCGACCCCGCCGTACTCCCGGGCCTGCACACCGACGCGACTGTGATCGTGAACTTCTACGGCCGCCGCCTGTTCGGGCGTGACGCCTTCGAGGCGGCGATGAGCGCGGCCCTCGGCAGCGGCCTCGGGGATGTCCGCACCAGCGTCGAGATCGTCGACATCCGGGCGCTCGCCGCCGATGCCGTTCTGGTCAGCTGCGTCAAGACGGTGCACGACCAACGCCCCGGTGTCGAGACAACTCCGCCCGCGACCGGGGCCCTCACCTACGTGATGGTGCGGACCTCCGACGACTGGGACATCGGCCTGGCCCAGACGACTCCGATCGCGTCGGAGTGAGCGACGCTCGGGCGGTGGCCGTGTTCGCAAATGACCCCCGCTCATCGGCTAGACCCCCTGCGAGCAGCGCAGCATCTTCGCGACCTCCCCCGGTCGGTAGAAGGTCGCGGGTGTTGGTGCTCGCGGGCCACTTGCGGCCAGGTGTGGCGGCCGACAGCGTGTGCTACCCCGCCCGGACGACCAGGCGGATGTGCACGACGTCGTCGAGGGCGATGTCCTCCTTGTTGCGCACCGAGTCCCGCAGCGGGAGGACGTCGCCCCCGTCCTTCGGGGACAACGAGGTCCGCCAGCGGCTTCGCCCGACCGAACCTCCACCGGAATCATGCCCCAGCCGTAGGTGACCGCCGAGGCCAGCTGGCGCACCATGTCGACGCATTCGGACGGGATCGTCAGGAAGTGGTACGGCGACGGCCCCCGCCACTCGCGCCGGCGGACACCAGCTCGGGCACCTTCTGCCGGATCAGTCGTGCGCGTTCGGTCATGTCCCGGGGGTCTGGGCCGGCCACCCGTACATTAATGTGCATCCGGTTCTAGGCGGTCTTGCCCTCAGGGTCATATAGGAAGAAGCGGACATCTAGCCCGAGGTTGTTCAGGGCAAAGTCGGCGAACCAAGAACCGACGACCGAGTGATCTGGGTCAACGAGCAACGTCGCGCCGACGGACGTCCGCGGAAGGCCGGTTCTGACCTCCTCGCGCACATCACTATCGCGGCAGATCCGTGCACGCGATGGCGTTGGTGGCCAGTCAGGTGAGTCACGGCATTACCCGGCAGCGGGCTGTACCGCGCATTGTGGGGGTACATACGATCGGCCCTTCACGACGGCACACGGATCGTGGCTGATCCGCTTGAAGCTCTGCGTGGAGACTTTGTCGTTGCCGTAGGTCGCGAGCAGGTCCTCGGTGCAGGTGTACGGGAGGTTGTACGCCGCGGAAGGATACACTTCGATGGATTGCTTTCTCCCGTCACGGGTCACCTTGTATGTCGGACCGCCGGAGAATCCGCTGGTGCGCAGGCGTCCTCCCTTCGTTGTGCTGTGCGAGGTCCGGACACCGCGAAGCACCTCGACGTACTTGTGGCCGTTGATGGTCGCAGTCAGCGGCGCAAGCTTGCTGTAGTCCTCGACGCCTGTGCCATCCGGCCAGATCCGCGAGATCAGCCCACCGGACGAGGTGAACAGCGCGTCTCTGTTCTCGAAGTGGTTGATGATCTGCATCGATGTCATTTCCCAGGTGCCCACCACGCAGCCGTCGAGCGCTGGGTTGACCGAAACAGACGGCGATACCGATGGTTTGGCCGAGGGGCCACTGGCGCTGGCTCGACTGCCGGCGGAGAGTGCGGCGGAGGCGCTATCGCCTTCGTTGCCGGATCCACGCCAGGGTTGGCTCAGAAGTCCACCTGCCAGGAGCAATGCGGCAACAGCGACGGCAGCGAGCCACACCGTCCTGGCCCGGACGGCGCGTGGTTGGCTTTCCGTCTCGGGGTACGCCGCCAGCGGCACGGCTTGCGCGTCCGGCGGTGTGGAACTTTTGGCCGGCGGCACGACCGCCAGACCCATGGTCTTCGCGACGGCCGCCTTCGCAGTCACAGCATCGGTGACGGCGGGCTGCGTGGCACCGGCCTCCGTGACACCGGCCTCCGTGACAGCAGAACCCGCGCCGGCGCTGTCGGCCGTAGCCGTAGCCGTAGCCGTAGCCGTAGCCGGCGGGCTGGCCGGCCTCGGTTCCGGAATGGCCGCCGCTGGCCCTCGACCTGCTTCGGGTTCCTGGAATGCAGTGGGCGCGGCCTGCGTGGGCGGCGGCGCCGCGAGCGTGTCCGGCAGGCCACTGTCGTGGGTGGCACTGTGGTGCGTGGCCTTGGTTGGCCACCATCGGGGCCGGCGCCGTGCCGGGGCCGGTGCGGGCGGCCGGCCGGCCGGGCCACGTTGGTCAGCAGTTGCCGGGCCGGCTCGGTGCCGAGACGGCTCACCGGATCCTTGATCAGCAGTCCCTTGATGACAGGCCAGAGCCGCCCGGCGTGCGCCGGCGTGGCCGGCTGGCTGTGCAGGATCGCGGCCAGCGTGGCTTGGGTGTCCTCCCGCTGGAACGGGGACCGACCGGTCACCGCGGTGTACAGCGTGACGCCCAGCGCCCAGAGGTCGGCGGCGGCGGTCACGGGCTGCCCGTTGATCCGCTCCGGCGACAGGTATGCCGGCGAACCCACCAGCTGTCCGGTGGCGGTGAGCGCGGTGGCGTCCTCGATGGCCGCGATGCCGAAGTCGGTCAGCACCACGCGGTCGGTGTCCAGCAGGATGTTGGCCGGTTTGACGTCGCGGTGCGCGATGCCCTCCCGATGGGCGGCCCGCAGCGCGTCCAGGACCTGCAACCCGATCTCGGCGGTCCGCTGCTCGGTCAGCAGGCCGTGCGCCTGGATCGTCTCCGCCAGGGAACGCCCGTTGATCAGCTCCATGACGATCCACGGCCGGCTCTGGTCGGTGACCACGTCGTACACGGTCACGATGCCCGGGTGCCGCAGCCGGGCGGCTGCCTGGGCCTCCCGCAGCGCCCGCCGCACGAACGTATCCGCCGGATCGACCGGGCCCTCGCCGGTGCTGGGCAGCCAGATCTCCTTGATCGCGACATCCCGGCCGAGCAGGGTGTCATGCGCGCGCCAAACCGCGCCCATCCCGCCTCGCCCCAGCGGCCCCGTCAGCCTGTAACGGCCGACCACCACCCGGGCCATCCCATCAGCCATGGCGTAAATCTATCGGGTCCACGCGAACGGGCACGAGTACAGAGGGCCGCGGATTCCACACCCGACAGCAGGCCGGGCACCCTTCCGGTCACCTGGCCACACGGCGGTGCCGCGGCGCCTATCCCCGACCAGTCGCCCGAGACCCTCGAGTCTCACCAGAGTCGCCCGTCTATCCGTCCCACCGGACGCCTCCTCACGATCACCTGTATCAGCCTGGTGGTAGCGCAGCATCGATGCGATTTGTATCGATAGACTCCCGAGATGGGAGAAGCCGCCAGGCTCCCGAGATTGCCTGTCCGGACCGCGGATCGCGGCGGTGGAGGCTGGACTGGGGCGGCGCGCCGGGACGTTTCGGTCGCTGCGTGGTCTCCCGGCCGCGTCGTGTGGCTGATCGCGGGCAGTGCCTGTGCGTCGGCGCTCACGTAATTCCGTGAGCGCTGACAGCCTGTGTCGCGTCGATCTTCGCCGTGATGTGGCTGGGCGCAGTGGGTCTTGTCCTGATGCTGGTCGTGCTGACACTGCTCGCGGCCCACGAGCTGGCCGGCATCGAGGTGATCACAGCGAACGCGGCCGATGCGCTGACAACGGCGGCCGAGATCGTCTCGCCAGGCTCCTGCCGGAGCTCGACGGCCATAGCCCGGCGTAGGCGGTGGCCAACAGCTGGGCCACGACGTCGGTTCTTGGTCCGTCGCGTTTCCCCTCGGGCACCTTCAGGAAGCCGATGACGGGCCCCTGCCGTCCGGATCGACGATGGACGCGCTGTCGGGTTCGTCGAAGCCGGGCTCCTTGATGTACCCCGGGGCACGTGCCCAGAAGGCGGCGATCTGCTGGGGATCGTCGGCATCGCATCCCAAGATCCAGATCAGGCGGGGCACCCACGCCGGCAGCAGAGGGGAACCTTCGCATCGCGTCTCCGCGGTCGTTACCGAGCGCGGGGAAGTCCGAGAGATCGGAGCGAGGGCTGCCCGCCGGACGGCCGCGCGTACCTGGAGGTTGGTTGGGCGGGTAGAGGGCCGTCATCTGATGACGGGTGATCAAGGCGGCTGCCCTTCGGCGGTCGCGTCGACTGCCCCACCTGTGAGGATCGGTCGGGTTGGTTACGAATCGTGGTGAGGTCGCTACCTGCATCGTCACGCCCCTGGCTGGGGCGGTATTCGGCGCTCGATGAACGGGGCCAACTCGGCGACGACCTCGCACGTCCGCTTCGAGGGCTCCCTCGACGTGCTCGGCAGCACGCCGACGTCCAGGTCCACGGCAGTCGAGGCGTTGGTCACGAACACGATGCGGCAGTGGCTGCCGATGTCGCCGGGCCTGCTCTCCTGGGACTGGTAGTAGCCCCGCTCGGGCACCCGGGTGAACTCCCGCTGGGATACGCGCTCCCGCACCGTGATGAATCTGTCCAGATCGTCGTACTTCTCAATGGTGACCTGCACGTTGCTGAGGTAGTACTCGCGTGAGTTCGAAATCGTCGAGAAGTAGACGCAGGTGGTGCTGGAGCCGGCGCTTGCGCTGGAGCCGACGTCGCGATTACCGGCTCCGATGAGGTGACCCTTGTTGAGCCGCAGCGTCTCCAACTCCTTTGTGGTGAAAAAGTCACACGGATCAGTCATTGTCCGTACGTCCACCGAAGGCTCAGGTTCCTCACTGCACCCCGTCAGCCCGATGACAGCCACTATCGCTCCGGCGACCCAACGACGAAAGCCGATTCTCATGCCGTCCTTGATACCGCCCAGCCGCCAAACTGAGAAGGCCCTTGGGCGCGATGTTGCCAGCTACAGAAGCATGCCGGACTACAGCGCTCGCAAGCCGTCGCCTTCCCATACGTAAGCCCCCGACCCGGCGGGCAGGCCGACGACGGACGGTCGCCCTGCTGGATTTCCGTGTAGACGCGGTGGCGTACCGGCTCGGGCGTGTCCGAGCGGCTGAAGACACCCACGCGCACGTTGGCGCTGGAATCCTTGGCGAGCAGGTCCCGTGCTGGTGGGGGCAGTTGCGGGTGCTCGGCGACCTGGCGGCGGACCTGGTGATCGGGGTCACCGGCCAGCCGCGTGGCCAGTTCCGTGGTCAGGAGTGCGTGGCGTACGGCTCCGGCGCGGGTGACGGGATCGGCGAGTGTCGGGCAGGGGAGGCTGACGTCGGACGCCAGGGTCTTGGTTCCGCGGTGCAGGAGCATTCGGCCCAGCACATCGCCCGGCAACACGCTCAATTGCCGTCGGGTCCGCTGGGTGCCGCCGGCGCGCGGGACTGCGCTCGTAGCCAGGTGAGCACGGCCAGGGTCCTGGGGTGCTCGGGACCGAGCAGCCGCGTGAACTCGTTGAGCAGGTGGCGGAACTCCGCCTGCGCCTCCGCGTACCGTTCCTGCTCGGACAGCACCGCGGCGAGGGTGCTGCGGGTGTTCAACGTGTCGGGATGATCTGCGCCGAGCAGGCGTGTCCGGGTGGCCAGCAGGTCACGGAGCTCCGCCTCGGCCTCGCCGAGTCTTTGCTGCTTGACGAGCACAATCGCGATGCTGTTGCGGGTGCTCAACGTGTGGCGGTGCCCGGCGCCCAATGAACGCGTTCGAAGGGCCAGCAACTCACGGAATTCGGTCTCCGCCTCGCCGTGCCACCCCTGCTCATCCAACATGACGGCGAGGTTGCTGCGGGCGGTCAGCGTGTCGCTGTGCTCGGCACCGAGCGACCGGGTGTGCATGGTGAGCACCTGGCGCAGTTCCGCCTCCGCCTCGCTGTGCTGTCCCTTGCGGCTGAGCACTACTGCGAGGCTGTTGCGGGCGTTCACGGTGTCCGGGTGCTCGGGGCCGAGCAGCCGGGTCCGCGCGGCGAGCAGCTCGCGGAACTCCTCCTCCGCCGCGTCATAGCGCCCCTGCATCTCCAGCACTACGGCGAGGTTGCCGCGAACGACAAGAGTCTCGGCATGTTCGGCGCCGAAGAATCGGGTTCGGTCCGCCAGCAGGTCACGGAATCCGGTCTCCGCCTCGCCGAGCCGCCCCTGCTCGCGTAGCACGACGGCGACGTTGTTGCGGGTGGTCAAGGTATCGTGGTGCACGACGCCCAACAGCCGTGTCTGCGTGGCGAGCACCTTGCGGAACTCCTCCTCCGCCGCGTCATACCGCCCCTGCCTGTTCAACACGAGGGCGAGACTTGCTCGGGTGTTCAGGGTGTCGGGGTGATCGGTGCCAAGCTCCTGCACCCGTGCGGCGAGCACTTCGCGGAACTGCTTCTCCGCATCGCTCCGCTCGGTCTTGTCCAGCAGGACCGCCAAGCGGGTATTGGTCTCCAGAGTGTCCGGGTGTTCGGCACCGAGTAATCGCGTGCGCGCGGCGAGTACCTCCCGGAACTCCTCCTCCGCCGCCCCGAACCGTCCCTGCTCGAAGATCACGACCGCGAGCCGCTGCCGGATGACGTGGGTGTCCAGGTCCTCTGGGTCCGCGGCGGGGTGTGCAACGCAGGCTCGAAGGAGCGCGACGCAGCACCGGGCCAACCGGTGCGTCTGAGCTTCCCGCGGAACGGATTCGTACAGCTGCCGCAGCTGGGGCAGACCGAACCGATCGGCGTGTCGGCCGATACACGACTCGATCGCCTCGTCGAAAGGTAGCTCTCCGGCGGAAGCGACACGTATTGCAGCAGCGATCGTCCGGAGCGGGTCACAGTCGAGCACGGCACTGGTCGCCGCAATGGCATCCGGACTGTGCGCGGCGGCTCTGCCGAGGGTGCTCAGCATGCGTTCGGTGCGGATGTCGTCCTCTCGGGTGGCGTCGACCAACAAGCGAGCGAGTGCCGGACTGCGGGCGACGGTATGCACGGCATAGTGCTCCAGCAATACCGCAGGCAGCCGAGGAGACAGCCAGTCCGGCAGCTGGTGTGGGTAGAGCCCTCTCAGCCAGTCGGCAAGCTGACCTGCCCGGTCATTCCCGACCACACCTGCCGGGGACCGTAGGTGGGTGAGCAGGCGCCGGGCGGCCTCCTCGTCGGCGGCCCCGACCAGCGCCGCAAGTAGGAGCGCCTGCTCAAGGACAACGCCAGGCAGGTTCTGAAGTTCTGCCTGTGAGACGGACGCCTGCCAGCGGTGCCGCTCGGCGACGAACAGGTCAGCCGCCACGTTGGCGAGGTCGACTGTGCCACCCACGTCGGTGCGCGCGGCGAGCGCGGCGGCGGCGTGCAACAGTGCAATCGACGGCGGTGGGTCTTTCGGCTTCAGGGTCACCTGTGGAACCGGCGCCGACTCTGCCACGAAGCATCGGAGTGCCCGAGCGAACATCTGCTGCTGGCTCTTGGCATCCTTCACCACCGCCGGCACTGTCAGCTGCGGCCGGTACGGCAACCCAGCCAGCACCCGCGCGGGCTGACGGCTGCGGACGGCAGCCCACCACGGGTCGTTCACCCGGCTGATCACGACCAACCGAACCTCGCTGCCGGCGGTCTCTGCCCAGGCAATCAGGGTCGCCTGAAGGTCGTCGCAGGTGTCCGCATCGTCGACCACCAGCATCACTCGCCGCTGCAACGCTGCCGCAGCAGCCACCGCCGCCGCGCCGCGACCGGGCACCGCCCAGGCACAGGGGATCGCGAGCCGCTCGGCCACCTCGACCAGTAGCCGACTCTTGCCCACGCCGGGTGCGCCATTGACGTAGAGCACCGACGCCCGTGCCGGAGAGTCGGCGAGGGCCCACTGCACCACCCGGCGGGCCAGCCGGTCATGCAGCACGCTGAACGGTACGGCCCGCCGGCCTGGCAGCAGCATCGTCAGGAGACTGGCGTCGTCATCCTCAGGCCACTGCGGGCTGCCCGGTGCGGTGGTGGTCACCGCCCGCCAGGCGTTCTCCCGGACCAGCTGATCGCCACGACGCTGCCACAACATTCCCCCGTAGATGCCTGCACCGCCGGACGCCACACCCAGGCCGGCCGCTACGTACCAGGCGACGAAGTTCGCCAATGCCGCGGTCACCCCGGCGGTCAGTAGCAGGCCCACCCCAGCAGCCCCGGTAGCACGCAGCCTGAGCCAACTCGCCCACCGGCCATTCACGACAGGCGCTCCCTCCGCACGATGACGTCCATCTCACTGTGCGGTGCCTACCGCCCATGCTGAAACCGATGTTCGGATGGAACCGTCATCTGTTGCGTCACCGGAGACTGGTTGGGGTGATGATGTGAAGTATGACCTGACCGTCGATCGCCCCCGACGGTCGGCGCGAGGTCGGTGAAGTGTGGCCCGTCAGCGAACCACCGCGGCGCGCGGTAGGTTGTGACCCCTCCCCATTCCGGCGCGGTAGCCGGAGCGGGAAGCTCCGTCGCATCCGGCACGGCAGGCAGGGCATGGGCGGTTGGCGTGCGACGGAGGCGGGGTTGGCGGTGGGTCTGCGGGTGAGTGGCCGCAATGCGCGGTTCCAGCAGTGGGAAGCTCTCCTCACCAATCGGACCAAGCGGCAGCGTCGCGGCGAGTTCCTCGTGCAGGGCGTGCGCCCGATCACCATGGCCGTCGAACACGGCTGGCAGATCCGAGAGCTGCTCTACGACGCCGACGCTCAACTGTCCGGCTGGGCACGGAAAGCCATGGACACGGTCCGGGCCGAGAAGATCGCCGTCTCCCGTGAGCTGATGTACGAACTCGGCGGTAAGGCAGACACGGTCCCAGAGCTGCTGGCGGTGGTCGCGCTGCCGGAGGACGACCTGCGCCGTATCCCGATCGCTCCGACCATGCTCGCCGTCGCCTTCGATCGGCCCACCAGCCCCGGCAACATCGGGACCCTTGTCCGGTCGGCGGACGCCTTCGGCGCCGACGGCGTCATCATCACCGGCCACGCCGCCGACGTGTACGACCCGAAGGCGGTCCGGGCGAGCACCGGCTCGCTGTTCGCCCTGCCCGTGGTCCGGGTGCCCGCACCCCAAGCCGTTCTGTCCTGGGTCGCTGACATCCGCGCTGACGGTATCGGCATGAACATCGTAGGAACCGATGAGCGCGGCGCACTGGACGCGGCCGAGTACGACTTCACACAGCCCACGCTGACGTTGATCGGCAACGAGACCACCGGCCTCAGCTCCGGCTGGCGTGGGGCCTGCGACCAACTCGTCCGGATCCCGATGTTCGGATCCGCCAGCTCCCTGAACGCGGCTACCGCCGCCACCGTCGTGCTGTACGAATCGGCACGCCAGCGGACCGCTGCCGCCCGGCGGTAGCGCACCGATCGCCGGGCGGTAGCCCGGATGCCTCGTACGACACCCGATCCGGCCGGCTCGCCGAGAGTCTCTGACCAGGCGGTGTACTAGCCTCACCCCGTGCCGAACGGCGACGAGGACGACGAGCTGGTGCTCGGCGCGATGGAGTGTTACGAGCGCGCGGTGCACCGGGTGGCGCAGGACTTCGCCCGGCGGGGTGCCGTCATTCAGCCGGTGGGCGTGCACCTGGACACCCTCGACGCCTTACCCGTGTGCTTTGGCAGGCGGGGTCAGGCGCGGGCGGGCGTCCTGGGCAGTCTGCGGCCGACTGGAGCTGGCGGTCGTGGAGGTGGCCGACGTGCGGCAGGAGAAGGAGTTCGATGAGGGCGATACCTCCTGGCCCGGGTGCCTGCCCGGGCACTCTCATCCCCCCACCGCGGCCCTCGTCGACGGCGTTGCCTGCTGGCAGTGTCCGCGCAGTCGCGAATCCGTCTTCCCGATCGGATAGCCAATCGGCACCACGGCGACGATCAGTCACGACGCCGCCGATGGTGAATGATCGGGCGAGGCCTTGACCTCATGTGCGGTTGAGCTCCATGCGCGGTTGAGGTTTGAGACTGGCTCCGGCGACGAGGGACTGCGGGAGGCGTACGGATGCGGGCCGTGGTTTTCCGGCAGGTCGGTGGGCCGGAGGTGCCGGAGTGGGGACAGATTGCGACCCCGGACGCGGGGCCCGGCGAGGTCCGGGTGCGAGTGCGGGGCGGCCGGCGTGCAGCCCATCGACTGCGCGGTGCGGGCCGGGTTGACGCCCGCCTGGTTGGAGTCGAGATTGCCGGGCGTGCCGGGTAACGAGTTCGCCGGGGTGGTCGATCAGGTTGGTGCCGGGATCGCCGGGATCGTCGTCGGTGACGAGGTGTTGGGCTTCGGCTTCATGAACGCGGCGGCCGAGTTCATCGCGGTGCCCGCCGACCAGGTGACCGCCAAGCCGGCCGGGATGCCCTGGGATGCCCCGGGTCATCGCACGTTTCCGATTCATCACGCCGTTTTGGTGAACGTTGCGGGAAAGCGCCACGAAGGCAAAAACCAACATTGACGTGGATTGTGACCTCTGTCATCTTGACAATTGTCTCCGCGATCTCGTTTCGCGTGTCGAAATGCCGGCCCGGACATCTCCCCGTGTGCGGTGACCTCACCATTTACGGCGGTGCCTGGTAAGGAGTCGAACGCGGCCCCGGCAGATCTTGCTCCGGCTAATCCTCTTGCGTTCCGAACAGTATTCCCGACGACATTTCCCGGTAACCCCGGACCGTCGTGGATTCGTTACGTTCGGCAGCGCCCGGCAGGGGGCCGGGAAGATCGGGGAGAGGAAGCATGCGCAGAAAACTGATCCGGCGATTGTTCGCCGGGGTCACGGTGGTGCTGGTGCTGGTGCTGGTGCTGGTGCCGCTCGCCCCGTCGTCCGCGTCCGCGTCCCTGGCCGGGGACGTGCAGTGGGCGCCCTGCGAGCAGGACACCAGCGCCCTGTGCGGCACCCTGGAGGTACCGGTCGACTGGTCCGATCCGGACGGTCCGACCATCGAGTTGGCGCTGGCCAAACGGCCGGCCACCGAGCCGGCGGTGCGCCGCGGTTCGCTGATCGTGAATCCGGGCGGCCCGGGTGGTTCCGGCGTCGACTCGGTGCTGTGGGCCAGTTACGGCGACGAACTGCGTCGTCATTTCGACATCGTCGGATTCGACCCACGCGGGGTGGCCCGCAGTTCGCCGATCATGTGCACGCTGGACAAGATTCTCGATTTGCCGGGCGGCCCGATCAAGACGTCCGGCGCATTCGCGGCGATGGTTGCCGCGAGCCGGGCACTGGCCGACGACTGTCGCGCCAACACCGGGCCGGTGTTCGACCATGTGGACACGCTCCAGGTGATCCGGGATATCGACGCTATTCGGGCGGCGGTCGGTGACGCCGAGCTGAATTTCTTCGGTATGTCGTACGGCACGCTGATGGCCCAGCAGTACGCGGAAATGTATCCGAACCGGGTACGCGCCATCGTCGCCGACAGCACGATGGATCACAGTCAGGACGCCCGCGGCTTCGCCGTCACCCAGGCGGCCACCGGGCAGGACTCGTTCGACGAGTTCGTGGCCGGCTGCGCCCGACTGCCGCAGTGCGCCCTGTACGGGCGCGACATCCGCCAGTTCTGGCAGCGGCTGCTCGACCGCGCCGCCCGGGGTGAGCTGCCGGACCCGGACGACCACAGCTACAAGATCACCCAGCCGGACCTGGTGAACTTCGTGCTGCGCAACGTGAACTACCAGCCGTACTGGCTCGACATCGCCGCCGAGCTGGAGCGGGTCGACTCGGGACGGCCATCGGGGGCGTCGGCGGCGGCGAGCGAGTCGGCCGAGGAGGAACCGAGGGTCGTGCCCTTCGCGTACCAGGCGGTCCTCTGCCAGGACTGGAACCTGGCCGCACGGGACTTCCGGCAGTGGCGTTCCATCACCGCCGCGGCCCAACTCGTCGCGCCGGACCTACCGGACCCGCCACGGGCGACGGTCGGGGCGATCTGCCTGGGCTGGCCGACCCCGGCGGCCAACCCGCAGCGGCCGGTCACCCCGACCAATGAGGCGAAGCTCCTGTTCGCCAACTCGCTGCATGACCCGGCGACCGGCTACAACTGGGCGCTCGGCGCCGCCGAGCAGTTCGGCGATCATGCCGAACTGCTGACCTACGAGGGTTGGGGGCACATCGTGTACGGCCGGGTGGCCTGCGCAGACGAGGCGATCGAGGCGTACCTGATCGACCTCGTCGTGCCGGCGGAGGGTGCGCGGTGCGCCGCGGCCCCGCCGCCGGGGACGGCGTCCGCCGGCGCCCGTGGCCGGGCGTCGAGCCCGGATGCCGGGCCCGCCGCGCAGCCGCTGGTCCCGTTGCGTGGTGAGTCGGAGCTGCCGACCTGGCTGTTCTGACCGATCGGGCGGGGTGGCCGGTTCGCCGAGGCGAGCCGGCCACCTCCGCTGCCGACGGCCGCGGACCGGAGGTCCTGCGCTGTGGCCGTCGCTCGTCGGGTGGCAGGATCCGTGGCATGCAGTTCGCAGAGGTTCGCCGCCGTCGTCGGATGGTTCGGCACTACGCCGACCGGCCGATCAGTGCCGAGGTCACCGAGAAGATCCTGGCCAGTGCGCTACGAGCGCCGTCGGCCGGCTTCTCCCAGGGCTGGGCCTTTCTCGCCCTGACCGCACCGGAGGATCGTGCCAGGTTCTGGCGGTTCGTCCCGACCCGTGTCGCGCAGACTCCCACCATGCAGAACGCGCCACTCGTGGTCGTGCCGCTCGCGCACAAGGCTGCCTACCTCGCCCGGTACGCGGAGGCCGACAAGGGCTGGACCGACCGGTCCGAGGCTCGCTGGCCGGCGCCCTACTGGTACATCGACACGGGCATGGCCGCGCTGATGATGCTGCTCACCGCCGTCGACGAGGGTCTGGACGCCTGCTTCTTCGGCATCACGCCGCAGGCGGGCGAGGACTTCGAGCCCGAGGTCGACGTTCCCGCGCACACGGCCGCCGTCAAGGCCGAGTTCGGCATCCCCGACGAGTACGCACCGATCGGCGGGATCTGTGTCGGCTACCGCGCCGACGACCTGCCACCGCAGAGTCCCGCCGTCGGTGCCCGGCGTCGCGACGCCAGCGCGGTCATCCACCGGGGGCAGTGGGGCACCACCACCTGAGCCCGATGGCGGGCCACGCGCGGCGGAAGAGGCCTGTCTTCGAGGGTGAACCGCTGGTCGTGCCGGTCGCCGGTCACGACCGTCCCGACCATCTCAATCTCCTCGGTTGTCGTTGCGGTTGCGTTCGATCGCCTCGGCGATCCGCTTGATGCGGCGCAGTCGGGCGTCCCAGGTGGCACCGACGGCCGACAGTTGGGCGACAGCTCGGGCGAGCTGCGCCTCGTCGACGCGGTAGTGACGTTCGCGGCCCGCCGGTGTGGCGTGGATCAGACCGACCCGGTCGAGGACGGCCAGGTGCTTCGCGACGGCCTGCCGGGTGACCGGCAGCCGCTCGCTCAGTGACGTCGCTGTGCCCGGTCCACCGGACAGCAGAAGGTCGATCATCGTGCGCCGGATGGGATCGCCGATCGCCGACCACAGGGCATCGTCGACCGTCGTGCTCATCCGGTGGCGACCAGCCGGCTCAGCCGACCGCCGGGCGATGACGCCCCAGGTGTGGCCGGGTGACCTGTGCTTCCCGGTTCCTGATCGGTCTGGTCACCTGTTTCGCCAGGCAGGACGGTATCCCTGCGGTGGCCTGCGTCGCCTGCTGCCGGTAGGTGCTGGGCGGCACGCCGACCAACTCGGTGAAGCGGGTGCTGAAGGTGCCCAGCGACGTGCAGCCGACCGCGAAACAGACCTCGGTGACGCTGAGGTCGCCGCGGCGCAGCAGCGCCATCGCCCGCTCGATGCGCCGCGTCATCAGGTAGGCGTACGGCGATTCGCCGTACGCGAGCCGGAACTGACGGCTCAGGTGCCCGGCCGACAGGTTCACCCCGCGGGCGAGCGCCTCGACGTCCAGCGGCTGCGCGTACTCCCGGTCCATCCGGTCGCGGACACAACGCAGCAGCGCCAGATCGCGCAGGCGCTGCTCCGGAGCGGGTTTGCCGGTCACCCGGGCGATGGTGCCACGCCGCGCTGCGGCGCACCACCCGACCCGGCGGCCGGCGAGCGGGTCGCCGCGACCATGAGCCACCGCTGCCGGATCAGGAAGCCACCGGTGCCGGATCAGGACGCCTGCCGCCGAAGGTGCTCGGCGAAGGCGGCCTGACCGCCGAGACCCAGCATGATCGCGTTGCGGTAGGCGACCGACCCCCACAGGTGGAGTTCCTCGTCGTCGATCTTGCCGAACACTCCGGCGAGGGCCTTGCGTTGGCGACGGCCGAGGATCTTGTCCGGTCGAGCGAGCAGGTCACCCTCCTTGCGCAGGGCGGCGAGGTGGGCGGCGACGGCCGAGACGTATCCGTCGCCGCCGAGCTCCTCCAGCATGCCGAACTCGAACATGTGCAGCGCCGCCTCCGACTCCCAGTCCCGGGGCCGCTGGACGTGGCGCACCAGCATCGCGTACCGCGCCTCGAACAGCAGCAGGACCCCGCGGCCCAGCCGGCTCAGCGGCCGGCGGCTCGACGGCAGCCGGAGGGTGCGTACCGGCCGGCCGGCGGCCACCTCGACCGCACCGGCGTAGGAGGGCATCCGCACGCCGCCCGGGACCGGGTCGGGGACGAGGCAGACCCGCTCCGCGTCGTACGTCGGGGACTGCTGGCCGGACAGCGACCGCACCGCCGCCGCGGACAGCTCGGCAATGCGACGGTCATCGGCCGCCGCGCCGGGTTCGAGCGCGTAGACCATGCCCGGCACGCCGGGTGCGGGCACCCCCAGCCTGCCCGAGTTGCGCAGGAAACCCCAGGTCGTCTCCGCCGTCCGGCTGCGTCGGGCAACCTCGGCGGCGGTCTCGCGCCAGTCGCGGGCGAGCCGCAGCCGCTCCCGGACGTCGGTCGCGTCGGCGATCTCCAGCAGCGCCCGGGGCAGCACGGCGGTGGGGCCGACGTCGAGTGGATCGGTGGCCACCGGGGGGCCGAGCGCGGCGTGTTCGGCGCAGTCCGCCTCGGTGTGCGGGTTGCCGGGCGCCCCGTGGCAGTCGGCCAGCCAGGTGACGTCCCGGCTCGCGGCCTGCCGGGCGAAGGCCGGCGACGGCAGCATGCCGGCGCGCAGGATCGTCTCGTACTGCACCCGCGAACGCGCCGTGCGCAACGTGTCGAGCGGCAGCACCGGAGACAGCGCCAGCACCGCGTCGAGGATCGCGCAGTGCGGGCAGCCGGACCCGTCCGGCTCGGCGAGGCGGTACTCGCGCAACTGGTCGACGCCGGGCTGTTCCCACTGCACACCGACGCCGCCGCCCTCGCGGAGCATCAGGTAGAGATGAGTGGTGGCGCCCCGCTCCCGGGTGGCGGCCACCACCTCGTCGACGAACCTCCGCTTGCTGACGGGCTCCACCGCCACACTGTATGAGGCGACGTCAGCACGGCCGAGGTGGAGCGCCGTCGGCGGGAGTTGGGTAGCCGACAGAAATCGGAGAGGCTTTCGCGCGTTACTACGCTCGGGGGATGGCAGGCGCGCAAGACACGGACGTGATGGTCCTCGTGTACGACCTCGACAGTGGTAGGCGGATCTCCGGAGCACGGCTGCCGGAGCGGCTCGCCGACCGTGCCGACGACATTCGTAAAGGGATCCAGGCGGGCGTCGGCACGGTCCTGGAAGGCATCCGTGGCCTACCCCGCGACTCGCGCTGGGCCGCCGACGAGGTGAGCGTCAGCTTCGCGCTGACCCTGGAGGCGGAGGCGGGTGTGCTGCTGTCGAAGGCGAGCGCGGCGGCGACTCTGGAGGTTTCGGTGGTGTTCCGGCGCGTCGAGCCGGTTGAGAACTCGGCCGGCGGCTGATGCTGGGCCGGGTTCTCCTCGACGACCGGAACCGCCGGCTGGACAACGGCGGCGCGGTGGCGGTGAGCCGGCGGCTGGCGGTCACGGCGGCCCACGTCATTCCCGCGGGCTTCACCGGCGAGGTGAGCTTCGGGACGTTGGACGGCGGGTTCTCGGTGGACGTGACGCAGGTGCGGCGCGACGAGGAACTCGACGTCGCGGTGCTGACGCTGGCGGCGGACGTCCCCTACGTGACCGGGGTCGCTCGGGCCTCGGCGGGGGAGCGGTGGCGGGTGCCGGTGCCGGTGGCGCTCGACGATCCGCATCTCAGCGGAACCGTGACGGTGACCAGTCGCGGCTACCGCAACAGCCTCGGCCACGAGGTGCAGGCGATGCAGTTGCGGGTGCAGGAGGAGGTCAAGGACTACCAGGCGTACTCCGGCAGTGGTGTGACGCTGCCGGATCGCGGCGGCCGGGTCGCGGGGATTCTGATCGAACAACAACCCGAACGGGCCACCGCGGCCGGCGACGCCCGGCCGCTGGCCGCGAACGTGCTGTACGCGGTGCCGATGACGGTCGTCGCCGAGCGGTTCGGGCTCGACATCGCGCCCGGCGTGTTCCGGGTGGAGGAGGAGCCGCCCGGCGCGTACGACGTGCTCGCCGCCGCCGAATCGATGCACCGCAAGCTGCCCGCCGTGCTGCCGCCGCTGCCCGACCGGGCGGCGGTGGACGCGGCGGTGCCTCGCCTGCGGGCCACGGTGGAGTTCATGTGGCAGTACGCCTGGCAGCCGCTCATCCTGCTGGTGCCGCAGCTGGAGATGGCCACCTGGTGGAAACTGTTCGGCGCCTACGCCTCGCCGGTGCTGCGCGACTTCAAGGGACTCAACCCCCACCAGCGCCACCGCGCGGCACTGCGCGTGGAGCGCGAGACAGTCGCCGCCCCGTGGCAGCTGTGGGTGGTCGGGGGCGGCGGGCAACCGCCGTACCCGGGTCTGACGTTCGGCAGCGCCAGGCTCGGCCGGGCCCTGGCCGAGGCCGTGACGATGCCCGGCTTCGACGCACACCACACGGATCCCGCGGAACTGGCCCGCCGGCTGAGCCCGAGCGTCGGGGCATACCTGACGTTGCAGTGGCACCGCCTGCATCATGGGCAGGAGGCCGCCGATCCGGACCTGCCGACGCTGCTCCGGGTGCCGGCGCGCAGGGGCTGGTTGTCGGCGCATCACGCGTTCGGCAAGTTCGACGACGGCTACCGTGAGGAGCCGCGCGGCGAGTACGGCGGGCTGCCACCCCGTGAACGCTGGGTCGGCTCGCGGGTGACGTTGTACGAGAACACCTGGCTCAGCAGCAAGACCTTCTCGCTGCGCCCGGCATTGGCCGGCGCCGCCCTTCGGTGAATACCGGACAGCTCCGGCCGGCGGCTGACAAAGCTGTCCGACGTCTACGATGCCGATGGCGCGGAGCACGGAATCGGTGCCGGCGACAGCGACTCGGCGAAGTGGGGCGTTACCGTGACATCGGGCTGTTCTTCCCTGGGCGGTGCGGAGGAGACCGCGTGGACGATGTGACCCTCCGAGCCCTGCACCTGCTCGAGGAGGCCCAGGCCGGCGGCGCGGCCCAGGTGTTGGCAGCCGCCGAGTCGGCGCTGCGCGAACCCACCGGAGAGATCCGCGACGGGCCGGCCGCGATGCATTTCGCCCGCGTCGTGGCGTTGACCCGGCTGGGTGACCTGCGCGCCGCGATCGTCGCCGCCGACCTGATGCTGGCCGCCGCGGAACGCGAGGGCGGTGCCGGGTGGCGCTCCTGCGCGCTGTCGCTGCGGGCCACCAGACGACTGCGCCTCGGCGACCAGGACATCGCCGACTACGACGTCGCGGCGGTGCTGCGGGATCTCGTCAGCGCCGAGAGCGCCCTGCTGCCGGCCGAACCCGACCCGGTGATCGCGGGTAACGCCCATACCGGGATCGCGATCGGGTACGCCCAACTACGCCTCTACGAGTTGGCCGCGCCCCAGTTCCAGGCGGCGTACGAGGCGACCTGCCGGGCGTCGTACCCGGACAACGGCAACCGGGCGATGTGGCTGTGCAACCTGGCCGAGCTCAACCTGATGTGGACGCTGGAGCTGTACCAGGTCGGTCAGGTCGCCGAGGCGGAGAAGCACACCACCGCGGCCGAGGAGTACGCGGTGCGCGCGGCGACGGAGGCCTCCGGGCCCAAGGCGCAGGTGTGGCGACTGTCGGCGTTGCTGTACGCGGCGTGCGCGCGCGCCGACCGGCAGGACCCGGCCGGGGCGGCGGCGGACATTCCGCGGTACATTGCCCGGCTACGGGCCCACGGGGTGGATCCGCGGCAGCAGGAAATGCTGCTGTGCCAGCCCTTCCACGCGGTCGCGCTCAGCCGCTCGGGGCGGCCGGACGAGGCGCTGCGCGTCATCGAGGAGGCGATCGCCGCCCTGTCGCCCGACAGCGACTGGCTGATCTGTGCGGCGCTGCACCGCACGCACGCGGTGCTGCTGTCCAGGAACGGGTCGCGCGACGCCGTGCCGGGTCTCACCTACGGCGACGCGCTGGCCGAACTGCTGTGGCGGCAACGGCACCGGTGGCTGCACGCGGCGGTGAGCATGCAGTCGTACGACGTCCTGCGGTGGCAGCACGAGCAGGCCGAGCGCGCGGCGCAACTCGACGCGCTCACCGGGGTGGCGAACCGGCGCGGTCTCGACAACTTCCTGCAGAACCTGGCCACCCCCGCCGCCACCGACGAGCCGGTGGCGGTGCTGGTCGTCGACCTGGACCGGTTCAAGCACATCAACGACTCGCTGGGGCACGCCACCGGCGACGACGTGCTGCGGGCCGTCGCGCAGGTGCTCACGGCCAGCGTCCGCAGGGGCGACTTCGTGGCCCGGTTGGGCGGGGACGAGTTCGTCGCCATCCTGCCGGGCGCCGATTCCGGCGCCGCCGAGCAGATCGCCCGGCGGACCGTGGCCGCGGTGGCCGGGATGACGGCCTGGCGGGCGAAGGTCAGCGTCGGGGTGGCCAGCGGTCCGGCCTGCCGACTCGGCGAGACCCTTACGCAGGCCGACCGTGCCATGTATGCGGCGAAGCGGGCGGGCGGGAACCGGGCGAGCTGTCGTCACCCGGCGCCTTGACCGGCGAACGGGGTGGACACCGAGCCGGTCCGGGTCAGAGGTAGTCGAACAGCGGGGGAAGGACCAGGACGACGATCCAGGCCCAGCCGGCGTACACCGGCAGGTAACCGGTCTGCCAGCGTTCGAGGGCGGCGAACGGCGTACGGCGACGGGCGAAGCCCAGCATCAGCCACGCCGACCAGGCGAGGTTGGCCAGCAGGATCACGTTCTCCCCGAGCGCCGCCGCCTTGTTCGGGGTGGTGCCGTACTCGGTGATGCGCTGGGTGATCTCGCCCAGCACCAGCACGTCGATGACGAGCGCGCTGAGCACGAGGGCGAGCTGCAACTTGTCGAACAGGCCGGGTGGAGCCAGCGGATCGCGGGCCGAGATCGAGTAGAGCAGCAGCCCCAGCACCACCACCAGCAGCAGGTCGAAGAGGATCAGCGCCTCCCGCTCGACGTCGATGCCGGCGCTGGTCCAGCCGAGGGCGACGAGGAAGGCCAGCAGCACGGCGGTGAACAGCGGGGTGAACAGCCGTGTGAGCACCGGGGCGATGTTCTCCACCACGCTCTGCTTGGCCTCCACGAGCCAGCCGGCCACCACCACCGCGGCCACCACGCCGGACGGGACGAGCCACTGCGAGATGAAGCCCTCCGGCTCGATCCCGATGGCCTCGAAGGTGCCGAACATGAACGCCATCAGCACACCGCCACCGAGGGCGATGAGGACGAAATACACGAAACACTCGCCGGTGAAGCGGATGAAGTCCATCCGTCTGCGGGAGGAGCGCAGGTCGCCGGCGACGTAGGCCAGACCGACCACGAACCACAGGGCGATGGGGAGATGGATGCTGGTCAGCACCAGCGACTGGGAGTCGTCCGCGAGTGGATAGGCGTTGGCGGCCACCGCGCCGAGCGCGAAGAGCGCCAGCAGCACGCCGATCAGCGCCGGCCGGGCCCGACGACGCCAGGCCAGGAAGGCCGCCAGCCAGGGGAGTGCGAACAGGGCGAAGTTGGCCGCGTAGAACCCGGCGTCCTGTTCCAGGCTCATCCCGAACAGCTCGGGCACCTTGATCGACACGGCCGCGCCGGCCGCGCAGCTGACCATCGCGACCAGGTCCCGCCGCGACCGGGTGTCGGTCGCCGGGTCGGTGGTCCCGCCGGTCAGCACCAACTGCTTCCACAGCCGATCCGAATGCTCCCTGGCGAACTCGCGGGACAGGTCGTCCAGGCCGCCGAGCCGCTTGACGGCGACCAGGAACGCCTCGTCGGCGCGCAGGCCGGCGGCGACGAGTTGGTCGACCGAACCCCGCAGATGGTCCTCGAGTTCCTCGGCGTCGGACGGCTGTAGCTCCGGGCGCCGTTGCACGTAGTGACGCCACTGGGTGAACTGGGCCTCCAGGCCGTCCTGGCCGTCCATGGCGGTCATGCCGGACCCGCCAGCGGAAACGCCGCCGACCGCCGACCGCCGTCGGGGCCGACCCAGATCTCCTTGAGTGCGTTCACCACCGTGTCCCACTGGCGGCGCTGCTCGGCGAGTTCCGCCAGGCCGCTGGTGGTGATCCGGTAGTACTTGCGGCGTCTCTCCCCGGGGACCGACTGCCAGCTCGACTCCACGTGCCCGAGGCGTTCGAGCCGGTGCAGCAGCGGATAGAGCAGGCCCTCGGTCCAGTCCAGTTCGCCGCCGGACAGCTCGTTGATCCGTCTGAGGATGGCGTAGCCGTAGCTCTCGCCGTCGGCCAGGATGCCCAACACCATCGGTGTGGCCGAGGCGGCCACCAGATCCTTTGTCACCTTCATGAGACCCTCCCACCACCAATACCTAGAACTATGAGGCATAGTAGTTCTAGGTATTGGTGGTGGCAAGCGAGGGTCATCCCGCAGGTGGCGCGCCGCCCGGCGAAGGCGGGATCAGCGGCCTGCGCCGCGAGCGCCCGGCCGGGCCCGGCTGGAGAAGGACGCCGCGGATCGCGCCGGCACCGACCGCGTCGACGCGGTCGGCGAGGGCTTGCCACCGCGCCTTCCCCGGCCGGAATGAGCGGCCGGCGTCTCGTGCCGCACACCGGCGGGCTGTGGCACGGGCTGCGGGACCAGGGTGCGTTCCCCGGGGGCGAGTTCGCGCAGCAGCGCGTCGCCCGGACGCAGCCGGGTGGTGGTCGCCGCGATGCCCGCCTTGCGGGTCAGTTCCCGCACTTCCGGTGCCTGTGTGTCGGTCATCAGCGTGACGACCGTTCCGGCCGCACCGGCCCGGGCGGTACGGCCCGAGCGGTGCAGGTACGCCTTGTGCTCCACCGGTGGATCGGCGTGCACGACGAGGGCCACGTCGTCGATGTGGATGCCCCGGGCGGCGATGTCGGTGGCGACGAGCGTCTGCACCTCACCGTCGGAGAACGCCCTCAGGTTCCGGGCGCGCGCGGTCTGCGCCAGGTTGCCGTGCAGTTCCACGGCGGTCACCCCGGCCGCGACCAGCCGGCGGGTGAGCGTCTTCGCCCCCCGCTTGGTCCGGGTGAACACCACGGTCCGGCCGGGCGCGGCGGTCAGGTCGACCAGCACGGCGAACCGGTCGTCGGCGCGGACGTGCAGCACGTGGTGCGTCATCGCGGACACCGGCGACAGTGTCGAGTCGACGCTGTGCACGGCCGGATCGGTGAGGAACCGCCGCACCAGAACGTCGACCCCGGAGTCCAGGGTGGCGGAGAAGAGCAGTCGCTGCCCGCCGCGCGGGGTCTGCTCCAGCAGTCGCCGTACGGTCGGCAGGAAGCCGAGATCGGCCATGTGGTCGGCCTCGTCGAGCACGGTGACCTCGACGGCGTCCAGGTTGGCGTGCCCGGCGTCGACGTGGTCGGCGAGCCGACCAGGGCAGGCCACCAGGACGTCGACCCCGGCGCGGAGCCCGGTGATCTGGGGGCGGGCGGCGACGCCGCCGAAGATAGTCATCGTGCGCAGCGAGAGTGCCTGCGCCAGCGGCGCCATCACGCTGTCGATCTGGGTGGCCAGTTCCCGGGTCGGCGCGAGGATCAGCGCCCGGGGCGCCCGGCCCGACGCGCGTTGCCGGTGGCGGCCAGGCGGGTCAGCACCGCCAGGGCGAAGGCGTATGTCTTGCCGGAACCGGTGCGACCCCGGCCGAGCACGTCCCGCCCGGCGAGCGCGTCGGGCAGGGTCGCGGCCTGGATCGGGAACGGCCGGTCCACCCCGGTCGCGGCCAGTACGCGGGTGAGTGCGTCCGGCACGCCGAGGTCGGTGAAGGTCAGGGAACTGGGTGAGGTGCTCTGTTGCGGGCGGCGTGCCGCCATGAAGGCTCCGAACGTCGAAGGGACGCCCCGCCCGGCGCTGACCGTCTGGCCGCGGCGCGTGGTCTTGGGGCATCGAACCCGGCCCACCGTCACGGGGGCCGCAGGGCCAGTCTACCTGAGCCCGCTGCCTGTCGACGGGCGGTGAGCGGTGCGGCGGGTGGTGCCGGTCAGGACGGTGCCACGACCCGCCACCGGCTCTGCCCGCCCATCCACGCCCCGGCCAGGATCTCCGCCGACTTCCGGCCCGGGCACGGATAGATCTGCGAGCGGCCGGCGCCGCCGCCGGTGCGGGCCTCGACCTCCCACGTCTCGCCGTCGGTACGGATGTAGACGTCGCGACGCCCTCGCACGGTGTGGTCGCCGTTCCACCAGTGACGCTCGATTCTCACCCTCCGACCGTATAGCACCAGGTCCGAGAGCGAAACGTTGGTGATCTTGGTATTGCCGGCTATCGCGTATGGAATTCGCATCCTGACCGTTACGTTCGGGTTCGGTGGGAGTCCGGTGGGCTCAGGCCGGCCGGAACCGGCCCGATCGGCCATGACCTGGGTCATTACGGACCTGCCGCACGCTCGGGTTGGCGGGTTCCCACAATTTTCGTTGTCCGGAGGTGGCAGTTCCCACGTCTTCCCTACCGGCCGGTAGCCGCGAAGGTTGTGTGAGCGGGACCCCGCCCGAGGGCGTCCCTGTTTGCCTGGGAACGAACCTGTGGGGGGCCTGCTCGGTGTTCAGCCGCATCGCCATCGTCAACCGGGGTGAGGCCGCCATGCGGCTGATCCACGCTGTTCGCGAGCTCAACGCCGAGACCGGTGCCCCGCCGATCGAGACCGTCGCCCTCTACACCGAGGCGGAGCGCGGGGCCACCTTCGTCCGGGAGGCGGACCACGGCTACTGCCTCGGTCCCGCGTCCGCGCGGCCGTACCTGGACCACCGTCTCCTCGAACGCGCGCTGGTCGAGACCGGCGCGGACGCGGCGTGGGTGGGCTGGGGCTTCGTCGCCGAGGATCCGTCCTTCGCCGAGCTCTGTGAGAAGAACGGCGTCACCTTCATCGGCCCGAGCGCCGAGGCGATGCGCAAGCTCGGCGACAAGATCGGCGCGAAACTGATCGCCGAGGAGGTCGGCGTCCCGGTGGCGCCGTGGAGTCGCGGCGCGGTGGAGAGCCTGGACGGGGCCCGGCACGCGGCGGCCGAGATCGGCTACCCGCTGATGCTCAAGGCGACCGCGGGCGGCGGCGGCCGGGGCATCCGGGTCGTCCGCAGCGACACCGAACTCGTCGAGGCGTACGAGCGCACGAGCCTGGAGGCCCAACGCGCCTTCGGCAGCGGGGTCGTCTTCCTGGAACGTCTGGTCACCGGCGCCCGGCACGTCGAGGTGCAGGTGATCGCCGACGGCCAGGGCACCGCGTGGGCCCTGGGCGTCCGGGACTGCTCGGTGCAGCGACGCAACCAGAAGGTCATCGAGGAGTCCGCCTCACCCGTGCTCAGCGCGGAGCAGAACCGCGAGCTGAAGACGGCGGCCGAGCGGCTCGCGCTGGCCGTGGACTACCGCGGCGCGGCCACCGTCGAGTTCCTCTACCACCCCGGTGAGCGGCTGTTCGCCTTCCTGGAGGTCAACACCCGGCTCCAGGTCGAGCACCCGATCACCGAGGCCACCACCGATTTCGACCTGGTCAAGGCGCAGATCCAGGTGGCCGCCGGTGGCCGGCTCGGCGAGCGGATCCCGGTCGAGGCCGGGCACGCGGTCGAGGCCCGGCTCAACGCCGAGGACCCCGACCGTGACTTCGCGCCGTCGCCCGGGCGGATCGTCCGGTTGGTGCTGCCCAGCGGCCCCGGCGTCCGGGTGGACACCGGAGTCAGCGAGGGCGACGTGATCCCGGCCGATTTCGACTCGATGATCGCCAAGATCATCGCGTACGGCCGCAGCCGCGACGAGGCGCTCGGCCGGCTGCGCCGCGCGGTCGCCGAGACCACGGTGATCATCGAGGGCGGTGCCAGCAACAAGAGCTTCCTGCTCGACCTGCTCGACCAGCCCGAGGTGATCGACGCCAGCGCCGACACCGGCTGGATCGACCGGGTCCGCGCGCAGGGCCGCCTGATCTCCACCCGGCACTCCGGCATCGCCCTGGCCGCTGCCGCGATCGAGGCTTACCAGGACGAGGCGCACGTCGAGCGGCAGCGACTGCTGTCCACCGCGCACGGCGGTCGCCCGCAGGTCCAGCACTCCAGCGGCCGGCCGATCGACCTCAAGCTGCGCGGCGCGACCTACCGGGTGGCCGTCGCGCAGACCGGGCCGCACCGGTTCCGCGTCGGCATCGGCGAGACCACCACCGTCGACGCCGAACTGGAGCGGTTCGACGAGCACACCGGCCGGATCCTGGTCAACGGCCGGCGATTTCGCCTGTTGACCGACACGCACGGGCCCATCCACCTGGTCGAGGTGGACGGCGTCACGCACCGCATCAGCCGTGACGAGGGTGGCGTCCTCCGCTCCCTGTCGCCCGCGCTGGTCGTCGCCACTCCGGCCGGGGTGGGGGACGAGGTCGAGGCGGGCGCGCCGGTGCTCGTACTGGAAAGCATGAAGATGGAGACCGTGCTGCGGGCGCCCTTCAAGGCGAAGCTGCGCGAATGCCTGGTCTCCGTCGGCAGCCAGGTGGAGACCGGTGCGCCGCTGCTGCGCCTGGAACCGATCGGCGACGACGTCGCGGCGGTGGCCACCGAATCCGAGGCCGTCGACCTGGAACTGCCGTCCGAACCGACCGGCCTGTCCGCCGCGGCCCGGGTCGCGCGCGGCATCGCCGACCTGCGCAGCCTGCTGCTCGGCTACGACCTCGACCCCCGTGACGAGCGCCGGACCCTGGCCGGCTACCTGACCGCCCGGGCCGAACTGCACCACCGCCCGCTGGCGGAGGAGGTGGAGCTGCTGCAGGTCTTCGCCGACCTGTCCGAGCTGAGCCGCAACCGGCCGGCCGGTGAGGAGAGCAGGGCCGACACCCGGGTGCACAGCCCGCGCGAGTACTTCCACACCTACCTACAGTGCCTCGACGTCGAGCGGGCCGCGCTGCCGGACACCTTCCGCCAGCGGCTCGCCCGGGTGCTCGCCCACTACGGCGTCGACGACTTCGAGCGCACGCCCGAACTGGAAGACGCCGTGTTCCGGATCTTCCTCGCGCAGCAGCGGGCCTCGGCCGACGTCACGGTGATCGTGACGTTCCTACAGCGGTGGCTGACCGAGCCGCCGCCCGGCGAGGGGCTGCGCGAGCTGGTCGGCCAGGCGCTGGAACACCTCATCTTCGCCACCCAGCTCCGCTTCCCGGTCGTCGGTGACCTGGCCCGCAGCGTCGTGTTCCGGTGGGCCGCCCAGCCGATGCTGCGCCGTAAGCGCGCCGAGGTGTACGCGGAGGTTCGCAGCAGTCTCCGCCATCTCGACCGCAATCCCGGCGTGGCCGACCGGGCCGAGCGGATCGCGAAGATGGTCGCCTCACCCGAGCCCCTGGTCCGGCTGCTCGCGCAGCGCATCGGCCGGCCGGGCGCCGACCACGGCCCGATGCTCGAGGTGCTCAGCCGCCGCTACTACGGCAACCGTGGCGCGAGTGACGCCCGCGCCGTCGAGGTGGCCGGGCAGTCGTTCTTCACCGCCGAGTACGACCGCGACGGCGAGCACTTCCGCCTGCTCGCGGCGGCCACGGACGTCGCCGAGCTGCCCGCCACCCTGGCGCGGGTGGCCGGGCTGGCCAACCCGGAATCCGTCGCCGACGTGTACCTGACCTGGACCGACCAGCCCGACGTGGACGCGATGGCCGCGACCCTGCGGGAGATCCTCGACCACGCCGGGCTGCTGACCGTGCTCCAGCGGGTGACCATCTCGGTGGCCGGACGCAACGGCGCCGAGATGCACCACCACTTCACGTTCCGACCGGAGTCGGGCGAGGACCGGGTCATCCGCGGCCTGCACCCGCTGATCGCCCAGCGCCTGCAACTGCCGCGGCTGCGCAGCTTCGACCTGACCCGGCTGCCGTCGGCCGACGAGGAGGTCTACCTCTTCCACTGCGTCGCTCCGGACAACCCGGCGGACGAGCGGCTGGCGGCGATGGCCCAGGTCCGCGACCTCACTCCGCTGCGCGACGCCGACGGCCGGATCCTCGCGCTGCCCGCGGTCGAGGGTGCGCTGGACGCCTGCCTCGACGCGATCCGCAAGGTCCAGGCGCGGCGGCCGGCGAAGAAGCGGTTCGACACCAACCGGATCACCATCTTCGTCTGGCCGCCCAACGAGCTGAGCATCGAGGAGCTGAACACCGTCGCCCAGCGCGTCCTGCCGATCACGGCCGGCGCGGGCCTGGAGCAGGTCCTGTTCCTCGGCCGCCAGCGCGACGAGGCCACCGGCGAGCTGACCGACATAGCGGTGCAGATCTCCTACGACGAGGGCATGCGGGTGTCGGTGACCGAGCCGACGGCCGAGCTGATCCAGCCGCTGGACGACTACCGGCAGAAGGTGCTCGCGGCGCGGCGGCGCGGCACGACGTACCCGTACGAGCTGACCGGGATGCTGGCCGGCAGGGGCGGCAGCTTCACCGAGTACGACCTGGACGACACCGGCGAGCTGACGGCGGTGCAGCGCCCGAGGGGGCGCAACCGGGCGGGCATCGTGGTCGGTGTGGCGAGCACGCCGACCGAGCGCTATCCCGA
The DNA here is from genome assembly GCF_019697375.1 of Micromonospora tarapacensis. Taxonomy (NCBI): domain Bacteria; kingdom Bacillati; phylum Actinomycetota; class Actinomycetes; order Micromonosporales; family Micromonosporaceae; genus Micromonospora; species Micromonospora tarapacensis. Next base: position 3,142,401 of record NZ_JAHCDI010000004.1, on the reverse strand, counting down.
AGGGATCACCCGGGTGGTGCTGCTCGGCGACCCGACCAGGGCACTGGGCGCGCTGGCCGAGCCGGAGTGCGCGCGGGTGATCGCGGCGCTCGACCTGGCCGAGCGGATGCGCGTACCGGTCGACTGGTTCGCGTTGTCGGCCGGGGCGCGGATCTCGATGAGTTCGGGCACCGAGAACATGGACTGGGTGGCCGCCGCGCTCAAGCGGATCGTCGAGTTCACCCAGTCCGGTGGTGAGATCAACATCGTGGTCGCCGGGATCACCGTGGGCGCCCAGCCGTACTGGAACGCCGAGGCCACGATGCTCATGCACACCAAGGGGATCCTGGTGATGACGCCGGAGTCGGCGATGGTGCTGACCGGCAAGCAGTCCCTCGACTTCTCCGGCGGGGTGTCGGCCGAGGACAACTTCGGCATCGGCGGCTACGACCGGGTGATGGGTCCCAACGGCCAGGCCCAGTACTGGGCGCCCGACCTGCGGGCCGCCCACCACGTGCTGATGGCGCACCACGGCCACACCTACATCGCGCCCGGCGAGACCCGGGCCCGCCGGGCGGTCACCACCGACCCGGTCGACCGCGACATCTCCGACTACCCGCACGCGGTGCCGGACAGCGACTTCAGCACCGTCGGCGAGATCTTCTCCCGCGAGCGCAACCCGGACCGCAAGAAGGCGTTCGACATCCGTACGCTGATGCGCGCCCTGGCCGACCAGGACCACGCCGTCCTGGAACGCTGGGCGGGCATGGCCGACGCCGAGACCGCCGTGGTGCAGGACGTACACCTCGGGGGTATCCCGGTGTGCCTGCTCGGCATCGAGTCCCGGTCGGTGCCCCGGCGCGGCTTCCCGCCCACCGACGGCCCGGACACCTACACCGCGGGCACCCTGTTCCCGCGCTCGTCGAAGAAGGCGGCGCGGGCGATCAACGCGGCCAGCGGGAACCGGCCGCTGGTGGTGCTGGCGAACCTGTCCGGCTTCGACGGCTCGCCCGAGTCGATGCGCCAGTTGCAGCTGGAGTACGGCGCCGAGATCGGCCGGGCGATCGTGAACTTCGCGGGACCGATCGTGTTCTGCGTGATCTCGCGGTATCACGGCGGCGCGTTCGTGGTCTTCTCCAAGGCACTCAACCCGAACATGACGGTCCTCGCCGTGGAGGGCTCGTTCGCGTCCGTCATCGGCGGGGCGCCCGCGGCGGCGGTGGTCTTCGCCGGCGACGTCGGCGCGCGTACCGCGAAGGATCCGCGCGTGGTCGAGCTTGAGGCGCGGGTCGCCGCGGCGACCGACGGGGAGCGGGCGGCGCTTGTCACCCAGCTGATGGACGTCCGGGCCGCGGTCCGGGCGGAGAAGCTGGGCGAGGTGGCCACCGAGTTCGACGGCGTGCACAGCATCCAGCGCGCGGTCCAGGTCGGCTCGGTGGATGCCATCATCCGGCCGCAGGAACTGCGTCCACAGCTCGTCGCCGCCGTCGAGCGTGGCCTTGAGCGGGTGGCGTCACCGTCCTGAGTGGTGTCGCGCCGCCGGCGGGACGCGGTCCCGCCGGCGGTGTGCCACGATGAGCCGTGCCCGAGGACCGGAACCCGCCGATCACCTTCGAGACGAGCTGCACGGTCGCGGCCCCACCGGAGGCGGTGTACCAGCATCTGACCGATCCGCGCAGCTACATCGGTCTGTCGCCGTTGGTCGTGGCGGTCGACGGCGTGCGGACCGGTCACGACGCCGAGGGGCTGCTGGTCACGGACTATGTCGCCGTGGAACGGTTCCGGCTGGTCGGGCCGCTGCGGTGGGACAACCGCATCCGGGTCCGGCTGGTCGCTACCCAGCCCGGTGTCCAACTGGTCAGCGATGTCCGTAGCCCGGGGTGGGTGTCGCTGCGGGCGGTGGTGGACCTGACCGCCGTGGCCGACGGCACCCGGGTGCGGGAGCGGGTCACCGCCGACGCGCCGGTGCCGCTGCGGCGCTTCGTGGCGTCGCAGGCCCGGCGGGTCGCGGCGGACCGGGCGGCCGAACTGACCCGCCGGATGGCGGCCCGGTGACCGCGTCGGCGTCTCACCAGGCCCAGACCGTCGGCTCGGCGAGTTCGCCGGAGTCGGCGGCGAGGCGCGGGGTGGCCACGTCGTGCAGGAGGCGATCGTCGGTGTCGAAGACCCTCACCCTGGAGACCTGCCGATGGTCGACGCGGAAGGCGGTGACGCCGCCGGTCAGGGGGCCGCTCGCGACCGTCTTTCCCGACCTGTCGAGCAACTCGGCCCGCACCGCCGACTCCGGCCCGGCGACCAGCACGCCAGCGACCTCGCCCGGCACCGGCACGGCGATCACGTCGGGCGTACCGGTGCCGATCCGGTGGTCGGCCGCCACGTGCGGCGACTCCGGTCCCGCTCGCCCCACGGTCTCGGCCTTGAGTAGCCCGGCGCAGCCGCCGTCGGTCGAGCAGGAGCTGACCAGGGCGGCGGTCGGCGCGCCGGGAACCCAGGCGGGCAACCGGCCGGTCCAGACCACCTGGGGCGTCGCCCCGGTGAGGCCGTTGCCGCCGAGCATGCCCTCCAGTTCGCGCACGGCGGAGGCGGTGAGCGCGGCCGGTACATCGGTGGTGGAGCCCGGCGAGATCGGTTGGGCCGGGCCGATCGTGCCCGATCCACCGGCGGACGGGCCGGCGTAGCGTACGACTCCTCCACCGGCGGACGGGCCGGCGTAGCGTACGACTCCGTCACAGGTGAACTGCCACCGTTCCGTCGTCTCGCCGGCCCCGCGTACCACGAAGCCGTCGGTGCTCAGCTGCTGCCAGGTCCGCCGGACGGATCCGTCCGGCTGGATCCGTCCGTCGACGGAGGTCTCGACGCGGCACCCGGCCGGTGCCAGGCCGACGGCGAGGTCGGCGACGTGGACGCCGTCCACGAGGGAGTGTCGCCCGGAGAAGAGGTACGGTTCCAGCGGCAGCGGCTCGTCCGGCGTCCCGGTCCGGTCGAGCAGCTCCGGCACCGAGGCACCCGCTCGGCCGCTGCCCTGACGGAGCAGCGCGTGCGAGTCGCCCAGGAACGCCACCACCACCGTGCGGGCACCGGGCGCGTCGTGGGCGAGCAGCACCCTCACCTCGTCCAGCGCCGGGTCGACCAGCAGTTGGGTGCGGGCCGCCCGGTACCCCCGCTCGATCGCCGCGATCAGCGCCGTGTCGGCGGCCAGATTGCCCCGGGTGGGTGAGTCGAGCAGCCGTAGCACCATCGGTTCCTCCACCAGGCTCGCTGGCTGGTACGCCGGGTGCGTCGTCTCGCCAGTCGTCGGCTGGCGGTCCGCCGCGCCGAGCGACGGCAGTGTCGCCGCCGCCATCGCCAGTCCGATCACGCTCGCCGCCGCCATCCGGCGTCGCCTGCGCCGCCGTACGCGCCGGAGCAACCGCTGGTACGGGTCGGGTCGCGGCACCACCGGTTCGGCGAGCCGGGCCAGGGCTTGTCTGATCTCATCGGCCATCGCTGGGTTCCTCCAGTTTCGTCGTCGCCGGCACCACAGTCAGCGAACCTCCACCGACCTCGCCGTGCCGTGCTGCTCCTTCCGGCGCCGCCGGCGGTGGCGTCGCCAGTAGCGCGGCCCGCAGCCGGGCGAGTGCCCGCGATGCCTGGCTCTTGACAGTTCCCACCGAGCAGCCGAGCAGCTCGGCGATCTGGGCCTCGGTGAGGTCCTCCCAGTAGCGCAGCACCAGCACTGCCCGCATCCGGGGCGGCAGGTGGTGCAGGGCGCCGAGGACCTCGTCGCGGGTGACGACGTCGTCGGCCAGGTCCCGGCTCCGGTCGGGCTCGGCCTGGGTTCGCCAGGAACCGGTGAAGCCGGCGAGGAACTCCCGGGACCCGAACCGGCGCCAGAGCTTGGTCCGTTCGTTGACCATGATCTGGCGGACGTACGCCATCGGTTGGTCCACCTGCCGCCACCGGCGCATCGCCCGCATCAGCGCGATCTGCACCAGGTCCTCGGCCGCGTGCCGGGAGCCGGTCAGCAGGTACGCGGTCCGGATCAGGTCCGCGTACCGGATCTCGACGAACTCGCGGAAGCCGTCATCGGTCACCTGCACCCTCCAGCCCGGTCGGGGCATCGTTCACGACAGGAAGACCTCGGACCGGGAAGAAAGGTTGTGTGGCGTTGGTAAAGAGTGTGATTTTGCACTTGCAGTGCATCTTGTTTCGGCGCCCCGGGCACGCCTAGCGTCACAGCATGCCTGCTTCCTGGACCTTCGCCGTGGCCCGTGACGAGCTGAGCCGCACCACGCTCGTGGCGGGCGGCACACCGGAGTTGTCCGACGGCGAGGCGCTGCTGCGGGTGGACCGCGTCGGCCTCACCGCCAACAACGTCACCTATGCCGTTCTCGGTGAGTCGATGCGGTACTGGCAGTTCTTCCCGCCCGAGCCGCGCGGGCTCGGGCCACAGTGGGGGCTTCCGCCGCTGTGGGGCTTCGCCGAGGTGGTCGCGTCGACGGTCCCGCAGGTCGAGGCCGGGCAGCGGGTCTACGGCTACCTGCCGCCGGCCGGGCACCTGGTGCTGCGGCCGGATCGGGTCGACGCGTCCGGTTTCCGCGACGCGAGTGCGCACCGCGCCGGGCTGGCCTCGCCGTACAACGGGTACCGGTCGACCACCGCAGACCCGGCCTACCGGGCCGATCAGGAGGACCTGCTGGTCCTGTTCCGGCCGCTGTTCCTCACCTCGTTCATGCTGGCCGACCAGGTGCTCGACAACGACTGTTACGGCGCCGCGTCGCTGGTGGTGTCGTCGGCGTCCAGCAAGACCGCGTACGCCGCCGCGTTCGAACTGCACGGCCGGGGCCCCCGGCTGGTCGGGCTCACCTCGCCCGGCAACCTCGGGTTCACCCGCGCGCTCGGTTGCTACGACGAGGTGCTCCCGTACGACGAGATCGGCGCCCTCGAACAGGTGCCGACCGCCTACCTCGACCTGTCCGGCGCGCCCGCGACCCGGGCCGCCCTGCGGCGGCGGCTCGGCGACCGGCTGGTGCGCGACATCGCGGTCGGACTGACCAACCAGATTCCCAACGCCGATGCCGCCGAGGAGGTGTTCTTCGCCCCGGTGCAGCTGCGCAAGCGCCGCCTGGACTGGGGCCGTGACGGCCTCGACAAGCGGTTCGCCGAGGCCTGGCGGCGCTTCGCCGAGGTGGTGGACGGCTGGCTCGACGTCGAGGTCGGTGCCGGGCCGGCAGCCCTGCGAACCGCCTGGCACGAGGTTCTCGCGGGGCGTACGCCGCCTCGTCGGGGGCACGTCGTCCAGTTGTGAGCGCTGGGGTCACGTAGACCCCGGCCACATGGAGGATTGTGAGTCCGTTACCGGGTGGTAACGATGTCGTGTCATGGACTCCGCCCTGACCCTGATCGGACTGCCCGTCGCCCTCGGCATCATCATGCTCGGTCTTGGGCTCGGACTCACCGTCGACGATTTCCGCCGGGTGGCCCGACACCCGAAGGCCGCCGTGATCGCGCTGGTGTGCCAGGTGTTGCTGCTGCCGGTGCTCTGCTTCGGCCTGGTGCTCGCCTTCGACCTGCCGCCGGAACTGGCCGTCGGGATGATGCTGCTGGCCGCTTCCCCCGGCGGCACCACGGCCAACCTCTACAGCCACCTGTTCGGCGGTCACGTGGCCCTGAACATCACCCTGACCGCCATCAACTCCGTGCTGGCCGTGTTCACCCTGCCGATCGTGGTCAACCTGTCCGCGGCCCACTTCCTGGGCGGCGCGAGCGGCCTCGGCCTACAGTTCGACAAGGTCGTGCAGGTCTTCGCCATCGTGCTCGTCCCGGTCGCCGTCGGCATGCTGATCCGCGCCCGGGCGGCCCGCGTCGCCGAACGCCTGAACCGTCCGGTCCGGATCATGTCCGTCGTCGTGCTCGTCGCGGTGATCGCCGGCGCCGTGCTCGGCGAGCGGGAGAACCTCGCCGACTACTTCGTCTCGGTCGGCCTGGCCGTGCTGGCGTTCAACCTGCTGAGCCTCGGCATCGGGTACGGGGTGCCCCGGCTGGCCGGGGTCGAAGCCAGTGCCGCGAAGGCGGCCGGGTTCGAGATCGGCATCCACAACAGCACGCTGGCCATCACGATCGCGCTCAGCCCGGCGCTGCTCGGCAGCACCCAGATGGCGATCCCCGGTGCCGTCTACGGCATCGTCATGTTCTTCACCGCGGCGGCCTTCGGCTACCTGGTGAACCGGGCCGGCAACCGGTCCGGCGCCGCCCGGAACGCCGAACCGGGCGTACTAGGGTAGAAGCGAGTCAATTAGTCGACACCTCACCCGCCCGATCGGCCGCTGCTGATCAGCAGCACGCACCGCGAGACTCTCCCGAGGGCCTGCCCACGCACCCGAGCGCAGGTCAACGGGCAGACGCCATCGCTTCGTACCCCCTGGAGAGCAACGATGTCCCCTTCCCCGGCCCGGGTCTTCGCGGCGCTGAACGCGGTGCGACCGCCCGACGAGGCGTCTCCGGTCATCGGCAAGGCCGTCGTGGTCGGTGGCAGCGTGGCCGGGATGCTGGCCGCCCGGGTGTTGTCCGACCACGCGGAGAGCGTGGTCGTGATCGACCGCGACGACCTGCACCAGCCCGGCGGGCGGCCGGGCGTGCCGCAGGGGACCCAACTGCACGCCCTGCTGCCCGGCGGCTTCCTCCAGCTCGAACAGCTGTTCCCGGGATTCCGGGAGCGGGCCCTGGCCCGGGGGGCCGTCGAGGCCCCGCCCGCGGTCCGGCGCAACTACCTCGACGGCCGGTTGAAGGTGGTCGTACCGGACGACGCCGACAGCCTGGCGGGCAGCCGGCCGCTGCTGGAGTCGCTGATCCGCGAGCAGGTGCTCCGGCTGCCCAACGTCAAGACGATCACCGCCCGCGCCACCGGCCTGGTCTTCGACGGCGCCGTCACCACCGGGGTCCGCTGCGACGTCGGCGGTGCGGCCGGCATCGAGAGCGCCGACCTGGTGGTGGACGCCATGGGCAGGTCGAGCCGGCTGTCCGACTGGCTGGCGGAGTCCGGCTGGGAACGGCCCGCCCTGCGGCGGATGACGGTGCACCTCAACTACGCCACCGCCCTGTTCCGCCGCCACGAGGAGCACCCGGAGCACCCGGTGGTGCTGGCACTGAACAGCCCGCGCGGGTCGTCGGACGTGGCCGGGGCCGCGTTCTTCGCGATCGAGGACGGCCGGTGGATGGCCATGATGGCCGGGTACGCGGACAGCCGTCCCGGCGGCACCGCCGAGGATTTCGTCCGCCGGCTGCGGGAGCAGTTCCCCCCGGAGTTCGCGGCGCTCGCCGACCGCGAGTTGCTCGGTGACGTGCAGACGTACCGGCACGCCGACAGCCGGCGGCGGGACTTCCACGCGCTGACCCGGCTGCCGGCCGGGCTGGTCAGCGTCGGTGACGCGGTCGCCTCGTTCAACCCGGTGTACGGCCAGGGCATCACCGCGGCGGCCCTGCACGCGGCCTGCCTGTCGAGCTACCTGCGGCCCGGCCCGGATCTGGGCGTACCCGCCCGCCAGTTCTTCGCCCTGCAGAAGGTCGTGGTCGACGCCGCCTGGTCGATGTCGACCTCCGCCGACCTCGCGTTGCCGCACGTCGAGGGGCCCTACCCGCGCGGCTATCGGCTGTCCAGTTGGCTGAGCCGGCAGATCGTCACGGCGACCGTCACGGACGTGGCCACCGCCCGCCGGTTCAACGAGGTGGTCTCCATGCGGGAGCACCCGCAGTCGCTGGTCAGTCCGCGGGTGATCCTGGGTGCCCTGCGGGCGAACCGGCGCGCCCGCCGCTCCGCCAGGTGAGAGCGTGGCGCCTACCGGCGTAGTGAAAGAGGTCAACCGTGGCGTACGTCTTCCTCCTGCTCGCCATCGCGGCCGAGGTCACCGGCACGAGCCTGCTCAAGGCGACGCAGGGGTTCACCCGACTCTGGCCGACGCTCGGGCTGGTCGTGGCCTACCTGGTCGCCTTCGCGTTGCTGGCCCAGGCGGTCAAGGGCATCCAGGTCGGCATCGCGTACGCCATGTGGTCGGGCCTCGGCACCGCCGCGATCGTCGCGATCGGGGCCGCCTTCCTCGGTGAGCCGCTGACCGTCACCAAGGTCCTCGGTGTCGGCATCGTCATCGCCGGAGTCGTGCTCCTCAACCTCGACGGCGTCCACTGAGTGGGCTCGCCAGACTCCCGTCTTATAGTTGCATCCATTGCAATGCAAGCATATATTCCGGGGGACGGTGACTGCACGGAAGGAGGCGCGGGGTGGGTGCCGGGCACGATCACGGGCGGCAGGTCGCACGGGCGGGGGAGCGGCACCGCGGGCGGTTGTGGGCGGCCTTCGCCCTGCTGACGGTGTTCATGCTGGTGGAGGCGGTCGGTGCCGGGGTGACCGGCTCGCTGGCCCTGCTGTCGGACGCCGGGCACATGTTCACCGACGTGCTCGGCATCGGGATGGCGCTCGCGGCGATCACCGCGGCGAGCCGCGCCTCCCGGGACGGGCAGCGCACCTTCGGCCTGTACCGGATGGAGGTCCTGGCGGCGCTGGCCAACGCGGTGTTGCTCTCCGGGGTGGCCGTCTACGTGCTGGTGGAGGCGATCCGGCGGCTCGACGATCCGCCGGAGGTGCTGGCCGGTCCGATGCTGGCGGTGGCCGGTGCCGGGCTGGTCGCCAACGTGGCGGCGTTCCTGTTGCTGCGCTCCGGTGCGCAGGAGAGCCTGAACGTGCGCGGCGCGTACCTGGAGGTTCTCGGTGACCTGCTCGCCTCGGTCGGGGTGATCGGCGCGGCGGGGGTGATCGCGGCGACCGGCTGGTGGTACGCGGACCCGATCGTTGCCGTGGCGGTGGGCCTGTTCATCCTGCCCCGCACCTACCGGCTCGGCCGCGCCGCCCTGCGGGTTCTCGTGCAGGCCGCGCCGCCGCACCTGGACGTCGCCGAGGTGCGTGCCGGGCTGCGCGCCGTCGACGGCGTCGCCGACGTGCACGACCTGCACGTGTGGACCCTGACCTCGGGCATGGAGGTGGCCTCGGCCCACCTGACCCTGGACACCGGGGCGGACCTCGCCGGGGTCTTGGCCACCTCCCGGCGGATCCTGCACGATCGCTTCAAGATCGAGCACGCCACGTTGCAGGTCGAGCCGCGGGACGCCGAGGGCGTCTGCGGGGGCGTGCACTGGTGACGTCGTGGGCGGCACCGTCCAGGGCGTCGAGCAGCCGGCGACGCCGCAGCGACACCACCACGGCACCGAGCGCCAGCCCGGTGAGCGCCACCGCCCACCGCACCCCGATCAGATCGGCGAGCCAGCCCTGCGTCAGGGCTCCGAGCGGGTAGGCACCGGCGAAGGCCATCCAGTACAACGAGGCCACCCGTCCGCGCAGGGCATCGGGGGCGAGCACCTGCACCGTCACGTTGGCGGTGGAGAGCACCGCCAGGTAGCTCGTCCCGAGCACGACCACCGCGGCGAAGCCGAGCCAGAGCGACGGGGCGGCGGCCAGGGCGAACGTCGCGAGACCGTGCACGCCCAGCGCGACGCCGGCCACCGCGGAACGCTTTCGGCCGCTGCCGTACACGCTGAGCAGGACCGCGCCCAGCACGGCGCCGATGCCCAGCCCCGAGGCGAGCAGGCCGGCGCCGCCGGTGCCGGCGTCGTAGACGTCGGTGGCGAAGACGGCGGCGAGCTGCACGATGGGGGTGCCGACGAAGGACACGCATCCGGCCAGCAGCACCGCGACCAGCAGCCCGGGTACGCGACGGGTGTATCGCACGCCGCCGCGCAGCCGGGCGAGCACCGGCTCCGGCGGTGCCGGCTCCGCCGGTGTACGAGGCCGGATCGTCGTGAGGGCGAGCAGCATCGTCACGTTGGCGCCCGCCGCCACCAGGAACGCGGCGGTGCTGCCGGCACGGACCAGCACCGCCGTGGCCAGCACCGGTCCCAGCGCGCGAGCGAAGTTGGCCTGCATCGCGTTGAGCGCGATCGCGTTGAGCAGGTGCCGGGGTGGCACCAGTTGCGGGATGAGGCTCTGCCAGGCGGGGGTCTGCACCCCGTTGGCCGCGCCGGCGGCGGCGACCAGGGCCAGCAGGGCCAGTGGTGCCGCCGTCCCGGCCCGGCTGAGCAGCGCCAGCAGCAGGGCGACGGCCAGCGCGATCAGCTGGGTGACGGCCAGCACCGCCCGGCGTGGGTAGCGGTCGGCCAGCAGCCCGCCGACCGGAGAACCGAGCATCGCGGGCACGAACTGCGCGAACGCGCCGAGACCCGCCCAGAGCGCTTGTCCCGTCGCCCGGTAGAGCAGCAGTGGCACGGTCAGGTTGAGCATCCAGGTGGCGGTGCTGGCGCAGATCGCCCCCGCCCAGAAGGCCCGGAACGGTGGGCAGCCCAGCGCCGCCACCGCGCCGGCCCAGCGGACCCGCCGCGGCGGCGTCGGCACCCCGCCGCCCGGGGGCACCAGCACCGCCCGCCGGCGGCGCGGCGGCGCGGCGCGGGCCGGGCGTCCGGCCCGCTCGCGATCACTGCGCACGCGGTCTCCGGTACCCCGTACACGGCGCGCAAACGCGGGGCGTCGGTGCCGGGGCGGATCGTCACGGCGCGGGGACGACCTCCTGGCCCAACGGCCAGACCGCCGCCGGGACGAGCTTGAAGTTGGCCACGCCGAACGGGATCCCGATGATGGTGAGGCAGAGGCCGACGCCCGCGACGATGTGGGACAGGGCCAGCCACCAACCGGCCAGGACCACCCAGATGACGTTGGCGATGCCCGAGGCCACCCCGACGCCCGGCTTGGGCACCAGGGTCCGGCCGAAGGGCCACAGCGAGTAGGACGCCAGGCGCAACGACGCGACGCCGAACGGGATGGTGACGACCAGCACGAAGCAGATCAGGGCGGCGATGCCGTAGCCGATCGCCAGCACCAGCCCGCCGCCGAAGATGAGCCAGAGCACGTTCAGCACGAATCGGATCATGAATCCATCATGACCACCGTGCGCCACCGGCCGCCCGAAGGCGGCCGGTGGCAGGCGGGCGGGTCAGCCGGTGACGCCGGTGACGTTGCTGCCGGACTTCGTAACGCGGTAGGTCACCTGTGCGCCGCTCCAGAAGTGGAAGGTGAGGGTGACCGGGGAGCCGTCGCGTACCTCACCGAAGAAGGTGTCGGTCAGCGCGATGCGGTTGCCGGCGTAGTCGGGGGAGAACGCGACGTCGAACTCCTTGTACGACGTCCAGTCGTGCGGGCCGGCGTTGCTGCCGTCGGCGTACCTCGCCTCCATGGTGGCGAGCTGGTCGCCCCGGAACTGGGCCGGGATGGCGAACGAACCGGTCGATCCGGTGGCGCTGGACAGCACCGGGGTGTCGTAGGTGATCACGTCGATCCGCCACGGGACACCGGCGGAGAACCGGGCGTGCAGGGTGGCGTCGACGCCGTAGGCCCGGCTGCCGACCAGCCGGGTCAGCGCGCTCGCGGTGATGGTGAGCTGGCTGCCGGAGACGGTGTAGTCGGTGCCCTGCGACAGGTCGGTGTCGCCCTGGCGGAGTCCGGCGAAGGTGGTGCCGTTCAGGTTCAGGGTGAGCGACTTCGCGGTGACCGAGCCGGAACGCGGCACGTACACCTGGTCGGCGGAGGCGGTGCCGGACCGCGTCGTCCAGCTCGACCTGATCTGGGCGAACAGCTCCGCGTCCCGCCATCCGAAGGTGGTCCGGTCGAAGTGCTGGCCGTTGTCCCAGAGCTGGGTGGTGATCCGCTTGGTGCGGGCGTAGTGGCCGAGGAACTCGAAGAACTTCAGCTTCTCGCCCTGCTGGATGGTGCCGGTGTGCCGGTCGAAGCCGAGCAGCCCGTACTCGCCGATGACGACCGGGATGCCCCGGGCGACGAAGGCGTTGTGGACCCGGTCGAACGCGTCGGTCAGGTCCTGCTGGGTGACCGGGTCGAAGCGGGTGCCGCCGGCGACGTTGACGCTGAACGGCCAGTAGCCGTAGAAGTGCACGGTGGCGATCAGGTTGCGGTCGCCCAACTGGCCGAGGGTGGCGGCCAACTCGTCGATGCGGGCCTGCTCGGAGGAGGTGTGCAGGGTCGGCAGGACCAGCATCCGGGTGGCGTTGTTGCCGCCGGAGGCGCGCACGATCCGGTGGAACGAGGTGTTGAGCTCGTTCAGCAGCTGCGCGTTCTGGGCGTCGCCGGAGCTGTTGGCGAACTGGGGCTCGTTGACGCTCTCGAAGTGCAGCTTCGGCGAGGCGTCCCGGAACGCGGCGGCGATCTGGGTCCAGAGCGCGTGGTAGCGGTTGAGGACGGTGGTGCGGTTCGTCGGCATCTCGTGGATCCACTGCCACGAGTCGTGGTGAATGTTGATCATCACGTAGAAGCCGTCGTCCAGGGCCCAGCCGACGACCTCCTTGACGCGGTTCAGCCAGGCCGCGTCGATGGTGTACGACGGTGCCGGCCCGTGGTGGTTGCTCCAGGTCACCGGGATCCGGATGCTCTTGAAGCCCTGTGCCCGGACGGCGTCCAACTGCGCCTGGGTGACGCGCGGGTTGCCCCACGCGGTCTCGTCGGCGCCGACGGCGTCGAAGGTGTTCCCGAGGTTCCAGCCGGGCTGCATGGCGGCCACGTAGGCCATCGGGTCGCCGGCCGGCGGGGGACTCGTGGGCGGCGGGGTGGTCGGTGGCGGGCTGCTCGGCGGCGGGGTGGTGCCGACGCTGCCGGTGCAGGTGACCCCGTTGAGGGCGAACGTGGTGGGGGCCGCGTTGCTGCCGGACCACGACCCGTTGAAGCCGAACGAAGCCGTCTGGTTGGTGCCCAGGGCGGCGTTGTAGCTCACGTTGGCGGCGGTGACATCGTCGCCGGACGAGGTGATGGTGGTGTTCCACGCCTGGGTCACCCGCTGCCCGGAGGGGAAGGTCCAGGTCAGTCGCCAGCCGTTGAGCGGGTCGCCGAGGTTGGTCACGGCGACGTTGGCGGTGAACCCACCCGGCCACTGGCTGGGGGCCGAGTACGCCACCCGGCAGCCGGCCGCGGCGTGCGCCGCGCCGGCGTCTATCAGGCCGACCCCGGCCAGCAGTACGGCGATGCCGCCGGCCACCAGGCCGAATCGCCATCGTGTCCTGTGCAGTGTGCCCCTCAACCCGGCCATGACGCTCCTCGTGTGGTGATGGTGTCGACGGGTGGCTCTGGCCGGGCGCCGCCGGGCCACCGGGAACAGCCGGCCGGCTCGCACCATAAGTTGGGATCATGAACTTTGTCAATCGATGCCGCGCGATATGAACGGCTTCGGTGCTGGTGGCCACGGGTGCGGCGGACGGCTCGGCATACCGCAGGGATCCGGCCGGCAGGCAATCGGCGCCGAGCGGCCCGGCCCGCCGTCGGCTGCCGGCGGCACCGGTACCGCCGGGCGGCGAATGAGCGCGGCCCGGCCGGGTAGTCGGCGCCGTGGCGGCGGCGGACGAGCGGGACAAGGATGGGGTTCGTGGTGCCGCCGGCCGGGTGGAGTCCGGGGTCGCGGGCACGGTCGCCGCGTTCAGCCGGCGGGTCGGTTGGCAGGAGCGACGCCGCACCCTGGAGCTGTACGCCATCCTCGCCGTGCAGGCCGGGGTGGCTGCCGCGCTCGCCTGGACGGTGGCGCACGAGGTGCTGAACCACCCGTCGCCGGTCTTCGCCCCCACCGCCGCCGTCGGCACCATCGCCGCCGCGATCGGCCGCCGCACCCGTCGCACCATCGAGCTGCTGCTCGGCGTGCTGGCCGGCCTGCTGGTCGGTGACGCCCTGGTCGCGGTCATCGGCACCGGTCCCTGGCAGATCGCCGCCGTGGTCACCCTGGCCATCCTGCTCGCGCTGACCATGAGTAGGGGCGGAGCGGTCGTCAGCCAGGCTGGCGGTACGGCGGTGCTGATCGTCACGCTCGCGCCGGTGCAGCGCGGGCAGGAGCTGCCCCGGATCATCGACGCGGTCATCGGCGGGATCGCCGCCGTGGTGGTGGTGGCCGTGCTTCCGGTCAACCCGGTGCGGATCATCCAGCGGGCCGCCCGGCCGCTCTTCGCGTCCCTGATCGAGCACCTGCACAACGCCGCGGACGGGATGTCCACCGGTGACGGCGAGATGGTGGCCGAGGCCCGGGACGGATTGAACGACCTGACTCCCCAACTCGGGCTGCTCAATGACGCGGTCTCCGGGGCGCAGGAGGCGGTGGCCGTCTCGCCGGCCCGCTGGCACCGCCGGGCCGCCTTCGAGCACTACCGGCGCGGCACGCGCTATCTCGACCTGGCCATCCGGGGCGGCCAGCAGATGCTGCGCCGGGCGGCCACCGCCGTGCACGACGGCGAACCAGTGCCACCCGGCCTGGCGGCCGCGGTGCACTACTTCGGCGACGCTCTCGCGCTGCTCCAGGTCGAGGCCGAGAGCGGGCACCGCACCCAGCGAGCCGAGCAGCTGATCCTGAAGGCGGTGGACCGGGCCGCCGAGGCGTACGACGAGGGGGTCGGCTTCTCCGGCAGCGTGGTGGTGGCCCAGGTCCGTACCGTCGCCACCGACCTGCTGCGCAGCCTCGGCTGCCACGACGACGAGGCGGTGAGCGTGATCCGGGAGCGCTTCGGGCGAGCGCGTGGCGACAGTGGGGAACACTCCGCCGAGCCGGACCGCTCCTGACCCGCCATACCGACATCTGCGGCAGCACCCGGATCGGGCGACCGGTGACCCGCCGGCAGCGGCTGATTCTCAGGCGTGCAGCGTCCGGCTCGGCGGCATCCCGTAGGTGGCGTGGTAGCGGGCGGTGAACCGGCTGTGGCTGAGAAACCCCCAGCGTGAGGCGATCGCCGACACCGTGTCCAGTCGTGGGTCGGCCACCAGCAGGTCGCGGTGGGCGCGGTCGAGCCGGACCCGACGCAGGTGCGCCATCGGGGTGGTGTCGAGGTGGCGACGGAACGCCAGTTGTAGGGCCCGCAGCGAGACCTGGGCCGCGGCGGCGATGTCGGCCGCCCCGATGTCGCGGTCGGCGTGCTCGTCGATGAACGCCGTCGCCCGGCGCAACACCGCGGTGGTCGCGGCGCTCGAGTCCGTCGCGTTCGGCCAGCCCGTGGTGGTGTTCGGGAAGACGGCGAGTGCCGAGGCGGCCAGCATCCGGGCGGCATTGGCGATCACCAATGGTTGGCGGTACGCGTGCGGGTTGTCCAGCACGAGGTGGTTGAGGTAGCTGGTGGTGTGCCGCCACAGTCGGGTGAGGGCGGGCGAGATGGGGGTCAGCCCGGTGAACCGGACGATTTCCGCCTGATCGGCCGACGCGCCGCCGGTCACCCTGGCCAGCACGGAGAGGCCGAGCAGGGTCATCGTGAGCCGGCCGGGCGACCAGCGCACCGAGTAGGGCAGCCCGGGAGCGCTGGCCAGGAAGACGTCGCCCGGCCCGAACCGGCCGTCCACCCCGGCGCAGGAGCGGTCGACGCGGCCACTGACGACCTGGCAGATCACCAGGGCGGCGGGCGGTCCGATATCGATTTCCAGCCAGCTGGACTGGTCCAACGTGTCCAACCAGAACGGGCCCGCGTCCACCCGGTGATGACGGAGCCGGTAGCGGACGCCGGTCGCCGCCCGGATCGTCAGCTCGGTCCCGTAGGCGTTCGCCAGGAAGTCGTGGATGGTGTCCGGGTCGCGGCTGTCGAACCGGTGGGCGGTCGGAACCTTCGTCTTCAATACGTCTCCATCAGCGTGGACGGAGGGCGCTGCCGCCCGCCGGACGGAGCCCGGCGGGACGGGTGGTGGATCTGATGAGCTGGAGGTCGCGCGAAACCAGAATTCCCATCAATGGTATCCACAAAGGAAGGAATCCCATGAAGTTTTCGTGGCGCCGCCGTCGCGCCGGCGGGGGCTCGCTCGTTGCCGACGTCAGGAAGTGTTCGTTTTCGGGCTAACCGGGTGCGGTCGCCGTGCGCGCACCGGCCTAGCCGACGACCGACCGTGGCCGTGATCATGCGAAGAGTGTCGAAACGAGAGGTAGCTGATCGACCTGAACGGATGAAGGGGTGGGGTGTTGGAAACCAAGGATCCGATCGACATCGTCCGCCTGGCGACGGCCGAAGCCCTCCGGCGCATCGCCGGAGAGGCACTCCTGACCACTGTCGCGGGAACCCGGTTGTCCAGCCTCCGGGTCGGGCTGCGGGATGTGCTGCGCTGCGCCCTCGTGGCGCAGCGGGTGGTGGCGCCGACTCGGCTGATCGCGCTGTGCCGGGACATCGGCCTGCAGCCCGACGCCTTCGACCTGCTGGGACACCACGTGTTGGGCGCCCTCGTCGGCTACCGTCCGGGGCCGGACGCGCTGGTCCGGGTGGGCGGCACCCTCGGGTTGGCGCGCCGGGAACTGTTCACGCCCCGGCAGTCGGCGCCCGGCGACCCGCTGCGGCTACCCGCCCGTGCCGGCATTCGCAACAGCGCCGCCACCCGCTACCGCTCGACGAAGCCGCCCGAGCACCTGCCCTCGCCGCCGGCCTGGACCTGCACCGGCTGCGGGCAGGAATGGCCGTGTGCCGTCAAGCAGAGCCAGCTGCTCGCGGAATTCGGCGGCGCCCGCGCCGCGCTCGCGGTCTACCTGGGATCGTGCCTGCTGGCCGCCGCCCGGGACCTGCCGGGACTACCGCTGGCGCGGGCCCGCAACCGGTTCCTCGGTTGGCTGCCACGCCGTCCGTTCTGACGGCGCGGCAGCCGCGGGCAGCCCGGATTGGGTGCGCCCAGCCTGGCCGGGGCGTGGCCGGCCCGCGCGGGCGCGACACCAAGACGCGGATCGAGGCCTGGCTGGCGTCGCGCCCGCGCGGGCGCGACGGGAGGTCAGTTGGCTGCGGGCTCCGGTGCCCGGTCACCCTCGGTCGAGGTGGCCGCCGGCCCTCGGCCTCGTCGCCCGGTGCCGTCGCCGCCTGGCCGGCGAACCAGTTGATACCGCCTGGCCCGCTCGCCGCCACCGCCGCCGCCGCGCGGCCACCGGGTCCGGCAGCGAGCCGGCCGCGGCCTCGGGCTGGCCCGGCCGGCCGGCCACGGCTCCGTTGCGCTCCCGGGCCGGTTCGGTGCCGTCCGCGCTCTCCGCCGCCGGGCGGTCCGGGTCCGCCCCGGTCCCGGAGGTCTGCTCGTCCTGTCCGGCGTCGACCTGGGCGGCGTCGACCTGTCCGGCGTCGACCTGTCCGGCGGGCGCCTCCGGCACTGCACCGCCGGCCGCCGTGGCCGGTTCCCCGCCGCCGCGTGCGGCCCCGTCCGGGCCGCCACCACCGGATATTCGGCGGTCTCGCCGCCACCGGCCGCGGCGGCCATGACGGCTGCGGCCGCCAGGTCGGCGACCCGCTTGGCCTCGCGCTGCACCCGCGCCCGGATCTCCTTGGCATGCCGCTCGGCGGCCTCGACGGCCCGGCGCACCTCGTCCAGGCGTCGGCCCTCCGCCACCAGTTCGCGGCTGGTCTCCTCCAGCTGCTGCCGCAACCGGGTCAGCTCGGTGGCCGTGGTGTCCCTGGTGTGGCGGGCCTCGTCGAGCTGCTGCCGGGCCTCGTCCAGTTCCTCGTGCAGCTGAGCCAGGGACTCCCGCTGCTCGCCCACCTCCAGCTGCACGGCGTGGAGCTGCTCCTCGGCGGTCGCGGCCTGCTCGTCGCTGAGCCGGCGGACCTCGGCCGCCTGCTCGTCGGAGCGCTTGCGGATCTCCGCGGAGTACTGCTGGGCGTCCGCGATCATCGAACTGACCCGCTGCTCCGCGGCGGCCCGCTGGGCGGCCAACTCGCGTTCGACCGCCGCTCGCTGCTCGGCCAGGTCCTCCTCGGCGGTGGCCCGCCGCTCCGCCAGTTCCTCCTCGACCGTGGCGCGCCACTGGCCGAGCTCCTGCTGGCTCTTCGACCGGGCCGCCTGGATCTCCTGGTGGATCTGGGTACGCGCCGAGGTGGTCAGCGCCTCGGCCGCCGACCGGGCCTGATCGACCTGCTGGCGGCACTGCTCGCCGATCCGTTGCGCCTCCTGCTGGGCGCGCTCGTGTGCGGCCTCGCCCTCGGCGCGCAGCTTCTCGGCCCGCTCGCGGGTCTCGGTCAGCTCCGCGTCGGCCGCCGCGCGCAGTTCCTCGTACGTCTTCTCGTGCTCGGCCCGCCGGCCGGCCAGTTCCTCGTCGAGGTCGGCCAGCGCCTTGACGGTGCGCTCCCGCGCGTTGGTGAGGGTCTTCTCCGCCTCCGCCTGGAGCTTGGTGGCCCGCTGGGTGTGTGTCTCGACGATCGCCGCCGCCTGCTTCTCGGCCAGGTCCAGGATCTGGTCGACCATCGGGCCCAGGTCGCGGAAGGTCGCCTTGTCCATGTGCGCCGGTCGCTGCCGCAACTCGGTCACCTCGACCTGGAACGCCTGAAGCTTTCCGGTCAGCTCGCGTACCCGTGCCGCGATCCGGTCCCGCTCCGCGGAGACCATGCTGAGCCGGCCGTCCATCTGCTCGACGTAGCGTTCGACCTGCCGTTTTTCGTACCCGCGCAACGTGACCTCGAAGTTCGGCCGCGAGGCCAGGTCGTCGCGGGCTGCGAACGGCTCCTCGCCGATGGACATGCCCCATCCTCCGTACGATCGGGAACACCACACCGGCGGGCCGGTGGCGATGACGCGCAACGCTACCGCTGCTCGGGTCGGTCTGTCGTCCCACCCCGGTACCGTTTCGCGCCGCCCGACCGGCGACGCCGGCCGGACGTTCGCGTCGACAGTGGCGGGCGGGTCCTCACCGGTGTCCGGCGGGACCGGATCGCGTGGTTGCCGGACGCCGGATCGAACCGCGTTCACCAGCGCCGATGTCGTCGTCAAGGCGTTCGAACGTGATCGGAGCCCGCGTCTTGACAGGTACTTAGGTTAGGTTAACCTAACCGCATGTCGAGCGGACTGGCGTCGAAGATCGCCGAGCAGAGCCTGCGGGGAGTGGACCTCAGCCTGGGCTATCACGGCACGACCGTGGTGCACGGCGCGGCGATCACCCTGCGCCCCGGCGCGGTGACCGCCCTCGTCGGCCCGAACGGCAGCGGTAAGTCCACCCTGCTAAGGGCACTGGCCCGGCTGCACCGGATCGACGGTGGCACGGTCCACTTCGCCGACGGCAGCGCCGCGGCGGGTCTGCCGGCCAAGGAGTACGCCCGCCGGGTCACCCTGCTCGCCCAGAGCCGGCCGGTCCCCAGCGGGGTCACCGTCCGCGACGTGGTCGGCTACGGCCGTCACCCCTACCGGGGCCGCTGGCGGGCCGACGACCCCGACGGGCCGGGCGCCGTGGCCCGCGCCATGGAGGTCACCGGGGTCACCACGATGGCCGACCGGCCGGTGGACGAACTGTCCGGTGGCGAACTACAGCGGGTCTGGCTGGCCACCTGCCTGGCCCAGGACACCCCGGTGCTGTTGCTCGACGAACCCACCACCTTCCTCGATCTGCGCTACCAGGTCGAGATCCTCGACCTGGTGCGTGATCTCGCCGACCACCACGGCGCCGCGGTCGGCGTCGTGCTGCACGACCTCAACCAGGCCGCCGCGGTGGCCGACGAGGTGGTCCTGCTGCACGGCGGCCGGGTCCGCGCCACCGGCACCCCCGCCGAGGTTTTCACCGAGCAGGACCTCACCGAGACCTACGGGATCCGGATCGAGGTCACCAGCGACCCGCTGAGCGGCCTGGTGACCACCCGCCCCGTCGGCCGGCACCTGACCCGGATCCCGGTCTGAACCAGACCAGTCACGAAACCCACCCGAGAAAGAACATCATGTCTCGTACCCGTGTAACCGCCCTGGTGGCCGCCGCCACCGCGGTGCTCCTGGCCGCCTGCGGCACCACCGAGAACCCCACCGAAACCGCCGCCTCCGCCTCCCCCACCGGGGGGCCGGTCGCCGTCACCGACAGCCGGGGCAAGGAGATCAAGCTCGACGCTCCCGCCACCAAGGTCGTCGGACTGGAGTGGGGCGAGGTCGAGATGCTGGTCAGCCTCGGCGTCATGCCGGTCGGCGTCGCCGACCCCAAGGGCTACGCCACCTGGGTGAGCGCCGCCAAGCTCGACCCGGGCGTCGCCGACGTCGGCACGCGGGGCGAGCCGAGCATCGACTCGATCGTCGCCCTCCAGCCCGACCTCGTGGTGATGGAGGACGACCGCGGCGCCAACGTGATCAGCCAGTTGGAGAAGTACGTCCCGGTCATCGTCACCAAGGGCAGCGACGCCTCGGACAACCTCGGCCGGATGCGCACCGACCTGAACATGATCGCCGCGGCGGTCGGCAGGACGGCCGAGGCGGAGAAGCTGCTCGCCGACTTCGACGCGGCCATCGCCGACGGCAAGAAGAAGCTCGCCGACGCCGGCGCGGCCGGCAAGCCGTTCGCCATAGCCGACGGCTGGAAGGAAGGCAGCACGGTCAGCATCCGGATGTTCGGCGAGGGTGCGCTGGTCTCCCAGATCGGCATCCAGCTCGGCCTCACCAACGCCTGGACCGGCAAGACCGACGAGGCGTGGGGCCTGGGCCAGACCGACGTCGAGGGCATGACCGCACTCTCCAACCCGGACCTGCACTTCTTCTACAACGCCTCCGACGGCGCCGACGTCTTCGCCGACGGCCTGGCCGACAACGCCATCTGGAAGTCCCTGCCCTTCGTCAAGCAGGGCAACCTGCACCGGATGCCGGACGGCATCTGGACCTTCGGCGGGCCGCTCTCGGGCAAGCAGTACATCGACCAGCTCGTCAACACCTACGCGGTGTGACCGTGCTGACCGCGCCCCCGCGCCCGGAGCCGGCTCTCCAGCCGGCTCCGGCCGGCGCCTCTCGGCCCCCCGGGTCGTCGGGGCGTTCGTCGTCGCCACCGCGCTGCTGGCGGTGGTCATGACGGTGCACCTCACCCAGGGCACCTCCTCCGTCGGCGCGCTCGACCTGCTCCGGCTGCTGACCGGTGGCGACGACGAGACCGCCCGGGTGCTGGTCGCCTCCCGGTTGCCCCGCCTGCTCGCCGGGCTGGCCATCGGCGTCGCCCTCGGCTTCGCCGGTGCCGCGTTGCAGTCGATCGTCCGCAACCCGCTCGCCTCACCGGACACCCTCGCCGTCAACGCCGGGGCCCACCTGGCCATCGTCGCGGTCGCCGCCTTCGGCATCGCGCTGCCCGCGCTGCCCGCCGGTGGCCTCGCCTTCGGTGGTGGGCTCGCCGCCGCCGGCCTGGTGATGGCGATGTCGGCCGGCGGGCAGGCCGGCACCACCCGGCTGATCCTCGCCGGCTCGGCCACGGCACTGGCGCTCGGTTCGGTGACGACCCTGCTGCTCCTGCTCTTCGAACAGGCCACCATCGGCCTGTTCGCCTGGGGCAACGGCTCGCTGGTGCAGAGCGACCTCAACGCCCTCACCCAACTCGCCCCGGTGATCGGGGCGGCCATCGTGGCGCTGCTGCTGCTCGGCCACCGCCTCGACATCCTCGCCCTCGGCGACGACACCGCCACCGTGCTCGGCATCGACGTACGGCGTACCCGCCTGCTCGTCACCGTGCTGGCCGTGCTGCTGTCCGCCGCGGCGGTCACCCTCACCGGGCCGGTCGGCTTCGTCGGCCTCTGCGCACCCGTCATCGTCCGGCTGCTCGGCCCGCTGGTGCCCGGCGTGCACCGGCACCGGATCCTGCTGCCGCTGTCCGGCATCGCCGGGATCGTCATCGTCCTCGGCTCCGACGTGCTGCTGCGGGCCCTGATGGGTGGCCAGGCCGGCGTCGACATCCCCACCGGCGTGGTGACCACCCTGTTCGGCGCGGCGATCCTGATCTGGCTGGCGCGCCGGCACCGCGACGCCGGCCCCACCCGCCGGCCGCCGGGCGGGCACGCGGCGGTCCGCTCAGCGGCCTTCCACCGCACCGTCGTCGCCGTCGCCGCCACGGTCACCGTCGCGGCGGTGCTGCTCGGCCTGCTGGCCGGGGACACCTGGCTGCTGCTCGGCGACATCATGAACTGGATCAACGGGAGCACCGGGCCGGCGTACACCTTCGTGCTGGACCAGCGGTGGCCGCGGGTCGCGGCGGCGATGCTGGCCGGCGCGGCCCTCGCGGTCGCCGGGACCACCGTGCAGGCGGTCTGCCGCAACCCGCTCGCCGAGCCGGGCATCCTCGGTATCACCGCCGGTGCCGGCCTCGGTGCCGTCTCGCTGCTCACCTTCGTGCCGCTGGCCGGCGTCTGGGCCGTCTCCGGCGTGGCCGGGCTCGGCGCGATGGTGGCGTTCGCCCTCGTCTACGGCGTGGCCTGGCGGGGCGGGCTCAGCTCCGACCGGCTGGTCCTGATCGGGTTCGGCGCGTGGCAGGGCGGCATTGCCATGATCACCTTCCTGATCGTCGCGTTCGACCCGTGGAACACCGGCAAGGCCCTCACCTGGCTCTCCGGCTCCACCTACGGCCGGACCGCGACCCAGGTGCTGCCGGTGGCGATCGCCCTGTTGGTGCTCACCCCCGTGGTGGTCGCCGCCCGCCGTGAGCTGGACCTGATGGCGCTCGACGACGACACCCCGCGGGTGCTCGGCGTCCGGCTGGAGCGCACCCGGCTGGTCGCCCTCGGCGCGGCGGCGTTGCTCACCTCGACCGCGGTCTCCGCCGTCGGCGTGATCGGCTTCGTCGGCCTGGTCGCCCCGCACGCCGCCCGGGCCCTCGTCGGCGGCCGGCACGCCCGGGTGCTACCGGTCGCCGCCCTGCTCGGCGCGGCCCTGGTCAGCCTCGCCGACACCCTCGGTCGCAGCGTGATCGCGCCGGCCCAGATCCCCGCCGGCCTGGTGACGGCCATGATCGGCACCCCGTACTTCGTCTGGCTGCTGTGGCGCTCACGCGCCGCGGCCGCCCAGACCCGGTAAGCGCACCGACCCGCACCCGGAGAGGAATCATGACCGACACCCTGCCCGTCGCACCCTGGCGACTGTTCGTCGCCGAGGTCCGCGCCGTACGCCGGCTCAGCCCGTCCTTCGTCCGGGTCACCTTCACCGGCCCGGACCTGGACCGGTTCGCCGACAACGGCTACGACCAGCGGATCAAGTTGGCGCTGCCGCTGCCCGGCCGGACCGGGGTGCGGCTGCCGCAGGGGCCGGACTGGTATGCGCAGTGGCGGGCCCTGCCGGACCACGAGCGCAACCCGATCCGGACCTACACCGTCCGCGCGGTCCGCCCGCACCGCAGCGAGGTGGACGTCGACCTGGTGCTGCACGGCGACGGTGGCCCGGCGACCCGGTGGGCCCGGCGGGTCCGGGCCGGCGACGAGATCGCCATCGTCGGCCCGGACTCCGGATACGGCGGTGACCACGGCGGAGTCGAGTTCCGGCCCCCGTCGACCGGGTGCCTGCTGCTGGCCGGGGACGAGACGGCCGTGCCGGCGATCAGTGCGATCTGCGAACGGCTGCCGCTGGACGCGCGCGGCCGGGTGCTGCTGGAGGTCCCCGAGACCGGTGACGCACTGCCGCTGATCGCGCCGCCCGGTGTCGAGGTGGCCTGGCTGCCCCGGGGCGTCGGTGGGTACGGCAGCCGCCTCGTCGCCGCCGTCACCGCAGCCGCCGGCGAGCTGCTGGCCAGCGTGCCGGCCAGCGGGAGCACCCCGGTTGCGCAGCTGGTCGACGAGGTGGACGTGGACCGCGACATCCTCTGGGAGGTGCCCGACGCACCCCCGACGGCCCCGCTCTACGCCTGGCTCGCGGGAGAGGCAGGTGTCATCCGCACCCTCCGCCGGCACCTGGTCACCGAGCGCGGCCTGGACCGCCGGGCGGTCGCCTTCATGGGCTACTGGCGCCACGGCCGCCCCGACCAGTCCTGACCCACCCCACCAACCGGGGGGTGTCCCTATGGTCTTTGTCAAGCGATGAGGGCGAGTTTTTCTGCCGGTTTGTGTTGATAGGGGGTGCGGGTGCGGAGCATGGCGTGTAGGACGTCGACGCGGCGGCGGGCGAGGCAGATGAGCGCGGCGTTGTGTCTCTTGCCCTCGGCGCGCTTCCGGTCGTAGTAGGCCCGGCTCAGCGGGTCGGAAAGCGCGGCGAACGCGGACAGGAAGAACGCGCGTTTCAGGTGCTTGTTGCCGCCCTTGGGTGGGTGCTCGCCGCGGATGCTGGTGCCGGAGCGGCGGGTGACCGGCGCGAGTCCGGCGTAGGCGGCCAGGTGACCGGAGGTGGGGAACGAGGTGACGTCGCCGACTTCGAGCAGGATCCGGGCTGCGGTCCTGATCCCGACGCCGGGCATCGAGATCAGGACCTCGGCAAGAGGGTGTGCATCGAGCATCTCCTCGACCTGGACGGCGATCTGGTCACGCTGTTTCATCAGGTCACGGAGGCTGTCGGCGAGTCTGGGCAGGATCGTTTCGGCGGCGGTGGTGCCCGGGACGACGACGGTTTGGGCGTCCAGGGCGGTGAAGATCTGCTCGACGAGGCGGGTGCCCATCCGTGGCGCACGCGGCGTGACGATCTCGGCGAGTTTCGACCGGCCGGCCTTGCGTAGCCCGGTCGGGCCGCCGCACCGCGACAGCAGCTCCAGGACGGCTTGGTGCTGGACTTTGGGCCCAGCACGCGTTCGAGAGGCGGGTGGATCTGGGTGAGCAGGCCGTGGATGCGGTTGGCGACGCGGGTGACCTCACCGGCGAGGTCGTCGTCGTAGCCGACCAGCATCTCCAGCTCGGCGAGGGTGTCGTCGCCGGCGTCGACGCGACGCAGTGTGTGCGGCAGCGTCCGGGCGGCGTCGGCGATCACGTAGGCGTCGCGCGCGTCGGTCTTCGCGGTGCCGGGGTGCAGGTCGGCGAGCCGGCGCATGACCAGGCCGGGCAGGTAGGCGATCTGGTGTCCGCAGGCCCGGGCGACCGCGACGGGCAGGGCCCCGATCGAGGCGGGCTGGTCCACCACCGCCAGAATCCGGCCGTGCCTGCCGAGTTTGTCGAACAGTTTCCGCAGTCCGGCCTCGGTGTTCGGCAACGCGGCGTCGTGCAGCCGCTTACCCGCCGAATTCAACGCGACCGCGTGATGGTCGCTCTTGCCGACGTCCAGGCCGAGGAACACGCCGTACTCGTTGGTCACGTCTCGTCTCCCACGATGTCCAACATGGGCTCGGCCGCTGGTCAGAGCGTCGGACTGCCGGCAGCCACGTTACGGAGAGACCTACCCACGAAGGGTGGTCGGGTCCCTATCAGCGGTCCGCCGACGCCACCCGGCCCGGCGACAACACCCCCCGGATCATGCATGCGACAGGGGCAGTAAGTCATACCGGACCGAGCGACCGAGCAGTCCCCGGCTGGGGACGATCAAAAAGGTAACGGGTGGGCAGGGTCAGGGGAGGGGGTGGGAGATGTCGCGGGCGTGGTCGGTGAGGGCGGCGGCGACGACCGTCGCCTCCAGCGGCAGCACCTCCAGGCACCGGCGTACGGCGACGGCCATCAACGCGTTCGGCACCCGCATGGACAACGTGCAGTGCGGCACCCACCGGCCCGGCCGGTAGTGCTCGACCAGCCCGACGCCGCCCGCGGTGAGCCGGTCGTACACCCGCCGGTGGTGTCCCAGCAGCTCCGTCGTGGGAACCGGACCCAGCCAGAGCACCCGGCCGACGAACTGGCCGGTGTGCTGGAACGACAGCCGCAGCGGCGGCGCCACCGGGTCGCCGGCCAGCGCCGCCGCGACCTGTTCCGGGTCGAAGCGCGGCGCGACCGCCAGCGAGACGTGTGGCCGGTGCCGCTGCTCCAGCAGGGAGCGCATGCTCTGCACCCCCTCGGCCTCCAGGGCGTCCCAGAGCACCCGGATGCGCCGGGTGGCGACGGTGTCCAGGTACAACTCCAGTGCGGCGACCACATGATCATTCTAGGCCGCCGGTCACGGCACGACGACGGCGCGACCCTCCAGCGCCGGCCAGGCCCAGCGCGACGCGGAACGGCTGGCCGCCCTGCTCGGTGTCGGGCGGACCGTACCGTCCTGATCGCCGGGCGCGGAATCGCGGTCACCGTCACCGGTGCCCGCGCTCCCGCCAGCAATCGGCTCAACCGTGCCAGGAGCCTTCCGGGTGCATGCCGGTCGCCTCCTCCAGCGCGTTGTCCGGCAGGTCACCGCCGGCCTCGTCGTCCGGGAAGCTGCGCCGCGAGGGCGCCGGGTCCGGCGGGGCGCCCGGCCCGGCCACCGGTGTACGGGTCGGCTCCACGGAACCGAAGCCGTGCCGGCCGTCGGGCCGGCTCACCGCGCCGCCCTCCGCCGCGCCGTCCGCCCGCCGCTCGCCCCGCCGGCCCTCGGGCACGGCGGTCTCCTCGCTGCCCTCGTCCAGCGGCGAGTCCGCACCGGCGCCCCACGGCGGGTCCGCGTCGAAACCGTCCGTGGTCCCCCAGGGCGCGGTGCGCTCCGGTCCCCGATCCTGCCTGTCCTTGTCGGTCATGGCCACCTCGCTGGTCGGTGCGCCGGTGCCGGTCGCGGACCGGCCGTCGCCGTCCTGCCGTCAGCTTGCCCTGCCGTTCGGCTGCCCTGCCGTTCGGCTGCCCTGCCGTCGGTTGCCTGGCCCCTCAGTGGCCGGACATCGCCATCTGTCGCCGGACCGCCTTCACCGCCGCCATCCCGCCGGCGCCCTTGCCGATCCCCTTCGACGCGTGCATCACGCCGCCCGCCCGGCCGAGCATGCCGCGTAGGACCTGCCCTGGCTTCTGCTGCTCACCCATGTACGCCGTGACCACGATCAGTGCCCCGGTCAGCGCCGGGATCGCCCACTGCATCATCTTCAACTGGCGCTGGCAGGCCGCCACGTTGGCCGGTGTCTGCTGATTCGGTTCGGTCACGCCCTCGACCGACGGTCGACCCGCCTTGGCCAGCCGCATGCCGAGCAGCCGGCTGTAGCCGGTCACCGCCAGAGCGCTGACGGTCAGCGCGGTCTTCACGGTGCTCGCCCGGCCGACGCCGGCCTGTGCGGCCATCCTCGGGCTCTCCGTCACCAGTTCACCGACCGCGCCGGCGAGGTGCGCACCGATCGCCGCCGCGTTCACCGGCGTCCAACGGGACCAGCCGGTCGAGGCCATCGAGAGTCGCTGGGTCGAGTCACCCATCCGGGCCGCGGCGCCGTTGACGCCGAACGCTCCCATCAAGGATCCACCGAACCAGGCCGCCAGACCCAGGTCGTGCATCGAGCGTAGTGCCGTGTGACTGTCAGACATCTGGTCCCCTTCCGCCGTGTCGGGCGCAGCCGCTTACCCAGGTCCTGGGCGAGTAATCGCGAGGGTCGCGCGCTGCGACCGGCCCGGCTGGAGCGTCCGGGGGTGCGGGGTACGGGGTGCTAGCGTCGTTTCCGCACGGCAGGGACGTGCCTGTCCGCGGCGGTCAGTCAGTTGATCGGAGATGCGGCGTCAGATGAGTTCGCAGCTTTTCACGCTCTGCTTCGATGCGAACGGTGGCGAGGTCACCGGCACTCGGCGCCCTCGCTGAGGCGATCGGATCAGCGGGTGGACCGGCGGCCCGCGAGCCGTGGCGGGACGGGGGCCGAGGTCGTCCGGCTACCGGCAAACCTCAGGCGTCGGAAGCCTGGTCACGTGCGGGGTAGCCGAGGATCTCGACGAGATTACCCGTGGCGGCGGTGAAAGCCTCGTAGATCTCGTCGTCGAAATGATTGCGCCAATCGCCGGCCTTGCCCTTCCGGTAGTGGGAGATCCGCCCTGAGGTCTCTTGGTCCTTCCGCATCTTGGAAAAGCTGTAGCGGTCGAGGAGGTCCGCCAGTTCGGGCAGCGGCACGGCGATCCCGCAGTGCCGCATGAGCCGATCCACCTCGTCCAGCTGTTGCTCGCCGGTCAACGCCTCGTACCGGAACAGGCGGAACTTTTCTGATGGTTTGGCAACCGCCCACGACCGGAGACTCTTGAAGAGGTTTCTTTCGGAGAGGCGGGTGATGGCGTACAGCATCCCCTCCTTCATCGACTTCTCCTGCAGAATCTTCCGGGCCTGCGGGATGTCGCCCATCGGCGCGTGCGAGTTGCGGAGGGAGAAGTAGCTCGAAACGACGATGTCCCGCGGATCCCGAATCACGAAGAACGCACGATGGTTGTCGGATTTCGCAATGGCCTGGAAGCGCTTGTGGGCGCGGAAAACGGCCAACGCGGCCCGGCCGGGCGGGATGTCGTTCAGGCGCCCCTTGTAGAAGCGCGGGTCATAGGGCAGCAGCCCGGAATGGCGATAGACGACAGGATCGCTGAACAGGGCCTTCACCCACTGGCTGCCGGTCTTGTGCACGGTGCAGTGATAGATGTTGTCATACTCGCACCGAGCGACCACCGGGACTGTGAGCCGCATTCTGGCGTTGTGGGCTTCGAGCTGTGCTCGCCGCACCACGACACGCATGGAATTGGGTGCGTGCTGCTTGGCGAACTCAACGGTCCGATTGATCATCGTTCAAACCTTATCCGTGCCTGCAAGACGAAGGTAATCCGGTGCCTGTTCGCGTAGGTTGTGTCGGCGGGAAACCTCCAGGCTTCGCCTTCTCCGTCCCGTACGCCAACATGCCGCTAGGAATATCCCCGACGGTCCTATTAATGTCAATCCCCTGCGGGGCGGGGCAACTGGTTGGTCGCCCGGTGGCGGCGGTCGACTGCCCCGGTGATTTCACAGTAAAGCTCAAGCCGGCGGTCCGCGTCAGCGCGCCGGCAGGCCGGCGGCGAAGCCGGCCACCCGCGCGGCCAGCGGGTCGGCGGCGCGTACCCAGGTGAAGTGGTCCAGGGTGGCGCCGCGCGGCGAGGCGAGGCGCTCGCGCTCGATGCGGGCCGCGGTGAGCTTGGCGCAGAGCCGGTCCAGCGTGGGGTGCGGGGTGTACTGGTCGTCGTCGACGCTGACGGCCAGCACGGGGGTGCGGATCCGGCCCACCGCCGCCTCGGCGTCCACCCCGTCGAGGTGCGGGAAGCGTCCGGTGCGGGCGGTGTGCGCCCAGTCGCGGATCACCCCGCGCGCCTGCCGACCACCGAAACCCCACCCCGGCCAGACGCCGAGCAGCCGGGCGGTGGCGGCGATGCCCTGGGTGTACGGCAGCACGC
This sequence comes from Micromonospora tarapacensis, assembly GCF_019697375.1. Classification (NCBI taxonomy): domain Bacteria; kingdom Bacillati; phylum Actinomycetota; class Actinomycetes; order Micromonosporales; family Micromonosporaceae; genus Micromonospora; species Micromonospora tarapacensis. The sequence goes on along the minus strand of NZ_JAHCDI010000004.1, from coordinate 3,113,490 downwards.
CGTACCGCCGGGGGGCGGCGAAGTCGCGCCAGTACGGGATGCCGACGGCCACCAGTGCCAGCCCGTCGACGTCGTCGTCGCCGTGCAGCGCCAGGTGCAGTACCGCGGCCTGCCCGCCGAGGGAGTGCCCCAGCAGCAGGGTGCGCCGACCGTCGAGTCGCGGCTTGAGGGCGGCCCGCACCGCCCCGACGTCGGCGGCCAGCTCCGCGTAGCCGTAGCGGCAGGTCCGGCTCGGTCGGGGGGTGCTCTCTCCGGTGCCGCGCAGGTCGGCCACGACCACGGCGAGCCCGGCGGCGCGCAGGGCGGTGGCGAACGGCTGGTAGTAGCGGGCGCGGACGCCCATCGCCGGCGCGATCAGCACCACCGGGGCGTCGGTGACGCCGGTCGGTTCCGGATGGACCTGTACGCCGAGGCGGGCGGCGTCGACCTGGACGAACTCCTGCTGGTATTCCACCGTCGGGGTCACCGCCTCAGGCTACCGGTGAGTAGCCAGCGGGTGCGGGGCCGCCCCGGCGTACCGGGACGGCCCCGCGTCGACGGTGTTGGTCAGGAGACGGTGACCGTGCCGTTTGACGCGCGTACGCAGGCGACCGAGTGGGCGGTGGTGCTGGCCGCGCCGGAGAGGCACTGGCCCAGCACCTGGTGCCCGGCGGCGTTCGGGTGCCACGACTCCTGGCACGTCTGGAAGTAGCTCACGCAGGTGTTGGCGATCCGCTGGATGGCGATCTTGTCCTTGCCGGAGAGGCTGGTCACGAAGGTGCCGTTGGGCGGGTTGTCCATCAGCCGGATCGGCGTGGCCAGGGTGCCGGTGGGGCTGTTCGTCTGCTCGCAGAGCCGCGCGCCGTCGAAGGCCCGCTGCACGTTGAGGTAGACCAGGTCGGCCCCGGGGAACTCGGCGGCGAGGGTGGTGCGGGCGGAGCTGACGATGCTGCCGAGGCCCTGCGAGAAGCGGTGCCCGGGAGCGAGGCTGGCCCGGTGGATGGGGCAGCCGGCCGCGTACCGCTCGGCACCGAGGGCCCGGAACTTGTCCCGGGTGTCGCTGCGGTTGTCCTCGGTGTGGTAGGTCGGATTCAGGTCGATCGGCAGCGGGTTGGTGTAGTCCTGGAACACCACCCGGTGCTGTCCGTCGCCGTCCACCTCGCGCAGCGTGTTCAGGATCTGGCGTACCGCCGCGGTGGTCTCGGTGGTCGCGGCGGTGAGCTGGGCGGCGGTGGCCAGGTCGGCGTCCGTGCACGGCTTCTGCTCCACCGGCCCGTTCAGGTACGCCCAGAACTCCCACCAGCCGGTCCAGGCGTCGGCGATGAACCGGTTGGCGCACTTCTCGGCGACGCCGCCGAAGGTGAAGGAGCTGTTGTTGGAGCCGAGCCCGATCAGCACCACGTCGATGTCGTGGGTCTGCGCGACCGCGCGCAACTGGTCGAGTTGGGCGGCGACCTGCCGGCCGCTGGCCCGGTCCGACGAGGCGGCGGCGATGTCGTGCGGCTGGCCGCCGGAGCAGGCCAGGTTGAAGCGGTCCTGGATGCCGGGCAGCGACGCCTTGTGCAGCGAGGCGTTGGCCGAACGGTGACAGAAGTAGGCGTTGCTGTTCGGGGCGGTCCATCCCGGGAAGCCCCGCGCGACGCCGGTCGAGTCGACCACCGGCTGGTAGGCGCCGGCGCCCTCACCGCTGATGAAGCTGTCGCCCAGGGCGATGGCCGCGGTGGGCAGCGCCGCCGATGCGGGGACGGGTGCCGCGACGGCGGTGGAGAGGGTCGCCGTGGCGATGGCCAGGGCCATCGTGGCGGCGGTACGGCGCAACGCGGACATGGGCATCCCATCCGTTCATGGAAATATGAAAGATTCTCCGGTGCGGTGATGAGATCACGCAGGTGTGACGAACGTCAACAGTGGGAAACATCTGTGACTCCTGGGGGTGGCCGGACCCGGCGAGATCCGCGGGCACCCGCCGGACGCCGTCCGGCCTCGGGCGTCGGGCATAAGGCCGGGCGCCGCGGCGTTGACCGCGGCAGGTCCGCCCGCAGCGGACCACGGCGTGCCGTGCGGGTGTCCGCACGGTTGTCGGAGCGTGCGGCTACGCTCGCTGCGGCGTGCCCGCGCCGGGCCGACCGCCGACGGTGCGGGGCAGCACATCGCCGAGACCGGGGAGTTCGACCAGTTGACCGCAGAGCCTGAGACCCTGTATGGGGCCGACGACCTCACGCACCTTGAGGGGCTGGACGCCGTCCGCAAGCGGCCCGGCATGTACATCGGCTCCACCGACAGTCGTGGCGTGGGCCACCTCGTCAACGAGATCCTCGACAACTCCACCGACGAGGGCGTCGCCGGGCACGCCAAGAAGATCGAGGTCATCCTGCACGCCGACGGCTCGGTGCAGGTCGACGACGACGGCCGGGGCATCCCCACCGACGTGCACGCCCGTTCCGGCATCTCCGGCGTCGAGCTGGTGCTCACCCGCCTGCACGCGGGCGGCAAGTTCGGCGGCTCCGGCTACAAGACCTCCGGCGGCCTGCACGGGGTGGGCGCCTCGGCGGTCAACGCGCTGTCCCGCCGGTTCGACGTCACCGTCCGCCGGGGCGGCAAGGTCCACGCCATGTCGTTCCGGCACGGCGTACCGGGCGTCTTCGACGGCGACGGCCCCGAGGCGCCGTTCACCCCCGGCCCCGGGCTCCAGGTCGTCGGCGCGGTGAAGCGCGGCCAACGCACCGGCACCTCGATCCGTTACTGGTACGACCCCCGCTACTTCGAGACCGGCGCGACGCTGGACCACGACACCGTGCGGGCGAAGCTGCGCCACACCGCCTTCCTGGTGCCGGGCGTCAGCTACACCCTGCGCGTGCACACGGCCGACGAGTCGACCGAGGAGAGCTTCCACTACCCGAACGGGCTCACCGACATGGTGGAGTTCCTCGCCCCGACCGGCGACCGGCCGGTCTCGGGCATCCTGCTGGTCACCGGCGAGGGCACCTACCGGGAGAACGCCGCCGACGCCAACGGCGTCATGCAGTCCAACGTGCAGCGGCGCGCCGAGGTCGAGGTGGCGTTCCGCTGGGGCACCGGATACGAGCGCACCGTCGAGTGCTTCACCAACACCATCCGCAACGCGCACGGCGGCACCCACCGCAAGGGTTTCGAGCGCGCGTTGGCGCGCACCCTCGCCGACGCGGTGCGCAACACCCGCGGCCTGCTCAAGGCCAAGGAGGACGCCCCCACCCTGGACGACGTCCTGGAGGGCATGACGGCGGTGGTGCACGTCCGGGTGCCCGAGCCGCAGTTCACCTCGCAGACCAAGGACGAGCTCTCCACCGCCGGCGTGACCAAGGTGGTGCAGGGGCTGGTCGAGCAGCACCTCAAGTCCTGGTTGGACGACCGGAAGACGAAGACCGAGGCCCGCACGGTCCTACAGAAGATCGTCGACGCGGCCCGGGTGCGGCTCACCCAGAAGCAGCAGAAGGACGCCGCCCGCCGCAAGACCGCCCTGGAGGGCGCGTCGATGCCGCCCAAGCTGGTCGACTGCCGCGCCTCTGGCATCGATAGAAGTGAATTGTTCATCGTGGAGGGCGACAGCGCCCTGGGGACAGGGCGACTCGCCCGTTCCGCCGAATATCAGGCGCTTCTTCCGATTCGCGGCAAGATCCTGAACGTGCAGAAGGCCAACCTCCAGCAGGTGCTCGACAACGCCGAGTGCGCGGCGATCGTGCAGGTGCTCGGTGCCGGGTCCGGGCGCACCTTCGACCTGTCCGCGATGCGGTACGGCCGGGTGCTCATCATGGCCGACGCCGACGTCGACGGCGCCCACATCCGGACCCTGCTGATCACCCTCTTCGCCCGCTACATGCGACCGCTCATCGAGGCGGGCCGGCTCTACGCGGCCATGCCGCCCCTGCACAAGATCACCACGAGGGGCCGCAACCCGGAGACCGTCTACACCTACACCCAGGCGGAGATGGGGGCGACGGTGCGCAGGCTGGAGAAGGCCGGCAAACAGATCGTCACGCCCATCCCGCGGTTCAAGGGGCTGGGCGAGATGGATGCCGACGAGCTGTGGGAGACCACGATGAACCCTGCCACCCGGGCGGTACGCCGGATCACGCTGGACGACGTCGAGGCCGCCGAGCGGATCCTCGAACTGCTGATGGGAGAGAAGGTCGAGCCACGTCGCAACTGGCTGATCGACTCCGCCGACCGCGTCGACCGTGACGCCATCGACGCCTGACCACCGGGTCTTTCGGAAGGAAAGCTGAGCCATGGCACGGCGCAAGGAAACGAAGGTAGACCACTCGGCGTTCGACCGGGCCGGCGCGCGGATCATCGACAATCCGCTGACCACCGAGGTCTCCGACTCCTACCTGGAGTACGCCTTCTCGGTCATCCACTCCCGCGCCCTGCCCGACGCCCGCGACGGCCTCAAGCCGGTGCACCGGCGCATCCTCTGGTCGATGTACGAGCAGGGCCACCGCCCGGACCGGGCACACGTCAAGTCCGCCCGCATCGTCGGGGACGCGATGGGCAAGTACCATCCGCACGGCGACGGCGCGATCTACGACGCGATGGTCCGGATGGCGCAGGACTTCTCACTCAACGCGCCTCTTGTCGACGGGCATGGAAACTTCGGGAGCCCGGACGATGGGCCGGCGGCGGCGCGCTACTGCGTGACGGGCGATACCCGGATTCGCCTGGCCGACGGTTCGAGTCCGCAAATCCAGGAACTGGTCGTTCTCGCCCCTGACAGCGAGGCTGATGTCGATATTGATGTGCTCGACAAGGACGGAAAGGCCGTCCGTGCGAGCAAGGTCTTCAATTCGGGCGTCCACCCCACCATCCAGATCCGTACGGAGGCCGGGTTTTCGCTCCGGGGTAGCGAGAATCATCTGGTCCTGTGCCTGGACGCCCCGCTCGGCGTGCCGGTGTTCCAGTGGCGACGTCTCGATGAGGTTGCGCCTGGCACGGTGGTTTGCGTCGCGCGGAACGCCTGGTACCAGGCAACCCCTACGGCCAGGGAGTACATGCTGGGCGTTCTCGGAGGTGCCTGGGTCTCCGAGGGGTTTGCAAGTGAGTCGCGAGCGGGCTTCAACAATACGGACGAACACTTCTTCGGCGAGGTTCTGCATGCCTATGACCAGGTGGTAGGCGGGCGGCGTTACGTCAGTGAGCGGCAGACCCGGCGCGATCGCAAGCGCATTCAAGAATTGGATGTCCAGGAGTACGCCGGAGGTATGGCCGCGTTCCGTGCCAGCCCGCTAGCGGAACTCATCGGTCACCAGGCCCGGGACAAGTCCGTCCCACAGTTTGTCTGGACCGGCGGCTGGGGTGTGAAGCGTGCCTTCCTGATGGCACTGTTCGAGGGCGACGGCGGCGTCCGGGTGGCAAACGACAGCTTCACCATCCAGTACACGAGCTACAGCGAACGCCTTACTCGGGACGTTCAGGAGTTGTTGGCGGAGTTCGGTGTTGTCGCCTGCTGGCGGCAGTACACGCGCCCCAGTGGCTCGGTGGAGCACCGGCTGGTCATCTCGGGGATGCGCAACATCAGCGCGTTCGCGAACCGGGTCGGATTTCTCCGCACGAAACAGGCGGTACTGCACAGGGTGCTGAGGCGCTCTCCATTGCGTCCCCATCGACTCAGTCAAGACCGCGTTCCGTTCGTGGCCGAGTATGTTCGCAGCGCGCTCGCCTTCGACAAGCGGGGCTCGGGCTGGAAGTGGCTGACTCGGCACAACTTTGACCGCGTGGAGCGGTGGGAAACGGAGCGGCTCCGCATCATCGACCGGATCAAGGACCTCGAGGTCCTTGCGACGATCCTGCCGGTGATGGACTCGGGATACCGCTTCGAGCGGATTGCAGAGGTTACTACGTGCGAGCCTGCCGAGGTCTACTCGATCAGGGTCGACACCGAGGACCATTCCTTCCTCGCAGGTGGTTTCGTCAACCACAACACCGAGGCTCGGATGTCGCGGGAGGCGATGCTGCTCGTCGGCGAGCTGGGCGAGGACACCGTCGACGTCGAGCCCAACTACGACGGCTCACTGACCCAGCCCACCGTGCTGCCGGCGGCCTTCCCGAACCTGCTGGTCAACGGCACCTCCGGGATCGCGGTCGGGATGGCCACCAACATGATTCCGCACAACCTGGGCGAGGTCGTCTCGGCGGCGCGCTGGCTGATCCGGCACCCGACCGCGACCCTCGACAAGCTGATGGAGTTCGTGCCCGGCCCCGACCTGCCCACCGGCGGTCTGCTGCTCGGTCTCGACGAGGTGCGCCGGGCCTACGAGACCGGCCGTGGCGTGGTGCGGATGCGCGGCAAGGTGGAGATCGGCCCGCTGGAGGGCAGCCGCGGCCGGCAGGCCATCACCGTGGTCGAGCTGCCGTACGGCGTCGGCGCGGAAAAGGTCATCGCGGCCATCACCAACGAGGTCACCAAGACCAAGCGGCTGACCGGGATCGCCGACGTCAAGGACCTCACCGACCGGGAGAGCGGCACCCGGCTGGTCATCGAGTGCAAGGTCGGGGTGAATCCGCAGGCGCTGCTCGCCGACCTGTACCGCCTCACGCCCCTGGAGCAGTCCTTCGGTGTCAACAACCTGGTGCTGGTCGAGGGGCAGCCGCGCACCCTTGGGCTCAAGGAGCTGCTGGAGGTGTTCCTGGCCCACCGCTACGAGGTGGTGACCCGGCGCAGCGCGTACCGCAAGCGCAAGCGGGAGGAGCGGCTGCACCTGGTCGACGGCCTGCTGATCGCCCTGCTCGACATCGACAAGGTGGTCAGGCTGATCCGGGCCAGCGAGGACGCCCAGGCGGCCAGGAGTGGCCTGGTGCGCCAGTTCAAGCTCTCCGAGATCCAGGCGAACTACATCCTGGACACGCCACTGCGCCGGTTGACGAAGTTCGACCGGCTGGAGCTGGAGGCCGAGCAACAGAAGCTGCGTGCCGAGATCGCCGAGTTGTCGACCATCCTCGACGACGAGAACGTGCTGAAGAAGGTCGTCTCCGACGAGCTGGCCGCCGTGGTCAAGCAGTTCGCCGCGCCCCGGCGGACCACCCTGGTCGACGGCGACCTCAAGGAGGTGCTGGCCGCGTCCGCGCCGGCCGGGCCGCTGGAGGTGGCCGACGACCCCTGCCAGGTGATCCTGTCGGCCACCGGGCTGGTGGCCCGCACCGCGGCCGAGTCGGAGGAGGCGGCCGAGGGGCGTCGCCGGCACGGTCGGGTCAAGCACGACGCGGTACGCGCCGTGGTGCACTCCACCGCCCGGGGCCGGGTGCTGCTGGTGACCAGTGCCGGCCGGGCGTTCAAGGTGGACGTGCTGCCGCTGCCGGTGCTGCCCGAGCAGGCCGGCACGGTGTCGCTGCGCGGCGGGATGTCCGCGGCGGAGCTGGTGCCGCTGGAGCCGGGGGAGACGGTGGTGGGCCTTGCCCCGCTCGACTCGTCCGCCGAGGGCTCACCCGGTCTTGCGCTGGGCACCCGGCAGGGTGTGGTGAAGGTGTCCGCCCCCGACTGGCCGGTGCGCTCCGACGAGTTCGAGGTGATCGGGCTGCGTGACGGTGACGAGGTGGTCGGTGCGACCTGGCTGACCGACGGCAGCGAGACGCTGGCCTTCCTGACCAGCGCCGCGGCGCTGTTGCGCTTCCCCGCCGGGACGATCCGTCCGCAGGGGCTCAAGGGTGGCGGGATGGCCGGGGTCGCCCTGCCGGCCGGTGCGCAGGTGGTGTTCTTCGGTGCGGTCCGCACCGACGACCCGGAGCACGGCGAGCCGATGGTGGTCACCTCGACGGGCGCGACGGTGAAGGTGACGCCGCTGGCGGCGTACCCGGTGAAGGGGAGGGCGACCGGCGGGGTGCGTGCGCAGCGGTTCCTCAGGGGGGAGACCGACGTGGTCGTCGCCTGGGTCGGTCCCCGCCCGGTGGGGTCCACCGTCAACGGTGAGCCGGTGGAGCTGCCGGCGGCCGACCCGCGCCGCGACGGCTCGGGCTTCGCCGTCATGCTCGGCCCCACCGTCGTAGGCCACCAGATCGACCGCAACTGACCCCCGGCGACCCACCCGTTGATCATGAAGTTGGCGGGGGTTTCAGAGATCGAAGTGCCCGCCAACTTCAAGATCACTCAGCTGGGGAGTCGGTTCGGGTTCAGGCGACGCCGGGGGGGCGGAACTGGACGCTGACTCGGGGGGCGACGGGGCGGGTGGTCTTGGGCACGGCATGCTCCCAGGTGCGCTGGCAGGAGCCGCCCATCACCACCAGGTCGCCGTGGCCCAGCGGGAAGCGCAGGCTGGCGCCGCCGCCGCGCGGGCGCAGTAGCAGGTGGCGGGGCGAGCCGAAGGAGACGATGGCGACCATCGTGTCGGTGTGCGCCGAGCGGCCCTGGGTGTCGCCGTGCCAGGCGACGCTGTCCCGGCCGTCGCGGTAGAGGCACATGCCGGCGGTGACGAACGGCTCGCCCAACTCGCCGGCGTAGTGCCGGGTCAGGGTCTCCCGGGCGGCCAGCAGCACCGGGTGCGGCAGTGGCCGGCCGGCACCGTACCAACAGAGCAGCCGGGGCACGTCGACCTCGGCGTCGTACATGGTGCGTCGTTCGGCGTGCCAGGGCACCTCCCGCAGCAGCACGTCGAGCACCTGGTCGGAGCCGTGCACCCAGCCGGGCAGGTGGTCGACCCAGGCGCCCCGGCTCAGCGGGTGACGGCGCAGCGCACCGGACAGCGACCCGAGGGCGGGTGCGGCGTCGGTGACCTCCAGCATCGACGGCTGGTACGCGGCCTGCGACATGAGGTCACCCTAGCAGGCGATTAGCACACCTGTATGACCCGCTGGCCTGGACCGATCCCGCCCTGCCGGATCGCCGCCTGGACCTCGCCGCGCCACCGCCGACGTTCCTGGACACCGCACTAGATCGGACTCGGAACCGTTCGACGTGGGCGGGTGAGCGCGTCGAGCACCGCGTCGACCACCCGCTCCCGTCCGCGTCCGTCGACCGCCGCCCACGCCCGCGCGGACAGCGCCGCCCGAGCCTGCGCGGACAGCGCCGCCTGCTGACCCCGCTGGCCAGCAGCCCGTCGAGGGTTCGGGCGGCGGCGCTCCGGGCGGTCGCACCCGCCGGAGGGTCGGCGGCCAGCGCCGGCAGTTCGCCGAGCCCGGCGGCCAGTCCCGCCGCCACCACCCGCTGGTACGACTCGCGTTGGTTGTCCACCACGCAGACCAGCGCCGACGGTGCGCCCAGGCAGCACAGTTCCCAGGTCGAGGTGCCGGCCGCGCTGACCACCAGGTCGGCCGCGGAGATCAGGGCGGGCAGCGCGCCGGTCGGCGGCACCGGGCGCAGCGACTGCCCCGGCCCCGGCGTCAGCCGGGCCAGCCGCGCGGCCACCTCGGGCCGGCCGACGACGACGGTGAGTTCCATCGGCCGGCCGGTCGACAGCAGCACCTCGGTCAGCACCGGCGCCGCGCCGGCCGCGTCGGTGCCGCCGAAGAAGGCCAGCACCGAGGGCCGGTCCAGCTCCACCGCGGGGCGGGCGGTCGCCGGCCGGGCGGCGAGCACCGTGTCGCGCAGCAGGGCGTACCCGCTGCCGGCGAGCAGCCGCCCCGTCGGCACGGCCAGGTCGGTGCCAAAGTTCTGGTCGAGGTACAGGTCGGCGTCCTGGCCGCGGGTGTCGCCGTCGACGATCGCCAGGGTCACCACGCCGGCGGCCCGCAGCGCGCCCGCCCCGGCGGCGTCCAGCTCGTACGAGTCGAGGACCAGCACGTCCAGGCGGTGCCGGCGGGCCGCCTCGACCAGCCCACCGGGGGTGTCCGGGCCCGGGTGCAGCGGGATGCCCCGGGCGGCGAGTTGGCCGGTCGCCCAGTCGACGCCGTCGACGCTGCCGAACACCTCGACGCTGGCACCCCGGGCCTGGAACTCCTCGCCGAGGGCGAGACAGCGGACCAGGTGCCCGACGCCGCGTAGCGGCCCGGCGTCGCAGCGCAGTCCGACGCGGACGGTGCTCAGCACTCCTCCAACTGCTTCTGCCGCACCTCGGCGTTGAGCGAACGCAGCTCCGGCTGCCCGTCGAGCCAGTCGGCGAGCTTGGCCAGGGGCACGCTGACGTCGCCGAAGTGGTCGGCGACCGTGCGGACCAGGTCCCAGTCCCGGGCGGTGTCCAGGGTGAGCCGCAGCTGCGAGCGGTCCGGCGTCAGCGTCACGCCGAGCACCCGGAACAGCTCCGGATGGGCGTACGCGTACGAGGTGACGTGCACCCGGTGGTGGTCGGTGGCGAGCCGGTCGACGGTGCGCAGCGCGTCGGCACGGATGATCTCGACGTCCAGCCCGCGCGGCAGCGTACGGGCGATCGAGGTGCTGGCGTAGTCCAGCCCGGGTACGCCGCGGTACACCGAGGCGACCAGCGTGACGATCTCCGGGTCCAGCAGCGGGCAGTCGGCCGTGAACCGCATGACCGCGTCCCCCGGGTGGGTGTCGAGAGCGCCGACGAAGCGGGTCAGCACATCGTCGACCGGGCCGCGGTGCCAGGCGACGCCGAGCCGGTCGCACTCGGCGACGACCGCGTCGTCGTCGGGGTCGGTGCTGGTCGCCACCACCAGGTCGGCGAGCACCCCGCTGTCCTCGGCGGCCCGGACCACCCGGCCGAGTACGCTGCGTCCGGCCAGTGGCCGCAGCACCTTGCCGGGCAGCCGGGACGAACCCATCCGGGCCTGCACGATGCCGACAATCCGTTCGGTCACTTCTGCTCCCGCCTCGTCTGCTCCTGCTGCTGGGTGATGGCCGCGCGGGCCCGGCGCTTGGCGGCCCGGGCACCCCGCCGGGCCATCCGTGCCGGGATGATGGCCAGCCGGCCGACCTTGTAGGTCAGTGAACCGCTGAGCAGGCTGATCTTCGCCTCGGCCCGGCGCAGCGCGCGTTCGCGCGAGGTGAGCAGGTCCTCGGTCCACTTCAGCAGTGCGGCCAGCCGGGTGTGCTCCTCCTGTTGGCGCAGCCACGCCTCGCGCAGTTGCTGGTAGCTGCGCGGGCCGGGCGGCGGGTCGGTGGGGGTGACCGCACGCAGCTCGGCGGCCAGGTCGACCTGCCCTTCGGCGTCCAGCCCGCGCATCGCGGCGCGGACCGCCGCCTCCGTCTCCACCGCCGCGTCGACGACGGTCCGGTCGAAGTCCCGGCCGGCGACGCCGCCGAGCACCACGGTCAGCCCCGCCACGTCCAGGGTGGAGGTCCACGGGTGGGCGTACCCGCCGGTGAGCAGCTCGGTGGAGAAGCGCCACAGGGTCCGGGCCAGCACCACGTCGACCGGCAACGGTGCGTCGGACCGCCAGCTCGGGTCGAGCACCGCGTAGCGGTCGCCGGTGACGACCAGGTTGTCCGCCCCGGCCAGCGCCACCGTGCCGGCGAGCCGGCCCTGCTCGGCCTGGCCGGAGAGCCAGTCGGCGTACCCGCGCAGCAGGCGGCGCAGCTGGGCGGTGTCGCGGCGCAGACAACCGTCGAGCAGCACACTGCGCAGCAGACGCCCGTCGGGCACCGGCCCGTCGGGCGCCTCCGGGTCGCGGTGGACGGCCTCCCCGCCGGCGTACGGCGTCGGCTCCGCCCCGCCCGGACCAACCCGGTCGGTCCGGCGCCAGGACCAGCCCTGCGGCCCGTCCAACACCTCGACCACGCCGCCGCCCGACGCGCCGCGGTGCACCAGCGCCACCGGCAGCCCTCCGGCCCGCCCACCGGCGGGCCGTCCGGCTCGTCGAAGCCGGGAAACGCGCTGTCCGGATCGCCGCTCGCCCGGCGGGCGTGCACCAGCCAGGACGGGGCCAGTTCGGCCGCGCGGCCGGCGTGCAGCGCGTCCACGGCCAGCCGGGCCGGGTCGGCGAGCACGAACCGGCCGGTGTACCCCTGGACGCAGGCGTCGTGCAGCACCGCGTCGAACAGCCCGGCGGTGGTCCGCCGGGACAACGGGTCGACCGAGAGCAACGCGGTGGTCAGGTCGGGGCGCGGGTATGCGGCGTAGCAGGTGCCGGGTGGCATCCCGGCGGCGGTCAGCCGGCGGCGCAGCTGGTCCAGGTTCGCCGGGCGGGCGGTGTCGAGCACCCCGCCGATCGTCCACTCGGCGTCGTCCCGACCGGCGTACCAGCCGGACGCGGCGACCAGCCGGTGCACGCCGAGCGGGTTGTCCAGGCGCAGCAGCAGGTCGCCGCCGGGCCGCACGGCCGCCACCAGGCGGGCCAGCAGCCCGTCCCAGCCCAGCCGCTCGCCCTCGACCGACTCGACGGCGTCCAGCCCCGCACCGGCGATCACCACGTCGTACTCCTCGCCGGCCGGCAGGCCGTGCGGGCCGGCCACCAGCACCCGGTCCACCTGGCCGGCGAGGGCCGCGGCGTCCGGGTAGCCGCGGAGCAGGCAGGTGAGCCGGGCGTGGGCCAGCGCGTCGAGCAGCGCCGGGTCGTGCGGCCCGGCCAGCAGCACCCGGGCGCCGGCCGGCACCAGCCGCGCCGCCAGCGCCGCGAGCGGCTCGTTGCCGGCCCCGTCCCGCTGGTCGGACCAGGCCAGCATCTCACCGCCGGGCAGCACCACCGCCGGTGCCGTCTCCGTTGTCACGTCGTCTCCTCCTGCGGGTGCGCCCAACCTAGCAACTCCCGCAGCGCGGCCGGCGGGTGGCGCTGGTCCGTGCCCAGCTCGGCGCGGGCGATCTCGACGGCGGTCGGCAGATGCACCTGCTCGCCGTGCAGTTCCGGCCACTGCCGGCGGATCCGGGCGGTGCCGCCGAAGGTCGGATCCTCGTCGGCCAGCACCATCGGGTCGCCGTACACGGCCGGCTCGCAGCCGGCGGCGATGCCGTAGAAGATGGCACTGGTCAGCCGGTTCGAGGCGACCCGGGCGTGCCGGCGCAGCTCGGCGAGCTGGCGATCCAGGAACGCCGGATCGGTGTCGGTCCACCAGTGGCCGCGGTAACCGTGGCAGACGACCCGGAAGCCGGCGTTCTCGTAGAGCCGGCGCACCCGGCGCATCCGGTGCTCGTGCCAGTAGAGGCAGACGGTGACCGGGCCGGGTTCGGTGTCCCGGATCCGGGCGATCAGCTCCTTGTGGTCGCCCCGGACGTGCTGACCCTCCCAACCGTGGAACGGGTACCAGATGGTGCCCGTCCGCTCGGGCTCCTCCGGTCGCGGCTGCCCGGCCATGGCCAGCAGGTAGACGAAGGGCGCCCCGATCACCGTCACGTTGCGCCGCCCGACCGACCAGGCCCGCCGTCGGGTCTGCTCCGACCACAGCAGACTCGGCGTGCGCTCGGCGTACGGATGCCCGGGGGCGAGACCGTCGCCGATGTTCCAGCCGTGCTGGACGTACCCGTTGATCCGGGGCGGGTGCCCGTCGCCCAGCCCGGCGTAGCGGGCCAGCACGTGGGCGTGGCCGTAGAAGTGGTTCGCGTGGTGCACCGGCGTCCCCTCAGGCGGCGGAGCGTACCGAGGCGCCGCGCAGGGCCGCGGCCAGCGCGTCGATGACGCGGTCCTGGTCGGCGTCGCGCAGCCCAGGGTAGAGCGGCAGCGACAGCTGCTGGGCGTAGAAGGCCTCCGACACGGGGCAGCTGCCGCGCCGGTAGCCGAGGTCGGCGAAGGCCGGATGCCAGTGTGCGGGGACGTAGTTGACCTGGACGCCGATGCCGGCGGCACGCATCCGGTCGTAGATCTCGCGGCGACGGCCGTCGAGCACCCGGATCGGGTACAGGTGCCAGGCCGGGGTGGCCCAGTCCCGCCGGCCCGGGGTGAGCACGCCAGGAAGCTCGGCGAGGGCCGCGTCGTAGCGGGCCACCAGCTCGGCCCGGCGGGCGAGGAAGTCGCCGAGACGGCGCAGCTGGCTGCGGCCGAGCGCGCAGAGCACGTCGGGTAGCCGGTAGTTCAGCCCGAACTCGTGGACCTCCTGGTGCCAGCCGCCCTCGTCCGGCCAGCGCATCTCGTCGCGCTCCCGGACCAACCCGATGTTGCGGAACCGGCGGGCCCGCTTGAGCAGCTCAGGGTCCGTCGTGGCGACCGCGCCGCCCTCGGCGGTGGTCAGGTTCTTGGTGGGGAAGAAGGAGAACGTGGTCAGGTCGGCCAGCGTGCCGACCGGCCGGCCCCGGTAGCCGCCTCCGATCGAGTGGGCGGCGTCGGCGAGCAGCAGCGCACCGCTGCCGTCGAGCGCGGTGCGCAGCGCGTCGTAGTCGGCCGGGTGACCGGCATAGTCCACCGCGGCGACGACCTTCGTCCGCTCGGTGGTCGCCGCGGCCACCGCGGCCGGGTCGAGGGTGAAGGTCTCCTCCGCCACGTCGGCGAAGACGACCCGCGCGCCGAGCGCCACCGCACTGCTCGCGGTGGCGACGAACGTCATCGGCGGCACGATGACCTCGTCGCCGGGGCCGATGCCGGCCGCCGCATAGGCCACGTGCAGCGCCGCCGTGCCGTTGGAGACCGTGGCCACCCCGGCGCCGCCAGCCCAGGCCGAGATGTCCGCCTCGAAGGCGGCGACCTCCGGGCCGGTGGTGAGCCAGTCGCTGCGCAGGGCGGCGACCACGGCGGCAACGTCGTCGTCGGTCACCGACTGCCGGCCGTACGGAAGGAACGACGTCATGCCGTGATGCCGAGCATCTCGCGCAACTGCGGCACGGTGAGCCACTCGTCGTTGGTGTCCGACTGGTACGCGAAGCCGTCCGGCACCGGCTCGCAGCCGACCGGCGGCTGGTAGCCCCAGGTGGCGATGGTCGGCTGCACGATGAACCGGTCCTTGGCGATCAGCGTCCGCCGGCTGTCGTCCGGGGCGATCATCTCCTCGTGCAGCTTCTCGCCCGGCCGGATCCCGATCTCGTGGGTGGTGGCGGCCGGGGCGACCGCCTCGACCAGGTCGAGGATGCGCATGCTGGGGATCCGCGGCACGAACAGCTCGCCGCCCTGCATCTGGTCGAACGAGTCGATGACGAACTGCACGGCCTGGTCGAGGGTGATCCAGAAGCGGGTCATCCGCTTGTCCGTGATCGGCAGGCTCTTGCCCTCGCTGGCGAGCCGGCGGAACAGCGGCACCACCGAACCACGGCTGCCGACCACGTTGCCGTAACGCACCACGGCGAACCGGGTCGGGTGCTGCGCGGCGTAGTGGTTCGCCGAGATGAACAGCTTGTCGCCGACCAGCTTCGTGGCGCCGTACAGGTTGATCGGGCTGGACGCCTTGTCGGTGGAGAGGGCGACGACCTTCTTCACCCCGGCCTCGATCGCCGCGTCGACCACGTGCTGCGAACCGGTGATGTTGGTGGCGATGAACTCCGAGGGGTTGTACTCGGCGGTGTCGACCTGCTTGAGGGCGGCGGCGTGCACGACGTGGTCGACCCCGTGCATGGCCCGGGTCAGCCGGTGCCGGTCCCGGACGTCGCCGATGAACCAGCGCAGCCGGGGGTCGTCGCCGAGCTGCTGGCGCAACTCGTACTGCTTGAGCTCGTCACGGGAGAAGACCACCACCCGGGCCGGATCGGTCTCGGCGAGGAGGTGCCGCAGGAAGGTCCTGCCGAAGGAACCCGTTCCCCCGGTGATGAGGATGGACGATCCGTTCAGCTCGCTCAATGTGGTGCTCCCGTGTTCGTCGGTGATCCGGCGAGGCTCGGCCGGCAGGCCGGGTGGGAACGCTAGACCCGGCGGGTTAACAGACCTATTCAATATGGTTAACCAGGGTCTGTCGAACGGTGAATGGCCGGCACCTGGACGGCGAACACCTCACCCCTCTCCGGCGTGCCTACCAGGCGGCTCTGACCAGGCCGCTAGGGTGTCGACCCGGACCGGGCGGGGCAGCATGACAACCCAAGGGACGGCGCCCGCCCCGGTCCCGTCAGGGAGGAACGATGACCGTCGACGCCGAGGCGATCCGGGTCGCCGCCGCCGCGGCGCCGCCGCGCCGCCGCCCGGTGCTGCCACTGGTGCCGCTGCTGCTGGTGCTCGGCTGGCTGCTCGGCGTGGCGTGGCGGGTCTGGCTGGCGCGCAACGCCAGCATGCCGTTCGCGCACACCGACGAGGACGGCTACCTGAACACCGCCCGCGCACTGGCCGGCGGTCCCGGTGGGTTCAGCAGCGAGAACGAGACGCTGCGCCGGATAGGCTACCCGCTGCTGATCGCGCCGGCCTTCCTGCTCGACCGGGAGTTCGTCGACACCTACCTGCTCGTACGGCTGATCAACGCGGCGTTGAACGCGACGCTCCTGCCGCTGGGATATCTGCTCGGCCGCCGGTTGCTGGGCCTGCGGCGCCCGCCGCGCTGGCGGCGGCTGCCGGGGCGGCGGCGGTGCCGGCGGCGGTGTTCCACTCCACCACGGCCATGACCGACGCGGTGCTCGCCCCCCTGCTGCTGGCCTGGCTGCTGGCGGTGCACCGACTGGTCGAGCGCCCCGGCCCGGCCGCCGCGGCGCTGGGCGGTGTGCTCGCCGGCGCCGGTCACCTGGTGCACTCGCGTGGGGTGGTGCTCGTCGCCGGGTACGCCGGACTGGTGCTGGCGCTGGTCGCCCGTCGCCGGCTCGGCCCGGCCGGGATGCTCGCGGCGACGCTGCCGGTGCTGGCCGCCGCCGTGGGCAACGAGGTCGGGGTGCGGCTGCTCGGCGACGCGGTCCACCTGCTCGGCAGTCCGGCCGACGGGAACGCCCTGCGGGCCGTCACCTCCGGCTCGGGGTTGGCGCAGGTGCTGGCGTCCGCCGGCACGCAGTTGTGGTATCTCATGGTCGTCACGTTCGGGCTGGCCGGGCTGGCCGGCGTCGACGCCCTGACGCGGCTGTTCCGCCGGGGCGACGCACCCGCCCGCTGGACGTTCGGGGTGGCGCTGGTGACCACCGTCGGGATCGCCGTCGGAGCGGAGGTCGTCCTCGCGGGCGTCCCGGACCGGGTGCCGGACGCCATCTACGCCCGGTACGTGCAGATGCTCGCCCCGTTCTGGCTGCTGGTCGGCATCGGGCTGCTGTTCGGCACGGCGTACCGGACGTTGCTGCGCCGGGCCGCCGTCACGGTGCTGCTGCTCGCCGCCGGTGGCGCGTTGATCCACACCCGGCTGGCCCAGGCGGCGGCCGGCGGCGTGGAGCTGCGCTACGGCGACTTCAGCGCACCGGACCTGGCGGCGCTGACCGACGGTTGGCAGCGGATGCGCCCGTTGGTCGGTGCCGCGGTGGGCGTTGCCGGCTGCCTGTTGCTGGTGCTCGCGGCCCGGGGCCGGCGCACCCGGATGGCCGTTGTCGCCGCCCTCGTCGTGGTCAACGTCGCGACCATGCAGGTGATCGCGCAGCGACTGATCCGCCCGATGGCCGCCGCCGGCACCCCGCGCCCAGCGTCGCCGACCTCGGGATCCGGCCGCCGCAGCAGGTCGCCGTCGCCACCGGTGTGCCGTACCAGATCCGGTTCAACCTCGGTCACCAGGTCACCTGGACGGAGGTGCCGTGGTTCACCGACCAGCCGCCGGCCACGGCGGATGTGGTCTTCGCGCGGTGGGCGCCCGGCGAGGACGGTGACTGGGACGGCACCCGGCACGGCTTCGTCCGCCTCGGCGGCGATCCGGCGCTGAAATGGGCCGCGTGGCGCCGCGGGTGACCCGCACCGCCCGGGGTCCCGCCACGGAAACATCACGTGAACAATGCGTGGACCGAATTGGAATGGTCAGCGAACGCGACGGTTGGCGCGGTCCAGAGAAATGGGGATGACGGTGATTTCCCGGTCGTCGTGGAGCTCCCGTCGGCCGGGCCCCTCGACGAAGCGGAACCGGCGGTTCATCTGACGCACCACGGTGTTGTGGGCGAGCACCTCGCCGTCGAGCCGGTCCAGCGCCAGCACGTCGAAGGCGTAGTCGACCGCCTCTCGCATGACCTCCAGCCAGGCGGGCAGCGTCTCGCCCCGCTCGGCCAGGCCGTCGCCGTCCAGGTAGAACCCCCACGAGCCGGAACGCGGCCCGTCCAACGCCAGGTCGAAGAAGGTGACCGCACCGCTGCGCACCCCGTCGCGCAGGTAGGTCAGCACCCGACGGGTGGGGTCGACGCGCACCGCCGACCACCAGCGGCCGTGCTCCTCGGCGGTGATGACGTGACTGGTCTTGCTGACCTGTCGGTTGACTTCCTGATTACGCCAGGACAACATCAGGTTGACGTCGTCCTCGGTGGCGTCACGCAGCACGTACCACTCGCTTTCCTGTCCGTTGCCGTGGTCACCGGGCACCCTAATCACGATTCACCTGGCTGTACACTCCGCCGCATGAACGAATTGAGTCGTGTGCAGATTCGCGACCTCATGGCCCAGGTTCTCAAGAACCAGGGCAAGGTGCTGCCGGCCGACGACGCCGCGGACCTGCGGGAGGTCGGCTTCCGGTCGCTGGACTTCTCCGAGCTGGCGCTGCGGGTGGAGGACGAGACGGGGGAGGAGCTGAACTTCGACGCTCCCGGGCTGCGGCGGATCGCCACCGTCGGTGACGTGCTGGACTTCCTCGTCGAGTTGCAGCGGCAGTGAGGGTCGAGACACCCCGGCCCTCCGCCACCCAGCCGGCGGGCATCGACAACCGGATCGTCGTCGACGGCACGCCGCTGACCTGGCGTGACCTGCCGGAGCTGAGCCTGCCCGGCCCCGCCGCGGTGCTCGCCCACTCGGTCCGGTACGCGCTCGCCGCCGCCCGCCACCACGCGGTGCACGGCACCGAGTTGCTGCTCGGCACGGCCAGCCGGGTCGACGCGGCGATGCGGGACGAGCTGGGCGCGGCCGGCTTCACGGTGACCGAGGTCGGCGCCGGCACCACCGACGAGACGGCGCCGGCCCGGCCTCGTCCGGCCGAACCCGGCCGGCTGTGGCTGCTCACCTCCGGCTCCACCGGCCGCCCCAAGCGGGTCGGGCACACCCTCGAATCGCTGACCACGGTCCGCGGGCAGCAGCCCGCACGGACCTGGCTCTGCCCGTACGCCGCCGGCACGTACGCCTGGTGGCAGGTGGTGACGCTGTCGTTGACCCAGCCGGGGCAGCAGTTGGTGGTCGTCGAGCCGGCACAGCTCGACGACTGGCCGGCCCTGGCCGCCGAGCACGGCGTGGACGCCGCCTCCGGCACGCCGACCTTCTGGCGGCGGGCACTGCACCGCGATCCGGCCGGGCTCGCCCGGGTGCCACTGCGCCAGCTGACCCTCGGCGGCGAGCCGGTCGACCAGGCGATCCTGGACCGGCTGCGGGAGGTGTTCCCGGCGGCCCGGATCTCCTGGATCTACGCCTCCTCCGAGGTGGGAGCGGCCATCGTGGTGCACGACGGCAAGGCCGGATTCCCGGCCGAGTGGCTTGATCGTGCGGCGCCCGGCCGCCCCACCATCGGAGTACGCGACGGCGAGTTGGTGATCACCTCGCCGTACCACGGCGCCGGGCTGGACGGCCCGGTGCACACCGGCGACCGGGCCCAACTGGTCGGCGACCGGGTGCTGATCACCGGTCGGCTGGACTCCGACGAGATCAACGTGGGCGGCAGCAAGGCCTCCGCGGGCGTGGTCCGCGACGTGCTGACCGCCCATCCGCGGGTGGCCTGGGCGCGGGTCGCCGGCCGCCGTGCCCCGCTGCTCGGCAACATGGTCGTGGCCGAGGTGGTGCCCACGCCGGACGCCGGATCGGCGGCGACGCCGAGCGACCCGCGGCCGGAGCCGGACGAGGCGGAGCTGGTGCGCTGGTGCGCCGGTCGGCTGCCCGAGTACGCGGTGCCACGCCGGATCCGCGTGCTGACCGAGATTCCCGTCAAGGAGACCCTGAAGAGCGATGTCTGACCCCACCGCCCCCGCCGCGTCCGTCCCGCCGTCCTCCGTGGTGCTCGTCTCCGGCGGATCCCGCGGCCTGGGCCTGGCCATCGTCACCGACCTGCTCGAATCGGGCGTGAAGGTGGCCGCCTTCGCCCGTACCGTCACCCCCGAGCTGCGCAAGCTCGCCGAGGCCCAGCCGGAGCGGTGCCATGTCGGCTCGGTCGACGTCACCGACCTCGCCGCCGCGCAGGCGTTCGTCCGGGCGGCGGAGGAGCGGCTCGGCCCGATCGACGGGTTGGTGAACAACGCGGCGATCGGGCAGGACTCGCTGCACGTACACACCGCCACCGGTGACATCGCGCGGATCATCGAGACCAACCTGACCGCGCCGTTGCAGCTCACCCGGCTGACCGTACGCCGGATGCTGGGTAAGGGTCTGCGTGGCCGGATCGTCAACATCACCTCGATCTGTGCGCAGCGTGGCTTCCCCGGCCTGGTCGCGTACTCCGCCACCAAGGGCGGGATGGACGCCGCGACCCGCTCGCTGGCCCGGGAACTGGGCGGGCGGGTGCTGGTCAACGCCGTCGCGCCCGGCTTCTTCGCCTCGGAGATGTCGGCGGTGCTCGGCCCGACCCAACTGGACCAGATCGTGCGACGTACCCCGACCGGTCACCTGACCGAGCCGGAGGAGGTGGTGCCGGTGGTGCGGATGCTGCTGCGCGACCAGACGAACATCAACGGCCAGGTCATCGTGGTCGACGGTGCCGCCTCGATCTGAGGCCACTGACCGGTGGTCCCGCGTCGACGACGGCGCGGGACCACCGGTGCCCGCCCTGCTCGCCGCCGCGCGGCGACACCTGCAGGTGGCGCCGGCCGCCGAGTCGGGCGGCGCGGTGACGCGCAGCCATCTCGACGACGGGCGCTGCGTCGGCTGGTACGCCCCGCCGGTGCCGGGCTGGCGGGTCGCCATCGATGCCGAGCGTGCCGACGCACCGCTGCCCAGCGCGCTGGTCCACCGGTTCGGCGCGACCGACTTCTGGGCCCGGTGGACCCGCGCCGAGTGCCTGTCCAAACTCGCCGACGTCCCGGTGGCGGCCTGGTGGCACCGGCACGGCCTGGAGGTGCCGCCCGGCACCCCGTGGCTGTGGCGCACCCTGACCGTGGCCGACCTGGTCGTCACCGTCGCCTTCGCCACCGCCCCGCCGCGCCGCTGACGACCTCGGGCACTACCGCGGCTCGTCGGGGCGCGCGATCCCGATCGGCCGGCCGTCGTGGGTGACCCCGAGCACCGACCAGCCGCGCAGCGCCGCGAGGAACGGCAGGGACCGGGACAGCACCTCGCCGGCCAGCCCGTCACCGCCCGGCGGCCGGTCGAACGCGGTCCCCAGGTCCTCGGTCAGCCGGTCGCGCAGCCGCCGCAGGACCTCATCGGCGGTGGTGTCGCCGGCACCTGCCGCCGGCTCGCTGCTCGCCGGCAGCAGGTGCCGGCCCAGGTAGCGGCTGGCGATGGTGTCCTGGAGCCGCAGCAGGGCGTACGCCAACTCCTCCGCCCGCGGCCCGAGGCCCCGCCAGGCGTCGCAGCGGGCGGCCAGCAGCGCCGCGATCGTCGCCACGGCCATCTGCTCCAGGGCGGGCTCGATGTCGTAGTCCCGGCGGCGGGGTCGGTAGGTGAGGGCGACCAGTGGATAACGACGAACGGTGTCGTCGACCTCCCGCAGGCTCTCCGCCCAGGCCGCGCACCGCTGCCGGGTCACGTCGACCCCCTCGTCGGTCAGGCTCCGGGCGATCAGGCCCACCCCGTCGGTGCCGCGAACCTGGTCGTGAATGGTCAACGCGAACCGGTTGCGGACCGTCAGCCCGGTGATCAGCTCGATGAGATAGGTGGCCAGCGCGGCGAAGAAGGCGAAACCGAGGGCGGCGACGGTCACGGCGAACAGCTTCTGCGCCCCGGTGTCCGGGGTGATGTCGCCGAAGCCGAGCACGGTCAGCAGGCCGGTGGCGTAGTAGACGGCGTCGAGGAACCCGGCCGGACCAAACCCGGCGATCCGGTGGTAGCCGTCCAGGTGCGGCCAGACGACCAGCGCGACGCCGAGCACCAGCGGCCCGAGCCAGGCGAGGAACGTGCCGGTGACCAGGATCGGGCCCGCCCAGACCAGCGGCGTCCGGCGAGGCGTGCGGCGCCGGCCGGCGGTCAGCGACGACGCCCGCCAGACCAGGCGCCGGACCGTACGGGCGATCGGTCCCTCCGCGTCCGGGTGCAGCAGGGTGAGCCAGACATCGACCGCCACGGCGACGATCAACGCCACTCCCGCCACCACCGCCAACAAGGTCATACGCAGAGGTATACCGCGTCCGTCGGAGCCGCCGCGCCGCGCCCCGTCGCCGGAACGCAGGCGCTTCTGGTTGATAAGTTGAATTGCCCTCGCCCGCGACGTATCAAAGACGCCGAGTTGATAAGACAAATTGCGTTGTCGGTAGGTGTATCAACCAGAGGTGAGGGCAGCGCGCTGTGGTCCGGCGGCGGCACCGTCAGATCAGGTCCCAGCTCAACGGCGTGCCGCGGGCCACGTCGACGGTGAACCGCCGGCCCAGCACCCGGTCGATCTCGACCGGGAGCAGCCCACCGGCCGGTCGGATCGAGCGGACGTTGTGCACGGTGACCTCGTCGCCGGCCCGCACGTCCGCCACCACGAACAGCGAGCGCCGGAAACGCAGGCCCTCCCGCTCGGCCGGGGTCGGTCCGACGGCCGTGCCGCCGAGCGCCGCGTACGCCCGCTCCGACTCGGTCACCAGGGCCGACAGCTCGGCCGGGTTCAGGGAGAAGTCGGAGTCCACGCCGCCGTCGGCGCGATCCAGGGTGACGTGCTTCTCGATGAAGCAGGCCCCGAGCGCCACCGAGGCGACCGGCACGCCGATGCCCGGGGTGTGGTCGGAGAGGCCGACCGGCACGCCGAACGCGTCGGACAGCACCGGAATGCGGCGCAGGTTGCTGTCGGCGGGTGGCGCGGGGTAGGAGGCGGTGCAGGCGAGCAGCACGATCCCGCCAGCGCCGCCGTCGCGGGCGGTGCGCACGGCGGCGTCGATCTCGGCCATCGTGGCCATCCCGGTGGAGATGACCATCGGCTTGCCGGTGGCGGCGACCAGCCGGATGAGCGGCAGGTCGACCAGCTCCGACGACGCGATCTTGTACGCCGGGGCGTCCAGCTCCTCCAGCAGCTCCACGGCGGAGGCGTCGAACGGGGAGGAGAAGACCGTCAGCCCCCGCTCGCGGGCCCGCTCGAAGATCGGCCGGTGCCACTCGTACGGGGTGTGGGCCCGCTCGTAGAGCTGGTACAGGTTCTGGCCACCCCACAGCTCGTGCCCGCCGGAGATGCGGAAGGCCGGGGTGTCGACGTCGATGGTGATCGTGTCCGGCCGGTAGGTCTGGAGCTTCAAGGCGTGCGCGCCGCTGGCCGCCACCGCGTCCACGATGGCCAGTGCGCGCGCCAGGTCGCCGTTGTGGTTTCCGGACATCTCGGCCACCACGAAGGGGCGTTCCCCGGTGCTGACCAGGTGTGGCCCGATCTTGAGCGTCGTCATTGTGATCCGTTTCCGTGCGTCTGTACCAGCGTTCGGTCGTTCGTCGTGCCGTCCGGGGCCGGGCCGGCCGCGTCGCTCGGTGCGGCGCGGGACGCGGGTTGGCGCAGCCGCCCGGCCAACCGGTGAGCCCGGCGCAGCGCCGAGTAGGCCAGGTAGCTGTCGCGGCCGACCAGTCGGTGCTTGAGCCCGGACACCCCGCCCGGGCGGGGATAGCCGCCGCTGGGTAGGTACCGGCGGTAGTGCGCGGCGACCCGCCGGAAGAAGTCCCGGCGCAGGTGCGGGTGCAGCCGGTCGTCGTTGCCCACCACCACCAGGAAGTGGTTCACCATCAGGTCGAACAGCTCGGCGTGCCAGCGCCCGTCGGGATGCCGCTGTCGCAGCCAGGCGAAGAGGCGATCGTACTGCTCGAAGGAGTCGAAGTGCCGGCCGCTGCGGGTGGAGGTGATGGCGCCCTGACGACCCTGACGATAGAGATAACAGACCCGGTCCAGCACGGAGATCCGTTCCGCGCCGATCAGCAGCGGATGGCTGAACGGGATGTCCTCGTACCATCCGGGGTGGAAGCGCAGCCCCGACTCGGCCATGAACTCCCGGCGTACCACCTTGTTCCAGGCGGTGTGCTGCACCCGCAGCAGTTGCGGCCGGTCGGTCAGCCGGGCCACGCCGGAGATGTCGTGCAGCAGCCGACTGCTGGAGTCCACCTCCTGCCGGCCGGATTCGTGCACCCGCAGGTGGTCGATCATCATCACGTCGGGGCGGTCCGCGCGCAGCCGCTCCAGCACCGCCGGGATCGTCCCCGTGGGCAGCCAGTCGTCGCTGTCGACGAACCAGACGTACCGGCCGGTGGCCACGTCCAGGCCCGCGTTACGGGCCGGTCCCAGACCGACGTTGCTGTCCAGGTGCAGGACGCGCAGCCCGGGGTGCTCGGCGGCGTACTCGCGCAGCAGTTGCCCACACCGGTCCGGCGAGGCGTCGTCCACGGCGATCACTTCCACCGCCGCCGGCTGGCCGGCCGGAATGTCGGCGTGGATGGAGTCGAGGCACTGTTCCAGGTACGCCTCGACGCCGTACACCGGCACGACGACGCTCAGCAGCGGCGTTGGCGACGGCTGAAGGACCACGTCCGCCACCTTCGACTGCCCGGGTGGACGGGCCGGGAACCCGAAGTGACCAGGGGTGGTGGATTGTTTGAACAGCATATGCGCTACAGGTTAACGGCGGATGACCCTGTTTCCCCAGTAGGTAGCAGAAGGGAGTTCGGCGGGCGACGGACGAGCGTGACGCCGGGTGCCGTCGATCGGGGCGGTTGGGGGCCGGCCGGGCGGGTAGGGTGCCCGACGGGCGGCACCGACCCCGGTACGGCCGGGCGGCCGGCGCCCGGCTGCCGACCGGCGGGCGGGAGAAGCCGGCGGGCGGGAGAAGCCGGCGGGCGGGAGAAGCCGGCGGGCGGGAGAAGCCGGCGGGCGGGAGAAGATGGACGTGGACAGGCCGTTGCGGACAACCGCGAGCGGGGCATGACGAGCAGTGTTCTCGCCGCCCCCACGACCGCCAGTCCCGGACGGACGGACGCCGACCGGCTCCCCTCGCTGACCGGCCTGCGGTGGATAGCCGCGCTGCTGGTCTTCGGCTTCCATGCCGGCACCATGCGGATCATCGCCGAGCCCGGTCCCCAGGCGGTGGTCGGCGAGATATTCACCCTGGGCCTGTCCGGGGTGCAGTTCTTCTTCGTCCTCAGCGGCTTCGTGCTGGTCTGGTCGGCCCGGCCCGGTGCCTCCCGGCGCCGGTTCTGGCGGCGCCGGTTCGCCAAGGTCTATCCGAACCACCTGGTGCTGTGGGCGCTGGCCATGCTGGCGGCGCTCTGGTTCGCCGACCCGATCAACCCGGTGGCCGCGCTGGAGAATCTCCTCCTGCTACAGGCGTGGGACCCCCGGCCCGGCCACTTCTACAGTGTCAACAACGTGAGCTGGTCGCTCTCCTGTGAACTGTTCTTCTACCTGTGCCTGCCGCTGGCCCTGCCGGCGGTGCGGCGGGCCCGGCCGTGGCTGTTGTGGGCCGTGGTGATCGCGGTGCCCCTGCTGATCCTGGCGCTCTGGCCCGGCCAGGCGCTGGTGCCGGAGCAGAGCCGCTGGTGGTTCACGCAGGTTTTCCCGCTGGTCCGGTCACTGGAGTTCTGGATGGGCGTGGCCGCCGCCGAGCTCATGCTGCGGGGGCGCTGGCGGGGGCCTCGGCTGCCGGTCGCCGGCCTGATCTTCGTCGCCACCTGGGTGATGGCCGCTCAGTGGATCCGGGCCGAACTCTGGGCGGCGCTGCTCTCGGTGGCGTACGTCCTGCTCATCGCCGCGGCGGCGGACGCCGACGTGCACGGGCGGCGCTCGCCGCTGCGCTCGCGCCCGATGGTCTGGCTCGGCGAGGTCTCCTTCGCCTTCTACCTCGTGCACGTGTTCGTGATCATGACGATTCTGCGGCTCACCGGCGACTGGGGAACGGGCCTGCCGGGCTGGTGGGGGCCGATCGCCGTGATCGGCTTCCTGCTGTTCACGCTGGCGCTGGCCGCGCTGCTGCACCGCTACGTGGAACAGCCGATGATGCGCCGGCTGGCACCGAGCCGAGCGGCACCCGGTGGATCCGCGCGACCCGGGGCACCACGACAGCGGACCCGCGACGACGCCCGCCCGGCGGGCGCCGGGCGGCGGCCGACCATCCATCGGGGACGGTGAGTCGGAACTGTGCTGACCTGCGGATATCGACGCCGGTGGCGACGCGCCGACGACGCGCGACACGCCCGGTGGCGGTGTGTTCCGGCCGTCCCGACGGTAGCGTGACGAGGTGCCTCCCGCCGCGCCCGCCCGTCCTCTGTGGTGGCTCGCGCGCTGGGCCGCGCGGCTGCTGACCAGGTTCGCGGTCGCCACCGCCTTCACTCTCGGTGCCTGGGCGACGCCGGCCCACGCCGCACCCGTCGAGCCGCTCGCCCCGACGGGCTGTGCCCGGCCGCCGGCCGCGGCCGGCGTGCCGTCGGCTTCCGCCGGGTGGGACCGCGCCGTGCGGCACGAGCCGGCTGGCCCCGCGGCGTCGACCCGCCGCGGCGGCGTCGACGACGACCTGGCGGGCGCGCCCGCGATGCCGCCTGCGGTGGCTGACCGGCCTCGGCCGCCGGTGCTCGCGACGATCGCCGCCGCGGTCGCCCCGGCCCCGGCGGCGGTCGTCACGGTCGCCCACCCGACCCGCGGCCCGCCGCACCCTGACTCAGCGGACCGTTCCGTCGCGGTCCGACGCCCGCGTCACCGTCGCGCTGCACCGCCGCCGGCCCGCCCACGTGGTGGCCCCGCCACCCGTCGGCCCGGCTCCCGACCCAGCGTGGTCCGCGCCTCGTGGTCACGCCTCAGCGTGGTCCGCGCCTCGTGGTCACGCCTCAGCGTGGTCCGCGCGCCGTGGTCACGCCACAGTTGGTCCGCGCGTCGTGGTCACGCCACGACGATCCGCTGCCGGTACGGCCGCCGTTGCCGTACCGATCCCCCCGAGGTGCCGCCATGGAGAAGACCGTCGTCTACCAGTTCCTGATCGGGGTGCCGCGGGCCGCCGCCATCTGGTCGGTCCTGCTCGTGCTCGCGCTGGGCATGCTCACCGCGCTGGTCGCCCGCCCCGAGCCGGTCCAACCCGCCGACGAACCCGCCGGTGCGGTCGAGGATCCGGCCGCGACGGAGGCAGCCGACCTGCGTCGCTACGCCGGCGAGGTGGCCGTGGCGGCGATCGGGGCCGCGCACAACGCCCGCCGACGGAGTGCGCAGTGGCGGGCCGCCCAGACGGACCTGGACCGGGCCTGGGCCGGCTACGACGCGGCGGAGTCAGCGGCCCGGCGGCTGGTCGCCGCCGGGCGGCTGCCCACGCCGCGGACGCCCCGCACCCCGACCGAGTACGCCGCCAGGGAGCGCTGGCTGCGCCGTGCCGCGATGGCGGCACACTGGCGGGGAGACCTGACCGCCCGGCAGCTCAGCGACGTGCTGGCGGGCCGGGCGGGCTGGGATCCCCGCCGCCACCCGGCCGAGCAGGAGGCCGTCCTCGCCCGGGTGGTCCGCGACAGCCGCCGGGCCGTCTACCGGGCTGCCGCCGAGCGGGAGCGCGACCGGTGGCGGGCGGCGGAGGTTGCCACCGAGGCGGCCCGTACGCTCTCCGCCGAGGCGTACGCCGCCGCGGAGCGGCTCCGGCCGGACCTTCGCCCCGCCCCGCGCCGGGCGGCTGCCGGTCGTCCGGCGGGGATCCTGCGCTGGCGGCCCGTCCGACTGGGCTGAAATTCCGTGACCCGGGTCACACCTACCGAAGAATCGGTCACTCGGCGTGGTCGTGGCGATTACTGCCGTAATTTCCGTCGGCATTGTCCGCCGGCCATCCGGTTGCCACCCGGAGGCGCCCGGAACGCCGTGAATCCCATTGGGCGACGGCAGTTCCCGGATATCCGAAAATTGCTGAGCCGGATCATGTTTAGGCAGCTCATCTGGGGTTGGCTTCGAGGTGACTGGTCAGTAGTGTCGGCGCGTCCGGTGCGGTAACCGATCGCAGGAAGCGACGCCGCACCGACCCGCTCAATCGTGGTCTCACGAACCGGGGACCCACTGCACCACTGGGGTGAATCCGCGAGCCTCGGCCCGCGGTAGGGCGATCTTCCCGCCCGAATCCGTCAGCTAACCCGGTCGGCGGTGTCGGAAGGAGTTCCAACCTCGTGCAGTTCGTGGTGATCCCCCCGTTGCTCCCCCGCCTCCACGGCACCGCGGTGCCCGCACTCGCCGGCCCGGCCGCCGCGAGCTGACCCCGGTCACCGTCGTCGCCCGGTGTCCCCGGGCGCACCCCTCGAACGGCCCATCCCGCTACCCGGGCGGTCCGTCGGCACCCTGTGTGCCGATCCGACCGTCGCGGAGCCGGTGCGCCGCTCGCCCCTGTCTCCCGTGGAGGATTCCGTGAACCACCCCCTCAAGCGTCAGCTGCGCCGGCTGGCCACCAACCGCCCTTACCAGGTCGCCGCCGCATCCGCCGTCGCGCTGGTGCTGGCGACCGGGACCGGTGCCGCGCTCGCCGGCACCGAGGACACCCCGACCACCGCGCACACCACCGCCGTCGCCGAACTGCGCGGTGACACCGCGGCGTCCCGCAACCAGGCCCGGACCGAGGCCACCACGTCGACCGCCGCGCCGAGCAGCGCCGCGCCGAGCGGCGCCGCGCCGAGCGGCGCCGCGCCGGCCAGCCCCACCGCGGCGCCGTCGCCGGAGGCCACCCCGGCCTCGCCGGAACCCGAGCTGACCAGCAAGAAGGCGGCCCCGAAGCCGCCCGCGTCGAAGGTCCTGGAGTACGCCTACCAGGCCCAGACGAACGGGTACTACTGCGGCCCGGCGGCCGTGCGCAACGCGCTCAGCGCCGCCGGTGTCGAGCGCAGCCAGGACGCCCTGGCCGCCCAACTCGGCACCACGTTCGCCGGCACCAACTCGGCCGAGGACACCACCCGGGTGCTGAACGCCGTGGTCGAGGGCAGCCCCTACGAGACCACGATGATCCGGGGAGGCGCGGCGACCCCGGCCCAGATGGACACGCTTCAGGCCGACATCGTCGCCGCGATCACCGACGGGCGGGGCGTCGTGGTGAACGTCGCCGGCAGCGTCACCGACACCGACGGCGGCTGGCACTCCTTCCCCGGCGGCCACTACATCGCCGTGGTGGGTTACCAGGACTCCGGCCGGCTGGTGCAGATCGCCGACTCGGCCAACGCCGGCTACCCGTCGTACTGGGTGACCACCATCGACCTCGCCAACTGGGCCGCCACCCGCGGCTACTCGGCCTGATCCCGGCCGGGCGACGCCCGGCCCTGCCCGCATCCGCTCCGCGAGCACGCGAAAGCCCTCGGCCAACTGGCCGAGGGCTTTCGCGATGAGACGTCAGGCGCGCGGGCCGTGCTGCTTCGCCAGCCCGACGAAACTCGCCCAGGCGGCGGGGGCGAAGGCCAGCGTGCCGCCGTCGCGGTCCTTGGTGTCGCGCACCAGCACGACGTCAGTCAGGTTGTCGGCGACCTCCACACAGTCGTTGCCGCTGGAGCCGCTGCGGGTGGACTTGCGCCAGGTCGCGCCGTTCAGATCCATGGCTTCACAATATCCTTCATCAGCTCGATCGACTGGCGGCCGGACAGTGCCTCGTTGCGCACCGCCTCCCACCGGGACAGCAGGGCACTCAGGTCGTCGTCCTTGTCGACCAGGACGCCGCCGAGTTGGGTGTCCAGACTACCCACCCAGCCGCCGTCCGCGCCCCTCGCCAGGATGAAGGGGCCGGTCAGCCCGGCATGCATGCCGACGCCGGCGGGCACCAGGTGCACGCTGATGCTGGGCCGTGCGGCGAGGTGGATCAGGTGGTGCACCTGCTCGACCAGCACCTCCTGTAGGTCCTCGTCGACCCGCCGCAGCACCACCTCGTCGATCACCGCGACGAGCTGGGGCGGGTCGTCCTGCTCCAGCACCGCCTGCCGGGCCATCCGGTTGGTGAGCCGCCGCTCCACCTCCTCTTCGGTCAGCGCGGCGTCGGTCCGGATCACCGCGCGGGCGTAGCGCTCGGTCTGGAGCAGCCCCGGCACCAGCGTCGGCTGGTAGCAGCGGAGCTGCCGGGCGTTGCGCTCGGCCTCCAGGTAGGGCAGGAACCACGAGGGCTGGCGCAGCACCTCCGCCGTGCGCAGCAACTCCTCGAACATGCCCCCGGTCTCCAGGACCTCGTCCGCCCGTTTCGCGTACGGCCGGTCGAGGGCTCGGGTGCCCACCTCCACAGCGGACACCAGGGACGCCGAATAGTTCGTCCGCCGGCCGAACTCCTCCTGGTTCATGCCCGCCGCAGTGCGCAGCCGGCGAAGCTGCGCGCGGATCAGCTCGTGCAGGTCGGAAGGCTGCTCACGTTCCATGTCTCCTCCACCGGGCCTGTCAAGATCGCCAAGGGGCCACCCAGGGCCGGATCGGGGCACCCGGACCCCGCCCTGGCCGGCGTCGATGCCTTCCGACCGTAGTGCCGTCCTCACCAGACTGTCACGCAGCGGGGCCGCTCCCATCCAGAGGGGACGGGGCGGTTCTGTCCCGGGGCCGCCCGGGCGCCTTCCCCCGCGTCCGGGCGGCCCTTCCGATCGCTGACTGGGAGGTCGATGTGCGTACCCGGGTTGCCTGGTATCAGTGCCCGACGACGCTGCTGCCGGTGTACTCGCCGGAGCGGCACGAGCAGCGCGGCACCCGCCTACCGCCGCCGCTGCGAGACCCGCGGTCGCTTCAGCGGGGCCCGCAAATGTCGTGGGGCCCGCAGCTGCCGTGGGGCCCGCAGCTGCCGTGGGGCCCGCAGCTGCCGTGGGGTCAGCAGGTGTCGTGGGGCCCGCAGCTGCCGTGGGGTCAGCAGGGGGACACGGGGTTGCCGCAGCGTCGGCGTGGCACGCACCTGCCGGAGTGGATGCGTGAGCCGACCCGGCCGCTGCCGATGCCGCGTCCGGGGCGTCCCGGTTGGCTGACGCCGGGGCAGCAGTGGCGGGCCAACGGGGGTCGGTGGTGACCGCTGGCGGCTCGGGTCCGATCACCACCCGACTCTTCGCTCCCGAGCGGGGCCCACGTCCGCAGCGTCCGCACGCCCGTGGTGGCGAGGTGCCGCACACCCCGTTGCGGCCGATGTGGTGCTGCCGGGCCGACGGGCAACCCTGGCCCTGCGGGCAGGCCCGGCTGCTACTGCGCGTCGAGTACGACGGGAACCTGCCCGGCCTGTCCATCTACCTCGCCGGCCTGATGTACGAGGCGATGCGCGACCTCTACCGCCTCAACCCGCACGACGGCCCGGAACCCGCCACCCTGTTCACCCGCTTCGTGGCCTGGACCCGCCGCCCCGCATAGCGACCCCGCCACCGCGCATGGCGTCCCCGCCACCGCGCATGGCGTCCCCGCCACCGCGCATGGCGTCCCCGCCACCGCGCATGGCGTCCCCGCCACCGCGCATGGCGTCCCCGCCACCGCGCCGACCGCCACCCGTCGCCCCAGCCACCCACCGGTCGCCCCGCTGCCGGCAGGTCCGCCGAGATCTTGGACAGTTTCCGTTCGCGAAGAACGGAAACTGTCCAAGATCTCGTGCTTCTCGCGCCGTATCAAGCTGGGCGATGGCCGCGAGCACGGGCCTGCTGGCCGGGCCGGCCAGGGCGTTGGAGATCGGTACGGGCACCGGCCAGGCCACCCGTGACCTGCTGGCGCGCGGCTGGCAGGTGGTCACCCTGGAACCGGGGCGGGAACTGGCGGCGGTGGCCCGTCGCGTGCTCGCCGGCCGTGGGGACGTGCGCGTCGTGGTGTCGTCCTTCGAGCGGTGGGAGGCCGGCGACCAGAAGCCGTTCGACCTCGTCTTCGCCGCCATGTCGTGGCACTGGCTGGATCCGCAGGTCGCCTACCGCCGGGCCGCCGAGCTGCTGCGCCCCGGCGGCCACCTGGCGATCGTCGCCACCGAGCACGTGTCACCACCGGGCGGCGACGACTTCTTCCACCAGGTCGAACGGATCTACGACGTACCTGACCCTGCTCTCCACCTACTCCGGCCGCATCGCCGCGACACCCTGGCAGCGGAAGACGTTGTTCACCGGCATCCGCGACATGATCGACGCCCGCCCGTCGGCGACGGTACGCAAGCACTACCTGAACACGCTCCAGATCGCCGGCCGGATCAGCTGATCCCCGGCTGCCGGGTACGAGGATCAGCAGAGCGGTGTCGACAGGACGACCTCAGGTGGCGGGGGAGAGGGGCGCACCGGTCGCGGCGCGTGGCGCGGGTGCGGTCCAGGCGGCCGGGTCCAGCTCGCGCCGGGCGGCGGCCAGGAACACCTCGGCGTACGAGTCGGCGGGGAAGTCGCCCAGGTAGCGCCGCCGGGCCGCCCAGCGGGCCTCGGCGAGCGGGTCGGTGTCGAGGAGCCGGGTCAGTACGTCGTCCACGTCGGCCATGTCCCGGCGGAGCACGTAGCCGGTGGTGGCCAGCGGAAACCGCTCGACGAACCGGTCGCCGTCGGCGCCCATGTCGGTGATCGCGTACGGCTTGCCCGAGTAGAGCCAGTCGGAGACGACGCCGGAGATGTCGGAGACCAGCGCGTCGGCCCGGTTGATCGACTCGGCCAGGGTGAGCCGGCTCGCTGCGGCGCCGTAGAGGTGCTGCCGTCCACTGCGGGACTGGTCGGCGGCGAGCAGGTCGTGCAGCCGCCCCAACTGCCGGGCCGAGGCCGGGTTCTGCGCGGTGTAGGGGTGGGCCCGCAGGATGACCGTGGCACCCCGGTCCAGCAGCCGCCGCAGCAGCGGCTCGGCGACCGGTAGCGAGCAGTAGTCGGCGTCGGCGTGGTGCCCGGTCCAGGTGGGGGTGTAGAGCACCGTCGGGTTGGCCGGCCCGCCCGCCGGCTGCGGGCGCACCTCGATCGCCTCGACCTGCGGGCGACCGACCACCACGAACTTCTCGGCCGGGATGTCGATCCCGGCCCGGGCGTACCGGTCGATCGCCGCCTCACCGGCTACGAAGATCCGGTCGAAGATCGCCGAGACCGGGTTGGCGCTGGGGGCCTTGTCGCTGTCGCCGTGGTGCAGTTGCACGTGGGTGAGCTGGGTGAACCGGATGCAGTGGCTGTTCTTCGCACCGTGGTTGACATAGAACGCCACCCGCAGGCTCGGCACCAGCGCGTCGTCCATGGTGCGCAGGGTGGGGCAGTAGACGACGGGCGCGGTGGTGGCCGCCGCGATGGCCGGCAGGGACTCCGGCTCCCGCAGCATCACCACGAAGGGCCGGCCGATCCGTTCCAGGTAGGGCAGCCACATGGTGACCTGGTACTCCGAGCCGGGCGGGGCGGAGAAGTGCAGGACGAACTCGGGCTGGTGCCGGCGCAGTGCCCGAGCGACCGCCGAGCCGCCGGCGGGCGGCCGGAACCGCCGCCGGGCCAGGTCGAGGGCGGCGGTGCCGACGGCGGCACCCGCCAGCAGGCTCGCCACCAGTACGACGGCGGCGGGCAGGCCGGCGAGGGCGGCGACGGCCAGCATGGCGAGCACCCCGCCACGATGTCGCCGCCACGCGCGGCGACCTGCGGCACCCAGGTGCGTACCGGCAGGTTGGCGGCGCGGATCTCCAGGTTGCCGGCCTGGCGCAGCGGGCCGGCGGCCAGCACCAGACCGAGCAGCACCAGGGCGGTGGCGGCCAGGGCCGGGTCGAACCCGGCGTCGAGCCGCCGGGCGTAGCCGACCAGGATCCCGGCCGCGATCAGCGCCGTCTCCGCGACGTTGTCGGCGCCGGGGCGGACCCGGCGCTCCCAGGCAGTGGCGGCGAGCGCGGCCACCGCCAGACAGAGCCCCCAGGTGGTCGCGCCGGTCAGCGCGACCACCAGGAACGCCACGACCGCCCCGCCGGTGGCCAAAGCCCGTGCGGTCAACTTCCGGACCAGCTCACCACGCATCTCGGTGTCGCCTTCGCGCTTTGAGGGTCGGTCAGCCGACGGTAGCGGTGCTGGCCGATCGATCGGTCTGGGTGGGGACCGCGGCGGCGGCCGGCGCCTCCCCCGGCGGTCGGCGTACGTCGATCACCTGGCCGGTGAGATCCGAGATCAGCACGTCCAGCGACGCCTGTGCGACGGTCTCGGCGGCGAGCAGAGTGTGCTCCGGTTCCGCGCCGAAGGCCTTGGTCCGCATCGGGGTGGCGGTGCGTTCCGGGTTGATGACGTTGACCCGTACGCCGAACTCCGCCCACTCGTCCGACAGCGCCTGGGTGAGGTTGACCAGGGCGGCCTTGGTGGCCGAGTAGAGCGCGTAGTCCGCCCGCCCACGGGTGTAGGAGCTGGACGTGTAGAGCAGCAGCTGGCCCTTGGTGTGCTGGAGGTAGGGCAGGGCCTGCCGGGCGATGGTCACCGGGCCGACGAAGTTGACCTGTAGCACCCGGTCGATGGTCGCCTGGTCCATCTCCGCCAGCGCGCCCTTCTCCAGGACCCCGGCGGTGACCACGACGTGGTCGATGCGGCCGGTGGCGTCGAAGGCGGTCTTCAGTGCCGCCGCGACGTCCTCGGGGCGCTCCACGTGGGTGCCGGTGCTGGAGCGGCTGAACGGGAAGACCTGCGCGCCGTGGCGGCGGGCCAGCTCGGTCAGGTCGTGGCCGATGCCGTAGCTGCCGCCGAAGACGACGATCGTGCGGCCGGAGACCTCGTCGCTGTAGGCGCGACGGTCGGTCAGCCGGGGCACCTGGGCGGCGGCCAGCTGGAACAACTTGTCGGCCAGGTGCACGTCGACGGGGTGGGTGACCTTGATGTTCTCGTCCGAGCCGTCGATGACCTTGATCGGCACCTCGGGCAGGTAGCGCAGCACCACGCCGCAGTCGTCGGTGGCGGCGAAGTTGGGGTCGCCCTCGGCCCGGCGGTACGCCTCCCGGATGGTGCCGGAGCGGAACGCCTGCGGGGTCTGGCCCCGGCGCAGCGTGGCCCGGACGGGGATGTCGGTGATGCACTCGTGCTCATCGACCTGGATGATCGTGTCGGCCGACGGGATGGCCACGTCGACCGCCGAGTAGGTCCACAGCGCGTTCACGCACGCCCGGACGATCCGGCCGCTGAGCAGGGGCCGCACCGCGTCGTGGAAGAGGATGTTGCAGTCCGCGTCGCCCACCGCGTCCAGCGCGACGCGGGTGGTGGCGTTGCGGGTGTCGCCGCCCTCGATCACCTTGGTGACCTTGCGGAAGCCGGCCTTGTCGACGATCTGCTGTGCCTGTGCGACGTGACCGGTGGCCATCAGCACGATGATCTCGTCGATCTCGGGCGCGGCCTCGAAGACGGCCAGCGTGTGCTCGATGATCGGCTTACCGGCGATCTTCAGCAGTTGTTTGGGGATGCCGAGGCCCAGCCGGGTCCCGGTGCCGCCGGCCAGCACCACGGCCACCGTCCGTGAGGGGCGCCACGGGGCCGGACTTTCCGGCATGGTGCCCGGGTCGGTGGTCTGGTCCTGCGTCATTGCCGGTCCTCGCTCTCGGGGATGAATGGCATCGGTGGGGCACATGAACGGAAGGTGCTGCCAACACGGCGACGGGATGAACCATAACGCGGGCCGCGCCGCCCCGTAACGAGGCGGCGCGGCCCGCGCGGTGTCGCGCGTTCACCCAAACTCTACTTGCCGTTCGTAAATGCCTCGTAGGCCGTCAGCACATCGAGAGTCGGGCCGTCCATCCGGATTTCGCCCGATTCGAGCCAGATGGTGCGTTCACACGTGTCCCGCACGGAGGAGAGCTGGTGGCTGACCAGGAACACCGTGCCGGCGCTTTCCCGCAGCTCTCGGACCCGCTGCTCACTACGCTTGCGGAACGCCTTGTCGCCGGTCGCCAGCGCCTCGTCGATCAGCAGCACGTCGTGCTGTTTCGCCGCGGCGATGGCGAAGCGCAGCCGGGCCGCCATGCCGGAGGAGTAGGTGCGCATCGGCAACGAGGCGAAGTCGCCGCGCTGGTTGATCCCGGAGAATTCGATGATCTCGGGAAGCCTGCGCTGCGCCTCCGCCGGGGACATGCCCATGGCCAGGCAGCCGAGCGTGACGTTGCGCTCGCCGGGCAGGTCGTTGAGCAGGGCGGCGTTCACCCCGAGCAGCGACGGCTGCCCCTGGATGTAGACCGTGCCACGCTCCACCGGCAGCAGCCCGGCGATGGCCCGCAGCAGCGTCGACTTGCCGGAGCCGTTGCTGCCGATCAGCCCGATCGCCTCCCCGCGGTACGCGGTGAAGCTGACCCCGCGAACCGCGTGCACCTCGCGCACGTTCGGCGCCGAGGAGCGGGTGACCATTCGCTTGAGCGCGGCCACCGGGTTGGGATTGCCGGTGGCTCCCTGGTGCACCCGGTAGACGACGTGCGCCTCGTCCACCACCACGGTCGGGATCCGCTCCTGGATCCGGGGCAGGGTCACCGTCACATCATTGGACATCTCAAGGTGATCAACCACGGCCGTACTCCTGTTCGCCGCGCCAGAAGTAGAAAAACCCACCGAAGCCGGCGACGACCGCCCAACCGAGCGCGATCAGCCAGGTCATCGGCAGCGAGTCGTTGAGCAGGTGGGAGTTCTCCAGCAGGGACATCCGGGCCAGCTCGATGTAGACCAGCATCGGGTTGAACTGCACCACGGTGGTGGCCCAGCCCGGCAGGTTCTCGGCGAACAGGTCGACGCTGTAGAGCACGCCGGAGCCGTACATCCACGCTCGCAGGATGAAGGGCATGACCTGCCTCAGGTCGGTCGCCTTGGCGCCCAGCCGGGCCATCGCCATGGCCAGCCCGGCGGTGAAGACCGTCTGGAGCAGCACCGTCGGCACCAGCATCAGCCACATCAGGGTGATCGGCTCTCCGGTGGCCACCACGATGCCGAGCAGCACCACCATCGAGCCGAGCAGCTGCTGGAGCTGGGTGGCGGTGATGGCCAGGGGCAGCGAGGCCCGGGGGAAGTGCAGGGCGCGGATCAGCCCGAGGTTGCCGCTGATCGCCTGGGTGCCCTGCATCAGGCTGGTCTGGGTGAAGTTGAAGATGAACAGACCGGTGGTGAGGTAGGCGATGAAGTTGTCCATCCCCCGGTTCTGTTCGAGCACCAGACCGAAGATCAGGTAGTAGACCGCCGCGTTGGTCAGCGGGGTGAGCACCTGCCACAGCTGCCCGAGCCGGGCATTGCTGAACGAGGCGGTCAGCTTCGCATGGGAGTACGCGGAGATGAAGTGCCGGTAGCGCCACAGTTGGCCGCTGTAGCGGCCCAGCGAGGGCCGCTGGCCGGCCACCCGCAGCCCGTGTCGGGCGGCCAGTTGGGCTGGGGTGAGGCCGGAGTCGGGGTCGGCCAGCAGGTTGGCCATGGGGTTGGGCGCTCCGATCTGTCGTGCCGGGCGGGTTGTTCGCGACGATGAAAATGGCGTGGCCAGTGCGTGGAGCGCCGCTCCGCCGCTGCGTGGACAGTAGTCCGAAACACGTCGGGACGCAACCGTAGCGTCCTTGCGGTACATTGTTCCTCGTGACAGTCGAGAAGAGCCCCAGGTGACGACCGGAAAGAGGCGCGCACCCGCTGGCGCGGCGGTGCTCCGTGGTGAGATCACCACGGCCATCCGTCGTGCCCTCATGCAGGAACTCGCCGCGGTCGGCTACGGCCGGCTCTCCATCGAGGCGGTGGCCCGCCGGGCCGGGGTCAGCAAGACCGCGATCTACCGCCGGTGGAACTCGAAGCTCGATCTCGTGCTGGAGGTGGTCGCCGCCGCCGCGGGCGGTCGGCTGCCCGCGCTGGACACCGGCAGCCTGCGCGGCGACCTGGCGCTGCTGTTCCAGGTGGTGGCGCACGCGCTGCGGCACCCGCTGGCCTCGCAGATCATCCCCGACCTGCTGGCCGAGGCGGCCCGCAACCCGACAATCGACGAGACCCTCCGGCGGGTGCTGCGGACCCGGCAGCAGGAGATCGCCGGTCAACTGATCGCCAGGGCGATCCGGCGCGGCGAACTGCCCGCCGCCACCGACCCGGACGCCGCGGTCGACCTGATCGTCGGGCCGCTGTACTGGCGGCTCGCCATCGCGCGGACGCCGGTCACGGACAGCTATCTGGAGACCCTGGTCGAGTCGGTGGCGCTCGGGCTCGGCGCCCCGGACGCGCTGCCCCGACAGCGGGCGGCGCCGACCACCGGCTGAGTGCCGGCCGCGCTGACCACCGCTGGTCCAGCCCACCCGCAGGTCGGCCCCGGTGCGGCGCGCCGAGGCCGGCTACTACCCTCGGCGGAGATCGCGCGGCGGCCCGCCGTTCGGCGCGTACCCGCCCGTGCCACGAAGAGGACGCCCGTGTCGATGACCGACGAGACCGTTGCCGTCGCCGCACCAACCCCGGCGACGGCCGACGAGACCGTCGGCCCCGCCGCCGCGCCCGCCGGTCCGCGCCGGACCCGGGCGGTGTGGGGCAGCGTCCGGGCGGGGCTCGCCGCGGTGCCCGCCGTGCTGACCGACGGTGCGGTGCTGGCGTTCGCGCTGTGGACGCTGCTCTACCACGCCGCCCTGCCGCTGGGCCTCGCCCCCTCACTGACGCTGCGGGTCTGGCTGGTGGCGAGCCCGGCGCTGGCCCTGCTCGCCCTGCTGGTCCGGCTCGCCCTGGCCCGGCGTCGCCGCGCGGTGCCGACGACCTCCGGCGCTGACTCCGGGCCCGCCGCCGGTGCCGCTGCCGAGCCCGCCGGCGGAGCTGACTCCGGGCCTGCCGCGACGCGCGGGACGGCGGGCCACCGCGACCGGATGCCGGTCGCCGGGCGCTGGTGGACGGCGCTGGTGCTGTTGGCCGGCACCGGCGCGGCGATCACCGCCGGCGTGGCGGGTACCCCGGCCGGGGCCGGCATCTCCTGGTGGGTGCCGGCCTCCGCCGGGATCGTGGCGGCCGTCGGTGCGGTGCTGCTGACCTGGCGAAGCTGGCGGCTCACGCCGGCCACCCGGTCGCCGGCACCGGCGCCCACCGCCTGGCAGTCGGGGTACGCGCTGGTGATCGGCGGCGCAGCCGCCGTGGCCTCGCTCTTCCTCGCCCGCAGCACCCCGGACGACATCTACTACGTCGGCCGGTCGGTGTGGGTCGCCGAGCGGGACAACGTGCCGCTCAACGACTTCCTGTTCAGCGAGAACGTGCTGCCGGCGATGGCTTCGCAGCCCCCGATCGCCAGCATCGAGGTCCTCGCCGGTGCACTCGCCCGGCTCCTCGGCATCCCCGCCGTCTCGGCGACGTGGTACGTGCTGCTGCCGGTCATGGCCGTACTGGCCGTGCTGGCGCTCTGGCGACTGGTGCAGCGTTGGGCGCCGCGGCGCCCGGTGCTCGCCTTCACCGTGGCCGTCGCCTTCCTCGCGCTGGTCTGTGGCCCGGACGCCGCCCTGGGCACCTTCCATCTGCCCCGGCTCTACCAGGGCAAGGGCATGTTCGTCTCCGCGGTCGTGCCGTTGATGTGGCTCTACCTGACCCGCTGGTTCGACGACCGCTCCCGGCGCGGGCTGCTGCTGATCGTCGCGCTGTCGATCACCGCGACCGGGCTCACCACCACGGCCGCCATCATCCTGCCGCTGCTGGTGGGCGGGGCGGCCCTGATGATGCTGCTGGTGGGACGCTGGAAGTCGGCGCTCATCGTCGGGGTGGCCACGCTGACGTACCCGCTCGGGGCGGTGATCATCACCCAGTTGGTCCTCGGATCGGCGACCGCCGCCGCGACAGACGTCAACTTCTACGACGCCGCGCACACCTACCGGCGAACCTTCGAGATCGGCATCGTCGGCGTGATCGGCGGCCTTGCCCTGTGGTGCGGCCCGTTGCTGGCCCGCCGCCGCACCCCGGCGCTGCTGGCAGCCGGCGGCGCGGTCACGCTGAGCGTGCTGTTGGTGCCCGGAGTGCTGGAGTGGCTCAGCGCGCTCACCGGCATCTCGGTGGTGCTGTGGCGGGTGCCGTGGCTGCTCGCCCTGCCGGCACTCATCGGCCTGCTGTGCACCGTCTGGCTGCCAACCCGACTGCGTAGCCTACGGGCGCTGGTCTCTCTGGTGCTGGCCGGAGCGATGGTGGCCTCGTTCGCGGTCTACGCCGTCCCGATGTGGGACGAGCGCAGCGGGGTGTTGGTGCACGACGAGCGCACCTGGAAGATCCGGCCGGAGCGGCAGGCCATCGCGCAGTTCATCGTGGGCCTCGACCGCCCGGACGGGCTCGTGCTCGCGCCGGCGAGCATCATGCGGACCATCCCGGTGCTGACCACCCGGGCGCGGGTGGTCCTGCCACGTGACTTCTTCCTGATCGAGTACGACCTGAACTCGCAGTTCTCGCGGGACCGGCTGCTGCTGACCCGGTTCGCCAACGGCGGCCCGGCCGCCCAGCGGCCCGCCGAAGACGAGGTGGCCGCCGCGCTGGAGCGGCTGGACGTGGGCACGATCTGCGTGTACAGCCGGAACCGCTTCGCCCGCCGGACCGGCGCGCAGTTGGGCTACACCGAGTTCGCCAAGCGGTCGGCCGATCCTCCCGTCCACCCGAACGCCGTCACCTGCCTGCGTCGCGGGTAGGCCGATGCCCGGGGCGACACCCGGGCGTCGTCGCGTCGATGTCTCGCGTTAAGGTCGCAGCTGCGCTGGCGCCGGGGCGTCACCCGCCGGCCATCGATCTCGCTAGGGAGCTACCCCTTGTTCGGCACGTTGACTGTGCGCGTCGGCACGGCCGCGCGCGGGGCCCTGCTGGTGGGGGCGTACCTGATCCTGCTCGCCACCGGCGCGCTCGGCTGGGTCGCCGGGTTCGCGGTCGCGGCCCTGGCGGCGGTGGCCGGCGAGTTCGCCGTCGAGCGGTGGTCGCCGGCCACCACGGCCCTGATGGAAAAGGCCGGCCTCGGACTCGGCTACCGGCAGTTGGCCCGCGACGGGTCGGTCGTCCTTCTGGTCGTCGCCCAGGTGCAGTTGGTCGGCGGCGAGTTGACGCTGCTGCTCCTGCTGCCCGCCACGGTGTGGGTGATCGCCGTCTTCGCCGGAGCGTTCCGCCGGATCATCGACCGGCGGAACCCCGGTGGGTCGATGGTGCGCAACATCGACCTGGGTCGGCTCGGCGCGGCGCCGGGCCTGCCACGCTGGGCCGCCGCCCTCACCGGCGACCGGTTGCCCTGGGTGAACGTGCTGCTCGTCCCGGCGTCGGTGGTCGCGGCGGTCGCCGGCACGGTGGGACCGGTGCACCTGGCCGGCGCGCTCGCCGTCGGGTTGGCCGCGGTGGTCGGCGGAACCGTCGGGTTGACCTGGCTGCGCGGCAGGGGCACCGGGCACGGCGCCCAGCTGTCGGCCGTGCAGCGCTGGCTCGACGGCTACCGCCCGGAGGTCGCGCTGTACTTCGCCGGCCCGGCCAAGGACGCATACCAGGCGAACATGTGGCTCGGCCCGACCGAGGCACTGGACCGCCGGGCGGTGGTGTTCCTGCGGAACAGGGACGTGTTGCCGGCTCTCGCCGACACCCGGCTGCCGGTGGTCTGCGTGCCGCCGGGGGCCGACTTCATGAACCTCGACAAGAGCGGCATCCGGGCGGCGCTGTACCCGGCCAATGCCGGTGAGAACATCCACCTGCTGCGCGAGCCGGGCATGAAACACGTGTTCCTCGGCCACGGCGACAGCGACAAGGCGGCCAGCGTCAACCCGTTCTGCCGGGTCTACGACGAGGTCTGGGTGGCCGGCCCGGCCGGCCGGGAACGGCACGCCCGGGCCGGGGTGGGCGTACGCGACTGCGACGTGGTGGAGATCGGCCGGCCGCAACTGGCCGGCGTACGCGGCGGCGGCGCGGAGCCCGGCAATCGCCCCTTCACCGTGCTCTACGCGCCCACCTGGGAGGGGTGGCTCGCCGGCGACCCTTTCCACACCTCCGTCGCGCTGATGGGTGAGCGGATCGTGGCCGGGCTGCTGGCCACGCGGCCGGAGGTCCGGCTGATCTACAAACCGCATCCGCTGACCGGCAGCCGGTCCAGCCGGGTGCGGGCGGCGCACGAGCGGATCGTGCAGCGGATCCGCCGCGCCGGGGGCGACGTCGAGGCGACCACCCTGCACGGGACCACGCACCGGGTGGTGACCGGGTCGGTGCCCACGCTGGTCGACTGTTTCAACCAGACCGACCTGCTGGTCGGCGACGTGTCCAGCGTGGTGTCCGACTTCGTGCAGAGCCAGCGGCCGTATGTGGTGGCCAACCCGGCCGGGCTGCCCGACGACGAGTTCCGGCG
Source organism: Micromonospora tarapacensis (assembly GCF_019697375.1). Taxonomy (NCBI): domain Bacteria; kingdom Bacillati; phylum Actinomycetota; class Actinomycetes; order Micromonosporales; family Micromonosporaceae; genus Micromonospora; species Micromonospora tarapacensis. The sequence goes on along the minus strand of NZ_JAHCDI010000004.1, from coordinate 3,071,507 downwards.
CGCCTTCCCGACCTCGCGGGCCGGCTACCTGCTCGCCGCCGACTGCGGGGAGCTGGAGAAGATCGTCGCGGTGACCCGGGCGGGCGACGACCCGATGACCGAGGCCCGCCGGGAGCTGAAGTCCTACCTGCTCGGCCCGGCGCAGGCCGACCCGATGGACCGGTTCGCCGAGGAGGTCGCCCGGCTCTGCCGCCGCTGACACCGGTGCTCGCCGCGCCCGGGTCGACGTTGTCGACCCGGGCGCGGCGCCGTCCGGTCCGCCCCGGCGCCGGCGGCGTTTTTGTCCGGTACCGGCCCCGGTCCGCGGCCCCGCCGGGCATGCTCGAAAGGCAGGCCGCCGGACAGGGGGATGGGCATGGACAGCTATCACGAGGACTGGACCGACAGCCAGCGCGCGCTCTACGACGAGTGCCACCGCGCCGGTGCGGACTGGGCCGACGACCCCGACACCCCGTCCGAGGACGTGCAGCACGTGATCAACCTGGCGGAGGCCGACGACGACACCCTGGCCGACGCCGAGATCGACTTCCCGCCACTTGTCGACGCGGTCACCGAGGCCACCGGCGAGGTCGTCGCCACGGTGCCGGCCAGCCACGACGACCCGGCCTTCAAGGGGTTCGTGGACGGGGTACGGGACAGCACCTCCGACGAGACCTTCGGGCTCTGAGCCGGCCCGGCGGCTCCCGGGCCTGTCACCCCGGCCGGTTGTCTGCCACCATCTAGCCTCAGCGGAGCAGACCGAACGGGGAGGCCGGGTGCGCATCCTGCTGGTCGAGGACGACCGTCGGGTGGCCGCCGCGCTGTCGTCCGCCCTGAACCGGCGAGGGTACGAGGTGGAACACGCCGCGACCGTCGCCGCGGCCCTCTCCGCCGCCCCCTGCGACCTGGTACTGCTCGACCTGACCCTGCCCGACGGCGACGGCACCGACCTGTGCCGGCAGCTGCGCCGGCGCAGCAACCAGCTCGGCATCATCGCGGTGACCGCCCGTGGCGAGGAGCGCGACCGGGTGCTCGGCCTCCGGCTCGGCGCCGACGACTACGTGGTCAAGCCCTTCTCGATGGTGGAGCTCCAGGCGCGCATCGAGGCGGTGCTCCGGCGGGCCTCGCACACGGCGCCGGAGCGTAGCCTGATCGAGGCCGGACCGGTGCACATCGACGTGGCTGCCCGCACCGTGAGCGTGGCCGGCCGGCCGGTCTCGCTGACCCGCAAGGAGTTCGACGTCCTGCTGTCGTTGGCCCGGCAACCCGGGGTCGCGGTGCCCCGCGACCGGATCCTGCTCGACGCCTGGGGCACCACCTTCACCGACCGGCACACCGTGGAGGTGCACGTCGGCTCGCTGCGCGGCAAGCTCGGCGACCCGCGACTGGTGGAGACCGTGCGGGGCGTCGGGTACCGGCTCCGGGGCGAGTGAGGGGCCGGCGGTGCGACGGCGTCTGGTGGTCAGCTACCTGCTGCTGATGGTGCTGGTGGTGGTGGCCCTGGGCACACCGCTCGCGGTGACGCTGACCACCCGGGAGACCGAGCGGGTGCGGGCCGACCGGCTCGCCGACGCCACCCGGTTCGCGTCGCTGGCCGGGCCGGCGTTGCGCGGCGGGACGACCGGCCCGCTCACCAACGAACTGGACAGCTACCACCAGCTGTACGGGATCGCGGCGGCGGTGGTCGACCGGGACGGGCGGGTGGTGGTGCCGTCGCCGGGCTGGCGGCCGGCACCGGGCACCCGCGAGGCGCTGGAGATCGCGCTGTCCGGCCAGCAGACCAGCGGGCCCGACTCGGTCTGGCCGTGGGTGGACGGTCCGATCGTGGTGGCGGTGCCGATCAACGACGGCGGGGAGGTGCTCGGTGCGGTGATCACCGCCAGCCCGGCCGGCGGGGTGCGTCGTACCGTCGCGACGTGGTGGTTGCTGGTCGTCGCGCTGGGTCTGCTCGCCGTGCTGGCCTGCGTGCTCACCGCGTTCGGGCTGGCCGGCTGGGTGCTGCGCCCGGTCACCGAGCTGGACGCGGTCACCCACGAGATCGCCGAGGGCGACCGCGGCGCGCGGGTGCAGCACCGGCTGGGTCCGCCGGAGCTGCGCCGCCTCGCGGCGAGCTTCAACCACATGGCCGACGTCGTCTCCGACGTGATGGACCGGCAGCGCGCCTTCGTCGCGCACGCCAGCCACCAACTGCGCAACCCGTTGACCGCGTTGCGGCTGCGGGTGGAGGAACTGGGCCCGAGCGTGCTCGACGAGCAGGGCCGCGCCGAGCACCGGCTGGCGCTGGAGGAGACCGACCGGCTGGCGCTGCTCCTCGACGCGCTGCTCACCCTGGCCCGCGCCGAACGTCGGGAGAACCAGCGGATCACCGTCGACGCGACGGCCGCGGCGGCGTCCCGGGTGGCGGCCTGGGAACCCCTGGCCCGCCACCGGTCGGTCACGCTGCGCCTGTCGGCCGACCCGGGCCCGGTGTACGCCCGGACCGTGCCGACCGCCATCGACCAGGCGCTCGACGCGCTGATCGACAACGCGGTGAAGTTCAGCGGGGCGGGCGGCGAGGTGACGGTGACCGTCGCGGCCCGCGACGACGGGACCGTGCTGGAGGTGCGCGACACCGGCCCGGGGATGACCCGCAGCCAGCTCGGCCGGGCCACCGAACGGTTCTGGCGGGCACCGGAGGTGCAGAACGTCGACGGCGCCGGGCTGGGCCTGACGATCGCCGCGGTGCTGGTCGACGCCTCCGACGGCCGGCTCACGATGCACCTGAACTCGCCGCGTGGCCTGGTCGCCGCGCTGTGGTTTCCCGCGCCCGTCGACCCGGCCCCGCCCGTCGACCCGGCCACCCGCGTCGAGCCGGCACCCGCCGTGCCCGTGGTGGGCTGAGACAAGCCAGGAGAGGGGACTCGCCGAGGGAGACTTGCGACCATGCATAGCATGAGTGCTATCTTCCAGCGCAGAAATAATACGGGGAGGGGTGTGTCATGGCGGTCAGCGCCGGCGCGGAGATCCCGATAGACACCGGGTCGCCGACCGACTCCGGGGTCAGTCTGGACGTGCACGACCTGCGAATGCGGTACGGCTCCACCGACGTGCTCACCGGGGTGTCGTTCACCGCGCGGCGCGGCGAGGTGCTGGTCCTGCTCGGCCCGAACGGTGCCGGCAAGACCACGACCATCGAGATCCTGGAGGGCTTCCGGATGCGTTCCGGCGGCCGGGTCGACGTGCTGGGGGTGGACCCCGCGCGCGGCGACGAGCGGTGGCGCGCCCGACTCGGCGTGGTGCTCCAGTCCTGGCGGGATCACGGCCGGTGGCGGGTGCGGGAGCTGCTGCTCCACCTCGGCTCCTTCTACGCGCCCTACTCGACGGATCGGATCCGCCGGCCGTGGGACGTCGACGAGCTGATCGACGTGGTCGGTCTCACCGAGCACGCCGACAAGAAGGTCGGGCAACTCTCCGGCGGCCAGCGCCGCCGGGTCGACGTGGCGATCGGCATCGTCGGCCGGCCGGAGCTGCTCTTCCTCGACGAGCCGACCGCCGGCTTCGATCCGGCGGCCCGGCGCGAGTTCCACGACCTGGTGCACCGGCTCGCCGACATCGACGACACCACGATCCTGCTCACCACCCACGACATGGACGAGGCGGAGAAGCTGGCCGACCGGATCCTGATCCTGGCCGGTGGCCGGATCATCGCCAGCGGTTCGGCCGACGAGCTGTCCCGGCGGATCTCCGCCGAGGCCGAGGTGCGGTGGAGCCGGGGCGGCGCCCGGTTCGTGCACTCCACCAGCGACGCGACCGGGTTCGTCCGGCAGTTGTTCGCCGAGCACGGTGCCCAGATCGCCGACCTCGAGGTGCGGCGGGCCAGCCTGGAGGAGACCTACATGACGTTGGTACGCGACCACGAGTCGGGTCGTGCCGACGGCGCGATCCGCGCGTTCGAGGAGGTGGCCGGATGAACCCGGCGGTCCGTCCACTGTCCGTGGCGGCCCGGGCGGGTCTGTCCCGGGGCCGGATCGAGCTGCGGCAGAGCTTCACCAACTCCGAGACCCTGTGGGGCTACCTCTTCCCGACCCTGATCCTGCTGGTGGTGATGTTCTTCCTGCGCGGTACGCAGGTGCCGGGCACGGAGTTCTCGCTCGGTGCGCAGACCCTGCCCAGCACCCTGGGCATGACGGTGGCGTTCGGCGGGTTGGTAAACGTGGCGTCGATCCTCACCGTCGAGCGGGAGGACGGCACCCTGTTGCGGGCCAAGGCCACCCCGAACGGGATGCTCGGCTACCTCATCAGCAAGATCATCCTTGTTGCCGGGATGACGCTGGTCAGCGTCGCCCTCCTGCTCGTCCCGGGTCTTGTCCTCTTCGACGGGCTCACGCTGGACGCCCCGGCGGCCTGGGCGACCCTGGTCTGGGTGATGCTGATCGGGATGGTGGCGACGATGCCGGTCGGGGCGGTGTTCGGGTCGCTGCTGTCGAACCCGCGCAACATGGGGCTGATCATGCTTCCGATCATGGCGCTCATCGCGACCTCCGGCATCTTCTACCCGATCACCTCGCTGCCCGGCTGGGTGCAGGGAATCTCGCAGGTCTTCCCGATCTACTGGCTCGGCCTCGGCATGCGGTCGGCGTTGCTGCCCGAGGCGATGGCCGCCGTCGAGATCGGCGAGTCGTGGCGGCACCTGGAGACCTTGGTGGTGCTCGGTGGCTGGGCGGTCGCCGGGCTGGTCCTGGCGCCGGTGGTGCTGCGCCGGATGGCCCGCCGCGAGTCCGGATCGAGAGTGGCGGCCCGCCGCGAGAAGGCCCTGCAACGGTGATCTGCTGATGGGCCGGCGGCGAGCGGATCATCGACGTGGTGTGGTGGTTGCGGCGTGAGTGAGGTCGTCTACAACCGGATCGCCATGCTGCGGGCGGAACGCGGCATCTCCCGCCGACAGCTCGCCGAGGCGTTGGGCGTCCACTACCAGACGATCGGTTACCTGGAACGGGGCGAGTTCAGCCCCAGCCTGCACCTCGCGCTGCGGATCGCCCGGCACTTCGAGGTGCCGGTGGAGGTGGTCTTCGCCGCCGAACCGTTCCCCCGGCTCGGCGACACCACCACGGCGGCGCGGTCCGCCTGAGGTGCCCGCTCAGGGTTTGCTGGCCCGGTAGTAGTCGACGGCGCCCGGGTGCAGCGGCAGCGGCGAGGTGGCGATGGCCGAGCGGGGCTCATCCGCCCGGCCGCCGGGTGCGCGGCGGCCAGCTCGGAGCGCCGTTCCATCAGCAGCCGGGTCACCTCGCGGACCAGCGCCTCCGGCAGGTCGGCCCGGACCACCAGGTAGTTCGGGTTGGCCACCGTGGTGACCAGGTCGATGCCGTACACCGAGCGGGGGATGTCCCGCGGCACGTACACCTCCGAATTGTTCCGGCGCAGCGGGACGGTCCACGCGCCCAGGTCGACGATGCGGGCGGGGGTGTGCTGGGCGAACTGGGCGACGGCGCGTACGGGTAGCCCGCCGGAGAAGAAGAAGGCGTCGATCCGGCCCGCTTGCAGCGCGGCCACCGAGTCGTCCAGGCCGAGCTGCTCCTGCCGCACCTGGGCGCCCGCCAGCCCGGCGGCGGCCAGCAGCCGGTCCACCGTGATCTTGGTCCCGGAGCCGGCCGCGCCGACCGAGACCCGCCGCCCGCGCAGGTCGGTCAGGGTCCGCACCGGGCTGTCGGCGGTGGTGACCAGGTGCAGCAGGTCGTCGTAGACCCGGGCGACCGCCACCACCGGCGGGTCCGGACCCGGATCGGCCGGCAGCACGTCGGCCTGGGTGAAGCCGAGTTCGGCCTCCCCGGCGTTGAGCAGCTGGACGTTCTCCGCGGAGGCGGCGGTCACCATCACCTCGGCCCGCACGTGGGGCAGTTCCCGGTTGAGAATGGCGGCCAGCGACGCACCGAAGGCGTGGTAGACCGCGGTGGGGCTGCCGGTGGCGATGCGGATGCGTACCGTCTCGTCGGGGTCGTCGCGGCAGGCGCCGAGTCCGGGCAGGGCCAGCAGCACGATCAGCGTCGACGCCACGCGGACGCCGCGCCGCCGGGCTCGGGCGAGGTACCGGGTACGGCTCACGGGCAGCACTGTGCGCCGCCGGACCCCGCGGCGCAAGCCCGGGGCGGCGGTGCACGGGTCAGGCCACCGGGCGGTGCACCGCCTCCTCGGCCGCGTACCGCAGGATCCGGTCCCGGTCCGGGCCGTGCGCCACGCTGACCAGGAAGCAGCCGGTGCCCGGGCGCAGCAACGCCGGCACGTCGAGCAGGGCGGCGCCACGGACCAGCACGGCGGCGAGTTCCCGGTCGGTGATCCGCACTCCGAGGATGTGCCGGCGGACGTGCCGGCCACCGGCCAGCAGGGCCGCCCGCCAGGCGGCGGCGGCCAACCGGGTGCGCCACATCCGCCGCGCCGTGGAGGCGCCGGGGACCGGGCCGCCGAGCAGCTCCCGCCGGCCACGACGCCAGCCGTTCTCCACAATCGCCGCGTACGCCGGCCGGTGCTCGCGCGACACGTGCAGCCGGTGCAGTTCGTAGCGGCGGCGCAGCCCGCCGACGGCCAGCTCGTGCCGGACCGGGATGTCGAGGCGGGCGAGCAGCTGCCGCGTCCGCCGCGCCGCCTCCTCCCGGTTGAACTCGACGGTCGCCGGCCGGACGGGTTGCCGCCCCGGGTGCCGTTGACCGGGTGCCGCCGGCGGCGGCATGCAGCGCAGCAGGCAGGCCGCCTCGAACGCGTCGGCCAGGGTCGTCCAGTCCAGCGGCGGCAACGCCGACGGCGGCGGGGTCGACGGCGGCGGGGTCGATGACGGACGGTGCTGGTCGAGCAGGATCGGTTCGGCAACCACCGGAGGGCCTCCTCGTGGCGTCGGGTCTGTCTACGGTGACCCGGGACACCGACCGGTGGTACCGATCCGGTCCAGCCTTGAGGAAATCTTGCGCCTGGTTACAGCTCCGAAACCACCAGGTCGACCTGGCGCGGGCGGCCGGGCGCGGTGGCCTGCTCGCCCACCGGGTACTTCAGGTCCCGCAGGGCGGTCACCAGCGCGTCGGCGGTACGCGGCCGGGCACCGGCGAGGAGCAGGTCACGAACCAGCCGCCCCTTGGTGGCCTTGTTGAAGTGGCTGACCACCGAGCGCACCGGCACACCGTCGACCTCCCGTTCGTGCAGCACCCGTACGGTCACGGTGCGCTCGGCCAGCTCGCCGCGCGGGGTCCAGGCGGCGGCGTACGCGCCGGAACGCAGGTCCAGCACCGGGCCGGTGCCGGCCGCGGCGGTCAGCGCGGGACCCAGCGCGCGGCGCCACCGCGCCGGCAGGGTGCCGATGCCGGGCAGCCGGGCGCCGATCGGGCAGCGGTACGGCGGGATCCGGTCGGTCAGCCGTACCGCCCCCCAGAGTCCGGAGCTGACCAGCACCTGCCGCCCCGCCGCGCGTTGCGCCGACGGGGGGAGGGTGGCCAGGTCGAGCGCCTCGTAGAGCACGCCGGTGTAGATCCGGCCGGCGGGCGCGGTGGCGGCCTGCCGCAGCCGGGCGTTGCGCCGCAGCTCGCCGTGCTGGCCGGCACCGAGCCCGAGCGCGTCCAGCGCCGCCTCCGGCGGTCCGGCGTCGAGCACGTCCAGTGCGCCCAGCACCTCCTCCCGGACCGGGTTCAGCTCCGGCAGCGGCAGCCGGGCCAGGTCCAGCCGGCGGCCGGTGCCGGCGTCGGCCTTGCCCTCGGAGGGCGGCAACAGGATCAGCACGGGCACTCCTCGGTTCCCGGTACGCACCACACGCCGGGCCCGGTCAGGGTACGACCCGCCGCTACCGCCACGGCCGCAGCGGCTCCGGCGGGTGGTACACGCGATAGCCGCCGACCTCGGCGAGCAGCGCGGCCTCGGCCCGGTCGCCGAGCAGCTCCCGCAACCGCCGGTCGGCCGGTGCGCCGGAAGCCAGCACGTACCCGGGCCGCGGTGCCCGAGCCAACCGCCACCAGTACGCCGGGTAGCGGTTCTGCCCCGGGCGCAGGTTGCCGTCGAGCACCCCGCAGACCACCTCTTCGGCGGTGTTGAACACCAGCCGGTTGCACGTCCAGTACTCCCCGTACACCTCGCGGAGCCCGGCCGCGCGGACCGCGGCGGCCAACTCCCGGGCCTGCCGCTCCTCCGTCCGCCCCACGCCGGCGCCGTCGGTGGCGAACAGCACGGTGACCACCAGCGAGGTCGCCGCCAGCGCGGCCAGCACGGCGGTGGCCAGGCCACCCACCAGCCGGCCCGCCACGCCGACCGTCCCGCGCCAGGCGGCCACCGCCGCCACCCAGAGCGGCCACAGCACCGCCGGCAGCGACAGTTGCAGCACCGACAGGTAGCGCGCGTTGCCCAGCGGGTCCGCGGCGGCGAGCGAGCTGCGCACGTACGCCAGCAGGGTCAGCGCCGCACCGGCGAGCAGCGCCAGGTGCACCACCGGCGCGACCCGGTCGCGCCGCCCGGCCACCCGGCGGTACGCGACCCCGGCGAGCACCGCCGCGACGACCAACAGCACCGGGTAGAGCAGGCCGAACCACTCCTGCCAGCCCGCGCAGCCGTCGACCGGGCAGAGCCCGGCGGCCAGCGGCACCCCTCCAGCAGCCCGCCACCGAGCCGCTGGGCCCACGGTGGCGCCGCCCCGGTCCCGCCGCTGATGCCACGCAGCACCGAGAGGGAGTCCTGCCCCGGCGGGGCCACCAGGTTGTCCCGGATCATCGGGGCGACACCGACGGCGAACCCGGCGACCAGCAGCAACCCGGCCCAGCCGAGCAGTTCCCGGCGCAGCGCCCACGCCAGCGCCAGGCCGGCCACGCCCAGATAGGGCAGGATCAGCCAGTCCGACCAGAGGGCCGACCCGGCGAGCAGCCCGAAGGCGCCGACGGCCAGCCGGCGGTGCCGTGCCGCGCCGCGGGCCAGCCCCACCACGATCAACAACATCACCAGCACCGCGACCTTCACCTCCGGCCGCCCGCCGACCGTGGTCACCTGATCCCGGATGACCCGCTCCGAACCGAGCGCCAGCAGCCCGACGATCACGGTGGCGAACCAGGGCGAGCCGATCCGCCGGGTCAGCCGGTGGATCAGCCAGAGGAACAGCGCGTAGAGCGCCAGCACCGGCAGCCGCAGCGCCGGCCAGTTCGGGCCGGTCACCGCGATCAGCGGCGCGGCCAGGTAGGACTCCAGCATGCCCATGTAGCGCTGGCCGTAGAGGAAGACCGGGTGCTCGCGGC